>NZ_BAAAZJ010000001.1:0-5521 GCF_039536845.1 Chryseobacterium ginsenosidimutans
TAAGAGTTGTAGGTTTAAAAAAGATTAGTATCTTTGCAGTCCGGTAAAACGGGAGCGCAGGAGTAGGATTGAGGGATGTTGGATAAGAGATTAAGGTTAGATAATAAACTTTAAATTTTCTTAAAAAACATTTGGTCAATTGGGAAATAATTTTTACTTTTGCACACGCAAATACGGGAGTGAAAACGACAGAAAAGTAGCCCTGTTAAAAAGCGTAAGATAGGAAGATCATTGACATACAATATAACAACCAAGTAAGGAAAAACTAAAGCGTCAAATAACTTTGAGTGAGTCAGACAAACATACAATGGAGAGTTTGATCCTGGCTCAGGATGAACGCTAGCGGGAGGCCTAACACATGCAAGCCGAGCGGTAGAGATTCTTCGGGATCTTGAGAGCGGCGTACGGGTGCGGAACACGTGTGCAACCTGCCTTTATCAGGGGGATAGCCTTTCGAAAGGAAGATTAATACCCCATAACATATTGAATGGCATCATTTGATATTGAAAACTCCGGTGGATAGAGATGGGCACGCGCAAGATTAGATAGTTGGTGAGGTAACGGCTCACCAAGTCAGTGATCTTTAGGGGGCCTGAGAGGGTGATCCCCCACACTGGTACTGAGACACGGACCAGACTCCTACGGGAGGCAGCAGTGAGGAATATTGGACAATGGGTGAGAGCCTGATCCAGCCATCCCGCGTGAAGGACGACGGCCCTATGGGTTGTAAACTTCTTTTGTATAGGGATAAACCTTTCCACGTGTGGAAAGCTGAAGGTACTATACGAATAAGCACCGGCTAACTCCGTGCCAGCAGCCGCGGTAATACGGAGGGTGCAAGCGTTATCCGGATTTATTGGGTTTAAAGGGTCCGTAGGCGGATCTGTAAGTCAGTGGTGAAATCTCATAGCTTAACTATGAAACTGCCATTGATACTGCAGGTCTTGAGTAAGGTAGAAGTAGCTGGAATAAGTAGTGTAGCGGTGAAATGCATAGATATTACTTAGAACACCAATTGCGAAGGCAGGTTACTATGTCTTAACTGACGCTGATGGACGAAAGCGTGGGGAGCGAACAGGATTAGATACCCTGGTAGTCCACGCCGTAAACGATGCTAACTCGTTTTTGGGTTTTCGGATTCAGAGACTAAGCGAAAGTGATAAGTTAGCCACCTGGGGAGTACGTTCGCAAGAATGAAACTCAAAGGAATTGACGGGGGCCCGCACAAGCGGTGGATTATGTGGTTTAATTCGATGATACGCGAGGAACCTTACCAAGGCTTAAATGGGAATTGATGGGTTTAGAAATAGACCGTCCTTCGGGCAATTTTCAAGGTGCTGCATGGTTGTCGTCAGCTCGTGCCGTGAGGTGTTAGGTTAAGTCCTGCAACGAGCGCAACCCCTGTCACTAGTTGCTAGCATTAAGTTGAGGACTCTAGTGAGACTGCCTACGCAAGTAGAGAGGAAGGTGGGGATGACGTCAAATCATCACGGCCCTTACGCCTTGGGCCACACACGTAATACAATGGCCAGTACAGAGGGCAGCTACCAGGCGACTGGATGCGAATCTCGAAAGCTGGTCTCAGTTCGGATTGGAGTCTGCAACTCGACTCTATGAAGCTGGAATCGCTAGTAATCGCGCATCAGCCATGGCGCGGTGAATACGTTCCCGGGCCTTGTACACACCGCCCGTCAAGCCATGGAAGTCTGGGGTACCTGAAGTCGGTGACCGTAACAGGAGCTGCCTAGGGTAAAACAGGTAACTAGGGCTAAGTCGTAACAAGGTAGCCGTACCGGAAGGTGCGGCTGGAACATCTCATTTTAGAGCGTCTTAAAGACGATAAAAAAACAAAGGTACTTAAGTGTACCATGTACTTACTTAAAGTTAAAGCTTTAGTTTTTTATTTGGTTGATATATAATATAAAAAAACAAAACCCACTAGAAATTAGTATCAGAGGGAGAGAGATTTTAGTAAAAGAAGTTAGAGGTTAGACATTAGAAGTTAGTTATGCTGACCGCTGAAAACCGACAACCGAGAACTAAAATTAATGAAGTCTCGTAGCTCAGCTGGTTAGAGCGCTACACTGATAATGTAGAGGTCGGCAGTTCGAGCCTGCCCGAGACTACTAATTGAAGGGATTAAGGTATTTAGAAATTAAGGAATTAAGAAATTGGCGCGAGTTAAAGGTCTTAATCTCAAAATCTCTAAATTATTTAATCTTACTAGAGGGGGAATTAGCTCAGCTGGCTAGAGCGCCTGCCTTGCACGCAGGAGGTCAAGGGTTCGACTCCCTTATTCTCCACAGTTTTGGAAGACTGATTTAAAAGTTACGGATGGAGCCAAAAACAACATCTGTTCATCAGTCGGAAGAGAAGACATTAAAGATCATTGACATTAACGGTAAAGACATCACAAAGAGAAAACCGAGCACTTATAAGTGCTTGAGTAACCTAAAAATAGGAAAGAAATCGTTAAGGGCGTATGGCGGATGCCTAGGCTTTCAGAGGCGAAGAAGGACGTGGTAAGCTGCGAAAAGCTCGGGGGATTGGCACACACGAATAGATCCCGAGATGTCCGAATGGGGCAACCCGTCTGGTTGAAGACCAGTCATCCCTTAGGGGAAGCAAACCCGGAGAACTGAAACATCTAAGTACCCGGAGGAAAAGAAATCGAAGAGATTCCGTAAGTAGTGGCGAGCGAAAGCGGATTAGCCCAAAAGTCTTTATATGTTTAAAAGAATGTTCTGGAAAGAACAGCCATAGAGGGTGATAGCCCCGTATTTGAAAGGCATATTTGGATGATAAATGAGTAGGGCGGGACACGTGAAATCCTGTCTGAATATGGGGGGACCATCCTCCAAGGCTAAATACTCCTGAAAGACCGATAGTGAACAAGTACTGTGAAGGAAAGGTGAAAAGCACTTCGAATAGAAGGGTGAAATAGAACCTGAAACCGTACGCCTACAAGCGGTCGGAGCCCACAAGTTGGGTGACGGCGTGCCTTTTGCATAATGAGCCTACGAGTTAATGTTACTAGCGAGGTTAAGGACTTCAGGTCCGGAGCCGGAGCGAAAGCGAGTCTGAATAGGGCGCTTAGTTAGTAGTATTAGACGCGAAACCTTGTGATCTACCCATGGGCAGGTTGAAGCTCTGGTAACACAGAGTGGAGGACCGAACCGGTTGACGTTGAAAAGTCTTCGGATGACCTGTGGGTAGGGGTGAAAGGCCAATCAAACTGGGAGATAGCTCGTACTCTCCGAAATGCATTTAGGTGCAGCGTCGATTTACAGTTTATTAGAGGTAGAGCTACTGATTGGATGCGGGGGTTTCATCGCCTACCAATTCCTGACAAACTCCGAATGCTAATAAATGATGGTCGGCAGTGAGGGCATGGGTGCTAAGGTCCATGTCCGAGAGGGAAAGAACCCAGACCAACAGCTAAGGTCCCCAAATTTCTGTTAAGTTGAAGCAACGCGGTTGGACTGCATTGACAGCTAGGATGTTGGCTTGGAAGCAGCCATTCATTTAAAGAGTGCGTAACAGCTCACTAGTCGAGCGGTCCGGCATGGATAATAATCGGGCATAAACAGAATACCGAAGCTATGGATTTATATTTAATATATATCTGGTAGGAGAGCATTCTATCTGCGCCGAAGCAGTATCGTGAGGTATTGTGGAGCGGATAGAAAAGAAAATGTAGGCATAAGTAACGATAAAGGGGGCGAGAAACCCCCTCACCGAAAGACTAAGGTTTCCTCAGCCATGCTAATCAGCTGAGGGTTAGTCGGGACCTAACGCGAACCCGAAAGGGGTAGTGGATGGACAATGGGTTAATATTCCCATACTTGCTCACACTAAAAAGGGGACGGTTCGACGTAGCTATTGAAGACGGACGGAAGTGTCAAGGCCTAGCCTTCGGGCGAAGCTGTTATAGTGAAATCGGATCCAAGAAAAGCCGAAGTGAAGCAACCCGTACCAAAACCGACACAGGTGGTCGAGGAGAGAATCCTAAGGTGCTCGAGTGAGTCGTGGCTAAGGAACTAGGCAAAATAGTCTCGTAACTTCGGAAGAAGAGACGCCAGCAGCAATGCTGGCCGCAGTGAAGAGGCCCAGGCGACTGTTTATCAAAAACACAGGACTCTGCTAAATCGAAAGATGCTGTATAGGGTCTGACACCTGCCCGGTGCTGGAAGGTTAAGGAAGGGCGTTAGCGTAAGCGAAGCGTTTGACTGAAGCCCCAGTAAACGGCGGCCGTAACTATAACGGTCCTAAGGTAGCGAAATTCCTTGTCGGGTAAGTTCCGACCTGCACGAATGGTGTAACGATCTGGGCACTGTCTCAGCCACGAGCTCGGTGAAATTGTAGTATCGGTGAAGATGCCGATTACCCGCAATGGGACGAAAAGACCCTGTGAACCTTTACTATAACTTCGTATTGACTTTGAGTAAGTAATGTGTAGGATAGGTGGGAGACTTTGAAGCAGGCACGCTAGTGTTTGTGGAGTCAACGTTGAAATACCACCCTTTACTTACTTGGAGCCTAACTTCTTTTAGAAGGACATTGCGTGGTGGGTAGTTTGACTGGGGTGGTCGCCTCCAAAAGAGTAACGGAGGCTTTCAAAGGTACCCTCAGCACGCTTGGTAACCGTGCGTAGAGTGTAATGGCATAAGGGTGCTTGACTGTGAGACCTACAAGTCGATCAGGTGCGAAAGCAGGACATAGTGATCCGGTGGTTCCGTATGGAAGGGCCATCGCTCATAGGATAAAAGGTACTCCGGGGATAACAGGCTAGTCTCCCCCAAGAGCTCACATCGACGGGGAGGTTCGGCACCTCGATGTCGGCTCGTCACATCCTGGGGCTGGAGAAGGTCCCAAGGGTTGGGCTGTTCGCCCATTAAAGTGGCACGCGAGCTGGGTTCAGAACGTCGTGAGACAGTTCGGTCTCTATCTATTGCGGGCGTTAGATGTTTGAGAGGGCTTGATTCTAGTACGAGAGGACCGAATTGAACAAACCTCTGGTGTATCAGTTGTACCGCCAGGTGCACCGCTGAGTAGCTACGTTTGGAAGAGATAAGCACTGAAAGCATATAAGTGCGAAACTCGCCTCAAGATGAGACATCTTTTAAGGGTCGTTGGAGATGACAACGTTGATAGGCTACAGGTGTAAAGTTGGTAACAGCATAGCCGAGTAGTACTAATTACCCGTAGATTTATAGCCTATTGGTTACAAATACCAAGCCTTATAAGTGCAGAACTGGTTTTGCCTTTGTGATGAAATTTACCGATAAAAAAGTTGACAGTAAAGAGTTGACGGCTGATAGTGAAAACTAACAACCATCAACCCAAAACCATCAACTCATATACAACCTTTAGGGTGGTTTTAGCGGTGGGGCTCACCTGTTCCCATTCCGAACACAGAAGTTAAGCCCACCAGCGCCGATGGTACTGCGACAAGCGGGAGAGTAGGTCGCCGCCAGTTTTTATTTAAAAGTCTCATAGAGTAATCTATGAGACTTTTTTT
>NZ_BAAAZJ010000002.1:0-18473 GCF_039536845.1 Chryseobacterium ginsenosidimutans
AAAAATGATGAATGAGGAATTATTAATGCCCGGATTTCTACTTCGTCGAAATGACAAACTTGATGGAAAGTGTTGTTGTGAAAGTTTGAGAGGGCTTTACCCCGGCAGACTCACTAAAGGCTTGGATTTGAGACCCAGAATGATTATGAAATTTTCCTTGATTAGAAAAATCGCTTGATCAACATCTTATATATATAGTATCCAATCAAACAACCAATAGTGTCTGCGACAATGTCTAAGGTTTCCATAGATCTTCCCAGTCCCATTTCTTCCTGGAGAATCTCTGTAAGAAATGCATATATAAGGATGATCTGAATAAAGTAATAAAATTTGACTTTCGGGAAAGCAGCAATGAAAAAGAAACCTAGTGCCGCAAATATGCTTAAATGTAACACTTTGTCGATACCGCTGAACATAAACCAATACTCATTGTTTTCTTCACCCGGTTTGAGAAGCATATAAGTAAGAAATGCCCAATAAATGGGCAAAATCTTACTAAATATTTTTGATATACTATCCAATGATAGCTTGGTATTCTTCAGCAGAAAGCAATTCTGAATGATCTGCACCTTCAGCAATTTCTAATTTGATGATCCATCCGTCCCCATAAGGATTGGTATTCAACAATTCGGGTTGATCTTCTAATCCTGAATTAAATTCAATAACTTTTCCTGCAATAGGTAAGAATAAGTCTGAAACCGTTTTTACAGCTTCTACACTTCCGAAAACCGCACCTCCTTCAAGATCATCATCTACAGTATCTACATCTACATAAACGATATCTCCCAATTCGCCCTGTGCGAAGTCTGTAATACCGATGGTAGCAACGTTACCTTCAATCTTGATCCATTCGTGATCTTTAGTGTACTTTAATTCTGATGGTGTGTTCATTTTTTAATTTTTATTTCTACAAATGTATTCAAAATTCTACAAGGTTCAAATATCGGATATAAAAAATGTCCCTCAAAAATTGAAGGACATTTAAATTTATTTTAGTTCTAATTAGAAACCACCTGAGTCTCCGAATGTAAACGTTGCAGAAATACCTGCTCTTATCGTTGACAATGGGAATGCTGTCGAGATCTTATATTTAGAAGTCATCTGTTCGTAGAATACTTTTAAGTTTAAGTTTTCGGAAACATTGTAGTCTGCAGAAACTTTAATATTCATTAATCTCTGACCTCCTGTAATCTGTGAGTCCTCTAACAAGATATTCGTGATACTTGTTTTACTGTCTCTCAATGAGAAGTCTCCTCTGATATTAAGATCGCTACCTTTTCCTTTCCCTCTTCCTCTTACATTATTCGTTCCTAGTCTGAAGTTTCTGATGATATATCCAACTCTCACTACATATTCACTGTTTGAATCTTCTGTCAACGTATGATTTACCAATCCTAACAATAGTGTTCTTAACCTGTTGTACTGAATACCAAACTGTAGATTGTTTCTCATCGTCATATCTACTCCGATTAGTGGTGAGAAGTTTTCAACATAACCAACCTGAGCGAAAGTAAACGGATTGATATAATCATCATTAATATCTCTCTGAGTGGCATCATACGCATTAAGACTATTAAAATAATCAATACTTGACTGAATCCCAGTTGCAGTATATGTTGCCTGATAAGAATGTAAAAGATCAAACTTTGAGAACTGACCGTTAATGATAGGAACATTTCTTAGTCCTGAATATGTAATCTTCCAGTTTGGAATTGGCAATCCTGCCTTTTTAGGATTTGTCATTTCTTTTACGGTTTTACCTTCTACTGCAGCTCTAAACGCAGGAATTAAAATATATGCATTTGAAATTCCGTATCCATCTTTAAATCCGTTCGGCTCTAAAGCTCCCGGCATTTGCTGAGATAAAATTCTCGCATTTTCTCTGATAGCCTGATAAATCGCAGCACCATCTTTAAATGCAGTTTTCAATAAAACTACAGAGTTTGAATACGTCACCAAATCATTTGCAAAAGTGTAATTTGGATTTGGAACTCCTGTATTCGGATCTCTATAATTAAATCCAGTGTGTGAGAAGTTTCTGTTATAATTATGCAACGCACTGATATCAATTCTAAGATCGTTCATCGGCATCACCTGCAAATTAGCACGCAACTCCCGTGTTGACATCCTGACGTAAGGATCGGTCATGAATTCTGAATCACTCACCCAACCGTTTTCCATTACTGTTCTTCTGATATCCGCTTGTGAACCGAATAAGAATCCGATTGTAGGTCCTCCTAAAGTCTGTCCTGAACCATACCAGTTCGGGGCAGATAATAATCCCGGAAGTACGGTTCCGTTGTTTTCGGAATAATTAATATCCAATTGCTTGATCGATGTCAACAGATACGCCATACTCTGAAGCGGAGTCAATCTGTTTTTAAACTTATACTTTTTATAAGCATATTTGTTTTTCTCCCATTGCTGAGTGTAAACGTTGTTTAATGAATCAACCTCCTGCTTACGTTTTTGAAGTTTAGCCGAAACATTTTTAAAATATTTAAACTGACCAAAGAACTTTGTGAAGTCTGCCGTAGCTGTAGCCTGAATTACATTTGTATTCTGACCTATCGATCCCAAACTTCCATCCGGACTTGCCAATAAAACGGTAGACCTTGCATTCCAGTTATACGTAAATCCATAACCTAGTTCTGCATCGATGAAATCTAAATAAGGAAGATACTGGAATGGCAATTTATAATTCAACTGTACTCTGTGATTGTATAATACAGGTCTTCCGGCTCTGAAAACATTTCCGAAAATTGAATTATTATCCATCGTGTTAACATCCATATTATCATTCAGCGTTCTTGTTGCAGAATTGATTTCTAGTTTTAATGATTTTGTGAAATTAAATCCTAAACCATACTGCCATCCGAAATAGAAGTTTCTGTTTTTGATTGCTCCAAAGTCATCATTATAATTCCCACTTAGAATAGCATCGATATTTCTAAATTCTAATTCGTTGTAATTTCTGTCAACCTCAGTTCTGAAAGAGAATCTTGTCGGGATCGGATTAAAGTTAAATTCTTTAACCCATCTTAAATATTTTGTAGACTTCGCCGTATCGCTTATCATTTTATTAAATGGTCTTATCACCCACGGTTTGAAAGTATAGTTGTAATCCACATATCCTCTCAAATATTGTCTGTAATTTCTCTTCGTATAAATATCTCTGTAGAAATCATCATTATAAACTGCAGTTACCGAAATGTTTTCCACATCATAGAATTTTGGTTTTCTATTTTGGTTCATTCTTTCTTTATGCATGTTTACAACTCCGATACTTCTTTGCTGAGTATATGTTCTTGCTACTTTTTTCAGCTGTTCTTTATTAGCTGCTTTATTAAACTCAACATCCGTATCCAAAGGATTATATTTCGGATCTTCGATGGTTTGAGAATATGAGTAGTTTAACGGGATTTTAACTCCACTTTTTTCCGGTAAGAATTTATCAACATTAATTGCCGTATTAATACTGAAAGCAGACTGGGTCGACTGACTTCTTTCTGCCGGTTTAGAATCAATATTACCGAAACCTACCGAAGTATAGGAAGCACTTGTATTTACTGTTGCAAAATCTCCAAGATTAAAGTTCAAACTTGCATTTCCTGCATAACCTCCGTCGTTTTCGATTTCAGAAAGACGGATTTCGTTTACCCAAAGGATTCTGTCTATTGAAACAGCTCCAGGTGCACCTCTTTCATAGCCATTTCTTATACCCAACATAATTGTAGTAACATTTCCTAAACTTGGGCGACCTTTAATATAAATACTTTTATCAGTAGTTCCCGGGTCAAAAACATTATCTTTTAATCTTTTCACAATATCAGTCGGGAAATTTTTATCTCTCCTGATTTTTGCATCTACAAAATCCTGAATATTTAAATCTACATCATTTTCAGCAGGCCAGATTTCCAATGGTGCAGTTGCCGTTGACGGAGTAATATATAATGAAGATTCATATTCATAATAGTTATCCGTAGCATCACTACCAAAACGGATAAAGAATTTCGTATTTTTATCTAAACCTATAATTCTATTTTTCACGTCCTGAGCATGTACAAAAAGCTTAAGTTTCTTATATCTTCTCATATCCAAAGAAGCATTTTTGAATACTCCTCTCGCTTCAGAACTTGCAAGTTCAGTAGCTTTCATGTATAGAGAAGCCTCATTTTGTCTTTGTGCTCCTGCATTTCCGCTAAGAATCTGTCTGTCAATTCCCGGAGGCAATACATAAGGCGGTTGGTTCAATGCATTTTCTTCAATATTTACACTTCCTACCTCGAATTTATTATTATCCGTATCTATTGTCCCCTCATCAGTAGCGCCTGTTGTTCCGGTAACTGCAATGTTTTTCGGATATTTTCTCCAATCTGATCTCACAAGATCCATAGTTCCGAATCTTAGGGTTGATGTCTGATCAAAACCTTTCAATAATAATCTCGCAAATCTTACATTGTTAAGAATTGAAGGATCAGCATCACCTGCTGTATTAACATATTGTGAAACAGGAATTCTGAATAAATACCATTTTACCTGAGCTTTTTGTTGATTTTGGAATGTTGCCTCAACAGTTTTTACATCAACAATATTATTAGTTCCTAAATTTAAACTTCCTTGAGCCAAATCTACTTCGTACTGGTTATAGCTTTCACTTTGGTCTAAGTTGTAATCTTTATTGATATCTTCCGAATCCGGAGTTTGAGTAGACACCTCCAAAGAATTACTCTGAGAGTTTCCATCCGGACCTCTGAAATATTTATATCTCTGAATAAGTGAAGAAGCCTGATTTCCTGTAAATTTATCAGACAGATAGAATACAAAATCATCAACAGCCGGATCGGATAATCCTGTAACCGGGTTGGTAAATGTGTTTCCATATAAAGCTGCTTCCTGATCTGAACTTAAACCATCATAACCCACATCCTGCGCCACTCTGTCTCCTCCTTCACTTGAGAAAGCATACAAAATAGGTGGCTGTTTAGGCTGAGTTCCCCAATTTGAATTTGTCGTTGTAGATGGAGCTGAAGGAGTCGGCAATCCGTTTTCGTACTGCATTTGTCCGTCTTTCAAAATATCTTCCGATACGTTACCTAATTGTAATAAAAGTTTTGGAGCTGTACCTAAAGTATTTCCATCTGCATAAGGATCCATCATCCAGAATTCTACATACTCAATATTTGAACTTACAAAATTGGAAACCGTAATCGGTCTCATAATACCTGCCCATCTGTCTTGTGTAGTTTCAGGGTTTACATTAGAGTTATAAGGCCCTTTTTCTGCAGGATAATATGAAATATCGAAAGTATTGGTATAAGTCTGTTCACCCGCAACGAAATCTCTGTTGTTGAAAATTTCGGAGAATAAAACTCTTCTTGATGCATGGTTTGAAACAGATTGCGGAGTAATTCCTGCCGGAGCTTTCCCTCCTACACCATAGAATCTCGGGTCAATATTATACCAAGACAATAGCCCTCTTCCGTACCCTTCAGATCTGTCATTATTTTTACCTGCTCCTACGAAAAGAGGATCATTCTGGTTTTTTTCAGGTTTTGAAGCTAAACTCCAGGCTGTCGGTTCTTTTAACGTGATTTTCGAAGTTGTCTGTTCAAAATCATCGATGTAAGACTGGTCGTTGATTCCTTTATTCAGCCCCGGAAGTAAATACGCTCCCTCCATTTTAAAGTTCACATTGGATGGTGCTTCTGTATTTATCAGTGGGATTTTGTCTGTTAATCTTGTAAGGAAAGGAACCTGGTTGTTGTACATCAAATTGATCCCAGCCATTGTATTATTCACGGCTTCCTGACCATAACTTACTTTTTGAGTAAGCGGAGATTCTGAATAATTAACAACAGTTCCACCTAAAATAAAGTGCTCATTAAACCTTCTTTCTAAGTTTAATCCTAAGAATCTTTTTCTTTGAGTATTAAATGTTAATTGATTTTCTAATGAAATATTAATCGCCTGACCGGATTGTTTTACCTGATCATTAATAATCGTCACTGTACCCAACATATAGTCTACGGTATAGTCGATTCCTTCTGTCAGCTGAACTCCGTTTGCCGAAACTTTTACAGAACCTTGAGGAACGTTCACTGCACCTAAAGAAATGCCTTGTCCCTGAGTTCCTTTGTAACGACCTTCAATTGTATATCGTTGTGCCAGATTACTTGATGTAGCAACCTGTTTCTGTTGGGTATAAAGATCAGAGAAAACATATTGAGGATCATTACTTCCTATCACATTCTGGATGTAGCTACCAAATGGCTGAACTTTTGTAAAGATTACTCTTCCCGTTTCAGGTCTTATGGTAATTCCGTTAACAAAGTCGAAAATACCGTCTCCGGTTGTACTCCCGTTATTTTGTAAGTCACCGTTAGCATTTAATCTGTCCCAATTTAATAACTTAATCAATGGAACATTATTCACCTGCGGATTATTAACGACCGGAAGATAGTTTACCTTACCTCCTGACTGCGGATCTCTATATAAAACATTCAAAATAAAGCCATCCTGATTTACCTGTCCTGCATCCAGAGAATAGATGTTTTTCATCATCAGATTCCACATTGGAGAAGAAGTCTTAACCGTTGTATTAGGCTTTAAAAGTTTAGTCATTAAAACCGTACTTTCTTCTGAGAATTCCCCGACTTTATAAACCTGATTACTTCCGTTTACTGTATATGAGAACGAAACTCCTAAAAGCTGGTTATCATTCAATTTTTGGTTTAAGGAAATGTATCCTAACTGAGATTGTAATGTATACTCGTTAGAATTCAATCTTCGTGCTTTTTTGTTAAAGATAAAGTGCTCTCCATCGACATAAGTTTCCGTACCTCCGGAAGCAACAGGAAGATTCCCTCCTTTAATTGCATTATAAGCTGTACTTGCATCTCTTAATCCCGGTAATCCGTTTATTGTAGAATACAAACCAAAACCAGTCTGGTTATTGTCAGGAAGAGCTCCCGGAGCATCCCCTAAATCTCGGACACCAACGATACTTTTCTGATACTGTAAATTACTGTTTCCCTGATCCAAAACCCAAACTTCCAATCTTGTAATGCTTATTTTTGAGTTGATCTGAGGATAATTTAATAATGCTTTATCATAATTATCAAGGAAATAATGCCCTAAAAAGTAGTGTTGATTATCTTCATAGTCAATAGCATTTAACTTGAAGTTATTGACCACACCGCCACCCTGAACAGTAATATTTCTAGCCTCACCTTGTTGTTGTGAAAGCACGACAGTTCCATAAGTTTTACCCAGCTGAAACTCGGTTTTCACCCCGAATAAAGACTGAGAACCACGTATCAAACTGGTGGATAGTGGCATATTTACGTTACCGAATTCTACTCTTTTAATAATTTTATCTTCTCCTCCCGCGCTTGGCTTATCAACATCATTCAAGCCTTTTTGCTGAAGATCTTTCCAACTTCCTTTTGCCTGCCAAACCAGATTCATTCTGTTTTCAAAAGCAAAACCACTTTGGGTATCATAATTAGCTTTCAACTGAAGGTTTTCACCTACTTTTCCAATTAAACCCAATTGAATTCTCTGGTCGATATCGAAAGTAAAACTTTTTCTGTTTTGAGGTAAAATTAATGGATTATCAATCTTTTGATACAATCCCGCAAAATCAAAAGCTGCGTATCCTGAAGGGATAATTTCAATTTTATTACTTCCGAAAATGGTCTCGAAAAGCCTGTTATTGATCGTAAGAGAAGGAATCAGACCTTTTCTTGCTGCATCACTTTTATCTTTTCTGAACATCAGGCTGTACCGATCTGCTTTCTCTTTGTAGTAAGCCTTCGTCTGAGCCGCCATCATGAACTCCTTATAATCTTCAGGAGACATTGCTGTCGGTGGTCCGGTTATTGTATTTCCAACCTTAGGATATACGAAATACATCCCGGATTTTATATCGTAGTAGGCTTCAAACTGTGTAGGATCTGCCAACTGATAGTCTTTCTTTATGATTGCCGTATCACGCACTTGCGCTGCTGGCCGCCTCTGTGCAAATGCGCTAACCGACATACACAGGAACGACAGGAACAAAAATATATTGAGATACTTATTATTTGCCACCAAATGTTAAATGTTTTTTAAAATTTGTTTTACCAACTCTTCTACCGAAACGTCGGAATTTTGTTTTATTATTTTGTCTGCAAGCTTCTCGCTCATTCGCTTTGGAATGCCCAAAACTTCTAATGCAGATAACGCTTCATCCTTGATTTTATTATTTACAAATGTAGAAATATTTTCCTCCGGATTACTGAATTTCTGTACTTTATCCTTAAGATCTACGATAATTCTTTCCGCTGTTTTTACTCCAAGTCCTTTAGCTTTCTGGATCAAAGCACTATTCTTGGAAAGTATGGCTGAAGCGATCTCTTCAAGACTTAAGGTAGACAGTAAAATAAGGGCAGAAACAGCTCCTACTCCATTAACGCTTATTAACAGATTGAACATTTCTTTCTCTGAACGAGTGTTAAAACCAAAAAGCAAATGTGCATCTTCTCTGATGATCTGCTGAATAAAAAGTACGGTTTTTTTGTTTAAAGTAAGTGTTTGCGAAGTCATCAAACTAATACCTACATAGTAACCAACTCCTTGTACGTTGATCACTGCGTAGGTAGGCGTAAGTTCTTGAACAATGCCTTGTAGTGAAAATATCATTATTAATTTTTAAAACTCCCAAATATAGCAAATTAAACTAATTAATGTTTTCATTTCACGTGCGAATGATTTTTAACTTAATTTTTGTTGACAGTTTTAACGATTTGATATAAAAGCAAAAGACTCCAAAATTCGGAATCTTTAAAAATTTATTAATATTTAATGATTAAGATGATTACTTTTTCATTAAACCTTATCGTCGTTCTCCAAATGAATTTAGAAAAATATAAAACCCATCCGAATGGATAGGTTTTACAATATTTTACTATAAATATTCTAAGGATTTATATCCAAACACATACTTATATTACATGCCCCGTTTACACAAGTTGGTGTGCATCCTACCAAACACAGCTGTCCCTGAGCTGGAAGACAGTAATACCCTCCGTCCGGAGACTGAAGAGGCTTACCTCCTGGTCCTCCTCCTGTTATTTGTTTTAAATTTTCTCTTGAAAGTTTTTTAATGTTTTTCATAGTAAATATATATTTTTAGTACTCTCCAAATGTATTTATTTTCTTAGAAAGTAAATATCTTTTAAAAAACACCCTTTCAAAAAAAACTATTTTCCGCTTCATTCTTAGTCAGAAAAACCATTATATATGGGCATTTTAGAAGATTTATCAATTATCAATTTACCTGTCCTAATATCACAATTTTGTGACATTAGGACAGGTTTATGTATAATAAAAAAGCAGTACACTAAAATTTTGTGTACTGCTTTTTACTTAAAAGATAGAATCTTTATTATTTTTTATCTTTTTTCTCTCTTCTCTGAGCATCCAAAACTGCAATTGTTGCTAAGTTTACGATCTCATCAACGCTTGAACGCATCTGTAAAACGTGAACAGGCTGCTTTAATCCCATCAAGATTGGCCCGATAACCTGCGCTACTTTCATTCCTCTGATAATCTTGTACGATAAATTTGCACTTTCAAGGTTCGGGAAAATGAATGTATTTGCCGGAGTAGTTTCCAGCTTTGAGAAAGGATAATCGCTCAAATGATCTGCATTCATGGCAAAATCCGGCTGAATTTCTCCATCAACAACCATTCTAGGATATTTCTCATGAAGGATGCTTACTGCTTTTGCTACTTTTTTGGAAGTATCGGAAATGGCAGAGAAGTTTTCAAATCCAAGCATTGCAATTCTTGGTTCAATGGCGAAAGATTTTACCGTATGTTCTGCCATTTTAGCAATATTTACCAGATCTTCAGCAGTCGGATTCTGATTGATTGAGGTATCCGCGAAGAAAATCGGTTTTTTTTCAGACAAGATCATCATCATTGCTGCAACTTTATCAACGCCTTTATCTTTTTCGATAACCTCTAAAACCGGTCTTAAAGTCGAAACATAATTCTTAGAAAAACCAACGATTAATCCGTCTGTATCACCATGCTTCAACATTAATGGTCCGAAATAATCTCTCTGACGGACGAATTTTTTCGCTTTATATTCGTTCACTCCTTTTCTCTGACGAAGTTTCCAAAGTGTTTCTCTGTATTTCTTTCTGTTTTCCTCCTGATCATCGTCATTCGGATCGATAATCGGAACATCCAGATTGATTCCGAAACGCTCCATTTGCTCTTTGACATATTTTTTGTTTCCTAACAAACTTGGATACGCAATTCCTTCTTCATAAAGAATCTGTGCAGCCTTCAATACATTATATTCTTCAGCATTTCCTAAAGTAATTCTCTTTGGATTTGCTTTTGCGCGGTTCTGCATCATTCTTACCAACTTCTCGTCTCTTCCCATTCTGTCAAGAAGACTTGTTTCGTATTCTTCGAAGTCGGTGATTGTTTTTCTTGCAATTCCACTGTCAATTGCAGCTTTTGCTACTGCGCTTGAAACTGTAGTGATCAGTCTGTTATCGAATGGTTTCGGAATAAAATATTCTCTTCCAAATTGTAAATTCTGAACATTATAAGCTAAAATTACTGCTTCAGGAACCGGTTCTTTCGCCAAATCGGCAATTGCATGAACAGCTGCCAGTTTCATTTCTTCATTAATACCTTTTGCCTGAACATCCAATGCTCCACGGAAAATATAAGGAAAGCCAAGAACGTTATTAACCTGATTAGGATAATCACTTCTTCCGGTTGCCATGATTACATCTTTACGAGTTTCAAGAGCCAAATCGTAAGCAATTTCCGGATCCGGATTTGCCAATGCAAAAACGATAGGATTTTCGTTCATGCTTAACAACATTTCCGGAGTCATTACATTTCCTTTTGATAATCCGATGAAGACATCTGAACCTTTTACAGCATCTTCCAATGTTTCAAGATCTGTATTGGCTATAAAATCTATCTTTTCCGGTGTAAGGTTTTCTCTTTTATTATTGATAACCCCTTTGCTGTCGCACATTAAAACATTTTCTCTCTTTAAACCTAAAGAAATATAAAGGTTGGTACAAGCAATTGCCGCAGCTCCTGCTCCGTTTACCACCATTTTTACTTCTCCGATATTTTTATTTGCGATCTGTAAAGAGTTGATTAGGGCTGCTGCAGAAATGATCGCCGTTCCGTGCTGATCATCGTGCATTAAAGGAATATCTAATTCTTCTTTTAATCTCTGTTCGATATAAAATGCTTCAGGAGCTTTAATATCTTCAAGGTTGATTCCTCCGAAAGTCGGAGCGATACCTTTTACAATATCAATAAATTTATCCGGATCTTTTTCGTTGATCTCAATATCAAAAACGTTGATGTCCGCAAAAATTTTGAACAAAAGTCCTTTTCCTTCCATTACCGGCTTCGAAGCTTCTGCACCGATATCTCCTAATCCAAGAACTGCTGTACCGTTAGAAATAACAGCTACCAGATTTCCTTTTCCCGTGTAATCATATACTGTTTCCGGCTTGTCGTGGATCTCCATACAAGGAACTGCAACCCCCGGAGAATACGCCAATGACAAATCTCTCTGAGATGAGTGTGGTTTTGAAGGGATAACTTCGATCTTTCCTTTAGGTTCGGCTTTATGGTAATCTAACGCGGCCTGATTAAAGTTCTTTTCGTCGCGGTGGGTTTTGTTTGACATATAAAATTTTGTTTTTTTATTTATAGTATATATTTAATGTGGTAATTGACTAAACTTTCGATCGGTTTTTGTACAATCTGTCCTACATTAAGGTTAAGCTCTGCCGCTGCAGAACGTAAAATATCTTCGTAATAATAAGCAATAGATCCGATGAAATTGATCTCTGCATCTTTTGATTCTTCATAAGGAAGAACCTGATAATCGAAAAAGTTCAGCATTTCTTCGAAAACCATTTTCTGTAAATAAGGATGATCCTTTCTTTCTACCACAAATTTATTGAAATTTGCCAGATAAGCATTTGGCCTTGTTGTATGATACATATTTTTCAATGCTTCTTCGATCGTTAAGTGGTAGATTTCTTCAAATTCCTGATGAAGATCTGCGGGAAGTTTCTGCATAAAGAATCTTCTTACCAATTGTTTTCCGATCGCGCTTCCGCTTCCTTCGTCTCCCATCAAAAATCCAAGAGAAGGGAGCTTGATTTTTATGTTTTCTCCATCGAAATAACAAGAATTGGAACCTGTTCCCATGATACATACAATCGCAGGTTTGTCCTGATAAGCGGCATACGCTGCAGCCATCAGATCTTCCCTTACAATAATCTCTGCATCGGTGAAAACTTTTCCCAATTCTTCAATAATCGTATCACAATTTTGCTGTACTCCGCATCCTGAACCATAAAAATAGATTTTCTTAATGGAATTCTTAACGGATGTAAGACTTGTATTTTTTTCAATTTCAGGAACGATAAGTTCTTTGTTGATAAAATTCGGGTTGAAACCAATAGTTTCTGTTTTCAGAAAGATTTTTTTAAAATCGTCAAGGATCACCCAATCCGACTTCGTAGAACCACTATCAACAATAGCAACCATATTTTAGATTTTAGTTTAAAGATGCTAAATTATGAATTTATCTTTTAAGATGGTTGATTATTGACATGACATATATGTTATTTGTGGTGTGGAGAATATCGTATCTATTTCGTAGGAAGCCTTATATACTTTAGCGAAAGCTTTAAATACTTTGGAGGATGTCTTATGTATTTTGGTGGAAGCCTTAAATACATCGGAAGATGTCTTATATATTTTAAAGGAAGGTTTAAATACTTTGGAGCAGACCTCATCTATTTCGGAAGATGCTTTATGTATTTTTTTAATTGGCTGCTGAGATCCTTTCAGGATAACAAAGAGAAAAAATAAGTTTTGTGAATGAAACTTTATAGGTTTTTGAAAACCTATAAAGTTTGAATAGATATGTAGGTTTTCCTAAACCGATTATGCTTTTTTGAATTTTATTCCTGAGATTGCTTTGTATTCAGAAGAATTGCTCTCTAAAATCGTGAATAAATAATCTTTTGCTTTATTAAAAGTATCTATAAGATTATCATCCGAATTGTAAACCGTATTATTTCTTAAACTTCTCGCCGCATTTAAAGGAATAAAAGTATCTGCAACAGCCTGAGTTGCCTGAAGCATCTGATTTTTCTCCTGCTGTAATGTTGCTACCTGATATTCTGTTTCGTTGGGATTGTAATTGGGCGTATTCTGAAGAAGCGAAATTAGCTGATCGTAATTATTAGTTCTAATATCGTACCCCATCTGTGACACTGAGTTTTGCTTCTGTTCTTCTTCCGTATCTGTTGTTGCTACCGGCTTTACTTTTCTTACTCCTTTCAGTTTTCGGGCAATGGTCATGAAATCTTCCAACTGAGCCTGAGAAACTCCTTCTGTTGCTTTGTACATTTTACGAAGCTTTGTAATTTTCTTGCTTACCGGAGTAAAAAGTTTTTCGCGATTGTCTACCGCCAACGAGTATGGTGCTACTGAATTATTTACCGCTTCCTGACTTGTAAAAGCGGAATTGTAAATACTCTGAAGATTTGTCAGTAATAATTTTGGATTGCTAGGATTGTATTTTGCTCCTAAATCTGTGATGTGTGAACACAATAGATTGGCATTTGCAATGTTTTTTGCATGCCCGTTTTCATTTTTTGACATAAAAGTGTTTTTTTAACTAGAGTAAATTTAGAAAAAATTTTGATTTGTAGTCGAAAAATTTAAATTCAAAAATAAAAGTAGAAGAAATCTTCTGCCTTATAATTCTTAGCTCTATTTGTTAGGGATGCTTAATGTTAAGTTTATTTTATCCAATTTTTCTATGAAGTAATGTGAGTTACAATTCCTATAGTTTGCAGTATATTCTTCTAAAATATAATTTCCATTCAGTTTTTCTTTCAGACTATTGATGATTTTAGTTTGAATATTATGGCTTAAATCCAAATAATAAAATCGAATTAAATCATCTTCATTTGGTTTTAAGGAAGCTATTATATCTAAAACAGGACGCTTTGCATTTTGCTTTTTATAACATTTGATAGCGTATTTGTTTTCTCCGATTTTCTCAACAAGAATATGATCAATCTCAAATTCATCTTGTGGAGTGAATTTTAAATTGTCATTAAAGCTAAAACGTTCTGTTCTTCTATTTGGGGAATAACTAAAATGATAAGCAATGTGTTTATCATCATCACTTAAAGCTCCATAAGAGTTATTATGCAAACCAATGTCGTATTGTGGATTTTTTGAATTAATTAATAAAGAATAATTTTCAAAGTTTTTATCGGGAGACATTTTGATTTTCTTTCCTATTTTTAACTGATAATCGAATGTATAAGTTTGTGCATTTACGCAGGATATTGCGAATATAAATAGTAAGAATATTTTTTTCATTTTGATTTTTTTAATAATTTCCTTTAAACATCATGTTTTCTCTCGCTTACTTTTATACTTTTAATCACAAGATCTTTCATTATTCTAATTTCCTCTAAGCGGAGTTTGCCTTCATTTAAAATAAATAAATCCGCTTTTAAAGGTAGTTTAAGGTGTCTAACGATTGTGCTTTACATTGAATAGTAGATACTAAAATGAATATGAATGTTAGTTTTAATAAATTTTTCATCGATACACCATTATATCTTTTATTATTTTACTCCCATAAAATGATTTTTCATCATCCGTGAAATAAAAACCATTAAGTTGCTCATAGTACTTTGTCTGACTTGTCAAGATTGGAGTTTGCCAAATAATATGTAATGTAACTGCATTATAATATGACTTATTTTTGTTACAAAAATTAAAATCGCTACTATGAATTTTATTTTTTTGACTTTTAAAAGGAAAACTCCAAGATGTTTTCGGTTGAATCTGAATCATATTATTTAAAAGTTTAGAGAATGGTTGCCCAATATAATTCGCTTTATTAACTTCAAATTGTTTAAGATAGCTTAAGGTATCTAACGATTGTGCTTTGCTCTTAATAATTAAGACCAAAGCACAAAATAGAAATATTTTAAAAGACCACTTCATCTTCGATATACTCTAATATCTCCTACTATTTTACTACCATAAAATAATTTTTCATGATTGGTAAAATAATCATGGTTTTGATCACTTAATACTTCTGCTTGGTTTTTAGATATATCATTTTGCCATGTCACCATAAGTGTTATAGCATTGCCAAAAGAGTATTTTTTTTCACAAAAATTAAAAATGGTGTTCCTTATCATACTTCTTTTATTTTTAATAGGATATACCCAAGCTGTTTTAGGCTGTATTTGAGTCATGTCATTTAACAATTTAGAAAATGGCTGCCCAATATAATTAGCCTTGTTGATTTCAAACTGCTTTAAGTAATTTAATGTATTTAATTGTGCATTTATTTTTGAAAAAAGGAATATTGTTAGCAAAAATAATTTTTTCATGATTCGTTCATTCATTTTTCATTTTCTATAAAAATGCTTATTTCGAATTGTTCTTTTACAGGAATACGATATAATTCTGCCGATGACCATTTGTTCAATGATTTTAGCTTAAAAAGATCTTCAATTGCATTCTTCGTATCTTCATCTGTGTGTTTCAAAACTTCTATTCTTTCAAGGTTATTTTGTTTTCCTATAGTTACCAAAATAAGATTTTCGCCTGTTTTTGCATTTTTAGGAATTTTAAAATTATCATAAACAAACTGTCTGAAAGCATTTGTTCCACCCCTAAATTCAGCATGATTTTCCATTTCAAAACAGTAAGAGCCTTTGTTGATCTCAGTTTTAGAACTATCTATTGTCAGAGAATCTTTATGAGAAACAGCATATTTAATATTTTCCAAAGTTCCCAGATAATGTTTCTTTCTTATTGAGCAACTTATGAACAAGCTTATTATTGCTAATAATGTGATGATATTTTTCATTTTATACCATTTAATAAAATAAACTGCTTTTATAAGACAGTTTATTTTTATAATTATCGTCGATATACTCTAATATCTTTTATTATTTTATTTCCATAGAAAGTTTTCTCATCGTTTGTAAAATAATATTGATTTGGTATACCAAGAGCGTTTGTTTGGGCAATGGGAATGTCTATATCCCATGTAATTTTTAATGTAATCGCATTGTAAAAAGAATACTTTTTCTCACAAAATTTAAAGCTAGTAATTCTAACTAAAGTTGTATTATTTCTTAATGGCAAACTCCACACTGTTTTAGGTTGTATTTGAGTCATATCTTGTAGCAACTTTGAAAATGGCTGTCCGATATAATTAGCCTTATTAGCTTCAAATTGCTTAAGATAAGTTAAGGTATCCAATTGAGCTTTGTCTTGAAAGGAAAGTTTTTTCTTTCTATTACAAATAGTACCTGTAATTACTTTTATAGTATCCTTTTGTCCATAAGCCTTGCAATATATCAATGCAAGGCTTAAAACTAAAAATATTCCTATTTTGTTTTTCATCGATATACTCTAATATCTTTTATTATTCTATTTCCATAAAAAGCTTTTTCATCATTGGTGAAATAATATTGATTTTGTGTTCCAAGAGCATCTGTTTGGGTAATAGGAATATCTGTCTGCCACTTTATAGATAGTGTAATTGCTTTATAAAAAGAATGTTTTTTTTCACAAAAATTAAATAGGGTATTTTTAACAATTGTTTTGTTATTTCTTACAGATAAACTCCAAGCCGTTTTTGGTTGTATCTGTGTCATATCTTGTAACAATTTTGAAAATGGTTGACCAATATAATTAGCCTTGTTGATTTCAAACTGTTTTAAATAATTTAAGGTATCTAATTGTGCTTTATTTTGAAAAGAAAAAAATAAAGTAAGTAATAATGCTAGTTTTAATATATTTTTCATCGATACACCATTATATCTTTTATTATTCTACTTCCATAGAAAGCTTTTTCATCATTAGTAAAATAAAACCCGTTTAGCTGCTCATAATATGTTATTTGATTTTGAGGTATTGATGTTTCCCATGTAATACCTAATGTGATAGTATTGTGAAATGAATAGTCCATTTCGCAAAATTTAAATCTTGTATTCAAAATAATATTCCTGTTATTTCTAGGAGGATTACTCCAAACTGTTTTTGGTTGTATCTGGGTCATGTCGTGCAGCAATTTAGAGAAAGGTTGCCCAATATAGTTTGCCTTATTAGCTTCAAATTGTTTAAGATAACTTAAAGTATCTAACGATTGTGCTTTACTTTGAATAGTAAATAATAGAATTGATAAAAATGTAAGTTTTAAGAAATTTTTCATATCAATATCGGTATACCATTATATCACCGACTATTTTACTTCCATAAAAAATTCTCTCATCATTAGTGAAAAAATAGTGATTTTGAGTACCTAGAACTTTTGCTTGACTTGTGAGAATATCATTTTGCCATGTAACAAGAAGTGTTACGGCATTACCAAAGGAGTATTTTTTCTCGCAAAAATTAAACATTGTGTTTCTTATCATACTTCTTTTGTTTTTAATAGGATATACCCAAGCTGTTTTTGGTTGTATCTGTGTCATATCTTGTAACAATTTTGAAAAAGGCTGTCCTATATAATTAGCCTTATTGGCTTCAAACTGCTTTAAATAGTTTAATGTATCCAGTTGTGCTTTTCCTTTAAAAGAAAAAAGTAAAGTAAATAATAATGTTAGTTTTAATAAATTTTTCATCTTCGATAAACCCTTATATCTTTTATTATTTTATTACCATAAAGCAATTTTTCGTCATTGGTAAAATAATATCCATTTTGCTCTCCTAATAATTGCGTTTGACTATAAGGTATGTTATCTTGCCATGTTATATATAAGTTTATAGCATTGTAAAAAGATTGATTCATTTTACAAAATAAAAATCCTGTACTCCTTACAATATTTCTTTTATTTTTTACGGGTATGCTCCAAACTGTTTTAGGTTGTATTTGAGCCATTTGATTTAGTAAATACGAAAAAGGTTTATTTACATAATCAGCTTTATTTATTTCAAATTGTTTTACATAATTTAAGGTATCAATAGGCTGTTGTGCCTTACTTTTACAACTGAAAAAGGCGGTAAATAATATTATAAAAAGTATTATATTTTTCATCATCAGTATTTTAAATAAATATTATACTAACGTCGATATACCTTAATATCTCCTACTATTTTATCTCCATAAAAAGTTTTCTCATCATTGGTAAACAAAAAGTGATTTAGCTTTGATAAAGCAAATGCTTGTGAATGTGATATGGGAGTTTTCCATATTATAACTAAAGTTGTTGTTTTATAAGTTCCATATTGTTTGTTAATATTAGAAAATTTGAAATATGAATTTTATAATCGGGAAAACTGAATGTCAAAAGATTTAAAACTGAATGTCAAAAAATATTAACTTTACAAAAAAAACATGCCTCGATACATTATCAAACTCAAAG
>NZ_BAAAZJ010000003.1:0-225086 GCF_039536845.1 Chryseobacterium ginsenosidimutans
TTCCCATAGTTACTTTTACCGTATAGTTTCCTGCATTTACAGGAGTGAAGGTATTTTGTGTAGCTCCCGTAATGGCAACCCCATTTAAATACCACTGATATGTTTCATAGCTGTCGTCTACCTCCAGGATAATTCCGGGAACGCATTCTCCGGTTTTTTTTGCGATCACAGGGATTGAAGAGAATCCTGCAAAGTATCCACCGTATCCTGCTGTACCATATCCACCGTTTACTCCGGCAGTTACCGCTTTCGTTGAGGTGATAGTTACATTCCCGGAAGGGTTTTCGATGGCATAAGTTACCCAGTTTGTATTTCCTGTTAACGGGTAAGGACCTTGTGCAGCAGTTGGAGTTGTAGGTGCTCCGCCATTAATGCTATAAGTAACAGCAGCTCCGGCTTCTGTTAAGATATTCAATTTTAAGAAAGTGATAGTAGAAGTTGCGATACCAGGCATTTCATTAATTTTACCCACCTCATCAATTTTTCTAGGTAAGAAACAGTTTAACGGCGGGATGTAATTGTATCCTCCATTATATGAAAACCCTTGTATTCCAATGAATTGATATAAATAAACATTTTTAGAGGTAGTCACAAACATATTATAGTGACCACTTCCCACAGTCTGTTCTACATAGCTGGTTTCATTAATTCTGTACCATTGCCCTTCATTAATAGTTGCAATAGGTGTAGTTGCACCGTTAATATAGATCTCCGTGTTATCTTCTGTTGCAATAACAATTCCGCCTTCCATATTTAAAGCAGGATTGGTAGCTTTGGTTTTTACCATAGCAAAGGTATTTCCCAGTCTCTCTACAGGAACCGACTGGTCCATAATTAAATCTGAGCCATCTATAGTACTTGTTCCAAAGTTTCCATTTGCGTTCCCGTTTGTAAGTGTCACGGGCTTGTCAGCGACTACTTTAGCTCCGATAAATCCGTTTTGGTTTGCGGTCGTAGAATGATTACCTGCTAAAATATACGATTGTCCTTTATTTAAAGTAAAAGACTGAGAGTTTCCTCCAGGAGTTCCTCCAATGAAAACCAATCCTGAAGTATTCCAGGATACAGTAACAAGAGTATTATCTTCTGTGGCTAAAATTCCGGACGTAAAATTATTACTTGCGCTGTTCGTTGAGTTAGGAGCTGCAGCAACGTAAAACTTTTTACCGATTCCTGCTTTTCCTTTTGAGGTGATGATTTCACCATGAGATCCCTGAGCGGATCTTAAAGTGCAGTAAAATGGCTTATCACCTTTTAAATATAGACCTTTTGTGCCTACAGTGAATGCATCTGCCGTTGTTGTTCCATTAATAAGATTAACAGGGACAGTGTAGGCTACAGGTGTTCCCTTAACAACTGATACTGTTTGAATTAAGTTATTGTTGTTATAAATCTTTACATCAAAAGGAGTCGTAGAGTCCGTTGAAAGATATACTGCATTTGTGTATCCCGATAAGGATGCATAAAAAGGAGCTATCCAATGGTCCGTATCCCTTTGTGCGAAAAGAGTATTAATGGTAAAGAACATTAATACAAAAGATAGTAGAAATCTTTTCATATACATGGTTTAGGATTTCTACAAATTTAAAATAATATCTGGTATATTGTTAATTAAATGTAAAGAATTTTTGGATTTCGTTAACGATTTTTAATTAATAGCCATCCTGAGTACGAAACTGGTAATTTGGTATCTGGCTCGATCCATCTTAATAGATACCAATAAGTCCCCGTAGATAACGGTCTTCCGTTTACCTTACCATCCCAGATATAGTCTTTATTAGTAGATTTATAAACCGGAGCTCCATAACGGTCTACAACTTCTATCGTAACATCCTGTTTAATTCTTAAATCAGAATAATTTAATACATCATTAAGGCCGTCTCCATTGGGAGTGATAGCGTTAATAAGATTTAGTACTAAAAATTCTTTAATTACGGGAGAACAGCCATCAGCTCCTAAAACATATGCTGTATGCATTCCTCTCGATAATCCTGTGAAAATGTTAGAAGATTGATAATCAATTCCATTTAATGAATATTGATAAGGAGGCGTTCCTCCTGAAACGGAAACAGTTGCGTTGTATCCTGAAACTTCAATTTTTGTAATCGTTGGAGATTGAGCTGTTGTAACATTCACAGTTTGGCGATAGATACAACCATTGAAACCTAAATCAACGTAATAACTTCCCACCCCTACATTTATCGATTGAGTTGTTGCACCTGTGCTCCATGCATATGAAGTGAAACCGGCTCCTGCGTCTAAAGTTGCTTTTTCATTTGCGCAGACAACCATATCTTTTAGTCTGTCAGATTTTTTTGGTGTTTTTAAAGTTATTGTTAAAACTCCGGTATTCGGACATTCTGTTGCACTTGTAAACCTAATATAAAACGTACTTATAGAAGTGATTGTCTGAATTGAAGAAATTGCATTAGTTCCTGCCTGAGCATTTGCCAAAGTAGAGTGGAAGGTTAAGGAAACTCCCGGATTTGTTGTAAATAAGTTTTTATAATCGTTAAGATTCACACTTTCAGAGCTGTTAATGTCATTATCGCAGACATCCGTTGTTGCTGTTCCGGTAAGTAGTGTAATTTTATTTCCGATCTTGAAATTAATCTGGCCAAAAGCAGCAGGACAGTTTCCGGCAAGGGCATCTACTCTCACATAAACTGTTGTATTGGTTGTATAAGTCCAGTTTACGGGTAAATTATTTGCATTTCCTGCATTAGCATCAGCTTGAAGTAGATAGTATCTTACATTAAAACTGGCAGAGTTTGTTACAATGACAGGTGTTATATTTGAAAAATTAACATTTACAATTCCATCAAAATTATCATCACAAAGTGTTGCGTTAAAATTACTTGTATTGATATTTGGAAGTGGAGTAGTCGTTAAAATAATCTGAGCCGCTTTTGTACATCCATATTGAGAGGTAACATTAGCATAAATTGTTCCGGCTGGTCCATTATAAGTGGCAGGAGCTGCAATTGGAGTTCCTGTCAATGTAGAATTTGTAAAATATTGAACCGTAGTTCCGGAATCTGGAGTAACATTCACCGAAGTAAGATTATAAGTTCCGTTTCCATTTGTATCGGCACAAGCGGCTAAAGATCCGTTTGTAGTTTGTAATA
Source organism: Chryseobacterium ginsenosidimutans (assembly GCF_039536845.1). Taxonomy (GTDB): domain Bacteria; phylum Bacteroidota; class Bacteroidia; order Flavobacteriales; family Weeksellaceae; genus Chryseobacterium; species Chryseobacterium ginsenosidimutans_B. The sequence continues at coordinate 3,129 of NZ_BAAAZJ010000003.1, forward strand.
CATCAATATTAACAATGATTTTAAAATATTCAAAATCAGCAGGGCTTCCGTTGCCTTCTACATAGTAGATGAATGAATCTGTTGCGTCGGCTGTAAGTCCGGGATTCGGAGTGTAAGTGATTTGCCCCGTTGTAGAATTTACTGTTGCTGTTCCCGAAGTTGGCGCCAGAATAATATTGGTATTAGAAGGTACAATTGTCTGTGTAGCAGTTGTAAAAGCTGGTGAAATTACTTTTGTGTTACAAGATCCGATATTATAAGTTGTTGTTGTAATCGGCGGACACATTGTATAGTTATAACCTGTTGTAAGCTTGGATTCGCAATTGTTTTTTGTAACTAGGCAAGTGTAAGTTCCTGCTCCATACAATTCAGGATTAATGGAATATGAAGTGGCACCCGAAATAAGAGTTCCGTTGAGATACCATTGATAAGCGTCATAAGTGTTATCTACCTGTAATAAGATTCCTAAATAACAGTCTCCTGTTTTTGAGATCACAGGAATTGAAGAAAACCCAGCAAAATATCCTCCATATCCAACAGCGCCGCTTCCTGCAGCAATTCCTGCGGTTACAGATTTTGTGGAATTTACTGTAATTGTTCCTGTAACACTTGGTACAGAATAAGTTACCCAGTTTGAGTTTCCATTTACCGGATAAGGTCCGTTTGCTGTTGCAATGGGATTTCCGTTTAATGTAACAGTTGCTCCTGTTTGAGTGATGATATTTAATCTTGTGCTGTAAGTCTGGCTTCCGATTCTGTTAATGAACCCTATTTCGTCAATTTTATTTGGCATAAAACAACTTAAGGGAGGAATGAAATTCATACCGCCGGTTGGATATTCATTACCGCTGGACACTCCTGCCAAAAACTGATAAACATAAATGTTTTTATTTGAAGAAATTCCCATGTTGTAATTTCCACTTCCCTGATTTATATAATTACTGCTTGGAACCATGTAATATTGTCCCGCATTCAGTGTAATTCCTGAAGTTACCCCGTTAATGGTTAATTGTGTATTGTTTTCAGTTGCAATCACTAAAGCTGTTTCCATTCCGGAAGAGACAGAGCCGTTACCTTTTACAACAACAAAGTCTTTTCCTAATCTGTCGACAGGAACAGCCTGATCCATCAATACATCATTATTGGTAAAATTTAAACTGGTATAAATACCATTAAAGTTTCCATTTGTAACAGAAATTGGTTTTGTGGCTTCGATTTTTGCTCCGATTAATCCATCAAGATTATAACCTGAATCGGTGCTTGCCGCATCCATGACGTAAGATTGTCCTTTATTTAATGTAAAAGTTTTTGTGGGTGAAGAACTTCCATCCGAGAAAACTACATTCGGATTATATCCGGAAACTACTACTGATGTATTGTCTTCTGTAGCCGTAATTCCTATAGTTGAGTTTACATAATAAGCTACACCGGTTAAAGGTGCCATTCCTGCATAAAATGTTTTTCCAAGACCTGCTAAACCCTTAGATGTGATGATTTCCGCGTGATTTTGGAGTGAAAAACGATAATTAGCAAAGAATTTTTTTGAACCTTTTACATACATTCCCATCGAATTTGGTGTAAAAAGATCAGATTGATCGACAGTAATCAAAAAATAATTGGGAATAATTACTTCTGCAGGACTTCCTTTACTAACCTGTACGGTTGTATATAGTGTATTATTATTAAAAATCTGTACATCAAATGGTGTGGTTTCATTTGTAGACAGATATAAATATCCCTGAAGCCCAACATTTCCCGCTTTTGCCGCCATTGGAGCAAACCAATGATCTGTATCAAGCTGTGCATTGAATAATAAACAAAGAAAAGTGCAAATGGTTAGTAGTAGTTTTTTCATTTTTCTCAATAAGGGATGCAAATGTAAGTATTAAAAATCAATTTTTTACATAAATTTTGATAAGGAATTTCTATAATGTTCAGTATTGCTGAATATTTAATATTTTTTTAATATTTGCAAAGATCTCGTAATTGTGAATAAAAAAATCTCGGTGAAATTTTTCACCGAGATCAATATTTTTGTTTTGATAGAGGATTAAGCTAAGCTTACTCTTACAAATCCTGTTACTTTTAGGTCTCCGTTTACAGACTTTACATAATCAGCAACTGATACGCTTCCATCTTTAATGAAATCTTGGTGTACCAAAGTGTTGTCTTTGTAGAATCTCTGCATTTTACCTTTCAAGATATTATCGATAATGTTTGCAGGCTTACCTTCTTCAGTAAGTTTATGTCTTTCGATCTCTAATTCTTTATCGATAGTTTCCTGAGAAACTCTGGTTTCGTCAAGAGCGATTGGGTTCATTGCAGCAACCTGCATAGAAACAGCTTTCGCAGCTTCGTCACCTCCGTCTACTTTAGCAGAAAGAGCTGTGATGGCAGCGATTTTGTTTCCAGCATGGATGTAAGCTCCTAAGTAAGGACCTTCGATTCTTTCGAATGCACCGATCTCGATTTTTTCACCGATAACTCCTGTCTGCTCGATTAATTTATCAGCAACAGTAAGTCCGTGGAAATCTGTAGCTAAAAGTTCTTCTTTAGTAGCAGCAGTGATAGCCATTTCAGCTAATTCATAAGCAAGTTCGATGAAAGCTTCGTTTTTAGCAACGAAGTCAGTTTCGCAGTTAAGAGAAATAACAGCACCTAAAGTGTTGTCTTCGTTTACTCTTGCGATTACTGCACCTTCTGTAGACTCTCTGTCAGCTCTGTTAGCAGCAACTTTTTGTCCTTTTTTTCTAAGGATATCTACTGCTTTTTCGAAATCTCCTTCAGCTTCAACTAAAGCTTTTTTGCAGTCCATCATACCTGCACCTGTTTGGTTTCTCAATTTTGCTACGTCTGCAGCAGCTGGTGTATAAGACATAATATCTATTATTTTTTTTATTTAAGATTAGTATTAATTTTTAGCTTAATTTTAAAGCAGTGCAAAGATAATGATTTTAATGATAAACTAAAAAATGAGTTTTTGCGTTATTTGTTATATTTAATAAAATTTAAATGCTTAGTTAATGAAAAAAATATTTCTTCTTATATTTTTATGTATTTTCACTCTTGGTTTTTCGCAAAAAAAGAAAAAAGCCAAAACCAAAGCCATTGTAGAAAAAGAAACTACAATCATTTATACAGAAAGTGATGCTGAAACTTCGAAAGAAACAAGAGTAATTGCAGGTTTCTTAAAACAAAATCCAGGACACGCAAGAACAGAATTTTTTAAAAGAAGATTGATCGATATTATTATGGCAGGTAATTCTCCGGAAGCAAAACCTACGATCAAGACATTAAGTGAAGATAAGATCAAACAAATGGTTTTAGACAACAATAGTCTTAATAATTCTAAAACAATTGCAGCAAATGCGGGGGCAGCAGTTCCTGAAAGAACGGTTAATTATGCAAGTGTAGGAGGGGCGTCGAGTAAAAAATCGGGATCAAGCGAGCAAAATAAAAAAACAGCAGCAATGTTGACCCATCTTTTCAATAATGATCCGATGGATAGGGAAGCTTACATTAATATTAAAAACAGATCAAAATGTAATCTGATTGTAAAAATTAACGGGAAAAAATATTACAACCTTGATGTTCCTGCCAACGGACAAAATTTTTTACTGGTAGAAAAAGGAGAATATATTTTAACAACAATGGTTTGTGATGCAAAATACTCTTCTTTAAAGAAAATTAATAAGGATATTGAGATTGAATTAAACCTGAGTGACGATTAAAATATTACAGAAAATCAGACATAAAAAAACCGGTTAAGAAATTTTCTTAACCGGTTTTTATTTTTATCCTTTAAACTGCCCCATCGCAATGAATTTATCTTGTCTTTGGGTTTCAAGTTCTTGTCCTGTAAATTTTGAGAAAGCTTTAATATTTTGTAAAATTGAATTTTTCAAATTTAAAAAAGTTGTCTCAGTGTCGTAATGAGCTCCCCCAAGAGGTTCTTCCACAATTCCGTCGATGAATTTTTCTCTTAAAGCATCTTTTGGAGTAAGATTCAATGCGTTGGCAGCATCTTCTTTGTGATCCCAGTTTCTCCAAAGAATTGATGAGCAGCTTTCCGGTGCGATTACAGTGTACCAAGTGTTTTCCAACATGTATACTTTGTTACCGACGCCAATTCCTAATGCACCGCCACTTGCTCCTTCACCAATAATATAAGTGAAAATAGGAGTTTTAAGCATCGTCATTTCGAAAATATTTCTCGCAATTGCCTCACCTTGCCCTCTTTCTTCAGCTTCCAACCCTGGATATGCTCCCGGTGTATCTACCAAAGTTACCACAGGGATTTTGAATTTTTCAGCAAGTTTCATCAGTCGTAAAGCTTTTCTGTACCCTTCAGGATTCGGCATTCCGAATCTTCTGTGCTGTCTTTCTTTGGTTGTTCTCCCTTTTTGGGTTCCGATGATCATCACTTTCTGACCATCCAACGTAGCTAAACCGCCAATCATGGCAGGATCGTCTGCGAAATTCCTGTCTCCGTGAAGTTCCAAGAAACTTCCCTTATCTACCATTCCGTTGATGTAGTCTAATGTATATGGGCGATCCGGGTGACGAGACAGTTGTACTCTCTGCCAAGGCGTAAGATTAGAATAGATTTCTTTTTTCTTTTCTATGATCTTGTCCTCAATCTGGCTGCATGCTAATTTTACATCAACACCACTTTCTTCTCCTACTAAAGAACAAGTCTGAAGTTGATCCATGAGTTCTTTAATAGGGAGTTCGAAACTTAAATATTCCATTTCTTGAAGTAAATTAAATCTTTCAAATTTATGAAAAATTATGAGAATCTATTTAAAATTATTGATTGCATTGTTTATTCTGGAGATACTTTCCTCTTTACCAATAAGTTCCATAATGTCTGGAACGTCAGGACCTTTCAGTTCTCCAACTAAAGCTAAACGTAAAGGCATCATCACTTTACCCATTCCTAAGCCTTTGTTCTCCGCGAAATCATGTACGATTTGCTTTAAATTTTCAGCATTGAATTCAGTACCTTCAAGATTTGAAGCCAATTCCCCTAAAATAGCAGAAGTTTCTTCATTCCAGGCTTTTTTGGAAGCTTTTTCATCATAAGAAATCGGTGCTTCGAAGAAAAATTTTCCGTTTTCGTAAATATCTTTCGGGAACGTTGCTCTTTCTTTCATCAGATGAATAATCTTTAGTAATTTTCCATCTTCGATATTTAAATTTAAATCTGAATTTTTTAAAATTTGAAGCAATTCTTCGTCCAATTTTAATTGGATATATTGGTGATTAAACCATTCAGATTTTTCTTTACTGAATCTTGCCCCGGCTTTATGAACTTTATTCAGATCAAATTCTTTTGCCATTTCATCCAAAGACAAAATTTCTTTATCATCTGCAGGAGACCAACCCAATAAAGCAACCATATTGATGAAGGCTTCAGGAAGATAGCCGTTTTCTCTGTAACCTTTAGAGATATTTCCTGTTGCGGGATCTTTAAAATCTAAAGGAAACACAGGGAATCCGAATTTATCACCGTCTCTTTTGCTTAATTTTCCTGAAAGTCCTTTCTTTAAAAATTGTTTTACAGAAGCAGTGATTTCGTTGTCCTTTTCGTTTTCATTCAGCATAGATTTAAATCTCGGACTTTTCACTTCTGAAAAGAATGACTTAATAATTGCGGCAGATTCATCAAAAGAAAATTGACTGTTTTTCATCACAAATTCTTCGGTGAAAGATTTTGTAATACTGTCAATATTATCTTTATTAATTAATGTTGAAACATCTGGCTTTAAAATCAATGAAAGGTGAGCAAACTGTGGGGCTTCCCAACCCATTGCTTCATATAATAAAGTGTGTAAACCTAAAGATGGCAACCATTCTTCACCACGGATAACGTGAGAAATTTCCATTTCGTGATCATCGATGATATTGGCAAAGTGGTAAGTCGGCATTCCGTCGTTTTTAACTAAAACTTTATCGTCTAAAGTATTTGTATTTACAGAAGAATGTCCGCGAATGATATCTTCAAGATTTAAAGTTCTGTCAATCGGCATTTTAAATCTTACAACATACGGCGTTTTTTCATCCAATAATTTTTGAACTTCTTCTTCAGAAAGGGCAATACTATTTCTTAAAAGGTTTCTCGTTTTGTTATCATAAGAAAAAACATCTCCTTTTGCTTCAAATTCGGCGCGGATTGCATCCAATTCTTCTGCTGTATCAAAAGCAATATAAGCATAATCTGTTTTTAATATCTCTTCCGTATATCTGTCGTAAATATCTCTTCTTTCAGATTGTCTGTATGGAGCAAATTTCCCTCCTTTTTTAGGGCTTTCATCCGCAATGATTCCGCACCATTCTAATGCTTCTTCGATGTAATCTTCTGCTCCTTCTACATATCTTGCAGTGTCTGTATCTTCAATTCTCAATACAAACTCTCCACCCTGATTTTTAGCAAAAAGATAATCATATAATGCGGTTCTTACGCCTCCCAAATGCAAAGGTCCGGTAGGACTTGGAGCAAAACGAACTCTTACTTTCTCCATATCAATTAAAATTTTGATGCAAATTTACTTAAAATTATGTGTTTTTAAGAATGATTAATATCCAGGTTGTTGGGTTTCTTGATTTGAATATTTACTTTTGTATAAATTAAAAAGAAATATAATATGTTAGAAATAGGCGAAAGACCGTGGGGAAAATATTTTGTATTGGCGGATGAACCAAATTATAAATTAAAAAGGATTGAAGTAAATCCGGGACAGAAATTATCTTATCAATACCACCATAAAAGACAAGAGCAATGGACAATCATTGAAGGTGACGCAACTGTTGTTTTGGATGATAAAGAAATTAACCTGAAATATGGTGAAAGTATTTTCATCCCGCTTGGTGCAAGACATAGAATGATGAATCTTTCTGAAAAGCCTGTTGTTTTCATCGAAGTTCAGACAGGAACTTATTTTGGTGAAGATGATATTGTGAGAATTGAGGATGAATATGATAGGAGTTAAATACTTCTTTTCTACCAATTAATATAAAATTCCGAGGTACATTTTACTTCGGAATTTTAATATATTGGATATAGTTCATTTATATTAGTTCTAAAAAAATGTATAAATTTGGCTAAATTTAATTCTAAATGGAATGTAAAATCTGTAACCATGATTCTCGTAAAATTTTTGAGAAAACGGTTCTGTGCAAATACCCTGTAAATTATCATCAATGTTCGAATTGTGGTTTTGTACAGACCGATGAGCCTTTTTGGCTTGAGGAAGCGTACAATAATGCTATCACTTCGCTGGATATTGGAATTTTAATCAGAAATTCTTTTTTAATAAAGAATATTTCAAGAATAATTGATTCTTGTTATAGTGAAGGTAAGGTTTTTCTTGATTATGCAGGAGGATATGGTCTTTTTACAAGATCTATGAGGGATATAGGGTATGATTTCTACAGACAGGATGTTTATTGCGAAAATCTTTTTGCAAATTATTTCGATATAGAAGATACAGATATTAGTAAATTCGATATTGTAACAGCTTTCGAAGTATTTGAACATTTGCCTAAACCTCTTGAAGAGATTGAAGGAATTTTAAAGTACTCTGATCACCTAATTTTTTCTACCGAAGTAGTTCCGGACAGAACAGAAGATATAGAAAACTGGGTATATATCTCTCAGGAAACAGGTCAGCATATTGCCTTTTACTCTGAAAAATCTTTAGAAATCATTGCGAAAAAATTTAATAAAAATTATTACAGAAAAGGCAATCTGCATATTTATACAACCAAGACTTTTACTGAAGATCAAATAGAGTATGCTTTGAATGATGTGGACGTTAAAAAATCCTTTTTTGGTCTGAAAAAGAAAAAATATAAGAAAATGTTTAAGATTTGGAGAGAATCATATCAAATGAGAGATTATCTCCAAATCAAGAAAATTCTTAATTCATAAAATTTTATAAAAATAGATTGAGTGTATCCTGTAATTCGAAATTTTTCGTTCCGAGATCAATCATTTTGTACAATTTAGCAGGATCTCCTGATAATTTAAAGATCTCATTTTTTCTTACAAAATTTGGGTTTATCAGGACTTCCACTTTATGATTTGTAATCTTTGAGGATAAATTAATAACTTCTTCCAATGAATATGTTTTTCCGGAACATAAATTAACGATTTCCGATTTGTATTCACTTACTGCCAATTTATAGTAGCATTCAGTCACAAAATCAATAGAGTTGTATTCTCTGAAAACATTGATGTTTCCCAGTTCTATTGTTTTACTTCTTTCCTTAAACGCGTTTGTTATTTTAGGAATCACAAAATTAATGTCTTGCCCTGGAGCTGTATAATTAAAAGGTCTTGTTATAATAATAGGTAAAAAATCAAAATAATTTTTTGCAACCTGTTCCATTCCGAATTTGCTTATTCCATAATGATTATTTGGATTAGGACACATTGTTTCAGAGAGTTCATAATTTTCCTGATTCCCGTAAACAGTAGCACTACTTGCTAAAATTATTTTTTTAATGCTTTCTTTACCATGATTTTTAAGGGCTTCTAGCAGATTTTGTGTTCCTATAATATTTACACTATAAAAATCTTCAATATTAGGATGCCCTACGAATGATATTGCAGCCAAATGGATAACAATATTTGGCTGTAATTCGGTGATAATTTGTGATAGTTTTTCCTTTTCTAATAGATTACACGAAAAAATATTCTTTTCAGAAGTTTTATTATTAACAATTCCGAAGACTTCATATCCTTGAGATGCAAAATGGTTTGAAAGATATCTACCGGTAAAACCATTGATGCCTGTGATAAGAACTTTATTAGAAAGAGAATCCATTTTCATTTCTTTTCAAATCAGCATTTACCATGATAGAGCATAATTCATCCAAAGTGGTTTGAGGAACCCAGTTTAATAGTTCATTGGCTTTTTTTGCATCTCCAATCAATAACTCTACTTCTGCAGGTCTGAAATAATTTGGATTAATTGCAACTAGCAACTCATTAGTATCCTTGTTGTAACCTTTTTCATCAACACCTGTGCCTTTCCAAACAATGTCGATATTGATTTGTTTAAATGAAAGCTCCACAAAAGCTCTTACGGTAAAGGTTTTATTTGTTGCCAAAACGAATGTTTCAGGATGTTCATACTGAAGCATCTTGTACATTCCTTCCACATATTCTTTAGCATATCCCCAATCTCTTTGAGCATCTAAGTTACCCAACTCTAAAATATTTTGTTTTTTTAAGGCTATTTTAGCAACGGTATCTGTAATTTTTCTTGTCACAAATTCTCTACCTCGTAACGGAGACTCATGATTAAATAAAATACCACTTACGCCGAATATATCATAACTTTCTCTGTAATTGATGGTTGCCCAATGTGCAAATAATTTAGAAAAACCGTATGGGCTTCTTGGATAAAACGGAGTGTCTTCTGTTTGAGGAACCTGCTGAACTTTTCCGAACATCTCCGACGTACTTGCCTGATAGAATTTTATTTTAGGATTGATAATTCTTATCGCTTCCAACAGATGTAAAGCTCCGATCCCTGTAGTTTGTGCAGTTGATAAGGGTTGATCAAAAGAGACACCAACAAAACTCTGGGCTGCTAAATTGTAAATCTCATCTGGTTGTACTTTGTCAATTAGTCTTATGTTACTTGTCTGATCATTCAGATCATATTCTAATAAATGCAAATTGGGATTATCCTGAATACCAAGTTCTTCGATTCTCCAAAAGTTCATAGAGCTTGATCTTCTGTAAGTTCCGAATACTTCATACCCTTTTTCTAGTAATAATTGCGACAGATAAGCTCCATCCTGACCTGTAATCCCTGTTATAATTGCTTTTTTCATATAAACTAATTAACGATTTTGCAAATTTACGTTTTTTCGATAAACACAGAACCAAAATATACAAAAACGATTATCTTTGCAGTTAAATACTTATTTAGAAGACGGAAAACATAAACTTTTATTATGGAAAAAAAATTAGGAGTAAATGTATTTGGTTTCATTGGAGGTGAATTTGGTTTGGGGGAAGCTGTAAGATTAATTATAAAGGCACTAAATAAAGCCGAAATTCCTGTTTCATTAATTAACTATGACATTAAAACTAATCATCGACATGAAGATAGTACGTTTAAAGATTATAGTAATGATGCTGTATATCCTATTAATTTGGTTTTATTAGGACCATCTGAAGGTAAAAAAATATTGGCACATTATCCAGAACATTTCTTTAAAAATAAGTATAATATTTTTTATCTTAATTGGGAATCGGAATATATTCCTCAGGAATATGTTGATAATCTAAATTTTTATGATGAAATATGGGTTCCTGCTCAATATTGTAAAGATATTTTGGTTAAGTATTGTGACCTTCCAGTTAATGTAATTCCTTATCCCATTGAAATTGAAGTTGATGATAAGAAGGACGAAGAATCAGAAAACTTTTATAATAATGATTCTTTTAATTTCTTTTTTATGTTTGATTACAACAGTACATTAGAAAGAAAAAATACGCTTAATCTAATCAATGCATTTGAAAAAGCTTTTGGTAAGACAGATAAAAGTGTTTCCTTGACCATTAAAACATCAAAATCTACCAAATTTGCAAAAGAAAGAGAACTGCTTGAATCTCGTATCAGTGGATTTCAAAATATAAAAATTGTAGAAAAAATATACGATAAGCAAACTTTATATAAGATTATAAGAGGATGTGATGCATATGTTTCTTTGCATAGATCAGAAGGTTTCGGGCTTACAATGGCAGAAGCTATGTTTTTTGGTAAGCCTGTAATTGCAACAAATTACTCCGGAAATCTTGAGTTTATGAATGATGAAAACAGCTTTTTAGTTGATTTTAAAAAAGCTAAAATAGATTCGTCAATTATTAACTATGATAGCAATACGGTTTGGTCTGAGCCAAATGTAGATCATGCTGCTGAACTTATGAAGCAGGTAAAGGAAAATTCAGATATAGTAAAAAATAAGGCAGTGAAAGGACAGGAAACTATGCTTAGTGATTTTTCTGTAAAAAAAATAGGAGAAATTGTAAACACCAGAGTAAATAACATTATTAAGACTTTCGAACCAAATCCTATAAAGAATGAATTGATCAATTTATTTATTGATAATGAAAAAATGAAACATGAATTATACATTCTTAAGAAAAGTAAACTGGTAATGTTTATTTATAATATCAAATTGTATTTCAGAAACCGGAAAAAACAAAAATAAAACTTATATTTTCCCCAAAATTTTGTACAAAACGAAAAGAATAAAGTTATCAGACTTTAATTCTTCTGTAATTTCATTTCTTTTTGCTTGAATATTTAACAATATACTATTGAATATTTTGTTATCTGTTGATAAATAAACTTCTTTTAGTTTTCTTTCTCTTCTTTTCAATCTTTTCAAAAAAGATAATTTTACGGATGGATTTTTAGAATATTCTTGGCTGTAAAATTTTTTTAAAAGGTCTTTTTTAGAAAAGTCATTTTTTTCCACAAAAACACCTCCTACTTGCTGATTTTCATGAAATCTGTAGCTGAATAATTTATCATCTATCATAGCGAATTTATTTTCATAAGCAGCTATTAATGCAATCCATTCATCATGATGAAAACCTTCAATTTCAGGAATTGGTAAAATATTTTCTATAAATTCTCTTCTTATGGCCATGCTTGCTCCTGTTGCAATATTGGAGATAAATGCAATTATTTCATAATAATTTACAATTTCGTTTTTTTCTTTAAAAAACTTAGGAATGTCCCAAATTGTATACTGATCAATTTTTTTACTATTTTCATTTATTATAAAACCATTAGAACATATTACGGATATATCAGAATGATTTTCAATAAAATGACAATAAGTTTTTACCTTTTCTCTTTCCCAAATATCATCCTGATCGCTTAAAAATATTATATCACCAGTACAAAGAGCAATGGCTTTTTCAAAATTTTTTACACTTTTCAGGTTTTTTTTATTGATATGAATTTTGAAAATTTCCGGATATCGATTTTTGTAATTTTGTAGAATTTCAATAGTAGAATCGACAGACCCATCGTCACAAATTACAATTTCGGAAACTTTTTGAGTTTGTTTTAGAATAGAATCAATTTGTTCCCGGATAAACTTTTCTCCGTTATAAGTGCAAAGAGCTATTGATATTTTCATGATTTTAGATTAAAAATCTTATCTACCCAAAAGTCTAGAGTATATTGACAATAAATATCTTCAGGAATTTTCTCGTAAGGTAATTCAAAAAAAGATTGATCAAGATTGCTGCAAGTTTCATTCAAAACCAAAATATTATTTGGATTGTAAAAATCATAACTTTTTATAAATTCATTATCGGTTATAATCTTTTTTTCCAGTGCCATCGCTTCAAATACTCTAAAACTTAATCCATATTGATTTTCTCTCGTAAGATCTAAAAGAGCTTTTGAATTCTTATAATATTCAGGAAGTTTTTCGTGGCTTATTTTTTTAATACTGAAAATAATATGTAGATTTTCAGGAACCTGAATGAAAATATTTTTTAATTGATGTTTCCAGCCTTTTTTTCCAATAACAATGATCTGAAATTTTAAAGCTAATTCTAAAAGTCTTTTTGTAAGATGCTTAATGAAATCAACTCTTTTGTTATCATAAGAAGTGATGTAAAAAAGATCCATTTCAGGATTTTGTTTTTTATAGCATAGGTGAGGTAAATATATATAATTTGTTAATTTTTCAAAATCATATTTTTTCACATCTTCAATGTCGAAAGAGAAAATTTTATCAAAAAGACATAACTTTTCTTGCTCCACAGGAAATCTGTCTAAACTATCATAGAGGTAGGTGATAAGTCTGTCTGAATATTGTCTGATTTTCTCTAATGTAGATAGATCAAAAGTGTCGGGATTTAAGACTAGGATCTGATCCTGATGTCCAAGTTGTTCTAGAGAATCTAAGACAAATTTTTGTCTCTTTTCTGTTTTTAGATTTTTATTGAAGAAAATTTTGCTTACCGCATTCGTTGCCCTTTCACTAAAATTAGAATGTGTGACATCGCCAATTTTAATGTGGTGAGCGTCGATACCCTTCGAGCATAAAGCTTCTACAATATGAGCATCATACCCCCAAAAATCGAAACTGATTACACAAACCTTCATTCAACTAATTTTGCTCTTTTAATGATTCATAAGTTTCAAACACACTTAATGACTGCAGATAAGAAAGTTGATACCCTTCTTTTCCGTCCAGGATACCTAAACGCAAAATGTATGCCTTAAAAAATTTAAAGACGGTTTTGGAATATTGAATTAAAAGATTGAATTTTTTTCCTTTTGCAGCCAATTCTTGTCCTTTAAGAACTCCATAATGAATCATTTTCTTTTTATAAGACTCATAATCTGCAACGGAATAATGAAGTAATTTATTTTTTAAAATTCCCACTGTCCCTTTTACGTTTAAGGTTTCATGTACTTTTTTCCCTTCAATATATCTTGCTTTTGATTTTCTGAAAAGTCTGAAATTTTTATCAGATTGTGTTCCTGAAAAATGAATTGGCTTACCGGCAAAAAAGAATTTTCTATAAAAGTAATAGGCATCTTTTTGCTCTTTTTTATTTAATTCTTTAATAATTTCTTTTCTTAATTTAGGGGTAATTCTTTCATCACCGTCGAGAAAAAGAACCCAATCGTTTTTTGCAGCATCCAGTGCCAGATTTCTTTGTTTCGTGAAGTCTTCAAACTTATGCTGAATAACCTTTACATTAGGAAACTTTTGTACTATTTCTACAGTTTTGTCTGTGCTGAATGAATCTACAACGATTATTTCGTCGCAAAAATTGAAACATTCGATAACTTGCTGTATGTTTTTTTCTTCGTTATATGTTATGATTAAACCACTTATACCCATTGCAGCATTTTGTCTCATTCAGAAATAGAATTAATAATTTCTTAATTTTAAAACAGTTTTAGTCTACCAAAGATAAGTTTTAATTTGAATTTTATTAGCGAATCTTTTCCTTTTATGTCTATTCTGCACAGTTCATAAGGTTTTTGCGTAGGAAAATAATTAATTTTATTTCCTATTCTTACTGCAAATTCGATCCCTGTATTCTTTAAAACAGAAAAAAGATTCGCTTTTTTCGAATTTTTCTTGTCATATTTTCCGTACGGATAAGCGAGAACTTTTGAATAGGTGATGTTTTCAGAATCAAGGATTTGCATATTATTTTTCAGATCTTTTTCTATACTGTCGGCAGACATATTTCTGAAATTTTGATGATTGTGGCTGTGAAGAGCAATTTCAAAATAATTTTCATTTAAACTTCTGATCTCTTCGAAAGTCATCATTTCATATTTTTTGTATCCTTCCTGAATAAATTTGGTTGAAATGAAAATTGTAGCCTTCAGATTATATTTTTCCAGTAATGAAGGTAAATAATCAAAGTTATTTTTATATCCGTCATCAAAGGTAAGAATAATACTTTTTTTAGCCGAGGTATGTATCTCATTGAAAAATTTTGCCGAGTAATTGTTTTTATTTAAATAGACAAATTGCTGTTCAAGATTTTCAAGGCTTACAGTAAGATCTTCATGAGTTTGTTTTTCTATCTGATGATACATCAGAATAATGAGCCTGTTTTTTGGCACAAGAAAAAGATACAGTCTGAAATAGACGATAATGAATAGTATTAGTAAAAATAAGCAGATAGGTAAGATCATGTTACTTTGATGTGCTTTTTTTTAAGTTCTATTAATTTTATCTTTTCGCGTAATTTTATGTATTTCAGAAAGGTGTAATAAGACATCGTTTTGGCAACATAAAATCCGGCAAAACCATCCAGAAAACCCAATCTGATGAAAAATACCTTGTTAAATTCATAAAAAGGACTTAAAATAACTTTATAGCGCTTGATTTTTTTACCTCTTTCAAACATTTTTTCAGCCATCATATCCGAATATCTATTAATCTTCGTAACATGGTGGTGAATACTTTTGTAGGTGTAATGATCGATATTTCCCTTTAATATTCCGGATTTTTCATCTGTGATTAAAAACTCATGCACTTTATCATCAGAATATCTTGCTGCATTTCTCTTGAAAAGTCTTTCCCGAACGACATTCCCCCAACCTCCGTGCTTGATA
This sequence comes from Chryseobacterium ginsenosidimutans, assembly GCF_039536845.1. GTDB lineage: Bacteria > Bacteroidota > Bacteroidia > Flavobacteriales > Weeksellaceae > Chryseobacterium > Chryseobacterium ginsenosidimutans_B. Next base: position 18,269 of record NZ_BAAAZJ010000003.1, read on the forward strand.
ATATAAATACCCAGATGATTAATAAATTTTGCATTATAAACATTAAAATCAGTATTCGGAGAGGTAACAATGGCGAGGATAGATTCTTTCATTTCCTTATTGGGAACTTCATCTGCATCTAAAAAGAGCACCCAGTCTTGAGTACATAAACTAAGGGCATGATTTTTTTGCTCTCCATACCCATTGAATTGTTTCTCAAAGAATTTTACCTGAGGATATCTTGCACAAACTTCTTTTGTTTTATCAGTAGAAAAGCTATCTACAATAATAATTTCATCAGCTGAATCTGAAAAAGTATCCAAAAGTCTGACAATATTGTCTTCCTCGTTATAAGTAATGACAGCAAGCGATAGGGCCATTTTTTATTTAAATTCTAAAACAGTTTTCTCAATAATTCTCACACAATCCAGTAATTGTTCTTCAGTAATGACCAATGGCGGAGCTAGTCTGATGATATTTCCGTGAGTTGGTTTTGCCAGTAATCCGTTTTCTTTTAATTTTAAACAAATATTCCATGCTGTGGAGCTTTCCGGAGTGTCATTGATTAAAATAGCATTTAACAAACCTTTTCCTCTCACCTTTGTAATTAATTCTGATTTATCAATTACTTTTTCAATTTCAGCTCTGAATAATTTTCCTAATTCTTCTGCTCTTTCAGAAAGATTTTCCTCTTCAACAACATTTAAGGCAGCAACTGCAACTGCACATGCAATTGGGTTTCCTCCAAAAGTAGAACCGTGTTGCCCGGGTTTGATCACATTCATGATCTCGTTATTTGCTAAAACAGCCGAAACCGGATACATTCCACCAGAAAGCGCTTTTCCTAAGATTAAAATATCAGGCTGTACATCTTCGTGATGACATGCAATTAATTTCCCTGTTCTTGCAATTCCTGTTTGAACTTCATCAGCAATGAAAAGAACGTTGTATTTTTTACATAATTCAGAAGCGTTTTTAAGGAAATTTTCATCCGGAACATAAACTCCCGCTTCCCCTTGAATAGGTTCAACTAAAAATGCAGCAATATTTTGAGCATCCTGAGCTAAAATTTCTTCTAAGGCTTTAAGATCATTGTAAGGGATTTTAATAAATCCAGGAGTGAAAGGACCGTAATTCTGATTCGCGTCAGGATCGTTTGAGAAAGAAACAATTGTGGTTGTTCTTCCGTGGAAGTTGTTTTCGCAAACAACAATTTTTGCCGCATTTTCAGTGATTCCTTTTACTTCATAGCTCCATTTTCTTGCTAATTTTACTGCAGTTTCCACCGCTTCAGCTCCGGAATTCATTGGTAGAACTTTATCAAAACCAAATAGAGTCGTTATTTTTTGTTCGTATTCTCCTAAGTTTGAGTTGTAAAATGCTCTTGAAGTAAGGGCTAATTTTTTTGCCTGCTCTACCAAAGCTTCTACAATTTTCGGATGAGAATGTCCTTGGTTCACAGCAGAATATGCTGAAAGAAAATCATAATATTTTTTGCCTTCCACATCCCAAACGAAAACACCTTCTCCTTTGTCTAAAACTACTGGAAGAGGGTGGTAGTTGTGTGCGCCGTGTTTGTCTTCAAGGTCAATAAAATACTGTGAGTTTTTTGCTGTTTCTACTGTTGACATAAATTTAGGTTTTCCACAAATGTAAACATTATTAATGAGATGCATAAACAGAAACCAGATACTAAGGAAGGGCTTGATTTAAGTGCATTTTTGATGTTAAAATAAATGCCTTAGAAAATATTGCCCAGATTAATAGAACGTTGTAGGTATTATATCTTTCGGGTAGAAATTTATTAATCATACCAATATTCCTTAATTACATCAATACCGGCTTTTTGAAAGGCTTTTTGTATTTCAATACCTAGATCATCATTTTGCTTTTCGCTGGAAAGATAAAGGAAAAACAGGTTTTCTTTTATGGTTTGTTCTTTTTCGTCGCCATCCGAGCTGATAACTTCTGTTGTAACAGCATCTTTTTCTGTTTCCAGAATGATTTGAATATCTTTTCCTATTTTTAAAATTTTATTAAGAGAAACTGTCTGTTTTATAATTTGATATCCGATAAGATATGGACTTGTTTTCTTTATCTGAAACGACAGGTTTTTATTATTATCAATACTGAATTCTTTAATAATACGTATGGTATCGCCATTAAAATTTGATGATTTAAGCTGATTTTTTACTTCTCTTTTCAACTCTCGATTCAGAATTTTAATGATTGTTTTTTCCTGAGCAAAAGTGATATTCCAAATCCCGAAGATTAGTATGAATGTCAATAATCTTTTTATATTATTTTGTTTCATTTTGTGTTTGTTTTTTATTTGGTTTAAAAGCGGCATGAATTTTTTTGATAATTTTAAGTAATGTCTAAAATTATAAATCTCACAATCAGTAAATTGTGGGATTTACAAATTATTTTAATTGATTTAATTTTTAATCCTTAAATTCTCCATAGCCTAGAAAACCAATTTTTTCTTCACTATCTGCATAGGTAACAAAAGAAGTTTTTTGACCTTTTTTACTCCATTGTTTTCTTGTAAAATCTACCCCGTCGATGACGTTTGAATGCTCTACGAATGTAAATCCGGCATCTCTAATTTTCATTTCTATAAAAGTGTTATTCATTGCTCCTGCGTAAAGCATTACAATCCCATCGATTTCGCCTTTCGGAGTATAGAGCACCTGCACTCGGCTAAACTCCGATTTGAAGTTATGAGCATCGCCATCTTCTCCTCCTTGTTCAACTTCGCCTACAGTATAACCTTTATCTTTCATGAATGAATTTATATTCTTCTTGGTAGAATTATGGAAAATATCCTGAACAAGCACCAGTTTTTCATTGTCGAATTTTGTCTGGCCAAAAAGGATGTTGGCAAATAGACAGAGCAATAGTAATTGTAAATTTTTCATGGTAACAGTTTTTAGGTTATAAATTATTGATAGAAAGGGTTTTATCAAATTTAAGCCAAACAGAAGAATGTCACAATCACACAAAAGGGCTATTTTTTTAAGAAAATTTTAAGAGTTTAAATAGTTTTGAAATATATTTTCTTTATAATCAATTCAATTTTCAGGCATAAAAAAACTGCCTCAAAAAGAGACAGTTTCAATGTTTTATTTTTAAAATAATCTTAATGATTATCGTATTTTCTATCCATTACAAAATCTTCCATGAATTTTGTCGTATAGTTTCCTGCAAGATAATCTTCATTATCCATTAATTGTCTGTGGAAAGGGATCGTAGTTTTTACTCCTTCAATATAGAATTCTTCCAAAGCTCTTCTCATTTTTGCAATAGCTTCCTCACGAGTTTGTGCTGTTGTAATCAATTTTGCAATCATTGAGTCATAGTTGGAAGGAATTGTATATCCTGAATATACGTGAGTATCAACTCTTACACCGTGTCCACCAGGAATGTTTAGTCCTGTGATTTTCCCCGGAGAAGGTCTGAAATCAGCGTAAGGGTCTTCAGCGTTGATTCTACATTCGATTGAATGCAATTTCGGATAATAATTAATTCCGGAAATAGGAGTTCCTGCTGCCAAAAGAATTTGTTCTCTGATCAGATCATAATCTATCACCTGCTCAGTAATTGGATGTTCTACCTGAATTCTTGTGTTCATTTCCATGAAATAGAAATTTCTGTGCTTGTCTACCAAGAATTCGATCGTTCCAACACCTTCATAAGAAATAAATTCTGCTGCTTTTACAGCTGCTTCACCCATTTTTTCACGAAGTTCGTCTGTCATGAATGGAGATGGAGTTTCTTCCGTCAATTTCTGGTTTCTTCTTTGTACGGAACAGTCTCTTTCGGAAAGGTGACAAGCTTTTCCAAATTGGTCACCAGCGACCTGAATTTCGATATGTCTAGGTTCTTCAATCAGTTTTTCCATATACATACCTCCGTTTCCGAATGCAGCCACAGCTTCCTGAATTGCAGATTCCCAATGATCTTTAAGGTCTTCAGCTTTCCAAACAGCTCTCATGCCTTTTCCACCACCACCTGCAGTTGCTTTGATCATGACAGGATATCCTGTTTCTTCAGCAATTTTTACAGCGTGTTCGTAAGATTCGATTAATCCGTCAGAACCGGGTACACAAGGTACACCTGCAGCTTTCATCGTAGCTTTAGCGTTTGCTTTATCTCCCATTTTTTCAATTTGCTCAGGAGAAGCACCAATAAATTTGATGCCATTTTTCTGACAGATTCTTGAGAAGTTAGCATTTTCAGATAAGAATCCGTAACCCGGGTGGATGGCGTCTGCATTTGTGATTTCTGCAGCAGCAATAATATTAGGGATTTTTAGGTATGAGTCTTTACTCATTGCAGGACCAATACAAACAGCCTCGTCAGCAAATCTTACATGAAGACTGTCTTTGTCGGCAGTAGAATATACTGCAACAGTTTTGATTCCCATTTCTTTACAAGTACGTAAAATACGCATTGCAATTTCGCCACGATTGGCAATTAATATTTTTTTGAACATCTTCTTTAATTTGAAAATTAGATAATTTGAAAAATTAGATAATGTTATTTTAATGTAGAATTTAATCTAACATCTAATGTCTAACATCTAACTTCTAATTAAGATGGATCTACTAAGAATAAAGGTTGGTCGTATTCTACAGGAGTAGCATCGTCAACTAAAATCTTAACGATTTTTCCGCTTACTTCAGAGTCTATCTGGTTGAATAATTTCATTGCTTCAATTACACAAACTACTTTTCCTACAGAAACTTCGTCTCCTACGTTTACGAATACATCTTTATCTGGAGATGGCTTTCTGTAGAAAGTACCGATCATTGGAGACTTGATGGTGATATATTTGCTGTCATCAGACGCAGCTTCAGCTTTTTCAACAGGTGCAGATGCAGCAACCGGAGCTTGTGCAGGAGCCGCCATTTGTTGAGGAGCAGTGTGGTAAACTGCAGGTTGAGCATATACAGCGTCGCTTCCGGCTAATGGAGTTTTAATAGTGATTTCGAAATCTTTAGTTTTGTACTTCACTTCAGAAACTTCAGCCTTAGATACAAACTTGATAAGATTTTGGATGTCTTTAATGTCCATAAATTTGATATTTGATTTTGTCCCAAAGATACCAAAAAAACATAAAAAACAACAAAAAACCGCCAGATTTTATAAAAATCGGGCGGTTTTTGTATAAAAACGAGTGTTTTTCAATGAAAAGCGACTCTTAGTTTTCTTCAGTAGTTGCTACTTCTTTTTCCAATACTACTTTTCCTCTGTAGTATAGTTTTCCTTCATGCCAGTGAGCTCTGTGGTATAGGTGAAGTTCTCCTGTTGTTGCATCTTTCGCCAATTGAGGAACTACAGCTTTATAGTGAGTTCTTCTCTTATCTCTTCTTGTAGACGACTGTCTTCTCTTTGGATGTGCCATTTTGTAATAACTTTTTTAATTGATGAGCGATGAGATTCATCATCTCATCATTAAACTATTTAATTTTTATTCTTTAAATTTTTTAGTGCGTCCCATCTCGGATCGCTTTTTTCTTCTTCAGCTTCTTTTGGACTGAATTTTTCAAGAATTTCCAGATCTTCATCGCTTACGTTCGGTGATATCTTTTTCATTGGAATTGAAAGTACCACGCTTTCGTAAATCAATTGTGCAATATTGAAGGCATGGTCGTTGGCAGGAACTGTGATAACATCTTCTTCGCTGTCATCATATTCTTCTCCAAACTTTACCAAAACCCTGATCTGGTTTTCAATAGGATGATCAAAATTGTCGTTGGTAATATCACAAACCAATTCTACAGTCCCATTTACTTTTATATCAAATTCTAAAAAAGTAGAATGTTTATCTAATAAAACATCTGCTGTAATTTTAGGATTTGTAAATTCCTGCTCAGTATCAAATAATTGAAAGAACTCTCTATCTATCTCAAATTTGAACTGATGTTTCCCGGTTTTCAGTCCGGAAAAGCTTACGTCATAGTTTCTTAACTTGTCCATAAAATGAGTGTGCAAAAATATGCAATTTTTTTATAATAACAAATAAAATTTCCAACAAATTAATTTAAAATCTTTATTAAAGATTTATGCATCAGTTTCATCCGGTAAATCTTCATCGATTCCGTTATCTACTGCCATTTTTCTTGGCTGCATTCGGTTGCTCATCAAATCGTTATATTCACTTCTGTTTTTGAAAATTTTAATAGCTGTGAATATGGCTTCGGTAAAACTCTGCTCATCTGCAACATTTTTTCCTGCAATATCGTAAGCAACTCCATGATCGGGAGATGTCCTGATAAAAGGAAGTCCAGCTGTATAATTTACCCCTTCTTCATAAGCTAAAGTTTTAAATGGAGCTAAACCCTGATCGTGATACATCGCTAAAACTGCATCGAAACTTTTGTATTTGCTCGGCTGGAAAAAACTGTCAGCCGGGAAAGGCCCGAAAGCCAGAATTCCGTTGTCTGAAAGTTCTTTGATTGCCGGAGAAATAATCTCAATTTCTTCATTGCCGATCACACCGCCGTCTCCGGAATGCGGATTCAGTCCTAAAACCGCAATTTTTGGTCTTGAAATATTAAAATCTTCAATTAAAGTCTGGTTTAAAACTCGGATCTGTTTTTTTATTTTCTCTTTAGAAATATTTTCGGCAACCTGAGCAATCGGGATATGATGCGTTAAAACAGCTACTTTCAGATCTTCCGTTACCAAAAACATTAACCCTTTTTTGTTAAACTTCTCTTCAAAATATCCTGTATGACCGGCGTGTTTGAAGCCCATTTTCATCATTTCATCTTTATTGATCGGTGCAGTTACCAAAACATCAATTTCTCCTTTTATTAAAGCTTCTGTTGCGGCTTCTAAAGAATCAATTGCCATTTTTGTGGATTCCTCTGTTGGAGTTCCTAATTCTACCATAGAATTTTCCTTCACAAGATTTACCATGTTTAGTTTTCCTGCCTGTGCCTGTGAAGCTTCATTAATGTAATTGAAGTTTACATTAAGCTTGAAAATATTTTTCTGATAGGTAAATAATTTCCCCGAACCAAAAATTACTGGCGTGAAAAAATCCGTAATGGTTTTGTCTGCAAGGGATTTCATGATGATTTCGGGACCGATGCCGTTGAAATCTCCGATTGAAATTCCTACTCGTACTTTATGGTTTTTTGGGCTCATTTTGATTATCTTTGAACATTATAATTTACAAATTTAGCAAAAAATAATATGTTCACAGGAATAATTGAAGCAGTTGGAGTTATTGAGAAAATAGAAACAAACGGAAGTAATATTGATTTTACTCTTACATGTCCTTTTACAGATGAATTAAAGATCGATCAAAGTCTGGCGCACAACGGCTGTTGTTTGACGGTTGTGAAAATTGACGGGCATCAATATGTTGTAACTGCAATCAACGAAACGCTTGAAAAAACAAACCTTGGAAAATGGGAAGTAGGCTCTGTAGTGAATCTTGAACGCTGTATGAAAATGGATGGAAGACTGGATGGTCACATTGTTCAGGGGCACGTTGATAAAACTGGTGAAGTTGTAAGTATTGAAAATAAAGACGGAAGTTATTTTATTACCATGAAATATGAAGATAACGGAAGTTTTGTAACTGTTCCGCAAGGTTCGATTACCGTAAATGGAATTAGTCTAACAGTTGCAAAAAGCGAAGACACTCAGTTTTCTGTGGCCATTATTCCTTATACATGGGAATTTACAAATATGCAACATTTAAAAGCTGGAGATAAAGTTAATTTAGAATTTGATATAATTGGTAAGTATATTGCTAAGTTAATTAAAAAATAGAGGATGTCAATTAATATGTATAAAGGTTATAGCTTAAGGAATCGTGTGTTTTTCGGTTTCTTGTTGGTATGTCTTTTAAGTGTTGTAGCCTCTTCGCTGGTTCCTTATTTTGTTCTAAAACAAAATTCTGAAAAGCAAAGTGAGATTGATATGCAGAGCAAAACAGGTGCTGTAATTGGATATCTTGACTATGCGGTGAGCAGGACACAGGTGAAAACCGATGATCTGAAGAAAGTTTTGGAGAGTAAAATTTTCGAGATTGCGGATATTAATCATCACGATATTTTTTTGTATGATCTGAAAGGGAATTATCTTTTGTCTAATAGAGAAGAAAGTCTTGTGGAGCAAAAAGCTGTACCTATTAACATAGTAAACAGGATTTTAGCTACTAATGCAAGAGTTGACATCAAAAGTTATGATCCTGCTAAAGACGCAGTACTTACTTCTTCGTATTTACTTCTGAAGAATAATGATCTGGAGCCGATTGCGATTGTGTATATTCCTCTTTATCACGATGAATCTGCCTATTTCGGTGTTCTTAATACATATGTGAAATATATTGTTTTAGTTGATATTTTGTTGATTTTATTCAGTATTTGGTTCAGTTGGATCATGTCGAATAGCTTGGCAAAAAATATCACTAAATTTTCTGATATGATTACACGTATCACATTGTTTGAGAATGAGATGCGCCCGATCAGATATTATAAAAACGATGAATTAAATGCTTTGGCAAGAGCTTATAACAGAATGATTCTTCAGATCCAGGATCAGAAAGAAAGGCTCCGTTTCAAAGCTTCGGAAGAAGCATGGCGGGAAATGGCAAAACAAGTTGCACATGAGGTCAAAAACCCTTTGACTCCAATGAAATTGACCATTCAGAATTTTGAAAGAAAATTTGATCCCGAAGATCCGAATATCAGAGAAAGAGTAAAGCAAATGAGTAAAACAATGGTTGATCAGATCGATTTAATTGCGACTGTTGCTTCTGCTTTCTCAGAATTTGCAAAACTTCCCGAAAAAAATAATGAAGTCATTAATCTGAATACAGAAGTAGAAGATATTCTTCGTGTTTTCAATGATGATAGTATTTTCATGCATTCTAACAAAGGGAATATTATGATCAATATGGATAGAATTTATCTGTCCAGAATTATCACAAACCTTGTTACTAATGCGAGACAGGCGGAAAGTGAAGAAAGAAAGCTGATCATTAATGTTGATGTTGAGCAACATCAGAGAAGAGTAATGATTTCTGTTCAGGATAACGGAATTGGAATAGAAGAGGGTATATATGAAAGAATTTTTGAACCCAATTTTACCTCCAAAAACAGCGGAATGGGGCTTGGTTTATCAATGGTGAGAAAGATGGTGGAAGATTACAAAGGCGAAATTACCGTAAAATCTGAAGTTGGAAAAGGGTCAACATTCATCATTACTTTGCCGACAAATTTATAGTGAAATCATTTAAGTTTAAACAATTCGAAATTCGACAATCAAAAAATGTCTTCCGTGTAGGAACAGACGGAGTTTTGTTGGGTGCTTTAGCTAATGTAAATAATGCCTCCAAAGTTTTGGAAGTAGGAACCGGGACAGGTTTGATTTCATTAATGTTGGCTCAGAGAAATTCAAATGCAGAATTTTTAGGAATTGATATTAATGAGGAAGCCGTAAATCTTACTCAATTAAATTTTGAAAATTCTCCTTTTAAAGCAAGGTTGAAAAATATTCATCAAGATTATAAAAATTTTGAAACGGAAGAAAAATTTGATTTAATAGCTTCAAATCCACCTTATTTTGAAGCTTCGGATTCTGATAAAGATAAAATTGCCCGACAGACTGTAGAATTAAATTTTAGTGAGCTAATTTCAAAATCATCAAAACTGCTTTCTGAAGACGGAATTTTTTCTGTTATAATCCCGGCTGAACCTGGAAATGATTTTGTTGAAATCTGTGAAGAAAATAGATTGTTTTTAATCCGAAAAATTAATATTAAAGGAATAGAAAACTCAAAAATAAAAAGGGTAATCCTGGAATTTTCATTAACTCAAGATATATTTGCAGAATCAGAATTTATCATAGAAAAAAGTCCGAGACAATACTCGGACCCATATCTTGAACTCACGAAAGAGTTTCATGTTTTTAAGGGATAGAAGTTGGAAATTAGATTTTAGAAGTTAGTAGCATCATAATCTCGAAATTTCTTAATCTTTTAATTATCAGTTATTCAAATAATTCCGCCGTATCCAATACAGAAACTTTTCCATCTTCACATCTGATGGCTTCTCCCGGAAAGTTTTGGATCATGTGGTAATCATGTGTTGCCATTACAACTGCAGCGCCGTTTTCAAGGGCAACCTGCTTCAATAATGTCATAATTTCGTTAGATGTTTCAGGATCGAGATTTCCTGTAGGCTCATCCGCTAAAATTAAATCAGGATGATTAAGAAGAGCTCTTGCAATCGCTATACGCTGTTGCTCACCTCCAGAAAGTTCATGAGGCATTTTGTGTTTTTTGCTCTTCATATTTACGCTTCCAAGAACTTCGTTGATGCGGTCTTCCATTTTTACTTTATCATTCCAGCCTGTTGCTTCAAGAACGAATATTAGGTTTTTTTCAACTGTTCTGTCAGAAAGCAATTGGAAATCCTGGAAAACAATTCCCAATTTTCTTCTTAGATTCGGAACATCTGAAGCTCTCATTTTTTCCAGATCAAAACCTACAACAGCTCCGTGTCCTGCTGCTAAAGGAATGTGTCCGTACAAAGTCTTTAAAAGTGAACTTTTTCCTGAACCTGTTTTTCCGATAAGATAGCAGAATCTTCCCTTTTTGATATTAAGATTCACATCAGAAAGAACCGTGAAGTTTTTTTGCGCAATCTTGGCGTGTTGTAAACTTATGATATTATCTCCGGAGATATTTGTATGTGGCATAATTCAATTTTAAAGTACTGTTTCTAAAAATATTTTCAACTTTTAAAAATAGTAAAAAGAACTGTAAGGAAGGTAAATTTTAGTAAATTTTAACAACAAAAAATGCTTGAAAAACTTCTTCTCAAGCATGATTTGTATATGATAATAAAAAGATTATCTCTTAGCGCGCGCAGCACTTACAGTTAAACTCTTTCTGCCTTTAGCTCTTCTCGCAGCCAAAACTCTTCTTCCATTTGGCGTAGACATTCTTTCTCTGAAACCGTGTTTGTTTCTTCTTTTTCTTTCTGATGGCTGGAATGTTCTTTTACTCATTACTATATGTTTAAATCGTAATTATCTATTATATTTTTCAGGTTGCAAAGATATAGATTTTTTTATAAGATACAAATATTACAAATCTTTTTTTTAATTTTTTTGCCTTGATTTTTAATAACCTTATTCATGAAGCCCGATTGCTAAACGAATTTTCTTGTTATCAAAAATAATATTAATGATTTATTTAAAAGCTCTATCTTTGGAAACCCAAAATTAAAGAAAAAAATAAACATAATGATGTTTACACAAGCAGAACTTTCAGAAATCAAGACTTTACTTACCCCGGAAAATAAAATTGTAATTCTTACACACTATAATCCGGATGGTGATGCTATTGGTTCGAGTCTTGGTTTGAAACATTATTTAAAGGCAAAAGGGATCTTTGCTGAGGTGATTGTACCCAACGATTTCCCGAAGTTTCTGAAATGGATGCCTGAAGCGAAAAAAGCTTTGATCGCCGAATACAAAAGAAAAATTGCTTTTGATCTTATCAGTGAAGCGGATGTTATTTTCTGTCTTGATTTTAATTCTCCTTCAAGAATCGGTTTGTTGGGCGATTGGCTTACAAAAGCTAGAGGAAAAAAAATCCTTATCGATCACCACCAACAGCCGGAACCATTTGATTATGTATATTCTGATACGGTAATTCCTGCAACTTGCCAGATGATTTATCATTTTATTGAAGCGATGGGCGACGAAAATTTGGTAAATAAAGATATTGCAGAATGTCTTTACACAGGAATCATGACGGATACAGGAGGTTTCCGTTTCCGTTCTACAAGTGCAACAACGCATAGAATTATTGCTAATTTAATTGAAAACGGAGCAGATCCTGCAATGATCACTTCAAATACCTGGGATACGAATACAGTTTCGCGTCTTCATTTGTTGGCGTTGATTTTAGGTAGAATTGAGGTTGTAAAAGACGGAAAAGTGGCAGTTTTATACCTTACAAGAGAAGAACTTAAAGAATATGGTTTCCAGAAAGGAGATACAGAAGGTTTTGTAAATTATGGTTTAAGTATTCTTGGCGTAAAAATGGCAGCGTTTTTCATGGAAGATTTATATGAAGACTTCATTAAAATTTCTTTCAGAAGTAAAGATGATATGGATGTTAATCAATTCTCGAGAAAATATTTCAGTGGAGGTGGGCATATTAATGCAGCCGGTGGAAAATCTAATGAATCTTTGCAGGGAACGATTGCAACTTTCAAAAACAGAATAGAAGGGGAGGAGAGTTTGTAGTTTGATATATGTTTTTGTTATTCAGAGCGAAACAAAGTGTAGCGTGGAATCTAAGCGTTATTTATAAATTTTTATAAAAATACCTTTGCAGAGATTATTAAGGAATGACAAACTATGTATTTTATCTTTAACAAAAAAGGTTTTAAGCTTAGAAAAACTCTAAAATCCTCTCACACTAAAGCCCTCAGACACATTACTCTATAACTCAAGAAAATCTGGAATATCCCTTTTTTTCCAGTTCTTTACAGGTGTATTCATACACTTCCTGAAACATGATATCAAAAGATTTTTTATTAAATAAACTGAATTTTGTCATTTTCGGAGGATCCAAAAATATGTCGCATGATTTTGCTTTAGAATAAACCGATTTTGCGATGGCTAAGTGTAAAATCCTGTCAAATTCTTTCATTAAACTCATCTTTTCCAAACTATCATAACTGATGGAATTAACGTGTGAAGCAATTAAAAAATCACATTTATCAACGATCGGTTCAATTGGTAAATTATCTAAAACTCCGCCATCAACATAAATTTTTTCTCCCATTTTTACAGGCGGAAGGATAAAAGGAACACTTGAAGAAGCCAATAAAGGAGCGAAAAGTTCACCCTCCGAAAAGAAATCAACAATCCCGTGAGTCATTTCTGTAGCGGCAACGTATACAGGAATTTTCAATATTTTAAAATTATCTTCAGGAAAATAATCGGTGAGCAATTTTAAAATAAACTTAGAGCTAAAAATCCCGTTTTTAGAAAGTTTTAAATATGATCTTGAAAAAAAAGTAGTCTGTTTTACAATTTCCATCATCTCATCCGGAGATTTCCCGAAAGAATAAAATGCCCCGACGATTGACCCTGCACTTGTTCCTGAAATAATATCAGGTTTCAGATTGTATTCTTCCAAAGCTTTCAAAACTGCAATGTGAGCGATTCCGCGCATTCCTCCTCCCGAAAGTGTCAAGCCGATAATCGGTTTCTTTTTTTTGAAAGAAAAAAAATCCATCATAATTTAGAAAACTAAATGTTTCGGCATATGATGAAGAAGTTCGGTATTGATGATTTCCGCACAAATACTCGGTTTTTCCCAATGTCCGTTGTGCCCGCAATCGAGAACGTAAGATTTGATATTGGTTCTGTCAGGAAGATGTTTGATCAGTAATTCTGTTTTTACGGCATTGTCGTGTTTTCCGGCGATTACTAAAATTTTTGATTCCAGGCTTTCCAGAATGTGTTTTTTATCGGTTCTTTCCACCATACCTTTTACTGAAGCTAATGCGCCCAAATTGTTTGTAGAAAGAGCAATTTCCAGAGCAGTTTCTATTTTTCCTTCTAAAACATCTCTTTCGTTTGGGTTAAAAAGATTAGGAATTCCTGCTCTTGCATAATGTGGGAAAGCATCTTTTATAATCCGATAGCTTTTTATGCGCTGTTCTTTTTTCTCGGCATCATCCGGAAAATAAGTGGAAAAAAATAATGTTAAACTTTTTAAATATTCGGGATGTTTTTCGGCGAAACCTAAAGAAATATAACCACCCATCGAATGTCCTAATAAGTGAATTTTTTCTAAATGTAAATGATCTAAAACTTTTTTCACTTCTTCTGCGACCAGTTCCATTGTCTGAACTTCCGCAATAATGTCCGACTGTCCATGACCGGGAAGATCGATTTTTAGCAATGAAAAATTTTCAGAAAGATAAGGTTCCATGTCGTTCCAAATGTGAAGATTTTCCATGAAACCGTGAAGCAGAACCAAAGTTTCTTTTCCGTTTCCTTTTCTCTCGAAGTTTAGCATAATTTCAACAATTAAAAGTGAATATCAATATACTCAACAAATCCCGAACCATTCACCATGTCCTGAAGTCTGTATGTTTTTCCGCCATCTTTAGACATAAAGGTTTTTGTACCTTTTCTTACATATAGTTTTCCATTTTCGTTTTCAGACACACTTTCAGAAATGTCTCCTGTGAAATTCATGTGTTTGTCGGATACCACCGCCATAAATCCATCGATATGTACGTAGCTTTTACCTGATTTTATATCTCCGGTTACATTATAATGATCAGCTTCTCCATCGATTTTTTTGAAATCAACGGATCCTGAAGTCTTTATTGAATTATGTGTGAATTTGTGGCTTCCGTTAAAATCTTTAAAATGATTTTTGGATTTGATGCTGTCGTTTATTTTAGTTCTTGCAGCATTAATAGAATCAACAATTTTTGTACTGTCCGTTTTGTTTGAAGTGGAAGCTGCTTCTTTTTTAGAACAGGAAATAAGAAAGACTGTAATGGCTAAAGCGGTTAAAAAATTTTTCATTAAAAAATAAAATTATACTCAAATGTAAATAAAAAAAGAGCATTTTGAAAATGCCCTTTGATCTTATTTGGTTAATTCTTCGTAAACTTTCTTTTCCCAAGGTTTGATGTCGGTAACTCCGTAGCGTTCTTTTTTGGAAATTGCAACGTTGTCCAAAACATCTACGAAATTTTTATAGTTTGCATCATCTGTTGGTTTTATAATAATTGTGAAGATTTCTTTTTTCGGAGCTTTGTTATAAGCTTCGGAAATGACTTTAGAAATATTAATTCCACTAAAGTTTGTTTCTTTTAAATTACTTGAATTTAAATCTTCTTTACTGCTTTGATGATAGAATACTCTATTGTTTTTACCAAGAATAAATGTAATTTGATTATTTACATCAATATCAATTGGTGGTTGTGGAACAGGATTAGGTGAATGATCTTTCGCCGGTAAACCCAAATCCATCACATTGGGTTTTGTGAAATTTGTGGTAAACATAAAGAATGTAATTAATAAAAATCCCAGATCTACCATTGGAGTCATATCAACTCTGATTGGTTTTTTTCTTTGTTTGCTTCCTCCTTGCTTTTCTTGTGCAATTACTTCAGCCATAATTAATAGTTTTTAAAATGTTAAACGGTACAATTAAAAGTAAAAACTTACTAGTTGTTTTGTGAGATCTATACAAAGTTTGTACCTAAAATTTAAAAATGATATTAATTTCGTAATTTAATTAAAAATTTATCCTTAAATATTGTTAAAATCAATGCATTAAAAAAGCCTTACCAATAAAATTGATAAGGCTTGCTGTATTTTTTTTGTGAGAATTACTTATTTTTTTTGTAATAATTTACCCCACATTCAAGGAATTTCTTGAAATCTTCCTTCGGCATATATCCTGAAACGGGAGCATTAATCACTTTTCCATCCGGAGTTACCAAAACGTAGTGCGGTTGAGAATTATTATTAAAATTCACTTGTTGGAACAAGCTCCATCTGTCACCAATCGTTTTTACTTTTTTCACTTGTCCGTCACCCAAATCAATCTTCGTTTTTTGATCTTCAGGAAGTTCTTCTTTATCATCAACATAAAGTGAAGCCAAGACAACATCATTTTGAAGGATCGGTAAAATATCCGGTTCGCTCCAAACGAATTCCTCCATTTTTCTACAGTTTTCGCAACCGTAACCTGTGAAGTCAATTAGGATCGGTTTGTCTTCTTTTTTAGCTAATTCAACAGCTTTAAAGAAATCGTGTTCAGGGTGCATTCCCAAAATCCCGTCTTTTTCATTGTGGAAATAACTTACATTTAACGGAGGTAAAATTCCGCTTAATAATTGCAGTTTCGGACGTTCAGCAGGAATTAATCCCTGAATCATATATATTACAAAACCAATTCCTAACACTCCTAATACTTTTCTGGTGATGGAAATTTTAGGCTTTTTATCGTCGTGCGGGAATCTGATTAATCCAAATAAATATAAAGCTAAACCGATTCCTATAATAATCCAGATTGCGATGAAAAGTTCTCTTTTTAATAAGAAAGTTTTAGAAACTAAATCTGCTTTTGACAAGAATTTCAACGCTAAAGCCAATTCGATAAATCCTAAAACAACCTTCACTGTATTCATCCATCCTCCGGATTTTGGAAGACTTTGTAAAGCTTGTGGGAATAACGCTAATAATCCGAAAATGATTGCCCAAGCCAAGCCAAAACCTGTTAAAGCTAAAGTTAAAAGCGTCGGAATATGAGATGATCCGGATAATGAACCACCCAATAAACTTCCCAGAATAGGACCTGTACAAGAGAAAGATACAATCACCAAAGTTAAAGCCATAAAGAAAATACCGATGATTCCACCTGCTTCTTCCGCTTTTGAAGATTTGTTTGCAATGGAACTTGGTAACGAAATATCGTAATATCCGAAGAAGCTTCCTGCAAAGAAGATGAATACGATAAAGAATACAATATTAAGCCAAATGCTTGTAGAAATTTCATTGAAGACGTTTCCTGCAATTCCGTCAATTAAATGAAAAGGAACACTTAATAAAACAAAAATCAAAAGAATGAAAAATCCATAGATAAATGCGTCTCTTTTACCTTTTGCCTTGTTTTTATTCCCTTTTGTAAAGAATGAAACAGTTAAAGGAATCATCGGGAATACGCAAGGCGTCAGCAATGCAATCAATCCTCCGATAAATCCTAGGAATAAATATGTCCAATAATTTTCGCTGTCTTTAATAGCTGCCGTTCCGCAATCTGTCAAAGGTTTTTGGAAATCAATAGATGGTATTTTTAATTGTTTTGGATCAAGTTCAGGTTTTTCTGTAACGGTAACTTTCGAGTTTGCCGGAGCAACGACCGTAACTTCAGCAGTTTTTGCAGAATCTTTTACCGTTTCGGCAGTTGTTTCCGTGGTGGCTGCTTCTGTTGCACCTTTTGGCGTAACTTTTTGATTAAATTCTAATGTATTCGGAGCGAGACAAACTCTGTCGTCACAGGTCTGATACGTAATCTCGGCAACTACATCGGCAGGTTTTGCACCGTCTTTTAATTTAAATTTTTGCTTAAAACCGGCAGAATTAGAATAGAAAATAATCTTTCCTCCAAAAGCCTCAGAAAATTCTTCATGCTTTTTACCAACTTCAACAAATTTTCCGATCAACTCGATATTTTTTCCGGAAACTTTATACTCAGTCGGAATTCCCGTATCTTCCGGAATGTCTCTTGAATAAATATGCCAACCGCTTTCCATCGTTGCATTCAAAACAGCTTCGTATTGGTTGTCTCCTAATTCGTTGATTGTAAATTTAAACTTTACAGGATTTTTGATTTGTGCATTAATCCCCGTTGCTAAAAATAACAGAATTAATAAAAACCAGTTTTTAAATTTCATTTTACTTTAATTAAAAATTTTGAGAATATTTTTCGTTTTCTCATCCCTCGCATATCGTCTGTCCTGCCTGAAAGGTATAACTCCAAGAACGGAATTTTTGCCATCAGTCAAAATCCAGATTTTTTGCCTCGCTAAAATAGATAATTTTTCGTCCCTAAAAAATTTAGAAACCTTCTTTTTCCCTGAAAACCCCGACGGATAGAATTCATCACCCTCTTCATGCTTCCTTAATTGCAATGGAAACTGGAGTTTATCGGCGTCAAAATCCCATTCAAAAGTTTTATTGATTCCGTCAATGCTTTCAATAGTATCTTCGAGATTAATGGCGATTTGGTTTGCAGAAAAGTCAAATTTTTCAATCAAAAGAATTTCATCTTTCGTGTTTTTGTCTCTGTCATTAAATTTCCATCTTCCATTTTCGATCTTTCCACGTATAATTAATTCATCATAATTAACGATCAATTGATAATCTTTTGAAAAAAAAGAGCTTCCATTTTCAGCTTTAAAAATTTTTGGAATTTCCTCTTCTTGGTTAAAACCATATTTTTTTAAGATCTCAAACCTGACAAAATCACTTTCCTGATTCAGCTTTTCTTTGGATAGAATTTTATACTCTTTGTTAAAAATTGAAATTCTTTCTTCGATTTCCTGAATTTGCTGCTGAACAAAATCTTTAGTTTGATTTAAATAAGAAATGCTTTTTTTGAAGTTTTCAAGAAAATGATCATTTGTTTCCAATAATTTTGGGACAATTTCATTTCTGATTTTATTCCTTAAGTAATCACTTTTTTTATTGGAAAGATCTTCACGGTATTCAATTTTGTTTTCTTTTGCGAATTCGTAGATCTCTTCTTTTGTGAAATTTAAAAGCGGTCTTAAAATTTTATTATCATTCGCAGGAATTCCACTCAAGCCATTAATTCCGGATGCTTTGGAAAGATTGATGATAAAGGTTTCCAGCTGGTCATTCAAATGATGAGCGGTTACCAGAAATTTCAGGTTTTCTTTTTCCTGGATTTGTTTAAAGAAATTATACCGAAGTTCTCTCGCCCAAAGCTGAATCGAATTTTCCGGCTTGTTGTCTTTTTTTGAAACTTCATATAAATGAAATTTAATATGATTCTTTTTACAGAAATCCTGAACTGTTTTTTGATCCAGATCAGAGTCTTCCCCGCGAAGTTTATAATTAATGTGTGCAATATGAAAATCAATTCCTAAGTCCTTAAAGATATGTGCTAAAACCATAGAGTCGGCGCCTCCGCTCACTGCCAAAAGATAGGTGTGGTTTTCTGGAGAATGAACAAGATTTTCTAATTGATTTTTAACGTGTAATGTTTTCAACATCTGTGTTGAGAATTTCTTTGCACAAAGATAAGCCATATAATTAAAATGAATTTTCCTACCTTTGGGCGTCTAAAAATGATTATTTATGAAAATTTTTAAAATTTTAGCAGTTTCTGCAATGGCGCTGGGAATGACTTCTTGTATCAGCAAAAAACAGTACGATGCTTTAAGTTCAAATTATAAGCAATGTATTGAAAATGTAGGGGAAAGACAAAGAGAAATTCAAGAGTTGAAATCTAGTAACTCTGCTTTGTCAAGTGAAAATAATTTACTGAAAAGTCAGCATGATGCTTTAAAATCTTCACTAGACGCATGTCTTGCAAATACAGGGAAAAGCTCTGCAAATATCGATAAATTAGTAGGAGAGATCAATTCTTCTAATTCTTATATCAAACAGTTGATTTCTAGCAATGCTAAAAACGACAGCTTGAATTTAGCTTTGTCGAACAAGTTAAAAAGATCTTTGGATAACGTAGCAGACGGAGATGTTCAGGTGAAAGTATTGAAAGGAGTGGTAATGATTTCACTTTCAGACAAAATGCTGTATAAAACAGGTGACTACAATATTCTTCCGGCAGCTCAGGAAGTGCTGGGAAAAGTTGCTAAAGTAATCAACGATTACGATAAATATTCAGTATTGATCGAAGGTAATACAGATAATGCTGCATTGGCGTCCGCAAGTTTACCAAGAGACAACTGGGATCTTTCTGCTTTAAGAGGTACGGCAGTAGCTAAAATCTTACAGACTCAGTTCGGTGTTGATCCGGCTAGAATTACAGCAGGCGGACGTTCTGAGTATAATCCTAAAGCGACAAACATGAGCGTTTCAGGAAGAGCTGAAAACAGAAGAACAGAGATTATCATTATGCCGAAGCTTGATGAATTCATGAAATTAATGGATATCACGCCAAAGAAATAATTAAAACAGCATTCAATCAATAAAAAATCCCGAAGTAATTCGGGATTTTTTTTAATCAAATTAGTTCTTCCTTTTTCAGTAATGAAATAATTCTTTGAAAAAGTGAATTGGATATTTCCGGCTTAGTTTTTTTTAAGGAAGAATCCGCTTTGCCTTTCAGCACAGCGGTCTTCCGATTCTCCTTATTAATTAGTTTTTCCCCGACATTCATTTTGCTTTTTTTTCTTGGTGTTTTTACCCCTCATTGCAAAGGTAGGGCAATCTGTGAGGATGTGCTATCCGTATTTTTACGGTAATTGATATGTGGATTTTCCCATGTCTTAGAATGTTTGGGATTTCTCATACTTTTTCCTTATATTTAAGTAAATTTGAATAACAAAAATTTGTAGAATGAGCTTTTTTGAAGAAACTAATCCTGAAATGGACAGGTATCTGGAAACACATGCTTCCTCGGAGCCTGAAATTCTGAGAAAATTGAGAAGGGAAACATATCAGAAAACAACACAGCCACACATGATTTCCGGTTATCAGCAGGGAAGGTTATTAACGATAATTTCTCAGATGATACAACCGGAAAACGTTCTTGAAATCGGAACTTTTACGGGATATGCCACACTTTGCCTTACGACAGGTCTGGCAAAAGACGGAAAGATAACCACGCTGGATGTGAATGAGGATTTAGCTTATTTACCAAAAAAATATTTTGCGGAAAGTGAATATTCAAACCAAATTGATTTTAAGCTTCAGGACGCTAAAGAATTTTTAAGACAAACTGATGAGGTTTTCGATTTGATTTTTATTGATGCGGACAAGGAAAATTATGCTGAATATTTTAAACTCATTAAGCCAAGAACAAAATCCGGATCTGTTGTAATGTTCGACAATGTTCTCTGGTACGGAAAAGTATTGGAAGAAAATCCGAAACAGAAATCTACACAGATTATCAAGGAACTAAATGATTTGATTGCAAAAGATGACGATTTTGAAAATCTTATTTTACCTTTGCGGGATGGTGTAAATTTTCTACGCAGAAAATAATTAAACTATTAAAAGATTAAATTATTAAAAGGTTAGCAATCTCTAATTTTTTAATTTTTAATTCTTGAATCTTTTAATCAAAATATAAATGAATAAAGGAATTTGTAATGTTACAGTAGCTCCCGTTCGTTCGGAAGGTTCTGATAAAGCGGAAATTGTTACGGAGATATTATTTGGCGAAAGTGCAGACATTTTGGAGGTCAATAAAAACTGGACCAAAATAAAAATGCACTACGACGGCTATGAAGGGTGGATGGATACGAAACAGCTAAAGCCTGTAACAGACGAAGATTTTGCAAAACGAAAAGTTACGATTGTCACTGAAGATTTTTCTTCTGTGATCATGAATGATGGGAAAACATTACTTTCCATGGGTTCGGAAGTAGAATTTCCTGCTGTAGCTTCCAGAAGAAGTCACGAGGTTCGTGAAAGTATTGCTTTAACGGCCAAAGAATTTCTGAATGTTCCTTATTTGTGGGGCGGAAAAAGCTTTTTTGCGGTTGATTGTTCCGGTTTTACACAATTAGTTTACAAAATCCATAATATAAAGCTGCCGAGAGACACTTCTCAACAAGTTGAAGTTGGTGAATCATTAACTTTTGTTGAAGAAAGTCAGCCTGGAGATTTAGCATTTTTTGAAAATCCGGAGGGTAAAATTATTCATGTCGGGATCATGCTCGATAATCAAAGAATTATTCATGCTTCCGGAAAAGTAAGGATTGATACGTTGGATTCTACTGGGATTTTTAATAAGGAAATGAATAAGCACACTCATAAATTAAGAGTTATAAAAAACGTTTTGTAATTTTAAATTAATCTGAAATGGAGAATATTCTCTTCACAATTTTTGATATTTTTAATTTTGGATTGCTTGTTTTTTTATGGTGGTTTACCATAAAACATTATAAAACTTTACCTCAGACAATTCCTGTTCATTTTGATTTCGACGGTAAGGCAGATAATTTTGGCAGCAAAAAATACTCTTTTTTAATGCCTGTTTTGGCGACTGCTTTTTTTATTCTTTTTGCCTTTACAATAAGAGATCCTGCGTCTGCAAATTTCCCTGTAAAAATTACAAAAGAGAATGAATGGGTGCAGTTTCTTATCATGAAAATTTTCATCAGATGGCTTTTCGTGCTTATTACACTGATTTTTTTGAATAGCCAGGATTATATGTTCAGGTATTCTTGTGATGAGAATGTAAAACCGAGAGTTCCGATGACAACAGCAATTTTATCGGTTCTTGTGAGTGTAATGATTGTTTTGATAATTACAGCGCAATTCAAATGATTAAATCTAAAAATAATTCCGAACATTATATTTGGGGAAACAATTGTGACAGCTGGGTTTTGAAGGCTTCCGCAAATCTTTCAGTTAAACAGGAGATAATGCCTTCAGGAACTTCTGAAAAATTACATTTTCATGAAAATGCAGAACAGTTTTTTTATATTTTAAAAGGGGAAGCTGTTTTCTATAGTAACGAAGAAAAATTTTCTGTAAAAACGGGTGAAAGTATTTCTATTTTACCAAAATTAAAACATTATATTTCTAATGAATCAGAAAAAGATTTGGAGTTTTTGGTTATTTCAAGCCCTTCAGCTGATAACGACAGAATAGAAATTTAAAAATAAATTAAGATGGCTTTTCTTTACAACATATTTATCAATTTACTGATCTTCGGAATGAAGGTTTTTTCGCTGTTTGATGATAAAACTAAAAAAGGCGTTGAAGGAAGAAAAGAATCTTTGCAAAAGGTGAAATCTGCCTTCACAAAGTCTGATGAGATAATTTGGATGCATGCTGCAAGCTTGGGTGAATATGAACAGGGATTACCTGTTTTGGAACAGTTAAAAGATAAATTTCCGACATGTAAAATTCTGGTAACTTTCTTTTCTCCGTCGGGATATGAAAATGTTATTAAAAAGAAAAATATTGCCGATGTGATCTGTTATCTGCCTTTTGATAAAAAATCTTACGTGAAAGAATTTACCTCACAATTCTCCGTTAAACTATTTTTTACGGTGAAGTATGATTACTGGTATAATTTATTGACAGAATTAAAAAATCAAGGTGCAAAAACATATGTGATTTCAGCTTTATTTTATGATAGTCAATCATTTTTTACTTCTTATGGAAAATGGTTTGTAAAGCAATTGCAAAATAATATCGATTGGTTTTTCCATCAGACCGAGATGTCTTTTGCATTGGCAAAAAGTGTTGGTCTCTCAAAGTCTTCTGTGACAGGAGATACAAGATTTGACAGGGTAAAGCAATTGAGAAATCGTGACAATCACGTAGATTTTATCAAAGATTTTATTGGGGGAGATAAAGCAATTGTATTTGGCAGTTCATGGCAGGCGGAAGAAAAAATTGCACAAGACATTTTGCGTGGAAATCCATACGGAAAATTGATTATTGCACCTCACGATTTGAAAAGAGTACAACACTTGAAACAGTTCTTTCCTGATGCAATTTTATACAGTGAAATTAATAAGTCAATTAAAAAAAATCCATCAAGAGTTTTAATTATTGATAGTATTGGTTTGCTTTCAAAATTATATTCTTATGCGGATATCGCAGTTGTTGGCGGTGGTTTTCATGATGCGGGATTGCACAATATTTTAGAAGCTGCGACTTTTGGAGTTCCTGTAATTTTTGGAAATCATTACAGAAAAAATCCTGAAGCGGATGAGCTAATTTCCGTTGACGGCGGAAGATCTTTTGAAAATGCAGGTTTAGCAGCAGATTTTGTGATGTTTTTGATTAATAATGAAGATTCGCTTCAGACAATGTCTGAAAATGCAGAAAAATTTGTCACAGAAAAGCCAAATTCTACAGAATTAATCATCAGGAAAATTTTATCGTAAAAATCCCTGATTTTTTATTTCTTTTATAATCTGATCAAAATTTTCCGGAATTTTATCGCTTGTCAGCCAGTTGAAATCTATTCCGTTGTTGATAAAAAGTTTTGATAAATAGTTATTTTGATGCATTTTTTCTTTCAGACTGTCCAAATGCTCATCAATTTCCATCCAGTAATCTACATCCATTTTTTTTATCAAAGCCAGTGATCTTACTGTTTTATTGATGATGTAAAGATAAAGCTTGTAAACATTGTCAAATCTTTGTCGGCTAAGATCTTCATTATATTCTAAAATCTTATTAATCAATAATAAATTAAGCGAAACTTCCCCGAATCTATCTGTCGTAATTTTTACATGTTCGGTAATTTCTGCACTTATTTTTCTAATGATTCCCAGAAAATATTTTTGATTTCCAATGTATTTTGAGGCTAATAAAACTTTCTCCTCAATAATTTCTTCCATTGCATCACGTTTATTATCAGTAGTTTCCGGATCGATTAGCTCAAAGTATAGTTTTTTGGACAAAAGTTTATCCTTTTTTAGTAATCTGAAAATCAGGCGGTCTTTTTCTATGCTGGAAAATGCACTTAATGCAGCTTTAAATTCTTTTGAATATTCCATTTTTTTAATTTAATTAAAAATTTTAGAATATTTTAAAAATCCATTTACAGCCCAATTTACCGTATAATACAAGGATTTTAAAGTTGAAAACCCCATAAAATCTTTATAAACCAAATATTGATCTTTAATAATATTCTGCTTTTTTCTTGAAACGCTGTTTTCGCGCATTCTGTATTTTGCCAACGTCTTTTTTAGAGGATAACCTTTCGGAATTTCTTTTAACAGATTCAGCCACATGACATGATCTTCACGCTTACTTTTTACAGGAAAGAAAAATTTCCCGACTCTTTTGGTGTCATAAATCGTAGAGACCGGAGCAAGTCTGCACGTTTTAAGCAAATTAGAAAAAGTAACAATCTTATCAGCTTCAAAATCTTTCAAAATCGGTTTCATCGTATGTTCGTCACATCGGGAATAGTTACAATAGACCAGTTCTGCATTATTTTCCTGCATATAATCGGTCATTGTTTCCAGATATTCGGGATACCAGAAATCGTCGGAGTCGAGAAAAGCGATATATCTTCCCTGAGCTCTTTCTAGGCTTTTGTTTCTTGCATTTCCTGCGCCTCCGTTTTGTTCGAGAACCTGCAGTTTTATTCTTGGATCATTGTATTTTTTAATGATTTCTACGGTATTATCTTTAGAGCGGTCATCGCTGATCAGCCATTCCCAGTTTTCATAGGTTTGGTTTAAAACAGATTGTATCGTTTCCTCGATAAATTCTGCGGAATTATAAGAGGGAGTGATGATGGAAACAAGTTCTTTCATTTGTGTTTCAAATTTTAATTAAATTATAAAAATCTTTTTTCATAAAAATGCCAGGAACTCACGCCAACAGCAATTACAACCAACATACAGACAAATGCCATTAAGAATGGATTATAATCTTCAAACAGTCCTAAAGTCGTAAAAGTCCGGATAATAGGGAAGTGGAAAATGTAGATCCCGTATGTGAAATCTCCGTATTTCCCGAAATTATTTAAAAACTTAAATGAATAGGCAATGTAAAGTACAATAATACCAATCATCATCGGAGAGAATAATTGTATTTTTAAAAATAAATCGATCCAAACGGTAATAATAGCAATGATGAAGAGTAGATTTTTATGTTTAATGAATTTATCAAAATTAAAATAAATCAGCATTCCCGGAATGAAATAAGACAACGTTCCCGGAAGTTGTTTTGCTATTGAAATTTTGTTTAATGATTCAAAATAATTAAGGTAAACAAGTGATATAAAATACAGGATAATTAAACTGATATTCCTGTATTTGTTGTTTTTACCAAAAAGCAAAAATAGCAACGGAACACAGAAGTAATAGCACATTTCTATTTTAAGTGTCCAAAGAGCCCCATTCACAGCCTGATTTCCGAAAACTCCGGGAAGCCAGGGTGCTTTGAAGTTTAAAAATATAGAGTTCCAGAAAAGATATTTATAAACCTGTGTATTGCTGAAATATTCTGCAAAAGAATAAGTACTTACCAAACTTAATAGAATCGCACATAAAAAAACAACCAATAAATAGGCGGGAACAATTCTTTTGATTCTCTTTTTTAAATAACTTTTTAAGCTTGACGATCTGTCGTAGCTTCTTGCAATAAGAAACCCACTGACCACAAAAAATCCGAAAACAGCAATTTCTATAGGACTGTGTTCAAGAAACTTAAGCTCCTGAGAAGCACTCAATGCTCCTAGATGTCCCAGGAAAACAATAAAAGCCAGGAGAACACGGATAAAGTCAAAATTGTTTTTCGTTATGTCTTGCATTTGCATTTGTTTGTGCAAAAATAGTTTTTTTCGCAGAATAGAGGATATTTCACATAATGAATGTTTGTTAAATAAAGGTAATTTGAGGTGGTTATAAAGCCAATAAATAGGAAATAGTAAATTTTAATAATATTTTTTAAAAAAAATTGTATAATAATATAAATAAATCATAATTTTAGCGCTTGAAAAATTTGATATATGAAGAAATTAGCATTATTATTTGCAGGTTTATCATTATTTGTAGCGACAGGATGTAATAACGACGACGATGAAGTTGTGGAAGCTCCACTTACAGGAGTTTGGCAGCCGATTAAAGAAGTTGTAACTACAGTTGCTGTAGGAGATCCTCCCGTTTCGGATGAGATTACTTACACAACTTGTCAAAAAGAATCAAGATGGAGATTCAATACCGAAACTTCAGGAAAAAGAACGCTTTGGGGAGATACTGCTACTCCGGGAACCTGTGCTATAACGAATGACCGTAATTTCACATATACATATGATAAAGGGACTAAAGCTATTCAGATAAAATATCAGGGAATCGTAGAACCGGATAAAGGTAAAGTGACTTTACTAAATGATACTACTTTAAACCTTACGATTGAAGATAGTACAGATCCTACGGAATATCATTCTGTAACGTATACAATGAAGAGAATTGTTCAGCCATAAGCAGAATTTTCATTTTAAAAATATATAAATCTCATCTTCGGGTGGGATTTTTTTGTTTTTAAAATATTTAATTTAAAATTAAATTTCCATTTCTTTTAAAATCATTATTTTTGTGAAAATTAGAATTGGAATTAAGTATAAAATTTAAGCCCGATGTCTAAAGTCTAACATCTAACATCTATTATAAAAAGTGTTTTACGATCATCAGCAGATAGAAAAAAAGTGGCAGAAATACTGGGAAGAAAACCAAACGTATAAAACTTCCAATAACACAGACAAACCGAAATTTTATGTTCTCGACATGTTTCCATATCCATCTGGAGCAGGGCTTCACGTAGGTCACCCGCTTGGATATATTGCATCGGATATTTATGCGAGATACAAAAGACATCAAGGTTTCAACGTTCTCCATCCGGTTGGTTACGACAGCTTCGGACTTCCTGCTGAACAGTATGCAATTCAGACAGGGCAGCATCCTGCGATTACAACTGAACAAAACATTACCAGATACGAAGAGCAATTAAAAAAAATCGGTTTTTCTTTTGACTGGAGCAGGGAAGTAAGAACTTCTGACGCTTCCTATTATAAATGGACTCAATGGATTTTTATTGAATTGTTCCATTCCTGGTATAATAAAAATACAGACAAGGCAGAATCTATAGAAACTTTAATCAAGCATTTTGAAGAAAAAGGGACAGCAGATTTAAATGCCAATCAAAACGATGAATTAAATTTCACCGCAGAAGAGTGGAAAAATGCTTCTGAGATCGATAAAGAAGATATTTTATTAAATTATCGTTTAGCCTACAGAGCAGAAACGACTGTAAACTGGTGTCCTGCTTTGGGAACAGTGTTAGCAAATGACGAAGTGAAAGACGGAAAATCCGAAAGAGGAGGATTTCCCGTTTTCCAAAAGAAAATGATGCAGTGGAGCATGAGAATTTCTGCATACTCTGAAAGATTATTACAGGGTCTTAAAACGTTGGACTGGCCACAACCTTTAAAAGATTCACAGGAATACTGGATCGGAAAATCTCAGGGAGCTCAGGTTAGATTCAATGTTGAAGGTCATGATGAGATCGTTGAGGTTTTCACGACAAGACCTGATACAATTTTTGGAGCAACGTTTATGGTTTTGGCTCCTGAAAATCCTTTAGTGGAAACAATTACTACTCCGGAACAAAAAGCTGAGGTAGACAATTATATTGAAGAAACTTCCAAAAAAACCGAAAGAGACAGAATGTCTGATGTGAAAAACGTTTCGGGTGCTTTCACAGGAAGTTATGCGATCAACCCTTTCAGCAATGAAAAGATGCCGATCTATATTTCAGATTATGTATTGATGGGCTATGGAACGGGAGCTGTAATGGCTGTTCCTGCACATGACGAGCGTGATCACAGATTTGCAAAGAAATTTAATTTAGAAATTAAAAAAGTTGTAGAAACTGAAGAAGACGTTCAGGAAAAATCTTTTGACTCTAAAACCAGCGTTTGTGTAAACTCAGATTTCTTAAATGGTTTAACTTATGATGAAGCGAAAGCTCTAGTCATTGCAGCCGTAGAAAAAAGAGGAATCGGTCACGGAACTACAAACTACAGACAGCGTGATGCGATTTTCTCAAGACAGCGTTACTGGGGCGAACCGGTTCCTATATATTATAAGGATGGAATGCCTTACACGTTGCCAACTTCAGCATTGCCTTTGGAACTTCCTGAAGTTGAAAAATATTTACCAACGGAAGACGGAGATCCACCATTAGGAAATTCAAAAACTTTTGCTTGGGATGAAGCGAACCAAAAAGTTGTTGCTACAGATTTAATCGATGATAAAACTGTTTTTCCTTTAGAATTATCTACAATGCCGGGTTGGGCAGGAAGCTCTTGGTACTTCCTAAGATATATGGATCCTAATAATGGTGAGGTTTTTGCTAATAAAGAATTTAGCGATTACTGGGGACAGGTAGATTTATATATTGGAGGTAGCGAGCACGCAACCGGTCATTTATTATATTCCCGTTTTTGGAATATGTTTTTGAAGGATAGAGGATACATTAATAATGATGAGCCTTTCCAGAAATTGATTAATCAAGGAATGATTTTGGGAATGAGTGCTTTTGTGTATAGAATTGACGGTACAAATCAATATGTATCTAAAAATTTAGCAAAAGATTATCAGACTCAGGCAATCCACGTTGATGTATCTTTATTAAAAGGAACTTCTGATGAATTAGACACAGAGGCTTTTAAATCTTGGAGACCTGATTATACAGACGCAGAATTTATTTTAGAAGACGGGAAATACATCACAGGTCGTGAAGTAGAGAAAATGTCTAAGTCAAAATACAATGTTGTAAATCCTGATGATATCTGTGAAGAATACGGAGCAGACGGTTTAAGATTGTATGAAATGTTTTTGGGTCCGTTGGAACAATCCAAACCTTGGAACACGCAAGGTCTAAGTGGAGTTTACGGTTTCCTGAAAAAATTCTGGAATTTATATTTTAACGAAGATAATTTTGAAGTTTCTGAAGAAGAGCCTACAAAAGCAGAATATAAAGTATTGCATACATTAATAAAGAAGGTAGTTTATGACATCGAAAACTTCTCTTTTAATACATCTGTGTCATCATTTATGATTGCTGTAAATGAATTACAAAAATTAAAATGTAACAAGCGCAATATTTTAGAACCATTAGCCGTTATTATTTCCCCTTACGCCCCACATATCTGCGAGGAGCTTTGGAGTTTGTTAGGAAATAATGAGTCTGTAGAATTTGAGAAATTCCCAGTATTGAATGAGGATTACTTGGTTGAAGACGAAATCCAATACCCGGTAAGTGTAAATGGTAAAATGAAGTTTAAAATTTCTCTTTCTGCTCAGCTTTCTGCTAAAGAAGTGGAAGATTTGGTTCTTCAGGATGAAAAGATGCAACAGATTTTGGAAGGTAAAGCACCGAAAAAAATTATTGTAGTGCATCACAGAATTGTGAATATAGTAATTTAAAAAAAAATTAACATTGGCAAATTAAAAAAAATGAGGGCTTAATTTTTTTAATTTTTTAACGTAATCGTTAAAATTGAGGAATATTGCCAAAAAAAGAGAAAATAATTATAATATCGAAATCGTATTAAAATTTCATTGTCGAAAAAAACTGAAATGTTTATTTGAGACTATTGTATTTTAATTAATTTTGCCTTTAATTTACACCTTGTAAAATTTTAAAACAATATAATTTAGTTAAATATGGAAATGAATGTTTCAAAAAATGATGAGCAAGTAGTTGCTAGAAAAGCGGGAGGTTTAAACCCAGCTATTATTATTCCTATCATCTTAGCTATAGGAATTTGTATTTATTTATTCGTTTTAGGTAACCCTGGAAATTTTAAAGATGCCGAAAAACTTGGTGGAGCGTCTGTAGCTTTCTCGGATGTTGAAGGAAAAGACATTCACCCAGATTCTTTCTTAGGAATTATCTACAAAGGAGGTGTAATCGTACCAATCTTGATTACGTTCATGATTACTGTAATCGTTTTCTCTTTTGAAAGATATTTCGTTCTTAGCCAAGCGGCTGGAAAAGGAAACTTAGACAACTTCGTTGTACAGGTAAGAAGCTTACTAAACCAAAACAAAGTTGACGAAGCTTTAGAAGAGTGCGACAGACAACAAGGTTCTGTAGGAAACGTAGTAAAAGAAGGTCTTACTACTTACAAAGCTTTATCTCACGATACGACTCTAAACAAAGAGCAAAAAATGGTAGCGCTTAACAAAGCGATCGAAGAGGCTACAACTCTTGAAATGCCAATGCTTGAGAAAAACATGATGATTCTTTCTACTCTAGGTACAGTTGCTACCCTAATTGCACTACTTGGAACAGTAATCGGGATGATCAAAGCATTCTTCGCATTAGGTTCAGGTGGAGGTACACCAGATGCTGCTGCACTTTCTACAGGTATCTCTGAAGCCTTGATTAACACGGCATTAGGTATTGGTACTTCAGCTATCGCTATCATGCTTTATAACTTCTTTACTTCTAAAATTGACGGATTAACTTACAAGATTGACGAGATCGCTATGAGTATCCAACAGTCTTTCGCTGAATTCAACTAAGAATTAGCAAGGAATTTGCATTAAGTAAAAAGAAGTTTAATTAAAAATCATTAATAATAATGGCGAGAGTCAAACCAAAAAGACATGGAGTAGTGACGGATATGACGGCAATGTGTGACGTTGCGTTCTTACTGCTTACATTCTTTATCTTGACCACTCAGTTTAAAAAACCTGACGTGGAGCAGATCAAACCGCCATCTTCAATATCAGAGAAGTTACTTCCTGATGCAAGTTTGATGACAATCAACGCTACTCCGGACGGAAAATTTTATTTCCAACCGGTAGAAAATGCATCTGAGAGATTACAGCTTTTAGACAATATGGGTAAAAAGTATGGTATTACTTTTGACAATAACGAAAAAGTTGCATTCCAAAAAGTACAAGCGATTGGGGTTCCTATGAACCAGCTAAAGAGCTATCTTGATATGCCGGATGACGAGCAGAAGAATTTTAAGAGTCCTACTGGGATTCCTATGGATAGTACAAATAAGCAGTTAGTAGACTGGGTAAAAGAGAGTTTAAACGTAAATCCTGAATACAAATTAGCTATTAAGGGTGACGTTACTACTGAATATCCAAAAGTTAAAAGCCTATTTGAAGGTTTAAGAGATATTGATTTTCTTAAATTTTGGTTGATTACATCACAAGAAGGTAAACCTAATGAATAATATCATTTAGAAATGGCAGAAGTACAAGTACAGGAAAAAGGCGGGAAAGGCGGAAAGGTTCGATCCAAGAAGCAGAATACCCGCGTAGATATGACTCCGATGGTGGACTTAGGGTTTCTTTTGATTACCTTCTTTATGTTCACAACCACATTCTCTAAACCGAATGTAATGGATTTGGGGCTTCCGGCAAAACCGAAAGAAGATCAACCAAAACCACCTCCGACTGAAATTAAACTTTCAAATTCTATTTCTTTATTATTAGGTAAAGACAATAAGATTTTTTGGCACCAACAAGATAATACATCTTTGACAGATCAGAATCTTAACGAAACTACTTTCGATAGAGAAGGAATTAGAAAAGTAATAGGGCAGGCAAAAGCAAATGCGGCAGATAAAACAAAATTTACTGTTATTATCAAACCGACTGATGATGCTGTGTATAAAAACTTTGTTGATATTCTTGACGAAATGGCAATTACGAAGAGTGAACAGTACGGTGTTACTGATCTTAAGCCTTGGGAAAAAGCTATTTATGACAAGAAAGTGGGTAATACAGGATCTCCTGCAGCACCTGCTACAAAGTAATTTAAACCATAAAATTGTAAATCTATGGCAAATGAAAATGCGTACAATCCAAATCTTACTTTAGATGAGATTGTATTTGAAAATAGAAACAAGGAATATGGTGCATACGATTTAAGACATAAGTATCCAAAACTTCTGACAAAATCTTTTATCGTAGGAACTACATTATTCCTTATCGCGGCTTTGTCTCCTTTTATTTATCTTACAATTAAGAGACTTACCGAACCACCTAAGCAAGAAGTGAAGGCTGATTTGGTTGAGATTCTTCAGGAAGATAAAATTATTGAGCAGCCTAAAGAAGAAGAACCACCTCCACCACCTCCACCAAAAGAGGAAGAGAAAATTGAAGTTATTCAGAACGTGGTTCCGGAGCCTGTAAAAGCTCCGAAAATTGAAACTCCACCTCCGCCAATTTCTAAGCAATTAGAAACTCAAACAGGTTTGGTAGCTCAGGAAGGTGTAAAAGCTCCGGCTTACACACCACCACCACCGCCACCATCAACTGGGACAAAAGCTTCAACAGCTGAAGTTAAGCCTCAAGTTAATGAAAACCAAGTTTATACAGAGGTAGAACAGACTGCGGAATTCCCTGGAGGTATTAATGCCTTCAGAAACAAAGTATCTAGTAACTTTGATGGTTCTGCGATGAACGGTGATGAAGGTACTGTAAAAGCTGAAGTTACTTTCGTAGTTGAAAGAGATGGAAGTATTACGGACGTTAAAGCTAGTGGAGGAAATTCGGATTTTAATGCTGAGGCAATAAGAACGATCAAGTCTATTAAAAATAAATGGACTCCTGCTAAGATTAACGGACAATCTGTTCGTTACCGATTCAGATTACCTTTAACAATGAATTTTGAAGGATAATATTATTTATCTTTAAATAATAATTAAAAAAGAGAAGCATATGCTTCTCTTTTTATTTTTTTTGGTATTTTTGTTATATGATGTTCAATTGGTTATCCCTAGTTACGGGATTGTTTTATATCGTTTTAGGAATTGTAGTGATTTACTATAAATTCTTTTTTACGATTCTGGAGCCGGGCGTAGCTTACGCAATGGGTGCTCTTCTTATTCTTTACGGTATCTTTAGGATTTATAGAGCGATTTCAAAAATTAAAAGTTCAGGAAATGAAGAATAGTATTAAAATTATAGTGCTATTTTTTATTAGTATTATAGCAGTAAGCTGCAAAAAGGAAGACCTATCTCCGTCATATCACAAAGGAGAAATGACAATTCTTACGGATGAATCTTTTAAAGGCGTCACAGAAGCTTTAGCAGAAGGATATATGATTAATTACCCCGAAACAAAAATTAAAGTTGTTACAAAAAAAGAAGATTTGGGTTTTCTTGATTTATTAAAAGATAAAGCGAGAATTATTGTAATGTCTAAAGAATTATCTCCGGAAGAAATTAAAACTTATGAAGAACAGGTTGATCTTAAGTTTTTACCCTCAAAATTCGCAGCAGATGCTGTTGTTTTCATCGTTCCGAAAGATTCTCCGAAAGAAAGCATCTCTATGGAAGAAATTTCACAGGGAATGCAGTCTGATAATAAAGAATTTATCTTTGATGGAGCTAATTCAAGTAACTTAAATTTCGTTGCCCAGAAACTTAAAAAACAACCGAAAGATTTAAAATTTTCAATAATTCCGGGAAGTAAAAATATCATTGAAGAACTAAATAAATATCCGGATAAAATCGGAGTTATTGGTCTTAATACATTTAGTCGTCCTTATGATAAAGAGTCTGAACAGCTAAAAAGCATGGTAAAAATTCTTCCTGTGGAATATAAAGGAAAATTGTATAACACCGATTTTGAAAATCTACGCACAATGGATTATCCTTTTACAAGAGTTCTGTACTTTTTAACAAACGAAGGAAATTTTAATATAGCCAATGGTTTTATAAGATATTCTTGTACACAATTGGGGCAAATGATCGTACAAAAGGAAGGGTTGCAACCATACAATATGTACAGAAGAGAAGTTCAAATGCGTTAAAAAGTATTAAATTAACCTTTTACCCGAAATAAAAATATTATTTTGGTCTGAAAATTGTGTATAGTATAAATCGAATTTAGATTAGAAAATATAAAATGAAAGATATAATGAATATGAATGTAAAGAAGATTGCTTTTGGAGCAGCTGTGGTGTTTTTTACCAACTTTGCCTTTGCGCAGACAGTACAGGATGGTATTAACAGCATTGATAGTGATAAATTTGCTCAAGCAAAAACTAATTTTACGAACATGATTGCTTCGGCTCCGACTGCTGAAAATTATTTCTACTTAGGAAATACATTTTTAAAGCAAGGTGAACCGGATTTTGCAGCAGCTACAGATAGTTTTAACAAAGGTCTTGCGGCAGATAGCAAAAGCTATTTGAACAAATTAGGCTTGGCTACTGTAAAACTTGGAAAAGGTGATAAAAATGCAATTGCTGAAATTCAGAAAATTGTAACTGATTCAAAAGAAAAAGATGCTGAAGTATTGTTCAGAGCTGCTGAAGCTTTAACATTATTCGAAAAAAATAACTCTCCAGACTTAGCAATTCAATTCTTGAATAAAGCTATTGAAAGAGCTGCGAAAAAAGAAGTTCCTGCTCATTACTACTATACTTTAGGTGATGCTTACAGATTGAAGAGAATGCCTGGAGATGCAATGTCAGCTTATGATAAAGCACTTCCTTTAGCTAAAAACAAGGCTTCTGTTTATACAAGAATCGGTACTTTGTGGATGGCTGCTCAACAGTGGCAACAAGCTAAGACAAGTATCGAAAAAGCGATCTCAACAGATCCGTCTTATGCGCCTGCTTACAAAGCGTTGGCTGCATATGACATCAGATATCAGCAGAATGCAAAAGCAACTCAAGATCTTATCAACTATACAAAATATGCTGATGAAGATCCATATACACAATTAGAAATTGCTAAACTTTATTTTACAAATGAAGATTACGCAAACTCTAAGCAGGTTTTAGATAAAATCTTTGATAAAATTAATGATCCTATTAAGTTTAAATTAAGAGCTTATCAATTATTTGCTGACGGAAAATATGCTGAAGCTAAACAGAATATGGATAGTTTCGTTTCCCAGGCTGAAAAGTCAAGAGTACAGCCTGCAGATCAGGGTCTTCAAGGTTTGATCGCAGCTGGATTGGCTAAAACAGAAACTGATGCGGCTAAGAAATCTGCTTTAACAGCTGAAGCTCAGCAAAAAATTGCAATTGCAAAAGGAGCAAAAGACGAAACAATGAAATGGGATATGGAACTGGCTAAAATTGCTGGAGGAGGAGCTTCTCAGGCTGATGTAGATGCCGGACCAAGCAACCCTGCGATTGATGCTTTAAAACAAAAAGTAGCTGCAAATGCTCAGGATACAGATTCTTTATTCAAGTTAGCAACAGCTTATCAAGATGTTAAAAATTGGAATGGAGCAATCCAGACATGGCAGAAAATGAGTACAATTCTTCCGGATTGGGCTCCTGCTTATTACAGTTTAGGATATTCTTATCAGCAGGCTGGAAACAATGATGCTGCGAAAATATCTTACGAAAAATATATCAGTACGGTAAAACCTGCTGAAGTGGATGCCAATAAGCAGACTTTGGCATATGCTTACTTCGCAGTAGCTTATTTATCTAAAGATTCTGATGTAGCTAAAGCTAAGGATTATGTAGCTAAATCTGTTCAGTTGGATCCGACTTATCAGGATGCTGTAAAATTGAACGCAGAGATCAATAAATAATTCAAAGTTTAAATTATAAATATTAAAACTTCCCATTCGTAATGTTTGGGAAGTTTTTGTTTAAATCTTATCTTTGAAAATATGAAAACAGATATACTTGCATTTGGTGCTCATCCTGACGATGTAGAATTAGGTTGTGGAGGAACAATTGCCAAAATGGTTTCGGAAGGAAAAATATGTGCGATTGTAGATCTTACAAAAGGGGAACTCGGAACAAGAGGATCGGATGAAATAAGAAAAGTGGAAGCGTCAGATTCAGCAAAAATATTAGGTGTTGTTGCACGGGAAAATCTTGGAATGAAAGATGGCTTTCTTGAGAATTCAGAAGAATATCAAATGAGGATCGTAAAAATGATTCGCAAATACAGGCCAGAAATCGTTTTAGCCAATGCGGTTGATGACAGACATCCGGATCATGCAAAAGGAGCAAAATTAGTGTCAGATGCGTGCTTTTTAGCTGGTTTAAGGAAAATTGAAACAGTTTTGGATGGAGAAAATCAGGAAGTGTGGAGACCGAAGCAGATTTTCCATTATATTCAGTGGAAAAATATCAATCCGGAATTTGTGATTGACATATCAGAGCATCTTGACAAGAAAATTGCAGCTTGTATGGCTTTCAAAACCCAGTTTTATGATCCAACTTCTAAAGAACCGGAAACTCCAATTACATCAAGAGACTTTTATGAAAGCTTGACATATCGTGCTCAGGATTTAGGAAGACTTTCGGGAGTGACTTATGCTGAGGGATTTACGTCTGAGAAGTTAATTGCGATGAAAAATTTTGATGGAATTGTTTGGTAATTAAAAAATCTTCCCTATATTTGCACTCACAAAACGGTGATTGTAGCTCAGTTGGTTAGAGCGTCGGATTGTGGTTCCGAAGGTCGGGGGTTCGAGACCCCTCATTCACCCTATAAAAGTACACTTTTCAGAAGTGTACTTTTTTATTTTATACCATTTTAAGAGTCTATTTATCAGGCAAAATCATCAAATAAATTTAAATTATTTTATTTAAATTTATAATTATCTGGCTGTCGGGCATAAAAAAAAGCATCGTTTTTCAGATGCTTGTGTTTTTAGAATTATTCTTTTTTTAAACTTCGTCGTCAGAATCTATTGTAAAAGATTTGCTTTTGAAGTCTTTGTCATGCTTCTCTGATATTACATCCTCACCCTTTTCGTTAATGATGAAATCTGTGGATTCATTAAACATCTCCTGAAAACTTTTAAAATCTTCCTTGTAAAGGTAAATTTTGTGTTTCTCGAATGTTGCTTCTCCATTCTCTCCGAAATTTTTCTTACTTTCTGTAATCGTAAGATAATAATCTCCTGCTTTCGTCTCGCGCACATCAAAGAAATAAGTTCTTCTCCCTGCTTTTAACACCTTCGTGAAAATTTCATTTTCATGGCGTTCCTTGTATTCACTCATTGTTAGATATTTTTTAATCTTGTTAAGAACAAATATAAAAGTTTTCTTTTAATCACAAAATTTTTTTTATGATTTATTTAACATTTGTGAATGAATATGCTATGCGGTTACGGAATTGGTAATTTCAGTAAGGTTAAGTATTTTATCGGCTCTCTGAGCGCTAGACTCTCTGTGCGTGATGATTATAGAGGTTGCGTTGTGGATTTTTCTATCTATATTTTCCAGGATATTCTGCTCGGTTTCTGTATCCAAAGCTGACAGGGAATCATCGAAAATGATAATGTTTGGATCTTTAATTAAGGCTCTTGCGATGCAAATTCTTTGCTTTTGACCTCCCGAAAGCATTACCCCGCGTTCACCAACCATTGTATTATACTGTTCTTTAAACTCAATGATGTTTTTATCAACGTCTGCGATTCTGGCATATTCAACTACTTTTCCGTGAGTAGGTTTGTCGATTGCAAAGCCGATGTTATTTTCGATAGAGTCGGAGAAGAGGTAACTTTCTTGTGGAATATATCCTATAAAATTTCTGTAATTTTCTAAATTATGCTCTTTAAGATTTACCCCGTCGATTAAAATTTCTCCTTCAGTCGGATCAATTAAACGACAAAGGAGCAATGCTATTGTAGATTTTCCGCTTCCGGTTTTTCCCATAATGGCTAAAGATTCTCCTGCTTTTAATGTAAAGCTTAAATTATCTAAAGCTCTGATTCCTGTATTTGGATAAACGTAAGAAACGTTTCTGAACTCAATATCTCCCTTAATAGGATAGTTTTCAAAGTTTTTATTAACAATTTCAGATTTCTTATCCATAAATTCATTAATCCTCTGCATTGAAGCTTCTGCTCTTTGATTAACGGAAGTTACCCAGCCTACCATTGAGAAAGGGAAGATCAAAGTATTGATATACATGAAGAAGTCTGCGATTTTACCAATACTTAGCTGTCCGTTAATGTATTTTTGACCGCCAATCCAAATAATGGCAACGTTCAACAATCCGATTACGAATATAATAATGGTAAAGAAATATGCCTCCGTTTTCGCTAAATCAAGAGCCTTATTTTGATAATCGGTTACTTTTGCGCCATAATTCTTTTTGATATAATTTTCTTTAGCGAAAAATTTTACCACACGAATACCCGAAAAACTGTCCTGTACAAAAGTTGAAATCGCAGACTGGCTTTTCTGCATAATCTTCGACTTTTTATTAATGATTGAACTTACCTTATAAATAGCATATGATAAAATTGGAAGAGGCAGCAAGGTCCAAAGTGTCATTGATGCATCCGTTTTCACCATATAAATTGCGGTGATAACAACCAGAACGATCAAATTCGCAACATACATTACTCCGGGTCCTAAATACATTCTTACTGCTACAACATCTTCACTTAATCTGTTCATCAAATCTCCGATTGTTGTTTGCTTATAATCTGTTAAAGATAAATCCTGATAATGTCTGTAGATTTTATTTTTAAGTTCATATTCAATTCTTCTTGATGCTACGATAATTGTCTGGCGCATCATAAATGTAAAGAATCCTGTTAATAATGAACAACCCACAATAATGGCAACATATATTAAAACCTGTTTGTTAAAACCAAGATTACCGTTCTTTGTAAGTTCGTCGACTGATTTTCCTACAAACTGAACTTTATATATATTGAAAAAATTGCTTGTGATGATGAATAATACCCCCCAAAATAATAATATTTTGTGCTTCCAGAAATAGGGGTTTAGGGTTTTTAACGCTTTCATAAACTTTTACAAAATTACGAAAATGTGAGCAGATTACGAATTTCATCAATTTTAAATTTTGTATCTTTGCACCCATAAAAAAGCTCTTTGAATGTTAGGAAGACGACAAATCCGTGAAAAAGTGGTACAGACTGTGTATTCATACTACCAGAATCCTGTAAAATTTGATGTATTAGAGAAAAATATGTTTTCTGGAATAGAGAAAATCTATAATCTATACATTTATCAACTTAATTTTTTGGTTTCTCTTAAGGAATTGGCAGAAAATCAAATTGAGATTGGTAAAAATAAGTACATTAAAACCGAAGCCAACATTAACCCTAACCAAAAATTCATCAACAATCAGGTTTTAATTAAACTGGAAGAAAATCCTGAGAGATTATTTTTTACAGGACAGCACAAACAGTTGAAATGGGATTTGCATGATGATTTGCTGGTTAAAACTTTCCAAAGAATGTCTGCGGGGAAACGTTATCAGGATTTCATGAAAGAAGAAGGATATTCTTTTGAAGAAGAT
Source organism: Chryseobacterium ginsenosidimutans (assembly GCF_039536845.1). Classification (GTDB taxonomy): domain Bacteria; phylum Bacteroidota; class Bacteroidia; order Flavobacteriales; family Weeksellaceae; genus Chryseobacterium; species Chryseobacterium ginsenosidimutans_B. Next base: position 57,772 of record NZ_BAAAZJ010000003.1, read on the forward strand.
CAGAAATTCATCGGGAAATTGTACCTAAGATATATTGCTGAAAATGATGATTTTCATGATTATCTTAGCGATAAAGAACTTTCCTGGTATGATGATATGCACATTGCCAATTCAATGGTTCAAAAAACGATTGGTTTCCTGAAAGAAAATGAAGAAAGCAGAACTTTAATTAAAATGATTAAAGATGATGAGGATAAAACCTTCGCTATGAAGCTTTTGAGAAATACTTTGGACGGTTGGGAAGACAATGAAAAGAAACTTTCAGAAAGACTGGAAAACTGGGATCTGGAAAGAGTTTCACTAATGGATAAAGTAATTTTATCAACAGCAATCGCGGAGCTGGACAACTTTCCTTTTACACCTTCAAGAGTTATTATTAATGAATATATCGAGATTGCAAAAGTTTTTGCAACCGACAGATCAAATATCTTCATTAACGGGATTTTGGATAAATATTGTAAAGATTTAAATAGAATATAAAATATTTTTAAATATGAAAAAGACATTATCAATTATCGCTTTGTCTATCATAGGCTTTGGTTTGGTTTCTTGTAAAAAAGAAAACAAATCAGTTCCGGGTACAGAAACTGCTGTTTCTACAGATCCTACAGCTGCTGCAACTTCAGGAGATTCTACTGCTGCGCCGATTTCAGCTGAAACATCAGCTGCAGCTCCGGTTTCAAACCAGCCATCAACTACAATCGCTCTTTCTGAAAGCAATTTCGATTTCGGAAACGTTAAAAAAGGAGATAAGGTACAGCACATTTATGAAATTACAAATACAGGAACTAACCCCTTAGTAATTTCTGAAGTAAAACCTGGATGTGGATGTACTGTTCCGGATTTTACAAAAGAACCGATTATGCCGGGTAAAAAAGGTAAAATAACATTACATTTTGATTCTTCAAACTTCGACGGAAACGTAGATAAATATGCGGATGTTTTTGCTAACGTAGAAAAGGCTCCTATAAAATTAACATTCACGGCAAATATTCAACCATAACATGACTCTATTATCAATCTTTTTACAGGCAGCTCCGGGTGGAGGGTCATCTCCAATGATGCTTATCATGATGGGGGTAATGTTTGTAGGTTTTTATTTCTTAATGATAAGGCCTCAACAGAAAAAAGCAAAACAAGAGAAAAACTTTCAGGAAACTTTGAAAGTAGGAACTAGAGTAGTCCTTACTTCTGGTCTTCACGGAAGAATTGCTCAGGTTCAGGATGATGGATTCGTTATTGAAACATTATCAGGAAAACTAAAGTTTGAAAAAGCAGCTGTTTCGAGAGAATTTACAGAAAACCGTTTTGGAGATAAAGCAAAAACAGCAGAAAAAACAGACAAAAAAGAAATCGAAACTGAAAATAAATAATTTTTAGTTTTAAAATATTCAAATCGGCGCGGTGAGCAAAGCTCACCGCGCCGAATCTTTTTTATAACAATATCATTATCCACTCCTGTTTGTCATTCTGTAGGAATCTATACAATGTAATTAACCATAATTGTTTGGATTCCTACGGAATGACAAACGAAAAATGTTCAATTTTACGTATTTAAGATTAATTGTGTTATTCGTGAAAACATTTGTGAAATTTGTGTTTAAAAAATATCTTTGTTGCATGAATCAAAACACAAACAAAACCGTCCTCATTTTAGGCGCCAATTCTGATGTTGCGAAACAATCTATTTTACAATATTTATTAAAGGGGTTTTCTATTATTGCAGCTTCCCGAAATACAAAATCATTGGGAAATTTTATAGTTTCCAATAATGTAGATCAATCAAAAATCACGGTTTTATATTTTGACGCGGCAGATTTTGATTCACATCAAAAATTTTATAACGAACTTCCAATAAAACCTCATATCACAGTTTACGCAGCTGGTTTTTTAGTTGATAATGAAAAAGCTTTGAGAGATTTTAAGGGTGCTCAACAAATGATGATCACCAATTATATGGGAGCAGTTTCCATTCTGAATATCATTGCAATGGATGAAAGCAATAAAAATTTAGAAAGAATCATCGGGCTTTCTTCACTTTCCGGGGTAAGAGGTAGAAAAAGTAATTTTGTTTATGGAAGTACAAAAGCGGCTTTTACAACATATTTAGCTGGCTTGAGACAGGAACTGGTTTCAAGAAATATTAAAGTCAATGCTTTAGTAATCGGTTATATCAGAACAAAAATTAACGAAGGATTACAATTGAATGAATCTTTAATCATGGAACCTGATTATGTAGCAAAACATATTGTCAATGCCGGAAATTTTTTCACCATTGTTCCGAATTTTAAATGGAAAATTATTTATTTGATTTTGAAAATGTTGCCGGAGAGTTTGGTGGCGAAATTACCTTAATTTTTAACAATCAATTTTTCTTTGCTGAGTGAAACGCCTTTAAACTTAAAACATATAGTTTGTCAAAAACTTGTGTTCTTTACGTTAAAAATATTATCCATTTCTCTGCAACAATTCCAACGCCTTCATCATATCAATTCCTTTACCCAAAACAGGTTTAAACAAATCACCTTTTTCTTTAATTCTTTCCAAAGCATTATGAATATTAAAATCAGTTGGTTTCAAACCTGGCTTTAATTCTTCCCATTCCAAAGGCATAGAGACAGAAGCGCCTTCTTTTGGTCTTAAACTGTAAGCACTCGCCAATGTTTGTCCGGTTCTGTTTTGAAGATAATCGAGATAGATTTTCTTGTCGTCTCTTTTTTGTAAACTTCTTTCTAAAGTGGTGATTTTCGGGAGTTTTTCATTGACTTGTTTCATCAAAATATGAGCAAAATCTTTTACTTGGTCAAAATCATATTTTCCACCCATCGGAATATAAATGTGAATTCCCGTACTTCCAGAAGTTTTACAGTAGCCTTTAATTTTAATTGAATTTAAAACCTCATTCACCTGCAAAGCGGTTTCAATCACATCATCGAAACTATTTTTCTTCGAAGGATCAAGGTCTAAAACCATAAAATCAGGATGCTCCAAATCAGGAAGAGAAGAGTTCCAAGGATTCAGGTCGATACAGCCTAAATTATTCAGATAAGCCAAAGTTGCCTTGTCATTACAGTAAATATAATCGATGTATTTATCATTAGATTCCGAATAAACCTGTGTAGTTTTAATCCAATCGGGAATATTGTCACTTGCATCTTTCTGATAAAAGCTTTGCTCCTCAATTCCATTTGGGAAGCGGTTTAATGACAATGGACGGTTTTTTAAGTGGGGCAGAATATAACTTGAAACAGATTGATAGTATTCGATCACATCACCTTTTGTAATCTCATCTTTCGGAAAATAAATTTTATCCTGATTGGTCAGCTTTACTTGGTGTTTGTCTAAAGTGATTTCCTCTTCTTTTTCGGAAGTTGAAGTCTTTTTTAATGGTGTTTTGGCTTTCATTTCTTTAGGTTTTTCGTTAATTTGGCTCATTTTATTCGTCGAATCTGCAATTTCTTCAGGATTTTTATCTTCACGGATCGCAACAAAAACTGGATGCCGGAAAATTCCGTCTTTGGTAATTTCAGAGTATTTTATTTCACAGACCAACTCAGGTTTTGTCCACGTTACGGGCATATTCGTTTTAGGAATGGTTTCAAACGGGGAAGTTTTTGTAACTAATTTTTTCAGCCTTTCATGAAGCAGATTCAATGATTCTTTATTAAAACCTGTTCCTGTATGTCCGGAATAAATTAACTTTCCATTTGTATACTTTCCTAAAATCAATGCTCCGAAACCTTCTCTCGAACCGCGCGGTTCAGTAAATCCACAAATAATAGCTTCTTCAGTATTGGTAAATTTTATTTTCAACCAATCTGAGCTTCTGTGATTTTCAATATAAAGACTGTCTGATTTTTTGGCGATCATTCCCTCCAACTGTATTTTTTTCATTTGATTAAAAAAATCTATTCCTTTTTCCGGAATATGATCGCAATATTTGATGACATCAGTTTCAATCAAAGCTTCTTTTAACAGTTCTTTCCGTTGAATTAAGGGAAGTTCTTCCGTAGAATGACCATTGAGCCACAAAATATCAAAAACCTGATAAGTCAAAACTAAATCAAGATTGTCTCCGATTTGCTGTAATAATTGAAAATTAGGTCTTCCGTTTTCGTCGTAAGCTACAATTTCTCCATCGAGAATCATTTTATGTTTCTGCTGGTCAAAATCTTGCGAAACTTTGTCAAATTTTGATAAAAAAGAGATTCCATTTCTGGAGTAGAATAGAGGTTTTTCATTGCTGAGATCGACAACAGCACGGTAACCGTCCCATTTTATTTCAAAAATCCAGTCTTCATCATCAAATGCTTTTTCAAAAGATTTGGCAAGCATTGGTTTAATGAAGTTCTCTAATTTTTTTTCGTCAACTAATGAATTGAATCGTTGAAATTTAGGCTTTGTTTCTGCAGTTATTACTTCTTTTTGCTGCTTTTTAGACTTTTTTTTTCCTCTAAAAATTTGGTGACCTGAGAATTTTTTGAGGTATTTTCTTCTGCATCGTATTTTTCTTCTGCAAAATCATCTTTATGTTTAATTAGTAACCAGGCGTTGTTTTCTGCATTTTTCATTTTAACTAAAGCAAACTCACCTTTCAGTTTTTTGCCGTGTAAAATGAATTTTAATGAACCAGCTTTTAATTCTTTCAACAGTTCTTTTTCATTCGAAAGTTTGCTGGTTTCGTCCAAAGGTTCGTAAGTTCCACTGTCCCAGACTTCCACTTGTCCGGCTCCATAATTTCCTTCCGGAATATTTCCTTCAAAATCTTTATAGTCGTAAGGATGATCTTCCACCATCATCGCCAGACGTTTGTCTTTAGGATCCAGCGACGGACCTTTCGGAACTGCCCAGCTTTTCAAAACACCTTCCATTTCTAACCTGAAATCATAGTGAAGACGCGATGCGGCATGTCTTTGAATCACAAAAATAAGTTGGTCTTTACTCTTTTTTGTTTTACCTTTGGGTTCGGTGGTTTCGTCGAACTTACGTTTTTCGTTATAATCTTTAAGAGCCATTACGATGCATTTTTAGATTTCGGACTTTGTAAACTTGCTTTTAATTGAGCCATTAAATCGATCACTTTGCCTTCTTTTGCAGGTTCGGCTTTTTTCGCTTTTACGCCTTTGCCTTTCGCTTTTTGTTTAATGATTTTCAACAAAGCTTCAGCATAAGTATCCTTATACATTTCGGGGTCAAACTCTTGGGAAAGCTGTTCGATAAGACTTACCGCCATTTTGAGTTCGGCGGGTTTCGGTGCTTTTTTTTCGGGGATTTTTAAATCTTTATAATCTCTGATCTCCTGGGCAAATCTCAATCGATTTAAAACTAAAACCTCATCATTGTAAGGTCGAATCATTCCGATAGCTTCACTTTCACGAAGGACAAAAGTTCCGACACCGACCATTTTTGTTTCTGACAAAGCTTTTAACAAAAGCCTGTAAGCATTTTCCCCATTTTTCTGAGGCTCGAGGAAATAAGGATTTTCAAAATAAACGGAATCGACCTCAACTTCTTTTACAAATTGATCGATAGAAAGAATTTTGCTTTTTTCAGGACTTGCGGCTTCATAATCTTCTTCATCGAGAATGATGTATTTATCATCCATGAGATAACCTTTCACAATGTTTTCCCATTTTACTTCTTTACCTGTTTTTTCGTTGACTCTTTTGAATTTGATATTCGAAAAATCGGACTTATCAAGCATATCCAAATCCAATTTACTGGTTTCCGTGGCAGAATAGATCTTCACAGGAATATTGACTAAACCAAAGCCAATGGCACCGTTCCAAATTGCTTTCATTGTCTTACGTTTTGTGTAAGAACTTGCAATGATTGTGCCGTTGAATTAAAATAATATTCTATTTGGTTTGATAAAATTATGTTATTTTTATTAAATTTAGAAAACAATTATTTTAAATACAAATGCTATGAGAAAACAAATTTTTATTACGTTCGCTTTTTGTGTTTTTTCTTTTGGTTTAGCACAAACTGCTCCAGCAGCTCTAAAACCAACAAATGATAACAAGATCTTAATTGATAATCTGATTAAAATTGCAGATTTTGATAAGTATGTTCATGAGTATTGTAGAACTAGAATATATCAAACTGCAGCGAGAAATAATTGGAATGAAACAAGAACTCAACAAGCCATTGCAAATATAGATAAAGTTATAAAGTTTGAAGAAATTAAGAATTCAATTTATAATACTTTTGCTCAGTTTTCTAATGATGATTTATCTAACATTAATAAATTATTTAAAAAACTAAAAACTAATAAATATAATGAGACTAATTTTTTCCTTATGAATGATATTCTACAATCAAATTTGGAATTAAATATAGAAGAATTAATAGTATCAGTCAGATAATTGCAAATATATTGGCATACAATTTTTGTTATTGAGAAACATATCTAAAGGTTTAAACTTGATAATTAATAAAAAAGCGGAGAAAAAATCTCCGCTTCTAATTTATGCTTTTAAATTTAATTTCAATTCCAATTCATCGAGCTGTTCGTCAGCAATTGCAGCCGGAGCATCGATCATCACATCACGCCCTGAATTATTCTTAGGGAAAGCGATATAATCTCTGATCACTTCGTTTCCGTCAAGAATTGCTACCAAACGGTCAAATCCGAAAGCCAAACCACCGTGAGGAGGTGCTCCGTATTTGAAGGCATTCATAAGGAATCCGAACTGAGCTTCTGCTTCTTCTTTTGAGAATCCTAATAAGTCAAACATTCTTGACTGTAAATCTTTATCAAAAATTCTGATAGAACCGCCGCCGATTTCATTTCCATTCAACACCATATCGTAAGCGTTGGCTCTTGCTTTTCCCGGATCGGTTTCCAGTAAATGAATATCTTCCGGTTTTGGAGAGGTGAAAGGGTGGTGCATTGCGTGATAACGTCCGCTTTCTTCATCAAATTCCAATAAAGGAAAGTCAACAACCCAAAGTGGTGCGAAAACGTCTCCTTTTCTTAATCCCAAACGGTTTCCAAGCTCCATTCTCAAAGCTGAAAGCTGAGTTCTTACCTTGTGCTCGTTTCCTGAAAGAATTAACATTAGATCTCCTTCTTTCGCTCCGAATTTCTCGATGATTTTTGATAAATCTTCCTCGTTATAGAATTTATTGACAGAAGAAGTTTTCACCCCATCATTCTGGAATTTAACCCAAACCATTCCTGATGCGCCGATTTGAGGTCTTTTCACCCAATCTACAAGCTCGTCGATCTGTTTTCTTGTATAATCTGCACATCCTTCAACATTGATTCCGACAACCAATTCTGCATCATCAAATATTTTGAAATCTTTTCCTTTTACTAATTCATTCAATTCCACGAACTCCATTCCAAAACGGATATCCGGTTTGTCGTTTCCGTATTTCTGCATTGCATCGGCGAACGTCATTCTTGGGAACGCTCCGAATTCCTGACCTGTAATGTCTTTAATTAATGTTTTGGTCATTCCTTCAAAAACATTCATCACATCTTCCTGCTCTACAAAAGCCATTTCGCAGTCGATTTGTGTAAATTCCGGCTGTCTGTCGGCTCTTAAATCTTCGTCACGGAAACATTTCACGATCTGGAAATATTTATCCATTCCACCAACCATCAATAATTGTTTGAAAGTCTGCGGAGACTGTGGTAATGCGTAAAATTGTCCGGGATTCATTCTGCTCGGTACAACGAAGTCTCTTGCTCCTTCCGGAGTAGATTTGATTAAAACCGGAGTTTCAACCTCGATAAATCCTTCGTCTGAAAGATAGTTTCTCACTTTCTGTGCCATTTTGTGACGGAAGATCAATTTATCTCTTACCGGGGCTCTTCTGATATCCAGATAACGGTATTTCATTCTTAATTCTTCACCACCGTCCGTTTCGTCTTCAATGGTGAAAGGTGGAAGCTGTGATTCATTAAGAATTTCTAATTTTTCAACTAAAATTTCAATTTCTCCCGTTGGAATATTAGGATTTTTGCTAACTCTTTCGATAACTTTTCCTGTCACCTGAATCACAAATTCACGTCCCAATTTCTTTGCATTTTCCATCAGTTCCGCTGAAGAACGGTCCTGATCGAAAACCAACTGAGTAATTCCGTAACGATCCCGAAGATCTATCCAAATCATAAATCCTTTATCACGAATGGTTTGTACCCATCCTGAAAGTGTAACTTCTTCATTAAGATGTTGAAGAGATAATTCTCCGTTTGTGTGCGATCGAAACATTTGTTTTAGATGTTTATATTAAACTTTAGATATTAGACTTTTATGCGCCTAATTTTTCGTTGGCAAAGATAAGGTTTTTGAAAGTTTTTAAAACAAAAAAACTCCCTTTCGGAAGTTTTTTGATATAATTGAATTCTAAAATTAGCTTTTGATCCAGTCAATTGCTTTTTCCATGACTTCGTCTTTGTTATTTTTGATTCCGTCAATAGTTGGTTTTACTTCCAAATCAGGAACAATTCCTATTCTTTGGGTTTCTTTTCCGTCGGGATAATAAACGCCGATTCCGCTGATCATGGTTGAAATATTTCCGGGAAGTTTTATATCCGAAACATTTCCGTCCGCTCCTGCAGTTGTCGATCCGAAAACTTTTGCATTAGGTGCTGTTCTGAAAGCCATTGTATGAAATTCTGCACTACTTTGAGTGGTTTCATTTATTAAAATCGCGATTTTTCCCTGGTAAGAGCTTTTTCCTTCTCCGGGAATTTTTTGGGTTGGAGTAAAAGTGAAAAGTCCTGGCTGACTGTTATCAGTGTTTGTAAATTTTACAAATTCTGTTAAGTTGGGTTTTAATAATCTTCCCATTTTGAAAGTCACAAAATCTGAAGGATAACTTCTGAAATCAATGACAAGTCCTTTTGTATTTTTAATTTGCTTAAAAGTTTCATCAAGTTTTTTAGAATCGACGCTTCCCATGTAAACATAAGCCACATTATGATCGAGCATTTTGAAGAAATCTTTTTCTTCTTTTTTATAATTAAGCTGAGGAAATGTATATGTTTTTATCGTTTTACTTTCTTCTTTTCCGTTTCTTGAAAACTTAATGTCTATCGTTTCAGAATTGCTGTTTAAAAGGTTGTAAGAAATATTTCTTAACTGAGTCGGATAATTTGAAGCAGGAGTGTACTTTAATCTATTTTTGATAATGTTTTCTACGGTTTCACCATTGATCTCTGTAATGATATCTCCTTTTTGAAGTCCGCTTTCCCTGCCTAAATCATTATTGTAAAAATCATTGACAACCGCTTTGTTTTCTGCAAAAGTTAATTTTACCGGAGAATACCTTTCACCGAAATATTTTGTAAGAGCTTTGTTGTTCTCCCAAACTCCGGCGTGAGTGTCATGAATTCTCGCGATAATTTCTAATGAGGCAAGAGTGTATTCCGTTTCGTCTTTTGCATTGATAAATTTTGGAATAAATTCTGTTAAAACTCCTTTCCAGTCTTCATCGATAAGGTTTTTATAAGGGAAATAATACTGAATGATATTCCAATATCTGTACAATGACAACAGACGGAAGCCCTCATCAGGATAGCTCATGTTTTTGTAAGCATTTTCATTCTTAAAATCAGGATTTTTGACACCTTCGAAGAAGTCTGCATAATAATTTGTTTTCGGTCTTTTGGCATCTTTAAGTCTTAAAAGCTGATCCGTCAGTTCTTTTGAGAAACCTGAATTTGTTATCCAGTCAAGATCCGGTTTTATTTTAATGTCTTTTGGCTCAGAATTTTTTACAGTTTGAAATTCTCCTAAACTTTTAATCCAGTCAGACAGAATTTTATCTCTTTGATCTGCAGAAACCCCTGTAATTTTCGGATAAATTCTGAACAGTTCGTAATCCCAGTTGTAATTGCCTTCTGCAACACTTGGATGATAATATTTAAGATAACCCCAAATTAAACCAAGGCTTTTAATGTTTTCTAAATTATTTTTATCCAGACTAATATTTGCGATCTTAGAGCCGTTATCAAATTCTTTATCTGAATTTACTTTGTTTATTTTCTGTTCGAAGATTTTGGCATTTTCAATATCTTTTCCATCAACGGTGATTTTCAGGTTGTCTACCCACATTTTTCCTTTTCCGGTTAACAATGCTCCGAAAACTATTTTGTCTGTTTTTTGGGGTGACATTTCAAGGGTTATTTCATATTTTTTCCAGTCGTTTGTTCCTTTTAATCCTTGCTTATTCATATTGTCAAAGCCAATTTCGGGATCAATTCTCAGCCAGAGTCCTGCAAAACCGTCAGAAACATCTTCAGTTTTGATGTAGCCGGAAAGTGTTATTTTTTTACCGACGTAATTTTTTGGCAGCGTGTACATTAATCCTTTGAAACCATTTTCTGTGGCATCGATCAGAATTGATGTTGTTCCTTCCTGTTTTTCTTTGGTGTCTGTAAATACCTTTGCAGAGTTGTCTCCAATGATTTTCCAGATTTTTGGAAGATTGTTTTCAGTACTTTCGAAATTAAGATTTTCGATTTTGTTTTGGGCAAAAGAAGTCATGCCCAAAAGTGCTAATGGGATTATGAAATAACTTTTCATGATTAACTAAATTTTTTCCAAATCTAATGAGTTAGATCTGTTGTTTATGGTGTATGATTTAGGTTTTAAGGTAATTTATAATGTTCAGATAGAATTTTAACAGATTATTTTAAGTAAAATTCTTAAAGAGTCTTAATCTTTCACGTACTCAAGGATGTCTCCGGGTTGACAATCCAGTGCTTTGCAGATAGCTTCCAATGTTGAAAGTTTTACCGCTTTGGCTTTTCCTGTCTTTAAAATTGAAAGATTGGCTTGCGTGATGCCTATTTTTTCGGCAAGTTCCTGCGACTGCATTTTCCTTTTCGCCAACATGACGTCTACGTTGATTATTATTGGCATAGTTTAAATTGTTAGATCTACTTGTTCCTGAAGTTCCAGTCCTTTTTTGAAGAATTCGACAATGAATAATATTAATGCTCCGAAAAATAAGAATATGATAACAGAATATGTTACTGCAAATATATTCTTTGTAGTAAAAGGAACTGTAGCCAATGTAACTGCAGTATAAATAATATTAAGCCATCCGAATCTTTTCAGCCAAAGTAAAGCATTGGCATTAAATACGTTTTCTTTACTGATTTCTTTTAAAAATTTATAACTGATGTAAAAAAACAACGTTATAAAAATTGCTCCAAAAATATGATTTAAGACACTTCCTAAATTAAACATGCCAGTAAGAACATTCTGCTCGGTAAAAGGAACAAAAAATTTAAATTTCATCATGTGATCTACCTGTTGTGTCCATTCATTTTTCGACCAGCCGACATCTGTTCCGATGATAAAAAAATCTGAAAGGATATTGTTTCCTGTTTTAAAATTATAAAAAGAAACGGTAAAGCCAATCATGATATAAATAAGTTGAATTGCAAAAAGAACAGCCAGCAATAAAAGAAGATAACTGATGTACTGAGAAACAGAATTTTTTCCGATAATTTTCATGTGTTTACTATTTTATTATTGCAAATATATAATTAATTATTGTTTTACGATATAATTTTATCGAAATTTTTATTTTCACTTATTTTCCAAAACTTTTCATATGCCAAGTTTGAATCATTTTTGAATTAATACTTTTGCTGTAAACTAAAATGACACAAATGTCTAAGTATATAAAATTTATTAAGAAAGCTTTAAGCGGAGAAGATGTCGACTACACGAAAGTAAGCATAAGAAGTGCAGTGCTTCTTCTGGCGATTCCTATGATGCTGGAAATGGCGATGGAATCTGTATTTGCATTAGTAGATTTATATTTTGTAGGACATTTGAAAGAAAGTGGTTTTGCGATTCAGACGGTTGGTTTGACGGAATCTGTGCTTTCTGTCATGTATTCTATTGCGATCGGAATGAGTATGGCGGCAACGGCTTTAGTAGCCAGAAGAATCGGAGAGAAAAATCCTGAGCAGGCTTCCAGAAGTGCAGCGCAGGTTTTATTGGTTTCTTTTGTTGTTACTTTTATTTTAAGCTTATTCGGAGTGATTTATGCCGAAGATATGTTGATTCTGATGGGTTCTAAACCTGAAGCAGCAGCTTTCGGGAAAGATTTTACAAGAATTATGATGGGAAGCAGTGTTATTATCATGCTTTTATTCTTAATCAACGGGATTTTCAGGGGAGCGGGAAATGCTGCAATCGCTATGAAATCTCTTTGGATTGCCAATATTGCCAACATTATTCTTTGTCCGGTTTTAATTAAAGGTTTTGGTCCGATTCCGGCGATGGGTTTAACGGGAGCGGCGCTAGCAACGACGATCGGAAGAAGTATTGGGGTAATTTACCAGTTGTACCATCTTTTGATTGCAGATACGCAGGTGAGAATTCAGTTAAAGTATTTCAAACCAAAATTCGACTTAATAAAATCAATCATAAAAATTGCAACTCCAGGAATTTTTCAGTTTGTCATTGCTTCCTGCAGTTGGATCTTCCTTGCTCAACTGGTTGCCACAACAGGCGGGGAAAATGCTTCTGCCGGATATCAGACGGCTTTACGATTAATGATGTTCTTTATGCTTCCAGCTTGGGGATTGAGTGGCGCTGCATCAACATTAGTCGGACAAAACATGGGAGCTAACGAAATGTTGAGAGCCGAACAGTCTGTCATGAAAACTATAAAATATAATGTAATTTTTATGGTGACAGTAAGTGTAATTTTCTTTTTTATGGGTGATTTTCTAGTCGGGTTTTTCACGAATGAAATTGAAATTAAAAATATTGCAACCAATGCATTACATATAATGGCTGTAGGATTTATTTTCTATGGAATCGGAATGGTGATGATTAATGCCTTCAATGGGGCGGGAGATACATGGACACCGACTTGGGTGAATCTTTTCGGGTTTTGGCTGTTTCAGATTCCGTTGGCTTATTTTCTTTCAAAATATTTAGAGATGGGTCCGAAAGGTGTGTTTATATCAATTCCAGCCGCGGAAACCTTAATTACGATTGTTGCTTTTATCTTGTTTAAAAGAGGGAAATGGAAAACCGTGAAAGTTTAGCTTTATATAAATTTTAACATCATAATTGATTGAATTCTAATGCATATTTCCTAAATTAGCTAAAATCAACAAAATTTATCATTATGGGAAAAGGCGACAAAAAATCAAGAAAAGGCAAAATCAATTCAGGGAGCTACGGTAAAAAGAGGCCGAGAAAAGCTTCAAAATCTTTTGTAGCATCCTCAGAGAAACCTAAAGCGTAATAAAATAAAAAAGACCAAAGAAATTAATCTCCGGTCTTTTTTGTTATTACAAATTAAATTATTTTCCGCCTAAAAAGCTTCCAAGAATATCTCCAAGTCCGCCTCCGCCTTGTTGCTTCTGCTGACCTCCGCCACCAAGAACGCTTCCCAGAATATCATTCAAAGGATTGCCTGAAGATTGAGACTGCCCTCCTCCAAGAACACTTCCTAAAATATCATTTAGTGGGCTTGATTGCTGAGCTTGAGCCTGATTAGAGGCATTTCCGAGAATTCCTCCCAAAAGATCTCCTAAACCTCCTGCTCCAACATTATTCTGTTGTTTTTCTCTTCCGATATATCCCATGATAACCGGAGCTAACATTGATAAAATCGGACCGATCTTGTCAATAGAAATTCCTGTGTTTTGAGATAACTGGTTTTCTACATTTTGTTTGTCCCCACCAAAAATGTGGCTTAGAATTGATCCTCCTTCTGTCTGTCTTGCATCTGCCTGAGAAACATCATCCAGAATACTTCCGTCGTGATCTTTATCTAAAGCATTGTTCAGCGCTTCAGCTTCGTTGGAATCCTGTGACTTGTTCCTAAGGTACGAAATAATTAACGGTGCAGCTACGGCAAGTAGCGCAATAACCTGATTTCTGCTGATCCCGAATTTGTTCTCAGCCTGTTCAGCAACCTGATTGCCGGTGTTACCTGTAAGTAGGTCAATTAAACTCATAGTTTGTGTTTATTTTAATTGTTAAAGTACACCAAAGTTATCAAAAAATATTCCCCAATAATTTTTTTTAATTAAAATTTGAAAGAAATTTTGTTGTTTTCTATAAGTTGTTGATTTTTAATGCTTAATTTTTCAAAATAGGAACGTTTGAGCAAGCTTCCCCGAACATTAAAGACTTTACGATCGGTTTTAATTGCTCTACCAGTTCAATATAAGCGTTTTCGGGAATTTCTTTATCTGAACAGCCTTTTACCAAAACTCTTTTACCTCTCATTTCCTCAAAATCATGCGTTTGAACAGCATTGTGCATTAAGATTACTTCCAAATCTTCGCGGTTTCCGAAAACGATCTTTTTAGTTACCTCGGTAAGTCTGGCGGTGATTAAAAAATATGCCCACAACGGAACGATTGCATCCGCTGAATTGTAAATATAAACATAAGTATCACGATATTCTTCAACATCAATAGCTGCTACTTTTTCGCGGAAATCTTTCTCTTTTAAGATCATTTCCATAAAAAGAAAATCTTTAAGGTCGATCCCTTTTCTTACCCCTTTAGGAATAAGGTCTGTAAGATCAAAATTGATAAGACCGCTTTCTGCAACTTTATTTCGGATTTCAAATTCTTCTGACATTTTTTATCATTATCTTTGAACAAATTTACAAATTAAGATCGTACAACGTCTTATTTGTTCTCTATTCCTGTTATAGAAACCTCCCATAACTTACGCTTGTCGGTAAAGTAAAAATTTAAAAGGAGGTTACTGATGGCATTAAAAAAATAAAAGATTTCAGAAGAAATGAAGTATTATATTATTGCTGGAGAAGCATCCGGAGACCTGCACGGAAGTAATTTAATGAAAGCTTTACAACACAAAGATCCCAACGCAGAATTCAGATTTTGGGGTGGTGATCTGATGGCTGCACAAGGCGGAACATTAGTGAAACATTACCGTGATCTGGCTTTTATGGGATTTTTGGAAGTTGCCAAAAATCTGCGAACCATCCTGAATAATATTAAATTTTGTAAAGAAGATATAAAAAATAACAGACCGGATGTTTTGATTCTGGTTGATTACCCGGGATTCAATTTAAGGATTGCAAAATTCGCTAAAGGACTGGGCATAAAAGTCGTTTATTACATTTCTCCACAACTTTGGGCCTGGAAAGAGGGTAGAGTGGAAATCATCAAAAAGTATGTTGATGAAATGATGGTGATTCTTCCGTTTGAGGAAGATTTCTATAAAAAACATGGTGTTCATTCGCATTTTGTAGGACATCCGTTGTTGGATGCGATTTCGACACTTAAGGATATTTCTGTTGAAAATTTTAAAGCAGAAAATGGTTTAAACGATAAAGAAATTATTGCATTATTACCGGGCTCCAGAAAACAGGAAGTTGAAAAAATGCTGGAAATAATGCTTTCCGTGAGACCTTATTTTAAGGAATATCAGTTTGTGATTGCCGGAGCTCCAAGTCTTCCTAAAGAATTTTATCAAAGTTATGTCGATGATAATGTGCATTTTGTTTCCAATAAGACCTATGATTTGCTGAGGTGTTCAAAGGCAGCTTTAGTAACTTCCGGAACTGCAACTTTGGAAACCGCTTTATTGAAAATTCCCGAAGTGGTTTGCTATCGAGGAAGTAAGGTTTCCTACGCTATTGCGAAAAGACTGGTTAAAAATATCAAATATATTTCTCTCGTAAATTTGATAATGGACAGAGAAGTCGTAAAGGAATTAATCCAAAATGATCTGAATACTAAAAACCTCGTTGAAGAATTGAAAAAGGTTCTGGAAGGCAAAAAAAGATCCCAGCTTTTGAAAGATTACGAATTGTTGCGGGAAAAGCTTGGAGGAAAAGGAGCGAGTGAAAATGCGGCGGAGGTGATTTTGAAGGTGTAAAAATATAAGACTGCCCAATAACAAGCAGTCTTTTTTGTACTTATTTTAAATTGTTCTTTTACGGAAATATCATAAATTTTAGAGGCTCTTACTTATTGTTTTGTTAATGTCAGTGTTTTTGCATCCGGTATCACCGTTTTATAACCATTAGGACAACTTGCGATAATATCCATATCCTGCATAAAATACAGTTTCATCTGGTTAATATTGTTAGGATCTATAGAAAGATAAACATATCCCTTATCATTACATTCTGCATTGCCGGAATAATACATTTGATATCTTATAAGATTTTTATCAAATATGAAACCTCCAAATAATGTATTATCGTCAGAAGCAGAAAGTGTATTGGCTAATTCTTGACCATTTGGGGTTTTAATTAATAAACGTCCCTTAATTATATCCCAATATTTGCCAAATGTATAATTGTTTTCTTTCTTAGTAAAATGAAATTCATAAGTCCGACCATCTGTATAAGTCCCTTTCCAAACTCCTACAAATTTATCTAGGCGATTATTGGTGTCTTTAAGATAAATATAATCAGGACAATCAGGTTTGTTTTCACACTGGGAAAGTTGATCTAAAGATATTGTCTGAGCTTTGCATGAAAGAATTGTTGTTAAAAATAAGAAAGTGTAAATTATTTTATTTTTCATAATATTATTTGTATTTAAAATTAAGGACAATCTGTGTCAATTACTTGGGTTTTATCAGCATTCAATGTTTTTTTCGTAAAAGTTCCGTTACTATTCATTTTAACTAAGGTAATGCCTTTCACATACATTTGTTCATCGATAAATTTAAGAAAATTTAGTTCATTAGATGCTTTAGAATTTGCTTTAAAATAATTTAGATACATCTCATTATACTGTTCTTTTGTGTTGGTATACATCGTTTTTATCTGATTCACATTTCCTGTAAAACGTATCTGATAGTTCACATTAGCTGAAACCATGACGGCATAAATGCTATTTAACGGAATACCATTCTGTTGTGCAAGACCAACCATCTGGTTAAAATAAATAACATCTGCAGGGGAAAATATTTTAAAGCCAATTCTCATTCTTCCCTCAGAATCTTCAAAATCATTAACATGGGTATGCAAATAGCCCGTCATATCCGCGGTAGGATCACCTAACGTAAGTGAATTAGAATTTGAGTTTGTTGCTGCAATGTCTTTATAGTCGAAACTACCATCAGTTTTTTCTATATATCCTGTTTCCGTTTTTAAGGTTACCTTGCCTTTTAGATCAGTAATCTTGTCCGCAATACCAAGACTAGTAGATTCTAATTGTACACAAAGATCATCTAATCCCGAGCTGTTAGGATCTCCTCCACCGCCTCCGGTGGGAATTGTTACAAAGCCTCCTCCCGGCATTCCGTCATCACAGGAATACATTATGAAAGTATAGCTCGTCGTCCAATATCCGGGGCTTGCAGCCTGCCATCCGCTCAGCTGGCAAGACGAATCACCGTACTGGTGATGATCGCTTGATGCACATGTACTACCCGGAACATACATTTGCTGCTGTACAGTAGTATAGCAGGTCTGTATCTTTGAAAAAATCTCTGCAGAAGATTTCTTCCCAAGATAATCGATCGTGATGTACTGATTTACCTGCTCATTGGTAAGATTCTGCTTGCTGTTTAATAATTGGGGCGCATATTTTATGATAGCTGCATCAAAATATCCGTTGCCGGATTCCGTAAGGACAAGATTTTCCAGTGCCAGTGCTCCGTTTATTTCTCTATCAATTTTGAAGGTGTATGTTTTCTTTCTTTTTTCATCTTCCATAAGAAGAGCACGTTCGGTATCGATCGTGAAGCCGTTTTCCTGATCCGTATAGATCTTTCTGATATCGGATTTCGGATCTTTTTTAGAAAGACTCTGTAATTTTCCGGACAGGTTTGGGTTTTGCTCGATCTGGCTTTTGCTAATCCATTCTATTTTTGTTCTATTTACAGAGTTGGAATCTTCTGTTGAAAGAAGCTCCTGTTTGCAGGAATAAAGACAGAAAAAGACTGCCATGAACGACAGCCACGAAATAAATTTTTTCGTCATAATCATTTGTTTGTTTTATGGGTTAAATATATAAAAAAATTCGATCTATATATGATCAGGACAAAACTAAAATAAATTTTTTCTCAACATCATCAATATTTTAATATTTTTGATTAAAATTTTAATATTATGAGTTTAGGAACAAAGGTGAGACAATTTAGAGAAGCAAAAAGATTATCTCAGGACGATTTAGCTTTACGTTTAGATGTTACACAAAGTACGATTTCGAATATAGAATCAGATAAAAGTGTTCCTAATTCTTTATTGTTAAGTGGAATTGCAAAAGAATTGGAAATCGATATGAATGAATTGTTTGAAGAAAAATTCACAAATTACAACCATATAGAAAAGATTGAGGCAGATGTTAACCTTGTTAATGGTACTGTTAATATGCAATCACCGGAATTAATAGAAAGCTTATTAAAAAACCAGGAACAGATGGCAAAATTAATGGAATCTCAAAATAAATTAATTGAAGCACTTCTGAAAAAATAAAACTTAAAAATTTAAACCAATTATAAAGAATCGTAGAAAAATTTTCTACGATTTTTCTTTTCTACGAAGGATTGAGCCTGTTTTTGAAAATTTCAAGATATTGATTTGCAAATTTTTATCATAATAGATATTTTTGGATCACACAAATTTTGGAATTGAATAAACAACCGCTTCTTATTCTTGTCATTTGCTTTATCATTGGGATTTTCTTCCAGGATGGGTTTTCTTTGGATGAAAAATTTATTTATCCGATTGTCGGAGCTTGTTTCGTTATCTTAATTTCCACGTTTTTCAAAAGCTATTTTTTACATAAAACAAAACCGTATTTGCTGGGTTTGATGTTTTTCGGAATCGGAGTTGTTCTGCATTTTTTTAATTCTTTTTCTCCTCAGAATATTTCTTTTTCTAAAAATGAAACGATTGTTTTCAAAATTTCCAGGAAGCTGAATTCCAATGAGAAAAATAAAAAGTATGAAGCAGTTGCTCAAGTAGGAAAAGAAAGCTTTAATGCCATTTTATATGTTCCGAAAGGTGACAAAGAACTGGATTTTAATTATTTTTATAAAGCTGAAACTTATATTTCAAAACCGGAATCTCCACAATATAATTTTCAGTTTGACTATGCGAAATATCTGAAACGAAAACATATTGAATACCAATGTTATATAAATGGTGAGATTTCTTTTGCAGAAAGAAATGATCTTAGTTTTAACGAAAAATTTTTGCAAAAAAGAGTGGAAGTACTTCAAAATATTGATAAAACGGAAATCTCTTTTCAATCAAGAGAGTTTCTAAAAGGAATTATTCTCGCCGACCGTACGGAAATTGATTCGCAAACTGTTCAGGATTTTAATAGGTCTGGATTGGTGCATTTCCTGGCAATTTCGGGAACGCATATTGTTGTGATTTTTGGATTGTTTTATTTTTTATTGATTAAAATTTTACCATTAAAATTTAGAAAATATGCAATTATTTCGAGCTTAATTTTCATCTGGTTTTTTACAAGTTTTATTGGTTTTGGAAGTTCGGTTGTTCGTTCCAGTATCATGTTAACGGTGTATTTTATCTATGTATTGCTTCAAAGAAAACCCGATTTGTTACATTCTTTGGCATTATCAGCTTTTATTATTTTAATTTTTGATACCCGGCAGATTTTTGATGTAGGTTTTCAATTGAGCTTTCTTGCAGTTCTTGGAATTTTCTGGTTGAATCAGCCGATTTTAAATTATTTCCCACGACAGGATAATTGGTTTAAAAAGTTAATTTTCAACACGATTTCGATATCGGTTTCTGCTCAATTAGCGACACTTCCATTAGTTCTGTATTATTTTCATCAGTTTTCTTTTATTTCAATTATAGCTAATTTTTTTATTGTTCCGTTTTCTGAAACTATCATTGTTTTTTCGTTTTTAATGACCACTTTAATTGCTTTTAAGCTTGATTTTGGATTAATAAATAAGGTTTACGATTTCATTATTCAAATATTATTGAAAGTCATTCATTGGTTTGCAGATTTTAATACTTTGTTTTTTGAAAACATCCCAATGAATCTTTCTGAAGTTTTCTCGTTATTTCTAATTGCTTATCTGATGAGGTTTGCCATTTTAAAACTCGACTTTAAAAGTTCGGCAAGGTTGGCAATGGCAATTTTGGGATTCTTTATTGTAAGGGTAGGTTTTAATTTTTATGAAAATCAGAAAACAGAAATTTTACTGCATAATTTTTCTAAGAATAAAGTTTTATCGATAAAAAAAGGAAATCAAGCATGTTTTTGGATTAAAGAAAATTCAGACAAAGAGAAAATTACCCGATTTATTATCAATCCTTACTGTTCTGCAAGACGATTAAATAATTTTGAAATAAAGACTTTTCCAGATTCTACCGTAACGATCGTTTATAAGAACAAAATTTACAACTTAGAATAATTGTAAATTTTTTCAGATTTCCTTTATTTATAACCTTTTGTGCTCTTATTTAGAAAGATTACAAACTGTCTAATTGTGAGATTTCTCACTTTTTGATATAGTTAACATTTCTTAATTTTGTGGAAATTCAAATTTAAACTTATATGGCAGGTTTAACGAGTTCTACGATAGGTAGAAAATATGCTATGGCATTATCAGCTTTATTTTTGCTGATCTTTCTTATACTGCATTTGACGACCAATTTGTTATCAGTCCTGAATCGTGATGCGTTCAATACGGCATCAGATTTTATGGGCTATAATCCTTTTGTGCAGTTCTTAATGCAGCCTATTCTTGGTTTTGCAGTTTTTTTCCATTTCATTATGGGATTTGTATTGGAAATTAAGAATAGAAATGCGCGTCCTGTAAAGTACGCTGCAAACAATCCTTCTGTGAACTCATCATGGATGTCTAGAAATATGATTATTTCCGGAGCTGTTGTTTTAGCTTTCTTGGCACTTCACTTTTATGATTTCTGGTGGCATGAAATTGATTACAAGTATGTAGAAGGTATTTCTCCTGATGCAGAACGTTTCTGGCCGGAACTTCACGAGAAGTTTGCGGATATCTGGAGAGTGGCTTTATATGTAATTGCTTTTGTTTTATTAGGATTACATTTGGCTCACGGTTTTCAGTCGTCTTTCCAATCTATTGGAGCAAGACATCCAAAATATACTCCGGTAATTAAAGCTTTGGGAAAATGGTATTCTATTCTTATTCCTGCAGGTTTTGTTTTAATTGCAATTTTTCACTTTGTAACTCAATAATATCAATATAATAGTATGAGTAAATTAGATTCTAAAATTCCGGCAGGTCCTTTAAAGGATAAATGGAAAAATCATAAAGATCATATGAACCTTGTTGCACCAAACAACAGAGATAAGATTGATATTATTGTTGTTGGTACAGGTTTGGCAGGTGGTTCTGCTGCAGCTACTTTAGCTGAGCAAGGATATAATGTAAAAGCATTCTGCTATCAGGATTCTCCAAGAAGAGCACACTCTATCGCAGCTCAGGGAGGTATCAACGCTGCTAAAAATTATCAGGGAGACGGTGACTCTACTTACAGATTATTCTATGACACGATCAAAGGTGGTGACTACAGAGCAAGAGAGGCAAACGTTTACAGATTAGCTGAAGTTTCTGCAAATATTATCGATCAGTGCGTTTCTCAGGGAGTTCCTTTCGGAAGAGATTACGGCGGTCAATTAGATAACCGTTCATTTGGCGGGGTTCAGGTAAAGAGAACTTTCTATGCAAAAGGACAGACTGGGCAACAGTTATTATTAGGTGCCTATTCTGCAATGAGCCGTCAGATCGGTAAAGGTAGAATTAAAATGTACAACCGTCATGAGATGCTTGATCTTGTGATTGTTGACGGAAAAGCAAGAGGTATCATTGCAAGAAACCTTGTAACAGGTGAAGTAGAAAGACATTCAGCACACGCAGTTGTAATTGCATCGGGAGGATACGGAAACGTATATTTCCTTTCTACAAACGCAATGGGATCAAACGTTTCTGCAGCTTGGAAGATTCATAAAAAAGGAGCGTATTTCGCAAATCCTTGTTATGTACAGATTCACCCGACTTGTATTCCTGTTCACGGAACACAGCAGTCTAAACTTACTTTAATGTCTGAATCATTAAGAAACTCAGGAAGAATCTGGGTTCCTAAGAAAATTGAAGATTCAGTAGCGATCAGAGAAGGTAAATTAAGACCTGAAAATATCAAAGAAGAAGATAGAGATTATTATTTGGAAAGAAGATATCCTGCATTCGGAAACCTAGTACCTAGAGACGTTGCGTCGAGAGCTGCTAAAGAAAGATGTGATGCTGGTTTCGGAATTGAAAATAATGATACACAAGAAGGTGTTTACCTGGATTTCTCTACAGAGATCATGAAAAAAGGTAAAGAAGCCGCTATTGAAAAACATATTCATAATCCTACAGATCAGCAATTGTATGACTTAGGTAAGAGTTGGGTAGAGGAGAAATATGGTAACTTATTCGTTATGTACGAAAAAATTACTGCTGATGATCCTTACAAAACTCCGATGAAGATTTATCCTGCAGTTCACTACACAATGGGTGGTGTTTGGGTTGATTATAATCTTCAGTCTACAATCCCGGGATGTTTCGTAATTGGTGAAGCTAACTTCTCGGATCACGGAGCAAACAGATTGGGAGCTTCTGCTTTGATGCAAGGTTTGGCAGACGGATATTTCGTACTTCCTTATACTATCGCAGATTATCTTTCTGCAGATATCAGAACGGGAGCGATTCCTACAAATTCAGCAGATTTTGATCAGGCTGAAAAGGGGATTAAAGATAAAATTGATTTCTTCTTAAATAATAAAGGAACGCATTCAGTAGATCATTTCCACAAACAATTAGGACACATTATGTGGAATAAAGTAGGAATGGGAAGAACTCCTGAAGGTTTAAGAGAAGCAATCAAAGAAATTGACGAAGTGAAAAAAGATTTCTGGAAAAACGTAAAAGTTCCCGGAGATGCAGAAGGTATGAACACTGAGCTTGAAAAAGCATTCAGAGTAGCAGACTTTATTGAACTTGGACAATTAATGGCTATCGATGCACTGCATAGAAATGAATCTTGTGGTGGACATTTCCGTGAAGACCACTCTACACCGGATGGTGAAGCAGAAAGAGATGACGTAAACTTCAAATACGTCGGAGCTTGGGAATATCAAGGTGAAGACATCAAAAATGAGGTGTTGCACAAAGAAGACTTGATATATGACAACATCGAGGTTAAAACTAGAAGTTATAAATAATCTCCAACCTATAAATATAACATTATGAGTGCAAAAAAAGGCTTACATCTTACGCTGAAAATTTGGAGACAAAAGAATAGTAAAACTAAAGGTCAGTTTGAGACCTATAAAATATCGGATGTTTCTACAGATTCTTCATTCTTAGAAATGTTAGACATCCTGAACGAAAATATTATTAACGAAGGAAAAGAGCCGGTAGCTTTCGACCACGACTGTCGTGAGGGTATCTGCGGAATGTGTTCTCTTTACATCAACGGTAGAGCGCACGGTCCGGATACAGGTATTACGACTTGCCAGCTTCACATGAGAATGTTCAAAGACGGTGAAACCATCGTTATTGAACCTTGGAGAAGTGCTGCTTTCCCGGTTATTAAAGACTTAATGGTAGACAGAAGCGCATTCGACAGAGTAATGGCTGCAGGTGGTTTCATTTCGGTGAACACTTCAGGTAATACTTTGGATGCCAATGCAATTCTGGTTCCTAAAGAAGATGCAGACAAAGCAATGGATGCTGCAGCCTGTATCGGTTGTGGAGCTTGTGTGGCTACTTGTAAAAACGGATCTGCAATGCTATTCGTTGGAGCTAAAGTTTCTCAGTACGCCCTTTTACCACAAGGTAGAGTAGAAGCGAAAAGAAGAGTTCTGAACATGGTAAAAGCTATGGACGAAGAAGGATTCGGAAACTGTTCAAACACTGGTGCTTGTGAAGTGGAATGTCCTAAAGGAATTTCTCTTGAAAACATTGCTAGAATGAATAGAGAATATATGGCGGCTCTTGCTGACAGAGGATAATGTAATCACTTAATAAACTTAAAAAGCTTCAAAAAATATTTTGAAGCTTTTTTATTTATCCCATGATTAAATATGAGGTAAGGGCTTATTATTTTTTGTATTTTCTAAGAATTGTACGATTTCATCAGCTGATAAAGAGAAGTAAGTTAAAACTTTAAGAAAGTAAGGTACGGTTAGTTTTTCTGTTCCATTTTCTATTTTAGAAATTTTGCTTTGGGAAATATCTAAATCTATCGCCAATGTTTGTTGAGAAACTCCATTTTCTTCACGGAGTTTTCTAAGCTTAAAACCGAGATCTTTATCTGTCATTTTTTTATCATCATTTGTGTATTGCAAAAATAAAAATTAATTTCAATCCCCCAAAAATCTTTTTCTGTTTATAAACGAATATTCTAAAATAGAATAGGTTGTTTGTAAATTTCTATACAAATTTGTCAAAGGTTTTCAGAGTGAAAGCCATAAACAAAAAATATTATAAATGTTATGAAAAAATTAAATGTTTCGCAAATGGAAAATTTGCAAGGAGGTAATAACAGAACGTGCTTAATTGATGGTATACTGACAGGTTTGGGAATAGGAATTGGTTTTGCTATCGGAGGACCATTAGTAGGAGCTGCGGCGGCTGTTGCTGGAGGTTATGCTGGAAATACAAATGGATGTTTTAAATAATTTATCACATGAAACAGTTACAATTAAATAAAATGGAAAAAATTTCAGGAGGAGTGAATGGAGCATTGTGCTTTGCAGCTGGACTTGGATTGTTCGCAATAACTGGACCTGCATGGATCGTAGGAGTTGCTTCTGGCGCATATGCTGTTAAATGTTGGAATTCGTAAGACATTAAATTATGAAAGGTAATAAAAGAACTATTTATTATATTATCTGTATTGCATTACTGACTATAATTTTATTAGCTGATATTTGCTTTAAAATTTTTAATGATGGAACAAAGAAATATTTATCATTTTTTACAAGTGTTTTATTCTTATTTTTTATAATAATAGAGTCTAAGAGAAAAAATGGAAAAAAATAAATAGAACTATTTATACTTGATTAATAATATAGTGGAGAGGTTTTTACCTCTCTTTTACATTAATGATGAAAAATTTTACAATCTTTATAGTTATTTTTTTATGTTATTCATTATTAACATATTTAGATAAACACTTCGTTACAACCAACTCTAAAATTTTTGATTTTCTTTCAAAAGATTATCCTAGTGATATAGTACAAAACTATATGGATAGCCAGAAAAAATGGTGGTGGTTGGCATATGTAATAACACCTTTTTTTGTGGGTATTAAAGTGTTATTAGTAGCTTTCTGTCTTAATTTTTTAAAATTATTTGATCTTCCTAAAGTTGATCAGGTCAAATTTAGAGATTTTCTTTTTCTTGCGCTCCTTGCAGAATCTGTTTTTGTAATCGGCGGTTTTTATAAGTTTATTTACTTCTATTGGATTAATACAGAGTATACCTTGGAAGACGTACAGACATATTATCCATTATCATTATTAAATTTTAAGGAAAATATTTCTACAGAAAAATGGTTAGCATATCCTTTACAGTTAGTCAATCTTTTCGAACTATTTTATTGGGTTCTTCTTGCTTGGGGTGTAAGAGAATTTTTGGAAGAGAAAATAAACTATTTAAAGTCATTTGGTTTGGTTGCTGTAACTTACGGTATAGGTTTATTATTCTGGACAGCGACAGTATGTTTTTTAATCCTTAATGCACAATACTAGAATGAAATACAAAAGAAATCTTGCTTATTTTTTTTTTACAATTTCTTTTTTCTATTTAATTCTTAACCTATCAAGCGATAACTTTAATATTTGGAGGCTTTTAACATCTATATGTTTTTTTTTACTCTCATTAATATACTATCTCAATTATCGTAAAAATGGAAAATAAATATTTAAAAATATTTGCAATTCTTATTCCTGTTTTGGTGATAGGAATAATTGTTTATCTATTTTTTAATTTTCAAGAGAAAAAAGAAAAAATAAAACAGTTAGAAAATATTCCTTCATTTACACTACAAACTATTGATGGAAGTTCTTTTACATCTCAAAATCTAAATAGCGAAAATCATAAAGTCATTATTTATTTCAGCCCAGATTGCCATTTTTGTAAGGCAGAAGCGGAGGAGCTAAGTGTAATGTATAAGAATTATAAAAACACAGAATGGATTTGGATTGCCAGTGAACCTTTGAAGCAGATAAAAACGTTTGCGGAAAAGTATAAACTACATAATTATAAAAATATTCATTGGTGCTATGATGATAAGGCAAATTTTTACAGGAGATTTCAAATGAAAAGTGTTCCCTATTTTTTAGTATATGATGAAAAGAATCATCTTATAAATAGGAATTCAGGAGCCATTAAACTTACAAAGCTATTAGAAAATACCTATGAAAAACATTAGAAAAACCTTTTCCCTTCAAAAAGACCAAACAGATTGTGGCGTAGGATGTCTTCAGTCTTTGGTAAGGTATTATGGGGGAGATATTTCTATAGAATCTTTAAGAGAAAAAAGCGGAACAAGCAAAACAGGGACTACGCTTTTAGGGCTTTACCAATGTGCCAAAGAAATTGGCTTTGATGCGGAAGGTTGTGAAGCAGATATTGATGCATTGGTAGAGCACAATCAGCCTGTAATTTTACATATAACTTTAGAAAATAAATACGAACATTATGTGGTCTGTTATCATAGAGATTCTGCTAAAAATAATCAATTTCTTATTGGGGACCCTGGCAAAGATTTAGAATATTGGAGCGAAGAGAAATTACAAGATATGTGGGTTTCTAAAACCTGTCTCACACTCTATCCCAACGAAAATTTCGAAAAAAAAGACAAAATTGTTTCCGAGAAAAAGCAATGGCTTTTAAATTTAGTTAAAGAAGACCAAGAAGCAATCTACACGATTATAATTTTAGGTGTTATATTTACATTACTGGGGATGTCTATGTCTATTTTTTCTCAGAAATTAATAGATGATATTTTACCAAAAAAGAAACTGAATATTCTTTTATTAAGCATTGGGTTTTTAAGTTTCCTTTTGTTTGCAAGAGTTATCATACAAGTTCTGCGAGATTTCTATATCATAAAACAAAATAAAGAGTTTAACCAAAGAATTAATAAAAGCTTTTTCTCTTCATTGTTATTTTTGCCGAAAATATTTTTCGATACCAGAAAAATTGGAGATTTTGTCGCAAGACTAAACGATACCCAAAGAATACAAAGTGTAATAAAGCATTTGATAACAAATACTACCGTAGATATTTTGGGAGTACTGATTTCTATAGGTTTTCTATTCTATTATTCTTGGAAATTAGCTTTGGTATGTTTGCTCTTTTCTCCAATAATCTTTTACCTCATTTTTAGATTCAATAGGCAAATTTTAGTATCTCAAAAAAATGTAATGCAATCTTACAGCATCAATGAAGCAAATTATATTGACTGTATAAGAGGTATAGATGTTATAAAAGGTTTTGGAAAACAAGATTTATTTCTTAAGAGAAATTTCTTAATCTTTGGAGGTTTTCAAACCAAAATATTTGATCTTGGAAAACTTAATTTAAAAATCGGACTTTCTGCTGGTTTAGCATTAGTTATTTTTCTTATTACTATTCTGAGTTTTTCATCTTATAATGTTCTCAATAATGAAATGAAAATTGGTGAGTTAATGGCTATTATTGGGATTTCTAGTTCTTTGCTGAGTTCAATTACCAATCTGGCATTAGTAAGCATTCCTATTCAGGAAGCAAAAGTGGCTTTCGACAGGATGTTCGAATATTCATCAATACCAAAAGAGAAATTAGAAGGATTAGAAATTCAGGATATAGAAAAAGTAGAAGTTCAACAATTAGACTTTAGATTTAAGGGAAGAAGCAAATTATTAGACAATATTACATTAACATTGAAAAAAGGCGAAATTACCTGTCTTTTAGGTGAAAGTGGAAGCGGCAAAACAACATTTGCGGAGATTTTACAAAAAAATTACGAGCAAGAAAGTGGAAAAGTTATCATTAATAATCAGATTTTTTTGAAGGATATTTCTACTGCCAATTGGAGATGCAAAATTTCTATTGTTCCACAAAACATACAGTTATTTAATGCAACTTTTTTAGATAATATTATTTTGGAGGAAAATCTAGACAAGCATAGACTGAAAAATGTTATAAATTTAGGTTTTGAGCCATTTATCAATTCTCTTCCGCAAAATGTAATGACTATTGTGGGCGAAGAGGGAATTAATTTGTCAGGAGGGCAGAAACAATTATTGGGATGGATGAGAGCGCTATATCATAATCCGCAATTTTTAATTCTTGATGAGCCTACATCTTCATTAGATAGAGAAAATAGAAATTTCATTTATAGTTTGATTGAACAAATTAAAAAAGATAAAATTATATTAATTATTAGTCATAATTTGGAAAGTTTGGAAATAATTTCTAATCATATTTTTCATTTAAAAAATAAAAAGCTGATAAAACAATAGTTTAAGCTCAGTTTTTGTTAAAAAGATAATAAAACTGTTTAATTAATTTTTTTCTGTACCTAAAAAAACTATTTTTGCGTAATTATAAAATTCAAAATGAAAAAATATCTTTTATTGTTTATCATCGCGGTTTTTGCGATGTCTTGCTCTAAAAAAGTAGAAGTAAAAGGAAAAATCACCGGAGGTTCTCCATTAGAGAGAATCGAATTTATTGAGGCTTCAGGAGTTGCCACTTTACCTTTAATTAATATTGGTATTAATAAGGACGGAACTTTCACAGGAAGTTTTGATGCTCCTAAAAGCGGGATGTATGTGATGTCTTATGCTGGAAAACAAAATTTAATTTATTTGAAAGGAGGTCAGAAACTTGAGATTTCAGGTAATGGAATGACTTTCCCATCAGAATATGTGATCACTGGAGATGCGAAGAACAACAACGATTTCTTTACAGCAACTCAAAAATATCTTTCTACATATGCTCAGACTGTTAATATGAACGAGCTAATTATGAAAGATGAAAAAACGTTCTTAAAAGGAATTGAAAAAGTTCAGGCTGATATTAATAAGAATATCGAGGAAAACGTTAAAAAATTCAATCCTGATAACGAAATTGTTAACTGGAAGAAAAATGATGTTTCAAGTACATTGCTTACAATTCTTAATCAGTATGAGCTAAGCCACAAGCAAATGGGTAATCCATCTTTCAAAGTGACTAAAGCTTTCACAGATTTTGAAAATAAACTTCAGGAGAATAAAGATGTTATGGTAAAGGAAAATCCTTACTACAGACAATACCTTCTAGGTAAGATGAGCCCTGATTTCCAAAAGTATGCTCAGGCAAACGGTGCCGGAAAAACAGATCTTACTACTTCAGAATTATTCACTGAATATTTAAAGAAAAATCAAAAAGATCTTTCACAAACAGCTAAAGATTATTTATTGGCTTTTGTAATGGCTCAGTCAGATATTCACCCGGGTTCCCCTGATAAAACTGTTGAAAAAATCAAAAAGATTATTGATACAGATATTAAAGATGCTGGAATTAAAGAAGATTTGAAAAAAATCCAGTTTGCTATCAACGGATTCAAAATTGGAGAATTAGCTCCTGAAGGAACATTGGTAAAACAAGACGGGAAAGCTTACAACCTTTCTGAAAATAAAGGAAAACCTTATCTTTTATCATTCTACGCTTCTTGGAATCCTTACATCGGAGAATCTACGATCCCTGTATTGAAAGAAGTTGTAAATTTCTACAAATCTAAAATGAACTTTGTTTTTGTAAACGTTGATGATACAAAAGATCAGTTTGTAAAAACAAGCAACTCTTTATTAAAAGGAATCGCAGGAACTCAGGTATATGGTGAAGGCGGATTAAATTCTGATATTGCTAAAAAATACGGTGTTTACGGATTCAAATTACCTTGCTTCATCGTTGTAGATAAAGACGGTAAAATTGCTAGTAAGCCATTCTTCAACTTAGGAGATCCAGAATTGGTAGTTGTTTTAGACAAACAAACAGGTCTTTCTGCTCCAAAAGTAAATCCTAACGTTCAATTGCAACAAGGGATGGGAATGGATCCTGCCGTAGTAGCTCAACAACAGGCGGCTCAGCAGCAAGCTGCTCAGCAACAGGCAAATCCACAGCCTGCTCCTGCTCCGACAAAATAATTTAAAATAATTATAGATTAAAACCTTGTCTTCGGATAAGGTTTTTTTTATTGTATTTTTGCAAACTGAAACGTAAGGTTTCCAATTAGAAAAAATAGAAATTAGCTTTAATGAGAAAGAAGAAAAATAATATAGTTCTTGAAAATATCAAACTCTTAAATGCAGGCTCAAAAGGTATTGCAATAGGGAGAACCGAGGAAGGAAAGACAGTAATGGTTTCCGGAGCGATTCCCGGAGATATTGTAAATGTAAAGGTCAAGAAGTCAAAATCAAAATATTATGAAGGTGAAGCAGCAGAAATTTTGCAAAAATCGCCTTACAGAGTGGAGCCTAAATGTATTCATTTTGGAGTTTGCGGTGGTTGCAAATGGCAGAATATGAGCTATGAAAAGCAATTGGATTTCAAACAGGAAGAAGTTTACAATAATATTAAAAGAATCGGCGGTATTGAAAACTTCGAAACTTTACCGATTTTAGGCTCTGCAGAACAATACTTCTACAGAAATAAAATGGAGTTTTCTTTTTCCAATGCTCGTTGGCTTACACAATATGAAATCAGCTCGGAAGAGAATTTCGGGAGCAAAGACGCGCTAGGTTTCCATATTCCGGGAATGTGGAGCAAAATTTTGGATCTTAAAGAGTGTTTTCTTCAGGAAGATCCTTCAAATGCAATTCGTTTGGCCGTTAAAAATTATGCGGTTGATAACGGATTAGACTTTTTTGATGTAAGAAATCAGGAAGGTTTTTTGAGGACTTTAATGATGAGACAAAACTCAAAAGGAGAATGGATGGTTCTTTTTCAGCTTTACAGAGAAGAAAAAGAAAACAGAGAAAAGCTTTTTGAATTCTTACTGAATAAATTCCCGCAGATCAAGACTTTAGTATATGCAATTAATCCAAAACAAAATGATTCTATCTACGATTTAAATGTTAATACTTACTTTGGAGAAGGGTTTTTGATGGAAGAAATGGATGGGCTGAAGTTTAAAATCGGTCCGAAATCTTTCTTTCAAACCAACTATAAACAGGCTTTAGAATTGTATAGAAAAACCCTTGAATTTGCTGATTTAAAAGGCGATGAAGTGGTTTACGATTTATATACAGGAACAGGAACGATCGCTCAATATGTTGCTAGAAATGCAAAACATGTAATCGGTATTGAATCTGTTCAGGAGGCCATCGATGCAGCTATTGAACACGCGGAATTGAACGGTCTTACGAATACAACTTTCTATTGTGGTGACATGAAAAATGTCTTTAATGACGAATTTATGGAAAACCACCCAAAAGCTGATGTTTTGATTACAGATCCTCCAAGAGACGGAATGCACCAGAAAGTTGTGGAACAGATTTTAAAACTTGCTCCTGAAAAAGTAGTCTATGTAAGCTGTAATTCTGCAACTCAGGCAAGAGATCTGGCTTTGATGAAAGAACATTATACAGTAGTGAAAATTCTTCCCGTAGATATGTTCCCGCAAACGCATCATGTTGAAAATATTGCGTTGTTAATTAAGAAATAATTTATTTAAATTTGAATACGATCAAATCTTAATATGAAATATTTTAAATTATTTATAGCTGTATGCTTTCTAGGTTTGCTGCTTTCATGTGGTGGAGACGATGATATTTGCGAAAGTGGTGAAGGAACTCCCAGAATGAAAGTCTCTTTCTTAAATGCTGATACAGGAAAAGAAAAGACTGTGGATTCTTTGTATGTGGCAGTAGATTACGGTTCCGGAAAAGTTCAGCTAGGAGGGCAGGCAAAGATTACTTCAAGAATAATTCCTTTAAGAGTGGATGATTCTCCATATACAGATATTTATTTTAGAATAACAAACAAAGGAGCAGAATCTAAAGTCAGAATAAATTATACAACAAAATCTATTTATGTTTCACCCGGATGTGGAGTCAAAAAGACTTATGAGAACCTAAATTCGATATTAGATCCTACAACAACTACTCCGGTGAAAAGTATAGAACCCGGACAAAATTTTATAGAGAATGAAGACAAGACTAATCTTTACCTTCTTTTTTAGTTTAATTGGTTTTTTGAGTTTGGCTCAGGAAAATAAGGAAACCAAAAAGGAAAAATGGAAATATGAACCGAATTTTATGGTTGGTTTTGACGTTCTTAACGGCGGTGTTTCTTTTTTTTCAGACAGACAGCTTCTTCAGGGATTTATTTCCTCAAAAGTAAAAGATAATATTCATGGTATTATCGAAGCTGGTTTTGAGTCTAATGTTTATCAGAAAAACAGTTATGATGCAAAAGCGAATGGTCCTTTTCTAAAATTAGGAGCATTTTATATGTTGGCAAAAGATCCTGAAAATGAGTTTAATGGTTTCTACGCAGGTGGAAAAGTAGGTGGATCATTTTATAAGCAGGAATACATGGCTGTTCCGGTTCGTGGTTATGGAGGAAGCAGCTCTTCTGTATCTTTTCCTTCAGCTTCACAATCTTCATATTGGCTGGAAGGAACAATTGGAGGCAGGGTTCAATTATTTGAATCTAATTTTTATATTGACGTAAATCTTCAGCCCAGATATATGGTTTTCACTACAAAGCAAGATGATATTCAACCTATGATCGTACCGGGATTCGGAAAAAGTTCCTCTAAATTCAATATGGGCTTTGCATGGAATCTTGCATATAAGTTTTAAATAGACATTATTAGTTTAAAAAATATACATATAATAAAACTCTAGTTTGTGCTAGAGTTTTTATTTTTTTAATGATAAACTTTATTTTAACAGGGTTATTATAAAAAAATACAATAATTTTTAATGATATAATGTCTAAAATGGCTACATTTGGAGGAAATTATAATTAAATTAATTTATGAAAAGATTACTTACTACTTTAATGTTTACTTTGGTAGGGGGAGCTGTGTTCGGTCAATGGACACCAACTTCCTTTAAAAAAGCAGACGACAAGAAAAGAGGTACAGAATTTAACGTAAATCGATCAAATGTAAGAGCTAATGGGTACTATAAACTAGACCTGGACTTACTAAGATCTCAGTTGAAGAATGCACAGGAAATGGGAGCAAATGCTACTCCCGTTGTAGTTTCTCTTCCTACTATAGATGGGAAGATTGAGAGATTTAATGTATACAGTTTTCCAGTTGTTGTAAAAGAACTGGCAGATCAGTATGGGCTAGGGTCTTATGTTGGAGCAAGTGTTGATAACCCTAATAAATATTTAAGATTCAGTCTTGCTTCTAATGATTTTCAATCGATGATCATTGATGGAGGTAAATATGAATTCATTGAACCAACTTCTACGGATAAAACAGTATATGCTGTTCATTCCAAAACAAAAAAGAATGGAAGTGCCTTCTATTGTTCAACAGATGAATCTCCTGCTGTTAAAAAGCAAATAGATGATTTATTGATAAAAGGGCAGTCATTCTCTAATCAGCCAACAAATTTTGCTAAAAGTTCTGATAAGAAATACAGAACCATGAGATTGGCAATGTCTGTAACGGGAGAATATACAGCTTATTTTGGTGGGACAGTTGCAGGTGCTTTAACTGCGATTAATGCTACTATGACCAGAGTAAACGGAGTTTTCGAAAAAGATTTTGCATTACATTTGAATGTGCAGAACTTTCCGAGTATAATTTATACGAATGCATCTACAGATCCTTATTCACCGGCTTCAAGTGGAGGAAGCCCAGATTGGAATTTGCAGCTCCAGCAAACACTTACAACGAATGTTGGTAATCCTAATTATGATATAGGTCACTTGTTCGGTAGATCAGGAGGTGGAGGAAATGCAGGATGTATCGGATGTGTATGCGTTAGTCCTACAACAGCTGTGCCTTTAGGAAAAGGTTCAGGATTTACTTCTCCTGCAGATGCAATTCCTCAGGGAGATAACTTTGATATCGACTATGTTGCTCACGAAATGGGGCATCAATTAGGAGGAAACCATACTTTTTCGCACAACATAGAGGGAAGCGGAGTAAATATGGAGCCAGGTTCTGGTACTACTATTATGGCTTATGCGGGTATTACAGGACCTGATACGGATGTTCAGGCACATTCTGATGCTTATTTCCATAAAGCAAGTATCGGTCAAGTTCAAGCCAACCTAATCGCTAAAACTTGTGATGTAGAAACTACAATCACCAATAATCCACCTGTAATTGCAGCTTTGCCTACTTATAATATTCCTAAAGGAACTGCTTTTGTTTTAACGGCTTCGGCTACAGATCCTGAAAATGATCCAATAACTTATTCTTGGGAAGAAGTAGATGATGCATCAATTTCTATTGATAAATATAACTTAGGGAATACTACATCAGGTGCTTCATTCAGATCTGCTGCTCCAAGTACAAACCCAACAAGATATTTCCCTAACTTTACTTCTGTAATGAATGGAGTGTTAAATAACTCAAACAATACATGGGAAGCGGTATCAACTAAAGCAAGAACTACGAACTTTGCAGTAACTGTAAGAGATAATAATCCAAATGTTGCTCAACAGCAATCAGACTTTAAAGTTCAAACGATTATTGTTGGAGATAATGGTCCTTTCAGATTAGCGAATCAATATGCTGATGTGAATACGCCAACCCCAATTCAGTGGATTGTAGCAAATACTAATGCTGCTCCTTATAATGTAGCTAATGTAAAGATTGATTATACTACGAATAACGGAACAACTTGGACGGTATTGTCAGCTTCAACTCCAAATGACGGAACTGAAAACTTTACTTTTCCTACCTCTTTGAACGGACAAACTATTAAAGTGAGAATTTCTTCTATAGGAAATGTATTTTATGCAGTTGGACCTGTGACAATAGGACCTCTTGCTGCTTGTAGTAGTGCTGCACCAACAAATGTGGTAGTAAGTAATATCACTGTATCTACAGCGAGTGTATCATGGATGTCTTATACGGGTGCTACGTATAAAGTACGTTACAGAAAAACAGGTACAACTGTATGGACAGAATTTGATACAACTGTTCCTTCAATTAACATAAGTAACTTACTAGACGGTACAACTTATGAAGTACAGGTTGCTTTAGTTTGTGGTACTACTGTAGGAACATATTCTGCTTCAGTAAACTTTAGTACACCGGCAGTTACGTATTGTGCTGCAAGTACGACTGATTCAAGCTATGAATATATTGCAAATGTAACAGTTGGAAACTTGAACAACTCTTCAGCAAGTAGTACATATACTAATTATACTACAAATACAGCACTTCAAGTTAACTTAGTAAAAGGGACTGCTTATCCTATTTCTGTTACTGTTGGTAATCCTGATGTTGCCGATTATGACGTAGTAGCAGCTTTCATTGACTTTAATAAAGATGGTGTTTTCAGTGATTCAGAAAAAGTATTAAATTATCCTGTAACATTAACACCACCAGGAACTGTAGTTAGTGGAACGGTTACAATTCCAACTAATGCGGTAGAAGGACAGCCTTTAAGAATGAGAGTTGTAGCATTCTATGTTGGTTCTAGTAG
This sequence comes from Chryseobacterium ginsenosidimutans, assembly GCF_039536845.1. GTDB lineage: Bacteria > Bacteroidota > Bacteroidia > Flavobacteriales > Weeksellaceae > Chryseobacterium > Chryseobacterium ginsenosidimutans_B. The sequence continues at coordinate 93,392 of NZ_BAAAZJ010000003.1, forward strand.
TGCAGGAGCATCATTACCTGCAGATTATGTATGTGGGGACAACTTTGATTATGGTGAAATAGAAGATTATAACGTTGTTATTTCTGGGAACCCACTAGCAACAAATGATGTAGCTGGACCTAAAAATGATATTCAGCTATATCCAAATCCTACTTCAGATATTTTAAATATTACTAAAGTTTCGGATAAAGCTGCTTACAAGATTTACAGCGCTCCTGGTCAATTGGTAAAACAAGGAAATATTAACAACGGAAAAATTAATGTTTCTGAATTAATTAAAGGAGGTTATATAATTACAATTGAAGATAAAGGAAGAGAAGCATTCACTTCTAAATTCATCAAAAAGTAACAATTATTTAATCGAATTTTAAATGATAAAATAATCCTCAGGAAAACCTGAGGATTATTTGTTTTTTATAGAATTATGATAGAGAAAATACCTTTTTTAATTAATTATTGATGAAATATGATATTCATAGCTTAAAATACTTATATTTGGCGCGTAAATTTATTTGAAGTATGAAGAAACTTATTACTCTTTTAATGTGTAGTGTAGTTGGAGGTACTGCCTTTGCACAGTGGTCTCCATCAATACAAAAGAGAAGTTCTCAAAATGAGATTTCTCTCGAGCAAAATTATTACAAGCTAGATATCAATCAAATTAGAGGTCAGCTGAGAGGTGCTCAGGAAATGGGTCCTAACGCAAAACCAATCGAAATTTCTCTGCCTACTTTAAGAGGGAAAATTGAAAAATTTGCTGTATATAGTTTTCCAGTAATGTCTAAGGATCTTGCAGATCAATATCAGCTAGGATCTTACGTAGGTGTGGGAATTGATGATCCTTCAAAATATCTAAGGTTTTCTCTTGCACCAAATGATTTCCAGTCTATGGTAATTAATAAGGGGCAATATGAATTTATTGAACCTACAAAAGGTGATAAAACTGTTTATTGGGTTCATCCTAAAAGCAATAAGAATGAAAACGGATTTGTATGTTCTACAGAAGAAGGTCCGACAGCTAAACAACAGATCGATCAGATGCTAAAAGCAGGCCAGTCTTTTACTAATCAGCCGACAAACTTCTCTAAAAATTCTGATAAAAAATACAGAACATTAAGATTGGTAATGTCTACTACGGGTGAATATACTCAGTTTTTTGGAGGTGTTGCGGGTGCTTTAGCTCAGGTTAATGCAACAATAACTAGGGTAAACGGTGTTTTTGAAAAGGATTTTGGAGTCCATTTAAATTTATTAAGTTATCCTGGACTTATTTACGCTGATCCAGCAACAGATCCTTATGATGCGGTTACAAATGCAGCTCAGCCACCATCAACATGGAATACTTCTCTTCGTGATGTTTTGGCTACCAATGTGGGACAAGCTAATTATGATATAGGTCACTTGTTCGGAGCTTCCGGAGGTGGGGGTAACGCGGGATGTATTGGTTGTGTTTGTATGAGTCCTATAGGTACTGGTTATGACTCTGTTGTGGGTTATGGTAAAGGATCTGGTATTACTTCTCCGGCTACAGGTAGTGTAAACCCTACGGCAGCAAATCCTCCATCAGGAGATAATTTCGATATTGATTATGTTGCTCATGAAATGGGACATCAGTTAGGAGCAAATCATACATTTGCACATACAATGCAAGGAAGTCCTGTACAAATGGAGCCGGGATCGGGTTCAACAATTATGGGATACGCAGGTATTACAGGGGCAACTACAGATGTTCAGCCTCATTCAGATCCTTATTTCTTTAAAGGAAGTATTGATCAGGTTCAAACTAATTTAATTGCTAAAACGTGTGATGTAGAAACTTCCACTACTAATAATCCTCCGGTAATTGCTGATCTGCCAACATATAATATACCTAAAGGAACTGCTTTTGTATTAACTGCTGCTGTTACAGATCCTGAAAATGATCCTATGACATATACATGGGAAGAAGTAGACAATACAAGTGTTGTTATCAATAAAACTAATCTAGGTACAACTACAAGTGGTGCTACATTTAGATCTGTAAATCCAGGTACAAGTCCAACTCGTTATTTCCCTAAATTAGAATCTGTAATTAATGGATATTTAGATAATAGCAATAATACTTGGGAGGCTGTTTCTCAAGTTGCTAGAACTACAAATTTTGCTATTACTGCAAGAGATAATAATACATTCGGCAATCAGCAGCAAACAAGTTCTAAGACACAACAGATTATTGTAGGAAACGACGGTCCATTTAGAGTATCAAATACTTCTGCATATTTATATTCTAATGTTAGTAATACTTTAACTTGGGATGTTGCAAATACTGCAACAGGAGTGTATAATTCTCCAAATGTTAAGATAGATTATTCTGTAGATAATGGGGTAAACTGGACGACTCTACTAGCAAGTACGGCTAATGACGGTTCAGAGACTATTAGCGTTCCTGCATCATTGAACGGACAGTTTGTTGCAGTGAGAATATCTTCAATAGGAAATGTATTCTATGCAATTAAAAAAATGATGGTAACTACACAAGCTGCTTGTGGAGCTGCAGTAACAGGGGTAAATGTTACGGCTATAACTTCGGGAGCGGCAACTGTAAACTGGGCGCCTGTTACTGGAGCAACATCATATTTAATTCAGTATAAAAAAACAACTGACGCTTCATGGCAGCAAACAACGTCTACAACTACCAATGTGAATTTATCTGGCCTTATAGCTAATTCGGCTTATCAGGTACAGGTAGCTTCAGTTTGTGGTACACAAGGACCATTTTCGGCTAGTGTTACTTTTACTACGGCAGCGGTTACTTACTGTACGCTTTCAGCTACTAATTCTCCACAATTTGAATATATTTCTAATGTGAAAATTACTAACAATGTTACAAACGCAGTTGTATTGAATAATTCTAGCGGTCCTTCTACCTATACAGATTATACAATAAGTACAGCTCTTCAGCCAAACTTAGTTTTAAATACATCATATGCATTCTCAATGACTATTACGGATGCTGATTATGATACGGCATTGGTATTCATTGATTATAATAACAATGGAACTTTTGAATCTACAGAAAGAGTATATAATTATCCTGTAGCGCTTCCAACCGGTCCTATCTCTGGAAACTTTACTGTTCCGGCTACAGCTGTAGCCAATCAGCCGTTAAGAATGAGAGTTGTTCTTTATTATGCTGGTGCTGCTAATGCTGGTCTTTCTTTAGGTTCAACATTTGCAGGTTGTGGTACTTATGGATACGGGGAAGTAGAAGATTACAATGTTTTAATTACATCAACACCATTAGCAACAAGTGATGTAGCAGGTCCTAAAAATGATATTCAAGTTTATCCAAACCCAGTATCAGATATCTTAAACATTACTAAAGTTTCTGATAAATCGACTTACAAAATTTATAGTGCAGTTGGTCAGTTGGTAAAACAAGGAAATATTTCTAACGGACAGATTAATGTTTCTGAGCTAATTAAAGGCGGATATGTGATTACAATTGAAGATAAAGGAAGAGAACCATTCACTTCTAAATTTATCAAGAAATAAAGAAATAATTAAAAATATTTTTAATATTAAGAAATCCTCAGGTTAACCTGAGGATTTTTTTTGTATTTATTTAGATGTAAAGAAATGTTATCGGAAATTTTTTTAGGCAATAGAAAAAGATGTATTTACTTCTGAAATAATTAAAAACAGTAAAAAAACACTTTAAATAATAGAGCGCCCATATATTATTTGTTATTTTTTTATTCTAACTGCTTAATTTGAATTGTTGTGAAATTTGTATGTAAAAATTAAATATATTTATAAATTAATAACAAAAAATCGTTAGATTTGTATAATTAATATAATATATTGAGAAAGTTATGAAGAAAAATTTTACTTCTTTCTTTTTCCTCTTTCTGTTTGCGATAACCAGTGCACAATGGAGTCCGACAACATTCAGAGGAGAAAAATCCAGAGCAAATTCCGATATTAGGAATTATTACTCTCTAGACATTTCTCTACTAAAGTCTCAATTGGCAAAAGCACAAGAGACGGGAAAAAATGCAAAACCCGTCACGATTTCTTTGCCAACTTTAGAAGGGAAAATTGAAAAATTTGCCGTTTACAGCTTCCCTGTGGTAGTGAAGGAACTGGCAAATGAGTATCAATTAGGATCTTATGTAGGTGTAGGGGTCGACGATCCCGGCAAATATCTGAGATTTAGTTTGGCACCAGATGATTTTCAGTCGATGATCATCAAAGATGGTGTATACGAATTCATAGAACCTGCCGACAAGAACAAAACTGTTTATGGAGTGCACCCAAAAACTGATAAAAGTAATGAAGGCTTTCTATGCTCTATGAACGAAGATAGACTATCTAAACAAGAGATAGCAAATCTTTACACAACAGGAAAGGCGTTCGCTAATCAAACAACCAATTTTGCGAAATCTTCTGACAAGAAATACAGAACGATGAGATTGGCAATGTCTGTAACAGGAGAATACACTCAATATTTTGGGGGAACTGTTGCAAATGCTTTGGTAGCAATCAATGCTTCATTAACAAGAGTAAATGGTGTATTTGAAAAAGATTTTGCACTACACCTAAATTTACAAAACTATCCAGGGGTAATTTACACAAACCCTGCTACTGACCCTTATTCGGCTGCAGCGGCTGGTGTTGCCGGAGCCTGGAATACAGAATTACAGAGTACTTTGACTGCCAATGTAGGAAATGCTAATTACGACATTGGTCACTTATTTGGTGCCAGTGGAGGTGGTGGTAATGCCGGCTGTATTGGTTGTGTATGTGTAGATCCTACTACCGGTGTGCCAAAAGGTAAAGGTTCAGGATTTACTTCTCCTGCAGATGGTATTCCTCAAGGAGATAATTTTGATATAGATTATGTTGCCCACGAAATTGGTCACCAATTAGGAGGTAACCACACATTCTCTCACGCTCTTGAAGGCTCAGGAATGAACGTTGAACCTGGGTCTGGTTCAACTATTATGGGTTATGCAGGTATCACAGGTGCAAATACTGATATTCAGGCGCACTCTGATCCTTATTTTCATGCAGTAACTATTACTCAGGTACAAAATAATCTTACGAGTAAAACATGTGATGTTGAAACTACAATTACAAACAATCCTCCAGTAATTGCTGCTTTACCTACTTATAATATTCCTAAAGGAACGGCATTTGTTTTAACAGCTTCCGCAACAGATGCTGAGAATGATCCGATGACTTATTGTTGGGAAGAAGTAGACAACGCAAGTGTTACAATTAATAAAAATAATTTAGGAACAACTTCAACTGGTGCTACGTTCAGATCATTCAATCCGACGACAAGCCCAACAAGATATTTCCCTAAATTAGCCTCTGTGTTGGCTGGAGTTTTAAATAATTCGAATAATGGTTGGGAATCTGTTTCTACCCTTGCAAGAACTACAAATTTCAGAGTAACAGTTAGAGACAATAATCCGGTAGCAACTCAACAACAAACTCAATTTGCAAATCAGCAGATTATTGTTGGGAATGACGGTCCTTTCAAAGTGACTACTACTACGGCTTATAATAATGGTCCTACCAATGTAACCTGGGATGTTGTAAATACTACAGCTGCTCCTTATAGTGTTGCAAATGTAAAAATTGACTATACAATTGATAACGGTGTAACCTGGACAGTAGCTTCTGCTTCTACAGCTAATGATGGAACTGAAGCGTTAAACTTAACTGGTCTTACAGTTGGGGGTACTGTGAAAATCAGAGTAAGCTCAATTGGAAACGTATTCTATGCGATTGGCAGTGCTACAATAACTTCTTTGACGGCGTGTACAGGTGCTGCTCCAACAGGTATTGTTGTTTCAGCGATTACACAAAGTACGGCAACAGTTACTTGGACGGCTACTGCTAACTCAACTTATGTGGTTCAGTATCGTCCGTTAGGAAGTACGACTTGGATTACTGTTCCTGCAACAGCAAATACGATAAACCTTACAGGTTTAAATGACGGTATTCAATATGAAGTACAGGTATCTACAGTTTGTTCAGGTGTTCAGGGACCTTTCTCTGCTTCTACGAACTTTACCACTTTAGGTCTTACTTACTGTACAATGACGTCTAGTAATTTTGCTTCAGAATATATTTCTAATGTTACCGTAACTCCCGTAGGTGCTCCGGTAATGAGTAATAATTCTGTAGGTTCCACTTATACTGATTATTCTGCTACACCAAGTGCTTTAGTAAACTTGGTAATCGGATCTACAGGAAATACAGTTTCTGTTACCAAATTCTTCCCTAGTACAATCTGGAGTGAAGCAGTTGGTGTTTGGATTGACTTTAACAGAAACGGAGTATTTGAAGCAACAGAGCAGGTGATGAATTCGCCATCTAGTACGACAACTCCTGTTTCAGCTACTTTCAATGTTCCTGCAACTGCGTATAACGGTCCTGCGACGACAAGAATGAGAGTTGCAATGCAATATTTCTCTTCTCCTGTAATGTGTACAAGTTTTGGTGACGGAGAAGTTGAGGATTATGCTGTAAAGTTAATTCAGCCGATTCCTTGTACAAGTAATGCTCCATTAAACCTTTCTGTTACAAATATTACAGCAACTTCTGCATATGTAATGTGGGATCCTGCTGTAGGTGCTACATATATATTACAGTACAGACCTCTAGGTTCTCCAACTTGGACTACAGTTCCTTTAACAACCAGTGCTTATACTATTACTGGTTTAACAGAACAGAGTCAGTATGAAGTTCAGGTAGCTTATGTTTGTTCTGGTACAACGGGTACGTTTACTGCTCCTTATCAGTTTACTACTCCTGCAGTTACTTATTGTAATATCACTTCTACTAATAATACGAACGGTTATATTTCTAATGTAACGATTGCTCCTACGAATTCTTATGTGATGAGCAATGATACGGGAGCGAATACTTATACTAACTATTCTGCTGATCCTGCGAAATTAGTTACATTGGTTCGTAACTCTACAAATAACAGTATTTCTGTTGCTAAATCTTGGTTAACAACCACTACATCTTCATTAGCTGTTGGTGCTTGGATAGATTTTAACAGAAATGGTATTTTTGAAACAACTGAAAGAGTAATAAATACTACAGCGAGTACAACAACACCTATCGCTGCTACGTTTACGGTTCCTGCGACTTCTTACAATGGTCCGTTAACGCTTAGAATGAGAGTAATTTTCTCTACAACTACAATTAGTGACCCTTGTGCAACAGTTGCTAACGGTGAAATTGAAGATTATGCGGTTAAGATTATTGATCTTGCGCCTTGTACAACAGCTCCACCATCTCCGATTGTTGTTGCTAACGTTACTGCTTCTACAGCTTTGGTTTCCTGGATCAATGCTACAGGTGCTACTTATACATTAAGATATAGAACAGGGACAGGTGCTTGGACAACTATTGTTGCAGCAACCAACCCTTATACTATTATTAACCTAAATGCTTCTACTACATATGAAGTGCAGGTAGCAACTATTTGTGGTGGTACTACAGGTGCTTGGTCTAGCTCAGTAAACTTTACAACTCTTGCGAGTACTTATTGTACACCAACTACTACTAGTGTTAGTAATGGTTATATTAATAATATTACTGTAACAGGTACTAACACACCAATGATGTCTAACAACTCAGGTCCTAGTACTTATACAGATTACTCTAATGATGTTACAAAAATTATCACATTAGCTCGTAACTCTACAGGTAATATACTTTCAGTAGGTAGAACAATCTTGTCTAGTACATATTCTACTTATGCTTGGCTTGATCTTAATGGAGATGGAGTATTTGATAATAATCCAATTGGTACTGGAGCCGGTGAAAGAATCATGGCATTAGGATATTCTTCTACTACGCCTGTTACTGCTACTTTTGCTATTCCGGCTAGTGCTTATTCTGGAACGAATAAAGTGAAAATGCGTGTAATTGTGTATTTCTTGACGCCTACCAATGCATGTTCACCGCTTACAAGTGACGGAGAAGTTGAGGATTATCAAGTGAAATTTGTAGATATTCAGCCTTGTACTACGGCAGCTCCTACAGGTATCACAATGACGAACATTGCTGCTACTACAGCTACAGTGTCTTGGATCTCTTCTACAGGTGCTACTTATTTAGTAAGATGGAGAACAACTAGCCCAGTTGGAGCTTGGATTACTTCTCCTGTAGTTGCTGGTAACACTTACAACATTACGGGTCTTACAGAACAAACTGCATATGAAGTACAGGTTGCTACAATTTGTGGTGGAACTCAAGGACCATGGTCTACGTCTACGCTATTTACAACTACACCGATTACTTATTGTAGTATGACAGGTACCGGAACAACTGATTTCATTTCAAATGTTACAATGACTTCAGTGAATCCAGGTATTCCTCCGATGAGTAATACATCAGTTCAAACGAATTATATTAGTTATACAACTCCGGCTACACTTATTAACTTAGAAATTGGTTCTAATAATAATAAGCTTTCTGTATCTAAAGGTTGGTCTACAGGTACGCAGAGTGATGCTGTATCTGCCTGGATAGACTTTAACAGAAACGGTGTATTCGAAACTACAGAGCAAATTATGACTTCTGCAGCAAGTACAACGACTCCTGTTACGGCGTTGTTTAATGTACCTGCAACAGCATATAACGGACCTTTAACAACTACAATGAGAGTTGTTCTTAAGCGTACAAGTGCTCCTGTAATGTGTCAGAATGCAGTAAATGGGGAAGTTGAAGACTATGCGGTGAAATTAAGGCCTTGTTCTACAACCGTGCCGACAAACTTAGCATTCAACACGATTACTCATAATTCTGCTAATGTTACTTGGACTGTACCTGCAGGTGGTCTTACATTTATTGTCAGATATAGAGTTTCCGGTACTAGTACATGGACAGATGTTGTTGCTTCAACATTAACTGGAAATCCACCATTGGCTTTAACAGGTTTAACTCCTGCAACAACTTACGATGTGCAAATCGCAGCAAGTTGTGGCACTACTTCTGGAACATTTACACCTATTCAGACATTCACGACGAGATGTGATCCTACACCTCCGACAGTTACAATTGGTACTGTTACTACAAACTCTGCAGTGGTAACTTGGGCTCCGGTTGTACCAAGTGCAACATATGTATTGAGATATAGAGTAGTAGGAACTGCAACTTGGATTACAGTAAATATTACAGCAGCTCCTCTAAATACTTATACACTTACAACCTTAACTCCATATACTACATATGAAGTACAGGTTGCAAATATTTGTAATGGTGAGACTACGGTAAACCCTTGGTCTAATCCTAAAGTATTTACTACGGAAAGAACTTGTGAATTACCTCCTCCGGGATTAACAATCACAAATCTTACTCCGACTACTGCTGTAGTTGTTTGGGATCCGTTCCCGGGAGCAACTTATATCTTGAGATATAGAAAAGTAGGTATTCCGAGCTGGACATCAATTCCTGTTTCTACAAATACTTATACATTAACAAATTTAACAGAGTTGACACAGTATGAAATGCAGGTAGCAAATGTATGTAGCGGTACACCGGGAACATATACACTACCGTATTTCTTCACAACATCTACTGTCGTTTATTGTCAGATGGGATCTACAACTGCAACTACAGAGTATATTTCAAAAGTTACCGTTACTCCAAATGGTAAACCTGAAATGACGAACCCATCATTGGCTTCAAACTATACAGATTATACTGGTGTTACTAATAAGTTTATCGAATTGGTTCAGGGTTCTGCGAACAATAAGATCACTATTGATAAAAAACTTACGGGTAACGCTCAGGCAGGAGTTGCTGTTTGGATCGATTTCAACAGAAATGGATATTTTGATATCAATGAAAGAATCCTTGCTGCTCCTTCAAATGCAGATGCTACTGCCAGCGGAACATTTACTGTACCTGCAGATGCGTTCATCAGCTTAACAGACTACAAATATGTAGTAATGAGAGTTGCAATGGCGAAAGATGCTATCCCGGTAAGTTGTACAAGTTTCCCTAATGGAGAGGTTGAAGATTATACTGTGAGAATATCTAAGACAATTGTTCCTAACCCACTTAACCAAACGGATATTTTAATCTATCCTAACCCGGTTAGTACAGTATTGTATGTGAAAAATATTAGCAAAAAAGCTAATTATAAGATCTACAATTCGGCAGGACAATTAACGTCAAGCGGAATCATCTTAAATAACAAGATTGATGTACACGCATTGATAAATGGTGTTTATGTAATAGACATTCAGGATGGAGATGCAATTTCTGTTCAGAAGAAATTTATCAAAGAATAATATAACATTTAATCATTAATCCACTAATAGGCTCTCAGAAATGGGAGCCTATTTTTCTTTTTAATATGATAAAAAATAAAGATTAATGAAATGAAAGTTGAGATTTAAGGCAAAAAAAACTCGTTAGAAGTCAATCCAACGAGCTTAATTTTATTCGATATCGAAGATTATTTTTTCAGTTTGTTCCCTTAGATCTTCTAAATTTGTATTGTTGTGGATGATGCAGTCTGCAAGTTTTATCTTGTCTTTTTCAGGCATCTGCTTTTCCATGATAGCTTCTACTTCCCGGTAGGTTTTGCCATCCCGATCCATCACTCTTTTAGCTCTGATATTATCTTCGGCGGTCACCAAAATAGATTTGTAACATTGCTTATTTAATTTTAACTCAAATAACAATGCTGTCTCTTTAAAAATTAAATACTTGGTTTGTTTTTTTGTCCAATCTTCAAAATCAATTCGAACAGCAGGGTGAATAATCTCATTTAATTCGTGAAGTAAATCTTTATTGTTAAAAACCTTTTCAGCGACATATTTTCTGTCGTAAAGACCGTTTTTATCGTAAGCTTCTTCTCCTAAAAGTTCTTTGATTTTTACCTTCAAATCATCGCTGTCATTCACAATATCTTTTGCTCTGTCATCCGAATAATAAACCGGAAATCCGCAATCTTCAATGAATTTAGCAACCGTAGTTTTTCCGGAACCTATTCCGCCTGTTAAACCAATGATTTTTGGTGTTGATAATGGGTCAGGTTCTGCTTTCTGGGTTTCTGGGTGTAATTCTTCCATACCTAAAAATTAATATCCAAAAACATCATTAAAACTGAAAGTCTCATCAAGTCTTACGCCTTTTTCGGTCATTTTAAGACTTGCTAATTCATTGTGTGCATCATGTTCAAAGAACAACAGATATTCATTATCCACACATTGTTTCAGGAATTTCCCTTTTTCTTCTACTGTTAAAAGGGGTCTCGTATCATATCCCATCACGTAAACCGGATTGATGTGTCCGGAAGTAGGAATCAGATCGGCTGCAAAAACAATCGTTTTATCCTGATATTGAAGCACCGGAAGCATTTGTTTTTCTGTATGACCGTCAACGAAGATTACATCCATTTTCAAGTCCGGGGCAAAACCATAATTTCCGTTTTTAGGAAGAGGTAAAAAGTTCAATTGCCCACTTTCCTGGATCGGAAAAATATTCTCTTTTAAGAAACTTGCTTTTTCTCTTGGGTTGGGTTCTGTTGCCCATTGCCAATGATTCTCATTTGTCCAGAATTGTGCATTTTTGAAAGCGGGTCTGTAGCCTGTTCTTTCATCATTCCATTCGATGGCACCACCACAATGGTCGAAATGAAGGTGAGTAAGAAAAACATCTGTGATATCCTCTCTTACAAAACCATATTTTTTTAGGTTTTTGTCTAAATTATCGTCTCCCCAAAGAGAATAATGACCGAAGAATTTGTCGTCTTGCTTATTTCCAAGGCCGCAATCAATCAGTATTAATTTTTTTCCGTCTTCCACAAGAAGGGAACGTGTTCCCAGTTCGATTAAGTTTTTTTCGTCTGCAGGATTGGTTTTTTCCCACAAACTCTTTGGGACGACTCCAAACATGGCGCCGCCATCCAGTTTAAATTTCCCACATTGTATTGGATATAATTTCATATAATATTAAGTTTTATAACGTATTATTTATTTAATAGTTTCATTTTCTCAGCAATTTTCTTTCCGTTTTCATCTCCATTTTCAAGATTTGAAATGATATTTTGGAAGTCGTGTTCTTTTCTGTTTTGAGAAAGTTTTTGTTTAATGAAAATCTCAGTCGGAATAATTTTTAATCCAAAAGCTCCTTTCATTTCTTTCTCTACAAATTCTTTTCCCATATCTTTCACCATCATCGGACATTGCTGAAATTTTTCGTATTTGGAAGTTAATTTATCTAAATGACTGTACAGTTCTTCCGAATTCATCAACTCAACTTTCCCATAGATCTGGACAGCTTCATAATTCCAGGTTGAAACATTGATGTGATCGTACCAACTGCTCGAAATATAAGTATGCGCTCCCAAAAAATCGCAAAGAACTTCATCTCCGTTTTTCAAAGTTTTCGCTTGCGGATTTGCTCTCGAAATATGAGTTTCAATATAAACATTTTCTGTATCATCTTCATTCAGCAGCATCATTGAATGGGTGGCTCTGATTTTATCAACTGAAGAAATTAATAAAGCAAAAGAATTTTCTCTGATGATTTCTTTCATCAAATGGTAATCTTCACTTTTATATAATTTGGGAATAAACATAATTTAAAATAATTCTCCCGGATTTCTAGGTATTGCAATATTCAAATGTTTGTAGGCTTTATCAGTAACTTCTCTGCCTCTTGGAGTTCTGATAATAAATCCTTCCTGAATCAAAAACGGCTCATAAACTTCCTCCAATGTCTCAGGATTTTCTGCAATAGATGTTGCCAAAGCTGAAATTCCGACAGGCTTTCCTTTGAAATTTTCAATCATTACCCGCATGATTTTGTTATCCATTTCATCTAATCCGAATTCATCAACATTCAAAGAATTTAAAGCATATTTTGTAATGTTAATTTCAATTTCTCCATTACCTTTTATCTCAGCAAAATCCCGGACTCTTCTCAAAAGGGCATTGGCAATTCTGGGAGTTCCGCGGCTTCTTCTTGCAATTTCAATCGCTGCATCTTCATAAATTTTTACGCCTAAAACCCTTGCACTTCGGATAATAATCATTGATAAAAGCTCAATCGTATAATATTCCAGTCTGCTTTGGATTCCAAATCTTGCCAACATCGGTTTTGTCAGCATTCCGCTTCTTGTCGTTGCTCCAACCAGTGTAAAAGGATTTAAACCAATCTGAACACTTCTTGCATTCGGACCGGTTTCCAGCATAATATCAATTTTATAATCTTCCATTGCGGAATACAGATATTCTTCCACAACAGGCGACAAACGGTGAATTTCATCGATGAAAAGCACGTCGTTTTCTTCCAGATTGGTTAATAAGCCAGCTAAACTTCCGGGTTTATCCAAAACAGGACCGGATGTAATTTTGCAGTTTACACCCAATTCATTCGCAATGATATTCGCCAAAGTTGTCTTACCTAAACCTGGAGGGCCGTGCAGCAAAACATGGTCAAGCGCTCCACCACGTTTCTTGGCAGCAGTCACGAAAACTTCAAGATTTTCTAAAGTTTTTCTCTGTCCTGCAAAATCTTTAAAGCTCTGGGGACGAATCTTTTCTTCCTGTATGAGCTCTTCACGGGAATAATTGTCTTTGTCTGGATGTAAAAAATCAGGCATTAATTCAATTTCATTTACTGTAAAGATAGAAAAATTGAGGTTAAGATTGAGGTTGAGGATGAGATTAATTTCAGGTCTAGGATAAGATTAAGGCTAAGGTTAAAAGTGAAGCTTTTAATGATTTAATAGATTGAGATATTTTAAGTATTTTTGAGAGGAAAAATTAGTAATAACAAATTGATAAAAGATTTCACTGAAATGCCTGTTTGGCAAAAAGCAATGGATATTGCTGAGAAATGTTTCCATATGTCTGAAAGCCTACCCAAAAAGGAAGATTATGCACTTACCTCACAATTAAGAAGAGCTGCACAAAGTATTTCTGCTAATATTGCTGAAGGTTTTGGAAGACGAACTGCAAAAGATAAAAGTAGATTCTATGATATTTCCAGAGGTTCTGCTTTTGAAACAAAAAGTCATTTGTTATACGGAAATAGAATAAAATATTTTTCGGAAGGAGATTGTTCAGAAATAATAAAGTTGATAGGAGAAGTTATACATGATTTGAATAAAATCACCAATCGTCTCAATAATACCATTCAACCTTAATCTAAACCTTAGCCTTAATCTAAATCTTAAATTCATGAAATTAATTGGTCCTTTCAAACAAGTCATAACACTTGCCAATCTTCCGTTAAGAGGAAAACTTTCTGACGAACAACTTGAAATTATTGTTGATGGTGGAATTTTAGTTAATAACGATAAAATCCAGAAAGTAGGAAACTTTGAAACATTAAAATCTGAAAATCAAAATATAGAAATTGAAACGATTGAAGAAGAGCAAATCGTTCTGCCTGCTTTCGTAGATTCTCATACGCATATTTGTTTTGGGGGAAACCGCGCCAATGATTTTGCAATGCGAAATGCTGGCAAAACGTATCTCGAAATTGCTGAAAGTGGAGGGGGAATCTGGAGTTCTGTTCAGCATACAAGAAATGCTTCGGAAGAGGAATTATTAAAAACGTTACTGGAAAGAATTGATTTTTTAATTTCTCTAGGAATAACAACGATTGAAGTAAAAAGCGGTTATGGTTTGGATGTAGAAAACGAACTGAAAATGCTTCAGATTATCAGGAAAGCACAGGAAAAGACAAAAGCAACTTTGGTTCCGACTTGTCTGTCTGCGCATTTGAAGCCAAGAGATTTTGAGGGAAATAATAGAGAATATTTACAATATATTTTGACTGAAATTTTACCAAAAGTAAAAGAAGAAAACTTAGCAAAACGTGTTGATATCTTTATTGAAAAATCAGCATTTCAGCCTGAAGAAAGTAAAGAGTTCTTACTTAAAACTAAAGATTTAGGTTTTGATATTACTGTTCATGCAGACCAGTTCACGCCGGGAAGTTCAAGAATTGCAGTGGAAGTCGGTGCAAAATCTGCGGATCATTTGGAAGCAACAATTGATGAAGATATTGAGTTTTTAGCACAATCAGATACAGTGGCGACAGCTTTACCGGGTGCAAGTTTAGGATTAGGTGAAAAATTTACTCCGGCAAGAAAATTATTGGATGCAGGAGCAATTGTAGCCATTGCAAGCGACTGGAATCCCGGTTCTGCACCGATGGGAAATTTGATTACACAAGCTTCCATTTTAGCAACTTTTGAAAAACTGACAACCGCAGAAGTTTTAGCTGGAATGACTTTCCGTTCGGCTTTTGCATTGGATTTGGAAGACAGGGGGAAATTAGAAGAAGGTTTGAAGGCAGATTTTGTAACTTTTAAAACAAATAATTTCCAGAATGTTCTTTATAATCAAGGAAGTTTGAAGACTGAGAATGTTTATATTGATGGAAATAAAATTTAAAATAAATTATGCGTAAACAAATTATACATTATCGTTTCTAGAATTTTTTTAATATTTCAGCATAAACTACACACAAAATAAAATTAATGATGAATAATATTTGGCAAGGAAGATTAGATGGTGAAGAGCTTCTTTATCACAGGATGTTTCAAAGAGTAAGAGAAGAGAATAATTACGATGCGATTTCAACTAATGATTTCGTTTTACACGGATTTGCCGTGGATGAAGGTGTTCGAAGAAATAAAGGAAGGAAGGGTGCAAAAGATGCTCCGGATATTATCAGGAAAAATATGTCGAATTTTCCCGTGATTCTGCCTGATTTTTCATTACTTGATTTTGGAAATATTACCTGTGATGACGGAAATTTGGAGAACACTCAAAATAATCTTGCCAAAAATGTTTCAAAAGTTTTATTGAAAGGTGGAAAGTCAATGGTTTTAGGTGGCGGACATGAAGTTACCTATGCTCATTATTTAGGGGTAAAAACTGCTTTTCCTGAACAGAAAATAGGGATCATCAATATTGACGCCCATTTTGATAACAGGCAGCCTGAAAATGGAGTAGGAGCGACTTCCGGAACCGGATTTTGGCAGATTGCTCAGGAAGATCAAATTAATTCTTTACATATCGGAATTCAAAGAAATTCTAATACGCTGAAATTATTTGATACCGCTCATCAATATGGAATGAAATATATTCTTGCAGACGAGCTTTTTTTTGAAAATCTAGCTTCAATTTATCAACGGATCGATGAATTGCTGGAGAATGTAGATTATGCCTATTTAACGATTTGCATGGATGTTTTTAATGCTTCAATTGCTCCGGGAGTTTCGGCTTCGGCTTACAACGGGATTTTTGCGGATGCAACATTTATGCATTTTTACAGACATATTTTAAAAAATGAAAAATTATTAGCCTTAGATGTGGCAGAAGTTAATCCAAGCTACGATATTGAGGACAGGACGGCGAGATTGGCGGCATGTCTTATGAATGAATGGTTTATGATTTAAACCGAAAAATTATATTTTTTTCATAGAGAAAATCATTATTTTATTTCATATAAAGGAACTAATTTTGTAGCTCTAAAAATGCTTTATATAAAGCATTAATAAATTCAATTTTTTTTGAATTTAAAATAGAAATTACATTATGGAACAATCAATTGAAAATAAACTTATTAAAGCAGATAAGGCATTTTCAGAATGGAAAAAAGTACCATTCGAAGACAGACAGAGACTCATTGCAAAGGCAGCGGAAATCTTAAAAAATAATTCTGAAAAATTTGGTACAATCATTACAACCGAAATGAACAAACCGATTTCGCAGTCGATTGCTGAGGTGGAAAAGTGCGCTTTAATGATGAATTATTATGCAGACGCTGAAAATATTCTGAAGCCGGAAAAAATTGATTCTGAATTTAATTACTCTGAAGTTCATTATGTTCCAAAAGGTGTAATCTTGGGAGTAATGCCCTGGAATTTTCCTTTTTGGCAGGTTTTGAGGTTTGCTGTTCCCGCAATGTTAGCAGGAAATACAATAGTTTTGAAACACGCTTCCATTTGTTTCGGAAGCGGAAATGCTATTGTAGAAGTTCTTTTGGAAGCAGGTTTTCCGGAAGGTGTTTTCCAGCATCTTGAAGTCGGACATAAGGAAGTAAAGGAGATTCTTGAACATGATACTGTAAAAGGTGTAAGCTTAACCGGAAGCGGAAAAGCAGGAGGTGAAGTGGCTTCAATAGCCGGATTGAACATCAAAAAGTCTTTACTTGAATTGGGTGGAAGTGATGCTTTTATTATTTTAGATGATGCAGACTTGGATGAAGCTGCAGCGGCTGGAGTGAAGTCCAGACTTCAAAATTGTGGACAAACTTGCACTGCCGCAAAAAGATTTATCATTGATGAAAAAATTGAAGATGTATTTCTTCCGAAATTCATTGCAGAATATCAAACGTATGTTTTGGGAGATCCTATGAACAAGGATACTGTTATTGCAGGAATGGCAAGACCGGATTTGGCAGATGAATTGGAAAAACAATTTACAAAAGCATTAGAAAACGGAGCGGAAATCATTATTCCTTTAGAAAGAATTTCTGATAATGAATTTAAGCCAGGCTTAATAAGAGTACAACAGGGGAATCCAATTTTGCAGGAAGAGCTTTTCGGTCCTCTTGGAATTGTCATGACCGCTAAAAATGATGATGAAGCTTTACAAATGGCAAATAATATTCCTTTTGGGCTTTCAAATTCTGTTTGGACAGCAAATAAAGACCGTCAGTTATTCTTTATCGAAAACCTAGAATCGGGAACGGTGAATATTAACAGAATGACGAGTTCTGACCCTCGTTTTCCTTTCGGTGGAACAAAGGCTTCCGGTTATGGAACAGAGCTTTCTTTATTGGCTTTAAAAGAATTTGTGACTGCAAAGACTATTGTTGGAAATTAATTTTTAATCTAAACATAAAAAACTCCCGAAAATTTTCGGGAGTTTTTGTTTTATATAAAAGCAATTTGCTGTTTACACATTCGTTAATCTCAATGTATTTGTTTTTCCGCCTTCGTAAGATGGAGTAGCATTGATGTTGATTACAAAATCTCCGGATTCGATAAATCCATAGTTATGAGTAAGCATATTTACCTGGATAATCGTTTCATCAGTAGATTTGTTCATATCGTAATAATAAGCATGAACACCCCAAAGAAGATTCAGCATTGTAATTACTTTTTTATTTCCGCTGTATACAATGATGTGAGAATTTGGTCTGTGAGCAGCAAGCTGGAACGCTGTGTATCCTGAACTTGTTAAAGTAACAATCGCTGCAACATTTGTAGTTTTAGCAATTCTTACAGCAGCAAGACAAACTCTGTTCGTAATGAATCTCTCATCAATACAATTGAAGTCTTTTTCGATCGGTTCGTTTTTGTGCTGATAGAAATTTGTCATTTCGATGTTCTTAACAATCTTTGACATATTTTCAACAACCTGAACAGGATATCTACCAACAGAAGTTTCTCCTGAAAGCATTACCGCATCTGCACCGTCTAATACAGAGTTAGCAACGTCATTTACTTCTGCTCTTGTAGGCGTTAAGCTATTGATCATTGTTTCCATCATCTGAGTTGCAATGATTACAGGCTTAGAATAGAATCTTGCTTTCTCAACTAAAGTTTTCTGAATCGCCGGAACTTCTTCCATCGGAACTTCAACACCCAAATCTCCACGGGCAACCATTAATCCGTCGCATTCCAATAAGATTTCGTCGATATTTTTTACCCCTTCAGGTTTTTCAATTTTCGCAATAATAGGAGTTTTGAATTTACCGTTCGGATGTTTTGAAATTAATTCTTTTAAATCAATAATATCCTGAGCGTGACGAACGAAAGAAAGTGCGATCCAGTCAACTTCCTGATCAAGCATGAAGTTAGCATCCTGAATGTCTTTTTCCGTTAAAGCAGGAAGAGAAACGTTTGTATTCGGAAGGTTTACCCCTTTCTTAGAACTTAGAGGTCCCCCCTGAATTGTTTTTGCTTTTACAGTGTCTATTGCGTTGGTTTCAGTGACTTCTAAAACAAGCTTACCATCGTCAATAAGGATTCTTTCACCAACTTTTACATCTTGTGGAAATTGTTGGTAAGTCATGAAAACTTTTGTAGAATCTCCTTCTATTTTTTCATTAGTAAAAGTAAGAATGTCTCCAGGATTAAGGTAAGAACCTTCTTTTACTACACCTACTCTTAGTTTCGGACCTTGTAAGTCTCCTAAAATACCAACAGAAAAGCCATATTCTTTATTAAGCTCTCTGATGATTTCAATATTTGAACGAACCAAGTCGTAATCTGCGTGTGAGAAATTTATTCTAAAAACATCAACACCTGCTCTCATTAACCCTAACATTACTTCCTTCGACGATGAAGCCGGTCCAAGTGTTGCGATAATTTTTGTCTTCTTTAAATACTTATTCATAATACTGGATAATTTGATAAAGTTCTTCTTCAGAACCTAGTATGTAGTCTTGAATTGGAAACACAAGATTTTCAGGGAGCAAAATTACGGAAAAATCAGGAAACTGTTCCGAACTATGCAAAATATATTGCACTTCTACCTGATTATTTAATAAAAATTTAATGTTTTCTTCTTGTGAGAAGAGTTCAGTCTGTAATTTTTTTTGTTTACTTTCAGAAGATTTGTTTGAAATGAAAGTAAAACATGTTTTTGTAAACTTGTGGTAAGCCTCAAATCTCGGAAAATAATAATCATAATAAGATCCGTGAAAAATGAGATCTTCAATTCTTTTAAAAGTAAGGTCGTTTATCTTATTTACTTGGTAAAAAAACTCATGATCGGGTACATTTTTTGCTAATCTTACCAACGTTATGGCAATATCTTCAAATTCTATATCATCAAAATCATAAAGCTTTTGAATTTCCAAGTATATTTTCCTTTTTGTTTAAAATATAAAATGCTCTTTGTGCTGATTTTTCTTCTGCTTTCTTCTTGGAAGTTTCAGTAGCATTCGCAATTTTTTCTTCTCCAAGCCACACATGACAACGGAAAACAATTGATTTATTCACCTGAATTTCTTCACAAGTCTCGTACTTTATATTCACTTTTTTCTTCTGGCTCCATTCGAGCAGAAGACCTTTGTAGCTTACAATTTTATTCTCAAGCTTGTTGATTTCGGTAGCCGTCAGAAGTCTTTCCAAAATGATCTTTTTACAGGCTTCATATTGAAAGTCCAAGTAAATAGCACCGATTAAAGCTTCGAATAAATTTCCGGAGATATTTTCACCTAAAGCTACAGAATTTTGCTTCTGCAAAAGATCTGTCAGTCTTAAATCTTCTCCTAATTTATTAAGATTTTTCCTATTAACAATCTTAGATTTCATTTGTGTCAAATATCCTTCATTAGCTTGAGGATAAGTATGGAACAAATGACAAGAAATAATCGTACCCAAAACAGAATCTCCTAAAAATTCAAGTCTTTCGTAATTACTGTCTTTATTTTTAGAAGAGTTTTTTAAAGAAAAAGCTTCGCGGTAAAGCGCAACATTCTGCACCTCAGTACCAATTATTTTACTGAGTTCTGCACTGAGAAAGTAATCTCTCTCGGATAATTTTCTTTTTCTTTTTTTGAGAAGGAATTTAGAAAAGTATTTCTTTAACTCCATTCAGTAAATTTAGATTTTCGTAAATAGAACGCAAGCGTTATGCCCACCAAACCCGAAAGTATTGCTCATGGCTACTTTTACATCTTTTTTCGCAGCTTCGTTGAATGTAAAATTCAGTCTGCTGTCGATATTTTCATCATCAGTAAAATGGTTGATGGTAGGAGGAACAATACCATGAATAATAGTTCCCAACGCAGCAATAGCTTCAATAACTCCGGCCGCACCCAAAAGGTGACCTGTCATTGATTTTGTAGAATTAATCTGAATGTCGTAAGCGTGCTCTCCTAATAATCTCGAAATTGCATTAGATTCTGCAATATCTCCTAATGGAGTAGATGTACCATGCATATTGATATGATCTACTTCATCAGCAGTTAACCCTGCATCTTCTAGACAACTTTTCATTACCAGATACGCTCCTAAACCTTCAGGATGAGGTGCTGTCATGTGATGTGCATCAGCACTAAGACCTCCACCTTTTAATTCTGCATAGATTGTAGCACCGCGTTTTATTGCGTGCTCATACTCCTCAAGAATGATCGTTCCTGCTCCTTCACCCAATACAAAACCATCTCTGTCTTTGTCAAAAGGTCTTGAAGCTGTTTTAGGGTCGTCATTTCTTGTAGAAAGTGCCATCATTGCATTGAATCCACCGACACCACTTGCTGTAACGGCTGCTTCAGAGCCTCCACATACAATTACGTCTGCTTTTCCTAGTTGGATCAGCATTTTGGAATCAATTAAAGCATTTGCTGAAGAGGCACATGCAGAAACAGTTGTATAATTCGGTCCATGGAAACCATATTCAATAGAAATATGTCCAGGAGTGATATCAGCAATCATTTTAGGGATAAAAAAAGGGTTGAATCTCGGAATTTCCGTATTTGCCCATCCTAAAACTTCAGTTTCAAAAGTTTCTAAACCTCCGATTCCTGATCCCCAGATTACTCCGACTCTGTTTTTATCTACACCGTCTTCAATAATTCTTGAATGTGATACTGCTTCTCTTGCAGCAACAAGCCCGAGTTGTGTATTTCTATCCATTTTTTTAGCCTCTTTCTTATCGAAATGGTCTAATGGATTGAAATTTTTTACTTCACAAGCGAATCTTGTTTTGAAGTTTGTGGCATCAAAAAGAGTAATCGGAGCGGCACCGCTCTCACCTTTTAGAAGATTTTCCCAGTATTCTTTTGCATTATTTCCAATCGGTGTTATTGCTCCAAAACCGGTTACAACTACTCTTTTTAATTCCATAAACTTTGTTTAATTTCTTTTTTGTTGAAGAATATTATTTATTTACTACTTCTTCGATATAAGCGATAGCGTGACCTACAGTAGTAATTTTTTCAGCTTGATCATCAGGGATTTGAATATTGAATTCTTTTTCAAATTCCATAATAAGTTCAACCGTATCCAAAGAATCAGCTCCTAAATCGTTTGTGAAGCTAGCCTCTGGAGTTACTTCTGTTTCTTCAACGTCAAGCTTATCAGCGATGATAGCTTTTACTCTTGATGCAATGTCTGACATAGTAAATTTTTTTTTAATTGTTAGATGGTGCAAATATATAAAATTCTTTACGATAAAACATTTTTTTAGTCTTTTTTGTGGCTTACAGGTATGTATTTTGTTATACGGAAGTTTAGTGTTTTAGTTTTCAGGTGTTTATATTTTAACATTTCATGTGTTAATTTCAGTTTAATCAAAATAAAGTTTACTGTATCCTTATTATTATATATGTTAAGATTCTGAATTGAAATAGAATGTGTTTTAAACTAATCAAATTATAGATTTTATTAGAGAAAATTGTTTAGAGGAATTGATGCTTTGATAAGTTTTAAAGTCTTATTTAATTATATTTGTATTCAATATTTCAAACGTATCATTGTAATTCTGGGGATCCGGCAAAAATTTTAATGAAAAAATTCATCTATATAAAGTTACTTTTTGTTTCTACTTTAATTTTCTCACAGACAAAAGGAAAAATTATTAAAATAAAAGACGGTGATACGGTTGTTGTCTTATTGGCAGGTAAAATTCAGGAAACATTAAGACTAGCGGATGTGGATTGCCCGGAAAACAGCCAGGCTTTTGGAAAAAATGCAAAACAATTTACAAGTTCTCAGATTTTTGGGAAAACAGTGATATTTTATAGAACTGGAAAAGATCGATACAAAAGAACAGTAGCCAAGATTTTCTATGGAAATGAAAAATATCTTTCCGCTGAAATTATAAAAGCAGGTTTTGGATGGTGGTATTTTAAAGCATCTAAAAATATTAAACTACAGGAATTTCAGAACCAGGCAAAAACTAATAAGCTAGGTTTGTGGGCAGATGAGAACGCGATGTCGCCGTGGGATTTTAGGGAAAGCAAAAGGAAAAAGAAAGTTTCTTAACTAAAATAAAAAAAGAATCTAGGGCTTAAAGATTGATTTTCTGATACAGTTTTGGTGTCTAATTTTTTAATAACAAATTTCCCAAAGTCTTGTAGATACATGGAGTGGTTATCTTCTTTTGATTTTTTTAATGGTAGCCTTTAGCTTTAAAAATAAATCCTTTTTAAATTGCTTAATTGATGAAAAACCTAAGTCCTTTCGATAATTAACATGTTCTCCAGGGCTAGTATCGAATGAATAACCAGTTTCATTATCTTTTATTACTACTGCTGCTTTATCAAATGTAAACCTTAATCCCAATTCGAACATTACATTAGGATTTTTTGAGCTAACGTCGCAAATCACTATATCATCATAGAAAACATTTTGTACAACAGTTTTTTGAATTACATGTGTTTCTTCGCTTTCACTTACAAATCTATACTATAATATTTTTCTATATTTTTAGCGTAATTTGGATTATATGTTTCCCAATATGAACCATTATAAACATAACAAGTGTCTATAAAAAATTATCTTTTTCTTTCAATATATCCTTTTATTTTATGATTAGAAAGATCAATAGTATCTTGATATTGATTACTTTTAACTGACAGATTTCATCCGCCCCAATATGTTGATAACCAATACTAAATGATTGATCTACTATAGGAAAATCTGCACTTGTAATATCTTTAAAGATCAGAGAATCATTATAAATAGTATTAAACTGTTGATTTATATTTATATTTAAATATTCATTTTTTTTACCATCTGTAAATTTTTCAACCTTATCTAATTTTTTGTATCTAATTAAAAAGGGAATATTGGGTGAAACTAATGATGTCTTTATTACAAAAGATTCTTTTTTAATATTTTGTAAATTGAATTTGAAATAAACAATAGAATCTCTTTCATGATTTTTCCACTTACTTTTGTCAAAATCAATTTGATAATCACCAAAATCTTTAAAATTAACTTCAAAAACAAGAGGTTAAAAAAACTCTTGTTTTTCTACTTTATTCTCTTTACATCCAATTAGTAATGTAGACACTGCTAATGAAATAATCCTATTTTTTATTTTTACATTGGTCATAATTTATTACTCTTTTTAATATTGGAATTCTTATTAAATAACAATTGTTAAAAATAAAATGCAAGCACTATTATAGAAGAATTTACAACAATTTACTACCAATAAAAATATTTTGAGTGAATAGATTAATTCTACCTATTCTTAACGGGATGGTTCGAAGTTGCTTCCCCCCCCCCTCCTGACTGTCAAATTTTTTTAAAACTTGTTTTTGATTTATTTTATTTTTCTATAGATATTTATGTATGAATAAATAATTTGTATTCTGTTAATCAGAAGATTCTGTATAAAATGTTTGGGAACAATTTCGGACACAAAACGAAAAAGAGAAAATGTAATTATTTGAAATTCAATAATTTACAAATTCTCTTTAGCTTAATAAGTGGAGTTGGAGGATATAGAATTATCCTTTATTTATAGAAGTTTACGAAGGTGAATTTATGTTTGCTACCACTATTGCTACCACAAGTGCTTTTTTGACTTTATATTCTGTGTCATCATACGGAATGTGATTCCTGTGAATGATTTTAAGGTTTAGCTTTAATTGATTTATAATATTAAGAGTGTAAGATGTATGAAATTTCTGTCCAAAAAAAGTGGTAACTCCAAAAAAAAGGTGATCTGATTGGAAAGCTTTTGGCCTTAGGAAGCATATTATTCCTCTTCATGTTCTTTCCTATTTTTATGGAATGTACTTATTCGTCCATTTGGCTCGATATGAAAGGTGTAATAATCCCCTTCAAAATAGACACTCTCTTTACCGTATTTACTAAATCTTTGATTTGGTTTTTCTTCTTTAAATTTCTGATATTCGTTGTCAATGTGCTTAATCACGTGTCCAAGTACATTAAAAACATCTTCTTCGTTCCATTGGAAATTGCTTTTATCTTCAAAATGTTTATTGATTTTAAATTCTTGCACGTGACGCATATAAATATGAAGATAACTATCCCGATTCATATAAATTGGGTATTTTCCCATAACATTTAGACGACGTTCCTTAAACATTGCCAGTTTGACACAAAGTGTAGTAGCCTGTTCAAGATTTTCTATCGCAAGTTTTTTTAAACTACTTCCTGCCTGTTTTAAATATTCATCCAAAACAGCAAAATTTTGTTTTTTTTGCTTGCCGATTAATTCGACGAGTTGTTTATTTTCTTGATCGGAAATTTCTTTTCGTTGATATTTTATTTGTAATAATTCTTTTTCTATTGGCTCTTTAATTTTTTCATCAGTGTAAATCTCTTCATTTTCCTCTTTTGTCAAATTTTCGGGTTCATAATATAATTTACCAGCAAGATAAAAAGCCCTTTCCTCGGGGCTAAGTCCTATACCCTGACTAACAAGCTTTTTCTTGAATCCATACATCCAATCCAAATCCTGCCCGTTTCGCTGAGTCCTTATTGGGATATTTATTTTGTTTAACTCTCTTTTCTCCTTAGAATGAAATGTGTTTCTCTCAGGAGAAATGAAATAATGAATATTGGCAATATCATTAGAGTTTACTCCTTCACTTAATAGGAGAGCTGTTTTCTCAGCTGTAAGATCTATTCCCAAGTACCTTGCTTTCACCAAGCCACTTTTAGTAAAAGGTAAGACCTTTAACAATTCGTCCATTTCTTCCCTTTCGAATTGGGTATAAACAAATACAACAACGATTGATTCTCCATATTGATTATATGCATCGCTTCCATTTTTAAAGGTCAATAATGCGGTTTTATCATCTTTTCCAACTAAAAAATATATTTCTTCGATGGTGTAATTCATTATGTTTTTTACTGGTTAATATTTGTTGTTGAAATAAGAATTCAGATTATATATTTTCTGGTCATTCTACAGCCATGTCGACACTGCTCTTAATATTACATCTTATTTATAAGCATTCTTAGATCTTCGACCTGTAGATAATTTCCATTTTTATCTCTTTTGTGCAACATTCTATGACAATTTGCACACACTATTGCAAGATCTTCAATTTTGGTTTTTCTAACACCTCCTTTAGCAATTGGTTGCTTGTGATGACACTCGATAAAACCCTTCCCTAATTCAGGGTATTCTTTTTCAAAGTCAAATAAGCAAACTTCACAAAATAACCTATGTTCCCTAATTGCTTTTTCCTTCGCTTTTTTAATTATTCCAGGTTTTCTTTCCTTTAATTTGTGTAATCTATGTAAAGTTCTATCTGCTCCTTCTTCCTCTCCTTTATCATCGTAATCAAACAGATCATTTTCATTTAGCGGGATACTATTGATAAGATCAGGATCTATTCGATCAAATAAGTTCCAAATGAATTTTTGCTTTTCTTGTATAGAGAAATCTTTCCCGCTTCTGCGTTCAATCGTTTTAATATTGCATACTTGCCCTCTGCTACATTTATACAGGCTCCACTGATCATGATCTAGTAGAACGGGGTTCGAACTTTTTGCTACAAGCGCAACTGTTCTGGTATAGGGGTGGCTTGCGAGATCTACTTTTCCAAGGCGATTATCCACAGGTGCAACCAAGTGTGTAACGTACCAGCCGCCTGGTTCATCTTTGCTCGTTTTTAAACTTTGAAACAATGCAATTATTTCCCTTGGCTCTGCTTTTAAATAATTTGTCGGATACCATTTCGGGTTTTTAGAAAAATTCAGTGGGAAAGTATCACCAATATTATACTCCATATATGCCCATGACTCTCCTTGATTTCTTGTTACGCTCTTTATCCATCTAATATCTGAATGTGTGTATAGTAAAAGATCCTCCATTCCATTTAATTATTTTGAAAACTAGTATAAAAATATGAAAAGTATCTCTTTATCTACTACGTGTTTTTACGGATTTCCGTAATCATTAAATATTGATCTTCACAATTTTTTGGAAATGTAAGCAGAAGAAAAAATTGTAAGAGTTACATACCAAGATTAGATAACCTATATAAATCCATTGTAATTGCTATGAAGGATATAGATAAATATAAAAATGGATCTGACAAGTCGCTTTGAGATAGGCTGGAAGTTTGTTGAGAAGAATTGCAACAAGTTATTTGAGGGACTTAGCCTTTGTTTGATGGTGTCGGTTAATAACATATAGATATTTTCACACAAACTAAGCAATAGAGCTGGTGATTCATGTTGAAATTGTTTACAAATTACCACAGAGTAATATTGATTATATTGAATACTAATTGATTGATACATGAATTGGATTTTTTATAGGTTTAATTTTAAACTATAAGTAATTTTTACTTGCTGATTCTTTTCAATGTTGTATAAAGAATATATAATTGTGTCCTAATAAAAGTAACAACTTTATTTTCAATGTAAATGATAATTTAGAATAAAACTAATCCAAAATTGTAAATTTGAAATCAAATATATCTATAACAACAGTCTTATTTCCTGTAATAGATTTCTGCCATTCATTAAATTTAAGTTTATCTCCCGAATCACCATTTTGATTTAAATTAATTAGGTTGGCAAAAATGTTAAGTTCTTTATTCTGGAAAGGTTTAGTATAACCAATGCTAAATTCCTTAATTTCACCTTCATAATTTATTTTTAATTTTAGAAAACCATAATGTTCAAAATTATCATAGGTATCAAGACCATAAATTCTTGCTGGTGTTGATGAATAGCATAAACGTAATCTCATTATAATAATTTATGTAAGTTTTTAATTTTATTTAGTATCTTAAAATTATTAATATTATCATCTCAGTAATTCTATATATGCCAAATCTTTGATGTATAAATTATCAATAATTATCTCATAAGATCATGATTAGTGTTGCAATAAATATATGATATAATTAATAATCATCATAATTCATTTAAGGTTAAACCACAGTTAATATAATGTGTGAAGATAAGAAATTGGATATAGCATCTTAAAATTATACGTAATAATGTGAGATTTGAAACCGAAAAAAAATTGATAATGAACCTTTTGTATCGTAAGAGACCTTTCTAAAAAAGAAGCTTTTGATACTGGTTTATCCGTCCAGTGATAATGTGATCTTGCGTCTGTAAAAGTTAATTAAATATTTCTTTAGAAAGAGATTTTCGCATTGTGATAATATTTTATATTGTTGTATTGTACATATTTATATTTCACCTTACAGCAAAAGAGACATTTTTCATTATTTTTGTGCATTGGATTAGGCTGTTTTGATAAAAAAGTATTAAATTCAATAAGGTGCTATTTCCAGTATGCCCTAAATAGTTTAGTATGCTTAGGCATTCTTAGTATAGTATACAAAGATGACAGAAGTCAAAACAAAATAAATTGAGAAATCAAATTGTTGGTTATATGACAAATTATATTGAAATTAACTAAGTCTAATAGATTTTTTGTTGCTATTATTAATTCAAGAAATGTTAACAAAAAATACCACTTTTATTAGTAACCGAAAATGGCACGTTTACAATAATAAATTTAAATAAATTAATCATATTTATGGGTAAACCTTTTAAAAAAGAATTACAATCAATAAAAGAAGTGTTTGAGTGGGCTTGTAATTTAGAAATCTCTGAACTTAAAAATGAAGTTCGAAAATTTGAAAAAAACCCATTATTAATCATTGGTTCAGGTGGGTCATTGAGTGCATGCTATTTTGCATCAAAATTACTTCAATCAAAAGGGCAGATTGCAAAAGCAATAACACCATTAGAATTACTTTACTCAAAAAATATAATAAATAAATGTTCTTTACTTTTTTTAAGTTCTAGCGGCAGAAATACAGATATTCTTACTTCTTTCAAAAATGCTGTTACTGAAAATCCTTTAAGTTTAAATGGCATCACTTTATCAAAAAATACGCCATTAAATAGACTAAGTTTGAATTTTGGATTAGCATCCATTATTGAATATGAAAATCCAGTTGGTAAAGATGGGTTTTTAGCAACGAATTCTTTGATTTCTTTTTTTATTTTATTAAATAGAGCTTTCGGATATGAGATTGATCATTCAATAGCTTTGGTTGATAAAGAATTTAGTAAGGATTTAAAGACTTTCGAAGATAAAATAAATAAAGACTTCACATTCAAACTACTTTTTGCTGACTGGAGCTTGCCTGTCGCAATCGATATTGAATCAAAATTTTCGGAAGCAGCATTAGGAAATGTGCTATTATCAGACTATAGGAATTTTGGTCATGGTCGACATAATTGGCTTGACAAAAGAGGTTCAAATACCGCAATAATAGCTCTAATTACTCCAGAAGATAAAGAGTTAGCTCTAAAAACTTTAGCATTAATACCTTCGAATATTCCTGTTCTTAAAATTGAAACTTCTACTATTGGTTCTATGAGCTCAATTGATTTATTAATAAAATCATTTTACTTGACAGATTTAATGGGAGACATACAAAGCATAGATCCAGGGCGGCCAGGTGTTCCTGATTATGGCTCTAAATTATATCATTTAAATTATTTTAAATTTTTAAATAAAAATAATGAAAAATTAGAAAAAGTTGCAATCCAAAGAAAGCTGGGTAATGTTTCATTTTTTGGTCTTGATGAAGAGGAAAAAAAGAAATGGATTAAAGCTTCAAATGATTATAAAGGAAAAATTAGTAAACAAAAATTTAGCTCAGTAGTTTTTGACTATGATGGTACTTTGTGCCATGCAGTTGATAGATATTTTGGTTTAAAAGAAGATATAAGTAGTAAATTAAATCAGCTTTTAGAGAATAATATAATCATTGGAATTGCAACAGGAAGAGGAAAATCAATTCGAAAAGATTTACAAAGAGTTATTGATGAAAAATACTGGGACAAAGTTATTATAGGATACTATAATGGAGGTGAAATAGGTTTACTAGGTGATGATAATATACCCGAAAAAATATTTGATAAAAATCAGAGGCTTGAATTTCTTAATAATAAATTAAGTGAAAAATATAATGATGAAATAGGCTTAAAACATAAAAGAAGCCAATTAACTATTGAGTTAAAAAATAATGCATCTGAAGAATTTATTACTGATGTAATTAAATATATCTACTTACAGAATAAAAGTGAGATACTCTGTGTTCAATCTGATCACTCAATTGATGTAATAATTAGACCGGAAGTTTCAAAATTAAATGTTTTAAATTTTATTAAAAATAATTTAAAATATAGCAAATTTGAGACACTTTGTTTTGGTGATAAAGGAAAATTTCCGGGGAATGATTTTGAATTATTAAGTCATCCTTTTTCATTAAGTGTTGATGAAGTATCATCAGATCTGGATTCTTGTTGGAATTTTATAAGTGGGACGTATAAAAATGCAGATAAAATATTAACTTATTTTAGTCAAATCCAAATCTATGATGGGTATTTTAAAATTAAATTATGAGAGATGATGTAGTAAAAGCTTTACTTGAAAAAGTAATAAGTAGTATAAATTACGTTGATGAAGATATGACACAATCATATATCAAATATTTTCAGGCAATTGCACGTTATAAGTATGATAATTATCAGCAGTATTCAGCAGGGTTAAGGTTTATTGAGACACTTGCTATTTGGTTAGAACAGTTTGATTCAGTAGATAAGAAAATTGCATTAGATTTTATTATGAAACGCGTGGTTTATATCTCATCATCCGAAATTAATTTAATAGCTGAATCATGTTTTATTGATAAACTTCAATATATTTTAATAAAAATTACAGCTACGCAATTAGATATTCCAGAATATAAACTAAAATACATTGAGAAATCTGATGAATATAAAATTTTAAAAAGACAATCATTGTTTTGTGGTCTGAGTGACGGTGCTAGACTTGATATGTTTCGTAGAGCGAATACAGGAATTCTTACTCATGAACAAATCTATCTGACTTATGAGTTATCAGAGCAAAGAATTTCTAAAATGAAAGATGAGCTGATTGAAGATTTAAATATTAGGTTTGATCTCAAATTAGAGCCAGATTCTAGTGAAGCAAAATTTAAGACACTTTTTTTAATCGACGATTTTTCTGCAAGTGGTACATCCTATTTAAAATTAAGCTCCAGTGGGCAATTAAAAGGCAAAATTGCTGGATTGTATGAAGATTTATTTGGTGAGAAAACGAAAATACAATCCGCTTTTGATAAGGATAATTTGAAAATCTATATCATATTATACATTTGTTCCACCCAAGCAAAGGAAACGATAGAAAGCAATTTTGAAAAGTTATTTCAGTTATATGGTCACAAACCAGATTTAATTATTATGCATGAGTTAGATGATAAATACAAAATTAACGCAGACGAAGACATATTCAATATATGTAAAAAGGATAAATATTATGATAGAGAATTAATTGAGGATAAACATACAAAAACAAATATTCAACTTGGCTTTAGTGAGTGTGCTCTTCCGTTAATTTTAGAGCATAATACACCTAATAATTCAGTTCCTCTTCTGTGGACATATGACTATTCAGAAATTTTCACAGGCTTGTTTCCAAGAATTCCAAGACATAGAGTGTTATGAGAATAGATATCAATCCATTTTTTTCACGACCATCCGAAACAATTGGTGCTGATGACAAGTTTATTCAACTTTTCAGTCCTGATGTTCTCGATATTTTTGATGGAAAAAAGCCACTTTGGGATATTGTCAATATTATTAGAAGTTCTCCAGGTGGAGGTAAGACGACGTTACTAAGACTATTTACTCCCGACATTCTTTTAAGAATAAAGAATAAACAAAAAGATGAACAGCATCTTGTAGATATTTATAAAAAATTAAAATCATTAGGAATTTACGATGATCGAGATAATCCTTTACTAATTTCAACACATATTCCCTTCACAAATGAATACTCAACTTTAGAATATTTAAATATAGATGATACTGTAAAAAATCATTTGTTTTTTTCATTACTAAATACACGAATCATCTTATCTGTTCTTTATTCTTTTTGTAGAATAAAAGATTTAGATTTCCCCGAAGACTTGGATAAATTACTCATTAATCAAAATCCTGCTATGACAGGATACAATCCATTACGAAATATAAATAACGGAAAGGATATTTATGATTGGTGTTGCGAAAATGAAGAGAAAATCTGTGGTGATATTGATAATATAACATTGTCAGATAAACAAGAAGTAGATAAAGTTGTTGAGCTGTATTCTTTACACCTATTTGATAACAAAAATATCATTTATGATGGTAGTCCTATCAAAGAAAAGATTCTAATTATGCTAGATGATGTTCATAATTTGAGTCACAAACAAAGAACTTCATTAATGAAAAACATTATAGATAGAAGACCTTTGGTTAATGTTTGGATTGCTGAAAGATTACAAGCTCTTACTATGGAAGAAATAATTTCAGAAGGTAATATTGTTAACAGAGACTATGTTCTTGTAAATTTAGAACAATTTTGGAGTAAAGGCAATAAATTCCAAAAGTTTGTTAGTTCAGTTGCAGAAAAGCGATTATCAACAATAACAGAGGGAGAATCCACAAACTTTTCATCTTACCTATCTGAAGATATTGACAAAGACTATAACGAAGTTGCAAAATTAAGTATCCAAGTAATAAAAGATAGACTCTATACAAAATTCAATAAAAGAAAATATGAAATTTGGCTCAAAACAAGGGAAGAATTTATCGGTAACGATATTGAAACTTTGATAGAGTGGAAAAGACTTGAGATTTTAATTAACAGAGATCATGGAAACTCGCAACAGGTTTTACAATTTGAGGAATTCTTAGATGAAACTACATTAGAAGATCAGGATGGATCAGACATTGAGAATGCCGCTAAACTATTCCTTCACGATGAATTTAAATTTCCATATTATTACGGTATTGATAAGATAAGTAGACTGTCTTCATCTAATATTGAACAATTTTTAAATATTTCTGGAAAATTGTTTGAAGCAATTACTCTCAATCAATTGAAGAAGATTTCACAAAACAACAGTAATTCAGTAAAGATTTCGCCGCGCAAACAAGATCAGTTAATTAAAAAATTAACTGAAGAGAAATGGAAAGAAATGGACATCAGAGTTCCTAATGCATCTCAAATTAAAATTTTCCTAGACAATATAGGTTCATTTTGCAGACAACAAACTTACACTCCAAATGCTTGGAATTCACCAGGTATAAATGGGGTTGCAATAACAATGAAGGAGAGAGAAGTGCTGAAAAATAAAGCAATCGTTGATTCAAAGCATCCTCTGCATACAACAGCAAATGTAATTGCTCTTTGTATTGCCTATAATTTACTTGATTTTAAATTACATTACAAAGTTCAGGGGAAAGAAGTTATGATTCTTTATTTAAACAGAATTTATTGCTCCAAATACGGACTTCCTTTAAATAATGGTAAATTTAAAGTGATGAAAATAAATGATTTAAAGCAATTTTTGGTGAAAGAACAGGCGAATTTATTTAACAACAGTGCGAATTTTTGATTATGGAAACAAGATGGGAAAGTTATATTTTAAATAAAAAATCTGAAAAAACAATCGATTTTTGGAATAAATATCTTAAAACAAATAAAGATTTATTATATATACTTGGTTTAGGCTTTGATCCACGAACATTAAGTGGAATTAAAACTATCTATGATATTGATGGCACTGGAAAAAGAGACGTTATAAGTGTACGATATTTTCAAAGTCAAGAAGAAAAAGATAAAAATATTACATCAGAAACGGTAAGTAATCATCAAAATGAATTGATTGATTTTATGGAAAAAATTGAAAATTCTGAACATAAAATAATACCAATAATTACTAGATCGGAACAAAAAAGTATAGCATCCATCACGGCATATGATATAATTGATAGTATTGACCAGATTAGGGACTACAGTGATATAATAGTAGATATAAGTGCGATGCCAAGAGGTATTTTTATTCCTCTACTACACAAAATTTTAAAAATAATTGATAATAATCCAAATTGCAATGTAAATCTACACGTTATTGTTACCGAAAATTATCTTTTAGATGCACAAATTGAAGATGAGGGCGTTGAACAATCTGCAGAATTTATTCACGGTTTAAGTATTCCTGAATTAACTCTTAACCAAAAGTTTAAAGAAGTTTGGATAGCTATTTTAGGTGAAAAACAGCTAGAGCAATATGAAAAGATAAGAAGTTCAGTTAATCCTGTTTCTACTTGTGCAATTCTACCTTTTCCGTCAAAAGATTTGCGAAGAGGTGATGATTTGATTAATCATTATCAAGATAAATTACTTAATGATAAAGATTTTGATGTAAAGAATATTATATATGCTGATGAACAAAATCCTTTTCAAGTATATAGATTAATAAGAAATACAATTGAACGACATAGCTTATCATTAAATATTTTTGGTGGGACAAAAGTTATTGTTTCCGCCCTCTCTAGTAAATTATTAACGGTTGGTGCATTTTTGGCAGTTTATGAAACAAAAAGTTTTGAGCATGAAAGGAAAAATTTAAGAATAGGTATAAAGCATGTTGATTCAATTAGTCATAAATTTGTTGATGAAAATGATAAGGTGGAAATTTTAAAAAACAACGAACTATTTCATATGTGGATAGCTGGTGAACCTTATATATAAATAAGAATAGATAATGAAAAGTATAGTTGGGATTGGGCTTGTGGCGCTTGATGTAGTTGTAGAAAAAAATTCTGAAATTAAACCTCTGTTATATGCAGGTGGTTCTTGTGGTAATCTGATGTGTATTCTCTCCTATTTAGGATATGATACCTATCCAATTGCTAGATTAGCAAAAAATAAAGCAACGGAGGAAATTTTAAATGATTTTGAAAGTTGCGGTGTGAAAACAGAACTTATTTTTAAAGGTAATGATGGTAGTACACCAATAATTATTCAGAGGATAAGTAAATCGAAAGAAGGTCTGCCGATTCATAAATTTGAATTTAAAAATCCTGAGAATGGAAAGTATTTGCCATCATTTAAGCCAGTGTTAGCAAAAACAATTGATTATTTTTATGAGAAGAAAGCAAGTTGCGATTTTTTCTTCTTGGATAGGATAAGTCGAAGTTCAATAGAGTTAGCTAAATTATATAAAAAAAATGGTGCAATTGTGGTTTTAGAACCTTCTTCCTTAAAAATAGAGAATCAAAAAATAATTGAAGAGCTTAGTGAGTTTGTTGACATATTGAAATTTTCAAATGATAGAATTCCAGAATTTAAATCAATTTTTAGAGAGGGTTTATTTCCACTAGAAATTGAGACTTTAGGTAAAAATGGAATTAATTATAGGGTTAATAGAAATATAAAAGATTTTGACAGTAATTGGAAACATCTTTCTTCTTTCAATCTTGTAAATATTATTGATTCAGCTGGGGCAGGTGATTGGACTACTGCGGGATTGATAAAAGGATTAATGGAAAATAATATTAATTCGATTAACGATATTTCTATCGATGGAATAGAAGAAATATTAAAATATGCTCAATCGTTTGGTGCATTAAGTTGTTTATTTAAAGGAGCGCGTGGTATAATGTATCAGTTAGAAAAGGCTTCATTTAATGAGTTAGCAGAAGAACTGATTACTAATAATTTCAACATGCAGATTTTATCAGATAATTTTCTATTGAAAGACAGAGAATATTTCGAAGATAGTATCTCTTCTTTGTATTGATCTAATCTTCTTCACTTCCCATTTTGCAATATGCATATAATTAAAAAACTTAATAATGAGTTTATTCTTAAATGAATAACTCAATTTGTATATTCCAGTGATATTGACCACCAATTTTCAATTCAAAGTGATAAGGTAATTTTGGATTAAATTGACCATTTATATTTTTGATAAAAAAAATTTCACATTAAAAAGTATTAGTCAAATTGTTGTTAAAAGAATGAAATAGAAAAACAAAAGAGTGTCAATTGATACTCCTTTGTTTATATCTTAATAACATGAAGTATAACTTTTTGTACTGAAAAAGATAATAACTCCAAAATATTTGTTACATATGGTGTGATATTAAACTGCTATTTAATTTTTTTTCTTCACTTAACATCATATAAACTTTTGCCAAGCAATCATTAATATTTTCATCATATCGCAAAAGATTGTTGAAAAGACCTTTATTGCTTTGTGTAAAAGCAATCATTTTCCCCTCGTACGCATACCGCATAATATAAACGGAAGATTTTCTCTCAGAGTCACTTTTAAACATCTCTAAGCCTGCAAATTGTATTTGACCATATTCGAAATCTTTTTTACCTATTTTTTGGAACGTATCATCTTTTGGAATATATGTATCAGGATTTATCTCAAGCTGTCCCGGAACATATTTTAATAATTCCTGAAATGTATATGTATAACAAATAAACTCATAGTCAGAATTAAGATCGGTTTCCAAAACGATTATTTCCCCTAAATTATTTTTATAATAGCTGAATAGCGAGTTTTCTACAAATCCTATTCTGTTAAGCTTTTTTGAAATCTCTATACTGGTAACAATTTTATCCATGCGATAATTTTTTTGTTAATTTATTTTATAAAACCTTTGTAATAAAAAGCGGAAGAAAAATTTCATTTTCATTCTCCTGCAGTTCTTCACTAAGTACACACTCAATATCTATTAAAAATGAAATGTCTCCAAATCTGTAGGCTTTCTGTCTTTGCCCGTCTTCTATTTTTAAATCATCAATGAGTTCTTGGGGAATCTTTCCAGATAACTGGTTTAATATTTCCAAAGGAAAATCAAAACTGACAACGTATCTGTTCTTATCAATTTCGGTACTTCCTGAAATAGTATACATTTCAAAGCCTAATTGTGTAATATCATTAAGAGGGAAACTACTGAATATTAACTGGTCATTCTTAGCAAATCCTAGTCTCTTAAGGTGCAGTCCCAAATCTTTTGCCAATATGTAATGATTCTCTGCAAATACATTTTCAGGAGCTAAAATTTTTTTTAATGATTCCCAATATAATGGGATTGCTTCTATTGGAAAATGTAAAACAGGATCTGTTTTTTGAACATCAAATAATATAAATTCTTTTCCATTGCATAAAGCATAAAAATTAACTCTTACCTCACTGTGTATGGCATAAGAATAAGCCTGCTCAACATTCTTGGATTTCATGATATCTTCACCGGGGGATTTTGCATCCAATATCCACGCAGGTTTGCCATTTAATTCTAAAAGATAATCGGGAATAATATAAATACTTTTTTTTTGAGAACCTATAGAAACAAACGGATGCAACAATTTTCTACTTCTTATTATTTTGTTGGGCGGATCAACAGTATATCCTAACCCCTTGATAATAGGCAGAATTATTTCTTCTCTTACAGAATCTTCTTTGAATTCAGAGTCTTTTAGATTGGCAAAATTAAAACCTTCCAAAATATTAAAAAATCTTTCTATTTCCATAAATGAGGCTTTAGTTGTGATTCTCGTTATTTAAGCGACTATTTTGCTTTTTTAGATATAAATCGTCACAAAAATATATAAGTCCTTTTTCATTCCATTTCATTGCGTTATCCATGTCATTCTTATGGAAATATGCTTCGGAGATCCAAAAGAAAAGATAGGGATTATCTATTTCATATCTTTTGGTTTTTTCTGATGCCTGAAGCATTAACGTTAGTCCTTCGTCAATTTTCCCAAAATACCTGAATAAAGATGATCCCTTACTAAAAAGTGTTTCGGCCTGATCAGGATCAAGTGTAAGTGCATTATCATAACACATCATTTCTTTAATGTGTTCTCCAATATTCATATACGAATTGCCCAAATTGTTCCAGTACATGGGATTGTTTGGGTTAAGATGAATTGCTTTCAGAAAATACTCTATTGATTTTTCGTATTCTGCCTTTTTTGTCAAGGCAGAAGCAAAATTATAATATAGCCCACTTGAGTTTTTTTCTTTTTTCATGATGACTTCATAAATACTTAATGCTTCATCAACTTTTTTCAGATCATTATTCAACATACCAATTTCCGTCAATATAGATGCCTTATTTTGTAAAATACTATCATTTTTTTCAATTTCTAATGCCTTATTTATGTTTAATATGGCCTTAGTATAATTATAATCTACATATTCACAAATAGCAAGAGCTTCATATATAACAGCTTCATTTTTTAAATCATATTTAATCATCTCATAAAATAATAGCTTTGCTGCTTTATAATTCTTTTCAAAGTATAATTTCCAAGCATCTTTATTACTACTGTTTAACTTGGGCATAGAATACAAAAGATGTTTTCTACTGAAAATTTTCTGTATTTCATCAGTAATAGTATTCCAATCAAGAGCACTTAATTTATTGTTTTTCAGGATTGTAAGAGTAAATGATTCATTAGGTTTTGTCAAATCAAACTCATTTGCACTGAACCAACTCCAATATGCCTCATCTTCGTCAATAATATATGCAACAATCATCGTTGGCTCCAATCTGTTGTTCCATCGGTTTAAAGTGCTTTTTTTAATATTAAGCTTTACAGCATCATTACTCACTTCTTTTTCTTTACCTTTAAGCTGAATCGTAAAATTCATTCCGGTAACCCCTCGATCAAGAACTATTTCACAATTGTAATCAGTTCCATAATCAACCTGAAAATGATTTACAACCCATGAGTACGGAATTTTGCTTTTAAGATATCTATCTGATAATGTTTCTATTTCGTGGTTTCTATGTCTGTTAGGTAAATCTTCCAATTTATATAGTTTTAATGAAACTTAGCTGTTAGAAAAAGGATTAATCAATTTTGTTTGAGTTAAAATTATTTCTTCAAAAATATTTTGAATACCTATCCGACAAAACTAAACGAATAAAAATACAAAATTTTAAAATATATTGATACCTAAACTATTAAATCACGATTTCCTTTGTTTAAAATTATAATAATAAGTTTATTTCCGTAAAAAAATTCTAGAATGATTTATTCAATTTTTCGCAGTGTTAATCTTATAGAATAGGTATAGTTTCATATATAATTTATAATCAAAAGGTGGTTTAATTTTAAACTCCAATAAATTCATTTGATAATTTATTTTCGTGTTACTTATTATTAACAGGCTTTTCCTCTGTGGGGTTTTTATCGTTCCTGAAATGATTTTTCTGATTTTTTATAAAATTTTAATGAATAATTTTTAATGCGTCAAGTTCTGTCGCTTCTCCGATGGATATTTGCATTATAGAAAGACACAGAAAATGAAACTCGAAATTAAAACTCATGGTGGACGTATTTAGCCTGAAAACCACCTAAAAAAACAAGGCTAAAACCTGAAGATACTCTACTAAAAAGAACCTTCAAATCTTAACCTTTTATAAAACCAAAACAAATTTACACAAATGTCTACAAACAACAATGCGTCACAGACGCTTTTCAGATTCGTGAGTTTAAGAAACCCACAACTTACAGAAACCAAAGAAAGAAACTTAGGATTTATTCACAGGCCGAAAGGAGCAAAAGGAATTTTTGATACGGCAGTTACAGGAATGTCTTCAAGATCCTCAAAAATAGGAGAAATGGTAAAAGCTGCCAGAAACTTCAGTAATGCAGGATTTGAAACCGAAAAGAAAATTGAAGAAGGCGTTTTTGGTGAGCTTCTTATTATTGGAAGAAAGGTTTCCAAGAAAGAAACACTAAGTAATACTGATTGGCTTTATGTTAAAAATTATTACAAAAATCTTATTGATGGTAATAAAGAGCTTACTGTTGATGGTATTAAAATTTTCACTCAACTTTGGGATCATTATATTTATCAGATCGTTACGCAGGGAAATTTCTACGTAAAAGAAGCGATCAGCCATATCTTAATGGCAATTCATATTGGTTTTGCTCAAAGTCTTGATTTAACAGATCAGGAAATTATAAAGGTAAACGGAGAAAAACCATTAGAAAAAGCATTCGATGGTAAAATTGTATTACCAAAATATCTATTTTCTGAGGATTCAGGTACAGTAGGTTCAGTTTCTTCGAGAATGTCTGGAGAAGTTTCAAATCCTGTTTTGATAGCAAAAACAACTCAAAGGTTAGAGTCAGAAGCTAAAGCTTCATTGGTTTCCAACAAAGCATTACACCAAAAAGAAGCACTCGAAAAATTGAATACTGAACTGGAAAAACTTCAAAAAAAGTATCATAAATCCAGTTATCAGACCTATCAGGATGAATATGCCAAATATTTGGAAGAAAACAGAGAAGCTTTGGAGGCCTATGAAAGAAAGCTGGCTGAAATCGAAAGTAAAATTACTGATGAAACCTCAGAAGAAGAAAAAATTCGTCTTTACGAAGATTTAAGAAAGCTTGAAGTTAAACCTTTTGAGTTTTCATATAAAAATGAAATCAATCTTGAAGAGCTGAAGGAAAAACTTACTCCGGAATCTTTTGATAACTTCCTGAAACTTTTCGCAGAATTTGACCATGAAAAAGCATCTGAAGATGCCGCAAAAGAAGGAATTCAGATTCTTTCTGACAATACGCTGAGAATTGGAAATCAGACTATTGTTCTTGATGACGAAGTGCAAACGTATTCCGATGCCTTAAACATTATTGGAAACAATATTTCTTCATCGATTCAGACAGCCATGCAGAATTCTCCGCTTGTACAGCAGCAATATGTCAATATCGGAGGTGCTTCAGTTCCTGTTGTACAAAATACAGCAAGAACACCAATGGCATACAGTTTTTTCGCACACAGTTCTTATGGAATCTTAGCAGCAGGAGGATTTGTTAATTTCTCTTTTGAGGTGGAAGATACTTCATGGAGTGTTGCGAATGCTAAAATCATTGTAACGACAGATACTGCGGGAAGTTTTGAAGAGAATTTCAGCAATATTCCTGTAGTAAACGATAAAATTACCTTGCCAACAAGCTTAATAAATAAGTTCAGAACAAGTATTGCTTTCAGAATAGAAATTATTTTTGATAACGGAAGTTTTGCTTATGCAGATCTTGGTCAGCAATATACAAAGGGTGATTTAAGTCTCACCGGAATGCTTATCTTGAAAAGAGCAGCAATTGAAAATCCGGAAGAACCTGAAACAATAACAATCCAAAAACGTAAAAACTTTGGAATTAAAAGGCTTGGTGTGGCTGATTACCTGAAAGTGGTACAAAGTGTTCACGCGTATGTTCCGGGAGAAGTTTCCAATATTGAGAATGTCATGGCAAGTGAATTGAGACATAAATCTTCTGTTTCCAGAGATTATTCTGAAATTACAGATACTACTTCTAAATCCGAAGAAACCGAGAAAATCTCTGATACGACCAAAACTTCCAGAACTGAAATGCAAACGGAAGTTGCCAAAGAACTGGAAAAAGACCAAAGTATTACCGCATATACAAGATACAGCTATGGAGCGAGTAAAACAGTCTTTGAAGTCGGTGCAGATTATGCCAATAATACAGCACAGCACGACAGTACAAGACAGGCAATGATGAAGTCTCAGGAAATCACGGAAAGAGCAATGGAAAGAGTTCTTACCAAAATTTCCGAAGAAAGAGTACAGAAAATCATCAAGGAATACACGGAAACGAATGTTCATGAATTTGATAACAGAGGAAAGGTAACCAATACGGATAATCCCGATGCAGCACAACCGAAGCATATTACCGGAGTATACCGCTGGATTGATAAAAAAATGAAAAACCAAATTTATAACTATGGTAAACGTACTATGTTTGAATTTATGGTTCCTGAACCTTCAAGATTACACCGTCTGGCTCTTACTGTTGCAAAAGCTCAGGTACTTACTGCTCCTGTAGATCCTAGAACCGCTCCGGAAAGAGCATGGACAATGCCGGATCCGAAATCTGCAACTGTAGAACAGATCCAACATTGGGCACAGATCTATAATGTCACATTATCTGTTCTTCCGCCAACCACTAAAACTGTTTCTGATACAAAATACGGAGGTGGAGACGGAGTTTTTGATTATTCGGTTCCTGCAAACTATGCCTGTTATTCATTCGATGGTGGCGTTCATTACGAAAGATCTAAAGGATGGCACAATGCTAAAATCTGGGTATATCATCCTACCAACAGCAGTACAATTTATTACAACAGTAGTCCTGACGGACCTATTGGAGCTTCCGGATTTTTATTGGAAAATTCTGTGAAAGTACCTTATAATGGAAATTATTTAAATTCTGTTTCGATAAACTTAAACCTTCATTGCAAACTTTCAGATGCATTTATCCAGAATTGGAAAACAGAAAGTTTTGCAGCCATCATCAAAGCCTATGAAGAAGCCTATAAAGCATTTCAGGAAGAACAGGCAAGATTAGATGCTGAACAAAAAGAAAAAGAAGCAGCAGCTAAAGAAAGACAGGGTAATTTCTACCGTTATATGGAACATGATACATTGAAACACAATTGTATTGCTTACTTATTACAGGATTATCTTACTACGCTTGGTCAAGTAACAACAAACGGTGCTGAAGATACTACAA
Source organism: Chryseobacterium ginsenosidimutans (assembly GCF_039536845.1). Lineage (GTDB taxonomy): Bacteria > Bacteroidota > Bacteroidia > Flavobacteriales > Weeksellaceae > Chryseobacterium > Chryseobacterium ginsenosidimutans_B. Next base: position 135,811 of record NZ_BAAAZJ010000003.1, read on the forward strand.
GAATGGATAACTTCCAGGTATACCTGAGCGATAGTCTTGATCAGTATACAGCTTTAGCGAAGTTTATGGAACAGGCTTTTGAATGGGAAATCATGGATTATACATTCTATCCTTACTACTGGGCAAACCGTAAGAGTTGGCAGGAATTTTACCTGACTGAAAGTATGGATCCACTATTCAGAAGTTTCTTACAGGCAGGTATGGCAAGAATCATCGTTACCGTAAAACCTGGTTTCGAAGCTGCTGTACAGTTTTTCTTGGAAACAGGATTAATTTGGAACGGAGGTGCAGTTCCTGTGATCGGAGATCCAATGTATATGTCTATTGTAGACGAAATGAGACAACCGACAGGAGAAGCTCAAGGTAAATATTGGATCACAAGAATACCAACAACATTGACAATTCTTCAGGACAAATCTACAGGATTACCTGTTAAACAGCCATTACCGATTTTCCCTGAGGATGATCCGAAAAACTGTGAAAACCCTAAAGAACTGGAGTTTGAAACTAGTTTTGAACAGAGGGATATTCAGTTATCTCATGGGACAATTGAAGATAGTACATTAGACTAAATTATTAATAAAATGGTGGGATAAAAACCACCATTTCTATTTTTTTAATAATTAAAATTTACAAATAATGAAACCAATAGCAAAATTAGAGATTCCAAAAATAAAAGCTCTAGGATTGAATAATACTCATGGTATTGATCAGTCTCAGAAGAAAAGCCTGAGTATTACATATAAATCTTGTTCAAAAGACGATAAATTTATATATTTATATTTTGATGTTTATGCATCGGGCTTGAATAATAATCAAGCTGAGATATATGTTGATGAGCTTGATTATCTGATAAATGACACTGCGGTTCCAAAGACAAAAATTACCATTTCTCAAAATAGCGGAATGGGAATTCCTTTGAAGTTTGATAAAAATAAAAATTTCACAGAACTTTTCAGTGATGATGGAAATATTTTTAAAGCAACTATTACCTGTGATGGTTTATCTGCAAAAAGTAAAGAATTTAAATTAAATTTTAATAAAAGCGCGGTAAATAAAAAAGTAGGAGAGCCAACTCAAAAAGAATATGCAACTGAAGCTGATTGGGCTAAAGCAGCGAAAGACTTAGGGGTTAATGATCCTGATTTATTAAGAGCAATTGCACAGCAAGAAAGTGAAAATATCGCATTTTTAGTTTCAGGAAAACCTAAAATATTATATGAACGTCACCATTTTTATGATTTTTATAAAGAAAAATATGGTGTAGCTAAGGCTGATCAATTAAGTCTAATGAATGAAAACATTATCAAAAATGCAAATGGAGGTTATGGCTCATCGGATTTTCTTTCTGAGAAAGGATTTGATAATGAAGGGTATTATAACCATCAATTTGACAGATTAGATAAAGCAAAAAAAATCAATGAAGATATGGCAATAAAGTCAACTTCATTTGGATTATTTCAAGTTTTAGGAGAGTATTGCACATATTCGAACAAAACACCAACACAGTTTTTACAAGAAATGTCAAGGTCTGAGAAATTTCAAATTCAGGCATTTGTCAATTTTATAAAAAAGGATGGGGCAAAAAAAGATTTGCCTAGCGCTTTAAATAATAAGAATTGGAGAAAAGCGGCTTCAATTTATAATGGAGCACAGTGGGAAACTTACAATCCTAAATATGCTAAAAATATAGAACAATATTATAATAAAAAGCCATGGAGAAAAAAATTTTTGGATTAATTATTTTGTCAATTTGCTTGTCTTGTGAAAAAGAGAAGTCGTTGTTAAATGCAAACCCACAGTCAAAAGTTGAATATTTTAAGTCTGAGAACAATGCTGTTCTCTTACAAAAGAAAGGTGATCAAGTTACTGTTTTCTGTAATCCGATAGATATTGGAAAATACGGATGTTCACTAAGTTTTGGAGGGATTTTAAATGACAAGTCTTTTACAAAAGGGTATTTTTTAGAAAATTCCACTCATAAAAACACTGTATTTGATACTATTGTCTCTAATAGTGCCAGTAATGTTAGTTTTAAATTAGAAGGAAATACAATTATTACACTATGCAAAACGCCACAGGTAGGATGCGAAATCATATTTAATAATTCTATGAGCTATAATAAAAATGACACCTTAAAATTACAAAAAATAAATAACGACATTGTGGGAATAGCAATTCCAATAAATGTTGGTAAGATTAAGAATAAAGAAAAAAATAATATTGACACTAATAATTTGCCAGTGGTTGTATTAAGAGATTTAAAAGACAGTTTAGAAATAGTATACAGAAAACAATATAGTAATGACACAAAAACATGGATTAAGGATGAAGAAGGGGTTATTGCTAAAAAAGACTATAAAATTCTTAAGTAAATCCGAATAAAAAATCATAAACTAATTAATTAGGGCTCCTGCAAATTTGTAGGAGCTTAATTATAGAGGTGAGGTAATGGCACAGTGGGTATTACAGCATTGGTATAAAAAAGACTTAAGTAAGTACGCAGATATTGATGATGCCACAAAGGTTTCGGCAGCTATCAATTATCCTAAAGCACTTGATGGACAGGAGAAACATGTTGCAAGTATTAATCATTTGTCAGAAAGAAAATTATATACTAATTTTTTTAAAAATATTTTTAACTATGAAAAATGTCGTAATTATCATAAGTAGTTTTTTCTTGTTTTTTGGTTGTAAAAAACAAAATATAGTAAATAACAATGTAAATAATTACACTTATGATATATCTGGTGATTCTCAAAATGAGTACTTACAAATCGTAGAAAATAATAACGGCTTCACATTGTATGTAGACAATGATCCTATTATCACCTTACTACCAATGCAAAACGAAAGCTATGTAAAAACTAACCCAAAAATTGAAAACATTTACATAGAGCCTAACAATATTCAAGCTTCTAAAAAAGGTGTCCGTATCAAAGTTCGAAATACAGATTTAGAGCCTGATTACTTTTATATGGACATATTTTCCGCAAATAAGCAATGGATAGTCGAAAAATATGGTATTATAAATACACAGGATAGTATTTTTATAAAAGAAAAATTGGTAAATAAACCTATTGCAATTTTTTTAGGAAAGAAAAGAATATGTGATTCTCATTCTCTTATTACAGGTTTAATAAAACCTTAATTTTTCTGATTTTAAGGATAACTAATGCCTTATGTATTTTTAAATATTTAATTATAATAAAAACCGCAGATTTTGCGGTTTTTTACTTACAGGTTTAAGTAAAATAATGGGAAATCATTCTAAGACAACTTTCAAATTTGAGAAATTTTCAAAACTTTCATGTCTATAAAATTGGGAAGGTAAAAGTCTACTTAGACATGGTATTATAAAATTATTGCTTAGATAACTATTTAGAAAAATCTAAACATCTATCATGGGAACAGTTCCACTAAATTGTAATTGTGAAATTAATTTGGCTAAATTTCAGACAATGGTAGAATATATTACAGAGGATAAAAGCCATGGCTTCCTATTGTTATAAAATCTAATTTTAAGAGATAGAATGAAATCCAATAAAGTTAATGATTAGTGCGAAATAGTTTCCTTTTATAACTGTACTATACAATTTATTAAGAAATGAAATAATTAGTGACTAAATTTATATTCTTTTTCACATTTTAAAGAACAGAAATCTTTCTTTTCAAGAATAATACATTGATATTTATTTCCAGTCTCATAACTTTCAATACACAAGATTGGATCAACACGACCAAGGTTTACAAATAAACCGATTACTTCCATAGGATCTTCAATTGGTTCCACAATATTACTTAATAGTTGTTTGGATGAATAGTACTTACTTTCAAGAGAAAACTCCTTACCACACCATTTGCATTCTTTGGTTTCAGAAGTACATGGTTTCCCTGAAAGATTTTGCGGATCTGGATTGGGATCACTCATAATCTTTTTGAGTTTTACAATCTGTTCGTCACTCAAATTATATTGTAAGATGAATTCAGCATTATTTATCAGATTATCTGCTTCTGTGGTTATACTGATATCTGCCCAATTGAAGCTATCATAATGATTTTCTGACTGTTCATCTTCATTTACCTGCGAGATATCATATTTTTCTTCAATATGGTTTATAATTGTTTCCGGAATCGGATTCAATTCAAGATTCGAAAACCAAAACTGTGGATTTTTATAATTAAAATTATAGTCAGTAACGGTAATGATAATGAAGGAATATATAATGTACCCAACTATGTTCAAACTATTATTTAAGATAGACTTGGAACTTCTGTTGAAAATGATATTGCAACAGATTTAAATCTAATTAAATAATATTTGAATGACTAGCTAGAGTGAAAAATTCATATTCAAAAAATATTATTCAATTGATAATAAAAAAATAAAACAGAAAAACAAAAGGATATCAATTGACACCCTTTTGTTTATATTTTAATAACACGAAGTACAAAATTTTTGCACAAAAAAGATAGTAACTCTAGGATTTGTAAAGTAATATCTTAATGAAAGTTCATTTAATTATTTCGACAATCTTTTGTCCTAGTATTTCTTCCTTTCTTTTCTCAAAGATACCAACGTCTAAATAAATATTTCAGGCATAATTGGTGGTCAATTTACTCCGAAAAATACTGGTCAATTTGAATGACTTTTCCAGTTTAAACGATATTTACAGAACATATCATCTAAATTATTTATGGAAAAATGGGATTAATAACTATTTCCGAGAAATAATTGATGACATTAAATTATAAACTAATATTCGAACTTGTAACTAATTTTTTATAAAAATTTATTACTCATTTGTTCTTAAAAAAAACAGAAAAAGAAAAAAGTGTTAATTGACACTCTTTTCTTTTCTTGATTTAAACTTTTTGTTATAAAAAGATAGCAAGCTTCATTATGATTTTTAAACCTTATTTCAAATTCATAATTAAAAACGTATAACTTTCTGCTTAAAATCGAGATACCAGCTTTAGTATATACAAAAAATGAGAAACTTTCTTAAAAATTAATTTTGAAATTCAATACAATCCTTTCCATTTTTACATGTCAGACATATCCATTTTTTAATTCCATTGATTAAACTAATTTTGTTGATACAATCTTCCTGTTTAAAAAACAATTCATTATTTGAGAGTTTCGTTGGTAATTGAAATCCCGGAACAATATAATAACCAATAAATTGTTTTTTTTTATTATAAACGAAGATATAATTATCATTGCTTAAATTCCTCAGATTTACATAAGTAGAATTTATAATATAGAATTTCTCTCCCTTTTTCGTTTTAAAACTTCCAAGAAACTTAGCTTCGTATTCATAACCTTTTTCAAAACTTTTCTTTCTGACTCTATTCATATCATTAGAACTGATCAACGATTTATTAAATTCATGTCGTGCTTTCTGATGAGCAAAAATTTCCTGACTGTATAAATTGTTAACACAAAATAATAATATAATTGCTAATACTTTCATAATTTTTTAAAATATTTTAATAATCAACTGGACCTGGGTATCTGCTCTTGACTTCCATTTTATTTATTCGTTCCTGATATCTTGGATCTTTAGCATTTGGACCGAATCTTTTAAGTGCTTCTGTCCAACCATTCCAATTCCAATTACCTTTTCCATCAGCTGTAAATCCTTTTCCTATTGCATATCTTATGGCTAGATTTATTTGGTTATGCGGAGTATAAACTGCACCTTTTTTAATTCCTAAACCTGTTTTATCAGGAGTAAAATCGCCATTTACGTTTACCTGTAAAATTCCGCCTCGATTTGACTCAGTTCCAGCGTGAGTTTCCTGCATACTCCAAGCTTTAACCTTATTTACTGAAATATCTTCTACATTTTTTAAGCTATTTTGAGAAATTTCATGTCCTCCTCTATCAACTACAACCATCAAACCTGAATTGAGTTCATTATTTGTTAAATGAGTACTTGCAGCAATTTGATAATCATTTTGCTGATATTCTTTCCCTGATACATCTTCAAGCCTTCCATTGTTGTCTTCTCTAGTTTGGATTACATTAGGCATTTGGGCTGGAACAAATACTCCAGACACTCCGCTATTGAAAGGAGCTGTTGTTCTGTTAGGATCTCCAAATTCAGAAAGTACAGTAGCCTGAACATAAGTTTTAAATTCCGTATTACTTTTTATTCGATATACTTCCTCTCCCTGAGAATTAAAATATACTATGTCACTTGGAGCTTTTCCATCTGGATCAACAAATTTTATCGGATTATCAAAAGCGTAAACATATGGACTAAACCTTGTCATCTTATCTGCTAATGGATCCAATACTCCCCATCGCCCTATATCTGCGATATACATCCTTGCTCCATAATCATACATGCCAGATTCCTGTATCTCCTTGCCGTTATATTTATAACTTTGATATCCTCCCAGAGAACTCCTTATACCTCCGATATGATTCATCCCAAAAGCATAATAATTATTAGTATCAGTTACCTCCAATGTTCCATCACTCTTTTTTGCATAACTTACCCTTGCATTTCCTAAATGATCTTTATACTGATAAATATAGCGATTTTCCGTAAAGCTGTAAAAGCCTTCTGATGTCGGTACAAAATCCAATAGCCAGACAGGAGAAAGGGGAGGTGGCGGATCTAAAGTAATAGGATCCTTAAAAGCCTCCTGTTCATAGGCTACACTTGTCCTGCACCAAAGACATGGAGTAACCTCTGAAAACTTATATTGGAATCCATCTAAATAATCAACAATATTTTTGGTAATATTGGAATTCCCCCTAGTTCCGCCACTCGTGTAGGTTTTACGGACTTTTGTACCATCTGCGCGGTATAAATAATTTAAACTAAAGCTTACATTTGTTCCAAATGGATCAATTTGACTGATAGAATAAAAATCTGACAGGTTTAAGTGATTATAAGTAATTGATTCAATCCCCTTATCTTTCATATTGGTCATGTTTCCGTTTAAGTCATAATCAATAACATTATTCCCTCCTTCATACCCGGTACTATTCATCGTTTCAATAACCTGATCCAAACGGTTACCATTATATTGATAATCAAGATCATCAATCAGAGTTGCTGTAGTCGAAAATACCTGAGGAGCAAATCTTTTTAACGTTTTAATATTTCCATTCAAATCATAGGTCAGATACTCATTGAAAGAGCTGTCCATTCCTGTAGTGGGCTCTTTATAAAATGCGTTTTTTAATCTATTAAGTGTATCGTATTCATAATTATATCTTTTCAATACATCTTCAGATGAATTTTTCCAATCTATTTCTCCAATATTCCCGTTAAATCTTCCGGGAGCAATATTGGAACTTATCGGATTGGTATATCTCATTTCGTATCCGAACAAATCATTTCCTAAAGTAGAAGGGTCATTAATTTTGGTCATCCATCCCCTGATATTGTATTGATAATCCACCTGCTGTAGAGGGGAAGATACTGATGTACCTCCAACCTTCTTGCTTTCTATTTGAGATAGTTCATTGTATTTATTTTGAGCAAGATATTCCGTGGGATTGCTGTCAACCTGATGACTATGAGTTAATAACCTGTTTTGGGTATCATACGTGAAGTTTTCTGTTATCACCCTGTCCGTATCGGTATTTAATCTTTTGTGAGTAGTGATGGTCTGCTGGACAGCTCCTGCAAAATCCAGTTTGGAATCTATCTTTGTACGTCCTCCTAAGTGATTAATGGAGTAAGATCCGATGGGTCTTGCTTTTTTATCGTAATATGTATAATTTTTTGTCCAGTTGTCATCTTCTATATTTTTAATAACACTTATCACCGGCAATCCTTTTGTGCTTAATCCATTGGTATCAGGAATTTCGGTCAATACAGCTTCCCCTAATATAGCGGATGGAACAGGCGGATTAAACCCATATCCCGGGTAAGTATCATAATAGTTTAATGACAGCAGAGTAACCCATTTCGTAGAATCCGGATAAGTATTGTCTTGGTTTCCATAGTAAACATCCATTCCTTGTCTTGCAAAAGATGGAGTACTTAATCTGTTAACATTGTTAGAACCATATGTTTCAGCCATTGTCTGTTCTGCACTCCTGTTTCCCCCTGTCCCAATTCCTGTAATGGCGACTCTTCCAAACTGATCATATTTGGTATATAGCCATTGTCCTTTCTTTTTTAATTCCTGGTCTTGGCTTGCAACAACTCGATCCTGTTTATCATATAACATATATTCCCAGCCTTTTCCTGGAAGCTTTTTCTCAACCAAACGGTTTCTTATGTCATACTTGTACTGATAGCAAAAATTGTTCAAAATATCCTCGGATATATTATCACCAAACCCGGCTCCCAATTCTTCTATAAATGCGAAAATTGCTTGAGGAGGAACTACTAATACTAGTTGATCATATTCATTATAAACATAATAAGTGTCAGCATTTTCTGTAGCACTGATCACTTTTCTAACTAATAAAACCTGTTCTCGTCCGTTTTTGAATTCAATGGTTGTATTCCCGTCTTCATCAATAACTGTATTTTTATATAGTTGACCTAAACTAAAGTCGGAAACATATTCAACTTGCAAATTAGTGGCATTATCGGTCCATACTAATTTCCTCACATGGTCATTAGTACCAATTGTTTCATATTTAAATTGGACAGCATGATTTTCCCATATCGTTCCCGGCTGTATTTTTGAAAAGACTCTGTTTAAAGGGGACTTTTCAAGATTCTGATGGGTAAATGCTCTTGTATCGTTATAGTAGGCTTGAGTCGCACCATTGACAGATGATTGGATACCTCCATTTAAAGTACTCATAGGCACAGGAAGCCAGGAATCTTCCTGTCTGCCAAACCCATCGTAAGGTATCGTAGTAACCAAATCCTTGTCTAAAGGGGTTGCTTTTACATTAACTACCTGCTTAGCTCTTCCCAAACCATCAAAGTACTGAACTGTTTGAGATTGTTTGGCTGTTGAACTCGTAGAAGTTACAGGCTCAAGATAGGTTCTGGTTTGTATATAGTTTTCAGTAATTGTTGCCTGTCCAAAGATAAATCCTGACAAAAACAAGGCACTGATCGGTAAAATTATTCTTTTCATGGTTGAGTGTGCTTATTTTTTTATCAATTTTGCGCTCGCAGTTCGATGATCATTTGTTTTTATTGTCACTAAGTAAGCTCCCTGAATCAAAGCCTGCGTATTCATTTTGGTTACTTTATTCTTAGTTTTTAGACTCTGTAATTGTCTTCCTCCCATATCATACATCATAATCTCAGCTTCCTTAAAGTCAAATCCGATTTCCACATAAACATAATCTGAAACAGGATTCGGATAGATCTTAATATTCTGCTTTTCGATCAATTGATCAATTTGTTTATCCCCCAACTTTATAATTTTCCAATTTTCTTTACCTAATACTTCTGCGCTTGTTCCTGCCAGAATAATTGAACCATCTTTGTTTAGTTTAATATCAGACAATCTCTCCTCTCTTTTTCTCGATTCTCCCTTCACATGTTTTCTCCATTGTTCATTTCCATTATAGTCCAGATACAACATCCAAAAAGTCTCATCATTATTCTCAATCCTTCCTTCTGCCTGAGTATAACCTCCCAGCAGAATTCCTTTCGAAGATTTGTCATCTGAAGAATGCAAAACACTTATGCCCATTAAAAGATCCCTGTTACCAAAATTGTAAGACTTTTGCCAAATTTCCTCTCCTCTTTCATTTAAAGAAATCAGCCATAAGTCTGCACCTTCTTCGATTCCTACGGTTTTGTTTCCTGACCTTTCTGATCTTGATTCTCCGCCTATTAAGTAACCAGTTGATGTTAAAGAAAGTGTTCTCAAATGATCATCTCCTTTTCCTCCAAAATTCTTTTCCCATTCTACTTTTCCATCTTTTGAAAGTTTAATAATCCAGTAATCGCCCTCTCCAATGTTTTCTGTTTTCTTAGAACCACTTGAATTGCTTCTTGAATAAATTCCTAATAAAGCACCACCATCTTTCGTTGGAATCATCTTCTCAAGTTCATCGAGTCCTTTTCCACCTAAAATAGCCTGAGATAATTCTTTTCCGTTTTTATCAAGTCTTACAACCAAAACATCTTTTGATCCGTAACTTTTTGGTGAATTTTGAATATTTCCCGCTACACAAAATCCTAAATCTGTCGTTTGAATAACAGCTCTTGCTTCCTCATCAGAAGTTCCACCAATGGTTTTCTGCCACAATTCATCCCCAAACTCATTGATTCTGATCAACCAAATATCCGATCCGCCTCTGGAATCTTCTTTTTTATCCAATCCTTTCCCTGAATATGAAGTACCTGCTAAAAGAAATCCTCCTTCTTGTGTATTTACTGTAGCAGATAAAAAATCATGATTCTTACCACTAAAGTACTTTTCCCAAACCTCTTCCCCTTGTTGGTTTAATTTTATCAAGTGAAAATCATAACCATTGGTCTGCTTAGTTTCCTGAGAAACCTTATTTGATTGAATTGAACTTCCCGAAATCAGATATTGCTGATCAATGGTTGTGGTAACTTGAGAAAGGAAATCCTGTGTCGGGGATTTAATATCTCGTTGCCAGATAACTTCTTGAGAATATAATACACCGATTGTACATATAAAAAATGCACTCATAATAAGTTTTTTCATACTTGTGTTACTTTTGATATTGAAATGTAAAATTCAACGGATCATATGAAGTTGGATCAGCTGATGTTCCTGATAATAAAGTTACAGTGCAATTCCCAGCGGTATCAATGAAAATATTCCACTGGCGATTAACCCCTGCTTCCAAATATGTAAATTGTCGATTTGCAATAGGAATACAACCAGACCCAATTTTGCCAAGATTTATTCCATTAGTCCAATTTTGCCAAAGTCCATAAGCTGGAAATACCACATTAAAATTAACAGTATTATTTACAGTTGTCGTAGAGTTAGTACTGTATTGAGGACTAACCCCAGAAGAAAAAACAAAACTACAAGACGGTTGTACTGTACAAGTCCCATTTTGATTGGCCATGTTTTGACCATTGGCATCAATGTCATCAAGTGCTTTTTGATCTGCTTCTAATTGACTTAAATCTGAAAAATACGTTCCGGCTGGAACCATATAGAGATAAGGATTTCCTGTCGCAGAAGCACCACAGTTATTACGGATAAATGTTTTATCTTTATAGGAATTAGAAAAAATACTTGCAGCAATTGGTGCATAATTGTATTTAAATTCTTTTAAAATCTTTCCGTCGATATTTACAATTCTTTCCAACCTTTTCTGAGAATCATACTTATAATATTCTATAATACCAGAAGGTGGGGTGATGCTTGTCACTCCAATAAGAGGAGAATAGGTATATGTTGTGACAAGGGCATTTGGCAAAGAAATTCTTATTTTGTTCAAAACGCTAACCATAGCGATTTGATCATAAGTCCCCCCTTTTATACCAGCAAGCTCTGTTGCTGTTAAAGTAGCTTCAACGGCAGACAATGTACTGTTGTCCACTTTTGCAACCGGGTATTCCTCTTTATAGCCCCAAACATAAACGGATGTTGTGCCGTCGCTTTTCTTTGCTTCTGTTATATTTCCATACTTTCCATAATCTACAAAATCGACTCTTTTATCGTAATCACCAGTCGTGCCCGTTTTTAAAGTTTTTATATTATTAAAAAGATACATACTTCTGGAAATATTATTTTGATCTGTATAGTTTTTAACTTTAAAATTGTTAATCGTTCCTTTGACTAATTTTCCATCAACAGTCACCTCAGTTTGTATAACAGGATTAATATTATTCTGCGTTGTCATACCAGCTATTATGGTTGCTGATGTTTCATCAATACCGGAAGATAGATCCTGAGGATATTTGTTTCTTATTATTTCAATCTCTCCTGTGCTTCGTGTAACAGTTGTCTTCGTCAAATTCTTATGAAGAGGGTTCTCATAGCTGTAATTTGTTGTTGTAACCAAAGGATTATTTCCGTTCATATCATAATTTGTTTCAATCGTTTGTTTTGGATGCCACCATTCAGAATAAACCCTATAAAGACTGATAAAACAACCATAACCTAGTCCATACGGTGGATCCTTTAAAACATTCTTAGTAAATACCCCCTTAACCATTTTAGTTGAAGATTCGTCCTTTTCATATGTACTTTCAATTAATTTTAAACGGACATTATTACTATTATAATGTTCTTCTTTTATTAAGTTTCCATTATCCATATGTGTTATTATTGGCATTCCTGGCAGGTGATTCACCCATTCTACGTCAGGATTATTTGAATAATAATAAATTGATTTTCCTAAGTTATTTCCCAATTGATCAATATCAGAAACCGATACCTCAGAATATCCCACAAAATTTCCTTGAGCAGATGAACTTATAGGCGCATTGTTTTCCGAAGAACAAACAATAACATCTCTATAAGCCATATTCTGTCCATACTCATTATAATATATGCGGTCACCTCCGTCTCTATAAATGTGCTGGATATTACTCATTGGCCTTCCAGAAGTCCATGGCGTATCCTTAAAAGTATAATTGTAAGTTTTTCTTGATTTTACACTTCCATCTCTATCTAAGTTTTCTTGTTTGAGAATTCGTAAACCTCCTCCAGTTACTGCATCTACCAAGTTACGTTGTAAAAAATTCAGCATTATATGAATTGTCATACTCTGTGTTGGTGCATGGGTATTGGCTTTAATATAGTACATGCCAGGAGATAAAACTGCTTGAATACTTCTATTAAAAGAATTAACACTTGGACTAAAACGTATAATATCAATACCGCCAGAGTTTTGTATGGAAGCTTTCATACTTGACAAAGCACTTTGTTGTCCTGAATTAAAAATATTACAGTTAATTTTTACACGTGTATAATTGCTAAGGTAAAAGCTGGTCACCTCATCGGTTACACTGTCTCCGTCAGCATATACCGAAAATGAGCTAGTATCATAATTGTAAATATCCTGATCTCCAACGCTATATTTATTCGGTTCATAAGTAAACTTGGTTGCACCTCCGGTTGGATAATTGATTTGATTTAAAATGCCCACTTGCATATAAGCCGGATCAGACTCTCTGAAAGCACCATTTAAAAATGCGGCTGTCTGGCCATTTGGAGTAGGCCCATATTCTAGTTGAAAAGGCACAAAACTTTGATAGGTATTTGAATAAGATGGTGGATTTGGATAATCTTCTACATCAGGACTGGTTCCATTCAGAAATTGCGTTACATTATCATATAACATAAGATGATCATTGTCAAAGCCATTGTAATATCCCCAATGATCAGTTGATGCAGAAGTCTTATCTGGGAATTCCATTGAGTTATAGCTTAATTTATAAGGTGGATTTTTTTTATAAACACCTGAGACATTATCAAAAAAGGACTCTTGAATAGCATTTAGTTTTAATCTCCAATAGTTCTCTTTATTTTTCCCTGTATAAGAATCTCCAAAATAACTATAGCCAAAATCAACCTTTTTAATTGATTCACCATTTAAATTAAAGACTTCAAAAGAATCCAATTTTTGTGATTTGGATGAATAGGTACCAAAATTGTTATATGGCCGTAAATCTTCTCTGTCACTTGTATGAAAGTCAATATAACCATTTTTAAATTTAATTTTTTTTAAATTTAGATTGTCTGACGATGTCATACTAACTGCAATAGAATTCTTTTTCTCAAGAAGAGTTCCATACCAAAATTTCCCAGAATTGTTAAGAGGGTTACCCCAATAGCTTTCCTGTTCATAAAAATTTAATTGGCTTATACTTTTGTGTCCTGCGTCTCCATCGTATTCAAAAGATATAGAATCATCTTGTGGATTAACAATTTTACTAATATACCAAGCTGAAATATATTCATTAAAGCTTATACTGGGATCTAGTCTATCATATTGTGCTCCTCGTTGTATGTCATTTACTAAATAAACAGGTGCGTTCCGATCATCAGCACCACTATAACCACGAGAAATTTCTCTTTCTGCAAAATAATACTTCCAACCATTTCCATCAGTAACTTCCCATTCTTTTGTGTCCAAATCATAAACAAACTTAGCATTGGTTTGTTGTAGAGGTATCCCTTTTACTTTATTATTATTAGGTTGTCTTTTTTCAAAAATCATTTTTCCAGACTCTCCACCAAAATTATAATAAAGAATATCCGGCTTTCCATCTCTTAAACCTGAATTAATTTCTTGGTAGGCATTGAAGTATTGCCAACCCGGCCCTGCAACAATATCATCTCCACCAGTTGAAGGCAATTCACTCACTGTGACATACCCATTAAATGGATCCAAATCATCTACTCCACTTACCGAACGAGTAATCACTCCTCCAGCATTAAAAGCCCATCCTAATCCCACTGAGCTTGCTTCCTGGGAAATTTTTATTCCAGAACTATGATAGCTTAAAGAAATAGGCAATTCTATTTCTCCTGATTTTATGTTATATAATGGTATAGAAATATTAGCGACTCCTGTATAATTACTCACCGGCTGATTGGCATATTGGGCTAATGCAGACGCGTTTGGCGAAGGAGGCATAACTTTGGGCAATTCCTGTGAAAAAGCACTATTGATGCTCAATAATGTTAAAACTATAGGTAAAATTACCTTTCTTTTCATGGTCAGTTTATTTTTATATTTTTTATCCGTTAATTATTATATTGTACCATTTTATTTATTATCAAAAAGTCACCATATTGGACTTTAGATTCATTAAAAAACAGTACCGTAAATGATTTGATCATTTTCATTGAGCGAATTTATATCATAAAAAGACGAGAAAGAACGGGGATTTTGAAAGTTAATAATTTTAAAATATTGGTTTAATATGTGTGTAATATTAAGAATGAACTTGTAACTATTTTTGAGACAAAATTTAAGTGAAAAATATAAAACTATTATTTAGTTTTTTGCAAAAGAGTAAAGCAGAAAAACAAAAGGATGTCAATTGACACCCTTTGCGTATATCGAATATGAGTATAAACTTTTCGTTCTAAGAAATTTAATAATTCCAAGAATATATTCTCATTTATAATCAAATGGTCTTAAAAAGAAAAATGATTTAAACTTAAACCAATACTAATTTTTGTATCGATTTAACTTAACGGATGTAAATAGGAAAAATATAAAAATACCCATTAATCCGAAACAGATTTCTGTTCCAAAATCCAAATGCTCAGTTCCCAATTCAGATATTTTTTTCCGTATTGAATCATGATCATCACCCAGATAATTAATAACGGAATGATAAAAATCAATATGGGTATTAATAATTTCAAAACACATGATAATCCCCAATACACTGAGCAAAATCCCTATAATCGATAATGTTTTCATTTTTTAATTATTGTAAAGTTGGTGTTCCCGTTCGCATTTAGGAGAACAAAATTTTTCTTTTTCAGTGACACATTGATATTTAATACCGTTCTCATAATCCCTGACACATTTGTAAACCAATGGGGTATTCCAGTTTTCACCGGATATTGCCATATTAAATCCCACTTCTTCTCCTATAACCAAATAAGAAGATTTATATATTTTATTCAATTGAAATATCTTTCCACACCATTGACATTTACCGTCTTCATGACCACAAATCTCTCCCGCATAACTTTCATTATACTGGTCTGTATCAGTCAGAATATTTTCCAGTGTTTTTAAATAACTATAATCGGTCTCCAATCTTTTTAATTCATTTTCACCGATGTTTTCAGATTCATCTTCATTATTAGGAACCCGACTGTATTTTACATTGGGTGAAAACTTTTCTCTAATTCCGGTACTGTCAATAGTACTAATAGTATTTTTAATTTGGGAATGGACATTTAAGTTAGAGAACCGGAAATCATAATTTTTATACCTTTTATTATAATCGTAAACAGTGACCATAAAAAAAGAAAAAATCATATAATAAATAATATTTGAAAATACACTTATATGATAATCTTCACCACCTTTGCTCAATACTTTTTGAAAGATAAAAATGAAGAGTATTTTCATGACAATTATACATCCAAAAAATGCTATAAAAAATGAAGTATTCAACAGTGATTCGAAATTAAAATATTCCAGGTATTCAAAATATTTCATGGTTGAGATTTTATTAATTGTAATTTCTGTAATGAACAGTATTCAACATGCATTCACATTATTATCTTTTGTTTTTAGTGTTTTTCTGAACCAACTGATTAAAAGAATCATTCCTTAAATCTTTTGTACTTCTGAATACATTCTTATCACCAAGATCTGTAATCGTATTGTTTTCACAGTTTAGTAAAATCTTTACAATTGAATTTGTATTCTGATAATCGTAATAAGTCAGAACTGCCTTACTATAAGAAAGAAGTGTGACTCTGTCAAGATAATACATCGTTGATCCCACCATTCCGGTAGAAAAAACGCCTCCACTATTTGAGAATCTGATTATAATATCACTTTGATCTCTAAATGAGGTATTTTGAGCAAGATATTCCTGCACTTCCATATCATTATAGAAACATTTTTGTGATTTGAATCCTGTCAGTGCTGAACTGAAGATTAAGATGATGAGAAGTTTTTTCATGGTATTAAGTTTTTAAATTTATTTTTCATTTTTAAACTCTTTGATTTTCTCCAGTGTAGGATTATTGAGTTCGTTATATTTTTTCTTGATTTCGTCTGCAGTAAGACTCTTCTTATTTCCTTTGACACATTCACGGACAAAGTATTCTGAAACCTGATAAGACTTCGAAAGAACTTTGATGATTTGGGTGTTGTAACTCAATCTTTTTTGTGTATTTTTATCCATTGCTTATGTTGTTTCAAAGACGAAACAAATATATCAATATTACTATATATGTCAATTGAAATATAGCAATAATGAGTGATTTTTTTGAAAGATTAGATAAATACATGGAATACAAGGGTTTAAACGATAATAAAATTACCGTAGAGACTGGTATTTCTGTTGGATTAATTGGAAAAGGAAGAAAACGGGGAGGGTTATCTCAAGAAAATATAGCAAAATTACTATATGGATGTCCAGATCTTAATGCCAATTGGTTATTTAAAGGAGAGGGAAATATGTTAATTGAGGATCAGATTTTTTTATCCTCTGAAATTAACTGGAAAAAAATAATAAAATCACAGGAAGAATTGGTGGAAATTCTGAAAAAGCAAACCACAAAATAGGCAAATACATTATATTTTATTCATTCATTTACCTAAAATTATGTGAAAATCTATGTACTTTAATAATCATTTATTGTACTATTAGGTGTTTTTACGGTACTAATTTGGTACATTTTTGCCGTAAATCCTAAAACCTAGTTTAAGTTTAAATTAAAACTAAAATCCTTTATACAATACTCCAGTATTGGTTTTTAACATTTTCTAAGAAAAATAAGGACTTTATTCCATTTGAAAAGTATCGATATATCCGACGAATTCGTGTTATTTTTTTCTACAAATCAGAAAATATTATTTTGCTCACGTAATTAAAATACAAACGGTAGTCTGTATTTTATTTTTAAAGGTTAAATTAATTCAAGTTTTATCGCCACCTTTTTCACTTTCATAACGGTTTTTGTAGACATCTCAAGAAGTTTTCCGATCTCTCTTAAAGTTCTTCCTTTCTTCAGATATTCCAACGCCTTTTTATTTTTTGGCTTATTTATAAAAGTAGCATCACTTTCATTAGATCCATTGGGTCTCCCAAAGGTCACATTGCCATTTTGACGAGCTACCATTCGTCCTACTTCGCAACGTTGACGTTGAGTCTCAATCTCGTTCTGGTGCAGCGAACTCATTATGGTAGTGATCATTTTCCATATAGGGTTTTTCTCACCATTGGGACGAGATTGCAATCCCATGTTTCTTACACTACATTAATCCCTTTATGATCAAAAAAGTCAAGGGTCGCCAGGACATCTCGGGTGTTTCTTCCTAATCTACTCAAGTCTTCTGTTACAACGGTTTCTACCTCATTTTTTTCAATCAAGTCAATTAACACTCGACCCTTCTCTCGGTCTCTAAAATTTACTGTACCTGAAACTTTGTCTAATAAAACTAAGTCATATTTATCCTGATCTGCTTCAAAACGATTTCCTGTCTGACCTAAAGTAGAAACTCTATTATATTTAACTCTCATTTTGTTGTAATTTAAAATCTGAATTAAATTTACTGCGAAATCACCGTTCTGCCTACGCTTTTAGCACCATTTAGCGTTTAAAATAGATTTAGTTTTTGTTTTAATATAAAGGAAGACAAGATTGAGCAAAATAAAAATGTAATAAACTGTAGGCTTAGTTGAAACTGCAATAAAGTACATTAAGAGCAAAATAATAAGCGATACCTTGAGATATCAATATTACTATAGAATAGGATGTCAATTGATCCTCACTTATCATATTCCTAAATAGTTGCCACTCCCTCCCTTGGGGGTACCCCTCAAATCCGACCTCCCTCCCTGCGGTGTTTTGATTAAAAAAATCAGGGTTCAATACCATACCTGAAATCTCAATAAAAATTTTCCGGTAAAAAATCTAAAAATTGAAGTTAATGGTCATTTTCTGAAAAAAAAATTTCTGGTTTTTTCTTTTTAAATCTCAAGAACTCTCCCAATTTATATCATTGAATGTAAAAAGAGGGTTTCCATCTTTCTCAAAATTTTAGAAAACTTTTCTTTTAACAATTACATTATTTGGTTTTTCCAATTATTTTATATATAATTTAAATAACTGATAATCAAACCAGTATAAACAAAATAATTTTATATAAATGACTAAATATGTTGAAAAAGTTTTGACTGTACCTGACAATATTGATTATGATAGAATGTGGTCAAAAATAGAAATTTACGTAAGTGATGCCAGTGATAAAGCCAGAAATAAAATAAAGGATTCCATCTATCTGTTTCTACACTATATCTATCCGTCCTCCAATTATATGACTTACACCAAAGACAATGGATTCTATAAAAAAATTCTCAGTAAAGAGTTCAATTCTGTTACAAGAAACCTTCTCACGACTACCGTCAAAATCCTTACCGATCCTGATTATCCCGTTATTGAAACCAGAAATTATAAAGTCGGCAGTTATGCAAAGTCCTACAAATTGAAAAATGATTTCTTCCTTTTTTGTAGAAATAAAAATGTTAAAATCCAATCTCTGATCTCTCAGAATTACCACAACAGGATAATAAAATATAATAAGGAAAAATTGGATGAGATAAAAAATGAGACTTGTGAAACCGGAATTGATCGGGAATATTTATTTTCTCAGTACGAAAAAGATATTATTACAATAGATAATCGTGTTGATGATTATATAAATGCAATAGAATTAGAACTGTTAAAAAGACTTTCAAAAAAAACCGCCAAACCGTATTATCAATCTTTGGAAAAGAGTCTAAAAGATAAAATACTCTCAATGCGAAGGAATGTTATTCAAATTAAAAATGGTGAATTTGAACCCACTTTTCAAAAAAGAAATAACAGACTGTATTCTGTTTTAACGTCATGTAAACGGGAGATTAGGAAATTTATTAAAATAAAAAATAACAAAGTGTCAGAAATAGATATATCAAATAGTCATCTATACATATTATCAAATATTTTAGATAAATCATTTTATTTAAATAAAAATAATTTATCATTATTTAATATAGATAGTAATTTATATAATAAAATAAATAAGAATTTCAATAGAACTAGATATTATCTACAATTAATAAAAAAATTTAAATTCAATAATCAATTATTATATGAACATAAAAGTAGTTATATACCCTATATATGTGGCACTTTTTTAAATAAGGAGGATATAGGAGAATTCAGATCATTACCATTCAATAATAACATCTATGATCATTTGAATGAACTTATCTTTAATGGTGAGAAAGACCGGAACTTCATTAAAAGAAATGTTATGAGTTATCTGAATCTCAAAAGACATCGGGAGAACAATACATTTATCCGAAAAATGAAAGAACGTTTTCCAAGTGTTAACGGGATTATCGAAATGATCAACGAAATTGATGAAAGTAGGGGATGGATGTCTATTCTCCTCCAACGTTTTGAATCGTATCTGCTTTTGGATGTAGGAATAAGGAAACTGTTACAGGAAATGCCTGATTTAAATTTTTTCACCGTTCATGATTCAATTGTTATAGAACAAACTAAAGCAATAGAAGTAAGAAATTCTCTGGCAGAAATTATCAGAGAAACCACCGGAACTCCTATAGGATTAGTTATCAAGCCTACCACTGACCCATTTGACAGAATTGAACAGACAATTAATGAAATATGGAATAGATCATTTAAAAAGGTAATGAATAAACGGAGAAAAGAAAAATATAAAAAAATGTGAAAATATTGAGGGATTCTTGCGGGAATCCCTTTTTGTTGCTATTTTCCGAAAAAAACTATGAAAGTATATGTTTGCGCATTGGAAAATTACGGTAAAAAGTATGTTGATCAAGTTTTGAACTTATTTAATTCTGTTGATGGTGTGATTGAATTTAAGAAAATTGAAACTAACAGGAATCTTCAATACGACTATGAAGATTTGACAAAACTAAAACAGGATAAAATTTTAGAAATTATTGATCGTATACGGAAAGAGAATGAATATATCGGAGAAAGTTACGTAGTACTTTTAACAAATAAAGGTTTAGACATCCCAATCATAAAATTACCAAAAGAAAAGGATTGGAATAGTGTTTTTATCCATCTTTCCATAGCAGTAAATTGCTCTTATTCCCGATGGCAAAAAATTACTGACGGAAAAGTTTATTTAGCAGTTGCTCACCAGATTGTAGAGAATGTTTTTCAGGCATTATCTCACATGGAATTGAATTCTCAAATACAGTTGGAAAGTGTTCATCAGGAAACCGAAATCTGTGTTAATGATTATTGTACTGAACTTTGGGAAACAAAGGGTAAAATCCGTTCCGGATTTATATGTCAACAATGTAAAGATAAAGCACTTTTTTATAATGATTTCAGATATATTGAACACATTGAAAAATTACTTAAAATTATCAGTGACCGTCTGCGACATAATCATGAGTATACACCATCAGCACAAGATTTAAAAGTTACATTTGACGATGAAGGAAATGTATTTTTAGGTAATGGAAAAATTGATTTTAAAAAAAGTAAGATTTCAAAAGTTAACTATCTTTTTCACCTAATCAATTATGATATTCCTCTGTCAAATGGCGATTTAAAAACTGAAAAAATTAAAACTAAATTTTTGGAACTGGCATCAGTGTTAGATCATCAAATGACTGAAACTAATTATTCCAGTCATTTAAAAAATTTAAGGTGCAATCATAACAGGTCTAATGATGTTATAATCGAACACTCTAAAAGTGATGTTCTTTCTTCCTATTTCAAAATCAAATCTCAATGTATAGAACAGGATATATATTCATATCAGATTTCTTCTACTAACAACAATATTACTATACCGGATTATTTGAAAAAGTACAGAATCGACAACTAATTGCAGCGTCGCAGAATCTCAAAGTACGTTTTTAATTTCGGGACTTTTGTATCATAATTTAAAATAAATATTATGAAAAAGTCAACAATCAAATCAGGGGTAGTATTACCATTACTAAACAAAGTAACAAAATTATCAACATCACAAATTGAAATTCCTGAAGAATGGGATGAACTGTTCGAGAGAAAAGAAAAAAGTCAATTTATTAAAAATCTTGAGAATCAGATTAGAAATACAGGATACTCTTCTCCAATAGTTGTTTTTAAATTTGAAGATAAGTATGTAATTGTCGATGGTGTATTAAGATTTCTGGCATTACAGAATTTAAACTTAAACGAAATCGATTGTATAATCTTAGATAATGAACCTGAATCGAAAGATGAGATTAAAGACTGGATGATTGAATTCAATTTGAAATCTGTCCCAACAATTGAGGAGCGTAAGAAACTTCTTACCCATTATCTTAGAATTGTTAACTGTGAAAGTGAATTGGATGAAACCACTTATAACGAAAAGTATAAGTTTATTTCTGAACAGTATGGAAAAGGATGGGGCCGAAATAATATAATTACATTTAAAAAATCTTTGATCTTCGAAAAAGAAAACCCGGATAATAATTTGAATTTGTCTACAAAGATTTTAGAAAATGAAATTTCATTTGACAGGGCAAAACAGACTTTAGATCTACTAACAAAAAACAATCTAGATTATAATATTGAAAAAGAAAAAGAAGCTAAAATTGTTGATGGTTTTATTAACAAAAAATATGACCTTGGAAAGGCAAAGTCATTGGTAAGACAATACAATACTAAAAAGGAAACAGGAATAACAGTTATAGATCCCATCACTAAAATATCTTCAGAAAAATACACCATATTACCGGGAAACTGTCTCGATACTCAATTTCCAGAAGGAACACTATTAAATGGTATTTTTACTTCAATTCCGTATTATAATCAGATTGAGTATTCAGAAAAGAATACTAAAGATCAGGAATTTGAGATCGGTCGTGAAAAGAAACCAGAAGACTTTACCAGAAATATTGTTGATGTGATGAAACTCGGTGCGGAAAACATGGTAGAAAATGGTGTGATAGTAATAAATCTTCACGATTCTTATCAGGACGGAATATGTGTAGGTATAGTTGCACTTTTAATAACCGAAATGCAGAAAGCAGGTTTTTACTACATTGATCAGGTAATCTGGCAGAAATCAAACAATAAACCACAGGGAAATAAGACTAAAAGGTTTACCAATGGATATGAATCAATTCTTATTTTCTCTAAATCTAAAGATTATTACTATGATCAGTTGAGAATATTTGATCCGGAGAAATCTGCGACAGTTAAGAAAGGGTGTTCAGAGCAGGGTAATAAAGGGGCTGATAAAGTACCGTCTTATCATATATCCAACCAATATAAGACAATCAGAAACTTCCTTTGTGACAATGATATTGAACAGATTTTGAAATTAAATATTTCAAAGGAAAGATCTCAACAGGATGGCTTACAGAACGGATTTTTCGGTTCTTTTCCAACATTGCTTCCAATACCATTTCTTTTATCTTTTTTTCCTGAAAACGGTATTGTATGGGATCCGTTCGGAGGAACCGGAACGACCGGAAGGGCAGCGCTTATGCTGAACCGCAAAGTGATTATCAGCGAACTGTATGAGAAGAATATTGTGAAGATATGTGAAATTCTTGAAAAAGGGGTTTCGGAATATAATGAGACGGATTATACTACATTAAAAAATGACTTCCTGTCTTCTGAAGATCAAATGAATGACGCCGCTTAAAAGGTTTTAGAACCTTCCTAAGATTTATACTCCAATTTTCCACCGTTCCGGTAATTTAAATTCTAAATTTTAACAAAATTTCAAATTCACACACTTTGTGAACCGGGAATTTGTTGTCTAAAATTCCAGAACAGTGGGTTTAAATTTTTAAAAATTAATTACGATAAAAAATAAATTAAAAATGAATGATATATTAATGTTGCAATCTACCAAAGAAGAATTAGTAGAAGAAATTAAAAATTCAATTATCGAAGAGATAAAAATTCTCTTTGAAAGAAATAAAACTGAAGATGATCATCTTTTGACGAGGAAAGAAGTTTGTCAATATTTTCATATTCATGAATCAACACTTAATCGATGGACTAAAAGCGGTAAGCTTAAAGGGCGGTATGTTGGGAATAAAATTTATTATAAAAGTTCAGAGGTTTATAAATTACCTGATTGATAACTATCTAAAATACTGAAGAGACTGTCCGAAAAGATCAGCCTCTTTTTTAGTTCAATTCTGATTCCAACTGTTCTATGATATGGTGGATTTTATTTTGGAATTTCAACGCTTTTTCAAGATCGTTGTTTTGATCGTATGTTTCCAGCATATTTATAGACTTATGACCAGTATTTATCATTATTCCTTCATCACCAAAAAGATGACGAAATAGTGTAACATAAGTTCTTCTACAAATATGGGAAGTTACCAATTCCCATTTTGGATATATATCTATAATTTTTCTTTTATTAATCATTTTTCCTCCCCTCATTGGTTTGTTAATTCCTGCCTTTTCACAAACTATTTTTATAAATTCGTTAAAACGTTGATCCGAAATTTTTCTTGGAAATTCCCCATTCCTCTTTTCGAGAATCTTCTTGACTTGTGGTAAAAGAAAAATAGTAACGTTGGTATCCGTTTTTTTCTGTTTAAAGGAAAGAAAATTATCTTTGATTATCATAGAAGAATTAATATTTAGTAAATCCGATACTCTTTGTCCTGTGTAGCAACCGATTAATAACCAGTCTCGTGCGTTGTCCAGATAATCTAAGTCAAATACTTTTTCAGAGATTTTTTTGAGTTCAGTATGGTCTAAAGAAGGGTACCAATAATCTTTTTGTGGAATATGAAAGGTCCAATTTTTTACATCGATACTTACTTTTAATTTTTTGTTTTCGGCAAATTTTACAAAACCCTTTATAATCTTTAATTCTTTCACAATGGTTGTAATTGAATATTTATTTTTCACATTCCACTGAGTAAATTTATCACGGAAATTATCGTTGATATCTGATATTTTCAATTTGGAATCAATTTTTTTTACTTTATTTTTTACAACACCATATTTCTTTATTGTTCCTTGTGTAATAGGTTTTTGCTTCCCTAAAGAATACTGACTTTTCTGCTCAATATAATATGTGACAAAGTCAGAGAAAAGGGAAGGTATAGTGTTTTCTTTTACAATTTTCTTCTTAAGGGTATATTTGGAATTTATATAATTTTTAAGATTATCGGAATTGACTCGATAATCCTGTGAAATAATAAATTGTTCAATATGAATTTTAAACTCTTTTAATTTAATATTAAATTGATCTATTGCTAAATTGAAATTTTTGTCAATCTCATTTCTTACAGATTTCTTTTTTAGAGATTCTTTATAACACTCATTCTCTAAATCCCAATTTTCGGTATTTATCGAAAATGGTGTTGATAATACAATATCAACATCTCTTCCTTGTCGATATCTGAAGTTAATTTTTGCAATACCGTTTTTCTTCCTTAATATATATTTTATACTCATAAATCTTGATTTTAAGGCTAATGTCGGGCAAAAAATCTAAGTTGCCATCGCTTAAAATGATAATGAAAGTAAATAGTAACTAATGAATGTAAATGACAATAATTATTGGAGTAATTCAGAAAGTTTCAAAATAACTAAGAGAAAATTAAACGCTTGAATTTTGGTGGGGCAACTTTTAAGTTTGCTACCACATTTGCACCCACCAAAATGATATTCAATGACAATGAATGGAAGTTAGTGAAAAATAAAAAACACTCTAAATCAGTGATAAAGAGTGTTTTATTTGTTAAAAGATTTCATAACCTTTCATTCCGGTGGAGTTGGAGGGATCCAGACTATGTTTTTTATTTAAAATTGATTCAATGTTATTAGATATTATTAGATAGTTA
This sequence comes from Chryseobacterium ginsenosidimutans, assembly GCF_039536845.1. Taxonomy (GTDB): domain Bacteria; phylum Bacteroidota; class Bacteroidia; order Flavobacteriales; family Weeksellaceae; genus Chryseobacterium; species Chryseobacterium ginsenosidimutans_B. Next base: position 161,259 of record NZ_BAAAZJ010000003.1, read on the forward strand.
ATTGTTTGTTAATAAGTGTTTTGTGAAAAATGGCGTTGAAAATTATCTAATTTGATTTATTCGTATATATAAATTGTTGCTTAAATGTTGCCTAATTATTTTATTGTTAATAGATTTGTATTCAAATACATTTACTATGGCAAGAGTCCAATATTTTATTCAAAGCCAATCTCCTAATGCGCCAATATATGTCCGATTTTCTTTAGGTAGAGCTTTAGATATAAAAAGAAAGACAGGTTTTATTTGTGATGCGAAAAACTGGAGTTCTAAGACTGGTCTTCCTAAAACAGGAGAAGCTAATAATAAAAATCTTAAAACAACTTTACAGAAATTAGAAGTTCTTATTTTGGAGGAGTATAATAATGACTTTTCCAAGGGAGTTATTATTAATGGAGATTGGTTGATAAGTAAGATTGATCTGTTTAATGGTAGGATTGAGCCTGATGATAAAGAATATCTGGTAAACTATGGAAACCATTATGTAGAACAATTGCCTTATGCTTCAATCTCTAAAGGATTAAAAGGTAATAGTATTGATTCAGTAAAAAAATACACAACAATCGTTAATAAAATAATTCAGTTTCAAAATTTTAAAAAGAAAAAATTCTTATTAAAGGATGTGAATATTGAGTTTGGAAGAGAATTTATAAAATATCTCTTAGATAAAGGTATTACAAATGAAAATACGGCAGGAAGATATATTAAATTTGTTAAAACAATTGTCTTAGATGCCAGAAGAAACGGATACGAAGTAAACAGTCAAATCGATAGCGTAAAAGGGTTTACTGTTGCTCCTCCTAAAAATCCTTTTTCAATAGAAGAAATAAACAAAATCAAAAGTACAAATTTTGTTGAAGAAAAATATCAAATAACAAGGGATTGGTTTGTTATAGGATGTTATGTAGGACAAAGAGCATCAGACTTATTCAGAATGAACAAGAATATGATAGAGGTATTTGAAAGTATGAGATTTATTACGATTACTCAGAAAAAAACAAAAAAAACTGTTCAAATACCTATACATAGAGAAGTTGAAAATATTTTGAATGAAAGAAACGGAGAATTTCCACCCTTATTTTCAAATAATATTGAGACTAACACAACTCTCTTTAATCGATATATTAAAAAGGTTTGTGAACTTGCAGAACTTAACGAAATCGTAGAAGGGAATTTATTTGACAAAAAAACAAAAAAAACTGAAAAAGGTAAATTTAATAAATGGCAATTGGTTTCTTCTCATGATTGTAGAAGGAGTTTTGCCACCAACTTTTATTCTAAAAGAGAATTCCCTACTCCTTTATTAATGAATATAACGGCACATAGTTCTGAAAAGCAATTTCTTGAATACATAGGCAAAAAACCTTTAGATTATTCTTTACAACTCGCAGAAATTTGGAAAGAACAAGCTATACAAGAAGAGAAAAACATTAAACTAACAGTTCTTAAAACAGCAAATTAAAATTATGATACCAAAAGAATTTACCAATACGCAAAATCTATATAGAGTTTTTGAAGATGATTTGAACTGTTTACCTCCAGATGTACCCGCAGATGCAGAAGTAATTAAAAATAGTCATACTGGAAAATTTTGGGATTATGATTTATCAAAAATTTTTCAAACTGATTATGAGTATTTAATAGAAAATAAAAATTTCTTCATTGGATGTACTCTTGAGATTTATAAAAAATATTATCCTCAAAGATTACAAGAGTATTTAAAAAATACTTCTGATGCTTTGGAGATAGATTTTATAATAAGTGATTATAATAGTTTAGAAGAAGAATCTATATTTTCTTTTGCTTCTGAAAGCCTAAAAGAGAATATGAAGGTTTCTATGAGAAGAGTAAAGGAATTTCTTGATGAAAAAATAAAAGAATTAGGTTTTAAAATAGACAAAAAGTCAAACGACAAAGTAACTTCTTACATTTATTCAAAAGACTTGGATAATCGAATAATCTCAAAAGAAATCCTAATTGATCTAAGTGAAACTTCTGCTGTTCAAAAAATAATATACCTTCAAAAATTAGGGATTTTAGATTTTTTGAGAAGTCAAGCAAAAAAAGGAATTTCAATTAATAAATTAGCTACCGTATTAAGTGCAATTACAGGAGAAAAAGTGCAGACTATACAGCCAATGATAAATCCGATCGATAATATTTCTGTAAATCAGCGAAATAATCCATTTGTAAGTAATGAAAAGCAAGTAGAAATAATTAAGAATAAACTAATTGATTACGGATTTGATGTGTAGGTTTTAGTTAGGGACTTTAATTTTTCCCCTAAAACGACTCCAACAAATAAAAATTCCTTGACCCTAATTTTCCCCTAAATGAATCTTTGCTCATTAACAAATAAAATAAATGTTATGAGTACAAATTCAACAGCAATCGATAAGAATGGGGAATTCTTTAAAAAACCATTTTTAACAAAAAAAGAAACAGCTAATTTACTTAGTGTAGATGTAAGTACATTATGGAATTGGCATCAGAAAGGCATACTTAAACCCATTGGTTTAGGTGGTCGTGTTTATTACAGGATGATTGACATAGAAAAAGCATTAGTACAACTTTAATTCTTTAGCTATGAAAAATAAAGTCCTAATCCAACAAAGCCTTCTATGTGATTTAGAGGGCTTTTTGATAAAATATAATTACAATAGAAAAACAGGAAAGCTCAATCTTGATTATTTAGTTTATTATATGAGCTTATTTATTAGCTTACCAAGTTATTATAGAAATGAAAATCAAGATTACCATATTGTAAGCCTTTCATCAAAAAACCTAAAAAAAATTTATTCTGGTTATGTGAATTGCTTTGATTTTTTGATTAAGCATGAAATTATTAAAATACTTTCTAATCATAGTTCGGATAATAAAACAAGTAGAAGATTTGTATTAAACACTAAATATTTTTTTAGTAAAATAGTGAGTTATGAAATTACAAATCCCAAATTAATTAAAAGTCTAAATAACACAGGTAACGATGATAGGATTTTAAATTGTTTAAATAGAAGACCTCATCTAATAAAATACTTTGATGGTAATTTAATAATTGATACGAAAAAGGCTTATAGTATTATTGAACAATACAGAAAAACAAACTATAAAAAGTACCAATCTGGTCTGCAAATAATAAAGGAATTTCACTATCAAGAATGGAGGTGTACCAATAGTTATCAAACTGATGATAGGCTACATAGTAACTTAACAAGATTAAATAAGGAATTAAGAGAAACGCTAAATTATTTTGGTGAAAAACTCGGGGCTGTAGATATAAAAACATCACAACCATATTTTTTTTCGGTCATCTTAAAAGCTATTCTTAAAAAAGATAAACAATTGCTTCATGAGATTGGAGCAACCAAAGTGTTAAGCAATGAAAATATAGATGGATTATTTTCTTTAAATATTGATAAATCTAATGTTATAGAATTCGTTAATATTGTTTTAAATGGTGACTTCTACATCAACTTTCAAAAGAGTTTAGAAATGAAATATGATGAAAATGGGAGTCCGTATCGAATGGTTACAAATTATAAAAACAAGAAAAATAAGGTAATAAACTTTGAAAACCCTTTCATAAAGGAGATTTATAAAAATGAGAGGAGTTACTCAAAATCAGTTGTTATGGAGACTTTTTTTAGTAGACCAAATCATAATTTTGAAGGAACAAAAGCATTCAAACAATCATATCCGAGTGTTTTCGAGATAATGAAATATATTAAATTGCATTGTGTTGAGTTTGACCGTTTATTGACTAATGTAGAAGCTCATTGTCTATTAGATATAGTTGCATTGAATTTTAGTAAAAAATATCCAAATGTGCCGATTTGGAGCATTCATGACAGCTTAGTAACAACGGAAAGTAATGTTGAGTTGTTAAAAAAACAGATAGAAGAGATTTTGAGTGATTTAACAACAATAGATACTAAGAAGTACCAAGCAATAGCAATAGAAGAATACTGGTAACAAGAATAACATAAATTAAGGAATCCAACCCCTAATGTTGCAGGTTTTTATTAGACAATTTTAAAATATGCTAAGTGTTGATTATTAGTGTTTTGCAGATTTGTTTGTACAATTGCTTAGATATTAAGATATTGTATTGTAAATTTGGAAAAACTAATTTTCTTATGCAAATAGACATCTTGGGAAAGGTAAGAGAGAAAAAACTTTCAAACAATAATGTTTTGCTTCCTTTGTATGAAGCAATAGTTAATTCCATTCATGCAATTGAAGATGCAAATCTTCCGGAAAAAGGGCTAATTGAAGTTGAATTGATAAGACTTAATCAAGAAGAGTTTCCATACGAAGATTTACAAAAGTTGCCACCAATAATTGATTTTCACATAAAAGATAATGGAATTGGTTTTAATGAAGAGAATTATGAGTCATTTAATTTTGCTCACTCATCTTACAAATTTGAAAGAGGAGGAAAAGGAATAGGGAGAATTACTTGGTTGAGAGCATTTGATAAGGCAATTATTGAAAGTCATTTTAAAGAAGGGAATTCACTTAAGAAAAGAACCTTTAATTTTGAACCAACCAGAAAAGGTATTGAAAAAGAATCTTTAATTGAAATAGAAAGCAAAGAAGATTTTTGGTCAACTATAGTAATTCTTAAAAATTTAAAAGAGAATTACAGAAAATGGTGTAATAATAATTCTGAAGATATTGCTTTTAAAATTATTGAACACTGCTTTTCTTTTTTCTTAGATTCAAACTGCCCTACCATCGTTCTAAAGGATATTCAAAGACAAATCGTGGTAAATGACTATTTTCTTCAATATATGAAGAAGGCTGTTGAAGAAAAACCATTTATTGTTAATACAAACAACTTCAAGCTTGATATAGTTAAATTGTATAATACAAAAACAGATAATAAAGTACACTTACTTGCCAATAAGAGGGAAGTTACAAATTTCTCAATTTCAGAAACAATACCTGAAATACCTGAGTACATTACTGATGAGGTTGGGCAAAAGTTTTCAATTAGTATTTATGTGTCGGGGAATTATTTTGACGAGAAAGTTAATGAAGAAAGAACTGAAATTATCTTCGATAATGAAAATAGTATGTTTGAAGAAGCCGTTACTCTACCAGAAGTAAAAAGTGTCGTTTCTGAAATTATAAGAGAGCACTTTAAAGAATATTTAGTTGAATTTTCTGAAAAAAAGTTAAATCGTGTTAGAGACTTTGTTATTTCGCATCCAAGATATAGACATTTGTTAAAATACAAGCCAAATGATATTTTAGGAATATCAAATTCTCTTGACGACTCGAAACTTGAGGTTGAGCTTTTTAAAATTCAGCAAAAAATGGAGTTAGAAGTTTTAACAGAAACTAAAGCGGAAATGCAAAATATTGTTTCGAAGGAAGATACAATTAACGAAGATTTATACGAAAAAATACTTGACGTAGGAAATGCTAAACTTTCTGAATATATATTACATAGGAAGCATATTTTAGACTTGTTGGAATTACACCTAAAGAAAAAAGATAGTCAATACTCCACTGAAGAGGTTATTCATAGTTTAATATTTCCACTACGAAAAACATCTAATGATATTTCTCTTGAAGAACATAATTTATGGGTAATTGATGATAAATTGTCTTTTCATGATTATCTGTCTTCAGATAAAACTTTTAAATCAATTGAAAGAACTGAATCAAAATCAACAAAAGAAACCGACTTACTCATTTTTAATAAACCTCATCTTCTAAGCGATGATGAAAAACCATATTCATCAATTGTGATCGTAGAGTTTAAAAGACCTATGAGAAAAGATTATTCTGATACTGAAAATCCAATTAACCAAGTAACTACTTATGCAAGAGAAATAATTACTAATAAGGCTTTAGATAAGGACGGGCGACAATTTGATATAAAAGATAAAACACCTATCTATGCTTATATCGTTTGTGATTTAACTCCCAATATGAGAAAATTTGCAGATGATCATAATTTTACGATATTACCTGATAATGATGGTTATTTTAATTTCAATAGAAACTATAGTTTATATATTGAGATAATTAGTTTTGATAAGCTATTGAGGGATTCTAAAAAAAGAAATAAGGTATTGTTTGAAAAATTAAACTTACCTACTGCCTAATAAAATATTACGGTTTTAAAATCTTTAATTCTTTTAAAATATCTTTTTTTAATTTACTAAATGGTCTTTTCTCAAAGTCTGTTTCGTTAATTTCCGCCCCAAAAGCAAGGCGATATAATTCTGGTTTGGTAAATTTATTTTTAGTCATTTTTTGTAATTCTTCTAAATACTTATCAGAATACTTATATCTTAATAAAAATAAATCTTTAATCTCACTTCCATTTGATGAGTACATTTCTTTTATTTTAAACAGTTTTATACTTTCATCTAATTTGGAATTTAATATATTTTTTTTATCCTTCTTAACTATATTAATTTTAAAATCCTCGTTAACATTTAATAACGTGGTAATATTTTGTGGAATTGCAGTAAATCCAAAATTGCTAACTATATTATCAATATAAGGATGTAGTATATTGTAATCTTTTTCTCCCTTAAATGTTGTGTTACATAAACTGCAAGAAGGTATTAAATTATAAAAAGAAAGAGCTAAAATTGAATATTTTTTTTTGTAATAGAAATGGTCAAACTGTGGTCTTGAAATTTTTTCATTTTTGCGAATTACTGTTGTTGTATAATTTCTATTACAATAACAACATATTCGTATACCTAAAATTTTCGCAAGTTCGTAAGTTCCATATTTTCTACTTTTCGAACTAAACCATTTGTAATCAAAAATCAATCTATAATCAGTATTTGGAAATTTATTTTCAAATAGATTAAAGATTCTAATTAATTTATCAGGATTAGCAAGAATGATTTCTTTTAAGAATATTTTTAAACATCTTTTGTGAAAATCAGAAAGTGGAGGTTTGTTTTTTGAATTAATATAATTGTGACCATTGTCAATTTTTTTCTCTATATCATCTTTTATCTTATAATAATGAGCGAGTGCTGATTTTTCAAAATCTCTATTAATATATATCATACTCAGAATATTTATAATTAAACATATCTTGAAGTTTGTCTTTAATAATTGGCTCATCTATCAAATTAATGGCTTCGAAAAGTTCTTTTTGTTTTGCTTTTCCAAATCTTTTTTTTCCTAATAAATGTATTAATATTTCATTTATTTTCTTTTTGGCAAATTCACCGACCAAACCGTCTTTTATAAAGAAGCTATCAGCAAATAAGTCAGTAATATTTGCTCCGAAAGTATTCATTAGATAGTTGTTTTTAGCAATAGATTTTTTTGTTGCTTCATCAATTTCTAAGAACAAAACATTTTGTTTCGGAATATCTGATAATATAAATGGAGAATGTGTTATGAAAAGAATATTGATGTCCTTTATTTTTTTTAGATTTAATTTGTCGACTTCATTAAGAAGGTAATTTAAGAATTGTTTTTGATATTCAGGATGATAATAAAGCTCAATCTCGTCATATATCATATTTATATGTTGATATTTAGATAATTCTCCATCTTCGTTATCAAATACTGATTCAATATTTAGGATATGATAGATTATGGTAGTAGTACTATAAACTAATTGTTTCTCTCCAGAGCTTAATGATGAAAAGCTACTGCCATCTTCGAAAATAACATCAAATTCAAAGAATGATGGTAATAATAATTGATTGTAAGTATCTCCTTTTTTAACTAAAGCAATTATTTTCTTTGTATAGTCGGAAATTTTAATTTCAAACTCATCTGTTAAAAAATTGTTTTGCCCTTCTTTAATTGGTTTAATTTCATTTTTAAAATGTTCCTCATAATTAATTAAGAAGTTCACAGCCTGTTTTAATTTTGTTGTAATATGACTGTTATCTTTTTCCTTTAAGTGGATTAATAATTTTTTAAATTCATTAATATCACCTTTTTGTTCTTTAATAGCAAAAACCTTTAAATATTTTTCATTTCTATATGTACCATAATTGCCAACAATAGAAAAGATTTTATTCAAAATATATTGATAGGATATTTTTTCAAATTCGCTTAGATTTTCGAAGCCAGTATAATCAATGTTAGTTTCAAACACTTCATTAATCATTGGAATAAAATGCTCGTACTGCTTTAGTATTGTAAATGATAAATATTTGATTTTATTTTCTAATAAACTTTCAATTAGTTTATGATGATTTACTCTTATTTTTAATTTGTGTGGAGTTTTACCATTAATTGGATTAGGTTTTTCTAATTTACCAAATACAAGGGGATGGAATAAGTTATATAAAAATCTTGATTTTGTTAATTCTGTCTCAGTATTAACATCAATAACTCCTTTCGTTCTCATTGGATTGAGAACAACAGGCATTTGGTAAGAATCATTTTTATGAAAAATATTTTTAAGCCATAATCCTAAATCATTTGAGTTTAAAGCATAAAATGAATAGTTAATAGCTAAAGTATAAAAGAAATTGCTTTTGATTAATTCTGTTGTATCTACTTCATTTAATAAAGTTGGATTATTAAAAAGAAATAAATCAGTTTTAGTAGAAGTAAGCTGATGAAGTCTAATATCTTCTCCCTCCAGTCTAAATGAATAAATTATATTTTTTTTTTCGATAGTATACTGAAAAAATATTTCAATATTAATATTTTTAATAGCAATATTAGAACCTTCAGTGACTCTTTTTAAATAATTCAATTGTCTATCAAATTTAAAGTCATTAAAATTTTTCAACATTTTATTAACTTTATCAAAATCATCATCATACATAAATCCTGCATCTGCTTTATCTTTAAGTATATCTATCTCTTTTTCAAAATTTTCTTTAATGCCGTTACCATTTTGAATAGCTAAATTTTTGTTGTTTTTATTAACTGAAAGAATCTGTTCTATATAATTTTTAAGCTCTAATTCTTCAATGTATTCATTGTTTAATATACCAGTGATTTTTTCAATTATTTTATCATCTACTTCAATTTCTTCAATTTTGTCATAGTCAGGATTAATTTTCTTTTTTAATATGCCTCTATAAACTGATAAATTATACAGTGCCATATAAAGTAATTCTACTAATGCACTTTTTCCACTTCCGTTTTTACCAACGATTGCGGAAATATTTAGATTGACATTAGATTTGTTGAAAAATGATTTTGGGATGGAAATTAGAGGTTTGTGCTCTATTTTGGTTATATCATCTAATGATATATTATCAAGTTCAATGTCATTGTTGAAAAACTTGTAATCATTATAGAATTTGTAAATTCTTCCAACTTCTAAACTTTTTAGGAATTTTTCATTACAATTTGCCAGAGGTCTAATAGCTAATAATTTGAAACTCATGTGTTATTTGTTTTTGATAAGAAAATGTAAATTAAGAATTTTATTTATATTTTTACTTCATCATTACGATTAGCAATAAAGCTAAACCAACCTGCTGACAAGCGAAGGTGGTAAAACAATGAGCAGTCTCCAACTGAAAAATATGTTTATTACATAATTTTTTCTCTTATTGTTGTCGGAATGATATTTTAACTTCTTAAAATATTGTTTTATGAAACAGATATATGTACCCAAGAAGATAATGAGATTATTCAAAAATACATCGTGTTATTTTTAAACAAATCCAATCAGGAGTTAATAGATGCTTACAACCGTCAAAAAAGAATTTGGGGAGTTCATCAGCAATTATTGTATTTGATTGCTTTAGATGAAGTTTTTAATGAAAGATTTGGTAAAAGTCCAATCAGTAATGAGGATAATACTGTTTTCGGATTGAGTGTTAGAATTGTTTATTATGAACTAATAAATAGCTTTGAAATAGTTAATGAAAATTAAATTTGAATAGAACAAAGACAATTACTATTTTTGTTTTAACAAAAATTTAGAATGATATAATAAAAAAATAGAATTTTTAAAATATATAGGAGCGTAAACTCTGTTGTTCTGTAAGAAAATCGGCAAAATTTTTAACAGCAAGAATAACAAGTCTTATGCACCGTCCGCTTGGGCGTGTGTTAGTAAAACTTGTTTGCTGTAGGCTTTGCCGAGCCGTCTTACAACAAGATTTGAACCCACACGTCTTCTTGTTTTATAACCTTTCATTAAGTGGGTCGATGAAAAAAAATATTGATATATGTTTTTTGGCTCAAACACAACTCACAGAATCAGAACAGTTTTAGACCTCTATGGTATTGGTTGCTATTCCCCAATAGGAAAATTATTACTTTTTTTACTGAAACTATCAGCTTTCGTTATCCCTATCTCCTTTGTTTATTCAAGATTTGAAGAATTTGAATTGTGGAACATTTTCAAGTTTATTGGTTGGTTTCTATTAGCTTATTTAATTTATGAATTTGTAGTGAATTTTATTATGCTAATTCTAATGAGAAAGAAGGAAGGAATTTGAGTTATGGTTATCCGTAAAAATTAATCATAAGTTGAGAATAACTTTAGAACCAAATTCACATATAATCAAAAAGAATAAAATCAGAAATGGAAAAATCATTTTTATATAGAAAAAAAACGTTAATTATATTACTTCTTTCAGGAATTTCAAATTATTTACATTTCTATACTTCTTTTTTTGAAAGAGAAAATTATAATCTGATGAATATCATTTCATTGGTGTTAATATCAGTCTTTGGAGGTGTGATTACATCTATTCTTATTGCTGGAATTTTGTGGCTTTCAGTTCCATTGTATGAATGTTTTTCTGGTGAAAACAATAAATATCAGGGTAGCATCCCTTTTCAAGTTTTTCTTATCATAGTAGCATTTATCAATGTCATATATTTTGTAACTGATAATGAGACTTTTGCTACAATCATTATTAAATTTTTCAATAAAGAAATCTAAAAATATTAATCCTATAAACTTAAACATTATGAGAAAACTAATTTTCACAACCTTAACAATTATTTTTAGCCTAATTATGTTATCATGCTCAAACAATGATGATGAAAACAATACTTTTCCTTTTCAAGGGCATTGGTCGGGAACTTACTCAGGACAACAAGACCACGGAACTTTTTCAATCAATGTAAGTTCTACTGGTATTGTTACTGGAACAACAATGTCAGTCGTATTTCAAGAAAATTTTGATATAAACGGAAATGTATCTCAATCAGGACAATTCTCTGCAATTGCTGGAAATGCAACATCAGGAGCAACGTTTACAGGGCAAATGAGCGGTAATTCTGCTAATGGCACATGGATAAATAATTCTGCGGGAATGAATGGCACATGGTCAGGAAATAAAAATTAAATTGGAAGTTTACTATTGATTTTAGTGCTGTACGTGGCTTTTATGTCTAACTATAGTATAAGAGTCCAAACGTAGAAAATACTTCTTAAAATTGTTATTTAAGGTAGTGTTTTGGCTCCGTTAATGGGTGATTAAAAGAGCTTTATTTACAGGTGCAAATATTTTTTTTGTGAATTAGGAATATAAATTTTAATCTAAAAACCACGTTATTTTGTTAAAATCAGATAATAATTTTTCACTATGCTCTTTATTTATTGAATTTATAAAACAAATGTGACCATATAGCCAATCATGATAGTTCAAAACAGAATAATTTTTAAATTCATTCTTAAGTTCTTTCCTAAAATTTAAATGATTTTCTACACCAACTCTTTTACAATGATATATGTGTTTTGATAATTCCCTTCTCCATTTTTTAGAAACATTGACTCCGTTAGTTGTTGTCAGTCCTGTAACATATTGTTTCGCTCCTTTATTCATGTAAGATATTTTATCCTCATTAACAAAAAAACCTTCTTCTTCAACAATTTTTTTTACATACTTTATTGGTGGTAACTTTCCTCCTTTTTTGATTGAAAAGGTTAAATCATCTGCATATCTGCTATATTCAAAATTTAGCTTTAAGCCTAATTTTTCAAACCGATAATCCATATTTGTTGCAACAATATTTGCTAACATAGGACTACATGGAGAACCTTGAGGTAATATTGGAGGATTAAGTTTTAAATGCTCTGCAAAAAGAATCTGCTCGTTTGCATTTAGAGAGTCCCAAAATTTTTTTTCATGAGAGAAAGTACAAATCTTTGCCAAAGAAAAAGATAAATTTTTTGCATATCCTAATGAATGAAAAACACCATATATTCTTTTTTCTGTTATTGTATCATAAAATTTTAATAAGTCAACTTTTAATATATTATCTGAAAATTCATGAACTTTTGCATTATCATAAATTGATATTCCACTTCTAAAGCCTTTACATGAATCTCTTAATTTATATTTTGATAATATATTTATCAAAATCCATTTTTGAATATATTTTAAATCTCTATTTGGAGCCATAATCTCTCTGTAGCCTCCTCTTTTCTTTTTTATTACAAATTTTTTATATTTATAAATCTTGAATTGAAAGTTATCCGTATGGTTTCTAAATTCTGTATTTCTCCAAGGTGGAATACTTCTTTCTAAAATGCCTTTTGGTGTCCATTGCTGAGGTTTTCTCTCTCCTATTAAAAAATTAAGATAATCCGATTGAATTTTCATTAATATAGCTAAATGGACGGTAGAAAAAATAACAGGAAAACCACCAAATTCTAATTTATTTATGTAAGAAACACACTCCTCAATATATTTATCTGATTTGCCTTGTAGCTTGGCTTCTTCTATGAACTGCTTAAATGGAAACGACATATTTGTTACTTCTTTCTTGAATGTTAAATAATATTCTTGACAATGTTGGATTTTTAGGAAAGGAATGACGAGGGAGAAAATTCAGCATTACCAAAAATAATATTGCTGCTTATCCACAATCATAAACTTACCTTAATAAACCTCGATACAATGCACCGAGTAAAACCTGAAGGTTTTTTATGCTAACAAATTATGTCGTTCCATTAAGCATTATTGGTATATATGATACTTCTTCAATTGCTAAGTTATGATTGTTCTCTCTTCTGATTTTATCTCTTTTGCCTAAGCTTTTTAGCCTTTTAATAAAATTCATGCCTTCTATAGTGATTTTATTTGAATAATCTATTAAACCATAATCTTTTGCCTCATCATATACTAAATTTAACTCACTTTTAGATAAACCCAAGATATGACAAATTATAATATCCTCGTATTTCAAATTCTTCAGAAAAAGTAAGAGTATTATTGAGTGGTCTTGTTTAGTATTATTTAATTCATCTTGCGATTTAATAAAATATTTTCCAAAATTCAAAAGGGTCTTGGAAATATCAATTCCAAGTTTATTACAAATATTAATATAGAAAGAAACTTCCTTTTTAAATTCTCTTGCTTCACTCATTTTAGTGATTGCAGTTCTTGGATATAGTGGTGTCCAATTATCCCTGTCATTCCAAATAATGGATAAGGCGTTATTAGGTGTGGAGTGAAAGAAGGATACAAATGACTGTGATTCACCATAACCATAGACAACCTTTTTTTTGTCAAACGTATAATTAAATTTGTTTCCATATTTTTCTACAATAGATTTAATTTTTATAAAATCTCTATAATTAAAAATATGTAGTGGTGTTTCAGAACGAACTAACATTTTGTTTCTAAAATCAGCAATTACTTCTATTGAAGGTAGTTTAGATTTTATGTTAGCTTCTGCTTTTTTCATACATATACAAGCAAGAATATGTAATGAGTTTATTTTATTATCAATTATGAAGTTTTGCAAATCTAAATTTTCATTATAAAAGTCTATAAAAGTATTACCTGTACCTATAAAGTCATCAAGAAAAACAATATGTTTAATATTGGAAAATTTTAAATTTTTAACATCATTTGAAATCTCAATATAGTGTTTCCTTTTTTCAAAGGCTTTTGTTTTAGCAATTGGATAAGTAACAAATATTCCGCTTTTCCCAAATTTTCCGAAGGGGTATATTAAAATTTCATCTTTCTTATTGGGGATTTTTAATAATAGTTCAGCAAATAAATCATCTAATCTTGCTAAAAATTCATTATATGAAATATATTCAAAGACACTGAGTAAATCAAGCATACTTTTGACTTCATTTTTGTTGAAATTTTCTAACCATTTAATTACTTTAGTTGGCAAAACAGAGTGCTTTAATCGAGGTAGCAAAACCTCAATTTCTCTTAAACGATCTTTATCTATTTCAAAATCATGTGGCATATTTCGACAAAAGGTAAATATAAGAATTAAAGCATTTGTAGCAAAATTTATTTAAATCATGTTCAGGTACTTAACCACTTGTTGAAAAAAATATGTAAACTCAAGAGAATAGGTTCAGTGTACTAAATATACCCCCTTCATTATCAAAAGGAAATGACTTTTAAAACTGCATGGGGGTATCTTCGATTTACATTTTGAAAATAGATTTTTCAACTTTTTTCTTTGCTTTCTGGTTGATGTGATATTACCTATAATCGGTTGTTGATTGTGTATATGATTTTGTTAGTTTTTGGATATAATAATCTTGTGTAAAACAGGATTGCTTAATGATTACAAGATGTTTTTATTTGTTGGATAAAAGATAAAATATAACATTCTAAAATTTGAAGAAAAACCAAATTGTTGCCTAAATGTTGCTTTAAAAATAATAAAACCGCCTAAAATAGGCGGTTTAAGTGGAGTTGGAGGGATTCGAACCCTCGTCCAAACAAGCAATACATAAGATTTCTACATGCTTATTCTACTATTTATTTTCGACTGGAGGCAGAGAGCAGACGCCCAACTTCCAGCTTATCTTCTAGATTTTCGTGCTTTATCCGAAGCTTCTAAAGCCTTATTTCTGCATTCCTATATCCCAAAATCAAACGCCGCAGAACAGGGCGATTGTGGAATATCTTGCTTCCTTACTATCTTCGGGAAAACGCTTGATCTACTATACTTCGATATTAAGCTGCAAGAGCGAACTCTTCGTTGCCAGTTAAAGTTTTGTAGCAAGGGATTAAAGAGATCGCGCTACGGTTCTCTGCATGCTTACTTACCCATTGGTCTTGCTGTCGAAACCAGTCAACCCCATGAATAAAGTGAATGCAAAGATAGTACTTTTGTTCAAATACCATTAACATTGTTTGTTGCTTTTTTTAATATTAATTCTATTCGGGGTATTTTGGGAATAAAAAAGTGCCAGAATTTTCTGACACTTTCTATAATTAATCTCTGTTTTTTAATAATATCCATCCGGAAAGCTGAACCGGTTTTTTTGTAATTCTGTCTTCCCATTGTAATTTATACCAATAAGTTTCTGTAGGTAAAGGTCTTCCAAGATATTTTCCATCCCAAATTGGTGTTTTTGTACTTGGTTTAAATACAGCTTTTCCATATCTGTCAAAAATACCACCTTCAAAATTTCCGTATTTGCTGATCTCGCTGAAATCAATCACATCATTTTTTCCGTCACTGTTTGGTGTAATCACATTTGCCATAAAGAAGGTGTAATATTCTGCAGTGGTATCACAAGTCGCACCTCTGTTTCTTACTCGAATCGAATATTGCGTGTTTTTAAGAACACTGAAAGTGCTTGATGCTTGCCAAGTTACTCCTCCGTCAATAGAATATTCCAAAGGAACATTTCCATTATTTTTAACTATGATTGTTAGAATATTATTGTTATAGATTATTTCAGAAATTTGTGGTGTTACAATATATCCGACAGTTGCGGTAAATATATTTGAACAAACTCCATTACTGATGGTCACCGAATAAGTTCCCGGCGTATCTACACTGGTAGTTTGGGTTGTAGTACCTGTATTCCAGCTGTAAGAATAGCCTGGTCCGGTTCCGGCATCTAAAATTCCTTTGTCTCCTTTACAGATTTCAATATTATGTAGTGTTGAAATAATTTCAGGAACTACAGTAATTGTTATTGTTGCCGAGCTTGTTGCTGAACAGCCATTTGTCCCAATTCCTGTTACGGTATAAGTCGTTGTTGAAGATGGTGAAACAGTTTGAGTATTTCCGTTTCCTGTCAATCCTGTCCAAGTATAAGTACTTGCTCCCATTGCTGTCAGTGTAATAGATTCACCTTTACAGATTTTTAACTTTGGAGCGGAAACACTGATGATTGGAGGTGTAATATTTTTAATAACTGTTACAGAGCCTTGTTTTGTACATCCATTCGGAGTTGCGCTGGTTATTGTTAAGGTATAGGTTCCTGCATTATTTACAATTGGAGTTAATGTATTGGCTCCCGAAACAATAGTTCCGCCGCCTGTTGCAGTCCATAAGAATATTGAACCTGGTTGATAAACTGAAGCTACTGCATTCAATGTAATTTGCGAATTTGCACAATCAATCTGTCCCGGAGCATTGATGTTAACAATAATCGCAGGATCCATCGTTGCCGTTACAGATTTTATATATTGGCATCCGTTTAAAGTTGTCACGGTTACAGTATGCGTTCCTGAAGTATTTACTGTAGTTGTTGCTGTTGTAGCTCCGTTTGACCAAAGGAAAGTGTTTCCTGTTCCGTTGGCTGTGGCAGTTAAAGTTGTTGAAGAACCTTGACAGAAATTAAGATTTCCCGTAATCTGTACGTTTGGATCAACACCTTGCGTGATCGTAACAGAAACAGGATCACTTGTACAGGTTCCGTTATTATAAGTTAAAGTATAGTTTCCTGGGTTTGATACAGTAATTGATTGTGTTGTTGCACCGTTTGACCAGGTATTTCCTGTTGCAGAACTTGATGTTAAAGTTACCGGAGTATTATTACAGATAACATTCGATGAGGTTGTTATCGTAGGAGTTGGCTTTACATTAACAATTAATTGCAGTTCTGCAACTTTCGAGCAAGATCCTGATTTTACTAAAACATAAATTGTGGCATTTCCTGAAGTATAAGCTGCAGGAGTTGGAATTGTATTGGTATTTTCTGCTAAAGCATCGGTTTGATTTAAATAATAACTGAAAACCACTCCCGAAGTTGCACTGATATTCGGTTGAGATAATGGTAAGTTAAATGTTGCCGTATTTGTATTTGAACATAAACTCAAACTTGAATTCTGAACAATAGGAACAGCTCCCTGAGTCACAGTCACAGATTTTGTATACTGACAGTTCGCAGGAGTTTTCACTGTTACGGTGTAAGTTCCCGGTGTTGAAACAGAAATTGTATTTCCTGTAGCTCCTGTTGACCATGTATAAGTATTTCCTGTTCCATTTGATGTGGCAGTTAAAGTTGTTGGAGCTCCGCAAACAATCAGATTTCCTGAAATTTGAGGATTCGGATCGCTTTCGGCTGTTAAAATAACCGAAACAGGTGCGCTTGTACATATTCCATTGGTGTTTGTTAAAGAATAAGTTCCTCCGGATGTTACGGTAATAGATTGTGTTGTAGCTCCATTTGACCAAGTGTTTCCTGTTGCCACGCTTGAAGTAAGGATAACATTTCCTCCGAAACAGATTGTTGGAGATGAGCTTGTGATTGTCGGCGATGCAAGTTGTGTTACATTCAGCTGTAATGAAACAACTTTTGCACAAGTTGTAGATTTTACTCTTACATAAATTGTTGCGTTTCCTGAAAGATAAGCTGTCGGAGTTGCGATTGTACTTGTGTTTCCTGCAAGAGCATCTGCTTGGTTTACATAATAATCAAAAGTAACTCCCGAAGTTGTACTGATATTCGGTTGGGCTGTTGTTAAATTAAAAGTTGCAGTTGTTGTATTAGAGCAGTTTGTTAAAGTAGCATTTTGAACAACTGGAACAACACCTTGTACTACGGTTACCGATTTTGTGTATTGGCAGTTTGCCGGAGTTTTCACCGTTACGGTATAAGTTCCTGGAGTTGAAACATTAATTGAAGTTGCTGTTGATCCCGTTGACCATAGATAAGTGTTTCCTGTTCCTGTTGAAGTTGCGGTAAGAGTAGTGGAAGTAGATTCGCACAGAGTTAAGTTTCCATTGATCTGTACATTGGGATCAGTGTCCTGGGTAATAATTACCGAAGTTTGTGGACTTGTACAAATTCCATTCGTGCTTGTCAAAGTATAAGTTCCTGGAGTTGTCACCGTGATTGAAGGAGTAGTTTCTCCGGTTGACCATGTATTTCCTGTTGCATTACTTGATGTTAAAGTAATATTTCCGTTCGGACACAATTTTGTTGCCGAAGCAGTGATGGAAGCGGTTAAACTTTTATCTTTAAAAACAATCGCATTAGTCTGTTTGCAGGAGTTGATCGAATTATTCGGATTGTTCGGATCTTGATAACTTATGTTGTAATAATAAGTGGTACTTGTATTTACGGTAATTGGAGCAGTAATAGGATTGGTTCCTGTTGCGGCATTATTGGCTGTGCTGTAATAAGCTACGGAGAAATTAGGATTTCCGTTCAAAATTCCCGCAGATAAAGTACTGAAGTTGAAATTTGCAGTACTTCCACAAATATTTATTTCTCTCGGAGAGCCTGTCGTTGGTCCTGCAGTTCCAGGTGGAATAAAAGGATTTGGAGCAATAGTAGAATTGGTGAAAGGCGAAACAAATGTCGCGGTTCCTCCCCAAGTTAAATTAAATGTATAAACAGTTGTAGACCAATTATCAATATACAGATAATATGTCTGACCCGCCAGAACATCCATATATTTACAATAAGGATTTGTATTTCCTGCTCCTGATGACGTGTTGGTGTTGGTCATGTTCATTCCTGTGTTGGCGAAATATCCCGAAGCGTTACATCTTACGGGTGTACCTCTGTTGGAGCAGGTGACGTTGGGTCCGTAGATAGCCCAGTCGTAATCAACAGGTCCGGTAGGAGCGAGGTCGAATGTAAGGGTTCCGCTTGTAGCGATTGTAAATTTATACCAGACAGAATGGTTTTCATAAGAAAGGCATCCTCCAAGAGTTTCATTGGTATTTCCAATTCCAACCGGAGTGTAGTTGATGCTTGAATTTCCACAAACTGTAATCGCGGAGACACAGTCTTCCTGCGCAAAAACAGAAATATGAAGAATGAATAACAAGGAAAAGAGTAATTTTTTAAGCATAATGAAAAAGGGGGTAATTTTTTTACACAGATAATATCTTTTGTAGTAAAGCCGATTTTTTTTTCTATAGTTAAAGGGCTGAGTTGGAAAATCAAAGACTTTTCTTTTATTAGCAAGGAAATCCTTTAGGTAAAGGTATAGGTCGAAATAGTATTCTCACAGTTAGTTGGTTTTTAGTATTTTAAAATAATTTACAAATCTAAATAAATAAGGGATGCAAAAGTATATATTTTATTGAATTTTATTTTATAATTTATCTAAAATCAGTATGAATTATTTGTTAAGTGTGCTTTTTATTAAAATTTTTCTAAAAAATAATAAATCCGAAAAGAAGTATTTTTATGGAATAAAGTTTTGTGGTTTAATAAAAAAGTTCTATTTTTGCAATCCAAAATGAGATGTAATATATGTTAATAATTCCAGTAAAAGATGGTGAATCCATCGACAGAGCATTAAAGAAATATAAAAGAAAATTTGATAAAACGGGTACAGTTCGTCAATTGAGATCTAGACAGCAGTTTATTAAGCCTTCTGTAACTTTAAGACAAGCTAGGTTGAAAGCTGCTCACAAGCAAAGAAATCTTAGTAAAGAAGAACAGGCTTAAGAATTTTTCTTAACCACATACTAATTCACTCTTTAAATAGTTATATTTGAAGAGTGAATTTTTGTTTTTATACATTATATGATGCTGGACAAATTCTTAGAATATTTACAATTCGAAAAGAGGTATTCTCCTCACACTATTACAAGTTACCGAAAAGATCTTGAAGATTTTTCCCATTTCTATCTTAAAACAGAATCTTCCGAAGATGTTTCCAAAGCAGACAAAAAAGTCATCCGGAATTTTATTGTTGAGCTAAGCGAAAATAATATTTCAAAGAGAAGTATCAACCGGAAATTGTCTTCCCTTCGTAGTTTTTTTCTCTTTCTTTTAAAAATTGGTGACATTAAAGTTTCTCCCACAGAAAATATTTCTTCCCTGAAATTTTACCCCGAAAAGCAGATTCCTATGTCTGAAGAAGAGATGCAAAAGCTTAATGATGAGGTTTTTGATCAGGTTCATGATGTATTGGAGAAATGTATTATGGAAGTTTTGTATCAGACGGGAATTCGTAAAGCTGAGCTTTGTGGTATGACTTTTGAGAATGTTAATTTAAGCGGAAATGAATTGAAAATAATAGGAAAGGGGAACAAAGAAAGATACATTCCTATATCCGAAAATTTGTCGGATCTGCTTAAAAGTTATCTGATAATAAGGAAACCGGAGACGGAGCATAAATCATATTTTTTTGTAAACAAGAAGGGTAAAAAACTCAACGAAAAATTTGTTTATGTGGTAGTTAATAAGTACCTTAGTCTTATAACAACAAAGGAAAAAAGAAGTCCTCACATCCTTCGGCATAGCTTTGCTACTCACGTTTTGGATAATGGGGCGGAGATCTCCAAAGTAAAGAAAATATTAGGGCATTCCAGTCTTGCAAGTACTCAGGTCTATACGAATGCTAATATCGAACAATTGAAAAAAGTGTTTAATCAGGCTCATCCAAGAGCGTCTAAAAAAGAAGAATTATGAAGATTACAGTACAGTCAATTGGTTTAACTCCACACGAACCACTAGAATCACACATCGAAAAAAAAGTAAGCAAATTAGATACTTTTTACGACAAAATTCAGGAATGTAAAATCTTTTTAAAAGTGGAAAATAATGCAGATAAAGCAAACAAAACTGCTGAGCTTATTTTGGCGGTTCCGGGTGATGATATCGTCGTAAAAAAGACATCTGCGAGTTTTGAAGAAAGTTTAGACATGTGTGTTGATACTGCTAAAAAGCTATTAATCAAGAAAAAAGAACTGGCGTAGAAAAAAAAGATAAAAAAAGTCATTAAAAAGTTTGAGAATTCAAAAAAACCGTTCTATATTTGCACTCGCAAAAAGGGAATAGCGTTCTTTTGAATTCTTTTTAATTATATGCCTCCATAGCTCAGTTGGCCAGAGCACGTGATTTGTAATCTCGGGGTCGTGGGTTCGAATCCCTCTGGAGGCTCATTAATATAAACATTCGGGAAGATTCCAGAGTGGCTAAATGGGACTGACTGTAACTCAGTTGCTTCGGCTTCGCAGGTTCGAATCCTGCTCTTCCCACAGTTTATATTTTTAAAAAAAGTCTTGCGGATCTCAAGAAGTTTTCTTAGATTTGCAGACCGTTACCAATGATTTTGGAAACAAAATTGCGGAAGTAGCTCAGTTGGTAGAGCGTCAGCCTTCCAAGCTGAATGTCGCGAGTTCGACCCTCGTCTTCCGCTCAATAATCACACTGCAAAAGCGTGATTTTTTTTTAAAAACTTCTGAAAAGTATAGAGTAGAATTTTCTCAACAACTTTCAGGCAGAATATTAAAATTGCCTCCATAGCTCAGTTGGCCAGAGCACGTGATTTGTAATCTCGGGGTCGTGGGTTCGAATCCCTCTGGAGGCTCATTAATATAAACATTCGGGAAGATTCCAGAGTGGCTAAATGGGACTGACTGTAACTCAGTTGCTTCGGCTTCGCAGGTTCGAATCCTGCTCTTCCCACAGTTTATATTTTTAAAAAAAGTCTTGCGGATCTCAAGAAGTTTTCTTAGATTTGCAGACCGTTACCAATGATTTTGGAAACAAAATTGCGGAAGTAGCTCAGTTGGTAGAGCGTCAGCCTTCCAAGCTGAATGTCGCGAGTTCGACCCTCGTCTTCCGCTCAACAAAAATCACTCTATTCTTAGCGTGATTTTTTTGTTTAGTGCCGACTTAGCTCAGCGGTAGAGTGCTTCCTTGGTAAGGAAGAGGTCACGGGTTCAAGTCCCGTAGTTGGCTCTCATTATTATCCCGAAGAAAATTCGGGATTTTTTTTGCATAAAATTTCAGGCTTTTTTAATAAATTTTAGTTATAAGATTTTAATAATGTCTAATTCTTAAAACGAAATTATTTACCGATGTCAGGCTGAGGCTCTCGAATCTTTATTTAAAACTTTATGCAAAGATAATTTTTACTTAAACAAAAAGTAAAATCTTTTTGAGGTTTAAAACTACCTTAAAATTTAATTAAAGTATTCTCCACTCTATCATTCTTCCTTTACAATCATAAAAATTTTCGTTACATTCGTATAAAATAATTTTTGATGAATATTCTTTTATTGGAAGACGACCTTATTCTTTCTGCGGAACTGTGTAAGTTTCTGGAATCAAATAATTTTACCTGTGATAAAATTTATGACGGGGAAACGTTTTTGCGCCAGATAAAGAACAGTACTTATGATTTGTATCTGCTGGATATCAATGTTCCGAAGATAAACGGACTGGATGTTTGTCAGACCATCCGTTCTTTCGATAAAAATACACCAATTATCATCATTTCTGCATATGGAGATCTTTCTGACAAAAAAGATGCTTTTACAAGATTAGCAGATGATTATTTGGTGAAGCCTTTTCAGTTTGAAGAATTATTGTTGCGTGTCAATTCACTGTTAAGAAGAAAAGCACCTTCTGATGCAACTGATCAGGATATTCTGAGAATTGATGATTTAATTGTTAATAAAACCGAGCAGAAAGTGTATCGTGGAGGAAACGAAATCGGTCTTACCTTAAAAGAATTCCAGTTATTGGTTTATTTGGCAGAAGCACAGGGAAGAACGGTTTCAAAACAACAGATTACAGAACATGTCTGGGAGCATAATTTTAATACAAATACAAATACTGTCGAAGTTTACATTAATTTTTTAAGAAAGAAAATTGATAAAGATTTTAAAGTAAAGCTTATTCATACACGTTCAGGTTTTGGGTATTACTTAAGTCCGTTATAGAATGTCTTTAAAACGAAAGATAGCACTTAATCTCAGTATTGCCTTTTCATTGCTTTTTGGTATTGTGATGGCGGTGATTTATATGTCTTTTAATGATTTCAGGAAAGAGGAATTCAAAGAAAGATTCAGACAGAGATTGGAGTTTACGTCCCATTTTATTGCGAAGTCAAAAGATTTTGAAGAAGAAGCGCCTGTTTTTTTTAATGAAAATTCGGATAATATTCTTTTAAATGAAACGATCTTAATTTTTAATAATGAAAAAGAGCTCATCTACAGCACCATCAAAGATCGAAATGTAACCTGGGACAGCACCTTATTAAAAGAACTCGACGAAAAGAAAATCGTCTATTCCGAAAAAACAGTGCCTGAAATTTACGCAGCTCTCAAAACCATCAACGGCGAAAACTACTATATTCTTACAAGTGCTTTGGATACCAACGGAAATTCAAAGCTGGCTTACCTGAAGTACCTTTTAATAACGGCTTATGTGATGAGCACGTTGCTTATCGGTTTTTTTAGTTATTATTTTATGGGACAGTTCCTGAAGCCTTTGGAAGATTTGAATCAGGAAATTTCAGAAGTTACAGCACACAAATTAACAACACAGATTCCGGTAAGAGAATCCAACGACGAAATCAATGTTCTTGCACGATCTTTCAACACAATGATTACGAGATTGGATGATGTTTTTCAGTCGCAAAAAGACTTCACGGCAAGTGCTTCACACGAAATCCGGACACCGATTACCAGAATGGCTTTTCAGTTGGAAAATTTAATCAAGCTTGAGCAGCATTCTCCGGAAACTTTATCTTCTTTAAAACAGATTCAGAGAGATGTTTATCAACTATCTGATCTTACGAATTCTCTATTGTTATTAACGAAATTCGACAAAGAAAATATTCAGAGTATTTACGAAGAAGTAAGGATTGATGAAGTTATTTTTGAGTCTTTCGAAGCAGTGGAAAAAAGTTATCCGAAACTTAAAATGGATTTCCTGATTTCTGAAGATACTTCTGAAGATGCTTTGTTAACGATAAAAGGAGTTCAGTCTTTACTGGATATTGTTTTTATTAATTTGTTCAAAAACGCAGCAGTGTATTCTGACGATACGGAAGTGGATGTTTTAATTAAAGAAACAAACCAAAATCTCATCGTTGAGGTAATTTCTCACGGAAATACAATTCCCAAAGAAGAGCAGTTAAAATTATTTGAAGCATTCATGCGAGGGAATAATTCTCAGAATATTTCCGGTTCCGGTCTTGGTTTAAGAATTGTTAAAAGAATTCTAGAATATCATGGTGCCGAAATTGTTTATTCCTCTCCGGCAGATTTATTAAATAAATTCAGTGTGGTTTTTAATAAATAAATTTTCATTAAAACTTATAAGCTTTCAAAACATCTGTATTTGCTATATCACCCTGAGTGCGAAACAGTCGAAGGGTCTTTATGAACAAGGCTTCGTGAGTCAGTCTGACAACGCTGTCGGAAACTTAAATAAACTAGGCTTATATTAACTTGTATTTTAACCGAAGTTTCATTAAATCAACCTATTATAAGTAATCCCAAACTAAATTTAATTTTTTTTTAAGGATTCTTTAAGAGCATTTTAATAGCAGAAAGGCATTTTTGTATCATAAAATCAATAAAATGAACAAATTTGCAGGGCTGCTCGTCGTCATTTCCTCATTCGTGACGGCACAACAGCAAATGTCGCTTTTGGATTGCGAAGAAGCCTTCCAGAAGAACAATTTACAACTGCTCGCCGAACAGTACAACATCAACATGGCTGATGCAGATATTTTGCAGGCTAAAATCTGGGAACTTCCGCAACTGAGCGGACAAATCAATGCGTACAATCCTGAAGACAGAAAAGTTTTCGACGTAGGTCACGCAAAAGGAGCAGAAATTACCCAATTAATTTATATGGGTGGTAAAAAGAAAAACGAAATTGCTTTTGCAAAATCGAATAAAGAACTGGCTCAGCTTCAGTTTTCTCAACTTCTGGTGGATCTGAAGACGCAGCTTCGTACAACGTATTTCAACCTTTATTATGAAAGATTAAAGCTCGATAATACCAATAAGCAATTGGGTTATATGAATGATCTTTTGGCTGCATATAAAATACAGTCGGCAAAAGGAAATGTTTCTTTAAAAGATGAAGTGAGATTACAGAGTATCGTTATTCAATTAAATAATGACAAACTCGGAATTAATAAAAACATGCTGGAATTTGAACAGAATTTAAAAGTTCTTACAGGAATTACAGATGATATTAACCCACAGCTTTCAGATTCGGAAGCAAAAGAAATTCTGGCTTCTCAGCCTTTCGGTGACGAAACCGAACTCAAGAAAAAAGCACTGGAAAATAATTCCGATTATCAATATAATTTAAAATTAATAGACAACAGTAAGTTGTATGCTCAATGGCAAAAATCTCTGAACGTTCCTGATGTAAATGTTGGTGTCGGATGGGATCAAAACGGAGGAACTTTTAAAAATGAAGCCAATCTGATATTTGGAATTCCGTTGCCTTTATGGAAATCAAATAAAGGAAATGCTGAAAAAGCCAATTTTGCGATTCAACAAAATCAGAAAAATGCAGAATTCCAGAAATTAAATTTGGAAACAAAAGTTGAATCTGCATACAAAACCTGGAAAACACAATATGATCAATTAGCCGAAATAAAATCTACAGATCTTAATAATATGGATTTGGTCTACAATGGAATGCTGAATAATTTCAGAAAAGGAAACATCAGTCTTATTGAATTTGCAGACTTTATGGACAGCTACAGAGAAACCGCTCTCCAGATTTATGATATGAAAAACGGAATAATGCAGTCGGCAGAACAATTGAATCAACTAATACAAACGAAAATCTTCTATTAATATGAAAAATTATATAATCCTGATAATGGTGGCTTTGTCAGTTTTGTCTTGCTCAAAAAAAGAGGAAGAGGTAAAACCACAGGCGAAAAAAGGCTTTGAGCTTAGCAATACAATGCTGCAGTCTATTTCTTTGGCGAGAGTTGAGAAAAAAAATATAGAAGACGATTATAATTTTTACGGAAAGATTTCGGCAGATAAAAACAGCTATATTGATGTTTATCCGCTAGTCGGAGGGAATGTTTTGAGCGTAAATGTAGAGTTAGGAGATCATGTGACGAAAGGGCAGGTTTTAGCTACCATCAGAAGTACGGAGTTGGCGGAAGTTCAGAAAGATGTAAGTGATGCGAAAACGGATTTGGTTGTTGCCCAAAACAATCTTCGCGTTGCAAAAGAAATGTACGAAGGAAAACTGAATACCGAAAGAGATGTTCTGGAAGCCAAAAGCCAGTTGCAGAAAGCGCAGGATCAAATGCAGAGAGCAGGTGCGGTGAGTACGGTTTATAATGTGAAGAAGGGAAATATCTACAGTGTTGTGGCTCCGATCAGTGGATACATCGTTCAGAAAAACATCAATAAAGATATGCAACTGAGAAACGACAGAAGCGAGAATATTTTTGATGTTGCCAATACAACCAATGTTTGGGCAATCATGAATGTCAACGAATCTGATATTGATAAAATAAATCTGGGAATGAAAGCTCAGGTTTCCACATTGTCTTATCCAGACAAAGTTTTTGACGGAAAAATTGACAAGATTTTTAAAATAATTGATCCTGAAACAAATGCAATGCAGGCAAGAGTTGTTTTGGATAATAAGAACGGATTGTTGATTCCTGACAGTAAAGCAACGATAAAAGTTACAAGCTCGGAAAATAATATGGCTTTAACGATTCCTTCCAAAGCCGTTATTTTTGATGATAACAGAAGTTTTGTGGTGATCTACAAATCCAGAACCGATGTAAAGGTTAAAGAAATAAAAGTGTTGAAACAGGTCGGTGATATTACTTACGTTTCCGAAGGCTTGTCTGAAGGAGAGCAGATCATCACGAATAATCAATTGTTGATTTATCGCTCTTTGAATAGTTAAATTTTTATTTTAAACCATTAAGATTTGATTAAGCTTTTAAAAATGTAAAGATTATTTCTTTCAAATTGGATTGTTTTAAACGGTGTTGTCAGGCTGAGGTTCTCGAAGCCTTGTTCATAATGACTCTTCGCTGCTTTGAGCTCAGGGATGACAATCGAAAATTTAATTATCAGAAAATCATCATCAAAAAATTATCATGAATAAATTCATTAAAAATATAATTGCTTTTTCGTTAAAAAATAAAGCATTTACCTTTATTTGGGTGGCTGTTTTGGCGGTCGCGGGATTTATAAGTTTCAAAAATATGCCTATCGAAGCTTTTCCGGATGTTACCAATACCCAAATTGTCATCATAACCCAATGGAATGGGCGAAGTGCGGAAGAAGTAGAACGTTTTGTAACCACTCCCATCGAATTGGCGATGAGTCCGGTTCAGAAGAAAACCAGCGTGAGAAGTACCACGATGTTCGGACTTTCCATTGTTAAAATTCTTTTTGACGATGGAGTAGACGATACTTTTGCCAGAAATCAGGTGAATAATCAATTGCGAACAGTCAGTCTTCCGGATGAAGTTGATCCCGAAGTTCAGCCGCCTTACGGACCGACCGGAGAGATTTTCAGATATACTTTACAGAGTAAAAAGAAAGATTCCCGAGAATTATTAACCTTGCAAAACTGGGTGATCGACAGAGCTTTAAGAGGCGTTCCCGGAGTTGCGGACATCAATGTTTTCGGAGGTCAGGACAAAGTTTTTGAATTAAGTATCGATCCGAGAGCTTTGGATAAATATAATCTGACCCCGCTTCAGGTTTATGATGCTGTAACGAAGAGTAACTTAAATGTCGGCGGTGACGTTATCGAAAAAAACGGACAGGCTTATGTTGTTCGGGGGATTGGCTTGGTAAAATCTGTCGCAGATATTGGCAATATTACCATCGAAAATGATAACGGAAATCCTGTTTTGGTTAAAAATGTTGCCGATGTTCACGAAAGTTCGATGCCTAGAGTAGGACAGGCTGGCTTGAATAATCAGGAAGATACGGTGGAAGGGATTGTTGTAATGAGAAAAGGCGAAAACCCGCGTGAAGTTTTGGTTGGAGTAAAAGCTAAAATTAAAGAACTCAATGAAAAGATCCTTCCGAAAGATGTGAAAATGGTGACTTTCTACGACCGCGATAATCTGATGGATTTCACAACTGAAACCGTGATGCACAATTTACTGGAAGGAATTATTCTGGTAACAGTAATCGTTTTGATTTTCATGGCAGACTGGAGAACGACATTAATCGTGTCTATTATTATTCCGTTATCCTTATTATTTGCTTTCTTATGTTTAAAAATGGCAGGAATGAGTGCAAATTTACTCTCACTCGGAGCGGTCGATTTCGGAATCATCATCGACGGAGCCGTCGTCATGGTCGAAGGACTTTTTGTAATGCTCGACCACAAAGCACATAAATACGGCGATGAGAAGTTCAATAAAATGGCAAAAGGAGGTTGGATCAAGCAAACAGGAACCGGTTTGGGAAAAGCTATTTTCTTTTCAAAATTAATCATCATCACTTCATTAATCCCGATTTTTTCATTCCAGAAAGTGGAGGGGAAAATGTTTTCACCATTGGCATTTACATTAGGTTTTGCATTAATGGGTGCTTTGATTTTCACCTTGACATTGGTTCCTGTCCTTTCACATATCCTTTTAAATAAAAATGTGAAGGAAAAAAATAATCCTTTTGTTAATTTTTGGGATAGAATTGTATTAAAAGGCTTCAACTATACTTTTAGACATAAAAAAATGAGTTTAATTGTTGCCATTTCATTCTTGGCAGTTACATTATTCTCAGGAAAGTTTTTAGGAACAGAATTTTTACCGCAGTTAAATGAAGGATCACTTTGGATCACCGCAGAAATGCCGATGAGTTCATCATTAAAAGAATCATTAAAAACTGCTGATCTTTTAAAGAAAGACATTATGAGCTTCTCGGAAGTGACGGATGTTCTCGCACAGACAGGGAGAAGCAACGACGGAACTGACCCGAACGGATTTGGATTTGTACAGTTTGCTGTAAATCTTAAGCCAAAAGCAGATTGGAAACGAAAGATTACTTACGAAGAATTAATTGAGGAAATTGATAAAAAGCTGAGAACATATCAGGGAATTACGTTCAATTATTCTCAGCCGATTTCTGATAACGTTGCGGAAGCAGTGGCTGGTTTTAAAGCTGAAAACGGTATTAAAATCTATGGTGACAATCTTGAAACGCTGGATAAATTAGCCGAGGAAGTTTTAAAACAAATTAAAAATGTAGATGGGGTAAAAGATCCCGGAATCATTAAAAATATTGGTCAGCCGGAAGTAAGTGTTGTTCTTGACAGAGATAAAATGGCAGCTTACGGAGTCATGCCTGCAGATGCACAGGCGGTTTTGGAAATGGCTTTTGGAGGAAAGACAGCTTCAGAAATGTTTGACGGTGAAAGAAAATTCCCGATTCGTCTCCGCTATTCTCAGGAGTACAGAAAAGATGAAAATGATATCGCAGCGTTAATGGTTCCAACGCAAGACGGAGCAAAAATTCCGTTAAAAGAAATCAGTACTATCGAAAAAGATAATGGTGCAGCGTTTATTTATAGAGATGATATTAAAAGATATATTGGGGTAAAATTCTCAATTCGAGATCGGGATTTGGGAAGTACGATTGCAGATGCTCAAAAAGAGGTCGCTAAAATTGATCTTCCGGATGGTTATTCTGTGGGTTGGACTGGTCAGTTTGAAAATCAGCAACGGGCTTCAAAACGATTGACTCAGGTTGTGCCGATCAGTATTTTAGGGATTTTCTTTCTTTTATTTATTCTTTTCGGAAACATGAAAGATTCTCTTTTGGTTTTGGCGAATGTGCCTTTTGCGTTAATTGGCGGAATTATCGCTTTACATGTAACGGGAATCAATTTTGGAATTTCTGCAGGAGTGGGAATGATCGCATTGCTTGGAATCTGTATTCAGAATGGAGTGATTCTCATCACGGAATTCCATCAGAATGTCAAAAACGGATTAAATTTAGATGAATCCATATTGCAAGGTGTAAAATCAAGAACCAGACCTGTAATCATGACAGCTTTAATGGCTTCAATAGGATTAATGCCTGCTGCATTGTCAACTGGTATCGGTTCAGAATCTCAAAAACCTTTGGCAATCGTGATCATTGGAGGATTGATTACGGCGACAGTTTTAACATTATTAATTTTTCCAATCATTTTCTGGATATTCAACAGAACCAAAAAATCACAGCAGATTTAACTATTCTTTCAATTATTATATTAATCGAAGCGCGGAAAACTTTGTTTTCCGCGCTTCACCATTATTGAAATAAAAATATATGAGTTTAAAACCCTAATCCCACTGCAAAAGCTTTTACAGTATTTGGATAATCTGCAACTGAAGTTGCAGCTCCTGTTGTAGTATTGATAGTATAAATTTTTGTAGCCGAACCTACCGAAGCCATTAAATATGCTTTCTGGCTCATGCTTCCGATATCAAAACCATTGGCATTGGTAATATTAATTCCTAAAGAACCAGTTTCTACTAAAGTTCCGTTATTAGGCGGATTTTGCTGATATAATTTATCAGTATTATGATCGATAACAAATAGAGTAGTAGCGGTTGTTCCTGCAAAGTTATTGGTATAAGCTGCAGCGCTTATCATTGCTCCTGCAGGATTAATTGTAGTGTCAACCGCTGTAATCCCGCCGGTAACAGGGTCTAAACGAAGATTTTGTCCGGTGTTGCTTACAACTCTTATTTTGTCGACGCTTGGATTAAAATCAAAACCAAAATCTGTTCCCAATAATAATGTTGAGAACGGTGAGCTTCCCACTTGTGTTGCTGCTCCGGTTCCTAAATTAATCGTATAAATCCTGCTTGAGCTTCCTAAAGCGTATAATTGTCCGTTTAAAGGGCGGAAATCAATTCCTAAAATATTTTCACCACTCTGCAATCCTGCGATCGTTTTTGAAACAGGCATCGGACTGTTAGGATTGAATATTTGAAGAGTATTTGAATTATCCACAGCATAAGCAACGGCTTCAGTCGGAATGGCAAGATCAATAACAGAATGTTGAAGCGAACCAATTATACTTGTTTTTCCGTTGGTGAGATCTAATAAATGAAGTTTATCATTTAGAGCCAATAATGCTACGCTGTTATCAGGATTAATATCAAAAGCGGCCTGCCCTGTAAAAGTTGTTCCCAAACTTCCTACTTCAACCAGTGTTCCGTTGTTGGGAGGATCTTGTTTAAAAAGTTTTCCCGAAGACATATCAATATCATAGAGAATGGTAGAAGAAGCTCCGGCTTTACTGTTCGTATAAGCAATTCCTGTAATCATAGGTGTTCCTGAACCTGTAATATTGATGTCTGCTGCTGCAGTAGCACCTGTTTCCGGGTGTAAACGAAGATTTTGCCCTGTATTGCTTACCAAACGGATTCTGTCAACGGTAGGGTTGAAATCAATAGAAGCAATAGTTCCGGAGATTGCAGGACTAAACGCTGTGGAATTTACAATTCTTGCAGATGCATTAACTGTATTAATGATATACAATTTACTTGCATTAGATAAGGCATAAAGTTCACCGGTGGCCGGTCTGAAATCAATGCTCATCAGTTTTTCACCTGCCATAATACCTGTCACAGCGGTTTTTGAGATTGACATCGTCGGATTTTTAGCATTAAATGCTACCAGTTCATTTGCATTGGTAATTCCGTAAACTACAAGATCCGGTCCTTGTACGGTATTGTTGTTTCCTGACATATTCATATCATCAGAATCATCACAGGAAAATAAAATAACAGATGCGAATAATGCGAGAGATAGGTGTAATAGTTTTTTCATAATATTTATTTTGATTGTGTTTTTATATACGAGATCAGATGAGATATAGATTTATTAGTTCAACTTTTTAGCACTTTTTTGTTATAAAAAATAATAATCATTTCTTTATGTACTGATTATTAATAGGATTGGTTTTATTTTTATAAAACATAGAATAAGGATTTTTTCAATTAAGAAAAATGTGTAAATTTGCAGTCTCAATACATTGAAATATAAGGTTTGTACTTCATTTGATTTGAATATTGAATTTTTTTTTCATAAAAAGACTTTGATATTTAAAAATTCATTATATTTGCACACCGAAAATTTGAATAAACAATAAATAAATAATTTAAATCATGGCAAAGGAAACGTTTAATCGTAACAAACCACACTTGAACATTGGTACTATTGGTCACGTTGACCATGGTAAAACTACACTTACTGCAGCGATTTCTGCTGTATTGGCTAGCAAAGGTCTTGCTGAGAAAAAAGATTTCTCTGCTATTGACTCTGCTCCAGAAGAAAAAGAAAGAGGTATCACTATCAATACTGCTCACATTGAGTACGAAACTGAAAATAGACACTATGCTCACGTTGACTGTCCAGGTCACGCGGATTATGTAAAGAACATGGTAACGGGTGCTGCTCAGATGGACGGTGCAATCGTTGTATGTGCTGCTACTGACGGTCCAATGCCTCAGACAAGAGAGCACATCTTGCTTTGTCGTCAGGTAAATGTACCTAGAATCGTTGTTTTCATGAACAAAGTTGACATGGTAGATGATGAGGAATTATTAGAGCTTGTTGAAATGGAACTTAGAGATCTATTGTCTACTTACGAGTACGATGGAGATAACTCTCCGGTAATCGCAGGTTCTGCACTTGGAGCTCTTACTGCAGCTACAAATGGTAACTCTGATGACAAATGGTTCAAAAGTGTTGAAACATTAATGGATGCTGTTGATACTTGGATTGAACTTCCAGTAAGAGATCAGGATAAGCCATTCTTGATGCCTATCGAAGATGTATTCTCTATTACAGGTAGAGGTACTGTAGCAACAGGTAGAATTGAAGCTGGTGTTATCAATACAGGTGATCCTGTTGATATCGTTGGTATGGGTGATGAAAAATTAACTTCTACTATTACAGGAGTTGAGATGTTCAGAAAAATCCTAGACAGAGGTGAAGCTGGAGATAACGTAGGTCTATTGTTGAGAGGTATTGAAAAAACTGACATCAAGAGAGGTATGGTTATCGCTAAGAAAGATTCTGTTAAACCACACAAAAAATTCAAAGCTGAGGTTTATATCCTTTCTAAAGAAGAAGGTGGACGTCACACTCCATTCCACAACAAATACCGTCCTCAGTTCTATGTAAGAACTACTGACGTTACAGGTGAGATCTTCTTACCAGAAGGTGTAGAAATGGTAATGCCTGGTGATAACTTAACTATTACAGTAGAATTGTTACAGCCAATCGCTCTTAACGACGGACTTAGATTCGCGATCAGAGAAGGAGGTAGAACAGTTGGAGCTGGTCAGGTTACTGAAATCTTAGACTAATCATCTTAATATAATTAAAGTTCCGTAAGGAAACTTACGGAACTTTTAATCTACGGGCATCGTCCAATGGTAGGATACCGGTCTCCAACACCGTTGATCAGGGTTCGAATCCTTGTGCCCGTGCAAAATACAATTATGAGTTCATTAATCAATTTTTTAAAAGGTTCTTATAACGAATTCAGACATAAAGTTGAATGGCCAAAATGGTCTGATCTGCAATCTTCTACAATTGTAGTTACTATTGCAACAGTTATTCTGGCATTATTTACGTTTGGTGTTGACGAATTGTTTTCTAAAGCAGTCAGCAACATAATAGGAATGCTAATCAACTTGTTCAATTAATAATAAAAGTATTTTCCCATAATGAGCGAATTGAAATGGTATGTGCTGAAAGCTATCAGCGGACAGGAAAATAAAGTGAAAAACTATATTGAGACAGAAATCAAACGTTTAGGGTTTGAGCAGTACGTTACTCAAGTGGTTATTCCTATGGAAAAGGTTATTCAGATTAGAAACGGTAAAAAAGTTCCTAAAGAGAGACCTTACTATCCTGGATACTTAATGATTGAAGCTGATCTGATGGGGGAAATTCCTCATGCTATTAAGAATATTCCCGGAGTTATTTCTTTCTTAAGTTTAACAAAAGGAGGAGATCCTGTTCCAATGAGAAAATCAGAAGTGAACAGAATGCTTGGTAGAATGGATGAATTATCAGAATTTGCAAGCGATGTTGAAATTCCTTACATAGTGGGAGAAAACGTTAAAGTAATCGACGGACCATTTAACGGATTCAACGGAACAGTCGAAAAAATTCTTGAAGATAAAAAGAAAATTGAAGTTTCTGTTCTTATCTTCGGTAGAAAAACTCCGATGGAGCTTAGCTACATGCAGGTAGAAAAAGTATAATAAATACTAAAAATAGTATAAGACCACTTATTGCAAAATGAGTGGTTTTTTATTTTATATGAAAAAATTATGAAAAATACGGAGTATCAATTTGCTATTTCAAAAATAATTCATAATTTTGCAATCCGAAAAGTAGGCTTACTTTATGTGAGTGCGGTAACCTACTGAATAATAAATGCTTCCAAACTCATTAATTATTCAAATTTAAAAAACAAACAATGGCTAAGAAAGTCTTTAAAATGGTAAAGCTTCAGGTGAAAGGTGGCGCAGCTAACCCTTCTCCACCAGTAGGTCCGGCATTAGGTTCTGCAGGTGTGAACATCATGGAGTTTTGTAAGCAATTTAACGGAAGAACTCAAGATAAGCCAGGACAAGTTTTACCTGTAGTAATTACAGTATACGAAGACAAATCTTTTGAATTCGTTATTAAAACTCCTCCTGCAGCAATCCAGTTAATGGATGCGGCTAAAATCAAGGGTGGTTCTGGAGAACCAAACAGAAACAAAGTAGGTGCTGTATCTTGGGATCAGGTGAAGAAAATCGCTGAAGATAAAATGACTGACCTTAACTGCTTTACAATGGATTCTGCAGTTTCTATGGTTGCAGGTACTGCTAGATCTATGGGATTAAGAGTAACAGGAACTAAACCAACTTTTAACGCTTAAAACTAATAGAAATGGCAAAATTGACTAAAAAGCAAAAGGAAGCTTTAAGCAAAGTAGAAAAAGGAAGAATCTATAACCTTGAAGAAGGTTCAGCTCTTGTAAAAGAAGTGAACACTGCAAAGTTTGATGCTTCTGTAGATATTGCTGTAAGATTGGGTGTAGATCCGAGAAAAGCAAACCAAATGGTAAGAGGTGTTGTATCTCTTCCTCATGGTACTGGTAAAGATGTTAAAGTATTGGCTTTAGTAACTCCGGATAAAGAAGCAGAAGCTAAAGAAGCTGGTGCTGATTATGTAGGTCTAGACGAATACTTACAAAAAATAAAAGACGGTTGGACAGATGTTGACGTTATCGTTACTATGCCGGCTGTTATGGGTAAATTAGGACCTTTGGGTAGAGTTTTAGGACCAAGAGGTTTAATGCCTAACCCTAAATCAGGTACTGTAACTATGGAAATTGGTAAAGCAGTAACTGAAGTAAAAGCTGGTAAAATTGATTTCAAAGTAGACAAGTACGGTATTATCCACGCTGGTATTGGTAAAGTATCTTTCGATGCTGCTAAAATCAAGGAAAATGCTCAGGAATTGATCCAGACTTTGATTAAAATGAAACCGACTGCTGCTAAAGGTACTTATGTAAAAAGCATCTATTTGTCTTCTACAATGAGTCCTGGTATCGCAATTGACACTAAATCTGTTAACTAATAATAATCCTTAAGACAATGACAAAAGACCAAAAAGTTGTAGCAATACAAGAGATCAAAGATTTGCTTCAGGATGCTAAAGTAGTTTATGTAGCAGATCTAGATGGTTTGAACGCTGCGAAATCATCAGATTTCAGAAGACAGGCTTTCAAGCAGAATATTAAAGTGAAAGTAGTAAAAAATACACTTTTACAAAAAGCAATGGAGCAAATGGAAGGAGTAGATTACTCTGAAATGTTTGAAACGTTCAAAGGAAACTCAGCATTAATGATTTCTGATACGGCAAACGCTCCTGCTAAATTAATCCAAGGGTTCAGAAAGAAAGAAGAGAAGCCGGCATTGAAGTCTGCTTTTGTTCAGGAAACGTTCTATGTTGGTGACGAAAACTTAGCTGCACTTGCTAACATCAAGTCTAGAGAAGAAATGATCGGAGAAATCATCGGATTACTTCAGTCTCCAATCCAGAGAGTTGTTTCTGCTCTTCAAAACAAATCTGAAACAGTAGAGGCTAAAGCTGAAGAAGCTGCACCTGCTGTAGAAGAAACTCCTGCTGAAGCGGCTCCAGAAGCTCCTGCTGCAGAAAGCACTGACGAAACGCCAGCTGCTGAATAATTATACTCAAAAAATAAATACATAATCAACAAAAAACATTACAACAATGTCAGATTTAAAAAATTTAGCTGAAACGCTAGTAAACTTAACAGTAAAAGACGTAAACGAATTAGCAACTATCCTTAAGGATGAGTACGGAATTGAGCCTGCTGCTGCTGCAGTAGTAATGGCTGGTCCTGGTGCTGAAGCTGCTGAAGAAAAGACTGAATTCGATGTAATTCTTAAGTCTGCAGGTGCATCTAAATTAGCTATCGTTAAATTGGTAAAAGATTTAACTGGTGCTGGTCTTAAAGAAGCTAAAGATATCGTAGACGGAGCTCCTGCTGCTATTAAGCAAGGTATCTCTAAAGACGAAGCTGAAGCGCTTAAGAAGCAATTAGAAGAAGCTGGTGCTGAAGTAGAATTGAAATAATTCTAGTTTACCCTAAAAATATGAAGCCTGAGCAATTTGCTCAGGCT
The DNA here is from genome assembly GCF_039536845.1 of Chryseobacterium ginsenosidimutans. Taxonomy (GTDB): domain Bacteria; phylum Bacteroidota; class Bacteroidia; order Flavobacteriales; family Weeksellaceae; genus Chryseobacterium; species Chryseobacterium ginsenosidimutans_B. The sequence continues at coordinate 197,798 of NZ_BAAAZJ010000003.1, forward strand.
TTTTTTATGTACATATTTAAATACTGTAATTTTTTTTCTTAAAGATAATTCATTATTGTTATTACTAGTTAAGCTGTATTTTATTATGATTAAATTATTTTTAATTTATGATTGTTTAATTTGTTTGTTTTATGTTAAACATTGCTTTTAATCAAATAAATTAATAACAAATATGTGTTTTTAATAAAAATATATTATATTTGTATCGAAAAAAAGACACACATTGGATACAAATTATTTTCTTCAAGGCAATGCTTTGGCTTTGCTCTGTGGTTTAATTTTAATAATTAAGATTAAACACGAAAGTTACGCATCTTTCAATTTTAGGATTATTAAAGAATCTAATCTTTCCAAAATATTTAGGAAACCAGTTCATAAGTCATAAGCATATTGTAAGCTTAAGATAATTTATACTGCACACACCATCTATTAATTTCATTTTATTAAAAAATGAAACTGTTATTATTCTGTCTTTTTTCCAAAAAACACACATAAAAAACAACAAATACTATTACAAATGAAAGACAAGTTATTCGGATTGACAATCTTGGCATTTTTTGGATTTACCGCAAATGCTCAAGTTGGTATCAATACAAATTTAGGACAGGCTACCCTTGATGTAGTTGGTTTTCCTGCGAATTCAGGTAAGCTTGATGGGATAATTGCTCCCAGACTTACAGGTATTCAACTGAGAGCAAAAAACTATACAACAGCTCAGACAGGAGCAATGGTATATGTAACAGTAGCAGACAGTGCTCCGGCTGGTCAGACAATTAATGTGAAAAGTTCAGGTTATTATTATTTCGATGGAAATGTTTGGGTTCAGGTAGCTCCAAGCCAGTCTTCTAACTGGAAAATTACGGGCAATACCGGAACAGCGGCGACAACGGATGCTTTAGGGACTTCAATTTCTTCTGGAAACTTTTTAGGAACAACAGATAATCAGAACTTAGTTTTAGGAACAAATAATTCTGTAAAAGCAATTCTTGATGTTAGTGGAAACTTAAAGGGAGGGAATGCAAATACTGCTGCGCCTTATGCTTCGATAACTTGGGGTTCAAATAATACATTATCAAACAATTCCTCCTCAAATATTGCCTTAGGAAAAGACAATACTGTTGCGGCACAAGCTGCCAATTTTCCTGGAGCGGCAATAGGATCCGGAAACAGTGCTTTGAGTGGAGCAAAAGTTATTGGGAATACAAATTTTGCAACGGGCGCAAACACAGTAGTTTTAGGCAATAACAATGGAAATTCAGGTGCAAATGTAAGTGGAATTAATGTAGGAAATTCAAATGCAAATTCAGGAGGTTTTGCTTTCGGAACAGGGAATAATGTTACGATGAATAATTATGCTTTCGGTAATGCCAATACAGCAAGTGGAGCAGCCGGAGCGATTGCTTTTGGCTTAAATGCAAGCGCTACAATTGCCAATCAAACAGTTTATGCCAATACGGCGCATGCATTTTCAGGACCGGGAGTAATAGGAACTGCAATTACGGATGTCGGAATCAATATGACGCCAAGTTCTACGAATATTCCTGATTTAGAAGTAAGCAGAGGTATTTTAATAAAGCCTGCAACGGCCAACCCTCCGGTTTCAACGGATTGTAACGCCAGTAATGAAGGAACAATTGTTTATGGAAAAACTTCAACTTCAGGTAATTTTTACGGCTGTAAAATATCCGGTGGTATTTACACTTGGCAACAACTTTAAAAAAACACGAACTCTAACATAAATAACTTTAAAAAAATGACAAAAAAATTATTTGGAAAAATTACGGCTTTGCTGATGTTGTTGGCAATGTCTGTGATGGCTTTCGGACAAGGCTACACGCCAATTCGAGGAATGGGTGTGGAAGCAAAACCAGTCAACGGAAGCGGTATTTGCCTTGCTTGTTACAACGGTAGCATGAATCCTGTTATTGATGCAAATCTTGATAACAGCGTAAGTATGGGTAGCTTTGCTACTTTGGTAAGTGGAAATGGTATTTCTGTAAAAAATACAAATACAATATATCCTGCAGGATTCATTACAGGATTTAACGTAGACTTGGGAACAAGCGTGATTACGGCGAGTTTCTTAAGTAATTTGAGAATAAGTACATATAAAGCAGGAGTTCTTCAGGAAAGTTCAAACAGTTCTACTTTATTATCGGTTCCGGCTTTTGGAGGGACAAAGACTAGGATTTTCTTACATTTTAAAACTACAAAGGCATTTGATGAAATAAGATTATATCAGATAAATGTGCTTTCTGTTTTCAGTGCTTTGAATATATATTATGCTTTCGCTTTCGATCCGAACAAAGTTCCTGTTGAAAATAACGGAATCTGCGATGATATCATTGCAGGAAACGGTGTAGATGGAAATATTTCAGGAAGCAGTAATTTCTTAGCACCGCTTTCTTATGTGAATGACAGGGAAAAAATTGGTGACGGAGATAAAAATTCTTATGGTTCTATTGTTTTGCCTGCTGGATTACTGGGATCTTATTCTGTTGGTGTTCTTGATAAAAACCAGATCTATCCTTCAGGAAATAAAGCTGGATTTGTAATTGAACCTGATGATCAGGGTAAATTATTAAGTGCTGAATTCTTGAAAAATATAACGATTGAAACTTATTTATTCGGTCAGCTGCAAGACTCTAAAAATTTGTCTGATGGGGGCGGGCTAATTAATATTAAAGTATTAAGATTTGGTTCAAACAAACAAAAAATTTCCCTTACAACTACAAAACCTTTTAACGAGGTTAGATTAAAAGTAACTCAGACTCTTGGTGTTAATTTGGGTGCTTTGAAAGTTTTCTACGCATTTGAAGAACCTCAGGGTTGCGATTGTAACGAATATATTCAGACTTCAGGAACAACGAAATTGGGAGATATTGTACCCGGTGCATCTTGGACAGGAGCTTCCGGAACTCTTTTCGGATTAACAAATATTACAAACACCGGAAATGTAGTTGATACGAATACTACAAATTTTGCAACGGTAAATTTTTCTCCGATTAATCTTTTGCTTCCAACAGTTAGGTTGACAGTAAAAAGTAACACAGGGGAATATCCTTCAGGAACTTTTGGCGGATTTACTTTGACAAAAAGCGCGAATCTGTTTACAGTTAATGCTTTAGATTATATCACAATTACTTTTTATAAAGGCACAACAGCTACAGAAACCCGAACTGCCGGCGGATTATTCAGTGGGCAGTTCTTTACTTCGGCGACGAATCAGTTCTATGTAGGTTTTACGGCTACAAAACCGTTTGACAGAATGAAAATCGAGATCAATCCCGGAATCGGAATCACGTTGGCTCAACAATATTACATTTATAACGCTTTTGTTCAGTTGGATGATGATCAAGACGGAGTTCCGAATTGTAATGATAAATGTCCTAATGGAAATGACAGTATTGATAATAATGGGAATGGTATTCCGGATTGTGCAGAAGGTTGTTCTGTAATAAATGACAAATCACCGATCTTGGATACAGACACAGACGGAGTTCCGGATGCTTGTGATGGAGATTCTGATAATGACGGAATTCCAGATGCTTTGGAAGATCTTAACGGAAACGGAAAATTCGAAGATGATGATGTAGATGGGGATAAATTAATTGTTGCCGAATTGGGTGATGGAATTTCAAGTTATCTTGATCTTGATTCTGATAATGACGGAATTTTAGATTTGTTTGAATCAGGAATCCCAACTTCTGTAATTGATCAGATTGATACAGATCACAACGGAATTATTGACGCTAATGTTATGACAGGAAACAACGGAATTGCAGATGTTTTGGAAACTTCACCGGATTCCGGAATTATGAAATATCCATTAAAAAATACGGATGGTGACGACAAACCCGATTTCATTGATATAAAATCTAATAATGTTGATTTTGATCTTTATGTTATCGGAAAAGACAATCTTGATGTTTTAGGCGGTGGATTTATTTCAACAATTAATGATGCGGATGCAGATGGAATTCAAGCGGTTGTAGATACAGATCTTGTTAAAAAAGGTTCTCCGAATTCACCCCTTTCTCCTTATGCTTCTTTCGCAAAAAACAGCGGATTGATGGCAAAATCTTCAATTTCAGAAGTGAAATCTGTTGCGAATGACATTAAAGTCTATCCGAATCCTGTAAAATCGGGTGATAATTTAAATATAAAATCGGCAGAAGAAGGAACATACACTTTGTTTTCTGCTCAAGGACAATTAATCAAATCAGGCAAATTCTCAAAAGATGCTGAAATAAACACATCTTCTTTGCCTACAGGTATGTATATCATAAAGGTAGAAACGAAAGAAACAGTAAAGTCATATAAGGTTATCGTGAAATAATTCTCTTAAAGCAACGTTTCTACTGAAAGAGCCACTCGAAAGAGTGGTTTTTTTGTTGGAATAAAAAATAATCTTAATACTTGATTTTCTTTAATTCAAAAATTAATCTCAGGTATTATTTGATAATTTTAAATATTAGAATTATTCAATAGTGGAGAGCCTTTTCATATTTTGGAATATTTAAACAGCTCAAAATGAAGTGATTTTAGTTTGTGATGTGATATTTTTTTTGTATCTTTGCTCCTCTTTTGGCGCGAATAATTGTTTGTAAATCTATAAAATATTGAATATCACCTCTTTCATAATAATGAAGGGGATTTCGTGTGTATAGATATTGCGGCGACTCTGCCTCAAAAGTAATAAAAATATTTTGCATTACGCTGTGAAAAGATATACCAGCGTTGCAGTTAGGAATAAGATTCTGAGAATCAAGAGAAAAAAATAAAGACTATTCTAATAGCGCCAAACATTATAAGGTCTTTTACCTTTTTTTCTTTTCTCTTTCTTGCTTTCTGATATTTTTTTATAAATCAAAATATTTTTTAACCTTTCTTAAAAGTTTTATGAGTAAAACAACACCTACAATTAGGGGAAATCAGAGAGTTAACTTCTCTTCAGCGAAAGGGAAAATCATCACTCCGGACTTCTTGGATATCCAAATCGAGTCTTTCAGTGAGTTTTTCCAGCTTGATACGCTTCCTGAAGACAGAACTGACGAAGGTTTGTACAAAACCTTCCAGGAAAATTTCCCGATTACCGATTCTAGAAACCAATTCGTATTGGAATTCTTAGATTATTTGGTAGATTCTCCACGTTATTCAATCGATGAGTGTGTGGAAAGAGGATTGACATATTCAGTTCCTCTTAAAGCAAGACTTAAATTGTATTGTACAGACCCTGAACACGAGGATTTCCAAACGGTGGTTCAGGATGTATATTTAGGGCCGGTTCCTTACATGACGCCTAGTGGATCTTTCATCATCAATGGTGCTGAAAGAGTTATTGTTACGCAGCTTCACCGTTCACCTGGTGTATTCTTCGGACAGACTTACCACGCAAACGGAACAAAATTGTATTATTCAAGAATTATCCCTTTCAAAGGATCTTGGATGGAATTTACGACAGATATCAACAGCGTAATGTACGCGTATATCGACCGTAAGAAAAAGTTACCATTAACTACTTTGTTAAGAGCTATCGGTTATGAATCTGATAAGGATATTCTTCAGATTTTCGACCTTGCTGAAGAAGTGAAAGTTTCTAAAGCTGCCCTTAAAAAAGTGGAAGGAAGAACATTGGCTGCGAGAGTATTGAACACTTGGTTCGAAGATTTCGTAGACGAAGATACGGGAGAGGTTGTTTCTATTGAAAGAAACGAAATCATCCTAGACAGAGAAACAATTCTTGAAAAAGAACATTTAGATCTTATTCTTGATGCTGGTGTGAAATCTATCCTGATTCACAAAGAAAACAGCAACGAGTTCTCTATCATCCAAAATACATTACAAAAAGACCCTACTAACTCTGAAAAAGAAGCAGTAGAGTATATTTATCGTCAGTTGAGAAATGCAGATCCGCCAGATGAGGAAACTGCAAGAGGAATCATTGAAAAATTATTCTTCTCTGAGCAAAGATATTCACTTGGTGAAGTTGGACGTTACAGACTAAACAAAAAGTTAGGTCTTAATATCCCAACTACAACTGAGGTTCTTACAAAAGAAGATATCATTGCGATCGTAAGACACTTGATCGAGCTTGTAAACTCTAAAGCTGAGGTTGATGATATCGACCACTTATCAAACAGGAGAATTAAAACTGTTGGTGAGCAATTAGCAGGACAGTTCGGTGTAGGTCTTTCAAGAATTGCCAGAACAATCAAGGAAAGAATGAACGTTAGAGATAACGAAATATTTACTCCGCTTGATCTGGTAAATGCTAAAACTTTAACATCTGTAATTAACTCGTTCTTTGGTACCAACCAGCTTTCTCAGTTTATGGACCAAACCAACCCTCTATCAGAAATCACGCACAAGCGTAGACTTTCTGCCCTAGGACCTGGTGGTTTATCAAGAGAAAGAGCAGGTTTCGAGGTTCGTGACGTTCACCATACTCACTACGGAAGAATTTGCCCGATTGAAACTCCGGAAGGACCAAACATCGGTTTGATTTCATCTTTAGGTATTTACGCTAAAATCAACAGACTAGGCTTCATCGAAACTCCATATAGAAAAGTAGAAGATAGTAAGATCGATCTTACTGCTGATCCTATTTACCTGAATGCAGAAGACGAAGAAGACAAAGTAATTGCTCAGGCAAACGTTGAGTTGAATGATAACGGTGAATTCTTAACAGACAGAATTATTGCAAGATTAGATGGCGACTACCCGGTAGTTGAGCCATCTCAGGTTAATCTTATCGACGTTGCACCAAACCAGATTTCTGGTATTTCGGCTTCATTAATTCCTTTCTTGGAACATGATGATGCAAACCGTGCATTGATGGGATCAAACATGATGCGTCAGGCAGTTCCTTTATTGAAGCCACAAGCTCCAATTGTAGGTACAGGTCTGGAACAGCAAGTTGCGAAAGATTCTAGAATTTTGATCAATGCTGAAGGTACAGGTACTGTAGAATATGTAGATGCTGATAAGATCACTATTAAATATGAAAGAAGTGAAGATGAGAATTTAGTATCATTCGAATCTGCTACTAAAACATATAACCTTACTAAGTTTAGAAAAACCAACCAAAGCACAACAATTACCCTAAGGCCAAACGTAAGAGTAGGTGATGTAGTTGAGAAAGGACAAGTACTTTGCGACGGTTATGCTACTGAAAAAGGAGAATTAGCTCTTGGTAGAAACTTAGTGGTTGCCTTCATGCCTTGGAAAGGATACAACTTTGAGGATGCGATCGTAATTAATGAAAAAGTTGTTCGTGAAGACTGGTTTACTTCAATCCACGTGGATGAGTATTCTCTTGAAGTTCGTGATACCAAATTAGGTATGGAAGAATTGACGGCAGATATTCCAAACGTTTCTGAAGAAGCTACTAAAGATCTTGACGAAAACGGTATGATCAGAATTGGTGCTGAAGTGAAGCCTGGAGATATTATGATCGGTAAGATTACTCCAAAAGGTGAATCTGACCCGACTCCTGAAGAAAAACTTCTTAGAGCGATCTTTGGTGACAAAGCCGGTGATGTTAAGGATGCTTCATTGAAAGCTGACTCTTCATTAAGAGGTGTTGTGATCAACAAAAAATTGTTCTCTAGAAATATTAAAGATAAAAAGAAAAGAACTGAAGAAAAACTTAAGCTTGAAGAGATTGAAAACACTTACAAGGCTAAGTTTGATGAGTTGAGAAATACTTTAATTGAAAAATTAAATACACTGGTAAGTGGTAAAACTTCTCAGGGAGTTACCAACGACCTTGATGAGGAAATCATCGGAAAAGGTGTAAAATTCACTCACAAATTATTGACTTCAGTTGAAGATTATGTAAACGTTAGCGGTTCAGACTGGACGGTTGATAACGATAAGAATGAATTAATCAAACAGTTAATTCACAATTATAAAATCAAATTCAACGATATTCAAGGAGTTAAAAACCGTGAGAAATTCGCAATTTCTATCGGAGATGAGCTTCCTGCAGGGATCATGAAGTTGGCTAAGGTTTACATCGCTAAAAAACGTAAGCTGAATGTAGGGGATAAAATGGCAGGACGTCACGGTAACAAAGGTATCGTTTCAAGAATCGTTCGTGAAGAAGATATGCCATTCCTTGAAGATGGAACACCGGTAGATATCGTATTGAATCCACTTGGGGTACCTTCTCGTATGAACATCGGTCAGATTTATGAAACAGTTCTTGGATGGGCTGGTCAGAAATTAGGATTGACGTTCGCTACACCAATCTTTGATGGGGCAACTCTTGATCAGATCACTGAATATACTGAGAAAGCAGGAGTTCCTAAATTCGGTCACACTCACCTTTATGATGGTGGTACCGGAGAAAGATTTACACAGGCTGCGACAGTGGGTATCATCTATATGTTGAAATTAGGACACATGGTTGATGACAAAATGCACGCACGTTCTATCGGACCTTACTCATTGATTACTCAACAGCCGTTAGGAGGTAAAGCTCAGTTCGGAGGTCAGAGATTCGGAGAGATGGAGGTTTGGGCGCTTGAAGCATTTGGAGCATCAAATATCTTGAGAGAGATCCTTACTGTGAAGTCGGATGACGTGATTGGTAGAGCAAAAACTTATGAAGCAATTGCAAAAGGTGAATCTATGCCAGAACCTGGTATTCCGGAATCATTCAATGTATTACTTCACGAGTTACAAGGACTTGGACTTGATGTAAGACTTGAGGAATAATTTTAAATTTTGAGTGTTGAATTTTGAATCAATTCAGAATTTTTAATCCAAAATTTATAATCCAAAATCTAAAATCTAAAAAATGTCAAATAAAAATAAATCAAGTAGATTTAATAAAATAACCATCGGTTTAGCTTCACCGGAATCGATTCTTCAGGAGTCGAGAGGAGAGGTTCTTAAGCCGGAAACTATCAACTACAGAACGCATAAGCCTGAAAGAGACGGTTTGTTCTGTGAAAAAATCTTTGGTCCTGTAAAGGATTACGAATGTGCTTGTGGTAAATACAAGAGAATTCGTTACAAAGGGATCGTTTGTGACCGTTGTGGTGTAGAGGTTACGGAAAAGAAAGTGCGTAGAGAAAGAATCGGCCATATTGGTTTGGTAGTTCCTATTGCTCACATCTGGTATTTCCGTTCTTTACCAAACAAAATCGGTTACCTTTTAGGAATTCCTTCTAAGAAATTAGACATGATTATCTACTACGAAAGATATGTAGTGATTCAGCAGGGTATTGCTAAAAAATTAGACGGTTCTGATTTTGAAAATATGGAATTCTTAACAGAAGAAGAGTATCTTGATATTATGGAGACTCTTCCGGTTGAGAACCAGTATCTTGATGATTCTGATCCAAACAAATTCATCGCTAAAATGGGTGCTGAAGCTGTTGAGGAATTATTAAAAAGAATCGATCTTGATGCATTGTCTTTCGACTTGAGACACAAAGCTCACAACGAAGGTTCTAAGCAAAGAAGAACTGAAGCTCTGAAAAGATTGAACGTTGTAGAAGCATTGAGAGGTGCTAACACTAGAATGATCAACAGACCGGAGTGGATGATTATGCGTGTGCTTCCTGTAATACCACCAGAACTAAGACCATTAGTTCCATTGGATGGAGGGCGTTTCGCAACTTCCGATTTGAATGACCTTTATAGAAGAGTTATTATCAGAAACAACCGTTTAAAGAGATTATTGGAGATCAAAGCTCCTGAAGTAATCTTGAGAAACGAGAAGCGTATGCTTCAGGAATCAGTAGATTCATTATTTGATAATACAAGAAAATCTTCTGCAGTAAAATCTGAATCAAACAGACCGTTGAAATCACTTTCAGATTCATTGAAAGGTAAGCAAGGTCGTTTCCGTCAGAACCTACTAGGGAAAAGGGTAGATTACTCGGCGCGTTCGGTAATTGTTGTAGGTCCAAACTTACAGCTTCACGAATGTGGTATTCCTAAAGATATGGCAGCTGAGCTTTACAAACCATTCATCATTAGAAAACTAATTGAAAGAGGTATTGTAAAAACAGTAAAATCTGCAAAGAGAATTATCGACAGAAAAGAACCGGTAGTATATGATATCTTAGAAGGTGTAATGAAAGGTCACCCTGTTCTATTGAACAGAGCACCTACGCTTCACAGACTAGGTATTCAGGCTTTCCAACCTAAGATGATCGAAGGTAAAGCAATCCAGCTACACCCATTAGTAACGACAGCCTTCAACGCCGATTTCGATGGTGACCAGATGGCGGTACACTTACCGTTAGGTCCTGAAGCGATTCTGGAAGCTCAGTTATTGATGTTAGGTTCTCAGAATATCTTGAACCCTGCAAACGGTTCTCCAATCACGGTGCCTTCTCAGGACATGGTTCTTGGTCTTTATTTCATGACTAAAGAATTAAGCTCTACAGAGGAGAAAAAAGTTTTAGGGGAAGGTTTAGCATTTTATTCTCCGGAAGAAGCGGAAATCGCTTATGCTGAAGGTAGAGTTTCATTGAACGCTAAGGTAAGATGTAGACTACCGGTAAAAGAAGATGGTCAAATTACAACAAAATTGATCGAAACTTCTGTAGGTAGAATCTTATTCAACCAGATCGTTCCTAAACAGTCAGGATATATTAATGAACTTCTTACTAAGAAATCATTAAGAAATGTTATTGGTAAAGTACTTGCTGATACAGATTTCCCTACAACTGTGAAGTTCTTGGATGCAATGAAAGACTTAGGGTATTCAAATGCATTCAAAGGAGGTCTTTCATTCTCATTAGGTGACATCGTTGTTCCTGTTGAGAAAAAGAAAATGATCGCTACATCTATTGAAACTGTTGACGAAATTAGAGCCAACTATAACATGGGTCTAATTACCGATACAGAACGTTATAACCAGGTAATCGACGTTTGGACAAACACAAACGCAGGATTGACTGAAATGATCATGAGCAGAATGAAAGTTGACCAAGGTGGATTCAATTCTGTATACATGATGCTTGACTCTGGAGCAAGGGGTTCTAAGGAACAGATCCGTCAGTTATCAGGGATGAGAGGTTTGATGGCAAAACCGCAGAAAGCTGGTTCTACCGGTGCGGAAATTATCGAAAACCCGATCCTTGCAAACTTTAAGGAAGGTCTTTCCATCTTAGAATACTTTATCTCTACTCACGGTGCTCGTAAAGGTCTTGCGGATACCGCTCTTAAGACAGCGGATGCTGGGTACTTAACGAGAAGATTGGTAGACGTTGCACAGGATGTTATCGTTACAGAAAACGACTGTGGTACTTTAAGAGGTACAGAAGTTACTGCGCTTAAGAAAAATGACGAGATCGTTGAAAAAATCTCTGAAAGAATCTTAGGTAGAGTTTCTCTACACAATATTTATGATCCTGAAACAGACGAGTTAATCGCTGAAGCAGATCAGATTATCAACGAAGCTTTGGCTAAGAGAATTGAAGCAACAGGATTAGAAGCTGTCGAAGTTCGTTCACCACTTACTTGTGAGGCTAAGAAAGGTATCTGTGCAAAATGTTACGGTAGAAACTTAGCAACTGGTAAACCTATTCATATGGGTGAGGCTGTTGGTGTAATTGGTGCACAATCTATTGGTGAACCGGGAACTCAGTTAACATTGAGAACTTTCCACCAAGGGGGGGTTTCAACAAACGTTTCAGAAAACCCATCTATTGTAGCTAGAAGAGACGGTATCGTTGAGCTGGATGAAGTAAGAACAATTACTTCTGAGGATGAAAACGGTAATACTGCAGAAGTAGTAGTTTCTCGTACAACAGAATTTAGATTGGTTGCTGATAATGAAGCCAGAACTCCATTAATGATTGCCAACGTACCTTACGGATCTATATTAGCTGTAAAACCAGGTGATAAAGTGAAAAAAGGAGATGTTATCTGTAAATGGGATCCGTATAACGCGGTTATCATTGCTGAAACTGCCGGTAAGGTAGAATATGAAGATATCATCCAGGGTATTTCATTCCAATTGGAAATTGACGAACAGACAGGATTCGAAGAGAAAGTAATCTCTGAATCTAGAAATAAGAAAGCCGTACCTACATTGAAGGTGGTAGATTCTAAAGGTGTTGAGCAGAAAGCATACAACTTACCGGTAGGAGCCCACTTAATGGTAAACGATGGTGAAAAAATTAAAGCTGGTAGAGTTTTAATCAAGATCCCAAGAAAAGCTGCAAAGACAGGGGATATCACCGGAGGTCTTCCGAGAGTTACCGAATTATTCGAAGCAAGAAACCCTTCAAACCCGGCGGTTGTTACAGAGATCGATGGGGTAGTTTCTTATGGAAAAATCAAAAGAGGTAACCGTGAATTGATTGTTGAGGCTAAAACTGGTGAAAGAAAAATTTATTTGGTTAAATTATCAAACCAGATCTTAGTTCAGGAGAATGACTTCGTAAGAGCAGGTTCTCCACTTTCTGACGGTTCTATTACACCGGACGATATCTTAAGAATTAAAGGTCCAACTGCGGTTCAGGAATATTTAGTAAACGAAATTCAGGAAGTTTACCGTCTACAAGGGGTAAAAATCGATGACAAGCACTTCGAAATCATCGTAAGACAGATGATGACGAAAGTATCTATCGTTGATGGAGGTGATACTCAGTTCCTTGAAGGTGCTCTTGAACATAAGTATGACTTCTTGGAAGAAAACAACAGAGTATTCGGTCTTAAAGTAGTTACTGAAGCTGGAGATTCTAAAGTTTTCCAACCAGGTCAGATGATTACTGCAAGAGAATTAAGAGACGAAAACTCTAAGTTGAAGCGTGAAGATCAAAAATTAGTTGAAGTAAGAGAAGCTTTACCTGCTACGGCAACACCTGTATTGCAAGGTATTACAAGAGCAGCTCTTCAGACTAAGTCATTCATGTCTGCAGCATCATTCCAGGAAACGACTAAGGTTCTAAACGAAGCAGCGGTTGCTGGTAAGATAGATTTCTTAAGCGGTCTTAAAGAAAATGTAATTGTAGGACATAGAATTCCTGCAGGTACAGGTCTTAAGGAATATCAGAATGTGATCGTAGGTTCTAAAAAAGAATTTGAAGATCTTAACTAAAATTAATGATTCGGAAATTTGAGGTTTGGATTTATTTTTATATTTTCACAACCTCAAAATTTCGAATAAAAAAATATTTTATAACAATGGACAACAATCAAAATCCGCAAGACGGAAACATCAACATCGAATTAAACGAAATGGTAGCTGCTGGAGTTTATGCAAACCTTGCTTTAGTAAACCACTCTCCATCTGAATTCGTAGTAGATTTCATCCAGTTAATGCCGGGTGTACAACAAGCTAAAGTAAGATCAAGAATCATTCTTGCTCCTCTTCATGCTAAGAGAGTACTTTCTGCTCTTCAACAAAACATCACTAACTACGAGCAACAATTCGGAGAGATCAAAGAAGTTGAGCCTTTCGTATTAGGTGGTAACAACGTACAAGCTTAAGATTTTTCTTAACATAAATAAGATGCCTCAATTTTTATTGGGGCATTTTTTATGTTTTTAATTTAACATAATATCAAATTTTATAGTATAAAAATTGTTATTTTATAAGATTTTATGAAAATTAATATGATTATTGTTATAGTTAAGTATATTTGTGGAAAAGTATAAAAAATGAAACGATATACTATTCTTGGTGTTATGTTATGCATGGCGGGAAACCTGTATGCACAAGATAATGCACTTCAAGCTAATCAAAAGCATCTTCAGGAATTATATTCTAAATACGATAAAGGCTTAAAGAAGCAGCATAAATTTTCAAAATCGGCAGGAATTCCACCTGATCTTTATAATGAAGAAGATTATAAAAGAACAATGGATCCCGTTACAGGAGGAACCAATTTTGATAAACTTGCCAAGCTGAATCAGGAAATTGCTCAAGGAAAATATGCTCCTTCAAAGCCAATGTCTTTTATCACTACAAGCGGATCTTCTACAGGAAAAATAGTAAATGAGCCATGGATAGAAAGAGGACCTTACAGCGTAGGAGGAAGAACCCGGGCTATAATGTTTGATCCAAATGATCCTACAGGTAAAAGAGTTTTCGCAGGAGGAGTTTCCGGTGGTCTTTGGGTAAATCAGGATCCTTCTGTAAGTACGAATGAATGGACGCCGTTAAGTACATTTTGGGCAAATACTTCCATTGCCTGTATGGCTTTTGATCCAAATAATCCTCAAATCTTATATGTTGGAACAGGAGAATCTTCTACATCTGATGCGATAGGTTCGGGAATTTGGAAATCTACAAACGGAGGAAGTACCTGGACACAAATTTTCACGATTCCGCCAACGTATTCCGGAACTACAAGAAGTGGAAACTTTTATATTAATGATATCAAAGTTAGAAATAATGCAGGTGTTTCCGAAGTGTATGCAGGAGTAAGCGGTAATTATAATGATGGAGCATGGCATGGATTAAATCAGGCAGGATTGTACAAATCTACGAATGATGGAGCCACATTTACAAAAAACACCAGTTTATTAGCATTTAATACAACCACAAATACAACAAGTTCCACAGGATATTCTATTCAGCAAATAGAAATTGGAGCAGATAATTCTGTTTGGGTTTCTACCCGATCTTCAAGATTTTCTAACATAGATTCGGGAGGAAGAATTTTAAAATCCGCAGATGGAAATACTTTCAACGAAGTTTATAATGTTGGAAATTCTGGTTCGAGAGTTAATTTTACACTTTCCAGAACAGATGCTAATAAAGTTTATGCATTCATGCAGGGAGCAAACAGTACTTCGGAGCCAATTCGAATTGCAAAATCTACGGATGGTGGTACAACTTGGCAGGCTACTAATGATACAACGCCGGTTATTACGCTTCCTACCGCCACAGATACAAGTATTCCTGCAAACGATTTTACAAGAGGACAGTCTTTCTATGACTTGATAATTGCCACAGATCCTTTGGATGACAATATCGTTTATATAGGAGGAATTGATTTGTACAAATCTACAAACGGGGGTGTAAGCTGGGCGCAGATTTCAAAATGGTCAAATAATAATAATATGGCAAACCTGCAGGTTTCCCAGGTACACGCAGATCAGCACGAAATAGTTTTTAATCCTTTTAATAATTATTCGACCAACCAGATGATGTTTGGAAATGATGGTGGAATTTATTTTGCGGCTAATAAAAACACTATCGGAACAACAGGAGGTTTTGCTGCAAGAAATACAAGATACAATGTTACACAGTTTTATAGTGCAATGCTGAATCCTATTAAAACTCCTTCTAATGAAGAACTTTTGGCTGGTGCTCAGGATAACGGTTCTTGGTGGTTGTATGGCGTTCCGCTGGCAAATAATTTTTTAACCAGCCAGAGTGCAACTTCCGGAGACGGAATGTATACAGAATATGACGATCAGGATAATTATGAAATTGCAAGTTATGTTTACAATAATCATTATTTATTGACAAGCAGTACATATTATCTTATCTCTAGTGCTAATAGAAATGCTTACGGACACTTTGTAAATGAGATTGCTTTAGACAGAATAAATAATGTTTTCTATTCTTACCGTTCAGGGTTAACTTTATTCAGGACAAGTGGCTTATCTGCTACCGCGACAACATTTACCAATAATACCGTTACAGTCGGAACCGCACAAACCAACGAGCAGATTTCCTGGCTGAAGGTTTCTCCTTACACAACTGCTTCTACAACATTGCTTGTAGGAACTAATCTGGGAAGAATCTTTAAAATAACAAATGCTAATACGACTTCATATGTTTCAACTGCAATTACAACGCCAGCGGTAGGAACGATTTCTGATATAGAATTTGGAGCCAGTGAAAACGAAATTATTGTAACATTATCCAACTATAATCTTACAAGTATTTTCTATTCCACAGACGGAGGGGCAACATGGCAAAATAAAGAAGGAAATCTTCCTGATATGCCGGTAAGAACAGTTTTAAGAAATCCTGATGACGCCAATGAAGCAATCGTAGGTACAGAAATGGGAGTATGGGGAACAACAAATTTCCTTTCTGCTTCGCCAACCTGGGCTTCCATTAGCGGAAATATTGGCAATGTAAGAGTTACCAATTTAGATTACAGACCTGCAACAAGAACGGTTTTGGTTTCTACTTACGGAAGAGGAGCTTGGACTACCCAAAACACTACGGTTACGCTAGCAACCGGAGATGTAAAATCTAAAAAAAACGAAACGAGAATATATCCGAATCCTTCAAAAGGGATTTCGCATTTAAGATTTGATTCTGCTAAATACAATTCTGTGGATATAAGTATTTTTGATGCCTCAGGAAGATTAGTTTACAGCAAGAAAAATGTAAAATCTGATGAAGAATTTGGACAAAGATTAACTCCCGGAAATTACATCCTGAAAGCTGAATCCAAAGGTGAAGTTATTTACAGTGGAAATTATTTGGTTTTAGGCAAAGTAAGCGATGATGGAGAAGATGATTAAAAAATGAATAATCAGCTATTTATAATCATATTTTGGATACTGGCGTTTTCCTGTAAAGCGCCGGTTTCCTCCTTATATCAGGATCGTGTCATTGTAGTTTCTGCGCAAAAAACAGATTGGTTTGGAGGAAGACCGGGAGTGAGAGGAACGGTTTATACGGTTACATTAAAACCAAAAAACAGCAGGGATAATATCAGTGTAACATCTTTGAAAGCCGAAGGAAATACCATCAGTTTTACTCAAACCAATTCTGGAAATATGATTACCATAAAAGGTAATTTACAAAGTACAGATCAGGCAGATAATTTTGAAAATGCGCCTTCCGGATCAACTGTCGAAAATCCGAAACAATCTCTCATTCTGGATCCAAAAGATAATTGGATAGTGTATACGATAAACAATTCTAAAAAAACGTACAAAATAAATATTCCGAAATTTGTTTCGGTAGAACCTGAGGGAGAATTAATTCCTCGAAGACAATAATTTTTTTCATTTGCATAAAAAAATATTCTTTATATTTTTATTTATTCCTTTAGTTATCGTATTTTTTAATATGATTCATCCTGTTGTTTCTTATATCAAAAGTGAAGTATACGAAAAAACACAGTATCATATTTTAAAACATACATTTAACACATCGGAAACGATCTGCTTTTCTGAAAAAGATCTAATGAAAGCCGAATGGAAAGAAGAAAAAGAATTTACACTTAACGGTTTTTCTTATGATGTCATCGACATTAATTTTATAAACGGAACTAAATATTTTTATTGTTATCTGGATAAAAAAGATATAGTTCTTAATTCCATATTGAAATTCTCTGGGTTTTTCGTGACCAAAAAAGTATATGCATGGAGACATTTCGAAGTGCCTTTACAAAGGGAAAAACTAATGAAAACCTCAAATTCTTTCGCTTTTCTTAGTTGTGAAGAATTGTGGTCTTTCAATTTTTACTTAAAATTAAAATCAGAATATTTACAAAGATTAGAAAATACATCTTGCTTGTCAATTATAATTCCGCCTCCGGAAGAATGGGTTTAAACTTTTAGAAAACTTTTAATCGACAAATAATTAATTTTTAATCAATGAAAAAATATATATGCATTGCAGCTTTATTAAGCTGTGCAATCGCAAATGCCCAGCAATCATCAGAAATAGAGGAGGTTGCTATCCAGGGAAGAAAAAAAATAAAACAGGAAAGTGCAGAATTTAAAAGACACGCACAATCTGTAGAAACACTTTCGGAAGAAGAATTAAACAGAAACAATCCGGCAGCAATTGATCAGACTTTATCTACAATGCCAGGATTACAGGTTGATAAGCGAACTAATTTCGGAGGTCAGAGGTTAGTTGTTCGTGGATATGGAAACGACCAGAAGTTCAATAACTGGGGAGTAAAAGCATATTGGAATAATATGCCATTAACGAATGCTGAAGGAATCACCATTTTGGATGATGTAGATTTTGCGTATGTAAATAATGTTGAGGTTATCAAAGGTCCTGCAGCAACAATGTATGGCGGCGGAGTAGGCGGAGTGGTTCGTTTTTATACACGTCCTGATTTTACAAAAGGAGTTACAGTTTCCGAAAATGCTTTAGTGGGAGCTTTTAAAACATTTCAGTCCCGCACTCAGCTGAATGTCGCTGATGAAAACTATTCGGTTAACGCAGCTTACGGTCATCTTGAAACCGATGGCTACAGACCGAATGGAAGTGGCTTAAAAAACTTTTTTAACGTAAACGGAACTGTGAAGCTTGGAAAAAACGATCAACTGAGTTTCTTTGGAAGCCAGGCTTATTCTTACGAACACACATCGGGACAGATTTCTTATGATGATTATTACGCAGGAATTGATAACGGAAATCCTGCCTATATTCGTAAAAATTCGGGAACAAAGATAAAATCTACCAGAGTGGGACTTAGCAACTCTGTTAATATTCTTCCGAACCTTAGAAATTATACGACTTTATTTTATTATAATGGAAATACAGAAAGTATTTCT
Organism: Chryseobacterium ginsenosidimutans; assembly: GCF_039536845.1. Lineage (GTDB taxonomy): Bacteria > Bacteroidota > Bacteroidia > Flavobacteriales > Weeksellaceae > Chryseobacterium > Chryseobacterium ginsenosidimutans_B. Next base: position 216,266 of record NZ_BAAAZJ010000003.1, read on the forward strand.
GCAGGAGCTTACGGAGTAACAAGTTCACCAAACGTAGGATTGCGCTCCACATTTACATTAAAAAATGAATTCAAAGACTTCGAAAACAGATTAGATTTTGGTACCGAGATCCAGAATTCAATGTCTACAACTTCAAGCTACCGTTTTACAGGGTCGATTACAAATCCGCTGGAAACTACTGGAATATCCGGAGCTTCTTATTTTAAGTATAATAATAATCAGGCAACTTATTTTGCAATAGATTATGTAACGTACAAACCCTGGAGCCTAACTTTACTTGCAGGAATAAGCGCGAATAAAACTAATTATGACAGAAAGGATTTGTATGCGCTTCCCGGATTAATTGCAGGAAAAAAAGATCAGTCTTTCGGAAAACAGTATGAAACAGCTTATACTCCACATTTTGCCTTACAAAAAGAATGGAAGCATCAGATTTTTAATCTAAGTTACAGTGAAGGGTATAATGCTCCTACAGCAAGTTCATCTTTTATAAATTATACAAATACCGCTAATAATGATCTGCAGCCTGAACGCGCTAAAATGTTAGATTTCAGTGTACACGGATTATTATTAGACACCAAGCTGGATTATCAGGTTTCTTTGTTCAGAATAGATTATTCTAATAAATTAACACAATTGGCGATACCTAATTCTAATAACCAAACGTATTGGGCAAATACAGGAAGCCAGAAAAACAGTGGTTTGGAAGTAAGTATTGGATACCAGTATAAAAACGATAATTCGTTCCTTAGCAGAGTCGTACCTTTTGTGAATCTTTCTTATTATGATGCGAAATATAAAGATTTTAAAACAAGATTATTGGGTGGTGAACAAATTTATGATCATGAAACTGTTGTCGGGGTTCCTAGAAATAAATATGCTGTCGGTTTGGATTTATATACAAAACCAGGCTTTTATCTCATAAATACATATAATTACCTGGGCAATGTATACACAGATTTTGCAAATACCAATCTCGTAAAAGGTTTTGGCTTGCTTAATTCAAAATTAGGTTATAAAAAATCTTTTGGAAAATTTGATCTTGATGCTTATATCATGGGAAATAACTTAACCAATCAGATCAATTATACATTCCTGTTCTTAGGAAACAGTATTAATGATTCGGATACAGGGAATGGTTACCCGAAAGGACTCGCAACGGATCTCAATCCTGGTCCAAACAAAGCCTATTTCTTTTATGGCTTGAATTTAAAATACAGATTATAACTTAAAAAAACTGTTTCATGAAAAATGAAGCAGTTTTTTCTTTATATAATAAAATTGTTAATTCATTCTCGTCATTTTTATATTGATATTTTTTTAAATTTGTTTTTAGATATGATATAACGGATATGATAAATAATCAATTTATTCTCAATAAATTTGGCTTTTTGGGTGCCGACTTTTTAGATGAACTTAATAAGCACGCCATAATTACAGATGTTAAAGCAAAAACTGAAATTGTAAGGGAAGGACAAAAGAACAAATTTGTGCCATTTTTAATAAAAGGTTCAATTAGAGTGTTTACTTTAAACGATGGAAGAGAGCTTATTTATTATTATTTAAGAACAAATGACAGCTGTTTAATGACCTTTTCATCAATTTTTACCGATTATGTAAGCAGGATTTATGCCGTTGCGGAAGAAGATTCAGAAGTAATGCTAATTCCTGTTTCCGTAATTCATGAGTGGCTGATTAAATTTCCACAGATCAACAGACTTTTTTACAGCGAATACGAAAAAAGATTTGCAGATGTCATGAATATGGTGAATGATGCGGTTTTTCATAAGCTGGACAAAAGAGTTTTAAATTACATTAAGCAACAGATTTTTTTAACGGGAAATAATCCCATTAAAATTACTCATAAAGAAATTGCCAATAATTTGGGTACTTCAAGAGAAGTGGTGAGCCGTGTCTTGAAAAAAATTGAAAATGAAGGAGAAATAATGCAAACAAAAGAAGGGATAAAAATACGGGTAAATGAAAATGTTAGACAAGACTAATAAATAAAGTTTTAAATGTTTTAAGATTATCATTGATAAAAACAATTTAGTCGGTGACTTTTATCACACGATTTTGGAATCATAAGTCTATAAGTTTGTCATACTAATATTTTATAAATAAATGTGTATGACAAAAACTCTCTTATTTTTGTCAATGTTTGCCTCAGGTCTTGTCTTTGCACAGGAAGATCTGCTGAAAGATATTGACACTATTCAAACCAAAAACACCGAAACTTCCCCACCTGCCTTTAAGGCACTGCAGATCGTTACAGGACAATCTACAAAGCTTTCTGCAAAAAATGAATGGTATATTGTTGTAGCTCACCGTTTCGGGGATGTAAGCAAAGGGTTTAAAGATTTCTTCGGGTTAGATGATGCCTCAACAAAATTAGGTGTAATCTACGGCGTTACAGACGGACTTTCTTTAAATTTTTCGCGGGAAACCAATCAGAAAACTTTTGAAGGTGGTGCAAAGTACAATTTAGTTAAGCAAAGCGATAATTTCCCGGTTAATATTGTCGGATACAATGTTGTGGCTTTGAACACAGATCTTAGCAAAGACAATTATCCACATCTTCAGTTTGGGGACAGGCTTTCTTATCTTACTCAGGCATTAATTTCGAGAAGGTTCAGTGATGATTTTTCTTTACAGTTAACGCCTTCTTATGTTCACAAAAATCTTTACGAACCTTTAATTGAAGACAAAAATCAATTTTTAACGGGATTGGGAGGTCGTTATAAGATCTCGAAAAGAATTTCCATCAATGCGGAATATTTTGTAAATTTCGACAATCACAGTTTTTATAAAAATCCTCTCTCTTTGGGGATGGATATAGAAACCGGGGGACACGTTTTCCAGCTTTTATTTACGAATTCCCAGCTCAATTCAGACATTGGTTATTTAACAAATGCATCCGGAAAGTGGGAAAAGGGACAGATTTTCTTTGGGTTTAATCTTTATAGAGTCTTTTAATTATGAAAAAGTTTATGTACATCATTTCATCGGCGATTTTATTAGTTGCTTGTGAAAGCAGAACCTATGAAGAAATCTCAGATAACACTCCTATTACAGAGCAGGTAACTTACACCAAGGATGTGAAACCCATCATCGATGCCAATTGTATTAGCTGTCATGCACCGGGAGGTTCAGCTTCATATCAGCCATGGACGAACTATACTCAGGTGAAAAATAATATCGACAACATCATAGACAGGATAGGAAGACCAAACGGAGATCCTCAGAAAATGCCTCAGGGCGGAAGTTTATCACCATCACAAATCAATATTTTCACAAAATGGAAAGCCGACGGGCTTACTGAAAATTAAAAGAATTAATATGAAAAAGCTAGTTTTAATTATTGTAGCATTATTTTTCACTAATCTTGCTTTTGCTCAGAAATATGTGGCTAAAACAGGGAAAGTAACGTTCGAAGCGTCTGTACCTTTATTTGAAGACGTTTTTGCGCAGGATGACAACAATGTGGCTGTCATTAATGCTGATACCGGAGATTTTGCATCGGTTTCTGTTGTTAAAAACTTTCATTTTAAAACTAAATTAATGGAAGAGCATTTCAACGAAAGCTATGCGGAAACGGGGAAATATCCAAAAACAACTTTTACAGGTAAGATTGTGAATTTTGATAAAAATAAACTTTCTGCTTCACCACAAAAATATACAGTTCAGGGAACTTTAAATTTTCATGGGGTAGATAAAGCTTACACATCAACTGCTGCAATTTATGCCAAAGACGGGAAAATTTATATGGCTGGAGGATTTGTAGCAAGACCTGCAGATCATAAAGTTACGATTCCAAAAATGGTAACTAAAAAGATTGCCGAAAGTGTAAATGTTCAATATAATTATGTACTGTTAAAACAATGAAAAAGCTGATTGTACTAATGAGTATTTTTCTGAGTTTTACGGTAATGTATGCTCAGGAAAAGGCAAAATCTATTTTTGATATTGCAAGAAGCGGAACTGTCGCTGAAGTAAAAGAACTGATGAAACAGAATCCGGATATTATCAATCAAACCAATGAAAGCGGCTTCTCACCACTGATTTTAGCATGCTATAAAGGAAATGTAGAAGTGGCTGATTTTTTGATAGATAATGTAAAAGACGTTAATTATAAAAGCCAGGAAGGTACTGCTTTGGCGGGGCTTTCGGTGAAATATAATAAGAATTTGGTGGAGCATTTATTAAACAAAAATGCAAATCCAAATATCACGGATGCCACAGGATCGACTCCTTTATTCTGGGCGGTAAAATTCGGTAATAAAGAATTAACGGAATTATTACTGAAACATAAAGCCGATAAATCTATAAAAGATTCTCAAGGGATGACCCCTTTTGAATACGCTCTACAAACAAATAATAAAGAAATCATTAACCTACTTAAAAATTAAAATATGAAAAAAGTTTTACTAATCGTATCAATGGCTCTTGCAAGTTCACTTGGAGCTCAGTTTTTCTCATCAGGAACAGTGAATCTGGGATCAACCGGGATGACTGTAAAGTTGGTAACATCGCCAACTCAGGTAACCCTTACATTAACTGGTGCAGATACATCTTACCTTGGAATCGGTTTTGGAAACAGTGGGATGGCAGCCGGAGCAGATGGATTTATTTATAATTCTTCTGCAAATAGAGATTATACATTTAGTGGAGTAGGAGTAACACCTTCTGCTGATGCATCTCAGGATTGGACACAAACATCCAACACTACAGCAAGCGGCATAAGAACTGTAGTTGCTACAAGATCTCTTACAGGTGGTTCAGGTGACACTGCAATTGCCAATGCTGCAGGTTCAATTGATATATTCTTTGCTAAAGGTCCTACAACAGCACTATCATCAGGATATCATGGTGGTGGAAACAGAGGATATGCTACATTGACAATGGGATCTGTATTGGCAACGGATGATGTAGTTGCAGAAAGCAAAAAAGTTGTTCTATATCCAAATCCGACAAGAGAAATTGTAAATTTCAAAAATGCAGATAAAATAAAATCTGTCGATATTTTTGAATCAACAGGAAGAAAAGTGAAAACATTAAAAGTGGAAGGAAAAGATATTAATGTTTCTGATCTTAAGTCAGGAAATTATTACCTGGAAATTACGCTGAAAGACGGATCAACTTCATTTGAACAATTAATCAAGGAATAAATTATAGTCAATATTGTAAATTATCAAGAATCCTGGAAACCGTAAGGTTTTCAGGATTTTTAAGTTATAAAATATAAGTTTTTATGTTTAAAAGTATTTAAATAAATTTACTCACATTTTACAATATCAATCTGTTGTTTTCATAAAGTTTGCAAGAAGAAATATGCTAATTAAAATTATAGGATTATGATAATCGACCATAAAAAATATGACTTATTCGGAAAACCTTTATTACACAAATTAGTTTTAAAATCACCCTTTAAATTTGACTTTCCTATTACGGATAATGCCTGTTTTTTATATATGCTGGAAGGTGAAATGCAGTACAAACTGGATGACGAAAAAATAAACCTTCCCGGAAAACATTCGTTATTCCAAAATTGTATCAATTCTGATAAGCAGATAAGTAATGATAATTTGGAAAATAATAATGAGATCGTGATTATTAATTTCCATCCGGATATTCTCAAAAAAATTTATGATAAAGAATTGCCTTTATTGCTCAAATCGCAAAAAAATATAGTTTCAAATAAGTCGATTGAAAAAATAAGCAATGAATTTTTAATTCAAAAATATATTGAAGGATTATTATTTTATTTCGAAAACCCATCTTTGGTAAATGAGGAGATTTTAGTACTGAAATTAAAGGAAATTATACTTTTACTTTCACAAACGAGTAATGTAGAAGCAATACAGATTATATTATCACAGCTTTTTTCACCTACCACTTATACCTTCAAGCAGATAATTGAAGCTCATTTATTTTCGCAGTTAACGATTGAAGAGCTGGCTCAGCATAATAATCTAAGTGTTTCTTCTTTCAAACGGGAATTCGCAAAATTGTACAACGACACACCCGCCAATTATATTAAAACCAAAAAGCTTGAAAAAGCTGCCGAATTGCTTTCGGTTTCTAATGAACGTATTTCTGATATTGCCTTTGAATGCGGATTTAATGATCTTGCCAATTTCACCAGAAGTTTCAGCGAAAAATACAATATTTCGCCCACAAAATACCGTTTGAACCAAAATGATAAATAATTGAGCTGATTCGCAAAGTTCTTTTCTTGAATCTGTTACAATTTTGCAGTGTCAATAATGACAGTCAATTTTAAAACAGAAAAAATGAAACGTACAGCAAAAGCACATTGGTCGGGTAACCTTAAAGAAGGGAAAGGCGAACTGACTACACAAAGTAAAATTTTAGATAAAACAAATTACAGCTTCAAAACTCGTTTTGAAGGAGATACAACAGGCACAAATCCGGAAGAATTGTTGGCGGCTGCACATGCAGGTTGTTTTACAATGGCAGTAAGTTTAGCCATTACAGAAAAAGGGCTCAATCTTGAATCTTTAGACACTGAAGCTGTTGTAATAATGGAAGGTTTTAGCATTACCTCTGTGCATCTTTCAATAACAGGTTCTGTTTCCGGGATCAACGCGGATGAATTTGAAGCAATCACAAAAGCTGCAGAACAGAATTGTTTAATTTCTAAGGTGTTAAATATACCCATCAGTTCAGAAGCACGTTTGATCTCTCAAATTAAATAAGTACTGACCAGCACAACAATTACTTCAGAACATTACAAATTCAAAAAATACTAAAATGGGACTATCAAATTTGGGAATTTTCCATACAATAATTGGCGTTATTGCCATTGTATCAGCTTTAATATCATTTATAAGATATGGTAAAATTAATTTAGACCATATTACGGGTAAACTATACTTTTATTTTACCATTATTACTTCGCTTACCGCGTTAGGAATTTCTAAGCATGGTGGTTTTAATGCAGGACATGTGCTTTCATTAATAATTCTGACCCTGGTAACGGTTGCATTTTACCTTCACCGCAAAAGAAGAGGAAATAACAAGGCACGTTATTTTGAAAACTTTCTGATGTCTTTCAGTTTTCTTTTGTCGATGCTTCCTACCGTAAATGAAACATTGACCAGAATTCCGATTGGGCATCCTTTGGCTAAAGATATCAATGACCCTCTGATTGGTAAAACTTTGCTGGTTATTTTTGCGCTTTTTATCACAGGTTCTGTTTACCAGATTGTTAAACAGAGAAAAATTAATAAATTAGAAGCGAATTCATTTGAGTTCTAAGAACATACATCCTATCATCATAAAAATGTTTATTAAATCAATTTGATGAACATTTTTTTGTGTTTATTAATAATGATTGAATTTTTAAATGAGGAACGGATTTATCATATTTAAATTTATTTTAATCCGTAAAACTTTTCTGTCAGGAGTACAGGAAGTAACTTTGCTGAAAATTTAAATAATGAAGCAAAGATTACAATTTTTACTGTTGATTTTTTCGTTGACAGTTTTTGCTCAAAAAGGGAATGCAGATACGGCTCAGGTTGTTGTTCCCAATCGATATAATAGTGTCGAGGCCCAAACAAAGCCTTATGTGATTATGATTTCTACAGACGGTTTTCGTTATGATTATGCTAAAAAATACAATGCAGAAAATCTTTTAAAATTTTCAAATGAAGGAGTTCAGGCAAAAGCAATGATTCCGAGTTATCCGAGTATCACTTTTCCGAATCACTGGAGTTTGATTACAGGATTGTATCCTTCTCATCACGGTTTAGTTGATAATTATTTTTACGATTATAAAAGAAAAGAAGCTTACGCGATGAGCGATAAAATAAATGCGGAAGACGGAAGCTGGTACGGCGGAACTCCACTTTGGGGACTGGCCGAAAAACAGGGAATGATTTCTGCTTCTTTAATGTGGGTGGGTTCTGCAAGTGATGCTGGAGGAAAAAGACCTACTTATTATTATCCTTATCACGAAAAATTTTCACCTTCTGAAAAAGTGGATAAAGTAATCAATTGGCTGAAATTACCGATGGATAAAAGACCGCACTTTATTTCTCTATATTTTCCTGAAGTGGATGGAAGCGGGCATCATTTCGGACCGGACACAAAAGAAACAGAAGATGCTGTTCATTTGATTGATAAAGCAATTGAAGATTTGGTGAAGAAAGTAAATGATTTAGGGTTAAAAAATGTAAATTTTGTTTTTGTTTCAGATCATGGAATGATAAAAGTTGATGGTGGAAATCCTTTAGAAATTCCGGCAATGCTTTTAAATAAGGATAAGTTTGATATTTACAATTCTCAGACTTTGTTAAGAGTTTATGTTAAAAATCCGGCTGATATCAAAAGCACATATAAAGAATTGAAAGCCAATAAAACAGATGATTACGAAGTTTATCTGGATAAAAAACTTCCAAAATATCTTCATTTTGCAACAAGAGATGATAAATACGATAGAATAGGACAAATTCTTTTAGTTCCGAAAGCTCCGAAAGTATTTTTGCCAAAAGGAAAATCTACATCTATAGGAAAACATGGTTATGATCCAAAATTAGTTCCGGAAATGAAAGCCGTTTTTTTTGCATGGGGACCGGAATTTAAAACTAATGTTGTGATCGATGAATTTGCGAATGTGAATGTCTATCCTTTAGTTGCTGATATTTTAGGATTAAAAATTGATCAGCCAATCGACGGAAAATTAAAGGTGTTGAAAGAAACCTTGAAAAAATAAACGTGGAGTCCCGAAGGGACGACTTATAAGAGGATAGGGTGAAACCCTATCAATAAAATGAAAAAAACAAAAAGATTTCGG
>NZ_BAAAZJ010000003.1:225240-638892 GCF_039536845.1 Chryseobacterium ginsenosidimutans
AATCTCGCCATTAACAACAGAACCATGCTCAATAAAATCCTTTTGAACAATACCTTTTCTCAAACCTAATCCCATTTCCGTATATAATTCTGCAATTTCTTGTGGAAGACCAGCCTGAAGCATTCCGTTTAAAGAATCTTCATCTTTAAACTCAACCCACGGAAGTTCGGGTTTTCCGATGGCAGCACCGAAAAATTTAGCTAAATCACTTGCTGAACGAACATCACTTACAATATATCTTACATTTTTGCCCTCAGAATTTTTCACCAATTCTTCTGCAGCAGCTTTAGCAATATCTTTAGGATGAACCAATGGAATTTGAGTATTCTCAGGATAATTTCCGCCGATAATTCCTGCGTTTTTAATTAAAGGAATATCATTAAAGAAATTAATATAAAAATATCCTGCTCTTAAAAAAGTTACAGAGGTGTTTTCCAATTCGTTGTAGAATTTTTCGATGAAATGAAGACCTTTTATCGGGCCATTTTCAACCGGAGATTCAACGCCGATACTGCTCAGCATAACAACTTTTTTCACTCCAGTTTTCTTGATAGCTTCTGCATAATTTTTTCCGGCATTAATAGTGTTTTCAACAATATTTTCAAATCCCATATTCGGAGGTGTCATTAAAAATGCGACATCAGCTCCGTCAAAAGTCTTAACTAAAAAATCTAGATTTGTAATCGAACCGATTGCTGCTTTTGCACCTAAAGTTTCAATTTCACTTTGTTTAGATTCGTTACTGCTGATTACGGTAATATCATGTCCTTCGTTGATTAATTGTTGAGCTAATGGTTTTGCTACATTTCCTAATGAACCTGTGATTATAATTTTCATAATAAATATTTTTTTATTTCCTGATACAAAGGTATATTTGTACTTACTTTTATACAAGTACTTACCCTAAAGTATGTATTATGGCAGAAATTAAAGAAAGTTCGACAATTCAGCAGAATAAGAAATATGCACTGGATTCCTGTCCTGTAACTTACGTTATGGAAAAAATTGGTGGATTCTGGAAACCTATTATTTTATACCATCTTTCGAATGGTGATAAACGATATAGCGAATTGAAACGAGCCATTCCGGCGGTGACAGAAAAGATGTTAATTCAACATTTGAAGCAATTGGAAAACGACGGATTAGTAATAAGAACGGCAAAACCGGTTGTTCCACCCCATGTAACTTACGAATTAAGTGAGGGTGGAAAAGGCTTAATTCCCGTCATTCATGCAATGGCGGAATGGGCTTTTAAGGATATGGAGGGAAAGTATAAATGCAAATAAAAAAGGTTCTTCAAATCGAAGAACCTTCCTATTTAAAAATAAACGAGAATTATAAAGATTGCATATCAATCACGAAACGGTATCTCACATCGCTTTTCAGCATTCTTTCGTATGCTTCATTGATATCCTGCATTTTGATTAATTCAATTTCAGAAACGATATTGTGTTCACCACAGAAGTCTAACATTTCCTGAGTTTCGGCAATACCACCGATTACAGAACCGGCCACCGATCTTCTTCCAAGAATCATCGGAACAGTTTGTAAAATAGGTTCTAATCCGCCTAAATATCCTACAATAACTAAAGTTCCGTTAATATTTAAAGTTGAAACATAAGGATTTACATCGTGTACATAAGGAACGGTATCGATAATTAAATCATATTTTCCTTTTACAGCTTCCATTTGAGAATCATCTGTAGAAATAACTACATGATCGGCTCCCAATTGTTTTGCATCGTCAGTTTTCCCCGGAGTTCTTGAGAATAAAGTTACTTCAGCTCCCAGACCTTTTGCTAATTTGATCGCCATGTGTCCCAATCCTCCAAGACCTACAACCGCAACTTTTGAATTTGGACCAACATTCCAGTGTCTTAATGGTGACCAGGTTGTAATACCTGCGCAAAGAAGTGGTGCAACTGCTGCCAAATCTAAGTTTTCAGGCACTTTTAAAACAAAACCTTCCGTTACAACTACTTTTTGAGAATAGCCACCAAGAGTATGACCTCCCAAATGCACGTCTTTTCCATTGTAAGTTCCTGTAAATCCGTTTAAACAATATTGCTCTAAATCATGTTTACAGCTTTCACAATGTCCGCAAGAATCGACCATACAACCAACTGCTGCCAGGTCACCAACTTTAAATTTCGTTACCTCGTCTCCGATTTTAGTGATTCTACCAACAATTTCATGTCCGGGAACTGCAGGATACATTGCTCCGCCCCAGTCGTTACGCGCCGTGTGAAGATCAGAATGACAAACTCCGCAATATAGAATTTCAATTTCTACATCTTTTGGTGTTGTTTCCCTTCTTTCAATATTCATTTCTTTTAAGTCTGCCGTTGCCGACTCTGCTCCGAAAGCTTTTACCGTAAATGTGTTCATTTGCTTTTTAATTAAGTATTAGTTTAAATTTATAAGTTGTTATATTCTTCGTCAGTTACCGGTTCCCGCCATTCTACAATACCGTTTTGAGTATTGAGATTAATAGCAATGTGGGTAAACTCACTATCCGGATCTGCACCATGCCAGTGAACAATATCTGGAAGTATATTCACCACATCTCCCGCCTTCAAAATTTGAGCAGGCTTACCTTTTTCCTGATAAAATCCTGTTCCTGAAGTTACAATTAAAATCTGCCCGCCGCCATGAGAATGCCAGTTATTTCTGCATTTTGGTTCGAAAATTACGTTTCCAATCTGGCAGTTCAGTTCATCTGCATTGGGTTTTAAAATCTGTACCCATGCAGTTCCGCCTGAAAAATATTCAGAGGGAGCTTTTTCTCCTTTTGGAAAAATGTTTGTATTAAATGTTTCCATAACAATGCAAAAGTCGATACTTTTAGATTAGTAACACTTATATAAATTACGGAATGATTTACCAATTTTACCGACAGCATAAAAGGTACGAAAGAAAGTGGTAATTTTGAATAAGTTTAAAAAGGTATTTCATGGAAAATCAGGAGATTGAAGTTTACAATAGTGTTTCAGAATATAATAAAATGGCGAATCACGAGACATTACACCCGTTGGTAAGTGTGATTGATTTTTCGAAATCTGATCCTATTTGTCAATTTAGAAGAACTTTTGGTTTTTATACTGTTTTTTTGAAAGACGTCATGTGTGGAGATATGCAGTACGGGAAAAATAGCTATGATTATCAGGAAGGTACATTGGTTTTCATTGCACCCGGACAGACTTACGGAATTTATAATGAAGGAAAATTTATTCAGCCTGCAGGTTTTGCATTAATATTTCATCCTGATTTAATAAAAGGCACCAATCTTGGTAAAAATATAAAAGATTACAACTTTTTCTCCTATGAAGTGCATGAAGCATTACACCTTTCAGAAAAGGAAAGAGAAATTATTTTAGAATGTTTTAAAAATATCAAACACGAGCTTGCACAGGCAATTGATAAACACAGTAAATCCTTAATTGTCAATAATATTGAACTGTTTTTGAATTACTGCATGCGTTTTTATGATCGTCAGTTTATTACCAGAGATCATGTCAACCAGGGAGTTATCGGTAAGTTTGAAAATCTTTTAGATGGATATTTGAAATCCGAAAAGCCTAAAAATATCGGTTTCCCGATGGTTAATTATTTTGCAGAACAACTAAATCTTTCGGCGAACTATTTTGGTGATATTATCAAGAAAGAGCTGGGTATTTCTGCACAGGAATTCATTCATAATAAATTAATTGATGTTGCAAAAGAACAGATTTTTAACCCTGAAAAATCTATCAGCGAAATTTCTTATGATCTGGGATTCAAATATCCACAACATTTTACACGTCTTTTCAAAACTAAAGTTGGTATTTCTCCAAGTGAGTATAAAAATTTAAACTAAGAAATTAAATACGAATTAATATTTGAGAAAATTTGCATTGAAATTAGTAGCATTTGTGTTTAAAAAACAAAAAATCACTAATTTTAATATGATATAAATTTTGTTTTTGGATGACAACTCAGCAAAATATAGGAATTCATACATTTAATACAACTTTCGGGAAAATTTTAGGCTTAAAAGAGAATGGTGTTATTAAGGCTAAAAGTATTCGTTATGCCCGTTCTGAAAGGTTTAAAATGCCAATTCCTGTACAATCCATAGAATTCGAGGATATTGTAGATAAAACTCCTGTCTGTCCGCAACATATAAGTCCGCTTCTGGAAAGATTAATTGGGAAAACGGATATTGATAAGTTTGAAGCAAACGAATCATCACAATTTTTAACCATTACCCGTCCCGAAATTATTAAAGAAAATGAAAAGCTTCCCGTTGTAGTCTGGATTCATGGAGGTTCGTATGAAATTGGCTGTGGCGATCTTCCTACTTCTGATCCTACAGTCTGGGTAAAAGAGCAGAATATTATTGTTGTCGCTGTGACCTATCGTTTGGGGCTTTTTGGATTTTTAGGTGGAAATGAAGAAAGACCTGCAAATCTGGGATTATTTGATATCATTAAAGCATTACAATGGATTAAGAAAAACATTCAAGATTTTGGTGGAGATCATGAGCATATTACGCTTTTCGGTCAGTCTTCCGGAGGTGATGCGATTGCCCATTTGATGATTTCTGAAGGGGTTGAAAATTTGTTTCAGAGGGTAATTATTCAGAGCGCACCTTTAGGTTTTCGACATAAAAGAAATAAAATGTCTTCCGAATTTTTCCGAAAAACAGAATTTTTGAAAGATGAGCCGGATCCTTTGAAAATGGTTGAAGAATATGCAAATTTTTTACCTTCTTTTAGAAAATACGGATTAAAAACTTCGATGCCTTTTTGTACTCAATATGGCTATCCGCCTTTATGTAAAGAGGAAGAAAGCTTATCCAAATGGAAAGAAAATGCAAAAAAATATAATGTTTTGATAGGTTTTAATAATGACGAAACCGCTTTTTATGTAAAAACTGCCCAAAAAGGAATTTATACTTATTTACATCATAAAATTTTGGATAAAATAGTTCGGAAAACAACAGAATTTATTTACGGAAAACCGACGGATATTTTTGCTCAAAATTATGCGGAGGGTGGCGGAAATATTTATCAGTTTAAAATTAATTCGACCTTAAAAAACAATTATATCGGAGCTTCTCACTGTATTGATCTGCCTTTAATCTTTGAAAATAGAGAAGCATGGAAATCTTCAGAATTGCTGAAAGATGTTCCTTGGGAATATATTCAGGAAAATGGTAAAAAATTGCGTTCACTTTGGGCAGAATTTGCCAGAACAGGAAAAATTTCAGATAATTCTGAAAGACCTGAAATTCTTGAACTCCGAAAAGTTTAGTTTTGATTTTATTACAAAAATTTATGCGGCTTATTTGTCATTCTGTAGGAATCTAGACATAGTTTTAGAATTATTTTTAATTATAATAGTCGAGATTCCTACGGAATGACAAACTTTACGGATTGTTGCATATCTTCCAGCTTCTAGCATCCATCTTCCAGCCAAAAAAAGCTATTCAGCAACCCAAACACTTACATTCCCCGCAGGAACGGGAAAGTTTCCCCACCCGTTTTTATCGATGATCACTTTTTCTTCGCTTCTTCCAAGCAGATCATAAAAGACTTTTCCGATATATTTTTCGCCCATTTCCATAGGTTTTTCGTAAGCGTCTTTATTGCTCAAAACTACCGCGCAACCTGAATGTTCATCATCACCTTCACGTACCCATCCTAAACAATTAGAGTCTTCAAAATAATCTTTTTGCTCGCCGTAAGCATGATCTTTTCTTGCTTTCAAGAGTTCTTCAATACCGTCTACTTTATTCAAAAATATTTCCTGATCGTTTCCTTCTTTATCTTTATCAACATAATGTGCCCCGTACAAATCAGGATAAAAAATACATGGATAGCCGTTTTGTCTGAGTAAAATTAAAGCATAAGCAAGAGGTTTAAACCATTCTTCAACCGGTGCTTCCAAATCCTGTAAAGGTTGCGTGTCATGATTATCAACCAGACTTACTGAGTGAAGCGGATCTACCTGAGTAAGAGTACCCTCAAGAATTTTTCTTAAATCATAAGAGCCTCCTTCTTTAGAAGCCGTGTGAAAGTTATTCTGTAACGAACTGTCAAACAGACTCATGCAGCCTTCCGTAACTTCAATATATTTTTGGAGTAAATTCAGATATCCCGGAGCCCAATATTCGCCGACAGCAAAAATATTTTTTCCTGAATTGGAACGGAGCAGGGTGATCCATTCTTTATAAAAGTCAAAAGAAATATGTTTTAAAGCATCTAGTCTTACGCCATCAAAATCAATCTGGTCAAAATACCATTTTGCCCAGTTATTCAGCTCTTCGCGTACATGGGGATTACGATGTTCGATGTCGTTGTACATCAGATAATCGTAGTTTCCTTTTTCATCGTCGATCATTTCTTCCCAATCGGTCCCATATTCATTTTTAATTTTAAAAATATGGGAATCCATTCCTTCTGCATAATCTACGCCGCTGAAACACATGTAATTCCATTCAAATTCGGAATATTTCTTTTTACGGCCAGGAAATGTAAATTTGGTATAAGACTGAATTTCTATGTCTCCGGAAATTATTTTTTCTCTGTTATTCTCATCAACTTTTACAGCTTTAAAAGTTTCCAGTTCATCACCACCGGCTTTATGTCCTAAAACAATATCTACAATAACCTGAATATTTTCTTTTTTTAGAGCTTTAGCAGCTTTAATATAATCGTTTTTAGTTCCGTATTTTGTGGGAATGCTTCCTTTTTGGTCAAACTCTCCAAGATCGAAAAGATCATAAGCATCATAACCGATAGAATATCCTCCGCTTGTACCTTTATAAGCTGGTGGAAGCCAGACTGATGTTATTCCTAATTCTGATAAATATTTTGCCTGTTTTTCAGCTTCCTTCCATAGTTTTCCTTCTCCTTCCGAGTACCAGTGGAAAAATTGAATCATCGTTTCATTCATAAATTGAAAATTTGGTTATTACAATATAGTGAAAAAAATCAATTTATTGATCTTCAAATTCTTTAAACGGAATTTTTAGTTGAACTGATACCAGCTTTTTTTCTTCTGTATTAAGATGGGAAAGCGATAACCCCAACAATCTTACAGGTTTGTCGAAAGGTCGGAGTTCCCAAAGTTTTTTTCCGGTTTTGAAATATTGTTCAGCCGATGAAAAATATTCTTCTTTCGTAATACTTCTTGTGAAAAGCGAGAAATCTTTATATTTAATTTTCAAGGTTAAGGATTTTCCGAGAATATTATTTTTTTGTAAACGGTTGTAAAGTTCTTCACTTAAGCTTTCAAGTTTTTCATCGACTTGCTGTTCATCGAAAAGATCTTCAAAAAAAGTTCTTTCTACGGCAACACTTTTTTGAATTCGATGAGGTTTTACTTCGGAAGTGTGAATTCCACGAACTACATTGTAATAATAAGCTCCGGATTTTCCGAAAAGACGGGTAAGGTCTTCAATCGATCTTTTCTTTAAATCCTTTCCTTTAAAAATGCCTAAACTAAACATTTTATTAGCAGTAACTTTCCCTACACCATAAAATTTTTCGACAGGTAATTCTTCCAGAAATCCCTCTATTTTATCGGGATGAATAGTTTTTTGTCCGTTCGGTTTATTGATATCTGATGCAACTTTTGCTAAAAATTTATTAACGGAAATTCCGGCAGAAGCAGTTAATCCCGTTTCTTCAAAGATTTTTTGTCGAATTTCTTTGGCTATCTGATTGGCAGATTCTATTCCTTTTTTATTTTCGGTAACATCAAGATACGCTTCGTCCAAAGAAAGAGGCTCAACCAAATCGGTATATTCATGGAAAATCTCCCGAATTTTTCTTGAAATCTCTTTATAACGCGGAAATCGGGGAGGAACAAAGATGAGATGCGGGCATTTTTCTTTCGCTGTTTTACTGGGCATCGCAGAACGTACTCCGAATTTTCTGGCTTCATAGCTTGCCGCAGAAACTACACCGCGATGTTCTCCACCGACAGCAACGGCTTTTCCTTTCAATGCAGGATTGTCATGTTGCTCCACAGAGGCATAGAATGCATCCATATCGACATGAATTATTTTGCGGATGGGAAAAGGAAAATCCATACCGCAAAGATATGGATTCCTGTATTTTTATCAGGCTGCAGAATTTAGATTTTAGGTGTCAGTTTTAAAATCAAATCTTCTACATTTTTAATATTTAAAGGTTTATTTCAAAAGGTTATCAATCGTACTTTGAATTTCAGGATCTTCTGGTGTGATTGCATAATATTTTGCAATCGCAGATTTTTGATCGATCACCATATATCTTGGAATCCAATTGAGATCAATATAGTTATTAAAGTCATTTTTCCAGCCGGAAGAGAACCAATAATTTTCTTTATCCTTCATTTCAAATCTCTCCAGACTTTTATCAAAACCCTCTTTGGAACGGTCTAATGAAAGAAAC
Source organism: Chryseobacterium ginsenosidimutans (assembly GCF_039536845.1). GTDB lineage: Bacteria > Bacteroidota > Bacteroidia > Flavobacteriales > Weeksellaceae > Chryseobacterium > Chryseobacterium ginsenosidimutans_B. The sequence goes on from NZ_BAAAZJ010000003.1 coordinate 233,664, forward strand.
ACAAAATCAATATTTTTGTTAGTTTCTTCTAATTCTTTAGCTTTTGGAAGAGCATTAAGACAATCTCTGCACCAACCTGCCCAAAAATCAATCACCAAAACTTTTCCTTTATGCTGATCTAAAATTTGCTGAATGGTAATGCTTTTTCCTTCTTTATCTTCTAGTTTTTGGTTTAAAGCTTCTTGGGAAAAGCTCGTTTTAAGAACTTTCGGAACCTGTTGAGAACAGCCTAATCCAAAAACTCCGATCATGAATAATAACAGTAATTTTTTCATTTTTCAATCTCATTTTATGCAAATCTAAACAATGCAATGCAATTGGGGATTGATTTCTGATGAATTAATAAAAATTTATGAGATTGAAGATTTCTATGAATGTTTAAGAGTAATTTTTCACCAAACCTTTCACGACAACAATTACGTTCGGCATTGCTTTATTCGCCGCATTCAAAACCTCTTCATGAGAAACAGAATGTGCAATATCCGGTCCGCCTAAATCGGTAATCACAGATATGCCAAAAACGTCCATTCCCATATGTTTGGCAACGATAACTTCGGGAACGGTGCTCATTCCTACCATATCTCCACCGATTGCTTTTATCATTCCGTATTCTGCGGGAGTTTCAAAAGTTGGTCCTTGTAAGGCTACATAAGTTCCCTGATGGATTTTAATATTATTTTCGGAAGCTGTTTTTTCGGCAACGGAAATCATCTTTTTGCTGTATGATTCGCTCATATCAACGAAACGAGGTCCTAATTCATCAATGTTTCTGCCACGAAGAGGATGTTCAGGCATCATGTTGATATGATCTTTTAGAATGGCAATGTCTGCAATGTTATAGCTTTTATTTATTCCGCCGGAAGCATTGGAAAGAATCAGGTTTTTAATTCCTAATAAATGAAAAACTCTGATCGGGAAAACGACGGTTTCAATAGAGTGACCTTCATAATAATGAAAGCGTCCGCTCATCATTAATACTTTTTTACCTTCCAGAATTCCATAAATTAATTTCCCGCCGTGACCAACAACTGTGGTTTGAGGAAAATTCGGAATTTCAGAATATTCTAAAGTATGAATTGCTTCAACTTCGTCCTGCAATTTTCCCAATCCCGATCCTAAAACGATTGCGAAATCAGGTGTTTCTTTAATGATGTTTTTTATAAACTCTGCAGTCTGCTTAATTTTTTCTAACATAATCTAAGATGATTTGATTGAATTCTTCCTTTTTATCAATAATCACATTAATAGGCCAGTAGTAAACAATATCTCTAAGATAATCAAAAGTTTTAAGACGTACGTAATCTTTTTCTGTCGTTAAGATTAATTTATATTCGCCCAGTTTTTTGTATTCGGCAACGATTTTTTTAATATCATCTTCCGTAAAATTATGATGATCCCTGAACTTTAAATGTTTGACACGCTGTGAGAATTTTGCCAGATGCGCCAACAAAGGTTTTGGATTGGCAATTCCTGTAATCAGAAGAATGTCATAATAATTCAGGTTGTTGTCAGGAAGTATTTTTTCTTTTCCGTACACATTTTCGTCGTAACCGATGGATGAAAAGAAAACTTTCTGGGTACGATCCGGTCTTATTCTCGAAATGTAATATTGCTTGGTTTCCTCAGTCAGTTCATCCGGACATTTGCTCACCATGATGATATCTGCTCTTTTTGATCCCGCTCTGGATTCTCTCAAATCTCCGGCAGGAAGAAGATGATCTTTAAAATAAGGATCATTAAAATCTGTCATTAAAATATTGAATCCAGGTTTAATCGCTCTGTGCTGCATGGCGTCATCCAAGACCAAAACATCAAGATCCATATCTTCGATTACTTTTTTTGCACCAGGAACTCTTTCTTCGGAAACTGCGATCACAAAACGATTTTTAAAGCGTTCAAACAACTGCATTGCTTCATCACCTACCATTTTGTAGTTGCTGTCATAGTTCGTTATGGCATAACCTTTCGTCAATCTTCCATAACCGCGGGAAAGTACTCCTGTTCTGTAATGTTTAGCTAAAAACTGAGCAAGATACATTACCATCGGCGATTTTCCGCTTCCGCCCACAGAAAGGTTTCCGACACAGATTATCGGAGTTTTGAATTTAGTAGATTTAAAAATTCCCAGATCATACATTGTGTTTCGGATACCCGTTACCATATGATAGCCGAGGGAAAAAGGATAGAGGTACCATCTTTTCATACGTTTGCAAAAATAGGAAATTTCATATGGATTTGGCTTAATATGGTAGCTACTTTTCAATATTTATTTTAAAAATTCTATTCATGATTATTAAATTAAAGTATTTTTGTAGAGTTATATTATTACATTGAGATATTTTATTGAATTTTCCTACAACGGTAAAAATTATTTCGGCTATCAGATCCAGCCGGATGCCATTTCTGTGCAGGAAGAATTGGAAAAAGCGCTTTCGACTATTTTAAGAGAAGAAATTAAAACAACAGGAGCCGGAAGAACAGATACAGGAGTTCATGCAAAGAAAATTTTCGCCCATTTTGATACTGAAAAAGTTTTGGATGATGATCTTCCGCGTAGGCTGAACAGTTTTCTTCCGCCAGATATTTCAATTAAAAGAATTTTTAAGGTGAAGGATGATTTTCATGCCCGTTTTGATGCAACTTTCAGAACGTATGAGTATTATATTAATTTAGAAAAGAATCCGTTCACCACAGAATCAGCTTGGCAGCATTGGAGAAAATATCTGGATATTGATAAAATGAATGAAGCCTGTAAGATTTTGTTTGAATATGAGGATTTTACAAGTTTTGCAAAATTAAAAACCGACAACAAAACCAATATCTGCAAAATGTACAAAGCAGAGTGGGTGCAAAATGGAAGCGAATTGAAATTTACAGTTTCTGCAAACCGTTTCTTACGAAATATGGTAAGAGCAATTGTCGGAACAATGGTAGAAATCGGTTCAGGAAAAATAAAGCCTGAAGATTTACGAAAAGTGATTGAAGATAAGCATCGTAATTCAGCAGGAACTTCTGCACCCGCACATGGCTTGTATCTGGTGGATGTGGGCTATGATTTTGATTAAAGTTGGCTTAAAAGTAAAGCATTACTTTTGTCATTTCGTAGGAATCTCAGCAAAGATTTCACGTAATAACTTTTAAAACTAAGCCTGGATTCTTATGGAATGACAAATAAGATGATTATTTCTGAAATTAATATTTAATAATATAAAAAAACTAATAACATTATGATGGGAATTTTTATTCTGATCGCCGCATATAGATATTATGCAAGACTTGCCGAGAAATTCAGAAGAACGAAATGGCATTATGGCTTTTTTGCAATAGGAGTTTATTTAGGAACTCAATTGTTTTTCGGTTTTGGCTACGGTATTTATAAAGGAATTACAGATCCTGCTTCTTTGGATGATTCTAATTTTATGGCATTTTCAGGAATTAATCTTGTAAGCTGGCTTATTTCTATTGTTGCGGTTTGGGGAGTTTACAAATTTCTTGAAAACAAATTTGAGAAAGACAACTTGAAAAAGCCGGCTTTAGAAATCGAAGAAATCGGAAAGAAAGAATTGTAATAAATGATGGTGGCTAATGTTTTTAAAGTCACCATTTTTAATTTAATAAAACTAAAACCATGGATGAAATAGAAAAACTAGCCTTCGCACTCAATCATTTCGCTGGTCTTACGGAGGATGATTTTAAATTATCCGAAGACTGTTGGCTACCCAAAAACTATAAAAAAGGAGATTTTTATAATCTTCGCGGAACAGTTTGTACCTATTTCGGATTTATTGTTGACGGCGTTTTCCGTTCTTATACCATTGATGAAAAAACTGGGGAGGAGAAGAATGTTTTCCTGTATTCTGCGAATGGTTTTGTGGTTTCTTTTAAAAGTTTTATCAATCAGATACCTTGTGATTATCATACTCAGGCTCTTACGGATGCTTCGATTATTTATATCCGCTATACAGATTTGCTTGCCTTGTATCATCAGTCGCACCGATGGGAGAAATTCGGGAGGCTTTTGGCGCAGGAAGCATTTAATATTACCATGTCGAGAATTGAAGGATTTATTTTAAAATCTCCTGAAGAAAGATATTTAGACCTGATAAAACAGCATCCTGATATTTTTAATAATGTTCCGTTATATCATATTTCTTCTTATTTAGGCATTCAGGGACCATCTCTGAGCAGAATCAGAAAAAGAATTTCGGGTAAGTAATACGATTTTAACCAAGGTTAAAATTATCCTCATTTAATTCGCGGAACTTTGTCTCATAATTTAAAACCAATTAAAAATAAAAAGTTATGAAAACAAAAACTATCGTATTAATTCATGGATTATTTGTGAACAATACAAGCTGGAAAGAATGGAAAACTTATTTCGAAGCTCAAGGCTACAACGTACATACTCCGGCAAATCCCGGACATGCGGGAAATCCGGTTGATTTAAAGAAAAACATTCCGTCAGATTTGAAAGACGTAGGTTTCGATGATGTGGTAAAATATTTATCAGCATTTATTGATACACTTCCTGAAAAGCCAATTATCATAGGACATTCATTTGGAGGACTGATGGTTCAAAAATTAATTGATATGGGGAAAGCGGTTGCCGGAGTAAGTATCGATGGTGCACCTCCCAAAAACGTTATGGCTCCTTTCTCTACCGTAAAAATCGTTTGGCCGGTTGTGAATTTCTTTAAAGGAAATACAACATTTTTAGGATCAAAAGAATGGTATCATAAAGCATTTTTTAACAATTATTCAAAAGCTGAAAGCGACAAATTATATGAAACCGTTGCTGCACCCGAAAGTAGAAAGTTGGCGAAAGATCCATTATTCAAATCTTCTGCAAAATTAGATTTAAAGAAACCTCACGAACCATTATTATTTATTGCAGGTTCTAATGACAATATTTTCCCTGCAGAGTTTTCAAGAAAAATAGCAGGAGCCTATAAAGACAAAAACAGTGTTGTTGATTTCAAAATATTTGAAGGCAGAAGTCATTTCATCGCCGGAGAAAAAGATTGGGAAGAAGTTGCAGGATATGTTTTGAACTGGTTGAAAAAAGTAAATTAATAAATAGTTATATAGAATTGAAAAGAGACGGCTTGGGAAGAGCTGGTCTCTTTTTTTGTAAAGTCTTAAAATCCAACCTTCAAGGTTTTCAAAACCTTGAAGGTTTAGATTAGTTGGAGATTGTCATTTAGCAAAACAAAAAACAATCTATACCATAAATAACAGCTATCTGAATTTTTCATCGGGAATTCATCAAGTTGTAAAGCCTGTCAAATTTTAAAGTCTTATTTTTGCAGAGAATTTTTAAAATTAATTCTTCTTCAATTCGTACAATGAAAAAACAAGATACCTGGGGAATTGTAAAGAGGCTGTTCTTTATAGGAATGAAGTTTCGTTCTTGGTTCATCCTTACTTTAATCATCTCCATCATACTGGCAATAGTTTCTACTTACAGACCTTATCTTACAATGGAAGTTGTGGATAATGATATCACAAAGCTGAAAGATAAAGCTTTAATGATGAAGCATATTTATATTTTGGTGGGTTTGGTGTTTGCGGAAACGGTCTTAAACTTTTTCTTAGTGTATTTCTCCAATTATATTTCCCAGAATGTGATCAGAGATATCAGAGAAAGGCTTTACAGTAAATTGATATATTTCAGAACGTCATTTTTTGATAAAACTCCGATCGGACAATTGGTAACAAGAGCAGTTGGTGATGTTGAAACCATTGCAACGGTTTATACAGACGGTTTCCTGATGGTTTTCGGAGATGTTTTAAGAATTATTTTTGTACTGGTGATGATGTTCAGTACCAATGTTCACCTGAGCTATATTACGCTTGCTATTTTGCCTTTAATGGTGGTGATCACAAGATTTTTCCAAAAAAGACTGAAAACAGCATTTGGTGACGAAAGAACATGGACGTCAAACCAAAACTCTTTTGTTCAGGAAAGACTGGCGGGAATGCCGATTATTCAGGTGTTCAACAGACAAGGTTCTGAGTTTAAAAAGTTTGATGATATTAATATTACTTTGAAAGGAGCGTTATTGAGAACGGTTTTTATTTTCTCATTATTTTTTCCTGTGGTTGAATTGATTTCTTCACTTTTTATTGGATTTATCCTTTTCTATGGAGGGTATATCACGATCAGTGCAGGTGTTGTGATTGCGTTTATTCAATATATTTCTATGTTGATTCGTCCTTTAAGGCAGATTGCCGATAGATTCAATAATATTCAAAGAGGAATTGTAGGTGCAGAACGTGTTTTAGGCGTTATGGACGAAGATTACGCCATGCCGAATAACGGAAAAGTTGTTAAGGAAAATTTCGATGGTAAAATTGAATTTCAGGATGTGCGTTTTGCATACGATGATAAACAGGAAGTTTTAAAAGGAATTGATTTTAAAGTAAATCCTGGGGAAACTGTTGCTATTGTCGGTGCAACCGGAGCCGGAAAATCTACTATTATCAGTTTAATTACTAGGCTTTATGATATCAATTCAGGAAATATTTTAATTGATGATGTTGATCTTAAAGATTATGAACTGTATTGCTTAAGAAGTCACATCGGAGTTGTTTTGCAGGATGTTTTCCTGTTCCACGGAAGTATTTTTGAAAACCTTGCTTTTGGGGACGAAAGCATTACTTTAGAAAAAATAAAAGCCGGCGCAAGAGAAATTGAAGTAGATGATTTTATCGAAAGTCTTCCGGGAGGTTACGATTATGTGGTAAGCGAAAGAGGTTCATCGATTTCTTTAGGACAGAGACAGTTGTTGTCGTTCCTGAGAGCTTATTTGTCTGATCCGAAGATTTTAATTCTGGATGAAGCAACATCTTCCATCGACCACGAAAGTGAAAAGCTGATCCAGAGAGCGACGGAAAAAATTACAAAAAACAGGACGTCAATTATTATCGCACACAGGCTTTCAACGATCGAAAAAGCCGATAAAATTATTGTTATGGAGCACGGAAAAATTGTTGAAGAAGGGAAGCATCTGGAACTTCTTGATAAAAATGGTTATTATTCTACTTTGTATAAAGCTCAGTTGAGACATGAAGTGGAAATGGAGGAAGAAGAAAGCTCAAAATCTTAAATAAGATAAATTATAGAAAAAGAGAGTCAGAAATGGCTCTCTTTTTTATTTCTTCTTAAAACCACAAACCACAAAATTCTGTAAGGTATCAAAAGGCGTTGCGTGATCTTCTTTAATACAATGAATGGTTTCAAAACTCCTTTCAAATTGTTTTGCCATCGATTGTTCATCATATTGGGTAATTTTCAGCCCGCTGCATTTTGTCGGTCCGTCTTTTGAAAATGTTCCTAGAACCATGAATTTTGAAACCGCTTTTTCTGTAATTTCAACATATTTCGAAATCTGTTCCGGATTTGTCAGAAAATGAAAAGCTGCTCTGTCGTGCCAGATATCGTAAGTTTCTGTGGGCTCGAATGCTGTAATATCAGTTACGATCCATTTTATTTTTTTTGCTTTTTCACCTAATCTTTCTTTTGCTTTTTCCAGCGCTTTTTCAGAAATATCAAGAACGGTGATGTTTTCGTACTCTTCATTCAAAAGAAAATCTACAAGATTACTGTCTCCACCGCCAATGTCAATGATTTTCGCCCCCTTTTTTAAGCCGAAAGAATGGATAAAATCCAGGGAAGTCTGAGGTTTTTTCTGAGTCCAGCTTACCTGATCCGGGTTTTTGGTTTCGTAGACATTTTTCCAATGGTTTTTATTTGTCATATCAAATATTTAAAAAACTAAGTTAAATTTTTAGCTTTATTTATCGAACATTCTGCCGTAAAGTTATAGAGATTATTTCAAAAAATGAGCTTATATCTTATATTCTGATTTAAGTTCAAAAATAATATATTGATTTGCTTTTTTACTTGTGAATATTACGAAAATGCCTTTAAAATAAGGATTTCAAGATATTTGTTTAATTTTTTTTATAAATATTAAATCTAAACAAAATCCATATCTGTTGTGAAATTGGTTTTTTATTTTATGAAAAATTGCAAAAATGTTAACAAATGTTATGATTGAATGAATAAATTCATTAACTTTATTCTAAATTTAAACACTACCCCTTTAAAATGGTAGGGTGTTTGATAATAAATAGTAATTTTTTAATTAAAACCAAAAATATAGATGAAGAATATCCAAGATGAATTTCAGGTCTTTAGAGACGAATTAAGAAAGTTGAATATCGAAGTACAAAAAGTGGTAAAAGTGGGGAATGGAAGTATGGATTTCCACGAAGTTTTTTACAAGTCGCCAAGGTATGAAGATGTGAAAAGTGTGTATGTTCAGCGACATAATCTGGACAATATTCTTGAAAAATTCAAGCAAGCCTATCATTAAAAAATAGAACGGGCGGCTCAGAGAATCTGAGCCGCCCGTTTTTTTTATTTATCAATTTAAATCAGTCTTTATCCAAAGTTGAAGTTTTTTTAGTGTCTTTCATTCCTGCATACACAACGAATGAAAAGAAAATACAGGCCGTAATGTACCAGTAGAAATAATGTTCCACATTTGCCTGCTTAAACCAAAGTGCAATATATTCAGCAGTTCCACCGAAAATCGCAACGGTCAAAGCATAAGGCAACCCAACTCCCAACGCTCTTATTTCAGAAGGAAAAAGTTCAGCTTTTACAACTGCATTGATCGAGGTATAACCGCTCACAATAATCAAAGCTGACATGATTAAAAAAAATGCGCCCCACATTGAAGTGGTCGTACTCAAAGCATTCAGAAGGGGATAAGTGAAAACAGTTCCTAAGATTCCGAAGCATAAAAGTAATGGTCTTCTTCCTATTTTGTCCGACAAAGCTCCAAAAACAGGTTGTAAACACGCAAAAATAAACAGTGAAATAAACGAAATTAAAGTAGATTCTTCTTTAGTGAGATGAACCGTATTCACCAAGAATTTCTGCATATAAGTCGTATAAGTGTAAAATGCCAACGTTCCGCCTAAAGTCAGCCCTATAACAGTTAATAATGCTTTCGGATGCTTTAATAATTCCTTTATTGAGCCTTTTTTATTTTCACTGACGTCTTTTTTATTCTCAAAAGCTTCAGTTTCGTGAAGGTTTGCCCTTAAATATAAGGCAATCACAGAAAGCAAAGCCCCGATCACAAAAGGAATTCTCCATCCCCAATCTTCAAGCTGAGTTTCCGTTAATAATAATTTTTGTAAAATCAATTGAATTCCCAACGCAATCAATTGTCCGCCAATCAACGTTACATATTGAAAACTTGAATAAAATCCTCTTCGCTCTGGAGTTGCCATTTCGCTGAGGTATGTTGCAGAAACTCCGTATTCTCCGCCAACACTTAATCCTTGCAATAGTCTTGCAACCAACAATAATAGTGGTGCTAAAACTCCGATTGTTTTGTAAGTTGGAGTTAAAGCAATCAATAAAGAACCGAATGACATTAATAAAACCGAAAGTGTCATCGCTTTTTTTCTTCCGATTCTGTCGGCAATACTTCCAAAAAGCCAACCTCCGACAGGTCGCATCAGAAATCCGACAGCGAAAATTCCTGCCGTATTTAAAAGTTGCGCCGTCATATCCGAATCCGGAAAAAATGAATGCGAAAAATAAATGGCAAACGCAGCATAGGCGTACCAATCATACCATTCTACCAAATTTCCTATCGATCCGCCGACAATGGCTTTAATTCTTTGGGCTGTGGTGATTTGTGATGAATTCATGAAGGAAAGATATTTCTTTTCTTTAAGTATGAAAAATATTTTAAATATAAATTATCTGAAAATTGTATATAAGAACTGACTTCCCAATTCAGGAAGCATATGTGTTCGTAAATTTTCATCCTTAGGTAAAAACTCCATTCCCTGTAAGTTATTGTGCATTTCCATATTTCCAACTCCTTTAATACTAAACATTGCCATCATGAGACGATATTTTTTTTCATCCATTAAGAGATAGATTTTTGGTGTATTGTCCCCAATTTTGCCGGTAAGATGAGAAAATGCACTTCCGTAAAAATGTTTATACATGGAATCATTGGATTCTATTAAAGAACTGTCATAATAATATTTGATAATGTTATAAATTTTTTCGTATAAATTATCTTCTGTCCTTAACAGGAATTGTTTTTTACAATTTTTGACTGGAACTATTCTTTCTGATGAAATATAAAAATATTCAGAATAACCGGAATACATTGCTTCTACTAATGGTTCATGATTAAAACTTGAAAATCTTCTGAGAATAAAATTTTCTTCTATTTTATTTTGAGGGATCAATGCCAGGTTTAGTACTCCTTTTTGTTTTAATTCTTTATAAAAATTTTCCGACCCCACAATATATGAGGTGTCTTTGAACACTTCATCATATTTAAGGAAATATCTGTATCCTAAAATAAAACCAATGGCATAATGAATAGGAAGGTGAGAAGAAAACATAGTATATTTTATTAAAAATTAAATATAAAAATAAAAAACCGCTCCCTGAAGAACGGTTTCAAAAATATTTAAGTAAAATTTTTCTAAAATCTATACCCTAAAGACAATCCGCTTCTGAAACCGATCCACGGTCCGTCTATTTTTACTCTGGCTCCGTTTGCATTGGTTTCTACGGTGTAATTTACATAAGGAATATCCAGATCTTCAATTTCTTTTTTCAGCTGAGCCTGCATATCGGGAGTTAAAATAACATCACTGGTCATGGTAAAATCACCCTGTCCTTTTCCGTAATGTGCTCCTGCAATCCAAAAATCCAGCACTAAGTTTTGACTTCGGGTTAAGAAAAACTGAACCCCAACCATCAATCCGCCACTGTTTCCGTGAGCACTACCGTTTCCTTTTAATGGAATTTGATAGGTTACCCCGCTGAAAGTATAGTCATAATAAAAATCAAATGTATTGGAAGTTACTTTTGAATAACGATAGTAAGGAGCGATATAAAAACCTTTTCCATATCCTGCGCCAAGATAAAAACGTGGTTCAATAGTGAAGTTAAAAGATTTTACTTCAAGATTTTGAAATCTTTTTTCGTCCTCATCACTTAAAAAAGAGTTGATAAAAGGAACTTTTCCTTCGGGCATCACCCCGAATCCCATATTTAATGAGAACCAATTGTTGAAGGCTCTTTCGTAAGACAAATTAATGTTTCTGAAAACATAGGCTGTAACATTCGTTTTTACAATATTGAGCTTTTCCGAAGGTTCGGCAGATGCTATTTCTTGTGCTTTTATTCCTGAAAAAATAATGCACGGAAGTAGAATGAGATATTTTTTCATGATTTTATATTTTAATATTGGTGTTATTGAGGTAAGAGCAAAAAACGGGCAAAAAATCAATAAAGAGTGAATTTAATTTTAATTATGATTGAATTTAGAAATATAATTAATAATTATGAGTGTAAATTCTTAGTTAGTATAAATAAAAAATCCGCCTGAAATTTTTCCGGGCGGATTCATTATTAATAATTAAAAAATATAAATTTTTATTTTTTGATAAATTTCGAAGTCTCTGCTTTCTTGCTGTCTTTTCCTGAAACTTCAATGAAATAAGAAGCAGAAGGAAGGTCAGAAACCTGTACTTTTCCGGATTTTAAATCAGATGTTTTGATTAATTTTCCGTCTAAGCTGTAAATTTTTGCTGTTGAATAATTTCCGGTTTCCCCTTTAAATTCAATAAAATCCTGTGCAGGGTTCGGGTAGATTTTAAGACCTTCTTTTTTAACTGTAAGATCACCTGTTGATAGCGTTGAGGTATTCAAAGCTTGTGCACCATTTGTCGTCTGGTTGTTAATTCCTGCTACAGGAACGTTGATCACAGTCTGAATGGTCGTTAATAAAGGGAACTTATGAGTCGCATCGTAATAAGAATAGTAAGTATTAACGATTGATCCTATCGGAAGTAGAAAACTCGTATCATTGGGTAAATGAAGGTTAAAATTCTGAACAGATTTGATTCTCAATACATTTGTAAATGTAGATGAACCTAAAATCAAAGTTCCTGATGCATCAGCTGAAATATTGATCGTTCCTTTACATAAACCACTTGCAGAAGGTGAAGTAAATGTTCCCTGCGCCTGATCTGTTTCGGTATATCCGAAAGCCGCAGGATAAGAAATAAAGGTTCCGTTGTTGGCAGATAAGTTCAAAGTGGCATCAGGAGTTACAAGTCCCGTAATTTCCAATTTTGAAGCCGATTGTTTATATAGAAAAGTATTTCCGCTTCCCACCATTTTCAAGGTAGAACCGGGAAAAGTTGTGATTTCACCGGAAGTTGGTGCAGAATACACTGCAGGAGATGCAGAACCTAATGTAAGAGACGCGTTGTTAAACGTCGTATTCGCTCCGACTGCAGAATTATCCGGTGTTCCTGTTACACTTAAATAATTTGCAGTTTCACCAGCAGCAGGGTCGTTAAATGCTTTAGTTATCGTAGTCTGGGCTGAACAAAGACCGTAAGTTGTCAGCAATAAAAGTAGAGTTCGTTTCATGGTATAAATTTTTACTCAAAGATAATTAAAAACATATATTCAAATGTATTTAATTGAACATAAATCGATTATATGATTCTGAAAAAACCGCTCAAAAAAATTGAACGGTTATTCTGTGCATTAAATATTTTTATTTTAGTTCTGACTGATCATCATTTTCCGGTAAGAATAAATATCTTCAATCGTAACAACGGTCATTTCTTTTCTTTCTGCAAAGTCTACAATTTCCGGAAGTCTTGCCATGGTTCCGTCTTCGTTGGTTAATTCACAAAGTACGGCATCATCACCCAAATTGGCGAGTTTTACCAGATCTACGCTTCCTTCTGTGTGCCCGCGTCTTTCAAAAACGCCTTCTTTTTTAGCAATTAAAGGGAAAACGTGTCCGGGACTTGCAATGTGATTGGCTTCTGCATTTTCTGCAACAACTGTTCTGATCGTCGTTACGCGGTCTTTCGCAGAAACTCCGGATTCAACGCCTTCTTTGGCTTCGATTGAGATTGTAAATGCTGTTTGATTTTTTGAATTGTTGGTTTCCACCATCGGACGAAGATTCAAGTGCTTACTTTTTTCTTCTGAAATGCACAGACAAACAATTCCGCTGCATTCGCGGATTAAAAGTGCCATGTCTTTTTCTGTAATGGTGGAAGCTGGAAAGATGATATCACCTTCGTTTTCGCGGTTTTCATCATCTACTAAAAGGATGCCTTTTCCCTGTTGTAATTTTAGAAGTGCATTTTCTACACGTTCCTGTGGAGTTACTCCGAATTTTTCTATTAATTTTTCCATGTTATTTTACTTTTTGAAAGTTAAAATACACTTCGGTACATGGAAATGAAATACAACACAATGAGTCCATCGAAATAGCCTCACTGATTGTTCCATTTTCTTCTCCCATCCAGACTGTAACTGTCGGTTTTGGAATTTCACCAAATCAGTCCTTTCGTTAAAAAGGAGTCGCGGACTGTAACCGCCGGTAGGGAATTGCACCCTGCCCCGAAGAAAACTTATACTAAGTTTTTACTGTATGTTTTGATTTAAATTTTTAATTCATTGATTTTTATTTAACGCACAGATGACAAATTTCGGGAAGTTTTTTGAAATGGAGAAGGGGGTTTGATAGGATTTTTCGATAATAGAAAAGGAGTTTCAATCTATGATTACATCGCATCCAATTCTTTAACGAGATTTTTATCAACATAAAATTTATAATTATGTGTTCTTAAACCTGCAAAAAATAATGGTCTTGTTTTAATAACGGTAATGACAGATTCTCCAATTTGCACCTCATAAGCTCTGGATAATTGAACGGAAAAATGTGTAAAAGGATTTAAAGCGCTGTCTAAAGTCTTCCTTACTCCATTTGTAGTATAAGTGAAACTGCCTGTGAACCAGTTTCTTTCGAATTCAATTGTTTGATTGTTGATTTCTAAATTTACTTTCATGTTTGAGAAGTGGTTTATTTACTTTTGATAAATCTCAGATTTTTAATTTTCTTTTCAATAAGATTATTTAAAGAAACAATTTTCAAATTGTTATTGTATTTAGCATTAATGTTTAAACTTCCAGATTTGGAAGATAAATTATAAATATCAAAATCATTATAGGTCTCAAAATCAGATTTTGAAATCAAAAATTGTTTAAATGTTGAATGATCAATCATTGAGACTGTACTTTTATTTGTTTGATAAAATTTTATTTTCTCTGATTTAATTATCTCAAAATTTTCATTAACGAAGTTTGTAATATCCGAATTATCGAGTTCTAAAGGAAAGAAGCTTCCACAATTATCAAACATTTGAATATATTCTTTATTATTTTCACTCCAAATTAAATAAATTGGATAATCTGGGATACAATTGTCATGTGAGTTTGGATCTTTTTCTATCAATCTTATAGAGCCTACTGAGTAACTTTTATAAGCAATAAAATCAATGTTTTTTGTTCGAAATTCATCTATTCTTGTGAAAAGTTTTAACTCCTTTTCATAATCTTTTATTCTTTGTGGGTTTTGGACTGTAAACTCGGGAAATACTGCCTGCTTTGTTGATCTACAATTTATAAGAAAGATAAGAATGCTTATTATTAAAAATCTTTTCATATAACTCTTCTTTATATAATCTTACTTAGAAGCAACTTTTATACTATCTAATTTTCGGGTAATTTCGGTACTGTTTCCGCCGCCGCAAGAAGAATGAATAACTTTTCCATTGATGTCAATAAGTATTTTGGCAGGGCTGCAAAAGGTATTGTAATTTAATTTTTCAGATTTATCATAAGATTTTGTGTTGTCAATCTGTTCAAACAAGATATTTGACTGATTGAGATCATCTTTCAGCTCTTTTTCATTTTCGATAAATCCTTCTACGATGCCGATAAAATTTGCGTTATTTTTAAATTCTTTATAAAGATTATTAAACTCTTCAGGCATGTCGTAAGTATCACTTTTTTTCAGATAAGATTTATCGTAAATAAAAATCACGAGATTTTTGCCTTTGTAATTTTGTGAGTTGAAAGTGGTTCCGTTGATTGTTTTGGCCGAAAAATATTTTGGTTTTGCGTGTAAAAACAAGTCAATTTGATTTTTTTTCATCTCTTTAGCCTGTTCCTGAAGGTCCTTTAGAAATTTTTCTTTTTTTTCCTCTTTACTTTCACAGGAAAGGATTGATAGGATAATGAAAAGTGATAAAATTTTTTTCATGGTGTAAAATATTAATGCAATCAAATATACATTAATATTTTACACCTTATTTGCTAAAGAGCTTGATCTGAAAAGTCAATTACATTAAAAAAAAAATTATTCTTTTGCTAAATTTTCAATATACTTTCTCAGTGTATCAGAAACCGAACTGGAATTAGAAAGTCGCAACGCTTCTTCAAAATTGTGCTTTGCTTTAACGTTATTAATATCCGTATAAAGATGTCCTAAAAGCGAGTAATAAAAAGGATTGTCAGTAAGATTGAGTTTTTCAGCTTCAGAAATTGCAGCGGAGTTTCCCCTTACTTTCGCAAAGGCAAAAGTACGGTTGAGCGCAGCCATAGGAGAGTATTCTATTTGTAAAAGTTGGTTGTACAATTGCAGAATATTTTCCCACTTTTCATCCGTATCTTTTTTCTTGGTGTGCCAATATGCAATAGCGGCTTCCAGATGAAATTTGGTTAAAAAATGACCGGATGCACTTTGATTTAAGTAATAAATTCCTTTTTCGATCAGATCATTATCCCATAAATTATCGTCCTGTTCTTCATATAAAATGCTTTCTCCTTTTTCGTTGAATCTTGCATTAAATCTCGAAGAATGAAAATACATCAACGACAGTAAAGCGTTTGTAGCCGGAGTATTCGTTGTTTTATTTTCGATAAGAATTGAAGTAAGACGTATAGCTTCCTGACAAAAATCCTGTCTGAGAATTGTATTTTGTGAAGTGGAATAATAACCTTCCGAAAACAATAAGTATAAAGTCGTAAGAACGGTTTCTAAATTTGTACTGATCTGTAAAATAGAAGGTTGTTCGATTTTAATGCCGTCTGTTTTTAATTTTTCTTTGGAGCGTTTCAGTCTTTTGTAAACAACTTCTTTATTGACTAAAAAAGCGTCTGCAATTTCCTGAGTTCCGAAACCGCAAAGTAAATTTAAGGCTAAAGATATCTGAGAATCTTTTGAAATAGAAGGATTACAGATCGTAAACATCATCGCCAACTGGCTGTCAGCAATGTTTTTCTGAGAAAGATCGATTTCAAATTCTTCATAATCGGAAGAAGAATATTTTATTTCAGTTGAGATTTTTTGGTGAAAAAGAGAATCTCGTTTAAAATAATTTTTGGATTTATTTTTTGCAACCGTATAAAGCCAAGCCGTTGGATTTTCCGGAATACCGTTGATGCTCCATGTTTCTGTGGCAGTGAGAAAGGTGTCGCTTACGATGTCTTCGGCAATTTCGATATGATCAATACCAAAGGTCGAAGAGAGCACGGAAACAATTTTCCGGTACTCTGTTCTGAATAAATTGGGGATTAATGCTTTTTCGTGCATTTAATTTGAATATGAAAATTATTCCGTCACAGGTGGAATTGCCATTCTAACTTCTACACTCGCACCCCATTGAAGTACAGGACAGCCTTTTGCAATTTCTACGGCCTCGTCATAATCATTGGCTCTGATGATGAACATTCCGCCGATTGATTCTTTGATTTCCGCGTAAGGTCCGTTGGTTACGGTGTCGTTTTTTACAACTCTTCCGCCAAGATCCCATCTTTTTGGTGGAGCAACCAGTTTATTTTGTGCTGCAATGCTTCCCAACCAGTCCTGAAAAGGCTGAATGGAAGCCTGCATTTGTTCCGGTGAAGGCGAAGCGTCTTTATTGATGATATCTCTGTGTATGGCGATCAAAAATTCGTTCATGATATTGGATTTAAAGTTTTAATAAATGTAATTGGATTGTATAAAATTAATAAACTTGATTTAATTTTTAAACCATAAAAGACGCAAAGATTTATTAAGCTCACGGTTTGTCATTCGGTAGGAATCTCAACAACGTGTTTTATAAAATAAATTTAACAAGCTCCCGTCTGGATTCCTATGGAATGACAAAGATGCTGTTTTATTTTTTTGAAAACTTTTGCGCCTTTTATGATTGAATTATCTTTGATTATCAGGATTTGAAATCCATTCGTCATAACGGATTGTTCCCAATTTTGCTCCATCACCTGGAATTAAAGTAGAATCATTTAAAGGTGCTCCGAAATACGTTGCATCAGGATTTGATACCACTTCATCTGAATTTTTCATGATGGTTGTGTATTTTTTAACAAGATCTGATAACTTGATTTTTTCCGGACCTCCAATTTCTAAGGTTGTATTTTTCGGTTCACCAATGGTTACATCTGTCATTGCTTTTACAACGTCGTCTGATGCGATGGGCTGGATCAAAGCCGGAGAAACTAAAATTTTATTGTCAACCGTACTTGATTTAACAATCCCGCCAACAAATTCAAAAAACTGCGTAGAATGTACAATGCTGTAAGGAATTCCTGCATTTTTGATGATATCTTCCTGAACCTGTTTTGCCCTGAAATATCCGCTTTCCTGCAAACGTTCCGTCCCGACAACCGATAAAGCGATGTGATGATTGACACCTGCTTTTTTCTCTGCTTTCATTAAGTTTTCACCTGATGTTTTGAAGAAATTCATAACATCATCGTCCGCAAAAGAAGAGGAGTTGGCTACGTCTACAACAACGTCAACGTTTTCCAATGCCTGGTCAAGACCTTCTCCTGTAAGCGTATTCACTCCTGAGTTTGGAGAAGCTGCTAAAACTTCATGTCCTAAATCTTTAAGGCTGTTAACAAGTTTGCTTCCGATAAGACCTGTACCGCCAATTACTGTGATTTTCATTGTGTATAATTTTAAGTGTTATATACTAATGACAATCGAATTTTTTGAATTGGACAAAGTTTTATGAAGAATATTATCAATTGTGAATTTTAGAACCAATGTCTAATTTAATTAATCTTCAATCGCTTCAATACCTTGATCTTTCAGTTTTTGAAGATGGTCTTTCATTGTTTTAAGCTGTTCCGGCGAATGCCCTTTCCATTCTTTAACTTCACCAACGACTTTGAAAGGATGTTGGGAACGGTAGGATTTTGTAGGATTTCCAGGAAATTTTTTGTCTGTTAAATTGGGATCATTCTCAATCGGACCAGTTGGTTCTACGATGTAAATTTTTTCTTTTTTCTCTCCAAAAGCCAATTCTGCGCCCCAAATTGCTGCTTCCAGTGTCGCGGAAAGATAAATATACTTTGCTTTTCTCTGAGTTCCGTAGTTTGAAGTAAAGCCAACTTCGATGAGGTCACCGATTTTTAAGTCTGCTTTTGTACCGTGATAGTAGATTGGGGATTCTTTGAGTTTGTTTGTTATCATTATGTGATGCTTTTAGCTGATATGTTTTTTTAAGTCAACAAAAACTTTTTCGATATGCCATTTATCTTTTTCGGTTTTTTTGTATTTATATTTAATTTCAAACACTCCATTTATGATTTGTCCTTCTTCAAATAGAGTTTCTATAAATAATTCGCTAGTCACCTCTAAAGTCTTTTTGATTCTATTTTTGGGTAAATTTATTTTAAATATTTTATTGGTATCTAAATTGAGAAATGTCAAATAATCTGAATTCTCACTATCTATACTTACAAAAAAAGGAAATTGGTCTGTTTGACTATGAAATATTTCTCTACCAAGATCAGATATTTTTTCTCCGTTGTTTTTATCAAATAAGATGAATTCAGATGGATCGCAACAACCGGAAATTAAACGGTTTTCTATTAAAAACGATTTTCTATATTCTGTCCAACTTACAAAGTCTAATTTTTCAGTTAACTCAATTAATTCTTTATCTAATGAAAAGAGTGTTTTCTTTTTCTTGTTTTTATCTTCAAAAATTAGCCATGAAGAATTACAATCGAATTGACGATATATTTTTGCGCCGTTTTTAAAAGTTGTTTTTTCGCATGAGATTATCTCATTTAGATTGGGTGTGGTTGCACATGAACAGTTTTGAGCTAAACTTAGAGATGAAAACATTGATAATATTGCTACTAAATAAATTTTCATAATGTGTAATTTATAATTCGCAATCATTACTTTCAGGAAGTTTATAAGTAAAACTATTGTTGCTCTCCAGTTTTATTGTGTCACGCTCAACTTGAGCAATTGGTGGAGCTTCTCCATTTCCAACCGATAATATTTCAAATGCAATAAGATTATTGTCAATTTTTTTAACATTGAATTTTCCATTATATGTAAATTCACCATAGCTATATCGATAATCTCCAAAGATATCTTTTGGGTTTACAGTTTTACTTTCTGATTTTATATGTTTTTCTGACTTATTGAGATTTAAACTAAATTCTTTTCTGCTTATAGGTGAAAACCATTTTCCATTAAACCTGCCACCGTTTGGTTTTCCAGTAATAATTCCGGTTATATTTCCATTTTTGTCAAACTCTAATAATCTAAAGCTTTTATCATCTTCGATAGTGCCAATTAGTTTAATTGGAGTTTTGGTACTTGTATTAAGATATATGATTTCTCCAGTCACTAAATTTTCCTGTAAGGAATAATGAATAAATATAGGTATTTTATTCATTATTTGACCTTCCCAGCATATTTCGTTATCAACATCATTTTCAGTTCTTTGGTAGTTAATTTCGGATTGTTTAATTTCCGGTTTTTTACTAATTTTTTCTTCTGGTTTATTTTGACAACCAAATAGAAATATACTTAAAATAAGATAGGCTATGTTTTTCATCATCGTGTTTTTTGTTTATGCACAACGTTCCGGCGCTTGATGAGGTCGCGAATTTCAGAACTGATTATTTTCTGTTAAATTATAAATTTCTTACAAAATGTAAATTTGAATTTACCACAAAATTCGCAGTCTTGTCAAACTCCTGTTAGGCGACGTTTTTATATATCACAATATGTTTGACTTAAATCAAGATAAGTTAGTATTAGTTGTCCATCAATTTTTGCAAATCCAAAAATAATATCACCGTCTTTTTTAGTAAGAAAAATAGTTTCAGTTATAGAATCAATTCTCGTTGCCATCTCCTTATTATTTGGCTCAATTTTTTGACCTCCTAAAATCTGCATTTCTAAAATATTACTAAAAACATTAGAGTTACCTCTTATTAAGAATAGTCCGTTTTTATCCCATTTTTGATTTTCACAGGAATATTTAGGAAATTTATTTGTTTGAATTATTTGATATTCTGTCTCCTCTGGATTTCCGAAATTATGATATTCAATGTTTGGGTTTTTAAAACTTATTTTATTTTGTTTATCGAAATGTAACAGGGTTCCAGGACCAGGAATAATATAAAATCCAACGCTTGGATTAATAAATTCATTTAGTGTCTTTTCATCCTTTTTTTCGAAAGCATTTATTATTGTCAGGATTTCAGTTTTTTCATTGTTTTTTTCTCTATTTACATTTGGCAAATTAATATTTTGCTTTTCAACTTCTGTTTTGGAAGAATTTGAATTAATAGATTTCTTTTCGTTTTTACACGAAAAAAAAAGCAAGATTAAAAATATTGAGAAAGTTTGTTTCATTTATTTTTTTGACAGAGTTTGGATAAAATATCTTTTAACGTTTCGGGGCTTGGCGATGGTGAGGTTTAGAAAGTACAAATGTTCAGCCTAGTACTAAAGCCCCACTTTTGCCAAGGCCATGTTAGCTGTAATCCTTTTATTTAGTAACTTTTTTTATTCATTAATTCAGTATTGTCAATTTTTGCGCAAAAATATGGATTTACCCTATCTTTATGTTTTATAATTATACAAAATGTATTATTTAAAATTAAGTGTTTAATAATCTTTTCTGTTTTTTCTAATACAATTTTAGCAGATTTAGTTCGGATTTCAGCTTCACTTTCAATTTTGGCACCTTTATTATTTAGTAATAATGCGTTTCTTTGTTTTGCAATAGATATTACATATTCAATACTCCGACTATTAAATTTTTGTCCAATAAGATTTTTATACGATTTTTCAATATTAAAAGATAATTCTGGAATTCTAAAAGTTTCACCACTTTTTAAAATGTAT
This sequence comes from Chryseobacterium ginsenosidimutans, assembly GCF_039536845.1. Classification (GTDB taxonomy): domain Bacteria; phylum Bacteroidota; class Bacteroidia; order Flavobacteriales; family Weeksellaceae; genus Chryseobacterium; species Chryseobacterium ginsenosidimutans_B. The sequence goes on from NZ_BAAAZJ010000003.1 coordinate 254,768, forward strand.
TTCCATTTTAATTTATCATTTTGTTTTTCTACAACTCCAAGTTTTTGTTTTAAATTGTAGTTTTCAATTATTTCTTTAAAAGAATTATCAGATTCAATATCTAATCCTTTAATAAAAATTAGTTCATTATCTGCTTCTTTAGGAGTTAGTTTAAATATAAAATTTTCGTTATCAACAAAATAAATAATTTCTGCTTGTTTTGCTTTATTTTCATCCCAATCAGTCATTCCAAACCCTTCAACTTCTTCATTTTTAAAGTTAATTGAGGAATCTATTTTTTCAAGAAATGGATTAAAAGTTAGTTGTAATTTAAATTCTGATTTAGCTATTATTTTTCCATCTTTTATATCAATTTCCGTTGTATACTCATTTTTGTCAAGTGAATTTAGATTTGATTTTGTTTCGTTTAATAAATTCAAATCTCGACTATTCGTATTATCAATTATATGAATATCAGTAAGTTTTTTTTGAATTTCGTTCCATGCAAATACCAAGGTTGGTGAATAGATATAATTTTTATTTTCAATAAAAGAATTCTCAAGAGTTCCAACAAAATCAGTTTGTTTTAAATTATCTATATTTTTTTTAATCGGAAATTCACCTATGCCGATTTTATCTTTCTTGTTATCATTACAAGATATTATAAAAATCATAATTAATATTACTAAATAGTTCTTCATTTTAACGCATTTTTAACGGTTTCGGGCTTTGCGTTCGGGCGGGTTTCGGAGCACAAAACTGTCAACCACCACTGAACTTGAATAGAAGCACAAAGCCCCAAGTTTGCACGTCAGCCCGCCTGACGCAAAACCCGTGTTAGCGGTAGTTTTTATCGTTCCCATCCGTTGATAAGTCTAATTTGCTCAGCCAGTTTTTTTTCTTGTCCGTTATTGTCTTTGAACCAAATTTCAAAACGGGCTTTATATTGATGATCCCAGTCACCTTCGTAAACGGTCAACTCACTTTCGTATTGAAAAAGTGTCTGTCCGTTTTTTGACCAGCCGATTTCCCTTGTTGTACTTGGTGTTATTCTGTCTGCTGACAACTGCTGATTGGTTTTAATATCAAACACCTTGGTGTAAACAATTCCTTGTCTGTCTGGTTTTACAGTTGCTTGAATAACATAAATCCCTGGTTGCATACCGTCAAGAATATGAAAGTAGGAACTGTCGAGTTTTAAAGGATAATAGTCGAGAACTGGAATTACACCATTGTCTGTTAGTTCTTTCTCATATTTTAAAACATCAGAAAGTTCTTTATTTAATGCTGTAATTGTCTCTTGAGTGAAATTCCGTTTTATGTTTTTTGCTTCCTCAAATATTTCAATGTTAATATTTTTGCTTTTAATTATTAGATAGGAACTATTACCGGGCGTACCCGAATGCTCTCCTACTATTGTCACTCCAACTGTTTTGTCTTGGCTATCAGTAAATGTAATTCCGCTTTCATCATTTCCGAAACCATAATATTTACCAAATGATACAATAACTCTTGTTTGAAATGCTACAACTGTGTCTTCAAAATTGGAATAGAAGCCGTTTAAAGAAGTTAAGTATTTGCCATCTTGTTTCTCTTTTCTGATCGCATATATTTTATCTCTTTCTTGTAAAACTTCCCATCTTGGGTTGCCAGAGAAGTATCGTTTTAACAACATAGCTTTGTCAGTAGTGAATTGGTCGAAGCACAAATTTTGTAATAAAATTGTCGCATCTTTAGGTTGCGATAACTTTCCGTTATATGATTCGGTCGGTTCATTTGGATTAGTCTGCCCTGAACCACAAGAAAAAAAAGTCCCGATTATTAATGTTAGAATTATTATTCTCATCTCTACTTAAAATTACCGCTAACACCCAAATCTACGCATTGCGTTAATATTAGTTTTATACTCTTGCGCTTATCCTGTTTAAAATTTATTTAAATAATTAATTGTCATATAATTAAATTTATTTAAATTTGGATAAACGCAAAAAAAGCAGATGATGAATTCAGACCTTACAAAACAGTTTATAACTGTACTTCGTATGCAGCGCTATGCAGATAAAAGCATTAAGACGTATGCTTCGCATCTCACCTACTTTTTAAGGATTTCAGAGAAATTGAAACCAGAAGATATTACCCAACAACAACTGGAAGATTTTATCATCTGGCTGGTAGAAAAAAAGAAAATAGGGCAGTCTTATCAAAAGGCAATGATTGCTACTATTACCAAATTCTATAAAGAAATTTTCCAGCGTAATGTAAATCTAAAGCATCTCTATCCGAAGCGAAAGGAATATAAACTTCCAAAGTTCCTTACTCGTGAAGAGATAAAAAAATTATTGAATATTACAGAAAATCTTAAGCATAAAGCAATTCTCACGACAATCTATTCTTGTGGTCTGCGGCTGAGTGAAGCTTTAGAGCTTAAAATGCAAGACATAAAAACACGGGAGAATATTCTCCTGATTCGTCAGTCAAAAGGCAGGAAAGATAGAGTGGTAATGCTGTCACCTTTGCTGGTGGATCTTCTTCGTGCTTATTATACAACCTATCGGCCTCAGGTTTATTTATTTGAAGGTCAGGCAGGAGAAAAATATTCTGAACGCAGTGTTCAGCATATTCTCAAAAATGCTTTGCAGAAGGCAGAAATTATGACTCCGGCTACCATTCATACATTGCGCCATTCCTATGCCACACATCTATTAGAAAATGGAACAGATATCAGAGTGATTAAAGAGCTTTTGGGTCATAATAATATCAAAACAACAGAAATTTACACCCACATTACAGATATTTCCAAAAGTAAAGTCAAAAGTCCTTTAGATTACTTATAAAAAAACCGCTCCACAAAAGCAGAACGGTTTATATATTTAAAGCATCGGTGATGACTACATCATTCCTGGCATTCCGCCACCCATTGGCATAGCAGGTTCTGCACTTTTCACTTCAGTGATTACACATTCAGTTGTAAGAAGCATTCCTGAAACAGAAGCTGCATTTTCAAGGGCAACTCTTGTTACTTTCGTAGGGTCGATGATTCCTGCTTCAAGCATGTTTACATACTCGTCAGTTTTTGCGTTGTATCCGAAATCTCCGCTTCCTTCTGCAACTTTAGCAACGATTACAGAACCTTCACCTCCTGCATTAGCAACGATTTGTCTTAATGGTTCTTCGATTGCTCTTTTTACGATTTTGATCCCTGTAGTTTCGTCAGAATTGATTCCTGTAAGGTTTTCTAAAGCAGAAATAGCTCTTACCAAAGCAACACCACCACCTGCAACAATACCTTCTTCAACGGCTGCTCTTGTAGCGTGAAGAGCATCATCAACTCTGTCTTTTTTCTCTTTCATTTCAACTTCGGAAGCTGCACCAACGTAAAGAACTGCAACACCTCCGGCTAATTTAGCCAATCTTTCCTGCAATTTTTCTTTGTCGTAATCAGAAGTAGATGTTTCCATCTGAGCTTTGATTTGGGCAACTCTTCCTTTGATTTTGCTTTCTTCACCACCACCGTTTACGATCGTTGTGTTGTCTTTGTCGATAGATACTTTCTCAGCAGTTCCCAACATATCGATAGAAATGTTTTCCATTGTGAAACCTTGTTCTTCAGAAATAACTGTTCCACCCGTTAAGATTGCGATATCTTCCAACATTGCTTTTCTTCTGTCTCCGAATCCCGGAGCTTTTACAGCAGCAATTTTAAGAGAACCTCTTAATTTATTTACCACTAAAGTTGCCAAAGCTTCACCTTCAACTTCTTCAGAGATAATTAATAAAGATTTTCCACCTTGAGCGATTGGCTCAAGAACCGGAAGTAATTCTTTCATTGAAGAAATTTTCTTCTCAACTAAAAGAATGTAAGGATTTTCAAGTTCAGTTAACATTTTTTCAGGGTTTGTCACGAAATAAGGCGACTGATAACCTCTGTCAAACTGCATACCTTCTACAACATCTACCGTTGTATCGATGCCTTTAGCTTCTTCTACAGTGATTACACCTTCTTTACCAACTTTTCCGAAAGCTTCAGCAATTAAAGCACCGATCGTTTCGTCATTGTTAGCAGAAACTGAAGCTACCTGCTTTACCATTTCTGTAGAATCTCCAACAGTTTTAGATTGAGATTTTAAGTTTTCAACAACTGCAGTTACTGCTTTGTCAATACCTCTTTTTAAATCCATTGGGTTTGCGCCAGCAGCTACGTTTTTAAGACCTTCTCTTACAATAGCCTGTGCCAATACAGTAGCGGTAGTAGTACCGTCTCCTGCGATATCGTTAGTTTTGGAAGCCACTTCTTTTACCATTTGTGCTCCCATGTTTTCTACTCTGTCTTCAAGTTCGATTTCTTTTGCTACAGAAACCCCGTCTTTAGTTACGTGAGGTGCACCGAAAGATTTTTCGATTACTACATTTCTACCTTTTGGTCCCAACGTTACTTTTACTGCATTAGCCAATGCATCAACCCCTCTTTTTAAAGCGTCTCTAGATTCAATGTCGAATTTTATTTCTTTTGCCATTTTATTCAGATTTTTCGACGTCAGAATAGACGTCAAGCATTATTTTTAAATTAATTTTTTATTCAGTGAAATCAGAAATTATCCGATAATTCCCAATAAATCTCCTTCTTTTACGATTAAGAAATCTTTTCCTTCCAATTTTAATTCAGAACCTGAATATTTTCCATAAAGAACTTTGTCACCTACTTTTACAGTTGTTGGCTCATCTTTTTTACCAGGACCTACTGCTACTACTGTACCTTCTTGTGGTTTTTCTTTTGCGGTGTCCGGAATAATAATACCTGAAGCTGTTTTAGTTTCTGCAGCGATCGGCTCGATCAAAACTCTGTCTGCTAATGGTTTAAAGTTTACTGACATAATATGTTTAATTTTTAATTATTTCTGTGTTGTAATTGGCTAAATGTGTGCCATCGGTTGTTCTTGGTTGAAATGGCAGATTTTATTTTTATGGAGTGGAAATTTTGGCAGAAAAAAAGTTTACCGATCGGGTAAACTTTTTGATTTTTATTTTACAGATTCCATCACCATTTTCCTGCCGTTGGAATCAATATTCTGTTTTAAGACTTCTCTTGTAGCAGTGTCAATGTAATAAGTGACAATCGTTTTCCTGTCCTGAATATCGTCTGTAGTTTTTACGATCCACACATTTTTACCGTTAAGTTCACCTTTATTTACATCTTCAATATAAGCTTTTATAACTCCTTTTTTAGCTGAGGGATTATAATCATAGATAGGCATTTCGGTGGAATAATGTTCTTTTAAAGGTAAAAATCTGATTAATCCGGGATAAGAATTGCTGTCGAAATATCCTGCGGAAACATTTTCGTTAATGTTATCTTTTTTCTGAGTTTTTTTATCCAAATAATAACCAGTCACTTTATTTTTTTCAAATTTTAAAGTCATATCTCTCATCGAATTGTAAGAAGAATGATAGATCGGCTGAAAATCTGAAATTTTAACCAGTGTAGAATCTACCCAAAGAGTTTCCGGAGCCTGATTCATTTTTACAGTTGTTTTAATAAGAAGTGTCGCCTTATCCACTTTTTTTACCTGAGTGGTAACTTTCCCAATCTCCATTTTTTGATCTCCCTTTTCTGCATACCATACGGCATTGGAAGTTTCGTTTTTAATGAATTTAGATTCAAGTTTTACGTTTTTTGGACTCAATGATTTCTGAGCAAAAAAATTGGCACTGCTCATTATTAAAAGTATCAGAAATATTCTCATGATTTTTTTAATAATGAGTAGTGCCTTTTATATAAAAGTTACATTACTTTTCTGTTATTTTTTTCCGGCAGCCTGCATCGGATTTACTTTTCCGTTGGCGCCTCCTCTTACATTTCCACCTTCTTTTTGTTTGAATAAATCGAATTTCGAAACTGAAGTAGTTCCACCGTCGTTGCTCCAGAAATTATTTGAAGTATCGATGTCGGCAGTTTCTCTCATCGGATCTAATTGAATTGACTTTAATTTTTTCTCAAAATAATAAGTCTTGGAGGCTTTCTGTTCATTCATTCTCCAGATTTGAGCTGAAGATTTATCGGTTAATTTTGTACCGTCTTCGAAAGTAAATTCAAGAATAAGTGGCATTACCAAACCTCCTTTGTTTACAAAATCAATTTGATAGGCTGTAAGATTTTTAAACTTATCTTTTTCTTTTTGAGTTAAGGGTTCTGTTCCGTCAAATTTTGAAGTGTATTCTTTGTTATTATCTATTTTTTCCTGACCTCTGTCGTATCTGTAATAGAAATCCTGAGCGTCTTTGTCTTTGTCTACATAAAAAGTGATGTTCTTATCTTCTCTGTTTCTGATTTTTGAAAGATCTTCAAATTCATTTACAGCAGGTTTGTCAACTTTATATTTGTTTTCTTTAGCTTCTCTTGGAGCTGTATTAAGATCCGGAGCTGCAGCAGTTACTTTGTCAATCGCGATGTCTACAGGATCTGTTCCGTAGAACCAGCCTCTCCAGAACCAGTCTAAGTCTTCACCGCTCGCATCTTCCATTGTTCTGAAGAAATCCGCAGGTTCAGGATGTTTGAAAGCCCATCTTTTAGCATATGTTTTAAAGGCTTTATCAAAAAGTTCTCTTCCCATGATTGTTTCACGAAGAATGTTCAATCCGGTTGCCGGTTTTGAATAAGCATTCGGACCAAACTGAACAATGTTTTCAGAATTTGTCATGATCGGTTCCAACTGATCTTTCGGAAGCTTCATGTAATCAACGATTGTCCACGCCGGACCTCTTTTTGACGGGAACTTATTATCCCATTTTTCTTCTGTAAGATATTCGACAAAGGTATTTAAACCTTCATCCATCCAGGTCCACTGTCTTTCATCAGAATTAATGATCATTGGGAAAAAATTGTGACCAACTTCGTGAATTACGACTCCCAACATTCCGTTTTTTGTTCCTTCAGAATAGGTTCCGTCTTTTTCAGTTCTACCGAAATTGAAGCAGATCATCGGATATTCCATTCCGTTTGCCGCTTCTACAGATTGCGCAACCGGATATGGATAAGGAATTGTAAATTCTGAATATGTTTTGATAGTATGTGCAACCGCTTTTGTAGAATATTTTCTGTACAATGCATAAGCTTCTTTTGGATAGAAACTCATAGCCATTACTTTATTGTTGTTTTCAGGAATAGTAACTCCCATTCCGTCCCAGACAAATTTTCTTGAAGAGGTCCATGCGAAATCTCTTACGTCATTCGCTTCAAATGTCCATGTTTTTCTTTGTTTTGAATGATTTTTTTCTGCTTTTTTAGCTTCATCCAACGTTACGATTTCTACTGGTTCAGTTGAAATTTTAGATTTATTATATCTTGCCAGTTGATCTGATGTTAAAACCTGATCATAGTTTTTACATTCACCTGTTCCGCCTACAACGTGATCCGCAGGAACATTCATGGAAACTTTAAAATTTCCGAAAACCAACGCAAATTCTCCTCTTCCTGTAAACTGGTGATTCTGCCATCCGTGGAAATCGCTGTAAACGCACATTCTCGGATACCATTGTGTCATCGTGTAAAGATCGTTTCCGTCCTCTGCGAAGTTTTCGTAACCGCCACGGCCACCCATTTTTATTCTGTTGGAAATATTGTAATTCCAATCTACTTTAAAAACAAGTTTTTCACCTTTTTTAAGAATTTTAGGTAAATCAATACGCATCATGGTTTTGTTTACCGTGTATTTTAAAGGATTTCCGGAAGCATCTGTTACTTTTTCAAGATTTACTCCAAATCCGTTATCTGAAGCTGGTAACTCTGATGCTTTCAGCTGCTGATCTGTTGCTGCTTTCGGAAGAGTAGAAGAGGACGGGAAATCTGCTTTCTTTACATTGGAAACCTGATTTTCATCTAGCTGTAACCAAATATAATCCAGATCATCCGGAGAGTTATTGTAATAAGTGATCGTTTCAGAACCTTTTAAATTTCTTTTGTCTTCATCAAGATAAGCGTTGATATCATAGTCGGCCCTGTTTTGCCAGTATGCATGACCGGGCGCTCCTGAAGCAGTTCTGTAAACATTGGGTGTAGGAAGAATTGTTCCTAACTGTTCGAATTTATTTCCGTGATTGCTTCCCGGATTATTCTGAATATTTTGTGCGGTGAAACCTGTATAGGCAAATACAGAAAGTGAAAGTATGGCAACTTTTAGCTTCATAACCGAAATTGTTTTAAGGATTTTCAAATATAATAATAAGTAGTTGAAAAGTTAGAAATGTTTCAACTCTAAAAAGGAATTCTTTCCAAAGTCATTTTTAATGATAAAGCAAAGACTCCCGAAGAGACAAAAAGTACCCAATCTTTCTGATTAACCTTACATATTTTAAGTAAAATAAAAAGTAGAATTAAAATCCCGAAAACGATGGCTATTTGTCCCAATTCCAGACCAATATTAAAGCCTAAAAGCGGAATTGCAATACTCTGACTTTTTGCGATCATGACTCTTGCTGTATTGGCAAAACCCATCCCGTGAATAAGACCGAAGATTAAAGCCAGATAATAATTGATTTTACTGTGCGACTGTTTTTTATTTTTCACTAATATATTTCCAAGAGAAGTTAAAACAATCGTCAACGGAATCAAAAATTCTACCCAGGATGAATTTATTCTTACAATATCAAAAATGCTCAAAGCCAACGTAACAGAATGTCCTATGGTAAAAGCAGTCACAAGAATTAAAATTTTCTTTAAATCATTAAAAGAATAGACCGCAATTAAAGCCAAAACGAAAAGCTGATGATCGAGTGCATCTAATGAAATAATGTGTTCCCAACCGAGTTTTAGATAAAATAAAAAATCCTGCATTTTTAGTATTATTATTGGAATGCGATGATACAAAATTTATTTTAACTTTGTATAAAATTGAAGTGATGAACCTTACCATTGAAATAGAAGATCAGGAAAATTATTTATTCATCAAAGAACTTTTGGGAAGATTAGAAGGGGTAAAAATCGTAAAAAATGATTACGAAACTATTGAAGGATTGCCTACTAACGTTTTTGAAAAGATTGAAAAATATGGAGAATCTTTAAAAGATGAAGATATGATCTCAAAAAAAGATTTCTTTAAGTTTATTGATGAAGAAATATGCAAGTTGAATTCTCAAAAATAGCAAAACAAACTTTACTGGAAAATATAGAGTTTCTAAAAAGAGTTTGGACTAATCGGGAAATTATCATTTTTTTGGAGGATATAAAAAAGATTACAAATGATTTAGAAAATGGTAAATATCTTCAGTTTCAAAATTCCTCTCAAAAAACAAGAAGTGTATTAATCGGCAAAAAACATGTAAGAATGTTTTTCAGGAAAGAAAATGATTCAATTATTAAAATTCTTCTTTTCTTTGATATGCGACAAGATCCACAAAAAATAATTGATTTATTAAAATGAAAAAGACTCTTTTCTTTTTTTCTGTTCTGTTTATTCTTTTTTCTTTTACAAAGGCAAAACATCCATATCATGTCGGTTCGGTAGAAATTAATTATAACCAAAAATCTAAAACTTTTGAAGTCACAGGACGTTTTTTTCTTGATGATCTTGAAAGCGGATTAAGCAAAAAATACGGAAAACCTCTTCATTTTAATGACACTAATTATAAAAACCAGCTTAACGAAGCTCTTAAAAATTACTGTTCAGAATATTTTAAATTGAAAGCCAATAATAGGTCTCTGAATGTAAATTTTGTCGGCTATGAAGAAGATCACGAATCTGTAAACGTTTATCTGGAATCTGAAAAGGTTGATAATCCTAAAAAAGTTGAGGCTGCAGTAAGTTTTTTGTATAATTTTTTTGATGACCAGCTTAATATTGTTCATATCATTGTAAACGGAGAAAGGAAAAGTGAAAAACTGACGTATCCGAACAGGTATTTATTCCAACAATTTTAACTTAATTTTCTAATTGCAAAAGCGCATTGATTCCTTTGGCGTGTTCCATTAAATCAGGAAAAAAATTATCATAACATTGCTGAAGTAATTCTTTATTATTTAAAAAAGCTTCGTGAACAGGAATGTCTGTATTTAAATATTTTGCTTTGTTAAGCACATTTCGCATGCTGTAGCCAATATTTTGATCTTTGCGGTAGTTATAAAGCCAATCTTCACTTTCCATTCTTTCAAACATTCTTCTGAAATTTTCAGGAAGAAATTCGTAATTTTTGTTTAAAACACGATAAACGTTCGATGAATGATCTTTCCAGCCCTGTAATGAATGTAAACTTAAATCATTCGCTACGAAATAATCCATCGAAACATCTACAAAAGCTCCTGCATACAATCTTACAAGCGGTGCAAAAACCTTTTTTGCTTCATGAATGGCGGGATGAGAATCTGTAAAAGTGTCAATCGCACGATGGAGTGTAATTCCGTCCTGGATATCCTTTGGAAACGAAAAGCGATCTCTGTTTCGGATAAAATCTTCTAAAAACTGACCAACAATCTGCCCGTCTGTAAAAGTGAGAAAAGAATGCGCCAAATAATTCATAAACGAATATAGAAATTTTTAAGCAAAGTTTTGTTATTGCTTAATGTTTCCACCCAGACTCCTTTTTCAGATTCAGAATATTGAAAATCAATTTTATTTAAAATAATTTCAATCGGAGAAATAAGTTTTAGAAAAAGTTCTTTATCACTTACAGAACACTTCAATTGAATCGGGAAAGAAAACGGATTCTGAATCTGCAAATCTTTATAGCCATAAACCACAGTGCAATCAGAACCTAAAGGTGTAAAACGCTCACTTTCCTTGTAAATATCAATCGAATGTGGAAATCTTTCGATAATATTTAAACCTGATTGTAAAGCCAAAAAATATAAGATTGAAGAAAACTGACAAATTCCACCACCAAAATCACTCGAAATATTGTTTTTAATTAAATTTCGTCCTTCTTTAAAATTGTTCTTCCTACTTGGTTTTCCAATCAATTTCCAGAAAGAAAAAACTTGATTGGGTTCGATAATTAAATTATTTATTCTATTCTCTACAATCTGTAAATTATGAACTTTATTTTGATTAAATTCTCCTTTTTTTATGATCTGGGTAAGTTCAATTTTGTATTCTCCAATATCTTCTAAACTATAATTTTTTGCATATGAATATTGGGTTTTTTGTTCATAAAAATATCTTTGCAATAGTTTCACCTGCATTTTCCAATGATCAGGCAGCCATTTTCTTAATTGCTGTTTCATATCTTTTCCAAAACTACAATGTTATAGGAAGCCCAATTTGTCAGAAAAGTTTTACACAAAAAAACATCTAGCGGAAGAAAATATTTTCTTACACTTTTTGGAAATCTGTGAATCGGGAACAATAAAATTCCGGCTGTATTTTTAATTTTCCATTGACCTTTTGAAATCTCCAGAATCTCTGAAGCTGTAAAACTGTTGTTCGCATGCCAATCTTCTTGTAGAGAAACTACTTTTCGCCTGTTTCTGGTTGGATAATCAAAAATTAAAGTTCCATTTTGTCTTAATTTCTGATAACATTCATTTAAAAAAGTTTTTGTTTCTTCTTTGCTTTGATGCATGATGACATGGAAACAAAAAATACAGTCAAACTCATCATTAAAAGGGATTTTTGAAATTTCTCCTTTTGCTAAAATCTTTTCAGGGTATTTTTGTTGTGCAACATTCAGCATTTCTTCACTGAAATCTGTTCCGTGAGTAGCAAAATTCAGCAAACGACCTGTTCCGCATCCTAGATCTAAAACTTTTGAATATTTTTTATTTTTAAAGAAAGAGGTTAGGAAAGATCTTTCCTCATGATCAATATATTTTCCGTAAGAATTTCCGAAACGATTTTCATCGTAAGTTTTTGCAAGATTATCGTAATATTCGAGAATGCTGGTTTTCATCAATAAAAATTTTTCATGTGTTTTTTATTTTTCATTTTACAAAAATTTTAAAATAGCCTTTCGTGAAAATCTTCAATTTTACTCACTTCTTCGATCTTAATTCCATATTTTTTCTTTGGAAGCTTGTTTAAATTGGATATAAAAATTTTCTCATAGCCTAATTTTTCCGCTTCGGTAATTCTCTGTTCGGCTTGCGCGATCGGTCGGATTTCTCCACTTAAGCCAATTTCTCCTGCAAAACAATAATGCTCAGAAATTGCAATGTCTTCATTGGATGAAAGAATTGAAGCAACCACAGCCAAATCCAGAGCCGGATCATCGGTTTTTATTCCCCCCGTAATATTTAAGAAAACATCTTTTGCGCCTAATTGAAAACCTGCTCTTTTTTCCAAGACGGCAAGAAGCATATTTAGTCTTTTGGCATCAAAACCCGTCGAGCTTCTTTGCGGAGTTCCATAAACCGCGGTGCTTACCAACGCCTGAATTTCCAATAACATCGGTCGGTTTCCTTCCAAAGTTACTGCCACAGAATTTCCGGAAAGTTCCTCGAATTTTTTAGTAATTAAAATTTCAGATGGATTTTTAATTTCCTTTAAACCTTGAGAAACCATTTCGTAAATTCCGATCTCAGAAGTTGATCCGAAACGGTTTTTATTGGCTCTCAATAACCTGAAAAGGTGGTTTCTGTCGCCGTCGAAATTCAAAACAACATCAACCATGTGTTCTAACACTTTCGGGCCTGCAATTTGTCCGTCTTTTGTAATGTGACCGACTAAAAAGACAGGAATGCTGTTTTCTTTGGCATATTTAATAATCTCATTTGAACATTCACGGATTTGAGAAACCGTTCCCGGAGAACTCTCAATCAACTGAGATTGTAATGTCTGAATTGAATCGATAATCACAAAATCGGGTTCCAATTTTTTGGCTTCATGGAGGATTTTTTCCAACGAAGTTTCCGTATAAAGAAAACAGTTCGGATTTTGAATATCCGTTAATCTGTCGGCTCTCATTTTAATCTGAGATGCACTTTCTTCTCCCGAAACATAGAAAACTTTTTTCTTCATTTTCAGGGCAAGCTGAAGGAGTAGGGTAGATTTACCAATTCCGGGTTCGCCGCCGATCAGAGTTACAGATCCTAAGACAATCCCTCCTCCTAAAACGCGGTTGAGTTCTTCGGAAGGAGTTTTGATGCGTGGTTCTTCATTCGTTTCAACTTCAACTATATTGATAACGTGTTGTTTTGTTTTTGAAAAAGGCGGAGTTTTATGAGAAGTGGTTTTTTCTACAACTTCTTCCACCAGAGTATTCCATTCACCGCAGTTTTTGCACTGTCCCATCCATTGAGAATATTGTGTTCCGCAGTTTTGACAGAAATATGCTGTTTTTAATTTTGCCATGATGTAAAATTAGAAAAAAACTTATCATGAAAAAATTTATAATAAACTCAGAAAATATCATAGATCAATGCTACGTTATTTTAATTGACTTAGTTTTGTGTCAGGATTAATCTAAAAAATAATATACAATGAAAAAATTACTTTTAACTTTTGTATTTACATTGATAAGCATCTTTAGTTTTGCGCAAGTAGATTGGGCAGTAGACTTGATGCATTCTTCTGTTAATTTTAATATCAAACATATGGGAATCAGCTTTGTACAAGGTAGATTCGATAAGTTTGACGGGAAAGCAGCAACTAAGGGCAACAATCTTGATAATGCAGACCTGAGCTTTACTGTTGAGGTAAATACAATCAACACAGGAGTTGAAATGAGAGATAAACATTTGAAAAGTGCAGATTTTTTCGATGCCGAAAAATATCCGACTATGACTTTCGTGACAACTTCTATTACGAAAGATAAAAACAACTCTTATATCCTAAAAGGAAAACTAACCATTAAAGATGTAACAAAAGATATTAGTGTTCCGGTAACTTTCGGTGGTGTTACAAAAAACCAGCAAGGAAAAGAAGTTATGGGAATTCAGACAACATTTAAAATAAACCGTTTAGATTATAACATCAAATATGATCCAACGGGAGCGGGTGTGGCTAAAGACGTAGACGTTAGCTTATATTTTGAGCTGGCTAAGCTATAGTTTTCATATATAATTTGGTTTAGGAAAGAAGGTTTTCAATTGTTATTGGAAACCTTTTTTGTTTTTTTATTGTTGGTAATCGCAAAGGCGCAAAGGTTTTATAAATGAAAACATTTTTAAGACGCAAGAAAATCATAGATTTTCAGCAATGTTACTTTTAAATGTTAAAAAATATTCACTGTGAAATTTTATCGCAGATAAAATCCTTACGTCTTAAAAGCATAATGATATTCAATAATCTTTGCGCCTTTGCGATTACCAATCATAAAAATTCAAGATTTAAAATAGCAACAAAATTGCTTTGTATTTCTTTTTCCCCTAACTTTGCACAAACCTAATCTAATGAGTAAAAAGAATACAAAGTACATCTTTGTGACAGGAGGTGTAACTTCATCTTTGGGAAAGGGAATCGTTTCTGCTTCTCTGGGACTTCTACTAAAATCACGCGGCTTTAATGTAACGATCCAAAAACTAGATCCTTATATCAATATCGACCCAGGAACACTGAATCCTTATGAACACGGAGAATGCTATGTAACCGAAGATGGTGCGGAGACGGATCTGGATTTAGGTCACTACGAGCGTTATTTGGACGCTCCTACTTCTCAAAATAACAACGTTACGACAGGGAAAATCTACCAAACTGTAATCGAGAAAGAAAGAAAAGGAGATTTCCTTGGAAAAACAGTTCAGGTAATTCCTCATATTACGAACGAAATCAAACGCAGAATTAAAATTTTATCTAAACAGAACTATGATATCATTATTACTGAGATCGGTGGAACTGTTGGTGATATTGAATCTTTACCTTATATTGAAACTGTTCGTCAGTTGAAGTGGGAATTGGGTGAGAAAAATTCTATGGTAATTCACCTGACTTTGTTGCCTTATCTGGCTTCAAGTGGAGAATTAAAAACAAAACCTTCTCAGCACTCCGTTCGTCAATTAATGGAAAGCGGAATTATGGCTGATGTTTTGGTTTGCAGAACGGAACATAAAATTCCAAAAGATCAAAGAGCAAAATTGGCTCAATTCTGTAACGTACCTTTAGATAACGTTATTGAATGTAAAGATTTGGAAACGATCTATGAAGTTCCGATGTATCTTCAAAAACAAAATTTTGATGATGTAGTTTTAAAAGGATTAGATCTTAAAAGTGATAAAGAAGCTGATCTTAAAGACTGGAAGAGTTTCCTTAAAAAATTCCAAAATCCCAAGAAAACTGTCGAAATTGCATTGGTTGGAAAATATGTTTCTCTTCAGGATTCTTATATTTCAATTGCTGAAGCTTTTAAACATGCAGGTGCAGATATGGAAACTGAGGTGAAAGTAAGATGGGTTTACAGTGGAGATTTAACGAGCGAAAATATCAAAGAAACTTTGGACGGAGTTTCCGGTATTTTGGTTGCTCCGGGCTTTGGAGACAGAGGCATTGAAGGAAAAATCCTTACTGCAAAATATGCAAGAGAAAATAAAGTTCCGATGTTGGGAATTTGTTTGGGAATGCAGATCATGACGGTAGAATTTGCAAGAAACGTTTTAGGATATACAAAAGCCAACTCAATGGAATTTGATACTTCAACAGAACATCCTGTAATCTCATTAATGGAAGAACAGAAGAATGTTGTTGATAAAGGAGGTACAATGCGTCTTGGAGCTTGGAAATGTGCTGTGAAAAATGGTTCGAAACTAAATGAAATCTACGGAAGCAAGCATATTTCAGAAAGACACCGTCACAGATATGAATTCAACAGTGATTATATCGGTGAATTTGAAAAGAATGGTTTCTTAGCAACCGGTACAAACCCTGAAACAGGATTGGTAGAAGCATTAGAAATGCCGGATCACCCGTTCTATGTCGGAGTACAGTATCACCCTGAATATAAGAGTACGGTAGCAACACCACATCCTCTATTCAAAGCTTTTATTAAGGCTTGTGAAAAGAAATAAAGTAATTTAAAAATTACAAACGTTATATATAAACTCAGACTGATTATTCTCAGCCTGAGTTTATTATATAGTAACATATTATAGTATAGAGTTTTGATAAAAAAACAGTATTTTTGTCGACTCAAAATGTATAACGTTTTGTTATACATTATTTAATAGGTAAAAAATTTTAATTAAAATAAAATGCAACAGAACAACGGACTCGATAAAAGTCAAATGATTAGTTTTGCGGTTTTATGTTTGGTTCTTTTTGGTTTCATGTTTTATTTCCAAAACAAGCAATCGAAAGAAGAAGAGGTAAAAGCTCAGCAACAGAAAACAGAACAGGCTAAAAATGCTGTAAAACAAACTCAGGCAAGCAATATCAATCCAAATGTAACTCCTAATGCAATTCAGACGGCGAAGCTTTCTAATAAAGAATTGAATTTGGAATTTGCAAGTTTAGGCGGACAGGTTTCTAAAGTAGAACTTGCAGAATACAAAGCCTATGATCGTAAAACGGATAAGGCAGATCTTCCGCTTAATCTGATTACTAAAAATAATTCAAACTACGGTTTCCAATTCAAAGATAAAACAGGAAAAGTAATCAATACTAAAGATTTAGTTTTTGCTCCTGCTGTGAACGGAAATACAGTAACAATGACGGCTAATTATAACGGAGCTGTTATTCAGTTTATTTATACATTACTTCCAAAATACACATTAGATTTTAAAGTAAGAACGCAAGGTCTTGCTAAAATTACGTCTGATAATAAAGCAGATTTCATCTGGGATTACAATGTAAGAAACCTTGAAAAGGGTAGAGCTCAGGAACAGTCTCACTCAGAATTCTCGTATGCTTTCGATAATTATAAAAAATATGATTATGATGGAAGAACAACGATGGATGAAGAAAAGGAAACGCTTAACTGGATCGGTGTAAAACAGCAGTTTTTCTCTTCTGTTATTGAAGCTAAAAATGGATTTACTCACAGTAAAGGAAATCAGGAGAATGTAGAAGAAGGAGAATATTTGAAAAAACTGAACTATGAAGGTTTTGTTCAAATGACAGGAAACGAATTGAATCAGGATTTTACCTGGTACTTTATGCCGTTGGATTTACCTTTATTGAAATCTTATGATAAAAACTTTGATGAAATTTTACCATTAGGTTGGTCTTTCATCGGATGGATGAACAGAGGATTCTTTATTCCTATATATAATTTTATTGCATCTTGGGGATTAACAGCTGGTTGGGCAATTTTCTTATTGACAATTTTGGTTAAATTAATCTTATCGCCAATTATGTATAAGCAACATAAGTTGAGCGCAATGATGAGGGTAATTCGTCCGGAAATTGATGAAGCTAATGCTAAATTTAAGGATGCGGATCCGATGAAAAAGCAACAGGCTACAATGGAAATTTACCGAAAAGCTGGAGTGAATCAAATGGCGGGCTGTCTTCCGGCATTGGTGCAGATCCCGATTTTCTATGCATTATTCCGTTTCTTCCCGAATTTTATTGATTTGAGAGGGAAAGGTTTCTGGTTTGCAAAAGATTTAACGGCTTATGATGATTTGATTAAACTTCCATTTAAAGTTCCTTTCTTGGGAGATCACTTAAGTGTTTTTGCTATTGCGTGTACGATCGTTATTTTGACTTATACGATTATGACTTCAGGAAATATGCAGCAGCCACAACAAGAAGGAATGCCAAACATGAAAGTATTAATGTATATTTTCCCTGTTACATTCTTATTCTTTTTGAATACTTCGGCTTCTGGTCTTTCTTGGTATTATTTTGTTTCGAATGCAATTAATATTTTAATTATTCTTGTTATTAAATATGTGATTTTGGATGAAAAGAAAATCCATGCACAAATTCAGGCAAATAAAGAAAAACCAAAAACGGAAGGTAAGTTCCAAAAGAGAATGAGAGAAATGATGGAGAAAGCTCAGGAACAACAAAATATTCAAGGACAGCAGAAAAATAAAAAGAAATAATTTTTATCAAAGATAAAAAAGAGAAGCAAATTGCTTCTCTTTTTTATTTACACATATAATTAAGGAATAAACTTAACATATAAATTATATTCCTTTAATCATATTTTAATCTGAAAGATCTTCTGTGGTATTTTGTAGGGCCAAATTTTATTAGGGCTTGCTGATGTTTTTTGGTTGCATATCCAAAATTGGTATCCCATCCATATTCGGGATGTTCTTCATGAAGCTCAATCATTAATCTGTCTCTATAATTTTTTGCTAAAATAGAAGCCGCAGCAATTGATAAAACTTTAGAATCTCCTTTTATGATACATTCATGAGGGATATAATTATAAGGGTGAAATTTATTTCCATCCACTAATATAAGCTCTGGACGTATTGTGAGTTTGTCAAGTGCCTGATGCATAGCGTGAATACTTGCATTAAGAATATTGTGCTGGTCTATAAATTCTGCTGGAAGTTCGGCAATTGCATAATCTTTAACATTATTTTTTATATAACCGTCTAGATCCATTCTTGTCTTAAAATTTAACTTTTTAGAATCATTAACCAAATTTTGGTTAAAATTTTCATCTAAAATAACAGTTGCAGCAACAACAGGTCCACATAAACAGCCTCTACCCACTTCATCGCAGCCTGCTTCAACATAAAAAAGTGACCATTTTTTTACTAAATCCATAATTATCTTACATATTGAAATATAAAAACATGTAAAATTAAATATTTTTAACAAAAAATTTGGTTACTTTAAGAAAGTTTTACATATTTGCAAATAATAAAAAATAATCAATTTAAATATGAAGAAATTAACAGCAAGTGTTCTACTGGTAGTTTTGTCATCTTCCCTTGCGGTTGTAAATGCACAAAACAGAGACAGTATCAAAACACAGGATATAACTGAAGTAGTTATGACTGGTGCTATGAATAGAAGAGTAAAGCTTGATGCTTCAACTTCAACAGCTTCAGTTGTAAATAAGGAAAAGCTTACTCAGGCTGGTGCACCAAACGCTATCGCTGCCTTAGCTAGCAAGGTTCCAGGTCTTACAATTAATAAAACAAATAGTAGTGTTGATGGTACTTATGACATTAAGATCAGAGGTTCTAGAACGTTGACTGGTAGTACTTCTCCGTTGGTTGTTATTGATGGGGTGATTTCTTCTCAGACTATCCTTCAGTCAATACCATCCGATGCCGTTGAATCTATTACAACTTTATTAGGATTACAGGGAGCTGCTCTTTATGGATCTCAAGGGGTTAATGGTGCGATCATTGTAACTACTAAAAAAGGAAGTGGAAGTAGAAAGCCTAGAATTACTTTTAATAGTAATGTTGAATTTGATAATGTATTATATACACCTGCAAGACAGAAACAATATGGGCAAGGTTGGTATGGTGATAGAATTCATGTAGAAAATGGTGCGTGGGGACCTTCGTTTTCTGATCCTGCTTATGCTGGACAGAACGTGGCTATTGGTATTCCTTATTATGATGTTGATGGAGATGGTGTGATTTCAGTAAATCCAGATGGTGATGTTCCTGCAAATGATGCAGCATCGTCTATATATGCTCCATTTTCTCCACTAAAAAATAATGTTAAAGATTTCTTCCAAACAGGATTAAATCTTAATAATACGTTGACTATTACTGGAGGAAGCGAGGGTGCGTATGCAGGTTTATCAATTAACCGTCAAGATAGAGAATTTATTGTTGCGGATGATAAGCTAAAGAAAACTTCCGTAATGTTAAATGGTGGATTTAAATTAGGGAAATTATCTTTAGATGGAACAGTTACTTATATTAATAGATCTGTTTCTACAACAAGTGCTGATTTGTATTCTAATCTTCTTCAATCATCATCTGAAATTCCTATTACATCATTCAAAGATAGTCCACATCCTTATGCATGGAATAAGTATTACCAAAATCCATACTGGACGATCCAAAATGTGAGAAACAATTCTAAAGTTGATATCATGAACGGTACAGTGTCATTAGGATATAAGATAAATGATCATATTTCGATTACTGATAATGGAAGTGCTCAAATAACTTCGACTGATGTACTGAATTATAACAATGGATATGCTGCAAGTCTTGCAAAGCCTTTAATTGTTTCAACAGTAACTGCAATTACGTCGTCTTTAGCTCAGTCTAATTCTATAAGTCGATATTTTTATAACGATTTAATGGCGAACGCAAATTATGACTTAACAAAAGATATCAATTTTAAATTGACATTAGGTTACAACGTACAACAGACTGAGTCGAAAATAACATCAGTTAGTGGTACAGGGATTAAGACTCCAGGCATTTATCAGTATTGGAATCTTAGTAATCTAACTATTCCTTATAATTTAAATAACAGAAGATTTATTGATAATAGATATGCATTTTTTGCTAACATGGACTTATCGTATAAAGATTATTTATATGTAAATGCTACTGGCAGATATGAAAATTCATCCAAACTTCTTCACTCTAATTCAAATATTGATAGCAAACCAAATTATTTTTACTACTCAGGGGGTGTTTCATTTATGCCTTTAAAAGCATTCAATGTTGAGAGTAATATTGTAAGCAGATTTGTAATTAAAGGATCTCATACTAGAGTAGGTAATGATCCGGTATCTGTTTACGGTATTGAAGATACTGTTATTCTAGGAACAGGATATCCGTTTAGCTCAACAAGTCCTTTAAGTTTTGTAAACAATCAGACTCCTACAGATACTAATATCAGACCTGAAAAAGTTACCAGTAATGATGTTAGTTTAGGTTTAGGATTCTTGAAAAATAGAATTACTTTAGATGCAAGTTTCTATATTCAGACAACTAAAGACCTAATAACTAACCAAACGACATCTTCTGCATCTGGAATTAGACTTACACCAGTTAACGTGGGAGATATCAAAAATAAAGGTATGGAGGTTACTTTAGGAGCGACACCAATTAAAACTAATGACTTTTCTTGGGATTTAAATCTTGCATGGACAATTAACAGAACAAAAGTAATTGAACTTGCGAATGGGCAAGATGAAGTAAATCTTTCAACAGGAGGTATTGCAGGAATCTATGCTATCAAAGGAGAAGAATTCCCAATATTGAAAGCTACAGCATACGAGAGAGATGATCAAGGAAGAATTATTATTAACCCTGATAATGGAAACCCTTATATTTCTAACAATTATAAAAGTTTTGGTAGAGTAACTCCAAATTATACATTAATGTTAAACACGAACTTTAAGTATAAAAATTTTGGATTATATGCAGTACTTGATTACAGAAACGGAGGGGTATTATATTCTGGTGCAATGCAAAGTATGGCATTTAGCGGTCAATTAGAGCAATCTGCATCGTTTGATAGAACACAAGGAGGATATATTATTCCAAACTCAGTTTATATGAATACATCAGGACAGTATGTTGCGAATACTTCAATTAAATCTGGGGGAGAAAGTTATGCAGATTTACCTGATTATTATGGAAGTGTTTACTCTAGAGTTGGAGAAAACTTTATTATGAGTGGTACTGCGTTTAGAGTAAGAGAATTAGGTGTATCCTATACATTGGGTGCTGATACTGCAAAATCTATTGGGTTATCAGGATTAAGTTTCAGTGTATATGCAAGAAATCCATTCTATAAGTTTGCAAAAGAAAATAGAGGATATGCAGATCCTGAAGCATCTTTCTCAACAGGAAATATTGGAGGCTTGACAAATTCAAATCAGTATCCATCAACAAGAACGGTAGGTTTTACTACTACTATTAATTTTTAAATAAATCATAATGAAAAAAATATTAATACCTATTTTAGGAATGGCTGCATTGACGTTTTTTAACTCATGTAGTGATGATTTTATAGATGTAAACAAAAATGTAAACGAAGCGTATACAGATCAAGTAACACCTAAAGAAAGATTGTCAGCCGCTGAATCAGTTGTTTTTAGAACACAGGCTAATACAATGAACCGTTTTGGTAACTTAATGATGAACGCTTGGGCAGGTAATATTTATTACTTCGCTTCTCCTTACGGAGATGAATTCAGAATGAGGGCTGATTCTCAGTTCTATGATGATATCTGGGATAACATTTATTTGGGAGTTGCTAATTTTCAAGCGATTATAGATAGTCCAGTTGCAGCTAATTATCCTCATCATGTTGCTATAGCTAAAATTATGAAGGCATATTATATGCAAATGATTGTAGATTTATATAATGATGTTCCTTACAGCGAGGCTTTTAAAGGACAGGCTAATAAAAATCCAAAATATGATAAAGGAAAAGATGTATATAAAGGATTAATGGCTGAACTTAATCAAGCTCTAGTATTATTAAATCAAACTCCTACAGCTACTACATATAATTTAGTTGCGACTGAAGATCCTATTTTTGCTGCTACCTCTGCCGATGTAAGTAATTGGAAGAAAATGGCGAACACTGTAAAATTGAAGATGCTTGTTAGATTATCAAAATGTACAGATGCAGAAGTTATTGCATGGAGAAATACTGAACTTCAGACATTAGCTCCATTGACTACTAATGCAGCTAATTTTATTAGTGCAGATATTAAAATTAATCCAGGTTACACTACTGCAAGCTCTACGCAAAGAAATCCTTTTTATCAGGCTTTTGGTAGGTTAGATATTGATGCAGGTGATATCAATCAAAATTATAGATTAACATTTGCTTCTGATCATATAGTTAAATCATTAACTGGTCAAACTACTTTAACGTCTGGTGTTACAGACGGAAGGTTACAAAGATTATTTGTAGGTAGAGGCTTTGGTGCTACTAGTACAGCATTTGCATCTTATAAAGGTCAAGTGCAAGGTGGAGGTAAGGATGCGTCTGCTGTAGAAGGCGATTTTGCTACATTGGGATTATTTATGCTTTATGATGGTAATGGCGCAGGAGCTACTCTTCCAGGGTATGTAATGTCACTAGCGGAAGTAAGATTCCTACAAGCTGAAGCTGCTACTGTATATCCAACGACAATGGCATTTAATGCTCAAACAAGTTTTAATGATGGTATTACTCAGTCATTTTTAACTTTTGGTTCCACTGCTACTGCTGCAACTACTTATCTTGCTGCTATTAATTCAAAACCAGGAGTTGGTTGGAATGCTACAACAAATAAAATTGAAGCTATTCAATATCAAAAATGGGTAGCACTAACAAATATTAATCCGACAGAAACGTATATCAGCTATACAAAAACGGGATATCCAGTTTTACCGATGCCTGTAGGATCATACTATCCATCAAGACCAAAGAGACTAATGTATGCTCAGTCTGAATTTATTTCTAACTCTGCAAATGTACCTAATCCAAGTATTGACGATATGTATCAAATTAATGCATATTCTCCATTCTGGTTAAAATAATAAATGATATTTATTATATATAATTTAAAACCGCCTTCGGGCGGTTTTTTTTGTTTCTAAGTGTTAAAATTCAGTATTTCTCTAAAACTATAATTATGCATTGCATATTTTTTCTTAATGTGAATCAATTTACAATTAATAATTTTCAAGGTTAAATGATTGTATATCACAATGATTAGGCATTTTATTTTTAATAATTACATATAGATTTTTTCAATAACAAAAAATTGAATATAATTAAATTTTAAGTTTGATTGAAATATTTTAATTTGTTAATATTTGGTGTTTTAACTTTGTTTATTAATTATAATTATATTATTTTTGTTTTATTTTGAATAATTGATAATTTTAACCTTTTTTCTTTTGTCATTTTAAGAAAGTTTTACAAATTTGTGTTAAGCAAAATTTAATTTGATATGAAGAAATTAACAATGGGTGTACTTGCATTAGTATTATCCTCATCCCTAGCTGTGGCTAAAGCTCAGCAAAAGAAGAGTGATACAGTAAGAACGCAAGACATCGAAGGTGTGGTAGTAACTGCATTAGGTATTAAAAGAGAAAAAAAATCTTTAGGGTATGCCTCTGAAGAAGTAAAAGCTGAAGCTCTTACCGGAGGCACTACAAACACAGGAAACGTAGCATCATTACTTTCTGGTAAGGTTTCCGGTTTACAGGTAAATACAAACAATAATTTCGGCGGATCTGCCAACTTACTAATCAGAGGATATAAGTCTTTGAGTGGAGGAAGCCCCCTTATTGTAATTGATGGATCTCCGGTAAATAATGGAACGGTTTCAGGTTCTACTTTCGATTATGGTAACTTCTTATCAGATATCAACCAAGATGATATTGAGAGTATCAACGTATTAAAAGGCGCTGCAGCTTCTGCATTATATGGTGAGCGTGGTAGTGATGGGGTGATCTTGATCGTTACTAAAAATGGACGCGGAAAACAAGATGGAAGTTGGGGGGTAACTCTTAACTCAGGTATAACTGCCGGGTTTATTGATAAATCTACTTTTCCGAAATATCAGACTAGATATGGAGCTGGTTATGGTCATGTGTATGGTGATGGTACTGAATATTTTAATCATGATCCAGATACTGGAGAACTTCAGACTCCTTTTACAGAAGATGCCTCTTACGGAGCCGAATTTAACCCAAATTTGATGGTAAGACAATGGGATTCTTATAATCCGGACTCACCAACTTATGGACAGGCTACACCTTGGCAAGCTGCAAAGAATGGTCCTATTAAATTTTTTGAAACACCAGTCACATATGTTAACACAATTTCATTAGAAAAAGGGAGTAAATCATCTAATATTTCCCTTTCATATACCAATATGCTTTCTAATGGATTATTACCTAATTCAGATTTAAGAAAAAACAGTTTATCAGCTAAATTCAATTATGATTTTACAGATAAATTACATGCAAGTGTTTTCTCTACTTTAACCATTCAGGATACAAAAGGCAGAAATGAAACGGGATATTCAGATAATATTGTTACTGGTTTCAGACAATGGTGGCAAACCAATGTAGATGTTTATGATTTAAGAAATGCATATGAAAGAAGTAATTCAAATCTTACCTGGAACAGAACTTCAGGATCTGACGGGACGCCGGCTTACTGGAATAATCCCTACTTCCAAAGATATCAAAACTATCAGTCGGATACAAGAACAAGAAGTTTTAGCTACGCCCAATTAAAATATGATATCACCAAAAATTTTGGTATTACAGGGAAGTTATCTTATGATCAAATGCAGATGCTGATTGAAGAAAGATTAATGAATGGCTCATTGCCACAGGCATTTGGAGCTTCAGGAAATAATGTAACTTCAGGATATTCTCGTCAGGATATTCGTACAACTGAAACAAACTTTGATTTATTTTTAAATTATAAATTTGATATCACAAGTGACTTAAATGTTAGTGGTATTGTTGGTGGAAATGTTAGAAGAAATCTAATTGATAATGTATACGCAAGTACAGAAGGTGGTTTGGCAACTCCGGGTTTATTTGCAATTTCAAATTCTGCAAGCCCAATTATACCACCGGATGAAAATTATTCAAAATGGCTAACATCAGGAGTGTATGCTACTGCTTCGTTTGGATACAAAAATTTATTATATGTTGACGGAACTATTAGAGCAGATAAAAGTTCAAATCTTCCAAAAAGCAATAATTCATACGTATATCCATCTGTTACAGGATCTGTTATTCTTTCGGAATTATGGAAGCCGAGTTGGTTGAGTTTCTGGAAAATACGCGGTAATTATGCAGAGGTTGGCTCTTCAACGGAAAATTATAGATTACAAAATACATATAGAGTAAGAGGTGGTTTTGGAAATACAGGACTTGTAGACCAATCATACTTTTTAGCTAATCCTGACTTAAAACCTCAAAGATCTAAAGAGGTAGAATTTGGTATGGAAGCCCAATTCTTTAAAAACAGACTGGGTTTTGATGTTGCGATTTATAAAACAAGGACATATGATCAGATTATTAATCTACCTGTTACTTCAGCAACTGGTTACAGAACATTTCTCGTAAATGCAGGACAAATCAACAATAAGGGTATTGAAGTTCAGTTGAATGGAACGCCTTTTAAAAATGATAATTTCAAGTGGGATATTGATGTAAACTGGTCTAAAAATCAGAATGAAGTTGTATCACTTTATGGGGATTCTCAGAATTATTTATTAGCATCTTATCAGGGAGGAGTTTCTCTAAATGCAAGAGTGGGAGAGGCTTTCGGAGCTCTTGTAGGTTCTGATTATGTTTATTTGAATGGCGAAAAGGTTATTAATCCTGCTAATGGTAGATACTTAACAAATCCTAACCAAGTAATTGGTAATATTACACCAGATTGGATTGGAGGTGTAAGAAACAGTTTCAATTATAAA
This sequence comes from Chryseobacterium ginsenosidimutans, assembly GCF_039536845.1. Lineage (GTDB taxonomy): Bacteria > Bacteroidota > Bacteroidia > Flavobacteriales > Weeksellaceae > Chryseobacterium > Chryseobacterium ginsenosidimutans_B. The sequence goes on from NZ_BAAAZJ010000003.1 coordinate 280,946, forward strand.
GGTTTATCATTAAGTTTTCTTATTGATGTGAAACATGGAGGAGATGTATTTTCAACAGATATGTATTATGGACTTGCAACAGGTCTTTATGAGGAAACTGCTGTTGGAGATTACAGAACGGCTGGAGTAGTACATCCTGGTGTAAATCCGAACGGACAGGTAAATACCACGCCAACTTCAGCTCCTGATACTTTTGGAAATGTTGATGGCTACAGAAGAATGCCAAATTCAAGATTCGTTTATGATGCATCGTATGTGAAATTAAGAGAAGCAAGTATTGGATATAGCCTTCCTAAATCTTTACTGGCAAATACATCTTTTCAGGAAGTTAAAATTTCTTTGGTAGGAAGAAACCTTTGGATTATTCATAAGAATTTGCCTTATGCAGATCCGGAAACAGGAACAGGAAATGGTCTTGCGTCAAAAGGGAATTCAATTGGGGTATTGCCTACAACACGTGATTTAGGTATCAACGTAACTTTAAAATTCTAAAAAATGAAAAAAATATTTTTAATACTTAGCATACTTTCTTTAACAGTCGTTACAAATTCTTGTGAAAGCGACATTACTTCATTAAATGAAGATCCGAAACACCCGACAGTAGTTCCTTCCGGACTATTGGTGGCAAGTGCAGAACAGGAGTTGATTTCTCAGTTACTTACTCCGAATGTAAATAACAACATATCAAGATTTTTCACACAACAATGGGCACAGACTACCTATATTGATGAGTCGAATTATGATATGGTAACAAGACCAATTCCAAGAAATCATTATAACAGAATGATGGCTTCAAGTTCTGCCACTGTTCATTCTCCGGGAGTGTTATCTGCGTTGAGAGATGCAAAGCAATTTCTTCAAAATGAAGGATTAGACGCGGTAAAAAAAGGAAATAATGAAGCAATTATTGAATTAATAAATGTTTATGCATGGGCTAATCTGGTAGATACCTATGGTGACGTTCCATATTTTGGAGCTTTAAAAGCTGTAGCGGGAAATCAGAATGCGTCAGAAATTCCTTATGATGATGCAAAGACAATTTATCTTGATTTGGTTAAAAGAATTGATGCTGCCAATGCAATGATTAATATAAATCAAAGTGGCTATGCAGACGATATATTTTATAAAGGAAACATGTCTAAGTGGAAAAAGATGGCAAATTCTTTAAAATTCAGATTAGCGGTTACTTTATCGGATGTGGAACCTACTTTGGCAAAAACTTATGCAGAAGCAGCTTATAATGCAGGTCTGTTTGATAGTAAAGAAGATAACTTTGGATTAGCTGCATTTCCTTCCGGATTATTTGCGAATCCTGTATATCAGGAAGCAATTCAGTCAGGAAGAAATGATTTTATTCCTTCAGATCTTTTAGTTGATTATATGAATACTACTTCGGATCCAAGAAGAGACAGATGGTTTACAAAAATTGGAGGAATATATAAAGGGGGAGTCTATGGAGCTAATAACTCTTTTGCAGGTTATTCACATATGACATCACCAAAAGTAGATGTTAACGGAAATGTAGAAGCAGGATCTGATGGATCATATATGTTGATTACAGAAAATGCCCAAGGCTTTTTATTAGATTATACAGAAATTTCATTCCTGCGAGCAGAAGCGGCAGCGCGTGGCTTTAGTGTTGGTGGTACGGCTGCAACATTATATGCTGCAGCAATTACTGCTTCGATGACAGAATACGGGATCAGTGGTACAAACGCAACAGCTTTCATCGCGGCAAATCCTTTTAATGCATCAAACTGGAAGCAGTCAATCGGATTTCAGGCATGGATAGCTATGTTTAATAAAGGTTTTCAGGCATGGAACTTTGCAAGAAGGCTAGATTATCCGGTATTTGTAAATCCAGATGATTCTGCTGTTGATGGTGTTCCTGTAAGAATGAAATATTCAGATCAGGAGTATTTATTGAATAAAAATAATGTAACTGCCGCAGCACAGAAAATCGGAGGCGATAAAGTCACTACGAAAGTTTTCTGGGATGTTTTTTAATTAATTTGAAATAGATGGAAAATATTCCTGTAAAATTGTACAGGAATATTTTTCTTAAATAATAAAATATGAGATTATTTGTAAACCTATTTATCCTGATAGCTGTTGTTGTTTCATGTTCAAATGATGATGATAGGCAAGATACAATCATTGAAGCTCCTAATATTAGTGGGGTTTGGAAACCTGCAAGGTATGAATACAAGGGTAAAACATATCCGTTATCTGATTGCGAAAGAAAAGGACAGATTCTTGTAAATACAAATTTTTCAGGAGTTTATGAAAGATACGGAATTTCGAGTTCAGGAACAGATTGTAGTTTATATGATTCATTTTCGGGAAATTGGAACTATGATAATATGAATAAAATTTTAACTCTTAGTTATAATGAAAATGGTATTGTTAAAACTTTAAAAAAACAAGTGGAAGATTTTTCCAATACAGAATTGAAGATTACTGATACTTCAAAAGATCTGGATAATATACCTGGAAATGATGAAGCCAGTTTGGTATTCACAAAACAATAATTTAATTTCCTTCATATTTATTCCGCCTTCGGGCGGTTTTTTTATTTCCGTATATTTGTATTTCAAAAATAAATCAAAGCTAATTTATATAGCTTTTGAAAAATCAGTATAAACAGATGAATATTAAAAATATAATAGAAGAGAAGCTTTCGGAGGTTATTTTAAATGTCTATCAGTTGAAAGACATTAATCTGGAAGTTCAGGAAAATAAAACCGAGTTTGAAGGAGATTTTACGATCGTGACTTTCCCATTGGTGAAACAATTAAAGAAAAACCCGGAAAGTATTGGGGTGGAATTAGGTGAAGCTTTAACAGAACAAACTGAATTATTGGAAAGTTTCAATGTAGTAAAAGGTTTTCTTAATGTTAAAGTTAAAAATCAGTTTTTTGTAGATAATTTTACATCTATTACGAATGATTTCGACACAATAGAAAAGAAAAATTCTACGGTAATGGTAGAATATTCTTCTCCGAATACCAACAAACCTCTTCACTTAGGACACATCAGAAATAATTTATTAGGTTTTTCTGTTGCTCAGATTCTTAAAGAAGCGGGTTATGATGTGATAAAAACTCAAATTATCAATGACAGAGGAATTCACATCTGTAAATCAATGCTGGCTTGGGAAAAATTCGGTAAGGGAGAAACTCCTGATGCAACGGGAACAAAAGGTGATAAATTCGTTGGAAATTATTACGTAAAATTCGATCAGGAATATAAAAAAGAAATTTCTGAACTTGTAGAACAAGGTATTTCCGAAGAACAGGCAAAAAAAGATGCTCCGTTAATGAAAGAAGCTCAAAAAATGCTTTTAGATTGGGAAAATGGAGACGAAAAAGTAAGAAATCTTTGGAACGAAATGAACTCTTGGGTTTACAAAGGTTTCAACGAAACTTATAAAAGATTAGGAGTAGATTTTGATCAGGTTCAGTACGAAAGTAATACATATATTTTAGGGAAAGATCTTATTCAGGAAGGCTTGGATAAAGGAGTTTTGTATCAGAAAGAAGATGGTTCTGTTTGGTGTGACCTTACGGAAGATGGTTTGGATCAGAAATTATTATTGCGCTCAGACGGAACTTCTGTATACATGACTCAGGATTTGGGAACTGCAGTAGAGCGTTTCAAAGAAGGAAATATCCAGAAATTAATTTATACTGTTGGGAACGAACAGGATTATCACTTCCAGGTTTTATTTAAAATCTTAGGGAAATTAGGATATTCTTGGGCAGATCAGTTGTATCATTTGTCTTATGGAATGGTTGAACTTCCGAACGGTAGAATGAAATCCCGTGAAGGAACTGTAGTCGATGCAGATGATTTGATGCAAGAGATGTATGAAGAAGCAAAATTAAAAGCAACGGAACAAGGAAGATTGGAAAGTCTTTCGGACGAAGAAAAGGAAATTTCTTATGAAATAATAGGACAAGCTGCATTGAAATATTTTATGCTTAAGGTTGATCCGAAGAAAAAAATGCTTTTCAACCCTGCAGAGAGTATTGATTTTATTGGAAATACAGGACCATTTATCTTGTATACTTACGCTCGTATTCAGTCTTTATTATCAAAAGCAAACTTCGAACATAAGGAAACTTCTGATGTTGATTTCAATCAGTATGAAAAAGAATTGATTATGCTTTTATCTAATTATAAAGGAATCGTTGAAAAAGCAGCCGAATTATTGAGTCCTGCGCTGGTTGCAAACTATGTTTATGATTTGGTGAAATCTTACAATTCATTTTATCAGATTAACCCAATTTTGAAAAGTGAGGATGAAAATTTAAAACAATTCCGTTTGAATTTATCAGATCTTACGGCAAAAACAATAAAAAAATCATTAAACTTACTGGGAATACAAACAGTAAACAGAATGTAAACAAAGACCTTCAGAACTTCTGAAGGTTTTTTATTTTGTGAAAAATTAAACTTTTTTAAACATCGGTTTTTTCTTTCAAACTATCTTCATACAACTTCGCATCGCTCCATTTTGCATGTTTTGAAGGAATAATAGTATATCCTTTTTTATAAGCATAAATTTTTGTGTATTCCGCGCCAAAGAAAATCAACATACATGAATAATTAATCCACATCATAATTAAAATCACAGTTCCGGCGGCTCCAAAAGCGGAAGTAGGTTTTGCCGTTCCGAAATAAAGGCTCAATAAAAATTTACCTAACGTAAACAAAATGGTTGTCAGAAAAGCACCTTTCCAAATGGGTTTCCAGCTAACTTTCACATCAGGAAGAACCTTAAATATTAAAGCAAAAAGAAACATTACGATTACAAAACCAATGGTAAAATTTACCAATTGTACCGCTACATAAGTTTCCAGGCCAAAATAGGCAGTAATCCAGTTATTTAAAATACTGATCAGGGAGGAGAGAACCATGGTAATCATTAATAAAAAACCAATGATAAGAATCATTCCCAACGAATTTGCTCTGTCTAAAAGAAACTTTACAAGAGCTTTTTTGGGAGCAGCTTTCACATCCCAAAGCGTATTCAAAGAATGCTGAAGCTGAAAAAACAGAGTCGTAGAACCAAAAACCAGCGAACCAATTCCTACAGCTTTCATAATCACATTTTCTTTGTCGATTAAAGCTCCTGCAATCATATCCTGAATACTTTTGGCAACATCCTGTCCCATAATTCCGCTTATCTGATTGCTGATTTCTCCACGGATAGCTTCTTCCCCAAAGAAATATCCGGCAATCCAGATGATAATAATTAATAATCCCGGAATTGAAAAAATCGCATAATAAGCCAAACTCGCAGAATCGTTTGATGCTGTTGAGTTATTCCATTCTTTGAATGTTTCTTTTAAAGTTTCCCAGAAGAATTTTATATGCTTTATCATCCGTAATCGTTTATTAATTAAAAAGGATATCCGATAGCAATATTCAGAATAAGATTATCTTTTCTCCAGCTTGAATCTCCAAAATTAATTCGGTCGAATGTCCATCTGTCATTTTTTTCATAGTATGGAACTCTCAGTGGCATTGCCAAGTCCAGCCTTAAAATCAGAATAGAGAAATCAAGTCTCAGACCAAATCCGGCTCCGACGGCAATTTCACTTAAAAAATCTTTGGAAAATTTGGCTCCCGGCCTGTCTGCATCTTCATTAATCAGCCAGACATTTCCTGCATCGGCAAAGACGGCAACATTTAAAAATTTATAAAGATTAGCACGGTATTCTGCATTTAATTCCAATTTTATATCACCTGACTGGTCAAAATAATAGCCATCAGGAATTGTTCTTGGGTCAAAACTTCCCGGTCCCAAAGTTCTTGCACGGAAGGCTCTTACACTATTGCTTCCTCCCGAAAAAAACTGTCTTGAAAAAGGAATATATTCAGAATTTCCATAAGGATAGGCAACTCCCCCAATAAATCTAGTGGCTAGAGAAGTTTTTTCATTGAATTTGTGATAGAACCTGAAGTCATTTTCAATTTTAGCATACTGACTGAAAGGAACTCCGAAAATAGTTTTTTCTTTATCTTTTTTTGCGTTTGCTCCGGTCACCAAACCTGTAATATTTCCTGCTAAATCCAATGTTCCTTTGTAATACATTGTGTTTGGCTTCGGCAGCATTGTATTGGTATAGGTATAAGAATAAGTTGGTCCGAAAATTAATTGTTTTTCAACCACTCTTTTCATAGCATCATTATTTGCAGATTTTTCAAGGTATAAATCTGTAATATTTGCCGGAGAAACATAAGTAATATCAATAATTTTTAAATCATGTTCTTTTCTTGCATTTTCTTTCCAGACATAACCAAATGAACCGCTGAAAGTATTTAAGGTATAATATTCTGTACGGTTTTGAAATTCGTAACCAAGAGTGATATTCGTTCTCGGAACAAAAGCGCTCGATGAATTAAAACGGAATGGTGCCACAATTCTAGGAATCGAAAGCTGTACATTGCTACCCATTCTAAAAATATTTTTTGCATTTTCCGGACCACCGATTTGTACATCGAAAGCACCATAAACAGAAGCTTTAAACTGTTCTGCACCTCTGAAAAAATTTCTGTGCGTCCAGTTTAAATTTAATTCGCTTCCTGCATAATTGGCAGAGTTTGTTCTTCCTAAAGCTTCCAGACGAAGGGATTGAAGTTCTTTTGGAGTTAATAAATAATAGGCATCAAATTTATGCTGTAAAGAATCTGAAACTACGAATTCATTTTTTACAAATTTAAAAACTCCCAAACTGATCAAACGGTTCAAAGTAAGATTATGATCTGTTCTGTTGTATAAATCTCCTTTTTTGAAATATAAAGCCCTGTCGAAAATTTTCGGTTTAAATTTATGTTGGGGATCGATTACATAAATATCATCCTGAGCATGTTTTTGAAGGGAATCGGCATTCATTGGAACGTCGTATTTTCCATTTTTTACATCCCGGATATTGTAGTTAGGAAAAACGATAACTTTATCAATGGTGAACTGCTGCGTAGAAAGATCGGGGGTGTTGTCTTTTAATTTTACATTAAGTTCAACTTTATGATTTTTGGTGACCGTACTGTCTGCCTGAACAATAATATTATCAGGATGAAAATAATAGAAACCTCTTTCTTTTAAGCTGTTATCAATTCTTTCTCTTTCAGATTTAATGACGTCCAGATCAAAAGGCTGACCTTTTTTCAGGAAAGTTTTACCTGCAATATTCTGAATTTCCTGATTAACCAATGAAGAATCTTTCTGAAATTTCACATCACTGATCAGATATCTCGCTCCCGGTCTTAAGGTATAAATAACCTGCGCTTTTTTATTTTTAGAAACCGTATCGTAAGTTGCTTTTGCATTGAAATATCCTTTATTTTCAGAATAATTTTCAATGATATCTTTATTGAATTCGCGGTCGACATCACCTAATAAGACAGGTTTTTCACCTACTTTGTATTTCAGCCAATAATTAAAACCTTTATCTTTTTTCGGCTCTTTGGCAATATTATAAAAGTATAATTTGAGTCTTAAACCTAAAAATGATGAGTTTGGTTTTGGAGTAAGATTGGCTTCCAGTGCGGTCTGAAGCCCTTTCTTTTCTTTTTTCGAAATAGTATCGTTTTTAATTTTTACTTCTGCGCCGGTATAAAGCATCTGACCTTCTTTCAGAAATCTCGTGTTACTACATGAAAGTGTAAACGAAGCCATTCCGAAAGTGAATAAATATTTAAAGTATGTTGGATAATTTTTTTTCATTATTTAAATTCTACGGCTTGGTTTTGCTTATTTTTTCTGGATTCTCTTTGCTTTTTATTTCTTGATTTCTGGAAAATATCCCGGAATTTGTCATAATCCAGTGTAATGATAAATCCTAATCCCGTTTCCACGATCTGCCCCTGAAGAGCAACCTGATATTCATTTTTTCTGTAGGCACGAAGCATATATCTTCCGTCTTTAGAAAGGCTGTAATCAACTGTTACGTCTCCTGCAATATTGGTCATATTTTCATTTTGACGGGCATCTCCTTCTAATGCGAAATTACTTCCTACCGAAACTTTTAGTCGGTCGTTTAACAGTTTTTTGCTGAGTCCGACATTAAGGTCTGTTCTTGTATTTTTAGCTCCTGAGGAATAATCTTCAGAAGATTCTAAATCAAAATTAAGATCAACTCCTTTGATAAGATCAGATGCGAGATTATTCAATTGTTGAGAAAGAATTTTACTCACACTTTGTCTTGCCAACATTTCTCCGGATAATCCCGCCCCGGATTCAAACGGATTTTCACCGATAAATCTGTTTAAAAGCAATAAAGCAAAAACCTGTTTGTTCATTTCAGATTCCTGAGTTCTCAGCTGAGACAGTTTTTGATCCACAATATCTGTTACGGTTGAAGAAACGGCATTGTTTTTCTCATCGGTTGTAATGTCAAATGTAATGACGGGTTTCAGTAATTCACCTTTCATTTTTAATAAAGTATTGAAAGGAATTCTTTGTTTAAACTGATTCAAAGTTCTGGCGTCTTCTCCACTGATTTGCTGCTCAACTAAATCAATCGGTGCAGCCTCGGTTTTATAAACTGCGGTAATATCAAGATTCGCTGTCGTCGGTTCCCCGGTCCAGGTAATGGTGCTTCCTTTTTGAATATCAAACTTACGTTTTAAGACACTTACCGTCATTTCATAGCTTCCGGATTCTACTTCATAAACACCGACAAGGGTAGTTTTTCCGGAAGGATCAACACCTCCAGTCAATTCCGCTTCACCTTGTAGTTTTACAAAATCTCCGTTTGCTTTATCAATCAGTAAAGATAATTTGGCTTCTTTACTTATTTCAATATTGACATTCACATCCATTCCTTTAATGCGGCTTTGGGCGTTTAAAGAATCTGCTTTAACGGTTTTATTTAAAACAACCTGATCCTGGTCGATAAATTCGACAATTCCCTCTCTTTCCTGTAAAGTAGGAGAGGACTGAGGCAGAACAAATGTGAAATCTGTATTGTCTGCAACTGCCAATCGTCCGTCAACTTTCGGCAGATCTGAATTTCCACGAATATGTAATCCTGCATCAATAGCAAGAATTCCGTACATGATGGCATCATTGGATTTTTCAGAATTTACGACTTTGAAATTTTTGGCATTTACATCAAGGTTGAAGGCAAAATCTCTGTAAGTTTGCGTTAAAACCTGACCGTCAATATTCAGTGAATTTCCGTCTTTATCATTGATTTTAAAATTGTTAAACTCAATTCCACGGTTCGTAAAGTCGATTTCGTCATTCAGTTTTCTGAAATCACTTCCTGTTTTAGCTATTTCCAATCCTACATCATTGAATTTTACTTTACCTAAAATGTCAGGCTTATCTGTGGTTCCTGTAATTTTTAAATTTCCCGAAACGTAGCCTTCTGTATTTGTAATCGCATTCATTGAGAATCCCTGTACAGATTTCATTTGAAGCTGATTAATTGCCATATTCAGGTCAAATGTGCTGGAAGAAGTGTTGTAATCTCCTAAAATTTTCACGTCATTATTATTTCCGGAAAGGGCAATATCGGCGTTTAAAAGATTCGGTGAAGAGTTGTTAACTTTCACTGCAAGGTTTCCGATTGGATTTCCATATACAAATAAATCTGTGATATTTAAATCAGAAGTAAAGGTCATTTTTTTAGTTAAATCTCGTAACTGAGCCGTTCCGTTGATTGTTCCTTTTGCTAAAACCGTATCTTTTTTAATCAATTCTGTGATGGTCTCAATCTTAAAATCTTTCAACGAAACATTTAAAGGAGAGTTTGGAGTTTGAGATTCAGACTGCAATGAAATTTCACTTCCTGCATTGGAAAGTCTGAAATTGTCGGCAAGAATTCCATTTTTACCTATTTGGATTTTATTTCCTTCTGCAACAGTCCAGTCGGTGTAATTTAATTTTAAACCGTCTGGATTTAATGAAATTTCAGTAATATCATTTAACGATTTTGCATTTCCTGCGATTAAAAACTGAGTGGCATCTTTTTCGTCTTTTGTGGTGATGTTGTAGTTGATAATATTATTGGCAATATCTCCGTTAATTCCTATCTTATTTAAAGCAAAGCTGGAACTTTTTAATCCTGCAACATATAAATTATACTGTAAAGCCTGATTTTCGTTGGTGACTTTTAAAGTTGCATTTTCAATAGAATTTTCACCATAGAGAAGTTGTGGAATCTGTCCGTCAATTTCAATTTTTTGTGAATCGGCATCATAGTTTCCGGTTAAATTAATGGTTTCAAAACTTTTCAGATCCGGAACGAATTTTCTGATCAGATCATCATTTTTAATTTTTGCATTAAAAGTAAAAAACTGTCCTGCCTGAATTTTCTGAGATTTATTTGGTTTCTGGAACTGGTAATATTGATTAACAGTTTGTGTTAAAGCACCAAATATTTGAGTTAATTTATATTTTCCTTTTAATTCTACATCAGCAATCTGGGAATTGAAAATAATGTTAGTGGAATCATTCGTTGAAGAAGCTTTTAAATTGACTTCCTGAACCGGATAAACTTCTTTGGTATCAGAAAATGCAAAATCTTTTAGATTTAAATAACCATTCAAATGATCAGGATCTAAATTCGTAAAATCTCCGTCAATTTTTCCTGCAAGGATCATCGGATCTTTATAGAAACCAAGTTTGTTTAGATCCAGTTTAATGACTTCCCCATTGATTTTTACCGTAGGATTTTTTTCATTATAAACTCCGGAAGCCGTTAGCATCAGATTCGCATTTGGATCTTTTGAATTTAAAATAAAATTGTAAGCTCCGCGTAGGATTTTTCCTGTTAGATTCATATTTTGATAACGGTAGCCTTTGTAAACTGCGGAAGCAACGTGACCTTTCAGATCAGCATTGGCATTTTTGAAATCAAAACTTTCTCCTTTCGCATAAATTTGTGCTGAAACGGCTCCAATATCTTTATTCTGAATAATTTTTCCGATCTGTAATCCCTGAAGATTGGCTTTCACATCATACAATTCATGATTTTTTCTTCGCATATCAACTTTAGCAATAACAGCGGCATTTCCAAGAGTAGAGTAGAGGTTCAGATTGGCGTCTACCACTTTAGTTGTACCTTTTGCCGTCCCTTTGATGCTCATGTTGGAAGGCAGAGAAATATTGGATGGAATCGTATTTTTAGGAACTAAATTAAAGATCGTTTTTGCTGATGAAGATAATTCTGCAATTCTCAGATCGTAGTATAATTGATCAGGATTCATCGCATTTTTGATTCTCCCTGAAGCTGCAACTCTCAACTGATCCAAACCTGAAACTTTCAGATTGTTGATCAGCAAATCATTGACATTTCCTTTTACATTCGCATTGACATTTAAAATAGCATTCGGATATTTATTGAAAGGAACCGTATTTCTTAAAGTCGGGACTAAATTTAAAATATCAGCGAACCCGATTTTAGAATCTTTAATATTGGCTGCGATTTTTACCGCTCCCAAGTTGGAACTTAATTGCTCGATAGAATTATAATTTAAAATAACCTCATCACGCAGAATCGTTTTCGGAGTCTGTAAATAAAGATTTTTTAAATAGGCTTCTTTTTGATTGTAAACAAAATCCGTATTGAATTTCTGAATATCCAACCCTCTCGCTTCCTGAATTTCCGCTGAGTTTACACTTCCTGCAAATGTATTGTTCTGCATTTTGAAACTTCTCACCTCAACATTCATTTTGGAAAAATTCAGGTGATTGAAATCCATTCCCTGTTTTGTAGGAGTGATTGCAGTATTGTTATAAGCAACTTTTACATCGTTTAAAACCAATTTTCCGAGCAATAAACTTAAAGCTTTTTGCTGATCTGTGGCTTTTGAAACTTCAGGTTCTTTGGTATTTTCCGGATTGACATTTTGTGCAGGTAGATAAAGATTAGCATTAATATCAGCTCCTGAAAGGAAAACGTTGTCAACATTATAAGCGTTGTTTTCCATGTCAAGTTTGTTGACTTTGGTGCTTAATTCTTTAAATAGAACCTTTGCAAAAGTTTTGGTATTGTCATCACCATAATCAATGTTGAAATTAGTCAGTTTTATTCCTCTCAAGCCGATCTGCATCGGCTTTTTGCTACTCAAAGAATCGACCTTTTTTTCCACCTTTTTGGAAACTTCTTCGATAAGATCCTGTTTAAGTTTTAGCCTTAATCCGTCAAGATTAATATCATTGACGGCATATTTGTTGTTGCTTAAATCAAACGTTTTTACTCTTGTATCAAAAGATTTGAAGTAAAGTTTTATGTCATTTCTGGATTGCTGATCGTCGAAAGTAACGCCGATATCTTTTAAATTAATTTTATCTAAAGAAATAATGAAGGGCTTCGATGAACTTTCTTCTTTATCACTCGTCGCAAAAGCATCAATAATATAATCGAAATTGAATTTTCCATCCGGTTTTCTCACCACGTTTGCTCTTGCACCCTCTAAATCTACCGAAGTAATGTCTGCCGTGGAATTAACGAGTTTAAGCATGTTCAACCCGACATCGAGTTTTTTTACCGCCAAAAGAGTATCAATTTCCTGTCCTTTTAAATACAGATTTTCCATCACAAGACTGTTTGGAAATCCTATATAAACCCTTTCCAGACTTACTTTTGTCTTGATTTTTTTCTCAAGATAAACAACCAGCTTGTCTTTGATGAAATTCTGAACTACCGGAAGTCTCAAGCTAAGAATAAGCAGCGTAAAAAATACCAATATAGAAATAATGGTAATTAAAAAACGCCTTAAGAGTTTTCTTTTGTTGATTTTTAGTTTCAAGAGTGATTGGGTTTAAACAAATATAATAATACTAAATGTACTAATTATCTGTTGTGGTACCCTTTGCGAATACAAAAATCCTGCCTTGACTGTCCCGTTATGGAATTTAGTTTAGTTAATTGTCAAGTGAATTAGTTGATGGAGACAGCCAAAGCCCGGATTTCTAGTTGTTTAAAAGCCCCCTTTTATATCATTTTTATTAATGTTGAAAAGGTTTTAGCAAAAATGAATATTCAATGTTAGTTTAGTTATTCAAAGGGGGCGTGGATAATTTACATATGTTGAGATAATAAATTTTTATCAGTCATTTCCATTCTCCCATTTTACTTCCTCACCTTGAGGAGCTGCACCACCTTGAACGGGAGTAATCGGAGCGGTTTCCTGATTGATGTGATAGATGTAAGCTGCAATTTTCTCGGCATCTCTTCCGGTAATTGTTCCTTCTTTAATTAAAGGGCGCATGGTAGGATTGTTTGGTGAACCGTTTTCCAACATCCAGATCACATTTTTGAAGAGACTTTTTTGTTTTACATTGATCCAGTGAGTGTCTGTTAAGTTTGGACCGATTCCGCCTTTTCCGTTTTCTCCGTGGCAGGTTACGCAGTTTGTTTTAAATAATTCCTGACCTTCTGCGATATTGTCTGCACTGTATTTTGCATTTTCCAGCGTGATTTGAGGCGCTGTTTTTTCAAATTCTTCGATGGAAGCGAGCATTGTTTTGGTTTCATGATTCAGTTCCGCTTCCGGATGGGCGTAATCTGTGAATGCAAAAGCTGTAAGATAGACGACACAGAAAATACATCCGAAATAAAACAAGCCAATCCACCATTTTGGAAGTGAATTATCGAGTTCTGTAATCCCATCAAAACCATGATCGATCAGAATATCTTTTTCCTGTGTTGCAGACTGTTTTTTGAATGCCGAGTTCCAAAGTTTCAAAAAATAAGGTGTGTTTTTCTCTTTTAAATATTCCGCTTTTTTTTCTTCGGATAATGCAGTGAAATTTTGATTTTCAATTAAATCTCCAATGGAGTTCATAATTAAAAGCAAGATGATTGCAATCAACATCAATCCCCAGAAAAATGGTGAAGAAAAATATCCTGAATCGTGCGCGAACATTTCGAACGCCATGATCGTCAAACCTATTGTGAGAAGGATGTATACTGAAATTGGGGTTCTTGTTTTCATTTTAAATTAATTTTAATTATTCTGCACTTGCAGTTTGGATCTGGGTGGTTTTGATGTCTGTACCTAATCTTTGCAGATAGGCGATCATAGCTACGATTTCTCTTTTTTCCAACGGTACGAATGATGATCCTTTTGCTGCCTTATCTTTTTCAACCTGGTCTTTGACATCTTTTGCTTCAGAATAAATTCTCTTAACGATCCCATTTGCCTGATTGTCTGCCCATTGATTTGCGGAATCTATTTCAGCTTTTGAATAGGGAACGTCAAAGTAATTTTTCATTAATATCATTTTATCCACCATTTTTGTTTTGTCTAATTTGTTGATAATTAACCAAGGAAAACGCGGCATAATAGATCCTGCAGATGTAATTCTTGGATTGTACATGTGTTTAAAGTGCCATGAATCCGGGTTTCTTCCACCTTCTCTCTGTAAATCCGGTCCTGTTCTTTTTGATCCCCAAAGAAATGGCCTGTCGTAAATAAATTCTCCGGCTTTCGAATATTGTCCGTTTTTACCTTCAAATCTTACAATTTCATCACGGAAAGGTCGGATCATCTGTGAGTGACAAGCGTTACAGCCTTCACGAATGTATAGATCTCTTCCTTCTAATTCTAGCGGTGAATAAGGTTTTACCGCTGAAATTGTGGGAACACTTTGTTTTAGTGTTAAAGTTGGAATAATTTCTACCAGACCACCGATCGCAACAGTAATTAAAGCCAATATTGCCATTATTCCCGGAGTTCTTTCGATCCAGAGGTGAATTCCTTCGCCTTCTTTTCTTTCTGTTCCGATATTTGCTAAAGCCGGAGCTTCTGCGGGAACATTTTTCTGGAAAGATCCTTTTCTGACAGTTTTAATAACATTCACAACCATTAGAATTGCTCCTGAAAGATAAAGCAGACCTCCCAAAAATCTCATTTTATAATAAGGAATAATTGCAGTAACGGTATCCAGCCAGTTTTTCCAGACTAAAGTTCCGTCCGGGTTGAATTGTTTCCACATTAACCCCTGTGTGAATCCTGAAATATACATTGGAACGGCATAGAAAATAATTCCTAAAGTTCCCAGCCAGAAATGCCAGTTAGCTAATTTTTTAGACCAAAGCTCGGTTCTCCACATTACAGGAATAAGATAATATACAATTCCGAATGCCATGAAACCATTCCAGCCCAATGCTCCGATATGTACGTGACCGATAACCCAGTCTGTGTAATGTCCGATTTTATTTAAAGATTTTGTAGCTAATAAAGGTCCTTCGAAAGTTGCCATTCCGTAGCAAGTAACGGCGACTACGAAGAATTTTAATATCGGATTTTCTCTTACTTTATCCCAGGCTCCTCTCAATGTAAGAAGTCCGTTCAGCATTCCTCCCCAAGATGGAGCAATCAGCATGATGGAGAAACCTGTTCCCACCGCTTGTGCCCAAGCCGGAAGCGCAGTGTATTGTAAGTGGTGCGGTCCTGCCCAAAGATAAACGAAGATCAATGACCAGAAGTGGATGATTGATAATTTATAAGAGAACACAGGTCTATCCGCAGCTTTTGGTAAGAAATAATACATTAAACCGAGAACCGGAGTTGTCAATACAAATGCAACTGCATTATGACCGTACCACCACTGAACCAGAGCATCTTTTGCTCCTGCATAGATTGAGTATGATTTCCAAGTTGTGAAAGATAACGGGATTTCAAGATTATTAAAGATATGAAGCATTGCTACCGCAATCCATGTTCCCATGTAAAACCAAATAGCCACATAAAGGTGTCTTACTCTTCTTTTTGCAATCGTTCTGAACATATTGATCCCAAAAACCACCCACGAAATAGTAATTAAAATATCGATCGGCCATTCGTGTTCTGCGTATTCTTTAGAAGTGTTAATTCCCATTAAGAAAGTAATAACTACAGAAACAATCATGATTTGCCATGTCCAGAAGTGGATCCATGATAAGGTATCGCTGTACATTCTTGTTTTAAGCAGTCTCTGCATGCTGTAATAAGCACCACAGAAAAAGGAATTACAGACAAACGCAAAAATTACCGCACTCGTATGCAACATTCTGATTCTTCCGAAGCCTAAAGCTCCTTGTGTATTAATCAATCCCTGAATATTACCCGATGCTAAACTTTTAATGGTTGTATCATCTGTTCCGAATAAAAATTCCGGAAGTTCAGGATAAAAAAGCATCAGCGCAGCGGTAAGTCCGAGTAAAAAACCGACTAAACCGAATGCAATTGTAGCATAGAGAAATGCTCTGACAATATTATTGTCATAATTAAATTTCTGCGTCTCCATAATTCCTATGTGTTATACTGAAGTGATATTTTCCTTTAAAACAGAAGTTTTAAGTAAATTTTTAACTTAAGTTTTAAATATCATGTAGCGTGATAATGTTTTGCCAAAGGTATTCACTAACTTTGTGTAAGTCTAATAGATATACTTCTAAAATATACCGAAAACTACTAAAAACGAAAGAGATGAAAATATGTGGTCAAAATATCAGGAAAATAAGAAGAAGTAAGGATTTTACTCAGGAATATATGGCTTTTGAGATGGGAATTTCTCAGAAAGCATATTCTGATATCGAAAATTCTAAAGTGAAGATCAATCTTGAAATTTTAACGAAGATCTCAAATATTTTAGAAATAAAACCTTCGGAAATTTGCAGTATTTCTCATAAATGCGGGAATGATTATGAAGAAAAATTCCACGATCTTTTAGACTATATGAAGAAGAACAATGTTTCAATTCCTGAAGAATATCTGTAATTTTTTTATATATAAAGATAAAAAGGCTGTCTTTATTTGAGACAGCCTTTAATTTAAAATAAAATTTGTTTTCTTATTTAGTCAATAATCCCGGATAAAGAATTCCGTCTGTTTTTAAATTAAGATTTAATAAATATGCGATTAACGGAGCAATATCTTCCTGCCCCATTAGCGGAAGTACAGTTCCTTTTTTAATACCTTTTCCAAAAGCTACAAATCCTGTCTGGATCTCTTTGAAATCGGTTGGTAGATAACCGTGTGTTCCTCCGTCTGCTGCTTTCAGTAATTCCCCAGTAGCTGTTGCTCCAAAACTCACTCCTTGATATGCAGCTAAAGCCAATGATGCGGTAGGATCTCCCTGTGCTTCTGCAACCTGTTGTTTATCTAAAACGTGGAACAGTTTTTTATATCCTTCCGGAAGATTGTTTAAAAGTTCATTGACTTTACTTAAAGTCGCTTTATCATTAGGGTTTTTCAGATGTAAAAATGCAGACCCTCCACTTGCCTGAAAGTAGGCCTTCCAGTCTTCTTTTTTGTCATTGTTGTATAAACCTGCTTTTGCCAACATTACATTTGGATTAAACTGGCTGTGAATATCCACAAAACCATGATCTCCTGTGATGATAAAAGTTGTATTTTCTTCTATTCCTGCTGCGATTGCCGCATCGATTAGAGTTTTAATAGCGACATCTGCACCGACTACTGCGGAACGAACTTTATCACCATCTCTGCCTTCTTCATGTTCAAAGTGATCAGTCGCTGCGATATGAAGTGCCAAAAACGAGGGTTTGTATCTTTTTAAAATGTAGGCAGCCATTCTTGCTTTGTTTTGATCACTCACCATATAATCTAAACTCGCTCCATACTCCCCGAATTTTCCTACAGCATAATCCTGCACTTCCTGAAAAAGTTCTTTAGGAGTAGACTCCATGCTCATTGCCTTTACTTCATCTTTTTTCTCACCTTTATTTTTTGGAAGATATACATATTCCGGTAAATTGTAAGTGATAGGAGCTCCTACTGTTACAGGCCAGCTTACACCGGCAGTCGTAAGACCCGCTTCTTTTGCCACACTGAAAATCGTCGGAACTTTAATGTCTTTATAAAACCAAAACCATTCTCCTGTAATTCCCAAAGGCTGAACAGGTGTATTATAATAAATTCCATGTTTTGCAGGTAATACACCGCTTACGATGGTTGTATGCGAAGGGTAAGTAACTGTAGGAAAAGAACCACGAACTCCATTGGCATAAGCTCCCTTTTTCATCATTTGTCTTAGATTTACCATAGACCATTCCTGATTTAGATAAAACTCGGGTCTTAGACCATCTATACTTACTAAAACAACATGTTTGGAGTTATCCTGAGCATTCACTAATCCCATTGCAAGGGTAAGAAAAAAGAATATTTTTTTCATTGTAAAAAATTTTTGCAAGATTAGAATATTAGTATTAATCGAACATGAACTCCTTATTAAATGTTCTGCATGACACAATATATTTTTAAATAATTTTATCGGAATTCAATTTTCAGAAAAAAAAAACGAGAATATTTAGGAAGGGAAGATGTGAAAATCTTATAAATAAAAAAACCACCCTTAAAAGGATGGTTTTCGTAGACCCACAGGGATTCGAACCCCGACTGACGGTACCAAAAACCGGAGTGCTACCGTTACACTATAGGTCTGTGTTATTTTGGTGATGCAAATTTACAGATTTTTTCATTATATGCAAGAACTTTTTACAATTTTTTTTACATTTACTCTACTTTTTATCCACGGAAATTATGCAGATAGACTTCAATAATCTCAATATTAATCAATTATCCTTCGAGACGGAATTTGAAAAAAAAATTAAACAATTTGCAGAAGAATGGTTTTCTGATTCTACTACCGTAAAGGTACAGACTTCGGGCTCTACGGGTGTTCCGAAAGTTTTTGATATTGAAAAAAAGAAAATGATGAATTCTGCGGAAATGACTTGTGATTTTTTAGGATTGAAAGAAGGTAACACCGCTTTAATTTGTCTGCCTGTAGAATATATTTCAGGGAAAATGATGGTTGTTCGTTCAATTATTAGAAAATTAAAGTTGATTATTGTCGATCCATCCACAAACCCTCTTGAAAATATCAATGATGAGGTTGATTTCTGTGCAATGACCCCTTTACAGGTTGAAAATTCTTTGGATAAATTACATTTAATAAAAAATCTGATTATTGGTGGGGCTGCAGTTTCTGAAAATTTAAAAACTAAACTTAATGATTACAGGTCTGAAATTGGAAACTCAGGGCATATTTTCGAAACTTACGGAATGTCGGAAACCCTTTCTCACATTGGTTTAAAGCAAATTTTACCTGAAGCTGAAAATTATTTTACTGTTTTTGAAAATGTTTCAATTTCTACGGACGAAAAAGGATGTCTGAAAATTTTCGCACCTAATCTAAATTCGGAAATTTTGCAAACTAATGATTTAGTTGAAATTAAGAACAAAAATCAATTCAGGTTTTTGGGTAGAATTGATAATGTAATTAATTCCGGTGGAGCAAAAATTTTTCCCGAACAGCTGGAAGCTTTGGTTAAAAAAGAAATTCCTAATGAAGTTGTTTTTTTAGGAGTTAATGATGAAAGTCTGGGACAAAAACTGGTGCTGATTATTGAAGGGGAAAAATCAGAAAATTTGATGAAAAAAATTTCAAAAATATCTTTTGAGAAAAACTTTCACAGACCGAAAGAGATTATTTTCATAGAAAAAATACCAAGAACTCCGAACGGAAAAGTAAACAGAATCGAATTAAAGAATATATTGTAAAGTCTTTATCTTTACCTTTTAATTTATTAGTCAAACTAAAAATGAAAGATTTTTCAAAAGAACTCAACTTCAAAACTTCCCGCAGCAGTGGAGCAGGAGGTCAGAATGTGAATAAAGTGGAAACTTCTGTTACGGTACTTTGGCGAATCAATGAATCTGAATTTTTTAATGATGATGAGAAAGAATTAATTCTAAACAAATTAAAAAACAGAATCAATGCGGAAGGTTTTTTATTTTTAACGGTTTCTGAAAGCAGAACTCAATTAATGAATAAAAACAAAGCCATCGAAAAAATTCTGGAAATTGTAGATAAAGCTTTATTTATTCCTAAAAAAAGATTTGCCACAAAACCTTCGAAAGGGCAAAAACAAAAAAGATTAGATACCAAAAAGAAATTATCAGAAAAAAAAGAAAACAGAAAATTTAAATTCTAAAGACTAAGGAAATACGGGAATAGTTTTGAAAAGTGATGTGCCCAAAAACTTTAAAAATAATTATCTTTGCAAAAATTATAAAAAATGAGCAAACCGATTACCGAGTTCATAGAGAAATATTACCTTCATTTCAATGCAGCAGCATTGGTGGATGCTTCTAAAGGTTATGTTGCACATCTTAAAGATGGCGGAAAAATGATGATCACTTTAGCGGGAGCAATGTCTACTGCAGAGTTGGGGAAAATTTTGGCTGAAATGATCCGTCAGGATAAAGTAGATTTTATTTCTTGTACAGGTGCAAACCTTGAAGAAGATCTGATGAATCTTGTAGCACATTCTCACTATGAAAGAGTTCCTCATTACAGAGATTTAACGGCTCAGGATGAGTGGGATTTGTTGGAAAGAGGTTTGAATAGAGTTACTGATACCTGTATTCCTGAAGAAGAAGCTTTTAGAAGACTGCAGAAACACATCGTTGAGATCTGGAAAGATGCTGAAGCGAAAGGAGAAAGATATTTCCCGCACGAATTTATGTATAAAATGATTCTTTCGGGAGTTTTGGAACAGTATTATGAAATTCCAAGAGAAAATTCTTGGATGATTGCTGCGGCAGAGAAAAACCTGCCAATCGTAGTTCCGGGATGGGAAGATTCTACAATGGGTAACATCTTTGCATCTTATTGTATCAAAGGAGAATTAACTGCAACAACGATGAAATCAGGTATTGAATACATGACTTATTTAGCAGATTGGTACACTAAAAATTCAGCAGGAAAAGGTGTTGGATTCTTCCAGATTGGTGGTGGTATTGCAGGAGATTTCCCGATCTGTGTTGTACCGATGTTGTATCAGGATATGGAAATGCATGACATTCCTTTCTGGTCTTATTTCTGTCAGATTTCAGATTCAACGACTTCTTACGGTTCTTATTCGGGAGCTGTTCCGAACGAGAAAATCACTTGGGGTAAACTAGATATCACTACACCGAAGTTTATCGTTGAAAGTGATGCAACCATCTGTGCACCATTGATGTTCTCTTATATTTTAGAAAATTAATAATAGAATTATAAAATTTTAGATAAAAGGCTTATCATGTAAGCCTTTTATTTTTTTAGCTTTTGGATAATCTTAACAAAAATAAATTTGATGCTCTCACAGGGATGCGTGCTATTGCAGCGATTATGGTATTCGTTTATCATAACCGTAAATACTGGCGTCATGATTTACCGTTCGTGGTTATGCGCTTTATTAGTGAATGGCATATAGGTGTAACCGTCTTTTTTGTTTTGAGTGGTTTTTTACTGGCTTATCGGTATGAAGAATCACCTTTAGATTCTAAAAAATCTTATTTAAAATATATTTTGCTCCGTATAGCGAGGATTTTTCCATTGTATTGGATTCTGTTAAGTGCTTATTTTCTGGATGTAAAATATTCTAAAGATGTGAATACTTACTTCTTGCAGTACTCGCTTTTTTATTCTCTATTTGACAAATATTCTATTTCAGGAATTGTACAGGCATGGTCGCTCACTGTAGAATTTTTCTTTTACCTGTTTTCTCCCTTTTTGTTTTTATTGCTAAAGAAAAACTGGAAATATTGTGTTTCATTTTTGTTAGGTCTTTTTCTTTTTAGTTGGGGAATAGGTTATGGTCTGCATTGGTATAATGGCAATCCAGAAGGCTTTTTATATCCTTTAAAATTTATGGTAGGAAATACTTTTTTCGGGAGAAGTCTGGAGTTTTTCTTCGGAATGCTACTGGCTTACATGATGAAGCAGGAAAAAGGGATACAGTTTTTGAAAGGTTTAAAAAAGCCGACACTTTTGGGCGGAATTTCAATGATCGCTTTAATTATTACGATCGCTTTTTTTGCCAAACACAGTTTTTCACATGGTGTGGAACGTTGGGAAGGAAGGGTAATTCATGAGTTTTTTCTGCCTGTTGCTATTGCTGTTTTCTTTTGGGGATTGATGTCAGAAAAGACATTTGTATCCAAAATATTGTCTACAAAAATATTTGTTCTTTTGGGGAATGCCTCATTTGTTTTCTATCTTATTCATCTCAGTTATTTCAATATGAAACTGAAATCCTACATTTATTTGCCCGACCGCAATTTTGTTTTATTGTGGATATGTTCGATTATTATTTATCTGTGTATTGAAAAACCACTCTATAAATTGTGCAGAAATCTCATTGCTAAAATCAGATAAATTCTTTCTTTTTTAATATTATTTCAAAAATATCCTTAAATACCTACTCTAAAGAATTAACCAGCACAAAATAACGATACGCCAAAATCGCTTTCTGAATTTTGGTCAGTTTATTAGGATCTTTATTACTCAATTTCGGTAATATCGCTTTATTGATTGTATTCATTAAGCGGAAAAACGATTTTTTCATAACTTTATATTTTTAGTGAATGGATTTTAAAACTTAAAGTCCAAAAATGATGCAAAACAAAAATTAATAAACTTTGTGGAGTAAAATTTCTTTATAACGTAAATAATTAATTTTTTAAAGTTTTTTTGATAAAATGAAATAAGAAAATGAACGAAATATTCAAACAACAAGTCTGGGAAATCACAAAACTTGTTCCCAAAGGAAGAGTGACAAGTTATGGAGCGATTGCAAAAGCAGTAGGTTATCCCAATCATTCCCGCCATGTGGGAAAAGCAATGGGTGGCTGCCCGAAAGATGTTCCTGCTCATCGTGTAATTTCGAGCTCAGGAACTTTATCCGTTCCTGAATTTCAAAAAAAATTAGAAGCAGAAGGAATTGAGGTGGAAAACTTTAGAATTAAAAATTTTAAGAAGCTGTTTTGGGATCCAATGACGGAGTTATAAGTTAGTATTGATGGGTTATGATTTAAGGCTTCGACAAGCTCTCAGCCTGACATTTCTAATACTAAATGTTTTTGCGTGATGATATTCACGTGTCAGGTTGAGCTTGTCGAAGCCTTTTAATTATAATGTAATCGGAGCCACAAAGTGGCGACTTAACCCAGCGTTGGGCAAAGCCCTACGAAAATAAACGATAAAAAAGGTTCCGGGGCGACTTTGTCGCCCCGGAACCCTAAATATAATATCACCTAAAAGCAAAATTTCTTCAATTTTCAACCCAATTTATTTTTCAATTTTTAAAAGTATTTGTTTCCCATTTTCATTATTAGGATTTAGCATAACAGATTTTTGATACATTTTTATCGCCTCTTCTTTTTTACCACATTGGAGTAATGCTTCACCATAGCTGTCAAAAACATTCCAACTCACTGGAAAAATTAATGTCGCAGAATTGAATACCTGCAAAGCGTTATCACACTTTTGAAGTCTCAGAAATTGATAACCTAATCTATTAAAGTCTCTTTCTGAAACTTCATAACTATTTGGATCTTTCAAATATTGCCGGATTAATTCATTTGCTTTTTCCTTATTTCCATTTTCAACAAAACTTCCATAAATTCTCGAAAGATTTTTAACCGGAATTTTGTAAGGCTTATTATTAACTAAATTTAAAATAGCATTAGAAATAGGAAAAATAGACAAGTTTCCAGAACTAGAAAGTAAAATTATGCTTTGATTTTTAGTAATATTATACAATAAAATGCTCGTCAATCCGGTAATAGAACCATCGTGAAAAACTATTTTTCCCTCTCTTTCATCCGTGTACATCTCCCAACCCAAACCGTAACTGATTTCTTTTCCGTCAATCATATAAGTAACTGTTTTTCTATCATTTAGTTTTGTAGGAGTCAAAGCTTGTTCCAATTCTTTCTTGCCCAAAATTTTATAACTGAACAATGCCTTTTGATATTTTTGTAAATCTAAAGCCGTACTTACAATCCCACCGGGGCCATAAAAATTACTTTTTTCGTAGATTAAAAAAGGTTCCTTTAGAGTTTTCGTGTTAACCCATTCCATTGAATAAAAGTTCGGATAAGCGTATAATTCAACTTGATTTGGGCTTTTAATTTTTCGATCCAACGGAACAAATGAATTTTGCATTTTTGCAGGTTTGAAAATGTTTTTCTCCAAATAATTTGCATAACTGATCCCAGAAACGTTTTCGATAATTAACGCAGCAAGGCAAAAATTGACATTATTGTATTCCCATTTGCTTCCAGACGGAAATGAGAGTGGTGTTTTGAAACGAATAAAAGTCGGAATAATATCCTGATTCGAAATGATTTTTTCGGGTTGTTCTTTGATGATCGTATCAAACAAATTATACTCTTGTGCCAATCCAGAAGTATTACTAAGCAATTGTTTGATAGTAATATCCGGATAAGGAAAATCAGTCAGATATTTTTGAACAGGCTCGTTAATATTCAATTTTCCTTTCTGTTGAAGTTGCAGAATTGCCGTTGCAGTAAACGTTTTAGTTATTGATGCAATTGGAAATTGAGAGTTATCATTGAGTTTTTCTTTAGTTTCAATAGTAGAAAATCCATAATGATTAGAAAAAATAGTTTTCTCTGATTTTGAAATCACAATACTTCCGTTAAAAAGATTTTTGTCAGAAAGTGTAGAAAAGAAATTATTTAATTCTTGTCCGGAAACAAAGTTTGTTAAGAAAGCAGTTATTAATAGTAAGAAAAGTCGGTTTTTCATTGTAATTAATTTTCAGATAAGAATTTATTGATTGTTTAAAAACTTTCTGCAAAGATGCTTTAAAACGTCTCAGAACGCGACCGATTAAAAAAAATCGAACCCATTTTTTGAAAATAATTTGATTTTACAAAGCTTGTTTTCTATAATCTGTTGGTGTTTTTCCTGTATATTTTTTGAAAGAAGTATTAAACGAAGATTTGGAATTAAAACCAACTTGGTACAAGATTTCCAAAACAGTCAGTTCTTTTTGAGAAGAATCTCTAAGGACTTGCATCGCTTTTTCAATTCTATATTCATTTACGAAATCAAAAAAGTGTTTATCCATATACAAGTTAATCAAAGTAGATAAATCTTTAACTGGCATTTTTACCTGCTCAGATAAATCCTGAATTGTCAATGATGAATCTAAATAAGGCTCGTTCGAAATCATAAAATCTTTTAAAAATTCGATTTGCTTATTTTTTTCTTCTGCTACCAGAAGACTAGGTTTTTGTTTTGTAGCAACTTCTGTAATAGGTTTCAGATGAGAATTCACCCCTCTGAAAAATTCAGGATTGTTTAATGCAATAAATAGATACCAGCAAGTACAAAATAAAAATGTAAACCCATCAAGGGTTACAATCCATTGTCTGACCTCTCCCAAACCAATGGTAAAAGTAACTAGCCATCTTAGAAGCACTAAAAAATGTAAGAGATAATATACAATTGTTATTTTGTAAAGAGCATTAATCAGAGAAATATTCGGATTCGTATAATTCTCAAGATAAACAGTCCTAGATTTTCTAATAACAAGAAATGAAGCAATAAAATAAACTTGAAATAGCAATTCGAAAAGAAATTGAAAAAATTGCGTTATGGGCATTTGATTCATATTCTTTATAAAATACAGTTTCATAGCTGTATTTTCAAAATAAATACCCGACATTAAATACAAATTGTAAGCAACAAACGGAATAGCGTGCAGTAAATGTTTCGTTTTTAATCGGAAGTTAGAATAACAAACTGACATTGCATAGAGATAAAACAATGCCGGAACTAAATAGACAATACTCCAACGAAAAACCTCAAGGTTGATGAAATTTTCAGGAATATGATGAATCAAATATTTAGAAGCATCTATGGCATTTGTGATAAGAAAAAAAGCAAAAAGCTGATTTCCCAATTTGTGTTTGGTCTTTACGGTTAACAAAAACAACGCAAGAAATGACACTAAAAAAATTCCGATTAAAGAAACTGAATCCAGAAAATTGTGTTTATCCATATTTTTTTAGCAAAACCCCAAATTTACTATTTCTAAGACAAATTTATTCAAAAAAAACCTCGGAACGATATTCGCTCCGAGGTTCTACAATATAAAATAGTTAATTTATTTTTCCAGTTGCTTATAACTTCTCTGAATAAAATCAGTCAGATCTTTTCCTTTCAATAAATTCTGAGAAAGTTTAGCCAAATCAAGAGCGTGTTTTATCAATCCTTCTTTTTCTTCAGTATTTTCTGTTTTCAAAATCTGGTTGGCAAATTCACTGTTGGAATTCACAATTAAGTTATACATTTCAGGGAAACCGCCCATTCCAAACATTCCGCCACCTCCGGTTGCCTGCATATCCTTCATTCTTCTCATGAATTCGGGCTGAGTGATTGTAAACGGAGCATCAGTGCTGTCTAAATCTTCAAGCTGAACCGTGAATTTCTTATCATTGATAGTTTCCTCGACATTCTTTTTCAATGATTCTTTTTCAGTTTCATTTAATTTAGAAATGATTGGCTCATCTTTTTTGATTAAATTATTCACATGATCTGCGTCAACTCTCACAAAAGAAACTTTATCTTTTGAAGTTTCCAGTTTTTGGATAACGTGGGAAATTACAGGCGAATCCAATAAGATAACTTCATATCCTTTATCTTTCGCAGATTGAATATAACCATGCTGTTCATCAGCATTTGAAGTATAAAGAACAACCAGATTACCATCTTTATCGGTTTGATTAGGCTTGATCTTTTCTTCTAATTCATTCCACAGGAAGTATTTTCCGTCAGTTGTAGGATATAAAGTAAACTTGTCAGATTTTTCAGCAAATTTCTCTTCCGTTACAATTCCGTATTCGATGACAACTTTAATGTCGTTCCATTTTTGTTCGTAATCTTGACGGTTTTCATTAATTAAAGAAGCCATTTTGTCGGCAACTTTTTTCGTGATGTAAGAAGAAATTTTCTTCACCGCACCGTCAGCCTGCAAATAAGAACGGGAAACGTTCAACGGAATATCCGGAGAATCAATTACACCACGAAGAAGCATTAGAAAATCGGGAACGATACCTTTCACCTCATCCGTTACAAAAACCTGATTTTGATATAATTGGATTTTATCTTTTTCAATATTTAAATTGTTGCTCAGTTTCGGGAAGAACAAAACTCCTGTCAAGTTGAAAGGATAATCAACGTTCAAATGAATATTGAATAAAGGTTCCTCAAACTGCATCGGATACAATTCATGATAAAACTTCATGTAATCCTCGTTTGTCAATTCACTAGGAGCAATTGTCCAAGCCGGAGTAGGATTGTTGATGATATTGTCGACTTCCTCAGTTTCTGCAACAGTACCTTCCGGAGCATCTTCCGGTAAAGGCAATGTGTGAGTTTTAGTCCCGAATTTAATCGGAACAGGCATGAATTTGTTATATTTCAACAACAACTCACGGATTTTGCTTTCTTCCAAAAACTCTAAAGAATCTTCTGCAATATGAAGGATAATTTCTGTTCCTCTGTCTGTTTTGTCAGTTGTTTCTTCTAAAGTAAATTCCGGGCTTCCGTCGCAGATCCAACGAACAGCAGGTTCATCTTTATAAGATTTAGTTACGATTTCAACTTTTTCCGCAACCATAAATGCAGAATAAAATCCAAGTCCGAAATGACCGATAATTCCAGAATCTTTTGCTGAATCTTTGTATTTTTCCAAAAATTCTTCAGCTCCCGAAAATGCAACCTGATTGATATATTTTTCAACTTCTTCCGCAGTCATCCCGATTCCCTGATCAATGATTCGAAGTGTTTTTTGTTCTTTATCGATCTTCACTTCAAGTTGCGGATTTCCGTACTCAACTTTTGCTTCTCCGATGCTCGTTAAGTGCTTTAATTTTAAAGTCGCATCCGTTGCATTTGAGATTAATTCTCTTAAGAATATTTCGTGATCACTGTAAAGAAATTTCTTGATAAGCGGGAAAATATTTTCCACAGATACATTAATATTTCCTTTAGTCATAATAATTTAATTTTGATTTGTTTTATTCTTCGCAAAAAAAATACCATGCAACAGAAAGTGACAGATTGGCATTTTTTTGTATTTATGAATTATGAATTATGAATTATGAATTATGAATTATGAATTATGAATTAGCCTGTTTATAAGTGCTCTGAAAACTCCCCTCCTTTGGAGGGATGGTGAAAATTCAGAATGAATTTTTGACGGGGTGGTTTAAAACAAATCAATTTAAAAATGAAAATTTATGTTGACTACAATTCCTACAAATATTTTTTCAAAAATTTCCACAATCATTTGCGTAATCAGTTGGAAAACAAAAAAGACAGCCTAAAAAAGCTGTCTTCAAATATTTTAAAAATCAAAAAAATTATTTTACTTTATTTTTCAATTCTTCTTTGATCTTGTTTTCCAATTCTTCTGCAAGTTCAGGATTGTCTTTCAACACATCTTTTACTGCATCACGACCCTGCCCAAGTTTCGTTTCTTCGTAGCTGAACCAAGAACCGCTTTTCTTTACGATTCCTTGTTCTACAGCCTGATCTAGGATTTCTCCTGTTTTGGAAACACCTTCACCGTACATAATGTCGAATTCTGCCATTTTGAAAGGTGGAGCTACTTTGTTTTTCACAATTTTCACTTTCACACGACTTCCCACTGCTTCATCACCATTTTTGATGGGTGCACTTGCTTTTCTGATATCAACTCTTACTGAAGCATAGAATTTTAATGCGTTACCACCGGTTGTTGTTTCAGGATTTCCAAACATCACACCGATTTTTTCTCTCAACTGGTTGATGAAAATTACCGTACATTTTGTTCTTGAAATCGTAGCCGTTAATTTTCTCAAAGCCTGAGACATCAGTCTTGCGTGAAGACCCATTTTAGAATCTCCCATTTCGCCTTCTATCTCTGCTTTTGGAGTCAATGCAGCGACAGAGTCAATCACAACAATGTCGATTGCTCCTGAACGGATTAAGTTATCAGCAATTTCCAAAGCCTGTTCACCATTGTCCGGTTGAGAAATGATCAGGTTTTCAAGATCGATACCTAGTTTTCCTGCATAGCCTCTGTCAAAAGCGTGCTCTGCATCAATAAATGCTGCAATTCCGCCTGCTTTTTGAGCTTCTGCGATTGCGTGAAGTGTTAAAGTTGTTTTACCTGAAGATTCAGGTCCGTATATTTCGATAATTCTTCCTCTGGGATATCCGCCTACTCCAAGAGCGATGTCTAATCCCAAAGATCCGGAAGGAATAACTTCAATTGTAGTGTCAACACTGTTGTCACCCAACGTCATTACTGTTCCTTTTCCGTATGTTTTATCTAGCTTGTCAAGCACTAATGCCAATGCTTTTTTCTTATCTTCTATGTTGCTCATCTGTTGTTAAAATAATTGTTCAAAAATACAGAAATTTACTATCAAAAACTAATATTATTTACTCTCCGAAACTGTTTTTATAGTTAAAAAAATATAAAGTTTGCCTATTGATCTCATTCAAAATGAAGTGAATGCAAATAAAAACAAATCACTTTTTTACAGAAATATTTTATTTCCTTGAGCTTGTTGATAATAGCAGTTTTTATATTGATGACCGGAGTTTTAGCCCCGATAGAAACGGTTACCCCGCAACTGGGAGTTGGAGAATTGTGGGGTTAGAGTGTGGGAGAGCGTTGGAGTGAGGAGTATGAGTGGATAGCGGGATTAAGCTCCTAAAAATAAATTACGAGCAATTGGCAAAGAATAATAATAACAGAAAAATTTTAATGAAAATTCGAATTTTGGGTAATATTGTGATAGTCGTTCAATACTTTCATCTGGTCTTTATTTCCTTTGTTGATTCTGGCCTGTCGGCTAACTAATGTATCATAGATTTTATTGATCATCCATTTAGTTCTCGGAAAAGCTTTTCTACTAGAAACCTTAGGGATCTCCAGTCTTTTGCAAACCTCATCGTCTAGCAAAAACCAAGTGCAGCAGATGTGGAGATAACGAAGATTTTTCCTTTGGAATTTGTATTTTAAAATAGGATTTTCCAAAGATTCATTCAACAAAGAATGGGCGAGAAGAACAGAATCTTTATCGGCTGGAGGCTGAATAGAAGTCCATAAATAGAAATATTGTGTTGCCTGTTTTTTATTGTTAGGCAGAAGATTTTCGGGAATTCCCAAAAGATATCCTACATATTTCCAAAGGTGAAAAAGTCCTTTTTCTTCTTCAACAGAAAATGTGTTTCCCAATTTGTGAAGACTGTGCATGAAAACCAGGCTGAAACCAATGTAAGTTGCCATCATATCCCACGAATTGATTGGTTCTCCCCAATTTTCCGTGTCCCAGTCTTTGTAATGCTTTTTAATGGAAAGTCTTGCGTAAGAATGAATTAACCGGGTTTTTATAGCAAATTCATACCCTTTCTTATGGATTTCCAAGGCATCATATCTTGTTGTGTTGACCCAAAAATCCAGTGTTTCAGAAAGCCTTTTGACTGCTCCTTTTTTCAAGGCTTCTGTGGCAATCAAAGGTTTGTTGAGGTAAGCGTAATCATAACCTCCGATTAAACAATAGTCCCGAAGAGAGATCAGCGAGTCCAGATTACTTCTCATGCAGAGTTCTGCACCGCTTTTGATAAGGTCATAATCCAGCCAATCCGGAATTTTCTGGGTCTGCGAAAAGAGTGTTTTTACACTTTCAGGAATGTTGTCATTTTCTGAAACTCCGTTTCGGATATATTGTTCGATTTCTCTGGATGCTTCGTGAAATTTTTTGGTCAAATAAACATCTTTTACAACCTGGTCACCAATTTCATCGACATGATAAAAATAAGGTGAAAATTTTTCAAAGTCATCGAAGCTTACTTCTGCACCTGAGAATTCGAGAAGCTGTTGTCCGTTACCTTTCGTCCAAAAGTCTTTAAAATGCGATGAATCTCTGAAACGTGGTTGTAAAATTGCTTTTTCCATTAAGGATAAAAATACAAGTTTTAAGCCGAAATTCCGTAGTGAGATTTGTCAGCTTATGAATTGAATCTTATTATGGAAAATTAAAATTATTTAAATTAATCCCCACTCAAATGCTTTTCTCAATAATTCTTTACCGTTTCTGGAATGAGTTTTCATTAAAATGTTTTTTCGGTGGGTGCGAACGGTGTGTTCTGATAAAATCAACATTTTTGAGATTTCTGATCCGGAATATCCTTTTGCAATAAGTGCTAAAATTTCAGTTTCTCGTTTGGTTAAATTTACTTCTGAAAAGTTTTCAAATGCTGGCGGATTTTCAATTTTTATCTGATGGAAATCGTTTCTCAATCCAATCCCTGAAATCAAAACCGTATGTGGATTTTCTTTTGTAATGTGATTGATATTGGTATGAATATTAATAGATTGTATCAGGTTTTTTTGTTCATCTTCCTGTGTAAGAACAGCCTGATGATGAAATAATTCATAGTTTCCTGCGGCAGTTTTCATTCTGAAACAGTAGCTGGCTTTTAAATAAAGCTGATGTTCGCGACCTATTTCCATCATTTTTTGAACTACTTTTTGTTCGGCTTTTATAATAAATTCGATGTCATCAGGATGTGTGAGGTCAATAATTTCTTTTAAATTTTCAGGATATTTTTTTAGTCCGTGAAGTTTTAAAAGATTTGGATGTTGATGCGAAATAGTACTATTGGTAAGATTTATGGCGTAATAATAAAATTCGCCAATAGCAAACATTTCCCCAAGAATCTGCTCAATGGGAGGAATGTTTGAAATGTTTTTAATTTCCTTTCTTAGACCTGAATACGTATTCCAGACTTCAATTAAAGGATGTTTTTTCTCAGAATTATCCATATCTAACCTAAGTGACTAAAATAGTTAAAGTTTTCTTAAAAATACTACAAAAGGGGGATTTTTTTGTGTTGAAAAAATTTTAAAATTTGCATTAGCTAGTAATCATGAAAACTCATTTCTAAAACGTTCTGTTTTATAGTTCATTTCTTCGTATTTTTATATGAGGAAAATATCATTAAGTTACAATCGTTTACGAATATGTCAAAAATAGTTTAGAATTTTCTGTTAGCTGTTTGAAAAGGATAAACTGGAATCCCCTGCAAATTTTGCAGGGGATTCATTATTTTATTGTTTAGATTTTTATGTTGGGGGTAAAAACTAAAAAAACCTTCCAATCGGAAGGTTTTATATTATCATTACTGATTTTTCTTAATTATAAAGAAGCAGCGTGGATCAACATATCAACCAACTTGTTTGAATAACCCATTTCGTTGTCATACCAAGAAACAAGTTTTACGAAGTTAGGAGAAAGCATGATACCGGCATCTTTATCGAAGATTGAAGTTCTCTTATCTCCTACGAAATCCTGAGAAACTACAGCATCTTCAGTGTATCCTAAAATACCTTTTAATTCACCTTCAGAAGCAGCTTTGATAGCAGCGCAAATCTCATCGTAAGAAGTAGCTTTTTCTAATCTTACCGTTAAATCTACTACAGAAACGTCAACAGTTGGTACTCTGAAAGACATACCTGTTAGTTTTCCGTTCAATGAAGGGATTACTTTTCCTACCGCTTTAGCAGCACCTGTAGAAGAAGGAATAATATTGTTTAGAGCAGCTCTACCACCTCTCCAGTCTTTCATTGAAGGACCGTCAACAGTTTTCTGAGTTGCTGTTGTAGCGTGTACAGTTGTCATCAAACCTTCTACGATTCCGAAGTTATCGTGGATTACTTTAGCTAAAGGAGCTAAACAGTTTGTAGTACAAGATGCGTTTGATAAAATTTTGATATCGTCAGTAAGTTCTTTGTGGTTTACACCCATTACAAACATTGGCGTATCATCTTTAGAAGGAGCAGAAAGGATTACTTTCTTTGCACCTGCATTAATGTGCTTTGCAGCACTTTCTTTATCTAAGAATAAACCTGTAGATTCAACGATATAATCAGCTCCGATTTCGTTCCACTTAAGGTTGTTTGGGTCTCTTTCAGCTGTTACTCTGATTCTTTTTCCGTTTACCACAAGATCGTTTCCTTCTACAGAAACCTCACCCGGGAAAATACCGTGTACAGAATCATATTTAAGCATATAAGCCATGTATGTAGCATCGATAAGGTCATTGATTCCTACTACTTCGATGTTGTCTCTTTCAGTCATTGCTCTGAAAACAAGACGTCCAATTCTACCAAACCCGTTGATACCTACTTTAATTGTTGACATAATAGTTTGTTTTAAATTATATTAAAAATATTAGATTGCTAAAATTTCTGAAATCAGTAAAAGATCTTTATTGATTTCGTTGTGTTTTTTAATGGCTTCTTCGATTTCTGTATATACGATATCATTTGAACGCATTCCCGCCATTACATTAGTTTGCCCTTCCATAAGCCCTACAACAGCTCCATAACCCAACCTGCTTGCTAAAACCCGGTCAGCACAACTTGGTGATCCTCCTCTCTGAATATGGCCTAAAATAGCGACTCTAATGTCGTAATCAGGAAATTCTTTCTGAGTTTTCTCAGCCAGTTCATAGATGTTGGCCAATTTTTCGCCTTCTGCTACCACCACAATACTTGAAGCCTTTCCTGTTTTTTCTGCATTTCTGAAGTTAGCAAATAACTCATCCAGACTATCTCTTTTTTCAGGAATTAAAATATCCAAAGCACCTGTTGCCAAACCACTGTTTAAAGCAATAAATCCGGCATCACGACCCATCACTTCTACAAAGAAAACTCTGTTGTGGGATGTTGCCGTATCACGGATTTTATCAATTGCATCCATGGCTGTATTTAAGGCTGTGTCATATCCAATGGTATTGTCTGTTCCGAAAATATCATTGTCAATAGTTCCCGGTACACCAATTACTTTGATTCCGAATTCTTCATTAAAGATTTTTGCTCCGGTAAAAGTTCCGTCACCTCCGATGCATACCAAAGCATCAATTCCGTATTTCACGCAATTGTCATAAGCTTGCTGACGTCCTTTAAAGGTTCTGAATTCTTTGGAACGGGCAGATTTTAAGATGGTACCGCCCTGATTGATTATGTTTTTTACGGAACGAGGTCCCATTTTCAGGAAATCATCGTGAATAAGACCATTGTAGCCTTCTCTTACTCCGTAACATTCTATATTATAATAATTTGCGGTTCTTACCACCGCTCTTAATGCTGCATTCATACCCGGAGAATCGCCTCCTGAAGTAAGAACTGCAATTTTTTTTACAGCACTCTCTTTCATCTAGTAAAAAATTTCGAACACAAATTTACAAAAACAAGTTCAGATAATGGCAGTAACTTTATAAGAGTTTTGAATATTAATTATTAAAATTGTCTAAAATTTGTCGGGTTGAAAATATATTATGCTGTTTTCACTGTAGAATTGTCAAGATGTGAAAAAATCAATGTTTCTCAGTAAGGTATTTCCAGTATCTTCTGGGGACGTGCTGAATATGCAATTTCAAATTCTTCCTTTCCACAATATTAGTCTTCGTAAAATACCGTTGCCAAAGCGTTTGATATTGAGTTTCTTCATTGTGAAATTTCTGTTGATATTGGTGGAGATTTAATTTTTCATCAGGGTAAAAGAAATCACAATTTTCCAGATCGTAAAGAATTCCATAATTTCTTTTCAAATCATAGATCATCCATTTTTGATCCTGATAACGGTCTCTAAAATGTTTTAATATTAAAGGAATTACATTAAAATCAGGATCAATTTTGGCAAAGAAAACATCGTCCTGCATTTTTTCGAATCTTACGAAAGCGGTCATTCGATGTCTTTCTCTGTCAACGGATTTACAGATTTTTGAAATATTTAAAATATGATTGTCCGCATAATTTTGCAGTATATTTTCGGTCGGATGTTGAATTGATTGTTTTACTGCAGATAAAATAAGCTGTTCCTGTTCAGGATCTTCTGATAAAAAAACTTTTAATAACTGATGAACACCAGACCTGCCAATATTTTGTTCCAATTTGTTTAAAACCCTTTCAGACTTATTATTTTGCGTAATCACTTCATGAATTTCTGCAAAGATATTTTCCTGATGAAACCTTTCCCTACTTACGATTTCCACATCCTTATATTTATATTCAAAAACTTCGAATATCGCTGTAAAAAGTCCGTCGAAGCTTCCGTCGTAGAGTAGGGTGGTCATATAATATTTTTACGAATTCTAAACAATCTGTTTAAAAATTGCATTTTGAGTAATGTTTCCTAAATCATCTAATTCCGAAGATTCAACACATAAGTAATAATCTGTATTATCTTTTTTTACATCTCCAGCTTTTCCAACAATTGAGGCTGCAGGCAAATTATCTTTTATTTTAAAATAATTAGAAGGATCTGTAGAACCAATGTTTATTGTGATTGGATAAGAAATATTTGAAAAGAAGCTATTCCCTTTGCTGGTTGAGGATAAATTAACCAAATTTTGGGATACTGTAGAAATAGTTTTTTCAACAGTATTTTCAAATACAGAATTAAAGTTTCCATCTAAATTAAATACTGCATAGACATCATAAATATAGCATGGATTAATAATTCTATTTCCTGATATAATATTATAATTACCAGTCACAACGATAGAAGTAGAAGAAGTCTTGTCAATAATATTATTCTTGAATGTATTATTACTTCCAATTACATTTATTCCAATAATATTATAAAATTTATTATCCGTAAAATTGCTGTTTGTAATATTTGAAAGATTTAAACCAATAGAATTGCTTAAATCAGATACATTTCTGTAATCAATAACATTATTTCTGAAATTTATACTAATTTCATGAGAACCGTCAGTAAAAAATGGAGACCAGAAACTAAAATCCGAACTAAAAAAATTATCGGTAATGTTTATTTCATTATTACTGCCATTGTTTATTGTTACAATTTTTAATATTCCATTTTTTATAGTATTATTTATAAATTGAATATTAGAACCATTGATTAAAGATGCTCCGCCAGCCTTGATTCCATCACCGATTAGTGTATTTCCGAAAATTTTTATATTCCCGATATTGCTATATAATTTTAATTGTCCCTCTAAATCTTGATTATTTTCAAATTTACAATTCAAAACACTTGCACCATCTACTCGGCTCATTATCAAAACTCCACTCGAAGCGTTGTCTCTGAAAACACAATTTTGTATAATTACATTTTTTACAGTGCTGTTAATACTGGCTGACTCAATATCAATTCCACAACCTGGTCCTGTTCCGTTTGTTTTCTCAAA
Source organism: Chryseobacterium ginsenosidimutans (assembly GCF_039536845.1). Classification (GTDB taxonomy): domain Bacteria; phylum Bacteroidota; class Bacteroidia; order Flavobacteriales; family Weeksellaceae; genus Chryseobacterium; species Chryseobacterium ginsenosidimutans_B. The sequence goes on from NZ_BAAAZJ010000003.1 coordinate 317,001, forward strand.
TATAGAATTTTGCACTATTACATCTATTCCGCTTTCAATCGACATTCCCTGTCTCCTATTGTTATAACAATGAATATTTGTAATCTGAATATTTTTACAATCAAGGTATGTGCTTGTATCAGGTTCTGCAAATTGTAAATTAATACCATCTCCCCACATATCAATAGATTGAACGTCTTCTATATAGACGTTTTCACTTCCTGAAACAGCTATACCATAACCCCATTCTCCTGTAATTCCATTTTTCTCAGTAGAATATCTATCTCCAATTAATATTCCACCTTTTATTTTTGCGTTTTTCTTATTGTAAATTCTAAATAAATTATATTGTTTTTTATTATTGGGGATGACATAAAATTTAGCGTCATTTTCCAATAATAAATCAGAATTATCCTGCAAAGCCAAGCCTCCTGAATCTCTTAAAAAATCAGGATAATTAAGTGGATTATCATCAGCTTTTATATAATATGTTCCATTCGGAAAATACAATTGTTTTCTTAATGTTGCTGCTTGATTGATAGCATCTTGTATAAGTGCTGTTTGATCTGCAGTACTGTCAGGATTGATACCGAAAAGGCGAATGTCTAATATGTGTCCAAATACACTTCCCATAATTATTAAGTTTTTTATTAGAGTAATAATAAGGAAATAATTTTATTCTGTTAATCGTAGAAATTTTAAATTTTTGTTAAAATAATGTCAACTGTTGCGAAAACTGATTATGAAACTTCGAAGAACTTCCGCCAATTAATAATTTTCTCAAATTTTGATCCGTCAAATATTTCAAAAAAGCATTTCCGGTATTAAAATCAATAAAATATTTAGCACGATTCACGGCTGCTCCCAATTTTTTCAAATGATCCATATTCAAAACCTGAAAACGTCTTGCGCTCACGATTTTCTGAGCCGTTTTCACGCCAATTCCCGGAATTCTTAAAATCATCTGATAATCTGCAGTTTGTAAATTAATAGGAAATTGATGTAGATGTCTTAGTGCCCAACTCAATTTCGGGTCAACTTCCAGATCTAAAAACGGCATATTCGGATCTAAAATTTCATCAGCTTTAAAACCATAAAAACGCATCAACCAATCTGATTGATACAAACGATTTTCACGAAGCATCGGGACTTCTGTCGTCAAAGAAGGTAACCTATTATCCTCCAAAACAGGAACATAACCGGAATAATACACTCTTTTAAGATTGAAATTTTTATAAAAATGATCCGCAACTTTGATAATCTGTAAATCATTTTCATTCGTAGCCCCAACAATCATTTGAGTCGATTGTCCGGCAGGAGCAAATTTCGGAACTTTTCTGAAAATTTTCTTTTCATCTTTATATTGAGCGATTCCGTTCTGAATATATTTCATCGGATTAAGCATGTCCTGTCGGTTTTTTTCAGGAGCCAGTAATTTCAATCCGCTTTCTGTCGGAATTTCAAGATTAATAGATAATCTGTCGGCGTACAAAGCTGCTTCCTGCATCAATTCGTCACTTGCCCCCGGAATTGATTTTAAATGAATATATCCGTTAAAATTCTCTTCAAGACGTAATTTTTTCGCAACACGAACCAAACGTTCCATCGTTGTATCAGCATTTTTGAAGATGCCTGAACTTAAAAATAAGCCTTCAATATAATTTCTTCTGTAAAAATTGATAGTTAGATCAACAACCTCATCAACCGTAAAAGCGGCTCTTTTTATATCATTCGAACTCCTCGAAACGCAGTAAGCACAATCATAAATACAGTGGTTGGTTAAAAGAATTTTGAGGAGCGAAACACATCGTCCGTCTTCGGTATAGGTATGACAAATTCCGCTTGCGGAACTGTCTCCCAAAGCGCCTTTTTTATTCTTTCTCGAACCTCCGCTTGATGAACAGGAAACGTCATATTTCGCTGCATCGGCGAGGATTTCGAGCTTTTCTTTGAGGCGGTCAAAATTCATCTTTAATTTATTAAAAAAATAGTTTTAAAATAATATTTTATTCAAATGTAGTTCCAAAATTGATAAACGTCAACCTTTTTTGATGGAAGTTATCAACAATTGGCAGAGACAAAATTACTATATTTACGGTCATTAAATTTATGTTATGAATCATAAACCGGTAGAAGGTTTTTCCAAATTAACAAAACAGGGAAAAATCGATTGGCTTGTAAACGAATACCTTGAAGGAAATACAGAATATCAAAATATATTAAATCAATATTGGAACGAAAATACTGATCTTCAGAAACTTCATGATGAGTTTTCTGAAAACACGATATCCAATTTCTATATGCCTTACGGAATTGCCCCGAATTTCTTAATTGACGGAAAATTATTCGCACTTCCAATGGCGGTTGAAGAAAGCTCTGTTGTTGCAGCTGCTTCAAAGGCTGCAAAATTCTGGATTGATAAAGGAGGCTTTAAAACTACAATCATCAATAATGAAAAATTAGGTCATACTCATTTTATATTTGATGTAGAATCTCACAAATTGCAGCATTTCTTTAATTTTAATTTAAAGAAAAAACTATTGGATGCTACGGAAGCGATCACTGCAAACATGAGAAATCGCGGAGGCGGAATTTTAGACATAAAATTAGTGGACAAAACTGCTGAAATGCCTAATTATTACCAGCTTAAAGCAAGTTTTGATACGGTAGATTCTATGGGCGCTAATTTTATTAATTCTTGTCTTGAACAGTTCGGGAAAACACTGAAGCAGGAGGTCGCGACAAGTGAAGATTTTACACAGGAAGAGAAAAATACTTTACAGATCGTGATGAATATTCTTTCCAACTTTACACCGGATTGTATTGTAAGAGCCGAGGTTTCCTGTAAAATTGATGATTTAAAAGACGACAGCGGAATTTCAAACGAAGAATTTGCAAGAAAATTCAAACAGGCTGTAACAATAGCTGAAATTGAACCTTTCAGAGCGACAACTCATAATAAAGGAATTATGAATGGAGTAGACGCAGTTGTCATCGCAACAGGAAATGATTTCCGAGCGACTGAAGCTTGCGCACACGCATACGCAGCGAGAAACGGAAAATATTCTTCTTTGACACATTGTACAACCGACAACGGGATTTTCAGATTTTGGATCGATCTTCCGATTTCTGTGGGAGTTGTGGGCGGTTTGACGAATCTTCATCCATTGGTAAAATTCTCTTTAGCACTTCTTGGAAAGCCTTCTGCTCAGGGATTGATGAGTATTTTGGCGGTTTCAGGACTGGCTCAGAATTTTGGAGCGTTACGTTCTTTGGTGACGACGGGTATTCAAAAAGGGCACATGAAAATGCACCTGTTGAATATTTTAAACCAAATGGGAGCAACCGAAGAAGAAAAGCAACATTTTGTGACCTACTTCAAAGATAAAACGGTAACGCATCATGAGGTTATCAATGAATTTAACAGATTAAGAGGCCAATAATGTTTGGAATTATTGTCGCAGCTTTTATGTTGGCTTTCGGAATATTTCTAAAGTTGACTAAACATCCGGGTTTTGCTCGGAATAAAAAATTCGCATGGATTTTTGTCGGAATCGGAGCCATATCATTAATATTTAAGATTTTAAACTATAAATAAAAACGGATTTGCTAAAAAGGATCCGCTGGAATAAATTAATAAAATGAAAACAATAACTTTAGTTTTTGGTGCCGTATACGGGATGTTATCCGTAATTTTGGGTGCATTCGGCGCGCACGCTTTAAAGAAAATTTTGTCTGTGGAAAGGCTCGAAAGTTTTGAAACAGGAGTAAGATATCAAATGTATGCAGCATTCTTTTTGTTGATTATCGGTTACATTTTAAAATTCGAAACACCTTCGGAAAAATGGACTTCAATTTTGATGATTGTGGGAACATTCCTATTTTCCGTGAGTATTTATTTCCTGAGTCTTCAGGATTATTTAGGAGCAAATCTTAAATTTTTAGGTCCAATTACTCCGCTTGGAGGATTATTTATGATTCTTAGCTGGCTAATGTTGATTTTTTATTTTGCTAAAAATAGAATTTAAGAATAAATAAGTTTTCGACAGGCTCAGACCGATATATTAACAGGGTTGAAAAAGATAATCACAAAAAGCTCTTTTGTAAATTTAAGAATAAAAGCGCGAGCGAAGCGAGCGTCAAAGCTGTTAGTATTAGCAATGTCATGCTGAGCCTGTCGAAGCTCTCAATTAAAGTTCACAAGGGTTTTATAGCGTTTTTCTTCGTTGACAAAGGCATTAACACTCAGCAAAGACTTGAAAATATCAACAACAAATGATGATCATCTTTTAAAAATAAATTAAAATGAAAACCAACAGAAGAAGGCGGCTCATCAAAACATTTGATCGTCTTGAATATTTCACTGAGCTTTTAGCTGAATTTTGAGGTGTTAAAATTCCTTTTATCGATTTGCAGTCTGAAAAATTATCCGGAGAATAGTACAAAATCTAAGACATGTTAAAAATCAAGTTCTTTGGACTTAAAATTTAAAGTCAATAAACTTGAACTTCCGTGTCTTTTTAGTAAATTTGTCAACCTTTAAATTTTAAAATAAAATAATAAAAATAATATGAATCTTCACGAGTATCAATCAAAAGAGATTTTATCAAAGTACGGAGTAGCAATCCAACGTGGTTTTGTGGCTAATAATGTAGACGAAGCTGTAGCTGCTGCTGAAAAATTGACTGCTGAAACCGGAGCGCAGGCTTGGGTTGTAAAAGCACAAATTCACGCAGGTGGTCGTGGTAAAGGTGGTGGTGTTAAGTTCTCTCCAAACATGGATAAGCTTAAAGAAAACGCTCAAAACATCATCGGAATGCAGTTGGTAACTCCACAAACTTCTGCTGAAGGTAAAAAAGTACACTCTGTTTTGGTTGCAGAAGATGTTTATTATCCTGGAGAATCTGAAACTAAAGAATTTTATGTTTCTATTCTTTTAGACAGAGCTGAAGGTAAAAATACAATCGTATATTCTACTGAAGGTGGTATGGATATTGAGCACGTTGCTGAGGTAACTCCTCATTTGATCCACAACGAACTGATCGATCCTGCTTTGGGTCTTCAGGGTTTCCAGGCTAGAAAAATTGCTTTCAACTTAGGTCTTGAAGGGAATGCTTTCAAAGAATTCACAAAATTCATTACGTCTTTATATAATGCTTATGTAGGAATTGATGCTTCTCTTTTCGAAATCAACCCTGTATTAAAGACTTCTGATAACAAAATTATCGCGGTAGATGCTAAAGTAACTTTGGATGGTAACTCATTGTTCCGTCACAAAGATCTTGAAGCGTTGAGAGATACGAGAGAAGAAGATCCTATGGATGTTGAAGCTGGTGAAGCTGGTCTTAACTTCGTAAAGCTAGACGGTAACGTTGCTTGTATGGTAAACGGAGCTGGTCTTGCAATGGCAACAATGGATATCATCAAATTATCTGGAGGTAGTCCTGCAAATTTCCTGGACGTAGGTGGAACTGCTGATGCTCAGAGAGTACAGACTGCTTTCGGAATCATCCTGAGAGATCCAAACGTAAAAGCTATTTTGATCAACATCTTCGGAGGTATCGTAAGATGTGACAGAGTTGCTCAAGGTGTTGTAGACGCTTACAAAGCAATGGGTAGCCTTCCGGTTCCATTGATCGTAAGATTGCAGGGAACTAACGCTGTTGAAGCTAAAAAATTAATTGACGAGTCAGGTCTTCCTGTACATTCTGCAATTACTTTAGAAGAAGCTGCAAACAAAGTAAAAGAAGTTTTAGCTTAATACTAAAATTTTTATATAAATTAAAAACCGTTTCATTTTTGGAACGGTTTTTTCATTTTTAAATTAAATAGTATTTGATGAAAAATATACATATTCCGAATCCCTGTTCAGAAAAATGGGAATTGATGTCTCTTCAGGAAAAGGGTAGATTTTGTTCTGTTTGCAGTAAATGTGTAATTGATTTTACAGAAAAACAACCTGAAGAAATTCAACAGATTTTTGTCGAAAGAAGAGATGAAAGTATTTGCGGAAGATTCTATAATCATCAATTAACTAATAATGAACCGGATAAATCTGAGAAGATAAAAACTCAACTCTTTAAATATATTCCTCCTTATTTTCAAAATAATAAAATAACATTAGCTGTTTTTTCTTTGATATTATTTTTGGCAGGATGTTCAAAGCAAAAAGGAGAATATTGTACAGTGACTACCGGGGTTGCAGTTGTAGATACAGAAATTGATACCGGAAATAATAAGAGTTACGAGATGGGAGAAGCTAAAATTGAAAATGATTCCGTAGCCAAAATGTCTAAAAAAGACAGTATTTCAAAAAATAAATCTATTAAATAATACCTTTTTAGAAATATAACGTATTCATTTTAAAATGATTAAGCTTTACAGTGAAAATAGATCTATACTTCTTTCTTTCTTTCTTAATTGTCAATCTCAAATTGCCGGCAATAATTGACGTCTCAAGGAAAGAAAATCTTTTTAAATATCATATTGAAAAGAGTTTGATAATTTAAAAATAACAGCTTGACAAATAAAGCACATATATAAAAAAAGAAAAGCAACCATTTAACGGTTGCTTTTTTATTAATCGTGATTTTCGTTGATTAAATTTTCTCCATTGGTAATATTGATGCTTGTAGGAGTTACCAACTGAATTCCGTCTGAGTCAAACTGCTGCTTTATTTTTAAATAAGCTTCACTTTTTAGCTGAACCATATTGGCTCCCACTTTCATCCAGAATTTTGCCTGAAGATTAAAAACTCCCTGTTTAAGGTCTGTGAAAATAACTTCTGCAGTGTCCAATTTATCAACATTTTCCAGATTTTTGATGATCTCTAAAATTCCTTTTTGAGCTTTGTTGATATCTTCATCTGCAGGAATTTCAAAATTTAAAATAATTCTTCGCTGAGGTGAAGCCGTAATATTATAAAAGGGAGCAGTAAAAACAACCTGATTCGGAATATATGCCTTTTTTCCGTCGTCAGTAATGATTTTTGTTGTTAGAAATCCGATTTCCTGTACGGTTCCGGAATGTGCTCCTATCGTGATGTAATCTCCGACTTTAAAGGCTTTATCAATTCCAATCAACATTCCTGAAAATATACTTGAAACAAGATCTTTCAAAGCAACCCCTGCAATTACCCCTGCAACTCCCAGGCTTCCGATAAATTTCCAAAGAAAACCACTGAATCCCATAATTTCAAGGGAAATGAAAGTTCCCATAACCATAATTAAAAATCTGAAAATACTAATCAGAGTAACTAATGAACTTTCTTTTTGGCTTTTAGGGAAGAATTTATGGAAAAGTTTTACAGCAATTTGGCTTAAATATTTACTGGTGATGAGGAAAAATAAAAATACCAGAATTCCTACAATCAATTTTGGAGTAAGTTCTGCAAATTTTAAATACCAGTTTTCTAATACATTATACACAACATCAATATAACCTAAACCATTTTTCTGCATGATTGGAATTTTTTTTAGTTAAAGATATAATTTTTAAACAAAAATTTTGCCAGTTCCAAAAACTCTACTAAATTTGTAGACTAATAAGAGCAAAATATTATGTCAATTAAACTAGGAGATACAGCACCGAACTTTCAGGCAGAAACTTCTGCAGGAGACATCAATTTTTATGAATATTTAGGAGATTCATGGGGGATCTTGTTTTCTCATCCTGCAGATTATACACCGGTTTGTACTACCGAGCTGGGATATACTTCAAAACTAAAGTCGGAATTTGATAAAAGAGGAACTAAAGTAATTGCTTTGAGTGTAGATGGAGTAGAAGATCATCAAAACTGGATTAATGATATTAATGAAACGCAAAATACGAAGGTACAGTTCCCTATCATTGCAGATAAAGACAGGAAGATTTCTGAACTGTATGATTTCATTCATCCCAATGCTTCTGTGACGGCGACAGTTCGTTCTTTATTGATTATTGATCCTGATAAAAAAGTAAGGTTAATCATCACTTACCCTGCTTCAACAGGAAGAAATTTTAATGAAATTTTGAGAGTGCTGGATTCATTACAGTTAGTTGATTCCCATAAAGTAGCAACTCCTGTAAATTGGGAAAATGGAGAAGATGTGATCGTTCCACCGTCAATTTCAACAGAAGATGCCAGAAAAATATTCCCGAAAGGAGTGACAGAAATAAAGCCGTATCTGAGATATACGCCCCAACCCAATACATGATTTATTTGATTTTTTATAGTTTAGTTTTAATTTGTACGAAAATCGCCCCGGAAATTTTTCCGGGGCGATTTCAATTTTAAGTGTATATGTGTGTGTGAAGTGATTCTTATTTTACGTCATTTGCGACTTGTTTAGCTTTTGAAGTGGGAATGTAAATACTGAAACCTAAATTAAACGAGATGTTTGAATTTAAACCTTCACTGCCAAAACCTGCTCTTCCTCTATATTTTACTAAACCTTCCAAACCTATATTAGGAGTAATGAAATATGAATATCCTGGGCCTGCTCCGAAATCTAGTCCGGTTGTAGAGTCTGCATTCTCAACAGATCTACCGCCAATACCTACGTTTCCTTCAAGGAACCAACGTCCGTGGTTCAATAAATTATCTACACCTTTTTCTCCTGGAGAAAGATAGTAACGTCCTAAAGCTCCAACTCCATATGTAAATTCTGTAGGGCTTCCATTGGTAACCTTGTTGAATCCTAAATCAACATATCCACCAACTGCCACATTATCCTTTATAAAATATGCTCCTTTGGGCTGTAAACCGATGTTGTATCCACCACCCGTATTTAATCCAAAATTACTAGATATTAAACTACTTCCTACTAGCCAGTTACCTTGTTGAATTTGAGCATTCATAGTTGTAACTAAACCTGCCGCCGCTAGTATTCCTGTTAAAATTAGTTTTTTCATAATTTATACTTTTAATGTTTAATGCTTACTATTTGTAGTTGTCAGAAAATCAATAAATGTGCCAGACTAATCAATGTTTAGTGAATTTTAAGTAATTCTTGTTTATTCAGGTATATAAAGATTAACGAATTTCAGGATTAAAATTAAAAGTATAACAATTTTATATCACTAATAAAAGTATAGAAATAATAAGCCCTGCAATGGTAAAAATCATTCCACGTTTGAAGGCTTTTGTTTTAGGATTAAACATCCAGAAACTTGAGATCACAAAGAAAAATAATGAGATACCAAAAAAAGTGTTTAAGGGCGAAAGTGTATCTTTTGATTGAGCTTTGTGAAGTTTCGTCATTTTATCCAAAACGAAAGGAAGCTCTTTTTTTGAATATTTTGCCTGCCCTGTCGCCGAATCGTAAGTTCCCTGTTTGAATTTTAAAACTGTTCCTTCTGTTTTTTCCACTTCAAGGTTTTTCATCTTTAATTCTCTGCCTAATTCTTTTTCAGAAAGATTTTTGCCGATAACCTTGTCATATTTTTTTTCATTTTTCAGGAAGTCTGTATCTCTGTAAACCAATAAAACACCGCTTAACGCATAGACTGCCATAATTCCGGCAAGGAAATATCCCAAATAACGGTGTGTAATTCTCATGAAACTTCTTGTGTCCTTGATTTTATCCATATCTTATTGTTTGTTTTTTTAAGTTCAAAAGTGGGAACTGCAAAATTGCAATTCCCACTTTATATGAAGAAATTATTAATAATATTAAAATGTTAAAGTTTATACGTCAAAGTGAAATAAAAATTTCTTGGCGTAATAGGATTAACAGAGTAATTTTCGTGTACATTATAGTTTACTACATCGAAAAGGTTTCCTACTTTTCCTTGGATTGAGAATTTATTCCATTCATAACCTGCAGATAAAGAAACTGTTGTGTAGTCTTTTAAATCAAACATTCTGGTTACATTCCCTCTGCTTACATTGGTAGATTTTGTATCATTCCATCCTGCGATTCTGTCTCCAATGTAATAAATTCCGGCACCAATTTTTAGACCTTTTACATAGTTCGTAAATTTATAGAAAACGGATGCATTTGCTGTTGTAGCCGGAGTTCTTACTAATCTTTGATTTTCAATATAACCTTTTTCAGGAGTGTTTAGGTAAACAGAATTATTATAAGAGAAACCTCCGATAATCGATAAATTTTCTGTCGGATTTCCTGTAATGTCCAATTCCACACCGCGGCTTCTCATATCTCCTGCCAATTCTTTAAGATTGGTATCTGTTGAATTTACTGGCGCTGCATTGGGTGTAGTTGCAGGAACAAACCAATATGTTTGATAATAGTTGTTATACATGATCTGGTAAGCCGTTAAGTTAACTGCTAAAGCATTGTTCCAGAAGTTCTTTTTAACACCCACTTCATACTGATCAACTGTTGATGGTTTTATACTTTGTCTTGATAAAGTAGCTAGCTGATTTTGAATTTGTGTTGCAGATTGATTTGTATTTACCGCACCAAATTGATCTGAAGTATACCCTGCATTTGAAGCAAATGAGTTAGTGTATGTTGCAAAAACTGAAAGGTTTTCATTTGGAGCATATACCAAACCTACTTTTGGAGAAAATGCATTGTCCGAAGTTGATGAATTTGCTACTTGAATTTTATCATTTGATGCAAAACGCGTTGTTAATGTCGGCATGTTTTCTACATAAGACCATCTTACACCTGCAATAACTTTAAGTTGTTTTGTTAAGCTAATGAAATCTTGAGCATATATCCCGATTCTCCTTGTGTTGATTCTATTTTTGGTAGCAAGAGTAGAATTTGGCATATTAATGCTTCCCCATGTTGAAGGGTCATCTAAAAATAAAACATTAGAGGTAGTAGCCAAAGTGTATGCATAAGAATCTGCTTGACTATAATCTGCATCAGAACCAATTAGAACTTTATGATTGATTTTTCCTGTGTTGAATTCACCATTTAAGTTTACTTGCGCTGAAGTATAGTTTTGCTCGTTGTAAGTTTTACCAAAAGGTCTTGCCCAGGAAAGACGATTGGTTTGAACTTTATCATAAGTCCATTGTACTCTTTCAGAAGAAAAATAATCTTTAGTATAGTTTTGGTAAGAGGCAGTGGCATTCAAAGACCATTTTTCGCTGAACTGATGGTTGAAAGTTACATTGGTAGAAGCTTGCTGTACGTTTTGATATTGCCAGTCAGTTCCAAAGAAAACGTTTCTGGATACAGCATCATTTAATCTATAACTTTGATCTTTTTCAGTAATGGATCCAATCCCAAAATCAGGAGTGAAGTCATTCTTAAGATAATCTGCTTCTACAATTAATTGTGATTTATCACTTAAATTAAATAAAAATGAAGGATTGAAATAATACTTTTTAGACTCTACAACATCTCTGAAACTTTCGGCATATTCGTAAGTTCCGTTTACTCTGAAGGCAATATTTTTGGATAGGGGTCCGTAAATATCAACTGTTGGTTTGTAAGAATTCCAGCTTCCTGCATTCATTCCTACACTTCCTCCAAAATTGAACTTAGGCTTTTTTGTAATCATGTTAATAACACCACCTGCTGCCGTATTTCCGTAAAGCATTGCATTAGCACCTTTCAGGACTTCAACTCTTTCCAGGCCACTAACTTCAGGAAAAACCCCACTGTTTATTCTAGATCCGTTTTTGAAAATATTATCATTCCCTAAAATGAAACCACGTCCGCCAAAGCTGTCCTGAGAATTTCCTCTTGATGAAGTCAGGTAAATACCATTTACATTTTGAAGAACATCGCTCAACTGTTTTGCCTGTTGTTGTTCAATTATTTCATGAGAAATAATGGCAATTGGCTGTGGAGTCTCCATTACCGTCAAATTTGATTTTGTAGATAACGATTTTGCTTTGTTTGGATTTCCTGTCTTGTAAAGGTTAACGTCTTCAATACTTTGAACTCTGACCGTGTCAGCTTCAACGTTTTTCATTTGTGCACTTAAGGACACGGTTATGAATAATAATCCTAAGGTTACTAGCTCCTTTTTCATTTTTAGTTTATTATTTAGAGTGGTTTTAAATAAGTCGCAAAAGTAAGTAATTGTTCGGGTTTATTTAGAATTATTAAAAATAATTATTGTGACATTTATCATTTTTTTTAAAGAAAATAGTATTGGTAATAAATAGTGGGTAACTCAGTAAAGCATTTTATGAATATATTTGTTTAAAAATTTGATTATGCAATTGGTAAAAGTAGGACTTTGTGCATTCGGAATGAGCGGAAAAATTTTCCATGCTCCTTTTTTAAAAGAACATCCGGGATTTTTAATGTCTGCGGTGGTAGAAAGAAGTAAGGAAGATTCTAAAGAAGAATATCCTGATGCGACAATTTATCGTTCAGTAAAAGAAATGCTGGAAAATGCAGATATTGAATTGGTTGTAGTCAATACGCCTGTTCAGACTCATTTTGAATATACAAAAATGGCTTTGGAAGCAGGGAAAAATGTAATTGTTGAAAAACCTTTTACAGTAAATGTTGCCGAAGCAGAAGAATTGGTAAGACTTGCTGAAGAAAAGGGATTGTTTTTAAGTGTTTATCAAAACAGAAGATTTGATCGTGATTATCTTCAGGTTCAGAAAGTAATGAACGAAGGAATGTTGGGAAGTATTAAAGAAGTTGAAATCCGTTTCGACAGATTCCGAACCGAGCCTAGCGGAAAAGCTCACAAAGAAAATCCTGACGCTACGGGTTCCGGATCTCTTCACGATTTGGGATCTCATTTGGTAGATCAGGCAGTACAATATTTTGGTTTCCCTGAAAAATTGTTTGCAGACGTTTTTTCAATGAAAGGAAAGGAATTTGCCAATGATTATTTTGAAATTATTTTATTTTATCAGAATGATCTGAGAGTAAGATTGAAATCTTCTGTTTTCAGTAAAGAAGCGCATTATGCTTATATTCTTCAGGGCGAAAAAGGAAGCTTTTTACAGGAAAGGAGTGATAATCAGGAAAATGAATTGGTTGCAGGATCAATTCCGACATACGGTGAAAATTGGGTTCTGCCTTTAAGAGACGATGACGGAATTCTTAATTTTTTAAATGAAAATAAGGAAGAGGAAAGATATTTTACACTTAGCGACCCAGGAAATTATATGAATTATTATCAGCAGATTTATGAATTCATTGTTTTCGGATATGCTCTGCCTTCGCCTGCGGGGGAGATTATCAGGAATATGAAAATCATAGACGCTGCAATGGAAAGTTCTAAAGAAGGAAAGGTGGTTTATTTGTAGGAGAATTGGAGAGTTTTAGAGTTGGAGGATGAGAGGGTTGGAGCGTTTGATGTGTTACATTTAAGTTTTAAAACCTGATGCTGATGACAAAAATTATTAACATTTTTACTCTAAAACCCTCCAACCCTAAAGCTCATTATATCTCCTGAAGTTCAAGCCATCTCATTTCATGATTTTCTAGTTTTTCAGAAATTGTTTCTAATTCGGCAGAAAGTTTTGCAATTTTCTCATATTCAGTTTCGTTATTAAGCTGCTCAAGAATTTTTGCACGTTGGTCTTCCAATTCAGGAATTTCTTTATCAATGGTTTCCAGTTCTCTTTGTTCTTTAAAAGAAAGTTTTCTTTTCGAAGCTTGTTGCTGAGGTTTTGTAACGGGAGTTGGAGCAGGTGTTTCAACTTTTTGTTCTACTACAGCTTTCGGATTTTTTTCTTCTAATTTTAAATTCTCTCTGTATTCTGAGAAGTTTCCGATAAAATCCTTGATTTTTCCTTCACCTTCAAACGCTAAAATATGGTCAACAATTCTGTCCATAAAATACCTGTCATGAGAAACGATGATCAAACTTCCCTGGAAATTCAGTAGGAAATTTTCCAATACCGTCAAAGTAGGAAGGTCAAGATCATTGGTAGGTTCATCAAATATCAAAAAGTTAGGATTCTGATACAAAATATACATCAGATGCAGCCTTCTTTTTTCACCACCCGAAAGTTTAGAAATAGGAGAGTATTGTGTCTGATCGTCAAATAAGAATAATCTCAAAAACTGTGATGCAGAAATCGTTCTCCCGTTGGCTAAAGGAAAGTTTTCAGAAATTTCTTTAATGAAATCAATTACCCGTTCGTCTTCTTTATATTTAAGTCCTTTTTGTGAAAAGTAACCGAATTTAATGGTTTCTCCCGTTTCAATTTCTCCGGAATCTTTTGGTTCAAGCCCTTGAATGATATTCAGTAATGTAGATTTTCCGGCACCATTTTTTCCTACAATTCCTACTTTTTCTCCTCTTTGAAACTGGTAACTGAAATCTTTTAACAATAACTTATCTCCGTAACTTTTAGAAATATTTCTAAGTTCCAGAATTTTATTTCCGAGTCTTTTCATTTCGAAATCTAACTCAAGAGATTCTTTTCTGGTGTCGGTTTTAGCTATTTTTTCAGTTTCGTAAAAGTCATCTTGTCTGGATTTAGATTTTGTAGTTCTCGCCTTAGGCTGTCTTCGCATCCACTCCAGTTCCTTTCTGTAAAGGTTGTTGGCTTTATCGATGGTTGCGTTCATATTGTCCTCACGAATCATTTTGTTTTCAAGATACGTCGCATAAGAGCCATTATGGAAATATAGATTTTTATCTTCCATTTCCCAGATAATTCCGCAGACTGCATCCAGAAAATATCTGTCGTGGGTTACCAGTATTAAAGTGATTTTTGCCTTACTCAGATAACTTTCCAGCCATTCTACCATTTCTACATCAAGATGGTTGGTCGGCTCATCCATGATGAGAAGTGTGTGTCTGTGTTCGGCTCTGGTTTCTGTCAATAATTTTGCTAGAGCAACACGTTTGATCTGACCTCCGGAAAGAGTTCCCATTTTTGCTTCAAGATCGGTGATTTTCAATTGGGACAGAATTTGTTTCATATCATTTTCCAGATCCCAGGCTTTATGAATTTCCATTTCAGCTAAAGCTTTTTCAATGAAATCATAATCTGTAGACAATAGCGACTTATGATAATTTTTTAACGCCTGAATTGGTGCAGAATCAAGCGTCATCATAAACTCATCAATCGTTAAATTAGAATCAAACTCGATCTCCTGATCAAAAAGAACAACCTGGATATCTTTATTAATGCTCACAGTTCCGCTGTCTGCGATTTCTTTTCCCATCAGGATTTTCAGAAGGGTAGATTTTCCGCTTCCATTTTTGGCAACGATGGCAATTTTGTCACCTTCATTCACATGGAACGAAATATTTTCGAACAAAACTTTTATACCATAGGATTTGGTGAGATTTTCAACAGAAACGTAATTCATTAGAGTTTGATACTTAAATTAAGCTGCAAAAGTACGAAAATGTAACCAGAAAAAAGGATGATAAAACATGCATCAGCGTTCAGTTTTCTTATTATTTTTATTAATTTGAGATTAATAATCAAATATGTCAATGTTTTAAATTATTATTCGTTAAATATTAATTTGTTTACTGAATACTTGTTAAAAGTAAATATTTATTGAATTAAATTCATTTTATATTGATTTTTAATGTAGCTTTATATTTTAAGATTATTTTAAAATTAAAACGATGACACAAATCAACTATTGGGCTATTTTCGTAGCCGCACTTGTCCCATTGATTATGGGATTTATCTGGTACCATCCGAAAGTTTTCGGAAAAGCATGGATGCAGGAAGTAGGATTAACAGAAGAAAAAATGAAAGGTTCAATGATTGGGGTTTTTGTTTTTTCTGTGATTTTATCCGGATTAATGGCTCTTTTTCTGCAGTTTGTTACGATACATCAATTCGGAGCTCTCGGAATGGTGGGTGGTGACGAAATGAATGCAAACGATTCTTACCACGCTTTTATGAAAGATTACGGGATGGCTTACCGATCATTTGGCCATGGCGCACTGCATTCTTTCATGGCAGGATTTTTATTTGTTTTTCCGCTGACGGCAATCAATGCAATGTTTGAAAGAAAATCGTGGAAATATACGATGATCAATTCTGCATATTGGACGGTCACCATTACCATTATGGGTGGAATTATCTGTGGTTGGTATGCGGTTGACGGTTTCCATTGGGTTACTCAAAAATAATTTTAACAGTTTAAAAGATAAGGCTACATTTGTGTGGCCTTTTTTATGTCATATAATTTAACAATATACAATACAGTTTCCGCTTTGCCTGAAAACTGGAATACTGTCATAGGAAATCATAATATCATGCTTTCCAAAGAATATTTTCATGTCCTTGAAACTTCGAAACCAAAAAATATGCAATGTTATTTTATGGGATTTTTTCAGGATAACAGATTGATTGGCGGGGTTTTATTTCAATATATAAATTTTATTCAGCATAAGACTTTTCAGAAAAATGAAGTCTTTTGCAGCATCAGAAATTTTGCAGCGAAACAGTTTAGCAAAGATGTGATGATTCTCGGAAATAATATGTTGACGGGACAAAACGGTTTTTATTTTGATGCTTCAAAAATTACTTTGGAGCAGGTTATTCCTCTTTTGGATGAAGCAGTTTGTAAAATGCAATATGAAGTCAGGAAAACTTCTTTAATTATTTACAAAGATTATCAGTCGAATTTTGTAAAGTATTTTAACGATGAAAATCACGAAGCTTATTTCAGGTTTTCTGTTCAGCCGAATATGATGTTGGATATAAGAGAAAACTGGAGAAATTTTGAAGATTACAGGAATGATTTTTCGAAAAAATACAGAGCCAGAGCCAAATCGGCAAAAAAGAAACTGCAAGGAATTGAGAAACGAGAATTAGATTTAAGCAGTTTGAAAAAATATCAGTCTGAAATGAATCTTCTTTATCAAAATGTAGCTGATAATGCGCTCTTCAATACATTTTTTCTTCCGGAAGATCATTTTGAAAGCATGAAGGAAAATCTGAAAGAAAATTTTAAAATCTTCGGTTATTTTTTAGGGCAAAAATTAATTGGTTTCTATACCTTGATTTTGAATAATGAAGATATTGACACGTATTTTTTAGGCTATAATAAAGAATGCCAAAAAGAAAAGCAGATCTATTTAAACATGCTTTTGGATATGGTAGAATTTGGAATTAACCATCATTTTAAAAGAATTATTTTCGGAAGAACAGCATTAGAAATAAAATCTACCATCGGTGCAGAACCCACTGAGATTTTCGGGTTGATAAAACATAATAATTTCATCGTTAATCCTTTCATGAAGAATATTTTCCCGTCACTTTCCCCAAAAACAGAATGGGTACAGAGAAAACCATTTAAAGGTTAATCCAATGTCAGCCTTTTTAAAGACCAAGAACTCCCATTGTAAATATCCAGATCTACTTTTGTATTTATCCCATGAACGATTCCGTTTTCTGTAAACTGCCAAAAATCCCAGTCAGAATCGGGTGATGGAGTAGGAACATCATTATAATTCGCTAACCAAAGCGGATAATCATCAAATTCGCCTTTTAAAAAGTCTTTGTAATAATGATAATAAGTGTAAATAATTGGTTTTTCGCCATAAGTTTCCTCTACAATTTTACACCAGACCTTTAGATCTTCAAGCAGTTTTTTATTCGTTTTACGTTTCGGGATTTTTTCAATATCTAAGATCGGCGGAAGATCCCCGCCTTCCAGTTTTACATTTTCCAGAAAATTATTCGCCTGAATTACCGGATCTTCATCAGCTCTGTAAAAATGATAAGCTCCACGAATGAGATTTTGCTTTTTTGCCTGTTCCCAAAAATCGGAAAAATGTTTATCAGCATTCCGGTTTCCCATTGTTGCTCTCATCACCACAAATTCCAGTGGAATTGTTTTGTTGCCGATCGTTAAACTGTCCCATTTGATATCTTTCTTATTTTGATAATGAGAAACATCAAATCCATAAGTTTTATCAAGATTATTAGAAAGAATTTTCTGAATTCTCAATGTTTCAGTTTCGTTGTTGTGCAGCTTTTTGTGTGTGAATTTATTAAAGTATAATGCGTAATAGTAACTTATTGATTGCTTTAAATATAAACCTGTTCCGATTAAGGCAATAATCAGAATTGCCAACACTACTTTTCGTCGGAAAAAATAATTCTTCCGACGGTTTTTATGGATCTTTTTGGCGGTCTTTTTGCTGTACATCTTTGTGTGATAAAGTTTTGCAAAACTAACTTTTTTCACTTCTAAATGCTAAATAAAATCAGTAAATTTGTGTACTATGGAAACACGCGAAAAGATCATCATTATCGGAGGAGGTTTTGCGGGGCTGCAACTTGCAAAAACGCTAAATAACAAGAATAAAAAAGTAATTGTTTTAGATAGGGTAAATCACCACATGTTTCAACCTCTTTTTTATCAAGTCGCGTGCGGACGAATTGAGCCTTCCAATATTTCATTCCCCTTCAGAAAAATTTTTCAGCGTTCCAGAAATACGCAGTTTCGTTTGACGGAAGTTAAAGAAATTGATACAGCAAATAATAAAGTAATTACCGACGAAGCAGAATTTACTTATGATAAGCTGATCATTGCAACGGGCTGTAAAACGAATTTTTTCGGAAATAAGGATCTTGCAGGTAAGGCTTTCGGGATGAAAAATACTCAGGAAGCGATAAGCATCAGAAATCATATTTTAATAACCTTCGAGAAGCTGATTCTTGAGAAAAGCCGCAGTGACGACGGAAACTGGAATATTGTCATCGTAGGAAGCGGACCGACTGGGGTAGAACTAGCCGGTGCCTTTGCCGAGATGAAAAAAGAAATTCTTCCCAGGGATTATCCTTACATGAATTTTGATCATCTTAAAATCATTTTAGTAAGTTCAACGGAAAAGCCTTTGGCTGTAATGAGTCCTGAAGCCCAGCAAAAATCTGAAGAATATTTAAAAGATTTAGGAGTAACTTTTCTTAGTCAGGAATATGTGACGGATTATGATGGTGACAAAGTTTTCATGAAAAGCGGTAAAACAATTCCGTCAAATAATGTAATTTGGGCAGCCGGAGTTACCGGAAATGTGGTAGAAGGTTTTAAGGAAGAAAATTTAGTCAAAAACAGATATATTACAGACAGATATAACAAAATAAAGGGCTACGATAATATTTTTGCAATTGGTGATATTGCCTATATGGAAACTCCAAAATATCCGCAAGGTCATCCACAGGTTGCAAACGTAGCGATTAATCAGGCGAAAAATTTAGGAAAAAATCTTTTAAAGAAAACTGATGATTGGGCTGAGTATGAATACGACGATAAAGGATCATTGGCAACCATCGGAAAACACAGAGCAGTTGTAGATTTACCATTTATAAAATTCCAGGGATTTTTTGCGTGGTATTTTTGGATGTTCCTACACTTAATGTTGATTTTGAGTGTCAGAAATAAGCTTGCCGTATTCTTCAACTGGATGTGGAGCTACTTCAACAAAGATTCTTCCTTGAGATTAATAATTTCGCCCAATAAGAAAAACGAAACATTACAATGAGAATTGATATTATAAGCGTACTTCCGGAATTGATGGAAAGCCCATTTCAGACTTCTATTCTGAAAAGAGCGATGGATAAAGGATTGGCAGAAGTACATTTTCACCATTTGAGGGATTGGGCAATCAATAAGCACCGACAAATTGATGATGAGCCTTATGGAGGCGGAGCAGGAATGGTAATGATGATTGAGCCTTTGGATAAATGTATTTCTGAATTGAAATCTCAAAGAGAATATGATGAGGTGATTTATCTGACACCGGACGGTGAAACTTTAAACCAAAAAATAGCCAATACACTTTCTATTAAAAATAATCTGATCTTTTTGTGCGGTCATTATAAAGGTATCGATCAACGTGTGAGAGATCTTCATATTACCAAAGAAATTTCTATCGGAGATTATGTGCTTACGGGTGGAGAATTGGCGGCTTGTGTTCTTGCGGACTCTATTATCCGTTTGTTGCCGGGAGTTTTGAATGATGAACAAAGTGCTTTAACAGACAGTTTTCAGGATGATTTGTTATCGCCACCGATTTACACGAGACCCGAAGTTTACAAAGGACTGGAAGTCCCAAAAATTCTTTTAAGCGGAAATTTTGCTAAAATTGAAGAATGGCGTCATGATGAAGCGGTAAGAATTACGAAAGAAAAACGTCCTGATCTGTTAGAATAAAAGGACTAATTTCACAATTTGAATAATAATTATTGTAAATTGGTTTGTAGTTAAAATATTACTCAATTATCTTTTAATAGCAGCATAATTTAATGATTGATGTCCCGCGATGATTGAAAATTTTAATTATAAAACTTATTTTAGTTAAAATTTTCATTTAGTTTTATATTTTTAAAAATAAAATTAATGTGAAAGTTTTATAAAATAATTAATGATATATTAAATAAAATAATAAATTTACAGTTTAGAATTAAAATGTTAAATTTTAATAATTTAGAAAAGCGTGTTGATGAGCTGTTCAGTTTTTACAACGTTGAAAATTTATTTTTACCCGATCCCAAACCAAAACATAAATTAGACCCTACTAAGTCGGGACTGAGGAATTGGGATGAAAGAAAATATACTAATAAACTCTCTAAAATAGCGCATGTTTTTCAGCTGATGAAGGAGGAAAATGGCATATTGCCTTTTATGATCGGTCTTTCTGAAGTTTCCGGAAGGAAAGTTTTAGAAGATCTTGTGGAGATGGAACCTTTTAATTCGGAATATGGGATTGTACATTATAATTCTATGGATGAGAGAAAGGTAGATGTAGCATTATTGTATGATAAAAATAAAGTTGAGGTAATAGACTCAGAAACAATTACATTCTTCTTTGAAATTATAAACAAAAACACAGGAAATTACGACACAACTAGGGATGTACTTTATTCAAAAGTGAAATATAAAGAACAGGTTGTTAATGTTTTTATCGCCCATCTTCCCTCTAAGCGCGAGAAAGATATTAACAAACCCAAAAGAGACTTTATACTTAATGAAATCCGGGGGCGGATTTTGAATATTGTGAATGAAGATAAAGAAAATGTAATCTTGTGTGGTGATTTTAACGAAAACCCGGATGATGAAAATTTAGTAAAAATTCTCTATGACGATGCGCATGTAAAGGTGTTGGAAAACCCTTTTCAGCAGTTGTTTTCCACAAGAAATTATTCTACTTTTCATTATAAATCTGGATTGCTGTTTGACCAGATTATATTATCAAAGTCTTTTTTCAATGGTAATAATGGTCTTTTATTTCAGAATGCCGAAATATTTAATTCTGAAAAACTCAGCAGTCGGGACAGAAATTTTGAAGGCAGGCCCTTCCGAACATATGCGGGTACCCGTTATTTAGGAGGCTACAGCGATCATTTTCCTGTTTTTGTAAAGTTCAGAGATTTGTAAAAACGTAAAAACATAAATAATAAAAAAAGTAGAGAATGAAAAATTCAAAAAACACAAGTTATCAGCTGGATTCAATTGACAAGGAAATTATTTATATGTTGATGGATAATGCTAAATCGTCATTGGCACACATTTCAAAAAATGTTGGGATTTCAACAACGGCAGTTCACCAGAGGATTAAAAAACTTGAACAGGCAGGAGTAATTGAAAATTCAATTTCGTTTCTTAATCCCAAGAAAATAGGATATAAAGTCATTTCTTATATTGGTGTATTCTTGGATCAGCCGAGTCACTATCCGGATATGGTAAAATCTTTAAAAGATGTTAATGAAGTTGTAGAAGCTCATTATACCACAGGAAATTATACGATTTTCTTAAAAGTGCTTTGTAAAGATAATGACCACCTGATGCAGATTCTCAGCAAACTTCAGATGTTAAAAGGAGTGACAAGAACGGAAACTTTTATATCTTTGGAACAAGGTATTTACAGACAATTGAAAGTATAACAGATTATGGATATCGCTCAATATTTGGATTCAACATATTTGAAA
This sequence comes from Chryseobacterium ginsenosidimutans, assembly GCF_039536845.1. GTDB lineage: Bacteria > Bacteroidota > Bacteroidia > Flavobacteriales > Weeksellaceae > Chryseobacterium > Chryseobacterium ginsenosidimutans_B. The sequence continues at coordinate 338,780 of NZ_BAAAZJ010000003.1, forward strand.
ACACCTGCACAGTCGGGGCTTTCAAATGAGGAAACTTTACAAAAAGATATAGAACTTGCTCAGGAAGCGATTGGTAACAAAATTTTTGCCGTGATGATTCGTCCGGATTATGTCTCTGAAATCAAAAAGTATATTCAGGAAAACAATTCGAATGTTGTGGTAGGAACTGTAATTGGATTTCATGAAGGAACCTATTCTATTGATAAAAAACTTGCAGAGGCTACAAAAGCAATTGCCGACGGAGCGGATGAGCTGGATTTTGTCATTAATTATAATGCTTATTTGAAAGGAGATTTAAACTTAGTAAAAGAAGAGTTTGTAAAATGTACAAAGTTATGTTTACAGCATCATAAAATTACAAAATGGATTATCGAAATTGCAGCTTTAACTGATGAGCAAATCGCTGAATTAACTAAAAATATATCCAATTGGGCAGAAGAAAATTTCTCTGAAAACGATCTGTCAAAAATTTTCGTAAAGTCCTCGACGGGTTTTTATGAAACTACTAATGGAAAACCTAACGGAGCTACATTTGAAGGTATAAAAATTATGCTTGCCAATGCAGGAAAACTCCTGGTTAAGGCTGCGGGAGGAGTTAGAACTCCGGAAGATGCCGAAAAAATGATTAATTTAGGAGTAAAAAGAATCGGAACTTCTTCGGCATTAGCGCTAATTAAAAATCAATCTGCCTCGGAAGGATATTAAACGTATCAAATAAATTAAATAAAAAACCATCAAGTAATTTTGATGGTTTTCTTTTTATGCCTGTTGTGCTAAATATTCTGAGTAAAATTCCTGAGTTTCTTTAATCAAGGCGTCCATTTCCTCTAAAGTGAATACTTCTAAGAATTTCTTTCTAAAATCCTTAAAATGTGGCACTCCACGGAAATAATTGCTATAATGCTGTCTCATTTCAATTAGACCTAATTTTTCGCCTTTCCACTCTGCGCTCCATTCTGCGTGCTGACGAACAGCCAACAATCTGTCTTCAATTTTTGGTGCAGGTAAATGCTCTCCGGTTTTGAAGAAATGTTTAATTTCATTAAAGATCCAAGGATAGCCAATTGCTGCACGACCGATCATAATTCCGTCGCATGCATACTTTTGTTTATATTCTAAAGCTTTTTCAGGAGAATCGATATCACCGTTTCCGAAAATTGGAATTTCAATGTTAGGATTTTGTTTAATTCTTGAAATATGCTCCCAATCTGCTTCGCCTTTATACATCTGAGCACGCGTTCTTGCATGGATTGTCAAGGCTTTAATTCCTGTTTCCTGAAGACGTTCTGCAACTTCGTCAATATTAATCGAAGTACTGTCCCAACCCAAACGGGTTTTTACTGTCACAGGAAGACTTGTAGAGCTTACAACAGCTTTTGTAAGACGAACCATTAGATCAATATCTTTCAAAACTCCTGCTCCGGCTCCCTTGCAAACAACTTTTTTTACAGGACAACCAAAATTAATATCGACCAAATCAGGATTTACAGTTTCAACAATCCTTGCAGACATTGCCATTGCTTCTTCATCTCCGCCGAAAATCTGAATTCCTACAGGTCTTTCGTAATCGAAAATATCTAATTTTTTTCGACTTTTGATAGCATCACGAATCAGACCTTCAGAAGAAATAAATTCTGAATACATCAAATCCGCACCATGCATTTTACATAGTCTTCTGAACGGAGGATCACTTACATCTTCCATTGGAGCCAGCAAAAGTGGAAATTCCGGCAGTTGTATATTGCCTATTTTTATCATGATGCAAATTTACGATTTTTTTTAAAATTGCTGATTATTAGTAGTTTTCAAAATTTTATTGTTTTGTTATTTTAATCAGTGTTTAACGAAGTTTATGATATTTTGTTTAATATTAAATGTGTTAAAATGTTGATTTTGTTTATTTTATTTGTTTTTATTGATGATATTTTATATATATTTATAAGATAAAATTAATATCCCATGAAAAAAATTCTATTTTGTTTAATTACGACTATAGCCATCGCAAATTTCAACGCGCAGATTAGTCTTACGGCAACAGCCGGAACAACGACAGGAACTTATACTACATTAAAAGGAGCTTTTGACGCTATTAATGCAGGAACACACCAAGGAGCAATTACGATTAATGTTACTGCAAACACTACAGAAACAGCTTCAGCTGTATTAAATGCAAGTGGTGGTACATCCCTTTATACTTCTGTTTTGATAAAACCCGCTACCGGAGTTACCGCAACAATTACCAGTGCAGATACAGTTGCAACGATCAAGTTTAATGGAGCAGACAATGTGACTATTGACGGAAGTAATAATGGAACTTCAAGTAGAAACTTATCAATTAGCAATACTTATGTAGCAACAACGGGAACTAACCCGATTGTGCTTTGGGTAACAAGTACTACTACTGATGGAGCTGAAAATATTTCAATTAAAAACACCAATTTTGCAGGATCTACTCCAATAGGAACAGTTGGAAATATTCTTGTTTCGGGATCAGCGTTGGCTGCAGCGGAAGTTCCCAACAATAATTTTTCAGCCATTAATAATACATTTATAAGAGCTCAAAATGCTATTTTTGCTGTTGGTAATGCCACGAATACTGATACAGGATGGATTATCAGAAATAATGTAATAGGTTCTACAGTTGCAGCAGATAAGATGCTTTTTAGGGGAATTGCTGTACAAAATGCAAAGAACTTTGAAGTGAGCGGAAATACCATTACCGGTGTTGCACTTCCTGCAACTTCTACAGGTACTTCACAAGGAATTTTAATTGGAGCTGCAGTTACGAATGGTGTTGTTTTCAAAAATAGAATTTCGGACATTAAACAACCAAATACAGGTGGATACGGTGCTGTAGGTCTTTATCTAAACTCAAATGTTGCTGCATCTAATCTATTGGTTTATAATAATATTATTAACGATATCGCCGGTATAGGGTACGCCTTAGGCGGAGGATTGGCAGATAATGGCAACGGAATTGTAATTGGTAATGGTGGAGGTTATAAGGTGTATTACAATACAGTCATTATGGATACAAATCAGACGGTTGCAGGTAGACCTTCGGCATTAAATATTTTAAGTACAGTAACAGCTGCCGGGGCAATAGATCTGAGGAATAATGTTTTTGTAAATAAGCAAACACAGACAGGAGATCGATACGCTATTTATTCTGGAGCAGCGAATACAGTTTTCTCTAATATTAATTATAATGACTATTTCTCAACAGGTGCTGCTTTAGGGTATATTGGTTCAGCAAGGCCTGCTTTATCTGATCTTCAGGCAGGTTTTGGAGGAAATGTTAACTCAATAAATGTTTCTCCGGTGTTTGTTTCTGCTACAGATTTCCATTTGGCAACTTCAGGGAATGCAGCTCTTGACAATAAAGGAACTCCGGTTGCGGAAGTAACAGTTGATGCAGATGGAGCTGCAAGAAATGCAACAACACCTGATTTGGGAGGATACGAGTTTACAAATATTGTTTTAGCGGTTAATGATGTTGCTGCTAAAAATAAATTAAATTACTATCCAAACCCTGTTGTCGACTTTATTACGATTAATAATAACAGCAAAATCAGAAATGTTGAAGTTTACAATATAGCAGGACAAAGATTGATTAATGAAACGGTGAATGCAGAAAAAGGTTCTGTTGATATGAGAAAAGTTCCTGCGGGAGTTTATATCTTAAAAGTTAATTCTGAAAAAGATTCTCAATCATTAAAAATCATTAAAAAATAAGATTTGAAAAGTTGAATATTATGAAACCCTGATAATTATATTAGGGTTTTATTTTTGTTTATATCTAAAATTTTAGCTTAAAAACTCGCTTTCACCTGCATACTTCCGATATGTATCGTTCTTTCTCCCGAATTTCTGCCTTCATAATTTAAATTCAATTGCAGGAAAGAATTAATTGCCTGCTGAATGAAAACACTCCAGACCTGATTTTTCCCGGGTTTTAAGCCATCCAACATCTGGTTTCCAACGATACTGAAATTATTTCCGGTAAAATTGTTATTAATAAATGAGAAATTCCCTCTGATAGAAGTTTTTCTACGCTCCCATTGAATCGTTCCGGTAACATCAAAAGCCTTTAAAAGTTCTTCACCATCCACTCTTTCTTTTTGACGGAACGCAGACGAAAGTTCGGCCTGAATAGCATCAGTAAATTTATAGGTTGCTTTTGGCTTGGTTTCAAAATTATTCAGACGATAATCTCTCGTCGCAAATAATTGAGAAGAGTTTTGAATATCATGAACAGAATTTTCCCAGTCGATTCTGAATTCTTTATTGAACCAATATCCGATATTTAAGAAATGTGAAGTCTGCTCACGTTCTTCATTACTGAAATTAGCATTGATGAGGTTGTCATTCGATATGAAACGATAGTTTCCGTTCCAGCCGGATTTATCTGTCGGACTGAACTGAACTGATGTCAGAATATTCTGGTTTTTAAGAATCATGTCAGCATTTTTTTCAAACGGATTTAATACCAACACTTTATCTTTCTTATAAAAAGAGTTTTGAGAATTTAATGAAATATTGAAATTCCAGCGTTTTAAAAATTTATTTTCAGAATTAAATACAATCGACGGATTTACAAATAACGCCAACTGAATTTTGTTTTTATTGGAAGGGATATATCTCACGGAATTTGTGTAGATTCTTATATATTGCGCTAAATCAGAATATTCTGCAATCTCAAATTCGTCTAACTGCTGAACACCGTCTCCATTATAATCCGTCCATTTGTAAATACCCTGCCCATCCGTAACCTTAATATACTGGAATTCTCTTTGTGCTTCCTGACCGTTTCCTAGTTCATAAAAAGCCTGCAGACGCATCCCGTTCCTGAAAAGTTGTTGATTATAAAGAATATTCCCGACTACGAAATCATTGTTTTTAGAAGCGTCAATATCCTGATTCTGGTAAAAGAACTTTCTGTAATGGAGTAGGGCATTTAACGTCGTTTTCTCCGTTTTAATGATCTGACTTTCCGCCATGAACCCCAAAATATTATTCATACTTTGAAGTCTGTTATCGCGAACCGAGTCGTTATCTCTCATATAAACTTTTGCCAATAACTTAGTTCTCGTACTGTCACCGATTTTCTTCTGAACAAAAATTTCTTTCCAACTGAAACTTGTGACATCCATCAGTTGGGTGTCATTGTATTTCTTTTCGTTATGCTCCATGCTTCCACCGAGAGCCCAGCTTCCCTTTTTGCCTGTATATTCGGTTGAAACACCTCCTCTGATGAATTTGGTGTCCTGAAGAATCGCGTTTGTATTCAGGTAAGATAAATTTCCTTTTGTGAAAAGTTTACCGGTGATCCATCCAAAATCAAGATCATTTTTAATCCCTTTGTAAGAATCCTGCTCATCAAGATAATTGACTCTGTAATTTAAAGTTGATTTATTATTCCATTTATTTAAGAAACTGAAAATAAATCTGTTTTGAGTTCTTCCACTGAATTCCTGAGCTAAGTTGAAATCTCTGGAGAATTCAACATCATTAATTCTGTCTAAAATATGGAACTGTTTGTCAATATATTGATATTCAAAATTCGGAGTTCCTTTCCAGTTGTTTTTACTGAAAGTTTTATTTCCGAAAACTCTCCATGCATAACCAATATTTTGTTGAGAATCTTTTGACGAAAATAAATTCACATCATAATTGCTCAAAGAAATATCTGCTCCGATTTTTCCATCTTTTAATAAATATTCTGAATTCACAGAATAAACTTGCGATTTCTCAGGCGAAGGAAGTTTTCTCACGGCTCTGTAATCTCCCATATTGGGTCCTACATATTCAAAAACACGTCCGTTGTTGGTTGTCTGCGTAATTTTGTATTCTCCGAGATTGGCTCCGAAATAGGTGTAAGAAACAGTGTAAAGTGTTTGGTTTGCATCTGTTGAAAATTCGTAATAATTTCCACCCGGACTTTGAACCAACCGATAAAGAATTTTATTCACATCATATTCCGTAACGACTCCGGAAGGGGCATACATCAGATTTGGATTATTTCCTGCTTCAGCAAGGATTTTTTGGTCTTCTTCAGAAAGATTGAGAGATAATGGTGCATTTTTATTATCATTTTCCATAAACCAGTTTAATCCAAGCTTTAATTTCTCTCTTTTATGCTCAATTTTTCCGGTAAATAAATATCTGGAATAATTTCTATTAGTATAGTTATAAGAAATAGTAATGAAATTCTGTTGGAAAATCGGTCGGAAACTGGTAAAAGTAACTTCTCCCGTATTATAATTAATAATGTAATCCTGATTTTCTCCACGTTTCATCAAAATCCCGTCGATAAAAACCTGTTCGGATCCTGAAATTAATGTAATAAACTGTTCTCCGTTTTTACCAGTCAAACGATAAGGTCCTTGATTACCTTCAACCCCTTGAAAACGGATTCTGTGGAATTCACTTCGCGCCACACCCATCGAAACATCAACGAAGGTTTTATTTTCTTTTCCAAATTCGGTCTGGAATTCAAGTCCCATACTTCGTCTCTGAAATTTCGCAAAATAATTTTTAGCTTCTACCAAATCCAGATGTCCCGCTCGGAGAATTGATTTGTCCTTAATATTAAGCTGCATATAGATTTTGTCAAACTCTTCCAAAGTCTGCGTATATCCATCTGCCTGAATCGGTAAGTTATGATCTGAGATACTTGCTAAAATGGTAACATCTTTAGAAAGTCGTCCGGAAATCTGTAAATCCATCGAACTTTGTACAGACTGCCCCTGATTATTACCAAAAGTAATCCCTCGAATGATGGAGCCTTTGGAATTTAATTCCCCTAAAAATCTTTTTTTATCATTTTTGGCAAGAACACCTTCATCTACGATAATTCGGTTATTTGTTTTTACAAAATCCATTGTGTCTTTTGCAAAAATATCCTGTTCGAATTTTAAAGCGAGAATACTGTCTTGCTTAATACTATCCTGCTTGAGACTATCTTGTGGAAGATTGGGATTTTTCCATGTAAATATTTGAGCATCGGTAATTGATATGCCCACAAATAAAACAGCGAATAATAAGATAAAATTCCGCAAGTGTTCTTAAATAATTGGTAAAAATAACTAAAAATTGTTAATAGAAAGGGTTTTAGTGTTATTAACAAAAAATTAATCCAATTATTGCCTTATTTTGAAAATTTCATGTAATTTTGCTATGTAAATTATTAATAATTAAAATTTTAGTCATGAAGAAAATTTATTCTTTTCTTGCTACAGTTGGTATAGTTGCTAGTTTGATGGCACAAAATACAGTAGCATCCGATAACTTTAGTTATACTGGAGCTTTAACATCAAATGGATGGGTAAGTCACAGTGGAACAGCTGGTCAACTTACAGCAAATGGATCTGTTGCTAATTTAGTTGCAGGTAATAGTGAAGACGCTAACATTGCATTTTCTACACCTTATACTATTGCTGCTGGGGTAATCAATAAAGCGGATTATTCTGCAACTATTAATGTTGCGAGTGCTACAGGTCTTACCACAGCAGGTGATTACTTTTTAATGTTTGGTGGTACAGCTGGAACAAGTGTAACTTTCTTTTATGGAAGATTATATATTAAAGGAAGTGCAACTGGTTATACATTAGGTATTTTAAATAATAGTGGAGGTACTGCTACTCCTACTTATGGTACTGAGATCCCTTACGGAACAGCTGCAAATATTACTGTGACTTATACAGTTGATAATGTTGCATCAACAAATACTGCTACATTACAAATCAACTCACAACCATTATTATCTAATGCTACTGGTACTTCTGCTGCTGCAACTTCGCTAGCTTCTGTAGCTATCAGAGAAGCGGGAACTGCTAGTGCTGGTACAGGTAATATTAGTATTGATAATTTAGTTGCAAGAACTTATTCTACAACTACTTTGGCTGTTTCAGATTTATCCTCAACAAAAGCTGGAAGCTTCGTAAAAAATACTTTCGTTAAAACAAACGAAATCACTTTCGGAGCTCAGGTAAAAGACGTGAAAGTTTACAACATGTTCGGACAGATTGTAAAAACAGCTTCTGTAAAAGAAAACGAATCTTTAAACGTTGCTGAATTACAAAAAGGAAACTATATCGTAACAGGTACAGTAAATAACCAACCGGTTTCTCAAAAAATCTTGAAAGACTAATTTTTGATATCAAATATTTTCTAGATATAAAACAGCTGCTTCAATGAAGTGGCTGTTTTTTTGTCTTTAATTATAAAACCTAATCATTAATAGAAAGTTTTTTTCTAAAATAATTATTGCAGGATATGTGATTTATTGAATTTAATACATTTATTTGGTTTTATTTTTAAATTTAATCAATTTTTATGGTATTATTTTTGTATTTATTTTAATACATCACACAAAATAATTTATTATGAAAAAGGTTTTTACTTTTATCGGACTCGTTTCGATGATTGCATTTCTGAATGCTCAAATTGTCATCAGTGAAATTTATGGCGGAGGTGGAAATTCCGGATCTACACTGAAAAATGATTATGTAGTTTTGAAAAATATAGGTTCAACGGTATCTTCTCTTACAGGGGCAACGATACAATATGCGCCGGCAACATCTACTTTTACTCAGTATCATACATTGCCTAATCTTACTTTAAATCCGGGACAAACTTATCTTATACAGGAAGCCACAGGTGGAGGTGGAACAGTTAATCTTCCTTCTCCTGATTTTATTGCAAGTACGGTGATTAATTTTGACGGATCTTCAAATCCTTCTGTTGGAATTGGGATCGCTGTAACTTCCGGAAAGATTGTTCTGGCTAATAACGCTGTACAGGTAACCGGACCAACAAATTCTAATGTACTCGACTTTGTAGGATATGGATCAACCGCCAATCAATATGAAGGTTCCGGAGCTGCGCCTTCTCCTACAACAACTACAGCTATTAAAAGAATCTCAGGTGATACCAATAATAATATTGTTGATTTTACGACAGGAGCAACTAATCCTACAAACTCTACAGGTGGAACATTAGCAATCTCGGACATTGATTTTAATTATTCGAAATTCAATTTTATTAAAAATTCTTTCGTGAAAGAAAATGAAATTATTTTCGGTGGTGAAATTAAGGATGTTAAGGTTTACAATATGTTTGGACAGGTTGTGAAAATATCTCCTACAAAATCAGCCCACAATCTTGAGGTTACAGAATTACCAAAAGGAAACTATATCGTTACGGGAACTATCAATAATGAGCCTGTTTCTCAGAAAATTTTAAAAGATTAAAAAACAGTCAATAATTTTATAAGGTTGAATTGAACAGTTGTACACAAAAGTGCAACTGTCTTTTTTAATACCAGCCTCGTCTTGCGGCATTAATAATTGAATTTAGATTAAGCACCAAAGTATATCTTATTCTTCTCGCATAATCTTTGAATCCGGGTTCGAAACCTAAAGAAGACTGAACCGGCAAGTAAATTTCAAGGAAATCCGGGATGATTCTCACTTTAACGCCACTGTCCCAAATAAATTTCGTTGGGCGGTTTTTATTATCGTAAATTCCGGCATCCGCATACACATGGAAAATTTTCCAGACACTTGTGTCAACATTTACAGAAGTGATCCATTTATTGACACTACCCGGAAGGAAAGATTTGAAACCACCATCAGCCAAGATAAACTGCTGTGATAAAATTCCGCCTGTTGCGCTTTGTCCTAGCAAATTATAAGAAAAAGAGTAGTCTGAAACTCTGGAAATTCCATAATTAAAAGTATTATTTCGGGTATTGTTTTTAATGAAATATCCTGCAAATAATCTTACGCTCAGTTTTTGTCTGGGTGCAAATTCCCAACGATAATATCCTTCTGCAGTTACTTTATTGAAATCTTCCATCCATTGTGTGCTTATTCCCAAACTTTTTTCATGGATACTTTGGCTGTCATTGTATCCATAACCTACACTCCAAAGATTGTATTTGTCATAATCTTTATTGAGAATCATTTGCGGGCTAAGATCTCTTTCAAAATAATTGTAAGAAGCTCCAATGCTTCGGCTCACCGTACTTCTCGGATTTTTTCTGAAATTAATATTTGAATAGATCGAACCTTTACGATAAGCCAGATCATAATCATAATGGAAATATGAACCGGAAACCCCAAAAGTAAGACTACGGATAATGCTTTCTGCAGGTAAAAAAGAATAGGCAACCGCTCCCGAACCTGTCAGTTTTCCTGTTCCTGTACTGTAAGTTGGAGTGAAGGAGTATAAAAATTTCTGATCAAAAAAAGATTGGTTTTTAAAATTAAATCCAATCAGGAATTTGTCATAGGTGTTATTAAAACGAACCCTCGGACTTACATAAATTTCATTAAATTCAGGATTTGGGATGTCTTTGATCAGTTTTAATTTAATTTTTTTCGTATTTGAAAAGAAACCTTTGGCATACAAGAAATTGTCTCTGTAATTCGATTCAGGAAAGATATAATCATCATTCAGAGTGATTTTATAAATGTCTAAAGCCGGAATTGAAACGGTTTTTGTCTTTTCTTTTTCTTCGGTTTCTACCCAATATTCTTTTGTCTCACCATCTTTTGATGTTGTCTGAAGTTTTACAGGAATATTGGCTGATGTATTTTTCTCAATTTTAATGTTTAAAGAATCTCCTTCTTTTTTAAATTTTCTCAACTTAAAATTAACTCTGTTTTTATGTTGCAAAAATTCAGATAGATAAGATGTTCTCTTGTCTTTTTCAGCCAATTCTTTTAAAAAATCTCTCGGATCGATTTGTTTATCAGTATTTTTTGCGATGAAATTCTGAACCAGATTATCAAAATTTTCATAGCCCATTTTGTCCGCAGAATAATTGAATAATGTTCCTGTTTCAAAATTACTGATCGCCATGTCATTGAAATTACTTAAAACAGCATATTTTTCATCAATTTTCTGATCTAAATTTTGAGACATAATGTATTGATATGCCAAACCGTAACGTTCAACCAGTTTCACATCGGATGCATGAAATAATTTTAAAGGTTTTACTCCGAAAATCTTCGTTTCGGGTAAAGTTCCCAGTAATTTTGTATTTGCGTAGAATTTTTTTAGATATTGAATTTCAAGATAAGATTTTAAACCACTTTTAAACCAATGATAATCCTGTTTATCAGTAATAATGCTTTCGTCTAAGATCTTTTTAGCAATAATTCCAAAATAATCGAGATCAGTATTTTCTGCAGGAGTAAATAGCTGAAATCTGAATTTTAAGAAAGTAATATCATTATTTCCGAAAAAATCTTCTTTATTTCTGAATTTATCAGAAATAAAAATCCGTTCAGGAACAAAACCGATTTTTTCTTTAATGAATTTTAATTGCAAAGGAAGATAAAACTCTAAGTTCTGCTTTTCTTCCGGTTTCAAATTATATCCGAATTTTACTTCTGTCTTTACACCTTCGGTATTGATATTAATTGATGGATATTCGTTTTGAGAAATTAAAAATTCAGGGTCAGAATCAAGATAACCATTGAAGGAATTCATTTGAGACTGTATCAAATTACTTTCAACAAAATAATTCACAGGAAGATCAAAATTCACCCTCCAGAAAGTGTTGAAACTTACTGATTCTTCGATGTCGTGGTAATTTCTCTTAGAGATATTGTCCGGATCAAAGCGATCCGGAACAATAAAGAAATATTTTAGTGCTATATTTTTATCAGAAGTTCCGTATCCTGTAAATCTTTTATCAGGAAGCTGAATCTGATATTGCAGTTGAAGTTTTATTTTTTCTCCCGGCTTTAAACTTTGTTGTAACGGAAGGAAAAAACTTTCGTCAGAAATATTGCTGACAGGAATTTCCTGATCAGAGCTTTTTATACTTAAACTTAATAATTTCCCAAGCTCATTTTTTTTTGCAAAATGCAGATCGGTATTTCTGTCTTCCAGTTTTCTGTAAACCAGCGAAGTTCTTCTTTTGTTGTAAGCGGAAACCCAGTTTAAAAGTTTTACAGTGTTGAGATCTTTTTCCGAATTGTTGTAATAAACCAATTCCTGACTTACGTTCAGCGTTTTCTTATCTGAAGACAATTTGGCTTCAATATAAATGCTGTCTTTCTGCGCAGAGACTTCTACAACACCCAAAAACAAAATAAGACAAATACTAATCCTTTTCAATTACCTGTGATAAAGTTCAAATATAACTTATTTTGTGTGAATTTCCTTCAAATTAACTTTAACTTTGAATTGCTTTTTTTTCTAATGAGTTTAAATAAGCATTCCACCCTTCATTTTTATACGTGATCGCAGCTTCTGCAGGATTTTCGGATTTATAAATTCCTCTTCCTACGATGATGAAATCTGTATGAAGTGTTTTAAATACATGTTCCGGTGTATTATATTGCTGTCCTTTTCCGTCTCCGGAATCTGCCAGATTTACACCTGGAGTGAATAATAAAATTTCTTCGGGAAGTTCGTTCTGAGAAACTCCTCCGATTACGTTTGGATGAGAAAGGGCAACTTTTAATGCTTCTTCTCTGTAAGAATTTGTCGTTAAAGTTCCTTTTGAGGACATCCCGATAATTGCTACAACACCCACATTTTTGAAACAGTCTAAAGATTCAAACCCTCCGATTACCTGTGAAGTCACAAAATCCGCCCAATCTGTAATTTTGAAGACTCCGCTCGTAAACTGAAGCTCCTGAGTATTTCCGATGTCTGCAAATTTTCTGTCTTCCATCAATAAGAAGTTATGTTTTGCAGCCAAAGCTTTTAATGGAGTAATTGTTTTTTCATATTCGAAATCAGAAAGAATATCGATATGAGTTTTTAATGCAATAACATGTGGTCCTACTTTTTCAGCTAAATCCAATAATTCCTGAGTTGTTGTAACATCTGCAGAAGCGATTAAATTAGATTGTTTTGCCAAAGCTGTTTCCAATAATTTTTTAGAAACCGAATGCTGAGCATTTTCAAATTTTTCCTGATAAGAAAGTCTCGTTTTTTCTTCAAACTGAATATGGTTTCCCTGTAAGAAATCCTGAATTCTTTTTACTTCTTCGTCAGATAATTCTCCATTTTCCTGAAGAATTTCGCAAACTTCTGAAATATTGAAAAGTGTATGAACTCTGTATCCTTTGCTTTCAAGAAGCTGTTTTCCGCCTTGTTCTCTGTCTAAAACAACAACGATGTCAGCGACTTTGAGGTCTTCCTGTTCAACTTCTGCAATCGTTTCGATCAAAGATTTTCCTGAAGTAATTACATCTTCAACCAAAAGACAGTTTTGTCCTTTCTGGTAAATTCCTTCGATCAGTTTTTTAGTACCGTAGTTTTTAGCTTCTTTTCTTTTAATAATTAATGGAATATAGCTTTCCAACGACATCGCTGTAGCCATCGGAAGTGCAGCGTAAGGAACTCCGCAGATCAGATCAAAATTATCCAAAGGAAGCATTTCCAATAAATAATTAGCCAAATTTTTCAAAATTTTCGGATCTGAAGCCAATGGTCTTAAATCTACATAAAACGGACTTTCAATACCGCTTTTTAATGTAAATCTTCCGAATTTGATGATGCCTAGTTTGTAGCACTCCAAAAAGAATTCTTTTTTACTTTCCATTATTTTTTATTAGATGTTGCAAATTTAAGGATTTGAAAGGGAACTAAGAAATACAGTGAAACTTATTGCTTGGTGATTATTAACATTAAAAATATATTATAAAAAAACCATCTGTTCGAGATGGCTTTTTAATATTTCTGTTAAATTATTTTACAATTTCAGCGTCGATCACCTTTGTGATATCTGAGTTGTAATTTTGCTCGGCTTCCCAAAGCAGAAACTTATCTACTTCTTTTATCAGTTTCGGTATTGCGAGTGATAAAACCGCAAGATCATCCAAAACTCCGATTACAGGAACGGCAACTTCCGGCAGAAGATCAATCGGGGAGATGACATATAAAAGTCCTATTAAAGGTAGAATAATATCAATGGATTTCATGGGATAACTTCCTTTTCTCCACATTTTTATCATTCTGAAAATGTCAGGAATCTTTTTTACAAAACCTTTGTGACTGATGGCTTCTTTTGCCAGGTTCAATTTAGAATACTTCATTTTGTGTTTAGTTTAAATAATTTTTTAACAATGTAAATTTCGCAAATTCCGTACCAATAATTTACAAATTTTAGTTAAAATTATTTAATAATATTATCAATGAACTGATGGGTGGATTCTGTATTCCAATCTCTTGAGGCATCTTCTTTAATTAAAATCCTTCCGTCTTTATCCAAAAGGTAGGTTGTAGGAAACACTTTCGGAAGTATTTTCTCTGAAATCGGACTTTGAGCAATATAAACCGGAACGTTGTAATTATTTTCCTTTAAAAATTTTCTCACCGCATCTTCTTTATCTTCCATTGCAATTAAAACAAAATTTACATGATCTTTCCTTGTATCATATAATTTTTGAATCGAAGGCCATTCTTTTCTGCATGGAGGACACCAAGTTCCCCAAAAATTCAGGAAAACCGCTTTGTCTTTGAAAGCTTTAAGATTTGTATTCGGAACATTGATTCCTTTTAAATCGATGTCGTAATCTTCGTCGCTGATGTGAACAGCATTTTCAATTGTTGCAATCGGGAAGAAAGTGTCTTTCAATTTGTCTTTCACGCCAGGAACAAAAGCGATTACTCCGATGATGATGATTAATACGAGATAAATTATATTTTTTTTCATTTTTACTTTTTAATAAAATTGTTTTAAATCTTAAAGGTAAATATATCTTCTAGAAAAACTAACCATTTAGTTTGTCATTCCGTAGGAATCTATGTAAAATAATTAACTTTTAAATTTGAATAAACTCAGCTTAGATTCCTACGGAATGACAAACTGAACGTAATATTTTTAATTAAATTTACTTACGAGTTACAACAATTCCAATATTTCCTGAACAGCATCTTTCCCTCTGTTTTTTGCATAATACAACTGCAAATCATTATAAAAATGATCTTTTGTATAATTTTCAGGATCAGCTTTATATTTCATTAACAATTCTTTTCCATATTTTGGACGAGGTCCCCAAGAGTTTTTTACGTTAAAATCTTTATCAAGGATAATAACTTTCGGGATAGATTCTGTTCCGTTAGTCAAAAATTGATTAATTAAGCTTTTATCGCTGTCTCTAAGAAAAATTCTAACCTCATTTTTACCTTCGAAGAATTTAACTAAAGCCGGAACGGTAGAACTTGCATCACCACACCACACTTCAGAAATAATTAAAATTTTTCCATCGAAGTTTTTTGCTTCCAATTCCTTTAGCTGATCTTCATTCGGAGCATATTTTTTTAATGTTCTGTCGATTCTCTGAATTCCCAGTTCGTAATATTGTTTATAATCGATTTCCTGTTGAGTCGCAGGATTTTCTAACCTTTGTTTTCCGATTTCAAGATACTCTTCGAAAGAGATACTTTTTTCCCAGTAATTTTTCATTACTAAAAATATTATATTTAAAAATTATTGATATTTCTTGTTTTATTGATCAAAAATAAATCTGCCAAAACAAAAGCAGCTAAACTTTCCACCACAGGAACGGCTCTGGGAAGTACACAAGGATCATGACGTCCTTTTCCTTCTACAATCGCAGGATTTCCATATTTGTCAACACTTTCCTGAGGTCTTAAAATTGTTGCGACAGGTTTGAAAGCCACACGGAAATAGATATCCATTCCGTTTGAAATTCCCCCTTGAATTCCCCCCGAAAGGTTTGATTTTGTTGTAAAATCTTCGTTGAAAAGATCATTGTGCTCACTTCCTGTCATTTTTGCACCACAGAATCCGCTTCCGTATTCAAAACCTTTTGCAGCATTGATATTCAGCATAGCTTTTCCTAATTCTGCCTGAAGTTTTGAGAAAACAGGTTCGCCAATTCCCACAGGAACATTTTTGATGACACAGGTAATTGTTCCGCCAATTGTGTTGCCTTCTTTTTTGATCTCTTTAATTCTTGCGATCATCTTTTCGGCAGTTTCCGAATCCGGACAACGAACTTCATTGCTTTCCGTTTTAGAAAAATCTAAAGCCTGATAAGGTTTTTCGCAGAAAATGTCGCCAACAGAAGAAACGTAAGCATTGATCTCGATATTTGATAATAATTGTTTTGCTAAAGCACCTGCAACTACCCAGTTCATCGTTTCCCTTGCCGAAGATTTACCTCCTCCGCGATAATCTCTCAAACCAAATTTTTGATCATACGTGAAATCCGCGTGACTTGGACGATAAGAATCCGCG
Organism: Chryseobacterium ginsenosidimutans; assembly: GCF_039536845.1. Classification (GTDB taxonomy): domain Bacteria; phylum Bacteroidota; class Bacteroidia; order Flavobacteriales; family Weeksellaceae; genus Chryseobacterium; species Chryseobacterium ginsenosidimutans_B. The sequence goes on from NZ_BAAAZJ010000003.1 coordinate 355,017, forward strand.
ATGTGATCATAATCTTTTGATTTCTGATTTTCGTTTTCGATGATAAAACCAATGGGAGTTCCGGTTGTTTTTCCGTCAAAAATTCCTGACAGAAACTTTACCGTGTCACTTTCCTTTCTTTGGGTTACAATTGCGGATTGTCCGGGTTTTCTTCGATCCAGTTCGTATTGAACTTTATCGAAATCAACCGTTAAACCTGCCGGAAAATTATTAATGATTCCACCGTAAGCCAGACCATGACTCTCTCCAAATGTTGTAAGACTGAGAAGATTACCTAGAGTATTTAACATGACGCAAATTTACAGCTTTTTCTTCAGATGGAAATGCCATAAAATTCACTTCTGTTTATATGAATTGTTGATAGAATTGATAACGTTTTCTGCCTCTTTTTTCCCGTTCTGATTTAGTTTTTTCCAGATGAATCCTTTTCTGAGATTTTTACCGTCAATCATTTGCGGAAAAATTCCTGCTTTTAAATCATCTAAAAGATAACCTTCGGAAACAGCCGGAAGTTGAGTATCAAAACTATACGGGTATTTTTTTGAAACATTAAATTTGAAATTCCCGACTTTGTAAGTGTTGAACTTATTGTAGTTGTAACTTGAAGGTTTATAAATTTGTTTAATCTCAAATTTTCCCATAAAATTTCCAAGTTTAAAACTGGGTAAATAAGTCTGAAGCATATTCGGTAAAGTGAGAAATCCGATGAAAATTATACTTAAAACAGAAAATACGACAATCGATTTTTTTTGATTAAAATAGCTGTGAAAAATGACAAAAAAGATCACGAAAAATACATCAATAAAAAATCTGTACTGAGCGGAAAATAATAAGACTAAAATACTTTTAATGATAATTGAAATACAAATTAAACTGATGATTTTATTTTTTTTAATAAAGCTAAAAACGGCGAAACTAATTAAGCTTATGATGAAAATAATGTTGATTTTTGATTTGATTCCATCTAAGAAAAACCAATTTTTAATATAATCTAAACCCGAAAATTTCTGAATTTCCTGATAGGAATACTGCATATCATAAGTTTTTAAAATAGCGTATTGTGAGGATATTTTCAGGACTTCAGGATTGGGTTTCCAACTCACATCCAAATTTCCGATTGAAACAGGAAAAATCGGATAACCGAATGTGTAAATATTTTTAATGAAAAACAATAAAACGATTAAAATTCCAGGAAGTAAATTTTTTAAATTTGATTTAATAATAAGAATAGAGTAGAGGAAACTCAAAATCGGAAGCCAGATCATCGTTGGTTTTATAGCAAAAATAAAAACTGAAAAAGCGAATAGTAGAGAGGTGTTTTTATTGTCTTTTAAAATTTCGTTCAGAATAATTAAAGAAAAAATAATTACAGGCAAATCCGGACTTGGTGATTGTGAAAATAGTAATAAAACCGGAAGAAAACATAGATGAATCCAGTTTTTCTTTTCTATAATATATAAGGTATAAATAATTAGTAAAACTGAATTAATTCTTAAAAACGGATCTGAAAAATTAGAAAATCCAGCCTGAAAAATGTGCCAGATCGACATTTGCCCTAAAGTAAGATCAAGATTTGAAATTCCTTTGATTAATCCAAATTCTGTCAACCATTTTATAGCTGGAACATAATATCCGAAATGATCTAATATATAAGGATAGAAAGAGCCGCAGAATAGAATGATTATTGAAATAACTGAAATCAATAAAAAATCTTTTTTTGAAAACAGATGAAGTTCGTGATACAATTTATCCTTGAAAAAATAAATCAAACCCAATAAGATGGTCGGGATTTCTACATATATATTTAAAGGAATAAAAAATGCCAGGATTGTCCAGATCAAACTAATTCCTAAAATCCCCAACAATATTTTTCCGGAAATTCCAGTGAATAATTTTTTGGAAATATTTTCAACGATTTTTCCCCAACCCATCAAAGTCGGAAGAATTAAAACCGTTGAAATCAGAATATAAACCATAAAAAAGATTGCCTAAAAATAAGCAATCTTTCTTTGTTATCGTGAAAATAATAATTATTTTGGCTGAACTCTTCCGCTTTTTCTATCCTGGGCTCTACCAAGAGTATATCCTGTTGCACCACCGACTACACCGCCAATTACTGCACCGGCACCACGGTTTTTCTTATTGACGAGAGCACCTAATGCAGCACCACCTACAGCACCAATCACTGTTCCTTTTGCTGCTTCACTTATGCCTTTTTTCTTAGTAGTACCTTGAGAAGCACTGCTTCCGTTATTGGCATAAGTTCCGTTGTTGGAGCTTTGGCTCGGTGTATCTCTATATACTGTATGTGTTTCTCTGATTATTTGAGGTTTTGCATTGGCAGCAGCAGTTTTTGCTTTTTGTGCTTCGATGGTGCTATCTGCTTTTTTCTGTGCTTCATAAGCCATTTTCTCTTTCTCGATCGCTAGCTTTTGTTTTTCAATATCCAATTGTCTCATCTGGAATTCCATTTTTTGTTGTTCCAATGATTTTTCAGCTACCTGATCATCTTTTTTACAGGCAGTCAATAAAAAAACTGACAATAAACCTGTTAACACTATATTTTTCATAATTCAAATTTTAATAAGGAGTTTCAAAGTAAAAGACCTTGATGATATAGTATTTCCAATTATGAAGCCAAGTTTTAGTTAAGTAATGTTAAAAAATCTAAAAAAATATTAAAAAACTGATTTGTTGAGGGAAATCATAATGTTGATCGGGGTTTGTTTTTATTTTATAAGAATAAAACTTTAAATGCAAAGCATATTGCTATCAGGCTAAAAAGAGATAAAATAATCCCTAAAAACGTAAAATAGTTTGGGATTTTTCCCATCAAGTCTTCATTTTCTTTTGTATTTTTCATAATTAGGATCCTAACTCTAGTTGATTCTGTATAAGTTCGAAATATTTTCCGTTGTGTTTAATTAGCTCTTCATGATTGCCTTTTTCAATGATTTTGCCATTATCCACTACTACAATCTGATCAGCATTTTTTACCGTAGAAAGTCTGTGCGCGACAACAATCATTGTTTTATTTTTGAAATAGGTATCAATATTTTCTACAATTATTCTTTCATTTTTTGCATCTAATGAATTAGTTGCTTCATCAAAAAACAGATAATCCGGATTTTTATATATTGCTCTGGCAATTAAGATTCTTTGCTTTTGTCCCTGGCTGATTCCTATTCCTTCTGTTCCGATTATTGTATTTAATTTTAGAGGAAGTCTTTCTATAAATTCATTAATATTTGCAAGTTTTAAAGCTTGAGTTAATTTTTCTTGATCTGGTTTTTCTTGCAGGGCTATGTTGTATGCAATCGTGTCTGAAAAAATAAAACTATCCTGAAGAATTACACCGCATTTGTCGCGCCATATTGTATTGTCTACTTCTTGTAAATTCATATTATTTAAAAAGATGTTTCCATCTAATGGCTTATAAAATTTTAAAAGTAATTTTAATAATGTAGTTTTTCCACTTCCGCTTACACCAACAATTGCAGTTGTTTTGCCTTTCGGTATATCTAAAGAAATATTTTTTAAAATATAATTTGAATTGTCATAAGAGAAATTTACATCCTGAATAACAATATCTTTTATTTCGGTAAGATCAGAATATTTACTGATATTTTCTTCGTCTGGTTTATTATGAATTTCATTTAATCTTTCAAAGCTTATTTTTACCAATTGATATTGTAATACAAAGTTGATAAGTTGACCAATAGGGCCATTAATACCCCCAATAATAAACATGATGGCAAGCATACTTCCAATGGATAATTCTCCATTCATAATAGATATTGATGCAACGAAAATAACTAATATTGTCTGAAAAAAGCTGATGAATTTATAGCTTTCATATTGCTGATCAATTTTTAGCTTATCAATATTATTCAGATATATATTTTTCTGAATTTTTTGCCAGTCATTTCTTTTATCATCTTCCAAATTATTAAGCTTAATTTCCTGCATGGAGTTAATTAACTCATAAATTTTATTTTGATCCTTTGCTTGTAAAGTGAAGGTTTTTTGATCTAAGATTTTAATTTTTTTCAAAAAACGGAATATCCAGATAAGTTCTAAAACTGTACCTGCTAAAATGATTAAAAATATAGTAGTATTAAAATAGAGTAAAATAAATGCGTAAATAATAATGCTAAATATTGAAAATACAGTCTGGATCAAATCTTTTGATAAAAATTCTTCGATTCTTTTATGATCCTGAATTCTTTGTGTAAGGTCACCGATATTTTTACTGCTGAAAAACTTCAATGGTAATTTCATTAATTTAACAAGGAAATCAGAAATAATAGAAAGACTTATTCTGCTACTGATATGAATGAATAACCATGAACGGTAAAATTCTAGACCAATTCTACTGATAAAAACGATGATCTGTGCAATTAGAATCAAATAAATATATGATACATTTTTTAGTGCAACTCCTTTGTCTATAATTTTTTGTGTAAAAAAAGGGAAAATAAGTTCAATACATGAAGATATCAATAAAGTTACTGCAATGAGAGCTAGCTGAACCTTGTGTTTTTTTAGATATTGTGTGACATATTTCAGGCTTCCTTTTTCTTTTTTTATTGTATAATTATTTTCAGATAATTTTTCAGTAGGTTCGAGTAACAAGATGATTCCTTCTTGAGTTCCTTGCGTCCAGCCTTTTAAAAATTCTTCTTTGGAGTAAATTGTTTTTCCGAAAGCAGGGTCCGCAACATATACTTTATCTTTTTCAATTTTATAGACTACAACAAAATGTACCTGATCCCAAAAAAATATTGCAGGAACAGGTGCATTTTCCAGTGCTTTATCAAAATCAAGTTGTACAACTAGTGTTTTGTATCCTAGTGCCTGAGCTGTTTCATTAAGGTTAGTAACAGAAATTCCTTGTTTTAAGAGATTAGCTTCAGTAAGTACAGAATTAGAATTATCAATATGGATTCCATAATATTCACTGATCATTTTAAGACATGTAAAACCACAATCCTGACTATCTAATTGTTGAAAAAAAGGAAATTTCTTAAATGACTTTCTCATATTCTAACTTACGGAAACTTTCTAATAATTCTGTGTATTCAGGTTCAGGAACTGCGGGCAAGGTTTCTTCTATAATTTGTAGAGCATTTTCATAGGTAAGCTTCTGCATTCCGGTAGCTTCTAATATTTCATCTGGAAGATTATCTATTACCCTGTTTTGAATATGTGTAATCAGTCTCAGCAGATCATCACAATATACAGAAGGATTGTTAAAGCCATTAGCAGAAGAATATCTATGTGTTAAATATCCGCCACCGCAGATTTCCAATATCGGGCAAGCCTGGCATTTTCTGGATACATAAGTTCCACTTTTGTAGTACAAATAAATAATATCATTTTGAGCAAGATCAATGATCTTATTATCATTTACATTATAATTTCTTTTTGTAAATGATTCTCCACAGATTTTTAATGAATCTACCGGCTCCATATCTCCATTGGTTTCCAATACCATTACACTTTTTTCTGCTGTTCCTACCATGTCTGCAGAAGTATTGCCACCTAATATATTTCCAATAAAATTATCAAATAACCTAAAGCTGATTTTTTTTGAAGGATCATTAAACCATAAATCGAAAAGCTGAATATACCATTCCGACATTGTATAATTTACTTCATCCATAAAACTATTGTAATTGTCATAGTTCAGATCCATGAAAAGAATATCCATATTTGAGATTTCCATGTTTTTAAAAGACTCATAAAGATATTCAGGATCTGCATGAAGATTCATCACAGAAAGTGTTCCGACAGGCAGATTGTTTTTTCGAAGACTGTTGATTCCTTTTAATATTCTATCGAAAGTACCTTTGTTCTGATGGTCTACTCTGTAGATGTCATTAATTTCTTTGGGACCGTCCAAACTTACTCCTACACCAATTTTGTTTTCTTTAAAAGTTTGGCACCAATCATCATTTATTAACAATCCGTTGGTTTGCATGGTAAAATCTACCCCTATATTATTTTCTTTTAAAACATTAAATTTTTCTATAAATTCTAAAAGTCTTTTCTTTCCTAATAATAACGGTTCGCCACCGTGAAGGCAGATATTGAAAATCTTTACGTCATCTTCAATGGCATGCTCAAGAAGTCTGTTGACAAAAGCTGTTGTTGTTTCCTCAGAAATAAATTTTGGCTGTTTAAGATAAGATTTATCTTCGTGATTGTACATATAGCAATATGTACAGTTGATATTGCATCGACTTGCAATTTTTACAACGATACTTTCAATTTTCATAGGTATTTAGTTTTTAGGTAAAAAAGAGGTTGAAGATAAATTCAACAACCTCTAAATTTTTATATAAGCGAGAGTTATTTTTACTCTATAGATGGCTCAAGTACTACTACTTTAGACCAAGTAGCTTTACCCCAAAGAACTCTGCTGTAAGAAATTTCACCTACTCCTCCTCCTAATTTATCATTAGTTGATAAAGTATCTAAAACTGCATTTTTCAATGCTGGATTTTCTAATTTAGAAACGTTTGACTTTAATGATTCTAAATCTCTGTTTTTTAAAAAGAATTTTTTCATGATATTAAAATTTTTAATTTGATTTAATTGGATTAAAGTTTACACACATTAAATCCGGAGTTGGTGGTCACTTGCAAGTTATTTATCTAAATCATCTTTCCTTCGTATTGCGCACTACAAAATACTCAATGCTTAAATCTATTTTATGTTGTCCTGGTTTTTTCTTCTTCGTTGCTTCGTTGCTTTTTCTCTGTTTTTATTGCTTTTCCGAAATTCCATACTACAGATATTCTGAATTTTTGTGTATCCGAATAATTATAATTTTCCTGTTTTATTCCGCTTACAATTTGAGTGAAAGTTGTTTTGTTGGTTCTGAAAATGTCCATGAAATTCACAGCTGTCTGAAGCTTATTTTTAAGGAAAAGGAATTTAAAACCAGTATCGAAATAATAAAAGCTCGACAATTTGTAACTTCCTGCTACGGAAGGGGATTGGTAATTAAAGTTAAGTTCAACTTTTATTGTTTTTGATTTATTTAAATTAAAGCTGTTATTAGAGTTGAAAGACATTGTCCAATTGTCGATATTTGGAACTGTATTTAATATTTCGGAGGTCGTTTTAGAATAATAAACGTTCAGTTGATTATTGCTTTCCCAAAATGTAAGTTTATTAAAGGTAAAACTTTCAATCAGACCAACTGTTTTTTGATCATAAAAATTATTTGGTTTTACAATTTGTGAAATACTGCCATTAGAAACATAAGTAACTTCATCAATACCATTCTTTAAATAACTGCCATATATTGCTGTGTAGAAATTTTTATAGATATGTGAAAACTCGATATTATCTGTAAAAAATGGTTGTAAGAAAGGGTTTCCTTCGGAATAATTATAAGAGGAAGAGTAAAACCTGAATGGGTTCAGTTTAGAATATCCCGGTCTGTCGATTCTTTTATTATAATTTAATCCGAAAGTGCTGTTTTCATTGGCTTTATAGGTCAGGTAAAAAGTAGGGAAGAGCTTAGTATAATTGTTTTTAGTGGTTTCATTTACAGTTTCTGAATAACCTTTGGTTTGTGTATTTTCTAATCTTAAACCTAGCTGAATATCCCATTTTTCAGAAAGGTTCTTAAGCCCTGAGAAATATACAGCCTGTGTATTTTCTTTATAATTGAATATATTACTCTTTGTAGGATCAAAGACAGAAACCATATTTGTTGTGTCAAAATATGATGCTCCGCTATTATTATTAATAAAAGAAACTTTAGCCCCAAAAGATAAATTTGCCCACTGCAGAGGAAATTCGTAATCCATCTTTGCTGAATAGATATCTACATTTTGATTGCTTATGTTGCTGGCTGCAATATATCTGTTGAAAACAGGTGTATTATCAGGCAAAAAAGTATTGGTATTAAAATCATTATTCGTGTCAGAGATATACTTAAAGTAATCTACATCCACAGAGAATTGTTTCCCCAAACTGTCTAGTTTGGTTACAGAATGAAGGTTTAATGAGTGTGTTCTTCTATTCATTTCAATTCTTGATGGTGTTATGACTAATGAGTCTAATGTTTTTATACTATTATATATATGAGAGGTATTATTTCCTTTACGGAGAGGTTTGCTTAATGCCCCCATGTATTCAATTCCCATTGTAGTTTTTTTACTCACCTGATAATCCAGTGCGAGTCTCCCGCTTAAACTGTTTTGAAAACTTCTTGTTCTGTTGGTTTCAAACCATGTGTAATTGGGGTAGCTAAGTGTATATTCCTGATATGGTGCAAAACTTCCGTTCGAATAATTTATATTGGAAGTTACAGTCAGCTTACCTTTTTGGTAATTTAAACCTCCTCCAATATTTCCTAAAGCGTACGTTGCCTGCGTATATGAGGATTTTAAATTTCCGCTTATGCTATTTTTTTCCGCTTTTTTTAATTTGATATTTACAATTCCGCTGTTTCCTTCTGCATCATATTTTGCTGGTGGATTGGTTATTACTTCTATACTTTTTATGTCGTCAGATTTAATGGTTCTTAAGAAATTTATAAGTTCCTCACCGGATAATTGTACCATTCTGTCGTCAATCATTAAAGACATTCCATTTTTACCAATCATAGAGATTTGCTCATTTTGAACTCTAATGTTAGGAGTGTTTCTTAAAGCATCTGTTGCATCTCCACCTGTTGCAGATATAGAATTTTCTACATTAAACACCAATCTGTCAACTTTTCTTTCAATTAACTTTTTTCTACTATTTAAAACAACTTCTTTTATATCCTGAATATTTTCAATAGTGATATTTCCTAAGTCTACATTTTTGTTTATTTCAATATTTTTTGTGTAGACAATATCTTTGAGTCTTTTTATCTGTAATATATAAGCGCCATTTTCTGTATTTATAGAAAATAATCCCTTTTCATCAGAAAGTTCGTTTTTTATAATAGTTGAATCTTTCGACATTAATAATACTTCCGCAAATTCAATTATATCATTTTTTTTATTAATAACTTTTCCCGTTACTTTAAACTGTTGTGAAAATATAAATTGTGAGAATGATAATATTACTATAAAACAAACTTTTCTTTCCAAATCATTTATCTTTTTATCAAATGTAATAATAAATATTATTCGTAAATCACAAAAACATGAAATAATAATAATTTATATTAATTCTAAATAAAGTGAATTGTATTTGATTATTATTCCGATTAATAATGATTTGTTATATGTAAGTATTTGATTAGTAGATATTTTTGTGACTAATTGGTTTTGTTTTTATTAATAAAGCTATATAATATTTTATCTAATATGTCATAAATATTTGTCATTAATAATTAAAAATATATCTAAAATTAGAGATTTAAGTTAAAAATATTCATCAAATAATGCTAAAATTTAAAACCTAGAAATTTTGAAACGAAATATAATTATATAAGATTTCCACTTTTTTTTAATTTTAATACAAACTATTTTGTCATCTCATTAATGGTTGTTATCTTTGGACTCTATCGACTTCTTAAAAAGAAGATTATTAATGGGTTTTATACTACAACGATTTCCGAAGTGGAATGTGTAGGACAAAATATAGTGGCTTTATTGCTGCATAACGACTCTGTTCAGAGCACTCTGAATAGATTTTTTTCATCATTTGTGTTTTTACGGTCTCCTGCAAAGGAGACCATTTTTTGTTTATATCAAAAATTACTGTCTTTTGAATAGATAATTCGGCTTATATATCATCTTAATATATTAAATGAGGCTGAATTTTTTTAATACTATGAATAGTAAGAAAGTTCCTCAAAATGAGGAACTTTCATTTGAAATGTTAAATATTTAATGTAGATTTTATTCTATTCATTAATCTATAAGGTATTTTTGTCTGGTAATTTAATAGATTGTAAATTTCATCGGATGTTGTAAATGTTTCCGGAACAGGTATATTATTGATTGAGGTAATTTTTCGCCTTTTCATTGCCTGATGGATGACTCTTGAGAATGACTCTTTTGCACTTTGTTTTGATGTATGCTGAGAAATTCCATTGTTGTGAAGTCTGTATTTGTACAATACTTCATCAATAAATTTTGCGTCACCAACTTCCAGTAATTTTAAATAAAGATCCTGGTCTACTGCATTTTTAAGGTTTGGATTGATTCCGCAGGTTTGCAGATAAGCCTCTTTTTTGAATACAAAAAATGCTGAAAGCTGAATAGGGCTATTGAAAAAAAATCTGTTATTATTGATTTGTTTTATCTTGGAAAATATTTCTATCGGATTTAGTTTTTCATCACAAAATATTAATTGTGAATAGGTTGCTACAATTTTGTTTGTTTTTTGGAATTCATCCATTGAACATTCGAGCGAATAATAATACAGCGCATCATCAGGATCTAAGAAGGCGCAAAAATCCCCTGTTGCGAGATCTATACATTTTCTTTTGGTATATCCACAACCTTTGTTGGATTCATTTTGATACAATTTAAAACGAACGTCATCTTTTATCAATTCTTTGATAAGTTTTACAGAATCATCTGTTGAACAATCATCTACAATAATTACTTCCCAATTTTCATAGCTCTGTGAAATAACTGATTCATAACAATCTCTGAAATACTTTCCATTGTTATAATTTGCAATTAGTACGGATACTTTATTCACTTTTGTTTGATTTAATTGTTAAGCAAATTTATTTAACATAATGTTGAAATCTTATGATCCAGATCAATGCTTTTTTAAAAAATAATTAGTATTTTATAGAATTATTTCTATAAGATTAATGTTAGTTGATGATAGTGTTTTATTTAAACAGACTGTATATCAGTGTTTTGAAGTGTTTTTTAGAATGTTATAAAACAGAACTGATGTTTTAATAATAAACTGGCTAGAATTTTTTTGATGTGTTATTCCTGAATATATAAGATTATGAATTTTATGAAAGTTTGCAAGAATATGATCTGATTCATAAAAATAAAAGCACTGCTCGAATTAATTTTACTTAAGAAATTATAGATAATTCTATTTATAAAAATCTTTTTTCATCATTTGTGTTTAGGTCTCCTTTTTAGGAGGCCTTTTTATATCTGTTAAAAAATCTGTTAAAAATTTACATAGAAAATATTTTTTTAGAAAATCAATTGTATGATGTAGAAGTAATGATAATTTACGGAAAAAATATTAAATAATAATAAATTAAAAGTTTTTAAACTGCTTAATACACTTTTAGTTAAGAAATCGAAATGACCTATTGGCGAATAAACTGATTGCTTTATTCTCAAAACTTTCAATTATATAATAAAATTTAATATTAAACGTTTGTTTTAAATATGTATATAGTCGAGTTTCAGTAAATTCTCTATTAAAAAATGAGAAAATTTCTATAAAAAACATTGCGATTTATACTATAAATTATTAAAAAACGAATTAGATTTGCAGTAACTAATATTAAATTATAGCCTATGGTGAATTTTTTTACTTTTTTTCAAGTTTGTGACAATCTTAATCTTTTGTACAGAGTAAATTCAAAAGATTATTCTTTAATTAAAATTTATAACTTTCAGATCCTTAGAGGATCTAATATTTAGTAACATGAAGAAAATTCTACTATTTTTTTTCTTGGCGCTTTCATATATCATGAATGCACAAGTAAGTTCTTACAGCTTTGCACAGTCTGCAGGAACTTATACTCCTTTGCCAAGTACAGCGACGGTACTGGTAACTGCAACTGGGAATACAGGTGCTGCTTCATTAGATGATGTCATTTATCCTGTAGCTCTTCCGTTTGGTGTTTCATTTAATGGAACTAATTATACTTCTATAAATGTTTCGACAAATGGTTTTATTACCTTCGGAGCTACTACACCCGGAACTTCTACTTATAGTCCGATTTCGAGTACAGAAGGCTATGTAGGTGCTGTATCTGCATTAGGAAAAGATTTAAACTCTGTTTTTAACATTGCATCTACAACGGGTAATATCAGTTGGGGGGTTGTTGGAACTGCTCCTAACAGGGAAATTGTGATACAATGGACAGATTTCAGAGCTGCTTATTCTACATCTACAACAAGTGTTTATACCCTGTCTTTTCAAATAAGACTTAGAGAAACTACAAATACTATTGCTGTAGTATATAAGAACGGATCATATCTGGTAGGAAGTACTTCTGTAAGCGGTACTGCACAAATAGGATTGAGAGGTGCTACGAATGCTGACTTTAATAATAGACTTAATGCTACCTCTGTTTTATTTACGAATTCAGCAGCAGGAACAGCAAACACTAGCTCGCAAGCCTTGAATACCACTGCAGCTACTCCGGGAATGCCAACGAATGGTCTTACCTACACGTGGACTCCGCCATCTTGCTTTGGGCCGTCTGGTTTTGTTTCTACAGGAATGACCACTACAAGTGCCTCGGTTAGTTGGGCTACACCTTCTACACCACCAGCGAATGGCTACGATATATATTATAGTACTACAACAACTCCTCCAGGTACACCACAAATTACGGGTATTGCAGGAACGACTACAAGTTATACAATTCCAGGATTGTCTCCGGCTACAAGTTATTATGTATGGATTAAAGCAAAATGTAGTGCTAGTACCAGTAGTTCATTGATAGGACCAATCACTGTATACACGGGACATTGTCTTCCTACCGGAGGTACATCTTCAACGAGTTATTATTTAAATAATGTTACAACTACCGGAGGGTGGACAAACCTTGCCTATACAGCATCTTCATACCAGGCTTATGTAAACTCACCTGGAGTTGTAATGAGCTCACCTGGGTTTAGTGTAGTTACTAATCTGGCTTCAGCAGGTGCAGGTACATATTATTACTATGTATGGATTGACTGGAATAATGATCTTGACTTTAATGATCCGGGTGAAACTATTTTAGCTACAACAACATATACTGCAACCGGAACTGCAACTATTGCAATACCTGCAGGACAGGCATTAGGAAACTACAAAGTTCGTACATCGTCTTCTTATATTGGGACTAATACGGCTTGTGGACCTTCACCTTATGGAAACTATGTAGATTTTACATTATCTGTTGTTGCTCCTCCTACATGTTTGCCTCCTACAGGTCTAACCGTGTTAAACACAACAACGACAAGTACGACAATACAATGGACGATCCCAACTCCGGCACCTGCAGGTGGTTATGACGTTTATTATAACACAACAGGTGTGGCTCCTACTGCAGGAACTACTCCTCAATATACAGGTGTAACAGGACCAAGTCAGTTAATAGCCGGATTAGCTCCTAGTACAACATATTATATTTGGGTAAGAGCAAGATGTAGTGGTTCTGATCTTAGCTATTGGTCTGGTCCACGTACGGTTTATACCAATTACTGTGTTCCGACAGGAGGTTCTTCTTCAACATCATATTTTTTGAAGACTATTACATCTACTAATGGTTTTACTAATCTAGCATATACAGCAACATCATACAGTGCATATGTAAACAACTCTGCTACAAGCTTCTCGGTATTGCCAGGAGGTACAGCAAACGTTTCAATGAATGCCGGTACAAGTACATATTATTATTATATATGGATCGACTGGAACAATGATATGGTATTTGATCCTGCTACTGAGCAAGTATATTATTCAGGTAGTTATGTCAATTCGGTTACGAATGCGCCGATTAGTTCTGTAGGTCACCCTTCAGGTTCTTATAGAGCACGATTTGCAACATCTTATATTGGTACTATAACTCCATGTGGATCTGCTCCTTACGGTAATTATGTAGACTTTACATTTATTATCAGACCTTGTTCCACTGTGGCACCAACTAACGTGTTTGTTGATACAGTTACTCACAATGCTGCAACTGTACATTGGACAGCTTCTCTAGACAATCTTGGTTATAAAGTATATTGGAGAAAACAAGGAACTACAGGATGGCCAAATTCATCTGTGGTAATAGCACCACCTACAACAAGTTATGTGATGACAACAGGTTTAGATCCTGCTACAACATATGAAGTAATGGTAGTTGCTGTTTGTAATAATGTTGAAGGTACTGCTACACCGAAGTTATTCACTACAAGATGTGATCCTACACCTCCAAATGTAACAGTTAGTAATATCACTACGACATCAGCATTGATTACTTGGTCACCATTGGCAGCGAGTTCGCATTACTTCTTAAGATATAGAATTGTAGGAAGTGGAAATGCTGGATGGAGCGCAAATATTCCTTTGCCTTTAGCTCCTGCAAACACTTATACTCTTGCCGGATTAAATGTTTATACTACATATGAAGTTCAGGTTGCTAACATGTGTGATAATGAAACTACATTAAACACTTGGTCTAACCCTAAAGTATTTACTACAGAAAGAACTTGTGATATTGCTCCTCCGGGATTAACTATTACAAACCTTACTACAACTACAGCTGAAGTAACTTGGGATCCTTTCCCTGGTGCGACATATATCTTAAGATATAGAAAAGTAGGTATTCCGAGTTGGACTACAGTTACTTCTAATACGAATACTATTACATTAACAGGTTTGTTGGAATTAACACAGTACGAAATGCAGGTGGCGAACATTTGTAGCGGAACTCCGGGTACTTATACTCAGCCATATTTGTTTACTACACCAACAATAGTATATTGCCAAGTGAAGTCTACAACTTCATCTTCTGAATATATTTCAAAAGTGACAGTTACTCCAAATGGTAAACCTGAAATGATAAATGCTTCTAATGCATCAAACTATACGGATTATACAGGTGTTGCTCCGAAATTTATCGAATTGATCCAAGGTTCTGCGAACAATAAAATCACTATCGATAAAAAACTTACGGGTAACGCAAGCGCTGGAGTTGCTGTTTGGATCGACTTTAACAGAAACGGATATTTTGATATTAACGAAAGAATATTGGTTGATGGATCAAATGCTGATCAGACAGTAAGCGGAACGTTTTCTGTACCTGCAGACGCATTCATCAGCATGACAGATTTTAAATATGTTGTGATGAGAGTAGCAATGCAGAAAGATGGAATTCCTGTGAATTGTGCAAGCTTCCCGACAGGAGAAGTAGAAGACTACACAGTAAGAATTTCTAAGCCGATTATTCCAAATCCGATCAATCAGACTGATATATTGATTTACCCTAATCCGGTGAAAATAGTATTAAATGTTAAAAACGTTAGCCAAAGAGCTAATTATAAGATCTACAATTCTGCAGGACAGATTGTATCATCAGGAATTATCTTAAATAACAAGATTGATGTACATGCATTAATCAATGGAGTTTATGTAATTGATATTGATGATGTGAAGGGAACTGCTCAGAAGAAATTTATCAAAGAATAATTATTAATTGATAATTTACAATAGAATAAGCTCTCAGAAATGAGAGCTTATTTTTTTATTTGATATAAACTTTAACAGTTATTATATTTTTAAACTTACAGTTTTGAATTTTACTATTTTATAAAGATTCCATGATAAGCTGGAAGTATGATTTTTACTTAAATATTAAAAATGTTTCCACTTCTTATGTTCTTAACTCTTTTTTAATCTATACTAAATTTTGTTAATTGATTGAATTAATATCGCTAATAGACACACGTAAAGCAGACATTTCATACATTTGCAGTCACTCATGTTTAATTTGAGTTTTCATGGTTATTAGTTTTTAATCCTCGTAGAAATACGGGGATTTTTCTATTAATAATATTCTATTATTTTACGAATACCTTTAGATATTCTCAAACAGAAGTATTATTTTTTCTAATCTTGATTTTTAGCAAATAAAAATACTTTGAAGTTAGAATCGCTGCTATAGGCCTTGCAGCTTTCATCAAGAAATGAGGACGGAGATTTACGGAATTCGTCGATGTATTTTAAACCCTCTTCTTTCTGAGCCGGAATGATAATATAATCGTAAAGAGTTTTTGTGAATTCGCTTGAATTTTTTAAAATGTTCTTTTTGTGTTTTACTGCTTCGTTGAATGTCATGATAATAGTTTATGCAAATTTAATCATTATTGTGTGAAAAATTTACGAAAAATCGCAACAAATTATAGACCACGATCACGATATTAAATAAAATAAATCAATATATTTGTACTGATTCTCATGTTTAATTGAGTTTTCATGGTTATTAGTTTTTAGTCCCCGTAGAAATATGGGGACTTTTTTGTTATGATTAAGATCATGAATTATTGGCAAATTACCGTGTAATTTTAGCAAAGAAATAACACGTGTTATTCTCAGTAAGTTTACCTCTCATCATGAGAGGTTTTTATTTTATAGAGTAGACTTTATTATCATATTCAATAAAATATTAAATCCTTTTTATTGTACAAAAAGTAATTGTCATGAACGACTAAGGGTTTTGCTTATCTTTTTGACAATTTAGGTGTTAACTAATTCTCTACAACAACTTATAAACATTTCCCACCTGTAAAGTGGGAATATTTATTTTAAATAATAATCCCTAATGTGAGATATATTTTTTATTTTTGTTCGACAAAATAAAAATATATGAAAACAAAGATTTTACTTACGGCAACAATATTTGCGGCGTTTGCAATTACAAGCTGTTCAAACGATTCTCTAAACACAAGTGAAGTGACACAGCAGAACAAATTCCAGTCAAAAGCAGACCAGACAAATTTTAAAAGTGGATATTATTTTGAAGGACAATTTATTAAAGTGGTACAAAATGGAGTTCAATTCTATATGTGGGGCTATAAAGGAGAATTAAGACATATTGATTCTCAAGCTACATGGGACGGATTGTTTTCTTCAAAACCATTTACATATACAGTTTCTAGCTTTCAAGAAGCGACTGCACTATCAGGTTATCCAATAGGCTCGCCTTTATTCATTGATAATGGTTTGATTCGTAATGTTACTAATGGCTATGTTTACTTTAGAGAAGGAAATAAATTAACATATATTTCAAGTGAAGCAGCATTTAACAAATATCACTTTAATTGGGATGTGGTACAAAATGTTACTTCTATTAGTGGTTACGAAACTTTGTTTCCACCGTTGGAATAGGAAATTTTTGAAGGTGCGATTGAAACCATACGGAAGAGACCGCAGATTTCTATTCCTAATGTACCACATGGTTTAAAGATTGAAATTGCCGGAGTGGGTATATAATAAAGGCGTTATTATTGGGTTAGTTCATACTTTTAGATTCAATGAGGTAATAATATTATTGTAAAAGAGATTGAAAACGAAGCAAGATTGACTACTACAATACCTTCTCCTTAAATGAACTTTGAATTCAATTAAAAAACAAAACCTCTCATCATGAGAGGTTTTGTTTTATAGACAGATTTAATTATAATATTCAATAAAATATTAAATCCTTTTGCCGAGTCTCAATAAGAAAGATTTATATTAATTCTTATTGACACAAATATTGACACACTTTAAAAACAAAAAAACCTCCAATCGAAGATCAGAGGTTTTTGGAGGTGCCTAGCGGATTCGAACCGCTGTAGATGGTGTTGCAGACCACTGCCTAGCCGCTCGGCCAAAGCACCGTTTTTACCATTTTTGAGGTGTGCAAATATAGTAAAAAGTCCTGTTCAAACAAATTTTTTAAGCAAATTCTTTGTTTCCGAGTGTGTCAATTTCGCTTTTTGTCTGTTTTTCAGACTGATAATTTTTTGTATTAATTACCCGGGTATCACTCCAACTGTCATGCCACCCGTTTTCACCTAAAAAAGAAAAGGCATCAAAAGGAACTAATCTTGAAAAGGTACGACCTATTATTTGTCCGATTGTAGGTTTATTACCATCAATACTGATTACTGAAGTTCCGGTAATATATTTGCCAAGTGTTTTTCCTAAATAATATTCCATTAAAATAAAATACCCAAAATAAAAAAGAAAATATACAAGCATAAAAGAAAAATTAACTTTAGTATCGTCTTCAATTGTATTTGCATCAAGAGGCTCTCCCACAATAATGGCATAAGCTAACCCGAAAATAAAAACGAAGATATAGAAGGTAATCTGTAAAAAAATTCCGTCTAAAAATGAATTTGCAAATCTCGACCCTGTTGATGCTCTGTGTTTATCAACAATTTTTAAATAGTTTCTCATGTTTATAGTTTAATCAATTTAAATTCCGTTTAATATTAGTTTTAAAGTTGCATTAGTATCGATAACAGCTGTAATTCCGTAAGGATTTAAAAGGATCTTACTGGGTTTTAAATTAAAAACTTTCCCATTCATTTTTAATCCTTTATAATATTCTTTATTGAAGGCTTCTTCTATGCTTTTCTTAGAAATGTTTTCAAGATCCTGCGTAGGAATTCCGTATTCATCCTCAATCATCTTCACAATTTTCCCTTTAAATAGGAGAGTGGCGGTCTTCTGAAGAAAATTTGAAGTTTTTAAATTGAATTTTGTATTCGAAAGAACAATTTTCTTTTTCGTTTCATCATAAACCGGAATTCCGGAAATAAAAGCTTTACCATTCACATAACCTTCAGTTTCGGCTTCAATCATTATTCTGTCTTCAACGCCATATACTTTTATATCTTTAATTTTTACAGAAGAACCTCTTACATCATATTCTTTATTTAAAAACATCG
Organism: Chryseobacterium ginsenosidimutans; assembly: GCF_039536845.1. Lineage (GTDB taxonomy): Bacteria > Bacteroidota > Bacteroidia > Flavobacteriales > Weeksellaceae > Chryseobacterium > Chryseobacterium ginsenosidimutans_B. The sequence goes on from NZ_BAAAZJ010000003.1 coordinate 373,613, forward strand.
TTCTCGCAATATTTGTAGCTTCCGTGAACGGAACATTTGCTGTGGTCTGAAGCAGAAATTTATCTCCTAAAACAGGAATGAAATTAAAACTTGATGCCGATTTTACAAGTTCCGAAGCTGCAGGTTTGCTGCCTGTAAAAGTTTCAGAATATACATCAATTCCCAAATTGGTATTAATTTGATTTGCATAGAATTTCAAAGGGGTAATATTCACATTCATCGGGGTTACTTTCAGCCACGTATTGTATTCTTCCGAGATATTGAATGGTTGTGAAAAAACATTCCAGGCCATCACTGCATATTGCTGGAAATTGAGTTGTGTTGCCATTTGCTGATCGATGGTTTTACAGAATTTTTGCTGTTGTTCTATCAAGCTTTTTTCAACCAAAGGAGTGATCGGAATTTGAATTCTGCCATAATCCAACACTGGTTTTGTTACCCATCTGAAACCATTCGGCTGAGTATTGGTAGTGATTGTCCAGTTATTTTTAAAATTTAAAGCAGTATTAAATGACATCACCGTTTCAAAAGTCGTGTTTTGATAACTGTAAACTCCAAGTGTTCCGATACCTTTTTCTGCCCATATTTTTAACGGAACTTCAATTAAAAGATTTTGATTGGTTCCCCCGACAAGTCTGATAGGTCTTGTTTTCCAGACTTTTACTTTAAACTGGTCATTATTGTTGTCTGTATAAGAATCATCCTGATAAATAAGTTCTTTTACCGAAGCATTAATCATATTGCTGATCTCCGAAAGTGGAATTGTCACCGGCATTGTAATGCTGGATTTTACCTTTGGAAAATTGTAAGCTGCCAGTTGATTTTCAGAATTATTTTGTCCGAAAACATTCACGAATGCTAATAAAAATAAGATTTTAATCGATTTCAATTTTTGTGATTTTTTTTTAATGAAATTAAGAAATAATTTAATTTTCAGGTTTAAAACTTTTTTCCAGTTCTATGCTTGCGCCTTTCATTTCGCCTTTCATTGGAGGAGCGGTTTTTGTTATTTTTAATTTAATATAAGAAATTTCCGAGAATTTTTCCTGAATCTTAGTAATGATTCTTCCGGCAACGTGTTCAAGCAATTTCGACTTGATTTTCATTTCATTATGAATGATCTCATTAATATCTGCATAACTTATTGTGTCATTCAAGTCATCTGATTCTGCAGCTTTCCACAAATCTGTATGAAGTTCTATATTTAAGATATAATAAGTACCAATGATGTTTTCTTCTGGTAAAACCCCGTGATAGGCATATATTTTTACGTCTTCAAGATAAATCTTGCTCATTTTTTCTAATTTTTATTAAGCAAAAATCGTTTTAATTCTGCAAAATCCGGTTGTATTTCGATACTTTTTTTCTCCTTATTCATTAAATCTTCCAATGATTCAGGAAGATTAATTTTAATATGTGCTGCCTTTTCCACAGCATCAGGAAACTTTACGGGATGTGCAGTTCCCAAAATAAAACCTTTTTTACCCGGATAATCTTTCAAATACTGTTCCAGAGCTGTGTATGCAACGGCACTGTGAGGTTCAAGCAGATAATTGTATTTTTCATAAACTTTTTTTATTGTTTTTAACGTTATCTCATCGTCAATAGAATATCCTGAAATTTTATTTTTAAGATTATCAAACTGATGATCAAAAAGCTCTAAAATTCTCACAAAATTACTTGGATTTCCTACATCCATAGCATTAGAAAGGGTTGTGATAGTTTCTTTTGACTCTAATTTTTGTGTTTTTAGATAATTGGGAACAGCGTCATTTTCATTACATGCTGCAATAAAGTGTTCAGCCGGAAGTCCTCTGAAATGAGCCAGAAGTCCGGCACAAATATTCCCGAAATTACCACTCGGAACACAAATCACGGGATCTTCATTTTCTGTTTTCTGCCATTGTTTTAAGACCAATAAATAATAAATCTGCTGAGGTAGCCATCTTGCAACATTAATGGAATTGGCAGATGTTAAAAATAAGTTTGTATTAATTTCTTCATCCGAAAATGCCTGTTTTACCAAACTTTGACAATCATCAAAACTGCCGTCAACTTCCAGTGCAGAAATATTTTCCCCAAGAGCTGTAAGCTGTTTTTCCTGAACATTACTTACTCTGTTTTTGGGGTAAAGAATCACTACATCAATGTTGAGAAACTTATAAAAACCATGAGCAACGGCGCCTCCCGTATCGCCTGAAGTGGCAACTAAAACGGTAACTTTTCTATTCTCATTTTTCAAAAAATAAGAAAGGCATCGGCTCATAAATCTCGCTCCGATATCTTTGAAGGCCAACGTCGGTCCATGAAAAAGTTCTAATGAATAGATGGCATCATTAATTTTTTTCAAAGGAATTTTAAAACTGATGGTTTCTGAAACAATTTGCCTTAAAACATCTTCGGGAATTTCATTTCCAACAAAATCTTTCATACACTGAAAAGCAATTTCTTCATCAGAAAGTTTGTGTAAATTTTCAATAAATTCCTTGTCAAATTGTGGAATATATTCAGGATAAAATAACCCTTTTTCATTGCCCTGTCCTTTTATTGTAGCCGTTTTAAAATCTACAATTTCGTTTTTATCTTTTAAATTATAATACTTCATCTGTTTATGTTTTTTTGATTAATCAATAATTTGAATCCCATAAGGATTTATTTTTGAAACATATACAAAACTTTCAATACCAATTTCATCATAAACAGATTTCATCATTTTAGCGATTTTTTGTGAAATTTCTTCTTTTTCAGATAGCATAAAAATTGAAGGTCCGGAACCTGAAATTCCCCCGCCTAAAGCTCCAATTTCCAAACTTTTCTGTTTTATCTCATCAAATTTCGGAATTAAAATACTTCTCACAGGTTCAATAATTACGTCATGCAAACTTCTGCCAATCAACCCAAAATCATTCTTCTGAATTCCTGCAACCAATCCCGCAATATTTCCCCATTGTTGTATAGCATCTTTCAGCAGAATATTTTTCTTTAAAATCTGTCTTGCATCAGAAGTTTTTACTTCAACTTGCGGATGAACTGCAGTAACAAATAAATCAGGTGAATTCAACGGAATAATATCAACCGGATTTGATGATTTCACTAAAGTTATTCCGCCAAAAATGCAAGGCGCAACATTGTCCGCATGTCGCACTCCGGAAGCCAATTCTTCTCCAAACATAGCAAAATGTACTAATTCTTCTTTGGTTAAAATATTTCCTAATAATACGTTGGCTCCAACAGCAGCTCCGGCTGCACTTGCAGCGCTGGAACCAAGCCCGCTTCCCGGTTTTATTTTTTTATTAATGATGATTTCAAAACCATTTTTAAGATTTAAATGCTCCTGAATTTTCATTAAAACAACTCCTGCAACATTATTAGAAGGCTCTTCCGGCAATCCGAAATTGTCTGTATGTTTAATGATAATTTCAGGATTGTCTAATATGTTGACTTCCATTTCATCGTAAGGCTCATGAATTGCCGTTCCCAAGATATCGAATCCACAAACCAAATTGGCAACAGTTGCAGGAACTCTTAATTTTACTTTTTTCATACTATTGATTTTTTACACTGAACGTACAATATCTGAGAAAATTCCACTGGCTGTAACTTCAGCTCCTGCGCCGGCTCCTTTTACAACCAACGGCTGTTCAGAATACCGTAATGTTTTTAAAATGACGATATTGTCTTTGCCGTAAAGATGATACAAATCACTGTTTTGGGCAATATGCTGCAAACCGACTTTTGCTTTACCATCCTTAAATTCAGCCACATATTTTAAAATTTTATCTTGATTTTTGGCTTCAGTAAATAAATTTTTAAAGTGATCTTCATATTTTGTGAGCATTTTGTAAAAGTTTTCCACATTTCCCTGCATACATTCTTCAGGAAGAAAGCTTTCGTTTTCAATTTCTTCAAATTCAAGCTGATAACCTGCTTCTCTTGCTAAAATCAAAATCTTTCTGGCAACATCTGTTCCTGCTAAATCAAGTCTCGGATCAGGTTCGGTATAACCTTCTTTTTGAGCCTGAGCTACAACTTCGGAAAATATTTTACCTCCGTCATAATTATTAAAGACAAAGTTGAGTGTTCCGCTTAAAACCGCCTGAATAGATGTGATTTTATCACCACTTCTTATTAAGTCATTAATTGTTCCGATGATGGGAAGTCCCGCTCCGACATTAGTTTCAAAGAAAAATTTACAGCTGTGATTTCGGGCAGTTGATTTTAATGTTTTATATTTTTCAAAATCCGAAGAGGCGGCAATTTTATTACAGGCGACAATATTCACACTCTTTTTCAATAGTTTTTCATACATATTCGGAATTTCAGAACTTGCAGTTACGTCAACAAAGATGGAGTTTCTTAAGTTTCTGGAAATAATTTCCTGCGCAAATTTTTCGGCGGATGCTTCTTCTCCGTTTTGTTTAAAATCAATAAACTGATTTTCTGAAATTCCTTTTTCAGAGAAAAGCATTTTTCGACTGTTGGAAAGTCCCGCAATTCTTAAATTGATTAAAAGATTTTCTTTAAGATATTCATTTTGATCATAAATCTGCTGAATAAGCTTATTCCCTACGTTTCCTGTTCCGCAGATGTAAAGGTGAACCTGTTTTATTTCTGATTCAAAAAATTCTTCATGAAGTATATTAACAGCTTTTTTAATATCCTTTTCTGAAATAACAATGCTGATATTTTTCTCCGAAGAACCTTGTGCAATTGCTCTGATATTGATTCCGTTATTTCCCAGACAGCCAAACATCTTGGCGCTTACGCCGCTTCTGCTTTTCATGTTTTCACCGACTAATGCAACGATGGCAAGATTCGATTCAATTTTTACAGGTTCAACTTTTTTTAGCTTTAAATCATCTTCGAAAGCAGAATCGATAGCATTTTTTGCATTAAAAATATCTTTTTCGTTAATAGCAATTGTGATAGAATGTTCCGAAGAACTTTGAGTAATCAGAACGATATTTATTTTTTCAAGGCTCAACGATTGAAATAATTTCGCAGAAACTCCGGGAATTCCGATCATTCCGCTGCCTTCCAGTGTTAAAAGAGCCATGTTATTCATATTTGAAATCCCAATTGCGATCTGTTGGTTTTCCGAATCTTTTTTTTCAAAATTGTGACTAATCAAAGTTCCGGAAACTTCAGGATCAAATGTATTTTTAATTCGCAGATTAATATTTTTAATCATTACAGGCTGGATTGTTGGTGGATACAAAACTTTTGCGCCAAAATGAGAAAGTTCCATGGCTTCATGATAAGAAATTTCAGAAATTGGTTTTGCGTTGTGAACAATTCTTGGATCTGCCGTCATCATACCGCTTACATCTGTCCAGATTTGAAGCTCATCAACATTCAGTGCAGATGCGATAATAGATGCCGTGAAATCTGAACCTCCTCTTCCCAAAGTTGTTGCATTTCCTTTTTCGTCTTGAGCAATAAACCCCGGAGCTACAACGATCTGATTTTTATTTTCTATCAGATATTTTTTGAGATTTTCTTCCGTAGTTTCAGCATCTACTTTTGCATTGGTGAAATTACTGTCAGTTTTTATATAGTCTGCAGAATTTATCCACACAGAATCTAAACTTTCAAACTGTAATCTTGCATTGATAATATTGGATGATAAAAATTCTCCGTAAGAAGTAATTCTGTCTTTAATCTTCGGTGTAAATTCACCCAAAACAAATATTCCGCTGCAGATATCTTCTATATCGTTGAAATGTTTTTTGATAAAGCTTAACCACGAACTTTGGCCTAAAATGGGGATAAGTTCTTTTACCAGATTTAAATGTTTCTGTTCAAGATTTTTTATGATTTGTAGATAAGATTCATTTTTGTCAGAAGCGGATTCTGCAGCTTGAATTAAACTGTCTGTTACTCCTTGTAGTGCAGAAACAACGACAATAATTCTGTTTTTTTGAGATTCTTTTTTTATGATATTTTCTGCCAGAAGAATATTCTGTGCATTGGCAACTGATGTTCCACCAAATTTTAAAACTTTCATAATTAATTATTTTGAGATTATAAATTGAAATTTCACTCTTAAAAAAAGAGTATAATGCCCTGAAATAATATGTGAAAATTTACCCCTTATGGGGTAGTGGTAGTTGATGTAGAAGAAACAAAAGATACGTCCGAAATAGAAAACTTCGGAGCAGAAATATCAGATATGTTTCTTAAAAAATTCATTGTAATGATGACAAATGTACAAATTATTTTGAAATAGGAAGCCAATTATTCAAAAACCATGATTTGATTGTAAGGGATTTAACATAAAATATTATTTATCAATTAGTAGTGAATTAATTAAATTAATTTGTTACTTTTAAAATGTTAACCAAATAAATTAAAATACTATGAAAAATCTAAAGAAATTAAACAGAGAAGATCTTCAGCAAGTAAACGGAGCTGCCAAAAATTGTAATGGATGTCCTGTAAATGCTACTTTTGGTGATGGAGAAGGATTTACAGCTTCATGTGCATCATATTGGGCATTGCCTGAACATTGCAGAATGTGTGTACTGGTAAGTATGGATTGTTTTGAACAGATCCAATAAGAATAAATATTTTAACGAAATTAAGAAAAACAAAAGCACTGTTTTTACAGTGCTTTTCATTTATTTTATGCTTTTTGAAAGATCAAGCATTGCCTCAATGGGTTTCAAAGCTCTTAAACGAAGATCTTCGTCGATAAGAATCTCTGGAAGTTCATATTTCATACATAAGTACAATTTTTCCATTGTATTACGCTTCATGTAGAAACATTCTGAACAATTACAGCTTTCGTCAAAAACCAAAGCCGGAATCAATTCTTTATGAGGAGCACGCTTTCTCATTTCGTGAAGAATTCCTTCCTCTGTTGCGATGATAAATCTCTGACAATCATCTTGCTCCACATAATTCAATAGAGCAGAAGTTGAACCGATAAAGTGAGCCAGTTTCAGTACAGATTCTTCACTTTCAGGGTGTGCGATCAGTTTTGCATCAGGATTTTCTGCCAATTGTTTTGCAATTCTCTCCATTGAAAATGCTTCGTGAACGATACAGCTTCCATCCCAAAGAATCATATCACGACCTGTTTTTTGAGATAAATATCTTCCTAAATTTTTATCCGGAGCGAAAATAATCGGTCTGTCTTTCGGAAGAGCTTCAATTACCGTTTCAGCGTTTGAACTGGTTACGATAATATCACTTTCTGCTTTGGTTTCAGCATTACAGTTGATGTAGGTTGCAATCAAAGCATTCGGATGCTGTTCACGCATTTTTCTCAACCCTTCTCCTGAACAACCGTCTGCCAAAGAACATCCTGCCATCGTATCAGGAAGAACAACTTTTTTTGTTGGGTTAAGGATTTTTGCTGCCTCTGCCATGAAATGTACTCCGCAGAATACGATCATGTCTGCATTGGTATCTTTTGCCTGTCTCGCCAATTGCAGAGAATCTCCCAGAAAATCAGCAATATCCTGAATTTCTCCAGGTTGGTAATAATGCGCTAAAATAACCGCATTTTTCTCTTCTTTCAATTTAAGAATTGCCTTTACAAGCTCTTCTCCTTGAGGAATCGCTATATCTTTTATATCTAAAAATCCCCTAACAGGAATCGCAGATTTAGCTTTTTCTAATGTTTCGGTACTCATATCCACCTCAATGTTTTTGATTATAGAAGTTAGATTTTAGAAACTAGAAGTTAGATTTTCTCCAGAATTAATCCGCATTTTTTACTAACTTCTAATCCCTAACTTCTAGTTTCTTTCTATAAATTTTTTTATTAAACTTTCTATTTCTTTTTTTGCAATATCCAAATCGGAATTAATCACGATTTTATCAAATTCTTTCGCATAAGACATTTCTTCTTCTGCCTTTTCTACACGGGTTTTGATAGTTTCTGCATCATCTGTGTTTCTTGAAATCAATCTTCGTTCCAATTCTTCAATGGAAGGCGGTTCGATGAAAATTGACAAAGCTTTTTCTCCAAAATATTTCTTTAAGGAAATTCCGCCTTTTACATCAACATCGAAAATTACTACTTTTCCCTGGTTCCAGATCTTTTCAACTTCAGATTTTAAAGTACCGTAATATTTATCAGTATACACTTCTTCAAATTCTACAAAAGCATCTTCCGAAATTTTTTGTCTGAATTCATCAGGACTCAAAAAATGATAATCCACAGCATGAACTTCACTTCCTCTCGGCTGTCTCGTTGTACACGAAATTGAAAACTGAAGTTCATTAAATACTTCCAGAGAATGCTTTACTAATGTAGTTTTCCCGCTTCCGGACGGCGCTGAAAATATGATAACTTTATTCATATTGTTGTTGGTTAATAGTTTTCGGTTGATAGTTAAAAAAAAATTCCAACAACTATCAACTAAATTCCATCAACTAAATTATAATACGTTTAACGTCTGTTCTTTAATTTTTTCCAAATCATCTTTCATCATGACTACCAGTTTCTGGATTTCTGCATGATTGGCTTTTGAACCTAATGTATTGATTTCACGACCGATTTCCTGAGAAATAAAACCTAGTTTTTTCCCATTGAAATCTTCATTATCCATTACTTCTTTATAATATTTCAAATGCTGAGAAAGTCTTACTTTTTCCTCGGAAATATCCAATTTTTCCGTGAAATAAGCCATTTCCTGATAGAAACGTGTTTCATCAACATTTTCAAATTCTTTTAAAGTTTTTTGATAACGCTCTTTTACACTATTAATTCTTTCCTCTTCATATGGAATTACCTCAGAAAGGTTTTTATCAATATTCTGAATATTTCTTTCTAATTCCTCATGTAAAATTTTACCTTCCGTTGTTCTGAACTCCATAAAGCGGTCAACGGCATTTTGAACGATACCTGCCAAAGTTTCCCATTCGCCTTCGCAGATTTCGTCCGGTCTTGATGTAATGGCATCAGGAAGTCTTACTGCCATTTTCAGATATTCGAAATCGGGTCCGTCTGCAGCGACTTCACGAAGTTGATTCATATAAGAATCGATCAAAGCTTTATTGATTTTTACGTCGTTCGTCTCCTCAAGATTTTCTATATTGATGTAGCAGTCTACTTTTCCACGAATTATTCTATCATTAAGAATTTTTCTGATTTCAAATTCTTTTTCTTTATACCTCAAAGGAATTTTGATATTTAAATCAAAGCTTTTACTGTTCAATGATTTAATATCTATAGTAATTTTTTTTCCTTCGAAAAGACCTTCGGCTCTACCAAAGCCTGTCATTGATAAAATCATAGTTTTTTATTGTCGTACAAAGATAAACATTTAAGTGTATGTGTTCTCAATATATTCAATTTTAACCGCAAAAGTCACAAAAGAAACACTTGAAAATATTTAGTTTTCAAAAGGGCAAAAAGTTTACGTTCTGCTTTTTTGAACTTTTAAATATCTAAAATTAAAGAAAGTCTTTTGTGACTTTTGCGGTTAAAAAAATAAAAAATCAATTTTCGTAAATTAGCGCTGTGAAAAAGAAAAATTTGATTTCTGTTGTAGGACCCACCGGAATTGGAAAAACGAGATTGGCAATTGATTTGGCGAAACATTTCAATACGGAAATTGTTTCCTGTGATTCGCGCCAGTTTTTTAATGAAATGAAAATCGGAACCGCTTCACCGTCGCAGGAAGAATTGGCAGAAGCAAATCATCATTTTATAGGAAATCTTTCGGTCGAAGAGTATTATTCTATCGGACAATATGAGGAGGATGCATTAAAAAAACTCACTGAACTTTTTAAAAAATATGGAACCGTCATTTTGGTCGGCGGAAGCATGATGTATGAAAAAGCGGTGATTGAGGGTTTGAATGATCTGCCGGAAGCCAATGATGAAAATCAGAAGAAATTACAGGAAATTCTGGATAATGAAGGAATTGGAAAACTTCAGGAAATGTTGAAAGAACTCGATCCGGAATATTTTGCTGTAGTAGATTTTCATAACCACAGAAGGCTTTTACGTGCCATTGATGTTATTTGGCAGACCAATAAAAAATATTCTGAATTAATTGCTGTTTCACAAGATTCCAGAGATTTTAACGTGATCCGAATCGGAATTGAAGCTCCAAGAGAAGAATTGTATGACCGAATCAATAGGAGAGTGGATATAATGATGGAGAAAGGTTTGTTGGATGAAGCAAAAGGTTTAGAAAAATTTAAACATTTAACGGCTTTGAATACGGTTGGTTATGCTGAACTTTTCAAATATTTTGATGGAGAATGGGATTTGGATTTTGCCGTTTCTGAAATCAAAAAAAACAGCAGAAGATACGCAAAACGACAATTGACGTGGTATCGAAAAGCGGGGGATATTCATTATTTGCAGTTGGGATATTCTCAGGAGGATTTTGATGGGTTGATTGGGTATATTGATGAGCAATTTCAAAAGTAAAATATTACGCACCCTTTGTCATTCCGTAGGAATCTCGCCAAGAGTATGGCAAAAAAATAAATATCTACAAATATAGCTTAGATTCTACGCTCCACTGCGTTTCGCTCTGAATGACAAACTTTGTGGATAATTTTTACAGCATTTTTGTCATTCTGACGAAGGAAGAATCTCATCATGGTTTATAGATTCTTCACTTCACTTTATTACATTCAGAATGACAGCAAGTAATAAATTTAAAACAAAAAATGCGATCCCGAAAGACCGCATTCCATTAACAATATAATTAAATTTACTACTTCCAACCGCCACCTAAAGCTCGGTATAGATCTACAATACTGCTTAATCTCTGTCTTTTTACAGATGCAAGATTCAGTTCAGCCTGTAAAGAATTTCCCTGAGCTGTAATCACTTCTAAGTAATTTGCCATTCCGCCTTTATAAAGCATTTCGGCGCTTTTGATTCCATTTTTTAAGGTTGTTACCTGTTCTGTTGCTTTTTGTTCCTGAACTTTTAAACTTTCATTAGAAACCAATGCATCAGAAACTTCGCCCACAGCATTCAAAACAGATTGACGGAAAGCCAAAACGTTTTTCTCTCTTTGGATTTTAGCAACATTTAGATCTGTTTTCAATTGTCTTTTCTGGAAAATAGGCTGAGTCAATCCACCCAAAACAGAACCGAATAATGAAGCCGGAATCTGGAACCAGTTATCAATTTTAAATGAATTTACTCCTCCGTTTGCTGTAATCTTCAATGAAGGATACATATTTGCCTGAGCAATTCCCACTATTGAATTAGATTCCAACAAAACCAATTCCTGCTGACGAACATCCGGACGACGACTTACCATTGCCGCAGGAAGTCCCGCAGAAATATCCTGTGGTAAAGAAGTGTCGGACATTTCAATTGTTCTGTCAACTTTATTTGGATTTTCACCCACCAAAATACTCAATGCATTTTCCTGAATTGCGATATTTTGTTCCAATTGAGTAATCAAAAGTTCAGTCGATTGCTTTTGAGCTGTAGCTTGCTGAACTCCCAAAGAAGTTGTATCACCGCTTTGCCACAATTTTTCTGTAAGAGAAAGGGTATTGGTGCTTAGTTCTAAGTTTGATTTTGCAATCTGTAATTGTTTATCAAGCATCAATAAATTATAATATCCCTGAGCAATCGCTGCAACAACCTGTGTCTGAATTGCTTTTGTAGCCTCATAAGTTTGCAGATACTGCATCTTTGAAACTTCCTGCTGATTTTTAATTTTCCCCCAAATATCGGCTTCCCAGGAAAGATTGAAAGCTGCATTATAATCTTCAACATAGCTTTTTCCTAAAAATAGATTCAAGCTCTGTCCGTTCATGCTGTTTTTTGAAGGTTTTGAAATCTGTGCTGAAACTCCGAAACCAACATCAGGATATTGAAGGTATTTTGCCTGTTTCAGTTTTTCCTGTGAAGAAGCAACCTGTTTTAAAGCAATCTGTAAATCGTAATTGTTTTTAATTCCTTTTTCGATTAAATTTTGCAGGATCGGATCGCTGAAAAACTGTCTCCATTCCAAATTCGCTACGCTTGCTGTATCTGCAGTTGCAGTATATTTGAACGTTTCGGGAAGTTCAAGCTCGGGTTCTTTGTATGCCAGTTTTGACACGCAAGAGACCGAACCTAAAGCGAGTCCAAAAGCGATGATGATATTTATTATTCTTTTCATAATTTTTAAATATGACTTTTAATTGACTACAAAACTTTGAGAAATTGTTTACGCAAAGACGTCTTTAGTAGGAGAAAATACTTTGCTTTTTTATGATATAGTTTGAATAGTTGCTTCTCTATTTTATCTCAAAGTTTTGTAAATCATTTTTATTAATGAGCAGTTGCTAAAAGTTCTGCCTCCAATTTTTGTTTTTGAAGTCTTTTGTTCTTTCTGCTCGGCATTTTTTCATGTAAATACTGGAAGATCACAAACATTACAGGAATAATGAAAATCCCGAATACAACACCAGTGAACATTCCTCCCACTGTACTGATACCGATAGAGTGGTTACCTTTTGCAGCCGCACCTTGAGACCAGACTAATGGAAGCATACCTACGATGAAGGCAAATGATGTCATTAAAATCGGTCTTAAACGTAGTCTTGAAGCCTGAAGGGCAGATTCAAGTAATGTTCTTCCTGCTTTTCTTCTCTGTACAGCAAATTCTACAATCAGAATCGCGTTTTTCGCTAATAATCCGACGAGCATGATCAATCCGACCTGAACGTAAATATTATTATCAATTCCGGCTAATCCCGTGAAAGCAAATACTCCGAAAATCCCTGTAGGAATCGTTAAAATAACGGCAAACGGAAGAATATAACTTTCATATTGAGCTGCCAGTAAGAAATACACAAATAAGATACTTAATGCAAAGATGAAAGTAGTCTGTCCACCAGTTTTAATTTCTTCACGGGTAATTCCTGTCCATTCGTATCCAAAACCTCTTGGAAGTGATTTCTGAGCAGTCTCTTCTACCGCTTTAATTGCATCTCCGGTACTGTAACCGGGTTTTGGAGTTCCGTTAATCGTAACAGCGTTGAATAAGTTGTTTCTAGTCACTGTTTCAGGCCCGAAAGTTCTTTTTAAAGTAACTAATGTTTTTACAGGAACCATTTCGCCAGATTTATTTTTAACATAAATACCTTCCAAAGAATTCGCATCTGTACGATAAGGAATATCTGCCTGAGCCATTACTCTGTAGTACTTTCCAAATCTGTTAAAGTCGGAAACGAAACTACTTCCGTAATAGATCTGCATCGTCTGCATCAATTCTGTAATAGAAACTCCTAGCTGATTGGCTTTATCAGAATCTACATCAATCGTATATTGTGGATTTCCTGCTGCATACGTTGTAAAGGCAAACGCAATTTCCGGACGTTTCATTAATTCTCCGATGAATGCCTGAGTGGTTGTTCCTAATTGTTCGAAAGAGCCGTTGGTTTTATCCTGAAGCATAAATTCGAAACCGGAAACGTTACCAAATCCCTGAATGGTGGGGAAGTTAAAGAAGAATGCATTCGCATCTTTCACTTGCGCAACTTTTCCTGTTAATGCTGCTGCAATCTGATCGGGATCTTTCATTTCGCCACGTTGCTCATAATCTTTAAGCTTAATAAAACCTGCAGAATATGGAGAAGCGTTGGCGTTACTGATGAAGTTCAGACCGTCTGCAACCCAAAGGTGGTTTTTAGCTTTTTCACCGTTGATGATTTGATCAATCTGTTCTGTTGCTTTGTGTGTTCTGTCTAATGAACTTCCCGGAGGAGTGTTTACAGCATACAAAATGAAACCTTGGTCTTCTGTCGGAATAAATCCTGACGGAGCTTTTTTAATCAAGAAAACACTTGAAGCAATAAGAAGGGCTAAACCACCGATTGCGACCCATTTATTTTTAATTAAAAATTTAAGGCTATAGATGTATTTTCTGGTCATGTTATCAAAACTTGCATTGAAAGCATTGAAAAATCTTGCTCCAAAACCTGTTTTCTTCCCATGGTCACCTTGTTCTCCCTGAGGATCATTCAGGAACATTGCACATAAAGCCGGGCTTAATGTTAATGCGTTAACTGCAGAAATCAGAATCGCAATTACCAATGTAAAGGCAAACTGTCTGTAGAAAACTCCTGCAGGACCCTGCATGAAACCAACCGGAATAAATACGGCACACATTACCAATGTAATAGAGATAATCGCTCCGGAAATTTCACTCATTGAGCTCATTGTAGCATGCTCCACAGGCATTCCTGTACGTTCCATTTTGGAATGGACGGCTTCTACTACTACAATCGCATCGTCCACTACAATACCAATGGCGAGTACTAATGCGAACAATGTCAACATATTAATACTGAATCCAAACAACTGAAGGAAGAAGAATGTACCGATAATCGCAACCGGAACGGCAATCGCAGGAATTAATGTAGATCTGAAATCCTGAAGGAAAATAAATACTACAATAAATACCAAAACAAACGCAATTACTAAAGTCTCAACTACCTGATGAATTGATGCATCTAAGAAATCCTTAGAATTATACATGATGATCGGTTCAACCCCTTTTGGAAGAGATGCTTTCATCTGTTCAACCTGTTTTTCAATTTCAGTTAAGATTTCATTCGCATTTGAACCTGCAGTTTGAAGGATGGCAAATCCGGCAACGGGCTTACCATCCACTCTGTTAGCTGCTGTGTATGTATAAGAACCGAATTCTACTCTTGCTACATCTTTCAGTCTTAAGAAAGAACCGTCGCTGTTCGCTTTGATGGCAATGTTTTCATAGTCTTCGTTTTTATTTAATTTACCTTTATATTTTAGAATATATTCGTAAGTTTCCTTACTTCCTTGTCCAAGACGACCGGGAGCAGCTTCTAAGTTGTGATCTTTTACTGCTGCCAAAACTTCCTGTGGAGAAAGATTGTTGGCTGCTAATCTGTCCGGTTTCAGCCAAAGTCTCATTGAGTAATCTCTCGTTCCGAAAACCTGCGCCTGAGCAACCCCGGGAATACGCTGGATTTGTGGAATAACGTTGATTTTCAAATAATTCTGAAGGAAAAGTTCGTCATATTGTTTTGGGTCATCACTTGATAATCCCATAAACATAATCATACTGTTCTGAACCTTCTGTGTCGAAATTCCCGCCTGTACAACTTCCTGTGGAAGCTGGCTCATCGCTTTTGATACACGGTTTTGAACGTTTACGGCTGCATTATCTGCATCTGATCCTTGTTTGAAAAATACACTCAAGGTCATTGTTCCGTCGTTACTGGAATTTGAGGTCATGTAAGTCATGTTCTCAACTCCATTTACCGCTTCTTCAATAGGCGTTGCTACCGAACGGGCCACAACTTCCGCATTCGCTCCCGGATAAAATGCTGTCACCTGAACACTCGGCGGAGCAATATCCGGAAAGAGGGCGATGGGTAAATTAAAGAGGGACAATGCCCCCAATAATAAAAGTATTATGGAGATGACCGTTGAAAGTACCGGTCTTTCTATAAATTGTTTTAACATAAGAAGTTTATTTTTTTAGTCTTCTGTTTTCTGAAAAGAGTTATAACGGTTTTGCTTTAAGCAAACTGTCAGAAGAAATCGGTTTCGCTTTGATAGAAGCGCCATCTTTTAAGCTGCCCAATCCTACATAAACTATTTTTTCTCCCGGCTGTAAACCTTCAGAGATGAAGTAATAATTTTCAGTTTTTCCTGAGATTTTGATAGGCTTGCTGGTTACCTTCTGGTCTTTTCCGACAACATAAACGTAAGTTTTATCCTGAATTTCGAAAGTAGATTCCTGTGGAATTATCACAGCATTTGACATTAGCTGAGGCATGCGGACACGTCCTGTGTTCCCTGTTCTCAATGTTCCGTTTGGATTTGGGAAAACTGCACGAACGCTGATTGCGCCTGTTGTTTTATCAAATTGCCCGTCAACAATAGTCATTTTACCTTTTTGAGGATAGATGCTGTTGTCAGCGATCACCAATTCTACCATTGGCATATCTTTTAATTTCTCTTCTAAAGTTGCTCCCTGATATTTATTTTGAAAAGCAATAAAATCAAGTTCACTTAAAGAAAAGTAGGCGTAAATTTCGCTGATGTCTGACAATAAAGTCAATGGATTAGGATCTGTTCTTGAAATCAGACTTCCTTTTTTATAAGGAATTCTACCAATATATCCGCTTACCGGAGCTGTGATCGTTGTAAATCCTACATTGATTTTAGCCCCACCAACAGAAGCTTTCGCCTGTGAAGCGGCTGCCACTGCAGCTGCATAATTTGCTTTTGCAGTTCTTAGCTGTACATCAGAAACTACTTTTGCAGCTACAAGAGGTTCCAGTCTGTCAACTTCTACCTTTGCTTTCTGAATATTTGCGTTGGCAACCTGTAAATTAGCATTTGCCATATTCATCTGCTCTCCGTAAGCTCTTGAATCTATTTTAAATAAAGGTTGTCCGGCTCTTACATAAGCGCCTTCTTCCACATAAATTCTATCTAAATAACCGTCTACCTGCGATCTGATTTCCACATTGTTTTTTCCTTCCAAAGCGGTTGGAAATTCCTGATATGTTGTAGCTGGAGACGAAATTACTGTATAAACAGGCAGTTCTGGAGTTGGAGGAGCCATATTTGCTCCTTCAGCCGCCTTTGTGCAGTTTTGTAAAAGGATAATACTTGATATAAGTACGATAAACCTTATTTTTCCAGGTATTTTCATTTTGATTTAAGTTTTTTAATGAAGTGTTAGATTAAGTAATAATGTTTTGATTTAAATCCTGTTATATTTCCTAACGGTGTTAATGATTAGTTCAAAAAAAATTTACAGAATTTTAATACTCGATTTTAGATCGGCGTTTCCATAATTGAATTGTTTTTAATGTTGGTTTAAGTATAATTAAGATGAGGTGTAATGTATGTTATTTTTACTAACGGCGTTAAGTGGGAAGATAAAAAAATGCTTCTTTCTATTTCATTTTCAAAATTTTACATAATTGTTTTTAATTTTTTAATTCCGTTTTAAATGAATAATTTAAATTAGTAAAGCGTTAATATTCCTAACGGTGTTAATTTTTAGTTCAAAAAAAATTTACAAAGACTTAACGAAAGCAGAAACTGTTTCATCCAAAGTCGTTTTGTTCATCGTAGAAGGAATATCGTCGTTACGCATCATCATGATCGAGATCAATCCATGCACTGCTGAAAATAGTGCGTGAGACATATGACATGCGTTTTCCGGTTTCGATCCGTTTCTCTTAATAATTTTATACGTGCAATCGTAGAGCATATCCTGAAACGACGAAAATTCTTCTTTCATCATTCCTTTGCCGCTACATTGCATTCCCAATCCGAACATCAGCTGATAATACTCTTTGTTTTTAAATGCAAACTTCCAGTAAGCATCAACAATAGCCTTCAGTTGGTCTTCCGGATTGTCGTGTTCTCTCTGAGCTTTCAACAATTCTATGTGTAAACAATGGAACCCATTCAACGAAATTTCGTATAAAATAGCTTCCTTGTTTTCAAAATGATCGTAAACTACCGGTGCGCTGTACTCAATAGCATCGGCAATTTTTCTCATGGAAAGTGAAGCCCACCCTTCGGTTTTAGCCAAAGAAAAAGCTGCGTCCAAAATATTGGCACGTATTGATTCTTTTTCTCTTTGGCGACGTTCATGTAAACCCATGATTTTTATTTACTAACAGTGTTAGCAAAACTACAAACTTTTGAATATATCTTCCAAATATTATTTAAACTTTAACTTTTAACGCAAGTTTATAAAATCCTGAATACACGATTAATAAAAGAAATATTTATCTTTGTGGATAAATAAAAAAATATGGACACTCCCTCAAATATGATAGAATTGGGTACAAAAGCACCGTTTTTTGAGCTTCCAAACCCATCAAAAACTAACGAAATTCAGTCACTAGATGACCTGAAAGGAGAAAAAGGAACATTGGTGATCTTTATGTGCAACCATTGTCCGTTCGTTCTTCATGCCATTGATAAGTTGAATGAACTGTATGAAGATTATAATGAAAGAGGAATTGAATTTATCGGTATCAACTCGAATAATGTGGAAAAATACCCTGCAGATTCGCCGGAAAAAATGATCGAATTCCAGATCGAAAGAAATTTTGATTTTCCTTATTTATATGACGAAAGCCAGGCAATCGCAAAAGCTTATGACGCAGCTTGCACACCGGATTTCTTTTTCTTTGATGAAAAATTAGACCTTATTTACAGAGGACAAATGGATGATTCGAGACCTGGAAATCATAAGGATGTTACAGGTGAAGACTTGATTATTGCTTTCGAAAATCTTTTATTAGGTGAGCCACAGGAAGAAATTCAAAGACCGAGTATGGGTTGTAATATTAAGTGGAAATAATATGAAGTTGATAGTTGTGGATTGTTGGTTGACAGTTTGCAATTCGATATTATAAAAGCTGTTCTTTTGGAACAGCTTTTTTTGTTTATTAATTGATAACATGATGGTTGTAAAGTTATCAACAGTGTTTTCCACAGGGTTACCAACATTCATTTGTGGATAAATTGAAATATTCCATTTTAAAATCAAATAATCTAAGTTTTACAGTTTAATATTTTTTAAATTACTATTTTTAATTATTGAAAATCAGTGTCCTGATTATTTATTCATAAGTTATCCACAGTGTTTTATATGTTTATTAACATTTTATTGTGGATAAATCTCAATCCGTTTCATATTTACCCTAAAAATTAAATTTTGAGGATTACTATCAGGAGATTCATTTTTGTGGATTATTTATTTCTAAATATTAATTGTAATTATTTAATAATATGAAGGTTATTTATTATTTTAAAAGTTATCCACATATTTACAATGTTCATTATTGAGGATAATAGCTTCAATAAATATCATTTAAAAACCAACTTTAATTTTTGGTTCCTTTTCAACTTTTAGACCTATATTCACTTTATTATGTGAGAAATTCTTAATAAACTCAGATGGCGTTTTCTCCGTGTATTTTTTAAACATTCTGTTGAAATAAGTAACATTATTAAAACCACAGCTATAACTGCATTCTGAAATACTTTTATCCTGCGCCATCAATAAACATGCTTTGTTGATGCGATATCGGTTCACGAACTCCGTAAATGTAATCTGAGTTGCCTTTTTGAAAAAATTACAAAAAGCAGGTAACGTGAGATTTGCCAGCTTCGCTACATCTTCAATATCAATTTCATTATCGTAATTGTGTTCTACATAGGTGAAAATGTTTTCCAGACGCGTTTTATTTTTAGAAATGATTGTATAAGGCATGATTTCGTTATTCAAAAGTTCATAATCTTTAGATTTTGAAAGCTCAAATAAAATTTCCAACAGCAGTAAATATCTTTTATAGCCTTCGGATTCCAGCATTAGCTTTAGTTTTGGAATCATGGCTCTTTTTACTTTTCTGTGAAATTTAATGCCATATTTAGAAAGCTCCAACAAGTCTTTAATTGACCTCACTTCAACTTCCTGTTCTGGAAACTGCAAAATTTCCTGTTTGAATTGTAGAACAATTTCTTCATGCGGATCAATAGAATTCAATCCAAATCCGGAATGGGGAATATTGGAACCGATCAATACCAAATCGCCATTCGTATAATTGCTTTTGTGATAGCCGACATGTCGTGTTCCGCTCCCGGAAATCACGCAGACCAGCTCAATTTCGGGATGATAATGATACTCCCATTTGAATTCTGAAATAGGTGAGTTGTTGTGAATTGTGCGAAAAGAGCTCTTTTCATCGGGGATTACTCGTTCAAAGGTAACTTTCATTCAATTAATGATATTTTATCGACTAAAATAATAATTATATTAATATAGTTCAAATATTCATTTACTGTGTTAAATTAACGTTAACTAAAATGCTTCTATCTTAGCCACCAAGAAATTATTTAATGAAAAATTTCAACATAAAGGCGGTTCTATTTTTAAACTATTTCGTTTTTGCGATTCTTTTGAATTCGGTAGGAACGGTTATTTTACAAATGCAGCAGAATTTCGGAATTACAAAATCTTCTGCAAGCGTTTTGGAGGGGTTTAAAGATTTGCCGATTGCGATTTGCTCGTTTATTTTAGCATCATTTTTACCAAAAATCGGGATCAAAAACTCAATGTTGATTGCGTTATTTTTAGTGAGTTGCATGTGCTTTGTAATGCCGTTTGCCAATGACTTTTGGTTTTTCAAACTGCTGTTTACCATTGTTGGGATTTCTTTCGCTTTAATTAAAATTTCGGTCTTCACTTCCATCGGATTGGTGACGAATACAGATAAAGAGCATTCAAGTTTTATGGGTTATCTGGAAGGGTTTTTCATGATCGGCGTATTAATGGGAAATGTTTTATTCAGCTTATTTATTGATGACCACAATCCAAGATCAACCCATTGGCTGAATGTGTATTGGGTGTTGGGCGGACTTTCGGCATTGTCGTTTTTATTCTTATTCTTTACAAAACTGAATGAAAATGAAGCAAAAAGTGAGAAAACCGACTTATTAGGAGACTTAAAAAACAGCGTAAGTTTATTCAGTTACAAAAAAGTGCTGTTCTTTTTGTTGTGTGCTTTCCTTTTCGTTTTGGTGGAACAAAGTTTCCAAACCTGGACACCGACTTTTTATAAAGAAATTTTAAAAGTTCCGACCTCCATGAGTATTCAGGCGGGAGCTGTTTTGGCGGGAGCTTTTGCATTAGGAAGATTTTTATCGGGCTTTTTCTCGAAGAAATTCAGTTGGATTTATGTCGTTTCCTTTTGTGTTATTGGCTTTGCGATAAGTATTTTACTGGTTTTACCATTAACGCACAATACTCGTATTGATATCAATACAACCTGGTTAAACGCTCCGCTTGTAGTATATCTTTTTCCATTGATGGGAGGTTTGTTGGCACCAATTTATCCAAGTATTAATTCTGTGATTCTAGCATCAATCCCGAAATATTTACACAGTGCAATGTCTGGTTTAATTGTGGTTTTTTCTGCAATCGGAGGAACTATCGGATCGATTATTACGGGTTTTGTATTTCAGGAATTCAGTGGGCAGGAGGCGTTTTACCTTTCCTTGATTCCGCTTTCATTGTTGATCATTTCAGCAATTATTATGAACAAATTAAAAATAAATCCTAAAAAATAAAGATGAACAAACAGCTATATATAAACGAAATTCAGACTCTTTTTGATGATGTTCAAAGATCGGAGGTTTTTGAGGATCAGAAGATGATGACTGATGCGGTTCCGTTGTTTCCGGTTGATGAAATTAATGCAAAATATGAAAAAGAAAAATATGCGGAAGGATTTGATTTAAAAGAATTCGTACTGTCAAATTTTGACTTTTTAGGAGCTAAAGTTTCAATTCAGAGAGAGGATCATTTGCCTATCAATGAACATATTGAAAAGCTTTGGGATGAATTGACAAGAACGGCTTACGAAGAAAAAGGTACATTGTTAAAACTTCCAAAACCATACATCGTTCCCGGAGGTCGTTTCAATGAGTTTTTCTATTGGGACAGTTATTTTATTATGTTGGGCTTACAGGTTTCCGGAAGAGTGGAAATGATGGAAAATATTATTGAAAACTGTTCTTATTTAATTCAAACCATTGGATTTGTACCGAATGCGAGCCGAACTCATTTTCTAACCCGTTCCCAGCCTCCGTATTTTTCGTTGATGCTCGATTTACTTTTTGAGACAACAAAAGACGAAAATATTTACATTAAATATTTCGATACGCTAGAAAAAGAATATGTTTTTTGGATGAATGGTGAAAAAGATTTGGAAAACGGTTC
Source organism: Chryseobacterium ginsenosidimutans (assembly GCF_039536845.1). GTDB lineage: Bacteria > Bacteroidota > Bacteroidia > Flavobacteriales > Weeksellaceae > Chryseobacterium > Chryseobacterium ginsenosidimutans_B. Next base: position 395,347 of record NZ_BAAAZJ010000003.1, read on the forward strand.
AAGCAAAAATAGAGTAGTGAAAACTGTTGATGGAGATATTTTAAACAGATATTATGATGCGGAAAATGAACCGCGCCCTGAAAGTTATTTAATTGATATTAAAGACAGCGAAAATACAGGAGAAGAATTTTACAGGAATATACGAAGTGCCTGTGAATCGGGTTGGGATTTTTCCAGCAGATGGTTTGCAGACGGAGAAAATATACAGACTATTGAAACATTGAATCTTGCAGAAGTTGATCTAAACTGTCTTTTATGGCATTTGGAAAAAACATTGGCAAAATCTTCATCACTTCAAAATTTGTCTGAAAAAGAAAACTTTTATTCAGAAAGAGCGGCAAACAGAAGACAGATGATCGACAAATATTTCTGGGATGAAAATTCCGGAACTTATAAAGATTATCACACGAAAAAAAACACAACAACACCGTCTGAACATATTGCTGCTCTTTATCCTTTATTTCTTGGATTGGCAAGTGATGAACAAGCGAAATCTGTTGCTGAAAATATAGAAGAAAAGCTCTTATATCAAGGCGGATTGGTAACAACAACGAAAAAAACCGGACAACAGTGGGATCTTCCGAATGCTTGGGCGCCTTATCAATGGCTTGGTTTTCAATCTATGAAAAACTACGGATTTAATGATCTGGCTGAAAAAATTAAAAATAACTGGTGCGCAAATGTAGAAAGAGTCTACAACAACACCGGAAAATTAATGGAAAAATACAATGCTTTAGATATAGAAACTGTCGCAGGAGGAGGAGAGTATCCCAATCAGGACGGTTTCGGATGGACGAATGGCGTTTATCTTAAATTGAAAAATAATTAAAACTAACTATAAAAAATCAATATGGCTATGAAAAAAAAATCGATCTTTTTGCTTGCCGGGATTGCAACACTTTATTACAATAATGCATACGCTCAGGAAACTCCACAAGATTCCACGAGATCGGCGTCGATTGAACAAGTCGTAATTACGGGTAACTCGAATCCGAAAAAGAAAATAGAATCCAGTACGGCGATTTCTACCTTCAGCGCGAAAGAAATTCAGAAACAAAACCCGATCAGTGCGGCTGCTTTGTTACAGAGAGTTCCTGGTTTTGCAGTTGAAACTTCTGGTGGTGAAGTTGGAAATAACCTTTTTGCGAGAGGTATTCCTTCGGCGGGAGCTTATGAATTTGTACAGGTTCAGGAAGATGGTCTTCCGGTTTTTGAAGATGGAGCTTTGCAGTTTGCGAATGCGGATAATTTCTTCCGTGTAGATAATTCTGTGAGCAGATTGGAGGCTTTGAGAGGAGGTTCAGGATCTATTTTTGCAACCAATTCTCCTGGAGGTTTGATCAATTTTATTACAAAAGAAGGGTCAAATGATTTCAGAGGTACGGCAAAATTAGAAACAAGTACTTACGGATTGATGCGTACCGATGTGAATTTGGGCGGAGCTTTGGTTCAGGATAAATTGTTCTTTAATGTCGGAGGTTTTTACAGAACGGATGACGGAATCAGAAAAACTGGCTTTAAAGCTAATCAGGGCGGACAAATCAGAATGAATCTGAAATATGTTTTCGATAAAGGGTATGCTAAAGTTTATTATAAAAAACTGGACGACAGAAATACATTCTATCTTCCGATTCCTTTAGTGCAAAATGGAAATGATTTAAAAGAATTTTCAGGTTTTGATGCCAATTACGGAACGTACAGTTACAGGAATATCAGTCAGCTGAATATTCCACAAGCTGGAGGAGGATTTTTCAGCAGAAATTTAGAAGACGGAATTCATCCGAAAGTTGATGTTTTGGGTGCTGAATTTAAATATGATCTTGGAAATAATTTCTCAGTTTTAAATAAAACAAGATATACCAATATCAATATGAATTACACAGGGATCTTCCCTTCTGGAGGACCAACTTCTGCAGCTGACTTTGCACATAATAATGGAATTACAGGAAATAATTTCCAATATTCTTCGGTAAGTTCTGGAGCAATTATGAATCCTGCGTACGTTCAGAAATTAGGATTCTGGGCAATTGACAAGCAGATGAATAACTTCGTAAATGATTTACAGTTCAATTATAAATTTGATAAAGGAAATGTAACAGCTGGTTTTTATAAATCAAACTGGAAATCTCATCAAAACTGGAACTGGAGTAACGTTTTAGCTACGGCATCAGATCATCCTGAATTATTAAATTTAGTTGATACTTCTCTTACACCATCAAGTACAGGCTATTCTAAAACTTACAATGGAGTTACGGATATGTCTTTCCTGCTGAGAGATTCTCAGGTTCAGGGAAGTTTGAATGACCTTTATGCAAATTTAGATTACAACATTACAGATGATTTAAGTTTCAATGCAGGGATTCGTTACAGCCGTGATTTCTACAAAGGTTATGGGGTAAGTACAACAAATGGAAACCTGAATAATTCAGGGTTGACAACAGACGGAACTCACAGTTTCCTGACAACTACTGCAGATGATAATATGTCGGTGTTGGGGAATAAATATACTTATTGGAATTATGACGTAAACAGAGTTTCTTTTACTACAGCTTTGAATTATAAAATTAATTCAGAAAATGCGGTGTATGCTCGTTTTTCTAATGGTTTCAGATCTCCGAATGAAGAAGCGTATTATAATAATATGATGGATCTTTCGGCTATAAAACCTGTAACAACCAATCAGCTGGAAGTTGGATATAAATATTATTCAAGAGCTTTCGATATTGCTGTGATTCCTTTTTATTCCACTTTGAAGAATCTTTCATTTACGGATGTTTTCTCTGACGGAACTTCAGAAAATAAATTTGCAAATACGACCAATTACGGAGTAGAATTGGAAGGTTACGCAAGGTTGTTTAATAATTTATTGGAAATTACATTCAATGGAACGATTCAAAATCCTAAGTACAAGGATTTTACAGGAAGAAATGCAGATGGATCGACATTTAATTATGATGACAACATCGTAAGAAGAATGCCTAAGTTTTACTTCAATATCGCTCCTGCAGTGAATATTACAAAACAATGGAGAGCTTATGCAAGTGTAAATTATTATGGAAAACGTTTTCAGGATGAGAAAAATGCACAGACATTGCCTTCGTTCTCAGAATTCGGAGCGGGAACTTCTTATCAGTTAGGAAAAATTCGTTTTGCTGTTGACGGAACCAATATCTTTAATACAATTGGTATTACAGAAGGCGATCCAAGAGCAGGATCTCCATCAGGAGACGGAACTATTATGGCAAGACCAATTATGGGTGCAGCTGTAAGGGCTTCTATTACTTTGGACTTCTAAGTTAGTTTCTTCATAAAATTGATTAAACCGTCAGAAATTTTCTGACGGTTTTTGTTTTAAATAAATATTTCGACGGAGCTCAGCATGACGGTTCTAATGCCAATTTTTTTTACAGTCTTTTGCAGTAATGTCATGCTGATTTCTCGAAGCATCTCAATATTTTTAAAGATATTCAATCTCTTATCCCGAAACTCGAAAAGAGTCTATTTTAAAAACGGATTATATCCTTTCTCAAAACCAATAGTCGTTGGGTTTCCATGCCCTGAAAAAACCTGTGTTTCATCATCCAAAATAAAGAGTTTTGTTTTAATTCCTTCGATCAACTGTTCGTAATTTCCTTTGTAAAGATCAGTTCTTCCAATGCTTCCTTCAAATAAAACATCTCCTGAAATTATAAATTTCTGATTGTCGTTATGATAAACCACACTTCCCGGAGAATGTCCCGGAACATGATAAATTTTGAATTTTTCTCCGTCAAGATCTAGTTCATCGCCCTCATTTACAAATTTAATCTCAACGTTTACAGGATTGATCTGAAAACCGAATCTCATTCCGCTTGCCTGAAGCATATCCAGAACTTCTTTATCATCCTGGTGCATCGTCACAGGAACCTTAAACGTATCAAAAGCCCATTGTAATCCTAAAACATGGTCGATATGAGCATGAGTTAACAAGATTTTCTGGATTTTTAAATCATTTTCTGTGATGAAACTTTGAATGGCATTCGTTTCCTGTTCATTCATATTTCCCGGATCGATCAGCCAGGCATTTTTATTTTCATTGTAAAGAATGTAAGTATTTTCGCTCGCAAAATTGAATACGAAACCTTGAATCTGAAGCATATTCTGAATGTTTTTAATAGGACAAATTTAATCACAAAAGCTTTGGTTTGGAATTTTTTTAGTTGAAATGTTTAATTAACTGCAATGCTTCGACAAGTTCAGCAATGACATTTCTAATACTATTTGTTTTACTTGGGGTAATTTTAGCGGTGTCATGCTGAGATTCTCGAAGCATGTGTTTTTTATAAATTCAGCTTTAAGAAATTAATAAGTTAAAACATATTTATTGTAAAAAAAATCCCTGTTTTTTGTTATCTTCGTCATAATGAAAACTTTGCGAATATTTTTACTTTCTTTGAGCGGATTGGTTTTTGGACAAAACATCCAAAGCATTCAGCTGTTTAATCCTCAAACTAATGATGAGACACCTGTTATTAATTTTAGCCAACAATTGGTTTTAAGTTTTGATGATCTTACCAACGCAAGCGAAATTTACAGATATACCATTAAGCATTACAACAGGAATTGGGAAGATGATAATCTCTTCTTTACAGAAATTGCGAATGGAAGTTTAAACGGTTTATTAGATAAATTCCAGTATTCATTCAATACTTTGCAGCCTTATACACATTATACATTGACGTTTCCGAATGAAAAAATACAGCCAAAGATTTCAGGAAATTTTGAACTTATTGTTTATAAAGATTCAGCGGAAAAACCACTTTTTAAAAGAAGATTTTATCTGGTTGAGAATGCGGTAACTCTGGGTTTAAATATTTCGAGATTTGCGGATGCAAGAAATCCTGATGCGAATCAAAGAGTAGAAGTTCAGGCTGTTTCGAAAGGTGGGGATTTAACTTCAAATGTCAATTCTATGACATTGAATGTTATGCAAAATAATAATCCAAATGTTACGGTAAATAATTTAAAGCCAAGTGCCACACTTGGAAATCAGTTGCTTTTCCAGCAGACGAATTTGCTTTTCCCCGGGAATAATGAGTTTTATTATTTCGATAATAAAAATATGAACCTGGCTGCAGATATGGTTCGTGCAACAGAATTAAAGGAGGGGGTGAATCAGACTTATCTTCATCCGGTTTGGGCTTTTCCGCTTAATTATCAATATCAGCCGGACGTGAACGGAGCTTGGTATTATAGAAGAAATGATCTTGGAAACGAAAGAAATGCAGAGCGAGAAGCAGATTATTCCTGGGTATATTTTTCTTTGGATTCTGATCCTGTTGATAAAGAAATTTATGTTTTGGGAGGTTTTAATAATTTTAAACCAAGTAAAGAAAATCAGATGCAGTATGATGAGGTGTCAAAAAAATATGTGGCAAAAATTTATTTAAAACAGGGATTTTACAACTATATTTTAGCAACAAAAAATCCTGATGGAAGCTTAAATTTTGGAGAAGTGAATGGTAACTTTTGGCAAACGGAAAACCTTTATCAGGCATTTTTATATTATGCGCCGTTTGGTAGAAATTATGATGGCTTGATGGGATATGGTGAATTTAGAACACCTGTGAGATAGTCTTGAGTTTTAGCGTGGGAGAGGTTTTCTTCTTCTTACTATTGATAAATATAAGGATGCTTCGACAAGCTCAGCATAAATTTGCTGCTAAATAAGGCGGTTGATATTAGAGTTGTCATGCTGAGCTTGTCGAAGCATCTTTTATTATATGTTTCTCCTTTGCAGAAATGACAGAAAGAAAAAATTAAAATAAAAACCTTACAGAAAAATCCTGTAAGGTTTAATATAATAATAGTCTGGAAAATCGTGTTTAAATTTTGAAAATAGCAGTCACGAATAAGATTTCTTCATTTTCAAAAATATAATGAATATTGACAGGAAAGCTTTTCATTGTATTGATATTAATTTCCTGAGATTTTTCCGATTGCAGAGAAATTTCATTGATGGATTCTTTTAATTCTTCCAAAAAATCTATTCCTTTATTGTCTTTTTCTGCATCGAAAACCCGCATAAGCAGTCTTATGTCATTTTTTGCAATAGATGATAAAAGAACTTTCATTTAAGCGCAATACTTTTTCAGCTCCGAAATGTTTTCGTAAAAATCTAATTTCGTTTTAGGATTTTCGTTGTGAAACTGAATTCTGTATAAAATTTCATCCAAATAAAACTGTTGAATGACAGGTTTGTTTTTCACTTCAAAGCTTTCCATCATTTTTGCAAAAGCCTCCAGGATTTCCGGAGTGAAGGTTTCAATTTTTGTTTTTAAAATTTCGGCAGTTGCATTCATCATTTTAAAATTTTAAGGTTACTTGTGCTCTTTGATGGGGTAAAGGTATGAAAAATATTTAAATTTTAATATTTTATTTAAAAATAATAGGGGTGTTTTGTAAAATTTAATATTAATTTAAATTTCTTGCAGAGAATAAAGGGGGGGTGGTGTGAAAAAATATATTTTTAATTAGCTTGTTGAATGTCTCGCTGGAGCTCAGCACGACAACACTAAAAATATGCTGCTAAAAGAGAGTGGTAGTACTAGAGATGTTATGCTGGGCTCTGTCGAAGCATCTGTAAATAATGAATTCAATACAATTAAAAAAATAACCTCCGTTTCCGAAATTATGATGGATTGATGGGTAAGGTAGAGGAGGTGAGTTGTGAAATTGTAAGTATTTTTAAGCCTTAATTTGCATATAAATTTATTCTTTTGATAATTTTTTTAAAAATTCAATTTCTTTTTCCAATATTTCAATTCTATCTTCCTTTTTCTTGTTGTCCTCAATAATTTTCTTCAGTTCTTCAATAAAATTCTCGGGACACATATTTACGGTTCCGTGATTTTGACCATTTATCAAAGCCACTGTCGATTTTTCACCTGTTACATTATTATTAAAAACAGTATCATCTGTAAAATAAGAAAAATCTTTATCGAAAATTTTACAAATTTTATCCATCAATGCAAAATCTATTTTCTTAGAATTTTCACTTTCTATATTGTGCAACGTAGTTTGGGATACATCTAATAAATGCGCCAATTCTGTTTGGGACATTTTTCTTTCCTCACGAAGTTTGTATATTTTTCTTCCGACAGCCATTATTATAAATTATTTGTTTTCTAATTAAAGTTATTCATTTTCTAATAGGTAAATATAACAATTTACATTTATTTTGCTATCGGATAAAATAAAAACAATTAATCAAAAGTTAAGTAAAAGTTCTCGGCTTGGCTTTTTTTAAATTTGAGAACAAAAAGACATTTATTATGAAAAAAGTATTTATTATTGGCGCTGTCGTTATCGGAACACTTGCGAGCGCTTTTCCTTTCAGAACTTCTTGTGGATTGGTTTTTCAAGTTAATCCTCAAAATATGACACCAGAAGCTGTAAATTTTCAGTTAACTCAGCTTAATTTTAATGCTTGCGGAGTTTTTCCAACAAGAATTGTTTACTATATAAGTTCGGTTAATTAATAATTTAAAAGATAATGAAATTTAGGCTATCTTGGTCTCAGGATAGCCTTTCTTACTTACATTTATGAAAAAAAGAATATTATTTTTAATTCTCACCTTTTTTATTTTCTTTGCAAAAGCTCAAAAAAGTTTTTCTTCGGAATATGAGGCGGGATATACATTAGATTATAAGGTTTTTAATCTGCCCAATACAAAGAGCCAGCTCACCACCTTTATTCTGCTGATGAATGATAAAGAATCTTATTTTAAAAGTATGAATGTTCATGTAGGAGATTCTCTGAAATATTATAAAAAAATAAAAGAAACGGGAGATGGTCTTACAGATTACAAAACTTTTTCTAATTATCAAAGCGAATATCCTGAAAATATAGGTACTACTTCCGGAAATATATACGTAACAACTCCTATTTCCAGCGCGTTTGTTTCGTATGAAGAACCAAACAATGTAGAGTGGAAGCTGGTGAACGAATTTAAAAAAATTGGGAATGCCCAATGCCAGAAAGCGGTGACTACCAAATACGGAAGAAATTGGATAGCTTATTTCAACCCTAATATTCCGTTAAATTTCGGGCCTTATAAATTCAGTAAATTGCCTGGTCTTATTGTGGAATTGTATGATACTAAAGATGATTTTCATTACAAATTATACAGCTTCAAAAAAAGAAAAGGAGTTTGCAGGTTTGCCAATTCTTACAAAAACGTAAAACCTGTCAAGAAGGAAAAAGTCTATCAATGGAGAAAGGATTCTTTTCTGACAACTGATTATTCAGAAGTCTTAAAAGGAACAGATCCTGAAACCATTAAAGAACTCAGTAGAAGGATGAGAAAATCATATGATACATACAATCCTATTGAATTGAAAGTAGAATAGAAAAATCCTCAAGGTTTGAACTGAAAAAAATATTGACAAAAAAATAACCTCCATCACTGGAGGTTTTATATATTTTTAAACTAAATAAAATTCATTGAGCTTTTCTTCACACAAAGTTTTTACAACTTCAATCCATCGATCTTCATCATTAAGACATGGGATGTAATGGAAATTTTCTCCGCCTCCGTGTAAGAACTGTTCTTTTCCTTCCACAGAAATTTCTTCCAATGTTTCCAGGCAGTCTGAAACGAAAGCAGGACAAACGATCGCTAAGTTTTTTACGCCTTTTTTGCCAATGCTTTCAAGGGTTTCGTCTGTGTAAGGTTCCATCCATTTATCTTTTCCCAATCTCGATTGAAACGTTACCATTACCTTTTCTTTTGGTAGTCCTAATTTTTTAATTACCGAATTGGTAACATCAAAACATTGATGACGGTAACAAAACTGATGACTCGGGTTGCTTTCGCGGGAACAGCAATCGTTTAAATTGCATGTATTTGTAGGATCGGTTTTATAAATATGTCTTTCCGGAACTCCGTGATAAGAAAACTGTAAAGCATCAAAATTTTCAGGAAGTTTTTCCTTGATACTTTCTGCTAAGCAGTTAATATAAATATCTCTGTTATAAAAAGGTTGAATATAATTAATTTTTACATCCGGGAATTTTTCTTTTCTTACTTCTTCAGCTTTTTCGATCACAGTTTCCGTTGTACTCATCGCATATTGTGGATACAAAGGGAAAAGTACGATTTCAGTAACGCCTTTATCAACTAATTTCTGAATTCCCGCTTCAATACTCGGTTGAGCATATCTCATTCCGATTTCTACAGGAACATCAACCAGCTTTTGAAGTTTTTTCTGAATTATTTCGGTAATAACAATCAAAGGAGAGCCTTCATCCGTCCAAACCGTTTTATAAGCTTCGGCAGATTTTGCAGGTCTTGTATTCAAGATGATCCCACGAACCAACAGTGCACGGAAAATCCATCGGTAGTCGATTACTTTTTCATCCATCAAGAACTCGTCAAGATATTCTTTTACATCCTTTACTTCCGTAGATCTCGGCGATCCCAGATTTACTAATAGAATTCCCTTCATGATTAATTTAGATTTCTCATTCTTTCATCAATTGTCGGACCATATTTTTTCTTTAAACGTAAAATATAAAGCTCCAACGCAAAATGTTTTTCCTCTTCGGTCATTCCCAAAGATTTTAAATATTGATCGCCTTTTTGAATAGCTGTTTTTGTGAATAATTTTTGATACTCTTCATCAGCATCATATACGAATTGTTCCCCTTTTAGTTTTTTTATTTCGTCATGAATTTCTTTATCAAGCTCATAATAATTGTGGAAATAATAATCAAGAAAGGTTGTGTTTTTCTTGTTTAATTTTTCCAGAATAGTATCCATCTTCTGAATGCTGTCTTTCGCAACGCCCATTTCAACAAGGTCGTCATGAATTCCGTCATTCAGCTGAGGTTCCTTTTTGCATGAAAAAAGACTTAAGCTCAAACAAATTAAAAGAAGAAATATTCTCATAAGCGAATTTTACCCGTTTACAGCTTCCACTCTTTCTACTAAGTCAGGAACGAATTGTTTTAAAATATTTTCAATCCCTCCTTTTAATGTAGCAGTTGAACTTGGGCAGCCTGAGCAAGCGCCTTGTAGAAGCATTTTTGCAGTTTTATTTTCCTTATCATATTCCATCAAAGAAATTTTCCCACCATCGTTTTCTACTGCAGGAGCAACATATTCATTTAGAATATCAGAAATTTTCTGTTCGTCGTCGGTATAATCTCTGTTGATGATCTTTTCTACAGGATTTTCGTGTTTCTGGGATTCAATATTAGAAATTTCACCTCCGTTCTGAAGATATTCAGCTATAAAACCACGAACAGCCATCATCACCTGATGCCATTCTACAGAATTATCTCTTGTTACCGCTACGAAATTATCAGAAATAAAAACTTCTTTAGCAAAATCAAATTCTTTAAAAATAGCTTCTGCTAAAGGAACTCCCTCTACTGCATCTCTCGATTTTACTTCTACAAAACCATCCATTAATAATTTGCTTGAGACAAATTTCATGGCATTCGGATTCGGAGTCATTTCCGCGTAAATCTGATACATTTCTTTTTTCTTCTGAAGATAAACTCTTGGGTTCGCCAACAATTCGTCCTCAACAACATTTTTCAGGCTTTCTGCAACGTGTTCCCATTCTACAGTATCCTGTTTTGCAATCGCTACAAAATTGGCTGTAATGAAAATTCTTTCCACGAAAGGATAATTGAAAAGTTCCTGTGCCAAAGGAATTTCTGAAATATCTGAATCTCTGTCCAACTCCAAAGATCCCGGAATCAGGTTGTAGTCAGCCACAAATTTCATCACTTTCGGGTTTTCGGTTGGTTCTATAAGTATAGTATGCATTTTTTCTTTAAATTTGAGTTACAAAAATACGGATTTAGAAATTAGAAGCTAAACGTTGGAAGTTAGATTTTTGCTATCGGTATCATTTCAAAATTATCAGGTGAAAGTTTTATCTTCGAATTCATTCATTTTCAAATCATAAAATTAAAATATCACATTGAAATGGCTTTAATAAAAGAACTTTTAGGAAAAACACCGCAGATCGGGGAGAATACTTTTTTGGCTGAAACAGCAACGATCATCGGAGATGTTACAATGGGGAAAGATTGCAGTATCTGGTATAATGCTGTAATCAGGGGAGATGTTCACTATATTAAAATGGGAAATAAGGTAAATATTCAGGATAATGCAATGTTACACTGTACTTATCAGAAACATCCTTTAAATATAGGAAATAATGTATCGATTGGACATAATGCGATTGTTCACGGATGTACAATTCAGGATAATGTTTTAATCGGAATGGGCTCTATCGTAATGGATGCTTGCCTGGTTGAAGAAAATTCTATTGTTGGAGCAGGTTCTGTGGTTACTCAGGGAACCCATATTAAATCCGGAGAAGTTTGGGGTGGTGTTCCTGCGAGAAAAATTAAAGATATTAATTCTTTATTGTTGGAGGGTGAAGTGAACAGAATTGCAGATAATTACGTGAAATATTCTTCATGGTATAAAGAAAATGTAAAGCATGTTGAAGGGTAAAATTCACAAATAATATTTCAATTAAAAAAATAAAAAGCTTTATCAATTTTGATAAAGCTTTTTACATTAAAAAATCCTCAGATAGGGTTTATATATTTTAAACAAGTCTTCCAGGTAAATTATCTATGCTGAAACCAGTTCAGCTTTTCCGTTTACACATTTTACAGATGTCGGTGGATTAATCATCATACAATCGGACATGATTTGATATTTTTGATTAAAAGCTTTCACTTTCTCCGTATAATCATTGATTTTATTTAAAATAGTTGCTTCCATTTTTTTAGGATAAGCAATATAAGATTGAGGTCCTCCGCAAGCTTTTGCACCCATCGGAGCAAATGTCCATTCATTAGCGTCGGTACATTTTTCTTTAGAAGCCTCAGATTCAATGGATGCTTTTAATTTATCTAATTGAGCCTGATCATATTTTTGGCTGTTTTCGTCTGCAGGTCTTTCCGCAATGTCTTTTGGTAGATTGGTGTTGGCATTTTTTGTTGAAGAACAAGAAGCCATGAAAAGCACTGTACAAACAGCTAAAATAGACAGTTTCATAAATTATTTTTGTTGAGATATTTTCAAAAGTTGTGCCAAGATATGGATTTAAATTTCATTTTGCGTAATTTTGACAACGATGAACAATCATTTTTTTGACTTAATAGAACATACCAACCGAAGTATTTTCCTTACCGGAAAAGCGGGAACGGGAAAGACGACTTTCCTGAATGATTTTGTAAAACGCACAAGAAAGAAACACATTGTAGTTGCTCCTACGGGAATTGCGGCGATCAATGCGGGAGGTGTTACCATTCACTCGATGTTTGGGCTGCCTCTCAGAACTTTTTTGCCGACAACCGACAGAATTGATACAAGTTTGGCGAATAATATTGCCGATTTGATGCCACATTTCAAATACAGAAAAGATAAACTTAAACTTTTAAGAGAAGTTGAAGTCCTTATCATTGATGAGGTTTCCATGTTGAGATCGGATGTTTTGGATATGATGGATTTTTCTTTACAGTTTATCAGAAGAAATAATCAGCGTTTTGGGGGTGTTCAGATGTTGTTCATTGGGGATTTGTATCAGCTTCCGCCGGTGGTGAGAGATGAGCATATCTTGAAAATGTATTATAATTCTCCTTTCTTTTTCGACAGTCATGCCATCAAGGAAATTCCATTGATTACAATTGAATTAACGAAAGTTTACCGTCAGTCTGATGAAAGTTTTTTAGAAATTTTAAATGCAATTCGTGACGGAGATGTTGCCAATATTGATTTTGATCATTTAAATGAAAGATACGATCCCGATTTTGATATGGGAACGGAATCTTACGTTTACTTGTGTTCGCATAACAAGATGGCGGACGAAATCAATCAAGAAAAATTAACGGAGATAAAAGTTGATCCTAAAAGTTATGAAGCAAAACTTTTCGGTGAATTTAAAGAAAATCAGTTTCCGAATGAGCAGTTTTTAGAATTAAAAATAGGCGCTCAAATTATGTTTATCAGAAACGATATTTCCGGAGAAAAGAAATATTTCAATGGAAAATTGGGTGAAATTTCTGCGTTGGATGAAAATGAAATTAAAGTCATTCTCGATGGAAACGAAAGAGAAATCACCGTAAAACGTGAAGTTTGGGAACAGAAAAAGTATTTCCTTGATACCGATAAAAATATTAAGGAAGAAGTTTTAGGAAGTTTCGAGCAGTTTCCGATAAAATTGGCTTGGGCAGTTACGATTCATAAAAGTCAGGGTTTGACATTTGATAAAGTGATTATCGATGCCGGAAAAAGTTTCACAGCGGGACAGGTTTATGTAGCATTGTCGCGTTGCCGGACGTTGGAAGGAATTGTTTTAAAATCTAAAATTACTCCGGAAGTTATTTTTAAGGATAACAGGATTTTAAAATTCCAGGGTGAAACTCACGCCAATGATAATGTTGAGGCGATTTTAAATAAAGAAAAATATGATTATAGCATCAAGAAAGTGCTTCGGACGGTTGATTCTCAATGGCTTTTAAAAGAAGTAGAAGACTGGAATAATCTTTCTATTGTTACAAAGAGTATCGATCATGTAAAAACAAAACAGCTGTATGTGCAATTGAAACACGAGATTGTAAACCTTGGAAAGATTTTCGAAAAATTAGACCGTGTTATTTCTCAAAAGGTTAATAATTTTATTGAAAATAAAGAAGAATGGTCCGAAATTGAAAACAAAACAAAAGGTGCTGTTAATTTCTTTTTTAGCGAGATAAGAGATAAAGTTTTCAATCCGCTGAAAGAGTTTTATGCGGAAATAAAAGGTGCAAAAGGTTTAAAACAATACAACGAAGACTTTAGAGTCTGGCTTGAAGATATTGAAGAATATCTGAACAGTTTGAAAGAAGTTCATCTATTGGAAACTAAACTTTTAGATGAAAAAAATGATAAGGAAATCAGCATGAAAATTGCAAAAGTTCCTTCTCAGGTTCTTACTTTCCAGTTATTTGAACAGGGAAAAACCATCGGTGAGATTGCATTGGAAAGAGGTTTGGTAAAGGAGACTGTCATTGGTCATCTGGCGAAATTTGCGGAACAAGGCTTGCTGGATATTTCAAGAGTGATTACTTCGGATAAGATCAGAGCATTTGAAGATATTTTCTACAAGACCCCACACGAAACGTTAACAGAATGGAAAAATGCGCTGCCAAGTAATTTTGAGTTTAATGAGATCAGAATTTTGATTAATCATTTTAATTATCAGAAGGAAAAAGCGAAATAAATTTTAAAGACGGATTCAATTTACTTGGAATCCGTCTTTAAATACTACTGAGTTTTCTTTTGTTATTATCCCAAAACCACGTGTGTCGACCTCTATCTGTTAATTCCACTTCTGTATTTTCAAGTTCATTGAATCTATTTTTATCAGTTTTAATGAATTCAATTATTGTGAAATATTTTTCATCAAGATTATTAGAATCAACCAATTTTAAATATTCAGCAATGGAACTTTTATCGATCATAATTTTCCCGTTTCCACACCAATGTCTGTCTTGTCCGTTCTTTTTAACTCCGGAAATCCAATATTCTTCTCCAGTTTCTATGTCGAAATGATTTCCACTAATTCCGGGAGTTTTAAGTTTTTTCAAAGCTTTATTATTAAAGTAAACTGTTTGACCGGATTTTGAAAATTCTACAAAACCAATCCAGGCTGGTCCGTGATGACCGTAGGATTTGTTTTCGATGTACATTATTTTTGGTTTCATGATTTTAATTTAATAATATTCATAATTTCTATAATGGAATTCTTGAGCTCTTCGAAGATAAAAATTGTCTGTAATTAATTGATTGAGCTCATTGACTATTTTTTCCATTGATGATATTTTTTCAATTTTTTGCTGTTTCGTAGCGTCAAAATCAATTTTACTGTCATCGTCAATTAATTGTCTTAAAGATTTTAAATAAAGGTCTTTTTGTTTTGAGATGTCATATGTTTTATGAAACTCATCTTTACTTTTTGGATATAAATAAATTGAATATTCTGCATACCCTAATATCCTGGGATGCTGATGCACAAAATATGTTCCTCCATATTCAAGATATTGAAATAAGGAATTAATGTTTGAATAAATATCAATAAGTTTTTTTCGTTGTTCTGCATATTTTTCAGAACCATTTTTCTGTTTAAGAAAATAAGCATACAAAATAAAATAAGAATCTTTTCCAACTTCACTTCCAAAACCATTTCCAAAAAGATAGTATAATTTATCTGGATTTTCAGTTATATCTTCAAAGAATTCGGGGTGAAAATCTATTATTTTATTGAATTCTTTTTTTTCTAATTTTAATGCAACATCAGTTTCAGGTAATAATAAAATGGTGTCTAATGTTGTATAATACTTTGAATTATCAGGCTGTCGCTTTTTAACAGGGTTAATATTTTGAATTTCTGTAATAGTTTCTCCCTTTGTATTTTTAGAACTATCATTATTATTACAATTTAAGAGAGTTAGAGTTATTAAAATAAGAAAAATGTTCTTCACGAAATAATTTTATTTATTCAAATATACTAACGAAAAATTGAATTTTAGTACAAAAAATATTAATGGGATTTGAAATTTTACAATAGTTTTTTCCTGAACTACACCATCAATCCTATCAATTACAAAAAGTAACTAATGTAATTTATTAGTTTTAAATTTGTTTGGTTTTTTAAACCTAAAATTTAAAATATGAAAAATTTTGAAATATCGGTGTTGGATCTTGCTCCCGTAAAACAGAATAAGACCATTCACGATACCTTTCAGGACAGTTTATCTTTAGCAAACCATACTGAAAACTTAGATTATAAAAGATTCTGGCTCGCCGAACATCACAATATGGAAAGCATTGCCAGTTCTGCAACCTCAGTTCTGATCGGTTTTATTGCCAACGGAACAAAAAAGATAAGAGTAGGATCGGGGGGAATTATGCTTCCGAATCACAGTTCATTAGTCATTGCCGAACAATTCGGAACGTTGGAATCACTTTTTCCCGGAAGAATCGATCTTGGTTTGGGAAGAGCTCCCGGAACGGATGGTTTGACGGCTCAGGCTTTGGGAAGAAATCCTGCGATTATCAATCAGCAATTTCCGAGACAGATTTTAGAATTACAGAAATATTTTTCCAAAGAAAATTCTAATGCATTGGTTCGTGCCATTCCGGGAGAAGGTTTGGATATTCCTTTGTATATTTTGGGTTCTAGTACAGACAGTGCATTTTTGGCTGCAGAATTGGGACTTCCTTACGCTTTTGCAGGACATTTTGCTCCGGAACAGATGGAAATGGCCTTTAATATTTACAGACAGAATTTTGAGCCTTCAAAATATTTAGGCGAACCTTACATCATTGCCTGTGTGAATGGAGTGGCGGCAGAAACTTCAGAAGAAGCTCATAAAATGTCAACGACTTTATTTCAGGCTTTCATTAATATTGTAAGAAACGACAGAAAACCTTTTACACCGCCTGTTGATGATATGGATGATATTTGGTCACCCATGGAAAAATCGATGGTACTGCAGAAATTGAAATATACTTTTATCGGAGATCAGTCGGAAATTAAAGAAAAGTTGAAAAATTTTCAAGAGAAATTCAATGTAGATGAACTGATGATTAATTCTCACATTTACGATCATCAGAAAAGATTAGAGTCTTATGGGATCATCAGAAAGGCAAAAGACTCGATATTTAAAGCGTAATAATCCGATTATATTAATTGGCAGATGCTTGTTTTTATGAGTATCTTTGCAAAAATTTAAAGTAAAAATGTCTGATATTAAATTAAATACTATTCCAGAGGCTATTGAAGACCTTAAAAATGGTAAAATAATCATAGTAGTAGATGATGAAGACAGAGAAAACGAAGGTGATTTTCTTTGTGCTGCAGAACTGACAACACCGGAATTGATCAACTTTATGGCAGTTCACGGAAGAGGTTTGATCTGTATGCCGCTTCCTGAAAAAAGATGTGATGAATTGGGATTGGAAGTGATGGTAAGCAGAAGCAGCGATCCTAAAGAAACAGCTTTTACAGTTTCGGTTGACCTTCTTGGAAATGGTACTTCTACAGGAATTTCTGCAGGCGACAGAGCAAAAACAATTCTTGCTTTGATGGATGAAAAATCCAAACCGACAGATTTCATGAGACCGGGTCATATTTTCCCGCTTCGTGCCAAAAAAGGAGGTGTGCTGAAAAGAGCAGGACATACAGAAGCTGCGATCGATCTTACTTGTTTGGCAGGTTTGAAAGAAGGTGGGGTGATCTGCGAAATCATGAATGAAGACGGATCAATGTCTCGTCTACCGGATTTACAGGTTTTTGCCCAAAAGCACGATATGAAAATTGTTTCTATTGAAGATTTAATTCATTATCAGCTTAAAAAAGGAAACCTTATCGAAAGAATTGAAGAAAGAAAAGTAAAAACTGCTTACGGAGATTATGATTTCTGTGCTTTCAGAGAAACTTCTAATGATCAGATTCATTTTGCTTTAACAAAAGGAAGCTGGACCGTTGATGAGCCTGTTTTGGTAAGAGTGCAGTCTTCTGATTCTTACTTTGATGTATTGACAAGATTGAATAACGGTGAAAAACCTTTATTGGAGAAAGTAACCAACATGGTAAATGAAGCTGGAAAAGGGGCAATTATTTTCATTAATAATGTTTCAAATTCTGAAAATACATTGAGAAAATTACAGCAGTTCATCAATTATCAGGATGGTCAGCAAAAGCATCCGACAGCGGCTTTCAATTACAGAGATTACGGAATCGGAACTCAGATTTTAAAGAATCTTGGAATTAATAAGTTTAAAGTAATCACTCAAAATCCGGATATCAAACCTCAGGTTGGAGGTTATGATGTTGAGGTTACAGAGATGGTTCAATTATAAATAAACTAAACCTTCAAGGTTTTTAAAACCTTGAAGGTTTTTCTTTTATGCCATTTTTATTTCATCAAAGTTTCTGAAACCGTTCAGAAAATCTTTGATATTCATCCTTTTCTTACCTTCTAACTGTAATTCTAAAGGAAAATATACACCGTCTTGAGTGTAAATTTTAAATTCATTTTTTGAAATATCTAAACTTCCGACAGTTTCCCCATGATTGGAAACTTCAAATTTACCTCCGAATATTTTTAATCCTTTTTCCTCTTCCCCGATTTTCAACGTTGTAAAAGCAGCAGGATAAGGCGACATTCCTAAAATAAACTGATGAATTTCTTTTGAATTTTTCGTCCAGTCGATTCTTGTATCTTCTTTGAAAATTTTAAAAGCATTTTTCGGATGTTCAACTTCCGGTTGAGGTTTTTCTATGATTGAATTTTCTGCTAATCCGTCCAATGTTTTTACAACCAGTTTTGAACCCATTTCCATTAATCTGTCGTGAAGACTTCCTGCATTTTCATCTTCCAGGATCGGAATTTCCTCCTGTAATAAAATATTTCCTTCATCAATTTTTTCATTAATAAAGAAAGTAGTTGCTCCCGATTTTTCTTCACCATTAATGACTGCATAATTGATCGGAGCAGCACCTCTGTAATCAGGAAGTAACGAAGCATGAAGATTGAAAGTTCCAATTTTAGGCATTTCAAATAGAACTTTAGGCATCATTCTGAAAGCAACAACGACAAAAACATCAGCTTCTAGTTTTCTTAATTCATCTAAAAATTCTGGATTTCTCAATTTTTCAGGTTGAAAAACAGGAATATTATTTTCTACAGCAAAAACTTTTACCGGAGACTGATTGATTTTTTGTCCGCGCCCGCTTGCTTTATCTGCAACGGTGACAACGC
Organism: Chryseobacterium ginsenosidimutans; assembly: GCF_039536845.1. Taxonomy (GTDB): domain Bacteria; phylum Bacteroidota; class Bacteroidia; order Flavobacteriales; family Weeksellaceae; genus Chryseobacterium; species Chryseobacterium ginsenosidimutans_B. The sequence goes on from NZ_BAAAZJ010000003.1 coordinate 414,170, forward strand.
CGACAACTTCATGATGAGATTGGTGAATAGCTTCCAACGAAGTTTTTGCAAACTCCGGAGTTCCTAAAAATACGACTTTCAATGATTTCATGGTGCAAAGATAAGGTCTTTATTAAAGGATTAAAAGATTTGAAATTAAAAAATTGACAGTTCTTATTAGAGATGTCATGCTGAGCGGAGTCGAAGCACCTCACATAAAAACAGATTTCTCCTTCGTTGGAATGACAAAAAAGATCTTTTATGCTAAGGTATAAGTTCTAAAGTTCAACATTTTTACTTTTCCTGAATCCAATAAAAAGATCAAATTTTCTAAAATATTTTCTTTGGAATGATAGCTTAACTGAATCGAAAGTTCTTCAATCGTCGAAGGTTTTTTTGCTAACATATTAACAATTTGATTAGAAATATTTTTGCCAAAAATCAACTGTTTATTCTTTTCACAAACAGAACATTGACCACAGTTTTTAGAATTTTTCTCACCAAAATAGGCAAGAATCAACTTCATTTTACAATATTGATTGTCTTCAATATAAAACTTCATTTCTTCCCATTTCTGGATTTTATTTTTTTGAATATGCTCAAAAAGTTTCCAGTATGCTGAATTATTAACTCTTTCGTCTCGTGGTTTTAAAAATTTAATACTAGATAAAGCACCATCAATATATTCCACATACCCTTTTTGCTGAAGTTCTTTCAGTCTTTCTTTGATTAAATGAATATCTACCCCAATTTTACTACTGACCTGTTGTTCACTGAACATCACTTTGTGAGTAGTAATTCCGGAAATTGTTCGGAGCATTAATTCAATAAAATAGGCGTCTTTTTGTGGTAACTGATCTATTTCATCTGCCTGCATTAAAAGCTGTAATGATGACAGACTTTTATTTTCATTAAAATAAATAATTTCCTGATTGTGAAGAAAGGTTAAAACATTTTTAATTTTTGCATTCGATAGCTTTGTGAAATTCTGAATTCCGGCTGCATTTAATTGAAAAACTTTCTCAGGCAATTCAAATTCTGCAACCTGAAAAATGGAGTAGAGGTAATTGATAATTTTTAAAAATTCAGATTTATTCGGAATTTGGTTTTTTAAGATTTGATCAAAATTTAAAATTTCCTGTTTATTCCAAAGTAAAAAAGCAAAACTTTCATTACCGTCTCTTCCGGATCTTCCGATTTCCTGATAATAATTTTCAATAGACGGGGCAGGAGAGTAGTGAATGACAAAACGAACGTTGTCTTTGTCTATTCCCATTCCAAAGGCATTTGTGGAAATCAGAACGTTGTTGTTACTGTTATTCCAAATAGTTTGTTTGGTGTTTTTTTCTTTTGTAGTTAATCCAGCATGAAAGAAATCAACATTATTTAATTGATTTTTGCGTAAAAACTCTGCTAACTGCTCAGCTTCCTTTCTTGTTCTTACATAAATAATTCCGGATTCGTTTGTGAATTTTAAAATATCAAAAATACGTTGGAATTTGTCCGAAACTTCTTCGGTGAAAATTCTGATATTTTCTCTTCTAAAACTTTTTTGGAAAACTTTTGGGTCTTTTAATTCAAGTTTTAATTTAATTTCTTCTAAAACTTTGGAAGTTGCAGTTGCTGTCAGTGCAAGACAAGGAATTTTAGGATTATTCTTTCTAAAATCTTTTATATTCTGATAACTCGGTCTGAAATCCTGCCCCCATTCTGAAATACAGTGCGCTTCATCTACCGCGATAAATGATAATTGTATTTCTTCAATATTTTGTAGAAACTGTTTGTTTGATAATCTTTCCGGAGAAACGTAAAGCATTTTTGTCAGACCTTCTTTACAACGGGCATAGATACCTTCAGCATCATATTCATCCAATTCTGAAGATAGGTATTCTGCCTCGATTCCTCTTGATTTCAATTGATTTACCTGATCCTTCATCAAAGCTAAAAGCGGCGAAATGATAAGAGACGTTCCTTCCTTCAGCAAAGCCGGAAGTTGATAACAGAGAGATTTTCCGGCGCCTGTAGGCAAAAGAACAAGAGTATCTTTTTCATTAATAACCGAATCGATGATAGCTTCCTGAGAATCCCGGAAATTATCATAACCCCAAAAATGTTTCAGGGTTTTAAATTTTAACTCTTGAAGATCTTGTTGAGAAATCATGTGATAAAAATAATGAAAGTAATATAATAAAAAAAGCCACGCAAAGCGTGACTTTTATATAATTTACTAATAAGTTTATTATTTAGCTTCGAAGTAAACTCTTCTGTTTGCTCTGTTTTTCCATTCAGGACATTTAGTAGCAGGTTCACATTCAGGATATTTAAGGTCTTTTTCACCTCTACCTTCTGCATTCAACTTACCAGACTGAACACCGTTTTTAATTAAATAATTTTTAACGTTGTTGGCTCTTCTTTCAGATAACTTTTGGTTATAAGCATCAGAAGCTCTTGTATCAGTAGCTCCGATTACGGTATAAGTACCATTTGAAGAGTTAATATAGTTTACAGCGTTATTCAGGATCGGTGTATTAGAAGGTAAAATTCTGTCTGAGTTCAGATCAAACTCAATTCCTTCCATTGTTGTTACATCTTCTTTTACAGGTCCAGTTACCGGAGGAGTCGTGGTAGGACAACCTTGGTTTTCTACCGGTCCAGGAACAGTTACACATTTATCGTACAGGTCGATAACACCATCAAGGTCAGTATCAAGAGCAACACCGGCACCATCAACTCTTGCACCTGCAGGAGTATCAAGCTGTCTGTCCCAATCGTCGCAAACACCGTCATTATCAAGATCACCTTTCTTACAAACCTCAATATCCTGGCTTTTGTTTGCCAATACATCTAATTTGTAATAGATTTCCTGAAGTGGGTCATGCCACATTAAGTGAGATTCGTGTTTTCCAAGTTTTAAAGAAACCCCTAAAGTTGCGTTAAAGAAGTTGTCAGAAACCTGCTCTTCACGTTGGTTGATTGCGCTGTATTTATTACCACCACCGTCGAATTCATCATCACCTGTAATACCATACATTAATCTACCTTCGATATCGATTCTTCTGTTAACTTTGTATTTAACACCAGCACCAGCTTGTGCAAACATAGAACCAAGTTGGAATGGCTTAATTTCTGTCACCATTCTTTGTCCCATTTCGTCTTTCTGGTATGCTCTGTATGCTAAAGTTCCGATACCTGCATACCCGTGCAATGCCCATCTGTAAGGAGAATGGTTATCAACTCTTCTCAATAAATTTGAAAAGTTAATATCTCCTAATAATGTAATCGCATCATATTGAGTTCTGGCGGCTACTTGTTGATATGCAGAAGCATTTGCTGGAGCTGCATTTTTAGTATTAAACCATCCCTGTCTTGTTTCTCCTCTATCATATTGTAAGTTAATACCAAAAGCGTGTGTAATAGCTTTATCAATACTAATATATGCAGAATAACCAAAAAGGTTTTTACCGTTACCGTTCTTTATAGATGTTAAATCTGCAGATTGGATCAATGGTACACCCGCACCAAATGAAATCGCCCAATCATTAAATCTCTTTGATTTATTTGTAAATGGGGAAACATTCGCAGAGCCTGAAGAGAATGTATTTGGATATTCTCCATTTGAAACTACTGCAGTTGAGTCTTGTGCAAAGCTGGCTGTAGGAACAGCTAATGCCAATGCAACAATTGCTAAACTTAATTTCATAGTGTATTTTTTATTTAGTTAATTAAATGATTTTATTTTGCTTTGAAGTAAACTCTTCTATTTGCTTCATTTTTTGATTCAGGACATTTAGTAGCAGGGTCACATTCAGGATATTTAAGATCCGTTTTACCTCTTCCTTCAGCGGTAAGCATACCAGAAGCAATACCTTTGTTTGTAAGATATTTTACAACAGCATCAGCTCTTTTCTGAGATAATTTCAAATTGTATGTAGCTGAACCTCTGGCATCAGTGGCTCCGATCACTAAAAATTGATCATTTGAGTTTAATCCTTTGATAACTTCTGCTGCATGGTTAAGCTTATCAAAAGATTGAGGTCTTATTTTGTCGCTATTTAATTCAAATTCAATACCTTCAAAATCCTTATTGATTTTTTCTACAATATCAGGAGTAACTACTGGAGCTACTGGGGTTGGAGGGCAACCATTGTTTTCTACCGGTCCTGGAACAGTCACACACTTATCGTATAAGTCTATAACTCCATCCAAATCCATATCTAAAGCAACACCCGCACCGTCAACTCTTGCACCTGCAGGAGTATCAAGCTGTCTGTCCCAATCATCACAAACCCCATCGTTGTCAAGATCTCCTTTTTCACAAACGACAAGATCTGTACTTTGATTTTCCAAAACATTCACTCTGTAATATGCTTCTTGTAAAGGATCATGCCATGCTAGATGAGACATATGTTTCCCTAGTTTGAAAGAAACTCCTAAGTTAACAGTCCATGCATTATCAGACCTTCTTTTGTCGATCATGTTGTACTTAGATACTTTAGAAGTTACATCATAATCATCAGGACCTGCATTTCCACCTCCGTCAAATTCATCATCACCACTGATGATGTACATTGTTCTTGCTTCAATGTCAATAAGTTTAGAAACATTATATTTCACACCTACTCCAAATTGATAATAAACTGAATTAATATCTAATTTTTGATTGATAAATAAAGGGATTCTAGCAGGAGTAGTGCTCCATCTGAACTCATTATTATCATGCAATGATGTATTGAAGTTCATTAAACCTATACCTCCGTAACCATGTAAAGCCCATCTGTATGGAGAATGATTGTCAACTCTTCTTAAAATATTCGAGAAGTTAACGTCTCCCATTAAGGCAATCTGATTATACTTTGTTTTCGCTTCTGCAACTCCGGCAGCAATCCCTGCAGCTCCTTCCAGTTGAGCCTTCTGTGTAGTTTCACCTCTCTGATAAATAAGACTGATTCCTAATACGTGAGAAACTTGTTTATCCAAACTCACATAGGTGTTATAGCCCCAATTGACTTTCTTGTCAGTGATTGATTTAAGATCAGAGTGAGCCATAAAAGCTACACCACCACCGACTGATACAGACCAGTCATTGAATCTTTTAGCCTTGTTGTTGAAAGGTTGAACATTGGCAGAACCTGAAGAGAACGTATTGGGATACTTATTATTTGAAGTAACAGCTATACTATCCTGTGCGTAAGTAGCAATAGGCAATGTGGCCAATAATAATAAACCTAATTTCATACAATATGTTTTATGTTTTATTTCAAATAAATTTTTTTAATAATATTCTGGAAAACTCTCTTTCAAAAAGATGCTTCTTGTGAGGGATTTCCAATCTTTCTGATAAAAATTTTAATTCATTATACTTAACGATATCTATATCTATAATTCTATCAGCATATCCTCCCTTTGCTTTCGAATCGTTAACTCTTCCCATTTCAATTTCAATGCTTTTAACAAAATCAAGTAATTGAATTGGCGAAAGATGTGTAAATATTATCGTTGCAATATTACAAAAAATATTGGAACTGGCAAACTCTACGGGCTCGGATGTTAAAAATTCACTAATTTGTAATATTTCATTTCCCCCTTCTTTGATTTTTTCCAGGGCTGTTTCTAAATTTTTTTTTTGATCTCCAAGATTACTTCCGAGTAACAAAACCACTTTATGTTGCGACATATTGGAAAATGATTGATTTATGAAAAGTTTTTTTAAAAATGTACTGGCAAATATAGTGGCTATTGTCATATTATGTGTCGTGTTTTTCTTCTTTTTCATCATAATGCTTGTATTTAGTGCGATGGGAAGCGAGCAGTCTGTGGTTGTAAAAAAGAATTCTGTACTTACAATTAATTTAAAAACAAATATAATAGACAGCCCGACTGAAGAGCAGAAAGGATTATTTGGGATTAGCGATCAGAATAAAAGTGTTCTGATTTATGATGCAATTGAAGCAATTAATAAGGCAAAAACTGATGATAACATCAAAGGTATAAGTATTGAAGCCGATCAGCTTAATGCGGGAATTACTCAGATTGATGATCTTAGAAATGCTATTCAGGATTTTAAAAAGAGTGGAAAATTCGTCTATGCATACGGAAATGCAGTTTCTCAGGCTTCTTATTATTTAGGTTCTGTTGCGGATCAGTATTATCTAAACCCTTCAGGGATGATTGAGCTTAAAGGTCTTGCAACTGAAGTAGCTTTTTATAAAGATTTTGCGGATAAATACGGCATTGGAATTGAAGTGATCCGCCATGGAAAATTCAAATCTGCGGTTGAACCTTTTTTGAGAAATGATATTTCTCCTGAAAATAAAGAACAGCTAAGCACTCTTTTAAATGATATCTGGAAAAATACTTCATCAAGAATAGCGGCTTCCAGAAAAATTGATACAGCTCAGTTCAGAACGGTTGTTGACAGTTTGTATGGGATGATTCCTGATTTAGGTTTGAAATATAAATTAGCGGATAAATTAATTCAAAAAACAGAATATGATCAGTTAATTAAATCAAAATTAAACTTAAAAGAAGATGAAAAAGTAAATAAAATCTCTCTAGGAAAATATGTTGCTTCTTACTCTGATGATGATAAATCGGGTGATAAAGTTGCTGTTTTATATGCTTCAGGTTCTATCAATGGTGGTGATGATTATAATGATATTCATTCTGAGAAATATATTAAATATATCAAAGATCTTCAGGAAAATAATAAAATAAAAGCTGTTGTTTTCAGAATTAATTCTCCCGGAGGAAGCGCCAATGCTTCTGATGAAATTTTGTTTGAACTTCAGCAATTGAAAAAGAAAAAACCGCTTATCGTTTCTTTCGGTGATTATGCTGCTTCAGGAGGATATTATATTGCCATGGCAGCTGATAAAATTTATTCTGAACCCAATACACTTACAGGATCGATCGGTGTTTTCGGAGTGATTCCTTACTTCAAAGATATTGCTAATAAAAACGGAATCCGTGCAGATATTGTTGCTACGAATGCCAATTCTCAATATTATTCTTCTTTAAATGGAGTTACACCCTATGGAGTAAGCTTAATTACCAGAAGCGTTGAAGGAACTTATAAAAGATTTGTACATTTTGTGACTCAAAATAGAAAGAAAACTTTTGAACAGATTGATAATATCGGAGGAGGAAGAGTCTGGAGCGGTACCAGAGCTAAGCAAATCGGGCTTGTAGATGAGTTGGGTACTCTGAATGATGCCGTAAAATTTGCAGCTCAGAAAGCGGGCTTAAAATCGTCTTACGCTGTTTCATCTTATCCGAAAAGCATGACACCTTTTGAGCAGATATTTAAAAATTTAAATGAAGATGATATTTCTGCAAGAGTTGTTAAAAGCAAAATAGGAAAGGCTAATTATGAAATTTTGCAGCAGATTGTTGAAGAAAGAAAATTACAGTCTGAAGTAAAAATGGAAATGCCATATCAGATAAAAATCAACTAAACTAAATTATATTGTACAAAGAAATGGCGGATTTGAAATTTCAAATCCGCCGTTTTATTTTTTTAGCTAAAAATTTTTAACTTTTCTTTGTTACCATTCCGTAGATCCAGAGAAGAAGCAATGCTCCACCGATTGATAAAATCCAGCTTCTAGGGTTCCAGAAAGAAGTTACGTCACCCCAATGAAGGACATAGACTCCGATCGCTCCTCCCACGAAAGCTCCTAAGATTCCTAAAATAATTGTAATAAGCCATCCTCCTCCTTGAGTTCCAGGCATGATCAATTTTGCGATTGCTCCGGCAATAAGACCGAATAAAATCCATGTTAAAATTCCCATAGTTGCATTTTTTTTAATTTGTTAATATTTAAAGTTTGTTATTGCTAATTTAGGGAAAACATGATTGAAATCATCTTTTCTTGAAGAACGAGTCAACAAATTCCGTACCATTGAATAATTGCAGATCCTGCATCTTTTCTCCGACACCGATATATTTTACAGGAATCTGGAACTGATCGGAAATACCAATGACTACACCACCTTTTGCAGTTCCGTCTAATTTCGTTACGGCTAGAGCATTTACTTCTGTTGCAGCCGTAAACTGTTTTGCCTGTTCGAAAGCATTCTGACCTGTAGAACCGTCAAGAACCAACAAAATCTCATGAGGAGCGTCAGGAATAACCTTTTGCATTACTCTTTTGATTTTCGAAAGTTCATTCATCAAATTAATTTTATTGTGAAGTCTTCCTGCAGTATCAATGATAACAACATCTGCATCCTGAGCAACAGCACTTTGTACCGTATCAAATGCAACAGAAGCCGGATCAGAGCCCATTTCCTGCTTTACAATCGGAACTCCAACTCTTTCACTCCAGATTACCAATTGATCGACTGCGGCAGCTCTAAATGTATCCGCAGCTCCTAAAACAACCTTTCTTCCTTCAGATTTGAACTGATGTGCTAATTTTCCGATCGTTGTTGTCTTTCCAACGCCATTTACTCCGACAACCATAATTACATAGGGTTTTTTCGAAGTATCAATATTTCCTGTTCCTGCGTGAGGATTTTCAAGTAAAAGTCCTGAAATTTCTTCACGAAGAATTTTATCCAATTCGTTTACGCTTACAAATTTATCTCTTGCAACGCGTTCTTCAATTTTTTCTATGATTTTGATGGTTGTGGACGCACCAACGTCGGATGCAATAAGTATTTCTTCCAGATCATCCAGAACTTCATCGTCTACTTTGCTTTTGCCGACTACGGCTTTTGTCATTTTTTCAAAGAAACCCTGACTGGATTTTTCCAATCCTTTATCTAAAGTTTCTTTTTCTTCTTTTTTAAAAATATTTTTAAACCAACTCATTTTTATGAATTACGGAATTTTAAATTACAAATTATCAGCCATACAATTAGCGAATGAATTCTTTATTCATCGATTCAATTAACAGCTCGTAATTAACTCAAAAGCAAAGATAACAAAAAAACTACCCAAAATCTGAGTAGTTTTTTATATTGTAAATAAAGTAGGGATTATTTTTTCAAAAATCCGTCCACTTCGTCTGCATTCATTACTTTTTCTTCGAAAACGTAAGCTCCTGATTTAGAAGACTTCACCATTTTCACAACTTTAGTCATTTTTTTAGACTGTCCGCTTTGTAGGGTTGCTACTACTTTCTTTGCCATGGTAAATTATATTTATAAATTACTTGATTTCTTTGTGAAGGGTAGATCTTTTAAGAACAGGATTGTACTTCTTAAGCTCTAATCTCTCTGTAGTGTTCTTTTTATTTTTAGTAGAAATGTATCTAGACATTCCTGGCATACCGCTTTCTTTGTGCTCTGTACATTCAAGGATTACTTGAACTCTATTTCCTTTTTTTGCCATGATTTAGTTCTTTTTAATCAATCCGTTTCTAGTAGCTCTTTCAATAGCTTCCTCGATTCCAATCTTGTTAATCACTCTCAATCCATGAGCTGATACTTTCAGTATTACGTGCTTATCTTGCTCTGGAAGGTAAAATTTCTTCTCCAATAAGTTAATTTCAAAACGACGCTTCGTTTTGTTATTAGCGTGAGAAACGTTGTTACCAACCATTGCACGCTTTCCTGTTATTTGGCAAATTCTTGACATATCTCGATGTTCTTTATTTGTATAATATTTGAGGTTGCAAAATAACGAAGAATTTTTTAGATAGACAAATCTTTTACAAAATTATTTAGAAATAAGTTGCTCATTTATATTCTTGATTTTAAGCTGAAAAATTCAAAAATGGTCATATAAGAGAACTTTAAGGTCTTTTGTAATAAAAATAATTAAAATAAATTAATCCTTTTTCATTCTGTTCTGGAATTTTTTAATCAAGAAATAAAATAACAAAAATCCCAATGCAAAAATGGAAAATCTCGAAAGCAAATCTCCGGCTCTTGCATAAAAAGTCATTTTATCATAAAGATTTACCTTTGCAAATAAGGTTGTTTTATCTCCATAAAAAGTATCTTCTGTAATCTCACCTTTTGCGTTGATATGTGCAGAAATTCCACTGTTTGCGGCACGTGCAATTTCTCTTCTTGTTTCGATAGCTCTTAGTTTTGCATATGATAAAAGCTGTTTGTGGCCTTCCGTAACGCCCCACCAGGAATCGTTTGTCATGATTGTAAGGAAATTAGCGCCTTTTTTCACATAATCGGTGGTAAATTCTCCATAAATACTTTCATAGCAGATAATAGGAGCGATTTTTCCTTTATTAAAAGGATTTGAGAAAGCCACTCTTTCTTTATCTGTTCCCAAAGAGGCAACAGTTCCTCCCAAATTAATCATAGCATCACCTAAAAGCGGTTTTAAATAGCTCATATAAGGGAAAATTTCAACCCCCGGAACTAGTTTTCCTTTATGATAAACTTCTACTTTTTGATTCGGAACCACCTGAATCGCCGAGTTAAAACTTTCAACCCAAAGTCCGGGATTTATTTGATAGGCTTCTTTTGGTAAATTTTGACCATTGGTATAAAACTTATGCGAAGAAATGCCTGTTGAGAAAACCGAACCCGGATGTTTTGCTAGAAATCCTTTGATATTATTTAAAATTAAACTCTTTTCAAAAGCTCTCTCAGAAATGGATCCTCTTCCCGGAAGTGCAGTTTCAGGAGCGATATAATAATCTATTTTCCCTTTTGAGCTTCTTTCGGCTAAACTTAAAAGATCGTTTTCTATCGTTAAACTGTCCTGAGAATATTTTTCAGCATAAGGATCAAGATCGGGCTGAAGCATCAAAACATTTACACTTCCGATTGGTTTTTCATTAAAATTATTAAACTTAATAATGGAAATTATCATAGGAATAAGGATCAAAGCTCCCACAATAGAAGTGTTTTTAATTAAGTCCTTTCTTTTTCTTCCTGCTTCCCAGGTTCTTACGGTATAGAAGATCAGGATATTAATTAATAAAATCCAGAAACTTCCGCCGGTTGCTCCTAAAGTATCATACCATTGAATTAATTTCGGATAATCTGCAAATACATTTCCGAGATTCAGCCAGGGCCAAGTGAGTTCCCAACCTAAATGAAATTTTTCGAAACTCATCCAAATGGCAATTAAAAATCCTAATCCCCAATAGGTTCCCTGTGCATTTTTATACGAGTGATAACATTGAAAAACAAGAGAATATAAAAATGAATTGACCAAAACCGGAAATAAAACCGCCATCATAGAATGGCTTCCGTCAGGATTTTTTGAACCGTAGAGCCAACCTGTTGTCACCACATTCCAAATCACGAAACACAGGTAAGAAAGTCCGAAAACTACCCAGCTTTTCCTGTTGTAATTTGAAAATTTTGAAACTCCGTGTTCCATCATTAAAAGCGGAACAAGGGCAAAAAATATAAAAAACGGAACACCGTAAGTCGGCCACGAAATGGACAAAAGCATCGCTGAAATGAGCGTAAGTAAAACGTATTTCATTAAATTTATTTAACACACAAATTTAATGTTTTTGAAATGAATAAATTTGCAATCGATGTTAAAGAAATTTTATAAAATTATTATCGTTCCCTATACTTTATTTTTGCTGTATCTCATGTTTTTTGGGATGGGCAGAACACAGTTTGATGATAATTTATTAACAATGGAACCTATTATTTCTACAATAAATTTTATAAAAGGGTGTATTTCGTGGAAAGATATTGTGATTATTGTTGTCGGAAATGTCGTGATGTTTATTCCTTTCGGATTTCTGGGTTGGATTTTTTCTAAGTTTAAAGATTTAAAAACGTTGCTTTTTGCTTTTATTTCGGTAATTACCATTGTTGAAGCACTTCAGTATTTTACAAGAATGGGGATTTTTGAAGTGGATGATATTATTTTGAATACTTTTGGAGTGCTTCTTGGATTTTTGCTTCGGAAATTTATAGAGAAACGGTTGGGAAATTGGGTTGTTTAAATCAATTGAGATGCTTCGACGGAGTTCAGCATGACAACTCTAATACTAACCTTTTTATTGAACGCCTTATTTGTAGCGATGTCATGCTGAGCCTGTTGAAGCATCTGTGTATTTTATCCATTCAATTCCTTTGCACGTTTTTCGGCATTAAGAATTCCGTTTTTTAGAATTTCTTTTAAATTATTTTCATTAAAACTTTTCAATGCTGCTTCTGTTGTCCCGCCTTTTGATGCAACATCCTGAATTAGTTCTTCTAAGTTTTTATCAGAATTATTAATCAGATGATAAGCTCCCAACATGGTCTGCTTTACAAATAGTTTTGATAAGTTTTCGTCAATACCCATTTCAACTCCGGCTTTTATCATGGCATCAACGATATAATAGAAATAGGCAGGTCCACTTCCGGAAAGAGCCGTAACACCATCTAAAAGCTCTTCGTTTTCTAAATAAACCGATCTTCCTGTTGAGTTCAGTAATCTTTCAATATTGATCAACTGACTGAAAGAAATACCCGTTGCCGAAGTATAGCCCGTAATTCCCATTCCCAAAAGAGTAGGGGAATTCGGCATTGCTCTTACAACCAAAGGATGATTTAATAATTTTTGAATTTTCTCGATTTTAATTCCGGCCATGATCGACAGAACCATTTGATTTTCTTTTAACTGAAACTTGAAATTTTCAGCAACATGTTGGAAATCCTGTGGTTTTACAGCGATGATAATTAAGTCGGCATCCAATTCCTGAACTTCATCAAAAGTTGATATTTTCGATTTGGGAAATTCTTCTGATATTTTTGGAAATTTAGCCTGATTTCTTGTGATTAAATGTAGATTTTCAGGTTTTAACAGTTCATATTTCAAAAATGATTTTGAAAAAGATAAACCCATATTTCCGGCTCCGAGAATTGCGATTTTCATGTTTGTGTTATTTTTTATTTAAATGTTTCATGAGATGCTTCGACAAGCTCAGCATGACATCGCTACAAATTTATCACTAATAATGCAGGTAGTATTAGGATTGTCATGCTGAGGCTCTCGAAGCATCTCAATAGATTTATTTTTTTAATAAAATTTCTATTAATTTATTTTGATTTTCCATCAACTTTGCCATCTGTTGTTGATTTTCTAATATTTTGTCAGCTAATTCTGGAGAAGAATAATTAATATTTTCAATGGTTGAGTCAAAAATTAAACTTTGTGAATTTTCAAATTTTGCGTTTGATAAATCAATATTTGGAATTTGTGCCTGTACTAAATCTATAAAATCTATTTCAAAAATTTCTGCAATTTTCTGCAAATTTTGTAAAGTTGGTTTTGCCTGTCCTGCTTCCCATTTATTATAGGCAGATTGCGAAATATCTAATTGGTGGGCAACATCCATTTGCGACCATCCTTTTTGTTCTCTTAGTTTGCGAAGTTTTGTTTCTAAACTCATAAATACAAGATTTAAATGCTAAAGTAATACTTTTTAAAATGACAACCAATGGTTGTTGATTTTATAACTGTTGGTTGTTGTGGAGAAAACTGATAGCATATATTTTAGCTGAGTGATTTAAAAATAATCACATCATTGAAAAATAATTTATTAACTTTAAAATTCAAAATGTATGAAAAAGAAAATTTTCATGGGTGTTTTTGCCCTAAGTATTTTTATGATCTCTTGTAATGAAGACAGCAATGAAAGATCAAATGACACAACCAAAACGGAATTGACGCAGAAGAATGCATCATTTTTAAAATTGCCTGAAGCTGAGCAAAAAAAATTAGCTGATGTGTTTTTTAAAAGTCTTGCAGAAAACAAAACTGCTGATGGTAAAGTAAGAGGTTTTTGTCAGCCTGTTAAAGCAACTGTTGGTATAGGAATATTTACGGTCGAAACAACAATAAATATTTGTTGTACAACATTAACAATGAATTGTATACCCATTCCAGATATTGTGATTCATAAAAACTCTGAGGGATCGATTGATGAATTTGAAATTATTGATTCAGAAATTTTTGAGAACGATGAAGGTAGAAAATTTAAAATTAAGGAAGGTATTTATAATGTTTCATCAGGAACTTTTCAACCGGAAATCATTGAAGTTAAATAATTTTTATAAATGAAAAAAGCTATTATCATTTGTTTTCTAGTATTCTTTTCGTTAGGTATTTTATTTATACTTTTTTTTGGTAAAACAAAAATTAAAAAAAATACATCAATGAAAGTGTATCTTTATGAAGATTCACCTTTATATAAAAAAATACTTCAAAAAAATGATACTGTTATTTATATAAATATGTGGGCATCCTTTAGTCCTGATTCTATAGAAAGGTATCAGGAACTTATAAAAGACAAAAAGAAAAAAGTATATAACTTTTCGGTACAAGATGACTCTGTCATTATTAAAAAAGCTATTAAAAAGTATGGGATGGAAAACGATATTACATTAGAAAATATTGATTATCAGAAAGAAATTTTGAAAAACTTGTACTTTGATAGTTATTTTTCAATAGGTATCGTGCAAATTAGTTCTACAAGAATTCCCAAAACATTTATTTTTGAAAAACAGATGCTGAAAAAAGATTTTTAAATGTTAAAATAATGGAAAAAGCCAGAGATTTTATCTCTGGCTTTTTATGTATAAAGCTTCTATCAAAATAAAAACATGGGAAATTTTAACAATACTAAATAATATTCACTTCTCTTTCCAATTCAATTCCGAATTTTTCTTTCACAGAATTGATAATCTCCGTCGAAAAATCAAAAATTTCCTTTCCTGTTGCTAATCCTGTTGCATTTACAATAACTAAAGACTGTAATTTATGAGAAGCAACATTTCCGATCTGTTTTCCTTTCCAGCCGCACTGCTCGATCAGCCAGCCAGCCGGAACTTTTACAAAGTCTCCATTCGGATACCCTTGGATATTCTCAAATTTCTGTTGTAATTCTTCGAATTGCGTTAAAAGAATGGTGGGATTTTTAAAAAAACTTCCTGCATTTCCGATTTCTTTCGGATCAGGTAATTTGCTTTGTCTGATATTGATGATAGCTTTCGAAATGTCCTGAATGGTAGGATTTTGAATTCCTAAATTTTCCAGTTGGGATTTTATTGCTCCGTATTCTGTTTTTATTTTATGGTTTTGTCTTGTTAATTTAAAAGTAACCTCCAAAATCACATATTTTCCTTTTCCTTCCTGCTTAAAAATAGAATCTCTGTAACCAAATTTACACTGCTCCAAATTGAAAGTTTCCAGTTGAAGATTTTCAAGATTCAAAACGGTACAGTTCACGAAAATATCTTTAATTTCTGTTCCGTAAGCTCCGATATTCTGCATTGGCGAAGTTCCTACATTTCCCGGAATTAATGAAAGATTTTCCAAGCCGCCATAATTTTTATCCAGACAAAACATCACGAATTCATGCCAGTTTTCTCCGGCTTTTGCAGTTACCAATACATTATTTTCGCTGATAATATCTTCGTGAATTCCTTTTAAACTTAGTTTAATAGCTAATCCATCGAAGTCTTTAGTCAATAAAATATTACTTCCGCCACCCAAAAAAAGAAGTGGGAGATTTTGAACGTCCGAGAAGTTAAGTGCTTCTTTTAATTCTTTGATAGAATGTATTTCAGCAAAATATCTTGCTTTTGCGTCTACACCGAAAGTGTTGTATGACTGAAGTGAAAAATTTTCTTGCATTGGTTTTATTTGTATTCTGTAGGAAGAATATTTTGAATCTGATCTTTTAGTTTTTGAAGTTGCTTGTAATAAACCGTATCAACGTACGAATTTACATAAGCATGGTATTTTTTCGGAGTTCTGATCTGGAAAGTTTCATCAAATCCATCTACGGACTGCTTGCTGGGCGAACTTTTAATTTTATCTAAAGTTTTTACGTCAATGGTTGATGTAAGGTTTTGCCAGATTTGAGGAGTGATGGCAGATTTCCATTCTTTATGGGTTTTCTTATTGGTAATTCCCGTTTCCAGATGAATAGAGTCCTTTGTGATTTTTACGATTTTGTAATTTCCGAGGTCTCCGCCAATATCCGAATAATTGATAGAAATGATCTCGTTTGGATTTGCCGAAGAACTGTTTTCAGTTTTCTTACTGTCGCAGCAAAAAAATATCAGCAATAAAAGTATTGGACAGAATATTTTCAAACCAAGATTTTTTATTGCTGACATATTTTAATTATTTTAAATTAAAAATTGAATTCTAATTTATATTTTTCAAGCGCATCTTTTAAAATAGCCGCACTTTTTCTTAAGTCCTGTTCGTTTAAAACGTAGGCAATTCTTACCTGTTTTTTACCCAATTCAGGGTTGCTGTAAAATCCTCCTGCAGGCGCAACCATAATGGTTTCTCCGTGGAAAGAATATTTTTCCAATAACCACTGAGCGAATTTTTCTGTATCGTCAACCGGAAGTTCGGCAACGCAGTAGAACGCTCCTTTTGGTTTCGGACAGATAACCCCCGGAATTGCATTCAGCAAATCAACCAAAACATTTCTTCGGTGGGTATATTCTTCTCTTACGGCTCTGATATAAGCTCCGTCGTTTTGATGAGCGGCAGTTGCAGCGATTTGTCCCAATAAAACAGGGCTCAGTCTTGCCTGAGCAAAAAGCATGGCAGCATCGTGGATTTTTTTAGAACGGGTAATCATACATCCGATTCTAACCCCGCACATAGAGTAACGTTTTGATTCTGAATCGATAATGATGCAGTTTTCAGCCAGTTCAGGAAACGCAAGCATTGAAACCTGTTGTTTTCCATCATAAACGTATTCTCTGTAAACTTCGTCTGAAATAACGACAATGTCATATTTTAAAGCAATTTCTGCTAATTGCTGAAGTTCTTCACGAGTATAAAGATAACCTGTTGGATTTCCAGGATTGCAAATAACGATTGCTCTTGTTTTTTCGGTAATTTTCTTTTCGAATTCCTCAATCGGAGGAAGTGCAAATCCCGTATCAATTGTTGAAGGAACGGCAACTACATTTACATTAAACGTACTTGTAAATCCGTTGTAGTTTGCATAATAAGGTTCAGGAATGATTACTTCGTCACCATCATCACATAAAGTTGAGATGGCAAAGTTTAATGCTTCTGATCCTCCGTTTGTTACGATAAAATTATCAGGTGTAAGATCTGTGAAATCTAATGAGTGATAATAATCTGTAAGTGCTTTTCTGTATTCGATGTTACCTTCAGAAAGAGCGTATTCCAATACTTTTAAATCAATATTTTTTAAAGCATTAAGAGCCGTTTCCGGGGTTTCAATATCGGGTTGTCCAATATTAAGGTGGTATACTTTTATCCCTTTCTGTTTTGCTTTAAGGGCGAAAGGAACCAGTTTTCTTACCGGCGATGGCGGCATGTGTTGTGCTCTGTTTGAAATATTCGGCATTATTGAAAAAATTTGTATGGCAAAAATAAGATTTAATTTCTCAATAATAAAATAATGCCTTACCTAAGAAATGTTTTTGTTT
Organism: Chryseobacterium ginsenosidimutans; assembly: GCF_039536845.1. GTDB lineage: Bacteria > Bacteroidota > Bacteroidia > Flavobacteriales > Weeksellaceae > Chryseobacterium > Chryseobacterium ginsenosidimutans_B. Next base: position 431,510 of record NZ_BAAAZJ010000003.1, read on the forward strand.
GAATTAAATAATTGGTAATAATATGTCTGATATATAATGAATTATTAGGTTTTTGTATTGCTAATATTTTTAATTAATATTTCAATTATTTGTGATTAATTGCAATTAATGTTAATGATATTTGTTTTTTTGTATAAAAATATTATCAAAATCGTTTTTATGTTGTTTTTTTTATAAATTTACAGCTACAATAACTGGTAAATATGAAATTAAAACTACTTTATGGAGCTTTCAATATGATGGCTCTGTTGGCTGCAGGTACTATGGCAGCTCAAAACTACCAACAAATGCCTATTGCTTCAGGTCTTACTGCAGATGTGATTGCAAACGGGATAGGTTCTTCAACCGTTTCAACAAATAATGATGTAGATGGAGTTTCTTACGCTTTTGTAGCTAAAGATTTTCAGCTAACATCTGCAAGTGCACCTATTACATATGGTATTCCTGTTGACGGAATTATTAATTCTGTGGTGGCAACAACTCCCGGATTGAGTTATCAATTGGGAAGTTTGAGTGCAAATAACTCTTTAAGATTAGCTGCAATAAATGATGCGGGGACTTTACAGTTTACAACGCCAAAAGCAGCTACTAAATTGTATATGCTTGCCGTTAGTGGAAGTGGTACTTCTACGGTAAATGTGGTTGTAAATTTTACAGATGCTACTTCACAAACATTTTCAGGCGTCGCTCTTGCGGATTGGTATAACGCGGCTAATTTTGCAATTCAGGGAATCGGAAGGATAAAAAAACCAGGTGCAACTCCTGCTGCTGGTGATGATGTTCCTTCACCTGAAGGCGGGACAAATCCGAGATTATATCAAAGTGAGCTATTGATAAATGCCGCAAATCAGGCGAAGCTTATACAAAGTGTAACGGTAACTAAAGCGAGTGGTTCAGGTATTCCGAATGTTTTTGCTTTCTCGGTAGATGCATATTCTACTTGTACTCCTCCTACTTTGCAGGCAGTTGCAAGCATAACGGCAAATTCTGCATTGGTTTCCTGGACAGCTCCAACTAATGCTGTAAGCTACGACGTCTATCACAGTACTTCCAATACAATACCTGCAAGTACAGTAACTCCTACTTATCCGGGGGTAACAGGTACAAGTACTACAATTGGAGGTCTGAATTCGAATACAAATTATTATTATTGGGTAAGAACTAACTGTAGCTCTGGAACAAGCCAAAGTGTTTGGTCTTTTGCAGGAACTTTTAAAACTGCCTGCTCTACTTTCACTGTTCCGTATACAGAGAATTTTGATACTACAAGTACAGGTTCTTCAACGAATAATAATGCACCAAGTTGTTGGTCATATTTAGAAAGCGCATCATTTGTGGGGTATGGATATGTAGCTGCATCAAATCCTTATTCATCACCTAATTCTTATTATTTATATAATTCGAGTGCTACTACAGGCAGCCAAATGTTGGTTTCACCTCCAACTGTAAATCTTTCAGATGGTACTAAACGTGTGAGGTTCTATGCAAAATCGGGATCGGCTAATTATACATTGTTAGTGGGTACTTTATCAAACCCTACAGATCCAGCTTCTTTTACACAAATTGGTTCTGCGATTACTTTAACAACTACTCAAACACTGTATACTGTTAATATTCCTGCTGGTTCAGATGTACAATTAGCATTTAAACATGGTTTAGGTGGTTCGGGGCGTTCTATTTATATAGATGATATTACAGTTCAGAATATTCCTAGTTGTCTTGAGCCGACTGCAATTACATCGTCGAATGTGACTTCAAACTCGGCTACAATTGGCTGGACGGCTCCGACTCCTGCTCCTGCAAGTGGATACGAAGTATATTACAGTACTACGAATACGGCACCTACTTCTGCTACGGTTTTAAATGCGACCAACTCTGCAACGTCTGCTACAATTTCAGCACCGCTGAACGGGTTGTTGCCAGCAACTACATATTATGTATGGGTAAGATCAAGCTGTAGTGCCACAGACAAAAGTATATGGAGTACTACTTCAACAACATTTACAACACTTTGTATTCCTATAACTACATTGCCTTGGAGTGAGAATTTTGATGCAATGTCAACTATAGGATCGGCAATAGTTCCAAATTGTTGGAAGCAGACTCCGGGAGGTAGTTCGTCTACTTATAATTTTACTTCAGCAAATGCTTCTCAGCAAAGTTATAATGATCCTAGATCTGCACCGAATTATGTGACAATTTATTATCCATATACAAATGCAGCTTATTTATGGACTCCGACATTTACTTTAACAGCAGGGAACACTTATACTTTCTCATTCTATTGGGTAGGAGATAACTATACAGGTTGGCAAAATGAGGTATTGGTAAATAACGGACAAACAGCAACAGGAGCTACGAGCTTAACAACATTTATTACGGCTGATCAAACTGCAACAGGAGGAAGTAATAGTACAAACTATACTAATGTAAGCGTTACTTATACACCTACGGCTACGGGGGATTATTCTTTTGGAATTAAAGCGTTCAATACAACAACAGATCCGTTTTATATGGGATTTGATGACTTCTCTCTTACACAGTCTAATTTAGGAACCGCTGAAACATCTGTTAAGAAAAATGAGGTTAAGGTGTATCCAAATCCATTCAAAGATGTTTTATACATTGCTGAAACTAAGAACATGAAATCTGTTTCAATTGCAGATGTGTCTGGAAGGGTAGTGAAAACTATTGAAAACCCTAGTAAAGAATTGAATTTAAGTGAATTGAATTCCGGATTGTATTTGGTGACCATTATATTTAATGATGGATCAGTATCTACTGTAAAAGCAATCAAGAAATAATTTTTAACCTTAATAATTTGCGCAGGGCAGCTATACTTTTGGTATAGCTGCTTTTTTTAGATATACCTGATTTAAATTGAGTATTTCATTCAAATTTTGTTAATTTGAAGAATTATTAAAACTGAACAATATGCAGGTACAAGCTGTTTCAATAGAAGATTACATTTCTAAAATACCTGAAGAAAGGCAGGAGATTTTCAAGAAATTATACGAGACAATCGAAGATAATTTACCGGAAGGTTTTTCTGGGAATATCAGCTACGGAATGGTTGGTTGGGGAGTTCCGTTGAAAACTTATCCTGCAGGTTATCATTGTGCTCCAGGAACACCATTACCTTTTATCAGTATTGCTTCTCAGAAGAATTTTATAGCATTGTATCATATGGGAATGTATGCAAAACCAGAATTATTAAATTGGTTTGTTGAGGAATTTCCAAAACATTCAAAAAGAAAGCTGGATATGGGAAAGTCTTGTGTCCGCTTCAAAAAAATAGATGAAATTCCTTTGGAATTGTTGGCTGAGTTGAGCAAAAAAATGACTGTTGAAGACTGGATTACTACTTATGAAACGAATTTTAAAAATAAATAATTTTTTACTGAAAATTTTTGCAGTTATTTCTATTCTAAATGTAATTGTAAGCTGTAAAAATCCACAAGCTTCAGGATTAAAAAACGGAGATTTGCTTTTTGTGACTGCAAAAGAAACCGGACTTTCGGGAGCGATTAATAATGTTACCCAAAAACAGAAAAACGCCTCTTTCGATCATATCGGAATTTTAGAAAAAAATAAAGATGGAGTTTTTGTTCTTCACGCAGCTCCGAAAGGAGGCTCTCAAAAACAGGATTTAAAATATTTTCTGAAAGATCAGGCAAATGACGGACAAAGAGTAATTGTCTATCGATTAAAACCCCCATACCAAAACTCAATTCCCGGAGCGATTTCAGAAGCTGAATCTATGTTGGGAAAACCTTACAATTTCAATTATATCTTGGATGAAAATTCTTATTACTGTTCAGATTTTATCGAAAGAGCCTTTAGAAAAGATCATATTTTTAAATTAGAACCAATGACTTTCGTTGATCCGAAAACCGGAAAAACCAACACTTTTTGGGAAGAATTTTATCAAAAAAAGAATTTAAAAGTTCCTGAAGGTGAATTAGGCTGCAATCCGAATGGTTTGGCTGCTTCTGATAAACTCGAAAAAATAAAGGAATTAAATTGATTTATAGAAGATATTCAGATCAATAGGAACGGGCTTTAGCCCGTTTTTTTATGAAATAAAATCAAATGGTTTTAACCGAAATTTAAATTCCAAAGAAAAAAATTTAATTAAAATTAAAAAAATATTACCCTACTAATTTGGTAGACTAATATTTTTTTATATTTTTGTCAAAGATTTAATGCAAAGAGCAATGAATATTAGTATTTAAACCAAAAAATGTTTTGTTATGATTACACCAAATCCAAACCTGCAGGTTTTACAAAACAAAATAAGCCTGCCAAAAAAAGAATTGATACTTGAAGTAGAATTAAATGGTAAAATGAAATTCGAACATTTGATGAATACCATTTATAATCAGTTTGGAATTTGTCACAGGGTGTTGTCGGCAAACGTTGAATATGTGAACGGAAGAAGTTTTGGGTCTGTTCAATTATACATTAATGTAAATTCAGATGATTTTGAGCAATTGGAATTTTATCTGAATAAAAATAAACTTTTAAGTACTTCTGTGGAATATACTTGCAGAAAATACTCATAGGTGAGATTCATATAGTTTTAATTACAAAAAGCGTTCAGTGAAAACTGAACGCTTTTGATTTATAAATAATTAAAGGGAAAACTAACTTCTGACCTCTAATTTCTAACTTCTTTTTTGAATTAAATTCTTTCAATATCAGCTCCGATTGCTTTCAATCTTCCGTCAATATTCTCATAACCTCTGTCGATTTGTTCGATATTATGGATAATTGATTTTCCTTCAGCGGAAAGTGCTGCAATAAGAAGGGCATTTCCAGCTCTGATGTCCGGAGAAACCATTGTTGTTCCTCTTAACGGAGCTTCTTGATTTAAACCAATAACTGTCGCTCTATGCGGATCACAAAGAATAATTTGAGCACCCATGTCGATCAATTTATCCACAAAGAATAGTCTTGATTCAAACATTTTCTGGTGTACCAAAAGACTTCCTTTTGCCTGGGTTGCCACTACTAAAATAATAGATAACAAGTCCGGCGTAAATCCTGGCCACGGCGCATCGGAAATCGTTAAAATAGAACCGTCAATAAACTTCTGAATTTTATAATTTTCCTGAGCCGGAATAAAAATATCATCATTACTTTGCTCAAGCTGGATTCCCAATTTTCTGAATGTATTCGGAATAACACCAAGTTGGTTCCAGTTTACATTTTTAATAGTGATTTCAGATTTTGTCATGGCTGCAAGACCGATCCAGGATCCGATTTCTACCATGTCAGGAAGCATTGTATGCTCAGTTCCGTGAAGATATTCAACACCTTCGATCGTCAATAAATTTGAACCGATTCCTGAAATATTGGCTCCCATTCTGTTCAGCATCTTACAAAGTTGCTGAAGGTAGGGCTCACAAGCTGCGTTATAAATTCTTGTTTTTCCTTTTGCTAAGGCCGCAGCCATCACAATGTTGGCAGTTCCTGTTACGGAAGCTTCTTCCAGTAAAATAAATTTACCGTTAAGTTCTTTAGCTTTTAATGAATAAAAGAATTCTTCTTCATCATAATGAAATTCTGCACCAAGCTCTACAAGTCCTTGAAAGTGAGTGTCTAATCTTCTTCTTCCGATTTTATCACCTCCCGGAGTCGGCATGTAAGCTTCACCGTATCTTGCCAACATCGGACCCATCAACATGATCGAACCTCTTAGTTTGGCTCCGTCTTTTTTGAATTCGTTCGATTTTATATAATCAAAATTAACTTTATCAGCCTTGAAAGTATAATCTCCATGCCCGTTTTTAGTAACTTTTACTCCAAAATCTCCTAATATTTCAATTAATCGATTAACGTCGTGGATGTCAGGAATGTTTTTAATTCTTACCTCCTCATCAGTTAACAAAACAGCACAAAGAATCTGTAGAGCCTCATTTTTAGCTCCTTGTGGAGTGATTTCACCATGCAATCTTTTTCCTCCTCTTATTTGAAATGTTCCACTCATGTCTACTTTCTTTTATTATGATTATTGTTGTTATTGTTGTTGTGCCTTCTTTTGTTATTTTGGTTATTCCTGTTGTTATTTCGGTTGTTATTATTGTTGTTGTTTCGGTTGTTATTGTTGGTCGTGTAATAGATTTTACTTTTCTCAAGAGAATCAATTCCTGTAAGATCCAATCTGTTTTCCGAAAGCTCTTTCAAATGACGAAAAATTACATCATCCGTTACATGTTCCTTATTATATACGTTGTAAGATTTCTTCATATTGTTGGCAATCACTTCGATAAGAGCTTCTTTCTCATCACCTTCATTCAGCTCTATTGCTTTTTCTATTAATTGAAGAATACTTTTTCCGTAAAATTTAAAATCACCCTGAAGCTTAGGATATTCCATTCTTTTCGGCTTTTCAGCCAATTCTTCTCTCGTAGGAAACGGATAGGGTGAATCTACATCCAGGTCATAATTAGCCAGAATAAAAAGATGATCCCAAAGTTTATGCTTGTAATTTTCTTCGTCGCGAAGCTGCGGGTTTCTTTGACCCATAAAATCAATGATGCCCAATGCCATTTCGCTTCTCTCTTCTTTTGTAGAAAGCCCTTTGCAACGTTCAACCAATTGTTGGATAATTCTGCCATATTCTGGCAAAAGGAGCTGAGTTTTTTGGGTATTATATTCCATAGTCTGCAAATATATGCAATAATGGAAAAATTGTACCGAAAATCTTAAAAGTTTATGATTTTTTAATGAAAATATTTATAATGATTTTGTTAGGGTTTTTTATTGAAAGTTAAATTTTTTCTCCTTCGATAAGAATATATTTTAATAAAAGTGTATTTTAGTTATTAGTTTAATAATTAAAACTTTCGATATGAAAAAAACACATTTCTTACTTTCGCTTCTGGCGTTGGGCTTTGTAAGCTCTTGTCAGAACAATGATGAAATCGTTAACGAAACCTCAAAACAATTAGAAGTCCACGACAAAATAGTGAACGTTACCCATCATGATGGTCATCCTTTCAGTACCGGAACATCTTCCAATGCAAAATTTGTTGCCGGACCGGGAGGAAGTGTTCTCATGCAAGGATTTTATTGGGATGTTCCCGATGGCGGCAATTGGTGGGATACCGTTAAAGGAAAAGTAACCGATTGGTCAAATGCCGGAATTGGTGCAATTTGGTTGCCTCCGGCTTCAAAAGCGCAAAACGGAGCTTATTCAATGGGATATGATCCTACAGATTATTATGATTTTGGAAATTTTAATCAAAATGGAAGCGTCGAAACCCGTTTTGGTTCAAGAGCGGAATTGGAAGCCTTAATTACAAAAGCTCATACGGAAAATATGCAGGTTTATGCCGATATTGTTATTAATCATAACAGCGGTGGGCAATCAGAAGCAAATCCTTACACAGGAACAAACACTTGGACGAATTTTTCTGGAGTGGCTTCAGGTAAATTTCCAAGAACATACAATGATTTTTATAAAAACTCTTATGGTAATAATGATGAAGGAGCTTTCGGAGGTTTTCCGGATCTCTGTCACGCTAATCCTTATGTTCAGGATTGGCTTTGGGGAAGAGATGATTCTGTCGGGAAATATTATAAAAATGTAATGAAATTTGATGGTTGGAGGTTTGATTATGTGAAAGGTTTCGGACCTTGGGTTGTCAATAACTGGAACTCCAATGTTGGTGGATTTTCTGTGGGAGAACTTTGGGATTCAAATGTAAACACACTGGAATGGTGGGCAAATAATGCTAATAGTTCTGTATTCGATTTTGCAGCCTATTATAAAATGGATGAAGCTTTTGATAATGGAAATTTAAATGCTCTGAACGACGATATGATGTGGAAAAGGAATCCTTATAAAGCGGTAACCTTTGTAGCAAACCATGATACAGATGTTATTTATAATAAAATGTTGGCATATGCTTATATTTTAACTCATGAAGGGTATCCTACAATTTTCTACCGCGATTATGAAGAGTGGCTGAATAAAGAAAGATTAAACAATCTGATCTGGATTCACAACAACAAAGCTACTGGAACAACTTCCATCTTATACACCGATAATGACGAATATATTGCAAGAAGAAACGGCTACAATGGAAATCCGGGATTGGTTGTTTATATCAATAATTCTTCGACGTGGCAGGAAAGATGGATTCAGACAAATTGGGCAAGTCAGCAGATCAAAGATTTCACTGGAAGTTCAGGTTGGTATCCTACTACACAAGGCGACAAGTGGGTGAAAATTCAATGTGCCCCGAATTCTTATTCTGTTTGGTCTTTGAATCAATAATATTAAGAGACTGTTTCAATTTTGAAGCAGTTTTTTTTATAAATAGTAGATGCTTCGACGAGCTCAGCATGACAACTCTAATACTAACTGTGTTTATTAACGGTATATCGAAGCGATGTCATGCCGATCGGAGTCGAAGCATCTTTCGCTATTATTCTAAACCTCAATAAATTTCGCTCGTTGATGAGGTGTGGGCAAATAACATTTCTGATTTGCCAGTTTCATTCTGTTTCTTGAGATCATATCATAAACACTGTCACTCAAAAATTTCGGGATAATTTTTCCGATCCCTGAAAGTTTATAAACTCCACCGAGTAAGTTTGCGATTTGTAGAACAGCTCTTGATTTGATATAATAATATTGTTGAGGTTTCCAAAGATACAGTGTGTTGAAAATTTTCGTGTCCAAACCTCTTTCAGATAAAAATTTTTGACCAAAATCTGACTGGAGAGATGCAAACATAAACTGGTCTTTTTTATCTCTTTCCAAGATCCATTGTACCCAAAAATTGCATACACCACAATCTCCATCGAAAAATACAATATATTTATTTTGCCAATTCTCTTCCATGATTCTGAGATTTAGAATGCCATTTTACGTTCTGTTTCTGCTTTTTCTTTTTTGAAATAATCGATTAAAATTTTTCTTTGTTCATCCGTAAGTTTTGCATCCTGATGACCCACAAAATAAGATTCTAAAGGCATTTCTTTCTTTTCAACCATTTCGATGCATTCTTCTAATTTATGAGCCTGTTGTTTGGGTTCATATGTTGCAAAGGTAGAGAAATTCAGATGTTTTCTTCCTTCATTGATGTTATTTTTCATAAACCATGAAGCTGGAGAAAAATTGGAATACCACGGATATTTTGTCTCGTTGGAATGACAGTCATAGCATGAAGTATTAATGATTTTTGCAATTTCTGGAGGTGTATTTTTTATTTTTAAAAAGTCCATTCCCGGTGTGGGAGCGGGATTCGTTTTGTCGATAGGGAAAAACTGAATAATAATAAATGCGACGAGAATTACAACTAATACTTTTTTCATATCCTGTATATCATGTTTTGTGAATAGATAAAGTTAATTAAATTTTTGATAATTAAAAAGTTTGAAATTTATGAAACTCTTAACGTTAGCTTGAATTATTCTAAATATGTTTGTTGGGCTTTAACTTTCATTCAAATTAATATAAAATTTTACTAACTTAATTGCATTATTATATGTTTTATATTCATGTTACCAGTAAATCAATGATTTAATATTGGTTATTGTTTTTAACTATTGTAAAAATATTTTTGATAGATTGTATTTATATTATAACAATTGTAAGTTTGCTTTGCCTTAGAAATTAACTTAAAATCAACATAAAAAATTAAACGATATGGAAAATACTTCAGGAGACATCAGTAAATGCCCATTCCACAACGGAACAATGAAAAAAGAAAACGTTGCTGGCGGCGGAACAAAAAATTTAGATTGGTGGCCGGAACAATTAAGGGTAGATATTCTTCGTCAGCATTCGAATCTTTCAAACCCTATGGATAAAGATTTTAATTATGCAGAAGCATTTAAAAGTCTGGATATTGAAGCCGTAAAAAGAGATCTTCACGCATTAATGACTGATTCTCAGGATTGGTGGCCTGCCGATTTTGGGCATTATGGTCCTTTATTTATTCGTATGGCTTGGCACAGCGCAGGAACATATCGTGTAGGTGATGGGAGAGGTGGAGCAGGAGCGGGACAACAGCGTTTTGCACCGTTAAACAGCTGGCCGGATAATGTGAGCTTAGATAAAGCAAGGAGATTGCTGTGGCCAATCAAACAAAAATATGGTAAAAATATTTCATGGGCAGATTTGCTGATTCTTACAGGAAATATTGCTTTAGAATCAATGGGATTCAAAACTTTTGGTTTTGCGGGGGGGCGTGAAGATGTTTGGGAGCCGGATCAGGATGTATATTGGGGAACCGAGAAAACATGGTTAGGAGGAGATCTTCGTTATGCTCATGGTTCACCAGGAGTCGAAGGTCACGGCGTTCTTCCAAGTGATGATGATTCTGAAGTTAATCATTCCAGAGATTTAGAAAAGCCTTTGGCAGCGGTACAAATGGGATTAATTTATGTAAATCCCGAAGGTCCTGATGGAAATCCGGATCCGATTGCAGCTGCAAAAGACATTCGTGATACATTCGGAAGAATGGCGATGAATGATGAAGAAACAGTAGCTTTAATTGCAGGAGGTCATACTTTTGGGAAAACCCACGGTGCAGGACCTGCAGATCATGTAGGAAAAGAACCGGAAGCAGCAGGAATTGAAGCGCAGGGTTTCGGATGGAACAGTTCTTATAAATCAGGGAAAGGAGCGGACGCAATTTCGAGTGGTTTGGAAGTTACCTGGACGGAAACTCCTACTCAGTGGAGCAATTATTTCTTCAAAAACCTTTTCGAAAACGAATGGGAATTGACAAAAAGTCCAGCTGGAGCTCATCAATGGATTGCTAAAAGCGGAGAAGAAATTATTCCAGACGCATTTGATCCTAATAAAAAACATAGACCGACGATGCTTACAACGGATTTGTCATTAAGAATTGATCCGGTTTATGAAAAAATTTCAAGAAGATTTTACGAAAATCCTGAAGAATTTGCAGATGCATTCGCAAGAGCCTGGTTTAAGCTGACGCACCGAGATATGGGACCGAAAGCTCGATATTTAGGTTCGGAAGTTCCTTCGGAAGAGCTACTCTGGCAAGATCCTATTCCGGAGGTTGATCATGTTTTGATTAATAATTCTGATGTTGAAGCATTAAAATCAAAAATTTTAGATTCAGGTTTAAGCATTTCAGAATTGGTTTCAACAGCTTGGGCTTCGGCTTCTACATTCAGAGGAAGTGATAAAAGAGGTGGTGCAAATGGCGCAAGAATTCGTTTGGCTCCTCAGAGATATTGGGCAGTGAATAATCCGTCCCAGCTTCAAAAGGTTTTGGGCATTTTAGAAAATATTCAGAAAGAATTTAATGAAAATCAGACAGCGGGCAAAAAAGTTTCACTTGCCGATTTAATTGTTCTTGCCGGAAGTGCCGGAATTGAAAAAGCGGCTAAAAATGCAGGACAAAATTTAATCGTTCCTTTTGCACCGGGAAGGATGGATGCTTCACAGGAGCAGACTGATGTAGAAGCAATGGGTTATCTTGAGCCTGCAGCGGATGGTTTTAGAAATTATCTGAAGAAAAAATTCTCGGTTTCCACAGAATCTTTATTAATAGATAAAGCACAACTATTAAATCTTACCGCTCCGGAATTAACGGTTTTAATCGGAGGCATGAGATCTTTAAATACAAATTTTGACGGTTCTTCTCACGGAATCTTTACGCGAAATCCTGAAACTCTTACCAATGATTTCTTTGTAAATCTTTTAGATATGAATACGCAATGGAAAGTAGCTTCAAATGATAATGAATTGTATGAGGGGGTTGATCGTAAGACGGGTGAAAAAAGATGGACGGCAACTCGTGCGGATCTTGTTTTCGGATCGAATTCTGAATTGAGAGCAATTGCTGAGGTGTATGCAAGTTCTGATGCTCATGAAAAGTTTATTAGTGATTTTGTTTCTGCTTGGGTGAAAGTTATGAATTCGGATAGGTTCGACTTGAAATAATTTAACATAATTTAAATATTTAACATAATAATTGAAAGGTGGTCGTATGATCACCTTTTTTTTGTGTGAATTTATTAATTTTTTAAGATAAAAATTAGGATTTGTTTAAATAAAATCTAATTTTGTGTTTGAAAAAACAATTTTAAACAAATGAAAAAATTATTATTTCCCATTTTATTAATGGGTGTATTTGCTAATGCTCAAATTGGGGTTAATACTGAAACTCCAAATGCTACTTTCGATGTAGTGGGAAAACCTTCCGATACAAATAAATTTGATGGTATTATTGCACCCAGAATTTTGGGAGATCAACTGAAACTAAAAAACTATACTTCCTCTCAGACAGGAGCTTTAGTGTATGTTACAAGTGCTGATACGAGTCCATCGGGACAGACAGTCGACGTTACGTCTTCAGGATATTATTACTTTAATGGAGATTTAAATAAATGGATAAAAATTGTATCCGGAAATTTATCGGAACCATGGAAAGTGCAGGGAACATCCGCTGCTTCTACTCAGAATACAGAAGATATTTATCAGCAGGGAAAAGTGGCGATTGGTACAACTTCTTCATCAGCTGTCAGTACAAAACAACTGGACGTTGCAGGTGATTTCAAAACAAAATATACAGACGGAACAAATTATTACGGCCTTGAAACAAATTTTTCAGATTTTGGAATTCCTGTCAATTTGATGTATTCCTCTAATAACACAAATTTAATTTCTGCTACAGAAAGCAGTGTGGTTTCCGTATATCCGGGAATGAGTACTTTACAGTCTAATAATGGACTTGGAGGTGGAAGTATGGCCGCTTTTTCAAATTCTACAGGAGGAAATTTTGCGCTGATTGCCAATAATACCGATCAAAGTGTATCATCATCAATTTGGGGATATAATGACGGAAGTGCAAGTAATTTGTATCTAAGCCATGCCAAAACAAGTGCTGAATCTGCAAGTATGACCATTGAAAAAACAAAAGGTGTCACATTTAGTTTTTCAGATTCTGCAGGTAATGTGCAGGGATCGTATGATTTTCCCAGAACTAATGGCTCAGCAAATCAGGTTTTAGTAACCGATGGATCAGGTGCAAGTGCAAGTTTATCATGGAAAGATGCTTCTTCTCTTAATTTAAAAATAAGAACTTTAGCATCGGGAACAGTTTCGGCGGATGATTACACAATTCTTGTTTCCGGAAATATTTCGCTTCCGGCAGCAAATACTTCTAATTTAGGAAAAGTCTATAATTTAATTAATGATACTACCGGAAATGTTACTGTAAACGGGACTTTCAGAATTAACGGAGGTGATTTTTCTAATTATGGATTAAATAATAATGATATGGGAAGAGGAATTGTAGTACAAAGTACAGGTTCTGCATGGTTGATTGTTTCCAGATATTAATTTCAAATATTTAATTTTTTAAGACATCATTAAAAGTAAACCATCTTACAAAGGTGGTTTCTTTTATTCTTTTAAATTTATCTCGATATATATAAGTTTTTATATGAAATTTATTAGCAGTTAAAACCAATTAATGGCGGTTTAATGTAAAGAAAATAAATAAAAAAATAAAAAGTGCTTGTTTTCAATAAATTATGTGTACATTTGCAAAACAATCAGGGCTTCTGCCGACGCTTCTTCTGAAACTTTTGAGTTTACTCTTTTATCTCAGTCTTCGCTTTTTCAGCTGCTAATTTTTGTTATCAATAAAAGATGCCGTACTTTTTTCAGCTTGAATATTTCAAGATTATAAAAAATATAACATCATTTATTGTACTCAAAAAGATTTTATCAATAATACAATAATTTTATAATACATTACAATGCAACAAGGAACAGTAAAATTCTTTAACGAAACTAAAGGATTTGGTTTTATCACTCCATCAAATGGTGGCCCAGACGTTTTCGTACATACTTCAGGTTTAGTAGACAGTATTCGCGAAAACGATGTCGTAACATTTGAATTACAGAACGGGACAAAAGGCGTTAACGCAGTTAACGTTCGTATAGCATAATTAAAGAAAGATTAATCTTTCTCTACTTAAGAAGTAGCAGATAGCAGTAATGTTATCTGCTTTTTTTTGCTTGATAATTTGAAATCGAATAGTTTGGTTAATAAATAGATGTAGTTTGAAGATTATTATTAGGCATTTACTTTCATTTCACAAAAATAATGATAAAATAAAAAAGCAATCAACTGAAATCAGAAGATTGCTTTTTATGTAGACCCACAGGTTATATCACCTGTGAATTTTAATTAATAATGAATGATTTTTATTAATTATAAGTGATTGATATTCATTTCAGTGTTGCTAATTAAGATTCATTAAAATTAACCAAAATTAAATATTTACCTTGACCTGTACCTTGACCTTTGGTTTAATTTTTGCTTATTTATGACTGACAATTACATTCAAAATGAAAGAAGAATTTAACAGTGAATTAGGTACAGTGCGATATTTTTTAAAAGATAGAAACTCCCTTGAAGCTACTTTGTTAAAAGGTAGTTATTTGTTTAAAAATTATAATATCGGTTTTAGTACAGGAATTAAAGTAATTCCAGTTAAAGAATGGAATAAAGATCAAAACACTGTAATTGCAGGGAAGAATAGAAGAGATTACAACGATAAATTAAATAAGTTTAAATTATCTGTAATCCAGTCTCATAAAAATTTTAATGAAACATATAATAGAATCCCCACAAAAGAGGAATTAAAAGGTATTGTTAAGTCAGCAATCGAGGGGAGTGGCACAAAATCTATCAGAAAACAAAAGAAAAATTTTGAAGAAATTTATCAGGAGGTTTTAGAAATTATTGAAACCAGACAAAACAATGCTTTAGAAGCTATAAAGAGGGGAGAATCTGTTAAAACCCTGCATAAAAGTTATGCTTCCTCTTATAGGGTTGCGTATAGGGAACTAAAGGAATTTGCAAAGGAAAAAGGATTGATTTTAGATATTGATACATTTGACGAACAAATATGTTTAAATTTTCAAAACTGGCTTATAAAAGTAAAGAAACTGAAACAGACTACTATTAAGACCAGAATTAAAAGAATCAGTTTGATTTTGAAAAGAGCTTTTGAAAAAGGATATACAGACAAACGAGCTTATTTATTAGATGAATTTAAAATAAAAGTTCCTCCTACTGTTTCCACAAGTTTAACAGAAAAAGAAATTACTTTATTGTATGAGTTTGATTTTACCCAAAATAAAAGATTGGAAAGAATAAGGGATTTATTTGTTTTAGCCTGTCATACTTCATTACGATTTAGTGATATTACAAGACTACAAACGGATCATATCAGTATTGATGAAGAAAGAATCAATATGATTTCTCAAAAAACGAGTACAAGTACCCATTACAAAAATTTGAGCTTTTCATTTCATGGCTATACCAAAGAAATTTTAGAAAAATATAATTATGATATTCGACAGTTGGCAATATCCAACCAAAAAACCAATGAATACTTAAAAGAGCTGTTAAAAGAAATACCTTATTTTCAGGAAAAAGTTTTGAGAATTGAAACCTTATCAGGAAAAGGAATAAAATTTACCGATATTGATTTTATCAAAACAATAGACTTTCATACGAGCCGTAGGAGTTTTTGTACCAATCGTTATTGTGAGGGGTGGGAATTATTGGAAATATGGGATTATACAGGACATTCCAACGAATCTACTTTTAAAACGTATTTCAGACCAACAGCAGAACATGAAAAGGTAAGACGTCATAATATCAAGAAAAGGAATGAAAAGATAAAAAATATTGATTTTAAAGAAAAAGAATTGGAGCAATTAAAAAATCAGATGCAGGAAATTTTAAAGTATCATAAAAAGGGAGATTTAGTAGAAATGGGAAAAATAATTGAACTGAATCACAAAATTTCATAGTATTTTTGAATTTATGATACCTCCAGTTTTAAAAAATCTCACCCACATTGACTTTATTGTTACGGATATTTTCCAATTAGATAAAATAATAAAAGATTATGGAAAAATTATATACTATACTCCAGAGGTTGTATTTGATATTTCGACTATTGACAGTAGTTTATATCTGATAACGGAGTTTGGAGAGAATGTTTATATTATTCAAAGGGATCCAAACAGTATAGGAAAGTTGAAAAATTCTAAAACTGATTACGATTATAAAATAGCTGTTACGGATTATGATTTATTTTCTGAAAGTTTTGATTTGGAATCTTTGCCTTCATTTATGGATGAAATGACTGAAAAATATCATCCTGAATTTCTTGAATCTCTTAAATTGCAATTAGTTGATGCAAAAACTGAAACAGCCTGTAAAATTATATATCAGGATTTGCTTTTACATATAGAAGAATCTAGCAGTTTTTTAAGAAGCCATATATATTTTGGCAATGTCTTATCTCAGGAAGTTCAAAAAGCTGTTTGTTATTGGCTTTTAAAGTATAATGAATACCTTTTATTTGATGTTCAGCAGTATTTTAAAACTATTTTCCCCAATGATATTAAACCGATTGAGGAGAATGTGACCCAAATCTTTGCCAACAAAGCAGATAAACAAAAAGAAAAGCTACGAAACAGTAATGTATATAGGATTGCACTCCTTTTTGCAGACGGAACCCTCACATTTGAGAAAATGACAGCTATATACGGTAATAAGCGGTATGATACCATAAATGAACTGGCAGAAATTATTTCTCAGGATTATAAAATTTCAAAATCTTCTCTTCAACCCTATCTAAATCAAACGATAAAAGAGGTAAACTCGGATAAAAATCTGTTTGATATTTCAAAATTAAAATATCTGCAACTCATTGCAGAAGATTTCCACTCACAACAAAAAGAATTGTCAACTTTTTTCTCTGGCAAAATAGAAAAATTAACCTCAATTAATGAGTAAAATCAAATTATACTGATGTTATACGGTATAAGATTTAGTATAGTATGTGCAGGTTATAATTTAGCACCATAATAAATAAACAAAGAAATATTATGGCAACTAAAGAACATTCAATTTTAATTCAGGCAAGTCCTGAATATTTATCTGAACTTATTGTATCAGGAATCAGGGAAGAATTAAAAAGAATCCAACTTCATTTTACTGAAAAATCCCAAAATGACGAACTTATGACTAAAAAGCAGGTTTGCAATTTTCTGAATTGTTCCTCTGTAAGTCTGTGGAATTGGGAAAATAAGGGAATGCTAAACCCTGTACGACTTGGTAGAAGTATTAGGTACAAAAAAAGTGATGTTGAACAGTTTATCAGTAATAGAAAATCTGAATAAAAACATCATTATTCTATATTCACTGTCATTCAGAATTTAATTCTTTTCAATAATAAGATATTGAGCTCCATTCTTGTTGTTTCTTCAGGTGACAGTTTTGTTTGATGGTTTGCTCTATCAAACACTAAAAACACTCTTAAAACCCCTTTAATTTAATCGTAAAGCAATATTTGACCATAGTAATATACTAAGGAGGGATATTCTATGTCGAATTTTAACAATAAGCAATAAAAATGATAGATTTTATTAAAATATACACCCAAACTAAGGAAGCATTGGAAACCAACCTGAAAAAGAATTTTGGTGATACAATATGCTCAATGAACTATTGCACAAAAGAACCGCAATACCCTTGCAGACGATATTTTGAAAATATAGAAGTTAGGATTACCGATAGAATGGGGATAATCAGAAATTCAGTGCATAAATTTTTTAATATTAAAAACAGTTTAGGAAACAACAATTATACGGATTTTTATTATTCTGATATTCTGATTGCTTTTGAACAGTTTCAACAGGATCTCAACGAAAATATTGAAGATTACAAAATAACCAATTTGGAATTTGGATTGAATATTAAAACCTCACAAAGTCCTAAAACCCTATTAGAAAACAACTTTGTCATGTTTAATTTTGATGAATTTAGCCAAAATGATACCTTCAAAGGAAAAGGTTGTTATAAACAGTACAATAGAAGTGAGTATTTAGTGAAAATTTACGACAAAGGCTTACAGTTTGGGCTTCCTTACAATTTAATGAGGGTTGAAATTAAGATAATTGACAGTAAAATGCTAAAAAATAGGTGTGGTATTTTCATTGTTAAGGATATTTATAACAAAAACTGTCTTATGAAGTTGTTTAAGCTCCTTTTAAAGGTATTTGATGAAATAAACATTATTGACAGTCATACTGCTGAAAAAGTGCCGCAAAAAGAAAAAACATTCATTGAAATAGGTAAAAGTCCCTCATATTGGCGCAAAATAAAAAACAATCAATCCTCTACCTACTATTATGACATAAGGGACTCATACAACAAACTGTTAGAAAAGTATAGATTAGATACCATAAAACAAGAATTAAGGGATTCGCTCATTCATAAATTTAACTTTTTGATTGAGGGATAGGTATTCTGTGCAGGAATGGGTGAAGATAGTTTTAAATGTTGATGTTTGGAAGGGGTAAAAAAGGACAAAACCGAAGTATATATTAAAGAGGATTTATCCTGAAGGAAATTTTTATTGTGATAAGCTTAGGAATAATTTTTGATGGTAAAATACGGATTGCAAATTTTTATATCTTTGTGATTCAAATTTTATCGAAAAAGAAGCGTAAGCTGTTTATTTGTTCTGCCGAAAACTGGTAATTTTTAATACAGACAAAAGTAAATAGTGAAACGTCCTGCTATGCGCAGGGCTTTCCTATTAGTCTGTATGGGTATACCAGTACCTCGGTAGTTAATATGGTTTAGTCCT
This sequence comes from Chryseobacterium ginsenosidimutans, assembly GCF_039536845.1. Taxonomy (GTDB): domain Bacteria; phylum Bacteroidota; class Bacteroidia; order Flavobacteriales; family Weeksellaceae; genus Chryseobacterium; species Chryseobacterium ginsenosidimutans_B. The sequence goes on from NZ_BAAAZJ010000003.1 coordinate 450,194, forward strand.
GCGTTTCTGCATTTATAAACTAAACCTTTTCACTTTAGGGACTGAGTGAGTAAAATATTCACTTATGAAAAAAATTATCTTTTCAGCATTTCTATTATTTGGAATTTTTTGTTTTTCTCAATCTGCAACAAAAAAATATAACTCAATGAATCGGAGATATGAATACTTTGACGCACGGGGAAATATGACAGGTTATGAGCTTTATAATACAATGACGAGGCAATGGGAATATTACGAAACCTCACAGAGAAACTCAACGCAATATCGGGATCCAGTACAACCAGATATATCATCTTTAGGTAATGCAGCATCAACCTTGCAAAATCGTTATAATAACAATACTTCATATCTGCAACAACAGGTTTCAGCAATGGTTCAATCAGTTTATGATTTAGATTTGACTGATGAAGAAAAAACAAAAATTGTTAGTAAGTTTCAAAATGAGTCATTGCGAATTGTTAATACTAGGGCTTATAATTATAGTAGTTTAAGTGAAACGAATAGAGTTTTGAACTATCTACGTGAAAGTTTAAATAAAATTATTAGAAATGTTACTGCTTCCAGTTCTAATGATAGTTATCAAAGTAATTCTTTAAATGATTATGATAATAAAATAACAGCTAATTATGGCAGAACACTTCCAGTCTATAATATTGCTATTTTTGACAGTAATAACAAAAGGATAAAAGATGAAACCATACTGACTAATTCTTATATTTTGATTAATGAAGATAAAATTTTATTTAAAAAAGCCAATGGGGAACTTTCATACAGAGATTTAAAAGATAAGATTTATAATAAAAATAAGGCAGGATATGAATATTCATCAGAATGGGGCAGGATATTTATTCATCAAGATTTAAAATATGTTGAATTCTTTCAAAAAAAATCGGAAGAAAACTATACTTATTATATAACCCCATTAGGAAATAGATAATTTTGTATTGTATTTAAAAAAAATATACTTGATAATATTTTTTAATAGGAAAAGTAAATTTAATATATGTAGATATATGATAAGTAAAATCGCTTTGTAAACAAAATGAGGGAAACCGTAATTCAAACTCCTAATTTTTTTTTAACTTGACAAATGAAAACTTAATAATAATTCTGCATAAATGACAATAGATGAAATTTACGAAAAAGAAGACATAAGTATACGTTCTTACAATATTTGTAAATATAATGGATTAGATTCTATTGGAAAGTTAATGCAGTACTATTTAACTCGTGGCTCGTTCGAAAAACTTAGAAATTGCGGAAGGAGATCCAGTGAAGAATTGATTGAAGTTTGTAAAAAATATCAGACAATTGTTTCGGAAAATATTGCAAATGATGCAATGCAGGGAAGGTCTTTAGAAGAAATAATTTCAAGTTTAACAAGAACACAAAGAGAAGTTATTAATAGTTTTATTGTAATTAATTCAGACAGTTTATCCGTAAGAAGCCGAAATGGCATTGCTAAGTTTGTAGATGGAAATTTCAAAGTAAAAAACTTCGCTGAAAAACTTTTAGTATCTCAAAACTTTAAAATAAGAGATATTGATAATATTGGAGCAAAATGTATTCCCGAGTTAGATGTTTATATTTCAATTGTAAAAGATTTTATATTAGAAGTGAGTCAATTAAATGATGAAAAGCAATTGATAACTTTAAAAAATGAATATTTAATACAGAAGACATTTCTAATATCAAAAATTCCAGTAAAAATATTAGAATCAGAAAATATTTTTCAGATTATTGATTTTTTGCTAAATAAAAATGCTTTTTTTAATGAAAACTATACTGTAATAATAAAAAAAGGATTAAAAATTTATCGAAATGAAAAAGTATTAACTCTTGATGAAATTGCACTAGAGATGGATTTGACAAGAGAAAGAGTTAGGCAGATAAGAAAAGATGCTTTGGAAAGCTTTTATGAAAAATTATTGTTTATTAAAAACTTTAATGATAACTTATTTCAAAACTATGGATTAGATATTTCTACGAAGCAAATTGAAATAACAGACGATATAATGATTAGTGTAAATGATGTGAATGATACTAATTTTTCAAAAGAATTCATTTCTTTCGTATTGTCTGTTTATTTGAATAACGATTTTTCTTTGCTTGGAAATGTTGAAGATGTACTATTATCTCGATTTTTTACTTCTCGAAACAGACATAATTGGAATAACATATATTTAATTCGTACAAACATTATTGGTAACTTGGATTTCAGTTTGTTTGTAAATGATATAGAAGAAAGAATAAATGAGCGGATTGAAGAAACTTATTCTTTCAATTTTAAAAGCTATTTATCAAGATTTATTACAAAAATTGAAATGGAAACAATTGATTCGGCTTTTCCTGTAGCTGAAAAAATAATAAGAGATGAATTTGAATTGTATCTTGATTTAGACGATAATATTGTATTTAAAAAAAATACCATCAAACAATCCTATCAATATGCTTATGAGGCTCTTGAAAATCTAGGTCAACCATCAAAAGTTGAGGAGATTTTAAAAAAAATTATAGAATTATACCCCAATTATGATACGGACCAAAACAAAGTTCGTGCTTCAATGAAAAGAAAGGATGGATTTGTTCCAGTTGGTAGAGATAGTATATTTGGTTTAAAAAAATGGGAAAAAGAATTAGAAGATTTTAAAGGTGGAACAATTAGAAGTATTGCTATTGAATTTCTTGAAAAATTTAATGAGCCAAAACATATTTCAAGCATCACAGAATATGTACTAAAATATAGACCAAAGTCAAATGATAAAAGTATTTATTATAACTTAAGAATTGACGAATCTAAAACTTTCATTTTTTTTAAAAACTCTCATATTGGAATAAATACTAAAACGTATGAAAAAGAGTTTGAAGTCTTGGATGCTTCTGATATTAATGAACGTAACTCTTGGGAAGATCGATTCGAAGATTTAAATGAATTTCTTTCTATCGAAAAAAGATTACCATTTTCTAATAATGATTTTTCGGAAGAGGAAAATAAGCTTTATAGATGGCTTAATGTGCAAAAAAGAAAGATCAAATTTAAAGAATTAGATGAACAAAAAGAAAAACTAATTATTGAAATTTTTGATAAATTTCCACCAACAAATGGAAGAAGACGTTTAAACTCAATTGAAAAATATGATGAACTATTTAATTTCATTATAAGTGAACACAGATTACCCAGCATTAATATAGAGGGAGAAGAAAAACTTTACCATTTCTTTTACAAACAACGAAAGATGTATAGTAATAATGAACTTGACAATTATGAGAATAATTGTTTTTTAAAGGTAAGTAAAATATTAAATGACCAAAATTTATGAAAATAAAAGAAACCAAAATATATCAAAACGAACGACTTAAAGAGATTTGTATAAATAAAGGAATTGATTATAAATCCTTAGAATCTTTGCTAGACTCTGTGAAAGCTAAAAAATTAAAACGAGTTAACTATCATCAACAAAAAATTGTTGATACAATTGAAAAAGGAATAAAATGAAATTTTCTAATATAAAAATCAGCAATTTTCGACAATATTACAATACTATTGATTTTGATTTATCTACTAATGAAGAACATAACATTGTAGTTATTGGTGGTAAGAACGGGTATGGTAAAACTAATTTTCTGCTTTCAATTGTTTGGTGCTTGTATGGGGAGAAAATTTCTCAAATAGATGACAATTTCAAAAAAGAAATTCAAAAAGAAAAAAATTATTCTTCATTTATGCAGCAGTCAATAAATTGGTCTGCACAAAAAGAGGGAATTGATACTTTTTCGGTTAGTATTCTTGTTGATGAAATTGAATTGCCTGAAATAACTAAGTTATCTTCTACTACGGATAAAATAATAATAACCAGATCCCGAAATACAGCAAATACAGAAGAGAAATTATCAATTGTCGATTCAATATCAGGTTTGGATATATTCGATGATGATGAGGATAAGTTTAATTTCATCAATGACTACATTATACCTATAGATGCAGCTAAGTTTGTGTTTTTTGATGCTGAAAAAATTGCTGATATTGCCAATCTATCTATTAAAGAAGAAGGAAGTTTTATAAATGATGCACTTGGTAAAATATTAGGATTAGATACTTATGAAGCTTTAATTGATGATTTTGAATTTTATATAAATACCTTAAAAAAAGAAGGAGCAAATAAAAATCTTCAAGAGCTAATTATTGATAAAGAAAAAGCTATTGAATTATCAAACTTAGAAATAGAAAAATCAGAAGAGGAGAATGCTGAGAAACTTAAAGAAATTGATGAATTAAAAAAACAAATTAGACATTTCGATAGTTTAATTTCTCAAAATAGCAAGCAAATAAATTCAAATTTCGATAGGGAGAAAGTAATTTCCGAGATACAAGAGTTAAAGATAAAAGAATTAGAACTTACTGAAAAGTTTAGTGAATTAAATGAGATTTTGCCATTAACTATTTTAGCTGGAAAGCTTGAAGAGGTTAAAGAACATATTTCAACTCAAGAAAGTAATGATATTTCTCAAAAAGTATGGAAAGAAAATGCAGAAAAAATTGAGAATTTTATTGAACTACTTTTTAACAAACCACCTGAACCTGACAATTCAACCATGTCTTTCAAAGATAAAAGTTTCTATTATGAAAAAGCAAAGCGTTTAGGGAGTGAACTTTATATTTCTGGGGATAAGCATCAAGAAGTAGAGTTTGAACATGATTTAAATAATGCGGAAAAGAATTTAATTTCTAACGCCATTAATTTTGTAAACTCTCAATCAAGCGATTCATTTCAAAGTGCAGCAGAAGAATTAAATATTACTACTATGAGAATGTCTGAATTAATAAAAATATTAAATCAGGCAGATGGTGATTTAGAAGATGATATTATTTTAGAATATTTTGCAGAAAAAGAGACAACAGAATATAGTATCACTATGAATAATCGAAAAATTGGGGAAAACAATCAACAAATAAATAAATTAAGGAAGGATATAACTCGTTTTAATCAAGAACTTGTTGGTCTGAGAAATAAGGTTGATATTAATGCTCAAAACAAATTAAAGATTAAAGAAGCAGAAAAATATATTGATACACTTAATACTTTTTTAGAAGAACAAAAGAGTAAACATAAGGATAGCTTAGAAAAAACAATTCTTAACGAATTAAAAGCCTTGATGCATAAACTTGCAAGTGAAGAAAATAATAGTAAATTTATTGAAGATGTCAAGGTTACAATTTTAGCTTCTGGACAAGGAATGAAAATTACATTGCTTGATCAAGATGATAATGAAATTAGAAAAGAAAGTTTATCATCAGGAGAAAAACAGATTTATATTTCTTGTTTAATAAAAGCCATCTTGAATGAATCTATACAAACCTTACCAATTTTCATCGACACACCTTTAGGAAGACTTGACGAAGAACATAGAGATGCTATTACTAAAAAATATTATCCTACTTTATCCGAACAGGTTGTCCTTTTCTCAACTAATAGTGAGATTACACCTAAAAGATTTAAAGATATTTCAGAAAATATTGCAAAGTCCTATTTGTTGGTTAATGATGGTATAAACACTAATTTAAAAAACGGCTATTTCCATAATTATGAGAATAACATTAAGTAAAGAAAATGATGAAATACTATATAATCTTAAAAAATTATATACTTTTAAAAATGAAGGAATCGCTCCTCGTATTGCTTTTGCTTTAAGTTTACAGACAGGAAAACATTTTAATTTAGAAAATGAAATTATTCCAAAATCTGATGGTAAGGAATTTAGAGATGATAAAGCTCTTTTTGGTACTATAATAAATGATACTTCCAATGTGGTTATTTTCAAATCAATATTAGATCAACATTATAATAGAAATACTTTTGAAGATGAATTTATAAAATTATTTAAACTCCATTTGAATCACGGTTTGAAAACCTGGAATGACGATTTGGAAAACGGAGACATTTCTAAGGGAAATCACATAGATGTTTTACTAAAGTCACTTAAAAAAGGATTGAACTTAAGATCTAATATAACTCATGTCGCTTTGAATAAAAAAAGATCTGATGTTAAAGAATTCCAAGAATTACTTTCTTTTGAGATCGGGAAATCAGAAAACAATGAATCAGTTATCATTAATATAAACGATTTACGAGAGTTTGATAACAGAAACATTGCAATTGCAGGAATGGCAGGCTCTGGAAAAACTCAACTTATAAAAGATATTCTTTATCAAATTTCTAAAAACTCTAAGAATGAATTGAAATTTATATTCTTTGATTATAAAGGCGAAGGGAATCCAGAGCAGTTAAAGCCATTTTTAAAAGCTACTAATGCAAAATTTGTAGATATAGTAAATGATGGAGGTGTTGATTTTAATCCTTTTTTATCTATTAATTTAGATGAGAGACAAAGACCTTTTAGCATACGAGCATTTGTAGATACAATTTCTACATTTGTACCAAGAATGGGAATTGCTCAAGAAAATATTTTAATAACATTAATTAATGATTTACTAGATAGGAAAAATGGTATATATCCAACAATTACAGAATTATTTGAAGATTTAGAAAATTATTACGAAGAAAATGGAATTAGACAAGATACTTTATATTCTGTAGTAAGAGACTTATCTACAAATATTTTTAATTGTGATCCAAATAATTCAGATGTTTTAAGCCAAAGCTTATATTTGAATTTACCTCCAGCTCTTTCTGATACATTAAGACAGTTGGTCGTATTCCTTTTATTAAGATATTTTAATTCGTACTTCAGCTCTACAAATGACTGTGAGCCTAAAGATTATATTTTTCCTGTTCGATATGTAATTGTAATAGATGAAGCCCATATTTATTTAAAAAACAAAAATGCTAGAAAAGCACTCGAAGATTTATTGAGACTTTTAAGGTCTAAGGGAGTTATTGTGGTAATGCTTTCGCAAGGTGTTGAAGATTACAAAACAAAAGATTTTGATTTTGCATCACAAGTTAAATTACCAATCTGCCTGAATGTGCAAAACAAAGATTACAAAGCAATAAGTAACTTTGTAGGAACACCGAATAGTAAATATAAACTTGAATCTGAAATCAAGAAATTGGATTCAGGAAAAGGTTTAATAAATATTGGAGAACCTAAAATAATTGAATTAAAACAATGGTGGAAAACTAAAATAGATGAAAATTTATAATAAGTAAGTTTAATATCTTTAATTAATTCTAATAAAGCCTAGTCTTATAGATGTTTGATGGCTAAATAAAAAAATGTCTGCACAAAAACACAACGGTAAATCTTTATCCATAAACCAACCCCCACCGAACTTTTCTAAAAAATCCAACAATCCTTTATAGTAGAATTTATAACAATTTAGCACCAAAAAATATTTGGAGTGTACGGACAAAAGGTACTATCTACTTACCCCCGTAGGTCGATAAATGTTTTTTTTCTATGCCCCTGCCAACTGTCAAGCCTTTTCTCAAAAGTAGTTTTGTTCTATTTGATTTTTGTGGATCTGTTTTTATTTTCCACTTACTCTTTTATTTACTGGTTTATTCTAGTGTAAACTTTATGGCTGGTTTTATGACAGTTTTTGTTTGTGGCGGTCTGTGATTAAAAATATTTTAAACTTTAATTTTACGATTAACCCCTCTTTATAATGATTACTAGAGATGAATATTTAAAATTGACCTTGACCTTAACCTTGACCAATCTAATGAAAAGGGTTAAAATAAAAAAGCAATCTTCTGATAATCAGTTGATTGCTTTTATTTTGATGTAGACCCACAGGGATTCGAACCCCGAATGACGGTACCAAAAACCGGAGTGTTACCGTTACACTATAGGTCTATTTTTTGGTGATGCAAATCTATAAAATATATTTTAAATATAAAAATCAAAATTAAAGATTTGTTCATTAAAAACGCTTCTGGGTTCTTTATTTATTGATAGTCAAAGAATTATTTTTAATGAAATTTGAGTGATACTAGATCTGTCCATAGCTTATTTTACGTTTTAAGCTTTCTTTGTTAAAATAATTAAGTCAAATAAAAACCCTATCTTTGCAAAAAATTGGGCTCCAAGAGTTGGAGAAACCCATTAATAATCAAATTATTAAACATTTTTATGTCGAATATTGTCGCAATCGTTGGGCGCCCCAACGTAGGAAAATCCACACTTTTTAATCGTTTACTGGAAAGAAGAGAAGCTATCGTAGATTCTACTGCCGGTGTTACAAGAGACCGTCACTACGGAAAATCTGACTGGAACGGAGTAGACTTCACTGTTATCGACACAGGAGGTTATGAGGTAAATAATGACGATGTTTTTCAGGAAGAAATTTCTAAGCAGGTACAATTAGCTATTGATGAAGCTACATCTATCATCTTCATGCTGAACGTGGAAGAAGGTCTTACGGATACAGATTATGAGATCCACGAGATGTTGAGAAGATCAAATAAACCTGTATATATTGTTATTAATAAGGTAGATTCTGCGAAAGAAGAAGTAGATGCAACAGAATTTTATCAGTTAGGAATTGAAAAATATTACACTTTATCTTCAGCTACTGGTTCTGGGACTGGAGAAATTTTAGATGATATTGTTAGAGATTTCCCTACTACAGATTATAAAGATCCATTTGAAGGTCTTCCTAAAATTACGATTGCAGGTCGTCCGAATGTGGGAAAATCTACATTAACGAATGCTTTGCTTGATGCAGACAGAAATATTGTAACAGATGTTGCCGGAACGACAAGAGACAGTATTCAAACGCTTTATAACAAATTCGGACATGAGTTTGTATTGGTGGATACTGCCGGAATGAGAAGAAAATCTAAAGTAAATGAAGATTTGGAATTCTATTCTGTAATGCGTTCTATCCGTTCTATCGAATATTCTGATGTAGTAATCATTATGGTTGATGCTACTTTAGGATGGGAATCTCAGGATATGAATATCTTCGGATTGGCTCAGAAAAACAGAAAAGGTATCGTAATTGTTGTGAACAAATGGGATCTTATTGAAGATAAGCAAACCAATACCATCAGAGATTTTGAAAAATCAATCAGAGATAAAATCGGTCAGTTCAGCGATATTCCGATTTTATTCGTATCAGCTTTAACGAAACAGAGAATTCTGAAAGCTGTTGAAATAGCAATGGCAGTTTACGAAGATCGTAAGAAGAAAATTAAGACTTCGAAGCTAAACGAAATTATGCTCCCTATCTTTGAAAGAACACCGCCACCTGCAAATAAAGGTAAATTCATTAAAATCAAATATTGTGTACAGCTTCCAACGCCGTCTCCGCAGTTTGTATTCTTCTGTAACTTACCGCAATATGTAAAAGAGCCTTACAAGAGATTTACCGAAAACCAATTGAGAAAAGAATTCGGGTTTACCGGAGTTCCAATTGAAGTCTATTTCAGACAAAAATAAATTACGATCCCTTTTAGATTTTTCTAAGAGGGATTTTATTCTTAATTAAATTTTATAAATTAGAAAAAAATTATTTCACAATAATGAACACAGTCGTTTTATCAGATCAGTTTTCTTTAGTTAACTCTTGGATCAATGAACTTCGAAACGTTGAAATCCAGCAAGACCGTATGAGATTCCGTAGAAATATGGAAAGAATCGGGGAGGTTGCAGCTTTTGAGATCAGTAAAAGTTTAGAAGAGAAAGAAATTGAAATCCAGACTCCTTTAGATGTAATTAAAGTTAAGGAAATTGCTGTTCAGCCTGTTATTACAACAATTTTAAGAGCAGGAGTTCCTTTGTTTCAGGGAATTTTAAATTATTTTGACAAAGCAGATTGTGGTTTCGTCGCAGCATACAGAAAACATGATGCAAACGATTATTTTTCTATTAAACAGGATTATTTAACTTGTCCGGACATCGATGGCAGACCTTTAATTGTTGCAGATCCAATGTTGGCAACCGGTGCATCCTTAATTGAAGCCATAAAAGATTTATTAACCAACGGAAATCCCAGCCAGCTTCATATTGTAGCAGCCATCGCATCAAAACAAGGTGTTGAAACCATCGGAAACACATATCCAAATGCAAAAATCTGGGTTGGAGCAATTGATGAGCAACTGACATCAAAAGGTTACATCACTCCAGGATTGGGGGATGCAGGAGATTTGAGCTACGGAGAAAAACTTCAGAGATAAATTTTAAGAGAGATTCCAAAAATCTTTCATTAAATCTAATAATAAATTTGGTCGTACTTTATCCATCGGGTGCTTTGTGTCGGGAAGTACGACCAATTTTCCGTTTGGAAGATTTCTGTAAACCTCAATACTTTCTTCAAGAGTCACCATATTGTCTTTATCACCGGTCATAATTTGAACAGGGATATTAATTGTTGCTAAATTATCCTTCAAAGGAGGATTTTTACCCAGAGAAATCATCATTTCTGCAATCGCGGGTAACAATTGTTTCCATTTTGAGCCATGTTGAGATTCTAGCGATTCTGCATATTTCGGAACTTTGTCCGCAATGACATCAGGATTTAGCATCTTACTTTCTTTCACTGCCTGTTCTTCCGTCCAATCGAATTTTGTTCCTAAAGTCATAATCGAATTTACAATTTCAGAATGTTGATTGGCATAACAAAGTGCAACATAACCACCCATGCTGTGTCCGAAAATATGGACATTATTTAAATTTTCTTTCTCAATAAATTCTTTTAATTCCTGTGTGTATTGTTCAATGGTAATTCCATTTTGCGGAATTTCAACAGTTCCATGTCCTGAAAACAAAGGAGTATGAATGGTAAAATATTTTGAAAGTTCTTTTTTTAAAGGGTTAAAAATATCACTGTGACCTAAAGCTCCGTGTAATAAAATCAGATTTTTCATAATGATCAGTTTGAATGGGAAATTAAGAAAAAGAAATGAGATCAGAAGAACCAAATTGTTAGGTAAAAATTTTTGCTATGCAAATTCATAACTCATCATTTATAACTTAACATTTTAAACGTCAATCGCCATTATCAAAACACTCACTTTATTATCTCCGGTTTTAAGAATTTCCCAGGCAATCGAAGCAAGTGTATTTCCGGTCGTGAAAACATCATCTATCAACAAAATATGTTTCCCGGAAATATTTTTAGTGAGAGAAAATGTATTTTTCGTTTCTAAACGGTGTTGTTTATCTTTCAAAGCCTGAGCTTTTGAATAATGATTTCTTTTAATTAATTCATGATCAAAAGGGGTTTTGTAAAACTCAGATAAAGTTTCTGTGAATAGGTGCAATTGATTGTAACCTCTTTCCTTCAATTTTTTCGAATGCAACGGAACAGACACGAATAAATCAGGTTTTTCATTTTTAAAATCCAATCGTTCAGTCGTCCAATCTGCAAGAGTTTTTCCTATTTTTTCTCTGCTTTTATATTTTAAATCGTGAATAATTTTCCTGCTTAAATTTTCTTGTGAAAACTGCATCAAAGCATAGGTATTCTGAACTGGAAACAGCAGCTTGCATTTCTCTTTTATGAAGTTATCATTAAAATAATTGTAATGTGTAAAATGAATTTGCTCAAAACAAAGATTACAAACCAGTAAATAGCTGTCAATAATCCGGTTGCAGCCGAGGCAACGATTCGGGAAGAAAATGTCTAATATCATTTGTGTGTATTGTCTGACTAAGATAATATAATTGATGGAAAATATAAAGATAGAAATGTAAATTTTTTAAATCCGAAAACTACAAAATATTTTTCCTGATCCTTTCAATCGCATTCTTCATACTGGAATTAAAATGCTCTTTCTCCAGACGAATCGGAGGCGATTGTCTTACTTCACAATCTGCAATACTGCAGGATTCACAAGTTACACCAACATTTATCGTTTTCAGTGTCGGAGATTTAATGAAATTGATTTTCTTAATCGTCTGTGAATTTAGCAAAATTCCTAAGCAATAGCTTCTGTTACTTCCATCAGAAAACGGATTTTTTTGTGAAGTTGAAATCACCAGATAACTTACACCTTGGTCTTTGTAATGAGAAATTTGAGCATCTGTTAACGTTTCATTTTCTTTTAATTGTGCCAGATTTTTCACAGCAATCCATCTTCTGCAATAATGTTCGTTCGTTGCATTCGCATGTGGAGCTTGTTGATGATTGAGGTGTAATTCTTTTAAAATCTGTATTTTATCAGAGTTTTTCTTTTTAACCAGACATAAATAAAACAAATCTTTAATTCCTAATTCAGAAGAAAGAATATTGGTCAGTCGATAGTAAAAAGTTTCAGGCGAGTTGGTGAAATTTCCAATTAAATTTTCAAAACTATCAGGTTTCCAATCATTCTGAAGGAAAAATTCTGAAGTTTTTTCAATTGTTTTTTCTTTTGGGATTAATAAAGCTCCGGCAAAATAAGAGGCATAGAAATTATTGAGAATTTCTTCAAAACTTCCAAAATCTAACCACGAATAAGTATTGGGACGGTTCTTTAATTCCAAAACATTAAAACCGATTTCTTTAGCAAAAATAAAAGTCTTTTGATCCTGTTCTAATTTATCATTTAAAAGCAATAATTTTTTCTCAGGAATAAAAAGCGAACGGAGATTATCCAGAGCTCCATACGTTTCAAAATTGTCAGATTGAATGCTGTAATTAAACTTTTCAATTAAAATGTTTTCTAAAACTTCAGCCTTTAAATTTTTACTGATTTCCAACTGATTTTCCTGTGCAAACTGAACAACCTTTTCTTCTATTTCCGGGAAATAATTATCGTACAATTCCTGAAAAGACCGTAAAACGGCAAAATAAAACCGTTCTTTTCCCAAATTATAATTCTGCGAAATTTCAATCAGGGCATTGATAAAAGCGGTCACTTTTTTCGGTGCATCACTAATGATGCTGATAAGATTATTTTTATTAATTCCGAAAAGATCCAATGGAACTTCTTTAAAAAAATCCGATTGCAGAATTTCATTAAAAGGAGTTAAACTTTTGTCCAGTTTTGTAGAAACGAGATCATCAAAAGTGCAATTCAAAGATTCTGAAAGCTGGATTATTTTATCATGTTTCGGATATTTTTTGCCATTTTCAATTTCGTTGAGATAAGATTTTGACAAACCTGTCTTTACAGCAAGATCCTGCAGAGACCAGTTTTTCTTTTGTCTTTGTTGTTTCAGTTTTAGTCCGAAAACCGTTTTGATAAAGTCACTATCCGAATTCATAATTCAAATATAATATTTAGAAGCGATTTTTCGCATAATAATTTTTTAAATAATTTTAGCGAACGTTCGCTATATGTGAAAGTTTTTATTTATGTTTGTAATGTTGAATTATAAAATCAAAACGATATGGAAACCAAAACTCAATTGAAAATCAAGGCTCAACAACAATATGAAGAAATTTTCACCAGCGATTTAATCGATTTTTTGGTTGAAATTCATCAGAATTTTAATCAAAAAAGAATTGATCTTTTAGAAGAAAGAAAACACACACAACAGGAATTTGATAAAGGAATTCTTCCGAAATTTTTGCCTGAAACTAAAGAAATCCGAAACGGAAATTGGGTTTGTTCCCCACTTCCTGAAGATTTATTGGACAGAAGAGTGGAAATTACAGGACCTGTCGACCGGAAAATGATTATTAATGCTTTGAATTCCGGTGCATCAACATTCATGGCAGATTTTGAAGACAGTAATTCTCCGACCTGGAAAAACTGTATGGAAGGTCAAATGAATCTTTCCGATGCTATTAACCGAAGAATTGACTTCACTAATGAGCAGGGAAAATCATATCAGCTAAATGAAAAAACGGCTGTTTTGTTAGTTCGTCCGCGAGGTTTACATTTGAATGAAAAACATATTGAAATTAATGGCGAACAAACTTCAGCTTCATTAATTGATTTTGGAATTTACTTTTTCAAAAACATCAAACAATTATTGGAAAACGGAAGCGGGACCTATTTTTATCTTCCAAAACTAGAACATCACAAAGAAGCCCGTTGGTGGAATGAAGTTTTTGTTTTTTCTCAAAATTATCTTGGAATTCCGCAGGGAACAATCAAAGCAACGGTTTTAATTGAAACAATTACAGCTTCTTTTCAAATTGACGAAATTTTATTTGAATTAAAAGAACACAGCTCAGGTTTGAATTGCGGACGGTGGGATTATATATTTTCATTCATTAAAAAATTCAGAAATCTTCCTCAGTTTATTGTTCCGGATAGAGATCAGGTGACGATGACTTCCCCTTTTATGAATGCTTATTCTAAAAGAGTAATTGAAATTTGTCACAAAAGAAATGTTCATGCAATCGGCGGAATGGCAGCACAAATTCCTGTTAAAAATGATTATGAAGCGAATAGCCAGGCTTTCGGAAAAGTGAGAAAAGATAAAGAACGTGAAGTGAAAAACGGTCACGACGGAACCTGGGTGGCGCATCCGGCTTTGGTTTCTGTAGCAAAAGATATTTTTGATCAATTTATGCCTTCACAAAATCAGATTGATAAAAAGTTTGATTATCAGATTACAGAAAATGATTTGCTGGAAATTCCGAAAGGTGAAATCACAGAAAAAGGTGTCCGAAAAAATATCAATGTCGGAATTCTTTACATAGAATCATGGTTAATGGGAATTGGAGCAGCAGCAATTTATAATCTGATGGAAGATGCGGCAACCGCAGAAATTTCTAGAACGCAAATCTGGCAATGGCTGAAAAATGAAGCTGTTTTAAGTGACGATCGAATCTTAACAAGAGAAATGATTCTTCAGTGGGAATTTGAAGAACTTGAACGTATCGAAAAATATGTTGGTGAGGAACGTTTCAAAAATGGAAAGTTCAGTCTTGCTAAAGAACTTTTTAATGAATTAATTTTCTGTGAAAACTTTGAAGAATTTTTAACACTAAAAGCATATCCTTTTATTTAAGTGGGAAAGAAAGATATAGTGTTTGAGGGTTTAAAGCTATTTGCTAAAAACTAAAAACCAACAACCAACAACCAACAATTAGTAACTAACACCAAACAATAATTAACTAAAACAACAATATTATGAAAACAAAACAAGATCAAATTCAGGAAATAGAAAAAGAATGGCTGGAAAATCCACGTTGGAATGGTACAAAAAGACCTTACACAGCAGATGATGTCTTGAAACTTCGTGGTTCTTATAAATTAGATTATACAATTGCAGCCGAAATGGCAAAGAAATTTTGGGACAAATTAAACTCTCAGGATTTCGTTGCGGGATTGGGAGCTTTGACAGGAAATCAGGCGGTACAGGAAGTTGACGCGGGTTTGGAAGCTATTTATCTTTCAGGATGGCAGGTTGCAGCAGATGCGAATTTGTCTGGGGAAATGTATCCTGATCAATCTTTGTATCCTGCGAATTCAGTACCTTCTGTAGTGAAGAAGATAAATAATGCGTTATTAAGAGCAGATCAAATTCAATCTGTGAGTGGAGGTGGAGAAAAAGAATATTTAGTTCCGATTATCGCGGATGCAGAAGCCGGCTTCGGAGGAAATCTGAATGCGTATGAACTGATGAAACAAATGATTGAAGCCGGAGCTGCTGCAGTACATTTTGAAGATCAGCTGTCTTCTGCAAAAAAATGCGGTCATTTGGGTGGAAAAGTGTTGGTTCCGACGCAGGAAGCAATAAATAAATTAATTTCTGCCCGTTTGGCAGCTGATGTTTTAGGTGTCCCGACTTTAATTATTGCAAGAACAGACGCAGACGCAGCGGATTTGTTGACTTCAGATATTGATGACCGGGATAAAAAATTTGTGACCGGAGAAAGAACTTCCGAAGGTTTCTACGTGGTGAAAAACGGAGTAGAGCAGGGAATTGACAGAGGTTTGTCTTATGCTCCGTACGCAGATTTGATCTGGATGGAAACTTCAAATCCTGATCTCGAACAGGCAAAAAGATTTGCAGATGGAATTCATGCAAAATTTCCAGGAAAAATGTTGGCTTATAATTGTTCGCCATCTTTCAACTGGGCAGCGAGGTTGAATGTTGATGAAATGCTGAATTTTAGAGAGGAATTAGCCAAAATGGGCTACAAATTCCAGTTTATAACGCTAGCGGGTTTCCATGCATTGAATACGGCAATGTTCGAACTGGCTTTAGCCTATAAAGAAAAAGGAATGGCGGGGTATTCTGAATTGCAGGAGCGTGAATTTGCTTTGCAGCAGAAGGGTTTCAGAGCAGTAAAACATCAGTCTTTTGTAGGAACAGGATATTTCGATGAGATCCAGAATATTGTTACAAGCGGTTCTTCAGCAACAGTAGCGATGAAAGATTCTACAGAAACGGCGCAGTTTCATTAAAAAGTTCCATTTTAAATAAATTTAATTGTTAGAACCTTCTCGATTTGGGAAGGTTTATTTTTTATATCTTAATTTTGAATAATATTTGAAGAAGATGGGTTTGATTTTTGAAAAACAAATACAGGTTACAGAACAGCATATTGACGGAAATAATCATGTAAATAATGTTCAATATGTTCATTGGGTGGAAGAAATTGCCGGTGAACACTGGGATTTTGTAAAACATATCACTGAATATCCTGAAGATATCTGGATGCTTCTCGATCATCATATTCAATATAAAAAACAGGTATATTTAGGTGATATTATTACAATAAAGACCTATCCAAAAGCACCGGAAGGAGCTAAGCAGCCACGGAAAGTTGAGTTTTACTGTAACGGTAAACTCGTTGTAGATTCGCTGACGCTTTGGGTTTTAATTGATGTAAAAACGCAGAGAATTAAAAGATTGGAAAGTGACTGGCTGGAGAAGTTGTAATTGATGCAGTTTGTAAAATGAGAAGGTAAATTCAAAATTCAAATTCCTTATCTTTGCACCATGATACGTATTACAAAGATTTTTACATTCGAAACAGCTCACGTGCTGTACAACTACGACGGAAAATGTAAAAATATGCATGGACATTCTTATAAGCTGTTTGTAACAGTGAAAGGAAAGCCTGTAAATGATTTGGAGAACCCTAAAAATGGGATGGTAGTGGATTTTGGAGATATCAAAAGTATCGTAAAATCGGAAATTGTGGATGTTTGGGATCATGCAGTTTTAATCAACGGACTTTCACCTCATAAAGAATTGGGAGAAAGCTTGGAAAATCAAGGTCATAAAGTGATTTACTGCACTTTTCAGCCAACTTGCGAAAATATGTTGTATGCTATTGCTGCAAAAATAAAATCAAAACTTCCGGAAGGAATTTCTTTGGCATATCTTAAACTTCACGAAACTGAAAACTCTTACGGGGAGTGGTTTGCGGAAGATAATCAATAATTTATTCAATAAAATTCGAAACGGTGTTAAAAACTACCATCAATTTAGAACCTGGGAAAAAAGTATATTTTGCTTCAGATCAGCATTTTGGTGCTCCGAATCCTAAGGAAAGTAAAGTGCGCGAAGAGCGTTTTATCCGTTGGATGGACGAGATTAAGCATGATGCTCAGGTTTTGTTTTTAATGGGTGATTTGTTTGATTTCTGGCATGAATGGAAACATGTCATTCCGAAAGGATATGTTCGTGTTTTAGGGAAAATTGCAGAATTAAAAGATCGTGGAATTCACATTTACTTTTTTGTAGGAAATCATGATCTTTGGATGAAAGATTATCTGGAAGAAGAAATCGGATGCACGGTTTTTTACAAAAAACAATATTTTGAGATGGGCGGAAAACAATTTTTGCTCGCTCACGGGGACGGTCTGGGACCTGGAGATAAAGGATACAAAAGAATGAAAAAAGTCTTTACAAATCCCGTCGCACAGTGGTTTTTCAAGTGGCTTCATCCTGATATTGCAATGAAAATCGCGTTGTATATGTCTCAGAAAAATAAAATGATTTCGGGAGACGAAGACAAAGAGTTTTTGGGTGAAGACAAAGAATTTTTAATTATTTATTCAAAAGAAAAACTGAAAACACAGAAGATCGATTATTTTATTTACGGGCATCGCCATCTTCCAATGGTTTTGAATTTGGAAGGAAAGGCAGAATATATCAATTTAGGAGACTGGATTTCGTATTTTACATACGGTGTTTTCGAACATGATTTTGAATTAAAAACTTTCGGAGAAAGCACAAAAAAATTACCCCATAAATGAGGTAATCCACAGAGCAAACCGAAATTCACTCTTGTTTTTAATCCATATTCCGCTTATTCCATTGCAATAACCTGACCAAAAATTATTTTTTTAGATTAAAAAAACATTAAAAGAGATTCTTGTTTTATTAACTGATTTAAAATGAGATCATAAGATTTAAAATACTTTAGAAGTGGAAAACATATTCGACATACAGACAGATCAGGACTTTTTGACTGCATCATTGAAAATTTTTAGTTATCAATACGAAAATGTTGAGATATACAGGCGTTTCGTAGATTATCTGAACATTAATCCTGGTGAAGTGAATTGTCTGACAAAAATTCCGTTTCTGCCAATCGAAATGTTTAAAAATCACCGGATCCTTGATAAAAATGTGACAGCTGACCGATTTTTTCAAAGTTCGGGAACAACACAGATGAATTTGTCTAAGCATTTTATTGCTGATGAAAATATTTATGAGGAAAGTATTTACAAAAGTTTTGAGCAATTCATCGGAAAGCCGGAAGATTTTATTTTTTTAGGTCTTTTGCCAAGTTATCTTGAAAAACAAAATTCTTCCTTAATATATATGGTGGATTATTTAATGAAAAAATCTGCCAAATCTGAAAATGGATATTTTCTTTACAATCATTCCGATTTATTTAAATTGCTGAATCAGTTAAAAGATAAAAAAGTTATTCTTTTCGGGGTTTCTTTTGCATTATTAGATTTTTTAGATTTTTGTGATTCCAGCTCTAAAACTCTCAAATTCTCTGATACTCTAACGATAATTGAAACCGGCGGAATGAAAGGAAGAAAAGAAGAGATGACAAAAGACGAATTATTGGCAATTTTGCAGGAAGGTTTTAAAACGGATAAAATTTATTCGGAATATTCAATGACAGAACTTCTTTCACAAGCATACTCTTTAGGAAAAAACGAATATCAGTGTCCGAATTGGATGAGAATTATGGTAAGAAACGCAGAAGATCCGTTTAATTACGAAAAAGAGGGAAGAACTGGTGCAATCAACATTATTGATTTGGCTAATATTCATTCATGTTCGTTTATTGCCACTCAGGATTTAGGGAAAATTGTTGGAGATAGATTCCAGGTTTTAGGAAGAATAGATCATTCGGATATCAGAGGTTGCAGCCTTTTGGTTTCATAATTTAGTTTTAAGTTTAAAATTTCAGGTTTATGAAGTTGAAAATTGAAGAACTGGTTCATGCATTTATCCATTCTCAATGTAATTTTGAGAAGGAAATTATTTTGACTAATTATTTTCAGGCGGATTGGGAGGCAGATCTACTGATTATTGATTCTGAGGGTTTTAGTCATGAAATTGAAATTAAACTTTCTAAAAGTGATTTTAAAAACGACTTTAAAAAATCTTATATCAATACAAAAACGGGCGAAAAATTTTTAAAACACGATAAAATTTCCTGTGGAGATTATGTTTGCAATGCCTTCAGTTTTTTGCTGCCGATGGGAATGGTCGATCACACTTTAATTCCAGAACATTGCGGAATTATTGAATTTTATCATAATGTTGATTCTTGGGAAACCGAATTTTATTCTATCCGGAAACCTAAAAAAGTTCATGAAGATTCTTATTGGAATTTGAATGACAAAGATCTTTTCCTTCGAAAAATGGCTCTTAATCTATTACAAAGAAAAATGGAAATTAAAGGCAAATACGAAGAGCTGATCTTCAAAAATCCTTTTGAAATAAAGAAGTTGAAATAAAAAATCCTGTCGAATTTGACAGGATTTTTTTATTTTTTTAGTTACCTAGTGGTTCCATATCATTTCTTTGTAACAGAAATTTATAGATTAATCCTCCGACTACAGCTCCTAAAATGGGTGCAACCCAGAATAGCCAAAGCTGAGACATTGCATTTCCTCCCACAAAAACTGCCTGAGAAAGTGATCTCGCAGGATTTACAGAAGTATTTGTGATTGGGATTGAAATTAAATGAATTAATGTTAATCCTAAACCGATTGCGATTCCTGCAAATTTTCCTTCAGCGAATTTGTCTGTTGCTCCCATAATGATGATAAGGAAAAACGCTGTCAGTAAAAATTCAGTTAAAAATGCAGCACCCATAGAATAGCTTTTCCCGAAATAGACGGCTTCACCATAAAAATTGGTGGCAAAAGCTCCCGGTGCGGAAAAATCAGGTGTCCCGGAACCGCTCAAAATAATGAATAAAGCTCCTGCAGCTGCAATAGCACCTAAACACTGTGAAGCAACATAAGGAAGTAGATCTTTAGCTGGAAACCTGCCTCCTGCCAATAATCCGAAAGAAACAGCAGGATTGAAATGTCCTCCGGAAATGTGACCTACCGCATAAGCCATCGTTAGAACAGTAAGACCGAAAGCCAAAGCAACTCCAACTAGTAAAATCCCTAGTTGTCCAGTAGAAGCCGGAGCAATTTGTGATGCAAAGATTGCACTTCCGCAACCTCCGAAAACAAGCCAAAATGTGCCGAAGAACTCAGCAAAAAGTTTTTTTATCATATTGTTTATTTTAAAATGTATCTCAAATTTAGGATTTAAATCTTAAATCAAAAAGATAAATTTTAAATAAATTTCAAATTTGAGTGAGTATTAATTATGAATTTAATAATCTGATTTTTAATTTCTGTGTCGAAATGACAAAATTATATTCTTAATGGCAGTTGAATTGTATAGCATAAATGATTATTTTTAATTTAATAATTTAAAGCGTCTTTAATGAAAAAGTTTTTGTGTGTAATTTTTGCATCCCTTATTCATGGCTCTTTTTATTCTCAGGCAGCAAAAAAAGCTTTACCATGCTATGATTTTTCTGAAGTTTTAAAAGTGGAGCCGACTTTACTTTATAAACCACATTTGGATGCTTCAAAAAGTTTTGGAGTAAAAATTTTACAGGATTCAAAGACTGTTTTGAAATATATCAACAACGGAAAGTTCCATAAAATAAAAAAATCCGGAAAAGGATATCATGTGCAAAAACTCGATTATAGCAGAGCATGGATGGTTTCTAAAGGGAAATTAATGCTGGAAAAGATGGGTACACGTTTTAGCAAGGATACAAAAGGAAATAGTTTTACGGTTTCGTCGATTACAAGGACGCTGGAGGATCAATGCAGATTAAGAAGGGTGAATTCTAATGCTTCATTAGGAATTAGCTCACATAATTATGGCAATTCTTTCGATATTTCTTATGTCCGTTTTAATGGTGTTCTGAAGTATAATCCTAAAATGGAAGCAGCTTTGGAAAAAGTATTAAAATATTATTACAATTTGGGTAGGATTTATTACATAAAAGAAAAGCAACAAAGCTGTTATCATATAACGGTAAGGAATTATTAACTAATTTTCAATTATCTGTGAGATACTTGCACAAGTAGTTTAGTTTATATAATTTTATGCCACTAAAAATACCGTGGAAAATATGAATACATTCACCAGAGAACAATATGATGTTGCGATCGCAGACTGGACAAACTGCTGTGGAAATTATACAGCAATTAAAAACCTGATCCCGATGAACTATGTTTTTAATTTTGATTCTGAACAGATTGATTGGATGAAAAATGTCAATAAGAATACAGAGTTCTGTACAGAAATAGGAATTTATCGTGATCAGCTTGTTGCAATTCTTTGCCCTTTAGATCCATTGGGTCAGAAAATAATTGTTGCAGATTATCCGTATAGTGTTTTAAGTGAATTGGAGGGAGATCTGAATTTAGTAGAAACAGAGCAATATACTGTTGTGAAAAATGCAATCCTATCCAAAGATCTTAGAACGGTTGATGACAGTTCTGATATGTATTGGCCAATTTCAAACAAGCCGATGATGGAGCAGGATAAAGCTGTAGAAGCTATAGAATCATGGAGAAATGAAGGAATGAATTGGTTTTACAGAGAATGTTCAGAGTTTGAAGGAAGCAGAATTTTCAGAAAATTTTATGTGCCTTCAGAAAACCTGAATCCCCCAAAACCGGGACTTACCAACATGATTTGCTCATTTGGACTGAAGTTTTCTGATGTATATCAGAGAGTTTTGCCAACCTTAATTTTTATTTCTTTCTATCAGGATCTTGAAAATACAGGAAGTGTAGAAAAAATATCCAATACATACGATTGGTCGCAGCCATGCCCTCCTCTTTGCCCGTATATGTAATAATTTTAACCAAAATATATTGTGGAAATTTACGAAGTAATACTTTATCTCAATAATGGTTTACTTTTCATTTGTGCTGTCTTAGGACTTATCAAGTACAAATTTTTTAAAAATACAGAAAAATGGTATGTCTATTATATCATTTTTCTTTTTTTGATAGAAGCTATTGTTAAAATATCTCTTTATCAGCTCGCTGTTAAAGATTTAAGTTTTATTTTTCCTTATTATGTTTCCGGGGAGCTTTTGGTTCTGGGAATTCTGTTTATAAGGAAATTGAAGATGCCGTATTACTGGTATATCCCGCTTGCTATTCTGGCAGGTTACCTTTTTATTGATAACAGTCATGTGACGGATGATGTCAAGAAAGTGATTTCAAATATTGTGGTGATCTGCTTTGCAGGATATGCACTGCTTACCGAAATTAAAAACAGTAAAATCAATGACAGGTTTATGTTGGCAGACAGTTTTATTTTTCTGTATTATACTTTATCTGTGTTTTTATTTTTCCTTCTTCGTCAGCTTTCAAATTTGGGAGAGGCAGAAGCCAAGATAATATGGAGTATTAATAATCTGCTTTGCAGTTTCCTTTATTTATCAATCATTTATACCTTTTTAAAATTAAAGAAATAACCTTAAATATCACTTTTTTTATTGCTTTGATTGCCGTTCTGGTAATCATCATGTCTTTTATTTTGCTTGCGTACAGAAGTTTTATTCAGAGAATTGTTAAAGAAAAAAATGCGCAGTATGAAGCAGAAGTTTTGCATCAGAAAAGACTGGTTTTAGAAAATATCAAAGCTCAGGAATCGGAAAGAAAAAGAATTGCCGTAATGATTCATGATGATATCGGGAATCGTCTGAATATTCTTTCATTATGGTTGAATAATCTGGATACAAAAGGTGACGAAATAATTAAAAGAAATATTACGACACAGATGTCTTCTCTGATAGATTCTGCAAGAAGCATTTCGCATTCACTATATCCTGTAAATCTGGAATCTGTAGGTTTGGTCTTATATATTGAAGAACTGATCGCCAATTTATCAGGAAGGATTAATATTTCGATGAATGTAAGTCCGAAGTTTCAGAAAAAAGACATCTTCATAGAAGTTCAATTATACAGAATTATACAGGAATTTACAACCAATGTTCTCAAACATTCGGAAGCAACGAGAGTCTGGATTTATATTAAAGATAACAAGACAAATCTCGCGGTTATCATTTCGGATAACGGACAGAGTTTTGAATATGAAGAGGTGAAAAGAGGAATGGGTATCAAAAATATCGAATCCAGAATAAAGTCTATGAATGCGGCGCACAAATGGAAAAATGTTTTAAATGAAGGCAGCCGTTTAATAATTAAAATTCCATACAACAATGAATTCTCAAATCAAAATAGCATTAATTGATGACGAACAGCTAATCCTTGAAGGGGTGAAAATGTTACTGTCTTCCGAGCAGAATATTTCGGTAGTTTCTACCTCTGTAACCGGACCGGTTTTTTTGGAAACATTGGAAAATATTTCCGCAGAAAGTTTTCCGGATATTGCCTTGGTGGATGTTCAGATGCAGCCAATGAACGGTTTTGAACTGGTAGAGGTTCTGAAAGAAAAATATCCCGATCTTAAAATCATTATCCTTTCTTCTCATTATAAAACCACGATTTTGGGTTACATGGTGAAGTTGGGAGTTTCTGCTTTTTTACCTAAAAACTCAAACAGAAATGCTTTCATAGAAGCGATTACAATGGTGTATAAAAATGGTATTTTCTTTACACCGGAAGATCATCAGATGATTTTATCCTATATGAACAGTCCCACAAAAAAAAGAACCCTTTTCGAGATGGACGACGAACTTTCCGACCGTGAAAAAGATGTCGTAAAACTGATCTGTCAGGAATGTACCAACAACGAAATTGCAGAAAAATTATTCATCAGTCCAAGAACAGTAGAAAGCCACAGACAGAGAATCGTCGAAAAAATCGGCGCTAAAAATACAGTTGGAATTGTAATTTACGCAATTATTAACAATATTTATCCTTTAGAAAGAATTTGATTCCGTAGAAATACGGAATTTTTTATTTAGTACTTTTTACTATACAATCCCTGTTTTTTTCATCGTTACTTTGAAGAGTTCATTAAATAAGTACTTCATTATTAATGAAGATTAATATAAAACCACAAAGTGACATGAAAAACGATATTATTTCTGTCGGAATTTTCTTCGACGGAACTGGAAACAACGGAGTGAATGCGACTTCCTCTCAAAAACCCTCGAAAAACAACGAAAGCTATTACAATAATATTACCAATATTTATAAATTATCAGAATTATTCACCGGTAATGAAAAGATTTACATAGAAGGAATCGGTACTGTTGCAGGTGCTGAAGACAGCGATTATGCAATGGCAACCTGCAAAAATCCTATGGGATACAGCGGATATTCCTCAGACGATAAACTGGCAAAAGCATATGATTTTATTAACAAAATTGTAATTGATGCAACCAAAGAATATAATTTTTATGTGTACGGATTCAGCAGAGGATGTATGTTGGCGAGAGCTTTATGCAATGAATTATTGAGTCCTGATTCTAAAGTTTCAGGAAACATTCATATAAAATTTTTAGGTGTTTTTGATACCGTAGAATCTGCACCGTTCAACGATTACGATGTGACGGTTTTACCGGGAACGGAAAGAGCGCTTCATCTTTGTGCCGTGAACGAATGCAGATACTTTTTTCCGTTGACAGGTTTTTTTGAAGATTCTAAAGATATGGAAGATACAAAATCTGAAACAGGAAACTCTGTCTGGAAAGAAATTTTCGTTCCCGGAGTTCATGCAGATGTAGGTGGGGGATATCTGGAAGGTTCCCAATCGGTCTACATTTCTCCAAATTTTTTGAAAAATGATGATCTTACTGCTTATGTTGAAAATGTAAGAACAGCAGCGACAGATTCAAAAGGAAATAAAATCTGGAACAGTGTTCTTCAAAACTATCGATTGGATCAGGGTGAAATTTTTTCACAGGCTTATCTTGAAAGAGAGTTGGTTTATAATGAACTTTCAAAAGTTTACGGAAGATTAATGTTGACAGAATCCAATACTGAAGAACTTATTTTCAGTACAAATTTTAGTGAAGCAGATTTTGAGATTGATCCAAACATACACCCTTATTTAATTGAGCTTTCCAATGCTTTGGAGAATTATAGCAAAGATCTTTCTTCAGCTTTGAGGCCGGATTATAATTACGAAAAACTGGCAGATTACACTCATATATCGGCAAATTTTGGATTATATCATCCTGCTTTACTACTCAATTCGAGATCCGGGGCAAATGTAGAATTCATAAACAACGGGTTGAACGTACCGAGCAATTCTGACGATCAGGTCAGCGCAAACCAGTCAAAATTACAATCAGAAATCCACCATGTAGAAGATTCTATCGTGGATTACGCATACGGAACTAATATTCCGAATAACGATAATTGGAGTCGTACAATATTAATTAAAGAGAATTTTTATAATAAATGTTAGTACTTTTTCAGTTTTAAATTTAGGTGTAGAGCTGTCCTGGTTAGACAGCTCTTTTTTTAGAATAAATTTTTTTAATATAAGTTTTTCTGGAGGGTCACTTTTAAGTGGCTCTTTTTCTTTTCATTATATTCCTTTATTTTCCGTATTTTTGCACGCGAAAATTCATTATTCACTATTAATCATTATTTAACATGCTTTCGGTTCAAGGTTTAGGATTACATCATTCGGGAAACTATCTGTTTCAAAACGTAAATTTCACCATTAAAAAGGATGATAAAATTGGGTTGGTTGGTAAAAATGGAGCAGGAAAATCCACTTTATTAAAAATGCTTTCCGGAGAAATCACTTTCTACGAAGGAAATGTAGTTCCCGAAGGAAATATTACCATCGGTTTCCTGAAACAGGATCTTGATTTTGTGAAAGGAAGAACTGTCTGGAACGAAACAATGCAGGCTTTTGAGCAGATTAATGCATGGAAAGAAGAATTAGAGGAAGTGAATCATCAAATGGCAGTAAGAACTGATTACGAAAGTGATTCTTACACCGATTTGATCAACAGAATGACCGATCTGAATGACCTTTTGATGCACCATGATGCCTATAATCTGGAAGGTGATATAGAAAAAGTGTTGTTTGGTCTAGGTTTTAAAGCAGATGATTTTCAGAAAATAACCGACGAATTTTCCGGGGGTTGGAGAATGAGAATCGAATTGGCAAAATTGCTGCTCCAGAAAAATGACTTGATGCTTCTCGATGAGCCTACCAATCACCTGGATATGGAATCCATTATCTGGTTAGAAAACTTTCTGAAAGATTATCCCGGAGGAATTGTTCTGGTAAGTCACGATAAACAGTTCATGACAGCTGTTTGTAACCGTACTTTTGATGTGAATAACAGGAAAGTTGACGATTATAAAGCCAATTATTCCAAATATTTAGTAATGCGTGAAGACCGCCGTGAAAAACTTATTCAGGCGAAAAAGAATCAGGATGCGGAAATCAAGCAGATGGAAGATAACATCAATAAATTCCGTGCGAGTGCTACCAAAGCTTCTTTTGCCCAGTCTTTAATTAAAAAATTAGATAAAATTGAGCGTATTGAAGTGGATAACGAAGACGTTTCAAAATTCAATATCCGTTTCGTACAGTCACAAGTTCCGGGGAAGGTTATTTTCGAAGCTGAAAATCTGGGTAAATCTTATGGCGAAAAACAGATTTTTGATGGTGTAGATTTTATTGTTCAGAGAGGAGACAGAATTGCACTTCTTGGTCAAAACGGACAAGGGAAAACGACGCTGGCAAAAATTTTGGCTGGAGATATTCAGGATTATTCGGGTTCTTGGAATCTTGGACATAACGTGAACATCGGATATTTCGCTCAGAATCAGGAAGAAGTTTTAACACCCAATAAAACCGTTCAGGAAGAAGCTGAAGATTCTGCAACCGAAGAGACAAGACCGAGAGTAAGAGATTTGTTAGGATCTTTCCTTTTTCAGGGTGAAGCGGTAAATAAAAAAACAAAGGTGCTTTCCGGAGGTGAAAGAAACCGTTTGGCACTTTGTAAATTGCTTTTGCGTCCGTTCAATACGTTGATTATGGATGAGCCTACCAATCACTTGGATATTCAGTCTAAAGAGATTATTAAGCTTGCTCTACAGAAGTTTGAAGGTACTTTAATTGTAATTTCTCACGACAGAGAGTTCCTGCAAGGACTTTGTGATAAGATTTACGAATTCCGTGATGGTAAAATGAAAGAATTCTTAGGCGATATCAATGAATATCTTGAATTCAGACAAAAAGAAAGCATCAGAGAAATTTCTGCAGAAAAAGCAAAACTTCACAGTGAAGAACCTAAAGTTGAGGTGAAAAAAGTTGAAGAGAAACCTGTTGCCAATCAATCAACAATTGTAAGTAAAGAGCAGAAAAACATTCAGAATAAACTGAAAAAAGTAGAAGAAAAAATTTCCGAACTTGAAACGAAAGTAGAAGAAATGGAGGCTTCTTTCACCAAAGAAAATCCTTCTGACGAAACATTGGAAAAATATAATAAAATCAAGGAAGAGTTGGAATTGGCTCTTCAGGAATGGGAGCATTTGGTTTCTCAATTGGATTGATTTTATATTTAAATTTTGAAAAATCTCTGTCTCATTTGTCATTCCGTAGGAATCTAAGCTCTTATTTTTACAATTCAATCCTTAAAAATTATGCATAGATTCCTACGGAATGACAAACAAGATGTAGAAAAAAATAGTTAGTATTAACGATGTCATGCTGATTTCGAAGCATCTCAACACAAACTTTTATAAAAATTTTGTAACAAAATATCAATCGTTTCTACATATTCAAAGCATTTTAATAAAACTTTAATGTAGGGTTTTAATTTATTTTCATAATTTTGACTGATGATTTTTAAAGAAAGCAGAAATCTAAAGAATTTTATTTCCAAATTATTGTTTGGAATATATTTTCTTGCGATGTTTTCTCAAAATTTTCATAATCACAGTTCTGAAGAAGTTTTTAAAAGTTTCAGCTTTAAAAAAACAGAAAATACCATTTCAAAAAATGTAATAAAAGAAAAAGCAGCCGACTGTTTGGCTTGTCATTTCTTGGCTACAGGACATTCTTTAGTTCCTGAAGAATTCAATTTTTCTTTTCAAAGTTATACACATGAAGTAGAGCAGATTCTTACTGTTCAGGAAAAAATATGGTCTCAGACTAAATTTACCTTTCAGCTTCGCGGTCCTCCCGCAATTTCATAATTCATAGATTTTTCCGGATTTTTTTGTCTTAAATTTTTAAAATTTAAATATTTCTTAATGCAAATTTGAACCATTAAGGACTTGTAAGTTGTTAAGAATAGTAAGATTAATGTATTAATTTACAATTACTAAAGTCATTGATAGATCGTACATTTTACATTGTACAAAAATCCAACCCATAAATTTTCACGAAAATGTGCTTCATAAAAAAGCACGAAATCAATCTATTTACAATGAAATTGATATATAGTTTAATGCTGATCCTTTGTGGATTTGCATTTACAAACGCACAACAGACTTATGCTGTAGAAGGAACTGTTCAGGATTTTCACGACAAAACGATGCTGGAAAATGCAGTCGTGAGAATTGGAGATTTTTCTACAAAAACAGGCAAAAACGGTAAGTTTTATTTTGATAAAATTCCTGCGGGAAAATATATACTCATTGCTAAACATCCTGATTGTAATGATTATACTGAAAATGTAGGAGTTACGCAGGATTTACATTTGACGATTGTTCTTGAACATCATATTCAGGACATCGAAACCGTGACCATTCACGGAAATCATAAGAGCAATGGTTCTTTGGTTATCAAAACACTTGATAAATCTGAAATTGAGAGAAATTCTACCGATAATCTGGGGAATTTATTAACCAAGATTTCGGGAGTTTCTGCGCTGAAGACAGGAAATAATATATCAAAACCTATTATTCACGGGCTTTACGGAAGCAGAATTTCTATTTTAAATAATGGAGTAAAGCTTGCCGAACAGGAATGGGGAGTAGAACACGCTCCGAATGTTGATATTAACAATTTTCAGCATATTGATGTCATCAAAGGAGCTTCTGCATTGAAGTACGGAAGTGATGCCATTGGTGGAGTAGTAGTGATGGAACCTGAGATTTTCCCTAAAAAAGATACCATCAAAGGTTCTGTAGGACTTTCCGGAATTTCTAACGGAAGAGGTCTCGGATTGGATGTAGACATTGCCAAAGTCTGGAAAGACGGCTGGGCTGTAAAATCAGGCGGAAGCATCAAAAAATTAGGAGATCAGCATGCTCCGGATTATAACCTGATGAATACAGGAATGGATTTTTCGTCTTTCAATTTTACAGTTCAGAATAATACTTATGAAAGAGGAATTTCATTTGATTATTATTTAACCAACCAGAACATCGGGATTTACAGAGGTTCTCATGTCGGGAATAATGAAGATTTCTACAATGCCACGACTTCTAAAATTCCTATTTATACAGGGAATTTTAGTTATGATATTGATAATCCGAGACAGGTAATCGAGCATCATATTGCGAAAGTTTCCGCTTTTAAGAGATTTGAAAACATCGGGAAAGTTTCTGCGACATACAGTTATCAGTTTAATCACAGACAGGAATATGACATCAGAAGAGGTGAATTGAAAGATACGCCTTCTCTTGATCTTGAATTAATGACGCATCAGTTCAATCTTAATGATTTACTGGAAAGAGGAAAATTTTCTTTGGAAACAGGAATTGATGCGAGTTTTCAGAATAATTATTCAGATCCGGCGACAAAAGCAAGACGTTTGATTCCGAATTATGATAAATATGCTGCCGGAATTTATTCGATTTTTAAATATAAAATTTCGCATGACTTCAATATAGAAGCTGGAGCAAGATATGATTTCACCCGTTATGATGTAACGAAATGGTACGATAAAAGCGACTGGGAAGGTCGATATGCAGATTCTTATCCTCAGTTTTATGTGAAAACCGATCAAAACAGAATTCTTACACGTCCTCAATTGAATTATGAAAATTTTTCATTCAACGCGGGTCTGGAATATCGTCCAAGTGCTGGTTTTGATTTGAAATTTAATTATGCTAAAGTGGGAAGAACTCCAAATATTGCAGAATTATTTTCAGACGGATTGCATCATTCTGCATCAGTGATTGAAATTGGAGATATGGGACTGAAAAATGAACAGGGACATCAGTTTAATTTAACCGTTGATTCAAAATTCAATGTGTTGAAAGGCTTGAATATTTCTGTGAATCCTTACTTTTTCATCACTAAAAATTTCATCAATGAAGTTCCGACGGGAGTTCAGAATACGATCAGAGGGGTATTTCCGGTCTGGTCTTATCAGCAGATCGATGCGAAAATGTATGGGATAGACTTGGATGTTAACTTTAAATTTACGGATAATCTGACGTACGTGGGAAAAGGTAGTTATGTTTATGGAAAAGATGATACTCATAATGTTCCGTTGATTCTCATGATGCCCCCGAATTTTTCGAATGCACTACAATTCAATAAAGAAAACTGGAATCAGTTCTACTTTACGGTAGAAAATCAGACGTTTGTAAAACAAAACAGATTTCCGGTTTATAATGCAACCATTCCTATTTATATAGATGGGGATGAAGTGCAAAAAGAAGTTGATCTGAGTACTCCACCAAATGGGTATTCTCTTTGGAATATCCAGACAGGAATTAACATCAGCAAAAATCTTTCTGCAGGTCTTATCGTTAATAATCTTTTCGATGTTTCGTACAGAGATTATCTCAATCGTATGAGATTCTTTTCGGATGAGGCAGGAAGAAACTTTATTTTAAACTTTAGATACAGATTCTAAAGATTTCAGAAAATTATTAAAACAAAATTTACAATCTTAAAATTTTACAAAAATGAAAGTATTCAATACTAAAAATATAATCAAATTATTAGCTGTTTTATTCATCACAATTACTGTTGTTTCTTGTCAGAGAGACGGCTCTGCTGCTGAAGATGACCTTCCTCAGGAGGATCTTACAAACATTATTTTGAATGTAAAAGATGTTGCAGCAGGAACAGTGAAAACATATAATTACAGTATGGGAGCAGGCGGAGCTCAGGCAATCCAGTTGCAGGATGGGAAAACATATCAGGTGACTGCAGAGTTTAAAAATGGAAATGAAGATGCTACACAGGAAATCAGAGATGCAAAAGATGAGCACTTTTTAGTTTTCAATTTTCCTAATTCTGATATTGTTTTAACTCGTACAGATGACGCTTCTTCTACAAGAGCAGATGGAAAACGTGTAGGTCTGAAAACAGAATGGGTGGTGAACAAAGCGATTAAAAACCCGGCTGCAACAAGCCAGTTGATTTTTACACTTTATCATGAGCCCGCGACAGTTTCAGAAGATTCTGAAGCAAGCGGTAACGGCATCGTTTTCGGAAAACAGACCGGAGGTGAAACAGATGCGCAGGCAAATTATAATATTACTAATTAATATATCTTTAATCTTGTTAACAAAGACCACTGAATTTTTCGGTGGTTTTTTATTTAACAATATTTGGCGTTATAAGTTGATTTTAATTGATAGATTTTCATAAAATTTTCATATTTTTGCAACCTAAAATTTTAATCAATAATGAAGGTTACTGCAAAAAACCATGATGATGTAAGTGCATTGCTTACAGTGACATTGGAAAAATCTGACTATAAGGAAAAAGTTGAGAAACAATTGATTAATTATGCTAAGAATGCACAAGTTCCTGGTTTCAGAAAAGGAAAAGTGCCTTTGAGTATGGTTAAAAAACAATATGAAGCAGGTATTGCTTTCGAAGAAATCAACAAACAGGTTTCTGATGCTTTGAACGGATATGTAAATGATAACAAACTAAGATTAGTTGGACAGCCGGTTCCTCAGCCAGTAAACGATCTTGATTACAATGCTGAGCAATTAGAAGTTGCTTTCGAAGTAGGTTACGAGCCTGAATTCACTATAGATCTAGCTAAATATGAAGCTCCTCATTACAAAGTAGAAGCTTCTGAAAAAGAAATTGGTAAGAGTATTGAAAACATGCAGAAGCGTTTCGCAGAGCAGGTTCCTCAAGATAAAATCACTAAAGATTCTTACATCGCTTTAGAGATTTCTCAGGTTGTAGAAGAAGATGCTGAAGGAGAGCACCACCACCATCCAAAGAACGTTACTATTACAGCTGAAAATAAAGAAGCTTTCAAATTGGTAAAAGCTTTGAAAATGGACGGGTCTGTAAAAGTTTCTAAAGAAACTCTTGCTGGTGACGAAGAATTAGCTAAAGAATTAGGATTCTCTAAAGAAGAAGTTGAGCACTTACACCACAACGAAGTTGAGGTAAAAGTAAAAGATTTCTATTCTTTGAATCTTGCTGAGCTTAACCAAGAGCTTTTTGATAAAGTATATGGTGAAGGAAATATCGGTTCTGAAGAAGAATTGAAAGAAAAAGTAAAGACTGAACTAGATGAGTATTTCCAGCAAAATGCTGATGTACACTTTGTAAATAAAGTATTGGAGCAGGTTTCTGAGAAGGAAGAAGTAAAACTTCCTGAAGCTTTCTTAGTAAAATGGTTATTATTCTCTAACCAGAATATCCAGTCTGAAGAGCAGGCAAAAGAAATTCTTGAATCTGAGAAAAATCAGTTGAAATATCAGATCATCGAAGGAAAATTGATGAGTGAGAACGAAATTCAGTTAGATTATGCAGATGTTTTGGCACAAGCTGAGCAGTTGGTAAGAAATCAATTGGCTATCTACGGAATCCACCACTTAGGTGATGAGGAAATCCAGAAATATGCTGTTGAAATGTTGAAAGACCAGGAGCAGGTAAGACAAATTTCTTCTGAAGTTGCTATGACGAAGCTGAAAGATGTAATCCTTGAAAAAGCGACTAAAAAAGAAACTGCGATCTCTCACGACGAGTTTTTAGAAGAACTTAAAAAGTAATTTATTTCAATTGTAAATATTTTAAACCACCAATTTTTTTGGTGGTTTTTTTATTGAAAAACGTTCTTATTTTATTCGTTCAATATTCATATATTTACGCTTCTAAACTTAGTATATGAAAAAGATCATCATTCCATTTTTTTGCGCTGTACTTTTTTCTACTTCGGTAGCTGCACAAAAAACTACTGCTGCTCCCGCAAAAACGGAAGCTGAAAAATCAAAATTAACTTCTAAAGATGTTATTAATAACTACCTTTCTGCTCTTGGCGGAAAAGATAAACTAGAAGCTATAAAATCTACAATTATTGATAATACGCTTTCTGTACAAGGTATGGAAATTACCATGACTACAAAAAAGCTGGGTAATAAATTCAAATCTGAGCAGTCTGTAATGGGGCAAAAAATGATTCAGTTTTTTGATGGTGAGAAAGGATATTTCGAACAGGGAGGTCAAAAAATGGATATTCCGGCTGATAAAATTGCAGAATTGAAGAAAAGTAAAGTTATTGATGCTTTAGGGTACGATGCTGCAAACTTTCCAACGGTAACAGTTGAGAAAATCGACGGAAAAGATTATAATGTTTTGTCTTCTGATAAAGGAAAACATTATTTTGATGCTTCTACGGGATTATTATACAAATCTACTGCAAACGAAGGAAATGCTACTGTAAAAAGCTATATGACTGTTGACGGAATGAAGTTCCCATCAGAAATTGAAGCAGAAGGAAACGGACAAAAAGTTACTATTAAAACGACAAAAGTAACGATTAATTCAGGTGTTACTGATGCGGATTTTAAATAGAATCTAATGATTTAACATAAAAAAGCCAGGCATTGTCTGGCTTTTTTATTTATTTAATAATTTTTAACTTATTTTTAACGAAAAAAAATATTTGTATGTTCTAATAATTGATACTTTTGTAAAAACAAAACAAAAAATGAAAAAAAGTTTATTATCCTTGACCAAAATCTTTCGGTCCCGAAATTCGAATTCTCCAAAAAATTCTACATTTTTTAAATCACAATTTATAGATTAAATAATAATTGATAAACAAATACGTTTATTACGAAAATCCTATTGGTTTATTAGGGATTGTAATATTTAACGATATTTAACTCAATTTTAACTTTAAATAAGTGTTAAACATTTCCTTTGGTGGTGAATAATTAATATTTTTACCCCGAAAAATTAATAATCAAAACAATATGAAAAAAATGTTTTCGTCACTTGCAGTGATCTTCCTGATGTCTGCAAATGGTTTTGCACAGAATATTCCTATGGATGCTTCTGTGAAAACAGGTACTCTTTCAAACGGGATGAAGTACTATATCAAAAAAAATAATTTACCGGAAAAGAAAGTAGATTTCAGATTGGCGATCAACGCCGGATCTATTCTTGAGGATGAAAACCAACGAGGCCTGGCTCACTTTATGGAGCACATGAACTTCAACGGAACAAAAAACTTCCCTGATAATAAGCTAGTCGACTTTCTACAGTCAATCGGGGTGAAATTCGGGCAGCATCTTAATGCTTATACGAGTTTTGATGAGACGGTTTACATGCTTCCGGTTCCTCTGGACAAACCGGGAAATCTTGATGCAGGTCTTAAAGTAATGGAAGACTGGGCATTCAATGCTACACTTTCTGATGAGCAGATCAACAAAGAAAGAGGAGTTGTTTTGGAAGAATTGAGACTTGGTTTGGGAGCTGATAAAAGAATGTCAGACAAATACCTTCCAAAATTATTATACAAATCTCAGTATGCAAACAGACTTCCGATTGGTAAAAAAGATGTCTTGGAAAATTTTAAGCCCGATGTAATAAGACAATTCCACAAAGACTGGTACAGACCGGATCTTATGGCAATCGTGGTGGTCGGAGATATTAATGTAGATGAAGTTGAAAAGAAAATTAAAGAAAATTTCAGCAAGTATAAAAATCCTTCAAAACCTAAAGAAAGAAAAGTTTTCGATTTACCGAATCATAAAGAAACCTTGGTAGCCATTGAAACAGATCCGGATGCAACGAGATCGATGGTGCAGTTTACGATGAAGGATTCTGAAGCTTATCAGCCTGATGTTACGGTAGAACAATATAATCAGACTATTATCGAAAATCTTACTTCAACAATGTTGAATAACAGATTCAGCGAGTTGGTAAATTCTACCAATCCTCCTTTTACGTACGGTTCAGTTTATCATGGCGGAACGTATGCAAGAAGCAAAGAAGCTTTCCAGGGATTTGCTATGGTAAAAGACGGAAATCAGCTTAGTGCTTTGAAAGTTCTTTTGGAAGAGACAGAAAGAGCAAAAAGATTCGGGTTTACTCAAACCGAATTAGACAGAGCAAAGGCACAGGTTTTATCTAATATTGAAAGAACTTACAACAACCGTGATAAAACGGAAAGTGATATTTTGGTAGATGAATATGTAAGAAACTTTCTGGAGCAGGAACCAATGCCGGGAATCGTCTGGGAATATGAAGATACAAAGAAATTCTTACCATCTGTAACGTTGGCTCAGACCAATGAGATCATCAAAAAGTTTGTAAAAGACGACAGCAGAGTAGTAGTAATTACGGGTCCTAAAAAAGAAAACGTGACGATGCCGACAGAAGCAATGGTGTTGAATACTTTTGAAAGCGTAAAAATGGCAGATCTTAAACCTTATCAGGAAAAAGCGACCATTAAAAATTTAGTTAAACCTTTCAAATCTGAAGGTAAAATTGCTAAAACTGAAACGGATGCGAAATTAGGAACAACAACCTGGACATTGAGCAACGGTGCAAAAGTTACTTTCAAAAAGACAGATTTTAAAGATGATGAAATTGTTTTCTCAGCAAGAAGTATGGGAGGAAGTTCTTTACTTCCTGATGCAGATTTTAACAAAACTCAGTTTGCATTTGCAGCTTTATCTGAAGCTGGAGTAAATGGTTTATCAAAGTCTGATCTTACCAATTATTTAGCAGGAAAACAGGTAAGTGTAAATCCTTCTGTAACTCCTTTATACGAAGGTATTTCGGGAAGAACAACTAAAAAGGATCTGGGAACTGCAATGGAGCTTATGTATGCTTATTTCACAGGGTTGAATTATAATCCGGAGGCATTTAACGCATATAAAACCAAGCAGTCTGCAATGCTTGATAATTTATTGTCTAATCCGCAATTCTATTTCTCAAGTGAGCATGCTAAATTCATGAATCAGAAAAACCCAAGATTCATCGGGATTATTCCAATGGCAAAAGAATGGGAAAATACAGATTATAAAAAGGCATACGATATTTATAAAGAGAAATTTGCAAATGCTGGAAATTTCCAGTTCTATTTCATAGGTAATATTGATGAAGCTTCCTTTAAAAATGAAGTGTTACAATATATTGCAAGTCTTCCGTCAACAGGGAAATCTACGAATTTCAAAGATACCGGTTACAGACAGATGACAGGTGATTACACAAAAACATACAAAAAAGGAAAAGACCCTAAAAGTATGGTAACGATTTCTTATGCAGGAGAAACACCTTATAACCAGAAAGAAGCTTTGGCTTTGGAGGCTTTAGGCGAGGTGGCTACAATTAAAGTAATCGAAAAATTAAGAGAAGACGAAAGCGGAATCTACGGTGGTGGAGCCAGAGGGGGAATGTCTAAAGTTCCTTATAATAATTACAGCTTCAGTATCAGTTTCCCTTGTGGACCTGAAAATGCCGATAAACTGACAAAAAGTGCTATTACAGAACTTCAGAAGTTAATTGATAAAGGTCCTGAGCAAAAAGATCTTGACAAATACAAAGAAGGAGAAATGAATGATTACAATACCCAAATGAAAGACAATATGTTTTGGATGAGTAATCTTACAAAAAACCAGTTAGACGGAAGTGATAAATACGAAATCTTAAATTATAAGGATCAAGTAAATGCATTAACGGTAAAAGATCTTCAGGATGTTGCGAAAAAATATCTTACAAAAGGTAGAATTGTAGCGACATTAATGCCGGAAGACGGTTGGGAAAATACTAAAAAAGATGAGGCTAAAGTAGAAGCTGCTGTGATAAAAGCAGGTGCAGCAAACTAATCAACTTTTTCAATCAAAATAAAAACCGCAGAAAACTTCTGCGGTTTTGTTATTTAATAAAGAATTTTAAAACTTTAAAATCCTCAAAC
The DNA here is from genome assembly GCF_039536845.1 of Chryseobacterium ginsenosidimutans. Lineage (GTDB taxonomy): Bacteria > Bacteroidota > Bacteroidia > Flavobacteriales > Weeksellaceae > Chryseobacterium > Chryseobacterium ginsenosidimutans_B. Next base: position 487,599 of record NZ_BAAAZJ010000003.1, read on the forward strand.
TCTCACACATATCAAGAGCCATATTCTTTTTTCCATTCTTCGGCAACTTCACTTAAAACACTGTAAAACTCTTCACCATATTTTCTGATCAAAGGCGTTTTCAGGAATTTGTAAATAGGAACCTGTAATTCTTTTCCTAATGTACAGGCGTCACTGCAAACGTTCCATTCATGATAATTCAAGGCCTTAAAAGTAGAATATTCTGTTACCCGGATTGGGTAAAGGTGGCAAGAAATAGGCTTTTGCCAGTCAATTGCGCCGTCTTCATAGGCTTTTTCGATTCCACATTTTGTAATTCCTTTTTCGTCAAAAGTCACGTAAGCGCATTCACGATTTTCAACCATCGGCGTTACGTACATTCCGTCGATCGGATCAGTTGTCCATGTTCCGGTTTTTTCAATGGATTTGATACCTTCTTGAGTAAGATAAGGTTTAATTTTATCAAAAATAGTATCTAAAATTTCCAATTCGCTTTTATCCAACGGAGCACCTACATCTCCTTCCACACAACATGCACCTTTACATTTTGAAAGGTTGCAAACAAACTCTTCAGAAAAAATATCTTCGGAGATCAATTTATCGTCTATCTGAATCATAATCTTTTAAAGAAATTAAAATAAATAAATCGCCTTATAGGCAATCAAACTAAAAATAATCAACCATAAGCTCACTTCCTGCATCCAGTATTTTGGCAAAAATTTCAGCATCCGGCTGATGATAATTGTCGACGGAAAGGCAAGAAGCAGCAAATATTCATAACTCTTATTCATATAAAGAATAATAGTAACAAGCTGTGCTACAGAGAATACCAATAAGAAAGTGTATTTGTATCTGCTTATCGGGCTCTTTTTATTATAATTTTTAAAATGGTCATACACTGCATAAATCAGCATTATAACAATCGGAATTAATGGTAATAATGTTTCATAATCTGTTATTACTTTCATATTTCCAAAAGGGAAATAATCAATATTCCAGGTCGTAAAATTCATAAAAAACATGACAGAAAAATAACTGAACACGATTAAAATTATGCCTAATAAAAATCTGAAAATGTTTAATCCTATTCTTTCTGAAGTTGCAATGACATGAATGATCACAAAAATCGCCATAGGCCATGTTGTAGGGAGAAAAATAAAATTCAGTGCTACAATAGAACCTACTAAAACATAAGACTTTTTCCTGATGTCTTCATTGGTACTTGTCAGAAGTAACAAAAGAAAAGAATTGGTCAATAAAGAAACAGCAAGTCCGATATCTAAATTTCCCGGATAAAGTCCAAAAATAAAAAATGTATATAAAAATAAGGGCAAATGAGTCTGATAATTCAATGCAATGCTGTGAAAACAAAAATATCCCAAGGCAATTCCAAAAAAAGTAATCCCTGCGATAATACCCTCATAAGTGTTGAAATTCAAAAAGTTAAAAGTTATTACTATTAACAGAAGAAAACCAATATAAACAGGAATTGAAAAAATATTGCTTTCTTTTGAAAGTAATCTAAACATTTTTTATAAATTTGTACAAAGTTAATTTAAAAAAGGAAAATAATGACGTCTTTCTTTCTATTCTTAAGCAAAGTTTTCAAATGGAGTTTCGGTTTCTTTGATAATTTCGGAAATGTTTTAAACTGGGTACTATTTGTTGTTTGCTGTGTACTATTCACATATTGGTGCTATACATTGGTAGTGACACTGGGTGGTGATAAAGACAAAGAATATTATTCTCCAACGGAAGGCAAGCATCCTTACTACGATCCCAACATCTACAAAAAAGAAGGTTAATTAATTGGTTATATAGTAAAAAGCCGATCAAATTTTATTTGGTCGGCTTTTTTATTAACGATTAAAATTTAACTTTCTTTATTTTTAGCCGTGAATCGGAAGTACTAAAACAGGAATATTGGAATCTTTTGTAATTCCTTTTGTTAAACTTCCCACAAAAACATCATAGATTCCGCTTCTTCCGTGTGAACCCATGACGATGAAATCTGCACTATTTGCTTTGGCATAATCCAAAATAATATCTTTGGCAATACCTTGTTTAAGAAGATGCTCGCAATCTACATCATGAGCAAGAATTCTCTGTTCGATCTTATTAAGCTGAACCAATTCTTCTCTTATTTCGTTCTCTTCAACTTCCGGAAAATATTGAAATCCCATATCACCGATTGCAAAACCTATATCAGATGGTGCAACATGGATCAGGAAAATTTTACCGTTTACTTGTTTTGCGAATTTTACCGCTCCTTCTACAAGCTGCTCTGTCTTATCCCCAAAATCTACGGGTAATACAATATTTATCATAACCTTTAACTTTGTTTACTAAAGATAGGAAAATTATGCCAAAAGTTATGTTAAATTACTTATAATATTCGGATATCAAGAATTTTTTCATCTTCAAGATAAGCTTCAAGAATGTCATTTTCTTCAACTTTTCCTACACCTTTTGGAGTTCCCGTGAAAATTAGATCACCAACTCTCAACGTGAAGTATTGTGAAACAAAAGCAATAATATCATTAATGGTGAAGATCATATCTTTCGTATTTCCATCCTGAACCTTTTCTTTATTTTGTAATAATGAAAAATTTAGAGATTCAAGATTGTAATTCTCTTTTTTGAAGAAATTTCCCACAACCGCAGAACCGTCGAAGCCTTTTGCCAGCTCCCAGGGAAGACCTTTCGATTTCAGCTCACTTTGAAGATCTCGTGCCGTAAAATCGATTCCCAGACCTATTTCTTCATAATTTTTATGAGCCGTTTCTTTTTGGATATATTTTCCGCCTTTCGAAATTTTCACGACAACCTCCAGTTCATAATGAACATCGTTCGAAAATTCCGGAATATAGAAATCATTTCCTTTCAAAACCGCTGTATCCGGCTTCATAAAAATCACAGGTTTTTCAGGGATTTCGTTTCCCAATTCTTTTGCGTGTTCGCTGTAATTTCTTCCTATGCAGATTATTTTCATAATTCTTTTTTATTTTTTGTCATTGCGAGGAGCAATCTTACAATTATTTTATGATTTATTTTTAGGAGCTGTTTCCCGCTTTCCGCTATATCTTTTGTTTCGCTGTGCTACACAAAAGGATGCCGCTGCAATCGGGGCTAGGAAAATCGTTACGTTTTAAAACCACCCCGTCAAAAATTCTTCAGAATTTTCGCCACCCCTCCAGAGGAGGGGAATTTCCGTGTTACAAGCGTTAGGTTACAAAGCTTCACTTTGTTCCGTTCGGAATGACAAAAATAAAGTTTAATATTAGAGATGTCATACTGGGGCTCTCGAAGCATCTATTAAAGGTTATCAATGCGTAAACTCATTCCCACAATAATAACAAACAAACTTATGGCTCGTCAGAATCGAAATTCCAAAGAAGCTCGTTGCGCTGTCATCTCTGTAAATATGATTAGAGCCACATTTTGGGCAAACAAAATCAAACTCAGGGTTTTCAATGGTATGTTCTACTTCCAATGAAAATTCTTCGTTTTCTTTGTAATCCTGTAAAACCTGATTCGATTTTTCCAGATCTTCTTCAAAAACCTGCAGCTGAATTCCGCCAACAGCCTGAGAAAGCAACCAATCAGTCTGAATCAGCTGTTCATTGGCAATAAAGCTGTTGATTCCGCTTTCTGCTAATATTTGTTTGTCTCGATTGGCTTGAAGAGCCGTTTCGTAAAATTTAAATTTAACCAGCTCGCTCATGTTTTAAAATTTACTTGATAATTGAATTTTTGTAAAAACTTTCTTTGTATATAATGGGAAATCAGCATTTTGAAGCCATCCGTAATATCCAAGATCTTTCTGGAAAACGTCTTTCACTTTTTGTCCTTTATATTTTCCGAAAGCAAAAATTTCATGTCCGCTTTCATTAAAATGAATCATTCCTGCAAGATCTGCAAATTTGTTTTGAGAAGAAAAAGTACTCAGTTCTGCAACTTCATTCGGAACATCTTCATATCTTCCAACCTGCGCATCTAAAACTTCAAAAGTTGCCATTACATCGGCTTCTGCAGAATGTGCGTTTTCCAATGTCTTATCACAATAGAATTGATAAGCAGCGCCCAAATTTCTTGGTTCTTTTTTGAAGAAAATGGTCTGTGCATCTACAAGTTTGAATTTATTTAAATCAAAATCAAAGTCTGCGCGAAGCAATTCTTCTGCTAATAAAGGAACGTCAAATCGATTAGAATTAAAACCTCCTAAATCCGCACCGGTAATCATTTCCATCACTTTTGGAGCGATTTCTCTGAAGGTAGGTGCATCTTTCACGTCTTCATCATAAATTCCGTGGATCTCGCTGCATTCTTTCGGGATCGGCATTTCCGGATTCACTTTCCAAGTTTTGCTCTCTCTCGAAGCATCAGGATTTACTTTTAAAATACAGATTTCTACGATTCTGTCTTTTCCGATATTGGTTCCTGTTGTTTCCAGATCAAAAATACAAAGTGGTTTATATAATTTTAAATTCATTTCTGATAATTTGAAAATGTGTTAATTGATAAATTTTAAGGTATTTTTTCTAACTTCTAATTAAGCTGTTTCTGAAACAAAATAGAAATTAAAATATAATAAATAATTACCATCGGAATTCCGACAGTTTTAAAGATAATCAAAATTATAATTGAACCGATCAATAAAGCCAATTTTGGATAATTGTCCTGTAATTTCATCGATTTGAATTTCATAGCGATCATTTTTATCGGACTGATCAGAAGCCAAGAAGAAAGAAGAGTTAAAATAATCAATAGAACTTCATTATTTAATAAAAACTCAAAACTTTGGCTTTCTTTGAAAGCATAATATAATCCGAAAATTAAAATTGTATTTGATGGCGTATTCAATCCTTTAAAATAATATTTCTGATCTTCGTCCAAATTGAAAATGGCTAATCTTAAACAAGAGAAAAGCGTAACGAATAATCCTAAATATTTAATTTCAAAAGGGAGTTCTGTTCCTGAAAAAATCTTTCCAAAAGGTTCCAGAGCAGCATACATCGTCAATCCCGGAACCAGCCCGAAACTTACCATATCCGCCAAAGAATCCAGCTGAACGCCCAAATTAGAATTTGCTTTTAAGGCTCTTGCCACAAAACCATCAAAAAAATCTAAAATCAAAGAAAGAATGATGCAGATCGCAGTCGTTTGATAATCACCCAAAATAAGATGTATGGCACCTATACAGCCGGAAAAAAGGTTTCCTAATGTGATTGCGTTGGCAAGATTATTTTTAATAAAATTCATAACTGCAAAATTAAAACTTTATATCAATAAATCTATTTAACTCTATACCAAATTAACGATCTATCAATTATTGTTACATTTCTGGATTGCTAGATTGTTATATTAATTTTATATGAAATTGATGTAAATTTGCGGATGAAATTTTTTAAAGAATTTAGAAAACAGGAAGTTCTGATATTGCTGTACAGGATTTTTTTGGCTTACTTTTTTTATCAGATTGCAAGATTTTTGTTCTGGTATTTCAACAGAGGATTGATAAAAATCGATTCGGTATCAGATTATTTCAGTCTTTCTTATCACGGAATTGCGTTTGATACTACGGCAATTTTGTATGTTAATGCGCTGTTTATCTTGTTAAGTATCATTCCTATTATTATTAATACAAAGAAAATTTACCAAAAAATCCTATTCTGGCTGTATTTTATCACGAACGGTATAGCATACGTGATGAATTTCGGAGATTTTGTATACTTTAAATTTTCTCAAACGAGATTAACATCTGCTGCGTTTCAGGTAGCACAGCATGAATCTAATATTTTCAAGGTTTTTACCTCTTCAGTTATTCAAAATCCTTTTGTTTTAATATGGTTTGTTGTATTGATGTGGCTTTGGATTTTCCTTTACAAAAAAGTGAAAATTACAGAACAAAAACCGACAAAACTGATTCCTTACTTTATATGGTCGGTTTTTACGCTTTGTGCGACGGCTGTTTTGGTAGTTGGTGGAATTCGTGGAGATTTCAAACATAGCACAAGACCAATTAATCTGGTAGATGCAAACCGTTTTGTAAAACTTCCGGCTCAGGGAAATATGGTTCTGAACAGTACATTTTCATTTTTCAGAACCTTGAATACGAATAGTTTTAAAGAAGTTCATTTTGTGGATGAAAAGTTTATTGATGAAAATATTCAGCCTTATAAAGTTTATGACAGAAAAGTTACCGACAAACCGAATATTGTTATTTTCATTGTAGAATCTTTCAGCAGAGAATATTCCGGTGCTTTTAATAAGGATAAAAATATTAAAGATTATGTTTCCTACACGCCTTTTATCGACAGTCTGGCGAATGAAAGTTTAATTTTCCCGAATACTTTTGCCAACGGAAGGCAGTCGATCCACGGGATGAGCTCTGTTTTGGCAGGAATTCCAAGTTTGACGGACGCCTTTACAAGTTCACCTTATTCCAACCAGAAAATTCAGTCAATTGTTTCAATCTGTAATGAAATGGGATACGATACTTCTTTCTATCACGGTGCTCCGAATGGGTCGATGGGTTTCTTGGGTTTTGGAAATATTTTAGGCTTTAAACATTATTTCGGAAAAACAGAATATAATAATGATGCAGATTTCGACGGAATGTGGGCAATTTGGGACGAACCGTTTTTACAGTATTTTGCTAAAAATGTAGGGGAAACTCAGCCCTTTATGGCAACGGTTTTTACGGCTTCTTCGCATCACCCGTTTAAAATTCCTGAAAAATACAACGGGAAGTTTAAGAAAGGAAAAAACCAGATGCACGAACCTATCCAATACACAGATTATTCTATTAAAAAGTATTTTGAAACGGCCAAAAAACAACCTTGGTTTAATAATACAATTTTTGTTTTCACGGGTGATCACACGAATGAAATATATTATCCGGAATATGAAAAAGCGATGAACCGTTTTGCAGTTCCGTTGATTTTTTATTCTCCAAATCCAGCGTATAATTTAAAAGGTGTAAATCAGGAATTTGCTCAGCAGATCGATATTTATCCGACTTTGGTAGATTTAATAGGTTATAACAAAAAGATCAGAAGCTGGGGAAGAAGTCTGGTCAGTGACAAACAATATTCTCCCATTATTGCTAATTCTGATGGCACTGTAGAGCAGTTTATTATCGGAAATTATATTTATCGTTTTGATGGGAAAGATATTACAGGAATCTTTGATAAATCAGATCTAGGGTTAGAGAAAAATCTGATGTCTCAATTGAAGGAGAATGAGGAAGCACAAAAAGGAAAGCAAATTGCAAAAGCGTGGTATCAGGATTATATGAACAGGGTCATTAATAGAAAAATGTATTAACATTTAATAAGTGTTTAATACTAAGAAATTGGTACATCTATTGTTATATATGCCTAGGATAATAAAAATTTTTGTTTGTTTGAAATTAATTTATATTTTTAACAGTAATTAAACAACGAAAATATTTTATTGAAATTAAAACTATAAAGAATATGAAAAAATTATTATTAACACTCGTCCTTTCTTTGTTTGGCGTATTATCATTTGCTCAGATTGAAGGTAAATGGAAAACGATAGACGATGAAACGAAACAGGCAAAATCTATTGTAGAAATCTATAAAAAAGGGGATCAGTATTATGGGAAAGTTTCTCAATTATTGATAAAACCAGCAAATCCTAATTGTGTAGACTGTAAAGACGACAGAAAAAACAAACCAATTTTAGGAATGGAAATCATCAGAGGTTTGAAAAAAGATGGCGATGAATTCACCGGAGGAACGATTACAGATCCTAAAACGGGTAAAACTTACAAATGTACGGTTACAAGAAAAGGAGACATCCTGAATGTAAGAGGATATCTAGGATTATCTTTCATCGGAAGATCGCAGACTTGGCAAAAAGTTAATTAATTATATTAAATAAAAGTAATAAACGGCATTTCATTCAAATGAGATGTCGTTTTTGTATATAAATAATAAAAAAACACTATTTTTGTAGTCTAAATTTTTCAAATAAATATGGCAGAATATACTTTTCGTGAGGTAATTGCACAGGCAATGAGCGAGGAAATGCGTAAAGACGAATCCATCTTTTTAATGGGGGAGGAAGTTGCAGAATACAATGGTGCATATAAGGCTTCAAAAGGAATGCTGGACGAATTTGGTGACAAGAGAGTAATCGATACACCAATTGCTGAGCTTGGTTTTACAGGGATTGCTGTAGGAGCTGCAATGAATGGTAACAGACCAATTGTAGAATATATGACTTTCAATTTCTCATTGGTTGGTATTGATCAGATTATCAATAATGCGGCTAAAATCCGTCAGATGAGTGGTGGTCAGTGGAATTGTCCTATCGTTTTCCGTGGTCCTACTGCTTCGGCAGGACAATTGGGAGCTACACACTCTCAGGCTTTTGAAAACTGGTTTGCAAATGTTCCGGGTCTTAAAGTAGTTGTTCCTTCAAATCCTTACGATGCGAAAGGATTGTTGAAAACAGCTATCCAAGATAATGATCCTGTTATTTTCATGGAATCTGAGCAGATGTATGGAGATAAAATGGAAATTCCTGAGGAAGAATATTACTTGCCAATAGGAAAAGCAGATATTAAAAGAGAAGGTAAAGATGTTACTTTGGTATCTTTTGGAAAAATCATGAAGCTGGCTATTCAGGCAGCTGAGGATATGGAAAAAGAAGGTATTTCTGTAGAGGTTATCGATCTTAGAACTGTTCGTCCTTTAGATTTTGATACAGTTTTAGAGTCTGTAAAGAAAACAAACAGATTGGTTATTTTGGAAGAAGCTTGGCCATTTGGTTCAGTATCTTCAGAAATTACATATATGGTACAGCAAAAAGCATTTGATTATTTGGATGCTCCTATCAAGAGAATTACTACTCCTGATGCACCTGCGCCTTATTCTGCAGCACTATTTGCAGAATGGTTCCCGAAACTTGAAAAAGTAAAAGAGGAAATCAAAAAAGCGATGTACGTTAAATAATTTAATGATTATAGAGAAAAACTTCCGAAAGGAAGTTTTTTCATTTATTCTATTCATGAATAAAAGTTCATGGGGTTATAAATTTGGTTTAAATTTGCGCTCTTAAATAAATTAGCTGATATGGCAGAAGTTACAGAAGGCGGTCATCATTTTGACATCAAAAAGCTTTCTTTCATTGGAGTCTTAGTGTCTTTGGGTATTGTTTTTGGAGACATTGGTACTTCACCGCTTTACGTAATGAAAGCAATTGTAAATGCACGCGGAGTAGGCAGCAGTATGCCTTTCAACGAATACATAGAAGGTGCACTGTCCTGTATTATCTGGACACTGACTCTTCAAACGACGATAAAATATGTTATCATTGCCCTAAGAGCAGACAACAAAGGAGAAGGAGGAATTCTGGCTTTATTTTCTTTAGTTAAAAATCTGAAAAAAGGCTGGCTCTATCTCATCGCTATTATAGGTGCGGCAGCGCTTATTGCGGATGGGGTAATTACACCTTCGCTTACAGTTATGTCTGCAATTGAAGGTCTTGAAATCTATAATCCTCACACACCTGTAGTTCCGATTACTATCGGGATTTTAATTTTGATATTTGTAGTACAACAGTTTGGAACAAGTTTTATAGGTAAATTTTTCGGACCTGTTATGGTGATTTGGTTTTTGGTTTTAGGAGGATTAGGAATGTCTCATTTAAGCGAGAATCTTGAGATTTTAAGATCATTTAATCCTTATTACGCCTATAAACTTATTGCACATTCACCGAGTGCGATTGTAATCTTGGGAGCAGTTTTCCTTTGTACAACAGGAGCAGAAGCACTGTATTCAGACTTAGGACACTGTGGAGCAAAAAACATCAGAGTAAGTTGGGTTTTTGTGAAAATAATGTTGATCTTAAACTATCTTGGTCAAGGAGCTTGGCTTTTAACCAATTATGGAAAACCGGGGTTTTCAGCCATCAATCCTTTCTTTGGAATTATGGAAGAATGGATGATCGTACCGGGAGTAATTATGGCAACGGCTGCCGCAATTATTGCGAGTCAGGCTTTAATTACAGGATCATTTACTATTTTCTCTGAAGCAATGTCACTGAATTTATGGCCGAATCAAAAAATCGATTATCCTTCAGGGGTGAAAGGACAGATGTACATCCCGAGAATCAATTGGGGACTGCTTATTTTATGTATTATTGTAGTTCTTCACTTTAAAGAATCGGGGAAAATGGAAGCTGCTTATGGGCTTTCCATTACTGTGACGATGTTGATGACGACAATCTTATTGCTATTCTGGCTGTTAAAACATAGAGTAAATAAAATTTTTATCCTTGTTTTTGCTTTAGTTTATATGTCGATAGAATTAGGTTTCTTCAGTGCAAACATTATTAAATTCTTCGAAGGAGGTTGGATTACAGTGATTTTGGCAGGATTCATCGGAGTTTGTATGTATGCCTGGTATAATGGTAGATCTATTAAGACAAAATTTATCAAATTCATTAAGCTTGATAAATATATTCCTATCATCAAGGATATGAAATTGGATGAAACAATTCCGAAATATGCAACGAATCTTGCCTACTTAAGCAGAGCAAGAAGAAATGACGAAATAGAATCAAAAATTATTTATTCTATTATCAAAAAACAACCGAAAAGAGCGGATCATTATTTTATATTAAGTATTGTCAATCAGGAAGATCCATATACTTTTAAATATGCTGTTGATGAAATTCTTCCGGGAACGATTTATAAGATTAATTTTATGTTAGGATTTAAGATTGACAGAAGAATTAATGATTATTTCGACATGGTTATAAGAGATTTAATGGCAGACGGAACAATTCCTTCAAGAAGCAGTCACCCTTCGCTAAGAGCTCATAATATTCCACCGGATATGAAGTATGTAATTATAGATAACACCTATATCAACGATATACTTCTTACGGTAAAAGAGAAAATTATCATGAATATCTACAATTTTGTTAAATATATTGGCAGTGATGACTTCAAAGCATGGGGTATCACTTCACACAATGTAGTTGTGGAATCTGCGCCTATGACAGAAGATTGCGTTGGAAATTCTAAAATCGAACAGTGCGAATTCATCCGTCACAATGGTTAAATTCTTTAACATAGTCACACAATATTTATTTAAATAAAAATCAATAAATTTGTAGATAATTTTTTTGATGGATACTTTACAAAAAGAAAAAAATATTGCACTTATTAAAGATGTTTTGAGAAACTACTTATTAGAAAAGGGTTTCCGAAACACTCCGGAACGATATACGATATTAGAAGAGATTTATAATATGGATCATCACTTCAATGTTGATGATCTGTATCTTCTGATGATGCAGAAAAAATATCACGTTTCAAAAGCTACAATTTACAATACTATTGAGATCTTCCTTGATGCAGGATTAATCCGTAAGCATCAGTTTGGGGAAAAAACATTGACATCTTCTTCTTACGAGAAGTCTTATTTTGATAAACAGCATGATCATTTGGTGATTTACAAAAAAGATTCGGATAAAGAGATTGAAGAGATCATTGAGTTTTGTGACCCAAGAATCCAAGGGATTAAAGAAGCAATTGAAGGAGCATTTGGCGTGAAAATTGATTCTCATTCGCTGTATTTTTATGGCACCAAGAATGATTAATCAATGAGGCTAATTTTTGTTCTGTTAGTTTTTATTTCAACGTTTGCTTTTGCACAGGATCAACCAAAACCTTTGCAGAAGGATCCGTATTTTACACCAACTACAGTTCCCAAAAAGAACGCGCCACCTGCTGAAAAGGTGAAGCACATCCATTCTGATGAATTAAGGAAGGATGATAAATATGATGGAAACAATTATTTCACAGGGAATGTTCAATTCTCCCATCAAGGTTCATTGTTGAATGCAGATCTTGTCATTGTTTATGAAGAACAAAACTTCATAAAAGCAATTGGTAATGTTAAGCTTCAGAATGCAGACGGTTCCGTGATCACTGCAGATGAAATGGAATATGACGGAAATACTCAGAAAGGGATTGCCAGAAAAAATGTAGTTCTTACTGATCCGAAAGGAACAGTTATTAAGACTGAAACAATGTACTATGACAGGATTTCAAATCAGGCTTATTACAATACAGGAGGAACAATTAATGATGGGAAGAGTACAACGTATGCAAAATCGGCAACTTATTTTTTGACAACCCGTACAATTGATCTTTCGGGAAGAGTAAAAATTGAAGACGCTCAATATATTCTGGAAGGTGATAACGTTGTTCAAAACCAAAATACTAATATTGTTAATATTAACGGACCTACAACAATTACCAACAAAAAGAATCCTAAAAACCGTATCGTAACTGATAAAGGGAATTATAATACAAACACCAAAGAAGCTTTTTTATACAAGAACTCAAGAGTGTTCTATAATGACAAGATTCTTACAGGTGACGAAATGTACTACAATCAACTTACCGGTTTCGGAAAAGCGACAGGAAATGTAACTCTTGACGATCCTAAGGAAAGAAGATGGATAAAAGGTGGTTACGGAGAAATTTTTGAAAAGAAAGATTCTGCGATGATGACCAAAAATCCGTATGCTGTAAAAGCTTTAGAAAAAGATTCGATGTATTTTGCAGCAGAAAAAATTCTTTCTTTCCAAAGACCTGATCCTGCTGATATTAAAGTTAAAAAAAGTTTCCTTCGAGCATTCAGAAAAGGTAGGTTTTATAAATCTAATGCATCAGGAAGAGCAGATTCTATTGCTTTTAATGAAACGGATGGTGTTCTTCACATGTATACGGATCCCATTCTCTGGAGCGACGGAAAACAGATCACAGGAGACAAAGTTGAAGCTTATTTTAATACCGAGAAAGAACATATCGATTCTTTGAAAGTTCTTGGAAATGCCTTTGCGATCAGCAAAGTTGATTCTCTTAATATGAAAGATGAATTCAATCAGGTGAAAGGTAAGCTGATGACGATTTATTATGGTGAGGATAACAACATCAAAGAAGCAAAAGTAATCGGAAATGCGCAGGCAATTACTTATTCCGATGATGTCAACGAACAGACAAAGGAAAAAGAAAGAATCGGGATTTCTCTTACTTCCTGTGGGATTATTGATGCAATTTTCGAGGAAAAGATGTTATATGTTGTAGCCTGTAATATTGGTGCAAATTCTGATACTTATCCGATGAGTAAAATAGAACCTGCAAAACGGAAATTTCCGGATTTTAACTGGAATACAAAAGACCGTATTCTGAAATGGCAGGATATTCTTGTCGATACACCAAATTATGGAGAAATAAAATATCAATCTGATGATGTTTTATATAATAAAGCTCAGGAAGCAATTGACAAAGAAAGAGCTAAAGAAGAGGCCAAAAAACCAAAACGTGTAAGAAGATAATTCATTTTTTACAATAAATTTTTTCTAAAAATATAGCAATTCACCATTTTCTTATAGGAAATGGTGAATTATTTTTATGAAAATCCTTTAAAATTAGTACTTGGAATTACTTTTTTTATAGTAAAAGCTAAAATTTTTTTTAATATTTATTCAAAATACAGTGAAACGAAAAGCCTTATCAGGATTATGTTTTTTCATTGATAAATTTTCATTATATGTTGAATTGATTTGCGATACTGATATGAAAATCAAATAAATTTTAATAAATGTATATGTTGATTCGTTTTTTTATATATATTTATCACAGAAATATATTAAACTATATTAATATTTTGTGATTTGGTGGTATCGCTTACAGATTTTACTGTGAGCGATTTTTTATTCTATCAGTATTTTTTCAGAGTTTGGCGAATGTTTTTTAGCTTTGCTAAAATTTTTCAGGGAAATGGAAATGCAAAAAGATTTTTTTATATACCAGGCACAAACTACAAAGTTCGCAGCTGGTTTTGAAGTTGAAAAAGCAGAAGGAAGTTATATTTACGGGACAAACGGGAAGAAGTATCTTGATTTTGTAGCAGGAGTTTCCGCAAATACTTTAGGACATTCACATCCAAAGGTTGTTAATGCGATTAAAGAGCAGGCAGAAAAATATCTTCATGTAATGGTTTATGGAGAATATGCTCAGGAGAAACCGGTGGCTTTGTGTAAATTATTGGCTGGAGCAACTCCTGATCCTTTGGAAATCACGTATTTGGTTAATAGCGGAGCAGAAGCTATTGATGGAAGCTTAAAATTAGCGAAAAGATACACAGGAAGAGAAGAGATCGTTTCTTTTAAAGATTCTTATCATGGAAATACTCATGGAGCTTTAAGCGTTTCAGGGAATGAAACTCACAAAAGAGAATTTCGCCCTTTATTGCCGATGGTTTCTTTTATTGAATTTAATAACGAAAATGATTTCAATAAAATAACAGAAAAGACGGCTTGCGTTATCCTGGAGACTATTCAGGGAGCTGCGGGATTTTTAGTTCCGAATGATGATTATTTAATTAAATTAAAAAGAAGATGTGAAGAAGTCGGAGCTCTTTTAATTCTTGATGAAATTCAGCCTGGATTCGGGAGAACCGGAAAATTATTCTCTTTCGAACATTTCGGAATCGTTCCCGATATTCTGGTAATGGGCAAAGGAATGGGAGGCGGGGTTCCTGTTGGAGCTTTTATGAGTTCAAGGAAAATTATGGAAACTTTGTCGCATTCTCCAAAATTGGGTCATATTACAACTTTCGGTGGAAATCCTTTGATTGCAGCTTCCAGTCATGCCACTTTAAAAGAAGTTCTTGAAAGTGGTTTGATGAATGAAGTTGATGAAAAAGAAAAACTATACAGAGAACTTTTGATTCATCCGAAAATTAAAAATATTAACGGTAAAGGATTAATGTTAGCGGTAAATCTTGGTTCTCCGGAATATACTTTAAACGTTGCAAAAAAATGTATGGACAAAGGTCTTATCGTTTTCTGGCAATTATACAGAAACGAATATCTAAGAATTTCTCCGCCACTTACAATTTCAAAAGATGAAATAAGAGAAGGCTGTAAAATTATTTTAGATGTTTTAAATGAAAATTAATATAGATAAAACTCTTCAAACCGAAGGTTTTTTTTATGTCTGAAAGTCGAGTTATTCACTTGAAATCAAATGTAAACAAGTATTTGAAAACCTGTGACAAATATCATGAAGATTATGTAAAAAAGTAAACACATTTTTGTGTAATAAAAAAATTAATTTATATATTGCGGGACGATTAAAACAAAGATTATATGGCGAAACATAAAGTCCATTACGAATTTCCAATGCACTGTTTATCAGAGATTTTATATGAATATCTGGCAACTGCAGAGGGATTATCCGAATGGTTTGCAGATGAGGTAACAGAGAAGGGCGATGACTTCTTTTTCAGTTGGGGAGGAGGACCTGCTGAAAGAGCGACTTTGATTAGATATAAGCCAGAAGGTTTTGTTCGTTTCAGATGGGAAGAGGATGAAGGGACTAAACATTTCTTTGAAATGACGATTACAATTGATGATATTACTGAAGATTTAGCGTTAAACATTACAGATTTCTGTGAAGAAGGTGATGAGAATGAAAATGCAATGTATTGGGAAAATCTTATCGAAAATCTTAGAATAAAATTGGGTGCTGCTTAAACGTAGGTGGTACTAAATGATAAAAACTGATGAACGATTTATCGTTCATTATTTTTTTTGTAAAAAAAATCAGATTAAAAATTGGAAAATCAATATTTTACATCAGACGAATTAAATGTAAAGAACAGAGCGTTTCTTTTGGGTGACGCTGTGAAGGTTTCTTTCTTTGTGAGAAATGCCAAATTGATTATGGATGAAGAATGTTACTTCTTCCTGATGGCTTCCATGAGAAAAATGAGGATGAATATTCCTTTGACATATACGCTGGAATTTTTTCAGTCACTTTTCCAAAAAAATGTTATTGAAGAAAAAGGAATTGAAAACGGAATTATCAATTTCCAGGTTTTCAGAAATTCGGATGGCATTACGTTATCAAAATCTTCAATTTCTTATTTTTATGAAGTTATAAAATTGGATGATGTTCTTGCTGTTCATCAAAGATCTTTAGAACTGGATTTAATTAAGGAAATTAACGTTAATAATAACCTTTTAAGTAATATCCGGGTTCACAGTCCGGAAAATATTTATGGAGGGATTTATGCGCAGGAAAATGATCTTGATGATGTTATTCTGTTAAATCCCAATAAAAGAATTGCCCGCACAACTTCAGGAAATCTTTTGTTTTTGGATGGCGATGTTATTAAAATTCCAAAACAGACTGAAGGTTCTTACATTTCTCCTTTAATGGAAAATTTCATTACTTTTTTACATAAAAATAATCTTGCAGATATTCAGGAACATGAGATTATTGCCTTTGAATCTCAGAAAGCAGAAGAAATTTTGTTGATCTCTGATGAGAAAGGTATATTTTCTGTAGGTAAAATAAGAAATAAGACTTTTGGAAATATTCGCTTTTTAGAATTGATAGAAAGCTGGAAAGGAAGTTTTTAGAAAATTGACAAACCCGGTAAACAACAAAGTTCCAAAAGTCCTTTACCGGGTTTTATTCTGAATAAATCAGAATTTGTTTTATTTTTTAGTATTCGTTGAAAGCTTCGACGAATTTTTGTGCGATTTCTTTTTGACCTTTTTCGCTGGTCATATATTCTCTATCCTTTGTATTATTGATATACCCAAGCTCTACTACAACTGTAGGAGCTTTAGATTCTCTTAAAAGATGAAGATTTTTTTCTCCCTCAATTTTACTGGGATTGAATTTTTGAGAAATTTTCTCAGCCAATTTTTTAGAAGCCTCAGAATTTTGAGTGTAAATTTCCTGTCCTTGTTTTACGGATTCCGGATGCGGGCTGCTGTTGATATGCAGGGAGATTACCATTTCGGGATTCAGTTTATTAATCATATCAGTTCTGTCTTTCAACTGACTGTATGAATCAGAATCTCTGGTTAAAATAATGTCGTAATTTTCCAAAGATCTGCCTGTTTCCTTAATTTCTTTAGCAATATTTAAAACCACTTCTTTTTCGGAAATACCATTACGGGTAGCTCCCATATCATTTCCGCCATGACCGGCATCGATAACGATATATTTTTTGCTGACAGGAGTAAACGATAAAAATGCTGTAGAAAAAATTGCTAAAGCAAAAAGTTTTGTTCCTTTCATTTTTTGGTGAATTTTGGTTTAACAAATAACGCCAATTCTTTGCTTAAAATTGGTTAAGGGATTCTTAAAGTTTGTTAAATATTAATTCAGCCTTAAATGACTGTTTTTTATTAGTTTAAAGAAATGTCTTCAGGGGAATTTGCCCATAATAAATACTCTCCGCCAAGATTTTGCATGATCGATTTCCAAAGTGTTTGATCGTTTGGCAGCGTGTAATCAAGATTGTAAACATCTACGACTGTCCATACTTTTTTCAGAATTTCATCATCTAGCTGCATTGCTGTCCAGCCAGAATATCCTGAAAATATTTTCACATCATTAATGTCCAGATCACCACTTAAAACAGAGCTGATAATATTTTCTATGTCTTCCGTTAAATAAAATTCAGGAGTGATTTCTGTATAAATCTCGGTTACTTTTTTTCCTTTTACAATAAAGAAAACCTTGTCATTTTCTACCGGTCCGCCATCGTAGACTTCGATCTTAAAATCAAAGAAATTTTTGAACTTGCTACTCATTTGGCTGTTTTTTTTATTTAATATTAAACCAAATGCTCCCTGTTCATTATGTTCAATAATCAAGACTACAGATCGGGAAAAAATATCACCGGAAATGTCAGGTGTGGAAATTAATATTTTACCTTTGTATGAGTAATTCATACTCAAATTTAATAAAAAATATTTATGGAAAACCTGCACGATAAGAGAAAAGTGTACGAGAAATCCCAACTTATTGAAAGTGAGATAAAACAAAATCCGATTGAGCAATTTCGGGATTGGTTTCTGGAAGCAAGTGAAAATCCGAACATCTCTGAAGCTAATGCAATGGCGATTTCTACGGTGGAAGAAGATGGTTGTCCGCGCACAAGAATGGTTTTGCTGAAAGAATATACTTTCGAAGGATTTATTTTTTACACCAATTACGACAGTAAAAAAGGAAAATCGATAGAAAAAACACATAAAGCATGTCTTCACTTTTTCTGGCCCAATCTGGAAAGGCAAATTATTATTAAAGCCAATTTGGAACGTATTGCAGAGAATCTGAGTGATGGATATTTTCATTCAAGACCGAAAGGAAGTCAGCTTGGAGCTGCAGTTTCGCCACAAAGTCAGGAAATTCCAAACAAAGAATTTTTAGAAGAAAAGCTGAAAGAATTAGAAAAAGAATACGAAAACAGCGAAGTGCCAAGACCGGAAAACTGGGGTGGTTACATTGCAAAGCCTTACGAAATAGAGTTTTGGCAGGGAAGACCCAATAGACTTCACGACAGGATTATTTATGAATTGATTGATAATCTGGATTGGAAAATCTCAAGATTAGCACCTTAAAATAAAGATATTTTTATAATTCAATAAAAACCCTCATCCATCGATGAGGGTTGAATTTTTTATAATCTGAATGATTATTTTTTCTTTTTACCAGCAGCAACAGGTGCATTAGCTGTAGCAACAGCAGCAGATAAATCAGCGCCAGCCTTAAACTTAGCAACAGTTTTAGCTTCGATGTTGATTGGTTTTTTAGTTGCAGGGTTAATACCTTGTCTTGCAGCTCTCTCAGCTACTGAGAAAGTACCGAATCCTACTAAAGAAACTTTTCCGTCTTTTTTCTTTAGAGTAGAAGTTACATTACCAATGAATGATTCTAGAGCAGCTTTAGCTGCAACTTTAGTGATTCCTGCATCTTTTGCGATTGCGTCGATTAATTCAGACTTGTTCATAATTTTTAATATTAAAGTTAGTTCGTAATTATAGCAAATATAATAATATTTTGTAAATGTGCAATTTTTTTGCAAAAAAATAAATAATATTTTTGATTTTAGGTTAAAATGGTTAAAATATGATAATTCTACTTTTTACGAAAAATCTACGTTACACGCTGCTAAAATCATGCCAAATGCTTATGTGTATTGACTTTAGCAAAAATTGAAGATTATTTTTTATATTTATTAAATCCGAAATTAAGTGTAAACTATTAATGGTTTTCGCGATATGGTTGTAGATTTTGTAAGTAAAATCAGGAAAAATTATTTTTAATAAAATTAAATACCTGTATATGTGTTAGTTTTAAATTCATTTTAAAAGCCCAATTTATTAATTTTTATTAATAAATTTGCACCATGTTAATAGAAGTTTTTAAGTCTAAGATTCACAGGGTGAGAGTAACGGCTTCTGACCTTAATTATATTGGTAGTATTACGATAGATGAAGACCTTATTGAAGCTGCCGGTTTGGTTGTGGG
Source organism: Chryseobacterium ginsenosidimutans (assembly GCF_039536845.1). Taxonomy (GTDB): domain Bacteria; phylum Bacteroidota; class Bacteroidia; order Flavobacteriales; family Weeksellaceae; genus Chryseobacterium; species Chryseobacterium ginsenosidimutans_B. Next base: position 506,971 of record NZ_BAAAZJ010000003.1, read on the forward strand.
AGAAAGAGTCTATATCGTAAATGTGAATAATGGTGAGCGTTTTGACACCTACGTGATCAAAGGAAAAAGAAAATCGGGGGAAGTTTGTCTGAACGGTCCTGCGGCAAGAAAAGTACAGAGAGATGACATCATTATTATCATTGCTTATGCTCAGATGACTCCTGAAGAAGCACAGAGTTTTCAGCCCAAAATTGTTTTCCCGGACGAAAAGACCAATCTTTTGACGTAATCCGATGGAGAAAAAATCAAAAAATCCTTTAAAATCAATACTGACAATAGTAATCTCGCTTGCTTTTGCAGGCTTTTTTTTGTGGATTGCCTTAAAAGACTTTGATTTCAATTCGTTTCAAAAATCTATATCGAAAGCTAATTACTGGTGGGTTTTATTCGCAGGATGTTTCGGGATTTTGGCATATTGGTTCAGAGCAATCCGCTGGAATCTCATGCTGGAACCGATGGGGCACAATATTTCCAATTCCAATTCGCTTTGGTCGATATCTTTCGGATATTTAATGAACCTTACCATTCCCAGAAGTGGGGAAGTAGCGAGAGCAACTGCTTTATATGGAGTTGAAAAAGTTCCTGTTGATCAATCAATTGGAACTATTATTCTGGAAAGAGTAGTGGATTTGGCTTGTATGGTTGTATTCTTATTGCTTACACTTATTTTCAAGTTTGATGCAATTTTATCTTTTTACAAAAATTCAAATATAAAAATTCCTCCGAAATATTATTATATTATTGCGATTATTGCGATTTGTGGAGTGCTATTTTTTGTGTTTAGAAAGAAGTTAGAGCGGGTTTCCTTTCTTAAAAAAATTATGAAGTTCATTGATGGTATTTTTGAAGGGTTATCAACAATTTTCAAACTTAAGCAAAAAGCAAAATTTATTTTTTATACGATAGGAATTTGGGTTTCATATTACTTTGCAGCATATTTAGTATGCTTCGCACTACCAGAAACTTCGAATTTTACTTTCGACGATGGCTTTTTAATTCTTGTTGTCGGAACTTTTGGAATGATTATTCCGGCGAGTGGAGGAATAGGAGCCTTTAATCTTGCAATGAAGTTTGGCTTTATGGCTTTATTTATTTCAGTTGGGAAAAGTGGTGAACTTGGTGGAGAAGTTGGTTTAACTTATTCTTTCATTTCTTTGCCATTACAAATTATCATCATGCTTACAATGGGTCTAATTTCTATTCCGATGTTGGCAAAAGCGAGAAATAATATTACAGAAAAAGAAATCACAGAATAATTTATCTGAAATTTTACGATATTAAGAATATAAAATCCGATTAGTAAGTCGGATTTTTTTATGATTAAATCTTGCGAAAAATTCAATTTTCTATAATTCGCAATTTACATAATTTTTTGTCACAAAATGTTTTGGAAAATTCCTAAAACCGCCATAACTTCGATGGAACAATACATAAAACACATAACATTATTATGGCAATTAATTTACAGAAAGGACAAAGAATTGATCTTGGATTTACAAAAATGACAATTGGTCTTGGCTGGGATCCGAATGACGGAACGGGATATGATTTTGACCTTGATGCTTCGGCAATTATGATTGATGCAGACAGAAAACTAGTGAATGAAGAATATTTTGTTTTTTATAATAATTTGAATTCTCCGGATGGTGCTCTTACACACACAGGTGATGATCCAAGCGGGAAAAACAGCGATGGCGACGATGATGAAGCAATCATCGTAGATCTTGAAAAAGTAGACCCGAAAGTCGATGAAATTCTTTTTGTAGTAACCATCGAAGATTTTGAAAGGAGAAAACAAAATTTTGGACAGGTGAGAAATTCTTACATCAGAATTATTGATAATTTAACTCATCAGGAAATCGCAAAATATGAGCTTGATGAAGATTTTTCCATTGAAACAGGAATAGAATTCGGAAGATTGTACAAACGCAACGGAAGCTGGAAATTTGAGGCTTCAGGAATCGGTTACAGAGCAGATTTAGGTTTTTTCCTTGAAAAATATTACAAAGGGCAAATCATTAAATAAACATGGCAATCAATTTACAAAAAGGTCAGACAATCAATCTTCGCAAAAATGAGCGTGGTGATAATGTATATGACCTTTCAACCGTGACAATCGGTTTAGGTTGGGATGTTCGCAGACAAGGTGGATTCTTTGGAAGATTATTTGGTGGCAGTGACGGTCCTGAATATGATTTAGATGCGGTTGCTTTTCTTTTGGATAAAAACGGAAAAGTGGCGGATTTAGGTAAAACTCTGCCGGGAAGTTATGGAAGGGAAGTAGTTTTGTATCAAAGTGATGTCATTTATTTTAACTCAATGCGTCATCCAAGTGGGAAAATTTGGTTGACCGGAGACAAAAGAACAGGGGCTGGAGACGGCGATGACGAGCAGATAATTGTAAAATTGGATCAGCTTGATGAACGTTATCAGAAAATTGTTTTTGTAGTTTCAATTTATCAGGGATTAATCAACAGGCAGCATTTTGGAATGATTGAAAATGCTTTTATACGTGCAGTTGATGCAAAAGGAAGAGAAATTACAAAATTCAGTCTTTCGGGTGATGCAAGTATGAACGGAATGTGTTCCATGGTTTTTGCGGAGGTTTACCGACATAATGGCGACTGGAAATTCCGGGCTATCGGAGAACCGTATCCGACAGATAATTTTATTGAGGTTCTTGTACCTTATACCTATAAATAAGGAAAAGTATGCTGAAAAGCATACTTTTTTGCTATATATTAAGACTGATTATTTTTGAACTTTTGTCGTTTAATATAATTTCAATTTTTCCGGAATCTAAAATACTCAATTCATTAAAGTAAGCATCTTTTTCACCTTTATCGATTTTTATTACAGTTTCATTAATAAGATTTTTAAAGATAATCTGATCAGAACAAAGAATGATTAAATAATCATGAACAAAAATATTTTTTATAAAAGTAGCCGCAGATAAGGGAATATAAGGTAATTCGACTTTTTCCAAGGTTGAAATTTTAATTAAAAAATGTTCTCCTTCTTTGGGAATATAAATCCAGTCATTATTGTTTGGAGAATATTGGGTTAAATAGAAATTGATATAATTCCACTTTCCAAAATATTCTTCTGTGACGTTTTTATTATTGAGAAATAAATCGACTTTATAAAGCATTCTTCCATTGTTCGGTTCAACAATGTCAATACACTTTAATTTTAAAATACTTTTTTCCGTTAAAAAGTTAAATTCCGGTAACTCCATTTATTTGAGCCCAATTTTCAAACCCATTTCCTTTTTCATATGCAGCAAAACTTCGGCATTTCCTTTGGCATCATCAACAGGATGATGTGTATGTTCTGTTTTTCTTAAATGTTTCCATTGTGCAAAAGTATCTTTTTCCAATCCGCAATAGAGATCAGAAAGTCTTCGGGAAGAATATCCGAAAGGATTTTTTTCGATAAAATGATGAAAATACCAGCAGATGAACATCCAGTCAAAACCATTATTATCACTAATGAAGATCGGTCTTCCTGTAGAATTTTCTTTAATCCATTCTTCGAATTTCAGCATCACTTCTTTCGGATCATCAAAATTCATCGTTTCTTCTCTTGTGAAGCCGGAAATAGCCAAAGCATCCGGATTAAATTTATCAGAAATAGGTTTTAATTTTCCATAAAAAGTTTTGTCCAGATTTTCCTCCACAATCACCGCTCCGAAACATACCATCGAAAAATCCCCGGGAATCGGACCGTCGGATTCTATATCGATCATAATGTAGCTCATATTCTCATGCCTTTTCAGATTAAAATATTTTTATTGAAACGAATATATCGAAAATTATTGTTGAAAATTTGGTATTTATAAAAGTTCAAAAAACTTCTTTTTCTAATGTAATTATAGTTTTACCAAACAGGTTCAAAATCTTTTTCTGTAGCATGTTCTACATAAGAAGCGAATTTTCTGTTTTCTTTCACGCAATACAAAGCAATGAAATTCCACTAATTTTGTAAGCAGATGGTAATACAACCTATAAAGGATTTTTAAAATCGTGAAGTTCGATAATAGAACCTTTATAAAATTTAGTACAGTCGTATAAATCTGAAAAACAGCTGTAAATGTTGGACTGGGAAAGTAAATCGGATTTTTTTTCATTGAATTCATTTTCTGCGAATGAATACAAGTTTTTGTGATCTGATTTTAAATAATCAAAAAGGAAATTTTCCTTACCTTTTTCTTTGTCAATTAAACCGGTGAAAAATATCCCGTAAATCAGGAATTGATTAAAATTTTCCGAATCGAAAATATATTTAAAATTTGTCTGAGAATGTTTTTTATAATCCGAAAGTATCTGTTGAAATCTTTCGACATCAGAAGAAGACGGAATTTCATAAAAAATATCAATTCCATGAACGAAAAGCTGAGTTTTTACTTCCTCCACATCTGAATTATATTTTGCTTTAAACCAGTCAAAAATACTCAAGATTTCTTCCTGTGAAAGGCTCTCAACGTTTTCCTGAACTTTTTTCTTTATCAGTTCGAGACTTGTTTTCTTATCATCTTTAAGAAATTGAAGGACATTATCTTCTTCACGGCAGAGCTTGTTGTACAAATTGATCTTTGCAGCAACTTGGTTGGTTTTTATAAAATAAAGTTCTTCCGCCATAATTGTTATGTGATGCCTTGTTTTTGGGTATTTTCCAGACTAAGGTAGCGAAAAATTTTGCATTATTCAGAATTATAAACTAATTATAATATTATTTCTTCAAGTTTTAAAAATAAATTCTTTTTCGTAAATATTAGTCTCCGTAAGCAATAATGTCTTGTTGATTTTTTTCTACAATTGATATAATTTGCAGTAATTTTTTAACATCATCATCAAACTGTAAATTTTGATTTGAAATATTCTTTTTTATTTGATCTGCTATTTCTTTATTCCACCTGAAATCTGAATAATAATCAAAGCGGGTGTCGATAATTCCTTTCTTTTGTAAATTACTGAAAGTTTTGCCGTCAAGTTGTCCAATCAAGATAAGTTCTGCTTTCTCAGGATAGCTTGGTGTCGGCTGATCTTTTTTAATTGTATAAAAATCTAACATTTTTTAATTGTTTAATTTCAATTCCATCTGAATATTACAACGTTTGTAGGGTGTTGCATGACCAACTACTTTTTCAAAACCTAATTTATAATAAAGATTGATTGCGGGGATTAAAATCGTATTACTTTCCAGATATAAATAAGAAGCGCCCAGTTTTTTTGCTTCTTCAGAGATTGCTTTACCGAGAAGCCAGCCGATATTTTTCCCCTGTGCTTTTGGTGAAACAGCCATTTTTGCCATCTCATAATCGTAGTGAGAGTCATTCATTTTGATTAAAGCGCAAACTCCGACAGGTTCATTGTTGTAAAGAGCAACTAAAATTTTTCCGCCTTTGTTGAGAATATATTCTTTCGGGTTGTCTAAAGCTTTGTAATCGGCTTCTTCCATTTCAAAATAGGTGGAAATCCATTCTTCATTTAAAGATTTAAAGGCATGTTGATATTTTTCTTCATACTCTACAATTTCCACATTTTTGCTTTCGCGAATTTTCTTTTGATCCTGAACTCTCTTAAATAAAGATTTTTTCTCAAGAATATGTTCCCATTCTTTGATGGCTTCCCAAAGATTATGAGATGCTTCATTCAGCATCAGTTCAACGGCATTATCGATATCCTGACATTGAATTTTTATTTTTTTTGAAAGTTCTTTTCCTTTTTCAGACAAAGCAACAACGTTTCTACGCTTGTCTTTTGATTCGATGCTGTCATCAATTAGACCCGCTTTTGTCATTTCCTTTACAATTTTTGTAACGGAAGGTTGAGAGTGACCGATGTCTTCAGCGATTTCAGTGATTGTTTTTTCACCTTCTTCAGATAGCAAAAAATACACAGGGAACCATTTCGGTACAAATCCCTCTACATTATACATCTCATAAATCTTTGCCGCATCATCCGTCATTTTTGATGTTAATATTCTCATTCGGCTTCCCAAAGCCATTTTTCCGGTTTTATCAAAAACATTCATTATTTAGTAATTAGTTATATAACTGATTATGCAAATGTAAATACTTTGTATTTTATAACAAAATATTATATTGAAAATTTTATAATTAGTGAAACAAGGTGCTTTTGTCCAGGATATCCAAATAATTTACCATTGTTTTCCTCAGCTTTATTCCATCCGAAATTGGGAATTGAAACAGAGCTGATTGTTACTTTTGCCGTATTTTTCTTAAAAAATTGAATGTATAGATTGTGTTTTTATTTTAATAAATTGAAGTTTTCAAATGTAGAATTCGTGTTTACTGCGAATTGGGATCGAAATAAGCTTTAAAAGTCAATGGGTCTTCAATTTTATCTTCAGCTTCTTCAAGATATTCATGGTATTCTTCCTGATGCATTTCCATATAAACCATTACGATAGCTAGATTTATAAACAGGTTTTTATCTTTTGAGCCTAATGCCAATGCGTTTTTCAGATACATCAAAGCCTTTTCATTTTCTCCCATATCAGAATAAATTGCACCTATGTTAATCAAAGCCGAAGTATTCTGAGGTTCAATCAATAGAATTTCACCCAGCTCTTTAATTAAAAGATCATTTAAAGTATCCCAATGATCTTCATTTTCCCATCTTTTAGCCTGGAGCTTTTTTACGTTTTGTAATCTTTGGTTTATGTTATTCATGGGGTAAAATTACGGAATTGTCAATAATAATTTTTCTTTTACCTGCGTTTTCCGAATAACCATTTCGGAATTTCATCCGTTATCAGAAACGGAATCACAATATTGTTATGATTAAGATTTGTGAAGGTCGTAAAGATCAAATTTTTGTCGGAGGAAAGTTTATTATATAATTCAACGCTGCCGATGTATGGGTTTTCGTCATCATTTTTGCCGTGAATGAGCCAGATATTTTTTTCTTTAATTTTATTAAGATTCGACAAATCCGGAACGGCAGCAACGGAAACAACTGCTGCAAATGTATCGGGTTGCAGATTCATAAGATTTTGAGCAGTTGAGCCGCCCATTGAATAGCCAACAAGATAAATTCTGTTTCTATCAATATTGGGATATTCTTTTTCAATATCTTTTATCAATTTTAATAAAGCAAAAACTTCATTAGATGGTTTTGAAATCAGAAGACCTTGTTTATTGAGCTCATAATTTGCAGAGCGTTTATTAAATTGTGGTGCTACAACATAACATGGGTATTTTTCATAAATTTCATTTCGTAGCCATATTTTAGCGAATGGTTCAAGTTGATTTTCGTTATCATTTCCGATCCTTGAAGAATTATGAAATGTAATAACCAATGGAAATTTTTCTCTTTTGCTGTTATTTTTAGGGGTTAAAAGTCTGTATGGAATTTTAATGTCATTTTCTATAAATGTTTTCCTTTGAAATTTATCGGTATTTAAGCTGTTTACTATTTTTCTGTTATTCAAAAAGGTAAGACTGTCAACTTCTGTGTCCCGAAATTCTTTCTTTTGTGCAAAAGCTTGATTGATGGTGAAAATTAGTAAAAAGAGTACTTTGAATTTCATAATTTTTTAATTTTTGATAAACTTTATTTACTAGTTTTTTTAAGCTTAATATTTGTAAATAAAATGATTATTAGTAATTATTTTTCTCATAAAATGAAAATATTGCGGCATCTAGTACACATGGTTTTATTTCAGCCTTTTCACATAGCTCAAAAATGATATCACTCACATAATTATAGTATGCTTTATCTTGTAAAGCAGTTGCGGATAATGGTATTGGAAATCTCAATTCATTTAGCCATCTTATTATTCGACTATCAATTGGAGTTTCGTATTTTGTCAATCCTAAATCTTGAAGCAAATTTCTGGATTGTTTAGGACCAATTCCTTTAAAATTTTCTTGAACATTGTTTGCAATTTGTCTTTCAAAAAATCTGTCATCTTTATTTATAAGAGAATTAATTTCATCAAGAATTTCCCAGTTACTTTTTTGTAAATGATTGAAATTTATCTCAATCTCATTTGCAATATTTTTTGTGCGTCGAATTCCTTTTGCAATAGTTAACTGATAAAAAGCATACTCGTTTAATTCTTTTTGCGCTAAACAGTTTTTTAGAGATAGTGGATGTGGATCTAGATTTAAAAATTTTGTTACTGAACTATCTTCACCTGATCTTTGTTGTGTAGTAAGTAAGCACATTATTAAACTCTTCCAAAAATGATCTTTTTTTATGATTGAACATTTTGTGGCTAAATTTTTTTTAATTCTATGCTGTACAAACTTATGGCTTGTTTGATTTATAATAAGTTTTTGAACTTTATCTATATCTAAATTGTCAATCTCAAGAGTTAATTTCATAGTTTATTTTTCAAGAATTGCGGCTAAAATTTATATAAAAATAAAAGTTCCTTCAATTTTACATTAAAGGAACTTTTGTCTTTTCCTATCCAAACGCCCTCTTCAGCAAACTCTCTACTTTCGGCTCGCTTCCTCTGAAATTCTTATACAATTCCATCGGATCTTTTGTGCCTCCCGAAGAAAGAAGAACTTTATATTTCGCGGCAATTTCAGGATTGAAAATTCCGTTTTCTTTAAAATATTGGAAGGCATCGGCATCCAGAACTTCCGCCCATTTGTAAGAATAATATCCAGCAGAATATCCACCCTGGAAAATATGCGAAAAGCTCGGACTCATCGCTGTTTCAGGATTTACCGGATAAAGCTGTGTTGCTTTCGTGTAATCATCCTCAAACTCTTTTACAGTCTTATTCTCCAACTCTCCAACCTTAGTATGGTAATTCATATCCAGCAATCCGAAACCAAGCTGTCTCATCGTTTGATACCCTTCCATAAAGTTTTTCGACTGAGCAATTTTCTCGATTTTTTCGTCCGGAAGAACTTCTCCTGTTTTATAATGTTTCGCGAAAGTTTTCAGGAATTCCGGTTCATAACAGAAATTTTCAAGGAATTGAGAAGGCAGTTCCACAAAATCCCATTTCACAGAAGTCCCCGAAAGAGTAGGATATTGTGTATTTGCCAACATTCCGTGAAGAGCGTGACCAAATTCATGGAACAAAGTCGTCACTTCCTGGAACGTCAACAAACTCGGTGTATCTTTTGTCGGTTTGCTGAAATTACAAACGATAGAAATATGCGGACGAGAATTTTCGCCGTCTTTTTTATATTGATTTTTATAGCTCGTCATCCAAGCTCCGGCTCTTTTGCCTTTTCTCGGGAAATAATCTACATACAATAAAGATTTGTATTCACCGTTCTCTTTTACCTCATAGACTTTTACATCTTCATGATATTTTGGAATGTCGTTTCTTTCCTCAAAAGTCAATCCGAATAATGTATTCGCTAAACCAAAAACAGCATCCTGAACCTGATTCAAAGGGAAATAAGGTTTTAATTCCTCATCATTCAGATCATATTTAGCTTTACGAAGTTTTTCGGCATAAAAAGCATGGTCATAACCTTGTATTTCATCGATTCCGTCGGCTTTTGCCAAAGATTTTAATTCTTCGATTTCTTTTTCGGCGTAAGGTTTTGCTTTGGTCAGCAATTCATTCAAAAAGTCAATAACTTTTGTTGGAGATTTTGCCATTCTTTCTTCTAAAACATAATCTGCATAATCTTTGTAACCTAATAATTCTGATTTTTGCTGTTTTAAAGTAAGAAGTTCTTTGATTAAATTTTGATTGTCAAATTCGCCTCCGTCGAAAGATTTTTTGCCGTTTGCCAATGCAATTTCTTTTCTCAATTCACGGTTTTCAGCATATGTCATCAACGGAATATAGCTTGGATATTGTAATGTTACAACCCAGCCTTCCAGATTTCTTTCTTTTGCTTCTTCAGCATATTGCTCTAAAATAGCATCCGGAATTCCTGCAAGGTCTTCTTTATTAGTAATATGTTTGAAATAATTATTGGTCGAAGCCAACACATTTTGTCCGAACTGAAGAGATTTTAAAGATAAATCCATGCTGATTTTCTTTAATTTTTCTTTGTCTTCTTCGTTTAATAATGCACCGCTTCTCACAAAACCTTTGTATGTTTCATTTAAAAGCATTTGCTGTTCTTCATTCAGATTATATTTCTCTTTTTCGTCGTACACTTTTTTAATTTTATTGAAAAGAGCTTCGTTTTGAGAGATTTTTGAAGAATATTCTGTTAAGATCGGAGAAACTTCCTGAGCGATCTGTTGCAGTTCGTCACTTGTTTCTGCAGAATTTAAGTTGAAAAATATATTAGAAACCGCATCCAGTTGTTCGCCCGAATAAGCCAATGCTTCAATTACATTTTCGAAAGTCGGCTCTTCAGGATTGTTAACGATAGCATCGATTTCTTCTTCTGATTTTTGAATTAATTCCTTGAAAGCAGGAAGATAATCCTCATTTTTAATATCGTTGAATGGTGCGGAATGATATGGGGTATTAAATTTTTCAGTTAAAATATTCATATTCTAATTTTTAATTAATGTAAATTTAATGATTCTCATGAATCGATAGCGAAAATGCTCAAAAATGATGCCTGAAAAGGAAGATGTGACAAAAATGCTTTATCTTTAATATCTTGTCATAGGCGAAGTTTAAATGTGGCGGGAATGACTAATTTTGAAACAGATTTAATGCTAATGATGTTGAAATTTAACCCTAAATATTTTATAAACTATGAAAACAATGTTAAAAATTATTGGTGTAATTATCCTTTTAATTGTGGTGTATGCCGTAATCGCAATGCTGGCTTTCGGTAAAAATTATCATTATGAAAAATCAATGGTAGTTAATGCTCCTAAAGAAAAAGTATGGCAGCAGATAAGTTCAACGAAGGCTTTTAACCAATGGAATCCCTGGATGAAATTAGATCCGGCTATGAAAATTACTTATACCGGAAACCCGGGAGAAGTGGGAGATAAGTATTGTTGGGACAGTAAAAATGACGATGCAGGAGCCGGATGTCAGGAAATCAAAGAACTGGTTTTAAATGAAAAACAAAAAACAGAAATGATTTTTGAAAGACCGTTTGCAGGACAGGCAACTTCTGAAATTACTTTATCACCCGAAGGTAGCGGAACAAAAGTAACCTGGACGATGGATACAGAACAGGATCCCATGATGAAAATAATGCGGCCGATGATGGATTACCAGATGGGAAAATCTTACGAAGAAGGTCTGAATAATCTGAAAAATTTAGTTGAAAAATAAAAGAAAGTCCTGTAAATTTTACAGGACTTTTTTAATTAAAATTCTTTTTTACCGATTTCATTAATAGTATTATAACTTTCAATATTTTTTGGATTTGATCCATATCTGTTTGTTCCGCGTTCTCCGTCAACAAATACCATTACTATAAAATAGAATGGGATAAACTGAAACCAGCCACTGTTTCCAAGATCATGACATCTTTTTGCTCCCTGCATCACTCGGAAAATTACTCCTGCAAACCAAGCAATGACAACGAGAATGTAAAAAAGTGCAAGTTTGGTTACACCCGCCAAAATAACAGTGAAAAGCAATACACCAAAATATATTAAATATGATAATGCAAACTCCGTCCTTCTGATTCTGCCCTCAACTGAAAATACGTTTTTAAACATGGTTATTTTTTTAAAAGGCAAAAATATAAATTATTTAAAAAAATATTATCTTTATATAAAGATTCGATTCATGGAGAAGACAGTATTTGAGAAAAGCAGCATAAGAAATTATGTAAAAAACGTTATCGCGGAAAAGATTGAAAAGCTTAAAAAATTTATTGAATTTACCTTAGAAGCAAGCCGTGATATAAAAAAGACTCCGAAATATGACAGTATGAGGGAAGAAATGCAAGAGGAAATCTACCAAATGCAAAGACAGCTCGGAGCTCTGAATGATTTAAAAATAAATATGGCGAAAGTCCTAAATAAATCAACCGAAAGAGTTCAGCTGGGTTCTTTGGTTATTACTAATAAAGCAAGGTTTTATATTTCGGTTTCTTTGGGAGAGTTCTTTTTTGAAGGCGACCGCTTTTATGCCATTTCCTCCGAAAGTCCGATGGCTAAGAAAATGATGGGCATGAAACCCGGAGATGAATTTACTTTGAATAAAATTCATCAGAAAATTGTTGAAGTTTTATAGTTAATTAAGAATTAAGTTCATTAAAATTCTCTATTATTCCGACAAAGGAAACATTTAGATTTTCAGCAATTAAAACTAACAACAATCAACAATCGCCCATTAACTTTTTGTAATTTTGCGTCTATGAACAAAGCAGAAGTTTTAAAGGAAATCATAGAGCAAAGAAGAAGTATCTTTCCAAAAGATTATACAGAAGCAGAAATTTCTCAGGAAATTCTTGATGAAATTTTAAATTCAGCAACATTTGCTCCCAACCACAAACGCACAAAACCTTGGCGTTTTAAAATATTTAAAGGCGAAGAAAAAGCAAAATTGGCTTCGGAAATGCAGGAGATCTATAAATCTACCCAAGCTCCACAAGTTTTTTTAGAAAAGAAATATAATGACATCGGATTTAAGATCAATAAAGCTGATGCCGTAGTTTCTATTGTTGTGAACTTCAGCGGAATGGTTCCCGAATGGGAAGAAATCGCTGCTGTTTCTATGGCGGTTCAGAATATGTACCTGACCTGTACAGCAAATAATATCGGCTGCTATTGGAGTTCTCCGAAAATTGTAGATTATCTGAAAGATTCTTTAACGATTGAAGAAAACCAAAAATGTCTTGGGCTTTTCTATATGGGAAAAATTGACCAAGCTTAGCAACGTAAAATGTACCAATTTACCAATGAAAATTCTATTAAAAAATTCTACAATATTGTTACATTTAATAATTGTTGAATTAGAATTTTTGTTTATCTTTGCACTCTTAAATATTTAACTGGGACGAGTTCCCATAAAATTCAAACATTATGTCAGTAAAAATCAGATTACAAAGACACGGATCAAAAGGGAGACCTTTTTTCCACATCGTGGTTGCAGATTCTAGATCTAGAAGAGATGGTAAATTCATCGAGAAATTAGGAACTTACAACCCAATTACTAACCCTGCAACTATCGACTTGAATGTTGATTCTGCTGTAAAGTGGTTAAACAATGGTGCTCAGCCAACTGATACTGCAAGAGCTATTCTTTCTTACAAAGGTGCACTTTACAAAAAACACTTACAAGGTGGTGTTGCTAAAGGAGCTTTTGATGAGGCTGAAGCTGAAAAAAGATTCAATGCTTGGGTAGAAGCTAAAGATTCTAAAGTACAAGGTAAAGTAGAAGGTTTGGTTCAGTCTAAAGCTGATGCTAAAAAAGCTGCTTTGGAAGCTGAAGTAAAAGTAAACGAAGCTAGACTTGCTGCTGCTGCACAAGCTGACGCTGATGCTAAAGCTGCTGAAGAGGCTGCAAACGCACCTGCTGAAGAAGTTGCTACAGAAGCAGAAGCTCCTGCTGCTGAATCTACAGAAGAAAACACTGAAGCTTAAGAGAAATCCTATATGCGTAAAGAAGATTGCTATTTGTTAGGAAAAATCACGCGCAGACATGGACTTGCAGGGAATGTTATCCTTAAATTGGATACCGATCAACCCGAGCTTTACAATAAACTGGAATCAATATTCGTTGAAATCAACGGATTATTGGTTCCTTTTTTTATTGCAAAATCATCTTGGAGCAAATTAGATGCTCTGAATATCGCCTTTAAAAATTCTACAGAAGCTTTGGTAGACCAATCTTTGGGAAAGAATGTTTACTTGCCATTGGCTTCCTTACCAAAACTTTCAGGAAAACAATTTTACTATCATGAAATCATTGGATACAATATTTTCGATGAGAATGAGAATGATTGTGGTGTTATCAGATCTGTGAATGATCAGACTGCCCAGATTTATTTTGTCACCAATTTAGATGGGAAAGAGGTGGTTATTCCGATGATTAAAGACTGGATTCTTGAAGTGAACAGAGAGGACAGATTTATCAAAATGCAGCTTCCTGAAGGTCTTATCGATGTCTTTTTAGTTTCTTCTAAAAAAGACGAATAAATTTCTTTTTCTAAAAAAGGCAAATAAGCTAATGAAGCAAATTCGCCTTGACTTTCCAAATTTTTCTATATTATTTATTACTCATTACCAATTCTTATTGCTCATAAACAGCGGGTAATAAGTATTCCTGTACCATTTTATCAACTTGTAAATGAGCATAAAGTTTGTTGTAAGCTTTAGCCGTAATGACCATTACAACAGGAACTTCTGTGAATATAATAATTTTGTTTCCACCATTTCCGCTGGATTGGTAAGATTCAAAACTTTTATTTCCGACTTTATAAACCTTTCTCCAAAACAAATATCCATAACCTTCAAAGTCTTTATTATCAGCAAAATAATTGGTAAAAGATTTTTTGATCCAGTTTTTATCCAAAATAGTTTTTCCGTTCCAGGTTCCGTTATTTTTATAAAGTTGCCCGAATTTTGCAAAATCCAGTGCATTCATTTTCAGTCCACCAGCTAAAGAAGGTTTTTGCTGAGGTGTAAATTGCCATTTATAATTGGTAATTCCCAATGGCTGAAAAAGCTTATTCTGAGCGTAATTTTCTAAGCCTTTCGGAACAGATTGATCTAAAATATCCCCTGTTAAAACAACGCCTGCTGTAAAATAACTCCATGTTTTTCCTATTTTATTTTCACTCATTGGTAAATCGAGTACAAATTTCACCCAATTTTCTGTCGGATACATATTTTCCTCATTTCCGGGAGATTCTTCATCCTGATCATTTCCATCGAAACCGGAACTCATCGTCAGTAAGCTTTTAATGGTAACACTGTCTTTTTTCGAAGAATAATTATTGAATTGTTTTAAATCATAAAATTCTTTCAAGCTTTGATTCTCACTTTTAATATAACCATCTTTTATGGCAATACCCATTAATGCTGAAGAAAATGATTTTCCAACGGAACGCGTATCGTTTAAACTGTCTCTTTTATAGCCATTAAAATATTCCTCCAACAACAGTTTTTCATTTTTAATCACAATAATTCCTGTAATATCCCTGAATCTGTTTTCTGCAATTTTTTGATTTAAAGCTTTAATTTTTTGTTGGTTAAATTTTTCATCAGAAATTTTCCAACCGCTGTTAGGCTTTATTTTTTGGATAGTCATCTGGCCTTCAGAGATGTTTTTTTGAGGAACAATTAATTTAATTTCTCCTTGTGCAATCACATTTCCGATTTTCAGTATTGATGATTTTAAATACGGTTTAATTTCAATTTTCAATACATGGTTTCCTGCTTTCAGCACATCAATTCCACCGTTCGCAAGATAAAATCTCATCCATAAATATCTTCCCCACGAATCTTCATTTGTTGTACTTAAAAATGGAATCCTAAAACTTGTTTTTATCTTTTTACTGTCGGCTGTTCCTGCTCCGGTATTCAAATTCTCGGTATAAATTAATTTTCCGTCAACAATGAAATTAAATTGATAATTTCCTTTTTTAAGTAATTCATCAATAGTTAGAGAAGGATCAAGCTGGTGTAAATAATTGACTAAAGAATTATCCAGAAAAACACGGATATCGAAATTTTTATCTTCCTTAAATATCATAGTTTTTAGAAAATCAGCTTCCTTTATATTTTCAAAGGGAATCACTTTATCTAAAAACACAATTTTGTTTGCATGTGTTTTCTGAACAGAATTTTCAATTTTTTCAGGCTTAACAATATTTTGTGCTAAAGAAAAGCTGGAAATTAGAATAAGAACGACTAAAAGGGTTGATTTCATTTTAAATTTTATCTGAACAAAAATAGACATCGTTTTCCTGAAAAAATAGAATAAAATTAACGTTTGGAAGTTTCCCACAGATTTCACAGTTAACAAAAATAAATATTACTTCAAAATCTTCCTGTATTTCAAAGGTGTAATCCCGATATTTTCCTTAAAACAACGGATAAAATGACTTTGGTCTGAAAATCCGCATTCCAAGGCAACTTCTGATAAAGATTCGTATTCATTTAAGATTTTCAATGATTTTTCAACCTTTAATTTTCTTACATATTCTCCTAAATTGCATTGAAAATATTTCTGAAAATCTCTGCTCAAATGCATCGGATGAATATTCAATGTTTGAGAAAGTTCAGTCAAGCTCAATTTTTCGGTAAAATTTTCATGCAGAATTTCATCAATATGTTTTACCCAGGTCGGTTTTTTTTGTGAACTGTCTTTTTGATCTGATAATTGACTGAAAATGTTTAATAATAATTGATTGACAGTCAATTCAAAAGAATCATCGTTCAGTTTTGTTTCCTTAAAAATCTGGTAAGTCAATAATTTCAAATCTGGGTTTTTAATATTGAAACTTCCTTCAATATTGTCTTTTGAGAGCTGAAGCTTTTCAAACCATTTTTCTGTAATTTCAATGTGGAATCCTCTTGTAAAAATATCCGGTTTTATATTGTAGTGAGAGTCTTCCCAATGATGATAAAGAAGTGTTCCGGCGGAGCAATCATAGATTTCTTTTTTATTGCCTTCTTTCATATTTCCCTGTAGCAGAAAGGTAAAATAAGGGTTTTCATGGTAATGCCAATCGACGAAGGGATGTGTATATTCCGTATCCGTAATAGTCAATCCGTCGAAGTTGAGGATTTTATTGGTTTGTCCGAAAAATTCACCATTACGAAGGTTTTTCATATTATAGTTTTTGGCTTAAATTTTCAATCTGTTGGTACATTTTATTGAAAAATATTTTTCTGTCACGGTTTCCGGAGGTATTTAGTGATTTTGAATTTTTGATCTGATGTTCAAAATAATTCAATGTTTCGTTACAGGTTTTGGCATCATTAATCAAAATATAACCGAACATATTCGTTGGCAAAGCAAAAAGTGACTGTTTCGGATGATGAAAAAAGATGTCATTGGAAAGATGCATCAATTCATTTTCATACAAGTGAAATTTTGGATTGTTTTCAGTTTTTTGCTCGATATATCCGATCAATTCTTTGAGCTCATTCAAAATTATTTTAGCTTCATTTTTTTGTAAAAGCCCGGTGTCGTAATAAAATGAAATCTGTTGTAAGATACTTGAAACTGTCATGTCATTCCACAATTCTACGACATTTTGCTCCTCATATTTTTTTCTTAATTCTTTTGTATTTGCTTCAAAATAAGGAGGCGAAAATTGAAGAAAAGGAATAAAAACCTGTTTCGCATTCAACAAATTCATCCAGACATAAATTTTGAAACGGGAAAGCAAAGTATCTGAAAGGGTGTAAAAAAATGGAATATCTTTCGCCGAATAATAAATCGTGATCCCATCAGAAAGCGGCAGGTTTTCAAAAACGCTGAGGTTATTTTGAAAAAAAGACTGTAAATCTTCGGTTTGCGTTACAGCTGAAGTTTTTTGTGCTAAAATCTGATAATCAGAAGTCAAAAATTGATCTAGAGAAATCTGGTAATATTTTGCCAGTTCCAAAGCTTCTTCAAAACTGAACTTTGCCTTCAAAGAGGTTCTTCGGTGCGCTGCATCATAGCTTATAGTAAGAATATTGGCAATCTCGTCATTCAAGGATTTATCACCAATTTTTTTTCGGAGTTCCTTCAATAAACGTTCCTGGTGCATGGCTTTTGTGATTTTCACAAATGTACTGATTTATTTTAATTTTTTTTCACATTTAATTTGGGGTTTTGCGGAGATAATTTTGAAGTGTAATTTTAAACTTCTATCATGAAAACAATACCTTACATTTTAATTGCCGTAAGATTTATTTTAGCTCCGATTATTCTGTTACTGGCTTACTTTAAGGAGGAAGAATCTAGATTTTTGATTTTAATATTAATGTACTTTGGATTATTAACAGATATTTTTGATGGAATTATCGCAAGAAAGGTTGGAGTTTCCTCAGAAAAACTCAGAAGGTTAGACAGTCAAACAGATCTGATTTTCTGGCTGTCATTAGGATTCGCTTCATATTTTCTCAATCCTGAATTAATAAAAAATGAATGGAAAGGAATTCTTTTGATCTTCATCATGGAAGCACTTTGTTATCTTGTCAGTTTCCTGAAATTCGGAAAAGAAACTTGTACACATGCTTTTTTGTCAAAAATGTGGGGCTTGAGTTTACTGATTGCGCTTACTTATTTAATAGGATTTCAAGAAACGGGCTGGGCTTTTTACCTTACAATTGTATTAGGATTTATCTCTCACATCGACGTTATTCTGATTATTTTATTGCTTCCAAAATGGCAATATGATGTTCCAAGTTCTTATCACGCCTGGAAAATCAGGAATGGAAAGCAAAGAAAAAAGACAATATTCTTTAATTAAATGATATTTAACGCATAGTTTTTAGTTAAATAATTGATAAATGATTTTGTAAAAAGGCAGTGTAATCATCAAATTGCGCTGTTTTTTTGTACCTTTGCGCTCATTAATTTTTATAGAAAAATTTATAATCAACAAATGAAAAAGCAGACAATTAAGGAAATCCTACAGGATTACAAAAAGGTATTACATCATGACATTACTGTTTACGGTTGGGTAAGAGCTTTCCGTTCAAATCGCTTTATTGCGCTTAATGATGGTTCTACAATTAATAATTTGCAGATAGTTGTTGATTTCGAAAATTTTGACGAAGAAATTATCAGTAAGATCAGTACAGCAGCATCTTTAAAAATTGTCGGCGAAGTTGTAGAAAGCCAGGGAGCAGGACAGACAGTGGAAATTGTAGCTAAAAAGATCATTATTTTAGGTGACAATTTTACAGAAGAAAGAGATAAAACAATTCTTCAACCTAAAAAACACTCATTGGAAACATTGAGAGATCAGGCGCATTTAAGATTCAGAACTAATTTATTTGGGGCTGTTTTCAGAGTACGTCATGCGGTGAGCTTTGCAGTGCATTCATTTTTTAACCAAAACCAATTTTTTTATATCAACACGCCTGTAATTACAGGGGCAGATGCAGAAGGAGCGGGAGAAATGTTTGGCGTAACCAACTTTGATTTAAACAATATTCCAAGAGATGAGCAGGGTGATATCGATTTTACACAGGATTTCTTCGGTAAAAAAACAAACCTAACCGTTTCAGGACAGCTTGAAGGCGAGACTGCAGCAATGGGATTGGGAAGAATTTATACTTTCGGACCTACTTTCCGTGCTGAAAACTCAAACACAACGCGTCACTTGGCAGAATTCTGGATGATCGAGCCGGAAGTTGCTTTCAACAACCTTGAAGACAACATCGATTTGGCAGAAGATTTCTTAAAATATGTAATCCAGTATGTGTTGGATAACTGTAAAGATGATCTTGATTTCTTAGACAAACGTTTTGCAGAAGAGCAGAAAACAAAAGCTGAAAAAGACAGAGCAAAAGAAGGTTTGATCGAAAAACTTCAAAATGTTATTGCTAAACGTTTCAAACGTGTAAGCTATACAGAAGCGATTGAGATCCTTATGAACTCAAAAGAAAATAAAAAAGGGAAATTCCAGTATCCGGTTGAAAATTGGGGAACTGATCTTCAATCTGAGCACGAAAGATATTTGGTTGAGAAACATTTCGAAAGTCCGGTAGTTTTATTTGATTATCCGAAAGAGATCAAGGCATTCTACATGAAACTGAACGATGACAATAAAACCGTTGCCGCAATGGATGTACTTTTCCCGGGAATTGGTGAAATCATCGGAGGTTCTGAAAGAGAGGCCAGATTAGATGTTTTAAAACAAAAAATGGCAGAAATGCATGTAGATGAACATGAGCTTTGGTGGTATCTTGATACCAGAAAATTCGGTTCCGTACCACACGCGGGATTTGGATTAGGATTGGAAAGACTGGTTCTTTTCGTAACAGGAATGACCAACATCAGAGATGTGATTCCTTTCCCTAGAACACCGAAAAACGCAGAGTTTTAAATATAAAAAAGCCTTAAAGTAAAATTTAAGGCTTTTTTGTTTATTCTTATAGCTTATTATTGTCGGTAAGTATAATACAAAAATCGTGCTAAAATGTTTTTTTGTCAAAATAATTTATTAAATTCGTAGAATATGTTATGTTAAACACCAATTAATAATATGCTTAAACAACACTTACAACTCAAATTAGGACAGAAGTTGGCTCCTCAGCAAATCCAGTTGATGAAGTTGATCCAGCTTCACACTTTGGAATTTGAAGAGGAACTTGAGAGGGAGTTAGAAGAGAATCCGGCATTGGAAATCGCAAAAGAAGAATCTAAGGAAGATGATTATGCTTCACTAGAGGATACTTATGAAAGTGAAGGTACGGAAAGCATTGAAACAGATTTTGATGTTGACCAATATCTTTACGACGACGAGCCAAGCTATAAAACTACATCAAGTAATTACTCTTCGGACGACGAAGAATTCGATAATGAAAGTCTTTTAACGGAAGGTCAGTCTTTGTATGACTATCTTTTGGAGCAAATTCATCTTGCAAATATTAATAAAGAAGATATTAAAATTGCAGAATATCTTATAGGAAATCTTGATACTGATGGATATTTAAGAAGAGAAATCAAATCTATTGTTGATGATTTGGCGTTCTCACAAGGAATTTATACAACAAAAGAAAATATTGAAGAGATTCTTGAAAATTATGTTCAGAAGCTTGATCCGCCCGGAGTAGGAGCGAGAGGTCTGCAGGAATGTCTTTTGTTGCAGATTGAAAAGAAAGTAAGCTCTGATAAAGCGGTTTCTCTGGCTGCAAATATTTTGAGACATCAATTTGATGCTCTTACGAACAAGCATTATAACAAAATCATTCAGAAGTATGATATTGAAGAGGAAGATCTGAAAGCTGCATTAGATGAAATTTCAAAATTATCTCCAAAAGTTGGTGGGAATTTTGATACTCAGACCATTACAATCAATCAGGAAATTATCCCCGATTTTGTGATTCAGGTAAAAGACGGAATGGTTATTCCGATGTTGAATAGTAAAAATGCACCGACTTTAAGAGTTTCTGAAGAATATAAGGATATTTTAACGACGTATTCTCACGATAAAAATTCTTCTGAACACAAACAGGCAGCTTTGTTCATTAAACAAAAACTAGATGCTGCAAAATGGTATATTGATGCCATTAATCAACGTCAGAATACTTTATTGCAGACCATTACGGCTATTGTAAAGTTTCAGAAGGAATATTTTATTACAGGTGATGAAAAGTCTCTGAGACCAATGATTTTGAAGGATATTGCAGATATTACGGGCTTTGATATTTCTACGATTTCGAGGGTTGTAAAAAGTAAATATGCAGATACATCAAACGGAATTCTTTATCTGAAAGATTTATTTTCTGACAGTTTAACGAATGACGACGGCGAAGAGGTTTCTACAAAAGAAATTAAAAATCATCTTCAGGAAGTGATTAGTAAAGAAAATAAGAGAAAACCATTAACAGACGACGCTCTTGTTGTTATCTTAAAAGAACAAGGATATAATATTGCGAGAAGAACGATTGCAAAATATCGTGAACAGCTTAATATTCCTGTTGCGAGATTAAGAAAAGAACTTTAAAAAATAAAAAAGCATTTCAATTTGAAATGCTTTTTTTATGATGTTATATTGAAATTAGTGATTTACTTTTTCTAAACCAAGTTCTTTCATTGAGACTTCTCTCATTTCCACCTTTCGTATTTTTCCTGAAATCGTCATTGGGAATTCGTCTACAAACTTCCAATATTTCGGCACTTTATAATGAGCAATTCTGCCTTTACAATAGTCTAAAAGCTCTTCTTGTGTTACATCAAAGCCTTTTCTTACTTTTATCCAAGCCATTACTTCTTCACCGAATTTTTCACTCGGAACACCTATGATCTGAACATCTAAAATGTTTGGATAAGTATATAAAAAGTCTTCAATTTCTTTTGGAGAAATATTTTCACCCCCACGTATAATCAGGTCTTTTATCCTTCCGGAAATTGTGATATAACCTTCATCGTCCATCATTGCTAAATCACCAGTGTGCATCCATCGTCCGTCATCAATTACTTTTTTGGTATTTTCGGGATCATTCCAGTATTTCAGCATGACAGAATATCCTCTTGTGCAGAGTTCACCATGTTCACCACGTTCGACGATTTTTCCGTTTTCGTTAATAATTTTTATTTCCAAATGATTTTGAACGGTTCCAACGGTATTTACCTGTTTTTCAAATGGTGTTCCGATTAAAGTTTGAGTAGAAACGGGTGAAGTTTCTGTCATTCCATAGCAGATGCTCATTTCTTTAATATTCATCAGACTTTCCACCTTTTTCATAATTTCCGGTGGGCAGACAGAACCAGCCATTACGCCTGTTCTTAAACTTGAAAAATCAAAAGTATCGAAATTTTTAACCGCCAATTCAGCAATAAACATGGTAGGAACTCCATATAAGGAAGTGCATTTTTCATCAGAAACAACTTTTAGTGTAATATCAGGATCAAAACTGTCATTCGGAATGACCATACATGCGCCATGAGAAGTACAACAAATATTTCCGATAACCATTCCGAAGCAATGATAAAAAGGAACAGGAATACAAACCCTGTCTTTTTCAGTATATTTTAATCTTATTCCGATAAAATATCCGTTATTTAAAATATTATGATGAGAAAGCGTGACACCCTTCGGAAAGCCTGTCGTTCCCGATGTATACTGAATATTTACAGGGTCATCAAATTGAACGTGCTCTTCAAAAATATGTAACGTATCGTCAGAAATTTCCTGACCGTTATTCAGAAATTCTTCCCAATTATCATCAAAGAAAATTTCAGATTTTAGTGTTGTGCAGAATTCTCTTGCATCGGCGATCATATTTTTATAATCACTTGATTTAAAATTCAGTGCAGAAAAAATATGTGACATTTCTGACTGATTGATCACAAATATCAGTTCACTGGTTCTGTAAGCAGGATTTATGTTAACCAAAATAACTCCGATTCTGGCAGTCGCGTATTGCAGCAGAACCCATTCATAACGGTTTGTCGACCATATGCCGATACGGTCTCCGGTTTTTACACCTAAGAAAATTAAGGCTTTTGCAACAGCGGTTGTCTGATTATAAAATTCCTGATAAGTGGCGCGGTAATTTTGATGTACGCAGATTAATGCTTCCTGATTATGAAATTTTTCAACGGTTTGTTTTAAGTTGCTTCCGATAGTTTGTCCTAATAATGAAATTTCTGAAGCACCATGAACATAAGATAAATGCATAGAGTGAAAGATTTGGTTAAATAAAATTAACAAATATATCTTAAACTCATACTTTTTATGTTAAATTTCCTGAGAATCTATTTCTTTTAATTGGGTCAGATTTTTGTCTAGTTTTCTCATAATAATTCCGTAAACCAATCTGTAATAAAGCCAGATTAATAAAGCGGAAAGCCCTGTGGTGAGAATGACTCCTACAACGAAGATAATAAGAGCCGATTTTTCGGGTTCTATATTTTGAGAGTTTAAAGCATAAAATATAAAAATAGTAAAAATAGAGGTGAATGCCACGAGCAAAAGTATGCTGATTAAGATAAAAGCATTAACGGTCTTTTTAAATTTGATGATTCTTGTGATGAGACCTTTAAGATTTTCTTCAATTCTTATTTTGCGGTAGTTTTGATAGAATTTATAAACGAAATAAGCAGTAACAATGAGGCTTAATATTTTTAATACCAAATAAATAGTATCAAAATTGCTTTCAACTTCAGGCGTTTTTTTTGCTCCTAGTTTCTCTAAAAAGTTTAAAAAACCATTTGTTTCCTCACCCTGAAAGAAATAAAATATACCCATAACCGAGAATAGGAAAAACTCAAAAACGCTGATCCAGAAAATATATTTCACATAATTGCGCGATTTACGGTTCAGCATCTGAAGGATTTCAGAGTTGTCGTATTTCTCTTGAACAGGCTGTTCCTGCCACGTTTTCTTAAGGCTGTCTAAATCAAATTCAGGCATATTTTTCCATCTGTTCTTTAAGGGTTTTCTTTAATCTGTTCATTTTCACACGTGCATTTACTTCAGTAATCCCGAGGTTTTCTGCAATATCCTTGTAAGGCAAATCATCCAGATACATCATTACAATAGCTCTTTCCACATTAGGAAGAGTCTTTATTACAGTATACAAAAGTGATACCTGTTGCTGTTTTTCGTCATCATCTTCGATAAAATCTGCATGATTGATGTCTAACTCGTTAGTTGGTAAGCTTTTGCTTTTTTTTCTGAAAAGGGTAATGGCTGTATTTAAGGCAACACGATACATCCAGGTAGAAATCTTAGAATTTCCTTTAAATGAGTCGTAACTTCTCCAAAGTTGTAAGACAATTTCCTGGAAAAGATCTTCCTCATCCTCCAAAGAATTGGTATAAAGACGCGAAACCTTAATAATCAATCCCTGATTATCCTTAATGAGCTGCGCAAATTCTTTTTCCTTTGAAGCCAATGTAAATGTGTAATTTAGTTGCACGAAGATAACGACAAAATCTCAATCTAACAATTTAATAATCTAACAATGTGGCAATTCGTAAAAACAGTGTAATTTTATATTGTGAGACTGTTTATATAAGTAAATTGTTACATTAAATTGTATCTTTGCAGCTACGAGAAAATCGGCCTGTTGATTCTTATTTCGGTAAGGGTAGGAAAGTCCGGACACCATAGAGCATCAAAGCGGATAACATCCGTCACCCGTGAGGGTAGGACAAGTGCAACAGAAAGTATGTACAGTTCGGCTGTAGTGAAACCAGGTAAACTCTTTGTGGTGCAATGATAAGTATATCGGTTCTTTTCAGAAATGAAAATAGGAGTTGCTCGCTCTGAAAGCCGAGGGGTAATCAGCTCAAGTTTTGCAGCAATGTAAAACGTAGATAAATAACAGGCACTTTTTTAAAGTACAAAATCCGGCTTATAGATTTTCTCGTTCTTTTTAAAGCTGGAAGAAGGAAGTTTTTAGTGTATCAATTTTAACCTCCATCTCCCATCTTTTATCATGTACTATTCGCCTTCCAACTGTTTTTTTGCTTCCTCTAAACCTAATCTGTCTTTTTCGGAAAGTTGAGGGTATTTCAAATCCATTTTCTCTAAAGTGTCAATAATAATCTGTATTGCCGCCACTCTCGCAAACCATTTATTATCAGCCGGAAGTACATACCAAGGTGCATTATCTTTCGAAGTTTCGTTAATAGCGGTTTTGTAACATTCCATGTATCTGTCGAATAAAGCTCTTTCCGGAAGGTCAGCTGCTGAAAATTTCCAGTTTTTTTCCTGCTCGTTGATTCTGTCGATGAGCCTTTTCTTTTGTTCATCTTTAGAAACGTTTAGAAATATTTTTACAATGGTTGTTCCGTTTTGAGAAAGGTGTTTTTCAAAGTTTCTAATGCTTTCGTAACGGTTTTCCCAAAAATTATTATCAAAATCTTTTACGGATTTCCAGGTTTTTTCACTTAAATTATATTCAGGATGAACTTTACAGACCAATACACTTTCATAATGAGAACGATTAAAAATCCCAATCATTCCTTTTTGAGGTAAAGCCAAATAATTTCTCCATAAAAAATCATGGGAATATTCCTTTGAGCTTGGCGTTTTAAAACTTGTTACATTACAGCCTTGGGGATTTACTCCTCCGAAAACATGCTCAATTAAGCTGTCTTTTCCTGCTGCATCCATTGCCTGAAGTACAACGAGAAGAGATTTACTTCCGTCGGCATACAATTTCTCCTGAAGCTCGCGAAGTTTTTCTTTTTCCT
Organism: Chryseobacterium ginsenosidimutans; assembly: GCF_039536845.1. Classification (GTDB taxonomy): domain Bacteria; phylum Bacteroidota; class Bacteroidia; order Flavobacteriales; family Weeksellaceae; genus Chryseobacterium; species Chryseobacterium ginsenosidimutans_B. The sequence goes on from NZ_BAAAZJ010000003.1 coordinate 532,678, forward strand.
GAATCAGTAATTGTGTGCCTTCTTCTTTTGTAAGCTTTCCTTCGTACTTTGTTGAAGTTTTTTTTATTGAAAATTTTCCTTTAACTAAAAAGTCATCTGAGAAATTGGTGTCCATTTTTTAATAATTATTTAAAAATTAAAATTGTATCTAAGTTAAGCGTTTAGTAATAATCCATCAATGAAAAACCATCATCTATCAACTAAACTTACATAAATGTAATAAAGAAACCGTCTCGGTAGAGACGGTTTCTTTATTTTTGAGTAGAGATTTACTATTTTGCAGCAGTTTTAGCGGCCTTTTTTGCAGCTTTAGCGGCAGCTTTTGCAGCATCTTTCTCAGCTTTAGCTTTAGCTTTCAACTCTTCTGGAGTTAATGGTTTTGGATCTGGAGCATTCGGATCTACATTTCCTTTGATGTAGATTACGCTTCTGCTGTTTGCAGGGTCGTTAGAAAAAACTTCGATCATTTTGTTGAATCCACCGTTGATACCAGTATTGTATCCAACTTTGATTTTAGCAGATTTTCCCGGCATAATAGGATCCGTGCTGAATTCAGGAGTTGTACATCCGCAAGATGCTTTTACGTTTGAAAGAACTAGAGGCTTATCACCTGTATTCGTTACAGTAAAGAATCTGATACCGTCAGAACTTGGTTTCACGGTACCATAGTCGAAAGTAGTTTTATCAAATGTAATAGTTTGTGCAGATGCTAATGCAAATGTCCCAAATAACGCAATTCCTGCGATTAATTTTTTCATATTCTTGAATGTTAATATGTTTGTTAGATAAATTTTGAGAAACAAAGTTAAAAATTATTTTAATTCATACTTAAAATTTTTTTTCTTTAGACTATTTTTGCAAATTGTAAATTAAAGAAACAGAATTTATGCAGATTTCAGAAAAGTACAATCCACAGGAAACAGAACAAAAGTGGTACAATTACTGGTTGGAAAATAAATATTTCCATTCAGAGCCGAATGATAAGCCGCCTTACACTGTTGTAATCCCTCCGCCAAACGTTACGGGGATCTTACATATGGGGCATATGCTTAACAATACCATTCAGGATGTTCTGGTCCGTCGTGCAAGAATGCAGGGCTTTAATGCTTGCTGGGTTCCGGGAACAGATCACGCTTCAATTGCTACTGAAGCGAAAGTTGTTGCTAAACTGAAGTCTGAAGGAGTCAATAAGTCTGATATTACCAGAGAAGAGTTTTTAAAACACGCTTGGGAATGGACCGATAAATACGGCGGAACGATCCTTGAGCAGCTGAAAAAACTAGGTTGTTCTTGTGATTGGGACAGAACACGTTTCACAATGGAGGAGTCACTTTCTCAGCAGGTAATTAAAAGTTTTGTTGATCTTTATAATAAAGGTTTGATCTACAGAGGATACAGAATGGTAAACTGGGATCCGGAAGCAAAAACCAATATTTCTGATGAAGAAGTTATTTTTAAAGAGCAAAACGGAAAATTATATTTCCTAAAATATAAAATCGAAGGGACAGAAGAATTCCTTTCGGTTGCTACAACGCGTCCTGAAACAATTTTCGGGGATACTGCAGTTTGTATCAATCCTAATGATGAGAGATATGCTCATCTGAAAGGTAAAAAAGTAATTGTACCGATCGTAAACAGGATAGTTCCGATTATTGAAGACGATTATGTTGATATTGAGTTCGGAACAGGAGCTTTGAAAATTACTCCTGCTCACGACGTAAATGACTATGAAATCGGACAAAAACACAATCTTCAGATGATTGATTCTTTGGACGATGATGGTAATTTGAATGATTATGGTCAACATTATGCAGGAAAAAACAGATTTGATGTAAGAAAGCAGATCGCAAAAGAATTAGAAGAAAAAGGTCTTTTGTTAAAAGCAGAAGATTACGTAAATAAGGTAGGAACTTCAGAAAGAACAGGTGCAGTTATTGAGCCTAAAGTTTCTGTTCAGTGGTTCCTGAAAATGTCTGAAATTGCGAAGCCGGCTTTGGATGTCGTAATGGATGATAAGGTTAAATTTTATCCTGAAAAGTTTAAAAATACCTACAAACACTGGATGGAAAACATCCGCGACTGGAATATTTCCCGTCAATTATGGTGGGGGCAGCAAATTCCTGCATTTTATTATGGAGACGGAGAAAATGATTTCGTAGTTGCAGAAAATATCGAAGAAGCAGTAGAGCTTGCGAAACAAAAAACCAACAACCAGCAACTGACAACTGACAACCTAAAACAAGACGAAGACGCTCTTGATACCTGGTTCTCATCTTGGTTGTGGCCGATGTCGGTTTTTGATGGATTGAATGATCCTGAAAATAAAGATATCAATTATTATTATCCGACTTCCGATTTGGTAACAGGTCCGGATATTATTTTCTTCTGGGTTGCGAGAATGATCATGGCCGGATTGGAATACAGAAAAGAAGTTCCTTTCAAAAATGTTTATTTTACAGGAATTGTAAGAGATAAGCAGAGAAGAAAGATGTCAAAATCTTTAGGAAATTCACCAGATCCTTTGGAATTGATGGATAAATATGGTGCAGATGGAGTTCGTGTTGGTATTTTATTAAGTTCTGCAGCAGGAAATGACCTTCTTTTTGATGAAGATTTGATGCTTCAGGGAAGAAATTTCATGTCGAAGATCTGGAGTGCATTCCGATTGATCAATATGTGGAATCATGAAGATAAACCTGCAAATTCAACAGAAACTCAGGCAATTGAATGGTTTGAAAATAAATTGAACAAAACAATTGTTGAAATTGATGATCAGTTTGAAAAATTCAGAATTTCTGATGCTTTACATTTAATTTATAAATTAATTTGGGATGATTTCTGCGGCTGGTATTTGGAAACGATCAAGCCAAATTATGGGGAAGGTATTTCTAAAGAAGTTTATGAAAAGACGGTTTATTTCTTCGAAGAATTGATGAAGTTAGTTCATCCGTTTATGCCATTTCAATCAGAAGAAATTTGGCATTTGATCTCTGAAAGAAATATTAGCGAAGCTTTAGTAATTGCTCAGCAGAAAAAAGCAGGAGACTTTAACGAAGATATCATTAAGAAATTTGAAACGGCTCAGGAATTAATTTCAGGAGTAAGAAATTACCGCCAGACAAAAGGGATTTCTCCAAAAGAAGCAGCCGAAATTTATACCAACGCTTCAGAATTTGCGAATGAGTCTGTTATTAAGAAATTAGCAAACGTTTCTGAAATTCATTTTGGAACAAAAACAGATAAACCCAGTTTTACATTCTTGGTTGGATCGACAGAAGTTTCAATTCCTTTGAGTGAAAACTTGGATTTAGGAGAGGAGAAAATTAAAACAGAAGAGGAATTGAAATATTTAAAAGGCTTCTTAATTTCTGTTGATAAAAAACTTTCTAACGAAAAGTTTGTTGCCAATGCAAAACCTGAAGTTGTAGAAAGTGAGCGTAAAAAACAAAAAGATGCTCAGGATAAAATTGCAATTTTAGAAGAAAAGCTGAAAAGTTTATAATTAAATAAAATAAATTGGAATTGTCGGAATATCAGATTAACTTTAATTGTTCATATTCCGGCAATTTTTATAGAACACTGCCAAATCAGTCAAAGATTGATATTGGAAGCAATTTTTAAATAAGAAATGACACATATAGAAAACATAAAAAAACTATTCTCAAAAAACTTCGTCGAAAGTCCGTTGCTGGAAAGCTTCGAAGTTGGAAAAATATATCTTTCCGGTGGAAAATTGGTCGCTTGTGATCCGTTGATTACAAATGATATGAAACCTTTTTCTGCCGAATTTCCGAAGGGTGATTTTTCGGTTTTATTACACAAAGAAAGAGAAAGTAATTGTGTGGCTTATGCCGAAATTATTTTCAGTAATGCCGAAATTTCAAAATGGGAATTGGCAACAACAGAAGGTCAGAATATAAAAGATCTGGCAGAAGGAGAGGTTTTCGGATATCCTGTGGAAAGCGGGATGGGATGTTTCATGGATGTTGACACGCAAAGCAGTCTGAATGTACTTGAACAAAAACTATATCGCAGCAAAGGTGTAGATTTCATGGGGATTTATGAAGAGTTTTTTCATGAATATTTTTTTGATGAAAACGGAGCAATAGATCAGTATGCGTTTTTAAAGCCGTCAGAAGATCATCCTGGAACTATTTTTGCCTTTGAAACCGGATATGGTGAAGGTTTTTATGCAAGTTATATCGCTTATGATAAAAACAATACACCAGTGAAATTAGTGACTGAATTTATCGAAATTAGTTAATTAAAGTTAATTATTTTTGAAACACAGTTCCCGTATTATAAATTTGCCAGAATCAACACAAAATAATTAAACTAATATAAAACACAATGAATTTCTCATCAGAACAGCCGAAAATCATCGTTGTAGGTAGCTCATCGATTGATCTTGTCCTTGAAACTGAAAAAGTTCCATGCAAAAATGAGACGGTTATTGCCCGAAACTCCGAAAGTTATTTTGGAGGAAAAGGTGCAAATCAGGCGGTTGGAACAGCAAGATTGGGAGCAAGCGTATATTTTATTGGCTGTGTAGGCATGGATCCTCTAGGTCAGCAGATTATGAGAAATATGGTCGGTGAAAATGTAAATGTAGGTTTTGTTTACGAGACAGATCAGGAAGCCACAGGAACAGCTTATGTAACGACTTCAGACGGAAATGCTGCGATTGTTGTAGTTCCTGCTGCTAATAATTATCTAAGTATCGAACATGTGGAAGCGGCAGATAAATATTTTCACACCGCAGATCTTGTCCTTCTTCAGCTGGAAGTGTCAATGAAGGTGATTGAATATACGATCAAAAAGGCAAAAAAACTTGGTAAAAAAATCGGATTGTATGCTTCTCCGGCACAAAAATTAAATGATGACATTTTAGATAATGTAGATTTCCTTGTGGTAAAAAGCAATGAGCTTCATATTGTTTTTGGAGAAGATCAGAGAGAAGATATTCTTAAAAAATATGTCAATAAGGTTTTTGTAAGAGACGATGTCAATTCTACCGTTTATTTCGACGGAACGGAAATGAAATATTGTAGAAATGACGATGATAAAACCAGTTATAAGATGGGAATGGGAGATGCCTTTACATCGGGATTTGCTGTTGCTTTGTGTCACAAAAATTCTATTGAAGAATGTGTGAAATTCGGAAATGAGGTTTCTGCAAAGGTTTCTTTTAAAAAAGGTTCCCAAACAGGACTTCCGAGAGTCTCGGATTTCTTTTCATAAGCTATTTGCTACATATCGAAAGTTTTAAACTTAACATAAAATACAAAGTAAAATTTCCACTTTTATAGTGGATTTTTTACTTTATCATATGGAAAATTTGATGTTAAAAACTCAAGATAATATTTCAATCGTTACTCATCTTTTTTTACCCGGAAGAAGTAATAACAAACTTTTACTAATTAATTCCGCGACAGGAGTGAAACAGCAGGTTTATTTTTCTTTTGCACAATATTTTTCTGAAAAAGGATTTACGGTTCTTACTTACGATTATCGCGGAATCGGACTTTCAAAACCGGAAAATATGAAAGGTTTCAATGCTTCCATGAGAATTTGGGGAGCAAAAGATTATAAAACCTTAACCGATTATATTAAAATTAATTTTAATGATTATCAGAAATATTGTCTCGGGCATTCAGTCGGAGCCTTAATTTTAGGGATGAATCAGGATTCTGAGATGTTTGAAGAATTTATTTTCGTAGGAACCCAAAATGCTTTTGTCGGAAACCTAAAATTTAAAACAAAAATTGAAGCGTATCTCGGTTTTGGAATTGCGCAGCCTTTAACTACCGCATTGTTAGGATATTTCCCGGGAAATTGGTTCGGGCTCGGAGAAAGTCTTCCAAAAGATTGTGCATATGACTGGAGAACCTTAATTTTAAACAAGAAATCAACCAACGGTTTGTTGGAAAAAATTGATGATTATTCTAAAAATTTAACACAGAAAGTATTCGTAATTCGAGCGGAAGATGATGTTTGGTTAACCGAAAAAGGAGTGAAAAGCCTATTGAATGATACTTATCCCAATCTTAAACCAACTTATAGATTAGTCAAAACTTCCGAGTCAGAAAAAGGAGAAATTGGGCACGTTAATTTTTTTAGAAGCTATAATAAAAATCTCTGGAATATTATTTTAAATGAATTGATATAAATGAAGAATCTGATCGAAAACACAGTAGAATTTGTAAAGGAAAAATTGGAAGGTGCAGAAGCAGGACACGATTGGTTTCACATCGAAAGAGTGTGGAAACTGTCCAAAAAAATAGCAGAAACAGAAGACTGTAACCGGGAAGTGGTGGAATTGGCGGCTTTGCTTCACGACATTGCAGATCCGAAATTTCATAATGGTGACGAAACTCTTGCATTAAAAGTTTCAAGAGAGTTTTTAGAAAGTGAAAATGCCTCTGAAGAAGTGATTGAACAGGTTTTATTTATCATTAAAAATATCTCGTTTAAAAATAGAGGAGAAGCTCCGAAAGACCTTCCTGTTGAGCTGAAAATTGTTCAGGATGCAGACAGAATTGATGCTATTGGTGCCATTGGAATCGGACGGACATTCAATTTCGGAGGTTTTAAAAATAACCCGATGTACGATCCGAATGTAGAGCCTAAATTGAATATGTCGAAAGACGAATACAAAAAATCAAACGGGACAACGATTAATCATTTCTACGAAAAGCTGTTGTTGTTAAAAGAGTTAATGAATACCGAGAAAGGAAAAGAAATTGCAAGCGAAAGACATGATTTCATGCTGAAATTCCTTGACCAGTTTTATAAAGAGTGGAATGTTGATTAGCATCCTTCTCAAAAACCTTTTAAAATAAGTATCTTTGCAATATGGTATTCGTGGTTTTGCTTATTTTCTGGGCTTTGTTTTTTTCTCTTATTCTGTCAAAAGTAAAAAGAGGAAAAGGCGCTGAATGGGCAAAACTTTTCCGTATTGTCACCTTGGTTTTTGCAATTTCTTTCTTTACCTATTGGTTTATTAAGAAAAGTTCGGTGGGAATTGTAAAGGATTCTGTGGCTTTGCAGGTAATCAATAAGCTTCCTCAGCCTTTGGATTTTTACGTGGTTATTCTGAATGATTCTGATGCAAGTAAGGTAATTGAGACAAAACATATCGGGAAAATCCGTCCGGAATATTTTAGAATTCAATATCTTAAAATGGATACGTCTGATGAATATTGGGTTGTCGGGTATTTGGGAAAGAAAAATCTTGTCTATTTTTCGCAGCATTCGCTTCCTAATAAAAATATTGATCAGATTATTGAAGTTCAAAACTATATCAATCAAAGCGCGAGACTTTCCGATCTTGCCAAAAAACAGGTTGAAGCTTATAATTATGAAAATATAAAACTAGGAATTTGGGTAACACTGGATTTTCTTCTGCTGTTCCTCAATTTGGTTTTATTAATCAGAAAAAGAAGATAAAAAAATCCCAACGTGCAAATTCAGGTTGGGATTTTTAGTTTTATAATAAACTTTTCAGTTTTTATTTTCTTAAAACTTTAAGGATAATCTAAAATCAACATGATTCTTTCCTTAAATTCTTCCGGACAGTTTTTGATAAGCTTGTCCTTGTTCTGTTTACTTATCTGCTTGGGTTCCAACCATTCTGTAAGATCAGAACTCAGGCTGTTGTTATCATAGGCTCGTTTTATTTTTTCATCTTCATAAAATGTATATTCGTCACCAAGCCAGTCGGTTGTAATACTTATTGTACAAATTTCCTTTTCCATATCATTAAAGTTTTTAGATTGTTCGACATTCAATATGTTATCGTACTCTCTAATTTACTAATTTTTACAATACAAAAGGGAGATTGTCAGTTAATTTTTTTTCAGATGAAAAAGTGAATTATTTTTGTTAAAATTGTATTTTTTGATGTAAAATATTACACTAATTAGTGAATAAAGTTGAAAATTATGAAACATTAAAATAAAGTTGCTGTATTTTCAGTTGCCATTTGAGGAATAAAAATGTCAGTTTTCCATTCATCGTTCATTTTTTTGATAAAATAGGCGGAAAGTAGAGGTGAAGCTTTTTCAATATTTTGATGTACAAAAAAGTAAACATTCTGAAGTCCTTCTTTTTTCCATTTCGTAAGATGTTTCATCCAGTCATCCAGCCTTGCGTAGTCGCTTTCTGCATTGGCTCCTACATAACGAATGAAAGCATTCGGAGTTGTAAGGCGCATGTGAAGCATATCTCTTCTTCCGGCAGTATCTACAATGATATTGGTGATATTGTTCTCTTCAAAAAGCTGACAGGTTTTGTCTAAAATTTCTGTGTCCGTAAACCATTCTGTATTTCTGAGTTCGATGGCTAACGGAACTTCTTTGGGCCATTTGTTGACAAATTGTTCTAATCTTTCGTAATCTTTCGGCTTGAAATTATCATGAAGCTGAAGAAAGACCATTCCTAATTTTTCATCAAAATTCAAAACTGCTGTTGCAAATTGCGTCACCACATCATCAATGTTTAAAAGCCTTCTGAAGTGCGAAACCGTATTGGTGATTTTGGGAAAAAATTTGAAATCTGTCGGTGTTTTTTCTTTCCATGTCTGAACCTGTTCCGGTGTTGGCATTCCGTAGAAAGTTGCATTCAGTTCGATAGAGTTGAACTGAGTGGCGTAATACGTCAATTCGTCTTTTGTACCTTTTGGATAAAATCCTTTCAGGTCGGTTTTGTTCCACTTTGCACATCCGATGGAAATATTTTCCAGTCCTTTTTTATTCTGGCTCAAAATTTCCTTTGTTCTCGGATGATCTTTTGGTAATGTAAAATCTATTTTTGAAGGATCTTCTACTTGTCCGAATTTCATATCTGTTTTTTTAAGAATTAAACACTTAAACAAATATAAAATAAAAACTACAAAATTTCTATGGTGTTTACTTTATAAATTCAAAAGATATAAATTCAATAATAGTATAGTTTAAAACAAAAAAACACGCCTAAAAAAGCGTGTTTTGGATATATTAATATTATTATTTGAGATTGTTATGCTTCACAAGCTGAACAGGTAACAAAGTTTACCATCATTTCTTTAGAAACAGAAGAACTTCTTTGATAATAAAGAGTTTTTACACCTTTTTTCCATGCCTCGATATAAAGATAGTTTACATCTTTTACAGGCATTGTTGAAGGAATCTGAAGGTTCAGAGACTGAGCCTGATCGATATATTGCTGTCTTTGTGCTGCCTGAGAAATAATCTCCATCGGAGAAATCTCTTTAAATGTTTTGAATACTGCTTTTTCTTCGTCAGTTAATTCTTTCAAATGCTGTACAGAACCGTGATTCAACATGATTGTTCTCCATGTTTCCTCATTGTCAAGACCTTTTTCTTCTAATAATTTTGCCAGATATTTGTTCTTACGCATAAAGTTTCCTTTAGCAAGACCGGCTTTATAATAATTAGAAGCAAACGGCTCAATTCCAGGAGAAGTCTGTCCCAAAATTGCAGAACTTGAAGTCGTAGGAGCGATTGCCATTGTTGTGGTATTTCTCATTCCGTAACCTTTTAAGATTTCCGGTTCACCGTAGATATTTGCTAATTCCTTTGAAGCGATATCTGCCTGTTCTTTGATGTGTCTGAAAGCTCTTGCATTAAATTGAGTTGCCTCAAAACTTTCAAACGGGATCATATTTTTCTGTAAATAAGAATGATATCCTAAAACTCCTAATCCAAGAGCTCTGTGACGTATTGCGAAGTTTCTTGCTCCTTGTAGGTAGTAGTTTCCTTCTGTTTTCTCGATAAATTCTGATAAAACAGCATCAAGGAAATAAATAGCCAATTGTACAGCATTCGTATCTTTCCACTCGTCGTATAATTCTAAATTCATTGATGAAAGACAACAGATGAAAGATTCTTCTCTCGTTGACGGAAGCATGATTTCCGAACAAAGATTACTTGCATTTACGGTTAATCCTAAATCTTTATAAACCTGTGGTTTATTTCTGTTTACATTATCTGTAAAGAAAATGTACGGAAGACCTTTTTGCTGACGGCTTTCTAAAACTCTTGCCCAGATTTTACGCTTATCCATATCACCATCGATCATGTCCTGCATCCAATAATCAGGAACGCAAATTCCTGTAAACAAGTTTTGGATCGGGCTTCCGATATCTTTAATTGATAAAAATTCTTCAATATCTCCGTGATCGATATCCAAATAAGCAGCAAAAGCACCTCTTCTTACACCACCTTGAGAAACAACATCCATCGCCGTATCAAACAATTTCATGAAAGAAACAGCTCCTGAAGATTTTCCGTTATCCGTTACGGCAGTTCCTCTGTTACGAAGTTCTCCGAAATATCCCGAAGTTCCGCCACCGATTTTCGTCTGCATAATAACTTCACCCATTTTGTGAGTAATTCCTTCGATGCTGTCCGGAATGTGAACGTTAAAACAAGAAATAGGAAGACCTCTCTGCGTTCCCATATTTGCCCAAACTGGAGATGAGAAACTGATCCATCCTTTCGTGATCATTTCTTTGAAAGCCGGCTGAAGTTCCGGTTTGTATAATTTTTTGGCTGCCGCAGTGGTAATTCTGTCGATTGCTCCGTCTACAGTTTCTCCTTTTAAAAGGTAACCTCTGTTCAGCATTTGCTCAGATTCTTCGTTGAGCCACCATATGTTGTTATTTTGTTCGTCCATAGATTTTATATTTTCGAATTCCGAAGCATTTTTGTACTTCGGAATTTTGTTTTTTATATTGATTGTAAATCCAAGAAGGATTACTTATATATTTATAGATGCTTCGACAGGCTCAGCATGACATCGCTAATACTATCTGTTCTGACGCTCGCTTCGCTCGCGCCTTATCCCCATTAAAATCTAAATCTAAAGTTTAAAAAAGATCGTTGGCCGTAATACTCTTATCGTGTTTTGTATAATCTACCGGTCTTTTTGCAAAGAAATCATCCATAGAATTAGCAAAAACTTCCTCTTCGAACCACATCATTGGTCTGTATTGTTCCGGGGAAACGTTATATTTTGTATTCATGTTGATTTTCTTTAAACTGTCATCAACACGGTATTTCATAAAGTTTAATAGATCTTCTTTTGAGAAAACGCTTAATTCTCCCAATTCAAAGATCCAGTCAAGGATTTCGCCTTCCAATTCTACAGATTGATCGACTAAAGTATAAATATCTTCGATATCAGAATCTGTTAATAGATATGGTTGTTCTTCACGGATTTTGTTAATTAAATAAATCCCGGCGTTGGCGTGAATTTGTTCATCAACAGAAGTCCATGCGATAATATTGGAAACGTTTTTCATGTATCCTTTAAATCTTGTAAAAGAAAGGATAATCGCAAATTGTGAGAAAAGCGAAACGTTTTCAATCAGAATACTGAATAATAAAAGAGAAGAAACGTATTCTTTTGGTGTTGCGGAATTCGCGTGTTTAAGAACATTTGTTAAGAAATCAATTCTCTTTTTTACGGCAGGAATTTCTATCACATTAGAGAATTCTTCGTTATATCCCAAAACCTCCAATAACCTTGAATATGCTTCCGAATGACGGAATTCACATTCTGCAAAAGTAGCTCCCAGACCGTTTAGTTCAGGCTTTGGCATATGATTATATAGGTTTCCCCAGAATGTCTTTACAGACACTTCAATCTGTGCAATCGCTAAAAGCGCATTTTTTACAGCGTGTTTTTCATGCGGCTCCAACTGCGAATGAAAATCCTGAACGTCTGCAGTAAAATCCACTTCAGAATGTACCCAGAACGATTTGTTGATCGCCTCTACAAATTGAAGAACCTCAGGGTATTCAAATGGCTTGTAACTTACTCTCTTATCAAAAATTCCCATATTAATAATGTCTTAAAATTAAAATAAATAGATCACTGTGGATAAAGTTCAAAAAATATTCAACATTCTGATTTTTTGTAACTTATAAGTGAAAGTTATCAACCGAGAAAGCGATTTATTTTTTGTATTGTGCAAGCACAAAGTTAGAAAACAAGAACTGTATTTGAAAGGGTGAAAGACTAAATGATTGAGTTTTAACCTTAAAAGTTTTCCACATTTACATGAAGACCGCTTAGATATTGACTTACAAACTATTATCAGTCCAAAATAGAGGTTATTAGTGAATTGGAGTTAAACAATAATTTAAAAAGTACCATGAATAAAGGTGTTAATGACTAAACAATAATAAAAATAAAGAATTTTCCATTCTTCGTAACAAATTAAAAAATATATCTACTTATAGGGTATAAAATCATACATCACTTAATGTTAGTAATTCAGGATTTACATAAATCGTACGATACAGGGAAAAGCAAGTTGCACGTTCTCAAGGGAATCAATCTAAATATTTCCGAAGGCGAGTTTGTTTCCATCATGGGAAGTTCCGGTTCCGGGAAGTCTACGCTTCTTAATATTATTGGTATTCTTGATGAAAAAGATTCCGGCACTTACGAATTGGATAATGTTCCGATCGAGCACTTGTCTGAAGTGAAAGCTGCAGAATACAGAAGTAAGTTTTTGGGATTCATTTTCCAGTCTTTCAATTTAATTGGATATAAAACGGCTTTGGATAATGTTGCACTTCCTTTATATTATCAGAATATGCCAAGGAAGGAGCGTAACCAAAAAGCAATGGAATATCTGGAAAAAGTAGGGTTGGCTGAATGGGCGACTCACTTACCGAATGAGCTTTCCGGAGGTCAGAAACAAAGGGTTGCCATTGCAAGAGCTTTGATAACCAACCCAAAGGTTGTTCTTGCAGATGAACCAACCGGAGCATTGGATTCTAAAACAACGCATGATATTATGAAACTTCTTCAGGATATTAATAATGAAGGAAAAACAATCATCGTTGTAACCCACGAACCCGACGTAGCGGCACAGACAAAAAGAAACGTCATTCTGAAAGACGGAATCATTGAAAGTGATGAATTTATAAAGCAGATTGTTTTATAGATTATTTTGAAAATTTGATAATAAGAGAATTTAAAAATTAAAAGTTCATAAAGCTTTAATCTTTAAATTTTTTAATCTTTTAATAATAAAAAAATGTTCGACCTAGATCGTTGGCAGGAAATATTCAGTTCTATTCGCAGTAATGTATTGCGAACGGTGCTTTCCGGATTTACCGTGGCTTTGGGTTTATTTATTTTCATTGTGCTTTTCGGGATTGGAACTGGATTGCAGAATGCTTTTACACAAGGTTTTGCGAGAGATGCCCAAAACCTGATTTCGATTGTTACAGGAAAAACGACTATTGCTTATAAGGGACTTCAATCCGACAGGATCGTTACGATGAATAATTCTGACTACGATTTCCTTGTGAATGTAGATAAAGAAAACGTTGGAAGTTCTACACCGAGATATACCGCCAATTTATTGGTTAAATATGGTAAAGAAAGCGGAAATTACCAGATCAACGGAGCTGAACCCGAAGAAAAAATCATCGAAAACCGAAAAATGCTGGAAGGTCGTTATTTGACACCAACAGATTTGGATAGGAAACAAAACGTTGCCGTGATCGGAAGAATGGTTCAGCGTGATTTAATTAAAAACGGAAGTCCGGTCGGAAAAGAGCTGGATATTAACGGAACCATGTTCAAAGTAGTCGGAGTATTCTCTGATGATGGTGGTGACTGGGACGAAAGACATATCACAGTTCCTATCACAACGTTGCAGCAGATGAAGAAAGGTTCTGACACAGTAAGTATAAATTATATTGCTTACAATGATAAACTGACTCCACAGGAAGCTATCAAATATGGTGACGAATTAAAAAATCGATTAAAAGCCAGAAAAAATGTTTCTCCAGACGATGAAAACGGAGTAAGAGTCTGGAATAATGCCCAAAACATGAACGATACCTTCACTTTCATGGCGGTTCTTACAGCGATTGTAGGATTTATCGGAATGGGAACTTTGTTGGCAGGAATTATTGGGATCAGTAATATCATGGTTTACATCGTAAAAGAAAGAACCAAAGAAATAGGAGTACGAAAAGCAATTGGTGCAAAGCCAAGAAGTATTGTTGCTCTTATTGTTCAGGAAAGTGTTGTAATTACTGTCGTTTCAGGATTTGTAGGAGTAGGATTGGGAATTTTAGCCTTAAACTTAATTGGCGACAATCTTGAAGAATACTTTATTAAAAGCCCGAGCGTAGGTTGGGGAACGATCATTATGGCATTCATCGCACTGGTTTTTTCAGGATTGATTGCAGGATTTGTACCGGCTTACAGAGCATCAAGAATTAAACCGATCGAAGCATTAAGAACGGAATAATTTAGACTTAAAAAGCGAATTATGATTTTGAAAAGATCATTAATCATTAATCATTCATCATTTATAATTAAATAAAAAAGTGAACATAATATTTAAAAAGGATACTTGGCAGGAAATTTATTATTCATTGAGGAATAATAAGCTTCGAACATTCCTTACCATGATTGGTGTGGGTTGGGGTATGTTTTTGTATGTAAGTTTGCTTGGAGCGGCAAAAGGAATGGAAAACGGTTTCGATAAATTGTTTTCAGGATTTGCTACCAATTCTATTTTTCTTTGGGCTCAGAATACATCGATTCCTTACGACGGTTTCCCGAAGGGCAGACAGGTACATCTGAAACTGGCAGACATTGAAATGCTGAAAAGAAAAATTCCGGAAATAGATTACATTTCTCCTCAGAATTCAAGAGGGAATTTCGGAAATGCTGGTGAACAAATGTCTAAAAATGGGAAGTCAGCAACTTACACTCTGAATGGCGATTATCCTTTAGGAAACAAAATTTCGGAGAAAAAATTAATTTTCGGTAGATATCTTAATGACGCAGATATTTCACAAAATAAAAATGTAGTAGTGATTGGAGAAGAAGTTTACAAAAACTTTTTCGATGCTAAAAAGAATGAAAATCCACTAGGAAAATCGATTAATATTAAAGGTATTTTCTTTAATGTAATTGGAGTTTTCAGAGTAAAAAAAGGCGGCGGAATGGAAAATGACCAAACTGTTTTTATCCCGCTTTCCACCTTTACGAAAATGTATAACAACGGAGATAATGTAGATTTTTTCGCGATTGTAAGCAAGCCAAATGCAGATGTAAATAATGTAGAAACGAAGGTAAAACAGCAATTAAAATCAAAAAACAATGTTTCGCCGGATGATACCAATGCTTTCGGAACTTTTAATCTTGGAAAAGAATTTAAAAAACTGACAGGATTTTTATCGGGAATGCAGCTTTTAACAATCATTGTAGGAACATTAACGATTCTTGCCGGAGTAATTGCCATTTCGAATATCCTTTTGATTACGGTAAAGGAAAGAACAAAAGAAATCGGGATCAGAAGAGCTTTGGGTGCAAAACCATCAGAAGTAAGAAATCAGATTTTGCTGGAAAGTGTTGTGATCACGCTTTCGTCCGGTTTACTCGGATTCATGTCGGGTATTTTTGTATTAATGATTTTGGATATTGCAACAAAAGGTCAGGATTCTTTCCCATTCTACAATCCAACGGTAAATTACGGAAACGTTTTTGCGGCAATGGCTGTGATGGTAGTTTTAGGATTAATCATCGGAATGATTCCTGCACAAAGAGCAGTGAAAATCAGACCTATTGAAGCATTAAGATCAGAATAATTGATGATTTATCAAAATAAAATAAAACTAGTTAAATAAAAAATAAACTATACATATGAAAAAGAAATTCACTTGGAAAAAAGCCATTTATATTGTCTTGGGGCTTTTATTTGCAGTGGCATTGTTCTCGGGAATCGGTTATCTTGTAAAGTCCAATTCTAAAGAAAGTGAGGCTTTCCTTACCAGAAAACCGTCTGTTCAGAACATGGATGATAAGGTGATGGCAACAGGAAAAATTGTTCCGAAAGAAGAAATCGAAATCAAACCAAATATAGCGGGAATTATCGATAAGATTTTAGTGGATGAAGGAGATAAAGTAACTGCAGGACAGTTGATCGCAACGGTGAGAATCATTCCGAATATTGCTGATGTAAACAGTGCACAACAGAATGTGGATAACCAACAGCTTCAGATCAACAATGCAAAACTTAATGTTGAAAATATGCGTAAGCAATTTGAGATGCAAGAAAAACTTTACAAGCAGGGAGTTGCTTCTAAACAGGAATATCTGAATGCTCAACAGCAATTATATTCCACTCAGCAGACTTTAAAGAATGCAAATCAGCAATTGATTACAGCACAAAAAACATTACAGATCGTAAAAACAGGTTCAACTCCTGAGTTACAAGGTTTGGCAACAACTCAGATCCGTTCAAAAGCGGCAGGTACAGTTCTTGAAGTTCCTGTAAAAGTCGGAAGTCAGGTTATTGAAGCGAACTCGTTCAACGCGGGAACAACAATCTGTTCAATTGCAGACCTTAGTTCATTGATTTTCCAGGGAGAAATAGATGAAGCTCAAGCCGGAAAATTAACGCAGGGAATGGGTATGAATATCGTAATCGGTGCTCTTCAAAACAAAAGTTTCCCGGGAAAACTAACGATGATTGCTCCAAAAGGGAAAGATAACAACGGAACGATTAAGTTCCCGGTTGAAGGTGATGTTTACAATCCAAACAACGAGTACATCAGAGCCGGTTTTTCTGCTAACGGAGAAATTGTTTTAAATTCTCAGAAAAATGCTTTGTTATTGGATGAATCATTAGTTCAGTACGAAAAAAAGAACGGAAAAGATGTTCCTTTTGTTGAGGTTAAGCAAAAAGATGGAAAATTCAAGAAAACTTATGTGAAGCTTGGAGCAAGCGACGGAATCAATGTTCAGATCTTATCAGGAATTGATAAAAATTCTGACGTAAAAGTTTGGAACCCATCCGACAAAGACAAGGAAGAGTTAAAAGAAAAAGCAAAAAAATAGTAAACTGACACTATAAATTTTTTAAACTGTAAATCCCGGGATGTTTTCTCGGGATTTTTTATTTTAATTAAACGATATTTCTGTGTCATTCAGAATGAAACGGAGTTTAGTAAAGAATGCAATAATTAAGTATTTTAAAAGTTATCCACAAACTTATCCACAGAGTTATCCACAAAATTTCAACATCATATAGTACCGACTTTCTCATTCCGGAGTGCTGTACAATAATTTATCATTTTTTTCAGGAGCTTTTTCCCGCTTTCCGCTGTATCTTTTTTGTTACGGTCTCCGCTTCGCTCCGCCCGCAACAAAAAAGGATGTCGCTTCAATCAGGGCTAGGAATCCAGCTTTACATGACAAAATTAGGTTACTTAATCGATTTACAAAATTGAACAATCCTTACAATACCCCGAAATAAAGCCATTAAAAGTCATCGATTCATAACCTTGCGGTAATTTCACATCCACTTCATTTGGTAAGCACTCAATTTTTCCACAAGTCAGGCATTTAAAATGAAAATGATTGTGTTGATGCTTCTTTTCCGAACAATTAATACAAAAAGCAAAATAAAACTTTCCATCGTCGCCCAGAATTTTGTGAACAATTCCATCTTCACAGAAGCTGTTCAGAACCCTGTAAATTGTTGCCCTATCAACGGCTTCGCCCAATTCTTTCTGTAAAATTTCCTGACTCACCGCAGATTTAGAAGTCTTTAACGAATCCAGAATCAACTGTTTTGTGATGGTATTTCTCTTTGCCATACTGCAAATATAAAAATTATTATTGCGATTTAGTCGCATTAAAGAGAATTTATTTTTACATTTGCACAACCAACAACCAACAACCAACAACCAACAACCAACAACCAACAACCAACAAAATCATGAAACAGAATTTTGACGTTATTATAATCGGGGGAAGTTATTCGGGATTATCTGCAGGAATGGCTTTAGGAAGATCTTTACGAAAAGTTTTAATCATCGACAGCGGAAAACCATGTAACAGACAGACTCCGCATTCACATAATTTTATTACCCACGACGGAAAAACGCCAAAAGAAATTTCTGATTTGGCGAAAGAACAAGTCTTGAAATACGAAACTGTAAAATTCCATAATGGAGTAGTGACAAAAACCTCAAAAAAAGATAAAGGTTTTGAAGTTGAAACTCAAAATAATAAAAAATTTTATGCAAAAAAACTGATTCTTGCTTCGGGAATTAAAGATATAATGCCAAATATTCCGGGATTTATCGAATGTTGGGGAATTTCTGTTATTCATTGTCCGTATTGTCATGGCTATGAAGTGAAAGAACAGGTTACAGGTATTCTTTCCAATGGTGCTATTGCTTTTGATTTTGCAAAACTGGTTTTTAATTTAACAAAACATCTGACTTTATTTACCAACGGAAAATCGACTTTAACTGAAGAGCAACTTAGAAAATTTAATCAAAATAAAATCAATCTCATTGAAGATGAAATCGAAAAAGTTGAACACAAAAATGGACAAATTCAAAAGTTGATATTTAAAAACGGAAAAGAAATTCCCTTACAGGCTTTGTACGCGAAAATTCCCTTCGAACAAAATATAAATATTGAAGATTTAGGTATAGAATTGACAGAGCAAGGTTTTATTAAAGTTGATTTTATGCAGAAAACAAATATTGACGGCATTTTTGCTTGCGGAGATAATGTGACGATGATGAGATCTGTCGCCAATGCTGTGGCTCAGGGAAATTTTGCTGGAGCTGTTGTTAATAAAGAACTTTCGGAAGAAGAATTTTAAAAATTTTCTATGCATATTATTATTTTCTTACGGATTTCTGTGAGGATTTTTTGGGAAAAATTTGCCAGTAAAATTTATTATCGTAATATTGCGATATAAATTATAAAATGGGAGCTACCAAAACCGATTTTTTTACCGAACAGCAAAACAGAATTGCGACGATTGCAAAGGCTTTAGGACATCCCGCAAGAATTGCAATTATTGAATATTTGCTGAAAGTGAACGAATGTATCTGTGGAGATATCGTCAATGAGCTGCCTCTTGCCCAGCCTACGGTTTCTCAACATTTGAAAGAATTAAAGAATGCAGGATTGATTAAAGGAAATATTGAAGGAAACTCAGTTTGCTATTGTATCGACGAAAAAGCATTCGAACTTTTGACCCTGTTTTTTTCAAACATCATTACCACAGTAAAAAAACAAAATTGCTGTTGAAAAATTTTTGCAAATAATTATCGTAATATTGCGATATAACGATTTAGAATAAACAATTATGACCTTAGAACAAATTAAAAAAATTCTTCCAACATTAGACAATGTGGAATTTGAACTGGAAAATGGAAAATTTGTGCCTGAACATTTTCATGTGACAGAAATTGGAATGGTAACTAAAAATTTTATTGATTGCGGCGGAACTATCAGAAAAGAAGAAAAAGTAAACTTTCAGCTTTGGAATGCGGATGATTTTGAACATCGTTTGAAACCTGGCAAACTCCTTCATATTATTAATCTTTCGGAAGAAAAATTAGGAATCGGAAATTTTGAAATTGAAGTAGAATATCAAGACTCAAGCATCGGAAAATATGATTTGGATTTTAACGGAAAACATTTTGTTTTAAAAAATAAATTAACAGCGTGTCTTGCTCAGGACGCCTGCGGAATTCCTCCACAAAAGCAGAAATTGAGTTTGAGTGAATTATCAGAGAATAAAGAAAGTCGTTGCGCACCAAATTCCGGATGTTGCTAAACCATGAAAAATAGACTCATTAAATACAGAAAACCATTAATTATTACCACCTCAGTTATTGTATTGCAGTTGATTTTCGGGTTTGATCCAAAATTTTGCATTATCAATATCATTTGGTTATTTGTTTAAAATATGAAAAAGAAAATATTGGTACTTTGTACCGGAAACAGCTGCAGAAGTCAGATTGCAGAAGGGTATTTAAGATATTTTGCAAAAGATAAGGCAGAAATTTACAGTGCCGGAATTGAAACTCACGGCGTAAATCCTAAAGCTGTCGCTACAATGAAAGAAGACGGAATTGATATTTCACATCACACTTCAAACAATATTGATGAATATAAAAATATAGGCTTTGATTTTGTAATTACTGTTTGTGATAATGCAAAGGAAAACTGTCCGTATTTTCCTACAAAAGCGAAAGTTTTTCATCACAACTTCCAAGATCCTGCAAAAGCTGTTGGAACGGATGAAGAAATCAATCAACAGTTTAGAAATGTTCGTGATGAAATAAAAAAATATTGCGAAAAGTTCATTAATGAAGAGCTTTAGCCGTTTTTTATTAAATTTTTAATCTAAAAATCATATTTGACAATACTAAAATCTTGGTGAAAATTCCGTACATTTGGGGTGAAAAATTTCAAAACTAAAAGTAAAATGGACATTATTTTCGACCTGATTGAAAAAGAAAGACAAAGACAAACCCATGGAATTGAGATGATTGCATCAGAAAATTTTGTTTCTGAAAATGTAATGAAAGCAATGGGAAGCGTATTGACTAATAAATATGCAGAAGGATATCCCGGAAAAAGATATTACGGAGGTTGTGAAGTAGTAGATGAGGTTGAAACTTTAGCAATTAACAGAGCTAAGGAACTTTTCGGAGTTGATTATGCAAATGTTCAGCCACATTCCGGTTCTCAGGCAAATGCGGCAATTTATTTGGCAGTTTTGAAGCCGGGTGACAAAATTATGGGGATGGATCTTTCGATGGGAGGTCACCTTACTCACGGTTCAGCTGTGAATTTCTCAGGTATTCAGTATGATGTGGTTTCTTACGGAGTACAGCAGGAAACTGGGCTTATCGATTACGATCAGATGAGAGAAGTTGCTTTGAGAGAAAAGCCAAAAATGCTTATTGCAGGTTTCTCAGCATATTCAAGAGATTTGGATTATGCCAAATTCAGAGAGGTTGCAGATGAAATCGGAGCTACACTTTGGGCAGATATTGCTCACCCTGCAGGTTTGGTTGCAAAAGGTCTTTTAAATAATCCATTCGAACATTGCCACGTTGTTACAACAACAACTCACAAGACGTTAAGAGGTCCGAGAGGAGGAATGATTATGATGGGGAAAGATTTCGAAAATACATACGGTCACAAAACGCCGAAAGGAGATATTAAAATGATGAGCCAGGTTCTTGACGGAGCTGTTTTCCCAGGAATTCAGGGAGGTCCGTTGGAGCATGTTATCGCTGGTAAAGCGGTTGCTTTTGGTGAAGCTTTGGATGATCAGTTTTTAACGTATGCAAAACAGGTTCAGTCTAATGCTCAGGCTTTGGCAAAATCAATGATAGACAGAGGATTTGATATTGTAAGTGGAGGAACAGACAATCATTTGATGCTTGTTGATCTTAGAAATAAAGGAGTAAACGGTAAAGAAACTGAAAAAGCTTTGGTTCTTGCTGATATTACTTGTAATAAAAATATGGTTCCGTTTGATGATAAGTCTCCATTCACGACTTCTGGTATCAGATTGGGAACTGCTGCAATCACGACTAGAGGATTGAAAGAAAATGATATGGATACCCTTGCCGGATTTATTTCTGAGGTTGTTGACAATATTAAAAATGAAGAAGTAATTGCTTCTGTTAGAAAGAAAGTTAACGGATTAATGGAAGGTAAGGCATTATTTAATTATTAATACTTATCTCGATTAAAGATATAAAGAATGGGCTTTTGTGCTCATTCTTTTTTTATAAATATGGAAAAGAAATCGTTCACTTTTAATGAAATTAAACTGAAAATGATGAATTATTGTGTTTATCAGGATCGTTGTCATGCGGAAGTGGAGCAGAAAATGAAGGAGTTTCTGTTAATTGATGAAGCGAAGGAAGAAATTGTGCTTTATCTTTTAAAGGAAAATTATTTAAATGAAGAGAGATTTACCAGAAGCTATATCAGAGGAAAATTCTATATTAAACATTGGGGAAAGACGAAAATTAAAATTAATTTAAAACAAAAACAAATTCCCGAAAAATTAATAAATAAGTGTTTCGATGAAATAGATGAAGATGATTATGAAAAAACGATCAGAAAAATCTACGAAGATTACTATTCCAAACAAAACGGATTAAAAGAATATCAAAGAAAATCAAAGACAATAAAATATTTGATAAGCCGAGGTTTTGAATATGAGAAAATAAATGATATTTTTGGACAAATATAATTTTCATTTTTATTAGAGCTGATTTAAAAATGTAACATAATTTTTATATTTATCATAATAATGTAATGGAAATGGATTATTGTTGAAAATATTTATTTCCAGTAAAAATGAAATAAAAAAAGCCCTTAAAATATACTTTTATGGTATAGTTTTTGAAAATGGGTTACTCTATATCTTAAATGAAATTTAAAATGGGAAATGGTAAAAACTCAGATTAAATTTATTTTTTAAAATTAAAGTATAGATGAAATTTTATTTTAATTTTGCATGAATGCCTTAAGATTATTTTTTTTAATAATCTAGGTTTATACCTTAATAATATATGAACACAAATAAAGACAATGTACGACTCTCTTAGAAAGAAAATCTTTGGAGGAGATAATGTTGTCAGTCTCTCGGATGTAAGATATCTTCCCAGATGGATAATATTAGTAATTGATATTATTATTCTGGTAGTATCGTTATTTATATCTACCTACATTATTGAAAAGATTACTCAGAAAGAGTTTATTTATCATGATGATAAAAGTATTGTTTTTGTCGCTATTATACTTACGAATACTTTATTCATGTATATTCTTAAAACATATGCAGGAATTATTAGACATTCAACTTTTATAGATCTTTTTAAATTATTGATTTCTTGTTTCTGTACCATGTTTATGGTAGGAACGATCAATATTATTTACTTTTGGGTTACCGGTGGTAAATTTATTCTTACCCCCTATTTGGTACTGTATTTTATTATTTCTTTTATGGGATTATTCCTTTTCAGATTATATGTGAAGGAGTTTTTTCATATTGTTAGAGAATACAGAAGAAGTACATTAAAGAAAAGAATTCTTGTATTAGGTATTGATGAACAGTCTATTGCCATTGCAAGAGCAATTCTTGATAATCCAAGCCTTCCTTATCATGTAGTGGGATTTCTTACCCAGAGAACTGATTCAAAAAGAGCTTCATTATTAGGAAAACCTATTCTTTCTAAAGATAAAATAGAAAGAAATACAAAAGAAGAACTTTTGATAGACGGAGTAATTATTGTAAAAGAAATGATGTCTAAAGACGAAATGAATTCTTGGGTGAATTTATTTTTGGAAAAAGATCTTAATATTTTCAAGGCTCCTTCTGTACAAAAATTAAGAGATAGTGACTTAGGAGGATCTATCAGAAACCTTCAGATTGAAGATTTATTGAATAGAAAGCCTATTAAGATCGAAAATGAAGAGGTTAAAAGTAGACATTACAATAAAAATATTTTAGTAACTGGCGGTGCGGGATCTATCGGAAGTGAAATTGTAAGACAGGTGGCACAGTTTAATCCCTCTTTAATTGTTGTCCTAGATCAGGCAGAAACCCCTCTCTATGATATTGAACTTGAAATGAAAGATAAATTCCCTCATATCAGGTTTAAATTTGTTTTGGCAGATGTTTCTAATAAGCATAGAATAGAGCCATTATTTCAGGCGTATAATTTTTCAATGGTTTATCATGCTGCTGCTTACAAACATGTTCCCTTAGTTGAGGAAAATCCGCATGAAGGGATTTTGGTAAATGTTTTGGGATCAAAAATAATATCAACTCTTTCGAGTAAATATAATGTAAACCGATTCGTAATGGTTTCTACAGATAAAGCGGTAAACCCAACCAATGTGATGGGTGCTTCAAAAAGAGCTGCTGAATTATTTGTTCAGTCATTGCAAAATGTAGAAGGAAATACTACCAAATTTATCACAACAAGATTTGGAAATGTATTAGGATCAAATGGTTCGGTAATTCCACATTTTAAAAAACAGATTGAAGCCGGAGGTCCAGTTACAATTACTCATCCGGATATTGTAAGATATTTTATGACTATTCCTGAAGCATGCGAGTTGGTATTGCAGGCAGGAACAATGGGGCATGGTGGTGAAATTTTTGTTTTTGATATGGGGGAACCAGTAAAGATTTTAGATCTTGCCAACAGAATGATAAAATTGTCAGGATTTGAACCTAATATTGATATTAAGATTATTTATACTGGTTTAAGACCGGGTGAAAAACTATATGAAGAGCTTTTAAGCGATGATGCAAAAACACTTCCTACTCATAATGATAAAATTATGATTTCAAAAGATCCGAGTATGGAGTTTTTAGAAATAGAAAGTATGATAAATCTTGTTACTAAAGCTGCAGTCAGAAGAGACAAAGTAGAAGTGGTAAGAATTTTGAAAACTATCGTACCCGAATTTAGAAGTAACAATTCTATTTATGAAATACTGGATAAATAGAAAAATATAAAATGTATATTTGTACAATTTTTAAAATATGATGAAAGGTAAAATACTGGCTGTATTAATAGCATTTGTCTTAGTTTCGTGTAAAACTAATCCTAATGCACCGAATGATTTGAATTATCTGCAGAATATAGAAAATGTTGCATTAGAAGCTTCAACGATAAATTCTCAACCCACAATTCAACCTGGAGATCAGCTTATTATTCTTGTTACGGCTAAGGATACGGATGTTGTGAAACCATTTAATCAAAATTATTCATCATCAGAGTATATTCAGTCTAATGCTTTGGCAGGAGGAAATACTCCAGGTCAGGGAACCGTTAATATTTCAGGACCCTCTTATATTGTAGATGTAAATGGGGATATAGATTTTCCTATTTTAGGAAAACTTAATACTTCTAACAAAACATTAATGCAGTTCAAAGATGAGTTAAGAAACAAGATGCTTGAATTTGTTATTAATCCAACAGTAAACGTAAGACTCGCTAATTTTAAAATAACGATTTTAGGAGAAGTAAACAGACAAGGAGATTATATTGTTAGTAATGGTCAGGCAACTATTTTAAATGCACTTGGTATGGCAGGTGATCTTACTGCATTTGGTAAGAGAAATGATGTATTGATTATAAGAACAGAGAATGGGCAGGTCACACATGGAAGAGTAAATCTTCAGGATGCTAATCTTATAAACTCTCCCTATTATCATCTTAGACAAGGTGATGCAATAATTGTTTCTGCAAACAATACAAAAGATACGATTTCTAAGCAAAATCCTAATACACCACTCATTTTATCTGCTATTTCAATAGGTGTTACAGCTATAGCAGTAGCAATAGGTTTATTTAAGAAATAAGAAAATGATGAAAAAGAATAATTATGTAGCGGAAGCGGAAAATTCAGAATTACATATACGCGAGATAATACAGCCTTATTTAAAGAGTTGGTATTGGTTTATAGTTAGTGTTATTATAGCCGTTATATTCGCTTATTTATACCTTAGAAAGCAAGTGGCCGTGTTTGAGGTTGCATCTACAATACTTATAAAAGATGCTAAAGCAAACAATGGAGGAACTCAGGATTTTGCAGTATTAAGAGATATTTCCGGAATAGGAAAAATTGGAAGTAATGGTGTGGAAAATGAGATGGAGATTTTAAAATCCAAAAAATTAATAAGAGAGGTTGTAAGAGAATTAGGTCTTGAAACAGATGTTTTCCAAGGAGATATAAAGCATGAGCTTTTTGGTGAAACATCGCCTGTAAAGGTAAGAATGATCCAAGAAAAGCAGACTTCTGCAAAAGTCTCTCGTTTAATGAATTTAAAGATAAATGGTGATAAATTAGAACTGAGTTCAGAAGGGATCCCTACAATCACTACAACTTTTAATAAAGTAATTAGTTTGCCGTTTGCGAATATAATGATATTGAAAAACGAGCAATATGCATTAAAGAATAAAACTAATGAAGTGTTATTGGATATTTCCAATCTTGCGGGCAAGACAGATAGATATCAGGGCGCACTTAATGTTACTTTAATAAATAAAGATGCAACGGTCATCAAGTTAGCTATGAATTATAGCGAAACAGAAAAGGCTAAAGTGATTATCAATAAGTTGGTTCAGGTATATAATGAAGATGCAATAGCAGATAAAAATACAGAATTTAGTAATACTGCGAAATTTATAGATGATCGTATAACTCAGGTAGGGAGAGATTTAGGTGACGTTGAAAGCGAGAAAGAAAGATTCAAGCAGAGTAATCAGATTTCGGATATTGAAGCTGAAACTAAAATTGGATTACAGACAAATGTTGAAGCTAAAAGTAAAGAGCTGGAAATTGATGCTCAATTGGAGCTTACGGATGCTTTGCTGGGTTATGTTTCGAACCAAAACTCTTATCAAACGCTTCCGAGTAATGTAGGATTGAACAATCCGGGTGCTACTGCCAATGTATCAACTTATAACCAGCTGGTTTTGGAAAGGAATAGATTGCTGGAAAGTGCTACTCCTCAAAACCCATTGGTAATGGATGTTACAAAGCAAATCAATAACCTTCGGGGTTCGGTTATCCAGAGTTTACAAAAAAATAAAACAGGTCTCCAATTAGCAAAAAATGGTTTGTCATCTGAACAAAATATAATTTCTGGAAAGATTGCTAAAGTTCCTGCTCAGGAAAAACTTTTCAGAAGTATTGAAAGACAACAACAAATAAAGGAGGCATTATATTTACTTTTATTGCAAAAAAGAGAGGAAACAGCTATATCGATGGCAGTTACTGCTCCCAAGGCTAGGATTGTTGATGAAGCATATATTGGCTTTCAGGTTGCTCCAAAATCAATGGTTATCCTTTTGTCTGGGTTTTTATTTGGATTATTATTGCCAGTAGGTATTATTTATTTGCAGCAATTATTTAATAATAAAGTAAAAACAAAACATGATTTGGAGAAACTCACCCATAAAAAACCAATTATTGGAGAAATTCCAAGCATGGAACGTGGACAGAATGAATTAGTGAAAATAAATGATCTGTCACCAATGGCGGAATCTTTCAGGATATTAATTACCAACATGAATTTTATGTTTCCGAAAAGTCTTCAACCGGGAAGAACAGTATTTGTTACCTCTACAGTAAAAGGCGAAGGTAAAACTCATGTGTCTGTAAACCTTGCTTTAACAATGGCAACTCCTAAGAAAAAGGTAATTATTATAGGTTCAGATATTAGAAATCCTCAATTACAAAGATATAACACGGCAAGAAAAGGATTGGCAGGTCTTACGGAATTCCTTTATGACGATCAGATTGTTGTCAAAGATATTATACATCAAAGTTCTTTTAATCCTAATTTAGATGTAATATATTCAGGAAGTATTCCTCCAAATCCGACAGAATTACTATCTAATGGAAGATATGAAAATCTTATCGCCGAACTGAAAGAAAAATACGATTATATTATTGTAGATACAGCACCATTAATGTTAGTTACAGATACTTTGTTGGTGGCAGATTTGGCAGATGTAACTTTATACGTTACTAGATCAAAGCATACAGAAAAATCTTTAATCGATTTTGCTAACAAACAGATAGAAGGTAAAAGGATAAAGAATGTTGCTTTTGTACTTAATGATGTAAGTCGAGAATATTTCGCTTATGGTAATAAGTATGGATATGGTTATGGAGCAGAACACAAAAGCTTTTTTGATAAAATAAAAAGTATTTTTAAATAACAAATGATGAATATACTAGAAAATTACAAGATTGCAGTAATTGGGCAAGGATATGTAGGGCTTCCGTTAGCATTAGAGTTTTCAAAACATTTACCTGTATATGGTTTTGATATTAATGTAAAAAGAATTGAAGAACTTAAAAATGGTGAAGATCATACATTAGAAGCTGATTGTTATGAAATAAAAGAGCGTTTAAAAGAAGCTGCTTCTGGAAATAATTTTAAAAAAGGGTATATACCTTCTTATTCTTTGGAGGAGATTGCAAATGCAAATGTATATATTGTAACTGTGCCGACACCAATAGACAGATTTAATGCTCCAGATCTTACTTTGCTAATTAAAGCAAGTAAAATGCTGGGAGGGATTCTAAAAAAAGGAGATGTTGTTATTTATGAATCTACGGTTTATCCCGGATGCACAGAAGAAGAATGTATTCCGGTATTAGAAAAAGAATCAGAATTAAAACTGAATGAGGATTTTTATGTGGGATATTCTCCAGAAAGGATAGTACCTGGAGATAAGGTAAATACTCTTGTAACAATAAAAAAAGTAACTTCTGGGTCAACACCTGAAATTGCAGAAAACATAGATCAGCTATACAAACTGATTATTAAAGCGGGTACGCATAAAGCGCCAAGTATAAAAGTTGCCGAAGCATCTAAAGCTATTGAAAATGCCCAGAGAGATGTTAACATTTCTTTCGTAAACGAATTAGCTCTCATATTTGACAGAGTGGGTATAGATACTCATGATGTTTTAGAAGCTGCAGGAACCAAATTTAATTTCCTGAAATACCGTCCTGGTCTGGTAGGAGGTCACTGCATTTCTGTTGATCCATATTATTTGGCTCACAAGGCTGTACAGCTAGGATATCATCCTCAGGTGATTTTGAGTGGTAGGAGAGTGAATGACATGATGCCGGAATTTATCGCAGGAAAAGTGGTAAAGCTAATGATCCGGAAAGGAATTCAGATTAAAAATGCAAATGCATTGATTCTTGGGGTTACATTTAAAGAAAACTGTCCTGATATAAGGAATACGAAAGTTGTAGATATTTATACAGAGCTTAAACAATATGGGCTGAATGTAGATATTTATGATCCTTGGGCAGATCAGCAAGAGGTAAAATCGGAATATAATGTAGAAACTCTTGAGAATCTTGGAGATGACAAAAAATATGAAGTTATTGTTTTAGCCGTTTCTCATAATGAATTCAAAGATTTGGATATTATTTCTCTGAAAAATGAAGAGTCGGTATTATTTGATGTTAAAGCATTTTTAGATAGAAATGTTGTAGATGCAAGATTATAAGCTGAAAAGGTTATATCAAGATTGTGGTGGTTTTGTTTGAGATGTTTATTGAAGCAAATTAAATGATACTATTCAATTAAACTCCAGAGATTTTAATTTCCATATCTAAAAGATAATAAATGCTTGAAAAAAAAAAATTAATAAGAAACGTAGCGTCTTTGGGAATCATACAATTTGTCAATTATGTATTTCCATTGATTACTGTACCATATGTCTCTAGAATTATTGGTCCGGATGGATATGGTATAATTAATTACGCTGCTGCTTTTATTGGGTATTTTACTCTTTTGATAGCTTATGGTTTTGATTTAACTGCTACAAGAAGAATCTCGCAGAATTCTGAAAATAAAAAATATATCAATACTATTATTTCGGAAGTTATTACAGCCAGAATTATTTTGTTTTTAATATCCTGTATCTTATTTATAATTTCGATATACTTTTTTAAGCCAATACAGAAAGATATTTACATTGCAGTGATATTATTTGTCGGATGTATCTCTACCGTCATATCTCCACAATATATTTTCCAAGGGCTTCAAGAATTGGAAATCTTTGCAAAGCTGAATTTTGTAAAAGGTATTATTAATACAGTATTAGTATTTATATTAATAAAAGAAAGTTCAGATTATTTTTGGATACCTACTTTATCAGTATCCTTTTTACTCCTTATTAATATTTTCTTGTTTTTTTATGCCATTAAAAAATTTCACATAAAGTATGAGCTTATATCTGTCAGGCAGGCTCTTAAACTAATTATAAACGAGAGAATGATTTTTTTTTCTACAGTAGTTATTAGTTTATATACTTCTACCAATACTGTGGTTCTGGGGTTTTTTGCAGACAATAAAGAGGTTGGATATTATACAACTAGCCAAGGTTTTTTGAATATAGTCAATTTAATGCTGACAATTCCTATTTCTACAGCTCTTTATCCATTCATAGGAAAAGGATTTTCTGTATCCAGAGAACACGGGATAAATCTTATAAAAAAGATTCTGCCTATTGTTTTTTATTTAACTCTTTTTGCTTCAATTGCAATATTAATATTTGCTCCATTTTTAATTAAACTTATTTATGGACATAAATTTGATAATTCCATAGTTGTTTTAAAAATTATTTCATTTATACCACTCATTGTTGGAATGTCAAATATATTTGGAATTCAGTTAATGTTAAATTTAGGTTTAGATAAGGTATTTTTTAAAGCTACTTTTATCGCAAGCATTATAGGATTTATTCTCAATATCATAATGAGTAAATATTGGGGGTATATTGGAACTGCATGGAATTGTGTAATTATCGAATGTTTAGTAACAGTATTAATGTATTTTGCTCTGAAGAAAGAAAAAATTGGAGTTTTTGAAGCAGAATATTTTAAACCCAAACAAATTATTTTGACACTAAAAAATAGAAAAGAATAATAAAATGAAAAAATATCTAATAATAGGATCTGGCTTTTCAGGCGCTGTAATTGCAGAACAATTGAGCAAAGATCCTCAAAATCATATTACGGTTATAGACGACAGAGATCATATCGGAGGAAATTGTTATACTGAAAGAGATCCGGAAACAAATGTGATGGTACATAAATATGGGCCCCATATTTTCAATACTGATAATAAAGAAGTTTGGGATTATATTCAGAATTTCTGTGAAATGGTGCCTTTTGTAAATCGTGTAAAATCTGTTTATAAAGGAAATGTTTATTCAATGCCTATTAATTTACATACCATAAATCAGTTTTTTAATAAGGCAATGAAACCTGAAGAAGCAAAGATTTTTATAGAATCTGTTGCTAAAAAGGATATTGAAGAGCCTCAGAACTTTGAGGAACAAGCTATGAAATTCATCGGGGAAGACCTTTATAAAGCTTTCTTTTATGGATATACTAAAAAGCAGTGGGGTTGTGAACCTACAGAATTGCCTGCAAGTATTTTGAAAAGATTACCTGTAAGATTTAATTATAATGATAATTATTATGCAAACCCATATCAGGGAATTCCAAAAGACGGATATACTGCAATTTTCGAGAAAATGTTTGCTGCTTCTAATATTCAAGTAAAATTAAATACAAAATTTGATTCTTCTTGGGATTTGTCGGAGTATGATCATATCTTTTATTCTGGACCTATAGATGCCTTCTTTGATTTTAAATACGGAAGATTGTCATATAGAACGGTATATTTTGAAAGATCAGTTGCAGATGGAGATTATCAGGGAAATCCTGTGATCAACTATGCAGACCCTGAAGTTCCGTATACCAGAGTTCATGAGCACAAGCATTTTACACCTTGGGAGCAACATGAAAAAACGTCATATTTTACAGAGTACAGTAAAGAAACTGAAGAAAATGATATCCCATATTATCCTAAAAGATTGAAAGATGATATGGAAAAACTTTCTTTATATGAAGATGAAGTAAAGAAACTCGATAAAATTTCTTTTGTAGGAAGGTTGGCAACTTATAGATATATGGATATGCACCATGTGATTGGTGAGGCTTTGGATTTGATAAAAAAAATAAATTAAATTTATGAGAGTTCTTCAAATTTGTACCGGTTTTGATATTTCTTTTCATGGAGGAATAACAAATTATGTGAGAAATATTTCTAGTACAATGGCGGAAAATGGGCATGATGTAACAGTACTTTATTCAAAAGACAATAAGGAAGAAAAGAATTACAGCTTTAAGACGCTCAATATAAATCCTAAACTTAGACCTTTTCATTTGAGCAGTGTTATCAATAATAGTGATATTGATTTACTAGAAAAAATAGTAAAAGATATTTCGCCGGATATTATTCATGTACACATGATGATAGATTTGCCTGTGAAAGCTTTACAAGTATTCAAGAAATATGCTAAAGTAGTTGTATCTCTTCATGATTATTCATATGTGTGTAACAGAATCATACTTTTGGATAAAGATGGAAAATTATGCACGAATAGTGATGCTAATAAAAAATGTAACTCTTGTATTTCTTTTGAAGAAACTATAGATAACCGCTATATTTCAGCAGGAGTAAGGGAAGGATTAAAACTCTTGAAAATAAAAAGATTAGGAAATTCAAGCGGTCATCATGAAAGATTTTTAGAAGGACAAAAATTATTTAAAAATGTTGATTCTATAATTGCTGTTTCCAGTAGAGTAAAAGAAATTTATCAAGAAAACGGATATGATAATGATTTATTTATTGTAAACCATATTGGTAATTATACGGCTGATGAAAGTTTTAGAAATAATTTTACAGGAAGAGAGAAAAAAGATCCTACTCAAAAACTAAAATTGGGCTTCATTGGTAATTTACATTTTCATAAAGGAGCCAATCTGTTTTTGAAATTAGTAGAAAACAGTGATCACGAATTTCATATTTATGGTGGGATCGACAGCTCGGTTTTAGAGAAAATACAATCAATGCCTCATGTATTTTATCATGGAAGATATCAGCACAGCGATTTAGTTGATATTTTAAAGCAAATTGATCTGGGTCTTGTACTATCGATCTGGGAAGACAATGCTCCACAGGTTGTTTTTGAATTTTTAAATGCCGGAGTTCCTGTTATCGGGACTAAAATGGGTGGAATTCCTGATTTTGTTAATGAAAATAACGGATTTCTTTTTGAGAATAATGAAATAGGTATTGATTCTGTTTTAAAATTGATGAATTCGGAAGAAATTTTTAATTTATACAATAGAGTAATTAATACAATAAAAGGAACGAAAACAGCTTCACAACATATGGATGAGCTGATGAAAATTTACAATCAGATTTTATGATCAGGTTTTTGAAACTATTAAATTTAATTCGTTCTAAAATAATCATGTTATTTAGACAATACCTACAATCTGTAGATTGGAGATTGGCTAATAAACACAATAGTACCACTTTAGGAAAACATATTTCCGGTATAGATAAGATAAAAGTAGGAAAATATTCTTATGGTCAACTTAATATTGAAGCCTATGATCATAAAGATGAAAGATTAATAATAGGAAACTTTGTAAGTATTGCTTCTAATGTTCGTTTTATCTTGGGTGGTAATCATCAGATTGATACTTTTTCTGCATTTCCTGTTAAATCGGTTTTTATTGAACACAGTCCTCAAGATGATGCCATGACAAAAGGCGCAATAGAAGTTGAAGACGAAGTTTGGATAGGAGCGAATTCTATAATTATGTCGGGCATAAAATTAGGTAAAGGATCTATAATAGCAGCGGGGAGTATTGTAACAAAGAACGTAGAGCCATTTTCGATAGTTGGGGGAAATCCTGCAAAGTTTATCAGATGGAGAATTCCTGAAGAATTGGTCGAAGAGAGAAAAAAAATTAATCTTATTGATTTTGATATTGAATTAATAAAAAAAGAAAATAGCATATTTTACAAGACACTGGATAAAGATATTTTAGATTCTATAAAAAAAATAAAAAATTAAGTAATGCAGGTTTCCATTATAATTGTAAATTATAATACAAAAGTTATCACAAATAACTGCATAGATTCTATCATCTCGAAAACTCAAGATATAGAATACGAAATTATATTAGTAGATAATGGATCTACAGACGGCTCCAAAGAGCATTTTGAACAAAGAGATGATATAAAATACATCTATTCCCTGGAAAATCTCGGTTTTGGGAAGGCCAATAATCTGGGAAACCAACATGCTACCGGAGAATTTTTATTTATACTAAACTCTGACACGATCTTAATTGAAAATTCAATAAAAATTTTGAAAGATTTTTTTGAAATTAATGAGAGTAAATTAAATATCGGCGTTTTAGGAGCAGTTTTATGTGATGAAAATTTAAATATGATTAATACTGCAGGTTCATTTCCTCAGATTAAATTTTATATTTCGGATTATTTAAATTTATTTTTTAAAACAAAATATAAGACATACAAAAAAATTAGTTTTAGTGACATTACAAAAGTGGATATGGTGAGTGGGGCGGATATGTTTTTAAGAAGGAAATTATTTAATGAAGTAAGTGGTTTCGATGAAAAATTTTTCCTCTATTTTGAAGAAACTGATCTACAAAAGAGAATCGTTAACTTATCCAAAATAAATTATATTACCAATCAGACGAAAATAATTCATTTGGAAGGTGCAAGTTCTAAGGTAAATAATTGGAAGAGAAAAATCATACAGGATAGCCAGACATTATATTTTAGAAAAAATGACAGTAAGAATTTTTTGAAATATGTTTTTTTTGAATTATTATGCAGCCCCATAAGATTTTTGAACTCAAATTATAGTTTTAAAGAAAATATCAGTTTCTTTAAAAATAATATAAATAAGCTTTTATGAAAATAGCGATTATAGGAAGTAAGGATTTTGACAGTCTGGAATATCATCTTCATGATTCTTTAGAATTCATGGGGCACAATATCTTTCATATTGATGTAAAAGATGTTATTAAAATACCCTATAAATATAATTATTGGGCAACAAAATTTTTCCCAAAATATGATGAACAAGTTTTTACTAAAATAGCGAATCGAATTATAGATGAAAAGCCTGATTTAGTAATCGGAGTGTATCGTTTTATCCATCCAAGTTGCATCAGAAAAATCAAAAATGAGCTGAAAAACGTAAAGGTAATCCATATCAATCCTGATGCTTTGACAACCTTTGAATATCAGCAGATATTTGTTTCAGATTATGACGCCTATTTTACCAAAGATCCTTATATCGTTGATTTCATGAAAGGTAAGATGAATCTGAATGCTCATTATCTTCCTGAAGCCTTTAATCAAAGAGTACATAAACCTGTAGATAAAGAAAAAGCGGCGTTAGAAAAAGACATCAATATAGATGTTGTAACTTTTGGAACAATGTATCCTTATCGCGCTAATATGGTGAAAAATCTTGTAGATAGCGGTATAGATATAAAATTGTTTGGTATACCAGACAGAAGATTTCCCCAAAAAGCAGTTGAAAATAATTTCACTAATGAATTTATAACCGGAGAAAGAAAGTCTGAGGTTTTATTAGGTTCTAAAATAGTATTTAATAATTTTCACTATGCTGAAATAGAATCTGTAAACGTAAAGTTTTTTGAAATTGCAGGAATTGGAGGTTTCCAAATCTGTGACTATAAACCAATAATCAAAGAGTATTCTGTGATTGATCCTGAAAAATTTACGTATAAAAATATCTATGAAGCTATAGAAAAAATTCAGTATTATATTCATAAACCTGAAGAAAGATATGCTATTTGTGAACAGCAGAGAGCACATTTTTTAGAGCATCATACATATGAACAGAGAATGAAAACAATGTTGGAATTAATAAACTAATATGGAGATTTATTTTTTTACAATATTTTTCTTAGTGTTTTTTTCTCTCATAGAGTTAAATCTTAAAGACGTAAAAGAATCTGGCACATTGCTGAATACTTTAAAGTTTTTAAGTTTTGTAATATTAGTTACTCAGATGGGGCTTAGATGGGAAACCGGAACAGACTGGATTCCTTACCTGAATCATTATGAAAATTTCAGAAATGAGCATCGATGGATAGGCTATAATGATCAATTGGAGCTGGGATATGATTTTTTTGCCCATTTTTTTTATAAATATGCTTATGGATATTCAATATTTCTTTTTACAAATGCATTGATTTTCTATTTTCTGATCTTTAAGGCTTTAAATTTTTTTTCTAAGTATTTTTTTATTACTTTACTCGTATTCTATTGTTTATTTATGGGTAATCTGGGAACTAATCGGCAATTACTGGCATTAGGACTGGGCTTATATTCATTAACATTTTTATTTAAAAAACAATATACATATTATTTTTTATTAATACTGATAGGGTATTTTTTTCATGCAACATCTTTAATTTTTATATTCTTCTTCTTTATTAATAGAGAGTTTAAAGGTTACTTACTTTTGGCATTATTACTAGGAGCTATAGTAATAGGATATTCATCTATTCCTATCTATATATTTGGAATGGCCGGTGGAATTAGTGAGGAGGCAAGTAAGAAAGCAGAGCTGTATGTAAAAGCAGCAGAGAAAGAAACAGCTATATTGTCAGTATTTGGTCTTTTAAAAAGATTATTTTTTCTATTTGTTTTTTATATCGTCAGAAATAAATTACAGGAAAAAATTCCTCAATATAATTTGATTTTTAACGGATATTTTCTGGGAATACTTTTTTATTTTATATTTAGTAAATCTTTATTAGTAATGATAAGTAGAGGAAGTTTGTACTTTAATGCAATGGAGCCAATTCTTATAGGGTTTCTTCTCTTATTAGTAGAGGATAAGAAAAAAAGAATGATATTAATAATTCCTTTATTTATTATTGCATTTATAGATTTTAATCAGTCGATAGGTGCTTACAAAGATCTTTTTGATCCCTATAAAGGATTATTTTATAATATGGACTATCGTAGATTTATTTATTAATAAAACTCATCAATAGTATATTAGAATATGACTATTTTTTTAGAAAATAATTTAAAGAATTGCTAAGTGATACCAATATTTGTCCTTTTTTTGTTGAGCTTTTCTTTTATTAATGATAAATTATTAGCGACTAAGAAAACAATTATATTCGTTTTCTGTTTACTTTTTTGGTGGTTTTTAGAAAGTTTCAGATGGGAGAGTGGGACAGACTTTTCCAATTACTATAATAATTTTGATAGGATGAAACTAGAAGGTATTTGGACAGATAGATACGAATGGGGATATAATTTTACTGTCTTTTTTTTTAAGTATTATCTAAAGTCTACATTCTATTTTTTTAATGCTGTTTACTATGCAGTGATATTTCTGATGTATTTTTTTTCGATTAAAAAAGCTACACAAAATCCTATATTATTTGTATTTATTTTCTTTTGTTTTGCTGTTGGATTAATGGGAAGTACGCGACAATTAATGTCGGTTTCTATTATGTTTTTTGCAAGCATATATTTTCTGGAGAAGAGAAAATTATGGTTTATTTTATCTATCCTTATTGCCTCTCTATTTCACAGAACCGTAATAATTTGTTTGGTTTTCGTTTTCTTTACATATAATATACAATACAAATATTGGTTTTATTTAATTGCATTTGCTGTTTTCGCACAGCTTAGTGGATTCAATGGATTTATAATGGAAAAAGTAATTTTACTCCTGCCTAAAGCATATACCGAAAGGTTTTTCGGATATTTGTCATTATCTACATCCAATATTATAAACCTGAAAATTTATTTATTCGGAATTTTAAGACGCGTATTGCCGATAGCTTTACTGTTTATCTATAAAGATAAGTTGAAAATATTGATAGAAGAAAGTATATTGCAGTATGTACTGAATATAATGTTGTTCTCACTGTTTGCATATGTTATGTTATCATTCAATTTTACATTCATAATATCCAGAATTAGTATTTATTTCAATATCTTTGAAGCTCTTTTCTATGTATGGTTGATATCACTATTTATGAAAGAAAAAAAATATGTGTACACTGTAGGATTAATATCGTTTTTTCTTGTACTTTGTATAAAAAGTATCATGTATTATCCACATCTGTTTCTACCTTATAAAACTATATTTTTTACATTGTAAGCTATGGAAATTCATTTTTTTGAACGAAACCCTTTAGAAGGACAGATAAGCATAGAAAAACTTTTTTCTGTCATAAAAGAAGAATTGGACAGAAAAAATATTGGTTATAAAACATTTATCAATCCTTATTCTCTTTCTAAATTTTTTAAAGCTCTCGATTATTTTAAAAAAAATCAGGGAGAGATCAATCATATTACCGGAGATATACATTGGGTTTCATTAGCCTTGGACTCTAGAAAAACTTTACTTACTGTTCATGACTTATCCGGGTTATACCAATATACTGGAATCAAAAAATTCTTATATTATTTAATATGGGTATATTTACCTTTCAAAAAATTAAAATACATCACCGTAATTTCCGAAAAAACAAAACAGGAAATCATAAAATTATTGCCCTCTGTTGCAAATAAAATTCAGGTAATTCCCAATTGTATTACTATTGACATTTTACCTGTTGATTTAAAAAAAAACCTAGGGAGAGCTAAAATTCTTATCGTAGGTACAAGATCAAATAAAAATATTGAAAGGGTTTTACAAGCGTGCAAAGATCTTGATGTTAAACTTACAATTGTAGGAAAATTAGATGAAACACAATTGGAGATTTTGAAGAAGAATAATCAGAATTATAATAATTATGTCAATATTTCAGATGATGAGCTTAAAAAATTGTATGATGAAAACGATATATTATGTTTTCCATCTTTATATGAAGGATTTGGGCTGCCGATTTTAGAAGCACAGGCGAGAAATTGTATTGTAATTACTTCTAATCTTTCACCCATGAACAATGTCGCAGGAACTGGAGCATTGCTCATAGACCCCTATAATACAGAAGAGATCAGAAATTCACTAATAAAAATTATATCTAATGATGATATGAAAAAAGAATTGATCTCAAAAGGGCATGAAAATGTAAAAAAATACAGTCCGGAAATGATTGTAAATCAGTATGTTGATCTATACGAAAAAATTTTAGCAGCAAAATGATTCTTATTGATGCAATATATATAAACAATAGTGGTGGTAAAGTTTTATTAGACTATCTCATTGTCGAATTGGAAAAAACCGATAAAGAGGTTTTTTATCTTTTGGATTTTAGAATAAAAGATGAAAGCATAAAAATAAAGTCAACTAATAAGGTTGTCTATTTACAAGCTTCATTAATGAAGAGACGTAGTTTTTATAAAGAAAATAAAAATAAGTTTTCTACAATTCTTTGTTTTGGTAATTTGCCCCCAAATATTAGAACTTCAGCTAAGGTATATACTTACTTTCATCAGTTGCTTTTTCTTGATTTGCCGAAAGAAATGTCTTTCGTACAGAAGAAAATATATTATATTAAAACACATATATTAAATAATTTTAAGAAAAATACGGATTACTGGGTTGTACAGACTGGTTTAGTTAAAGAAAAGCTTTCCAGAAAATATAAAATCAATGAAAACACAATTTTAACATTGCCATTTTATCCTCCTTTTGATTCACAGGTTGTTTTAGCTAAAAAACAGTATCAGTATATTTATGTAAGCAATGTAACTATTCATAAAAATCATGGAAGATTAATAGAAGCATTTGTTAAATTTTATGATTTGCATAAAAAAGGAAAACTTATTCTGACAATTCCTTCTGATGCAGAAGAAATGTTAAATATTATTAATGTTAAGCGAAATGAAGGTTATCCGATTGAAAATATAGGGTTTGTAGAAAGAGAAAGCTTACAAAAATTATATTCAGAATCAGAATACCATGTTTTTCCGTCACTTACGGAGAGCTTTGGGTTAGGACTTATTGAAGCTATAGAAAACAATTGCAAGATCATTGGTTCAGATTTACCATATACTTATGCTGTATGTGAACCTAGTCTTGTATTCGATCCTTTAGATGTAAATTCTATAACTGAGGCATTATCTTTATCTTTACAAAAAAATACAATAAATTCAGAATCAAAAGTAAATAATGAAATTAATAATTTAATTTCGTGCTTATTTTAAACAAATTATGGAAATACAAAATAAAACACTTCTTATTACTGGTGGAACAGGTTCATTTGGGACAGCCGTTTTAAGAAAATTCATAGATACAGATCATTTTAAAGAAATTCGTATTTTCTCCCGTGACGAGAAAAAACAGGACGATATGCGTAATTTTTATAAAAATGATAAAATAAAATATTATATCGGTGATGTAAGAGATTATAATAGTGTTGATTACGCAATGAAAGACGTTGATTATGTTTTTCATGCAGCCGCTTTAAAACAAGTTCCGTCTTGTGAGTTTTTCCCAATGCAGGCTGTAAAAACCAATGTAGAAGGAACTCAGAATGTTATTCGTGCAGCAGCAGCAAACGGAGTAAAAAAAGTTATTTGTCTGTCTACAGATAAAGCAGCTTACCCTATTAATGCAATGGGAATTTCTAAAGCCATGATGGAAAAAGTAGCAGTT
This sequence comes from Chryseobacterium ginsenosidimutans, assembly GCF_039536845.1. Taxonomy (GTDB): domain Bacteria; phylum Bacteroidota; class Bacteroidia; order Flavobacteriales; family Weeksellaceae; genus Chryseobacterium; species Chryseobacterium ginsenosidimutans_B. Next base: position 572,571 of record NZ_BAAAZJ010000003.1, read on the forward strand.
GCAGAAGCTAGAAATCTTAAAGATACCGTAGTTTGCTTAACCCGTTATGGTAACGTTATGGCGTCACGTGGCTCTGTAATTCCGTTATTTTTGAATCAAATAGAAAACAACGAAGATATCACTATCACAGATCCTAATATGACTCGTTTTTTAATGTCATTGGATGAGGCTGTTGAATTGGTATTATTTGCTTTTAAACATGCTAATCCTGGAGATTTGTTTGTTAATAAAGCACCGGCTGCAACAATTGGTGATTTGGCTAAAGCTGTTTTAGAACTGAAAAATGCAGACAACAAGGTGAAAATTATAGGAACCAGGCACGGTGAAAAACTATATGAAACACTTTGTACAAGAGAAGAAATGATGAATGCAGAAGATATGGGAGAATTTTACAGAATTCCAGCAGACAATCGTGATCTTAATTATGCCAAATATTTTTCTGAAGGTAATCAGATTGAAAGATCGATAGAAGATTATAACTCTCATAATACCAAAAGAGAAGATGTAGAAGGTGTGAAAGTATTATTAAAAAAATTAGATCTTTTTTCAAAACTAATATAATGCAGGTTTTACAAGGAGGATCTCATGAAGATGAAAGAGGAACAGTTTTCTATAATAATTCATTAGATCTTACTCTCGTAAAAAGAATGTATGTTATAGAAAATAAAGACATTGACACTTGCAGAGCATGGCAAGGACATAAAATTGAAAGCAGATGGTTTGTAGTTGTACAAGGTATATTTGAAATAAAATTAGTTAAAATTGATGATTTTGAAAACCCTTCCGGCAATTTAGAGGTTCAAAGCTTTATTATTAATGATAATTCTATGGATTCTTTATTTGTTGAAAAAGGATATGCTTCATCAATACAGGCACTTGAGCCAAAATCCAGATTAGTCGTTTTTTCAGATTATCAATTAGGAGAAGTAAAAGACGATTATAAATTTGATTCCCAAAAATGGAAACAGAAATAAAATGAAAAAATTAAAAGTAGTAACAATATTAGGGACAAGACCGGAAATTATCCGCTTAACAGAATGCATAAAAAAGTGTGACCAGTATTTCGAACATGTTTTAATACATACAGGCCAAAATTATGACTATGAGCTTAATGAGATCTTCTTTGAAGACTTAGAACTTCGCAAACCTGATTATTTTCTTAATGTTGCAGGAAATCATTTAGGAGAAACAATCGGTAATGTAATTTCTAAGTCTTATGAAATTCTGTCACAAGAAAAACCTGATGCATTGTTGGTTTTGGGAGATACGAACAGTGTTTTAAGTACTATTGCAGCAAAAAGACTTAAAATCCCTATTTTCCACATGGAAGCAGGAAACAGATGTTTTGATCAGAATGTTCCGGAAGAAATTAACAGGAAAATATCAGATCATATCAGCGATATCAACCTTACTTATACGGAAAACAGCAGAAGATACTTATTGAGTGAAGGTTTCCGTAAGGATCATGTATTTGTTACAGGTTCTCCATTGAAGGAGGTTTTAGATAAATATCAGGATAAAATTCAGCAGAGTGATGTTATTGAGCGTTTAGAATTAACAGAAAATAATTTTATCGTGGTAAGTGCGCACAGAGAAGAAAATATAGATTTGGAAAACCATTTTGAAATTCTGGTAGAATCCATTAATGCTGTGGCAGAGAAATATCAGATGCCAATAATATTTTCGACTCATCCACGTACAAAAAACAGAATTGAAAAAAATAATATTAAGTTTCATTCACTAATTCAAAATGTAGCTCCTTTAGGCTTTTTCGATTATGTTAAGTTGCAAAGCAAATCATTTATTGTTCTTTCCGATAGTGGTACTATAAGTGAAGAATCAGCGATGATGGGCTTTCCGGCAGTAAGCATCAGAACAAGTACAGAAAGACCGGAAGCTATCGATGCCGGAACTATTGTTTTGGGAGGAATTTCCAAAAACCAAATGTTGAATGCCATTGAAGTTTCTAAAGGATTATTTGATTCTAATATAGGTTTACCATTTGAATATGAAGTAAAAAATACTTCTAATCGCGTAATTAAAGCAATTCAGAGCTATTCTGCGATCGTTAATAAAGTAATTTGGGACAAGAAATGAAAAAAATACTTGTAATAGGGATCAAAGGAATGGCGGGACATGTCATATATAATTATCTTAATAAAAATGAAGATTATGAAATATATGGTATCGCAAGAAACATTACTGAAACAGAGAAAGAATTTTCGTTGGACGTTTCTGATACGGTAAAACTTAAAAAAATTATCACAGATAAAGATTTTGATTTTATCATTAATTGTATAGGAATTCTAAATAAAGATGCAGAAGATCATCCGTCGAAAGCGGTTTGGTTCAACAGTTATTTCCCTCATTTTTTAGAAGAAATCACAAAAGAACTAAAAACCAAGATTATACATATCAGTACAGATTGCGTTTTTAATGGAAAGCGAGGGCAATATAAAGAAGATGATTTTAAGGACGGAGATGGATTTTATGCACAGTCCAAAGCATTGGGTGAAATTGTTAATGATAAAGATCTTACCATCAGAACTTCTATTATCGGTCCGGAACTTAATAAAAATGGTATAGGTCTGTTTCATTGGTTTATGAACCAATCAGGTGAGGTTAATGGCTATACTTCTGCTTTTTGGAGTGGAGTAACAACTTTAGAATTAGCGAAAGCAATAGATTATCTCATAGAAAATCCATTGCAGGGTTTGGTTCATCTTACCAACGGAATTCCTATTAATAAATATGATCTGATAACAATTTTTAAAGAGATCTGGAATAAGAATGATATCACAATAAACTCCTACAACGGGAAAACGGTTGACAAATCCTTGGTAAAATCTGAAACTTTAAAGTATGAAGTTCCCGGTTACAAAAAAATGTTAGAGGAACAACAACAGTGGATGACAGAGTTTTCTAATCTTTATACCTACTAATTTGAATATTTTATTTGTCTTTTTTACATTACCCCATTTATCACAGTCAGCAATGTATAGTGATATGGTCAATGTGTTTCATAAAAATGGTCACAAGGTTTTTCCAATGGCACCAATTAATGGTAAAGAAAATAAATCTTTCATTTCAATAGAAGAAGGTATTGATGTCTTGAGAACACAAACAATAGATGTTTTTAGCAAAAACAAATTCAAAAAAGGATTTGCCAATATTTTACTTCCTTATCAGTTTAAAAAAAGCTACAAAAAATTCTGGAGAAATAATAAAATAGATCTTATTATTGTAGCAACTCCTTCAGTAATGTTTGCAGATTTTATTTCATATGTGAAAAAAGAAACCCAGGCTAAAGTATTATTAATGCAAAAGGATATTTTCCCCCAAAATGCAGTAGATCTTGGATTTATGAAGAAAGATGGCTTAACGTATAATTTTTTCAAAAAAAATGAAGTGAAACTTCTTTCTACAGCAGATTTTATAGGATGTACATCACCAGGAAATATTGATTATTTGTTAAAACATAATGATTTTCTAAATGACAGAAAGGTAAAACTTTTGTATAACAGTGCCAATTTGCTTGAGTTTTCTTCAGATCAAAATATCCGTTCAAAATATCATCTTGAAAATAAATTTGTTGTAGTCTTTGGTGGCAATATGGGTAAGCCCCAACAATTGGAAAATGTGCTTTCACTTGCAAGGAAATGTACAGTTTATAGCAATGTGCAGTTTCTCGTTATTGGTACAGGTACGGAAGTTGAAGATTTGAAAAAAGAAGCACAAAAATTAGAGTTAAAGAATTTACAGTTTATTGCTAAGGTTCCTCGGGAAGAATATTTTGAACTATTGTCAAACTGTAATATGGGGTTGATTAGTCTTCATCAAAATTTTACTGTTCCCAATACACCAATGAAACTTAATGATTATTTAAATGCGGGAATCCCTGTATTGGCATCTATTGACCGGAGCAATGATCTGGGAATTATTTTGGAAAAAAATAGAATGGGGAAATTTGCCTATGCAGATTCTCCTGAAGATTTATTTTCCGTTTTTAAAGAATTATATGAAGACGAATCGAAATGTCGTGAGCTTGGTAAAAACGGTAAAAAATTCTGCTTAGAAAATCTTTCTGCAGATAAATCTTATGAAACTATATTAGAAATAATAAAAAGTGTGTAAAATTTATGCAGAAAAAATTATTTGATACTGAATAAAAAAATATTCATTTAATAAAAACATACTTATGAAAAAAATATTATTTTGTCTGATATTTATTCTTTTTTCGACATATCAGAATGCTCAGAATTTATCGAATAATTTTCTATCTATTAAAAAATTTGGAGGTACCGGCGACGGCAGAACTTCAGATTCTGATAATCTTCAAAAAACAATTGATTTTGCTGAAAAAAATTCGATAAAAACAATTATAATTCCTGATGGAAAGTATTTACTGGATAAGCCATTGGTTTTTAGAAAAGGTGGTATTCAGCTTATAGGAACAGGGGCATTGTTGAGAGAAGAAGGCTGGGCCAAAACGAATAAAAATTTTGCCAATGATGAGCCTTTTATCGGATGTACATTTATGATCTCTAAAAATTCAACAGGAATCGTTTTTGATAAAACTGTAGCGGACCCTGTAAGAATTTCCAATATCCAGTTTCTTGCAAAAGATGGAAGGACACAAGGAAATACAATTGCTATAAAATTTCAATCAGAATTCAACGGTCCTACTTGGCCATTTATTGTTGAAAGATGTAATTTCAGAGGGTTTAACTATGCTGTAAAGTTCGAATCTGCTAATCAGTATAATGTTGCCTTTGTACAGTTTTCTCAAAATGCATTTTCTCAGAATGATGAATGTGTGTATTTTTCAGATTTACCAAATAATGAAGTTACACCCGCAGGAGGAAGGAATCTTACATGGGGATTTACCTTTCAGAATAATTCTTGCCATGATAATTCTAGAGTGATAAGAGGAGCTTTCTCGAAAGATCCCGTTAATATTCTTAACAATAATATGGAAGGAAATATTCCCTATGCTAATGGTAAAATGCCGCCTAATATTGTTGATTTAGAGATTAGTCATTGTACAGTAAATTTTGAGGGAAATCATTTTGAAAGTGTTGTGTCGGATTGTGTTTCTGTATCTTCTGCATTTAAGAAAAATGATGGTAGCTATGCAGAATATTCTGGGAAAACAACAGGAAGTGAGAAAAATAAGATTTTTATAAAGGGAAATAATTTTGATGGAATAAAAAATTTCAAACCTTTTATTCTTAAATCTATGATGGTTTATAATTATGATGCCTATAATTTGTATGTGGACGAATGCGATATAAGACAGAATGATTCAAATATTTTGAATGAATTTTTATCTGATTATGCTGTTTCACACGGAACGACATTAAAAACAGCAACAGGAAAATACGAAAGTTCTTACAAGGTTTTTAATATTTTCAGAGAAGTAAAATCTGTAAAAGTAAAAACATCAGGAACGGCAAATATTCTGTCTCCTTACTCAGGACTGGATTTTATTAAAGTTAACAAATCATCCTCGTCTTTTAAAAATCCTTCGGAATATATTTACACTAATGAAAATGATAAACTTGCAGGAGTTTCCTTTATTGTAAATAATCCTAAAATATCAGATTTTTTAGGAGTTGTAATTTTTGATGTTTCGGAAGATAATGGACAGACATATAAACAGCTATACTTGTCGGGTACATATGGTACAAACATAGGCTTTTCTACCATTACAGGATTTATTCCCACCAATGGCAAAAAATTAAAAATTAGAGCCTCACTTATTACGGATGTTATTGGAGATACCGATATCTTTGTTGCAAATAATTATACATTATTTACCATAAAAGAAACATCACAAATTCCGGCCATTCCTGTATTTGAAATCAGTAATTTATGAGAAAAATTAAAATAATAACTGTTGTCCCTGCAGAGGAAATCTTAAGATTCGTTAAACTAAAAAAAGAAAGATAAAGTGTATAGAAATTTCTTCAAAAGAATCATTGATTTTTGTTTGGCATTAATAGGTTTTTTGTTGTTAAGTCCCCTATTTTTATTAGTGATGATATGTCTTGCTTTTGTTAATAATGGTAAACCGTTCTTCTTTCAGAAAAGACCGGGTAAAAACGGAATAATTTTCAGTATCATTAAGTTTAAAACAATGAATGATAAAAAAGATTCCGATGGAAATTTTTTATCCGATGCAGAAAGAGTGACACCAATTGGGATGTTTGTAAGAAAAACTTCTTTGGATGAAATTCCGCAATTGCTTAATGTAATTAAAGGAGATATGTCTTTAATTGGTCCAAGACCACTTTTGGTTCGATATTTACCAATGTACAACGAGCATCAATCTAGAAGACATGAATTAAAACCTGGAATTACTGGTTGGGCACAAGTTAATGGTAGAAATGCAATTTCATGGAAACAGAAATTCGATTTTGATGTTTGGTATGTTGATAATCTATCATTTGTTGTAGATTTGAAGATAATTTTTTTAACAATAAAAAAAGTATTTTTAAAAGAAGGAATATCTGCAGATGGTCATGCAACTACAGAACCTTTTAAAGGAAATTAAAAAAACAGATATGTATTTATTTGGGGCTAGTGGACACGGTAAAGTTGTAGCAGATATTGCTATTGAAAAAGGGATTAAAATAACTGCCTTTATTGATCATGATATTAATAAAACAGAATGTTATGGATTTCCTGTAATTCATCATGTTATTGATGACGAAAAATCTTTAATAATAACGATAGGGGATAATTTTGCCCGAAAAACAATTGCAGAGAAAACGACTAACAAAATAGATAGACTTATTCATCCAAGATCAATAATTTCCAAAACATCTAAAATTGGAAAAGGAACAGTGGTAATGGGAGGTGCTACAATTAATGCAGATACTTATATCGGAGAACATTGTATTATTAATACAAATTCCTCTATTGATCATGAGTGTTATATTGAAGATTTTGTGCATATATCACCAAATGTAGCTTTGGCTGGAAATATTTATATTGGTGAAGGCTCACATATTGGTATTGGAGCAACTGTAATTCAGAATGTTAAAATAGGCGAATGGTGTGTAATTGGTGCAGGTGCCGTGATTTTGAAAGATGTTCCGGATTACTCTGTAGTTGTTGGAAACCCCGGAAGAGTAATAAAAAATATAAAATAAGCTTTAAAATAGATAAATGAATTCAAAAATCTGGTTATCATCTCCACATATGGGAGGTAATGAATTAAAATACATTAATGAAGCTTTTGCTGAAAACTGGGTGGCTCCTTTAGGACCAAATGTAAATGGTTTTGAAGAAGACTTAGAAAAATTCTTAGGAGAAGATACAAAAGTTGCGGCTTTATCGGCTGGAACAGCAGCACTTCATTTAGCATTAATTGAATGTGGAGTAGAAGCAGGTGATGAGGTAATTTGTCAGTCAATGACATTTTCTGCGTCTGCAAATCCTATTGCATATTGTGGCGCAACTCCTGTTTTTGTAGACAGTGAGCCTGAAACCTGGAACATGTGTCCTGCCGGTTTAAGACAGGCAATTGGAGACAGAATTCAAAAAGGGAAAAAACCAAAAGCAATTATCGTGGTTCATCTGTATGGGATGCCTGCAAAAATGGACGGAATTATTTCTATTGCAAATGAATTTGATATTGAAGTTATTGAAGATGCCGCGGAAGCATTAGGTTCCACTTATAAAGGTCAACCCTGCGGAACCTTCGGTCGTTTCGGAGTTTTGAGTTTTAATGGTAATAAAATTATTACAACTTCTGGCGGTGGCGCTTTAGTTTGTCACACTCAGGAAGATAAAGATAAAACGGTTTTTCTTTCTACACAGGCAAGAGATAATGCACCTCATTATCAGCATTCTCATATTGGTTACAATTACAGAATGAGTAATATTGTTGCGGGTGTCGGAAGAGGTCAGATGGAAGTTTTAGACAGCCGTGTGGAAGCGAGAAGAAGTATGCACGATTTTTACGTTGATATTTTTAAAAATATTGATGGGGTGACTGTATTTTCAGAGCCATCTTCAGATTTCTATTCTAATCATTGGCTTTCTGCCATTATGGTTAATCCCCAAATTACAGGAAAAACAAGAGAAGAATTAAGGATGGCTTTTCTGGAAGATAATATTGAATCAAGACCATTGTGGAAACCGATGCATTTGCAGCCGATTTTCAAAAATGCTCCTTTTTATGGAGGCGGTGTTTCTGAGAAATTGTTTAATGATGGTTTATGTCTTCCTTCCGGGTCAAATCTTACAGAAGAAGAGAAACTGAGAATTGCAAAAGTAATCAACGATTTTTTTGGACAATAACTTTGTAAAAAATGGGTCAGTATAGGTATTGGAAAGTTTTATTTGATTGCGTTTTATCAATCTTTCTAATTATTCTATTCTTACCTTTATTGTTCATATTGTTTATTATCACAAGCTTAGATACAAAGTCCAATGGTATTTTTTGTCAGAAAAGAATCGGACAATTTGGAAAGACTTTCACCATTTATAAGTTTAAAACTATTAATGATAACAAAAGAGAAAGTTCTGCAATAGGATTATTATTAAGAAGATTTAAACTTGATGAATTGCCTCAACTATTCAATATCCTGAAATGTGAAATGAGTTTCGTAGGACCACGTCCGGATATTGAAGGATATTATGATAAATTAAAAGGCGATTCAAGAAAAATTTTAGATCTAAAACCCGGATTAACCTCAGAAGCAAGTATTAAATACAGCGATGAAGATGCATTATTAAAGCAGCAAAAAGATCCTTTATTTTATAATGATGAGATTTTATTTCCGGATAAAGTAAGAATGAATTTAGATTATTTAGAAAATATGTCTTTTGGTAATGATATTAAAATTTTATCAAAGACTATTTTTAAAGTTTTTATAAAGTAAAATTAAAACTATTTAGGTTATTTTTAACCAATTTTGAATTATGAAAATAAAAGAAACTCCTTTAAAAGACTGTTATATTATAGAACCTACCATTTTTGAAGATGACAGAGGATATTTTTTTGAAAAATTTAATGAACAAAAATTCGAAGAACTGACCGGAATGAACGGGCACTTCGTTCAGGATAATATTTCAAAATCTTCGTATGGTGTTTTGAGAGGTCTTCATTTACAGAAAGGAGAACATGCTCAAGCTAAATTGGTTTCTTGTCTTGAAGGAAAAGTTTGGGATGTAGCAGTAGATTTAAGAGAAGATTCTCCGACTTTCGGACAATGGTTCGGAATTGAACTTACAGCAGAAAATAAAACACAGCTTTATATCCCAAGAGGTTTCGGACACGGATTTTCAGTACTAAGTGAGACTGCGGTTTTCGCGTATAAATGCGACAATTTTTACAATAAAGAATCAGAAGGAAGTGTGAAATACAACGATTCTGATCTCAATATTGATTGGAAAATTGAAGATAACGATGCCATACTTTCCGAAAAAGATAAAACAGCACCAGGTTTTAAAGAAAAGAATTTTTAAATATCATATTGAAAGCCACTTTATTAAAGTGGCTTTATTTTTTTAAGTAAAGGCTCTTTAATATTTTGTATCTTTGCAAACTCAAAATCAAAAAGATGCGCACAAAATCTGTAGGTAAGAAGAAAATTAATGTAGTAACGCTTGGATGTTCCAAGAACGTTTATGATTCTGAAGTTTTAATGAGCCAGCTTAAAGCCAATGGTAAAGAAGTTGTTCATGAAGACAAAGGAGATATTGTGGTGATCAATACCTGCGGATTTATCGATAACGCGAAAGAAGAGTCTATCAATACCATTCTTGATTATGTAGAGGCGAAAAATAGGGGAGAAGTAGAAAAAGTATTTGTTACAGGCTGTCTTTCAGAAAGATATAAGCCGGATTTGATAAGAGAAATTCCCGATGTAGACCAATATTTTGGGACGAGAGATCTTCCTATCTTATTGAAGCATTTAGGAGCAGATTATAAGCACGAATTGGTTGGAGAACGATTAACAACGACTCCAAAGCATTATGCTTACTTGAAAATTTCTGAAGGCTGCGACAGACCTTGTTCGTTTTGCGCAATTCCTTTAATGAGAGGTAATCACGTTTCGACACCTATTGAAAAATTGGTTCTTGAGGCTCAAAAATTAGCTAAAAAAGGAACAAAAGAATTGATTTTGATCGCTCAGGATCTTACTTATTATGGTTTGGATATTTATAAAAGACGTGCATTGGGAGATCTTTTAAAAGAATTGGTAAAAGTAGAAGGTATTGAGTGGATTCGTCTGCATTATGCCTTTCCAAGCGGTTTCCCGGAAGATGTTCTGGATATTATCCGGGAAGAACCGAAAGTTTGTAATTATATAGATATTCCTCTTCAGCATATCAATTCAGATTTATTAAAATCAATGAAAAGAGGAACTACCCATGAAAAAACAGATGCTCTTTTAGGTAAATTCAGAGAAAAAGTTCCGGATATGGCAATCAGAACGACACTTATTGTTGGGTATCCCGGAGAAACTGAAGAAATTTTCCAGGAATTAAAAGATTGGGTAAGAGAACAGAAATTCGATAGATTAGGTTGTTTCACTTATTCTCATGAAGAAAATACGGGAGCTTACGTATTGGAAGATAATATCCCGCAAGAAGTGAAAGAAGCAAGAGTAGAAGAAATTATGGAAATCCAGTCTCAAATTTCTTGGGAAAAGAATCAGGAGAAAATAGGTAATATATATAAATGTATATTTGACAGGAAAGAAGGGAATTATTTCATTGGAAGAACAGAGTATGATTCTCCAGATGTAGACAATACTGTCTTGGTTTCTGCAGAGGATACATACATCTCAATTGGTGATTTTGCTAACGTAAAAATTACTTCGGCAGAAGAATTTGATTTATATGGAGAATTAATTTAATTATTCCCAAATAGTTGATATTTCTTTAAGTAATTATGATTATAATTTTCATTAAAATAAAATTATTAATCAGTTTATGAATATTAAGATAAATTAATTAACAGAAGAGAATTGCTTAATTGCCTGATTTATAGGTTGTTTTGTCTGTGTTGAATTAAAATGTTAAAACTTTTTTATTTAATGTTGTGTAAATTAGATAATAAAGTATTAACTTTGCCATATGAATGGATTTTATAGTTCTATTCATTTAAAACTTAGATAATTAAAGAATCAGTAAAACTTAAATGTTTTTTGAAATTATATATCATAAAATATTTTATTTTTTATTAATGAAAGGCACAATTTGGGGTAAGTTTCCCATTTGAATATAATTATCATTGATGAAAATGTAATTTAAAATCTTTAAAAACTTATGAAAAAATTTTTATTAACAACGACTATGTTAGTCGGATTCGTAGCAATCGCTCAGGCACAGCAAGGGCGTGTAGGTATTAATACAACTACTCCCGCTGCTACTTTGGATGTTGTCGGTGCTCCTGCGGATGCAACTAGACCGGACGCATTATTAGTCCCTCGTATTACAAGAGGCCAATTACAGGCAAAAGATGCTGTGTATACTGCTGCACAAAACGGAGCTCTTGCGTTCGTTTCTTCAATTGCAGATGGTGCAGCAACTGGAAAAGCAATTAATGTAACAGCAGTAGGATTCTATTATTATGATGGGGCTACTACAAATACATGGATTGCATTTGGTGGTGGTGCTCCTGCAACTCAAAGGTACGAAGCTATTAGAGGAACTGCAGTTGTAACTTCTGCCGCAGCTTATACAGCTACTGCAAGTGATTACTTGATAGAAACAACTTCTGGAGCTGCAGTTACAATTACTTTACCTGCCGCAACTGCTGCAAATAATGGTAGAGTAGTAGTTGTTTCTAATCAGAATACTGCTGCTTCTACAGTTACTGTTGTTGATGCTAGTGCAACTCCAATTGTGGGTACTGCTACTGTTTTGCAACTTAGAGGGAAACATTTTATATCCGACGGTACAAGATGGGTTTCAATTTCTTACAATTAATACTTAAAAATTCAATACAATGAAAAAAATAGTTTTATTTAGCATATTATGTTTCCTTTCATCTAATTTATATCATTCTCAAATAGCAACAAATCAAGTAACTGTTGCAACAATTACTGATGAGAATGCATTTTTAGATGCAAGTTCAAATTTTGACCAAAGTGCTAACTCGTCTAATACAATTGGAAAAGGGTTGGTATACCCTCGAACTAATCTTACTACGTGGGTCTTCAAAACAGACATTGTGGACGGAATTAATTTTCCTACAGGATTTGATGGTATGATTGTATATAATACAGGAACTGGGAATACTTTGACAGGAACTGATAACCCTAGTGTAGCTTCTTCTGTTACTCCTGGATTTTATTATTTTTCAAATCCTATAGTTGCTGGTAGTGTTACTGGTAGTGCAGCTGTTACAACTGGTAGATGGTTGCCATTAGGAGCTTCTGCAAAATTCAATGTTGTAAACAATGCAGCAGCTGGTGTTGCTACAAATACTCAAGTTGATGGTGCTCCAGTTTATGCATATAAAGGTCAATTTACAACAACTGGAAGTTCAACGGCTGTTACTCTTGCTGTTCCTTCAGGTCTTACAGCAATGTATGGAATCACTATTTTTAAGAAGGCTTCTTCAGGTAACAAAGTAGTTTTCTCTAAAGAATTATATTCTTATGATTCAACATCTGGTGCGGCGATTACAGGATCTCCAAGCATGTCTGTTGTTTATCCTGCAGATACTTATGATTATATTATTGAATATTTCAAATAAGAATATCTTTTTATAATATAAAGCCAATGAGATTTCATTGGCTTTTTTTATTTTCAATTTGACTTTATTTTACAATCCGGGATTTTTTTTAATGATTAATTAGTATCAAATTTTATAATCTTAAAATTATTTAACTTATTGATTATCAAACCGAATTATATGTTAAAAGTATCAGAATATTCTTATTTTAGTTAAATTTGTTAACTTTTTAACTGTTTTTTTAACACTCTTTAACAATGCCTTCTAAAACGCCTATTAATAGGAAGTTATAATAAATATTAAGATAAATTTTAGTTTTAATTAACGTTTGTTAACAAATGAAGTAGGGACTTTAGAAGATTCATGATACATTTGCTGAGTCAAAACCAATAAAAGTTCAACATGATGAAAAGATTCATTCTCGTAATCATAATGATGATTTCAAGCTTTGGTATTTATTCTTTCAAGAATAATGCCATAGATGCGAAAAAAACAAGTTATGCATCGTACTACCACGAAAAGTTTAACGGTAGAAAAACAGCCAGCGGAGAGATCTTTGATAATGCAAAGTTCACCGCAGCAAACAGAACGCTTCCGTTTGGTACCAACATTAGAGTGACCAATCTGAACAATGGAAAAGAGGTAATTGTGAGAGTAAATGATAGAGGTCCTTACCATTCATCAAGATCTTTAGATATGTCTAAAGCAGCGTTCGATGAAATCGGAGATACCAATAGAGGTACAATTCCGGTGGAATATGAAATTGTCGATTAAATTTATGATTTAAATTAAAAGAAAAACCAACTGGATTCAGTTGGTTTTTTTCTTTTCGTATTATATGCTTAATTCTACCAAAGCAGGACAATGGTCGGAATGTACAGCTTCTTTTAAAATAATGGCTCTTGTGAGCTGGTCTTTTAAAGAATAAGACGCAAAATTATAATCCAATCTCCAGCCTTTATTTTTAGCTCTCGAATTTTGTCTGTAGCTCCACCAGGTATAATTATCGGGTTCATTATTGAAAAGTCTGAAACTGTCGATTAATTCGCATTCGTTGATGAAATCAGTCATCCATTCTCTTTCCATTGGTAGAAAGCCTGAAACATTCTTTAAACGAACCGGATCGTGAATATCGATTGCTTCATGACAAATATTAAAATCTCCTGAAATAATAAGATTTGGAATTTCTTTTTTTAAGTTTTTAATATAATTTAAAAAATCGTGGCAGAACTGCATTTTAAATTCTAATCTTTCAATGTTGGAAGCTGAAGGTACATAGACAGAGATTGCAGAAAATCCGTCAAAATCTGCACGGATGATTCTTCCTTCATTGTCATAACTTTCGATACCACAACCATATTCCACATGATTAGGTTTAATTTTCGAAGCAATTCCGACGCCACTGTAGCCTTTTCTTACCGCAGAATGCCAGTAACTGTAATAACCCTGTTTTTCGAGGCTTTCGATGTCTATTTGGTCGTTTCCTGCTTTACTTTCCTGAATGCAGATAATATCCGGATCAGCAGTTTTCAGCCAGCCTAGAAAATCTTTAGTAAAAGCTGCCCTGATTCCGTTTACGTTGTAAGTGATTAATTTCATACTCCAAAAATATTAATAAAAAAGTAGCGGAAAAAATCTATAGATTTTTTCCGCTACCCTTATTACCAAAGTAAATAACTATGAAAAACTACTTCGGTTCTAAAATACTGAAAGGAATAATACATTCTTCCAATGAAATTCCTCCGTGTTGGTATGTTTCTTTATAATAATTTACAAAGTGATTATAATTTTTTGGATATGCTAAAAAGATATTGTTCTTAGCAAAAATATATTTCGAACTTAAATTTCCTTTTGGTAAAAACAGTTTTTCGGGATTGGTAATTGCCCAGACATCGCTTGTGTCGTAAGTTAAACTTTTCCCTGTTTTATAACGGATATTTGTCGAAGTTTCTCTGTCACCTACGACTTTACTTGGTTTTTTTACATACACTGTTCCGTGGTCGGTTGTAATCACTAATTTGAAGCCACTTTCGGCAGCCACTTTAATGATTTTTAATAATGATGAATTTTCAAACCAGTTCAAAGTTAGTGATCTGAAAGTTTTGTCATCACGAATCAGTTGATCGACAATATGATTATCGGTTTTCGCGTGAGAAAGAATATCGATAAAGTTGTAAACAATCACCAAAAGATCATTGTTTTTATGCTGATTGAAATCATCATAGATTTTTCTTTCAAAATCAGCGTTTAACACTTTAAGGTATTTCATTGATTTGGAACCTAAACCAATTCTTTTCATTTGATCTTCCAGAAAATCACGCTCGAATTCATTTTTATTTCCTTCTTCATTATCGTTAAACCATTTATCAGGAAAACGTTTTTCAATTTCAGACGGCAATAATCCCGCAAAGAAAGAATTTCTCGCATACTGAGTTGCAGTCGGAAGAATACTGTAATAATAGTCTTCTGAAACCTTGTTGTAATATTTCGTAAATAATGGCTCAATCACTTTCCATTGGTCATACCGAAGATTATCAACCATTAAAAGCAATACTTTTTCTTTTTCAATCTCCGGCTTTACTTTTTCTTTGAAGAGGGTATGACTCATGTTGGGCTTATCATTTCCGTTTAACCAATCTTCGTAATTGTTTTCTATAAATTTTGCAAACTGAATATTGGCTTCCTCTTTTTGGGACTGTAAAAGATCTGCAAATTCATTATCTGCTACTTTATCGAATTTAAGTTCCCAATTAACGATTTTCTTATAATAATCAGCCCAATCCTGATATGTTCTCAGATAAGAAAGTTCCATAGAAAGGTTTCTGAATTCCTGCTGATACTGCAGAATAGTTTTCTGCTCAACAAGATTATCTTCCTGAAGGTTTTTCTTTAACGATAATAAAATCTGGTTGGGATTTACTGGTTTTAAAATATAATCGGCAATCTGAGATCCGATTGCTTCTTCCATAATATGTTCCTCCTCACTTTTCGTCACCATTACTATTTTCAGAGAATTATCCTTCTCTTTAATCATAGGAATTGCTTCCAGTCCGGAAATTCCGGGCATATTTTCATCAATAAGTGTCAATGCGAACTTCTCAGAATCCATTAGTTCAAGTGCCTCATTCACGTTGTTAACAGGCGTTACCTGATAACCCTTTTTTTCTAAAAATACGATGTGAGGTTTAAGTAAATCTATTTCATCATCTATCCATAATATCTTTTCCGACATAATTTATTTTTTACATGGTTATAGTATCAAATTGTTGACCAATTCTTTACAAAAACTGCCAAAATAAGCAGGTTTTAAGTTAAATATAAGTTAAATGAAAACATAACGGAATATTTCCTTCTTTGTTTCATTTAATAACCTTCTTTTATATATTTTAAAGCTCTTTCCAGAATTTCATCTTTTCCTTCCCGAATACCTTTTACGCTTGGCTTTACAATGATATCAGGAATGATTCCTGTTCTCTGGGTTTCTTTTCCGTCCGGATAATAAGCTCCTAGACCTGTAAAACTTGTCTCCAAATCAGCAATATTGAATCTGATAACATCACCATTTGCTCCTGAAGTGTAGCTGCCGATAACTTTTACTTTCGGATGCTGTTTAAACATCATGACAGTAGTTTCAGCCTGGCTTTGTGTATTTTCATCAACCAAAATTACCACATTTCCTTTATAATATTCAGAATTTTTTCTCCCGATACTGTTTTTCCGACTGTAAAATTTACTCAGATAATTTGTTTCAGGAAATATAAACTGATAATAAACTGTATTGTCAGGAAGGAATAATTTACTCAAAGGTAAGATCGTCATTTTTGGGTAATTTCTGGAATCAATAATGATGGATTCTGTCGATTTTAAATTTTTAAACATTTCGTCCAGATCTTTTCTCTCAATCACTCCCATATTTACATATCCGATTTTTCTTTCATCATCCAGAAATTTCCATTTTTCAGGTTGAATCGGTTTTTCAGAAATTATATCTTTTAGAAAGTAAGTTTTTACTCTCAAAGCCAGATTTTCACCATTTCTTTCGATTTTAAGATAGGTAGAATCTTTATTGGTCATTAAAAAAAGCCGTCTTACTTTTTTAATTTTCCCCCACGAATTGGAAGCAGGAATATATTTTCCAAAAGAATTTACTTTTTGTGGAATTGTTAAACCATTAATATCGTAAATCACGTCACCTATTTGCAACGGATTTTCTTCATTAAATGTATTGGAATTGAGTTTGGTTACGACCAATTTTCCTTCAGCGTAAGAATATTCTACCGGTACATTTTTTCTTCCGTATTGACTTAAACTAATTAACGGAGATAATAAAAATGCATGTGAATCATCAGTTTTGGTTATCAGTTCTGCGAGATTTAAATGATAATCTACGTCGTTATTAATATTTAGAAATTTTGGAATCATTTCCGTTAAAACATCATTCCAGTTTTGATCGGTTTTGTATTTATAAGGAAAAAAATACTGTGCATAATTCCAATATCTGAATAATTCAAAAAGACTGATCTGCTTTGAAATAAATTTTGAACCATAAGAATTTTCATTTCTGAAATAAACTTTTCTTCCATTAATTCCGAAATAATAATTTTCTCCAATATTTCTATTCTTCTCAATATAATTCAGTTTTCGAATCACATTTTCTGAAAAAATATTTTGATTATTAATCCAGCTTAAATCAAAATTCTTTAGAAAATAAATTTTATTCTCCTCTTTTAAACATTCTTTACACTCATCTACTTTTCCAAGACCGTCAATCCAATCTGAATATAATTGGTTCAACTGGTTTTTATCATTAATATTTTCAATTTCATCAATTTTCTGAAAAAGCTGGTCATCCCAATTGAATTTGCCTTTGGCAACATTCGGATGATAATATTTTAGAAATCCCCAAACTTTGCAAAGCGATTCTAATTTTTGAGTTTCAGATAAATTCTGTGCCGAAAAATTAAAGCCAAGAAACAATAGGATAAAAAGTGAGAATTTTCTCATTAAAGGTTATTCGAATTTCTATCAAAGATAATTTTTAAACACAAATTCACAAAAAATTTTATAGAATTAAATTGATGAAGAACAAACTAGCTTGAAGTTATCTTGAATTTAAATCAGATTTTTTAATACTAATTTAATTTACCTCTAAAATTTAAAATCCCTAAATTTGTGTACAAATACTGACGTTTCAATGCAGAATAAGCTAAAAATCATCAACGATCCCGTTCACGGATTTATCAGAATTCCCCACGAAATTTTATTTGACATTATCGAGCACCCTTACTTCCAGAGATTAAGAAGAATAGGGCAGACCGGACTTTTAAATCTGATCTTTCCGGGTGCGACGCATACAAGATTTCATCATGCTTTGGGTGCAATGCATTTGATGTTTACAGCTTTAGAAACGTTGAAACAGAAAGGGGTGAAAATTTCTGAAGAAGAGGAAAAAGGAGCAATGTTAGCAATTTTGATGCACGATATTGGTCACGGACCGTTTTCCCATGCTTTGGAAAGTATGCTGATGGACGATTGGCATCACGAAAATCTTTCATTATTATTGATGAATCGGTTAAATGAAGAATTTAATGGAGAATTGTCAGTTGCTATTGAAATGTTTCAGGGAAAATATCATAGAAAATTTTTCAATCAGTTAATTTCATCTCAGTTAGATGTCGACAGATTAGATTATTTAAAACGTGACAGCTTTTTTACAGGAGTTTCGGAAGGAAGTATTAATACACAGCGAATTATTTCCATGATGAACGTTTGTGATGAAGGGGAATTGGTAATTGACGCAAAAGGTGTATATTCTATTGAAAATTTCCTTACAGCCAGAATGTTTATGTATTGGCAGGTTTATTATCATAAAACTTCGGCGTTGGCAGAGTTTCTTTTGGTAAAAATCTTAGAAAGAGCAAAATATCTGGTTTCGCAAGAAGTTGATTTACCTGCAACCGAAAATTTGAAATATTTCCTGCATCGCGGAAAGAGTTCTGCAACAGATGAAGATGTGGAAAGATTTACTCAATTGGACGACAACGATGTCATTCAGGCAATGAAATCCTGGCAAAATGCAGATGATCTTATCTTATCTTATTGGTGTAAATGTGTGATTCAGAGAAATCTTCCGAAGACAATCATATCATCCCACTCATTTAGTAGAGAATTCATTGAGGAAAAAATAAAAAATACCAATGAATTTTTCGGAATCGATAATGGGGATGAATTGGTGCATGAAATTAAGAGAAAACTTCTCCCTTACAACACCAAAAAACAACCGATTTTTTTACTTCAGAAAAATGGTAAAAAAATAAGGCTGGAAGAATCGGAAGACCAGCTTTTATCAGGTTTAATGGTGAATAAGACGACAAGATATATACTGACTTTTCCAAGAGATATTTCTAACATAATTTCTTAAAGAATATTAAAATTCACGATCTGAAAATTAAAAAATGTTTGCGAATTACAGAATTTCTTATCTTTGCAGAATATGGAATTTACAGCTTCGCAAATTGCAAGTTTTATTGACGGAAAAATAATAGGTGACGAGACTGCACTTATTACTGGAGTTTCACCAATTGAGAATGGAGAATCAGGGCATCTTTCTTTTATAGCACAAGATCGGTTTTCGCATTATCTGGACACTTCGAAATGTTCCGTTATCATCGTTTCGGAAAATCTTTTAGCAAAAGATATTTATAATCCTACTATTATTGCGGTAAAGGATGCCTATCTTTCTTTTCAGGTTTTAATGAATCTGTATCAGGAAATGCAGGGCAGAAAACAAGGGGTTGAAGATGGTTCTTCGATTCATGAGACCGCTGTGATCGGTGATGGAGTTTATATCGGAGCATTCACTTATGTTTCTGAAAAGGCTAAAATAGGGGAAGGAACTCAGATTTATCCTCATGTTTACATCGGAAAAGGTGTTAAAATCGGAAAAAACTGTAAGATTGACAGTGGAGCGAGGATCTATGATTATTGCATTATTGGTGACAATTGTATAATTCATTCCAATACAGTTGTCGGAGGTGACGGATTTGGTTTTCAGCCAACGAAGGAAGGATTCAAAAAAATTCCGCAGTTAGGAAATGTGATCATTGAAGATGATGTTGAGATCGGTTCAAACTGTAGTATCGACAGAGCAACAATCGGTTCTACCATTATCGGAAAAGGAACTAAAATTGATAATCTGATCCAGATTGCTCACAATGTAAAAATTGGTCAGAACAACGTCATTGCAGCACAAGCCGGAATTGCAGGATCTACTGTTATTGGCGACTGGAACCAGATTGGAGGACAAGTGGGAGTTGTAGGTCATATTAAAATAGGAAATCAGGTGAAAATTCAGGCCCAAAGTGGCGTGAATTCTAGCGTTAACGATAAAGAAACGTTGTACGGTTCACCGGCAATCAGTTATAACGACTATCTTAGAAATTACGTACATTTCAGAAATTTCACTGAAATTGTAGGTAGAATAAATAATCTTGAGAATACCTCAAAAGATAAAACTAATGAGTGATATGCAAAAAACACTTCAGCAAGAAGTGACACTTTCCGGAATCGGACTTCACACTGGTAAAGAAGTAAAATTAACCATGAAACCTGCAAAAGAAAATACAGGTTTTGTATTCGTAAGAACAGATTTGGAGGGACACCCTCAAGTCGAAGCTGATGTTAATTATGTTGTAGCGACAGAAAGAGGAACAACATTAGAGAAACTGGGAGTTAAGATCAATACTTGTGAGCACCTTTTGGCTGCTTTGGTAGGATGTGATATAGATAACGCCATTTTAGAGATGGATGCTTCTGAACCACCAATTTTAGATGGTTCTTCAAAGTTTTTTGTTGAAGCTATCGAAAGTGTTGGAGTAATTGATCAAAATACTGTTAGAGAATATCTTGTTGTAAAGGAGGTTCTTACATACAGTGATCCTGCAACCGGGTCAGAAATCACGATCATTCCTTCGGATACCTACGAAATTACTACAATGGTAGATTTTGGGACTAAAGTTTTAGGAACTCAAAATGCTACTATGAAAAATATTTCTGAGTTTAAAGAAGAGATTTCATCTGCAAGAACATTCAGTTTTTTACACGAATTAGAAATGCTTTTGGATCACGGTTTGATCAAAGGTGGAGATATTTCTAATGCGATCGTTTATGTAGATAAAGATCTTACGCCTGAAACTACAGAAAAACTGAAGAAAGCTTTCGGTAAAGACAATGTGTCGATCAGACCAAACGGAATTCTTGATAATTTAAACTTAAACTATCCTAACGAAGCTGCAAGACACAAATTACTTGATGTAATCGGTGATTTAGCTTTGGCTGGTGTGAAGATAAAAGGTAAAGTAATTGCCAATAAACCGGGACATTTTGTGAATACTCAATTTGCAAAAAAACTGAACCGTCAGTGGAAACTGCAGAAAAAGAAAAACGTTCCTGATTTTGATTTAACGAAAGAACCTGTTTTTGATATCAACGGAATCATGAAGCTTATGCCTCACAGACCTCCGTTCTTATTAATTGATAAAATCCTTGAACTTTCAGATTCTCATGTTGTAGGTCTTAAAAATGTAACGATGAATGAACCTTTCTTTGTTGGGCATTTTCCTAAAGAACCTGTAATGCCGGGAGTTTTACAAGTAGAGGCTTTAGCACAGACAGGAGGGATTCTTGTATTGGCAAGCGTTCCGGATCCTGAAAATTACTCTACTTATTTTATTAAAATTGATAAAGTAAAATTCAAGAGAAAGGTAATTCCGGGAGATACTCTTATATTCAAAATTGAATTGATAGAGCCTATCAGAAGAGGTATCGTTCATATGCAGGGGTACGGTTACGTGGGAGATACGGTAGCCGTAGAAGCAGAATTAATGGCCCAAGTTGCAAAAAATAAAGTTGATTAAATGATTCATCAATTAGCAGCCGTTGATAAACGTGCGAAAATCAGCAAAAATGTAATTGTAGAACCTTTTACTACAATTGCAGGGGATGTAGAAATCGGGGAAGGATCTTGGATTGGTTCTAATGTTACCATTATGGATGGAGCAAGAATCGGGAAAAATTGCAGAATTTTCCCGGGAACCGTAATCTCTGCGATTCCTCAAGATCTTAAATTTGATGGTGAAGATACACAGACAATCATCGGTGATGATACAACAATTAGAGAATGTGTGACGGTAAACAGAGGAACTAAAGCTTTAGGGTATACCAAAATCGGTTCAAACTGTCTTATTATGGCAACTTCTCATATTGCTCATGACTGTGTTATCGGAGATCATGTTATCATCGTAAACGGTTGTGGTATTGCAGGTCATGTAGAAATTGGCGATTATACTGTAATGGGAGGTTTGTCGGCTGTTCATCAGTTTGGTAAAATCGGAAAACATGTGATGATTTCCGGAGGTACTTTGGTGAGAAAAGATATTCCGCCTTATGTAAAAGTAGCCAGAGAGCCGATGTCTTATGCAGGAATCAATTCTGTTGGTTTAAGAAGAAGAGGATTTACGAATGAGAAAATTTTTGAAATTCAGAAAATTTACAGAGCTATTTTTCAGATGAAAATGAACGTTTCTCAGGCAATTTCGCATATTGAAAAAGAAATGCTTCCGACTGCTGAAAGAGACGAAATTCTTCAGTTTATTCAGAATTCTCCAAGAGGTATCGTAAAAGGATACGGAACAGGAAAAGACAGTAATTAAAATATAAATTACAAATGAAAATTTTAATCTTACTTATAACGCTTTCGGCTGCATCTTTGTTGTTTGGACAGCAGAAGGAAGGATTAAAAACTGAAAAAACAACGAGGACTTCCATCATGGAAAGAAAGCTTCCTGAAAAGTCTAATGACAGTATTGCTAAGAATAATTTAAATGATATTCTGAAGCAGAATAATACCAGAACTTCAATTTTTGGAAGCGCTAATCAATATAATTCTGAAATTCAGACGAATGTAAACAGATTAAATAATAATGTGAATACATTTAATAATAATACATTTAACAGATTACCTCAAGCGCAGGGAATACAATTTAATAAAAGAAAATAAATACATATAAAAATTAATGGCAACAAGTAACGATATAAGAAAAGGACTTTGCATCGAATTCAGCAATGATATTTTCAAGGTTGTTGAATTTATGCACGTAAAGCCAGGTAAAGGTCCTGCTTTTGTAAGAACAAAATTAAAATCAGTAACAAACGGAAAAGTTCTTGATAATACTTTCTCTGCAGGTCACAAGATCGATGAAGTAAAAGTGATCACAAGAAAATTCCAATATCTTTATGATGATGAGAATGGTTTCCACTTCATGAATAATGATGATTTCTCTCAATTATATTTGAATAAAGAAATGATTGAAAACTCTAATCTGATGAAAGCAGGTGAAGAAGTTACCATCATTTTAAAGGAAGCGGATGAGACGCCTTTGTCTGCAGAACTTCCTCAATCTGTTTACTTAGAAGTTGTGGAAGCTGATCCGGGAGTGAAAGGAAATACTGCTACCAACGCTCTTAAGAATGCTATCGTTGAAACAGGAGCAAGAGTAATGGTTCCTCTGTTCATTGAAGCAGGAGACAAAATCAAAGTGAGTACAGAAGATGGTTCTTACTTAGAAAGAGTAAAAGAATAATTTTAAATAAAATTTACATAAATTCGGTTTGCATAGGCATTCCGAATTTTGTTTTATAATAAAATCAATTGTTATGAGATTTCATTCTCCGCAAAAACTGAAAACTATAGCCGATCTTATCGGATCAAAATTTATTGGTTCTGAAGACTTTGAAGTGTTGGGAACTAATGAAATTCACATGGTAAAACCTGGAGACATAGTTTTTGTAAATCATCCGAAATATTATGATAAAGCTTTAAATTCTGCAGCAACTATTATCTTAATTGATAAAGAAGTTGATTGCCCTGAAGGAAAAGCGCTTTTAGTTTCCGATGATCCTTTCAGAGATTTTAATAAAATTAATACTCATTTTACGAGAATATATAATTTCACAGAAGAACTTCATGATGCTGAAATTGGTGAAGGAACAAAAATTCATCATTCTGCAGTGATCGGAAACAATGTGAAAATAGGAAAAAATACGTTGATTTTCCCAAATGTTGTAATTGGTGACAGAAGTGTTATCGGTGATAATGTTGTTATTCAATCCAATACGGTTTTGGGAGGTGACGCTTTTTATTACCGAAAAGTAAATGGAAATTTTGATCGACTAATTTCGGTTGGAAATGTTGTCATTGAAAATAATGTAGAGATCGGAAACGGTTGTACCATCGACAGAGGGGTTACAGATTCTACGGTAATTGGCGAAGGTTCTGTTTTGGATAATCAAATCCAGATTGGTCATGATACCGTTATCGGAAAAAAGTGTCTTATCGCTTCACAAGTCGGAATTGCAGGCTGTTGTGTGATCGGTGATGAAGTAACATTATGGGGACAGGTGGGTATCGCTTCAGGGAACAAAATTGAAAGCGGATCTGTAATTTTAGGTAAAACAGGAGTCAACAGAGATCTTGAAAAAGGTACTTATATCGGTATGTTTGCAGAAGATTTTAAAACTTATCTGAAAAAAGAGGTTAAACTGAGAAATCTCAAATAAACAAATCACGCAGATTTATCTGAAATCAAAGAAATTTAAGTAAATTTGTGAGCATTAATAAAAATAATAAATAAATTAAAATTATAATAAAATGTCAATTTTAGTAAACAAAGATTCTAAAGTAATTGTACAAGGATTTACAGGGAACGAAGGTACTTTCCACGCAAGTCAGATGATTGAATACGGAACAAATGTTGTAGGTGGTGTTACTCCGGGAAAAGGAGGGAGCGAGCACTTAGGAAAGCCGGTATTCAACACTGTAGCTGATGCTGTAGCAAAAGCTGGAGCTAATGTAAGTATCATTTTCGTACCGCCTGCATTTGCTGCTGACGCAATCATGGAAGCTGCTGAAGCGGGTATCAAAGTTATTGTATGTATTACTGAAGGTATTCCTGTAGCGGATATGGTAAAAGTAAAATCTTACATTGCTGACAGAGACTGCAGATTAATCGGTCCAAACTGCCCAGGAATCATTACTTCTGAAGAAGCTAAAATTGGTATTATGCCAGGTTTCGTTTTCAAAAAAGGTAAAGTAGGTATCGTTTCTAAATCAGGAACTCTTACTTATGAAGCTGCAGATCAGGTTGTAAGAGCTGGTTTCGGTATTTCTACTGCAATCGGTATCGGTGGTGACCCAATCATTGGTACAACTACAAGAGAAGCATTAGAATTATTCATTAACGATCCTGAAACTGAAGCAGTTGTAATGATCGGAGAAATCGGTGGTGGTCTTGAAGCAGAAGCTGCAAGATGGTACAAAGCTAGTGGTTCTACAAAACCTGTTGTAGGTTTCATCGCTGGACAAACCGCTCCTAAAGGAAGAACTATGGGACACGCAGGTGCTATCGTAGGTGGTGCAGAAGATACAGCTCAGGCTAAGATGGAAATCATGAGAGAAAACGGTATCAACGTTGTAGATTCTCCAGCTGACATCGGTGCAACTGTTGCAAAAATTTTAGCTTAATATATAAAACATAACAACATGAAAAAATTTTTATTAACCTCTGCTTTGGCACTTTCTACAATGTCTTTCGCCCAGATCGATTTTAGTAGTACAAGATTTGGTGTTACTGCAGGAGGAAACTATTCCAGAGTAAAAAATGCTCACAATCCTTCAGGTCCTAGATTTACAGCTCAAGGTGGTGTATTGGCCCTGATTCCGGTAGGTAAAGAAAATCAGTTTTTCTTACAGCCGGAGGTTGTATTTTTTGGAGCCGGAGAAACCGGTAAAGATAAGGATGCTAAAAATATAGATGGTTATAATGCTGTATATGCAAATAATTATCTTAGTGTGCCGATTTATTTTAAAGGATATTTCTCAGAAGCTGAGTCAGAATTCTTCGGTTTGGCAGGTCCTAGATTTAATTTCTTATTAAGTCAGAATGTGAAAAATGCACCATTGGGAAGAGAATATTATGATCCTGATTCTCCAGCTGCTAACGGTGAGATTAATGGAAAAGCAAGCAAATTTAACTTTGGTATAGGTATAGGTGTTGGCTATAGCTACAAAAGACAGTTAGAACTTACGGCTAAGTATGATTTTGGTCTTTCTAACACGTATCCTGGTTTAGATAAAGAGCCTAAAGGTTCTGACAAAGCAAAGTCTGAACAGGTACTTAGTTTAAGCTTAAGCTATATCTTCAGATAAGAATTTATTTCATTTTAAGACACAAAAAATCCCGGAACTCAGTTTCGGGATTTTTATTTTTATAAGAATTAATTTAAAATAATTGTTTAAAAGTTTCGCTGAATAAAATGGAAAAACTCAAATTTATTTTAATCAAAAATTAGCAATTTTTACGTTAAAATTTACAATTATCCTTTGATCCATTTCCAGATTTCTTTTAATGTAGCTTTATTCCCATACATTAAAATCCCTACCCTGTAAATTTTTCCTGCCAGGAAAATCATAAAAATGGTTGTTCCTAAAAGTAAACCGATCGATAATGCAATCTGCCAAGCCGGAACTCCATAAGGAATTCTTGCAATCATTGCAACAGGTGAAGTAAATGGAATAATTGATAACCAAAATCCAAGAGGACCATCGGGATTATTCATTAATGTAAAACTTCCATACATTCCCAACATTAATGGTAAGATCGCGAATAGTGTGAATTGTTGTGTTTCTGTTTCATTGTCGACGGCAGAACCGATTGCTGCATAAATCGAGCTGTAAAAAATATATCCCAAAAGGAAAAACACAATAAATACAAAGATGATTAAAGGGAAATTCAGCTCTAATAAACTATGAGAAATCTGAGTTCCGATCTGTAAAATATCAAATTTACTCATCATCTCTTCGTTCCCTCCAGGAATATTTTTCGGGATCGATGAAAATCCTGTATTTAAGACAACTGCACCGATTACGGACATCGTGATCCAAACCACAAATTGCGTCAAAGCAACCAAAGTTACTCCCAAAATTTTTCCCATCATCAGTTCAAAAGGTTTCACGGAAGAAATAATAATTTCTACAACGCGGTTGTTTTTTTCTTCCAAAACACTTCTCATTACCCGAACTCCATAAATGATGATAAACATGAAAGTAACATACATGAGAAGCATACTTAAAACACTTTTCACTCCAAAAGCGAGATCAGAATCTTCTTTGTTGTTTTCAGCAACATTGATGGTTTTTAATGTGAAATTTTTATCAAGATTATTCAGCTGCGTTTCTGCAATACCTAACTCCTTGATTTTTTCTTTTTTAATAACATCTGTAATGTCGGAAACGATTTTCTGTTTCGTATCAAACCCGATTTTACTGTTAATAACCAATCTTGTATTTTGTTCTAAATCATCAAAATTATGGTTTTTTAATTCCGGTAAAATTAAAATTCCGTCTAATGATTCATTTCCTTTTAAATTATTTATTTTCGACTTTTCATCAGCTGCAGAAACGAAAGTATAAGCAAGTCTGTCATTAGATTTTAAGTGATTTTTAAATAAACCGCTTTTATCAACAACTTCAATTACGCTGTGAGATTCATTGGCTTTAAACATTAAACCAATCACCGAACCAAAAGCAATTAATAAGATCGGAGCCAGTAAAGTTAATATAATGAAAGATTTTTTCTTAACCTGTGTAAGAAATTCCCTTTTTGTAATTAAAAAAATGTTATTCATAATTAAGAGTTTTTGCTTACCGCATTAATAAATACTTCATTCATACTCGGAATTCTTTCATCGAATGATCTTACTTTTCCAACATTCACAAGATCCAGAAGTATGTGATTCTGATCAGCTTCATTTTTTAAATCAAAAGAAACCAGATTGTTTTCATGATTTAAATTAAAAATTTCATATTTATTTTTGAAACTTTCCATTTGAGAATCATTCACTTCAGAAAGGGTAATTCCGAAAATGTTTTTCTTGAATTTTTCTCTTACATCGAAAACCCTGCCGTCAATAATTTTTTTTGAATTATCAATTAAAGCTACATAATCACACATTTCTTCCACACTTTCCATTCTGTGTGTTGAAAGAATAATTGTTGTTCCGTTATTTTTAAGATCAATAATCTGATCCTTAATCAAATTGGCATTCACAGGATCAAAACCTGAAAACGGTTCATCAAGAATTAATAAATGTGGTCTGTGAAGAACAGTCACCACAAACTGGATCTTCTGAGCCATTCCTTTTGAAAGTTCAGACAGTTTTTTCTTCCACCATTGATCGATGTGAAGTTTATCAAACCATTTTTTTGCTTCATTTAAAGCGTCATTCTTACTCATTCCTTTCAGCTCTCCGAAATAAAGAAGCTGGTCACCAACAGTCATATTTTTATACAAACCTCGTTCTTCAGGCATGTAACCGATGTCTTTGATGTGATTGGGATTAAGCTTTTCTCCGTTAATTTGAATCTCTCCGGAATCAGCCTGAGTAATTTGATTGATGATACGGATGAAAGAAGTTTTTCCGGCCCCGTTCGGACCCAAAAGACCATAAATACTTCCTTTCGGAACATGGATGCTAAAATCATCCAAGGCCACCTTTTTTCCGGCGTTGTAGGTCTTTCTAATATGTTCAGCTTTTAGCATTAAATTGTTTTTACCTATTAGTATAATAAAGTCCCGAAAGTTACGGAATTATTAAAACAGAATTAAGCTAAAAGAAAAAATCCTGATGATTATCAGGATTTAAATTATTGTTTTACTATTTGGGTAACTTTCATTGTGTTGTCGCTCAAAATGTAGCGAATCAAATACTTTCCGGGTTTTAATTTATCGATGTTAATCTCCCCCGAATTCATATTTACTGAATAATTGGCAACCTGAGTACCCAAGATTGAATAAAAAGTCACACTTTTGATTCTTAAATTAGAATCCTTTGCCTTCATAATAAGGAAATCCTTTGCAGGATTCGGATAGGCAACAAGTACACCATCATCAGACTTCTGAGAGAGGGATCCTGGCTCCTTAATTTGAGCTTTCATATTGTTGGAAAATCCAACAAAAGTGCCTAAAAAGATAAATAAAAGTAGAAGTTTTTTCATCAAATTATAATTTCTATAGGGATATTAAAACAAAAGTAAACAATTCTATAATTTCCTGCAATAGTTTTTTGTAGAACTTATAGTAAATTTGCATTAAATTTCATTCAAAAAGTATTCCAAAATGATACATTCAAGAAATAGAAGGCTGAGAGTAAACGAATCTGTCAGAAGTTTAGTAAGAGAATGCACCCTTACAACTAATGATTTTGTAATGCCGATCTTCGTAATGGAGGGCGAAAACAAGGAGGAACCAATCCCGTCGATGCCGGGAATTTTCAGGAGAAGTATAGATTTGACGGTGAAGGAATGTAAGGAATTATTTTCTTTAGGAGTAAAAGCTGTCAATCTTTACATGAAGGTTCCGGAAGAGGTGAAAGACAACACCGGAAAAGAAGCCTGGAACAAAAACGGACTGATGCAAAACACGATCAAAGCGATCAAAGATGCTGTTCCGGAAATGGTTATAATGCCCGATGTAGCTTTAGATCCGTACTCAATTTACGGTCACGACGGAATTATTGAAAACGGTAAAATCATAAATGATGCAACCAATGACGCATTGGCAAGAATGTCGGTTTCTCTTGCAGAAGCCGGAGCTGACATTGTGGCACCAAGTGATATGATGGACGGAAGGGTGCAGGTAATTCGCGAAGCTTTGGAAGAAAGCGGATTTACAGATGTTGGTATTTTAAGTTATGCCGCCAAATATGCAAGTTCTTTTTACGGACCTTTCAGAAGTGCTTTAGACAGTGCTCCTAAAGATAATATGGAAATTCCGAAGGATAAAAAAACTTATCAGATGGATTTTCACAATTCGAGGGAAGCATTAAATGAGGTATTCAAAGATATTGATGAAGGTGCAGACATCATCATGATCAAACCGGGACTTCCGTATTTGGATATTGTTTCTAAAGTTCGTGAAGCGATCGATCTTCCGATTGCAGTTTACAATGTAAGCGGAGAATATGCAATGGTAAAAGCGGCTGCACAAAACGGCTGGCTGGATAATGATAAAACAATTATCGAAAGTTTAACCTGCTTCAAAAGAGCAGGAGCAGATATGATTTTCACTTATTTTGCAAAAGAAGCAGCAATTCTTTTAAATAAATAATTTTTTAAAACATATTTAAAGTAAAACACCTCAATTTGAGGTGTTTTTGTTTTTAAGATTTAACCAAAACAGGCTTTGTAATGAGGTGATCCCGGAACGATAGGATTCTCCCCTCCATTATCATAAACACAAATATTTGACGGGCACAAATACCATCCTGCAGGACAATTTCCGTTCGCATCTGGTGGACGGATATTCCCACCATTAATTTTCATTAGATCCTTTTTTGTTAATTTTTTCATGATAGATATTTATTTGATTAGCAAATCTAAAATAGTAAAAATTTATCACATTACTTTGAAATAAATTAAATGAAATTAAGACTTACATAATATTAAAATCCTTTCCTTTCGTGAATTTTGCAGCAAAAGGAGCTTGATTTCCAGTATATTTTAAAATGAAATTTTTCTTTGTATCGGTGTCAACTTTTGCCTCAACTTCCACACCTTGAGTCTGAAAATTTACATCCAGATCGACTCCGGCTTCTTTTTCCAGATTTATTTCCACACTTTCCGCATAAAAAAGTGAAGCACTCAAATAATTAAATTTAATATTTTTTCTATAAGATTTTGATTGATCTTGAGTAAACTCCGAATAACTTCTTAAAATTTCAATTCCGGGTGAATCAATATTGGTAATTCTGGATTTTGTCACACCGTTTACTTTTATTGAAAAGTCTTTTGCATTTTTAATATCTCCACTTACTCCGATATTGAAAAGAGACGGTAAAGAAAGTCCAAATTCGATCATACTGTCTTTTGTAAATTCAAAATCAGGAATTAAAGCCGGAAATTTAGGAACAGTTAGTAATTGATTTTTAACCGTGTTTAATTGGTCTCCGGAAAACAGATATCCGATCAGATTATTGTTGGTTGTTCTCCAGTTTCTTCCGTTCCATTCATAAATTTCACAAAGCATTGTGTCAAGCGAAGAGTGGGGAAGAAGATCCATATCCTGCCATTTGAAAACTTCTTTGGCATAAGGTCTTCTGTTGATAATATTAACTCCAAGATCTAAAGCCAAAAGCTCGGTTAATTGTTTGTTGTTTTCCATATTGATAAATGTTGATTAGTTTTTATAAAATTAATTAAAAATTGTTTGGCTTGAATTTAAATTTCATTTAAAATATTATCGATAAAGGTTTATTAAAATTTCATAAATCTTTCAAGTCCATTTTTTAATCTAAAAATTGAATTCAAAAAAACTTTATCTTTGCCGTTATGATTTTACGAGGAGAAAACTTAATCAAAGAATACGGTCCTAAAAAAGTTGTAAAAGGCGTTTCTGTACAGGTTCAGCAGGGAGAAATTGTTGGTTTGCTTGGTCCGAACGGAGCAGGAAAAACCACTTCGTTTTATATGATTGTTGGGTTGGTTAAGCCTACTTCCGGAAAAATTTTTCTGGATAAACAGGAGATCACGACCGATGCGATGTATCGAAGAGCTCAAAAAGGTATCGGTTATCTGGCTCAGGAAGCATCAGTCTTCAGAAAACTTTCTGTGGAAGAAAATATCATGGGAGTTTTGCAGCTCACGAAGCTTTCAAAACGTGAGCAGCAGATGAAATGCGATGAACTGGTTGAAGAATTCTCATTGCAGCACGTTCGTAAAAACAGGGGAGATCTTTTGTCCGGAGGAGAAAGACGTAGAACGGAAATTGCCCGTTGTTTGGCTACAAGCCCAAACTTTATCCTTTTGGATGAGCCTTTTGCCGGAGTTGACCCGATCGCGGTTGAAGATATTCAGAAAATTATCAGAAGTCTGGTAGATAAAAATATCGGAATTTTAATTACCGACCACAATGTACAGCAGACTTTAGCGATTACCAATAAAACATACATCATGTTTGAAGGTAGAATTCTGAAAGAAGGTCTTCCGGAAGATTTGGCAAACGATCCGCAGGTAAGAGAAGCATATCTTGGTGATAACTTCGTGTATCAAAGTATTTTAGATAAACCGAAAAAAAGAAAGTATGCTTATAATATCTGGGCTGGAAATTTTGAATCCAAATCTCAGTTTCAAGGGTTTGTCAATGAAAATTTTGCGCAGTTTGACGATTTGAGATTAATGCACGGTTTTGAAGATATTGGTTTTGCGACGTTAGGAAATTCTGAAATTGAGCATATTTTCAATGATGTTGTTGATAAAAATGCCAACAACTCTTTTGCATTCCAAAAAAAAGAAATCAATTCTCAATATTCTTTAGAACAGGCAGAAGCAGAATCAAAGGCTGCAAGCAAATCTGAACTTCATTACTTAACGACCTATCTTTACGAAGGATAAAATGTAAAATAAGCAATTTAATTTGCTGAAAAATATAATAAAACGTACCTTTTCTCTCGGAAACGGTACGTTTTTTAGTTAAATAATTCCTATGGCAAAACCTTTCAACAGAACCGTCACTTTATTCGGAATTTACAAACAGCTTGTTCCATTTATCAAACCTTATCGATTGATGATTTATGGAACTTTATTCCTCACATTTTTAGGAGCTCTCGCAGCGCAGGTCAATCCGTTAGTTTTAAAATATACCGTGGATGAAGTGACAAAACTCACGCATCTTCCCCATCCGATGTCGGAAGGAATCCATGTTTTGGTGGTGATTTCAGTTATTTTACTGGGAAAAGAGTTATTAAATATTTTTATCAATTTCGGACAGAAATTTTATGGTGAAAAAATCAGAATTAATGTAAGTTCGGTTTTGGCTCAATCGGCAATTGACAAGATTTTAACATACAGGGTGGCTTATTTTAATGATGAAAACCATGAATCAGGAAAACTACAAATCAGGATAGATCGTGGAATTGAAAGTTTAACCAAATTGGTTCAAAATTTTTTCATTGATATGCTGCCACTGTTTTCAAATGCAATTATAGCGTTGATCATTATGTATTTACAGAATGTGTATGTTGGTATTGTTTCTACGATTATTGTTCCGATTTATTTTTATATCAGTTCTTTACAGGCAAAAAAATTGGGTGGAGTTCGCCGGCAATTGAGAAATCAGCGTGAACAAAAAACTTCCGGACTTTTAAATTTAATTAATTCCATAATGGTTATTAAAAGTTTTGTCCGTGAAAAGTTCGAAGGTAAAAAACAATACGATTTGCAGATGCAGTTGATGGAAAGTCAGATGTTTACGCGAAAAACGAATTTTATTTATGACGGCTTAAAAACTTTTATTGAACAGTTCGGTGTTGTTTTAATTATACTTTTAACTGTTTATTTGGTATTGGATCAGCAAATGACAATTGGTGCAATTATGCTTCACATCATGCTTTTCAACAATGTTTCGGCTCCGATCCGTCAGCTTCACAGAATTTACGATGATATGAATGATGCGATGATCTATGCAGAAGGTTATTTTGATATTTTAAATGCAGATAATGAAAAAGAACCGAATGGAAATTTTGTAGAGAAAGACATCAAAGGAAATTTTGAATTAAAAAATGTCAACTTTTCCTATCCAAACGGAACTCAGGCTTTACACGATGTTTCCATGAAAATTGAAAATGGAAAAACAACGGCTTTAGTTGGATTAAGCGGTGCCGGAAAATCAACCATAATCAATCTTTTATGTAAATTTTATCTTCCAAATTCTGGAGAAATTTTATTGGATAATGTTGATTTAAATAATTTTGAAAATACTTTTTTAAGAAACGATTTAGGACTGGTTTTGCAGAAAAACCATATTTTCCAGGGAAGTATTGAAGACAATATTCGCTACGGAAATATGAACGCTACTTTTGAGGAAATAGAAGAAGCTGCAAAAAAAGCATATTTACACAATCAGATTCTAGACTTACCGGAAAAATATAATCACGACGCCACCCAACTTTCCGGAGGTCAGCAACAGAGAATTGCGATTGCAAGATTGTTCCTGAAAAATCCACCAATTATTTTCCTTGATGAACCGACTGCAAGTTTGGATGCGATTGCCACAGAGCAGATCAAAAACTCTTTAGATGCGATAAAAGAAGGAAGAACAGTAATTATTATTTCGCATTCTTTGTCACAGATTTTAGATTCGGATAAAATTTATGTCATGAAAAAAGGCAGAGTCGTAGAAAGCGGAACTCACGATCAATTAGTACAAATCAACGGAACTTACAGAGAAATTTTCGATGCTTCAGCAAGAAGTTTAAATTTGGATAAATTAATGAATACTTTTAAAGATAATTAATTAGATATTAAGATATTAAGATATTAAGATATTAAGATATTAAGATATTAAGATATTAAGATATTATTTTTGCTAAACACTAAAACACTCATACTTAATGAACGACCACTACCTAAAAAAACTCGACCGCGTAACCGCTATTCTCACCCAATTACAGTCAAAACCAATTGTAAAAGCGAAGGATTTGGCTGCAAAATTTGATGTAAGTGTCAGAACAATTTATCGGGATGTAAAAACGTTAGAAAATGCTGGAATTCCGATTATTGGTGAAGCGGGAAGTGGATATTCTTTGATGGACGGTTATAAACTTCCGCCTGTGATGTTCACAAAAGAAGAGGTATTAAGCTTTATCACTGCTGAAAAACTGATGCAGAAATTTTTACATCAGAGCTTGGGAAATCACTATCAAACGGCGATGGAAAAGGTACGTTCCGTATTAAAATATTCAGACCGAAATTTAATTCAGAATATTGAAAAGCAGATCGATGTTTACAATTATCATCCCAAAACTGAAGATAATATCCAAAATATTATTCCTATTATTCTAGAAAGTATTGCGGAAAAAAAACAACTGATTTTAGAATATGCAACGGTGGATTCCAAAGTTTCTATGCGGACTATTGAGGTTGTTGGTGTTTTTTTTGAGTTTAATTATTGGTATATCATGGCTTTTTGTACGCTGCGGAATGATTTTAGGCAGTTCAGGGTTGACAGAATTTTACAGATTTTTAAAACTCAGAATCCGTTTCTGCAGGAATATGGCCAGATTAATGATTACAGGCAGAATCCGAATGGAAATAGAACAAAAGTCAGATTGTTAGTAGAAAAGAAAATTATCGGACATCTTGTTAATTCTAAAAAATATTATGGTTTAATTGAAGAAATCGAAAAAGGAGACAGAGTAGAAATGATCTTTGAAACAGACTGGATTAATGACGGTTTTCCACGTTGGCTGATTACGTTTGCGGATTATGCTGAAGTTTTAGAACCTGAAGGTCTTAAAGAAAAATTAAATGATCTGTTAATAAAAATCTCAGAAAAGCATAAATAAAACCCCAACAAATTATTCTGTTGAGGTTTTTAGCAATATTTAATTAAATTGAAGATGTTTTTGATAACAAAAGGCGAATCTGCAGTCACAAAATGGTTTGTCAAAATTTAATTTATAGATGCATTTCCGCCCTTATTTTTATTAAGATTGATTTTTCATATTAAGTTTAATTAAAGATTTTAGTCTCCATAAAGGCATTAAAGATCCTAAAATCTCTCCCAAAAAAAAGGCGGCTCAATTCCTAAAGCTCTTAAATAAACATATCCTTGCCCACGGTGATGAATTTCGTTATCCACGAAATACAAAATATTCTGATAAACCGGAAATTCGTACTGACCGAATAATTTGAAAGTTTCCTGGAAACGCTCTTCCGAAATTTCACCGAAATATTGATTGATTATCTCTGTCTCCTCATCCCATTTTCTCAAAATATCTTCTTTGGTTTTTGGATTAAAAGCTTCTTCATTGTATGCTTCCATATTTTTGTTCACGATTCCTTTCAAAGCCGGCCCTCCGATGCTGATTAATTCAACTGCCAGTTTTGCAAAAGGTCTCATCCCACCTACTGAAAACTCGAATAATTCCTTTTCCGGGAACATTTCGATTACCCTTCTCGTTAGATTTCTATGGCCTTGCCAATGTTCTAATAATTGTTGAGAAGTCATAAATTGTTTTGTGATTGTTGCTGTAGTTGTCATAATTTTAATATTGTTTGTTATTGTTGATACAAAGGTAAAACAGAGTGATGACAACAGTTTGTCAGTAGGATTTATGTAATTAAAAAAATATTTTTTTCTTTTTAAAATAATTGTGCAGATTTCTCCGTTAAAGGCTCATACTTAAGCAATGTTAGGTAAATAAATAATTTGAAAGTGGTCGGTCTTTTGGGATCGATCATTTTTGTTTTAGATAAAAAATGTTATTCGAATATGTCATTTCGACGAAGGAAAAATCTATCAACTATCAACCCAAAATTATCAACTATTTAGAGCTATTTCCAGCTTTTCACTATATCTTTTGGGTTACGGTCTCCGCTTCGCTCCGCCCGCAACCCAAAAGGATGCCGTTGCAATCTGGGCTATGGCTGTTGTCGGAATTAGAAATTCAAAGCCATTCAAATCAAAATTTGTAAACCTTCTAAGAAAAAAGTAATTTAGTACTATGAAAATTTACACGAAAACAGGCGATAAAGGTCAGACTGCACTGTACGGCGGAACGAGAGTTTCCAAAGCGAGTGCAAGAGTTGACAGCTATGGAAATATAGATGAACTCAACTCATTCATAGGTATTTCAAAAAGTCATATTGAGGATGAAGAGGTTTTAAAACAATTAAAGAAAATTCAGTTTGATTTATTTACAGTTGGTTCAGAAGCCGCAACTCCGGTTGACAAATTAATGTTGGCAAACGGAAAATCCCGTCTTCCATTAATAATTTCAGATACGGAAATCGAAGAGCTGGAAAACTGGATGGACGCTTTTGAAGATAAATTAGAGCCTTTACAATATTTTATTCTTCCCGGTGGCGGGAAATCGGCTACTTTTTTACATGCGGCAAGAACAATCTGCAGAAGAGCAGAACGTTCTTTGGTTTTCTTGAATGAATCGGAAGAGGTTCGTCCCGAATTGATCAAATATCTAAACAGACTTTCAGATTATCTTTTTGTTTTGGCGAGATATATT
The DNA here is from genome assembly GCF_039536845.1 of Chryseobacterium ginsenosidimutans. Lineage (GTDB taxonomy): Bacteria > Bacteroidota > Bacteroidia > Flavobacteriales > Weeksellaceae > Chryseobacterium > Chryseobacterium ginsenosidimutans_B. The sequence goes on from NZ_BAAAZJ010000003.1 coordinate 609,409, forward strand.
TCAAAAATCAATAACGAACCGGAAGAATACTGGAATCCTAATGAAAGATAAAGTATTACTTTTCATCAACGGAGATCCTCCAAAAACTTTTCCAAACCCTGAAGAATATGGCTTGATTGCATGTACAGACGGTGCTTTTCATTACCTGAAAAACCTGAATTTTCCATTGGATCAACTGGATTTTATTTCCGGTGATTTCGATTCACATTCCGGATCGGATGAAAATGTGTACGAAGAAAAATTCATTTACACTCCCGATCAGGATAAAACAGATTTTCATAAAGCATTGGAAATTATTGCAGGAAAAGGCTTCAAAAATGTTGATGTTTTAGGCGGAAGCGGAGGAGAACAGGATCATTTTTTAGGAAATCTTACGGTGACTTTTGCTTTTAAGGATCAGTTAAACATAAAGTTTTACGATGAGTTTTCCGAATATTATTTTGTTCCCCAAAATTTTTCTATAAAAGGTGTAAAAGATAAAATGGTTTCATTGTATCCTTTTCCATCCGTTGAAAATATTACAACAAATGGGCTGAACTGGCCTTTAACAAACGAAAATTTAGGCATTACTTCAAGAATCGGAACAAGAAACTTTGCGGTGGAAGATGAGGTTTCTATTAAATATGATAAAGGAGATTTGTTGATTTTTATTGGGAGGAATTATTTGTAGTTAAACACGGAATACACAATGTTTTCACAAATAAGCACAATATTTGCATCAATAGAAACGGGCTTTAGCCCGTTTTCAAAATAAACAAAATCAACTGGCTTTAGCCAAAATATAAAGATAGGAACCCAAACATCTGTGTAAATCTGCGGGAATTAAAAAATGAAAAATCCTATTAAAATATCATTTCTAATTATTTCAATATTCTGTATTTTCTCTTGTAAAACGCAGAAGTTTTCCATGCCCGAATACGGTAAAAATGAAACAGAAAAAGATATTAAAATTAAAAAAGTCCACAATTTCCGAACAGTTGGAAATATAAAAAATGTTGATGGAAGAACATTAAAAGAAGGAAAATTCTACAGAAGTGGAAATTTATATAAACTGAAGAAAAAGTCTTTCAAAGAATTAGAAAACTTAGGTATAAAAGAAATTATTGACCTTAGAAATTCAAAGGAAATTGCCAAAAAGCCGGATCGTCTTCCAACGGATATTGTTTACAAAAATTATTCTGCATTTGAAGATAAAGGTGATCAATTGGATCAGGCTAAAAAATTAGTGTTGAAAGGAAAGGTCAATGGTTCAGATGCCGACAGAAGAATGCTTGATTTTTACAAAGATTACGTCACAGAAAATCCTGAAATGATCAGGAAAATTATCACTGAAATTTTAGATTCAGACCAGCCAACTTTGTACCACTGCACTGCCGGAAAAGACAGAACGGGAATAACGACAGCGTTGATTTTGACAATTTTAAAATTCGACAAAGAAACCATTTACAACGATTATCTTCTATCCAATAATTACAGGGAAAAATTAGTAGATAAACGACTTACTCTTGCCAATAATTTACATTTTCTATATCCGAAAATGGATATTAAAGTATTGGAAAAACTAAGCTGGGTTGAAACGGATTATTTGGATGCTGCTTTTAACGAAATCAATAAAAAATACGGTTCAATTGATAATTATATTCAACAGGTATTGAAAATTTCTGAAAATAAGAGACAGGAGTATATTCAGAAGTTTACGTATTGACAATTAGAGCTGTTTTTTTATAATTTACCCACTTAAAATTATGATAAATTTAACGCTTAAAAACCAAACTTTTTTAGCAATTTTGCAGTTCTTAATTCACTTGTTTAGAAATGAAAATAAAATACTCGGAACTTATTGATCAGACGTTGTATTTTCCTACTGAGGAGTTCAATGTTTCTGAGAACAATTTGTTATTTCACGACATTCCTTTGATGGAGGTTGTTGAAAAGTTTGGCACTCCGCTAAAGATTAGCTACCTGCCGAGAATTTCTCAAAATATCCAAAAAGCCAAGAGCTGGTTTAGGGAAGCCTTTGAGAAGACCGATTATAAGAAGAATTATAGATATTGCTACTGTACAAAATCAAGTCATTTTAAGTTTGTATTGGAAGAAGCATTGAAAAATGATATTTCCATAGAAACTTCTTCAGCCTATGACATGGATATCGTAAAATCTCTTTACAAAGAAGGAAAAGTAACGAAAGATATCGAAGTAATCTGTAACGGTTTCAAAACGGATGATTATCTGGCGAAAATTTCGGATATGATCAACAGTGGTTTTGAAAATATTACGCCGATTCTGGATAATTACCGTGAACTGGACAAGCTTACAGAAAGCATCGATACGACTTTTGACATCGGAATCAGAATTGCTTCTGAGGAAGAGCCGAAGTTCGAATTTTATACCTCAAGATTAGGAATCGGGTACAAAGATATTATTCCATATTACAGTCAGAAAATCGCTGAACACCCGAATGCAAGATTGAAAATGCTTCACTTTTTCATTAACACGGGGATCAAAGACACGGCATATTACTGGAACGAATTGTATAAATGTCTTCGTGTATATGCACGTTTGAAGAAAATTGCTCCGGAAGTAAATTCTCTGAATATCGGAGGAGGTTTCCCTATCAAAACATCTTTGCAGTTTGATTACGATTATCAGTATATGGTTGAAGAAATCGTTTCTCAGATCAAGAAATTCTGTGAAGAAGAAGGAGTTGAAGAGCCGAATATTTATACTGAATTCGGAAGTTTTACCGTTGGAGAAAGTGGTGCAAATATTTATAAAATTATTTCCCAAAAACGTCAGAATGACAGAGAAAAATGGAATATGATCGATTCATCTTTCATGACCACACTTCCTGATACATGGGCAATTTCAAGACACTTTATCATGCTTCCGTTAAACCGTTGGGATGATACATATGAGAGAGTTTTCTTAGGTGGATTGACTTGTGATTCAGATGATTATTATAATTCTGAACAACATACAAATGCTATTTATCTGCCGGTTTTCAGTGATACGAAACCTTTGTATATCGGTTTTTTCCATACAGGAGCATATCAGGAAACAATTGGTGGTTATGGTGGTGTTCACCATTGTTTAATGCCTCAGCCAAGACATATTTTGATCCAAAAAGATGAGAATGGAGAGTTTCAATATGAGATTTTCCGTGAGAAACAGGAACCGGAAGATGTTTTAAAACTTTTGGGTTATTAATAAAAAGACAATGGTCATTGCGAGAAGCGAAGCGACGAAGCAATCTTATCATAGGAATGGGCTTTAGCCCGTTTAATCAATAAAACATCAAATTGGCTTTAGCCAAACTTATACAAAACAAAAGCTCTCAAATTTTGAGAGCTTTTTATATTTAAAAATATTTTGAAATTTTATCCAATTCCAAATCAACATAATCCGAAACTACAATATTCGCCAACGTATAATCCTGATTTTTAGAATGAGGACTTCTATAAGCCGCACAAAAAATATTTGCTCGGTGTGATGCTAAAATTCCATTCGTAGAATCTTCAATCACCATGCAATTTTCAACAGGTTCGTTTGCCATTTCTGCTGCCAAAAGAAAAACTTCAGGATGAGGTTTTGATTCTTTCAATTCTGCGCCGCTTATTTTTCCGCTGAAATATTCTTCCAGTTCGAATTTTTCAAAAACCATGTTGATTGTCGCCATCGTTGCGGAAGAAGCGAGAATTAATGTAATTCCGTTTTCGTAATAATGTTGAATCAATTCTTTTACTCCAGGAATTAGATCAAATTCTTCATCATTATAAAAGTAATCCTTGAAATAATCTCTTTTTGTTTTTGCGATTTCTTCGTAAGTCTGTTTTAAATTAAATTTATTAATCAAAGTATCACAAACTCTTTTAGTAGAAGCACCTGTAAAAGAAGTATATAAATCTTCGGAAACGTCAATTCCCAAATCATTGAATGTTTTAAAATAGGCTTTTCTGTGCAATGGTTCTGTATCCACAATCACGCCATCCATATCGAATAGCACAGCTTTTAACGACATAAAATTAAATTTTAAACAAAAATAATGTTTTAAAACTTAAGGATTAAAGGATTTGAAAATTAAAAAAGTATAATGATGGTTAAAAATTCATGACTCATCACTCTTAATTTATAACTCAAAGAGTATTTTGTATCTTTGCCGAAATCATTTAATTTTTAAGCAAGACATGAAAACATACGCAGGAATTCCTGAAGAAAATGCATCATTAGAGAACTCGAAAGTAGTGTTGGTAACTGTTCCTTACGACGGAACTTCAACTTGGGGAAAAGGAGCCGACAAAGGTCCTGAATTATTCCTTGATGCTTCTGAAAATATGGAGCTTTACGACATCGAAACAGGAACTGAACCTTATCTGGAAGGTGTTTATTTAGCTGGAGAAATTACAGAAAAATCCTCACCTGAAGCCATGACAGAAGCTGTTTATCAAAAAACGAAAGAGCTTTTGAATAACGATGGTAAATTATTCACTCTTTTTGGTGGAGAACACTCCGTTTCTATCGGTTCGATTCGTGCGGTTGGTGAAAAATATGAGAATTTGACAGTTCTTCAATTGGATGCTCACACAGATTTACGTCCCGAGTTTCACGGTTCTACTTCTAATCATGCTTGTGCGGTTTTTGAAGCAAATCAGAAACATAATTTGGTGCAAGTGGGAATCCGTTCTATGGATATCGAAGAAGCTGAATATTTACCCGAAGGAAGAGTGTTTTTCGCTCATGAAATTGCCAACAACGAAAACTGGGTAAATGACGTACTGGAAAAAGTTTCAGGAAATGTTTATATCACTATCGATTTGGATGCTTTTGATCCTTCAATTGCTCCGTCAACAGGAACTCCTGAACCTGGTGGGTTACAATGGTATCCAACATTAGAATTATTAAGAAAAGTATTTGAAAAATGTAACGTTGTAGCATTTGATATTGTAGAATTAATGGATTCTCCGATGGCAAAACCAAGCGCATTCTTAGCCGCTAAGTTATATTACAAGATGCTTGCTTATTATCATATTAATCAAGACTAAAACTTCGCAAGAATCGGATTTTTTCTGCCAGAAATTCTTTGGAAATTTGTGAGGTAAAACAAAATGATATGTCCACACAAAATCAAATAGATTATAACCGAATTGCGGAAGCGATAGAGTATATTCAAAGTAATTTTAAGCTTCAGCCGAGTTTGGATGAAGTTGCAGAGAAGATTAATCTGAGTCCGGCTCATTTCCAGAAAATATTCACGGATTGGGCAGGAACGAGTCCGAAGAAATTTTTACAGTTCATCAGTCTAGAACATGCTAAAAATTTATTGAAGGAAGAAAAAGCGAGTTTGTTTGATACAGCTTACGAGACAGGACTTTCAAGCACGAGCAGATTGCATGATTTGTTTGTGAATATTGAAGGAATGTCTCCGGCAGAATATAAAAACGGCGGAAAAAGCCTTATAATCAATTACAGTTTTTCCGAAAGTCCTTTTGGAAACGTAATCACAGCTTCCACAGAAAAAGGAATCTGCTACATGGCTTTTGAAAACGATTTAAATAAAGCATTGGGAGATTTAATTTTTAAATTTCCTAATGCTTCTTTTTTTGAAAAACAGGATGAATTTCAAAAAAATGCCTTGTCCATTTTCAATAAAGACTGGACGAAACTTAATACCATCAAATTACATTTAAAAGGAACAGATTTTCAATTAAAAGTCTGGGAAAGTCTTCTCACTATTCCAATGGGGAAATTGTCAACTTACGGAAATTTAGCCGAAAAAATTGGAAATCCAAATGCTTCAAGAGCAGTCGGAACAGCCATTGGAAGTAATCCTGTAGCATTTTTAATTCCCTGTCACCGTGTGATTCAATCTTCGGGAAATATTGGTGGTTATCGATGGGGAAGTGAGAGAAAACAGTTGATTGTTGGCTGGGAAAGCTCAAGAGTTTATTCTGATTCTTTAAACACAAATTAACACAAATCTTTATCAATAGGAACGGACTTTAGTCCGTTTTACAAAAATTGCCTAATCAATTGGCTTTAGCCAAAACTTATTTTATAAAAAAATCAACGGCAAATTTGTTATTCCGTAGGAATTCAGATTAAAATTTAAAATATTAGGCTTAGATTCCTACGGAATGACAAACTGACGCTGAACATTAAATACAAAACACAAACCTTAAACTTTATGTTAAACTTATTCGAAGACATATCAGATTATCCTGTAAATATTCTTCCGAAAGACGGAACTGTTCACTATTACGGAAAAGTTTTCTCAAAGGAAAAATCAGATTTTTATTATGATTATTTATTCAGTCAAGTTCCGTGGGAAAATGATGAAGCGGTGATTTTCGGAAAATTGATTTTAACCAAAAGAAAAGTCGCATGGTTTGGAGAAAAACCATTTGAATATACCTATTCAAAGCGAACAAAATATGCAAAATTCTGGACTCCGGAATTATTAAAGTTAAAACAGAAATGTGAGGAAGTTACAGGAGAAACTTATAATTCCTGTTTGCTCAATTTATATCATGATGGAAGTGAAGGAATGGCGTATCACAGCGATGGTGAGAAAGATTTGAAAAAACATGGTGCAATTGCTTCTCTAACTTTTGGAGCGGAAAGAAAATTTTCATTTAAACATAAAACAACCAAAGAAAAAGTAGAAATATTTTTAGAAAACGGAAGTTTATTGGTCATGAAAGGTACAACGCAGGATCATTGGATGCATCGACTTCCACCGACAACAAAAGTAAAAACTCCGAGAGTGAATCTGACGTTCAGAACGATTGAAGAGTAATATTTTAATTAAACGCAAAGATTTAACCACAAGTTTGTCATTCTGTAGGAATCTCAACCCAGTATTTTAAATTTTAATCTCTAATAAATAAGTCTGGATTCCTACGGAATGACAACTGGGTGAATGGTCTGTGCAAAAAAAATAAAAGCTGCTCAAATCTGAACAGCTTTTTTAATTTATTTTAAAACCTCAACTTCAATCGCACTATCATCGAAAACTTTGATAAATGCTTTCGTATAATCTTCTTTCGCTGCAAAATTAGGATTGTCCAAAAATTTCTGTGGATTAATTGCAAACAATGGGAACCAAGTGGAAGAAATTTGTATCTGGATTTTATGTCCTTTTTTGAAGGTATGAACAACATCCTGCAATCTGAAGTTCACAGCAGTTTTTTGATTCGGAACCAAGGCTTCTGCTTTTTCTCTCGAATTTCTGAATCTTGCAGGCATGATTTCACTTCTTACCATTTGATGATAGTTTCCGTAAATCACACCGTCTTTTTTCTCAACGGGTTTAAAATCTTCAGGATAAACATCGATTAATTTCACTGCAAAATCCGCATCTGTGGAAGTTGAAGCGATATTTAACTTAGCCATAATTTCTCCTGCGAAAGTCATATCGTCTGTTAAAACGTCAGTCGTAAAAGTCAATACATCAGGTCTTCCTTCTGCAAATCTTTGATCTTCCGACATATAATTTCTTGGAGTAAACCCATTGAAATCTTTCAGATTATCGGAACTTAAAACAGGATTATTCGGATCACTGTAATATTCTGAAGAGCCTTGTCCTGCTGAGTTTTTCAATGTGCCATTTGATAGATAGAAATTGACTTTTTGACCTTCTTTCGGAGGATAAGTTGCAAATTCTCTCCATTGTTTTGCTCCTGTGTCATACATTAAAGCTTCCGGTAAACCTGCATCTTGTTTTGTATTTCCTTTTAAATAATGATTAAAGAATTTCGTCTCAATATTTTTTTGATAATACGTGGCAATGCTGTCTCCAAAATAAATTTCATTATGGAAATGTTTCCCTTGTTCATACGCCCAGGCTCCATGAGAGAAAGGTCCCATCACAATCGTATTTTTGGCTTTCGGACTTGTTTTTTCAATGGTTTTGTAAATATTTAAAGGTCCGGATAAATCTTCTGCATCAAACCAACCTCCGACAGACATTACTGCATGATTTACGTTTTTAAGATGAGGTAAAAGACTTCTTTTTTGCCAGAATTCATCATAGTTGGTATGATTCATAATTTCTGTCATAAAGAAATTGTCTTTGTAATATTTATCATAACCGTCTTTCAACGTTCCCATGTCTCTGTAAAATTTCAAACCATCTTCCGAAGTGGTTTTAATCATAGAATCGGAATACCAAGCCTTGTTTTCAGCCTTTGTTTTCTGAACCCCGAAAACCGGAAAAGTTCTGAAATAGCCCAACATAAATCTTCCGTTGTGAAGAAAATCGTCATTCCAGAAATCTGAAATTGGAGCTTGTGGAGAAGACGCCACCAAAGCCGGGTGTTGCGCCAAAATCCCAACAGCTGTGTAAAATCCCGGATATGAAGTTCCGTATTGACCCACTTTTCCGTTGTTGTCTTTAATGTTCTTGATTAGCCAATCAATCGTATCGTAAGTATCTGTACTTTCATCGACATCTTTTTTGGTCTTGCGGTCAACCTGCGGAGTCATGTTGGTGAAAGTTCCTTCACTCATATATCTTCCGCGAACATCCTGAAATACAAAAATATATTTGTCTTTCATTAAATACTGGTTGGGACCAAGCTTCGTTCTGTATTCGTTTTCACCGTAAGGAGCAATGCTGTAGCAGGTTCTCTGCATTAAAAACGGATATTTGGTTTTATTGGAAATATCTTTCGGAATATAAACAGCGGTGAAAAGTTTTACCCCGTCACGCATTGTGATATAAAATTCCTTCTTGGTAAAATTATCTTTCACAAAAGTATCCGCGGGTTGTTGTTTATTCTGCGAATTTCCAAATATGAAACATAAAATGAATAAAATTGAAAAATGAATCTTCATTATATAAAATTTGACGCTAATTTAAAAATAAAAATGTTTTTAAATAATGGATCTTTTTAGTTTAATTTTTATAATTGAGTAATGGCAAAATTTTACACAAAATTTTGTCATTCCGTAGAAATCTCAGCAATAGCTTTATTAATTTAATCTCTAATAAATGAACTTAGATTCCTACGGAATGACAAACTTGATGTATATTTTACTTAAAAATATTAGTGCTTGTTTCTTAAGAAATCCATGCAGTTATGTTTTAAAATCACATTTTCTTCCCTGCAAATTTATTAAGCTTCATGGTCAGCGAAAACATGATGTAACGTTTCAGGATTAAATCCTCACGGTCTTCCACATATGATGCTGTAATCGTTCTTTTTACACTTTGATTTTGGTTCAAAATATCATAAACCTTCACTCTTGCCGTGAACTGTTTTTTGTAAAAAGAATATCCTAAACTCGTATTCAGGAAATAGAAATCTTTCTTGAAACCCGGAGCAATATTAGAACTTGTATTGTATTCGAAATCGTTTTCGAAAACCAAATTAGTTTTTATAAAATAATTGGTTAATTCCAGTCTAAAAGTCTGATACGTGTTTTTTATACTTTCAGTGTTATAATTTTTATAATCTGAAAACGAATAATTAATGTTATAAGAAGGTTTTATATTAATTTTATCTTTTCTGTCATACATTAAATTGATTCCAGGACTAAATACATAAGAATTCCCGATAAACATTTGCCCGTTGATAAATCCGCGGTTATATCTGTAACTCAAGTTTGCTTTTGGACTGATTGTGAATTTATTATCATCCCATTTAAAAGTTTTGCTGAAACCGCTTCCGATGCTTGCACTTTTGTTTCCGCTGATATTCGTATACGTTACAGACTGTTTACCGGAATCGTCGTAATATGAAAAATTAGTCGTGTCATTATTGGTGTAAGTAAAAGCGAAACTAACGTAATAATTAATATTTTTCGGGACATTAAAATTATTAAAATAAAGACTTGTTCTATTGCTCCATGCATTTTTAAGATCCGGATTTCCTTTATAAGTCACCAAAGGATTGGATTCGTCTACATACGGAATCAAACTGGCTGCAGAAGGGATCGTAAAACTCGCCGAATTATAAATATTTAATCTTGAATTTTGAGAAAGTCGATACTGCAACCCTGTATTGTAGTCGGGAAGGATGAAATTTCTTTGTAGTTCATAATGTTGTCCGTTGAAAACAGAATTATATTTCAAATCTGTAAAATCAACATTCGCGGTAGCCCAAATATTGAATTTTTGCTTATTCAATTCAATGGTAATTTGTGGAGAAAGCTGATTATTCTTCTCATTTGAACTGTTGGATAAGGCTAAATTATAGTTTGAATATTGCCCTGTAATTTTATCATAATCATTAACAATTCTGTCATTTATAGAATTTTTTGAGTCGTAATTTAATCCAAAACTCACATTCATAGAATCTGTAATCGGTTCAGTATATTTTGCGTTGAAAGAATAATTGCTGTTTTGCGCTTTGGTTTTGGACAACTGATTTCTGATGTCTCTTTTATTTACATCTTCGATTCCGTTTTCGTAAAAAAGCGTTTGAGAATTGATCAGACCGTTATTTTTATTTTGTGAAATTGAAGTATTTAAACTGGAATAAAAAACCCTCCCTTTCTTTCTGAATTTCCTGGAATAATGTAGATTCGGACTAAAATTATTGCTTTCTGAGTTGGAATTAGTTGATGACTGACTTTCATTCAACAGATCATTATCTTTAAAAGTGATCGATTTTCCTGATCTGAAGCTTGTTGTTTTTGAATGTGAAAATGCGGGTGAAAAATAAATGGTACTTAAAGTGTCCGGTTTTATTTTCAGAGATGAATTAAAATTATATTGTTCGGATTCATTTTCAGCCTGATTTTCAGAATTGGTTTTTAAATTATAATTCGGAAGAAAAGTCGTTTTTGAAACTTTTGAAGCCGTTTCCAAATTGGTGTCTGTTCGTGTAATTCCCAATGCATCAAGCTCAACTTCTTTATTTAATTTGTCACTGTAATTCACACCGATCGTTGTCGATTTCTGGATGCCTTTCATTGTATTTCCGGCTTGTGAATTTCGGGAACTTTTTCCGGAATCATCACCGGAAACGCTCTGTGAATTGATATTATTGGAAGAAACCACTAAACTGATCTTTGTTTTATCTTTAAAATAACTCAAAAATCCGTTTCCTTCATATCTTTTGTCAGAACCATAACCTGCGGTAAGCCTGGAAAGGAAGCCTTTATTTTTCTTTTCGTCAATATTAAAATTGATTGTTGTATTTTCAGATTTCGGAGTTTTTCCGGTGAGTTCTTCTTCTTTGGTTTTTGTGGTGGTAAACTGGATATTTTTGATAATGTCTGCAGGGATGTTTTTCAAGGCAATTTTTCCGTCCTTATCGAAAAAAGGTTTTCCGTTGATCATAATTTGATCCACATCTTTTCCGTTAACCGTAATTTTTCCGTCATTGTCAATTTCAACGCCGTTGATATTTTTTAGTAATTCTTCAATATTGCTGTCAGGACGAACCTTAATTGCATTGGCATTGAATTCAATGGTGTCTTTTTTGATTTTTATGGGAGAAACGGTAATTTTTACTTCTTCAATATCAGAAATCTGATTTTTATCTAATTGGATATCTCCCAAATTGATCGACTGATCTATTTTTTCAAATTTTTTGGAATAAGAAATTAATTTTTCGGCATCAATTTTTAAAAGTGATAGTTCGTTCAGTTCGTTTGTTTTTAATGAAAATCTTCCTTCTTTATTAGTAGAAGTGTAATTGATCACCGATGAATCTTTTTGTTTTAATAGATAAACAGTTGCGTTTTCAACAGGCTTCTTTTCAAAATCAGCAACTTTTCCGTCAATACTAAATTTTTGAGCATTCAGAATTAAAAAATTAAACGAAAATATCAGCAACCATAAAAATTTCTTCATTACATGTTTTTTGAAGCCGCTAAAATATAAAAAAACATCCCTGAATAGGGATGCCTGTGTTTTAAATAATGTTAAATCTTTTAAAATTAAGCTTTCAAATATCTTGAATAAGCATAACCTTCCTGTCCCTCATCATTTTTTACTTTCCACCAGTCATCAGAAGTTTGCTCGATTAAAGTTACCGATGAACCTTTTGCAGCTTTACCTACAATAGCAGCTTCCGTAGAAGGCTCTTGTCTGATATTTAAGTTTGATTCGTCTGTTGCAACCGTAAGAGCAGCACCTGCAGAAAGACCTGAAACCTGTACATCGATGTTGATATCTGAAGCAGAATAGGTAGAATCGATTGCTCCTAAAGCATTCCAAACTGCATCTTTTGCAGCTGTACTTGAAGCACTTCCTGAAACGTAAAGGATTCCGTCTTGTTCCTGAACTTGTAGATTAGAGATTGCCGCAGATTGAGCAGCAGAAACTACACTTGAATATTTATCTTGTAATGTGCTCATCTTGATTATTTTACTACTAATTTGTTATTGTATTTACCAATTTTCAAAGCGTCGATAGATTCTTTGATTTTTCTAGCATCAGCAGAAGATACGTTTCCTGTAAGAGTAAGCTCGCCGTTTACAACCTCTACTTTTACCGCAGGGAAATCTTTCACCGCATCTTGAACTTTTTGCTGAACTTCAGGAGCTACAGCAGAAGTAGTTTCTACAGGAGTAGCAACTGTTGCAGCAGCCGGAGCTACAGTAGCCATGTCCATAACATCTTTTACACCGTTAATAGCTTTCAATTGTTTGATCATTGCATCTTTAGCCTCCTGAGTCTCAAAAGTTCCGCTTAAGTGAGCAACACCTTCTTTTACTTCCACAGAAGCTCCGGGATTTGTTGTCACTACAGTAGTAGCCTGAGTTTGAAGATCGGCATCAGAAACTTTCTTTTTACAAGAAACAGCTCCAAAAGACACAGCTACAGCCAATGCAGCCATTGCGATAGTTTTTTTCATAGTTGTATATTTTTTTAATATGTTAATACGAGTAAATGTAATAATAAAATTCGTACCAAAAGAATAAAAATAAAATAAATTTTCATAATATTCTATGCAATATTGTATAAATCAGAGAATTAATCTTAAGTAATGTTTAATTTAACATAATATTAATCATCTTGAAATCAAACTTGTACCAATTGTAAAAATATTATATTTGCGAAACTTGAATTATTGATATGAAAGGACAAAATAAACTCTTTATAGCGATTATTATAGCGCTTATTATAGGTGTAGCAATTGGCGGATTTGTGCATACACAGTATCCCGAAAGTGCAGAACCTTTTTCTAAAAACATTAAGCTTTTAGGAACAGTTTTCATCCGTTTGGTTCAGATGATCATTGCTCCGTTGGTTTTCACGACTCTGGTAGTGGGAATTGCAAAAATGAGCGATATTAAAATGATCGGAAGAGTAGGAACAAAGGCAATGTTGTGGTTTATTTCCGCTTCTTTGCTTTCACTTTTTATTGGTTTAATATTGGTAAACTGGTTAGAACCGGGACACGTTACCAAACTTCCGATTCAGGATGCGGCTTCTGCAGAAGAATTATTGAAAAGCAGCAAAGGTTTTTCAATGGAAGATTTTGTAAAGCATATTATTCCTAAAAGTATCTTTGAGGCTTTTGCAACAAATGAGGTTCTGCAGATTGTAGTTTTTTCTATTATGTTCGGGATAGCTTTGGCGAATTTAGGGGAAGAATATTCTCAGCCTGTCATCAAATTATTCGACATCGTAGCACATGGGATCCTGAAAATGGTGGGTTACATCATGTGGTTTGCACCGCTTGGAGTTTTGGGAGCGATTGCTGCAGTTGTGGCAACCAATGGTTTTGAGATTTTTAAAGTATATGCCATTTATTTACGAGATTTCTTCTTTGCATTGGCAATTCTTTGGCTGGTGCTTTTATTGGTAGGATATTTAATACTTGGAAACCGTCTTTTCGAATTGCTGAGAAGAATAAAATCACCTCTATTAATTGCATTTTCAACGACAAGCTCGGAAGCAGTTTTCCCGAAATTGGTTGAAGAGCTGGAAAGATTCGGCTGTAATAATAGAGTAGTGTCTTTTATTTTACCTTTAGGATATTCTTTCAATCTGGACGGAAGTATGATGTACATGACGTTTGCATCAATTTTCATTGCTCAGATCTACGGAATTGAAATGACAGTCGGTCAACAAATTACCATGCTTTTGGTACTAATGTTAACTTCAAAGGGAATTGCTGGAGTTCCGAGAGCTTCTTTGGTGATTATTGTAGCAACATGTTCTATGTTCGGAATTCCACCGGAAGGTATTGCCTTAATTTTACCGATCGACCATTTCTGCGATATGGGAAGAAGTATGACGAATGTTTTAGGAAATGCGTTGGCAACTTCTGCCGTTTCAAAATGGGAAGGGCAGTTGGAAGATCATGGCGGGAAAATGTGATTTTAAAATTATAAATATAGCTTAATTGACCATTTTTATTATGTAAATTTTATTTTAAATGAACTTGCAAAATCATAAAAGTTTAATTACAGAAAACGGTTTCACAGTCATCAATAATATTTTTTCTGATGAAGAAATTGAAAAAATAAGTGAAGTCATTCGTAATATTGATACTTCAAAAGAAACATTCAGGAAATCGGAAGATCTTTTTGCAATCAGGCAGTTTTTAAAGGAGATTCCTGAAGTGAATGATTTAATTTTTAATGAAAATATTAAAATAATTATTAAAGAAATCTTTGGAGAAAAGTATTTAGCAGTAAAAAGTATTTATTTTGACAAACCTGAAAAATCGAATTGGTATGTTGCTTACCATCAGGATTTAACGATTTCTGTTGATAAAAAAGTTGAGTTACCCAATTTCGGACCGTGGACGACAAAGCAAAATCAGTTTGCTGTTCAGCCTCCTTTGGATATTCTTGAAAATATTTTCACCATAAGAATTCATCTGGATGATACCGATGAAAACAATGGAGCTTTAAAAGTTGTTCCAAAGTCTCACGCCAAAGAAATTTACAGACCGGAAACAATCGATTGGACGATAGAAACCGAAACAATCTGCAGCGTAAAAAAAGGCGGAATTATGATCATGAAACCTCTTATTCTTCACGGTTCTAACCGCACAACAAACGGTAAGAAAAGAAGAGTGATCCACATCGAATTTTCTGATATGGAATTACCGGAAGACCTCAATTGGTCGGAGAGGATGAATTGATGTTCAATGATTTGCCATTCTGAACGAATCAAAGAATCCCTTTGTTTATAGATGCTAAGGCTCTCGAAGCATCTCAATATAAAAAACAAAACCTCTCTCAAATCGAAAGAGGTTTTATTATTTAGATGAAATATTTAAAAATTATTTGACAGAAATCTCATCAATAAAAATATAAGCATCTCCACCGGCTCCTAAATGCCATTCAGGAAGTTTCCCGAAATGATAGGCTTTTACTTTGATGTAACGAGCTTGTGTAGGCAATACTTCTGTTGAAAAATCTTTAACCTGAGCGGTTTCATTTTTCGGATCAACCGTGTTGTCAACCGTTTTTAATAAAATGAAATCTTTGCCGTTATTGGAAGCGTAATATTCCACTTTTTTGGGCATTAAAATCCATGCTCTGCTGTCCTGAAGGTATGTTGAAGACAGGTTTGTGATCTGTTGAGGTGATTTCATGTCGATAATCGCTTCAAAAGTCTGTCCCTGATAACCCAGCCATTCACCTTTTCTCCAGTTGGCATCACCATTAATTCCATCAATTAAAGATAATTTTCCACTTGCTACATATTGCGGATTCGGTGTAGAATTCACTGTGATATCCCAATTATTCGGTCTTCTGTTAAAATTAGAAGTTACGATCGAGCTTTTCTCACCATTTCTTTCTGCGTAAGCCGAAACCTGAGTTGTTTTTGTAATTGTAAACGGTTCTTTGTAAGGTTTGAACGTTTTTCTAACATTAGCATCACCTTCATCCATTGTCATGTAATAAATTTTATCATTCGGATTCAGTGAAGTGATCTCAACTTTTGTGTTTAAATCAAAAATTCTCGCTGCAGCAATGACAGGAGTTGCCGTTAATTCATCATATTTGAAATCTTTGAATGATTTTGCATTTTCGAAACCTAGTTTTTTAAGTTCATCTTTGCCTGTATTTTTAGTGATCGTTCTTGTTGTTCCGTCTTCCAGATGAATTTTAACCTCATCAAAATAAGGCTTGGTCGTCTGCCATTCGGGTAATCCCGGAGTCACGGAATAAATTCCCATCGAGCTTAAAATATACCAAGCGCTCATTTGTCCGCAATCTTCGTTTCCGATTAAACCATCCGGAGCATTTTTGTAATAATTATCAAGAATGAACTTTATTTTTGCATCCGTTTTTTCAGGCTTACCTACATAATTATAAAGATAAGCAATGTGGTGACTCGGTTCGTTTCCTTGGGCGTATTGTCCGATCAGACCTGTAATATCCACCTGTTCTCTACCGGTTGTTTTGTCCGGAGCAGAGAAAATAGCATCAATAAATTGTTCGAATTTTTCTTTTCCTCCATGAGCAGCGATCAACCCCGGAATATCCTGCTGAACAGAATAGGAATAATGCCAAGAATTTCCTTCTGTATAATTATTGTTAACTTCTGTCGGTTCAAATGGTTCGTACCAGTTTCCGTTCTTTCTTGGCTGCATAAAACCGTTTTTCGGATTGTACAGATTTTTCCAGTTTTGAGAACGTTTCATGAAATATTGATAATCTTCTTTTTTGTCTAAAATCTTAGCCATTTGAGCGATACACCAGTCATCATAAGCATATTCCACTGTTTTTGAAACACTTTCGTGCTCATCGTCAATAGAAATATAATTGTTTTGTTTGTAGGCATTTAAACCAAAAATATCCAGCATTGCAGAATTTTTAGAAGCCTGAAATGCTTTTTCATAATCAAAACCTGTGATTCCTTTTGCCATCGCATCTGCAATTACAGAAACTGCGTGGTAACCGATCATACATTCCGTTTCGTTGGAAGCCAGTTCCCAAACCGGAAGTTTCCCGCCCTGCTCGTATTGTTTAATAAAAGTATTAACGAAATCTGCCGTTCTTTTTCTGTCAATTAAAGACATTAAAGGATGCGCTCCTCTGAAAGTATCCCAAAGTGAGAAAACCGAATAATAATCGAAATTGTTTGCTGTGTAAAATTTGTTGTCGCGACCTCTGTATTTTCCGTCAACGTCCATATTGATATTTGGCTGCGTGAAAACGTGGTACATTGCGGTGTAGAAAACAGTAAGTTTATCTTTGTCGGAAGATTTAACTTCAATTTTTGATAATTCTTTGTCCCAATTTGCAGTAGCCTGTTTTTTGATTGATTCAAAGTCATTAGACTTACCTTCTGCAAGCATATTTTTTCCCGCACCTTCGTAACCTGTCGGAGAAATCGCCACTTTTACGTTGATTTTTTCTCCTTTTTTAACAGTTGTTGAAAATGCTAAAGCCAATTTTGTTCCTGTGAAAAGATTATTTTCGTCTTTTCCATTCACTAGTTTTTTTGAAATTTTCATTGGTTTTGAAAATTCAATTCTTGCATAAATGTACTGGTTGGTTGCCCAGGCTTCACTTCTTCTGAAAACTTCAATCGTTTTACTGTCAATTATTTTAACCTCACCTTCAAGCAATTTGTCTCTGTGATTTAAGTCTAAAATAATATTGGCGTTTCCTGCATTATTGAAAGTGTATTCATGATAACCGACTCTTTTTGTAGTTGTTAATCGGACATGAATATTGTTTTTGTCTAAGGTAACGGAATAAAATCCTGCCGTTGCTTTTTCGTTTTTGTGCGAAAATTTTGATGAATAATCTTTGTTATTCAAACTTGGATTTCCCATTGTCGGCATCAGCATAATGTCACCGTAATCTGAAACTCCCGTTCCGTTTAAGTGAGTATGAGAAAACCCATAGATCAAAGAGTCCGAATAGTGATAACCGCTGCAACCATCCCAGCTTCCGTCAATTCTTGTGTCAGGAGATAGCTGTACCATCCCGAATGGAACAATTGCTCCCGGAAATGTATGCCCATGACCGCCTGTTCCGATAAAAGGATTAACGTATTGCGAATAATTCTGGGCTTGTAAATAAAGGGAAGTGAGAAAAAAAAGTAAGATGAATTTTTTAGAGCTCATTAGTTTGTTTGATGTAATTTTTACTTGATATAGATTTTAACAAAACTAACAAAATTTCATTACATATTATGATAAATCAAAGAGCATTGGGAAATGTATAAATATAACCCAAAAGTGTTATTAAAAACAAAGGTAAAAATGATTAAATTTGATAAAAGCTAAAAAAAATATTACCATGAATATCAAATTAAAAAAGACGGCTGAGTTCATCTTTATATTTTCATTTATCTGATTTTTCAGAAAAACTCCATTTACTATTTTATCAAATGATTTCAGATTATATCTGAAGTTTGATGTATCGCAGTTCAAATTCTTAAACGTTATCACCATGGAAGCCATTTTTTATTTCATATTATTTGTTGCCCTTCTTTTTATAGGATTATATTTTAAAGATTATTTCTATTCCTCCAAAAAATTGAAAATATCCAGACATATCAACGGACGATATCCCTATTATTTTACACCTAAAAAACCTGTGAAATGGTTTGATTTTACAGGGCTTATCAATAGTTTCAGAATGGTTTCCCTGTCGGCGGATATTCTTTCTATTATTGATAAAAGAGAAGTTCAGACGGCGATGGGAAAAGATACTGGAAATGAATTGGCAAGTAATGATTTTAATACATCGGAAAATGAATTTTGGTTTGATTTTATCGCAGATACAGGCGATGGTTTCGATTCTACAACGACCGTTTTTTATCATTTAACAAGAGATAGTTATACCTATTCTTTTAAAAATCCGGAACATCAAAATAGCCATGAGGAAACGGAAATTACTCTTAAAAAAGGTTCTGCTTTGGTTGTAGGTGGAGATTTGGTATATCCTGTAGGTTCGGAAGTTCATTACAGGGATCGTTTCAAAGGTCCCTTAAGGTTTGTTGCTCCGGATACCGGAGAATCTGGTCCTGTTCTTATTGCAACCCCCGGCAATCATGATTGGTATGACGGTCTGAGTGCTTTTTTCAGATTGATGTGTCAACAAGGGAAAATTGGGAATTACAGGACTGTGCAAAACAGAAGCTATTTTGCATACTCGTTGAGAGATCATGTGCATCTTTTCGGTATCGACAATCAATTGCTGGGAGATATTGATATTCCTCAGATGACTTTTTTTACAGATTATGTAAAGAAAATATCAGAGAAAAATCCGAAAAATCATGTGATCCTTCTCATTGCAGAACCGTATTGGTACAATTACGATATCAACGACAGGTACAAAAGAAAACAGAGAATGGACAGTCTTGAATACATCATCAGAACATTGACTGTTGCTGTGAAAAATCTTGAAGTCAGCAATATAAAATCTGAAATAGTTTTTGAGGTGGTTTTGACAGGAGATATACATCATTATGCAAACTACAAGCTTGAAGAAGACGGTGAAAAATTCGATAATGAAGTGAAACATTTTATAACTTCCGGTGGAGGCGGGGCTTTTGGGCATGTTACAGATTTTTTAAAGGAAAAAATTACAATTCCCGTTCTGCAGAATGCGAAAACAACAGGTTTGAATTACAAACTTGATGAGGTATATCCTTCAAAAGAAAAATCATGTAAAAAAATATTCTGGAATCTTATTTTCTTCATCGTTAATTATGAATTTACCACTTTAATGTTGCTGTTTTCCTTTATAACAACTTACATTTATCATTATTCAGACTCAATTTTAAAGAAACTGATACTTCTTTTAATTCCTGCATTATTTTGTGTCATTATAACCAAGGTTACCAGTACGGAATGTTCCAATAAAGAAAAATGGACCAGCGTTATTTTGCGCATTTTTTTGTTTATGAGTTCACTTTCTATTCAGCTGTATATACTTTATTTGTTTCCGGTTAAATTTGGTACAGAAGCAACTTTTCTGAGTGATGAAAATCTGCAGTTTTTAAATATTAACGGAATAAAAAATTTATTTGATATTCCTCCCCATACCAATTATTTTCTTTTCCAATGGATAGTTTGCGGGATTTTGCAATCGGCACTTTTCGGATTGTATATATTTTTTGGCTATTTCTTTTTTAAGCTTTATGTAACTGAAGTTTCTTCGGCAAAAGTAAATACGGGAAACAAAAGCTTTTTAAAATTTAAAATAACGGATACCGAAATTGTCATCTATGTCATTGCCATAAAAAAAGCATATAAGTGGATGAATTTACTTAAAAAGAAAAATGCAGAAAGCGTACAGAAAGAAATGCTTACGAAAGATCCTAAGAGATTTGTAAGAGATAATTTCAAACCCGATCCTGATAACAATGTAAGAATTATCGATAAAATAACCATAAAACTATAACATCATGAGTTCAAAATCAAATCAGCCAAACGGAGGTCCGGATGAAGCCCTGATTTCCTACCAACAACTGAGAATGTTCATCGGATTATTAGGACTTTGTCTTTCACTAATGCTTTTTCTCACAACATTTTTGTTGAATGACCAATCTCCTTTCAAGGTTAGCATCAGTCATTATTATTACAGTTTCGGGCATATCATTTTTGTAGGAACACTCTGCATTATGGGAGGATTGTTCGGAACGTACAAAGGCAAACGGAAATATGAAAATCTCGTTTCAAACCTTTGCGGGATTTTGGCGGTTTTAGTTGCTGTTTTTCCAACGAAATATGAAGGCTACGGAGGAAGTATTTATATCTGTCTAGAAAATTACAAAGGATGGTTTTCTTATGTACATTATGCCAGTGCAGGATTGCTTTTTGCGTTTTTCTCAGTTTATTGCTTTGCTTTTTTCCCAAAAACCGATGATAAACCTGAAACTCCAGAAGAAATATTGAAGAAAAAACGCAGAGACATTTATTATAGAATTTGCGGATGGGGAATTATTTTAAGTATCCTGTGCATAGGGATTATTGCAGTTTTAGATATCAGCCAAGATACAGTTTCATCCAGTATATTTTTAACATATTCCACGTTGATTTTTGAAACAACTTCATTGTTCTTCTTTTCCACTTCCTGGCTTTTAAAATCAAGCTCGACATGGAAAATAAAAGTTCCTTTTTTCAGATAAATATTATGCAAAGTTTCTAATTTACTATAAAATTCAGTTTTGCAAAAGAAAATATCTATCAGTCTCTTTACTTATTCTAAATAGCTAAAAAATGCGTAAATTTGTAAACAATTTATTTAGTATATGTTGACGAAAGAAAAGGTACAAAATTTCCTTAAAGAGATAGAAGTTGATGACTTGGTAAGTAATTTTCAGGTTATGGGCAACGATGTATATATTGATATGACAGCTCACTCACCTGCGATGCACGAAAAGAAAAAGCTTGAAGCAGCAATGAAACAGGCTTTTGCAAGTGAATTCGGGGAAGAAATTAATTTAAAATTAAAAATTGTTTCTCCGGAACCTAGTGAAATCCAGCAAAGTCAGATCAAAGGGAAACAAATCCCGGGGATTCAAAATATTATTGCCATTGCTTCCGGTAAAGGAGGAGTGGGTAAGTCTACCGTTGCTGCAAATATGGCGGTAACTTTGGCAAAAATGGGCTTTAAAGTAGGTATATTAGATGCTGATATTTATGGTCCTTCAGTTCCTACAATGTTTGATACGGAAGGTGAAAAGCCAATTTCTGTAGAAGTTAACGGTAAAAGCTTAATGAAACCTATTGAAAATTATGGTGTGAAAATGCTTTCAATAGGATATTTTTCAGGATCTAATCAGGCTGTTGTCTGGAGAGGTCCGATGGCTTCAAAAGCATTGAATCAAATGATAAGGGATGCAGCTTGGGGAGAATTAGACTTTTTATTAATAGATTTGCCTCCGGGAACGGGTGATATCCACTTGTCAATCATTCAGGAAGTTCCTGTAACGGGAGCTGTGATTGTAAGTACACCTCAACACGTAGCTTTGGCAGACGTAAGAAAAGGTATCGCAATGTTCCAGATGGAAAGTATTAATATTCCTGTTCTTGGATTAGTCGAAAATATGGCGTATTTTACACCGGAAGAATTACCTGATAATAAATATTATATCTTTGGAAATCAGGGGGCACAATATTTAGCTGATGATCTTGGAATTCCTGTATTGGGAGAAATTCCTTTAATTCAGAGTATCAGAGAAGCAGGAGATGTCGGTAGACCTGCGGCTTTGCAGGAAGGTTCTAAGATTGCAGAAATCTATACAGAAACTGCCCGTAAAATGGTTGAAAGTCTTTTAGAAAGAAATAAAAATCTTCCTCCGACTGAAGCTGTAAAGATCTCAACAATGGCAGGATGCTCGCCGAAAGCAAAATAATTATTTTCAATTTTGAAAAAACCGAATTGAACTGAAGAAAAAAATATGGAAACAAATATAACACACGAAGATACAGTAACAAGAGTAATGGAAGCTCTGGAAAGCATCCGACCGTTTTTGAATAAAGACGGTGGTGATATTGAGCTTATCGATGTGAAGGATAACTCGGTTTATGTAAAACTTTTAGGAAACTGTTCAGGATGTTCATTAAATTTTTCAACTTTAAAATTGGGAGTTGAAAATACAATCAAACAACACGCTCCGGAAATTGAAAAAGTAATAAACATAGAGTAAAAAATAAAAAATATATTTTTAAAGACAGACTTTTCAGGTCTGTCTTTTTTTTGTCTTCTAAAAAAGTGTCGTTGAATTGGGGGGCGCTTTTCCTTTCTTTGATTTTTAAATTAAATTACTTCAACAGTCAATTCTCTTTTTATATAGTGATAAGATTTTCTTTCTTAAAATAATCTGTTTAATTTGGCGGGATTGGATTAGTATAATTATTCAAAAGAGAAATTTAAAGAGATAAAAAAACGGTTTCGGAGAGAAAAGAAAAAACTGATTTTGATAATATAACACCGAAGAGAGATAATTTATAATTGTAACTAGTTTAATTTGTATATTGAAAGACAGTAATTTATACTTGTTTTTTTATTTGTTTTTAAGATAATAATGAAAAAAATTATGAAATTTTTTATAGTAATAATTCTATCTCTTAGTGAATATTTTATATGTTATTTTTGTAAAAATTTTATTTACAATGCGATATGGGGATGTGTGCTTGTAATCTTCTTTTTATTCTCACTGTTTAATGCCAAAATTATAAAGGCAAATAGAGGAAGATATCCAAAAATAAGAAATTCTGAAATTTTTTTCAGGATTGGAGAAATTACATTAAAATATCCCCAAAAGCCCTTCAATAGAGAAATTTCATTAAAAAAAATATGAAATTTGGTCTGCTACTTGTATTGTAAATAAAAAAATCCAAAGAACGATTTTTTCCGTATATAACAGGATATATCATTTTACGGAGAATTTCATCTAAAAAACTGAACTATGAAAAATATACTCATTGCTGATGGTCACTATGTTGTAAGGACAGGTACAGCTCTGGTACTGGAAACAAAACTTCCATATCCTTGTAAGATAGATTTTGCCGAAACATATTTAGAGACAAAAGAAAAAGTTTCCAAAAAATTATACGACCTGCTCATTATTGATATTGATATACCTGAAAGTATTTTTAAAGCAATGGTAAAAGAGCTTAAAAAGAAACAGAAACAACTGAAAATCCTTATTTTTTCTACCTATGATGAAAACGTTGGAATTCAATATATAGAAGAGGGAGCGGCTGGATATCTCAACAAAGGAGCTACGGAATCCGAAATTTTGGGTAGTGTTTGCTCTATTTTTGAAGAAGGATATTATTATACCATCAACATGATGAAAAAACTGGTAACCCATTCTACCGACAGTCATTCTGTGGAAAGACTTTCCAAAAGAGAGTTTCAGATTTTCAAATTATTGGCAGAAGGAAACGGGAATATCGAAATTTCAAACAGTTTAAACCTGAAAATGTCTACCATAAGTACCTACAAGAAAAAGATTTTTGAAAAACTGCAAGTGAAAAATGTAGTGGATCTTGTGAGGATTTATGATGATATGCATTAAAATAGAAAATCCGGTGAAATTTTTCGCTGGTTTTTTATTTGTTTAAATTTTAATCATCCTTTTTCCAGAGAATCTTGCAGAGCATTCACCCTGCAAAATGTAATCTGGTCTCCAATTGTGTTATTAGAATCTTTTTTTATAATTTGCTTAGAATTCTTCTACGATCAAAGATTCATAAACAGGAGTGCCAATGTTAATAAGTGTTGTCGTTAAACGTATAATAGACCCGTTGCCAAGATCATAAATATGCATAACATTATATTCATTAGAATTTCCTGCGGCATTTGATGGGCTTGCATTAGTCCAGGTACTTGGGCTTATTGATTGCACTGTTCTTCCCTGCCATACGCCACCAACTGCATTATTACCGTAGTATTCGGAGTCCCAAGTGAGGAAATTTCTTGCTGCACCGGTATTCGTTCTTATTTGCCAATATCCGCCGACTGCATTTGAATTATACCTGAAAGAATACGCACCAGAACCACTATTTATAACAGCGGATGGATTCGCAAGAATAAGACGTTGTTTTGTTACATATACGCCGGCACTCTCAAAATCATTTGCTACAACATCTCCGTTGGCATTTGTAGATAAACCAGGTGCGTTGGGCAACTGTGTTAATCTTACTCCTGATGCTCCTGATGTTCCGCTATTAACTTCCAGCTTGTTCACAGGTGCATTGGTCCCGACACCAACTCTTCCTAATGAAGTAACAACGACATCATTAAGCTGCTGAGCCGCAGTAGCTGCTCCTGTGGCAGGGTTGTCTTTAGCTCCGTCTACATGAAGCAGTGTTTGCGGATTGCTCGTATTTATTCCTACCTGTGCGGAGCATACAGTACTTCCAAGGATTAAAAACAGTAAAGGTGTAGTGAATTTTTTCATGTTCTTAGTATATAAAGGTTAGTTGAAGTAATTATAGATTTTTATTAGGGTGAAATTTTATTTTTCATCAGGTAAATGAAATTATCACATATAGGAGTGTGTAAATTCCCTTAATATTTTTATTTTTAGCGAATATAGACTATTTAATATTATAATGCCTTTTATTTTAAATATTTTATATTAAGTATTGTTAATTTAAAATAAAATTGATATTGCGCAATCGTTTTCTTTTATTTTAATGATAAAAAATATTTTTTATTGTAGGGTAATATGATTGATAAACAATTATTAATTAAGTTTTCTAACAGTCTATATTGATAAAATAAACTTACTTTTCTAAATTTAAAACACAAAAAAGCCCCGAAAAATCGAGGCTTATTTTCATCAACTAAATAATAATATATTCTACTTTACAATAACTCTTTTTATTTGTCCTTCTGAAGTTTTTACAAGATAAACTCCAGTAGAAAGCTTCGAAGTTTCTATTGTTAAAGCATTTTTCTCTTTTTCGATTAGTTTTCCGGACATATCGTACAATTCATAATCCTGAGCTCTGTTAAAATACAATGTATTTCCTTTTGCAACCGGATTAGGGAATATGTTGAACGTTGCTTTTTCAGCTTTTACTTCACCTGTTGCCAATGTCGGAGATTGTGCTATTTCATACATTGATAAAGTTCCGCTGATTTCGTTGGCAATCACTACATAACCTTTTCCTGTCGTCGTATTTTCAGGAGCAATATAGATGATTCCTTCCGGACCATTATCTCCTCCATAAGCCGAAGTTGAACGTGAATTTTTATAGTCTGTAAAAGTAGGATTATTAGGATCTGTCACGTTGTAAACCATTACACCTCCGGTTCTTTCAATGGTGATGAAAGCGTAAGTCTGGCCATTAATCGTTCCTAAAGTTACTCCTTCCGGTTCAGGACCTTTTGCACGGCTTCTGTTTTTTATAGTGTTCGATTCATTATCAGCATTGAAAATCAATGGATGATTGGCTGCGATGTATCTTTCAAATCTGTCGCCGCTATCATAAACGATCTGTTTGGTATCTGCATTGAAAATAGAGAAAGAACGGGCCCCTAAAGCTGAAATTTCCTCAAATTCTGCATCTCCGTCAGTATTTCCTGTCGCATTGCTCACTCTGAATCTTCCTAAATTATAAGATGCTTTTAAAATAGCCGATTGAGGGAAAAGTGTAGCATCCAAAGTATAATCATTCGCTCCAACCGTAGTTCTTTCACTGAAACCGCTAAGATCTTTTTCGTCACCTTCGTTCGCAGTTACGATATAGTTTGTATTTCCGATTTTATAATTCTGAACAGAATCCGGAGTGTAATATGTTTTTACAGGCCAGTTTGCAATTAAAACTTCACCATTATTATCAGAAGCATCAAAACCGTTTCCTGGAATGCTCATGTCTTTTTTACCTAATCCCCAAATGCTTGTAATCATTTTTGTAGCTAAATTAATTTCCGCAACGGCATTGTTTTCCTGAAGTGTAACCCAAGCTTTCTGGCTGTCAGAGCTTATGGTAACATATTCGGGTTCTAGATCCTGAGAAAGCGTATTGTTGGTTCTTACCTTTCTTAAACCTGTCGCTGCTAATGAAGCTAATTGAGAATCAAAAGCATTAAAATTAAGCGTTGTTACATTGCTTTGTGTAAGATTTCCGATTCCTCCCGAGATATCGATAATACTTACCGTTCCTTCCGGATCTACCGTGTAAGCATCGTTTGGTTCACCTTCATTGGCAGTCATTACTTTTGTTCCGTCTGGAGAGAAAGTGATCATATCCGGTAAAGCTCCAACTGTTACCTGTTTCAAGAAGTTTCCGTTAATATCAAAGAAAACAACCGAACCGTTTTGTTGCGGATTGGTATTGGGAGAGGCTGCAGCGATGATTCCGTTTTTCACAGCGATACTTGTGATTCCTCCGTAAGGTGCCATATTGATTGTGTTGATAACTGTCGGAGTATTCGGATTACTAAAATTAATAATATCAAAAACATCTGTAATTGAACTGATTGTAAATAATCTCTGTGTTGAAGGATCATGAACTACAATTTCCGTAGAACTTGTGCTGTTACCTGAAGGATCAAAACTTCCGATATAGTTTAATGAAATTTGGTTTGAAGGAACAGGAGCCGGTTTATCATTATCAACAATATAAACTGTTGCATTGTTATCTCCGGAGATGGTTGCTCCAACAGGGTTTTCAAGGCTTACTACAAAATATTCTGCCTGTTGTTCCTCTAAAGTATCATCAATAATAGGAATATTTACCGTATAACTTGTTGTTGACGGAGTAATATTGATGGTTTGATTAGCTAAAGTGAAATCATTACTGTCCGCTGTACCGAACGGTGCAGGTTTTACAACCAAATTAACTGTAGAAGTCGCAGGATTATTAACATTGATTTTAAATGCTAAAGTTCCTTGATTTTCATTGGCTTTAATAAAGTTTTTATCTAAAGAAATAGAAGTTCCCGCCGTTGTAAATGTCGTAGAAGTTGCTGTTGTCACTGCATTATCACTTGTATCTTCTACCATATTTGGTTTTAAAGCCAAGTAATAAGCCTGATTTGGAAGCAAACCTGAAGTAGGAATTACAGTGATTTTATTGTTGGCGAAAGTCGTTGTGAAGGGAACTTGAGTACCTGAAGCATTTCCAAGACGAAAATCTACAAGTGTTTGTGCATTAGAATCGTTGATCGTTGAGTTGTCTATTAATCTTACATTTTCGTTGAAAGAAATCGTAGGATTTACAGTCGTTGAGGCGTTATTTGTGCTGTTTGTAGGAAGATAAGCTACAGTTGGTGGAGTAGTGTCGGTTCCGCCAACGGCTGTTGCATCTACTGTGAAATTATCAAAACGGTTATTCCCGACTGTTCCTCCTGTTCCTGCAGCGAATTCAACTTTTAATTTAAAATTAGGATTATTTGCAACACCTGAGATTGAAGAAAAATCAAATGTAATTAATTGTGGATTGGCATCTTGTGGAGAAACCGTCTGATAAGGAACGAATGTCGTTCCGTCTGTAGAATACGACCAATTCTGAGTTCCAGCTCCTGAACCGGATCTTCTTGTCGTAAATTTTACCACAACATTATTATATCCTGTCGTAGGTAAATTGAACTGTAAATTACCATTGATAGGGAAATTATATCTCAAATGCGTTCCGGAAGCATCTCCGTTTCTTGCATTGAAATTATCAACATTGAAATTTTGTCCTGTCCCGCCTGCGAAATCAACATCAGTTGTTCCACTGATCACTGCATTAATAGAACCGCCTACTAAAGTGGAAGTCGGAGTGGTGATCGCTGTTGCCGAAGCATTGTTGTTAAAATTCCAGTAATGGATAAGAGATGTTTGTCCGAAAACTGCTCCCTGAAGGAAAAATGCAGCAATTACAGATCCTTTTAACAAGTAGTTATTAATCATTTTTTACTTACTTTAAATTTATGCAAAAATGAAGTTTCTACTTTGAAAACATTTTAAGAGAATCTTAAGAAATGTTTAATAAATAGGTTGTAATTAATGATTTTTGTTAAAAGCTGAATAAGGAAATTGTAAATCAGCGAAAAATGCAAAAAATAACGAACAGCAAATTAACCCCAAAGTAAATGTCTTAAGGTTCATTTGCTTATAAAGTTGTTTCCGCTTATTTTGAAACTTGCCCTGAAAATTTCAAATTTTTTCCTGTTGATTTATTTCCTTCCATTGGATGTTTCTGCATATAAAAAAATCCCGAAATTGCAGTCAGAACTAATAAAATAAAAGCAACCAGAAAAATTCTTTTTAACATTTCTTTCATATAGCTAGGTTTTTAATGTCTTTGATTTCTAACGTTGAGGTTGGATATCCTTTTTGTACTGCATTAATCATTGCTATACCTACCTCGTGTAAAGTTAATGATTTTGAAGGTAATAACATAGGGAAAAGCCAAATGACAGGTTTGAAAAACCATTTTACATTTTCCTGACCTTCAACGGGTTTCATAAATCCGGGACGGAAATTATAAGCAGCCTTAAAACCAAGTTTTCTCAACGCATTTTCAGTTCTGCCCTTTACTCTTGCCCACATTAGTTTTCCGCTTTCCGTTTTATCAGTATGTGCTCCAGAAACATAATTGAAAACCATATTCGGATTTTGATTGAGAACGGCTTTTGCAAAATGTAAAGTGGTATCGTAAGTGATTTTAGTATAATCTTCTTCGTTCATGCCTACACTGCTGATTCCGGCACAGAAGAAAACGGCATCATAACCTTTAAAATTTTCGTCATTCAGATCGATTTGCAGAAAATCTGAAACAATATATTCTTTAAGCTTGGCATGTTTTTTTCCGGAAGGTTTTCTGCTGACACTTAAAATTTCTGAAATGTTCGGATTCTCAAGGCATTCCATTAAAACACCTTCACCTACCATTCCTGTTGCTCCTGTGAGAATTATTTTTATTGAGTTCATTTCTTTATTATTATTGTTGATGACGTTCTATGATGTGCTTTTACTTTATGTGGTAGCAAAAATTATACAAATTTTTTAATTTTTGCGAAAATTAGCATTCTTTGAGGGTTTCAAAAATTTATTTTAAATTTTTGATTAGGTGTTTTAATAGAATCATTTCCTAGCCCCGATTGAGCGGCATGTCTGAGCTCTTTTCAGGTTTCGGCGGCAAAGCCGCC
>NZ_BAAAZJ010000003.1:639028-647431 GCF_039536845.1 Chryseobacterium ginsenosidimutans
TGTCGTGTAATTGACTGTAAATATTGTGTATCAATCCGTCCGCAACGGATATTTTCGGAACAAAAATCCTATTAATTTCCGACCATGTCATTACATTGTTGAAAATCTTCAAGGCATGAGCCAAAACATCGGCTCTGTCTTCTCGCATATTGTGTTTTGTCATTCTTTCTTCAACGGTAAGGTCGTCAAATTCTTTATGGACTTTTTTCAGGTGAGATAACGACATGGGTTTACCATCTTTAGTTTTGCTCATTGAAAAAACTTTGTTGATGTTTCCTCCCGAACCGATCGCTACAATTGGTTTTTTGCTGTTGATATTTTTCCTGATTTCTTCTTTCATATCTTTCCAGTTATCAGGTGTTACCAAATTGTTCAGCAAACGGATTGTCCCGATATTGAAAGATTTTTCGTACTTCATTTTCCCGTTTTCATAGAAAGTGAGCTCTGTAGAACCTCCTCCAACATCAATATATAAATAGGCGAATTCCTTGTCAAGTCCTTCTGCAACATGGTTTTCAAAGACTAAAGTTGCTTCTTCGTCACCGGTAATGATTTCTATATTAATTCCTGAAGTTTTCTTTACTTCTTCAATAATATTTTGCCCGTTTGCGGCATCACGCATTGCACTCGTAGCACAGGCTCTGTAATGTTCGACTTTATAAATTTTCATTAAATCACTGAAAATCTTCATCGAGTCGATCACCATTTTTTCCCTTTCTTCACCAATTTTTCCAAGGGTGAAAACATCCATTCCCAATCTTAGAGGTATTCTCAAAAGATTAAGTTTAATGAATTCGGGCTGTCTATTATTGATTTTTACTTCATTAATCAATAATCTGGCTGCATTACTTCCTATATCTATGGCTGCAATCTTCATTTTTTATTCGTTTTAGCGTGTAAATATCTGTATGTTTCAATCTGAGAACGGCATTTTTCTTTATCATTGTGAATATACTCGTTGCTCAATTTTTTGTCTAAAATACGAGCTTTTACATTATCTCTCAACTGTATGTCGAGAATATCTTTCAATTCTTTCTTCAGGCTTTTGTCGGTGATCTTTGCTGCAGCTTCAATTCTGTAATCCAGGTTTCTGGTCATCCAGTCGGCAGAAGAAATATAGATGTCTTCTACACCTTTATTATAGAAATACATTACTCTGGCGTGCTCCAGATATTCATCCACAATACTTATTGCTTTGATTTTTTCTTTAAAATCTTTTTGATTAATTGCACAATAAATTCCTCTCACAATCATTCTGACAACCACTCCTGCTTGTGCCGCTTCGTATAACTTTTGAATTAAAGCTCTGTCGCTTACAGAATTGGCTTTAATGATCATTTCTGCTTTTCTTCCTGCTTTAGCTTCTTCAATTTCTTTGTCGATATGGTGAACAATTTTTTCACGCATAAACTGAGGACAAACTAAAAGGTTTTTACAGGTTTTCAGAATAGTAAGGAAGTCGTCTTTTGGTTTTTTTAAGACATTAAATACCTTATTAATATCCGCCATTACGCCACGATCTGCAGTCATTATTAAATGATCACCGTAAATTCTTGCCGTTTTTTCGTTGAAATTTCCAGTGCTGATGAAGCCATACTGAATGGTTTTGTTGTGCGATCTTTTTTTGATGACACAAAGTTTTGCATGAACTTTTTTATTAGGAATTCCTACCAAAACAGTGATTCCTTCCGGCTCCAGCATTTCTTTCCATTCCAGGTTGGATTCTTCATCGAATCTTGCCTGAAGTTCAAGCATTACCGTCACTTCTTTACCGTTTCTTGCAGCATAAATCAAAGCATTAATGATTTTTGAGCTGCTTGCCAGACGATACGCCGTAATCTGAATAGATTTTACATCCGGATCCATCGCTGCTTCACGGAGAAGGTCGATCACCGGATTATACTTGTGATAAGGGAAAGTAAGAAGAACGTCATGTTTTAAAATAACATCTGTAACTCTTTCGGTGTTTTCAAAAGCGGGGTGCGTAAAAGAAGTCCTTTCCACAGGTCTTTCATATTTTTCGAAAACATCGGGAAAATCCATGAAATGTTTAAAATTATGAATCTTTCCGCCCGGAATAATACTGTCTTTCTTGCTTAGGTTTAATTTGCGGATAAGCAGTTCAAGAAGTGCTTTATCCATATCTTTATCGAAAACGAATCGTGTAGGTTTCCCTTTTCTTCTGTTTTTAAGTCCTTTTTCGATTTTTTCTGCGAAATTTGTCCTGATATCGTTGTCAAGATCCAACTCGGCATCTTTTGTTATCTTGAACGCATGAGCAGAAAATTCATCATACCCAAAATAAGAGAAAATATGCGGTAAGTTGAAGGTAATTACGTCTTCCAGAAGCATTACGTTTTTTTCCTCCGGATCTTCTGTCGGTAACAGAACAAATCTGCCCACAAAACGCGACGGAATTTCAATAATAGCATAATTGCTGGAATATTGCCAGTCTTTTTTTCTCATCGCAACACCCAGATAAAGACTTTTGTCTCTGTAATAAGGCATCGGCGTATTTTCATGCAGAAGAATAGGAATCACGTTGGATTCTACTACTTCATCAAAATATTTTCGGACAAAATCTTTCTGTTTTGGAGTAAGGTTTTTTGAATTTTTGATCGAAACTTTCTGCTCACTCATTTCAACCTGTATTTTTTTCCAGGTTTTGTCGAAATTGAGCTGTTGTCTCATCACAATGTCATTGATATTCTGAAGGATTTTGGATGGAGGCTGATAAAATGACTCAGCGATTACCTTTTCCTTGAAATCCATCGCACGCTTTAATCCGGCAACCCGCACTCTGAAAAACTCGTCTAAATTGTTTGAAAAAATTCCAAGAAAGCGAATTCTCAGATGTAAAGGCACTTTCTCGTCCATGGCTTCCTGCAGAACTCTTTCATTGAAAGCAAGCCATGTAATATCTCTCGGATTAAAATGTAATGACATTCGTTAGTTTATAATTTGTCAAAAATAATCATTCAGCGTGTCTCAGAGGGTTTTTCAACGTTAAGGTTTGATTAAATTTTAATATATTGAATAATCCTGAGCATGAGAAACTTTTATTTTTTTGTTGTAAGAGATTAAAGTTATTAAAAACAAACGAAAAATTAAAGTACCGATTATAATTTTTGTAAAATCAAGATAAAAAATAAAATAGAAGAAGCTGAAAACAGAAAGTGACAAAAATGATCAGAAACTTCCATAATTGCTTTGAATTAATGACAAAACAGCAATCATTAAATAAATGATGTTTAATAAGGATTAAACCAAAATATTTAGTATTATTTTATTTTTAGAACAAGATTAATACTATATTTTAATTATTAAACATGTCAATTTGTCACAAAATTTTGAATGGTATAAATATTGAGAAATACTGAATGTAAATTAAAATTTAAAAAATTAGAAAAAATATAAATATTATGAGTAAAATAATTGGAATTGACTTAGGAACAACCAACTCTTGTGTTGCTGTAATGGAGGGTAAAGACCCTGTTGTTATTCCTAACGCAGAAGGTAAAAGAACGACTCCTTCTATCGTAGCATTTACAGAAGATGGTGAAAGAAAAGTAGGAGATCCTGCTAAAAGACAGGCTGTAACAAATCCAAAGAAAACCGTATACTCTATTAAAAGATTTATCGGAACTCACTTTAAAGAAGATGCTAAAGAAATTTCAAGAGTACCTTACGAAGTAGTATCCGGACCAAATGACACTGTAAAAGTAAAAATCGACGATAGAGAATATACTCCACAGGAAATTTCTGCAATGACGCTTCAGAAAATGAAGAAAACTGCTGAAGATTATCTTGGACAGGAAGTTACAAGAGCGGTAATCACTGTTCCTGCATATTTCAACGATGCACAAAGACAAGCAACCAAAGAAGCTGGTGAAATTGCTGGCCTTAAAGTAGAAAGAATTATCAACGAGCCAACTGCTGCTGCGTTAGCTTACGGTTTGGATAAATCTCATAAAGATCAAAAAATCGCTGTGTATGACCTTGGTGGTGGTACTTTCGATATCTCTATCCTTGATTTAGGAGACGGTGTATTCGAAGTATTGTCTACAAACGGAGATACACACTTAGGAGGTGATGACTTTGATGACGTAATCATCAACTGGATGGCAGACGAATTCAAAGCTGAAGAAGGGGTAGAATTAAAATCTGATGCAATTGCACTACAGAGATTAAAAGAAGCTGCTGAAAAAGCAAAAATCGAATTATCTTCTTCTCCACAAACGGAAATCAACCTTCCATATATTACAGCTACGGCTACAGGTCCTAAACACTTGGTTAAGACTTTAACTAAAGCTAAATTCGAGCAGTTATCTGCAGACTTGGTAAAAAGATCTATGGATCCTGTTGCTAAAGCATTGAAAGATGCAGGTTTATCAACTTCTGATATCGACGAAGTAATTTTGGTAGGAGGTTCTACAAGAATCCCGATCATTCAGGAAGAAGTAGAAAAATTCTTCGGTAAAAAACCTTCAAAAGGTGTTAACCCGGATGAAGTTGTAGCAATCGGTGCAGCTATCCAAGGAGGTGTATTGACAGGTGATGTAAAAGATGTTCTTTTACTAGATGTTACACCACTTTCTTTAGGTATCGAAACAATGGGTTCTGTATTTACTAAATTAATTGAAGCAAATACCACAATCCCAACGAAAAAATCTGAAGTATTCTCTACGGCTTCTGACAATCAGCCGGCTGTAAGCATCAGAGTAGGACAGGGTGAAAGACCAATGTTCAACGATAACAAAGAGATCGGTAGATTTGATTTAACAGATATTCCACCAGCTCAAAGAGGAGTTCCTCAGATTGAAGTAACTTTCGATATTGATGCTAATGGTATCCTTAGCGTTTCTGCTAAAGATAAAGGAACCGGTAAAGAGCAGACTATTAAAATTCAGGCATCTTCAGGTCTTTCTGACGAAGAAATCGAAAGAATGAAGAAAGAAGCTCAGGAAAACTCTGCAGCAGATGCTAAGAGAAAAGAAGAAGTTGAAATTTTCAACAAAGCTGACGGATTGATCTTCCAGACTGAAAAGCAATTGAAAGAGTTTGGTGATAAATTGTCTGCAGATAAAAAAGCGGCAATCGAAACAGCTCACACAGAATTAAAAGCAGCTTTCGAAGCTAAAAACGGAGATGATGTGAAAGCTAAAACAGAAGCTTTAGATGCAGCTTGGATGGCAGCTTCAGAAGAAATGTATGCAGCAGGACAAGGTGCTCAGGGTGCAGATGCAGGAGCTCAGAATGCTGGAAATGCAGGAGGTGAAGATGTACAGGATGCAGACTTCGAAGAAGTCAAGTAAGTAGCAATTATCATCGATTAATATCGATCGAAATAAATTAGCAAATCGCTGTAAATATTACATTTACAGCGATTTTTTTGTTTTGTATTTTTTATTAATAGTTGATTTTAATCGATTTTTGTTGTGATTTTGTATCCTATTTTTTAGCACCTATTTTAGTGCCTAAAAATGTAAAACTCTGTAAATTATTAATTTACAGAGTTTTTTGTGGAGTTGGAGGGAGTAAAACCTTTCTACTTAAAGAATTTTGAACAGGAATTTGCTTTATGAAGATTATTAACCAAATGTTTAGTCAATTATCTGACTACTAAGGATATTCATCGATTTTTAATATCAAAATTCATACTGTCAAATTTCTTGAAATCCTTTACTGAAGGTAGTTTCTAAAAATAAATTTTTTCTTTAAAGTTGGTAGTTTATATATCTTTGCAGCCTAAATTTAAAATACTTTAATTAAAACTATGAAATCATTTTGCAGTTCTCTCATCTTACTTTTATTTTCATTCTTTGTTCAAGCACAAAATTACGATCGCTTTAATACTGGATTTTCAGAAACGATATCTTCAAAGATATTAGGCGAAGATCGGGAAATTCTTATACATATCCCAAATAGTAATGGTGGAAGCAAAATAAAAGACAGAGGTAATTATCCGGTAATTTATTTACTGGACGGTAATGATAATTTTAATAGTGTCGTAAGTATTACCGAGCATATGGAAGAAACAAGCCTAGCTCCGCCAATGATTGTAATTGGGATAGTACATTCTAATAGAATGAGTGAGCTGACAACAGGCTCTGATGAAGAGTTTAAAGGATTTGTCGGTAAAGGAGAAAATTTTATGTCTTTTGTTGAAAAGGAGCTTATTCCTCATATTGATTCGACTTATCCCACCACATCATATAAGACGTTTATTGGTCATTCAGTAGGAGGTTTGACAGTGATTAATACATTACTTCACAAACCTGATTTGTTTAATTCTTATGTTTCTTTAGACGGAGCATTGTGGTGGAATAAGGCAAAGGTGGTAGAGGATGCCAAAAGTATTTTAGCCAAGCAGAATTATCAGGGAAAGACATTGTATATGGCGATGGCCAACCGGTTGGAAAAAGGAGTTGATACATTAAGTGTGATGAAAGATACGAGCGGTAATACAGCTCTTATCAGGGCAAACTTAAGGTTTATAGAGGAACTTAAAAAATCGAATCAAAATCAACTGCGCTACAAATATAAATTCTACGAAGATGATAATCATCCATCAGTAAGGCTGATTGGTGAATATGATGCACTTCGATATATCTTTGATTTTTATCGTCTTAAGATTTATGACAGTGAGATGGACGATCCCAACTTTAAATTAGATTCAATAGTAGTTGCACACTACGAAAATGTATCTAAACAAATGGGGTATATTGTGAAACCAAATGAGAATTTGGTCAATAATTTCGGGTATCAAATGATGGCCAATAAGCAATTCAAAAAAGCAGAATCATTATTTAAGCTAAATATTATAAACAATCCCAAAAGTGGGAACTGCTACGATTCTATTGGGGATCTATACCTTGCCACAGGAAACAAAGCAAAGGCAATAGAGTCATTTAAGAAAGCGTTGACACTAAAAGAAATTCCAGAAACAAAAGGAAAGTTAGAAACTTTGTTGAAAGAAAAGAAATAAAATTCTATACTTCACATCTTTACTAATACTATTCATTTTGTATCTTATCTGTACCTTGAAATTGTAACTATTTGTTTATCAGTATTGGTTATTTTCGAAGAAATAAAATAAGCAGTCAAAGACTGATAAAATAGAAATCCCCGAGCGTAAGCGAGGGGATTTTTTTGTTTAATTGAGTGAAAGATTATTTCTCAGAATCTATTTTTTCAATTTCTGCTAAATAAAATTCTATGCTTTTCATAGATATTTTTTTACAATCTTTTTCAATTTGTTTGAGTGCTTTTTTCATATTGGTTGAAAGTGTATTGTTTTTTAATTCGGCTCTGAATTCATTTCTTATTGTAAACAGATATTTTTTAGAGCTGATATGACTTTTCAGCAACTGTGTGATATTGCTTCTTGAAATTACACAGCCGGATTGATATCTAATTGTAAAAGGATTTTCAGAATGATATTTATAAATTTCTAAAAATCTATTATCTTTCCTTTCAAATAATTCTGTACTGGAGTAAAATTTCAATGAATTACTCCCATTTCTGGCAAAATAATAAAGTTCATCATTTGTAGCAATTGCAGATAATTTTTTAAAATAATCATAAACAATACTTTTCTCTCCGGCAATTCCAATATTAGAGGATTCGGCATAGGAGATTGAATCCAACGGTTTAGCTAATTCTTTTACCTTGTGAGAAAGCTGTGCTTGTAAAAAACAAATTTGAAAAAAAGAGAGTATGAAAATTTTTAATTTCATATTTAAAAATGTTTACAAACAAATATAAATGATTTCTTTATTCTTGAGAAAATCATTTTAATGTGAATAAATTTTGTTTTGCCACATCAAAAAAATCTTTACATTAGTATAATTTTTAACCACTAAAATCAAATTCAAATGAAATTGTCTAAAATATTGATCGTATTAGGATTATTCTTATTTCAATTAAACTTCGCTCAGGAAAAAGCTGATGTTGTACTAAACAAAGCTCTTACCGAAGCTAAATCAACAAATAAAAACGTACTTCTTGTGTTTCATGCTTCATGGTGTAAATGGTGCCACGTAATGGAGAAAAATATGAATCTGCCTGAAACAAAACCGATTTTTAGTAAAAAATTCGTTACAGCTTATGTTGACGTTCAGGAAACGGGAGAAAAGAAAACACTTGAAAACCCCGGAGGAGAAGAGTTGATGAATAAATATAAAGGAAAAGATGCCGGACTTCCGTTCTGGTTGGTTATAAATCCGAAAGGTGAAGTTCTTGCAGATTCATTTAATGATAAAAATGAAAATCTTGGATGTCCTTCAACGGCTGAAGAAGTGGATACTTTTGTTGCAAAACTGAAGAAATCTTCGAAAATGAACGACAGTGAACTTCAGACAATACAAAAAGTTTTTACAAAAAAGAATTAAATAATAACGG
>NZ_BAAAZJ010000003.1:647565-868534 GCF_039536845.1 Chryseobacterium ginsenosidimutans
TAAAGAAGCTTCCAGTGCTGGATTTTTGCATGCTTTTTAAAGCTTTCGAAAGATCTTACGAAAAGGTTTTCAATCATGTCTTTTACATAAGAATCTCCGCTTTTGTAGATCATATCCATTAGTTTAATGTGATGGGCGATGATATTGACTTTTGATTCCTGCAGAAGGTCTTTCAGGTAATTTACCGTTGCCTGGATCACACCTGCAAAATTGCCTTGTACAGACAAGTTTGTAATTTCTTTTCGAAGTGGTGGATAGAAAAATTTTAAATATTCAATAGCTATTTTTTGATTAATAGTTCGCATTTGTACATTCATCATAATTAATATTTTTCAGAACACATGTATTGCGGCGAAAACTGTACCAAAGTTTATAAAATGGCAGCAAAAATAAATACACCGACTATCACCGCGATGTGAGTTGCTAAAATTTCAATATTGTGTCTGTTAGTCGATGTTTTAAAGGTGTTCCAGTCTGAAGTTTTTCTTATTTTAGTTTTCATAAATTGTTGATTTTGAAGGGTTTTAATTTTGAAAATTTTAATGATTTGTAATGAAATAGTTTAAAAATGTAATAAAACTATGTCCCGTGACTGTAAATCTGTCTCGAATAGATCTTTTGCAGATCCTGAGAAATATGACTAAAAATCACTTTTCGGTATTCTTCACTACAAAAAGCAGTACAATTGTCCAGTGAATAAACAAAAGTGGTTTCTACAGCATTTTTTAATACAACATCACCATTTCGGTAAATTTCATCCATCTTTTTTAAGCATTTGAATAAAATATTTCTGTCGTTTTGCCGGATCATATTTTTAATTTTGTCTGTAAATGTTTGAATCACACTGTAAGAATTTTGAGATATATTGTTCTTCAGTTCAATTTCAATTTCGGGAATGACATTTGTGATTTCCTGAACAGCCTCTAAATAATTCATATTTAAATTTGATTTAATTAAAATTTTTCAAAAACAAGCCAAACTAACATCGCCAAAAAAGCCAATACAAATATTCGGTAAGATTTCAGCCATTTTGGTGTTTCCGGTCCTCTGCTTTTTAATCTTCTTAGCTTGTCAATTCTGTTTAATGTTTTTAAGTCCATTTTTGTTTCTGTTTTAAAATCATAATGCCAAATTGTATTCCTTTACGGGTGGTTTTTATTTAGTGAGCTGTAAATCAATTATTTGATTGTTTTTTATTTAAAGTTTAAAGATAAAAATCATGTCAAAATGATAAGGTTTTTATCAGAATGAAATACTGTTGATTGTTGAGATAATTAATATCTTTGCAATCCATAAAAATCAAAGATGTTTTCAAAAATAGTAGTACACAGAGTCGGAAATAAAATCAACGGAGAGTCTTTAACGCTTTCTCAGGAAGAATTACAGCTGGAAGAAGGAATGGCAGAATTGCTGGAGAATTACTTTTTAGGTTCGTTCAAATCAGAGGAAACGTTCCATTTTTACAGTGATTCTTATTTGGTGAATAACCCCGTTTACAGTTCTGTGTCTGAAATTTTTGATGATAAAGCAAAATTCCTTTGGGAATCTGAAAACATTGCAAAACACCTTTTCGAAGCTGCTGAAAATCCTAGAGTTCAGGGTGGTGAATTGTTTGTCGTCTATTTTGAAGACGAAAGAGAAGGTACGGAGAGAGTTGACAAAATCGGAATTTTTAAAACCGAAAAAAGAGAATCTTTTCTTAAAATTTCTCCTCAGGAAGAAAGTTTTGACATAGAAAAAGATCAGGGAATCGGTTTGTCTAAAATTGATAAAGCGGCTTTAATTTACAATAACGATAAAGAAACAGGATATGTACTTTCTGTAGTTGACAACAACAAAAACGGAGATATGTATTACTGGTTTGAAGATTTCTTAAAGGTAAAACAGCGTGACGATGAATATTTCCACACGCAGGAAGCTTTGATGGTCTACAAAGATTACATCACCAAACAATTGCCTCAGGAATTTGAAGTTTCTAAAGCTGATCAGGCAGATTTTTTAAATAAATCCATCAATTTCTTCAAAGAAAAAGAAGAATTTAAGCTGGATGAATTTGCAGCTGAAGTATTGGGAGATGAACATGTGATCGAAAGTTTTAATAATTTTAAAACAGATTACGAACAGGATATGCAGATCAATATTGCAGAAGAATTCCCGATCAGTGAAGCTGCTGTGAAAAAGACTCAGAGACATTTTAAAAGCATCATTAAATTAGACAAGAATTTCCACATTTATATACACGGAGACCGTCAGAAACTGGCTCAGGGAGAGGATGAAAAAGGAAAATACTATATGCTTTATTTCGAAAAAGAAGTTTAAACTATAAAATAGCGCGGTTAATTTATAATTATCATAACTTTATAATCCTATCACAAAATAGTAATTATGAAGTTCATGATCATTTTCTGGGCACTATACATGTTGTTTTTCTGTATTCCGTTTCCGATTTTTATTTACACAATGACTTCGGAAACATTGACAGAACCAAGAAATTCTTTAATGATAAGTTATATTTATCTGGGTGTTTCTTTGGTTATTTGGCTGTATGTACTTATTTTCTTAATCAATAATCTTTTCGTAAAGACTTTTAAGGCTAAAAATATAATCAGTAATATTATAAGCAACGGAATTTCGAGAGATGCAAAGATTTTAGATTATAAATTAATAAAATATAATGCGAAATCGAATATTAATTTAATTAAGATCATGCTTTCATTCCAAAATCTCAGGAATATTTTGATTGAACATGAAATGATGTTTCACGATATAAAACCTCAGGAAAAAAGATTTAATATTGGAAATACCGTTAAAGTTTTATTAAATCCCGATACTTCACAAGAGCCATATTTCATATTAGGAGGACAAAAAACAAAATTCAATTTTGCAGGTATGGTTTTGAGAATCTTCTTTTCGGTTTTCATCATCGCTTATGTAATTGGTTTGTATTACTACTTTTACACTAAAGAATCTTTTGATTTCGGCTGGCGGTTTTTAACTTTTATGCATCCGATCATTTTCAGCGGAGTGATGTTTTTACTGACGATTCTTATGCATCAGATAATAGTGGGGAAATTTTTCAAAAATTCTAAAGAAGAGCGTATTCTTTTTGCCGGAAGAAATGCCGAAGCAGAAATTATCAATGTCAGCCAGACCGGATTGACAATTAATAACCAGCCTCAGATCATGTTTCAGGTGAGTTTTAAAGATTTTAAAGGAAAAGAGCATATTGCGGTTTGCAAAAAAATAGTCGATCTCCTTAATCTGGCTTCTATACCAAAAGAAGGGAAAATTGAGATTATGTATGATGAAAATAACCCCCAAAAGATTATAATTCCGAGAATGTCTAAAGAGTGGATTTTATAATTAGTATAAAATTGTGAAAATTTTTGTGAAATTTACGTTAATAAACGATTTTTAATTAGATTATCTTATTCAAGTTGCGTCTTAATTTGTTTTTGTGGTATCGATTTAGCTACAAAATATAATATTCCTTTAGAAAAAACGTTATCTTTGATAGATCAAAATATTATATGAATTTTGTAGAGTGTCATGAAGAGCCTATCCATATTCCGGGCTACATACAAAGTTTTGGTTATCTGATTGGCATTGATGCGGAGTCTCATTCCATTACTTTTTTTAGTAAGAATATTGAGGATATTTTTAATATCGAAAACACAAATCAGCTTTTCGATAAAAAAATTACAGATTTTCCCAATAGTTTTAAAAGTATTATCGAATCGGATATTTATAATTCCTTAAACAAATTTACAAGAAGAGAAAACGAAACCTATTTTGATAAAATTTTTATCAATGGTAAAGAATATCATTTCTCAGTTTTTAGAAGTAAAACAAATGTTTTCCTTGAACTTGAAGCGGTTGTAAAAAATCCTAACAAACGGATTTCTAATAAATACGATAATTTTTATATTATTGATGATGCAC
This sequence comes from Chryseobacterium ginsenosidimutans, assembly GCF_039536845.1. Classification (GTDB taxonomy): domain Bacteria; phylum Bacteroidota; class Bacteroidia; order Flavobacteriales; family Weeksellaceae; genus Chryseobacterium; species Chryseobacterium ginsenosidimutans_B. Next base: position 651,508 of record NZ_BAAAZJ010000003.1, read on the forward strand.
AGGAAATTTGGGAACAGCTTTTAAATACGCTTTCTAGCATTGTGAATTATGAGCGAATGATGGTTTATAAATTCATGATGGATGGTTCCGGAAAAGTAATTGCCGAAAGAAGAAATGAAAATATGGAGAGTTATCTCGGGCTTCATTATCCCGAAACCGACATTCCGAGGCAGGCAAGAGAATTATATCTGAAAAAGAGAAAAAGAATTTTCAGTAATGTGCACTCGGAAACCGTTCCTATTTTAAGCAAATCAAATGATATAATTGATCTTACCTATTCGACTTCCCGTGCAATGTCGCCTATTCATGGGCAATACATTAAAAATTCAGGAGCATCTTCAAGTTTCAGTGTTTCTATTATTATTGATGATCATCTTTGGGGACTGGTAACCTGTCAAAACCCTGAACCTAAACATATCGACCTTGAAGATAGAGTTCAGGCGGGGATTTTTACAGCGTTGGCTTCCAATGCGTATTCTTCCTTCAAGTCTAAAAACGAACTGAATTACCGTTTGAAACTGAATGAAAAATCTTCACAGTTAAAAACAGAATTCTTAAAAAACAACAATTTATTTGATTCTTTAATTGAAAATAAAGCTGAAATCAAAAATCTTCCCGAAGCCGATGGTTTAGCTATTGTTTCGGATGAAAATATTGTTACAGAAGGTGTTACACCCAATCGTGCTTCTATTGAAAAAATTATCCTGTGGGCTTATGAAAATACGGACGAAGTAATTTATATGAGTCGAAGCTTTCTTAAAGATCATGGAGAAAAGTTTGGATTAGACGAAAACTCGGCGGGAATTATCATTTATTTTATCGACAGAAATAAAAATAATATGTTGATCTGGTTCCGAAAAGAATTTGATGAGCATATCAACTGGGCAGGAAATCCTGAAAAGGCAATCAGTGTATTTTCGCAAAACGGCGAAGAAAAGCAAATTGTTTCACCAAGAACTTCTTTCCATATTTTTACGGAAAATATTAAAGGAAATTCAAAACGCTGGAATTCCCGAAATATCAGTGCAGTGCAAGCGGTACGCGATCTTATTCTGGAAACCTCACACAAGAATTATATTACGATTAAAAAGCTTAATGATGAGCTTAAAAAAGTAAATGATGAGCTCGACAGTTTTTCATATACCATTTCTCATGACTTAGGAACACCTTTAACGGTCATGAAACTGAATGCTCAAATGCTTTTAAAAAGCCTTACGGACGGTTCTGAAAAAAGTAAAGGCAAGATCAATTCCATTATTGAAGAAATTGATAATATGGCGGAGATGATGCATGATGTTTTACAGCTAAGCCGTGCAAAACACAGCGAAATCGAGCTTGAAAGCCTTGAAACACGCCGTATGATTGAAAAAATTTCTGAAAACTCAAAAATTACCTTTGGCAGCCCAAAAAGTGAGATCATTATTAAAGACTGTCCCGATGTTCTTGCTGATAAAACAATGCTTCATCAGGTATTTTTAAATATCATCAACAACGCAATAAAATATTCGTCTCAACAGGAAAATCCTAAAGTTGAAATTGATGGGACTATTGATGGAGATATGGTTATTTATAGAATTTCAGACAACGGAATCGGGATCCCTGAAGAAAATAAGCATAAAATGTTTAAAATTTTCAACAGGATGGATAATGCGAAGAAATTTAAAGGAAATGGAGTAGGATTGTCGATTGTTCACAGAATTATGCGAAGAATCGAAGGAAATGTTGATTATGAAAGCAATAAAGAGGGGACTTCATTCATTTTAACGTTTAAAAAACCGTAAATTTGGAGAACTTTTTTAATCCTTATTATGGTATCTGAATATCTTAAACAAAACACGGCAGAGTATCACGATGCTGCTGAAAAACTTTTTAACTCAGAAAAACTTTTCAACAAAACTTTTACGCTTGAAGATTATAAAAAGATTATCGGTACAAATTACCTGATGCTTCTTCATTCTGAGGATAAAATCTTCAACAGCCTTTCTGATAAATTTTCTGAGAAACTTCAGTTGAGTGACAGAAAAAAGCTTCCTTTAATCGAAAAAGATCTGATAAGTCTTGCTTTGCAAAACCAGACTGCTTCCCACGAACTTGAATTTTCTAATGAAAATGAAGCTTTGGGAGCTATGTACGTGATCGAAGGTTCTACGTTGGGTGGAAATGTAATCGCAAAACAACTTTCTAAAACAGAAGGTTTTAATAATGTAACGTTCAATTTCTTTGGCTGCTATCAGGAAAATACAGGACCGATGTGGAAAAATTTCAAAGAAGTTCTTGATACGGAAGTAACGGAAGAAAATTACGATGAGGTATTATCAGGAGCTAAAAAATTATACACATTTTTATTAAACGTTAATTAATTTTCCAAATAAAATATAAATATCACTTTTGAAGATAATTAAATTCCTGAAAGATTGCTCAATTTTTCAGGAATTGTTAAATTTGGGAGTTTTCAATTTTAAACTAAAATAATTTAAAAAATAAATCAAAATGAAAGTAACTGTAGTAGGTGCAGGCGCTGTAGGAGCAAGCTGTGCAGAATACATCGCAATGAAAAACTTCTGTTCAGAGGTAGTTTTAGTAGACATTAAAGAAGGATTTGCTGAAGGTAAGGCAATGGATTTGATGCAGACGGCTTCTCTTAACGGATTCGATACAAAAATTACCGGAACAACAGGAGATTACAGCAAAACTGCAGGTTCTCATGTAGCGGTTATTACTTCAGGTATTCCAAGAAAACCGGGAATGACTAGAGAAGAATTGATTGGTATTAACGCTGGAATCGTAAAAGATGTTACTGAAAACTTAGTAAAAAATTCTCCGGACGTAATCATCATCGTGGTTTCTAACCCAATGGATACAATGGCTTATCTTGTACACAAAACTTCAGGTCTTCCTAAGCACAAGATCATCGGAATGGGTGGTGCTTTGGATTCTGCAAGATTCAAATACAGATTGGCTGAAGCGTTGGAAGCTCCAATTTCTGACGTAGACGGAATGGTAATCGCTGCTCACAGTGATACAGGTATGCTTCCTCTATTGAGCAAAGCGACAAGAAACGGTGTTCCTGTAACTGAATTCCTTGACGACGAAAAACAAAAATATGTAATCGAAGAAACTAAAGTTGGAGGTGCTACTTTAACTAAATTATTAGGAACTTCTGCTTGGTATGCTCCAGGTGCAGCGGTTTCTGTAATGGTTCAGGCGATTGCTTGCGATCAGAAGAAAATGATCCCTTGTTCATTAATGCTTGAAGGTGAATACGGTCAAAATGATATCTGCCTGGGTGTTCCTGCAATTATCGGGAAAAATGGTGTAGAAAGCATCGTAAACATTACATTAACTGCTGAAGAGCAATTGAAGTTCGCTGAAGCAGCTCAGGCTGTAAGAGAAGTGAATGGTGATTTGAAGTTTTAATTATTGAACTTTATATATTAAAGAGGCTATCTCATTTTTGGGACAGCCTCTTTATATTTTATAGAATAGTGTTTTTACAAATTCCTATCCGCTTTTTCTTTCTTTATTTTATTCCAGTTATTGATATTAATAATTAGAATAGGAAGCAAAGCAATCGGAATTACTGTTAAAGCACTGAATCCTTTTTTGAAGGTCAAAAATATAGTGCTTAAAAATAAAAGAACGATAGCAGCCATCAACATAATGGTAAGAACTTTTATCTTCTTTTCGTTATTGATAAGTTCTTCATTGGTGTATTCGGAGATTGATTTAGTGTCTTTCATGGTTCTATTTTTTCTTAATGAGTTCAAGGGTATTAATTTTTCCAACGGGTGCTATTTTGATATTTTTATCTCCTTTTGCAACATAAAAATAGTAAGAGCTGTTGATATCGATCATGTAGATATCGGTCGGTTTGCCAGATTCGGAAATAATATTATAATTGTATTTTAGATTTTGAGTATTAATTCTTTTTTTAATAATATTGCCTTCACCCAATCCTAATCCCACAAAAAGAGCGAGAAGTTCAATGGCTACAAGTGTCGCAAATGCCGGAATCATCGATTTTTGTAATGTTTTTTTATCAACTTCATTATTTATTTTATAGCTTCCTAACAGTTTTTTGCTCCAGTTTTTATCACTGTTTTTCACAAGTATTACCTGAAATAGAAAGAAAAAAAGGACAACAGAAATTATTATGATGATCAAAATAGGGCTTGAAGCCATATCAGCGATCGGACTTATCAGAATGTCCGTTATGGAGGAATATTTCAAAATATTTATTCCTAACTGATAAAAAAGAATACTTTCCTTTAAAAGACCAAGAATAATAAGATATAAATAGCCTAAAGGTAATAATCCTTGAATTTTTTCTAAATATTTCATTGGTCTAAGATATTATTTTTATCTCAGATTTTTTATAGATATTAAGAATTAATTAAACGACTGTCTGAATTCCAGAGGCGAAACATTCGTCTTATTTTTGAACAATTTACTGAAAGACTGAGGATGTTCAAAACCCAATTCGTATGCAATTTCACTGACAGATAATTGAGTGGTTGACAATTTTTCCTTTGCTTTTTCGATAAGCTTTTCGTGAATGTGTTGTTGAGTGCTTTGTCCGGTTAAAATTTTTAATAATCCGGTAAGATAACTTGGCGAAACATTCAGTTGATCGGCGACAAATTGCACAGACGGAAGTCCTTTTGTGATCAGATCTTCATTGCTAAAATAATCAGTTAATAAACCCTCCAAAGAGTCAAGAATTTTATGATTGGAAATTTTTCTGGTGATAAACTGCCGTTGATAAAAACGTTCCGCATAATTAAGCAACGTTTCGATTTGCGAAATAATAATATTCTGACTGAATTTATCTATGTTAGAATGATATTCATGCCGAATATTTTCAATAATGCTGTGAAGTGTATTTTCTTCTTTTTCGGAAAGAAATAAAGCTTCATTCACAGAATAATCAAAATACGCGTAATTTTTAATGTTCCTGGCTAAAGAAGTATTCCAGAAAAAATCGGGATGAATGAGTAAAATCCATCCTGTATGTTTTGCTTTTTCATTGGTTTTAGGATCAACTGTAACTCCAAAAACCTGTCCGGGAGCCATAAAAAACATCACACCTTCATCAAAATCATATTCCTGTTGACCGTATTTCATTTTGGCATTGGAAGTTCTTTTGATAGAAATCGAATAAAAATCCAGAATCCAGCTTAGTTCATTCACATCAGCATCGTGTTTAATTGTGCTGTAATCTACCACACTGATCAACGGATGCTCAGGTTTAGGAAGCTTACGGAATTCGTGGAATTCGCTGATGGTTTTTATTCTTACAGGCTGTTTCATTGTATGGCTAAGTTAATGGTTTTTGAAGATTTTATTTTAAACACCACTTGCATTTTTATAAAATCCTAGCTCAGACTGACATGCATAAAACGGTAAATACAAGAATTAGTAAAGCGATGTCATCCTGAGCAAAGTCGAAGGATCTTTGTTTAAATATGTTTTACGACAAAAGAAAAATTTAGCTATTATAATATGCAGCTGCAAAATCTTTGGCGAAATCCTTTACTTTTACATTTCCTAGAACCGGTCTGTTTTTATAATAATCTTCGTACAAAACACTGCCTCGTCTCGCCATATTCATTTCCACAAAACCTTTTGCTGTTTCAGGATTCATCCCGACTTTTATTAGATTATTCAGTAAGTCTTCATCGGGAATTGTGATCCATTGTAAGTCAGGATTTCCGATGGCTTCACCTAAGATTTGCGCAATTTCATTCGGTGAGATTTCTTCACTTGCGATATAACGGATTTCTCTTCCGTTAAAAGGTTTTTCAACTTCTTCAGCAATGACGGAAGCAATATCCAAAGGTGAAACCCAAGGTTCCTGATCGTCACCGCCATAATTTTGAATGATTGCATTTTGAGATTTAATGGTCGGAATAAATGCAAACATATTGTAATAAAACCCGACAGGGCGCATAACTTTTATGGAAATATCTTGTGGAAGTTCATCTAAAACTTTTTCTGCTTCGTAATGAAATTTCAAAATCCCGTTTCCTTCGTTGGTATGTGCTCCAATGCTGCTTAAATGAATAATATTTTTCACCCCGGATTTTTCAATAGCCTCTTTATAATTTTTCGAAATCTGAATATTAGCCTGAATAAGATCAATCTCATGATTAAAAAATACTCCGGCATTCAACGCTTCCATTGCATAAACAATATCAGCTCCTTTGAAAGTTTCGGTTAAGAAATCTACATTTTCCATTGTACCAATCGCTGCTTTTGCGCCCAAAGATTCAATTTCTGATTTTCTTTCTTCATTGCTGCTGATCACAGTAATGTCATGACCTTTTTCTACTAATTCTTTTGTTAATGGCTTACTGATATTTCCTAAAGAGCCTGTTACGATAATTTTCATTTTGTTTAATTTTTTATTGCAACAAAGTTCAGGATTATGGAAAAGCTGGACGTAGCCGAATCTACTTTTTGTGTAGCCGAAAAAGCTCTATCCAACGATAGAGCTTTTTATATTTAATTTTTTCCTTCTGGATCAGCTTCTTTCTTTATAAAGAGAGTCATTAAAATTCCTATAATGAAACCGCTTAATAATCCTCCAATATGGGCAGCATTATCAATTCCACCGGTTAATCCCATCAATAAATTAATTCCGACAAAAACCAATGTGCTTAATAAAAATGCTTTACTGAATTCTGGGGTAAATATTTTAAATAACATAAATGAAATGAAAAGTCCATACATACCAAAAATTGCTCCTGAAGCTCCGATACTTACGGTTGCATCGTGCCAGAAAAGACTTACCAGACTTGCTAAAATTCCATTGATTAAGTAAATAATTAAAAAATATTTTCTACCTAAAAGCGGTTCTAAGAACATTCCGACAAACAGAAGTCCATACATATTCGTGAATAAATGCATTGCTCCTCCATGTAAAAATGTACATGTTAGTAATCTCCACCATTCTCCGTTTTTAGTTAATGGACCGAAATTCGCACCCCATTTCAATAAATCCTGTCCCTCAAAAGAAAAGAAACCATATCCCATTAAAGACATGAGAAGAAAAATCGCAACGTTAATATAAATTAGAATCAATGTCATGAATAATCCTTCTTGAGGAATTAAAAATTCAAGAAATTCTTTAACTTCTCTTTGTGCCTTTCTATCGGGTTTTCCTGCTTTTATTCTTGTAAGATGACGTTGATCTATTTTAGGAATTAATATGATAATCAGCCATACCAATGGGCATATTGTAATTGATAGTATTAAACTTTTCACCTTATTACCGTTTCTATTTTCAAAAGGTTCATTTATACTTTTTAGAATAATAGGATCAGGAGATTTATTCTTAAAGAACATATTATTTTCAACAGCTTTTGTGAGGCCTTCTTTTTGATCCGAATTTCCCAAACGGTCCAAATACTTGAAATCTGAAAGGTTTTTACTTCTAAAATCCAGCTCACTTTTGTTTGTAAATTCACGAAACTTTGTCTCTTTTTCATTAGCGGTAAGTCGGTTACTAATTTTTTCAGAATATTCTACAGCTAACCAAGATAACGGGATTGAAGAAGCTGTATCACTTGGTTTTTCGAAAATAGGGACAGCCGCATAAATATGCAGGGCAAAATTTTCATTATTTCTTCCTCCAACTTCTGTATCCAAGAAGATTCCCGGATGATTTTTATCGATATAGTAAGATTGTAAAGAATAATATTTTGTAGGAGCAGATTTATTAATCTCAGTAATTGTTTTAAGTCGTGTCAATTTTCCTGAAGATGTAATAAGATACTGCTGCGAAATAACTAATGGAATTGTAATTGTAATCCATGCTATTATACAATAAAGATCAATCAAGCTGTCCCTTGATGTTTTCAATCTTAAGATTTTAAGTCTGGGTCTTAAATAAAACCAAGAAATTATCCCAGTAAGAACAATGGGTATTACAAAATTGGTAATGATTTCTTTTGGATTAAATATTTCAAACTTTATAAAAATAAGCCAATGAAGAGATGTATATCCAACTAATAAAAAGATTAAACTTAATAAAAAAGGTTTAAAAATGATATTTAGTTTATCGCGCATTAATGGTCAGAAATTTTCTTCAAAGATGCAAATTTTCCACATGATTTAAAAACAAAAGAGCGGAAAAACCGCCCTCAAAAAAATCTTATACTTTCTGTTTCCCGACTTCCGAAGGCGCAATCCCATATTGTTTTTTAAAAGTAAATGAGAAATGCGAGAGGTCTTCAAAACCAAGATCAACATAAATATCCGTCGGCTTTTTGTGTTCCTTATCCAAAAGGAAATAAGCTTCCTGAAGTCGTCTGTTCATCAGCCATTTTCCGGGAGTGGTGTTAAAAATTGCTTTAAATTCTCTTTTAAAAGTCGATAAACTTCGTCCCGTCATAAAAGCAAAACGCTCCAGACTGATATTGAATTTATAATTATGATTCATAAATAGCTCCAGATCAATTTTATGTGGAATATTGAAGTTGAAGAAAATATCCTTCAGATCAGGATTGTTTTTTAACAAAATCATCAGCAATTCTTCCCGTTTTATATCAACAAAAGTATCGTCCAATTGTTCGGTTCCGTTGTAATAAGGCTCCAAAGATTGAATGAAATTCCTGATCAGTCTATCTTCATTAATGAACAAAAAAGAATCGTTGTTGTCCGTTGGTTGGGCTTGATAAGGATGACGTTCCAGAAATTTCTTTAAAAATCCTTCATCAAAAGCAATGATTACCTTTTCAAAATCTCCATCTTCTTTATATTTTGTATATCGAACCAGATGATTTTTCCGTGCAATACAGTAATCGCCGGGCTTCATGTTGTAATGTCTGTAACCATCGTACGAAACCATCGAGCCTTTAAGCAAAAACAAAAAGAAATGCTCAGGAATAAACTGTTCCGGAGAAATTTCAGGACCTAAATGACAGGAATGTAGATTGTTGAATTTCATTTTATTTATTTTTTCTTTTGTCTTGACACAAAAAAAACAAAAAGTCAAGACTTGAAAACTTCCGCTAAAAATTTAAAATTAATCCTAAAATCCCCCAAAACTTGTGCGAATTTAATATGGGTTTTTCAGTTCAATATTTGTGTCGCGCTTCGAACAGTGGGAATTTTTAACGGATTAACTTTAAATTTTTTTAACGCTCCATTCTTCTATGTCGATTTAAATTTGACAAAGTTTAGCTGTTGGTTCTACAATGGCTTGTCTTACAAATTTACTGATTTCCCATCAAACTGTCTGCACTTGCCAATAAAGCTTCTTCTCGGCTTCTGGGCTTCCAGGTTAAGATGGTTTTTGCTTTTTTGTTTGACATTTCTTTGTAGAATTCTTTCCCAATTGGTTCTAAATTCTGAATGTCGGAAGAGTATTGCGGTCTTTCTTTTTTGAACAGCTCAGCAACATCATAAAAGCTCATCACATCGTCTGAAGTCGCTATAAAACGCTCTCCCGCAGCATTCGGATGAAGCATCGCTTTGATGTGAATGTCTGCAACATCTCTCACATCTACGACACCCATCGTGAAAGGTGGAGTATTATTCATCGTCCCGTTTAAAATCCCTGAAACTGCAATATCCAATGAAGCAGAAGTGATTCCGCCGATAACGGGACCAAAAATTCCGACAGGATTGATGACCGAAAGTTCTAAGCCGTTACCTTCTTTTTCAATAAATTCCCAGGTAGATTTTTCGGCGATGGTTTTTGATTTGATGTAAGCCGGAAGTTTTGTATGGGCATCTGTCCAGTCTTCCTCCGTGAAAATATGGTCTGCAATATTCTTACTGTAACCGACCGCCGCAAAAGATGAGGTCAAAACCACTCTTTTCACACCCGCATCACGCGACGCCTTCAAAACGCGCAAAGCTCCGTCTCTTGCAGGAATGATAAGTTCATTTTCATCTTTCGGATCCTGAGCAGGGAAGGGCGACGCCACGTGAAGGACATAATCACAACCTTTTACGGCTTCATCCCAATTGTTGTCGTTCGTAAGGTCGGCTTCAATGAATGAAAGGTTTGAAAAATCTGTAATTCCACCTTCTTGCAATGCTTTTAGAATGATGTCCTTTTTTGCTAATGAACGAAGAGTTGTTTTCACTTCATACCCTTGTTGTAATAATTGAAGGATGGTATGAGCACCCAAAAATCCTGTACCTCCTGTTACCAAAACTGTTTTCTTTGTCTGTACGTTTTCCATTTTGTTTAAATTTTACAGTACAAAGTTGGGGTTTATTTTGGGTTAAAGTTTTGTTGTGGAGTTCAATTTTTGTTTGTTGTGGAGGTCGTATTTTAACCTCACAGATTATGAAGATCAGGCATTTTTTTACCAGAATTATCTATTAATCAGGAAGAAGAATAAAATATTCAAGAATGTTTAATTCTCAAAAAAAAGTAAATAAAAAAGCCAGCGCAAAATAATTACGCCAGCCCGTCTATGAAATTTATATATTGAAACTTGCCGAATTAAACGACATGAGTTTTCTGTATCATTTTATTAATTGTTAAAAGTAGTGAAAGCCCCTTCTGTAGCTGCAAAAAAGTTGTCATATAATAAACCTGTATTTCCTACACGGATTTCGTAAATATTTTCCTCAAGTGCTTTTACTAAATCATTGGCAACGTCTGAAGGTGGAATTCCGTTTTCTTTTCCTCCGATTTCTGCGGAGAAATCTGTATTTACTAAAGGTGGCATCAATTCAAAAACTTTTACATTGGTGTCTTTTGCCAATTGAAATCTCAGAACTTGTGTGTGAGAATGTAATGCAGCCTTAGAATCAGAATAAGTCGGAAGATGATAACCCGGAACAAATCCTACGATCGAAGAGACATTAACGATGGCTGACTCACTTTGTTCTTTTAATAAAGGAAGAAATTTTTCTGTCAGTCTGATTGGTGCGAAATAATTTGTAGTAAATTCTTCCAAAGCCTTTGTGTATGTATCAGAATTTTCTGAAATAGTGTAATAATGAGCATGACCTGCATTATTAATTAAAATATTCAAACCTCCGAAAGTTGTTTTTACTTCTTCGAATAATCTGTTCACATCACTTTCATTCGTAATATCAGCCTGAATGGTGAATACATTTTCTAAATCTTTCGCCGCAGCTTCTAATTTTTCTTTGTTTCTTCCAACAATGATAATTTTATTTGCCGGACTTAATGCTTTTGCGATTTCTAAACCGATTCCTGAACCTCCGCCAGTGATCAAAATTGTGTTGTTTGTAATGTTCATAACGTTTGTTTTTAAATGTTTTATATTAATTTTTAATATTGTACTATTTGGTACAAAATATGAGAAAAAAATTTTAGCTGATTAATTTTAAATTAAGTTCAATAATGCTTTTAAGAATTTCCGGAGAGTTTTCCATACGTCTTGTAACGTGAATTCCGTTCCATAAATTGGTTAAATGCCAAGCCAAAATCTCAGGATTTTCTGTGCTTTTGATTTGATTATTTTTCTGTGCTTTTTCAATGACTTCTGCAAAAAGCTCTTGCAATTTTTTTACGATTTTTACAGAATTTTTTTTTATTTCTGCATCTTTTTCAGATAACTGAACCAAAGAATTTCCTAAGAAACATCCTCTTTCTTTTTCGCAGTCGGGAGAATAAGCTTGGCTTAAAAAAAACTGCTTGATGAATTCAATTCCGTTTTCAGATTTTTCAATTCCTTCCGCTAATTTTTTGTAAAAACTTTCAGAAAACTGCTCAATAGATTTTACATATAATTCCTGTTTTCCACCTTTGAAAGCCAGATAAAAACTTCCTTTTCCGATTCCCATAGCATTCAGCAATTCATCTGCAGAAGCTGTGTCATAGCCTTTGTTTCTGAAAACTTCAGTCGCTTTTTCAATTGCCTGATTTTCGTCGAATATTTTTGGTCTGCCTGCCATTTCTTTATTTTGATGAGACAAAGGTATATAATTGTACCAATTAGTACAAAATTAAATTTCAAATATCTTTTATAGTTTTTGTCGATAAAGTTTTATAATCTTAATTGGGTATTATCTAGTTTGTTTAGATACGCAAAGGCGCAAGTAAATGAAACTTGGTATTTTTTAAGGCGCAAAGGTTTTCTTGCGCCTTAAAAGGTTTCTTATTTTTAAAACTAGCGCCTTTGCGAAAAACCAACAAAAATTCTTCACCAATTATCAATATTATTTAACAGAATTCAAAACCCTTTCAAATTCAAGATCGCGGCTTTCTAGGATGTCCTGATCTTTATATTTGATTAATTCATTAATTCTGATTCCTGTTTGTTGGGTTTGGGAATTATCAGGATAAAAAATTCCGTTTCCGGTAAATTCTAAGATATAATCGCCCGGTAGATTTACTTTCACCATATCTCCGTCTGCGCCGGAAGTTTGTTGACCAATTGTCAATGATTGCGGAAAAATTTTCTGCAAACTCATCGAATACCATTCGCTTGCACTTCGGGTGTCAGGATAAACGAGAATGAAAACTTTTCCTTTGTAATTATGAATCGTTTTCCCCGGAATTGAAGGAAAATAAGTGATGCTCTGATCTTTATAAGTAAAGGTTCCGAGATTTTTTAAATTCGGTTGATAATATTTTCCAAAATAATTTTCGGTAGGAGAGAAGTATTTATACAAATAATGAAAAAAGAAGCCGCCCCAATCAGGATATCCTCTCATATCAAAAACTATGGCTTTTTTTTGTGCCGCGTTGCTTAGAATACTATCCATCACGGCATCCATTTTGTCATCATCTACATTATTTATAAAACCTAAAGTCTCATTAACTTTAAAATAAGCAACATCCTTATGTACAATTTCACGTTTTTCTATTTTCTTGATTTTATCTTGTAAATAATTAAAAATCAGATCATATTTTTCTTTATCAGAAGGATCAATCATATCAATTTTTGTAGAAAATTTCTTATTTTTTGCTGATTTTACTTCTAAAGTCTTTTGTGAAAGATCATCGGTCCAGATCAGATTATTTTCATATTTCGAAATAATATAAACCAATTTTTCAGTGTTGGATGTCGATAATAATTCTCCTTTTTCTTTGATGATCTGAGGAATACTTTTACCATTAATGGAAAAAATTCTGTCGCCTACATTAATTTGAGCTTTCGAACAGATTTCAGGAAAAATAATATGTGTCACCAAAATATGATCATCAACAATTTGAAAATCAAACGGTGAAAGATAACTGGCGTGAAAGATATCTTTCCTATAATTCAACTGTTTGTAAAAACTGATTGCGTGACTATCCTTAAATTTTGAAACCAATCTGGCCAATAAAATTTCAAAATCTTTCCTTGAATTTATTCCGGAATTTTCATCTAAACTGTTTTTAAAATAACTGTCGAAACCTTTATCCATAATATATTTGTGAGGGAAAAGATAATCAACAATTCCCTGAATTTTTGCCAATGTCAACAATCTGTAACCCAAAGGAAGATTGTCCTCTTTCGGAAACGGATATTTTTTCTCATCACTTACTAATTTACTCTCTTTTAAAAGTTCAAAATTATATCGATGATTATAAATGGAATTTAATAAAGTTTTGTTTTCAGAACTTATTTTTCCATTTTTTTGATACCAATCGAAATTCTGATTTTTTGTTAAAATATCTTTTGACGTTTCAGTGGGAGCCAGGGTTATAAAGTTTTTATTTAAATTTTGAGATAATTTTCCTATTATAGAATTAAAATCATCTTTTGAACTAATATTTTTAATCGTATTTAAAAACAAACTGTCTGCATCAACTTTTCCGCTCGCAACAGCGGGATGATAATATTTAATGAAATTCCATGTTTTCATGAAATCATTATACTGATCTTTCTGAGCAAAAATAAATTGCTGAAATAGACAAAAAAGTAAAATAAATGTGGTTTTTTTCATGATAATAAGTAATTTATAAATATAATATTTATTATCATAAATGAGAGAATTATTTTTAAATCATCACATCAAAACTCATGAATAAAGCCGTTTCTGTAGAGCCTTTGTACAGTTTTGTATTGATTCCTGTAATGGCAAAACCGGCTTTCTGATAAAATTTTATAGCAGGGTAATTGGTATTTTGAGTTTCAAGCTCAACCATTCTGCATTGTAATTCTCTTGCTTCCCGATTGACAGCTTTGATTAACAATTTTCCGATATTTTGTCTTCTGAATTGTTCATTAATCAAGATATTTATAATAAAAAGACTGTTATTCCATTCTCTGAAATCACAAATGATCCAACCGATGAGCTCACCTTCATGAAAAGCTCCAAAAGAGTGTCTTTGTTTGATAATTTTATTTAAATCATCAATGTCAGCGGAATTTATTTCCCAAATTTTCGTGTACGGTTGATTTTTTTCTCTTATGTTAAATTCAAATGTATCGGAAATTTCAATAGCGGAAACAACAAATATTTTATCAGTTTTATAGCCGTTGAATCCCCAACTGAGTGTCGGATTTTCAGTTAGTTTTTCTAATTTTTTGATTTCCATTGATTAAAAATCTATTGTTTTCGAATTAAAAGAATAATTTCCTTTTGTAGTATAAAGAATGATTTGTACCAGTACTAAAACTGCAATAACAGCAACTCTTACCAATGCATTTTCTGAAAATCTTTCTCTGATAGCTTCCATGTAATTGATCTTTTCAATCGTGAATTGTTTAAGCTGATCAATATTAGTAAAACCGTTTACTTTTGTAATCTCTGAATTAATTTCGGCTTCGTTCAAAGTTGCAGCAACATTAATGAGGTTGATATTGCTCATAAATAGCCATCCAAATAATGTAATCGAAATGAGTAATAAAAAAGGTCTGATGAGTTTCATGAAGAAATTGATTTTGGGAACATTAAAGACATTCTTGTGTTTTTCAAATTTAAATAAAATCAACTTTAAAAATGGAACGAATTCATAAAATATACATAAAATTTTCATTATCAAACATATTGTTAATAATCAGTTCATTAATTTTCTTCTCAATAGAAATTATCATCTCCGTAACGACATCTTTTTCTTGAAGATTGGATAGATTTGAGTGAATAATAAAGATCTTTTTTATAATAATCTGTAAGTTTATATTTTGAAATGGATAAATTTTTAATGAAAATAAAATAAATACACGGTCAAAATTAATTAAAATTTCACACACCAAAATTTTCAAAACACGTAAATTTGTCGTCAATAAAAATTTTTACTTGATGCTTAGGAAAATTTCGGTTGCAACGGCTACTTTTTTGTCTGTACTTACAATCAATGCGCAAAAGAACAAAAATTCTCAGTTAGAAAGACCAAAGCTGGTTGTAGGTTTGGTGGTAGATCAGATGAGGTGGGATTATTTGTACCGTTTTTACAATAAATATGGTAATGATGGTTTCAAAAGACTTTTGAATACAGGATATTCTTTAAATAATGTTCATATTCCTTATGTTCCTACGATTACAGCTTTAGGACATACTTGTATTTATACAGGTTCGGTTCCTGCTATTCACGGGATTGCGGGAAATGACTGGATAGATAAAGAAACAGGGCAAAATGTATATTGTACGACAGACGAAAGCGTAAAACCGGTAGGAACGACCAACGCAAAAGTGGGAAGCCATTCTCCGAAAAACCTTTGGTCGACCACTGTTTCCGATGAATTAAGATTAGCAACAAATTTCCAGGGAAAAGTAATTGGAGTTTCTTTAAAAGACAGAGCATCAATTCTTCCGGCAGGTCACACACCAAACGGAGCTTTCTGGTTTGATGATTCTTCTGGAGATTTTATTACAAGTTCCTGGTATATGAATGATTTGCCTCAATGGGTTAAGTCTTTCAATTCTCAGAATTTACCGGATAAATTGGTTGCAAACGGTTGGAATACCTTGCTTCCGATCAATCAATACACAGAAAGTTCACCGGATAATTCTTCTTGGGAAGGATTGTTGGGAAGTGCAAAAACTCCGACATTCCCTTACAGTAATTTAGCAGCTGATTATCAGGCTAAAAAAGATAATATTCGTTATACACCTTTCGGAAATACTTTGACGTTAAAGTTGGCTGAAGCTGCCGTAGAAGGAGAAAAATTAGGTGGTGATGATGTTGTGGATATGTTGGCAATTAACCTAGCTTCAACGGATTATGCAGGGCACAAATTTGGTCCGAATTCCATCGAAGTTGAAGATGTTTATTTAAGATTAGACCAGGATTTAGCTCAGTTTTTCAATTATCTGGATTCTAAAGTCGGAAAAGGGCAGTACACGGTTTTCCTTTCTGCAGATCACGGTGGAGCACATTCTGTAGGATTTTTACAGGAACATAAAATCACGACAGGTTTCTTCGGGGAAGGGATGGAAAAAGATATTAATCAAAAATTAAAAGATAAGTTCGGAGTTGATAAATTGATAAATTCGGTGGAAAATTATCAGGTTTATTTTGACAGAAAATTGATGAGAGATAATAAGCTGGAATTGGATGATATCAGAAATTTCACCATTAAAGAATTAGAAAAAGATCCGACAGTTTTATATGCTGTTTCTGTAGAGAAAGTTCAGGAAGCTACTATTCCGGAGCCTATCAAACAGAGAATTATCAACGGGATCAACAGACAGAGAAGTGGTGATATTCAGTTGATTTCTCACGATTCTATGCTTCCGCCGTATTCAAAAACAGGAACTACACACAGTGTCTGGAATTCTTATGATTCACATATTCCTTTGATTTTTATGGGGTGGGGAATCCAGCATGGAGAAAGCAATAAACAATACAATATGACAGATATTGCGTCTACGGTTTCTTCATTATTAAAAATTCAGTTTCCAAGCGGAAATGTCGGAAATCCGATCACTGAAGTTATTGGCAAATAATTTTGAAATTATATAAACTTAAAATCCTTAACTGTTTCGGTTAAGGATTTTTTATTTTTAAATTCATGTAATTAAATGTAAATCTTACTGTTATCAATTTTTAAAATATTCTGTTTTTCCATTTTTTTTATGGCTCGGATTACGGTTTCTATTCGCATTCCAGTAAGTGAAGCCAATTGCTGCCGAGTGTAAGGAACTGGAAAAGAAAATTTTTCTTTAAATCCGAAATGTGCTTTTACGTGATTCATAATAAGATTCAGTTTGGTAATCGGATCTTTAAAAGAAAAGGATGCCGAAGTCAGATATCTGTAATGCATACGATCTGCGGTATACGAATAGATGTTAATGATAAGTTCGGAGTTTTCCAGTAAAAGTTGGATTATTCTGCTTTTTTCCAGTTTTATAATTTCACAATCCGTAACGGCAATTGCATTTATAGCATATTTTTTATCAAGAAAAAGATATGTTTCTGCAAAACAATGACCATCAAAGGGAATTCCATGAATAAACTCTCTGCCGTCTTCCAGAAAACTGCATAATTTTACGGTGCCTGATTTTATCTGTAAATAATATTTTGGAGTGCTTTCTTCTTTAAAAATATACTCACCGGAATTATAGCTTTGAAGTTCAGCACCATGGGAAAACAGTAGGTTTTCGCAAATGATCATAAGTTGATATTAATTTGAGATAAAAATAATGAATTAACATTTTGAGTGAAAATTTATTAATACCACATAGATGCCTTAGAATTTAAAAATTAAGATCTTATCAATCGCTGAATTTCCGTATGATATTGTTTATTCTGTTTCCTGATTTTAAAAATAAACAGAAGAAACAGGGCAATAAGTAACGTTCCTAGACCTATCACGAAACCAAGACAATATTTAAATTTATGGGTAAGTTCTTTACTTTTTATTAAAGTTTCTTTATTATGATTATCAATGGCTTGATTAATAGATGATAATTCATTTTGCTCTCTTTTGAAGCGCATTTCAAAGTACTTTTTATTGTAAACCTGATATAAATTTTGGTTGCCGATTGCCAGATAATTATCTGCCATTTCTTTGAAAATTCCTTCATTTAGAATAAGGTCGTTCGTGTTTTTACAAAGATTCTCAGCTTTTATTAAGAGATCTAATGCTGTCTGATTCTGGCGTTTTTGCTTATAAACCTCCGCCATACCTTTCAAAGCGAAGGCTTCAAGACTTTTTGCCTTATTATTCTGAGCGTACTGCGCTGATTGCAAAAATGCCTGTTCAGCTTTATCAATTTGGTTAAGGTTCAGATAACAATGACCAATATTGTAAAAAACAACGCTCATATTGGCATAAGTTTTTTTAGGAGAACTAACTTTTTTGAAACTTTCAATAGATTTTAAAAACTTTTCTAGAGCAATTTCAGAATTCGACTGGCTTTTGTAGATCATTCCGCGAATGGCGTAACTTCTTGCCGTTTCACTATTTTTTTCAGACGAATTATCAGGAAGTTTTGCAAGATATTCATCTGCTTCGTCCAGTGTTTCCAGACTTTTACTGAATAATTCCATCTGCTGATATTGTATCGCGACAGAAATTAAGACTCTTGTCTGGGTTTTCAGATCGTTGGTTTTTGATGCTAATTCTTTGGCTTTTAAAATATATTTAAGCGATTCATTAAAGTCTCTTTTTGCAATATTTGCTGTGGAAAGAAGCATATAAAGAGAAATCGATTTAGTGATATCTTTCTCTTTTTTAAGCAAACTTTTTGTTATACTTATCGCATGATCAGGATTGTCATAAATTTCCAGATTCGCTTTTTTCAGAAGGGAATCGTCAGAAGTTTTCTGTCCAAAAGTTGTGATTTGGCAGATCAAAAATAGAATTGAAATAACTTTAAAAACTAATTTCATGATGTTCTGCTTTTACATATTTCCTGAATATACGCGTTTGGAGACATCCCGGTCACAGATTTGAAAATGGTTGTAAAGGCACTGTGAGAAGAGAATCCGGAATATTCTGCGAGATAGCTTACCTTATAATTCAGATAAGTAGGTTCGGTTTTTAATAAATGAGCTATGTGATTGATCCTTAATTCATTAATGTATCCGTTGAAATTTTTCCTTTTATTATTATTGATGACCTCCGAAAGGTATTTTGTATTAACTCCCATTTGTGCAGAAAGCATGGAAAGTGACATGTTTTTGCTTAAATATTGATCAGATTCTTCCCATTCATCCAGTTTTTGAAGAATTTCGACTTCTTTTTCTTTAGAAATTTTATTAGAATCTTTATTTACAGTCAGTATTTCTTCCTCTTTAGGAACATCAACATAAGTTTGAATTGTTTTCTCTTTTTTCTTCTGTTTTTCGAAGAATTCAAATTGTTTTTTTAAATCTTTGTTTTTATTCTTTAAGGCTAAAAAATAAATAAACAAGCTAAGAATAATGAAAGAAAAAACGAAAGTCAGAATCCAGAAACGTCTTGTTTGGTTTTGATTTTGAAATTCGAGGGTCTTATTTTGTGAGTTTTCAACGAGCTTTACAATATATCGTATTCCTTCTTTTGTATTTACATCTATTTTGGCTCTGAAATCTGCATAAAGCTTATTGTATTGATGATATTTTTCGTCGTTATGAAGAGCAAAATAATTTTTAGATAAAGAGGCATAGATCTTACATTTTAAAGGATTAAAAGGAAGATTTTCTATTTTCGAAAGACCTTTTTCCAGTTGATCGATTGACGAATTGTAATCACTTTTTAAGAAATAATATCTTGAAAAATTTTCATGCGCTAATGCCAATAAAAAGGGGTTATTATTATGATTTTCAATACTTAAAATGACTTTGGATATTATTTGTTTTGCTTCTTCCAATTTATTTTGCTGCATCAGATAAGAAGAACGGAAAATTTTATTTTCAATGCTTATGATTTTATTTTCTTCGTTTTGGTTATCAAGGTATTGATCGCTTTTGTTTAAGTTTTCCAAAGCCAAAATCTGATTTCTGCTGATCCCAAAATTAAGAGCCTGAAGCTGATAAAGTTTTGCAATGGTGATTCGCATTCTTTTATCATTATATTTTAATAATTTTTTCTCGGATAAAAGATCAGAAATAATTTTTTGAGACTGATTATAAAGATCCAGATTTTGATACTGATCTGCAAGATTGTAGTCTCCGAATGCCTGCATAAAATAAGAAAGACTTTCCTTTTCCTTAAATTCTTCCTGTTGACTTGCGATGTTTACGGATTGCACATAATCGCCTTTCATCGCATAGGCCTGAGAAATGATATTTCTTAACACGATGTTATGCTCAATATTCTGATCGCTGTTTAAAATGCTGAGAGAATAGTTAATGCAGTCATCCGGATTCTGATATAATTTTTGAAAAGCTTTATCTGCCAAAATACTAAAATCGGGACCGGATTGTGCTTTCAGGAAAACCGAAAACAAAAAGACAAGCAATATTTGGATATTTTTTTTCAATGTTTCTTTTTGCAAAAGAATGTTTTTATATAGTTTTTTCTCAATCTTCTAAAATCTGTCTTCAATGTAAAATTTTTATATGTTTTTGGTTTTTAGTTATTTATTTTTTTTATTCTTTTGAATTTCATGAATTTTATAAGCCAAAAGCTTTTGAATGGGTAAATATAATATTAATATTGTTCTCAACAATTCAAAATATTAAACCAAAAAATTATGAAAACGGTTATCATTAACGGATGAAAATTTTGGCGGTTACTTTATTTTTTTGCTCTTTGACAAATATGTATTGTTGACAATAATGAAAACAGAAATAGTAATAGAAAAACCGGAAGTTTTCCGGGTTTATATAAATAACATATCCTAATTCCTCGGCCTTCTTCGGAGGTAGTGCTTAAGGAAATCTCCGCAAACAGCGGACTAGTTATTGGCTTTTTTAATTTCCAGTATTTCCGATGACAGGAGAAGGCTTTTATTAGAATATGTTTAGTTAATTAGAGTCTCAGTTTAGTTTGGAAATTGCTGTAAACGGAGGACTATGTTTCTTCCGTTAGCAATTTCTCAGAATATTTTTCTTACAGGAAGAAAGATATAATTTATCAAGGAAAAATTGATAAAAAATTACAATATGGTCGGTCAAAAGGTAAAGATGTTGTCGTCTGTTGAGAGTCAGATTGATGTATCGTCTTTATCTAAAGGGAATTATTATGTGTTACAGTTATTCGTGAGAGGGGAAGTTTCACAAGGTTTTAAATTCATAAACAAAATTAGACAATACCAACACACTTAAAAGAACTTAGACCAAAAAACTCGCAGAGAAATCTGCGAGTTTTGTTTTTTATTGATAGTTAGTTAGTCTTCATCTGCAATATCGTCTTCATCATCTTCATATTGCTCCAGATAATAGGTGAAGCTAAAATCTTCTGCCTCGTCTTCCGCATCTTCTAAAGTCGTCAGAAGATCTTCAAAAGTTTCTAACTGATCTACTGTCATGTTTACGAATTCGATATGAAGAGGCATTTCCAGTTCGCCCGTGATCACATCAGAAAGTGCATCCAGATTATCCCCAAAATACTCAGGAAGTGTAAGTTTTTC
The DNA here is from genome assembly GCF_039536845.1 of Chryseobacterium ginsenosidimutans. Classification (GTDB taxonomy): domain Bacteria; phylum Bacteroidota; class Bacteroidia; order Flavobacteriales; family Weeksellaceae; genus Chryseobacterium; species Chryseobacterium ginsenosidimutans_B. Next base: position 672,877 of record NZ_BAAAZJ010000003.1, read on the forward strand.
TTTTAATTGAGCATAAAAGTCTTCATAATCTCCTATGTCCGTAAAATCTATGTATATTGTTTTCATATTGAATTGAATTTCCAGTTTTTATTAATTAAAACGGCTTTACATTTTTTACAAAAATCGATTTCTTCATCGGTAGGATTTTTGCCTTCTGCATCTCTCATAAAGCAAGTTTTTTGAGAACAATGTTTCAAACCTTGTGTATGCCCAAGCTCATGAATGGCTATTTTAAAAAATTGTTCGTTAGAATTTTGTTTATTTAATCTAAAACTTGAAGCAACACATGCTTTTCCCGGTCTGAAACCTAAACCCATCACTCCAAAATCTTTGATTTTTCCTTTGGTTGTACTGATATCTTTTGAGGTTAAACCAATAGTTACAAAACCTTCTTTCGTATTTTTACTTAAAAATTTGATGATAGAATCTGCTCTATAACGATTTCTGTCCTTATAATAGGTGTTTTGGGGGAAATCAATAGATTCGAGAATTTTCACGTTTGGATAAACTTTTTTGAGTTCATTTGTGACAAATTCCACCTTTTCAGATTGTAGATCTTCAAATGGCTGCACCAAAATGGTAATGGGTTTTTCTTCCTTTATCGTTTTCTGTTGTTTTTCTGAACAGGAAAAGATGAAGGTTAAAAACAATAGAATGAAACAATATTTATTGTTTTTCAAAACTTCTATAATGGTTTTTAGTAAGGTAAACAACACCGTCTTTTGTGAAAATAATCCGGTCTGCATTTCTGTTTCCGCAATTATAATTTACATCGGCTTCAAAATATTTTTCACCTTTTGGTAAATTTCCTTCTCTGTTGCCAAATTTATCTCCGCCAATGGCTTTTCCGGGTAAGATGTCACAAAGGTTTCCTTTTGAAGGATTCCAGCCTTGTTGTCGGGCTTCATTTTTTGTGATATAATAATCAGGAAGCTTGTGATTTTGTTTTACATAATTAATTACAGTTCTCTCTTCCGTCAATTGCTCGATGGATTGTTGAGAAGAATTTCCTGAATTATCATTTACTTTTCCATATTCAACGGTAGATGTATTTGTTGGGGCAACTTTTTTATCTGCAACAAAATTATTATAAACATACATTGCGGACATTCCGAAAAGAAGTCCTAAAAAGACGAAAAACAGAGATCTTATTTTACCATTCATATTTAAATTTTAAAATCTAACAATATAGCAATCTAACAGTTTACCAATGATTGTTACATTTTTACATTGATAAATTGTTACATTAATTTATGCTCTCCATTCTTCCGGAACATCGCAGATCGGAATCGGAACCATTTTATGTTTTGCGGCTTTATGCATTCTGTCGAAAATCATGAAAACCTCTTTGTCGCGACCTTCGTAATCTTCAACAGCTTTAGTTCCGTACTCTTTCTGGATTTTTTCAAGTTCAGGATAAGTTGCTCCTATTTGATCTTCATCTGTTCTTTCAGCATCCCAAAGTCCGTCTGTAGGAATGGCATTCTGAATACTTTCAATAAGGTTTAAAGCTTTTGCTAATTCGTAAACTTCAGTTTTGTAAAGATCTGCGATTGGCGAAACATCAACACCACCGTCACCGTATTTTGTGTAGAATCCGATTCCGAAATCTTCCACTTTATTTCCTGTTCCACAAACCAAAAGCCCATGGAGCTGCCCAAAATAATATAAATTCAGCATTCTGAATCTTGATCTTGTATTTGCCAACGCCAGATTATTGCTCCATCTTCCTTCTACATGATCGTGAACAACGTTTTCAAAACTTTCGAAAACAGGAGTCAGATTAATTGTCTTTCCCTGAACATTCGGGAATTTTTTCTTTAAATCTGCAATATGATCCTGAGCTCTGTTTACCTGATCTTCTTTCTGACGGATAGGCATTTCCAAAAGTAAAACTTCAAGTCCTGTCATTGCGCAAAGTGTAGAAACCACACCGGAATCTACACCTCCCGAAACACCAATTACATATCCGTTTACATTCGCTTTCGTTGCATAATCTTTCAGCCAGCTTACAATATGATCTATTACTTTTTGTGTCTGCATTGTTTATATTTTTTTAGTCTGTTTTTAAATAAAAGAGGTTCAAAATTAAAAATTTTGATGATGTTTAAGATACTTTTCATGTTTTAATTCGTACCAGAAACAAATTCCGTCCGGTTCTGTGAATTCGCCTGTTTTTTCAAAGCCTAATTTTCTTAAAATATGATTAGAGCCTTCATTTTCACAATGAGCATGAGCGTAAATGGTTTCAACTTTTAAATCATTGAATCCAAAATCAAGAGAAGCCTTTGCAGATTCCAAAGCATAACCTTTTCCCCAGGATTCAGGTAAAAAACGATAGCCAAGATCGTAAATGTTATTGTAACCGTTAATTTCCTGAGTTAATAATTTTAATCCGCTCCAACCAATTAATAAATTAGTTTCTTTTTCAATCACAGCGAGTCTTCCAACACCATTATCACGGTATTGTTGCTGGATCATTTTAATAATGTTTTTAGATTCGTTGATATCTGAAAGGGGAGGAACTCCTATGTATTTCATGACTTCAGGATTCGAGTCCATAAGAAACATACGTTCAACATCTGTTTCTTCAAATTTTCTCAAAATCAGTCTTTCCGTTTCTAGATGCATGGTTTATTGTTGCTGAAATCCAAAAATAGTAATATCTTTTGCGCCTTTTTTAATGTCGGTTTCCTTCAGTGGATTTTGTTTGACATTTAAGGTCTGCAAATTCAGATTTCCTGAAATATCCAGTTTTTGGATCAGATTATGTTCAAGATTTAAGTTTTTCAGATTTTTGAGCGAGCTTAAATCAATGGTCTTTATCTTATTTAAAGATACAGTTAATTGGTCAATTCTTGGAGTTGTTTTTAGCGAAATATTTTCAATATTGTTGTTGTCAAGATATAATGAAGCCAGACTTTTTGCATTTTCAGCCTTAAAATTTAAAATCTTACAGCCGGTACAGGAAAAAAGCTGAACATGATCCATATTTTTGAGTGATATATTGGGAATTATATTATCATCAAGGATAATCATTTTTGCATTTTTGAAGTAAGAAAGATCATCCGCAGCAGTAATTTCTTTCTTTACTAAAAATAAATTTTCAACTCTGTCGGCTTCAAACTGATTAATTGCGCCATCTTTATTAATGTCGAAATTTTCAACCACAGCTTTTTCGAAATTTTTATCTTTAAAACTAAGATTCTGACCATAAAAAAGAGGTATTGCCGAAATAAGAAAGAGAGTTGTAATTATTTTGTTTTTCATCATTACATTATGTTTTTATCATTATTTTTGTAAACTTTAATTTCATGTAAAAATATGAAGATTTTCAGAATTATAGCGCTTTCTTTAGTATTAGTTTTGGGTTTGAATTCTTGTAAAAAAGAAACTCAGAATCAATGGAACGTGGAAGTCAAAACCCCGGCAGAAAAGGTAGAAATCACAGATATTTCTAAAGATTTGTATAATCCGAATATCCCTTTGGATCAGTTTAAAGCTAAGTTTCCGTGGTTTCAGGGAACGGTAAGTGATGCTGATTTTGGAAAGCGAAGAGTCGATCCGGAAGAAATCAAAATTTATAAAGAAGCCATCGATAAAATAGATGAGAAAAAGCTTCAGTCTGACCTTCAGGATTTGTTTTCCCACATCAAATATTATTTCCCCGAATTCAAAAGTCCGAAAGTATTTTTATTTTCGTCGTCTTTACAGATGATTCAGGATCCGATTTTTTATGATGCAGAAGGAAACCTTCTTTTTATAGATATTTCTGGTTTCATGGGAGATGGGAATCCTAATTATAAAGGTCTGGAAATGTATTTTCAGAAATCTATGAACCCCAATAATATCGTTCCGAAAGTAGCACAGATGTTTGCGGAGGGGTTTGTGAAAGAATCTGCGGATCATCAGAAATTTATTGATGTTATGATTCTTAACGGGAAAATAATGATTCTTAAGGATGCATTTTTGCCGACTTATCCCGAATATCTGAAAATGAATTACACCCAGAAGCAATACGAATGGGCTGTTGCCAATGAAGCTAATATCTGGAATTATTTTGTAGAAAGTAACTTGATTTTTGGTGATGATCACAGGTTGGAAGACCGTTTTATAGCACCGGGACCTTTCTCAAAATTTTATACGGAAATCGATAACGAATCCTCACCGCAGGTCGGAATTTTCGCAGGATGGCAGATTTGTAAAGCATATTTTCAACAAAAGCCTGAGACAAAACTTGTTGATTTCCTGAAAATGGATGCAACAGTGATCTTTAATCAGTCGGGATACAAACCGAAACTTAAGTAGAAATTAAAAGAATTAGTAGAATTTAAAATTTTTAGAAATAAATAGAAAGTTATGAGAAAAACTCAGATTACGATAGATGTAGAATTGGATGAAAACCACATCCCGGAAACAATGACCTGGAATGCACAGGACGGAGGTGTTGAAAAGGAAGAAACAAAGGCTGTCATGATTTCTGTTTGGGATGAAAAAGCAATGGAAGCTTTAAGAATCGATCTTTGGACGAAAGAAATGCCGGTTGATCAAATGAAAATGTTTATGCATCAGATTTTAGTTTCTCTTGGAAGTACTTATCAGAGAGCAACTGGAGAGGAAGATGTGGCACAATGGATCGAGCAGATAGCAGAAGAATTTGCCATCAAATCTGCAATAAAAATGTAAATAAATAAGTGTAACAATTTATCAGTATAAAAATGTAACAATCATTGGTAAACTGGTAAATTGATACATGGGTAAATTATACGAATTATGAATTTTAATACAAAAGTTATACACGGAGGACAACACCACGAATCTGCAACGGGTTCTGTGAATGTTCCTGTATTTTTAACGTCTACATTTGCGCAAAAAAGTCCGGGAGTACATTCCGGTTATGAATATTCAAGAGCTGCAAACCCTACAAGACAGGCTTTGGAAGACTCTTTGGCAAGCATTGAAAACGGGGCAAGAGGTTTGGCTTTCGGTTCCGGTTTGGCTGCTATCGACTGTGTTTTAAAATTATTAAATCCTGGTGATGAGGTAGTTGCAGTTGATGATTTGTATGGTGGAACATACAGGATGTTCACAAGACTTTTTGAAAAATATCAGTTGAAATTTACATTCGTGAATTTTGATGATGTTTCAAAAATAGCAGATGTTATTACAGATAAAACTAAATTGATATGGGTTGAAACTCCCACAAACCCGTTAATGAAACTGGTTGATATTAAGGCTGTTGTAGAAATTGCAAAAGGAAAAGGTATTCTGGTTGCAGTTGACAATACTTTCGCAACACCTTATCTTCAAAGACCGATCGATTTGGGAGCGGATATCGTAATGCACTCTGCGACGAAATATTTAGGAGGTCATTCTGATGTGATTGCCGGAGCTTTGATCGCAAAAGATGCTGAATTGGGAGAAAAACTTCACTTCATTCAGTTTGCGAGTGGCGGAATTTTAGGGCCTCATGATTCTTATTTGGTGCTGAGAGGAATTAAAACACTAGCTTTAAGAGTTCAGAGACATTCTGAAAACGGAATGGCAGTGGCAAAATATCTGGAAACTCATCCTGCAGTTGCTCAGGTAATTTATCCGGGATTAGAATCTCACCCACAATATGAACTGGCAAAATCTCAAATGAAAGATTTCGGAGGAATGGTTTCTTTCACTTTCAAATCGGGTAAAAAAGAAGATGCGATCAAATTTTTAGAAAAAGTAAGAGTTTTCACATTGGCAGAATCTCTTGGTGGAGTAGAATCTTTGGCAAATCATCCAGCTTTAATGACACATGCTTCAATTCCTGCAGAAAAACGTGCTGAATTGGGAATTACAGATGACTTGGTTCGTTTAAGCGTCGGAATTGAAGATGCGGAAGATCTAATCGCAGATTTGGAAAGAGCATTTTCTTAACCTATTAAAAGTCGCATCTTGTCATTCTGACGTTGAATATTTAAAATAAAACATAATGAGAAAGATTCAGATTTTATTGTTATTAATTGTAAGTCAGATTGTATATTCTCAGGTAAAAAATACCGACGAATTATACAAAACGGCAAAAAAGTTAGACAGTTTGATATTCGATATCGGATTTAATAAATGTGATCTTTCCCATTATGATTCTATAGTCAGCAATGATCTGGAGTTCTACCACGATAAAGGTGGAATTACCTCGGGAAAAGAGGCTTTTACAGCTTCTATCAAAAATAATATTTGCGGTGGACCAAATAAAGTGAAGCGAGAACTGGTTCCTAACAGCATGAAAGTGTATCCTTTGTACAACAATAATGTTTTGTATGCTTTCATTGAAGAAGGCGAACACGATTTTGCTGAATTTTACAAAGGAAAGTGGAACAAAGGAAGCCGTGCAAAATTTACCATTCTTTGGATTTTAGACGGAAAAGACTGGAAAATGAAGCGCGTTCTAAGCTACGATCATCACTTATAATTGATTATGAAAAATATAAGAAAAGCTGAAATTCAAGATCTTTCTCAATTGGCAGAACTGTTTGATCAATACAGAGTTTTTTACCATAAAGATTCAAATATTCCTGCTGCAGAAAACTTTTTAAAAGAAAGAATTGAAAATAAAGATTCCGAAATTTTTGTAGCTGAAAGTGAAGGCGAATTAGTTGGTTTTGTTCAATTATATCCATTATTTTCTTCAACGAGAATGAAGCGTTATTGGTTACTGAATGATCTGTATGTCAACGAAAATTATCGCGGAAAAGGTTTTTCAAAAGAATTAATTGAAGAATCAAAAAAACTGGCAAAATCTACAAATGCCTGTGGAGTTCTTCTTGAAACCGGAAAAAACAATGACATAGGAAACAAATTATATCCAAGTTGCGGTTTCGAATTGTATGATTCTGTAAACTTCTACGAATGGACAAATAAATAATATACCAATGTATCAATCAAAAGTTTACCAATATTTTTTAATTGCTACACTTGCTACACTGTTAAATTGCTAGATTAAAATTTATGACTGATTTTCAAAAATACGTTCAGAGATATTTAGATTTAATTCCATCCGAAAACTGGTTAGAGGAGTTGAAAAAATCGGGAGAAAAAACCGCTGATATTTATTCAAATCTTACAGAAGAACAATCTCTTTTTGCTTATGCTGAAAGAAAATGGACTTTGAAAGAATTGCTTTTGCATTTATCGGATTCGGAAAGAGTTTTTCAATACCGGATTTTGGCTTTTGCGAGAGGTGATAAAAATGAATTGCCGGGTTTTGATGAAGAATTATATGCACACCAATCTTTTGCTAATGAGAGAAGTTTAGATTCTTTATTGGAAGAATATAAATTGATCAGAAAGTCTTCTCAGATTTTATTGGAAACATTAAATCCATCAGTTTTACATAATATCGGAACAGCCAACGGAAACCAAATTTCTGCTGAAACAATAGGTAAATTGATTGTCGGACACAATGTGCATCATTTGAATATTATTGAGGAAAGGTATTTGTCGAATTTTAAACCTGAAATATAAAATATTTTATTGTTATCAATAGAAACGGGCTTTAGCCCGTTTTTTTATTTGAAAATTTAAAATGGCTTTAGCCAAAACTTAAAAAAGAATTTATATTTTTGAGAAAAACAACACAAATGTCTTTCACTAAAATTTATATTCATATCGTTTTTTTGACAAGAAATAGGATTTCTTATTTAGATAATTTGGATTTAAGAATCAAAGTTTGGAAACATATCAAAGAAAACGCAACTGAGAAAGGAGTTTTCTTAGATATGGTCAATGGTTATTCAGATCATTGTCATTGTTTGATTTCTTTAGGATCAAATCAAAATATTGAAAAGATTTTACAATTGATAAAAGGAGAATCTTCATATTGGATCAATAAAATCAATTGACTAAAGAAAGATTTGCGTGGCAAGATGAATATTTTGCAGTTTCGATTTCAGAATCAATGCTTGAATCAGTTCGAAATTATATTAAGAATCAGGAAAAACATCACAAGAAAAAAAGCTATACAGAAGAATATCAGGAATTTATTGATAAATATAATTTCAAAACCTAAGTTTTGGCTAAAGCCAAATTTTGATGTTTAGTTTTAAATGGGCTAAAGCCCATTCCTATTGAATAAAGCTCCAATATATAATTTTTATATATAAAGATTTGTAAATTTGCGGTCAAATTATATTAATAGTTTATTGGTATAAATTCTTCAATTGGCTTTAGCCAAAACTTAAAAACGCTCAATTAAAATGGAAAACATCATACAAATATTAAAATCAGGAGGAACAATTCTTTACCCTACAGATACGATCTGGGGAATTGGTTGTGATGCAACAAATATAGAAGCGGTCAACAAAATTTTTGACATCAAAAAACGCGAAAAAAACAAATCCATGATCATTTTGGTGGAAACTGAAAAAAGATTGCAGGATTTGGTCGACGTTCCGGAAATGGCTTGGGAAATTATTGACCTGAGCGAAAAGCCCGTTACAATCGTTTATGAAAACCCAAAAGGATTGCCGAAAGAATTATTGGCAGAAGACGGAAGCATAGGAATTCGTTTGGTGAAAAATGATTTTTGTAAAAAATTAATCACAAAATTAAATAAACCATTAGTTTCTACTTCTGCCAATTTCAGTGGGGATAAAAGTCCGTTGAAGTTTTCTGATATTTCTCCTGAAATTATTAGTTTGGTAGATTATGCAGTAGAAGAAGACCGCGAAAAAGTTTCAAAATATGCCGGTTCGTCAGTGATAAAAATATGGAGCGACAACAGAATAAAAGTCCTTCGCGAGTAAAAGCCGATTAAAATACTTTTAGATACCTATTTCAGATATTTTTGATAAATTTCATCTTTTTCTGAATAAAATTTTAATGCAAAATCCTGTTTATTATTAATGGTAATGTAAGACAAATCTGCAGAAGAATTTTCATCAGACTGTTTTCCTTTTACAAATTTATCATTGGCATCTAAAGTATATGAAAAACTGTCCGGATTGTAACTGGATTTGCCTTTAATGTTTTTTACAGTTGTAGTTTTTGGAGTAATGGAAACATTCAGACTGTCGTCGTTTTGTACCAGAATTTCAGATTGGGCGTCATATTCTACAATATTAATTTCACCGTTTTTTTCATAACGTATTCTCACAACAGTATTTAAGTTTTCTTTATTTTTAAAAACAGATACAATAAATGCCTGATAAGCAATTCCATCGCTTCCAAACCAACCTAAAGCATCATAATAGGGAGTTATTTTGTTGGCCGAATCAATTTTTTTGTTGTAAAAATTATTCAGAAGATCATACATTGTCTCAGCTCTGAAATAAAATCTGTCGATTTGATCTTTTCTGTCCTGGGTAGACATTGTTGTATTTTTATAAACAATCGGGATTGGATCATTCCCGCTCTTATCAGATTGTGTACCCGTTATTTTATTTGTTTTTGCATCAATTTCATACACAAAAGTGTCGGGATTATAGCTCACATCTTTTCCTTTGATAATTTTTACAGTGGTATTTTTTGTTGGTATAAAAGATATCCTCGTGTTTCCGTTTTTTAACTTTTCCATGTAACAATCTGCATAAAATTCTACCAGATGTTCGTTTTCATCGGATGTGTACAGAATTCTTACAGTAGAATCTGCACGTCCGTCTTCGCCGTGTTCATCTGTAATCATCATTCCGTTATATTTTATTCCTGAATTATCGGTGAAATCTATAAAATCTGTATAAGAAACATTTTTGGCCTGAGAAAAAAGAATTGAAAACAAACATACGAAGCCAATGAATAAAAGTTTTTTCATAGTTGTTAGTTTTTAGTTATTTCATAAAGATAAGAAGAATTTGCAAATGGTTTTTTAATTATTTAAAATTTAATCTAATTACTATCTTTGCAAAAATTTTATTTTATATCAGATTTCTGATATTTTACATCTTAAATAACAATGATAATCAATCTTAATCAAAATAAAAATCTAAAACTTTTCAAAATAATTTCTGAGGTTGCAGGCAGAAATAATCAGTCTGTGTACATTGTTGGAGGTTATGTCCGGGATTTGCTGATGAAAAGAAAAGCTTCTACGGATATTGATTTTGTAACTGAACAAAGCGGAATTGAGCTTGCCCAAAACGTAGGAAAAGAAATCGATCCCAAAATGAAAGTTTCTGTTTTCAAAACGTACGGAACAGCGATGATTAAATATAAAGATCTTGAACTGGAATTTGTCGGTGCAAGAAAAGAAAGTTATTCTGAAGACAGCAGAAAACCTGAAGTAGAAGGTGGAACAATCGAAGACGATCAGAAAAGAAGGGACTTCACGGTGAATGCAATGGCCATTTCTTTGAATAAAGATAATTTCGGAGAATTGATTGATCCTTTTAACGGAATTGATGATCTTGAAAAAGGTATTTTAAAAACACCTTTAGAGCCTACCCAAACTTATTCTGATGATCCTTTGAGGATGATGAGAGCAGTGCGTTTTGCTTCAACATTAAATTTTAGAATAGAAGAGAATTCACTTGAAGCAATCAAACAGGAAGCAGAAAGAATCAGAATTGTTTCGATGGAAAGAATTATGGTTGAATTTAATAAAATCATGCTTTCGCAAAAACCTTCGATAGGATTAAAATTGATGGCAGAAACTGGTTTGATGAAATTAATCATTCCTGAATTAATTGATCTGAAAGGAGTAGAAGAAGTTGAAGGACAGACCCATAAAGATAATTTTTTCCATACATTGGAAGTTGTTGACAATATTTCTGTAAATACAGATAATTTGTGGCTTCGTTGGTCTGCATTACTTCACGATATCGGAAAAGCTCCGACAAAAAAATTCGTTGAAGGAACAGGGTGGACTTTTCATGGACATGAGTTTTTGGGATCAAAAATGGTAAAAACATTGTTTCAAAGATTAAAATTACCATTAGGACCGGATATGAAATATGTTCAGAAAATGGTAAAACTTTCGTCGCGTCCGATTGCTCTGATTACAGATGATGCTTCAGATGCTGCTTTAAGAAGACTGCTTTTTGATGCAGGAGAAGATATGGAAGATCTGTTTACGCTTTGCAAAGCCGATATTACAACCAAAAACTCCAAGAAACAGGAGAAATTCAAGAAAAACTTTGAATATGTTGCTGTTAAAATCAAGGAAGTGGAAGAAAAAGATCAGGTAAGAAATTTCCAGCCGCCAATTTCCGGGGAAGAAATTATGGAAATGTTTAATCTGAAACCTGGTCGCGAAATCGGAATTTTAAAGGAAAAAGTAAAAGAAGCAATTTTGGAAGGAGAAATAGGAAACGATAGCGGAGAAGCAAGAAACTTTGTGATTGCAGAAGCTGAAAAATTAGGTTTAACACTTGCTTAAAATGCTTTTTGGAATATTTGATTACATCATTTTAACATTCATTTTCATCTTCAATATTGGAGTTTGGAAATACAAGATAATTAAACAGCGCAATTGGATATTATATCTGGTTGCGTTTTTATTTTTCGGGTTTATCATTCCATTTTTTTCTATGGATTTTGAGATTAGTAAAGTAACCAAAGGTCAAACGAATGTTGATAGTTTTACTCTTCTTTATACTTATTTCAGGTTTCCGACTTGGTGGTTTATCGGGATTTTAGAGGTAGTTTTTTTAAGATCTCAATTGAAGAGATTTAAATAAAAATCCGGGCGTTTCGAAGAAACCGCCCGGAAAAAAAACACAAATGATGAAAAAAAAATAAATTTATTTTATACGCAAAAAAGCGTTATAATTTAGTTTTTATAGAAACCGTTTGTTGCGATTCCAGTGTTGAATGTAGTTAATTGTGCTCCGTTGTTAGCATTGTAAACATATACTTTACTGTCTGATGAGAAATTTTTAGCATCAGAGATGTATAATCTTCCGTCGATTACATTGAAACCATATAAAGATGTGATTCCCGTTGTTGTAAGAAGCGGCGCTGTTGGCGCTGTTGTAGCGTTAATATTCATCGAATATACTTTGCTGTAATCCACAAAATAGAACTTATCAGAATCAATTCTCAACTTTTGTACTTGAGGAATTGTCGTAAGGGTAGTTGTAGTATAAGTTCCTGTTGATGGATTGATTTTATAGATATAAGAACCTGCGTCGTCAGAAGAAAGCACATAAGCAAAACCGTTATAAGAAACAAGATCTCTGATAATTCCACTTGTACTTGGTAAAGTTACCGTTGTAGAAACAGTATTGCTTGAAGCATTTATGATTGTAACAGTATGTCCTGTCGGATGCTCTGCATAAGGAGCTGTTGTGTCGTAAGTAACTCCATCTGTCTGTACTATAATATTTCCTCCTGCTTCTACTACTTTTTCTGCAGATCTGTCGAAATTAATACTTTTTACAAATGAATTATCACTAACATTGTAAACATTAAGTTTTTTTACTGTTCCAAAATCGTTATTAGTAATATAATATTGAGTTCCAGTGAAAGCAATATATCTTGGGTTAACAAGATTTGAAGTAACCGTAGCCTGCTTTTTGAAAGTGTGTTTATTTACGATCTCAATTTTATTAGGCGAATTTAAAACCAGATAAGCGTTTTCTCCCTTAAAACCAATAGTCTGTAAAACATTTCCCAGAATTTCTTTGTTGTTATTAGCCGAATAAATTCCGTTCTGTATACCTCCCAGATCATTAGTTGCGTAAGAAACATCTGATGTAGGCGTTGTAAAACCTCCTTCATTCGCTATGATGATACCATTTGCATAATCTACTTGTGGTGTTTCAGTCACAAAATCATCATCGCTACAGGCAACGTTGAACAACAATGCTGAAGCGAATGCAAGAGATAAAATTTTTCTGATTTTCATTTATTTTTTGTTTAAAAATTAATATTCAAATATATACTGTAATTTCTTTTGGGCAACGGATAATAAGCCATTGTCTCATAGATTTCATTAAAAATATTATTTACTTTAAAACCGATTGTATAATTTTTAAGTAAAGTTCCTGATATCCCCGCATTCATGACAAAATAAGATTCCAGGGCGGCACTTCTTTTTTCATCGGTATCGGTGTAAGTAAGACCATTAAACATTCCCTGAACATACAATTTCATAAAATCATATCGGTAATCAATATTTCCAAAAAACTTATGAAGAGGAACATACATCATCTGTTTCTCTGTCTCCAGATTCATAGATTTTGTATAAGAATATCCTAAATTTGATTTTAAAGCATGCTTCCCGAATTTCTTCTCATATTCCATTTGAGCGTCTATACCATAAGATTCAACTTTATTGGTATTAACGGGAGAATAATATCCCAAATTACTTGGTAACCAGGTAATCATATCGGTGATTCTTATATAATATGGAGTCAAAGTAAGTTTTACATCTGCAATTTTAAACTGATTTTTCAGATCAAATTGATAAGCGGTCTCGGGTTTTAGGTTGATATTTCCTCCAGGTTGCCAATACAGATCATTAAACGAAGGATATCTGAAATTTTTTGCAACATTCAGGTTAAGATTATACCATTTTACAACATTCCAGTTTCCTGAAAAAGAAAGTAAAACCGGTGAGCTTATATTTTCAACAAAATCTTTTTTAATCCCTGCTTCAAAACGTAGATCTTTTGTAGCAAAATATCTCAGCAAACCTGCTGCAGAACCTATATTTCGACTGATATCTTTAATACCGCTCATATATCCTTCAGCCTTATTTACCTGAAATTCTCCAATAATATTGACGTTCCATTTTGGGGTAAGGAAATAATTAAAATCATTCTTTACGATGTAATTTTTTCCTGTTCCGCCACTACTTTTAGGATTTTCTATATTATCGAAATACTGAAAATTTTCTTCTGTATATGCCACTCTGAATACGTTGTTTAGTTTTGAGGTATTCCAATCCCAAACAAGTAAGCTTCGTACATTCTGAGTGGTGTATTTTGTTTTGGTCTGGCTGTCAAAAAATACCGGAAAATGCTGATTTCCATTGAAAAATTCAGAGATCCAGGAAATCTGATGATGTGGATTAATTTTATAAGCCGCTGAAAAATTGAAGTTTGTATTAGAATATTTCCCGTTCAGGTTAATATAATTGCGGGATTCAGGTACTTCATAATTATTTTCACTTACAGAATAATTTCCGGAAAGTTTAAAACTGAATTTATCGTTTGAAAATGAGGCTTTAGTAAAATTATTATAAGTATTAAAAGAGGCTGCTTCAGAAAATAGAGAAGTATGAAAACCTTTATTGAAATCAAGACTGTTATTGAGGTGAATTGTTCCGCCAATAGCTCCGCTGCCATAAATAACACCTACACTTCCGGATTTTACATCAAGCTGATCAAATCCCATAAACGGAATATTATTCACGTCAGCCTGTCCTAAAAAATTCGAGTTAATATTAATTCCGTTCCATACAAAGGCTGTCTGCTGAGCTGTTGTCCCCCTAAAAGAAGGCGACGAAACCGCTCCACGACCATTTTCTTTGATGTAAACCTGAGATTGAAAACGCAATGTTTCAGAAAGGTTGGTTGAATTTTTTTCGGCGTCTTCTGATGTAATAGTATTTACTTTATGAAAAAGTTTAACTTTATTCATTTGATTGTCAAAAACATAAACAGTATCAATGGTTTTCTCTTGTGCAAAAAGAAAACAACCGTAAGACGAAAAAAGCAGTACTAAAGATCTTTTTATATCCATTTTCTTTTACTTTTCCTCCGAAAGCAATGTTTATTTGATTACATTTTGGCAGGTCTCCTGACTTTCGCTTTTCTACACCTTCCCGTTTGCACAGTGGTTTTATCGTAGAAATTTCAATTGCGATCTACAGTTGCGGGGACAGTTTGGGTTTTTCACCCAATTCCCTTTTCATTCCAAATGATTGGAAACCAAAATTTTTGCAAAGATAACTTTTTAAATGTATTTCACAAATTCACAAAAAATAAAAGAAATTTTACGAAAAATATCATTTTGAAGAAAACCAGTATCTATTATGCTATTTATAATTTTTTTCAGAAGCTATTTCCCGCTATCCACTATATCTTTTTGGTTACGGTCTCCGCTTCGCTTCGACCGCAACCAAAAAGGATGTCGTTTCTATCGGGGCTACGATTACAGTTATCATTTTCAACATTTCTAATAGCCACAAAGCTTGTCATTCCGATAGGAATCCAGACTTCGTTATTAAAGCATTTTAAGATCATTGCCTAGATTCCTATCGGAATGACAAACTGAATGTGTACCTTATTAATAAGCATTAATTTTCAAAATTAGTTATTAGTATTATTCAATTTTAGCCGTCTTTAGCTTACAAAAAAGTAGCATCAAAATAAAACGGCAACAAATCCTTAATGGCATGCACATTCACAACCTCTTCATTCATACTCGAAAAATAAAGTTCGATATTTTCATTCTGCTTGGTTTCATATTCCATTAGGCTTTGTCTGCAAGCTCCACAAGGTGGAATCGGAGGATTTTTATCATGAAATTCTTTCGGACCTCCGACAACGAAAACCTTCTTGATTTTCACATTCGGGAAATTGGCGGCAACCCAAAAAAGAGCCGTTCTTTCCGCACAAAGTCCGGAAGGATAAGCTGCATTTTCCTGGTTATTTCCGGAATAAATTTCACCATTTTCCAACAAGATAGAACAGCCTACCAAAAACTGAGAATAGGGGGCATATGCGTTTTCGCGAGCCTGTTTTGCTCTTTCGAATAATTGTTTTTCTATGTCGTTCAGTTCACTGCTATTCTTAAAATAATCGTAACTGATTTGAGTTTCTTTTTTCATATATTGTGGATTAAAAAAAGGGGGATAAATTTACTTCTTTTTAATGAGGTGGACAATATTATCTCATCCTTCAAAATTTTAACAAAAATATTTAGATCAGAAATGTTATATACTCCAATCAAATTCAGAAATGTTGAGTTGAAAAACCGTTGGGTAATGTCTCCAATGTGTATGTATTCTTGTGAAAACGGTCTTGCCAATGATTTTCATTTTGTTCATTACGGAAGCAGATCTCAAGGTGGAACAGGATTAATTATGGTTGAAGCAACAGGTATAGAGCCTCACGGAAGAATCACCAATCATTGTATGGGAATCTGGAACGATGAACAGGCAGAAAAACTTCAGAAAATTGTCGAATTTGTACACAAAAATTCTGATAGTAAAATTGGAATCCAAATCGCACATGCAGGAAGAAAGGGGTCTACTTGGAATAATATTCAGATTCCTGTTGAAGAAGGTTGGGAAACCGTTGCTCCTAGTCCGATTCCTTATCACCCGACAGAAAGAATTCCTCACGTTTTAACGATTGAAGAAATTCAAGAACAGGTTCAGAATTTTAAGGAAGCTGCAAGAAGAGCTGTAAAAGCAGGTTTTAATGTTGTTGAAATTCATGGAGCTCACGGATATCTGGTTCATCAGTTCCTGTCTCCGCTTTCGAACATCAGAACGGATGAATATGGAGGAAGTTTTGAAAACAGAATCAGGTTTTTAATTGAAATCGTTGATGCAGTGAATGAAGAATTAAATGAAAATGTTGCTTTATTTGTTAGAATTTCCGGAACAGAATACGCTGAAAACGGTTGGGATATTAAGGAAAGTGTGGAGTTGGCAAAAATATTAAAAGATCATCGGGTTGATTTGGTAGATGTTTCAAGCGGTGGAAATATTCATGGAGTAAAAATTCCGCTTTTTGACGGATATCAGGTTCCACTTTCTTCACAGGTAAGAAATGAAGCAAAAATCAAAACAGGAGCAGTTGGATTAATAAAAAAAGTATCTCATGCAGAAGAAATTCTTCGAAAAGGAGATGCTGATCTTATTTTTATTGCAAGAGAAATTTTAAGAAACCCTTATATTGCAGTACAGGGATCATTTGAAATGGGCGAAGAATGCTTTTTTCCACATCAATATTTAAGAGCGAAAATTTCTACATAATTTTTATATATTTGAGAACCAAAACCTAAATATGAAAATAGAAGACTTCATGCTCCCTTGTCCAATCAAAAAATTCTTCGGAATAGATTGCTTTGGTTGTGGTACGCAAAGAGCTATTGTTATGGTTTTTAAAGGAAGATTTGATGAAGCTTTTCATATGTTTCCTGCAGTCTATACTTTGTTGCTTTTTTTCGCAACAGTTTTTCTCAATTTTGTAGATAAAAAAAGAAATTATGGGAATTTATTGGTCATTTTAGCTGGATTGAATGCTGTGATCATGGTAGTTTCTTATTTTTATAAACATCATTTTAGCCATTAAAACAACAAACATTAAAATTATAACTATGGATCAAAAATTGCCAAATGCACAAACGGTGCTTATTTTAGGAATTATTTCGGTAGTAGGAACTTGCTGCTGTACGGGTTTGATCGGGATTATCTGTGGATTGATCGGTCTTAGTAAATACAAAGGCGATAAAATGCTTTACGATCAAAATCCATCAGAATATTCTGATGTTGGGAACCTGAATACAGGACGTATTTTATGTATTATCGGTCTTATATTAGGATCTCTTCAGGTGCTTTATTTCGTTTATGTACTTGCAACAGTGGGTTGGGATGGATATATGGAACAAATGAGAGATATTTCCAAAATGGGAAGAGGATAAAAAAAATTAAGACCGCATTTTAGCGGTCTTTTTTATATAAAAACTTTAGAATTAAACAAAAAATCCTTCTCTCAGGCGAAAGAAGGATTTTTTCATATTTAAAGACAATTGATTTACTTCACAATAAACTTCAGTGCAGAAGCATCAAGTTTCAAAATGTAAACTCCTTGCTCTAGATTTTTAATTCTAATTGAATTTTTACTGTTCTTAAAAGGCAGATCAATTGTTTGTACAACTTTACCCTGAAGATTATAAATCTCAGCTTTTTTGATATTTTGCGTTTCACCTTTTACAAAAATTTCGTTGTTTAAAATTGGATTTGGAGAAATCTGCAGAGTATTTTGTTTTAAACTTAATTCAGAAGAAATATTCTGAACCTGTCTTGAAGTTCCGGAATAACAAGTCCAGCTCAGATTATCGATTGCCACTCTGTTGCTGGTTGAGGTGTTTTCCAAAGTTACTACTACATTTCCGGAAATATTGATATTATTGATTGTCGTCGTTGTTGCATTCGTATTATAAGGAACTGTTCCTACTGTTGTTCCATTTACTTTTACATTGAAAGTTCCGTTTGAACCTGTAAATTTCAATTGAGTAGTCACAGTTAATGAACCTATTCCATTTGCCGAACTGCTTGAAGTTAATGAACCGTCTCTTACCGTAATGGCTTTCGTAGAAATGGTTTGATCCGTTCTTGCATCCGTTGCAGTCCATGAAATTCCGCTGTTTGTCCAGTTTCTTGTTAAATACGAAGCTGTACTTCCTGTTGGAATTGTTTCGAAAGTTTCGTTAGCACAACCTGTCGAAGTCGGAGGAGTTGTTGTTCCACCACCACCTGTAGAACCGGATCCCCAAATTTGACTCACATAATTTGGATTATCAATAAATGGATTTCTGTTTCCCTGATATGTGTAAGAAGCATTATTTCTATTGATTTCTGCCTGAGAAACAGGATCTTGATTATGCCAAGCCAATAAAACATTCAGTTCCCAAGTCTGTAATCCCGGAAAGGTGGAACTTCCCAGCATATTTCCTGTTGAAAAAGTTGAAAGTTTACTTTGATAACGGGTTACAAAATAAAAGATCATCCTTGCAACATCCCCTTTAAACTCATCTATCGGCTCAAAAACTACCCCGGAATATCCTGAAGAAACAGAATTTCCAAGTTTTGAACCGTTTTTAGAAGTGAAAGTTGCTGTTCCTACCTTTCCGAATGGGTAATTTGAACGCATTCCATTTACTTTTCCGTCTGTTGCTCTGATGAAATTAATATCAGAAACCATTGGCGAAGCCTCATTAAATAGGCTTTGAGGAACGATATGTTCCCTGTTATAGCAATTTCCTTCTACTGAATAGGTTCCGCACTGGTTGGTTACCGGAGTATATTTGTAAGGATCTGCTCCTACTGGTTTTTCGGAATAAATGTCTAAAATTGAACCGTCGTTTTCATAATTCTTATCGATATCGGTGGTTTTGTAACCTGTCCAAAGTCCATTGTAGCCTTTGTCTTGGTGGCCGTTTGTGATAATTGTACTTAAAGCAGTTTTCAAAGAAGCTCCCGATAATCCGTTTGCAGAATTATAGTATCCCGCCGGAGCCACGGAATTGTTAAATTTCAAGATGCTATGAATAATTTGGATTTGTTCGAAATTCATACTATTGTGAAAGCCCTTTAAATAATTTGTGTTTAATGAAATCTAATTCATAATAAAAAATATTTATATTAATCAATTTTAAACCAAAAATTAATTTTCATTTAATTGATAAAAATCATAAATTTTTAAATTTAAAACAATAGTAAAAAGAAGTAATTTTGCGATTATTATTTTTATTTAGAATGATTAAAAATTTATCTTTTAAAATTTGTATTCCTCTTTTGGGGATTTTGGGTGGAATTTCTGTGAATGCTCAATGTAATGCAGTCAGTAGTTTTTCCGAGAATTTTGATGCGTACTCTTGTTGTAATATAGGAGTGGTACCGACTTGCTGGGACAGTGTTTTACTAAACGGAGCAAGCCAGATTATTTCAAGTACACAACCAGCTTCCGGAACGAGCCAGATCTATCAAAATGGTTATGGAGCAGGAAAAATTTCTATTGTTGTGATGCCTCCGATTACTAATATCAATGCGGGAACTCACCAACTGAAAGTGAAAATGAAAGCCAATTCTGCAGGTTATCTTGAATTTGGTTATATTAAGGATAATCTTCCTGATACTTTTGTAGTTCTTCAGCCAATCAACATCAATAATACAAGCTATAATGATGCTGCAGCACAAAGAACTTTCACGGTTCCGACCACTGTTCCTGATGGAATGAGATTGGCCATACGTAATCCGGGAACTTCTTTTGCAGGACATTATTGGGATGATGCAGTTTGGGAGCCGATCCAGAATTTGGGAACTCATGAGAGTGATATTTTATCGGAAATTAAAGTATATCCGAATCCTTTCAGTGACATAATCAATATATCTGATGTAAAAGATGTGAAAACAGTCACGATAAGCGATGCAGTGGGAAGGGT
Source organism: Chryseobacterium ginsenosidimutans (assembly GCF_039536845.1). Taxonomy (GTDB): domain Bacteria; phylum Bacteroidota; class Bacteroidia; order Flavobacteriales; family Weeksellaceae; genus Chryseobacterium; species Chryseobacterium ginsenosidimutans_B. The sequence continues at coordinate 692,971 of NZ_BAAAZJ010000003.1, forward strand.
TATGAAAACGATTGCGCAACCGGAAACTACTTTACAAGTAAATGACCTTCAAAAAGGAGTTTATTTTGTGACTTTACATTTTAAAAACGGAACGGAAAAATTGTTCAAAGTAATTAAAAACTAATTTTTTTAAATTTTAATGAGAAGGCTGTTAATTTGTATTGACAGCCTTTTCTATATTAAAAATAAAAAAGTCAACACAAAATTTGCATTGACTTTCTATATATCTGATTAATTACAATCTTATTTTTTCTGTGGAGGATAATTTTTCATGATTTCCGCCATAATTTCAGGAATTTGTTTTTGTTTAGCTTGAGGACGGTCTACGGAAATTCCGCTTCCAATACCTTGCCAAACCAGTTTATTAGATTTTGCATCCACTAAATCCACAATAATTGCTCCTTCATTATAATTGCTTGTCCAAGTTCTATTCATTCCGACACCCCAACCGAAAGGTCCGCCCCAACCGTACATTCCGTAAGGAGAATTGTTGGTAATATCTGTTACTTTTTTGTGATTTGCTTTTACATTTACGATCAGATCAGGATTTTCTCCGGACTGAAGACCTTTGCTTTGAAGCTGTCTTGATAATTCATTCAAAACTCTGTCTTTATCAATATCATTCAGTTTCAGATCATCAATTCTGATTTTATAAGTTTTATAAGAATTGAAATTTGCTGTTTCAGCATAATCTGAACGCACGTTGAAAGGACTACAAGATGTTAAAGCCAAAGTAGCCGAGGCTAACAAAATAAAAATATATTTTTTCATTTTATTTATTTTTTTTATCGTTTTTAATGAATGTATCGGTCTTTTTATCGTATCCGTAAGGACAATGTCTACAACCACTTTTACAGCAATGTCCTCTTTTCAGATGAAATTTTTCTGTAAAAACCTTGTACCCCTGCTCGTTGTAGTAAAAGTCTTCACCTTCTTTGATGTCAAAAAGTGCCATAAGTTAAATCTCTAAGTCAAAAAACTTTATATTTGTTATTATGATAATTGTATGCCAAAAGCCTTTAAAAAAATTAAAAATTAATGGCATTGCTCTTTTCCCTTTCATATTGATTAGGAGACCCGAAGATAAGAAAAATAAAATATTGATCAACCACGAAAAAATCCATTTGAGACAACAATTGGAAATGCTGATTATTTTCTTTTATCTATTATATATAATCGAATATTATTACTGGCTTTTTAAGCTGAAAGATGGTTATCAGGCTTACAAGAGAATCTCCTTTGAAAGAGAAGCGTATTCTAATGAACATGATCTGAACTACCTGAAAAAGAGAAGATTCTGGAGTTTCAGAAAATATTTATAATAAATTTAAATTCTATATTTCAATTATCAGCATCCAGTAAGTTTAAAAACAATAAAATCGTAATAACTTCATCCAAAAAAGTTTTCACAAATTGAGTAAACATTTATGAAAACTTTTGTAGTTGAAATTTAATTATTATTTATTTTAATTCCTTTAAAATAGCCTCACCCACACTTTTTGCGGACTGAGGATTTTGTCCGGTAATCACTCTCTGATCGCTCACCACATGATTTTGCCAAAGTCCTGATTTTTCAAATTTTGCACCCCTTTCTTTTAATTTATCTTCCAAAAGGAAAGGAACAACATTCGTTAATTTCACTTCAGATTCTTCTTCATTGGTGAAAGCATTGATCTTTTTACCATCAACCAGATATTTACCGTTATTCAGTTTAATATTTACCAAACCGGCGGGTCCGTGACAAACTGCGGCTACAATTCCTCCGTTCTCGTAAATTTTTGAAGCGATTGTTGATAATTCTGTGTTGTCTGCAAAGTCCCACATCGCACCATGACCTCCGGCATAAAATATGGTAGAATAATCATTTGGATTGACCTGAGAAGGCTTCAAAGAATGATCGATTTTATTTTTGTATTCTTTATTTTCCCAGAATTCTTTGTTCACCGGATCTTTTAAATCAAATCCGTCAACAGGAGGTGTCCCGCCTTTTGGGCTTACAAAATCGATTTCATAACCGGCATTATGAAGAACTTCCCAAGGATGCGAAACTTCACCAAGATAATATCCTGTTCCTTCGCCTGTATCACCTTTTTTGTCATGACTTGTAACGACAAATAAAATTTTCTTTTTCATATTTTTAGATTTTTTTGTTTGTGACTGAACGAATCCTATTGTAAAGATGGCAAGTAGTAAAAACGCTAATTTTTTCATGATTAAATTTTATTGGTTTGAATTTTTACCGCAAAAGAATCAAAAGATTTTATTACATAATAAGATTTTCAAGAGTAAGCAAAATTGGAAGTGCCACATTTTGTTTGTTTTTGTAATTCCCGACTTTAATATTCTTTTGCGGTAAAGCTAATTTCTAAATAATTTCAGTTAAATAAATCTGTGGCTTTTCCTGCAATTTTTCATCAACCAAAGCTCCAAAAGATTGAATATAAGGCTGCTGATTATGTTGCGCCAAACCCTCTTCACTTTTCCAGATTTCGTAGAAAACAAATTGATTTTTATCCTCAATTCCCTGATGAAGCGTATATAATTCGTTGGCTTCTTCTTTTTGGGTTTCTTTAACCATACTCTGAAGAACTTCCAATACTTCGGCTCTGTGCTCTTCTTTGGCTTTTATAACGGCTGTAAGATAAATTTTCATTAGGCTAATTGTGGTTTTAATTCTTGTTGAAATACATTTTTAAGATGCTCTTTGTAGATTTTCATATCACGTTCTACATCAGCATTTTTTTCCACATCATGGAAGTGAAAACTTTCCATTTTTTCTAACGAAACAAAGGCATTCATTCTATGGAATCCAAATAATGGTCCATTGTCTACACTTGTTTCACTGAAGAATTCTCCTGGAAGAGTAAAAGCTGTTTCAGGTGCATTCCAGCTTGTGGTAACCATATATTTTCTTCCGCCCAGCATTCCGCCTGTTCCGTAATTGATTTTTGGATTGTCTGAGGTTCTTCCGTCGCTCATATAAATTCCTTTTGCATGACCTGCTGTGAAAACTTCGTCAATATATTTTTTCAAACCGTTGGGCAACTGAAACCACCAGATTGGCGTGTGATAGATGATATAATCTGCCCAGACGAATTTCTTAACTTCTTCATCTTTATCGTAGCCTTCATCCACATTTGTGATTTTTATTTCTACATTTTCGAACCCTTTCAACACTTGCAAAGTGTTGTCTGCAATAGTCTGATTATATTTTCCTCCGGAATGTCCGAAATTTTGCCCACCGTTGATGATTAATACTTTTTTCATTGTTTTTATGAATGTTTAAATTTTATGATGCAAAGTTATGTTTGATTTTTGTATAATAAAAATAATATAATTTATACCTTTGTATCAGAATTGTGATAGATTAGAAAATGAATATTGAAAAGTCAATTTGTTTTACTTATCAATTTTCGTGTTGAAAAATCATCTGTTACAATTCATGTCGCGGCAAAATTCACTGTTGACCGTGCAGCAAATCGACTTTTCATAAATATAAATTAGATTATGGTTAATTTAGAATGGTACCGAACTTTCAAGGCGATCTACAAAACCGGAACTTTAACGGGAGCGGCAGAAGTTTTATTCATTTCACAACCGGGAGTGAGCTTACATCTAAGTTCATTGGAAGCCTATGTTGGATATAAATTATTTGACAGAACGGGCAGGAAAATGATTCCGACAGAAAGAGGGAAAGTCTTATTTAATGCAGTTTCTGAATCATTAATAAAATTGGAAGATGTAGAGAAAAATTTTCAGAAATCTACAGAAAAACATACACCGACAATCAGTGTGGGAATGTGTTTTGAAACTTTTCAGACGACTTTGGAGCAATATGTTTCGACCTTGCCTTTTAATTTGATTATCAGTTTTGGGGAATATCCTGAAATGCTGGATCAATTGGATAAAGGGATTTTAGATTTAATTATTACCCCAAAAAAAGGAGTTTCACCTAATATTTTACATGAGGCTTTTTCTTCCGAACAGATTATTTTGGTTGGTGGAAAAGATATTGATACCGATAGTTTTCTTGAAACCCTACAATCAAAAGGCATCGAACATGCCGAAGAATGGCTGAAACAGGAAAAATGGTACGGCACAACCGGAGATATGGAGCATCTTTTCCAGTTTTGGATTTTGAATTTTGGGCATAAACCGAATTTCCGTCCGAATTATATTGTCCCCAATTTAAATTCTATCATTCGCTGTTTGAAAGGCGGAACAGGATTGGCTGTCGTTCCCGATTTTTTATGTAAAAATGAAATCGAAAACGGTGATGTGAAACTGATCTGGGAAGGTGAGAAAAAGTTAGAGAATACCCTGTACTTCGGATGCCGAAAAAATACAAGTTATCATAATGAAATTGACCATATCAAAGGATTATTCAGAAAAATGATGGGCAAGAATGAAAATGAGAAATTAGAAGTTAGAAGTTAGAAATTAGTATTAGAGATACTATAATTCTCCTTCCTTGAGGGGGTGGATTTTTGCAATGCAAAAAAACGGGGTAGTTAAACAATGACTAATTCTGAATAAAACTTCAGTTTCAAGTAAAATTGGTAAGTCAAAATTTCAAAATTTTATCCGAAATTTGTTTCACTTTACATTAAAAATAAAAAATATTATGCAACAAAAAACATATACAGGACAACCTGTGATTACTTTAAATAATGGAATTGATATTCCTGCTTTAGGTTTCGGAGTTTGGCAGATGGAAGATATGCAGGAATGCGAAAATGCGGTGATCAAAGCGATTGAAACGGGTTACAGAATGATCGACACGGCTTCTATTTATCAAAATGAAACTGCTGTCGGAAAAGCCATCAAAAACAGTGGAGTAGATAGAGAAGATTTGTTTGTGACTTCAAAACTTTGGGTCCAGGATACAACATATGATAAAGCAAAAGGTGCTTTTCAGAGAACTTTAGACAGATTGCAGTTGGATTATCTGGATATGTATCTTATTCACTGGCCTTATTCGGATTTCGTAGGAGCCTGGAAAGCGTTGGAAGAATTGTATAATGAAGGAAAAATCAAAGCAATTGGCGTTTGTAATTTTACGGTTGAAAAATTGGAAGAATTAAAAGCAAATTCAACTGTACTTCCTGTGATTAATCAGATTGAATTACATCCTTTATTCCAGCAGAAAGAGCTTCAGGTTTATAATAAAGAAAACAATATCGTTACTCAGCCTTGGAGCCCGCTTGGAAACGGAAATGCAGGACTTTTAGATAATGAAGAATTAAAAAATATTGCTTCAAAATATAACAAAACTGTCGCTCAGGTTATTTTAAGATGGCATTTACAGGAAGGATTCTGCGTGATTCCAAAGTCTGTGACACCTTCAAGAATTGAAGAAAATTTCAATGTTTTTGATTTTGAATTATCCGAAGACGAAATGAATATTGTCCGTTCTCTGGATACCGGAAAAAGATTATTCTTTGATCCGAAAGATCCGGCTTGGGAAAAGAAGATGTTGAATTCTGTTGCGGATATTTAATTCAAAAAACACTAATAGAATTTTGTAAGTAATTAAATAAGTGGTAGTTATCGCTTCTTTTTTTATTGGATTGTTTTGATTTTTATTAAATAAAAACTTAACTTTACTCTAAATCTAAAAAACTAAAATCATGAACTCAGAAAAAGACAAAAAACCGACAGCCAATGCTGCTTCGGAATCAGTTAATGATCAGATTACAGATGCTGTGACACAATCTAATGTGAAAGTTGTAGGTGAAGCTCCTGTAATGGCATTAGGAAATGTTTATCAGACCGCAGCACATTCAACAGGAATTATGTTTGAAAACGCTGTGAATACTCAAAACCAACAGAATATTTTGGGACAGGCAGCAACAACACAAGGAATCATGCAGATTTATAGCTTGGATACTGTTGCGGATGCGATTTCTATTGTAAAAATGTTAGACGATGAAGAAGGTGATAAAGGTGGTAATGGAAATACAGGTGGTGGTTCAGGCGGTACAGGTGGTAATGGCTAATAAACAGCTTTTAACAATAAAAAAACTCCTTTCAAATCGAAAGGAGTTTTGTTTTATTATAAATGAAATTATTTTGTTAAATCAAGTCCTCCAAAATTACCCGAGCTCATCATCAGAAAAACACCATTAGTTTTATCTAAAGTTTCCCAATACGCATGAAGTTCTTCAGCATTGGTAAAGACTTTTAAGCCTTCGTTTTTAAATTTTTCTTTGATTAAATCTGGTGAAATCGGATCCATTCTTTTGATTTTCAAAGCATCTTCAGAGTAGAAAACAATGGCTTCATCCAGACCATCCATCGCATGATCGTATTGTTCTAAAAATACAGGATTCAAGCTTGAATAGGTGTGAAGTTCAAGAAAACCGTATTTTTTTTCGTTTTTAAATTGTTCACAAAAAGCTTTTACCGCAGCTTTTACCTTACTTGGAGCGTGCGCGAAATCTTTGTAAAGTGTTCCTTTGTCTTCTCTTTCTACTTTTTCAAGGCGTTTTGAAGCTCCTTTAAAGCTCATAATCGCTTCGTGGAAATCTTCATCCATAATGCCTAAATGTTGGCAGATATGTCTTGCTCCTTCAAGATTTAATAAATTATGCGCCCCAAAAACAGAAAGCGGAACATCGCCCATTTCTGTTTTTAAATGAACTTTTCCATTAATAATTTCGTATTCAGGTGTTTTGTAAGGTATCTTTCTGAAATAATTTTCAGCAGCTTCCACAACTTTTACAACTTCCGGATCTTCTTCATTATAAACCAAAATTCCGCCCGGGGTAATGCTTGCCACGAATTTTCTGAACTGCTCGATATAATCATCAAACGTTTTAAAAACATTGATGTGATCCCACGCAATTCCGCTCATTAAAGCGATATTCGGTTGATACAGCAAAAATTTTGAACGAAGATCAATAGGAGAGGACAGGTATTCGTCACCTTCCAACACCATAAAATCGTTATCCTGAGTCAGTTTTACCATACAGTCGAAACCTTCCAATTGCGCTCCCACCATGTAATCCACCTCTTTCTGATGAAAATTCAAAACGTGAAGAATCATCGAAGTGATCGTAGTTTTCCCGTGAGAACCGGCGATAACAACTCGGGTTTTATTTTTAGACTGTTCGTAAAGAAATTCAGGATAAGAATATATTTTTAAACCCAGTTCCTTTGCTTTTGCCAATTCAGGATTGTCCTGATGAGCATGCATTCCAAGAATTACAGCGTCAATATCAGACGTTATTTTTTCAGGAAACCAACCCATTTCTTCGGGTAAAATTCCTTTTTTATCCAATCTTGATTTTGATGGCTCGAAAATAGCATCATCCGAACCTGTAACCTGATATCCTTTATCTTTTAACGCAATCGCAAGATTATGCATGGCGCTTCCGCCGATAGCAATGAAATGGGTCTTCAATTTTATTTATTGTTTTTTTACGTTATTATTAATAATTTCCTGAAAAGCATTCGTAATATTTGTCCAATTTGTTTTGAAATTAGGCATAATTGAACTTGCATCCGTTTTGCTCCCTTCATTAGAACCGCTTTTTACATTGATAGAAGTGGCAATATTATCATATATTTTTTTGCGGTCTTCCTCAATTCTCCTGAAATTGTTTTGGGAAAGTGTATTATCCAGCCTCTTTAAATCTTCATCAGAGATTTTAAAATCCTGTTTTAATTTTTTTCCCTGACCTTCAAAAGAATAATGTGCATTATTTCCTTTGATGAGTAAATTCTCATAAATCGGTGCGAAACCTCCGCTTTTAGAATAACTGATGTCAAAATCTGAATATACTTTCTGGCTGTTACACGAAACTAATACTATGATTGCGAATAAAATTCCTAATATCCTTTTCATAATTTTTTCTACTTTAATTATCTGAGTCCTTTTGTTCTAATTTTTTAGCTTTAAGTTCTTCATCATAACTGTGTAGTACATTGAAATCCTCAGTCTGCTCAATGGCAGTCATTATTTTATACAAAATTTGCTGAGCATTTTCTTTGTCGTAATCTATATCAAGAGGTGCTTTGAACTCCATGGTCGGTTTTACGCCTGTTACCTTTACACGAAGACCTTTTTTATCAAAAGCTCTTCGGAACCCGTTGATTTTTATTGGAATTACAATTGGGCGCTGATTTTTAATTAATTTCGCCGTACCTCTTCTTCCTTGCGCAAAAGCTGATGTAGTACCTTGAGGGAAAGTTGCTACCCAGCCATTGTCTAAGGCTTTCATAATGTTGTCAACCTCAGTAAGATCTACCATTCTGTTGACATTTTTGCCTTCAGCTCTCCATGTTCTTTTTACCGTTACGGCACCGGCAATTTTAAAAATTTTCGGAAGAATACCTTTATTCATGGTCTCTTCGGCTGCAACGTAGTAAAAATCGATTTTTGGATTCAGCAGATAGATCGGGTTTTTTATAGTGTCTAAATACCCATTATTCACAGCACAGAAAGCGTGATACATTGCTGCCACATCCGCAAAATAAGTCTGATGGTTGCACACAAAAAGCACATTGGAATCAGGAAGATCCACAAGGTGTTCTGTACCAGTTATTTTCAGTTTATTAAAGCCATTGAATCTTCTGTACGATACAATTCCTAAAATAAAAATAATTAACCTTTTTAAAAAATAAGGAGTTCCGAACGCGTCGGTAAAAATATTTTTCTTCGCCATCTTTCAATTAAACACAGTATTGCAAAGTTACATTTTTTTCAGCAACTGACTGAATTCGCTCAATATCATTGCCGTAGCTCCCCAAATAATATATCCGTTAAAATTAATTACGGGGACTTCATTTCCTCCGGCAGTTGGCAGCGCCATAATTTCTGGCTGGTCAGGAAGGTTTAAGAAGCAGGTAATAGGAAATTCTATAACTTCTACTGCTTCACTCTGCTGCAAAATGAATTCGGGGTTCTTTGTAGTATATGAAATGTAAGGATAAACATAAAAATTACTCGGCGGAATGTAGATGGGTGACATTTCTCTGATGATTCTCACATAATGTTTATCTATTCCGATTTCTTCCGAAGTCTCACGAACAGCTGTTTCAGCAAAATCTTTATCCATTTCTTCGCGCTTTCCGCCGGGTAAAGAGATTTGCCCGCTGTGTCTGTCGTGTTCGTTGATTGTTCTTTGAATTAAAGGAAAATGCCATTCGTTGTTTTTCAGGTATAAAACAATATTTACAGCAGCAAATTTTGGATTTTTATCCAAAACTTCTTCATATGTAAAAATAGGACGAGAAGGTGGTGAAAACACTCCATGAGCATTTATTCCCGGTAATTCTTCGACTTTTATTTTCCTTAATAAATCTTTTCCAAAACTCATTCTCAAATTTAATAATATATTTTGAAGAAAGGAATAGCGGGAAGTGTTAATTAATAGTAAAAAAGAGAAGAAGACTGAGAAAAAATTCCCTTTGGTTAATAGTTACGAATATATAATGGAAATTTTCATTTTCAATTACCCTGAAAACAATGACTGGTTTTGACGTTTTTTGACTGTATTATGAACTGTATTATGACGGGTTTCTTCGGGTGATCTGAAGAAAGTGTAGGTATTTTTATAGGTTGTAAAAAAATTAGAAATTAATAAATTAAACAGTTTTTTACTAAAAGATTTTAAACTGTTAATAACCAGATTTAATAGGTTCTAAATAAAATTTTTTAAATATCATAGATTACTATTAGATTGGTATAGTTATTATAAACCAAAGTATTATATAAAAATTTCTTTGGATATAAAATAATTTTTTTAGTTTTGCAAAATTAAAATTAAACACACGATGAAAAAAATATATACTCTATTACATTTCTGTATCCAAAATCCATTAGGAAATAACACGACAGGTTCTGTCGCTTTGTAACAATATCTTTGCAAAAAGATGATATCGGCACGTTAAATCTCATTAATAGATCTTTTTAGCGTGAGATAAAAGCAATTTTTTGCAGCAAATTAATAATTAACAACTCAAAATAAACACTAAGCATGAAAAGAATCTACATGGGTGCACTTACTATGTGTACAATCTTGAGCGTTCAGGCTCAGGAAACAGAAGTGGTCTGGCAACGGGACATCAAATCCTCAACGCAGGATTTCCTTTCTCAGGTCACCACCACCATCGATCAGCAGTATCTGATTACGGGAAGCTCCATTCGGGCTAACAACAGTCAACAATCACCTAACAACCAAAAACAAAACAATGGCTACGACCTTCATTTGGTTAAACTCAACCAGCAGGGTGATGAAGTCTGGGAAAAGTATTTTTCTGGAAAGAATCATGATTTCCTTTCAGGGGCAGTCAATACTCAGGAAGGAGGCTTCATTTTAGCAGGCACTTCTTACAGTGGAAAAGGACTGGATAAAAAAGAAGAATCCAAAGGAGGATCTGATATCTGGCTCATTAGGATCAATGAATTCGGAGATGAATTGTGGCAGAAAACCATTGGTGGAACATCGGATGAAGAAGCAAGATCTGTCATTCAGACCACAGATTTAGGATTTTTTGTTGCCGGAAACGTTCAGGGCGCAGCCAAAGGTTACGGTTCAAAAGATGTTCTGATCGTACGACTGGATAAAAACGGAAAAGAAGTATCCCAACTCGTTTTAGGCGGAAAAGGACTCGATGAGGTTGAGAAAATGATTCCTACCAAAGACGGTGGAGCTTTACTCGGAGTTTATTCCAGAAGCAATGCAGGAGGATCCAAGAAAACTGAAAACTTTGGAGAGGGCGATTACTGGATCATTAAGCTGAATAAAGACGGCAAAGTAGAATGGGAAAAGAACTTCGGAGGAAAAGGCGATGATCATTTAAGAACACTGGCTTTGACTTCAACAGGCTATTTAATCGGTGGAGAATCAAGATCTGAAAGATCAGGAAATAAATCAGTCGGCATTGAAGAAGGAACGGATCTTTGGTTACTTTCTTTAAACGAAAGAGGGGAAGAAATCTGGCAGAAATCTTACAACTTCAAGAACAGGGATGTTCTCATGGGAATGAGCGTGATTCACCATCCATCAACAGACAACAAACAACCATCAACCCAGGGCATTTTACTTGGAGGTTACACACAGTCGGAAGGAAAAGTTGAAACAGATGATGAAAAATTCTGGATGTTATACTTAGACCAAAATGGCAATGAACAGTGGAGAAAACATGTGAAAGGAGAATCCAGTAAACGTGAGGAAAGGCTTTCAGACATTAAGTTAAACAGAGACGGATCAATTGTATTGGCGGGTACGAGTGCGGAAGAGCTCGGAAAAGAGAACTGGAAGATTGTGAAGTTGGGTGATAAACAGATTGATCAGTTAATCGTAAAACAGGATATTAAGATCTATCCGAATCCTGTATCGGATTATGCGTATGTGGAGCTTGGGTTTGAAGGTCTGAGAGAGGGAGCGTTTGAGGCAGAGATCTCGGTGTATGATATGGGAGGAAGAAAACTGCAGAGTTTGAAAACAAAGAATAAAGTAACCAAGATCAATACACAGCCTCTGATTCAGGGGGCTTATCTGGTCGTGGTGAAAACAAATGATAAAACGGCGAATGCTAAATTAATAAAGAAATAAACACATGAAGAAAAGTATAATATTGAGTTTTGTATTTGGAACGCTATTTTCTACAATACAAGCCCAAAACAATCAAAACAAATACAGCGAATACTATTTTAAAAATTTTCCCAATTCACCCTCGACGGCTACGTTTTTACGATACGGAGATATTCAGAATTCAGAATATACAGGAACTAATAGTCCGCAGATCTCTTTACTTATGGCTGAATCAGGAACAATTAAAATTCCTTTGATTTTAAAATATATTTCAGGAAATGGTATTAAGGTAGCTCAAGAGGCTGGATCAGTGGGATTGGGCTGGGATATAAATCTTCCCACTATTACTCAATCTATCTTAGGAGGATATAGTGACTTTGACGATCTCACTAAATATTTGCCAGTTTTTACAAAATCTGCTAATCCTTTTAATAATTATTTTCCACATAGTGTTCAACCTCTTCCGGGTGGATTCGTTTCACAACCTACTAATGATGCTTATTCTTACTATAAAACTATTGATGGCTTTCTACCATTGAATGGTAATTTTACAGATTTAAATAACTCTGCCCCTTTTTCAGTTGACACTGATACCTCGCCTGATATTTTTACCTGTAATTTATTTGGTGAAAAGTTAGAATTTGTTATAAATAATTATCCCACAGGAATTACTCCTCATACCTTCAATCCCACTTTTTATTGTTTAAATAAAAAGGGATATAAGATTTCTTATAATGGTAATACATATTTTACAATTATTGATACCGCGGGCACAAAATATTATTTTTCAAGAGTTGAGGATGTAAGGACATTAAACAGTGTAAGTAAGAATTATGTAATCACAAAAATAACAGACATTAATAATAATGATATAAATTTCACTTACAATGAATATTCAAATGTTAAAAATTTAGTATCTGTAGGACAAAAATTAAATTATACTTATGGCAATCAAAATAATCATTATTCATCTATGCCTTTATCAAATACACAAAGCTTTTCAGGACTAGGAGAATTTGATGATTATTATCCTGGTTCATCTATGAATCCGCTTAAAAGTGCCCAAAGTGTAGGGTTTATGACACCTCCTACAATTAGTTGGTCAACTACACAGAATTATTTACTTATAAATAATATATCTGGAAGCTTTGGAAAAGTCAATTTTTATTATTCTGACCGACTTGATTTTCCCACCCAAAAATTAGATAAAATTGAAGAACAAAATAATATAAATCAAGTTGTAAAAACAGTTAATTTCAATTACGATTATTTTAATTCTCAAAACTCTACCACTTTAAGCCAACCTTATCAAACTTATTCGCAGGATAGATTAACAAAAAGGCTTAAACTTTTATCCGTAATAATTAATAATGATCCTTACACGTTTAGCTATAACGAAACATTATTACCTGCTAAAAATTCAACAGGAGTAGATTATTGGGGGTATTCTAATGGCGGGTTTACCAATAAAACCCTATTTTTAAATCCTAATGACTTCAATTATCCAACTCTAATACCTGTGGATAATGATTATAATAACAATTTTAAGCAAGCCGATATTAACTATACTCAATCGGCTGTTTTAAATAAAATTATCTATCCTACGAAAGGATTTTCTGTTTTTGAATATGAATTAAATACTGCAAATAATCTTTTTTATCAATATGACTATGGAAAATTATCTATTGGAAATGGTTTGAGACTTGCTAGTCAAACTAATAAAGATTTTAATAATCAGTTTGTAGGTAAAACTGAATTTAAATATCTTAACGGAATATCAACAAATCCATTATTTTTATTTAACAAAAATTCATATTCTACATTTGAGTGGAGAGTTGGAACTTCTGATAATTCAGCAGAAGGTTTTTCATATTCATCTGGAATTATATCTATGAATTCAAACAATAATAATTCTGCTTCACCTCTATCCTCAGGAGATTATATAGGATATTCAAAGGTAATAAGGACAGAAAAAGATTTTCAGGATAGTTCTAAAGGTTCCATTGAAACAAATTATGCCAATACTCCTGATTTTCATTATTTCCTTCAGGATGGTGTTATTCCTATCAGTATGCCGTCTACTAAATCTCCTAATGCAGTTGAAAACGGTAAAGTATTAAATGAAACTATCTATGATTCATCAATGAATAAAATTCAACAAACTGACAATGCTTATTCAGAGGTTTACTCTAATGTTTTTTATGGTACTTCACTTAGCCGAAATTCAAGATATTTTTGGAACGGTAATGGTGGTTTTGGTGGCACTTGGAGTATTATTCAGCATGGTGTAACAGTACTGGGATATTATCCTATTTTCTCAAAAGAAAGCATGTTATCTAATTCTAAAACCAAAAGCTATTACAATGGGCAAGAATTGATGTCAAACACAAATTTATATTATAATTCTAATAATCAAACAATTAGCAAATCAATTACATATCCTGATGGTAAGTATAATGCTGAAAACACCAAATATTCAACTGAAAAAAATAATACTAAATTAATTAATGCTAATGTTTTAAGTACTCCTTTAGAAAAACAAATAATTGGAAATGTTATTAATGGTTCATTAAAAACAACTTCACTTATTGAAACTAAATTCGATGATGCTAATCATCTTAACCCAACTTCAGTTTTATCATATAAACTATCTGATATAAATAATAATCCTTCAATTGAGGCTACTTACGATAGATATGATGCCAAAGGTAATTTATTGCAATATACAACCAAAGATGGTATACCTGTGACTATTATTTGGGGATATAAAACGACTCAACCTATAGTAAAAATAGAAGGAGGTAGTTATTCACAAGTTATGCAGGCATTTGGATTAGATGACAGTAATAATAATGCTTATCAGCAATTGGAAATTGTGGGAAAGTCTGATTTGGATATTGATGATGCAAGCGAAGATATTTTAGTTTCAAAGCTTAATGAGTTTAGAAATAAGACAGAATTTAAAGACTTTAGAATTACCACTTATACATATGATCCTCTAATTGGAATTAAATCAATTATTCAACCTTCAGGGTTTAAAGAAGTATACAAATATGATTCATCTAATAGGCTGGAAAACATCAAAGATAATGAAGGTAAAATCATAAAAGAATTTACTTATAATTATGCAACAACAAGATATTATAGTTCATTAAAAAGTCAAGTATTTACAAAAAATAATTGTGGCACAAATGCTATTCCTGGAACTTATAATTATACAGTTCCTGAAAACACTTATATATCATTGGTAAGTCAAGCAGATGCAGATCAACAAGCTCAGAATGAAATTAATACTAACGGTCAGAATGCAGCCAATACTAACGGAAGCTGTACTATAATAAGTTGTTCTGTCACAAAAGGAACTGGAATAAGTCAATTTAATTATGGCTCTATTGGCTTAGCAAATACTACAAATTTTAGAATTCAAATGGGGTTCGTATATCAAAGTAATTTAGCATGGAGTACTGGCGTTGTAATAGGAAAAATTGGCGGTAATTGTATTCCGTCTGGAGCAAGGACATCAAGTACTTATTTTAATGGAATTTGGATGATAAATATTGATACAAACGGAAATATTACTGCACAAATAACATCCACTTCACCATCGTTGGTAAACAATATGAATGTAGCTTTAGATTTCACATTTCCAATAAATTAACAAATCATGAAAAAAATAATCATCCCCATTAGTACATTGTTTGTGTCTGGGCTCTCCTTTGCACAGACAACAACTACAGAAAACTATATCCAAAGCAGAACTTATTTAGAGCCTGTTACTGCGAGCAGCTCTACAGCCAAACAAATAGAAACCGTTCAGTATTTTGATGGTTTGGGCAGACCCAAACAGGCAGTGAACGTAAAGGCTTCCCCGACGGGAAAAGATGTTGTAACCCACATAGAATACGACGGTTTCGGAAGACAGGTAAAAGATTATCTTCCCGTTCCACAACAGGGAACGCAAAACGGAGCTATCTATACTACTCCTTTGAGCAATGCAACACAGCCCTCACTGTACGGAGCAGAGAAAATCTATTCAGAAAAGATACTGGAAAACTCTCCACTAGACAGAGTCTTGCAACAGAAGCAGGTTGGTAATGACTGGAATAATAAACCTGTCCAGTTTGGATATGATGCCAATACCACTGCCGATGCCGTTAAAAAATATACTACGGTTACTACTTGGGTAAATGGTGCTACAAGTTCTGTTCTCAGCCAGTCTACTAATTATGGGACTGCGCAATTATATAAAAATACGGTAACCGATGAAGACGGCAATGCAACCATAGAATTCAAAAATGGAGAAGGACAGGTATTATTGGTAAGAAAAGTAATCAGTGCTACAGAAAATGCAGACACTTATTATGTGTATAATGAATACAATCAGCTTGCCTTTGTTATTTCACCAAAGGCGGCTGTTGCTTCAGATCCCAATACAGTACTTAATGATCTTTGTTATCAATACAAGTATGACGGTAGAAATCGATTAGTAGAAAAGAAGCTTCCCGGCAAAGGCTGGGAATATATGGTGTATGACAAGGCAGATCGTTTAGTCGCCACTCAGGATGCTAATCTGAGAGCTAACAATCAATGGCTGTATACCAAATATGACCAATTTGGAAGAATCGTTATGACGGGATTAAGCATTGGTTACGGAAACACACGGCTCTTTGAACAGAATAATGCAGATACCACAGGAAACAGTAGTGTGAGAAGAAATCTCTATGTTTCCTTTATCGTACAAGGTATAGAAGGATATTATGAGAATTATGACCAGACCTATCCCAATTCATCGCGCTGGGTAAAATTACTCTCCGTAAATTATTACGACACTTATCCTCCAGAAACTCCAGCTATTCCGACACAGATTTTAGGTCAGGATGTTTTATCTCAGGATGCACAAAATTCTGCAATAAGCACGAAAAGTTTTCCTGTCTCTTCTTATGTAAAAAACATTGAAGATGACAACTGGACGAAGAATTATACCTGGTACGACACAAAAGGAAGAGCAATCGGAACCCACTCCATCAATCATCTGGGAGGATATACCAAAACAGAAACTTTATTAGATTTTGCGGGAGTTACTCAAAAAACCAATACCTATCACCTCAGAAAACAGAGTGAGACCGGTGTATTTATAACAGAAAGGTTTGTTTATGACAGTCAGAACAGATTGCTGCAACATTATCATCAGGTAGATGACAAACCCGAAGTTCTTTTGGCAGACAATACTTATAATGAACTCTCTCAGCTTAGTAATAAAAAAGTGGGAAATAATCTGCAAAGTATAGACTACACCTACAATATCCGTGGCTGGCTTACTGATGTCAATAAAGACCAGATGTCTGTTCCTGATCTTGGTGGAAAATTATTTTCTTATAAAATTAAGTATAACCAAAAAGACGGAATCGATAATCCTGACCCGGCTCAGTTTCCCGGTAAAAATGTCTCGGCAAAATACAATGGGAACATTGCCGAGGTCGACTGGAGAAGTGTAGAAAATATTGGGAACAATCCATCTCTTACACCCAAAAGATATGGTTATGCCTACGATAAACTGAACAGATTAACAGCAGGATATTATCAGAATCCTCAAAATCCTAATAGTAAAGAAAATACGGAATCGTTAGATTATGACCTAAACGGAAATATTACCAACCTGTACAGGACTTCTGTAACAGAATATGGAAATACAACTCCAACTTTAATTGATAATCTGGGATATGTTTATGCATCAGGAGGTAATAGTAATAAGCTTACCAATATCAACGACTCTGCTTACAATGCTACAGGCTATGAAGGAGGAGGACAAACTATTGATTATGACCTGAACGGCAATATGACCTCCATCCCCGACAAAGCCATGAACATACAGTATAATTACCTGAACCTGCCTTCTGTAGTGAATATGCTGGTTGATTTTCCGTTTGATATGGAATATCTTTACAGGGCTGATGGAGTAAAGCTTAAGAAAAAAAACACCAGTACGGTTACAGGATATAACACGGTGACAATTACAACAAACGACTCCGATTATCTGGACGGGTTCCAGTACAACAAAAGCACGTCTGTAACCAACGGCGGCGGTGGCGTACCTGTAGATCCTCCTGCAGAAGCCATGATGCTGGCTCCACAGGTAAGAGCGATGGAAATGCAGGCTTTCAACCCTGATGAAGTAGTGAATTTCGGACCTGTGGGTACGCTCGACATCGTGAAAACACCCGACCTTCAGTTTTTCCCTACCGCAGAAGGATTTTATGATTATGTAAAAAATCAGTACATTTACCAGTATAAAGATCATTTGGGAAATGCCAGGGTGAGTTTCGGGCGAAACAGCGCAGGAGCTCTTGAGGTTGTGGATAGCAATGATTATTATCCTTTCGGGATGAATCACCTGAAGAGTGGAAATTCTTTCTTTGGAGCGGGTTCGTATAAGAATTACAAGTACAACGGCAAGGAACTCCAAGAGACGGGAATGTATGATTATGGTGCGAGGATGTATATGAGTGATATTGGACGTTGGGGTGTTGTAGATCCGCTAGCGGAGAAATACAGAAGATGGTCACCGTATAACTACACAGTTAATGATCCGATTAATCATATCGATCCGGATGGAATGGATATTGTAGAAACTGCTTCAGGAACAACTTATACAGGATCTGATGCTCAATCTGCTTTTTTGTCATTAAAAAATTCAATGTCTCCCACCAAAGAATATCCTGATGATTACAAAGGAAAATTAGGAAAAGGCGACTGGAGAAAATCTGACAGAGAAAATAATACAAGCGTATGGCAAAATGCCAATGAATATAATATTAAGCAAGCTAATGGAAGTAATGAATATGCCGATTTAGATCAAAGGGCAGATTTTTATAGATGGTTTCAGTCTGCAACTGATAAAAAAGGGTTTCAAACGAGATGGTCAGGTGCAGCTGCTACAACTGTTGATAATTTAAAGAATTTGATTAGTAGATATGATAATTTATTTGGTATTGATATTTCTAACACAGAAATTAGAAATTTTGTTAGAGGTGGAAATAAATTAATATTGAATCATATTTGGAGTAGTTTACAAGATTTATATAGTGGACCTATTTTAAAAGGTCAAGCAGCTGTAAATTGGGATGGTCAAAATTTAGTTAATGAGCAACATTTAATTCAGGCAGAGTATAATAAGCTTAGTCCGGAATCGGTCAAAATATTAAATAGTAATTTAAGTTGGTTTACTTCTTTTCAAGGAAGCGTTTTGAACATAAATCATAGATGGATGTATGGAATGAGTTCAATGGGATATACTGTAAAATGGGAAAAAGGATCTAAAGTTAATACAAATGTTAAAACTCGATAAGAAAACAAACAGCATCATATCGGTAATTTTATTATTAATATTTACTCTTGTATATTATTTTTTTGTAAAAAGTCAAAATCATAATATTTTTTACTTTCTATTGACTTATGAAATAATACTGATATTATTTTATAGCTATAGCTATAAAAAATACAAAGTAATAATTTATATCATATTGGCGATATTACTTTTAATACATTTCATTACTGTTATTTATATTATTTTAAAAATAAAAGGAGCAGGAATTTTATCCTAAGAATAAGAAACCTCGATACCCTCATTTCGTACGAATACTTTCGTGCAGCAGATAAGAAAAATCTTGCATTTTGTGAGGTTACTTAATAGTAAGGAGTTGCAGGAGAGTGGAATGTATGATTATGGGGCGAGGATGTATATGAGTGATATTGGAAGATGGGATGTTGTTGACGAACTAAGCGAAAAATTTAGCAGTTATAGTAACTATGCTTATGTTATAAATGATCCTATTAATGGATTTGACCCTGATGGAAGAGATGTAATCTTTCTTGCTGATTCCAAAGCGGTTCCTGTTGGTGGTCATGGAGCAATTATTGTAGGAAATGAAAAGGATGGGTGGTATTATTATTCAATGAATGGAACCGGTGAAGGAAGTAGTCCATATGGTGATTCTAAAATCCAGATATTGGGACATTTTTAGGAACAGGATTAAGCCCCAAGCAAGCAATGATAAAAGTAAATACAATTAATCCTGCTCCAAGTGAAAAACGCCATTATGATAAATTTGTTACTGTCAAAACAACAAAAGAAGAGGATGTTAAGATAAAAGCAGCTGCTGCTAAGGCTGCAAGTGCAAAAAAATATAAAGTAATTGGGCAATCTTGTGCTTGTGTAATGTTGGATGCTCTTAATGAACTTAAAGATATAAGATCCAATAATGCCTGGTATGTTCCAAAATTTAGAGATCCAGCTCCCAATAATATTATGGATTATTTTAATAAAGAAAAAGTAGGAGGAATCAATCATTTAAATAGATTTTTTCTTCCTGCTGATAAGGAAATACAAACTCGAAAAGTAGGAAAGCTTGAAGTCGGTCCTCTTATTCCTGATGGGGTGGATAACAATAATAGAGCTCGGTAGTTATGAAAAAAGTAGTTTTTATTCTTACAGGCATTATTATACTTAGTGTATTTTTGTATTATGCATTTGGTGTTTTTTCTTCATCTGTTGGTTGGTATGGTTACCAAAAATGGAAATATAGGGGTGGTACTACAACAATTGGAGAATCAAAACAAAGAAAAGTTTTTGTAAAAGAATTGAATTATAAAATCGTTGATTCTGCTAATTTGAAAGGCTTCTATTTTAAACCTTATATTGAAAAAGGATTTAAATATGGTTATCATTCTATGGAAGATACAAGGATAGATAATTTTTCACACTATCCTTATAATTTAAGTTATGAGAGGAATATAAAGGATTCTATTGTGTTGAATATTTTTCCAGAGGATAAAAAAAAATTAGATAGCTCCGATGTAGTATGGGGATATTTAAGGCAGCCATACTTAAAAGATACTATTAGAATTGAAATAGAAGGAATGGGAAAGCAGAAAGGAATAATAAAAATATGGTAAATAACAAAGTATTACAAACTTGTACTTATTGGCCTCCCATGTTGATATGAGCTTCCTTGTTTGTGTCTTAGATAAATAACCACTGCAAACTGCAGTGGTTATTTATCATATGTATACTATCATACAGGGTTAAAAAATAATGAAATAAATTGAGGGTGTGTAAAATATAATTATAACGAAGCAATCTATAACAGGAAAGAAAAAATAATTTAATTTAGATCTATGAAAAAAATAATTTTAATCATCCTTATTTTCTTTTTTACATTTAATAAAAGTAATATTAGAAAACAAGATTTGCATAATATTATAAAGGGGTATATAGAATATGTTTCTAAAAAAAGGAAGGTTGACAATAATAAAGAAATATTAGCAGTAGTTGTTCATACTCAAATGAAAGAGGAAGAACAACAATATTCAGTTGATGTTGCCTTTTTTGAACCTGAATTTATGGAAAGAACTCAGTATAAAAATGTTTATATGTTTGAAGGATATAAACTTATATTACCCAATAATGAATGCAAAGCTATTGAGAAAATGTTTAAAAAAACCAAATATGAAAATTTCAATCAAAAGAAAACAATAATCAATTACGATTTTAAAAATTGGCATATTGTTTTAAACAAAAAAGATGAGATAACTTTTTTATCACCTGTTCCAATTTCAAGATGTATGAAATCAATTTTAAAGAATAAAAAATTAAAATTCTCGGATTCATACGAAGATGTTAAATTTTTATATCTCTCTCCTGATTGCTCACAACTTGCAAATTAACCCTCCAATTTCATAGTGGTTTTCTTTTCAATCCCTTAAAATAATTCTGCAAAATTTCAAAAACAATAACCCATTCAAAAATAGTATAATCCTCTGTCACATTTTATTGCTAAAGTCTTTATTTTCTATCTAAACTTACTTTTCCAACAATATCTTACCGTATTTTCCCCTAATCAAATCCAGTTATACCATAAAAACTGAAATTGGTGACAATTTTGAACTGTAATTAGTGATTTTAAAAATTTACATGTTTCTCGTGGTTCGCGCAATTGGTTTAGAATCTACCTTTGTCTCACTATTAACCAATTAATTTTTACAATATGAAAAACTTCATTACAGGTGTGTTTACACTAATGGCCATGAGTTTCACTTTTGCACAATGGAATATTGACGTGAGTACTCAAAACGGAAACATGAACGTTGCTACTGTTGACCAAACTGGTCTTCTCAACGTAAATCAATTAACACAAGATGGAAACAGAAACACAGCAGATATCGATCAGGTCGGTATCTTGAACACAAACGATGCTGAAAGTATCGGAAATAGAAACTCTATTGATGTAGACCAAATAGGTGTAGGTAACTCTAACGTTACAAGCCAAACCGGAAACAGAAACGTAGCTTCTACTTGGCAAGTTGGTTTTCTAAACTCTACTGAGCAAACTCAAATCGGAAGAAGAAACGAAGTATCTTCAATCCAATGGGGTAGCGGAAATACAGCTTATCAGTATCAACTTGGAAGAAGAAATGAAGCTTCATCTTTCCAGTGGGGTGATAATAACGTTGCTGCACAATATCAACTTGGAAGAAGAAATGAGGCTTCATCTATTCAGGTTGGAGATGCAAATCTCTTGATACAATATCAACAAGGAGATGACAACAGTGCAACTAATGTTCAGCTAGGTGACAACAATATTGCTGCAGCTATCCAAATAGGAGATGACAATATGGCTATGGGAACTCAGGTTGGTGATGCAAACCTTTTGGTTCAATTACAAATCGGAGATGGAAATATCGCTTTAGATTCTCAAACTGGTGACGGAAACATCGCTGTAATAAGTCAAAGCGGAGACAACCACATCCACTTAGGAACTCAAATGGGAAACAATAATTCTTTAATGGTTAATCAATCAAATTAGTACTTCTGTAATCTGAAGTATGGGAGAGGCTGAGGTCTCTCCCTTTTGCGTTTTTCTATTAAATTTTAAAGTAACGGAAAACCATGATATTTAATGATTACCGATTAGACGTGTTTTATGCAAGTCTCTATTCTGCTAACTTTAATAAAAAATTAATACCATGTTTAATTTGGGATGGAGTGTCTTTACACTTTTACTTTTCATGTCTGTAAAATCGCAGCAGATTGATTGGGACAAGATCAACAGCAATAATGCTCTCAGTATTATCGCCGTTCAGAATCCTGATCAGGGTGTTTCCTATTCCAATATCATTCAAATGGGTAATGGCAACAATGCCGGGCTTTCCGTTAATGCAAAAACAGATATCGCGGTGAAGCAATTGGGAGATTACAACTCGCTTTATTTTGTTAATTCTTTTATTAATACGGAAACTAAAACCGCAATTACTACCCAGGGAAATAACAATATTATTGATATTACAGGAAGTAACAGTATTTCTGACGGATTGCAGGTGAATGTAAAAGGAGACAATAAAACCATCTTCATGAGAAACTATTAAAAATCAAGTGATGAAAAACTTTTCTTTTTTGACTTTGTGTACTTTTTTTATCTTCCTGTCTGCTGCGGTTTACGGACAGGAAGATAGGAAAGTCACAGCAAAAATAGAAAGCACAACTCTGGAAAATCAAATCAAACTGAAAGCTGTTGTCACAAACAATACAACAATTTACAAAGAGCTTAATTATCTTTTAATTTCTATTAAAAAAGGCAGCAGCGGAAACCTCTCAAATAATCAGCAAAGCGGTAAATTTTCACTTAATCCTAATGAGGTAAAGGTTTTATCCGAGATTAATGTTAATCTTGAAAAAAAAGATGCTTTAAAAGCTTTTCTCTATATAAAAGATGAAGAAACCCAAAAATTAATCTCAAAAGACAGCCTTGAACTGAATAATGATTTGTTTAAAAAGAAAGTTGCCAAAGTAGAGGAAGATGTTTTTTTCGAATTAAAAGGCTTAACAATAGATGAAACAAAAAGCAAAGTAGGTAAAGATTTTTACGATCTGTTTTATATACAATACAGTCAGATTCCGGACAAAAGTAATTCTGCTATTACGGTTTCGGAACTTCCGGGCCGGGGAACAAACGGACAGATCAACATCGAAATTGATGATAAAGTGGTCTACAGTTTTATAACAAATCCCAGTGAAGATTATCTGAAGGAGCAGCTGGTTGCTGCTTTAAAATATATCAAAGACTTCAATATCAATAAAAACTTAATTAAAAATGAATTCATATACTAAAAACGCTAGCCATGAAAACTTTTATATTTATTTTCACCATTATTGCGGGAACTTTCTTCGGGAAATCCCAACAGCTCGTTTATAAGCCTGTCAATCCGGCTTTTGGTGGCGATACCTTCAATTATCAGTGGCTTTTGAGCTCTGCCAATGCTCAGAATCAGTTTGATGATAAGAAGGATTATAACAGTTTACTGGATAATTTAAATTCTCTCGATAGTTTTAGTCAAAGTCTCAACCGTCAGGTTTTGAGCGAATTGTCCAGAAAGTTGTTTGAAGATCAGTTCGGAGACGGAAGTATTCAGCCCGGAAATTATCTTTTCGGTACCCTGTATTTACAGATTACCACTACCGCTCAAGGACTGTTGATTAATATTTTGGATACCAGTACAGGCGATCAGTCTGAGATTATTATTCCAAAATAAAGAAATACCAAAAAACTAATTTTTTTAACCATGAGATCCAAAACCTACACCAGAATTTTTTTCTGTGCTGTTCTTCTGTGTATTTTCCAGGCCTGTAGTTCTTTATTCGGGTTGCCCTCCAATCCTGAAAGATCTACTCTGGGCGAAAACACAGTCTACACCACAGAATTGAAAAGTATGCCTTTACCCAAAGAAAAAATTGTAATCGGAGTTTACAAATTCAGGGATCAGACAGGGCAGTATAAACCATCGGAAAACGGAAACAACTGGAGTACAGCCGTTCCGCAGGGTACCACAACCATTTTGATCAAAGCTTTAGAAGACAGCAAATGGTTCATTCCCATCGAAAGAGAAAATATTGCCAATCTTTTAAACGAAAGACAAATTATCCGCTCCACAAGGCAGGAATATCTTAAAGATGCAGATAAGAACAGCCAAGCTTTACCACCGCTTTTATATGCAGGGATTTTGCTGGAAGGAGGGGTGATTTCTTATGATAGTAACATAATGACCGGCGGTTTGGGAGCCAGATATTTTGGGATCGGTGCTTCTACACAGTACCGACAGGATAGAATTACAATCTATCTTCGCGCTGTTTCCACTTTGAACGGTGAAATTCTTAAAACCGTTTATACCTCAAAAACAATTCTTTCTACAAGTGTTAACGGAAGTTTCTTCAGATATATTGATACTGAAAGACTTTTGGAAGCAGAAGTTGGTTTAACTCAAAACGAACCGGTACAGCTTGCCGTGACAGAAGCCATTGAAAAAGCTGTAAAATCTTTAATTGTTGAAGGGATTAAAGATAAAATCTGGGGAAAATCTGTAGATGATGCTACAAGTTATCAGACTGTAATTGACGAATACGACAGAGAACAGAAAGATAATACCAACAGAGCAATCGGGAATAAGTTTCCGGGTAATTACAGACAGAATTTTGCTGTTTTCGGAAATGTCGAAGCACAAAGAATCAAAGATGATTATGTAAATCCCAAAACAAATATCGGCGGAAAATTAGGCTTTAAATATTTTATAAGTCCGAGTTTGAACCTCGAGGTTAATTCGAGTGTTTTTACTTTGGAAAATCAGAATATCGTTAAACGTACTTTCTTCGGACCTGAAGTTAATCTTGAATTTCTTCTTTTCCCAAAATATAAATTCAGCCCGTATATCTACGGCGGGGCAGGAGCGATGTTTTCACAGATTAAACCTCAATATAAAGGGCAGTTTGGTGGCGGTTTCGAGTATATATTTGCCAAAAATGTGGGGCTTAGAGCTTCTTCTCAATATGATCTTGGTTTTAAAGACAAATGGGAAGGACTTATAAATGGTCAAAGAAAAGATCAGGCATTACGATTCGCGCTAGGTCTTAATTTTTACATTGGTAACAAATAAAAAACATGAACTATGAAAACTTTACTAAAAATTCTCAGCATAATTATCTTTTCTATGTTTTTGTTTTCCTGTAATGAAGAGCTTGTAGATCAGGCTCAGACGGGAAGCTTAAAAGGAAAAGTAGTAAAAAGAGGAACGAACCAGCCGATTGCCAATGTGAAAATTTTTACTTCACCGAGCACGCAGACAGTCTTTACAGGAGCTGATGGTTCTTTTGAGATCACAGGTATGCCAATCGGAAATTATTCTGTAAAAGCAGAACTCACAGGTTATGTCACCAATTATCAGGCTGTCAATATTCAAACCCAGAATCAGGCGGTGACTATGGTTTTTGAAATGGATGATGATGAATCGTTAAATTCCCCTCCGACTGCACCTTTATTATTAAGTCCGGTAGATAACGCTGTTAATCAGCCTTTAAGTGTAGAATTAACATGGAGTTCCACTGACCCCGACACAACGGATGTTTTAAAATATAATTTGACCGTAAAAAATAATGTAAACACAAATATCATTCAGATTAATGATCTTACGGCGACCCATTATACTTTATCAAATTTAAATTACGGAGTAAGTTATTTCTGGCAGGTTTCCGTTTCGGATGGAATTCATTCTCCGGTTCTCAGTGCGATCAGTAAATTTACCACGAATACTGTTCCTACGAACCGTTATCATTATGTTCAGAAGCAAAGCGGAAACCTCGTTATTATTTCCAGCGATGCCTCAGGGACTAATTTTCAGTTTACCAATCCTTCTTACAACAGTTGGCGTCCGAGAAAAAATAATAATTCCGGATTGATAGCTTTTTTAAGAACAGAAGGGGGAAGTAACCATATTTATACCGCAAATCCTGATGGTTCAAATCCTTTTAAGGTCACGACGGTTCCGGTTGCAGGATTTAGAAATGATGAACTCGATTTTTCATGGAGTACAAACGGACAGGAAATTCTTTATGCCAATTTTAATAAATTATACAGAATTAATAAAGACGGAAGCGGATTAAACTTAGTTTATACAACGCCCGACGGAAGCATGATCTCAGAATGTGACTGGAGTTATGATGGAAGTAAGATTGCTTTAAAAACAAATGATTTTAATGGCTATAATACAAAAATCTATGTCATAGACATGATGGGTAATGTTCTGAAAACGGTTCTCACCGGAGCTCTTGGAGCAAGTGGCGGACTGAATTTTTCCGTTGACGGGCAAATGTTGGTGTATTCACGTGATATGTCCGGTTATCAGGACGGTTCCGGAAATTACAGACAGCTTGATTCCCATATTTTTGTGTATAATTTAACAACAAATATGAACTATGATATTTCGTTGGAAAGCGAAAAAGTATTAGGAACGAATGATCTGGATCCGAGATTTTCTCCGAATAATGCACAGGTAATTTTCATGAATACTTCTAATGATAACATCTCCCAGCGGAATGTTATGGTTGTTGATCTGAACAGCTCGATGACGGATCTCACTAGAGCTGTTCTTTTCAATAACGCGGAAATGCCGGATTATGAGTAGTAGGATATTTTATCTGTAAAAATGGTCAATTGCATGGCAAGTGAATCGTGAATTTTATTATTGACGATTCACAATTGACCATAGATTTCAATTTTAAAAATCAGATTTTGATTTTTTCATGGTATATTAAAAGAAATTCCAAACCCGTAAGTTTGGAATTTTTTCAGCTAATTAAGGATGGTTATATATCAGTCTATGATATGATTTTCTAAGGCGTACTTTACGACTCCTACTGAGTTTTTTACATTTAGTTTTAAAAGAATTCTTTTTCTGTGTGTCTCTACCGTGTTGATGCTGATGAACAGTTTTTCTGAGATATCTTTGCTGCTGAGTCCGTCGCAGATAAGTCTCAGGATTTCCATTTCACGTCTCGTGAGCGGATCTTTGATATGGATTTTGCTGTGTTCCTGTTCGTGGCTGATGAAATTAATCATCCTGTCTTTAGCGTGATTACAAATGTAAACCTCATTAAGAAGTAAAGCCTGGATAGATTTTATAAATTCGTCGTAACTGCTGTTTTTGTCTAAGTAGCTTTTAATTCCTTTGTTGAATAGTTTTCGGATATCAATAATATCATAATCATTACCGATAATGATGATTTTTATTGATTTATTTTCTGAAGTAATATTTTCTATTGATTTGTAAAGATCCGTAAAGATCAACATGTTTGAACTTATCATAAGAAACTCCGGAGGATCATCTTTTAGAAGAATTTTAAGGGCTTCAGGGCAATTGCAAATATCAATTGTAGTAAAAATGCCACTCTGGTCGAGAAGTTTTGAAAGGCCTTCTGTATACAATAGAGGCTCATCAAAGATGGTTAATCTAGGTCTCATCATGGTTAGTTTTATTTATGTAAAAATATGAAAAAAAATTGAATTTTTGCATTAAATAATTAAAATAATAGCATTATTTATGTAAAAATAATTAAAATAATTTAAAATTTAATGATGATTTGATAAATAATTCCCTTTGAGTGGAGTTTTGATGAAAAAAAATGGAATTATTGCTTGAAAAAGTCAATATTTATCGGGGTTATAAATGTGTTGTCAGTTAAATGATATTTACTTAACTAACACTTTTGGGATATGTTTTACAATGAAGTTTACAGAATTTGCGATGAAACAAAATTCATTCGCTTTATGATGAAGTTCCGTTGCTTTTTCAATCATTGATATTTCTGAAACGGTAACGGTAGGATTTAATGTAACTTCAGTGAAATGACCACTTCCGGTTGATGTTTCTTCCATGATTCCGGTTGCATGATCAATATAATCTGTCACAATGATTCCTGCTTCCGAACAAAAATGCAAATACCACAACATATGGCAAGAAGAAAGTGAAGACAAAAACATTTCTTCCGGATTATATTTCGTTTTATCACCACGAAAAGCAGGATCAGAAGAACCTTCAATAACAGGTTTGTTTTCTACGGAAATTGTATGGCTTCTTTCGTAATCGCGATAATTACTGGTTCCGGTTCCTTTATTTCCCGTCCATTTGATGATGGTTTTGTAGTGATGTTCTTTGCTCATTTTATTTAATAATTAATTTTTCAGGTACTTGCTCAGTGAAGTTTTACCCGATTTGAAATCCTGAAATTGGGTTATGCAAAAAAGATCTTTTTTATGATATGCATGAAAAAGCCAACTGTTTGAATTTGTTTAATATTCATTTGTTAAATTTAGTCTTAATCGCACAAAAAATCTCCGTGTTTTTACGGAGATTTTCAATTTCAATATATTAGAATATTTTATTACTAATTTTTTATAATCTTTTTTGTTATAGATTTTCCATTTTCTAAAGTTATTTTTGCAATATAAATTCCTTTCAGAAGTTCAGAAACATTTGAATTATTTTCTTGTACGGTTTTTAGAAGCTTTCCGTCGATAGAATAAATCTCTATTTTGATTACTTTTTCTTTTGTGCTGAAAACTAAGTTTTGCTTAATAGGATTTTCAAATTCAATAGATGAGATATTCGTTTTTGTTTCATTTGATACAGATAATGTCAAATTATTTAACATGAATTTTAAAATCTTATTTACGCCTTTTGTAGTAATAATGCTGTTGTTATTAATGATCATTTCACCGATAAAATCTGGTGTTCCTGTCGTTTCAGAATAATGATTAAAGGTAGAATCAATAGCTCCGGTTGATGTAATTTTAGAAATAAAGAATGTTTCGCCCATCGAGCCGGTTAATCCTGAAATATAATAATTCCCATTTTTTTCGGTAATTATGGACGATAATGTCATAGGATTGAAAGGGAAAGAATTGTTATCAAACACAAAAGTATTATCGTGATCTCCGTTAGGTTTTATTCTAAAGATTTCATTATTAATATTCGAACATACAATATTGTTGTTGCTATCCATGAAAGCAGAATCAACACCTCCCGGATTTGATGTAAATGCTAACACACCATTATTTCCGAAACTGATAAAAGGTTGTCCGTTATTGTTATATTTTTCTAAAGCACCGTATGTATATGTGTTGGTATTGTTGTGATTACTGATAAAGCTAATAATGTTGGATTGGCTATCTAAGAATATAAAATTTCCAGGCGTGTTGAAAGATCCATTATTCCCGAAGGTTGTATCAACACTTCCGTTGCTGTTTAATCTGTAAATGCTTTTATAATGAATGTATGGTCCGGGATCCGATGTTGCTTGTCCATAAACTATTATTTTATCATTTTGAAGATAGAAACCATAGCCTACGCTGTTGAAATCTGTTCCGATGTTATCAATTTTTGCAATTCCATTTATTCCAAATGTTGTATCAGGTAGTCCGTTTGGAAGTAATCTCACAATTGCGGATCCATTAGTATAAAAACACATAACGAGAATTTTACCGTCTGTTTGTTTTTTTAGCTCACTTTGTACACCACTGAAATAATTATTAATTATAGTTTCTCCGTTATTTCCGAAAGATGTATCAACTGTTCCGTTGGCATTAAGTTTAGATACGACACATTCGGGGCTTCCTAATGAAGGATTGTCTTTTGCGTAAGTAAAATAAATGCTGTTGTCTGAATTTTGAACAATTCTGTTCCAATAATAATTATTAGAACCTGTAATAGTGTATTTCCCGTTTGAAGCAAAAGAATTGTCGTATGATAGAATTTGCGCAAAAGCAGTCTGTACTGCAAGAAGCAGTATAAGAAATAAATTTTTTGTCATTGTTGTTTTTTTATGAACAACAAAGATAAAAAAAACCTCTAGAAAAACTAGAGGTTTAAAATTTTGTATTAATTAGAATATCCAACCAATTCTTCTTTTTTAGAATTGTAGATTCTGTATTCTAAGTACTTAAAAGAATCTCTTGGGATGATGGTGACCCATTTTTTGTATTTCATAAACCATTTCATCTGGATACTTTTAATTCCTTTTGTAAGGTAAGCTTCCACGAAAGGATGTACATGCACGTAAAGTTTTCCTTTTTCTTTTTGCATAATACTTTTAATGGCATCTTCCATTCTTTCTACAATAACAATCGGAGCGATGATCTCACCATCCTTGTTAGGGTTTTCTTCTTTGGTATCGATCTGTTTTTCCGGGCGGTTTCTTTGTCTGGTAATTTGTATTAATCCAAACTTGCTCGGTGGAAGGATTTTGTGGCGCGCTTTATCACGGCTCATTTCTGCCTTCAGATGTTCGTACAGATCTCTTCTGTGTTCAGGATTGGTCATATCGATGAAGTCGATCACGATGATTCCACCCATATCACGGAGACGCAATTGTCTTGCGATCTCGGTTGCTGCCATTTTGTTCACATTGAGTGCGTGTTCTTTATTGACAGCATTTCCGGTTGTGATATTATTTCCGGAGTTTACGTCGACTACGTGTAGTGCTTCTGTATGTTCTATAACAAGATAGGCACCTTTTGAGCTTGGAATATTGACGTGTTTTCCAAAGCTTTGCTTGAGCTGTTTTTCAACATTGTAATATTCCAGAAGAGGAATATGAGAATTATAAAAGTGGACAATATTTTTTCTCTCCGGAGCAATAACTTCCAGATAGTTTTTCATTTCTTCAACCATTTGCTCGTCATCGCAAGTGATGCTCACAAAATCCTGATTGAAATTGTCTCTTAAAATAGCTGAAGCTTTATCATCTTCGCTTAAAACTCTAGACGGAACTTTATTTTTCTGTATATTTTTAAAAGTAGTTTCCCATTTCTGAATCAGCTGATTCATGTCATTGTGCAGGTCGGCTACTTTTTTACCTTCGGCTACGGTTCTTATAATGACTCCGAATCCTTCAGGTTTAATACTTTCGATCAATGTTCTCAGTCTTTCTTTTTCCTCATAGCTTTTCACTTTTTTGGAAATTGAAACTTTATTGTCGAAAGGTATTAACACCAAGAAACGTCCTGTTAAAGAAACCTGAGTAGAAATTCTGGGTCCTTTTGTAGAGATCGGCTCTTTAGTGATTTGTAATAAAACAAGATCATCTTTTACGATTACTTTGTCTACTGTTCCGTTTTTATCTATTTCGGGTTGTATTTCGAAATTTTTTAAGCTTGAATTGCTCTGTTTTTTGGAAATCGTATCTCTTAGAAACTTTCTGTATGTAAGATACTGTGGTCCCAAATCCTGATAATGAAGGAATGCATCCTTGTCATATCCAATGTTTACGAATGCGGCATTCAGGTTGGGGGCCAGTTTTTTTACTTTTCCGACGAACAGATCTCCAACTATAAAATCGCTTTTGTCCTCTTGCTCATGAAGTTCACATAGTCTTCCGTCTTCCAGCAGTACAATCTTTGTAAGATCGTCTTCATGCGAAACTATTAGTTCTTTCTTCATTTTGTTGTAAGATAAAATTGTTAAGATGGTAGGAAACTGATGTGTTTTTCATCAAATAAATTTCTCCTTAAGATAAGAATTACTATTGAATGAATAGCTTTTTTTTGATAAAAATATAAATTCTTCTTTTCCTTTAAACATCCTATAGTTGCAAAACAAAATATAGTCGGTGAGTTTTTAAAACTTAAAATCACCAACTATATTGTATATTATAAATCTCAAAAAAAGAGATTATTTTTTCTTATGTCTGTTTGCTCTTCTTCTTTTCTTTCTTTTGTGAGTTGCAACCTTGTGTCTTTTTCTTTTCTTTCCGCTTGGCATAATTATAATTTTTTAATAACTAGTTAATATTCAGTTAATGTCTTATTTTACTGTAACTTTCGTTTTTACTTTCTCCACAAAAGATTTTGATGGCTTGAAAGCAGGAATGTTATGAGCAGGGATTTCAATTGCAGTGTTCTTAGAAATGTTTCTTCCCGTTTTAGCTGCTCTTGTTTTAATGATAAAAGATCCAAAACCTCTTAGATAAACGTTATCTCCATTATACATAGAAGTCCTGATTTCTTGCATAAAAGCCTCTACAACTTTCTGTGTTTCATTCTTTTCGGTTCCCAACTTATTTGAGATGGTGTTTACCAATTCTGCCTTTGTCATTTCCTTTTTAAATTTTAAATTTTAGGTGTGCAAATTTAGTTAAAAAAATTGAATATTAGCAAATTAGTGATAAAATATTTTTCGATAAGAGGTTGAAAATTTAATGTTTACTTTATATTAAAATAATATTAACTCACCTTTACATGCTGGAATTGTAGTATCCGTTCTCCACACAGAAGCGGATGAGATGTAGTTTTGTCTTCAGTCCGAGCTTTTCTGTAAGGCGGTTGATGTAGGTGTCGATGGTTCTTGTACTGAGGTTCAGTTTTTCTCCTATTTCCTTGTTACTGAAGCCTTCATAGCAGAATTTCATCAATTGGATTTCCGTTGAAGAAAGCTCTTCCTGACTCTTTTTTTGCCTGTCCATATAATCCTGAACAGCTAAAGGCTGTTGCTCCCATTCTTTGGTATAAGCAGCATAATCAAAACTGTCTGAAGTTATTTTTCCCTTAATAACATCTTTAATGACATTGCTTTTTTTCTCACAATAAAATATATTCGGGATTTTCGAAAGAATTTCTGCCATATCTTCCTGATAAGTTCCGGAATAAGTAATTATAGGTGTTTCCGTATCGCTTTTTCGGATATATTTAATGGCCTCGAGACCGCTTAATACCGGCATGAAAAGTTCTACGATGAACACGTCTTCCTGTCTTCTGTAATTTCTGCTGATCAGCTCGTGGCCGTTGTTGCAGTCATTAAGAAGCATATAAAACGGGTTTTCTGTAAGCGTCTTGATCATTATTTTTTTAAAATAAAAATCACTGTCTGCTATAGAAAATCGCACAGTATTAGTTAGTATTTTACTCACTTTAATATCGATTTGGTGTAGGATAATTAAAATTCAGGTGACTAAATTAGGAAAATATAGTGAAAGTGAAAATTAATCTTAAATTAATTAAAAGTGTAGTATTTTTTTCTTAAAATTCTTAAATTTTGTGCATAAATTATTTTTTTATAATTTCACAGACCAAAATCACAAACATATGTCTTCGAACAGGGAGAAAAAATTGAACAAAACAGACGTTAGGGTAGGCATTTGGAAATTTGTTCTATCATTTATTGTTTTATCAGGTGTTTCTTTCATCTGTGTCTTTTTCTTTTTTAAAAGTTATGATATACAAAGAGAAGGAATCAAAAAACAAGCGGATGACTACCGCGAACTGCTTACCAGAAGCGATTTACTGAGAACTCATGTCGACAGTATCATGTATAGGATGGACCAGCTTGATATCAACAAGGTGGATAATGATATTTTCCTCAGGAATTATATCATGGATAATGTTCGGGATGCAAAAAATATCATGGGAAAAGACAGTGCAGATAATTTTAAGCATTATTCTATTTTAATGAAACAGATTGAGCCAATGCTGGCTTTAAAAAACCAGATTGTGCAGGTTTCTTACAAAGAACAGGCTGCTTTGAGGGATCTTAGCGAGTGTAGAGGAAAAGTAGGAATTGTAAATAGCGAATTACGCGTAGACCCTACAAGAAAATTCACAGGAAGCAGACGTAAAAGATAAAATCGAAAATTATGCAGGGACAAATCACACTATCAAAAAAAGAAAGGCATTATCAGTTTTTATATTTGATTTTAATGCTTTTAGCGGCGCTTATATTTTTAGGAATTATCTTTTTAAAAGGATTTGAATCGCCGTTTTCAGATGAAGACATGATTTCTGTTCAGAATCTTGAAGAGAAAGCGAAATTCGATCAGAAACAGAGATATTCTTATAAAACTTTAGACAGTACATTTTCAATGATTAATAAGCTGACAGATGAAGCTCCACAGCCTTTTGTGGAAAATAATATCATGTACGGAATCAATGATGTCGCCAATTATTTCCAAAACGGAGATAATATTTCTGATATCAGAAAAGATGCTTATCCACAAATCGCGAAATTTTACAAAATGTATTTCAACGACAAGAAAATTATTTCAAGCAAAACTGAGAATATTAAAAGTTTCGAAAAACAGTTTGAAGAATGCTCAATTGGTTTTAAAGAAAAGACAAGTCAGCTTTTCCAGCGCGAAACAGCTTTAAAATCCAGAACTCAGTAAAACTGAAAATTTTATACTAAGGAAAATTACACACAAAATAAAACACACATCACACAATCATTAACTATGAATTACTTTCAAAAAAACAAAAAGAACATTATTATTGGTGTTATTGCGACTTTGCTCATAGCTGCGCTAGTTGCATTGTGGTTGCAGAAGAAGGTGATACACTCTGCCGACGATATTGTAGGAGTTGTAAACCCGTCTTCCATTGCCGTAGGAGATACACTTTTGTTTGAGGACATGACCCAATTTGCAAAAACCAGAAGGTGGAACTTTGGAGACGGACAATCATCAGATAAAAGCAGAGGGATCCACTTTTACAATAGACCGGGATATTATCAGGTGACACTTATTATTGATAATAAATATTCCAAATCTTTCCCTGTAATGGTCTCTGCAAGAAGCCTTCCAAAACCGCAAGATTCAACAAAATCCAAAACTTTGATCGACGCACAGACTCAGGCAATGCAGTTTGAAAATGTGCAGTTCCGTGCGATTTCCGATGGAAAACAGTTCACATGGAAATTCGGGGAAACAGGAAATATCGATTCCAAAGACAAAATGGCAATTTATTCTTACAAAAAACCCGGAGATTACATTGTAACGCTTTATACAGACGAAAGTGAAGAGCCAATTTTGCACCAGATCAAAATTCTTCCTGCTTATGATGCTTTGGAAGATGAAGTAAGTGTAGAAGATTCTTATGCTAAAATTGATAACGATTTTAAATATCATCTTCAGCAGATCGCTAACGGAAACAGTTTCAATATGCACTACAATTATTTATTGAAAACATATTTGTGCAACAACGAAAATACAGTGGTAAAAGTAAGTGACAGCAAAGTCAATAATTTTTACATGTATTGCGCCGGTCTTCAGTTTGATAAAAATACGATCGTCCAGACTGTAAAAGTGAACTTCGATGACGCACAAAACTGTGTAACCAAAGTTGATATTAACCAAAGTAAATAATTTCTCGTTCAGAATTTTTTTGAGCGCACCAATCATAAAATAAAATTAGGATGAAAAATAAATTTCCTCTAGCAGCATATTACGTAGGAGTTTCGGTTTTATTGGTAAGTTGCCAGGTAAAACTACCATCGAAAAGAACCCCGGAACCATCACAATACGGACAGGTTGATAATTCATCTGTTGTAAATGGTTTTCCTAAAAAATCAGTTCCTTGGATTGCTATTTCAGACAGATCAAGAAACACGGCTTATCTCGATAAAAACGACGAAAAATCTTATAAAGAAGTTAAGTTTTTAGAGCCTTTAATGGTCTTAAAAAACAGAGACGGAATGGTAAAAGTAGCAGAATATATTCCAGATGCTTTAATGAAAAAAGTTTCGTCGAAAGAGATTAAAACATATGGTTGGATTCCGGAATCCGAACTTCTTCTCTGGAGCAATTCTTTGAAAAACGAAAAGACAGGTTTTCCTGTGAGAGTCGCAGTCTTACCAAGTAACAGCGAAGTGATCAGCAGCTCTGAAAGATATTATAAAAACGATTCGATTATGGTGTTTAATTCACCAAGTCTGATCGAGCAGGCAAATGTGAAAATTCCAAATGGACAGATTGTTTACGTTTATAAACAAGCAGAAAATAACAAAAGATTCTTAGTCGGAAAAAAGCCAACTATTGATATAGACAGCATTAGTACGAGTTTGT
Source organism: Chryseobacterium ginsenosidimutans (assembly GCF_039536845.1). Lineage (GTDB taxonomy): Bacteria > Bacteroidota > Bacteroidia > Flavobacteriales > Weeksellaceae > Chryseobacterium > Chryseobacterium ginsenosidimutans_B. The sequence goes on from NZ_BAAAZJ010000003.1 coordinate 729,220, forward strand.
ATGGTTGGGTAAGTTCAAACGTAGTTTCAGCTTGGGGAGAACGTTCCGCGGTTAAAATGAAAAATACGACAGGCGTTACAGAAACAGCTTTAGGTCTTCATGAAGGTTCTCCGGGAGGAAATGAAACGGAAAACAGAACCGCGATTCTTTTGACGGATGTAAACAAAAGAACACCTCTGGAAAATATTTATCCGGTAACTTTACCATTAAATGAACCTCCGACTCCGGATTCGAAAACGAAATATTTTACGAATGTTTTAGACTACAGTAAAAATTATGTTTTCAATGTATTGGGTGAGGAGATTTATTTTGACCGTTACAGAGAAATTACGGAAAGAAACAAGAGAATTAATATCGTTTTCGCTTTAGATATCAGTGCTCAGAATGCGCCTTATGCTCCGATTGTAAAGTCTTTATTGCAGGATTTACAGCTTAAATTCGAAAAACCTTCTTATTTTAATCAGGTGAAATATGGGGTTGTTTTATATAAAAATAATTCCTGTGGAGATAATGTTGCTGTTTCGAATTTAAGCACAGATTACAGCAAAATAACGACATTCATTGATCAGAAAACTAATGAAATGAACTGTCCGAGTAACAGTGGTTATCAACCTGTAAATGAAGGTTTAATTGCTGCCGGAGACCTTCTTTCTAATGTTCCTGATGAAACCAATATTGTGGTAGCAGTCGGAACTTCGGCCAATCAAAGCGGAAACATGTATGGCGTTATCAATTCTCTTACGCAGGCTCAGGCAAGAATAATTATGTTTCAGACAAGCGCAAGATCTTCAGATACTTACAATGATTTCGTCTTAATGTCTGAAAATGTAGTAACCAACACTGCAAAAAATATCGCAGAATTAAAGAAACAGAAAATCATTGACCAGAATGATGTTTTAACTAAAAATAATTTCAATCTGGTTGAAGGTGACGAAGGTTTCTTCTCGTTAAATTATCCGAAACAAAGTATGGCTCAAGGCTTTGTCATCTTCCCTAAAAAAGGGGATATCGCAACTCCGGGTTATCTTAAAAAATCTGTTGACAGCTTAATTGCTCAGGTTACTTTGGATAATACGACTTTGGATAAATCGTTAAATCATTCTTTCCATTCATTAGTAGGAGCCGGAAGAACGCATGTTGATTCGAAGTATAAATATCTTTATCCGGGACTTATAAATCCGGTTCCGGCAGGAATCGCAGCACAGTTGATTAATTATGGAAGCCCATTTTTAGTTAAAGGATATATTCCCAAAGAATTGAAAGATTACAAACCGGGATTAGAGAAAGGTATCTTAATTTCTGAAACAGAATATGATAATTTAAAACTATTCTATACAGAAGTTTACCAAAAAACGGGAGCAGAAAGATCAGATTTCAGTCAGTCAAATGCTATCAATGAATACGTAAGATTGTTGAAAAAATATAATCCGACCATAAAATTCCTTGATAAAGGAGATCTTTACAAGAAACCTATGTCTTACGCAGTTGGAATAAGTACAGGTTTTGATAATTCTGAAGAAGAATTAATGTCAAAATATATGTTGAAAGGCTGGAAAAAATCAAAAATTGTAACGAATGAAACCGTAAGGTCATACTTCCGTCATTACAAAGATCTGGCAGAAAGAATGCTGTCACACAGAAACGATCCGGCTGTGAAAATTCAGCAGAACGGACAGACATTTTATTGGTTGAATGAGTACTTTATGCCAACGATGGCACCAACCGAACAACCCGAATATACTAAACATTAATAACTTATAATATCAAAAGCGGAAATAATTTTCCGCTTTTTCTGTTTTTTGATGTAAATTTTTTATCTTTGGTATTACCCAAATCACAGTATTATGTCACAGCAATCATCACCTCATGATGGCAAATATTTTGTCGTACAGAAAGGTAAAGCCCAGTGCAATCAGGGTGATAAATTCCCTCAATATAAAGTCACTGCACATCAGAAACATTTTTGGAATGATTCTGATGGAAATGCAGATTTTCTTGGCGTAACCGAAGATGACCTTCAGTTTAATCCTCCCGGTCCAAGTTTCGGACAATGCAAATTGAAGCCGACTGCCGGCGGATATTTACCTTGTTCTTACGCTCCAGCCGGAAAATGGCAGAAAACTTATGATAAAGTAAAAATCATGGGCAAAAAGATCGTAACAGAACTTTCTGAGCTGCAATGTGTCATCGGTGGAAAAATTACCATCAATGATCACGGGCAACGGGGACAGATGAGCAAACAGAACGTGAAAAATGCCGACAACAAAACGGTACAGCACATCAATCCTTTGGTGAAAATGCAGGATTTCAAAGAAGCTGTCCTGGAAAGTGAATTAGACGCTTATTAACTGTAAACACTTTCGATTATGTCAAAAAAAGGAGTTGCAAAAATTTCCGGAAATCCTTCACCAAAAGTAGGGGAGAAAACTTCATACGATATCACAGATTGGTATCCTTCAACCCCGGAAAGCGAAAGAAATCCGGCTTTGGTAACTTGGGAATTGTTTAAAAAACGTTCCGACGGAAGTTATACAAGTACAAACATCAAGAAAAAAGGAGACGGAAGTTTTACTTTTGGTGAAGTTGCTGCCAAAAATACATACCGTTTAGAAGCTTATCTTCATGAGCCTGAAGGACAAGGTGCTACAACAATCGATATTACACCACAACCAGCCGGTATTCCGAAGATCAATAAAGTTGAATTGCGTTACGTTGATGATGCTCCGGGAACTGTTTTTAGCTATAATGAAAAGTTAGTCGCAAAAGCTCAGTGTGTGAATCTTACAGGACAAAAACTGGTGTTCACCCTTTGGGAAGACGATGCAACCGGAGACGGTCATAGTGCAAATAATTTATTCGTTGACAGTAAAGAGGGTATTGTTGACAGAACCGGAAATGCAACCGTTGAATTTGTTTTAACAAAAGCATTAATGCAGAAAGCTTCCAAGGGTGAAAAAGATCCTAAAGAATTGGAGTTTTATGTTACGGTAGAATATTATAAAGATAAAAAACATAGTACCGACAATATTAATGTAAAAAATCCCGATTATAAGCCACCTGTTCAACAGCCGGCATCTGCAGCACCTCCAAAAAATAACGCTCCGGCTCAACCTTCAAAAGCCCCGCCAAAAGCTTCCGGTTCACCTGCTGCTTCCAAGCCTTCATCTAAAAAAGAGGAAAAAGGAATTATGGATAAAGCTGCGGAATGGTGGGATGAGCTCTGGGATTGGGGGGAATCTAAAGGTACAGTAAAACCAGAGAAAAAACCGACTGTTCAGAAGCCGGAAGGAAAGACGACGAGTGTTGTGAAAGATCAGGAGATGAAAACAACAGATTGTGGTGAAAAATACTGTATAAAAAAAGGAGATAAAAATGAAGTGATTCGGGAAATCAACATCAGACTTGCCGGATTCGGAGGAAATGTTCCTACGGATGAATTTACAGACAAAACTGAAAAAATGATAAAACAGTTTCAGAAGGATTATATGAAAGTCCCTGAAACAGGTAAAGTTTGTGGAAATGTACTAAGAGCTATCGATGAGTTTTCTATTAATTTTGATTTATCCGCAACGGTCTGGAATCAACTTGGATGTTCATGTAGCACAAAAGGAAAAGAAGTTGTAAGCAAACTGAGAGCAGTAAAAGAGCTAAATAAATGCAATAATTTTGGTGATAAAACAGGGGAGAATACCGAACCTGAAAAATCAAATAAATATGAATTTCCGGGTATTCACAGATCTCTTTTGTTTGGATTGAAAGCAGCTTTGTTTTATTTAAGTAAACAAAAAACATATAGTTTCGGAAAAATAAGTTCAGGGTACAGATGCCGATTTAAAAATTTTAAAACGACCAATCACCAGGGGAAAGCCATAGATATTCAGTTTGATAAAGGGAAATGGCAGATTAGAGGTCAGCTTTATAAAAATATAGCAGAGCTTACCAAGATCAGGGAGGATATTTTTTATAAATATCTTAACGCTAAAACGAGCTGGACTGAGAAAAATAGCTTCAGCTTAGAACCCATCGGATTGAATTCGGACAACAGTCTGGTCGATTCTAATCATACCTATAGCTGGATACATTTAGATGTAAGAGAGTTTGATAAAAAATATATGGATGACAAATATTTCTGTAAAAACTCAGCTTCGTTAAATGGGAAAGGAATATTACAGCTAGCTCTGGAGTCAGGATTTGTGAATACATGTAACTGTATGAAGAAATTCGAGTCACAGCAAAAAAGTTCAACTACACCTGCTGCAACAGATTGCGACAGCAAATTTAAAAAAGTAGCACCGATCATTCTTAAGCATGAAGGAGGATTTGTAGATCATCCGGATGATAAAGGTGGAGCAACCAATAAAGGTATTACATTTGCAACTTGGAAGAAATATGCAAAAGAAGATGTAAATGTAGAACCGACGTTGGATAATCTAAAAACAATTACCGACGAACAGGCAACTACGATTTATAGAAAAAGATATTGGGAGCCTAAAGGATTCTGTAAAGTTGAAGATGAAAGAGTAGGATTAATGGTATATGACTGGACAATTACATCAGGTGGTGCTGGTAAACAGGTTCAGAAATTGCTGAAAGATGAATTTGAACAGGATATCAAAGATGACGGAACAATTGGTTCTAAAACGATTGAAGCAATAAATAATGCTCATGATCAGGATAAGTTATTAACGAGATTAGCCGAAATCAGAAAACAATACTACACGGATCTGACTTTTACAAAAGGAAAAAAGAACAGTCAGGATGTATTCCTGAAAGGCTGGCTAAACAGAGTGGATGATTGCCTAAATTTTAAACCTTAAATAAAAATATGAGATTTTTAATACTAAGTTTTTTACTGATTCTGAGTTGTAAAGAAAACAACGCTAAAGCTACTGATAAGGAAGTGGCCATCAGTGCTCATGTAGAAAACAAAAATGAAGTTGCGGTACAAAACAATTGGTCAGGAGAATGGATCTACGAAAAAAAATCAGCAAATGCTGATGTTCCCGAAGAGCAGTTCACTCTTACCATAGTTCAGGAAGGAGATCATATAAAAGCACAATATTGTGCCATAGCCAATAGTGGTGATAAAATAGACTGTGAAAGTGAGGAAAAATATAATGTAACCGGAACCCTTCAAAACGGGAAAATTGTAGGAGAATTTTTTAGCTTTTTTGGAACATCAGGAAATAAAGGAAAGTTTGAAATTTCAACAATCGATAATAATAAAATTCAGTGGAAAGTTACTGGTGCGCCGAAAGGAGATTTTTATGCACCGGATAATTGTGTGCTTGTGAAAAAAAGCAATAATGCTGTATCAGAAGTGTCTTCAGGTAATTCGGACAGTAAAACGGCAAGTCTTTTACCAATCGATTATAAAGATTTGGAAAGTAAACAACAATTTTCTGCTCAACCCGAAGACTGGTTACAGAAAGCCTTTCTGAAAAAATTTGATCTTACCGCGGATTCAAGTATTAAGATTTTCTCAGAAGACGGCTATGATATATATCTGATTAAAAATGTTGGAGGAGACAGTGAATTGGTTTATGTAATATCTACAAAAGAAAATGCCATTCTCAATGGGATGAATATTGCCGACAGCAATGGAGACAGCGAAACTGTAAAGACATTTTCTATAGATGAAGATGATAATATTTCGATTTATAATGAAACGGGGAGCAAAAGAAAATTGACTGGAAAATACGCTTATAATCAGGGGCAGTTTATTAAAAAATAAGTTATCTGATGCAGTTCTTTAATCAACTAAAATCAAATAAATAAATTAAAAAATAATAAAAAGAGGTTGTGCGTAATGCATGATCTCTTTTTGATTTTAGCAATCGTTTTTTTTCAATTAAATTAAAATAAAAATATTTTTAGATTAAAATTTATGGTATTTTTGATCAAATAATCACATTAAAAAGTAAACCTTTATGATTAAAAAAAACTTTATTGGTCTTTGTCTTTTGGCTGGGCTTTCTGTGATCTCATGTAGTAAAAACGAATCAAAGCATGGAAAAAACAAAGCAGATTCACCTGTTGTTTCCCAGTCTGAAAGTCATACTTCAAATTCTGTTCAAAAACCGGATGATGCTGAAACCGATTCCGCAAAAACTGGGAATGTAGAAGAAAAAAATCTAAAATCCACCATTTCAAAAACGGTAATTGAAGGGAAATTTGTTGCTAATACATGTGATGGAGGAAGATTTTCAATGGAATTTAAAAATATAGACGGTAAACCGACTTTTAAAATTTTTGATAAAGCAAAAGTAATCGCTGCAGGAAATGTTTCCTCCGAAAGTGACGAAAAAACAGGGGAAATAACCGCCGTTACAATGGGAGAAATTGGAGGCTTGTATGAAGGAGATAAAATTGTGGTTCAGAATTCAGGAAATTCAATGAACGAATTTGAACATTTTTCGCAATGTGGCGACAAATATCTGGAATTTATAAAACAGAAATAAACAATAACGATTTATAAGTAAACAGCATACGGTTTTGTGTGCTGTTTTTTGTTTGTTTTAATTCGCTATTCTGGGGATTTATAGAATTAAATACATCAAAAACTATTTTGTGAAACAAAATTTTTAGTCTAAATTAGGTTGGGTCAAAAAACAAAAATATATGATTGTTCATTTTATTCTTTCCGGAGAAACGCTGGAAAGTATATCTGAAGAAATTAATCTTGAAAATCCAAAATACCTCAAAGAATTTCACAATACACATTGTGCAAGAGAAGATCTTATACATGATAAGCTGGTTCCTCGAAAAAAACTTCTTCTTCCCGATCTTAATAAAATAAGAGAATACAACAGCAAAAATGACGCACCTTTCAAACATCCGAAATTGAACCCTGAAATCTCTTTTAATCCTGAAAATTTAAGTAAGATATATTCAGTTGTAAATACAGAAATTGAAGAAAATGAACTGGGAAAAAGAAGCAATATTCTTTCGTACACAGTTTCCGTAAAATGGATCAGAAGAGAAGGAGCTTTTCATTTTTTTCACCTGTTTAAAAACAATTTTTCCGATGAACATGGAAGTATGATGGCAGATCTTGCGTCACAATCCATCCGTTCTCTGAATCCGATTGAGGTGAAAACAGACCATAATGGTGAAATTGTAAATGTAAAACTAACTCAGGAAACAATCAATAATTTTGGGAAAATTAAAGAAAGATTATCCGATCTTTTCTCCGATAAATATGCAAAAATCTACCTTGATGAATTTGAATTTGCTGTTTTAAATAAAGAATTGTTCAACAGCAGAATGAAAGAAGATGTTTTTATTAAAAGCTATTTTGCACCTTTAAGAAACAAATTTACAAACGGAAAATCTTATTTCACACAAACAATTGGGGAAGAAAATATTTATATAGACATCCAGCAAAAGGTTGAAAGTGCGGAATATGATCAGGAAATTGTTCTTCAGCAGAACATGAATTTCCCGGAAAAAGATAAAAATTTCACAGGAAAATACGTTCTTTATACAGAAACAGGAATAGTTAAAGAATTTGAAATTCAATATAATATTTCTCAGTTTGGTGTGAAAAATTCCAGTTTTTTTACAGTTAAAGAATTATCCTAAACTCCTTTAAATAAAAGGAATGTTAAGTAAATGTTAAATCAATTGTCGTAGAATTACTACATTAAATCGTAGAAATACTACAAAAATTCAGATTAGGGTTTGAAAACTTTCAGAAAAAAAATTACTGCCCTATCTTTGTTAAACAATCACCGAATCACAAAATATTATTAACGATTAAAATTTACCAAATCATGGCAGCAAATTCAAGAGGAATCTTAAAATTCAACGGAGGAGAAGGTCAAAAATTATTAAAACTGAACTACAGTGTTTCAAGATCTACAGACGTTTCTGGTAGAGTGGCTTCAGATCCTTCAAACGCACTAATCAAACTTACAGTAGAAGCTACTGAAAAATCAGACATCTTAGAAAGCTTACTAAACGGAAAGTATAAGCCTACAACAGGCGAAATTACTTTCAACAAATCTCACGAAGAAGGTACTTTAATTACTTTGAAATGGGAAAACGGATATGTGATTCAGCATGAAATAGACTTCGACGCAGTAGACGAAAACAGCATGTTGATCAGCTTTATCGTAAGCGCTGAAACTATTGATTACGGAAATTCTAAATTCGAAGGTCTATGGCCATCAGCCTAGAAAATTTTACATGTTAACATTCATAAAAAAAGACTGTCCCCTTAAGACGGTCTTTTTTTACCACCAACACATTGTATATCTGATTACAATTTTCTTATACGCCGGATAAAATTGTTTTTCACATTATTAAGACATATTTTTATGTTCTGAAAAAAACTAATATCTTAGTAAGCAATAAAAATTCAGGTGATTATGGATTAATTTTTGCTGAGGTTTAGCGAAAACATAATCGGTGATATCACCACAATCAGATATAAATATTAATTTTGAGAAAAAATACACAATGGGAGTACTAGTAACCAATGAAACAGTAAAACAGCTTTTTCATATTGCACAATCTATAGCGAGGGAAAATTATAACGGAACTTACGGCGGACCGCATATTTTACAGGCTTTAATGCACAAAGATATTGGTCTTAATGAATTTTTAAAAAGTATCGATAAAGATCCTGGTTATTTCTACGAATGGGCAGATGTGAGGATTGAAGATTATCCCAAAACAACACACCTTCCAAACGAGATTGATGAAGATGAGTTTGTAGATAATATTGTGGAAGAAGCAGATGATATTCGTCTAAAATTAGGACTGGATGAGATTACTCCGGTTTGTATTTTAACGGCTATCGTAAAGCCTCAGGTTGCTTTTACTTTACAGCAATTGAAGTCTCTTCCTCTTAGAGAACATGAGATTTTCAATTTATATAGAAAAGATACTCCATACGAAACTTCGGAAAACGGAGAGTTTTCTTCAATTTTTTCGAATGGTTCAGATTATTCGGATAATTCTTTTCCTTCGATTAAAAGCTATTGTGTCGACAGAACAGCTCAGGCTAGAAAAGGCGAGTTGGAAAACATCATCGGAAGAGATAAGGAACTGAGAATGCTGGTTGAAATTCTTTGTCGAAGAAGCAAGCCGAATGTAATTATCATCGGAGAACCGGGAGTCGGAAAAACCGCTTTGGTAGAAGGTTTTGCTACTGAAATTATTAAAGGAAACGTTCCTGAAATGTTAAAGAACGGAACACTTTTAGAATTAGACACTGGAGCTTTATTAGCAGGAACTTCATACAAAGGCGAAATTGAAGACCGTCTTAAAAAAGTAATCAATGAATGTAAAAAGATCGAAAAAGCGATTTTGTTTATTGATGAAATTCACACTCTTTTAGATCCGAAAGGAAGTATCGGAAATGTTGCTAATTTACTGAAACCTGAATTGGCAAGAGGTGAAATTACCGTAATCGGAGCCACAACTCAGGAAGAATATAGAAAAATAATTGAGCCGGAACAGGCTTTCAACCGTCGTTTTGAAGTTTTAACGGTCAATGAACCGGATGAAAAAACATGTGTCAAAATGATCGACGTTTTATTAGACGGATACAAAAAACACCACGGAATTGAAGTTGAAAAAAACGCTCTTCCTGAATGTGTTCGTTTGGCAAAACGTTATTCAAAAGGTAAAAAATTACCTGATGCAGCGATTGACTTGCTAGACAGAACAATGGCAGCCATTAAAATGCTTGATGAACTTTCAGAAAAAGAACTCGAAAGCTGGAAAGTAACATATGAAGCACTTCAAAACGAAGAATATTTCGACGAAAAAGACAAAGCAGACGAACTGGTCTGGAATTATAATTTGTTGAGAGACAAAATAAGCCCGATTTTGTGGGGATCATTGAGTGAACAGCCGCAAATTGACAATTCAATGCCGGTTGATCAGATCCAGAAAATTATTGAAGACAGTTACGCGGAACTTTTACAGCACGCATCAAAGAAAAGAGAAAAAGTAGACCGTTTGGAATTAGCGGCTGTAATGGCAGCAAAAACAAACATTCCAATTGGCAAAATTCAGGCTCAGGAAAAAGAAAAGCTTCTGAATATGGAAGGTCTTTTATTGAACAGAGTTGTTGGTCAGGATCATGCTTTAAAAATCCTTTCTGATGCTATTGTTGAAAATCGAAGCGGATTAAATAAACCGGGACAGCCGATTGGCTCTTTCTTCCTTTTAGGACCAACAGGAACAGGGAAAACAGAATTGGCAAAATCTATGGCTGAATTGCTTTTCAACGACGAAAAGGCGATGGTTCGTTTCGATATGTCAGAGTTTAAAGAAGAACATTCGGCGGCACTTTTATACGGTGCGCCTCCTGGATATGTAGGTTATGAGGAAGGAGGTATGCTGGTAAATAAAATCAGACAACAGCCTTACACAGTAGTTTTATTTGATGAAATTGAAAAAGCGCATCATTCGGTTTTTGATGTCTTTTTACAGATCATGGACGAAGGAAAAGTGCATGACAAGCTTGGAAAAGAAGGAGATTTCAGCAATGCTTTAATTTTATTTACGTCAAATATCGGAAGCGAAGAAATTGTGAAACAGTTTGAGGAAGGAAAAATTCCGGAATCAAAATCATTAATGCAGATTATGTCGAATTCTGGACGTTTCAGACCGGAATTTTTGGCGAGAATTACAGAAATTATTCCTTTTGCACCGATTACAGAATCTATTGCGGAGAGAATTTTTAATATTCAGTTAAAATCACTTCATACTTCATTGATGAGATTAGGAATGAGCTTAAAAATCAGTGATGAAGCAGTAAAAAACTTAGCTTTAGGCGGATTCAGCAGCAAATATGGGGCAAGACAGATTTCAGGAGTGATCAGATCGCAATTAACAAGACCGATCTCAAAAATGATTGTAAGAGAAGAAGTAAAATCCGGACAAATAATTCATGTAGATTGGAACACAGAAGAGGAAAAATTAAACTGGAAAGTGGATTAAAGCAAAGAAAATAAGATAAATAGGCAAAGAAAGAAAATAATAAATGAATCTTATTCGCTTTCTTTGCCAAAATTAAAAACAATGAAACCAAATCTCAAAAATATCTTATTAACAGCAGTTCTGCTGATGGGTTCACATCTTGTGAATGCACAGTTTCTTTCGGCTTCTGATACTTCAGAAAGCAGTGTGAGAAGATATAAGAATATCATTAATGCCAATAAAGATATTGTCGATTTTATCGAATATTCTTTGGTAGAAAAAGGTTTGCCGAAACATTTGAGAAATCTGGCTTTAATTGAATCTCATTTTGACAGAAAAATTACTTCCGGAGCCGGGGCAGTGGGAGTTTGGCAGTTTATGACCGCTCATGCCAATCAGTATGGATTGACAGAACAAAACAGAACTGATCTCTATAAAAGTACCAAAACGGCAACAGTTTCATTAGCCAGTCTGTATAAAAAATACAACAATTGGGTTACGGTAGTTGCTGCTTACAATTGTGGCGAAGGAAATATTGCAAAGGCAATGGCTGCCGCAAATTCTTCTCAATACCATATTTTTTATAAATATCTTCCAGAAGAAACTATTAATCATGTTAAAAAATACCTTAACGCCTGTTATGCAACCGGAGAATTGCAAAGCGTTTTGAGTAATTATAATTCTTCCAGAATGAATACGGTTTTCTTTGTAAACGGAGGAAGCAAGAAAGATTTGGGAGGTCTTTCTGAAACTGAAATAAATGCAGGTTTTAATTTAAATATCATTGCAGACGAACTGGATGTGGAAGTAGACAAACTACTTTCATGGAATCCGGGAATTAAAGAAGAACTGCAACAGACAGGAGAAAGTACATTATATCTGCCTAAAGATTTGATGCCTGATTTTTTATTAAGAAAAACAAAAATACTTTCAAGATCAATGAAAGAAGGAAATACCACAAATACCAAATAATAAGAACACTAAGCGATAATGTTTAACCTATCCAAATCACAGGTAATATGAAAACAGAATCACAAAATATACTAATAAGCCCCTCATTCCGTCCATCTCAGAATGCAGACGGAATTTCGGAAAATCATCATGCCGGAATCAACAGACTGGTAAAACTTTCCTTGGTAATCGAAGGAAAAGTAATTAAATATTACAAACATTTTAAACTGACTCAAAGCTCGAGACGTCACCATGAATTCAGTCTTGCGCTGGCTCATGATGCTTTGGGAGACCGCCAAACTCATACATTAGAGGAAGCAAATAAATTTCTCGGAAAACGTCTGACAGCCGTCATTTCCTATAAAGATATTGATAGCAGTCCCGAAAGAACTTTCGTAGGTGTCATCACAGGAGTTGGATTTAGTCAGGAAAAAATGAGTCTCGGAAATATTGTTTTAACAGGGTATAGCCCGACCATTTTACTGGATGGAGCACCTCATATCCAGAGTTTCGGCGGCGGATCACCTGTCAATATGGGAATTATTGCCAATGAAGTCATTAAACAAGGTCTTGATTCAAGCCGTTTCGATGTTAGAGTTGATACCAATGATTATTCCCAGATTGTTTACAGTAGTCAATATGATGAAACGCATTACAATTATCTTGCAAGAATGGCTGAAGCGTATGGTGAACAGTTTTATTATGACGGTGAAGTGCTGCATTTCGGAAAACTTCCACAGCAGAATAAACCGATTAAATTAACATACGGAAGCAGCGCAAACGATATTAAAGTTGAATTAAAAGCTGTTCATACAAAACCGCAATTTTATGGCTACAACAGCAGTAAAAATGAAAAATTGACATCAGCTGAAACACCGATTCAACATGTGGGAGATTTAGCAAAAACAGCATATGCCCACAATGATAAAATTTACAAAACTCCGGCTTTACAGGTCGCACCAATAAAAGCTTCAACGCATTTAGATGTAGAATATTCTCAGAAAAGTACAGCAGGAAGTGAAGCAGTTAATGTATTTTCGTTGTCAGGAAACACGACAGTTCCGTTTTTACATCCCGGTTGTGTAGTCGATGTCCAAATGCGAAAAGTAGATACTAATCAATCAGATTATTTTACCAGAATCATGATAACGGAAGTTACTCATGAAATCGATACGATTGGTCATTACACCGGAAGTTTTGAAGGAATTGCTTCAGACACAGGATTTTTACCAAAACCGGAATTTAAAACTCCAAAAGCGGAACCACAGATTGCAACAGTAATTTCCAATGCGGACCCGGAAGGACAGGGAAGAATTCAGGTGCGATTCGACTGGCAGACAAATGATACAACACATTTTATCCGAATGATGAGTCCGGATGCGGGAGGAACAGATCAGATTACTCAAAACAGAGGATATGTTGCGATTCCGGAGGTTGGAGATCAGGTAATGGTGAATTTCGTTCACAGTCATCCGGACAGACCTTTTGTTATGGGAGGTATGTTTCACGGTGGTGTCGGTCTTGGCGGCGGAGCAAGCAACAGAGTAAAATCTATCCAGACAAGAAGTGGTCACAGAATTGTTTTTACAGAAGATGAAAGTATTATTATCACAGATAAATCAGGAAACGAAATTCATTTAGATACAACCGGAAGCAATATCACAATCACCGCTCCGGAAACGATGACGCTGAATTGCAGAAATATGAATATCAATGTTGGAGAAAATATGACAACCAATGTTGGAGTGAATAAATCTGATACAATTCTCGCAAATCATACGGAAAGTGTCGGTTCAATGAAATATCTGACAACCGGTGCAGATTTCATGACTAATGTAGTCGGGAAAATGAGTCATTATGTAAAAGGTGATATGGAAGTTTATGGTGAAAAAGAACATAAATTAACCACGCTTAAAGGTGTAGAAGTAAGCAGTCAGGGAAAAGTAGAACATCACGCAGAAAAAGAAGTTCAGAATAATAGCGGCGAGAAATCTAAAAATCACTAAAAATGAGTATCGAATATTTTGTAGAAGGTAAAGCCACGCTTCAGACAGGAGGCGATAACCGTACTTTTGCGAAAGAAGGTATCGATCATAATAGTGCTGTAAGTGTTGAACAGAAAGGAAATACAACCGGAGTTAATTACAATAAAGCTGAAACAGTTAATCCTAATGATAAGCCTGTCAATACAATTGATGTAGATCTTAATTTGTTTTTCGACGGAACACAAAATAATAAATCAAATACTGAAGCAGGAACAGACAGTCCGTCTTCTAACGGAAGCGACAGCTATGCCAATGATTTCAGCAATGTAGCAAGAGGTTATGATGCGATTAATTCCAGTGCAGATAAGCAGGTTGCGGTTTATATAGAAGGTATTGGAACTGTAGATGGGAGGAGAGATACGATGAAATGGTTCGCAGATTATCCAAATAATGTCGGTTCACCTTTAGGACAGGGAGACAGAGGTGTTGAAGCCAAAGTAACTAAAGGCTGTTTGACGGGAACCGAATCTCTTGCCAAAAAATTTAAAGGAAAAGAAATTGATACTTTAAGGATCAACGTTTACGGATTCAGTCGCGGAGCTACGGCAGCGAGACATTTTGTACATGTTGCAACTTCCACAAAAAGGGCTGTTTTGGATGAAGATACAGGGAAATATGTCGTTTATGCAGCCAAATGGTTTGAGCAGTCGGTAGAAGATGAGCAGAATAAAAGAAATAATCAGCAGAATGTTGAGGTTTCCTATGAAGACAGAAATCATACGTTTCTACAAAGCTATGGGTTCTTCGGAGCCTGTTTGCTTAAAAATAAAATTAAAGTAAAAAAAGTTGTTTTCAATTTTATCGGACTTTACGATACTGTTGCCTCTTTTGGTATGAATCATAAAGGTTTTAAAGTTGGACCAATCAGTGTTATTGATACCGATGCAGAACAATTGGGATTAAATGCTGTAAGACAGGCTAATTTTACCTTACAAATCGCTTCAGACGATGAATACAGAGAAAATTTCAGCCTTACGGACATCAACAGTACCGGAATCAAAGGTCTGGAATTTAAGCTTCCGGGCGTGCATTCCGACATCGGAGGTTCTTATAAAGATGGGGCAGAAGAAAAAGCCAATGTTTTTAAAGGAACTTTGGAAGACTGCAAAAAAATGAAGGAAATTCTGGAAGAAGAAGGTTGGTTTTCACCGGGGCAGTTAGAAATTTTTGAAATTGATAAATCTATTTTCGGCTATAGTTACAGTACAAAATATGAATTGAGAGGAACAAGAAAATTATCCAATCATTATGATAAAATTCCTCTGAAACAGATGTTTCATTATTCAAAACAGTTTGATGTACAGTATGTTGAATCTTTGGTGAAGGATAATGAGATTACAAATCCGGATGTAAAAAACGCATACGGTCAGTTATTAGGCTATATGAATCAATGCAACGATATCAGAAACCGTTATGTAAATGAATACAACAAAGGCGGAAATGCTTCCATCGCAAACTATCAGTCGGAAATAAAAGCATTATCTTATCTTTCGATTATTGATCAGGAAATATTAAAAAAATTAAGAAACGGTTTTTTCCATTGGTCAGTAAATGTAGGAGAAGGCGGAACAGGAATGGGACCGCATGTAAACGGTGCTTTAGCCGCTTCCAAAAGAAAAAGATATATAATCCCCGGATAAAAAAGATGAATTTTAAAACTCAAATATTGGCTTGGCTGTTAGGGATCTTTCAGCTTATCAGTTGCCAGCAATCAAAAAAAGAATCTATGCCAGAAAAAGAATCTGTACCTGTTTATAATATAGAAATTTCTCACCCTGATAATAAATATCTGATTACTCCGGTTGAAGATAAGATTTTTACATTTGAAGGAAACGATTCCAGTTTGCCATACGGAAGTTCATCCGGAAATTGGGGCGATTCCGGGAAAACATTTACAGAAAGACGGGGAACTCCCAAAGGCGCAGATATTGTCTATTTTTCTCGATATGAAGATGCTTTTTATCATTTAAAAGCAGATTTTCCCGAAAAAGAGGTTAAAGATTTCGTACGAAGAGCTTATGCAGATGAAGAAGACAGTGATTGCGGAGTTTTGAAAGAGTTTGTTTATACCGACAAAGAAAATTATTGTGGAGCTTACAAAAAATTAGGGGATCTCGTTTTCGGGTTTGCTCCGAAAGGAATGGTCGTTGTCTGGCTGCGTTTCGGATATGTTCAGATCGAATTGGGGAAATTTCAGGCTGAAGTGGTAAAAGATGATAAGAAATATGCTGAAAAGTTATTTTCTAAAATTTCACAGACCAGAGAAGATATCAAAAATGATATGTTTATTGCCAATGTTTCACCAAATCTTTGGGAACAATACAGAACACGTTATCAGTGGACACCGAATATTCACTCGGATAATAAAGGCTTTAAATTATTTAATGTTCAGACTGTATATTACAATGGCGAGAGAGAAGTTATGCTTCGTCCGTGGGTAGAAAATCCCTCAATAAAAGAAAGGGCAATTCCAAAAGAAATTACTTTTTTCTGGGAAACCGGAAAAGGAGAAGCGTTTGAAGGACGTGCTTTTTTTAATTGGGAGAAAACAAATGAAGAATTTAAAAAGGAAACAAAAGATTTTAAATTGGATATAAAAATTGCTGAGGATAACAATAGCTTCCAGGTATTAATTAATGATCTTCCTATAAAAATTGACAGTACAAGGGTTTATAAAAGTAATTTTACATTCAAAGATTCTTATAAGTAAATTTAAAAGCTGAATTCATTTAAAAATTAAGATTTTAATTTCTTAATCAAGAATTAGAGTTAGTAGTAGCAATGTCATACTGATGTCTCGAAGCATCTGAAAAGTTTTAAAAAATAAAAATCCGGTTAATTTTAAATTTGCCGGATTTTTTTTGCCTGAAAATTAAATTTAAAATATGTTAACAATCATTAAAAATTTCTTAATTAAATCTTAATATTTCCCTGTTATGTGTGAAAATTTATTAGAATTATATTAAAATTTAAGTGTTTAATTATTTGATTTTTAATTAAATATGGATTTAATTATTTCTATTGTCGTAGAATTACTACACCGAATCGTAGAACTACTACAAAAAATAAAATAGTCATTTAAAAACTTTCAGATTAAAAATAGGTGGTATATCTTTGACTCAACAAATCACACACACCACATCAAATCACAAAATATTAACGATTAAAATTTACAAATCATGGCAGCAAATTCAAGAGGAATCTTAAAATTCAACGGAGGAGAAGGTCAAAAATTATTAAAACTGAACTACAGTGTTTCAAGATCTACAGACGTTTCTGGTAGAGTAGCTTCAGACCCTTCTAATGCACTTATTAAGGTTACCGTAGAAGCTACTGAAAAATCAGACATCTTAGAAAGCTTACTAAACGGAAAATACAAGCCTACAACAGGTGAAATCACTTTCAACAAATCTCACGAAGAAGGAACTCTTATTACTCTTGGTTGGGAAAACGGATATGTGATTCAGCATGAGGTAGACTTCGACGCAGTAGACGAAAACAGCATGTTGATCAGCTTTATCGTAAGCGCTGAAACTATTGATTACGGAAATTCTAAATTCGAAGGTCTATGGCCTGGTAAGTAATTAAAACCTTACAATCATCTTAGTAAAAATAAAATTGGTAACAGAATAGTGCAGCTCTCAGAGAGTCAGCTATTCTGTTTTTTTCTTTTTTGAAACTAAATTATTTCATTTTTTTCAATTTAACGAATTAAAAATCAGCTTAAAATTGAAATTTGATTAATGAGAATTTATTTGATTTTTTATCGAATAAATTTTAGCATTTAAAAATAAAACACACAATCAATCAAAATCTTAAGGCTATGTTTCAGGATGATAATACGCCAAAAATGCCTTCTCCTACAGGAAAATCTTCCATGACAAAACAAATGGGAGAGATGAAAGAGATGGCAAAAAATGAGGCAGTAAACAAGGCTACACAAAAAATTCAGGAAAAAACAAGCAGAACCGTTCAGAAAACAACACAGAAACTGGCACAAGCTCAGGCTTATACTGGTGTTGTTTCAGGAGCTTCAGGAATGTTGATGAATCAAAAACTGCAGCCCAATTCTCCCACTTTAGTAGAAGATAAAGTCTGGTCTCAACAGCCTACTTCAAAAATACACAATGCACAGGCAATTCCTGAAAGCCAGATTCAGGGGATCAACCGTGTCGTAAAACTCGATATTGTTGTGGAAGGAAAAGAAGTAAAGCATTTTAAAAATTTTCAGTTAAAACAAAGTGCGACAAGACATCATGAATTTAGCCTGATGTTGGCTCATGATACATTGGGAAGCGCAGAAAATCACAATCTTGAGGAAGCTCAGAATTTTTTGGGAAAAAGAATCACGGTTGTTTTTAAATATAAAGATGTAGAAGACGGTCCTGAAAGAAGTTTTGTAGGTGTAATCACGGAGGTTGGTTTCAGTCAGGAAAAAGGCAATTTGGGAAATATTGTTCTTACAGGTTGTAGTCCGACTGTTTTATTGGATGCTGCTCCACATATTCAAAGCTTTGGAGGTGCACAGGAAATCAGTTTAAACAGTATTGCTGATCAGGTAATTAAAGAAGGTCTTGGACAGGGTAAATTCGACTTCAGGGTTGATTCTCAGCATGGAAATGTTTCTTACAGTTCTCAATATGAAGAAACGCACTACAATTATTTAGCCCGAATGGCTGAAGCTTATGGAGAACAGTTTTATTATGATGGAGAAGTGCTGCATTTCGGTAAATTACCACCTCAGGAACAGCCGATAAAGTTGACATATGGAAGCAGCGTCAGTGATGTGAAAATCAGAATGAAAGCACAACATGTTAATCCAAGTTTCTATGGCTACAACAGCAGTAAAAACGAAAAGTTAACCACAGGAAGTTCAAAAATTTCTCACACTTCTGATATTGCAAAGCGCGCTTATGAAATTTCAGAAAAAACTTTTACAACTCCTTCATTAAGAGTTGCTCCGATTAAAGCGGCATCTTTCATGGATGTTGAAACTTCACAAAAAGGAACGGCAGGAAGCAAAGCTTCTGATGTATTTGTAACATCAGGAACGACAACAGTTCCGTTTTTATATCCAGGTTGCATCGCAGATATCGAAATGCGGAAAACCGACAGTAATGAGACGTCTTATTTTACCAAATTAATGATTCTGGAAGTGAATCATGAAGTGGATGCAAGAGGTTATTACACAGGAACTTTCGATGCCATTGCTTCAGATACAGGTTTTATTCCCCGTCCGGAATTTCAGACTCCAAAAGCTGATTCTCAGTTTGCAAAGGTGATTTCCAATACAGATCCTTTGAATCAGGGAAGAGTTCAGGTGCAATTTGACTGGCAGAACGGTTCTACCACAACAGAATATATCCGTGTAATGACTCCCGATGCAGGAGGAAGTGAGAAAGTAAGCAAAAACCGTGGATTTATGGCAATTCCAGAAGTTGGTGATCAGGTTGTTGTCAATTTTGCGCATCAACATCCAGACAGACCTTTCGTCATGGGAGGAATGTTTCACGGCGGAGTTGGTGGCGGTGGCGGAGCCGGAAATAATATTAAAAGTTTAAGCAGTAAAAGCGGTCACACTGTAAGCCTAGACGACGGTGGCGGAATTACAATAAGAGATAAAGACCAAAACAATATGTTTTTGGACGGAGCCGGAAAAATAAGTGTTGAAAGTAAAGTTTCTATCACACTGACTTGCGGAAGCAGCTCTATTTTCATGGATAAAGATGGAAATATTGTGATTAAAGGAAAAGAAATCATGGTTCAGGGCGATAATATCGGAGTTAGCGGAACGGCAAGTGTCGGAATCGGCGTTGGTCAGGAAGGTGGTGATCCTACTTCAGGAATCGGCATCGAATCAAGCACTTTGGATATTGGAACAACGACGCTGTCAATGGGTGCAAAAACCGAAGCAAATTTGAGCAGTGCAAAAATCAACATCGGAGGCGGAAGTGAAACCAATATAGTAAGCGGAACTGTAAAATTGAATTAATTTAATGTAAAGCTAATGAATCCGGTAGATTTGGAGTTGGTGAAATTAAAAAGGCAATGGCAAAACGTCGTCAAAGCAAACGATAAAAAGCCAATGTTCATCTGTCTTGGCGAAAAACATGAAACCGATCTTTTTGATGGATTTATAAAATCAAGATTGTCTGAAGATTATGACGGGGAAGATATTTTTTTAATTCATTATCAGGAATTTAACGGGATGGATTCCTTCGGACGGATCTTATTGGATGATTGGAAAGAATATTATGAATTACTGGAAAAAAGCGAAGAAAATATTCCTCAATGGGAACTGAATGTCTCTGATGAAAAGTTTAAAACAGATGCATATAAAGCATTTTTTCCTTTGTTAGAATTAAAAAAGAACTTTCCTAATCTTAAAAATTCCAAGATCTATTTATACATCGCTCCGGTCAGAATCAGTGATATTGAAGAACTGTCACTCTGGATAAAAGATTGGTGTAAGCTTTGCGAAAATTCGGGAAATCAAGATATTAAACTGATTTGGACAGAACATCATACTTATAAAACCCTGCCTGAAAACCCTTCGGCGCACAGTTTCAGAGTTGAGGTAGACATTCATCAGTTGATGCAGAACACTGCGGCTCATACCAATCGCAAGAAAAACAGTGTAGATACAGATTTTCAGCAACAGATCCTTACAGCAAGCAATCATTTAAGTAAAGGAAGATTCAAAGAAGCCGAATTTGCATTGAGAAATGCCGTAAAATTAGCCAAAGAACAAAAAAACAAACAAGGAGAGATTTCTGCCTATTTTATGCTGACTCAGACTTTTATCGCAGACAGAAAAAAGGAAAGAGCAGAAGATACTTATCGAACAATATTTGAAGAAGTAGAACCCAATTCATCGTTGGAAATTCAGATGTACATGAACTACGGAAGTTATTTATTGGGAAATTCAAAAAAATCAAAGGCAGAAAAAGCTTTCGAAAAAGCCGCAGAAGTAGCTCAGGAAATCGGCGAATATGCAATGGCAATCGAATGTTACAGAATCATCGGAACATTGAATGATACGCTGTTAACAAAAGATAAAATGATCGAATATTTCGAAAAATCCCTTGATATAGCAAAATTAATGGAGCCTTCAACAAGAGAATCAAGCAGTTTGAAATTTGTAGCATCCATGCTTTTTATTAAATATGAAGGTGATAAAGACAAAAAAACAACATTAGATAACGAAATGAAAAATTATTTTGGTGAGGATTGGAAAGTAAGTGTTGAAAAGCCAAAATATAGTTAACCTCAAATTAAAAATATCATGGCAGATCAAAATAAAAATATAAAAAAGATAAAGGTTGCAAAGCCAGATATGAATCCGGATCGGTCTCTGAGTGTTTCTGCGGACGTCACTTCTTTCAGCATGGAAAAAACAACCCAAGGCTGGAAAAACGGAATGAAAAATAACTTCGACTCCCTGAATCCCGTTTCTATGGTAAAGTCTGTAGTTGGTGGAGACAGTGATCAGGCAAAATCAGGCAGTGATGGAGGCGGAGGCGGAACTTCTGTAACCGCAGAAAATGCTTCACCAAAAAGTAAGATTAAATTAATCAAGGTTAATACTCCTGCAATTACACCAACTGCATTTCAGCATACGAGTAAACATTTTGATATTGTATTGGCGATTGATATCCACTGGACTTTGATTCCGCCGCCGCCATCATTTATGTTGATTCCGTTGCCGTTGCCACATCCATTTATTGGGATCGTCTTTGACGTGATGGATTATATCAAATTCACCATTCCGATTCCGCAATTTATCAGAAATTTAAAACCAGATCTTCCGGAAGGTATTCCGATGGGAGGTTCGATATATGTCCACGGAAGACACAAAGCCACAACAACGACATCCGTAATGGGTGTTGTGATCCCTTTTAAACACATTACTTCTTTAATTCCGGTTTATACAATTCCGTTTCCACAGGAAGCTCCGCATGAAGGGGAAGTGTATTATGGTGCACAAACTGTTTTAGGACAGGGAAGTAAAATGAGCGGAAATTTACCGCAGCAGGTTCTTACTTGTATGGGATTACCTTTCGGAATGACAATGCTTCCTGCAATGCCCGATAAACCGAAGAAAAACCCATTGGCATATTTTGCTTTTTATAATAATTTTTCAAGTTTATATATTCAGATCAATACGGGAGGTCCTGTTTTGGTGGGTGGAGCTTTTGTTCCTCACGTTTATACGCCGGGAGAAATGTTGATGCGTTTTGCAGGAATGGCTTTAATGAGAGGTTTGACGAAAAGCTTAGGAAAAGGAGTTACTAAGTTTAATCATTTTTTACAGGGAAAATTCGGAAAAACAAATCCTGTTTCGAGAGTGTTGTGTAAAGTTGGTTTAGAACCTGTAAATTTTGCTTCCGGAGCGATGTTATTCGAATGGGATGATTTTGAAATCGAAGCCGGAACACCTTTAGAATGGACAAATATTTGGTACAGCGACCGACCTTATACCAAAGGAATGTTAGGAAACGGAATTTTCAATTCTCATGATCTTTATATTGTTCCTGATGAGGAAGATGAGGTTGCAGCGTGGGTTCATCCCGAAGAATTGCAGCCGATGCCGATTCCTGTTCCGCAGGTTGGGGAAGAATTAACGTATTACAGAAGTCAGAAAATCTGGCAGTACCGTCCGAATGATAATATTTGGATCATCCGAAAAGGAACAGATATTTATACTTATAAACGTTTTCACCATATTACGGAAGGAAGTATTTTTAAAGTCATTCACATTGAATATGGCGACGGAACGATCAGAGAATACGATTATCAGGATCGAAATATTGTTTTAAAAAGTATTAAAGATGTTAAAAGCGGTTTCAGGATTGAAACTGTTCTTCATCCTGAACTTAAAAAAGTTTCGGAAGTTTATTATTGTTATAAAAATAAAAGAGATCTGCAGGTTCGTTACAATTACGATGAACGCGGAAATCTTAGTCATGTCTGGGATATTCATAAAAAAGCCATTGTTTTTGAATATGATGATCAAAACAGGGTGATCCGAAGAACCAACAGAAACGAAATGAGCTATCATTGGGAATATGATAAAAAAGACAGGGTAGTTCATACAAAAGGTCTGGAAGGCTTCATGGAAGGTTTTTTAAACTACAATGATGAAGAAGGCTTTACAGAAGTTATTTATCCAAAACAAAATAATAAAACTGAAAGATATTATTACGATGAAGATCTTTTGGTGTACAAGCAGATTGATGGTGAAGGTGGAGAAACATGGTACGATTACACTTCCCACAACGAATTAAAAATGATCGGAACTCCGGAAGGAAGAGTTCAGGGATATACCTATGATGAATATGGAAATATTAAAATTTTCCATACGCCGGATGGAGAAGAATATCATTATCAGTACAATGATTTAGGACAGATTATTGCCCGTTTTTCACCTTCAGGAACTTCAGAAATCTGGAATTATGATGAGGAAGGAAGACTATTAAGCTATACCGATCCGACAGAAGAAAGTGTTTATTATGAATATTTTAATGAAGAAAAACTTCCTGAAAAAAGTATAAAACAGGAAATTGAAACGCATTATGAATACAATAACAGGAATCAAATCATCGGATTAACCAACAATATCGGAGGCGAACAATACTGGAAATATGACGATTACGGAAGGCTGTTAATTTTCAGTCCAAGACCTTTAAACAGAACGGTTTGGAACAGAGACAACATGGGAAGAGTGATTGAGGTCAATGAGCAGGGACAATTGCCGTTAAAACTTCGCTACGATGCTTATGATCTTCCGATTTATGCGACCGATGGAAGGGCAGAATGGCTCATGAGTTACACACCGATGGGAAGTCTGAAACGCCAGGTTCGTAGAAATGCTTTAACCTATAAAAAAGAAGAAACTTTAGTTTTCGGATATAATGCCTATGAAAATCTGATGAGCATTACCAACGAAAAAGGTGAAGTTTATCATTTTGAAAGAAATAATAACGACGATATTATCGGAGAAACGGGTTTCGACGGACAGCAAAAATTCTTTGTAAGAGACAAAGACGGATTGGTGACTCAAACCCGAAATCCACAAGGCAAAAATATTTTTTATGAGTATGATTTAGGCGGAAGATTAACGCAGACTCACTATCCCGACGGAACTTGGGAAGCTTATCAATACGATACTTCGGGAATGTTGGTGAAAGCCGATAACGAAAACAGCAGTGTAAGTTTCCAAAGAAATAAATTAGGTTTGGTAACCAGCGAAAAACAAGGTGAACATTCCATCAATTATGAATATGACGATCAGGGAAATCTGATTGGCTTAAAGAGCAGTCTAGGCGCAGAAATAGATTATTCTTACAACGATCTTGGTCAGCTCAAAAATGTAACTGCTGCCACAAAAGACGTTCACCAACCTTGGCAAATGAATCTTAATGTTTCACGAAACGGAAATCTGTTTTCCCGTGAAATGACAGGTGGTGTCGAAAGTATTTTCGAGTTCGACCACATCGGAATGCCGATCAGCCAAAAAGTAATGGTAAATAAAACCAATACCGCTTTCCATAAAGATTATCATTGGACAGCTGGAAGTCGATTGATACAGGTTTTAGATCGTGTGACAGGTGGAAGAACCCGATTCGATTATGATGCTTTCGGAAGCCTTGTTGCTGCAGAATATTCGAATGGCGAAATTCAGTACAAAAATCCTGACGAAACAGGTTGTCTCTATGAAAGCGCAAAACGAACCGACCGTGTTTATGATAAAGGCGGGAAGTTGATGCGCGATAAAAATTGGTTTTATCATTACGACGAAGAAGGAAATTTATTATTAAAAAGTAAAAGACCAATTAATAATATAAAATCTGATCAAAAAGACGAAGAAAAAAATGCTCATCCTTATTATAAATCGATCGCCGAAGATTGGTTAAAGGAACCGAAATTACAGGAAGGAAATATTCTGCCAAACGTTAACGAAAATTCTCCAGACGAAATCCAAAATCCGGAATGGGAATCCGGAGATTGGGGATATTTCTGGAACGCCAACGGAATGTTACAAAAAGTAAAACGACCCGATGGAAGAGAGGTAAGTTTTGAATATGATGCACTTGGAAGAAGAATTTCAAAAATTGGAAACAAAAAAATAACTCGTTATATTTGGGATGGTAACGTTCTTTTGCACGAATGGAGCTATGATGTTGAGGAAGAGCCGAAAACTTTTTTGGATGATGATGGAAATGTGGTTGTAGAAAAAGAACCTGTTGAGAATGTTGTGACTTGGATATATGATCGAAATAATTTCAATCCAACAGCTAAAATCCAAAATGATAAAACGTATAGTATCATCTCAGATTATTTAGGTACTCCAATATTGGTTTATGATGAAAAAGGAGAAAAGACTTGGGAAAGAGAATTAGATATTTACGGTAAATCAACCTTAGAAAATGATCAGTTTATTCCATTTATATATCAAGGTCAATACTATGATCATGAAATTGAACTTGCTTACAATAGATTTAGATATTATAGCCCCGAAAGTGGTAGATATATTCAAAAAGATAAATTAGGATTATGCGGAGGAATGCAACTTTATTCTTATGTTTGGGATGTTAATAAATTATTAGATAAGTTTGGATTATTTCCTGAATATTATGATCTTGATCATTTAGGAAGACCAACTGGAGGTTTTGCAGAAGTAACGACATCAACATTAGGAACCGGAACTTCCGCTTCCAGCTCAATAAGTCCTCCCGGTTGGCAAGGCGGTGAACATCCATATCATCAGCAAAGAGGACATTTAATTGCAAATAATCATGGAGGAAGTGGTACAGATCCTAAAAATTTAGTGACAATAACTGATGGTACCAATCATCCAGGTATGACAAAATTTGAAAATAAAATTACAAATCACGTAAAAGCAGGTAACACGGTATTAGTAGAAGTAAAACCAGTATATAATGGTGACAATTTAATACCAGAGAAAATTACAATGTTTGCTATAGATCAAAATGGAAAAGTAATTGTAGATACTGAAATAAACAATGGATTACGTCAAACTACGAAATGTTGTGTATAATTGATTATGGAAAATAAAGAATTTAATTTAAAAATAATCGGAACTCCTACAGAATTTGGAGATATTGAAGAACTGGAAAATTATAAATTTCCTAATGGGAAAGGATTTCCAGATTCTTATAAAAAGTTTGTTTTAAAATATGGATATGGCTTAACATTAGAAGAATTCCATATTTATTTACCGATGGGAGATTATGGAGATTCTTTATTTGTGAGAACAAAAGAGATTAAAAGTACTTATATTGACGATGTTAATAATGATGATATTTGGTTTGATATAGAACCGGATGGTTCTCCTGAATTATTAAAAAGATTATTTCCATTTGCTTCGAGCGACAATGGACTATATCTTTTTTGGGATTATGAATCAGAGACTGATCAAGATGAATTTGATATATATTTATCTGATTTTAGAGGAATTGGATTCAGAAAAGTTGGAAAATCCTTGTATGAATTAATCGAAAATCTGACAAACTCCAATTATAAAAGCTTTTTATCTTTTTCTACTCAACCTTTGGGAAAAGAATTTAAATGTTTAAATAAAATTGATTAATTTAAAGGATAGTAATTTAGAACTGATTCAGAATAAAGAATAACTAATTCCTAAAAAAGTTAAGAAATGTTATAAAAAACTTTCCAGAACAGAAATTTATTATCTTTAATATTCAATTAAAATTAATAAAAAACAGTATGGAAGCCTATAACTTTGAAACAACGATCAAACCGTTTTTTTGGGTAGCCTCAGAAAAAACGTATTCAGTATGTCTAAATGCGGGAACTTACAAACCTGATATTTTCGAATGGCGGAAAGATGAAGGTTTTGAAGGCAACGGTTACGACTGGACTTCTTTGGCAAAAGTTTTTGTTAATGAAAAAAAGCCCAACCTGTCAAAAGATATCAAGTTTGATCCCGAAGCCGACATGTTTTGTGCGTATTCTTCAAACCCCGAAAGCTTGAAAGAATTTATTACAGATTTCAAAAATGCCTGCGAAGATGAAATGTTGATTCAGGATTTATTTTCAAAAGCAGAATTAGATTAAAATATTTTATATCATTAAAGATCTCAGGAATGAGGTCTTTTTTTATTTACTATTCTTTTTCATTCATTACAATCATATTCAAATTTTGTTTTAAGACAAAAGAAAAGACTGTAATTTCTTATATTTGTTCCTTATGGAAAATATGGACGCAACTCAAGATAAAAGGTTATTTCTCATCGACGCTTATGCGATGATTTTCAGGGGATATTACGCATTAATCAGAAGCCCGAGGATTACCAGCAAAGGATTGGATACTTCTGCGATTTTTGGTTTTACCAATTCTTTGATCGAATTGATAAGAAGAGAAAGACCAACACATTTGGCAGTAGTTTTTGATGTCGGACAGGCGAGTGTAAGAACAGATGACTTTGCGGAGTACAAAGCAAACAGAAGCGAAACTCCGGAAGCTATTAAAATTGCAGTTCCATATATTCACAGGATTTTGGAGGCGATGCATATTCC
Source organism: Chryseobacterium ginsenosidimutans (assembly GCF_039536845.1). Classification (GTDB taxonomy): domain Bacteria; phylum Bacteroidota; class Bacteroidia; order Flavobacteriales; family Weeksellaceae; genus Chryseobacterium; species Chryseobacterium ginsenosidimutans_B. The sequence goes on from NZ_BAAAZJ010000003.1 coordinate 756,717, forward strand.
ATACCTTGGAGTAGAAGGATATGAAGCAGATGACGTCATCGGAACCATTGCCTGTAAAGCTGAAAAAGAAGGATATACCACATTCATGGTAACGCCTGATAAAGATTTTGCACAGCTTGTTACGGATAAAATTAAAATGTATAAACCGGGTTTAAAAGGCGGAGATATTGAAATTTTAGGAGTTGAAGAAGTCAAAGCAAAATATGAAATTGAAGATCCGAAACAGGTAATCGATTTCTTGGCGATGATGGGAGATGCGGTTGACAATATTCCGGGATTGGATGGCGTTGGAGAAAAAACAGCCATGAAATTCCTGAAAGAATTCGGAAGCATTGAAAATCTTTTAGCGAATACAGATAAACTTAAAGGGAAGATTAAAGAGAAGATAGAAGCCTCTGCAGAACGCGGAATTTTATCTAAAAAACTGGCAACCATTATTTGTGATGCCCCTATTGAATTTCATCAGGAACAATACGACCTCGAAACACCTGATTTTGAGCAGGCAAAAAAAGTTTTTGAAGAGATAGAATTTACAAGGTTATACGAAAATCTTTACAGAGCATTTGCTCCGGCTGTTACTACAACGACTGTTGTTGCTGAAGTTCAGGTCACTGTAACTGAAACAGAAACTCCTCAGCAAAAAGTTTCTCAGGCGGTTGGTCAGCTTGATCTTTTTGCGACGTATGAAGAACTGGATCAGGCAACTTCTTCAAAATCAAGCATCGAACAAAACGATCATTTATATCAGTTTGTAAATAATCCGAAAGCTCAGAAAATCTTAGTTCAGAATTTATTGAATCAAAAAGTAGTGTGCTTTGATACGGAAACGACTTCTTTAAACGAGCTGGAAGCCGAATTGGTCGGAATGAGCTTCTCTTATAAAAAAGGTTTGGCATATTATGTTCCGTTGTCAGAGGATAAAGGTGAAGTTTTGCAGACGTTGGAAATTTTCAGACCGTTTTTTGAAAAAGAGGATTTACTGAAAGTAGCTCACAATTTAAAATTCGATTATAAAATCCTGAAACAATATGATATTACGGTAAAAGGAGCGATGTTCGACACGATGATCGCGCATTATCTTTTAAATCCGGACGGAAGACATGGAATGGATTATCTTTCAGAGGTTTATTTAAATTACAAACCTGTTTCCATCGAAACGATTATCGGTAAAAAAGGAAAAAATCAGGGAACTTTCAGAGATGCGGATTTAAGAACTCAAACGGATTATGCAGCAGAAGATGCGGACGTAACTTTCCAGTTGTATGAGTTGTTTGCACCTCAATTAAAAAAGGAAAATTTAGAAGAACTATTCTTTAATATCGAAATGCCTTTAATGGAAGTTTTAGCAAAAATGGAACTTTCAGGAATTTCTTTAGATGAAAAATGGCTGGCTCAGGAAAGTATTGATCTTGAGAATGATTTAAGACAATTAGAATCAAAAATATTTGAAATTTCCGGAGAAGAATTCAACATGAATTCACCGAAACAATTGGGTGAAATTTTATTTGAGAAAATGCAGCTCGATCCGAAAGCAAAAAAAACAAAAACAGGTCAATATGCAACTTCGGAAGATGTTCTTCAAAAGTTATCTTCAAAACACGAAATCATCAAGCATATTCTTGAATACAGAACATATCAAAAATTAAAATCAACTTACGTTGATGCATTACCGTCACAGATTGAAAAAAAGGACAACCGTGTTCATACCAATTTCTCTCAGACAACGGCTGCAACAGGTCGTTTGGCGAGTGTAAACCCGAATTTACAGAATATTCCGATCCGAACGCTGAGAGGCCAGCAAATTCGTGGAGCGTTTGTTTCTGCGGAAGGGAAGAAGATCATTTCTGCCGATTACTCACAGATCGAACTTCGTCTGATTGCCGAAATTTCCGGTGAAGATAATATGATCAAAGCGTTTCAGGATGGTGAAGATATTCACGCTTCAACTGCGGCAAAATTATTCAAAATTCCTTTGGAAGAAGTTTCAAAAACCCAAAGAGGCCAGGCAAAAACCGTTAATTTTGGAATTCTATACGGTCAAGGAGCTTTTGCTTTAGCCGAACAAACCGGTTTATCCAGATCTGAAGCCAAACAAATGATCGAAGCCTATTATGACACTTATCCGAAGTTGAAATTATATATGGCCGAACAAGTAAACAGAGCCCGTGAAATCGGTTATGTTGAAACAATTTTAGGAAGAAAACGTCACCTGAAAGACATCAATTCCGGAAATTTTGTGGTGCGAGCTCATGCCGAAAGAAATGCTGTGAATGCTCCCATTCAGGGAAGTGCTGCAGATGTTGTAAAAATGGCGATGATTAAAATTCAAAAAGAGCTGGAAAAAGAAAAACTGCAGACAAAAATGCTGCTTCAGGTTCATGACGAATTGGTGTTTGAAGCCCCAATTGATGAGGTAGAACTAGCCACCAATATTATTAAAATGGAAATGGAAAGTGCGATTGAAACGCAGGTTCCGCTGTTGGTGGAAGTTGGAGTAGGGAATAACTGGCTGGAAGCGCATTAATTTATGGAAGAAAAAATTGTTATTCTTGGGAATGGTTTTGATTTAAGACATTTTTTACCTACATCATATAATCATTTAATTTGTATCCTATCCGAAATTGAAAAATTGGCAATTGATAAAAATACAGTTACCTTTTCAGATCTATTTGGTAATGTTTTTAAGAAAAAAAATGAATGGTTTTATCAAAAGATTAATGAATTTTATCAAATTGAGAATTTTAATTTTGATATTGAAGCAATTCAATCTATTAAAACAAGACTAAAAAATAATTCTTGGTTTCAATATTTTAAATCGGTTGATGAAAATAAAATTGAAACTTGGATTGACTTTGAAACTGAAATTGAAAGAATTTTACTTTCTGTGTTAGAATATTTTGAAAGCTTTAATAGAAATGATTTTAAAAAACCAAATTTTGGGAATATCGGTGGTGTTTCAAGGTTTTTTGTGCCAATAGATTTAGATAAAGAATATTTTAAAAATAAACTACAATCATTATTATTAAAATCTTTTGGTATATTTAGTGAATATGATCGCTATTTAATTGTTCAAGAAAAATTTATTTTAAACATAGGAAAGTATATTCAATATTATAAAGAAAGAGACTTTTTTAATTTTTTATATAGTTCATTAGAGGAATTTATTGGAATATTTAATGATTATATAGTTTACATTATCAATTTATTTTACATTAATCTTAGGGAAGAAAAAAAAGAAAATTTTATATTGAAGGATGGAAAATTGCTATTTGAAAATGTAAATCAAGTTTTTAGTTTTAATTACACTTCAACCTACGAAAATTTTTATAAAAGTGATGTAACTATTGATAATGAATTTCTTGTAGAGATAGGTGCTAAATTGAAAAAAAGGGAAAACTATTATCAATTTGTACATGGAAATGCAGTGTCAAATTGGAATGATGATTCTGAGAATTACATTAATAATTTAAATAAAATGAAAATAGTTTTAGGAGTAGATGATATTCATGATTCACTAAAAAAGCATAAACTATTTCAGTTCACTAAATATTTTCAGAAATTGGATAAAGAGACTGATTATCTTTTCTTAAAAGATTTTCAATCTACAAATGGATTGAAAAGTTTTGATAAATATACTTTTTATTTTTGGGGTCATTCTTTAGATTATTCTGACCGACAATATATTAGGGAAATATTTAAATTAGTAGAAAATAGTAATGGTAGTAAAATTAAAATTTTTTATCATTCTATTTCAGCAAAAGGAGATCAGCTAAAAAATCTTTTAGGAATTATAGAAAAAGAAAAAATTGAAAGATTTATGAAGTTTGATATTTTGGAGTTTATAGAAGCAACTCCAGAAAATTTATTTAAAGAACTTTAAGCAGATGCTTCGAGAGCCTCAGCATGACATTCCTAATACTAAATGTTTTTAATCAATCAATTTTTAGCGATGTCATGCTGAGGTTCTCGAAGCATTTTTTGTTTTATCATTTAGTTTCCCACTCAAAAACTTTTTCCAGACCAAGTCTTATATTTCGATATTGGCTTTCAGTTTTAGTTCCGGAAGGCATTTTGTTTAAAATTGCGTCCATTTCTTTATTTTGACTTCCTTCCTTCATTTCAATAAATTCTTTCATGTTCATTTTTGGATAATCTTTTAATGTGGGTGCGAAATTTATTTTCGGATCTACTGTTAATTCAATCTTTTCGGCTTTCCAGATATTGTAATTATTATTATCTTCTCGTATGTCTAAAATGAGTCCCGGTAAACCAAAAAACTTAAAAGGTCCTGCAGAATACGGAAGTTCTTTGGTAAAATACGCTGTAACTTGTGAACCTCTGAAATTACTCGTTGCTTTGATGCAATTGTAGCCAAGAATTTTTTTTGTTTTTGTTTCGTCAATTTTCCAAATAGGTTTTGCCACTTCATCGTGAACAAAATATTCCGAATCCTTGCTAATTCCTGTAAAAAAGAAATCCTTTATGTTTGCTTCATTTTTTAATTTAGAAATAAAATAATTTTTTGTAATAACTCTATTACTTTTTCTAATGGCAGAAATTGTACTACTTCCTGCTGAATTAACATTTATAACTGAATCCTGAATGGAAATAACATTATTATCTTTAATGTATAAATCTTCATATAGTGTCGCAATAGCAGACCTTACGTGATAATATTTTACATGGACTTGCTGTTGAGCAAATCCACGTAAAAAAAATATTGTAAAAAAAATTACAAGTGATATTTTCTTTAAAATCATATTCAATAATTTATTAAGGAGTAATATGATAACCTGTCTGTGATAAATTCCATTGGACAAAAGTTTGATATGCTTGACAAGACGATAATGTAGGAGCATCAGTTAAAAACCATTGTGAACCTATTGGATTGTCTTGATTATCATAAAATGTCACAAGTACACCACAAAGCCTAAATTTTGTTTCTTTTTTCTCGGTCTGCTTTTCAGATTTTTTTACTACCGCAGGTTTTGCACTTACTAATCCGGCAACTCCAAAGGCTGCCAATAAAATAATTTTTTTCATGTTTTTAGAAATTAAAATTAAAAAATAATTTGTTACACCAAAGTTATTTCGCGAAAACTTTTTTCAAAAATGTGAATAATTAGAGGTTAAGACAATTCGATTTCGAATAAAAGATATTCGAGATCGAATAAAATGAAATTCGTAGAATTTTATAAAAAAGAATTATCTTTATGGTTAAATTTTTTAACAGAATGAATAGTGTAGGCTTTAAAATAAAAAGACTTAGAGAAAGAAAAAATATTTCTCAGGAAGAACTTGCATATAAGTTAGACGTTTCTCAAGGAACCTTGAGTAAGATGGAAAACGGAATGGTTGAAAGAATAGATTTCAGTTTTATGCAGAAAGTTTGTGATTATTTTGAAGTTGATCCAAGTTATTTTTTAAATGGAGATACAATCATCAATAATGTTCATGATAACGAAAATAATGGAGGAGTAATGCTTGGCGATAATAATGGAACTATTAACAATTTTCCTGAAGAAATATTAAAAAATCAAGAACAAATTGCTAAGCTTATTGAAGTACAAAATAAGTTAATAGAAAAATTGCTTGGAAAAAATGAGTAATTAAAAATCAGATTATTTATTTTTTACTGAAAAGAAATTCCCTTCTTCTTTGATAAGTAATTACGAAATGTTATTATTTTAAAACTTAAAAAATATTGATTTTGAAATTAAATGATAATGAATCACTATTACATTATAAAGTTTTACTTTAGTTGGGCAATTCAGAGAAGGTGTATTTCTCTAATTCACCTTTTATATTTTTCCAGTTATTAACAATCTGAAACAAATAATTTGTAAGTTCAGGATTTGCATAAACCTCTTGTACACGAAAAAATTCATTGTTAAAATATGTTATTTTCGATAGATCATTTTCTGCATCTCTAGTTGCTTGCATACTTGTGGCTATAATTTCATCTTTATTTTTAATATTTTTCTCAATCAATATTGTTGCAATATTATCTAGTATCATTGAAATTCTTATAGCGGGTGGTGGATGTGAGTAAGATTTAACACATGAAATATTTAATTCATAAAAGCCGAATATTCTAAAGAAACAATAAATACTATAACTAAAATAATATATAAAGGTTTTCAAATCTTTATATATACCATTTCGAAAATCAATACTTTGGTTTTGAAAAAAATCATTTAGACATCGATTTGTAGCAAAACTATCAGCATCCATTTCCAAAGTTTGCAATGTGTTGATGATTTTAGTGTCAATTATAGTGTTAACTTCATGTATTTGTAAATTATGTTTAATTTTTATGAAATCAACATGTCCTCTTAAGATATGACAGATTTCGTGATAAATTACAAATTTACCAACTAAAGTAGTTTGCTGAGAAAGTAATTTGGAATAGTTTAGATCAAACATTATAGAATCAGGGTCAAAAGAATGATCATACTCTAAACCATTTTTTGTATTTACAAGGCTAAGTTTCGTGCATTTGAATAACGCATTCGATTTGCAAGATAAATTTTTCAAAAATAGATCCCGAATAATATCGAAAGTTCCTATATTCACACCGATCAAATAATTATTATTAAAAATTGCCGCAGTAGCATTTAAAGAATTATTATTAATTAGATTGAAATAAATTGGAGGCATTTTTGTATAAATACTTTTGATATGTTCGATCGTATTGTTCGAAAACTCAACTAGTTTTTTGACTTCTTTAGATTGAGGGTCGAACAAACCTCCAGCTGATTTAAAACATATTTCAAATTCTTCTTTCATGTATGTACTTTTCATAATTTAACAGTGTTTTTCAACTAATTTTATCTTTACATAACACAATTTATTTGGATATATGAATGTTTAAGCACTATATTCAATTCCTCCAATATAAATCAAAGAAAAAAGATCATTTTCCACAGAAACAGGTTTTGGAATTTGTTTATTCAGAAAAATAATAGAATTAATATCAAAATCAAGGTTAAGTTCATTGATTCTATTGATTAAAATCGGAAGCCACTGCTCAGCAAAAGAATAGTCTGCAAATTTTTCGTAGATCGTTCTGTTTCCATCTTCAAAGCCATATTCTACAAAATCATGATCCAGCCAGATCGTATCCTGAGATTCTGCAAATTTTGAAATATAGGTTTCGTCAGATTCTTCTTCCATGTAGAAATTTTCATCTTCCTCCACAAACTCATAAAAACTTTCCTCGCTATTGAAATTTCCTACCCAAAAATCTAATGTTTCTATATTCATAGTTTATCTGATTATTTTCCGTTTTTTTATTTAATTGAAACGGTCACTCAAAGGTATAAATAATATCAGAAAACATTTTGTTCAGAATAGATTTATTTAAAAATAATCCAGTGATAAAGTCATCATAAAAAACATGCTGATGAAATAATAAATGATAGTGAAAAAAATAATCAGAACTGAAAATATAGTATTATAGGAAAAATAACCTCTGATAATGGGAATGTCTTCAAGTAATGAATTTATTACTAAAAGCATCAAAAAGTAACCTGGAATTAGAATATTTATGAGAAGTATAAACAAAAAAGATTTTAGAGTATCATAAACTAAAGCTGTTGGAGTTTTTGCAATTAAAAAAATACTCAATAAAATGGTAATACTCAAGATTACGGCAAAAAGTAGCTTCGATTTTCGATTTTTATTCTTTTTCCTGAAAAATAGAAAAAAGTAAAGATTTGAAATTACAAAAACAATCGCAGTAATGATTAGAAATTCAAGCATATTACAAAACTCTTTTTCCCAATTCGCTTTCTTTAATTGTCCTTTCCAGTCTCGACAATCTCGTTTTTTCTTGTTTCGCACTCGTAATCCAATGCAAGATCACCTTTTTATAGGATGGAGCTTGATTATTGAAAAATTCCCACGCTTTTTTATTGGCTTTAAATTGTTTTTCGTAGTCAGGATAAAGAGTTGCCAATTCTTTTTCGTGAGAATAAATTGCAGATCTCTCTGGTTTTCTCAATGCAAAAGCTTTTTGTCCGGCTTCAGTCATTAATCCGGCTTTGGTAAGATCTTCCATTTTTTTAATATTGATGGCGCTCCAAATACTTGTCGGTTTTCTGGGCGTGAAACGAATGCTGTAACTTTCTTTATCAATCGATTTTCGGACACCGTCAATCCAGCCAAAACATAACGCCTGATCTACAGACTGCGACCATGACATTGAAAGTTTTTTTGTACTGACTTTCCAGAATCCAACTAAAAGCTCAGTTTCTTTCTGATGGTTTTCATCCAGCCATTCACGGAATTCTTCTTGTGTAGAGAAAAATGTTGGTGTCATTTTTTACTGATTATAAGTTTGAATTTTCTTCTCCAATCGATTTTCCAGATATTCATTTCCTCCACGAAGTTCTTCGAGAATAATTTGCGCTTCTACTTTATACTTTTTAATTTTTTCTTCTTTCCAAAAATAAGGAGGACGTTGCAGATTGGTAATTCTGTCCGCCAATTTCACAGCCCAAACTTCTTTTGGTTGCTCTTTGATTCTTTGTAGACTGTCCATCATTTTTTTATCTTTTTGAAGATCATCATTTTTTGTTAATGCTAAAACCGCATCGGCAACGGGTTTTCCGAATTCGTTTTCAAGTTCTTCGAAAGTTACATCCGTATCTTCCAACGTATCATGAAGCAGGGCTACCTGAACTGCAAATTCTATATCGAAATGTTCTGATTTTTGTGAAGCTACCAAAATTTCCATTGCAACATTGCTGAGATGAACTACATAGGGAAGATTGCTTCCGGGAATGGTCTGGTTTTTATCAGTATGTTTCTGAGCGGCAAATTTTATAGTTTTTTGATAAATATCCTGAATGTTCATAAATTATTTGTGATTGAAAATCGAATTTACAGATTTGTAACAAAATAAAACTAATGAATTGTAATTTTAAATTGTTTTTAATCGGAAAGTTTCGGGGCGGGAGCAAAGCTCCCGCCCCGAAACTAATTGTAATCCCAAAAAATACTGAACATTATTCTCCCTGAAACATTTTCAGGAGATTTTCAATTGCATTTTCAGAATGTAGCATTTCTGTATTTTCTAATGTTATTTTTGTGATTTCAGATGCCCTTTTCAACATATTTTGTTCATAATTTGAAATGGCAGATTTTACATCTTTAAATTGATCATTTGTCAGACATTCAGCCAATTCAAGAGCATCCTGCATTGCCATATTTACGCCTTCACCAGCATAAGGCGGCATTCTGTGAGCGGCATCGCCTAACAAAGTCAGATTTGATGAAGTTGCCCAACTTTGATCAAGAGGGTAGTGGTATTGTGGTCGTGGAATAATCGAAATTTCATCGCTTTGAAATAACTCTTGCCAAGTCTCATTCCATGAACTGAATTCTGTTTTAAACCAATCAAAAACCTGTTCCTTATTTTTAAAATCAACTCCACAATCTTTTATCCAGTTTTCATCGGCTTTACAGCCTGTGTAAAAAGTCAATGTTCCGTCACCTTTTGTACTGAACAACAAAGATTTTTCTTCATCTAAAGCAAAGATTTTCCCGCCATTCACCAATTTCCAAAGTTTTGGAGTGTTGATTTCTGCATTGTAAATATTTCCTTCAACCATCGTTATTCCTGAGTAAATTGGTTTAATATCCGTGAGATAAGGTCGGATTTTAGAATTGGCTCCGTCTGCAGCAATCACAATATCAGCAGAATAAGTTGTATTATTTTTAAAACGAAGCAACCAGCCTTCACCTTCTTTTTCCATAGAAACAAACTGACTGTCCCAAACTACAGTTTCAGGTTGTAAAGACTTCAGTAATATCTTTCGCAGCGGTGCTCTGTCGATTTCAGGACGGTCTTCGGAATGCGAATCTTCCGAAGCATGTTCATCAAGAAAAACATTCAGATTTTTATCTAAAACTTTTAATTTTCCTGCATTAGGGCGATAATTAGCTTTAAATTCATCAATCAGTCCCGCTCTGCGAAGAGCTTCTAAACCTGATTCTTCATGAAGATCGAGGGTTGCGCCTTGTACACGGACGTCTTTATTTTCATCTCGTTCATAGACTTTTACTTCTGCGTTTTTTAACTGTAAAAGCCTTGCTAAAGTCAATCCACCGGGACCACCGCCAATGATGGCTATTTTTTTATTTTGTATCACCATAATTTAAAATTTTATGGAACAAAATTACTTTTCAGGCAGTACGGAAAATTGTATAAATCGGTCGTTTTTGTTTTGATTGAGTTCTTTGGGAAGAAATCCCGAAAGTTTTTTGATTTCTTTGATGAAATGAGACTGGTCAGTAAAATTCTGTTCAGGAAATAATTTTCCCTCTTTGATATGCTGAAAAGAAGCTCTGAAACGGAGAATTCCACAATAGGATTTTAAAGAAATTCCAAATTGCTGGTTAAAATAACGGTTGATCTGTCTTTCACTCCAAACTACTTTTTCGGAAAGTTCCTTTACCGTTAAATTACCTTTTGATGAATACATTAAATCGAACAGCTTTAGTTTTCGTTCATCAATTTTTTGGGTAAGTTCCTGTTGAATTTTAATTGAAATTTTTTCGCAGAATTTTTCAAAATCATTTAAATCATCAACATTGAAATCCCAGAAATCGGTTGGTAAAACTTGAGCACTGTTTAATAATTTAGAAACACTTTGATGGAGGATGTATTCTGTTGCCAACAAGTTAAAGCTTACCGCAAAAATCTTGGTTTTTTCTGCAATAACGATTTGTTCGGGATGAGTGCCGATTCCCAATAAGACAGCCTGAAACGGTTCTTTTGCAGACTGAGAATAAATAAGATCGATCCTGCCATCGGGTAAAAGAATCACTTCCTTATTTTCCGACGGGTTATCCAGCATCCAAAAACTTTCAACGTAATCTGAAAGGGATGATTCTGGTTTTTGGGATTGATAGATTAGGTTTGACATTTTTAATCATCATTTAATATTTTATTGTCGTTGCTTAAACTGTTTAAAAATTCTTCAGGATTTGTCAAAAATTTATAACTGTTTGAAAGTTGGACTAATTTATAAACTTCTTTTTGTTCGGGAATGACAAGATTTCCCTGAATATCCATCAACAAGCAATCATATTTTTTTGAAATTTCAATGAACTTGTTTAAAAATTCTAAACCGTCTTCTCTTAAATCAGCACGAAAATGAAGTTCTTTTATTTTTCCATTTTCTTTATTTAAAATTAATGAGGTATCATGATCTATTGCTGTATTAATGGTTCTTTTGTAATGTTTCCAGTAATAATAGCGGGATTTGCTTTCTAATGGTTTTCTGGGAAATAATTTGTTGATGTAATAAATAATTTCTGCCGGAAGAATTTCTACGTAATTCCAAAATTTTATAGTTAAAGCATCAATGAAAAAGTCAGTAGTTTCCAATAAATTATCTTCTTCAAGATAATAATGATTATTTCTTTCTTGAAGATTAATATTTAGTTTGTTAGGAATAAATCCGAACTCATTAATAACTCCTTTTCGTGGAAGTAAGTTTAATCGAAACTGATAAATAGCCATTTATCAAATTTAGAAAATTTTATTTTGAGCCAAAGGCAACCTAAAATAAAAAGTACTTCCCTGATTCAAAGAACTTTTCACCCCAATTTCACCATGCTGTTTTTCGATGAAATTTTTGGAAATGGCTAAACCTAAACCTGTCCCGTTTTGATGCTCTCCTGGAACCTGAAAATAACGGTCGAAAACCTGACGGTGATATTTTTCGTCAATCCCATTTCCGGAATCTGCCACGCTGAATTGTATAGAATCTTCCAATTTATCAACAATCACCTGAATTTTTTCATCCTGAAAAGAATGTTTAATGGCATTGCCTAAAAAATTATTCATTACCCAGACTGTTTTATCAAAATCTGCAGTAATCGTATCATTTTCAGAGATATTGAGTTCTGTTGTAATGCTGATGTTTTTTTGTTCGGCAAGAATTTCTACATTTTTTATGGCAGTTTGTACAATTTTTTCTGGTGAACAATTTTCTATGTTTAAACGGATGTTTCCGGTTTCAACTTGCGAAAGATTAAGCAGTTCGCTCGTAATATCTAAAAGCCGTTGTCCGTCCTCATTAATACTTTTTAATAGTTCCTGCTGTTGATCATTTAAAGCTCCGAATTTTTGATTTCCAAGCAGCTGAACTCCCATTTTTATAGCTGAAATCGGAGTTTTCAGTTCGTGGGAAATGGTTGCAATAAAATTTGTTTTCGCAAAATCAAGTTCTTTGAAAGGCGTAATATTTCTTAGTAAAATTACTTTTCCGATGTATTTTTTTTCCTTTTCGCCTGTCTTTACAATATTAATAGGAACAATCTCCTGATCAAAATAATTTTCTTTATTATCGGCTGCAATCTTTAATGGTTCCTTTGAAGGATTATCGATGTTTTTTAATAATTCTCTTATAAGATCGTTATTGATGGCGACTTCATGCACAGTTTTTCCAATGATTTCTTCTTTGTTGAGATTGGTGATTTTTAAGGCTTCATCATTAATCATATAGATGAAATTGTTTTCATCCAGACCAATTACGGCATCATGCATATTGTTGACCAGCGTTTCAATTCGTTTTTTGTCCATTAATTGTGTTGAAAGCGTACTGCTTTCATATTCCTGCAGTTTTTCCGCCATAACATTGAAGGAATTGGCAAGGTCGCTAAACTCCTCACTTCCTTTAAAATGAACCCTTTCGTTATAGTTCTTATTCGCAATTTGTCTTATACTGAAAGTCAACTGATTAATGGGTTCGGCAATAGTTTGAGGGAGATTAAATAACAATGTAACAGCAATTAAAAAGCAAATCGTTCCCAAAGTAGCAATCCAGAAAGTGGCGTTTTCTGCAGTGATAATAGCAATGTCGCTTTTTCGTTCGATGCCTTTCATGTTCAACGACATGATTTTTACCAAATCTTCGCGAATCAGCTTTTGTTTTTCAATACTTGGCTGTTTCAAATAACTTTCGAAATGTAAATTAAGATTTTGAGTGGCTTCTTTTTCACCAAATTCTGTTAAATTTTTTTCCTGTAAAATATTGTTCTTCTTGAAATCTTTAATAGCAATCGCACTGTCGGTATTGATTTTATCTAAAGCCAGAAGCATATTTTGAGAAAATTCCAGGCTGTTATAATTGGCTGTAAGAATTTTTTCGGTGTCGGATTTTAATTTGTTGATATACACGGAACCAATCACCGAAAGTAAAACGATCAGTACGAACAAAAGACCTACTCCTAACGTGAGTTTTGTTTTGATTTTCATTGTTTTAAGATAAAATAATAATGTCTATTTGTCTTTCATTCAATCGGTTCATCAAAGTATAAATCCAGCTGTATCCTGAAAGCCTTTGCCAGAGTTTTGCGTGCGGTTTCCCGATGCATACTGTGGTGATATTATGTTCAATCACATAGTCTAAAATCCCTTTATGAACACTATTTTCCTTTGTCCGAATCACTTTGGCTCCCAATTCTTGTGCTAAATTAAAATTATTAATCAAATATCGTTGTTTATCTAACGCTATTTTTTCAGGATTTTCAGATGGTCGCTGAATGTACAAAACTGTCCACGGACTGTTGTAATAACTTGCCAGTCTTGCTGTTTTACGGATAATATTTTTCGCAATTTTCTCGTTGCTGCTGATACAGGCAAGGAATTTTATGGGTTTAAAATTTTCGGTTTTAATTTCTGTTTCGACTTTTCTTTCGACGTGGGTGGCGACTTCTTTTAATGCTAATTCGCGGAGTTGCAAGATATGTCCGCTTTGAAAGAAATTATTTAAAGCTGTTTGAATTTTTTCTTTTTTGTAGATTTTCCCTTCTTTCAATCGGGTTAAAAGTTCGTCTGCCGTTAAATCAATATTCACCACTTCATCCGCAAGAGCCAAAATTTTATCGGGAACACGCTCTGTAACTTCAATTCCTGTTATTTTTTTGACTTCTTCATTTAAACTTTCAATATGCTGGATATTCATCGCACTGATGACATTGATTCCGTTGTCTAAGATTTCCAGAACGTCCTGCCATCTTTTTTTGTTTTTTGAGCCTTCGATGTTGGTATGTGCCAATTCATCCACTAAAACAACTTCAGGATGAATGTTAATAATGGCCTGAAGATCCATTTCCTCCAGGTTTTTTCCTTTATAAAAAGACGACCTTCTGGCGATCTCAGGAATTCCGTCTACTAAAGCTACCGTTTCTTCTCTTCCGTGAGTTTCCACATAGCCTATTTTTACATCGATGCCGTTTCTCAACAAAGCATGGGCTTCCTGAAGCATTCGGAAGGTTTTTCCGACACCTGCGCTCATACCGATATAGATCTTGAATTTTCCTTTTTTGGATTTTTGGATCAGTTCTAAAAATTGTTTGGCTGATGATGACATTGATTTTATTCTTTTTAATTGTATTTTTTGAAACATAGATGTTGTTGGAAGTTTGAAACTGCAGGCTGGAAGTCATTAACCGTAATCTTTACTCCGGCTTCCATCTTCATACTTAATTAAAACCAAGCCGAAAGACTTGTTGTAATGAAGAAATTTCCTTGCTTAAACTCATCATTTTTTACAAAAATGGCATCTTTAGAAGTAAAACCTCTCGCTTCTGTGCGGAATACTACATTTTTTAAGATCGCATAATCAACATTCAGAGAATATCCGAAAGTCTGAAATCCGTTTGGCATTTTTGTACTGATGATAACTCCATTTTTATCACTGTAATATTCAAGTCTTCCTGCTAAAGCCCATTTATCATTAAATTGATATTTCATCAGCATATTTGGAGTGTACCAAATGTTGTATTGTTCGCTTCCTTTTAATTTTTGTTCGGCTCCGATATCAAAACCAAGAATGGCAGAAAACTGTTTCGTCACTTGAAAACTTCCAAACAAATCATGGAAATAACGCATTTTTTTCTCCTCCTTTGATTTATCATTTCCGATGAAAGAGCTGCTGTTTAATGTAATTTTATTATTCGGTTTATAGGTAATCTGATGTCCAAATGAGATGCTTTGATTTCCTTCGACTTTTGCAATGCGTTGCCATCCGTTCAGAATCAATCCGCTTAGAAACCACTTTCCGCTGTCTGAAGTGTAGGAGATTTTTGCGCCCGTTTCAAAGTAAGGCGAATTTTCTGCTGCCAAACTCCTTGTCAGATTCATATTATCTTTTCCGATAGCACTTTCCCAACCGATATGGGAAGGCATTATTCCTGCATCTATCCATAGGTTTTTATTTTTTGATATTTTAATTCCAATATTGGCTTCATTTACATATCGTAATGCTTCTTGTTCAGCTGCCATATTATCTTGTGCATAAGTTCCTGCCATTAAAGCAAAATTAGCTCTGAGATTTTCACTTTGATAAGCGGCTTTTACAAGTCCTAAATTAAGATTCAGCTCATTGTGACGATTGTATGAATAGAGAAAATCCTGACGGTTATGATTAGCAGGCTCATTAAAATCATAGCTGTAAAAAAGTTCTGTATAGGCAGAAAAAGTGATCTTATTGCCAAGTTTCATCGAATCCGAAGATTGTGCCTTCGAGAAAAATATCCCAACCATAAACCCAATGACAATATACTTTTTCATTTTAAAATTTGTTTTTTAAGAATTGTACTTTGTTTAAACAGCCCGAAACAATTAAAGTTAATTATTTCGAGCTTGTAGTAAGTATTAAAAATGTAATTCTATCAATTAAAGCCTAAACATTACCGCTAAAGTCAATCTGCTGTCAGATTTTTTTAAATCCGGTCTCCAGGAGTCAACCGGAGTATCGATCCATCCGTCGGGGCTTGTCGTTCCCTGAGGTCCTGCGAAATAAGGAATATTACTTTTTCTGAATCCGTATTCTAACCTGAAAGTTACAAATTGATTCGGCATTAAATCCACTGTTGCAGTCCCCTGAAACATTTTCAGTTTTTCTCCATTGGCAATCGCGTCATTAAAATCGTTGTTGGCAACCGGAGAAGGGGAGAATGCCAGATAAGCTCCCGGATTTGAAACGGCATCAGCTCTTAAAGATAAAGCGACTTTATTATGATGAAACCAAAGTCTGTTTGAAATAGAAGTTCCGATCATGTAATTGTCTTTTGCCTTCAAACCGCCTCCGCTTTGAAACCCATAATGATTGTTGATACTGAATGCAGCCTGTGACAATCCATTGCTTTCTTTATTGTGGAAATATCTCGCAACAATACTGTGGTCGTGATGAAAACGGCGAACATCAGAGTTATTTCTCGTGTCTTTTCCGTTTAAATAAAAATTGGCAACCAACTGAAGGTTTTCATTCGGACGGTAATAATTGGAAACTCCCAATCCAAGACCTTTATTCCAGGAATTATAACTTTGCCATCCATTTAATATCCAAAGTTCAACCTTATATTTTTTTGAAGGATACGCCTGGATTCTTGCTCCCTGAAAATAGAAAGGCGTAAAATCGCAAACCAAACTTCTTTGGTAATTCCAGTTTTCACCCAAAACATAACTTTCCAAACCGATGTAGCTCATGAAAATCCCGGATTCTACATTCAAACCATGCATTACATTGAAATGATAACCTGCGGCTGCTTCTCTGATGTTTTTTAAGTTATTGACGCTGGTATTTTTACCATGATTTACCGTTCCGTCAAGATCCTGAACAATAGAACCCATCTGTCCATATTGCAGCCATAAACGCCCGATCATATTTTTGTAATTGGTCTCTAAACCGATACTTGCCATATTGATGGTAAATTCGTTGGAACGACCGATCGCTGCTGAAATCGTATGAGTATTATCTTTTGGATTTCGGAAATCGTAATTATAATAGGCATCTACATAGGTTACACCCGTTAAAATCGTTTCTCCGTCCTTGTCCTTTAGGGTTAAAGGGAAATCTGTCTGACGGTTTTGACCGTTGATCCAGGTAAGATCATAGCCGTCAAAAGGAATTTTAGAATCGGTTTTTGTAGTTAAAGAATCTTTAGGTTGTAAGGAAACAGAATCTTTCTGAGTTTCCTGTGCATTCATAGGATTTAAAGCAAAAAATCCCAATAAAAAAATAACCTGAATAGTTGTTGATTTCATTATATAAATATTGATAACAATGTGTTATTATTTTAAATTATCCAAAGCAATATTCAATTTCAAAACATTGACTTTAGATGGTCCGAAAAGTGATTTTTCTGTATGATTTTTAATAAGATTTTCAATTTTTTCTAAGGAGATATTTCTTTCTTTTGCAATTCTTTTGGCTTGGTATAAAGCTCCGTCCTCGGAAATATCAGGATCTAATCCGCTTCCGCTTGCGGTTACTAATTCTACAGGAACTTTTACATTTTCCATTTCGGGATTCTGTATTTTCAAAGTATCAATTCTTTTTTGCACGTTTTGCAAATACTCTTCATTGCTTGGACCTTTATTGCTTCCCGCACTTCCTGCAGCATTGTAATTCACTGCAGATGGGCGACCGTGGAAATATTTCGGAGATTTAAAATCCTGACCGATATTGGCATAAAATTTTTGACCTTTATAATTGATAATTTCTGCATTTCCCTGTGTCGGTAAAATTTTAGAACCTGCGTAAACGATGCCTAAATAAATTCCAACGATAACCAACATGACGAGCGTCAATCTGAATGCTGATAGAATATGATTTTTCATTTTAATTAAATTTTAAAAGAATAAACTGATAAATAAATCGATAAGCTTTATCCCGATAAATGGAACGATAACTCCGCCTAAACCGTAGATTAAAAGGTTTCTTCTCAACAAGGCACTTGCACCGATCGGTTTGTAAGCAACGCCTTTCAAAGCCAATGGAATTAGGAAAGGAATAATAACCGCATTGAAAATAATTGCTGATAAAATCGCCGATTCCGGACTGTGAAGATTCATGATATTCAACTTTTGAAGCGCCGGAATAAATGTGATAAACAACGCCGGAATAATGGCAAAATATTTAGCAACATCATTCGCAATACTGAAAGTCGTCAATGTTCCACGAGTCATTAATAATTGTTTCCCGATTTCTACAATTTCGATCAATTTTGTCGGGTCATTATCCAGATCGACCATGTTTCCGGCTTCTTTGGCAGCCTGTGTTCCGCTGTTCATGGCAACACCTACATCGGCTTGAGCTAGGGCAGGAGCGTCATTCGTTCCGTCACCCATCATAGCAACCAATTTACCTTCCTGTTGTTCTTTTTTGATGTAATTCATTTTATCTTCAGGCTTGGCTTCGGCGATAAAATCGTCTACACCTGCTTTTTCTGCGATAAATTTTGCAGTTAAAGGATTATCACCTGTCACCATCACCGTTTTCACACCCATTTTTCTCAATCGTTGAAAACGTTCCTGAATTCCGGTTTTAATAATGTCCTGAAGTTCAATAACTCCCCAAACTTGTTCATTTACAGAAACTACAAGTGGAGTTCCTCCGTTTTCAGAAATTTTAGTTGTTGCCTCCTGAGTTTCGGGCGGGAAAATATTTCCAGCTTTTTCAGTCAGTTTTTTAATCGTATCATAAGCTCCTTTTCGGATTCTTGTGTTTTCAAAATCAATACCTGAAGTTCTTGTTTCAGCCGTAAAATCGATGTAGACAGGATTGAGAACAAGCAGATCTTCTGATTTTAACTGACTTAATTCTATAATTGATTTTCCTTCCGGAGTTTCGTCGGCAACAGAACTCAATGCCGAAGCTTTTATAAATTCTTCAAGCTGAATATTATTGGAAGGGTGAAAATGTGTTGCTTTACGGTTTCCGATGGTGATGGTTCCTGTTTTATCCAAAAGTAAAACATCAATATCTCCCGCAGTTTCAACAGCCTTACCACTTTTGGTGATAACGTTGGCTCTGAGTGCTCTGTCCATCCCCGCAATTCCGATTGCAGAAAGCAGACCGCCAATCGTTGTGGGAATCAAACAAACGAAAAGTGAAATAAATGCCGCAATAGTGATCGGCGTCTGCGCAAAATCTGCAAAAGGTTTTAAAGTAACTGTAACTATTACGAAAGTGAGGGTGAATCCTGCCAGAAGTATGGTTAATGCAATTTCGTTCGGTGTTTTTTGTCTTGAAGCGCCTTCTACAAGGGCAATCATTTTATCAAGGAAAGATTCTCCGGGTTTGGTCGTTACTTTTACTTTTATTCTGTCGGAAAGTACTTTTGTACCACCTGTTACGGAACTTTTATCGCCTCCCGCTTCTCTGATTACGGGTGCACTTTCTCCGGTAATTGCTGATTCATCGATTGTTGCTAAACCTTCGATAATTTCACCATCCATCGGGATCTGGTCGCCTGTTTCACAAAGGAAAATATCTCCGAGTTTCATTTCGGCAGACATTTTTAAGGATGTTTCTATCTGAAATCCCGGTTTGTTTTCCAAAATAACTTTTGCCGGAGTTTCTTCACGCGTTTTTCTCAACGTATCTGCTTGTGCTTTACCTCTTGCTTCAGCGATGGCTTCGGCGAAATTGGCAAATAAAACCGTGAAAAATAAGATAATAAATACTAAAAAATTATAGGCAAAACTTCCCTGCGATCTGTCTCCCGTTAAGCTGAATAAGCTTACAATAAACATTACGATTGTTCCGACTTCCACCAGAAACATAACAGGATTTTTAAACATGATTTTCGGATTTAGCTTAACGAAAGACTGTTTAATCGCTTCGTTTACCAAATCTTTTTGAAACAATGTTTGTGATTGATTTTTCATTTTAATTCTTAAAAATTTAGAGATTTAGAAATTCAGAGATTTAGAAATTAGATTATCTAAGATTGATTTTAAATTTAAAAATTGCTATGAAGTAATTTTTAAGTTTCTCAATCTTTTAATTTCTTAATGACCAAAGTATTGAATTTGTTCTGCTATCGGTCCCAAAGTAAGTGCGGGGAAGAAAGACAGGGCAGCAATCAGAAGAATGACGGCTAATGTCATAAATCCAAAGGTTGCAGTATCTGTTTTCAAGGTTCCTGAACTTTCCGGGATGTATTTTTTCTGTGCTAAACATCCTGCAATTGCGATCGGGCCGATGATTGGGATAAATCTTGAGAATAACAATACAATTCCTGTTGAAATATTCCACCAAGGCGTGTTGTCACCTAATCCTTCGAATCCTGAACCATTGTTTGCCGATGAAGAAGTAAATTCATACAATATTTCACTGAAGCCGTGAAAGCTCGGATTATTCAACGTTTTCGCTCCAAATTCAGGAAAATAAGCTGTTAAAGCGGTTCCGACAAGGATTAAAAAAGGATGGAATAACGCAACGATCATCGCAATCTTCATTTCTTTAGCCTCAATCTTTTTACCCATGAATTCGGGGGTTCTTCCCACCATCAAACCACTGATAAATACAGCCAGAATGATAAAAATGAAATAATTTAAAATTCCGACACCACAACCTCCGTAGAAACAGTTGATCATCATCGCCAACATTTGATTCATTCCCGAAAGTGGCATCATGCTGTCGTGCATTGCGTTGACAGAACCTGTTGAAATCACCGTTGTTGCAATACTCCAATAGGCTGAAGCAGCGCTTCCGAAACGGATTTCTTTACCTTCCATCGCTCCCAAATGATTGTCGGCTCCCATTTGTGTAATCAACGGATTTCCATGTGTTTCATTAATGATCGTTGGAACAGTCAATGCCAGAAAACCGATTGTCATTACTGTAAAAATTGTCCATGAAAGTTTTCTTTTCTTTAAATAAAATCCTAAAGCGAAAACCAATGCAAAGGGAATGATCATCTGAGTGACCATTTCGGTCATATTGGTAAGATAATTTGGGTTTTCAAGCGGATGTGCAGAGTTTGCCCCGAAAAATCCACCGCCGTTTGTTCCTAAATGTTTGATCGCCACAAAAGCTGCAGCAGGACCTCTGGAAACGTCAGCTTTCTGACCTTCTAAGGTTGTAATATGGTCTTTACCTTCAAACGTCATCGGAGTTCCGTTGGCTGAAAGGATAAAAGCCACGACAATACTGATGGGGATTAATATTCTGATAATTGATTTGGTGAAAAAATCATAGAAATTACCTAATTCAGTAGTCGTTTTTTCTTTAAATGCTTTGAAAAGTACCGCCATTGCAGCCATTCCGGTTGCAGCCGTTACAAATTGCAAAAACATTAAATATAACTGACTGAAATAACTGACTCCGGTTTCTCCTGAATAATGCTGCAGGTTGCAGTTAACCAAAAAAGAAATTGCCGTATTAAAAGCCAGATCAGGAGACATATTCTGATTTCCATCTGGATTTAAAGGAAGCCATGATTGATTTGATAAGATAAAAAATCCGATGATAAACCAAACCAGATTAATGGTTAACATGGCGAACATGTTCTGTTTCCAGGTCATTTGCTTGTTTGGATTGATGCCTGAAATTTTATAAATCAAATTTTCAATAGGTCGAAAAATTTTATCTAAAAAAGTCTTTTTGTAGCCATACACATCAGCAATATACTTTCCTAAGAAAATGCCAATTACTAAGGTGATTGCAAACATCATGATGATGCCTAAAATTTCTGTATTCATGATAATTGGTTAAAATTTTTCAGGTTTGATTAAAACATAGCAGATGTACACAAATGCAAGTATTGAAAGAAAAAATAAACTCCACATAATTTTATATTTTGTTAAAAAATTCAACAGATTTATACAAAAGCCAGAACATAATTGCGCAAAGCAGAATTAAACTAATGAGAATCATATCAATTTTATAATTATTGTTACTACTGTCATTGAAGCATAAAGTGCTATCAAAACTTTAAATCCCGATATTTTTGATTTTGGTCGGTTCGTTTTTAACATTGCCATTTTAAATTATTTAAATCCTATATGCCAAAAGAAAGTCCGTTTAAATAAAATTTTATTTAAATCGTTTTATATTAGTTTGTTACATTAAATTTGAATTGTGCTGAAAAACAAAAAAGCCTATCAAAATGATAGGCTCGTTATTAAAATGATAGGATTTACTTTTATCTTAATTCGTATTCTTCCAGCTTACGATAGAGTGTTGCAATGCCGATTTCCAGCAATCTTGCTGCTTCGGCCTTATTTCCTTTTGTATATTGTAAAACTTTTAAAATATGTTCTTTTTCTAAAGATCTCATGCTTAAAGAATCTTTTTCTGTGGAAACAATTTTTTCTGAATAATGCGGAAGATTTTCTGCATCTAAAATATTGTCATTCATTAAGATAAGACTTCTTTCGATTGTATTTCGGAGTTCGCGGATATTTCCTTTCCAGTCGTTTTTTTCTAAAGCTTTATAATATTCCGGGACCACCTGAACGGAGGATAGATGCAGCTTTTGTGAAAAAACATCAACAAAATTTTTAGCTAAAGCTTTCAGATCTTCTTTTCTTTCACGCAGGGCAGGAAGGGTAATTTCAAAAACATTTAATCTGAAATAGAGGTCTTCCCGGAAATGTCCCTGCTTTATTTCATCTTCCAGATTTCTGTTGGTAGCAGCAATCAGCCTGAAATCAGACTTTGAGACTTTTGTTTCACCCATTTTGATGAATTCTTTCGTTTCCAGAACACGGAGTAGTTTTGCCTGAAGTTCGATCGGCATTTCTCCGATTTCGTCTAAAAATAAAGTTCCGCCGTTGGCTTCTTCAATCAGACCTTTTTTGTCTTTTATGGCTCCGGTAAAAGATCCCTGTTTATGTCCGAAAAGTTCACTTTCCAGAATTTCTTTGCTGAATGCAGAACAATTGATAGCAATAAAATTATTTTTCTTTCGGTCGCTTCCTTCATGAATGGCATTCGCAAAAACCTCTTTTCCTGTTCCTGTTTCTCCTGTGAGAAGGACGGTTGCATCGGTTAAAGCAACTTTTTCCGCTAGTTTTTTAGCCTGAAGAATTAATGGAGAATTTCCGATAATTCTGTCAAATCCCTTTTGGTCACTACTTTTTTGAACGATCTTAGATTTGTTATCCTTTGATTTTTCCAGTGCTTTATATACCAACGGAATAATTTTCTCATTATCATCACCCTTCACCAAATAATCATAAGTTCCGTTTTTCATTGCCTGAACTGCGTCCGTGATATTTCCGAATGCAGTCATTAAAATAATTTCTAAATGAGGATATTTTGCTTTGATAGACTTCACAAGATCGACTCCGAAAGCATCGGGAAGCCGGACATCACTCAGCACGACATCAAAATCGTATTGTTCGAGCATCGTCATTGCAGAACGTGCTGTGGAAGCTTCTTTTACATTAAAATTTTCTTGGGAAAGGATCATTCCTAACAGTTTTAGGAGCTTGATCTCATCATCGATGATCAGAATATTTCCTGACATGGTAGTATTTTTTGGAAAACTTAGTGCAAACTTAAATATAAAAAGCGAATGTTAATGATAGATTTTAATTTTTATAAAATAATATGATTCTTTTTCGATTCCTTACATTTGTATACATTCTGATCTTTAAGAATGAAAATGAATTTATTTATGACAGATAGAAGATACAGCGAAACGATTCATACAGATAAAAATAACTACGAATATATCACGATTTCCAACGACGAAAATAAAATAAGAATTTACACCTTAAAAAATGGGTTGAAAGTTTTTCTTGCCCAAAATTTTGATGCTCCGAGAATTCAGACTTATATTCCGGTGAGAACGGGAAGTAATAATGATCCGTCTGATAATACAGGTTTGGCGCATTATCTTGAACATATGATGTTTAAAGGAACTTCAAAATTAGGAACTCATAACTGGGAAAAGGAAAGTGAATTATTAAACCGGATTTCAGATTTATATGAAGAGCATAAAGCAGAACAGGATGCCGAAAAAAAGAAAGCAATCTATAAGAAAATAGACGAAATTTCTCAGGAAGCAAGTCAGTTTGCGATTGCGAATGAATATGATAAGGCAATTTCTTCTTTAGGAGCTACTGGAACAAATGCTCATACCTGGTTCGACGAAACGGTTTATAAAAATAATGTTCCGAATAATGAGCTTGAAAAGTGGCTTAAAATAGAGAAAGAAAGGTTTTCTGAATTAACATTAAGACTTTTCCATACTGAATTGGAATCAGTTTATGAGGAATTCAACAGAGCGCAGGATAATGATTCAAGATTGGTGAACTATGAGTTGATGGATGCTCTTTTCCCAACCCACCCGAATGGTCAGCAAACGACTTTAGGAAACCCGGATCACCTGAAAAATCCTTCAATGAAGGCAATTCACAAATATTTTGACGAATATTATGTTCCAAATAATTATGCGATGGTTTTAGTAGGAGATTTTGATTTTGAAGAAACCATTCAGCTTGTAGATCAATATTTTGGATCGATTCCTTACAGAGAATTGCCAGAGAAAACTCCAATTATTGAGAAACCGATTACTGAAATTGTAAAAAGAACAGTGAAAAGTCCGACTACGCCAAGAGTTCAATTGGCTTGGAGAACGGAAAGTTATGGAACGAGAGAAGCGATGCTGGCGGATATTGTTGCCAATATTCTGAGCAACAGGGGAGAAGCCGGATTGATAGATTTAAATATTAATCAGACTCAAAAACTGCTTTGGGGACAGGCTTATTCGGTAGGTTTGAAGGAATACGGATATTTTTCGATTGTTGCTGTTCCGAAGGAAACGCAGACTTTGGATGAAGCAAAGGAAATGGTTTTGGAGCAGATTGAATTAATGAAAAAAGGAGAGTTCCCCGATTGGATGCTTCCTGCAATAATCAATGATTTCAAACTGCAGAGAATGAAGGCATTGGAAACAGCAGACGGATTGGCAACCAACCTTTACGACACTTACATCAAAGGAAGAACATGGAAACAGGAACTGGATGAAATGGAGCAATATTCAGAATTTACTAAAGAAGATGTTGTTGCTTTTGCCAATGAGTTTTTCAAAGATAATTATGTAATTATTTATAAAGAAAAAGGAGTCAATGATAAATTAATCAGAGTCGAAAATCCGGGAATTACACCAGTAAAGATCAATCGTGAGGCACAATCTGAGTTTTTACAGGAAATTTTAGCAGAAAAAACAGAAGATATTCAGCCGGAATTTATTGATTATCAGAAAGAAATAAAGACAGATTTAATTAAAGATAAAAAATTAAGTTTCGTTAAAAATAAATATAATGAAATCGCGCAGGTTCATTTTATTTTTCCTTTCGGAAGCGATAATGACAGAGATCTAGGAACTTCCACTCAGATTTTACAATATCTCGGAACAGAAAAATTTTCACCGGAAGATTTAAAGGAAGAATTCTTTAAAATTGGCGTGAGTAACGATTTTAAAACAGGCAATGACCAGCTTTCGATTTCTTTAAGCGGGCTGGAAGAAAATATTGAAAAAGGGATTGAGCTGCTTCAGCACTGGATGTATAATGTAAAACCGGATCAGGAAATTTACAATCAGTTTGTTGAAACGGTTTTAGAAAACCGGGCTGCAACGAAGAAAGACAAAGGCCGTATCATGACAGCTTTAACGAATTATACAAAATTGGGTGCGTTCTCTCGTTTTACGAATATTATTTCAAAAGAGGAGCTTGAAAGCAGCAAAGTTGAGGTTTTTACAGACCGGATGAAAAAATTATTCAAATTTCCTTATCAGATATTTTTCTATGGGAAAGATTTTGAAAATTTTAAAAAATATATCGGAAATTACGTTGAAAATGAAAGTCTTCAGATTTCTGAACCGAGAAAATATCCTGAACCTGAAACAATCGGAAATGTATATTTTACCGATTATGATATGGTTCAGATGGAGATGAGTAAAGTGGGAAAAGGTCATAATGTAAATACAGGAAACTTTGGGAAAATCAATGTTTTTAATGAATATTTCGGTAGAGGATTGTCTTCAATTGTTTTTCAGGAAATCCGTGAGAGCAAGAGTCTTGCATATTCTGCCTATGTGTCTTACGCCGCAAATGCCGAACTGAACCATCCTGATTATATCACAACCTATATCGGAACTCAGCCGGATAAACTGCAAATTGCTGTTGATACCATGATGGAATTGATGGATGAGCTTCCTGAAGTTCCGACTCAATTTGAGAATGCTAAAAATGCAGCTTTGAAACAAATTGCGTCGACAAGAATTACAAGAACAAACATCTTTTTTAATATATTAAGATTGAAAAAACTGAATATTCAGCATGATTTCAGGAAAGATATTTATCAGCAGATTCAAGGTTTGAAATTTGAGGATTTAAGACAGTTTTATCAGACAGAAATTAAACCGATTCATTTCAATACCGCCATTATCGGGAAAAAAGAAAACCTGAATATGGAGGCTGTTAATCAGATGGGGACGTTTAAGGAATTGAGTTTGAAAGAGATTTTCGGACATTAAAAAACTTGCTTTAAAAGATTATTCAGATGCTTCGACGGAGCTCAGCATGACATCTCTAATACTATTCGATTATTTGATTGGATTACAAATTACGCGAATCACGCAATATTAAAACATTTAGTATTCGCAATGTCATGCTGAGCCTGTTGAAGCATCTCAAAAAATAAACCCCCGAAAGATTTTTCTTTCGGGGGTTTTATGTTGATTAAATATCCACTTTTATATCATTCTAAAATGACGTGTAAAGAAAAATTGAGCAATCATAGCTAAAACAAATAGTATTATGTGTAATTTTTTAAATTTCAACCTGTTGTATTTTATTATATAAAAAAAGATTACGTTGATAATGGTTGTAAAAAGTATTGTCAAGTCATAAATATTTTTAGCTTCTGAAATATCAAAATTATAAGGGCAGCGCCGGATTGTTCCAAAATTGAATCTCCAAAGGTGAATGATAAACGACAGTAAGCATGAAATATATAAAATGATAACATACTCTGAAAAATCTTTTACAAACTGGCTTCTTTCCTTGAAATACAGTGTCAATACTAATGTAATAAGTGATAATAGTAAACAGGAAACTATGGTAAAAAGAGTATCATAATTACTATCCTTGAAAATACAATAAACAACCAAAAATTGAATTGAAATGTATAATGCTCCTAATACAAACGGAAGTAAAAGAAAATAATAGCTAAAATATTTTATTTTTGATTTCTCCAACATTTTTGTTTTTTATAAAATTAACATCATCTGCGATATCTTCCAAATTTTTAGGGTTCTAATATAGGCTTAATTCAATAGGGTTATATCTTTTAGCTTTTTCGGAACTCTTTTTTATCAACAGTTGTCTTGTTTCCTCGTCGCCTATATGTTCTAAATATTTATTAGGATTACCTATATCTTTTCTCTTATAATCAAATATTTTTTGTTTTTGTATTGGATCTGCATTAGAGTTCATGTTTGCGGATTTACATATATATTTTCTTTTTCCAAATTTATATAATGTAAAAATGTAATCTTTTTTATCATCAAAAACCTCCAGTATTAATCCTGGCAATTTGCTAAATTTATAGGGACCATATGGGAAAGGAATTTCATTTGTAAAATATGCTGTCCAAGTTCTGCCATATTTTTTTACTGTAGCTTTTTGACAATTATATTTTCCAAATTTTTTATATTCATTTTCCAGTTTCCAATTAATATCATTACTTTCTTCATATTTAAAATCCTTACCAGAAACGGGCACAGTAACATATATTTTGCCTGTTGTGATTCCTATATTTTCATCAAATGGAGTAAAGTATCTTAAATAGTCATTATAACCACTCTTATCATTTAATTTTTTCTCATACTTTAAAGAATCACTTACATATTTATTTAAATTTTTAAAATAAGATTCTTCTCTATTCATTAATAAAGCAAATGCAGCTTCCTGAATGGTAGCATTCGGTATGTTTTGATCTTTATAAACTAATTTATAATCAGCTTCATACTCAACATTAAAAGAGGTTTGAGCTTTGTATGTACCTGCAATAAGAATAATGCAGAAAAAAAATATCTGTTTCATATATTATTTTAAAAAGGCAATCTGCTATTCAGATTGCCTCATTTTTTAATGTGAGTAAATTATAATATGAGATGGCCAAACATCACATAAATCATAATTAATTTGTGCAAGATAATTTGCTAATTGTTGGTTTGTCATTCCTCCGGTGCCAATAACTTCTACAGTGGTTTTTCCACAAGATGGACGGAAAGGGAATGCAAACACGCTTGATATTCCTAGAAATACCATACCGAAAATAAGTACTTTTTTCATAAGTCGTTTTTTTATTTATTAAACACTTCAAAACTAAAAATTAGATATCATAAAATGTAATTTTCTTTTTGCGATTTCATTGCGATTTTTCGCAAAAAAATTATCTTTACACTAAACTTTGCAGAAATGGAAAAAACGAAACTTATAGAAACCCGTAAAAGAAAGAATATCAGTCAGGAAAAAATGGCGGATATTCTTTGTATGGATGTTTCCAACTATAACAGAAGAGAAAAAGGGACGGCAAAAATTTCTTTACCGGAATGGCAGAAAATTGCTGAAACATTAGAGGTTCCCATTGAAGATATATTTGAAAATGAAGAAAGTATGGTTATTATTTTTAATGATAATTCAATGGGAACAGGTTATGGAGTTGGAGTCGTAAACAATTATAATATTCCACTTTCACTATGGGAATCCCAAAAGAAATATATAGAAAAATTAGAAGCAGAAATTGAAGCACTTAAAGCAAAACTTGCAGAAAAATAAAAAGTCCTGAAAACAAATTTCAGGACTTTTAAAATGTATGTAATTAAAATTACTTCACAATTTTCATTTCATCGATCAGCCATTTTGAGTCGGCATATTTATCAATGATGAAAAGAATGTATTTTGTATCCACCATAATATTTCGGCTGAAACGAGGATCATAATTAATATCGCTCATCGTTCCTTCCCATTGTCTGTCGAAGTTTAATCCGACAAGATTTCCGTTCGCATCAAGAGCCGGACTTCCGGAGTTTCCTCCTGTTGTATGGTTTGTCGCAGTGAATCCTACGGGAACGTCGCCTGTTTTATCTTTATAATTCCCGAAATCTTTTTTGTTGTAAAGATCGATCAGCTTTTTCGGAACATCGAATTCATAATCTCCCGGAACATATTTTTCCAAAACTCCCGCCAAATGGGTCTGATAATTGTAAGAAACGGCATCTCTCGGAGAAGAACCTTTTACTTTTCCATACGTTACACGAAGCGTAGAATTGGCATCCGGGAAGAATTTTCTGTCTTTATCCGTTGCCATTTGCTGAGCCATGAACGTTTTCTGAAGCGCATCAATTTTTGTCTGTAAAGAAGTAAACTGAGGATCAGCTTTTGTCATATAAGTATCTCTCATTGAAATAAAAAGCTGATAAACAGGATCTTTTTTCAATGTTTTGATCAATTTGTCCTGATTAGAGAATGCTTTTTCGATGTCTTTGCTTAAAGAAGCACCATTCACTTCAGCTCTCCCTGTGATAATCGAGTTTTTAGAAATCTCTTCAACAGACTGGATATTTTGAGACTCGTTTTTAAGCTTTTCAAATCCTGTAGGTAAGAATTGTGGAGCGGTTTTGTTGGCATAAAGCGCCAATAATTTTGCCGTCACTTTTGCATCAAGCTCTGCGCTGTAATCTTTGTAGAAAGAAGTCAGCCTGTTTTTGAAAGCTGTCGTACCTTTCTCATCCATTCTTCCTGCTTCCACAGAAGTAATGTAGTTGTAATAAAGATTTGCCAACATCAACGTTTCGGCATTTCTTAACGTTTCAGAGTAATAAGCATTATTTAAAGCAAAGGGAGCCTGATCGTTGTAAAGCTTGTTTAATTGATCTAAAGTTGTTTTCACTTCAGGGTTTTTAGCAACTAAAGAACCTTCATACATTACTTTTTTCTCCACCGCGTTTGATTTTTTCAGACCTTCCACTTCACCGATCCATTTTTTCCAATAGTTGGCTACAGAAGCGTATTTTGCAGAATACTGTATGCGGGTTGCATCATCCGTACGCATTTTTTCGTCTAAAGTTTTCAGGGCAACGTCTCTTACCGCAATTCTTGCAGGATCAATCTCTTTCATGATCTTTTCAACCGCAATGGCAGGAAGATATTCCGTTGTTCTTCCGGGGAATCCGAAAACGAAAGTGAAGTCATTTTCATTTTTATCTTTTATGGAAACTGGAAGATAATGCTTCGGAACATAAGGAACATTATCCTTTGAATATTCTGCAGGTTTGTTGTCTTTTCCTGCGTAAATTCGGAACATTGAGAAATCTCCCGTATGTCTTGGCCAAACCCAGTTATCGGTATCAGAACCGAATTTTCCGATGCTTTGCGGCGGAGCTCCCACCAAACGAATGTCTTTATAAGTTTCGATGGTATAAGCGTAAAATTTATTTCCGTAATACATTGATTTTACAGAAATTGACTGATAAGGTTCTATTTTTTGAGAATTTTTATAGATCTCAATATTTTTAGCAATCTGTTTTGAAAGTTCAGGCTCGGTAAGATTGTCTGTTCCTTCTAAAATCTGATTGGAAACTTCTTTAATATCAACAATAAAATCTACTGTCACACCCGGATTTGGAAGTTCACCTTCCGGATTTTTTGCCCAGAAACCATTTGATAAAAGATCATTCTGAACCGTCGAGTGCGCCTGAATCTGCCCAAAACCACAGTGATGATTCGTCAATAACAGACCTTTTGGAGAAATAATTTCCGCGGTACAACCTCCGTTGAACTGTACTACCGCATCTTTTATGCTTGCTTTCTGAGGATTGAAAATGTCTTTGGCAGAAATTTTCATTCCTAAGTCTTTCATTTCCTTTTCATTAAGCTCTGTTGGAATCCACATTCCACCGTATTGCTGTGCAAACGTCATTACAGCCGGCAAAAGAAATACAGATAGGAGTATCTTTTTTGTCATAATCAAAATTTTGCCCCAATTTACAAAGAAAAAGGGATATGCAGGTTATGAAAATGGTGAAATTGACTATCGAAAAATTACTATTTATTTTTTTATTTTAAAACTGATAAGCAATGATTTTTTCATCTTCCATCAGACTTTTCATTAATGCTTCATGATTGATGTTATTTCCTGTAATGATCCATGTTGTAGCGAGATTTCCCTGGGTATATTGCTGTTTAGACATCATAAATCTAAGATGATTTTTTTTAAAAAGTTCTTCACAATGTTTGATATCATGATAATCAACAACAGCAATTTTGTATTCTCTGATTTTGTGCTTTCTGTCGATAAATCTTTCGAAATAAGTAAGGGTATTCAGAACCAGTAAAATTAATACGGTTCCTAAAAGCGCAATATAAAAATATCCTGACCCAACTGCCATTCCGATAGAAGCAGTTGCCCAGATTGTGGTTGCAGTGGTAATTCCGTCGATTTTATTGTCACCTTTAAAAATAACTCCCGCTCCTAAAAAACCAATTCCGGTGATGATATTTGCGGCTAACCGGTCAGGATTTGCCACACCGATTTTAATGGAAAGGATGGTAAACAGGCAAGAGCCAAAACAGACAAGAATAAAAGTACGCAATCCTGCAGATTTGTTTCTGTACTCTCGTTCCGTACCGATCAAGATGCCAAGAATTACAGAAATAAATATCAGTAATAATTCATTTTCAATGACGTAATGATCCTTTAAAAATTCCATTTTTAAAATTTTAAACTTCTTTGAATAAAATTACGATAAAATCTTTATCTCAGAATATTTTAAACAAAAAAGACTGCCCGAAAGACAGTCTTTAATTTGTTTTTATAAAATTACTGTTTCTCAACCAAATCCAAAAACTGCTGTTCATCCAGAATTTCAATCGTTCCGATATCCTGTGCTTTTTTCAGTTTACTTCCTGCTTTTTCACCCACAACAAGGAAATTCAGGTTTTTTGAAACGGCAGAAATATTTTTTCCACCGTGTTTTTCTACCATTTCTTCTGCGGCTTCTCTTGTAAATAATGATAGTTTTCCTGTGAAAAGGAATGTTTTTCCTTCCAGAACATTCGATAAAACTTCGTTTGTATTTTCTCCTTTTTCAAGCTGAACTCCATAAGATTTTAACCTTTCAATCATTAAAATATTTTCAGAATTAGCAAAGAAATCAACGATGCTTATGGCAATTTTTGTCCCGATATCTTCAACCTGACAAAGTTCTTCAACGGTAGCATTTTTCAGTTCTTCGATGGTTGTAAAATTCTTAACTAATTTCTTTGCAACCGTTTCTCCGACGTGCTTTATACCAATTCCGTACAAAACTTTTTCAAAAGCAATTTCCTTGGATTTTTCTATTCCTGAGATAATGTTTTGAGCAGATTTTTCAGCCATTCTTTCAAGTGGAAGAAGCTGTTCTTTTGTTAAAACATAAAAATCAGCAGGATTTTCAATCAGTCGTTCTCTGTAAAGCTGTTCGATCGTTTCGCTTCCAAGATTTTCAATATTTAATGCTTTTCTTGAAACATAATGAATCATTCTTCCTACAACTTGTGGCGGACAATGCAAGTCATTCGGACAGAAATGGATTGCCTGATCTTCAACTTTTACAAGTTCGGTTCCGCACTCAGGACAATGTTTAATATATTCGATTTCCCTGCTTTCTTCGGTTCTTTTTTCCGTGTTTACGCCGACAATTTTCGGAATGATTTCACCTCCTTTTTCTACATAGACAAAATCATGTTCATGCAAATCGAGTTTTTTAATAATATCTTCATTGTGAAGAGAAGCTCTTTTTACAATCGTTCCGGCTAATAAAACAGGCTTCAGATTGGCAACAGGAGTGATGGCTCCGGTTCTTCCGACCTGGTAAGAAACACTTTGCAGCTCCGTTTCTACTTTTTCGGCTTTAAATTTATAAGCCATTGCCCAACGCGGAGATTTTGCGGTATATCCAAGTTGTTTTTGCTGTTTTAATGAATTGACTTTTAAAACGATACCATCTATTTCAAATGGTAAATTATGTCTTTCCACATCCCAGAAATTAATAAATTCTTTAACCTCATCTAAAGTGGTGCACAATTTTGCCTGCTGAGACGTTTTAAACCCCCAGCTTTGAGCTTTTTGAAGCAGTTGCCAATGTGATTCTGCGGGAACTTCCTCAGAAATAAACTGATATAAAACCGATGAAAGTCCGCGTTTTCTTACTTCGCCGCTGTCCTGCATTTTCAGACTTCCGCTTGCTGTATTTCTAGGATTCATGAAGGGATCAAGACCTTCTTCTTCACGAAGCTTATTGATTTTGTCGAAGTTTTTTCTCGTTAAATAAATTTCTCCACGCATAAAAAAATGCTCAGGGAAATCACCTTTTAATTTTAATGGAATATCTGAAATTGTACGGACATTCCCTGTAATCTCATCACCCTGAAAACCGTCGCCACGAGTGACAGCCTGAACCAGCTTTCCGTTTTCATATAAAATAGAAATTGAGGCACCGTCGTATTTTAATTCTGCTACGAATTCTACGGGCTCATCAATGGTTTTAATAATTCTCTTTTCCCAGTCTTCAAGATCATCAAAATCGTAAGAATTATCCAGAGAATACATTCTGAATTTGTGCTGAACAGTTGGGAAAACCTTTGTAATCCCTCCGCCGACACGCATAGTAGGAGAGTTTTCATCATAAAATTCCGGATATTTTGCTTCAAGATCACGAAGTTCTTCAAGCAACATATCAAAATCAAAATCTGAAATGGTCGGAATATCAAGAAGATAATAATTCTCGTTGTGCTGATGAAGCTCTTTACGAAGCTGTTCTATTTTTTGTTGAATGTTTTCGGACATTGGGTTTCTATCTTTTGAGCAAAAATAACTAAAGTAATTTCATTTAAAAAAATAAGACAAAAAAATATTCCGGGAAAATTAAAATCGCGTAATATATTCCAACAAGCTGGTTATGTAAGGGATAAATACGTAGTTAAGGTTTATTTAACATAATGTTCCAATATAATTTAAAAAATGTTAAAACTCCCTTAAACAAGTGGTTCTCAAAGTCGGAATACCTTTGCACAGCTAATTTGATAAAATGAGAAAAGTAAAGATTGTATTGGGATTATTGTTCTTGAGTTTTGGAACACTGGCGTATGCACAGACGACACAGGCATCAATTACGGGAAAGGTAACCGGCGTTGGAAAAACAGCTCAGGAAAAAGTGAAAGTAACGATTGTAAACGAATCGACAGGTTTTAAAACCGAGACTGAAACGAACTCAAAAGGAGAATATATTTTTAAAGAAATTCCTCTTGGCGGACCTTATACAGTAATCGTAAATGATGAAAAAAGGGAAGGATACAACGTGAATTTCGGAGATCAGGTAACGGTGAACATGGATTTGGGAAGCGAAAAAACGATCGAAGAAGTGGTGGTTGTAGGAAATCTTAAAAATAAAATTGGAAACCTTGGTGCTGCAACAGCCATTACAACCAAAAACATTGGGATTTTACCTGTAAATGGAAGAAATTTTGCCAATCTTGCCGAATTATCTCCTTTAAGTGGTAAAAACGGAAGTATTTCCGGACAGCTGGGTTCTTCTACCAACTTTACGATTGACGGGATGACAGCGAAAAACCCGACTTCCGCGGGGGCTACAACAAGCCGAAGTGGTGCTCCGTTCTCCATTTCAATTGAGGCGGTTCGTGAATTTAAGGTTACGACCAACCAATATGATGTGACATTGGGAAGAAGCGGTGGTGGAACGATAAGCGCAGTTACAAAATCCGGAACAAATAAATTTTCAGGAAGTGCCTGGGAATATTTGAGAACGAACTGGCTTTCCAGCAAATATGATATCAGAGGAAACAAAATCAATAATGATTTCTCTACTTCTCAGTTTGGTTTCTCTTTGGGAGGTCCAATTATTAAAAATAAACTTCATTTCTTCATGGCTTGGGATCATCAGCTAGATTCCAGACCATTACAGATTGCAGACATCAAGTCGCATGATGATGAATTGAGATTGAATACAACGAATGCTACTTTAAATAAATTCTTAGACATTGCAAGAGCAAAATACGGAGTTGGAAACACACCTCAGTTTGGAAGCTTTGATAAAGTAAGAAATTCGGATGCTGCATTTTTACGTTTAGACTGGCAGATTAATGATAAAAACTTATTGACATTAAGAAATAACTTTACTTACGATTTAAATAAAAACGGATTAGTAGACAATACGGCAATCAATGCATTTGAGTCTTATGGTAATGATAAAAATTTAGATAACAGCTTGTTATTAACGTTAAGATCAAACCTTAAACCTAACATGACCAATGAGTTAAAGGCTCAATATCTATACACTGCACAGGACAGTTATCAGAATGATGAATTGGGACACGCTCTTCCGAGAGCTATTGTTGAGAATATTGTTTCAAGCATAGACGGAAAAGATAAAGCGACAAATATTCAGATCGGTGGTCACCGTTTCGGGCAGGAAAGTTTTAGAAATAATGTTTTCCAGATTGTTGATAATTTATATTACAACACCGATAAAATTAAATATACTTTCGGGGCAGACTTAATGTACACGATGGCAAAATCTATCTACGGAAGTGAGGTGAACGGAAGATTCCATTTCAGAGAAAATCCTACTGCGAATGGCGGTGATAATTTATTTAATTTTAATAATCTTATTGCTTACAGATTCTACAGAGAAGTTCCTTTAATGGATGATCCTTCTGTAAAATCAAATATTTATAATTTAGGAGTTTACGGGCAGATCCAGACCAAAATTGCAAAAGGTCTTGATTTGATGGCAGGTTTAAGATTGGATTACGGAGGGTATCCAAAAGCAGGATTCAACCAAAAGTTATATGATGAAATGGGAATCAGAACGGATAATCAGATCAAATCATTCATCATTCAGCCAAGATTCCAGTTTGATTGGAATATGAATGAAGGAAACAAAGATTTCTTAAAATTCGGAGCAGGTATTTTCTCGTCTGATATCAACAATTATATGATTATCAATAATTTGGTTTTTGATGGAAGACATTTGGCGACAGTTGATGTGAATCCTTCACAGATTGGTCTTACACCTGATTTTAACAGTTATAGAAATGATTACGGAAATGTTCCTTCATTGCCGCAATATCAGCTTCCGACAATTAACTATACAGGAAAAGATGCGAAGATTCCTGTCGTTTATAAAGCAAATATTTCTTATACACACTTCTTTAATGAAAGATTCAGAGCGGGAGTTGCAGGATATATGGCTTTAGGTAGAAACAATTATTTCTATTATGACAGAAATATGGTTGCAAATCCTTATTTCACTTTGGATAATGAGGGTGGAAGAGGAGTTTATGTTCCTGCAGCTTCAATTGCAGCAAACGGAACAATGAACTGGAAAGACGGAAGAATTAACAAAAATTTCGGAAGAGTTCTTGAGTTGGTAAGTGATGGAAAAGTTAATCAGTTCTCGTTCGTAGCCGATACAAGTTACCGTTATTGGAGAGATGGGGAAATCACTGCAAGTTATACTTGGGCAGATATTAAAGACAATACTTCTTACAACGGAAATGTAGCGAATTCTGCAACATTGTCTACGTTGGTTTCAGGTGATCCGAGAAATTTAAGAATGACCTATTCTGATAATCAGTTCAGAAATAAAGTGGTAATTTATGGTAACTCACCAACGATTGCAGGATTTACTTTGGGAATCAGATATGCAGGGATGGGAGGAACGCGTTTCTCTGTGACTGCAGGTGGAAACGTAAACGGAGATTTTGTTGATTCTAATGATTTAGCTTACATTTTCCCGAATCTTACTCAGACTTTAATTGATAATCCGGAAGTTGGGCAGGCTTTAAAGAATTATATTACAGATTACAATAATAAGATTGCAGAAAGAAACGGCGGAAAGAACGGATTCTATGGAGTTTGGGATGTTCGTATAGCGAAAAAAATCAAGTTTGAAAAAATTGGTGCATTCGAACTTTCTGTTGATATCTTCAATGTGGCGAATTTACTTAATAAAGAATGGGGTGTTAATAAATCGTACAGCAACATGTCACTTTACAGAATTACAGGATTCGATCAGGTTACGAAACAGCTTAAATATAGCTTAAATACTAGCGGATTGGAGCCATTGACAGGAAATCCATATCAAATCCAGATCGGAGCAAAATATAGTTTTTAACAATAAAATATTATCTTTATCAAAAGGTCTGAGACTTTTTGATTTAAATATCTAATTTATATTATGAAAAATTTTATCTTAGGGTTAGCAGTTTTAAGCACAGTAGTAATGAAGGCACAAACCCAGATTGTTGCGCACAGAGGTTATTGGCAGACGCAGCCACCGACGACGGAAAACTCGTTGAAATCGTTGGAGAATGCACAGAATTTGAAGATTTACGGATCTGAATTTGATGTGAGAATGACGAAAGACGGAGTTTTGGTAGTAAACCACGACGAGCATCATGCGAAAATGGAAATTTCTGAAACCGATTTTAAGGAATTAAAAAAAGTAAAATTATCCAACGGTGAAGATTTTCCTACATTGAAAGATTATTTAAAGCAAGGAAAAAAAGATAAATCATTAAAACTGGTTGTTGAAATAAAGCCCGATAAAACAAAGGAAAAAGAAGATGAACTGACGGCAAAAACAATCAAAATGATCAAGGACATGAAACTTGGATCTCAGTGTGATTTTATTTCTTTCAGCTTAAATATCTGTAAGGAAATTAAGAAGCTTGAACCCACTTTTAAAGTTCAGTATTTGAAAGGTGAATTGTCTCCACAGCAGATTAAAGACGAAGGTTTAGACGGGATCGATTATCATTACAGTATTTTCCAGAAAAACCCGACTTGGATTTCTGACGCAAAAGCTCTAGGATTGATCACAAATGCCTGGACGGTAAATGATGTTGCTGTTTCTGATGAGTTGAAAGCTCAGGGAATAGGATTTATCACAACAAATATTCCGGATCAGCTGAAAAATAAATAATTTTCAATTAAATATTAACCGATATTCAGCCCGTTTCTTTATTGAGACGGGCTGTTTGTTTGTAAAGGATTGGTTAATTTTAATCTGCTTAAAACTATTATGAATAAAAGAAAAACTTTTATTTTCTTACGGAAAGACAAGAAAGTTAGATAAATAAATTTAACCTTTTATATTAATAATCCTTAATTGTTTTAACCTGCTATTAACCAATTGTATGTGTGTTTTTGTTAATTGTAAATTAATATATCGTTTAATAATTATTTAATAAATGTTAAAACCGTGTTAAAACCATAACCATAATGTCGTTTTAATTTTGCGCAAACAAAAAAGGATATGCGTAAAGAGACACAAAAGTTATTTATTTTATCACTATTGGGACTGGTCAGTGTCAATGTGGTGGCTCAACAAAAGGCAAAAAGAGACACCATTAAGAACATTGACGAAGTAGTGGTAACGGCTCTGGGGATCAAAAGGCAAGACAGATCTTTAGGGTACGTTGCAGAAACTATTAAATCAGAAGAATTATTAAGAACCCAAAACAACAACTGGTCGCAGGCGTTGGAGGGAAAAGTAGCGGGTTTGAAAATTCAGACCGCTGGAGCAGGACCTTTGGGAAGCTCAATCATCAAATTACGTGGTGATATTTCTATGAATCCTGATCAAAATAATGCCCTTATTGTTGTAGATGGTGTTCCGATGAATAACAATACAACAGGAACAGGGTTTTCAGCGTATGGTGCAGGTTCTAAAGCGGATTTACCCATCGATTACGGAAATGGAATCAATACGATCAACCCTGACGATATTGAATCTGTTACTATTCTAAAAGGTTCTACAGCATCGGCTCTGTATGGTTCTAGAGGTGCAGGTGGAGCGATTATGATCACTACAAAATCAGGAAAGGGAAAGAAAGGAAAAGTACTGGTTAGTTTAAACTCTTATTCAAGCTATGATACGGTATTGAAATGGCCGGATTATCAATATGAATACGGTCAGGGAACAATGCAGAAAGATACAAATGGGAATTATTTTTACTCTTACGGAGCTTCTGCAGACGGCGTCAGTACAGGAGGAACGAGTAGTGCTTTCGGACCGAAATTCGCAGGACAGTATTATTTCCAGTATGACCCTACAACGGAAGGACAGAGTGCAACAAGACAATTGTGGCGTCCTTATAAAAATAACATCAAAGATTTCTGGCAGACAGGAACTACTTTCTCAAACAATATTTCAATAGAGGCTTCTAACGAAAATACATCGTTCAGATCATCTTTAACCTATTTGAAGAATGAATGGATGATGCCTAATACAGGTTTCAACAGATTTAATGCAGCTTTTTCAGTAGACCATAAGTTAAATGAAAAATTGAAAATAGGTATTAAATTAAATTATAATAAAACAAAGAGTGACAACTTACCTGCAACAGGGTACAGCAACCAGTCTATCTCTTATTTCATGATTTTCCAGAATCCAAATGTTGATTTGTCTTGGTATAGACCGATCTGGAAGGCTGGTAAAGATCAGGTTGAGCAGGTTCACCCGTTTAGTTCATTCATCGACAATCCTTATTTGATTGCTTACGAAATGCTGAATGGCGTTGATAAAAATTTTATCACAGGAAACGTTAACCTTAATTATAAAATTACCAAGAACTTCGACGTAATGTTGAGGTCGGGAATGGAATTAACGAACGAAGAGCGTACTCAAAAAAGACCCTGGAATACTGCAAATTACCTTCAGGGGATGTAC
Organism: Chryseobacterium ginsenosidimutans; assembly: GCF_039536845.1. Taxonomy (GTDB): domain Bacteria; phylum Bacteroidota; class Bacteroidia; order Flavobacteriales; family Weeksellaceae; genus Chryseobacterium; species Chryseobacterium ginsenosidimutans_B. The sequence goes on from NZ_BAAAZJ010000003.1 coordinate 796,287, forward strand.
AGAGAGCAGCATGTGAAGTTGATGGACTTAAATAATGACATTTTATTTACGTATAAGAATAAAATTAATGATTTTGATTTCAGTGCTTCAGCCGGAGGAAATATCCGCTATACGGAATATACAATGAATGATTATTTGGCAGACGGACTTCTAAAACCGGGTATTTATACAATGCCAAATGGGATTTCAAATATTATAAAATTTGCAAAACCGAATGATAAACAGGTTAACAGTGCATATGCTTTAGCTAATGTAAGTTACAAGAACAAAATTTTCTTGGATTTTACTGCAAGAAATGACTGGAGTAGTACGCTTCCTAAAGAAAACCGTTCGTATTTCTACCCTTCAGTTGCTTCATCTTTCGTTCTTTCAGATATTTTTAATTTGACATCTGATAAGTTTAATTACTGGAAATTAAGAGCTTCATGGTCTAAAGTGGGTAATGATACAAATCCTTATCAGTTAATTAAATATTACAACAATAGCGACTTTGCGGGTTCTGTAGAATCTCCGGCAACATATCCAAATCCGAATTTGAGACCAAATATGATCACCAATATCGAAGCAGGAATGGATTTCACGGTTCTTAAAAACAGAATTAATTATACAATAACAGCTTATCAGAATAATTCCAAAGATCAGATTGTTACAATTCCTGCACTATGGGAAACAGGGTATAGCGGAAGGGTAATCAACGCAGGAGAAGTGAGAAACAGAGGTATTGAAATGACCTTAAATACCTATCCTGTAAAAAATAAAAATTTCTCATGGAGCGTAAATGCAAACTGGTCGATGAACAGAAACAAAATCCTTTCTATTCCTGCAGAATTCCAGGGACAGCCTTACACTATGGGAAGTGTAGGAGGTGTGGTTTACTTTAATGCAGTTGTCGGAGGTTCATTGGGAGATATGTACGGTTACGGATTAATGTATTCTCCGGACGGACAGGTGATTTACGGAAGCGATGGCTTGACAGGAAAACCTACTCAGATGAAGAAAATAGGAAATGCTTATCCTGAATGGAGAGCAGGTCTTCAAAACGAATTCAGGTATAAAGGATTTACTGTAAGCTTTTCATTTGACGGACAATATAAAGGAATAGCCTATTCACAGTCTCACCATAAAATGACAGAACAGGGAAAACTTGAGCATACCTTAATCGGAAGGGATAATCCTGGAGGTCTAATCGTTGGTGCGGGAGTTATTCAAAATCCTGACGGTTCATTTTCTCCGAATACAAAAGGAGTGTTGGTATCGGCGTATTATGCAGATTACTACAGAAGAGCCAACGTAGAAACGAATACGTTTGACACGTCTTTCATCAAATTAAGAGATGCAAGAATTGCCTATACTTTCCCGAAGACTTTTACCGAGCAGCTTAAAATTACAGATTTAACGATCGCGTTATTCGGAAGAAATCTTTGGATGTGGACGAAATATCCATTATTCGATCCCGAAGCAGCGACGTTAAACGACAACCAGATCACTCCGGGTGTAGAAATGGGGCAATTACCGACAGCAAGAACGGTAGGTATTCAGCTTAATGTTAAATTCTAAAATTTAAAATCATGAAAAAATTACTTTTAAATACATTGTTAATTGCAGGAATTGGATTGGCTTCAGTCTCTTGTGACAGAAATCTGGATGAGGTAAACATTGATGAAAGCAGAATCAGCGAGCCTGTAGCTTCAAAATTATTGGTTCCGATCCAGTACAATATGTCTGCGATCAATTATATGAGAGCAAACGATTTCACTTTTGATATCATGCAGGTTTCTCTTGATTTTCCGAATGAAGGAAACTCTCTGAGCCGTTATTATATTACGGAAAACACAGGTGCCGGTTTCTGGAACAACAGCTACAAATGGCTGATGCAGATTAATGACATGAAAAAAGCTGCAATAAGAGATAATGATGTTAATTATCAGGCAATTGCAATGGTTCTTAATGCCTGGGTTTATTCAAATCTTACAGATACTTACGGTGATGTGCCATTTAGTGAAGCATCAAAGTTGGATGAAACTATTTCTAAACCAAAATTCGACAGGCAAAAAGATATTTACGTTAAATTATTAGACGATTTAAAAGCCGCAAATTCACTTTTTGTAACAACAAAATTGTTAACAGGATCTGACCTTTTCTACAAAGCAGAAAGCGATGTAAACGGAATTGTAAACTGGAAAAAATTCTGTAATTCTCTTTCATTAAGATTATTAACAAGGATTTTAAGCAAAAACGGAGAAGTTAATGTGAATCAAAGGATCTTAGAAATAATCAGTGATCCGGTAAAATATCCAATTTTCCAAAGTAATGCAGAAAGTACAAAAGTAAATGTAACGGGAGTTGCTCCACTTTTGCCCCCAATCGCAAGACCACAGGATTTTACAACAGGAAGAGCAGCTTCAGCATTTTTTGTAGAGACTTTAAAAGCAAATAACGATCCGAGAATGTCAATGTTCTTTGGGCAGGCTAAAGATTTGGCAACCAATGCAAATATTGGTTATAAAGGAGCTCCTTCGGGTTATGCTTATGGAACGGTTTTCACTTACCAGCCATCCAATATGAACCAAAACCTGGCAAAAGCTCCGTTAAACATTTTGGTTTATCCTTACGCTGAATTACAGTTTATCCTTTCAGAATTAGCTTACAAAGGAATAATCCCCGGAAATGCACAGACTTTCTACGAAAACGGAGTAAAAGCAACAATCGAGCAGTGGGGTTCCACGATGTCTGCAACCTATTTTACAAACTCAAATGTAGCCTACAATGGAAGTTTAGAGAGGATTATGCTTCAGAAATATGTTGCTTTATTCTTTGTAGATCAGCAACAGTGGTTTGAAAAAAGAAGAACTGGTTTCCCGGTGCTTCCAAATAATGGAGGACTTTTAAATAACGGAAATATGCCTTCAAGATTAATGTATCCTCCTAACCCAAGAGTTTTGAATACAGCAAATTATCAGGCTGCAGTTCAGCAAATGGGTGGTGATGATATTAATGTGAAAGTTTGGTGGAATAAGCCATAATTAATTTTAAAATTTAAAATAAAATATCACAACCTCTGCTGAGTTTTAATGTTCTTGTGAAAGTAAGGTCAAAAATTTAGCTAAGGTTGTGATAAAATTAAACAACTTAAAGTAAAATGAATATAAAATTCTTAATGCCGTGTCTGTTAATTTCAGCGATGGCATTCTCTCAAACCTCTGTTTCAGGATATGTATTTGAAGACAGCAATAAAAATCTTAAAAAAGAAAATAAAGAAAAAGGAATTGAAGGAGTATCTGTTTCTAACGGAACACAGGTTGTTTTAACGGATAAAAACGGGAGATACAGCTTGCCAATTCAGGAAAATCAGACGGTTTTTGTGATCAAGCCTTCAGGATATATGACGCCTGTGAATGGAAATAATCTTCCTCAATATTATTATCAATATAAGCCAAAAGGCTCACCTGCTGACTTTAAATATAAAGGATCTGCACCGACCGGAGAGCTTCCGAAAGAATTGAATTTTGCATTAAACAGGCAAAATGAAAGCAAAAACTTCGACATTTTGGTTTTTGGAGACCCGCAACCATACACAGAAAAGGAATTGGATTATTTTAAAAGATCCATTGTAAATGAGGTTAAAAATACCAAGAAAAATGCAGTGTTGGGAATTAGTTTGGGTGACTTGGTTGGAGATAACTTAAGCTTGCAAAAACCTTACGCAGATGTAATGAAAGAAGTTGGTCTTCCTTGGTACAATGTAATGGGTAATCACGATATGAACTACGATGCAAAAGAAGATTTGTTCTCAGACGAAACTTTTGAGTCGAATTTCGGACCTGCAAACTATTCTTTCAACTACGGAAATGTTCATTTCATTATTTTGGATGACATTTTGTATCCGGATCCAAGAGATGGAAAAGGATATTGGGGAGGTTTTCGTGAAGATCAATTAAAATTTGTTGAAAATGATCTTAAATTGGTTGATAAAAGCAAATTAGTTGTCGTTTCCTTCCATATTCCTTTGGAACATAAAAATGAAGATAATTTCAGAAATGCAGACCGTCAAAAATTATTCGATTATCTGACTCCTTTCCAGAATGCTTTGATCTTATCGGCACATACACACATCCAACAACAGATTTTCTACGGAAAACAAGCAGGCTGGAACGGTTCAAAAGACCTTCACGAATTTAATGCAGGAACAACCTGCGGTGATTGGTGGTCCGGAACGGCAGATGATGCAGGGTTACCGACTTCTACAATGAGAGACGGTACAGCGAAAGGATATTCTTTTATCAGTTTTAATGATAATCAATATAAAGTTAAATACAAAACAGCAGGAAAACCGGAAGATTATCAGATCGGTTTATTTGTTCCGAAAGCGATTCCGGGAAGAACTTCTGCAAAAATCTTGGCTAATTTCTTTATGGGAAGCAAAAAAGACAAGGTAGAATACAGAGTTGACGGCGATCAGTGGGAAGCAATGGAGTATGACGAAACGCTGGATCCAAACTTTGTAATGTCAGTTTTCAAATGGGATGTTACTCCAAATCTTTTGCCAGGAAGAAGACCATCAAACCCGGAAATGTCAAAACACATCTGGACAGGTGCTTTCCCTAAAAAATTATCATTAGGAAAACATAAAGTTGAGGTAAGAGCATTGGATATGTATGGAAATCAGTTCACAACATCACAAGAATTTGAGGTACAAACCCCGGTTCTTATTCCTTAAGTTTTTCATTTTTTACTATACTTTCAAAGAAACCGACTTCATGTGGAGTCGGTTTTATTTTTTTATTTAAATCTAAACCTAAATCTTCTTTAAACACAAATGAACACGAATGTTTTTCACAAATCTCACTAATATATTATGTTAAAATAAAACGGTTAATATTCACAATGTCATGCTGAACTTGTCGAAGCATCTGTTTTAATTCTAATTTTTCACATAAACTAGTGTCATTCGTGAAAAACATTTGTATCATTCGTGTTTAAACAAAAATCACTTTCGTAAATTTGCTTAAACGAATAAAATACTATTAAAATGAACATAAACGGAAAAAATGCCATCATAACAGGCGGAGGAAGAGGTCTTGGTAAAGCTGTTGCTTTAGCGTTGGCAAATGAAGGTGTAAATATTGGAATCACTGGCAGAAACGAAGGAAACCTTAAAATGACAGTTGAGGAAATCAAGAATCTTGGTGTAAATGCATTTTATGCCGTTTTCAGTATGGATAATGAAATTCATGTAAAATCAGGAATCGAATCTTTAGCCGGTCAATTAGGCGGAATCGATATTTTAATCAACAACGCAGGAATCGGAGATTTCGGATCAATCGAAGAAATGCCTTCTGAAACTTGGGAACAGGTAATTAAAACCAATCTTTTCGGTGTGTATTATGCAGCAAAAGCAGTTCATCCTTTCATGAAAGCAAAAGGAGAAGGAGATATCGTGAACGTCGCATCAACAGCAGGTTTGAAAGGTGGTCCGAATATGTCGGCATACGCAGCTTCTAAAGCAGCAGTGGTTTCTTTATCTCAATCCATGATGGCAGAATGGAGAAAACAAAATATCCGTGTAATCACATTGACTCCAAGTACAATCGCTTCCGATATGTCTATCCAAGGAGGTTTAACAGACGGAAATCCTGAAACTGTTCTTCAACCGGAAGATTTCGCAGAATGGGTAAGAGATATTTTAAAAATGAATAGAAGAGCTTTGATTGCTAATGGTTCTATTTTCTCGACCAATCCATAAAAGAAGAAGTTAGAATTTAGAAATTAAAAGTTAGTATTAGAGCTGTGAAAATTCCCCTTCCTTGAAGGGGTGGATTTTTGTGAAACAAAAAGACGGGGTAGTTAAAAAGCAATATTTGAAATCATCATACTTCAAATAAAAATTTAAAAACATCAATAGGAGCGGGCTTTAGCCCGCTTTTTCTATCTACGCATCTGTCATTGCGAGGAGTGGAGCAACGAAGCAATCTCAACAAACAAATTATTCATACAATTATCTATAAAGCTTGTCATGCTGAAAGCATCTAAACAAAGTCTTACAACAATATTTAACAGATTTTTCGCTTGTTTTGAGATTGCTTCGCTTTGCTCGCAATGACAAACTTTGTGTATAATCTTTGTTATGTGAAACGCCTTTGCGGACGAAAATATGTATGTCAATTTTAATAAATCTTTGTGTCCTTTGCCTTTAAAAAACATTTCGACTTCGCTCAATGTGACATCTCTAATACTAACTAATAAGATTGTGATGTTAATTCTTTATTTTTGCAACAAATTATTCACATGCAAAATTATTTAGAATTCGATTTCAAAATTTCTCCGCTTCAGCCTTGGAGTGATATATTGATGGCAGAGCTTATCGAGATAGGTTTTGACAGCTTCACGGAAGAATTGGAGGGTATTTTAGGATATATTCAGAAAGATTTATTTAATGAAAATGAATTGAAAGCTTTACCGCTTTTCCAAAATGAAGAAGTGAAAATTGAATACACTTTCAAGGAAATGCCGAACATCAACTGGAACGAAGAATGGGAAAAGAATTTCGAGCCTATCAATATTGATGATAAAGTGTTGATCAGAGCAGAATTCCATGAATCTGTGCCGGGAATGCACGAAATTATCATTCAGCCAAAAATGTCTTTCGGAACAGGACATCATCCGACAACGCATTTGATGATCCAGCAAATGATGGATATTGATTTCAATGGAAAAAAAGTTTTGGATATGGGTTGCGGAACTTCAGTATTGGCAATTTACGCAAAACAAATCGGAGCCGGGGAAACAAAAGCAATCGATATTGATGAATGGTCAGTCGAAAACTCAAAAGAAAATGCTGCAAGGAATAATGTTGAGCTGGATATCGAATTGGGAACTGCAGAAAATTTAGGAAAAGAAAATTACGATATTATTTTAGCAAATATCAATAGAAATATCTTGATTTCGGACATTCCGACTTATGTTTCTGTGTTGAATGATGGCGGAAAATTATTACTTTCAGGATTATGTTTCTTTGATGTAGACGATATTTTAGAAGTTTGCAAAGAAAACGGACTTGAACTGAAAAAACAACTTCAACGTGAAGAATGGGTAAGCTTATTGCTTGAAAAATAATTCACCAAAATATTAATATGAAAAGCTTTTTTACTGTTTTATTTTTAGTAATCGTTCAAACTTTTTCTGCACAGGAAGAAGTCTACGCCAATGGAATTTTCAATTTTGAAGAAAATAAAACACAGAAAATATTCACAGACCAGGCAAGAATCCGACAATCACCAAATGTCAGTTCTCAGATTGTAGATTCTTTGCAATCTAATCAACAGGTTTTAATTCTTAAAAAAGATGAAACTGTTTTACAATTGGGCGAAAGAAGTGCAAACTGGTACAAAATCTCTTATCAGAAAGATGATAAAATTTCTGAAGGGTATGTTTGGGGTGGAAATCTTGCTGTTGGTTACAGAAACAAAAACGGGTATGATTTTCTTTTCGGATTGACAAAAACAGTGGACAGAAAGGATAAGCAATTTAATCAAAATTTTAAGCAAAACATCGCAAGTATAAAAGTCATTGAAGGAAATACTTTGATTGATGAGGTTTCTTTTGATACGGGCTCGGGCGAAAGTTTGAGTTACGGAACATTCAATATAGAAAGTAATCATAAACTTCAAAACGTGGAGCTCACGTTGAAAGCTATGGTTTCCGGCGAGGCTTGTGGAATTGCAGCTTATGATCAATATGTTTTGTTTAAAGATAAAAAATTGATCGCTCTTCCTCAGCTTATGAATGTTGGTGATGCCGATGTTTATTATCACTCCGAAGAATTTGTTTTCCCGAATGATAAAGGCGGAGTTCCGAATGCTTTCATCTTTAAAATGGAAGAAATGGAAAAGGATGATAAAGATCGAGAAAAGAAAAAACGAGCTTCGAAAACTTACCTTTGGAATGGAGATTCTTATAAGTTGAAATAGAAGATTTTTAAAGATAAATCTAAAACCACTGTATATATTTACGGTGGTTTTTGTTTTGATAACTAATAATCAACTACAGGATTTTGAAATATCTGAAAAATGTCTGAAAACATTTTTGCACTATTAATAAAAATAGAAGAAACAAGTGAAATAAAAAAACTCACAATTTCTTGTGAGTTTTCGTGAGCGCGAAAGGATTCGAACCTTTGACCGTCTGCTTAGAAGGCAGATGCTCTATCCAGCTGAGCTACGCACCCATTGAATAGTTTTGAGAAAACTATTAAAACTGTCGGGGCGGCAGGATTCGAACCTGCGACCTCCTGGTCCCAAACCAGGCGCGATGACCGGACTACGCTACGCCCCGAAAAGATATATAAAAAAGCGGAGGGTAAGGGATTCGAACCCTTGCGACACTTTCGCGTCGACAGTTTAGCAAACTGCTCCATTAACCACTCTGGCAACCCTCCTGTTTATCTTATTTTTTAATGATCGTTGTTCCGTTATTGCGAGTGCAAATATAGAACAGATTTCTTTATTTACCAAATATTTTTCAAGAAAAATTTGTGTATTTTTGAGCTGATAACTCATTAAAAAAACAAACCAATGCGTAAGACATTATATATCATCGGATTAAGCGCTTTTGTTTTTTCTTGTACTTCACAACAGAATGCGAAAAAAAAACAATATATCCCCAGAACTCCCGTGGTACAGCCAAAAACGGCAGTAAAGACACCAGGTTCTGAAAAGCCAAAACCACAAATTACATCCGAACACGGAGTAGAGTTTTTTACGACTAATATAGCAGATCCTACAAAGAATGATAACACCGCAAGTTATGGTTCTATAGTTTCTGCAAAACCTGCAGGCTACAAAGTAGTGAAAACATATTTTCCTGCTGTAGGACAAAATTTCAGACAGAGATATTTGATCTTGCATTATACTGCGTTGGCGGATGATAAATCGATTACGGCTTTAACGCAGCAAGCGGTGAGTGCTCATTATTTAGTGAACAATACCGGAGACAATGAAATTTATCAATTGGTTGACGAAAACAAACGCGCTTATCATGCAGGAGTAAGCTCTTGGAGAGCAGATAAAAACCTTAATGATACCTCAATAGGAATTGAGATTGTAAATATGGGTTTCACGACTGATGTGGCTGGAAAAAGAACTTTTGCACCATTCGACGACGCACAGGTGAAAAAAGTAGCAGCCTTGGTGAAAGATATTGCAGCGAGATATAATATTCCGGCGACTAATATTTTGGCACATTCGGATATTGCTCCGACAAGAAAACAAGATCCGGGACCTTTATTTCCTTGGAAAAAATTATATGATGAATATCAAATCGGGATGTGGTACGATGAAGCAGTGAAACAAAGCTTTTACGATTTCGAAACTTCTACCGACTTTCAGGTTAAATATAACGATCCTACATTTATTTTCAATGTTCAGACTCAATTGCAAAAATTCGGTTACGGATTGGACCTGAGTGGAAAATGGGATGATGCCACAAAGAAAACAATAGAAGCTTTCCAATACCACTTCCGTCCACAAAATTATGACGGAATTCTGGATGCGGAAACATTCTCAATACTGCAGGCTTTACTACAAAAATATCCGATAAAATAAATAAACTAAAGCGCATCGGTTTCGGTGCGTTTTTGCTATATTTAAAACCTTAAAACACTTAAAAAATCTGTAATGGAAAATTTCAGAAAAGAGAGCGATTTATTGGGCGAATTAGACGTTCCGGTAAATGCTTATTATGGAGTACAGACGCAAAGAGCGATCAATAATTTCAAGATTTCGGGGCAGCTTTTATCTTCTTATCCCGAATTCATCAAAGGATTGGCTTTCGTAAAAAAAGCCGCTGCAAAAACCAATTATGAACTTGGCTTGCTTGATGAAAATTTATACTTCAAAATTGCTGAAGTTTGTGATGAATTAATTAATGGTCAGCTTCATGAGCAATTTCCGGTAGATATGATTCAGGGTGGAGCGGGAACTTCTATTAATATGAATGCCAATGAAGTAATAGCGAACAGAGTTTTAGAAAAATTAGGTAAAAATAAAGGTGAATATGAATTTTGTTCACCAAACGATCATATCAACCTTTCTCAATCGACAAATGATGCTTATCCTACGGCAATTAAAATGGGATTGCTTCAGATGAATGTTGATTTGGTTGAAAAACTTGAGAAAATAGTTGATACTTTCAGAGCAAAAGGAGAGGAATTTCAGGATGTGATCAAAATGGGCAGAACGCAGCTTCAGGATGCCGTTCCTATGACAATGGGGCAGGAATTTGAAGCATTTGCAGCTACTCTGGAAGAAGATATTTCTAAATTAAACAACAATGCAAATCTTTTCGTAGAAGTAAATATGGGAGCAACTGCCATCGGAACAGGGATAAATGCTCCGGTTGGTTACGCAGCACTTTGTGCAAAAAATTTAGCTCAATTAACAGGTTTTCCTGTAGTTTCTGCACCGAATTTGGTTGAAGCAACTCCGGATACAGGTTCTTACGTGATTTATTCTTCAGCAATGAAGCGTCTTGCAGTGAAATTATCGAAAATCTGTAATGATTTAAGACTGCTTTCTTCAGGACCAAGAGCCGGACTTTCAGAAATTAATTTACCGCCGATGCAGCCGGGATCATCAATTATGCCTGGAAAAGTAAATCCAGTAATTCCGGAAGTAGTTAATCAGGTTTGTTTTAAAGTTTTTGGAAATGATCTGACAGTTACTTTTGCTGCAGAAGCCGGACAATTACAGTTAAACGTAATGGAACCGGTACTTTCTCACGCGATTATGGAAAATATTCACTTTCTGGGTAACGCTTTGGATACGCTTCGTGAAAAATGTATTGTCGGAATCACGGCAAACAAAGATGTTTGTTTAAACATGGTAAAACACAGCATCGGAATTGTAACGGCACTGAATCCGTACATCGGCTACAAACAGTCAACAGCAATTGCAAAAGAAGCGTTGGAGACGGGGAAAAGCGTTTATAATCTGGTGTTGGAAAAAGGACTTCTTTCTCAGGAAAGGCTGGACGAAATTCTTGATCCTAAAAACATGCTGAAACCGCATAATAAGTAAAATAAAGGATAGGTGATAAATGATAATCCGTAGATTGAAATTTTAAATCTCTTATTCATCGTTTGTCACTTATTCATCATCATTTATAATTTAAAAGTGAAGTTTTTAATCATAATTCCTGCGCATAACGAGGAAAATAATCTTTCATTTACACTGGATTCTTTACAACTGCAAAGTTTTAAGGATTTTAAAGTAGTGGTTGTCAATGATGGATCAACGGATAAAACTTCCGAAGTCATTAAAAAATATACGGATAACGATTCTAGATTTGGAACTGTCAATCTTGAAAAATCTGCACATCAACCGGGCTCAAAAGTAGTTAATGCTTTTAAGAATGGTTTGAATACTCAGGATATTAAAGAGTTTGATATCATTTGTAAATTTGACGCAGATATTATCTTGTCGGAAAATTATCTGAAAACTATTGAAGAATCTTTCCAAAATAACCCGAAATATGGTTTGATTGGCGGACTTTTATATGTTGAAAAAGAGGATAATTGGGTATATGAAGGAAATTCTAACAAACATCACGTTCGCGGTCCGATGAAAGCGTACCGAAAAGAAAGTTTTATCGAGATGGGCGGTTTGCGTGAAACATTAGGCTGGGATAATATCGATTCTATTTTGTTGGAACACTTAGGCTGGAAAGAAGTTGTAATTCCTGAATTGCACGTAAAATTAATCAAAGTAAAAGGTGCAGATTATACGATAAAACCTGCAGATTATTACGGAAGATATTTTTATTTTTTAGGTTTGAACAGATTTTTAGCGTACATCGCATCCTCAAAAGAAGCTATGAAAAGCAAATCGGTTTCTTTTTTCTTTAAAATTATCAAGTCCTACGAAAACTGCCGTTCTCAAAAACTTGAATTAAAAATATCAAAACAAGAGCGAAAAATCATCAATGATAAACGTTGGAAAGCCTTTAAAAAGAAATGGTTTAACATTTGATTCCGGAGTTTTATATTTGCTAAAAAATATCAGTTGAAGAAAATTGCCTACATCGAAATAGACAATCACCACGCGGAAGTGGCATTGTCTTTTATGGATATAATGGACGATTCGCAAGAGTTTTCCGTGGATTATTATTTCTCGGAAAAAATCAAAAATCAGGTTGGAAGAGGAGATTCTGTCTTTATTTCCGACAGCTCGACGATTTTGGATGACTTGAAAACAAAAAAATATGACCTGATTATTATTGGGACTGTTCATCGCTATTTTAATACTTTTCAGGCTATTACGGAAAAATATAATACTGCCGTTATTGTTCATAATCTCAATTTCATCAATACTTCTAAGTGGAATCTGCTTAAAAATATTTTTAAAGGAGATATGGTGTACAGATTGAAATTATGGTGGAAAGAAGGTTTATTTTATTCATCAAAAATATATCAGAAAGCGAAAAATATTTTGGTTTTAGATGAGGAGTTTTCTTCCGGGAAATTAAAATTTCTACCGATTTTTTATACCAAAAACTACGAAAAAGAGGCAAATCAGGATTCAATAATCGTTATTCCGGGAGGAGTTTCTCAGAAGAGAAGAGATTACGATCATGTTTTCAAAATTATTGAAAACTTAAAAACTGATGAAAAATTTACATTCGTATTTCTTGGAAAAGCAAAAGGCGGTGAATTGGAACACTTGGAAAAATTATCCCAAAAGTTGCCTCAAAATATCAGCATTAAATATTTTCCGGAAAGAGTTTCTGCAAACGATTTTGAATTCTGGATGGAAAAAGCCGACATTTTGTGGTGTCCTATTCAGCAGGAAATAGATTTTTTTAGCCAAAAAGAAATTTATGGTAAAACAAAAATGACCGGAAACTTAGGAGATGCTATAAAATTCGGAAAATTGGCTGTTTTTCCTGAGAATTATTCATCCAAACTAGAGTTTATTGTTCCTGAGCATGAAAATATAATTGAGCAATTTATGAAGCTTAAAAACAGTGATTTCGATTTTCAGAAAAAATATAATAAGAAATCAGTTCAGGAAAATCTGGAAAACGTTTTAAACAGCTTGATTTCTATTTAAATTTAAAGATACTTTTGATAAAATTTTTGTTTAAATAATCTTCAATAGGAAAGACTTTGGTGAAATAATTTCCAATAAAAATCAAGATCAAAACTACGGCAGGTTTGTAAATTAGATTGATAAAATTATTGTTGAAATTCGGTAAAACAATCGCCACCGTAATCGCTAAAGTACAGATTATCGAAACAAAAATCATCTCAATACTTAAAGGTGAAACCTTGAATACAAAATAATTGAAAGCAATTTTAATCACATTGTACGTTGTAAGAGAAATCGCAGTGGATAAAGCAATTCCGATCAGTTTTAAATCTGTGTTTTTTAGAAAATAAAAGTTTAAACCAATTGTTAGTCCTGCCAATAAAAGCATTACTATAATATTAAATTTGTAATATTTTGAAAGAGAAATGATGTTCCCGTTAAATCCGGTTGCCAAATCTACCAAAACCGCTGATCCCCAAATCCAGACTACAGGTTCATATTCTCTTAGCATCACTCCGCTTTTCGGCATGAAATAAGTGAGATAAGGAAATCCAACCATGATACACGAAAACAGGACTGCTCCTAAGAAATATAGTGTAAGTGAGGTTTTTTTATGGAATTTGTCTAATCCTTCCATGTCGCCATCAGCAAGATTTTTGCTGATAATCGGTGCAGAAATATTGAATAAACCCAATTGCGGAATAGAAATTAAAGAAATCAAGGCATAAAGTATAGAATAAATTCCATTTTCTTCCATTCCCAGAAATTCTCCAATCATAAAGTTGTTGATTGCGAGGTAATTACCAAAAGTCCCTAAAAAGCCAAAAAAGCTGTAAGCCGCAAATTCTTTATAAAGATTATCTTTTTTAAAATAGTCTGTACTGAAATCAAGTTTAATCTTTTCCAGCTTATTGGTATAGAAAATATATCCGATAAACATTAAGAAAAACATTCCGAAGAAAAATATCAATGCTGTTCTTTCAGGTATTGATGAGGTTTCTGTGTAGTGTGAAGCTAAAAATATGAAGATCAGGAAAGCTCCAAGGTTGGCAATTTTTGGAAAGAGATTGTCGAAAATATTCGAAACAACAATTCTTTTATAATTTGAAATATATTTATTGAAAATAGCACAAAATGAAAGCATTAAGGTAAGTGGAAGAATGACTTCTTTGATTTTCCAGGCTTTCATATTTTTAAATCCCGGAAAAATATAGGGGAGCAGGAAAAAAACAGCCAAAAACAAAATAAAATTAATAAAAACGGCAGCCAATGAAAGCGAAAGCATATTTTGCCTTTTTCCGTCTTTATCTACCCTGTTAAAAAATTTTACATTGGAATAAGAAATCCCGAAAACAACAAAAGGTACGAGCATTTCGGCAGTTGGCATGATATATCTTAATGTTCCGTAGAACTCAAGATTATTTGTGAAAATAAAAATCGAAAAGGTGCCCAATAAAAAGCCAATATAGCCAATGATAGAGTATTTGAATCCTTGCCTTGCTACTACGCTCATGACTTTTTTTATTAGTTTTTTGGAATAAAAATAACGTTGTTGATGTATTCTGTTTTATTTTTTTCGTCGTTTGTGTTTTTTAATAGAATTTCTTCTGTTAATTTCTCAAGCTCGAAATTATGTCTGTTTAAATATTTTGCATCATAACCCCAAGATTCAACCTCAGAAATTTCTTTCCAAATAGGTGTTTCATGATGTCTCTGTTCCATTTCGACCATCATTGTCGGGGTAAATCGTTTAATAATCTGTTTTGCTCCGTAAAGCGTCTTCATTTCATTTCCTTCAACATCTATCTTGATGAAATCCAGTCTGTTGAAATGTTCGATTGCAGCCCAATCGTCAAGTTTAATTACTTTTACCTTTTCCGTATAGCTTTTTTCTTCACCTTTTTCTTTGAAATCAGTGTTTAGCGTTCCTCTGGATGCGACTATTTTTCCGTTGATAATGGGAACTTTGAATTCCGCAGTAGTATTTTCATCAGAAAGCGCCAAAGGAAGAACCCTCATGGTAGGAAACAGTCTTTTCAGACGTCTGTAAAGTTTTTTGTTAGGCTCAAAAGCGTAAATATTTTCATGATTCAGCCTGTTTTGAAGCTGATACAGAAAAGTTCCTACGTTAGCGCCAATATCCAGAATAACAGCATTTTTGGGTAAAAATTCTTTGATCCAGACCAATTCCGGTTCTACATTTCTTGCAGAAAAATTATCTTTATTAAGGTTATTTAAGCTCTTAAAATATCTTTTTTTATAAAAATTCGGACTGATATATTGTAGCTTTTCAGCAATTTTTTGGTACAGGGACATTCTTACTTTTTTGACAAGAAGCAAATATAAGGAAAAATGTTAAACTCGTGTTAAATTTGAAGAATTCTAATAGTTTGATTATCAAATAGAAATGTGAATTTAATTTTTGTTGAAATATTTATTTGTATTCTGTATTAAGATTTGTAGTTTAAAGAAACGGTGCATTAAGGAAATCGTTCAGAGGCTTCATTAATTTGAAAATTTTTGTCAGATTTTTTACTGCGTTTTTATCCAAAATTTCCTCATCTTTCAGGTAATAAACGACAATAAAGTTTTTGAGTTTTAAATATTCTCCCATCGGATCTTCTTTTTCGAAACCCTGCGGAATTTTTTTCAGTTTATCATCCTGATCAAGCTCAGGAAAGTGTTTTTTGAAATCTTTATTATTTAAAATTTTAAGAAAATCTTCTCCATATAAAGAAATCTCTTTTCTCAGTTCTTTTAAAACAGAAGATTCAGGCATGTAAATTCCTCCTGCGATAAACGATTTTCCTGGCTCCATATGAAGATAATAGCCGCCTTTCTGGCTTCCTTTTCCCATTCCCAAAGAAGCTCCGAAATTGGTTTTGTAAGGAATTTTGTCTTTCGAAAATCTTGTATCGCGATAAATTCTAAACAATGATTTTTTAGCATCAATTTTTCCTAATTCTTCATCAAATTCAGACATTTCGGTGAGTAAATCTTCAAGAAAGGCAACTATATTTTCCTGAGAATCGGTATAGAGGCTCTTGTTTTCGTTGAACCATTCGCGGTTGTT
This sequence comes from Chryseobacterium ginsenosidimutans, assembly GCF_039536845.1. GTDB lineage: Bacteria > Bacteroidota > Bacteroidia > Flavobacteriales > Weeksellaceae > Chryseobacterium > Chryseobacterium ginsenosidimutans_B. The sequence goes on from NZ_BAAAZJ010000003.1 coordinate 812,442, forward strand.
ATTCGTTGTTAGTTTTTTTAGAAAATCAAAAACTTTCGGAGAAATAGTTGCAGACATATTTTTATTTTAATCAAATTTAAATAATTCTGTTTACAAATCAAATGGCAATTATTTTTTTGACAATTCATAATTTTAAGTAATAAAACTACGGTATTTGATAAATGAGATTGTTTTTGAAAAATCATTAAATTAAAAATAAAAAAATTACGTTTTTTCTGTTGAAATTTGAAAATGATTATGGTTTTATAAATTAAAATTATTATATTCGTAATATTATATAAAACGAAATCCAAATATTTGTTGTATCTTTGCAAAAATTTTAAAATATTTAATGAATTTATTTACGGAGACCAATTTAAGTCCTGACATCCTTAAGGCCATTGGCGAACTGGGTTACGAAAGCCCGACAGAAATCCAAAAACAGACTATCCCTTTCATTCTTTCAGATATTCGCGACTTGATCGCACTTGCGCAGACGGGGACAGGCAAAACAGCAGCGTTTTCGCTTCCGATTTTGGATATGATTGACGCAACGAGTCGCAAAATCCAATTTTTGGTGCTTTGCCCGACACGAGAATTATGTCTTCAGATTACAAAAGACATTAAAAACTATTCTAAGTACATGAAAGACATCAAAACTACGGCAGTTTATGGTGGAAGCAGTATTATGGATCAAATGAGGTCTCTTAAGGACAAACCGCAAATTATTGTGGGAACTCCGGGTAGAGTGATCGACCTTATTAACAGAAAAGCTCTTGACTTTTCAGAAATTCACTGGTTGGTTTTGGATGAAGCAGATGAGATGCTTTCAATGGGTTTCAAAGACGAATTGGAAACAATTTTAAGTGAAACTCCTGAAACAAAACAAACTTTCTTATTCTCGGCGACGATGAGTAAAGAAGTGGAGAGAATTACCAAAAATTATTTGACAAAACCACACAGAATTTCTGTGGGTTCTATTAACGAGGTTAAGAAGAACATTAAGCATGAATATTATGTGGCTGGTTACCGTCAGAAAAAAGAAGCTCTTAAGAGACTAATTGATTCCAACCCGAATCAGTATTCTATTATTTTCTGCAGAACAAGAATGGAAACTCAGGAAGTTGCCGATTTCTTAATGCAGAATGGGTATGCAGCAGATGCTCTTCACGGAGATTTGTCTCAGGCTCAGAGAGATACGGTAATGAAAAAGTTCAGATTGAAAAACATCGATATTCTTGTAGCGACAGATGTTGCAGCAAGAGGGTTGGATGTAGACTCTCTGACACACGTTGTACATTATTCTTTACCTGATGATCCGGAAGTATTCGTTCACAGAAGTGGTAGAACGGGTAGAGCAGGAAAAGACGGTATTTCTATTTCTTTAATTAAACCTGAAGAAAGCAGAAAACTGAAACAAATAAAATCGGTTACCAAAATTGAGATCAACGAAGCTAGAATTCCTACGGGAGAAGATATCGTTAAAGCTCAGGTTGGAGGTGTTTTTGAAAGCTTATTCGAAGTACACGAAGACTTCTTTGAATTTGATGATTCATTAATTCCTGATTTGTCTGCCTTTACAAAAGAAGAATTGGTACACAAGTTACTTCAGTTCCAGCTTAAAGATCTTGCATTGTTCTACAAAGACAAACAAGACCTTGTAGACATGAAACTAAGCAGTCGTGACGATGACAGAGGTGGTAGAGATCGTGACAGAGGAAGAGACCGTGACAGAGGCAGAGACCGCGACAGAGGAGACAGAAACGAAAGAAGCGGAGACAGAAGAGAGCGTAGTGCAAAACCGAGAAGAAAGAATGAAGATATGGTAAGATTCTTCTTCAATCTTGGTAAAAAAGATCAGTTGAAAAAACTTGACGTTTTGGATATTATCAATAAAGCTACATCAAACGGGAAAAGCAAAAAAAGAGCAGAAATTGGCGATATTGAAATTTTAGAGAAATTTTCTTTCTTTGAGATCGAAAAATCATTCAAAGGAGATCTTTTAAGCAATATTTCTACAATGAAATTCAGAGGAAAAGATATGAGAGCTGAAGAAGCTAACTAAACTCATTCTCAACTATATAAACCGGCTTTCGAGCCGGTTTTTTTATTTAAAAAGGATAGGTTAATTCAATGTTAACAAAACTTAACGTCATATGCTTTTTGGTAAGGCTCTTTTTTAAGAAATTTGCACTCAAATTATAAAAACTTAAAAATGGGAATTGGTAATATTTTCCACGCTTTTCAACCCAAAGATAAAATCTTCTTTGTACTTTTCGAAAAAGTAACAGAAAACCTTGTAGCAATGTCTGAGGAATTCAATACAGGTATCAAAGACTTTGATGTAAATGATGATACAATGTTGAAGAAAATGAGCGACTACGAACACAAAAATGATGAGCTGACTCACGAGATCTTCATAGAATTGGGGAAAAACTTCATTACTCCTTTCGACAGAGAAGATATTCATACATTAGCAACAGGATTAGATGATATCGCAGACTATATCTACGCTTCTACAAAATATATTTTCTTATACAAGTCGCCTGAAATGAAAGCATATTCAGATTTCTCTTTATTGATCCACAAAGCATGTCTTGAAATTCAGAATGCAATGAAAAACCTTAAAGGTTTCAAAAACATGGAGCAGGTAAAAGAAGCTTGTATCAAAGTAAATTCTATTGAAAATATCGCAGACGATTTGTTATCAAATTCTATGGTAGAATTGTTCGAAACAAATGATGCGATTAACATTATTAAAATTTCATCTGTACTTAATTATCTTGAAATAGTAACTGACAAAGCAGAAGATGTTGCTAATACTATCGAGAACATCATGATTAAATACGCTTAAACAATTATAACAAAAAAATGGAATTTCCGATTTTACTTACGGTTATTATTGCTTTAGCTCTAATCTTCGATTATATCAATGGTTTTCATGATGCAGCCAATTCAATTGCAACAATTGTTTCTACAAAGGTTTTAACGCCTTTTCAGGCTGTTCTTTGGGCAGCACTTTGGAACTTTGCCGCATTTTTCTTAGCAGCTTATGTTATAGGTGAATTCAGAATTGGAAACACTATCGCTAAAACGGTTAATGAAAATTTTATTACTCTTGAAGTTATCTTTTCAGGTCTTGTAGCAGCAATTGCCTGGAACCTTTTAACATGGTGGTTTGGGATACCTTCTTCATCTTCGCATACATTAATCGGAGGTTTTTTGGGAGCGGCATTAATGCATGCTTTTATGCTGGATTATCATGACGTTGTAGCATCACAGCCTGATCTTGGATTATTTGAAACATTAAAACATGCTTTCCACCAATTGACGACTCAGAGTGTGGTGAAATTTGATAAAGTAATTCCTATTTTCCTGTTCATTTTCATGGCTCCGATTATAGGGATGGTAATCTCAATTATTATAACATTAATTATTGTTCATATTTATAAAAAATCAAACCCATACAAAGCAGATAAATCTTTCAAAAGATTACAGCTTGTTTCTTCGGCTTTGTTCAGTTTAGGACATGGTTTGAATGATGCTCAGAAAGTAATGGGGATTATCGGTGCAGCTTTGATCTATTATCATGTTGAAATGTTACATGATCCTGTTTATCTTAGTATTCCATCAGCAGGACGTTTTGATTATTTTGCTCAGCATTATCTTTGGGTTCCTTTGGTTTCTTTCTTAGCAATTGGTTTAGGAACAATGAGCGGAGGCTGGAAGATCATCAAAACAATGGGAACTAAAATTACAAAAGTAACTCCATTAGAAGGTGTAAGTGCAGAAACAGCAGGTGCAATCACGCTTTTCATTACAGATCAGTTGAGTATTCCTGTTTCTACAACGCACACAATTACAGGTTCTATCATCGGGGTTGGTTTAACGAAAAGAATTTCTGCAGTAAGATGGGGAATTACGGTAAGTCTTCTTTGGGCTTGGGTTCTTACAATTCCTATTTCAGCAATTGTTGCAGGAGTTACCTATCTTTTAGTGACATTTTTTTCTTAAAATAAAAATTTAAATTAATAATATAAACTTTGCTCGTTTGGGCAAAGTTTTTTGTTTTATAAAGCCTCGAAAAATTGTATTTTTGCTTAAACTATTAAAATTTATGGAATTTTTAGACAAGTACCAACAGATTGTTGCTGATGCCATTACAAAATATACTTTTAAAGACAAACCTGCGGAGCTGTATGAACCGATGAATTACATCATTTCTCACGGAGGAAAACGCCTTCGTCCGATTATGGTTTTAATGGCTTGCGACTTATTTGGAGGTGATCTGAAAGAAGCAATTAAGCCTTCTTTGGCGATCGAGTTTTTCCATAATTTTACACTGATCCATGATGATATTATGGACGAAGCACCTTTGAGAAGAAATAAGCCTACAATCCATACTTTACACGGGATTAACGTGGGAATTCTTTCCGGAGACGGATTAATGTTAAAAGCTTACAAGTTCTTCGAAGATCTTGAACCCGAGATTTTTAAAGCGTGTATCAGAATTTTCACTCACACAGGATTGCTTTTATGTGAAGGTCAGCAATATGACATCAATTTTGAAACTCAGAAAGATGTAACTTTTGATGATTATATCAGAATGATTACTTACAAAACAGGAGTTTTAAGTGCTTCTTCATTCGAAATCGGAGCATTGATCGCAAAAGCAAATTTTAAGGATGCAAAAGCGATTTTTAATTTCGGAAAACATATCGGTATTGCCTTCCAGATTATGGATGATTATCTTGATGTATTCGGAGATCAGGCACAATTTGGTAAGAAACATGCAGGAGATATTTATGAAAATAAAAAAACGGTTCTTTACTTGATGGCAAGAGAACATGCGACAGATGAGGAAAGAAAAGAATTGGATTACTGGTATTCTAAAAAGACGGATAACATCGACAAAGTTTATGGTGTAGAAAAGATTTTCAGAAGAACAAAAGTGGACGAAAAAGCATTGCGTCTAATCGAAAAACACAACGAAATCGGACAAAGCTATCTTAAGAAAATCGATATTCCGGAAGATAAGAAAAAGCCTTTTGCAGAACTGGCAAATTATTTATTGAGAAGAGAGAGCTAAATTAGGTAATAGGATTTAGGGCTTTGGAAAGAGTTCCTTAAACGGTAAAAGCTAAGCCCTAACTTCTAAACCCTAATCCCTATAATATGAAATTCAGGACGGAAGTTGACATACAAGAATCGCAGAAGAAAATTGAAGTTGAAGATAAAATATTTTCAATAGGTTCCTGTTTTGCTTCCGAAATGTCGGATCTCTTTCAGCAGGGGCAATTACAGAGTATAAATAATCCTTTTGGAACGATTTTTAACCCGTTTTCGATTAATAATTCTATTAAAAGGCTTCATGACGCTGAGTTTTATCAGGAAGAGGAATTAATTACTTTTAACGATGAATTTATCTCCTTAGATCATCACACAGGTTTTGATACGCGATATATTCATCAGACTTTAGAGAAAATCAATTCAAAGCTGGAAGAGGGAAATTCTTTTCTTCAGAATTCAAATTGGGTTATTATAACGTACGGAACTTCATTTATTTATGAATTTGTTCCCAAACAAAAACTGGTTGCCAACTGCCACAAAATTCCTCAAAAGTTTTTTGAAAAAAGATTATTAACACATCAGGAACTTACAGATTCTATGTACAATACGATTTTAAACTTAGAGGATATTTGTAAGGATGATGTTCAGATTTTGTTTACTGTTTCTCCGGTTCGCCATACAAAAGACGGAATGGTTGAAAATCAGCTGAGTAAGTCGAAACTGATTACAGCAATTCATGAAACTATTTCGCAATTTGAAAACTGTCATTACCTTCCGGTTTATGAGATTCTAATGGATGATTTGCGGGATTATCGTTTCTATAAAGATGATATGATTCATCCTAACAATCAGGCGGTTAATTATATTTTTGATAAATTCGGAACTGCTTATTTTTCTGAGGAAACGAAAGATTTTATTAAAGAAAATTTTAAAATTAATAAAGCTTTAGAACATAGAACAGACGATGAAAAAGATCCCAAATACATTGAATTTAAAGAAAAGCTAAGCCAAAAAATCGAAGCTCAGCGACAAAAAGTAAAACATAAAATATTTTTAAATGATTGATTTTACTACAATTGATTATTTGAAGAAAGGAAACGAAAAACAGAAAAGAGCCTTTGAAGTTCTTGCTAAGTATAAGTTATTTGAAAAACTAAAGGATTATTCACCAATTTTAGCCGGAACAATTCCTATTGAAATTGATATTGAAGCTAGTGATCTGGATATAATTTGCGAAGTTAAAAATGAGAGTGATTTTATTGAATTTTTAAATCAAAACTTTCAGGATTACAAAAATTTTATTCTTGAGAAAGTAACAGCTAATGATGAAAAATCAATTGTTTTAAATTTCATGCTGGAAGAATTTCCCATCGAAGTTTTCGGACAAAATAAACCTACGACTGAACAAAATGCTTATCGTCACATGATTGTCGAATACAAAATATTACAGGAAAAAGGAGACGATTTTAAGCAAAAAATAATAGAATTAAAGAAGAAAGGGATAAAAACAGAACCTGCATTTGGAATATTGCTGGGTTTGAAAAATCCTTATGAAGATCTGCTAAAATTTTAAAAAAATGATTGACACACATACACATTTATACGCGGAAGAATTTGATGAAGATAGAAAAGAAGCCATTCATAGAGCTTTAGATAAAGGAATTACAGAATTTTATCTTCCTGCGATCGATTCAGAATCTCACGAAAAAATGCTTCAATTGGAGGCAGAATATCCGAATCAGATTTTCTCAATGATGGGTTTGCACCCTTGTTATGTAAAATCTGAAACCTGGGAAAATGAGTTGGAAATTGTCAAAAAATACCTCGATCAGAGAGCTTTTCCTGCCATCGGAGAAATCGGAATTGATTTATATTGGGATAAAACAACATTGGATATTCAGGTGAAAGCTTTTGAACAACAGATTGATTGGGCTATTGAAAAAGATTTACCGATTGTGATTCATACAAGAGAAAGTTTTGATGAAACTTTTGAAGTACTGGAAAGGAAAAAACATTCAAAACTACGAGGGATTTTCCATTGTTTTTCTGGAAATCTTGAACAGGCAAAACATGCGATTGACCTGAATTTTATTTTGGGAATCGGTGGAGTAGTAACTTTTAAAAACGGAAAAATTGATCAGTTTTTAAATGAAGTTCCATTAGAAAAAATTGTTCTTGAAACAGATTCTCCTTATTTGGCGCCTGTTCCGCACAGAGGAAAAAGAAACGAAAGCTCTTATCTTGATCTGGTTGCCGGAAAACTGGTTGATATTTACGGAAAAGATTTTTCTGAGATTGACAGGATTACAACAGAAAATGCCAAGAAAATGTTCGTTCAGATTTAAAATATAAAAGCCTTCCAATTTGGAAGGCTTTTCTTTATTTCTTTCTGGTGAAGTTCTTATTCTTAGGCTTTTTAAAACCAACAGATGGGGTTGAACCAGCTGGTTTTTTATTGTTGCTGTTCTGCGGTCTGGAGTTTGAAGATTGAGGTCTTCCGGCTCCTGAAGGTTTGTTATTAGAATCCCTTTTCTGAACAACAAGATTGTCTGTGTGGAACGGATGATTTTTTTCCACAGGAATTTTCATTCCGATCAGTTTCTCGGTATTTTTCAGATTTAATAAATCCAGTCCGTCAACAAAAGAAATCGAGTTTCCCTCTGCTCCGGCTCTTCCTGTTCTTCCGATTCTGTGAACATACGTTTCAGAAACGTCTGAAAGCTCAAAATTAACAACGTATTTCAATTCGTCAATATCAATTCCTCTTGCAGCAATGTCTGTAGCTACCAGAACCCTTGTTTTTCCCGACTTAAAATTATTTAAGGCATTCTGACGTGCATTCTGAGATTTATTCCCGTGAATCGCTTCTGTTGAGATACTGCTAGACTGTAGTTTGCGGGCAATTTTATCAGCTCCGTGTTTCGTTCTTGCAAAAACCAGTACAGAATCTGAAATGTCATTCTTTAAAATATGGGTAAGAAGATCCAGTTTATCATCTCTTTCAACAAAATATACCGATTGTTTGATCGTTTCTGCAGTAGATGAAACGGGAGTGACCTCCACTTTTACCGGATTATTCAAAATAGAATCTGCCAGTTTCTGAATTTCTGCCGGCATTGTTGCCGAGAAAAATAGAGTTTGTCTTCTTTGTGGTAAAAGTTTGATAACTCTTTTTACATCATGTACAAAACCCATATCAAGCATTCTGTCTGCTTCATCAAGAACGAAGATTTCAAGATTTTTCAGACTGATGATGCCTTGAGCAATAAAGTCCAGAAGTCTTCCTGGAGTAGCCACCAAAATGTCTACTCCTTTTTTCAAAGCTGCTTCCTGGTTACCTTGTTTTACACCTCCGAAAACTACCAAATGTTTTAAGGGTAAATATTTTCCGTATGCTTTGATATTTTCCTCGATTTGGATCGCCAATTCTCTTGTAGGAGTTAATATTAAGGCTCTGATATTTTTATTTAAAGGTTTATTTTTAGAAAGATTCTGTAAAATAGGAATGGCAAATGCCGCCGTTTTTCCTGTTCCGGTTTGCGCGCACCCCAAAAAATCTCTACCATTGATAATATCCGGAATTGATTTTTCTTGAATGGGAGTTGGGTTGGTATATCCTTGTTCCTGAATTGCCTTTGCAATAGGGTCGATTAAGTTTAAATCTGTGAAATTCAAATTGAATTGTTTTTTTAATTAAATAAAAATTCCTTCAAAAGGAAGGAATTATATTTTGCAAAGGTAGTTTAAATATTTTTAAGTGAGTTATTTCACTTTTGTCCATTGCTGGTTGTTTCTAAGATCTTCAAAAAACTTGTAAGCTTCAGAGAGTTTCTCAGTTCCTTTTTTACCATAATCTTCTACATGCTTTGAAGTTCCGTCCGCAAAATTGACTCTCAAATGTGAAGTTGGAAGATCGGTAACATTTCTTTCACCATACTTTTCGTTTAGATTTTTTACGTCTAAACCATCCAATAAGGTGATTAATTTATTATAATCTTCTTCTTTAATTGTTCCCTTAAAAGTTCCTTCACGAGGTTTGTCGAATTCCCCTTTTGAAAATCCTTTCGAGAAATTAAAATGTTCCGCTTCAAGTACCGCTGTTCTGTCCGGATTAATTGTTATTTTGAAGATAGGACAAGATCCGAAACAAGCTCCCGCTTCATATTCAATTTTAGAATATTTTGAAGTTGCTTTCTGAGAGTTGCAAGAAAACAAAAAAACGAATGCACAAATGGCTAATAAATATTTCATAGTTTAAAATTTCGATTGGGCTCATTCAAGAATTGTTCCAAAAGTAGTGATAAAAAGATTTAAACAGAAATTTAATATTTGGAAAAAATATTTCGGATAAATTTTTGTTATTTTGAGGATTGTACTGTGTACAGAATCGGGTTAATGGCTCTGTTTTACTTATAAAAATATAATAAAAAATCATAATTAAGTAAAATTACTTTATTATTTCTAAATTATATTTGTCATGAATTAAAAAAAATAACTTTTAACCATGAAAAAAACAATCGTTTTACTTTCTGCTGTATTAGGAATTACAGCAAACGCTCAATGGAGTCTTTCAGGAAATGCAGGAACAAACCCACCATCTAATTTTATCGGGACACTTGACAATCAGCCATTAGTTTTCAAAACAAATAATACTGAACAAATGAAGATTACACCTAGTGGGAGATTTATATTTTTCAACCAAGGTTCAATTGGACAGATTTGGGATAAGAATTTGTTCTTTGGAGGAGGGGTTAACAGTTCTTCAGCTGCATTAAATACAGTTTTTGGAATTGGTGCTTTTACACAGAATACTGCAGGAGCAGGAAATACAGCTGTAGGAGCTAACGTAATGTCATTAATGACGAGCGGTGATGGTAATACAGCAGTTGGTTCAGGAGCTATGAGGAATTCACCATCAGGATTATATAATCTGGCATTAGGTGTAAATGCCTTGGAAACTTTTCAATCTGGAAATTTTAATGTTGCTGTTGGTCATGCGGCGTTGGGATCAAATAATCTAGTAGGAAACAACAATACAGTTGTTGGTGTAAGTACATTAAGATATTTGAACTCAGGAACAGGGAACGTTGCAGTAGGTATGGAATCTTACAGAGCATTAGCAACGGGATCTTATAATATCAGTCTTGGGTTTTCTAATGCAAGATATATCGTAAGCGGAAATAATAATATTTTAATAGGAAATAATATTACTCCTTTCTCAACAGCACCTGAAAATGAGCTTAATATCGGAAACTGGATCGTAGGAAATAACGGAACAATCGGAATCGGCCAGTTTACTAATCAGCTTCCTGCAGACGGAATTGCTGCGGATGGAGAAAAATATAAACTTTTTGTAAAAGACGGTATCAAAACTGAAAGAGTAAAAGTAGATATCGCGGCAAGTAATGGATGGGCAGATTATGTTTTTGAAAAAGATTATAAGCTGATGCCACTGAATAAGGTAGAAAAATTCATTAATGAAAACGGTCACCTTCCAGAAGTTCCAACAACGGAAGAAGCGATCAACAACGGAATTGAATTAAAAGAAATGAATATTCTTCTTTTGAAGAAAATTGAAGAACTTACACTTTATACAATTGAGCAACAAAAAAGAATTGAAATACTTGAGAAAAAAGTAAAATAATTAATTATATAAAATGAATCATATGAAAAAGTTTTATATAACAATTATAATGATAATATTGCCAATATTTGCGTTTTCACAAGGGGAAAATGATAATTGGTATTTTGGTCAGAACGCAGGAGTGAATTTTGCGGGAAGTACACCTGTAGTGCTTACAAACAGCCAGATGTATGCAGAAGAAGCAGTAGGAACGGCAAGCGATGCTAATGGAAAACTGCTGTTTTATACCAATGGTGTTGATATTTATGACAGGCAGCATCAGCTGATGCAAAATGGGACAGGTATCGGAGGAGGTTTATCTACTCAGCAGCTTGCTATCGTAAAAAATCCGGCTAATCCTAAACAGTATTATATTTTTACTGCAGCAGAAATAGATAATCCGGGTACTTATCTTGCTTATACTGTCGTAGATATGGATCTGGGGAATATCGGTACAGATGGTCATCCACTGGGAACAGTTTTACCAAGCTTAAAGCGTATTCCTATCCTTAACAGTGTTGGTCATAAAATGAATACAGAGGCTGTCACGGTTGTCATGCATTCTGATTTTACTTCATTCTGGATCGTGATTCCTTATGAAAATAATTTATATAGCTACAGGTTGTCGACCACAGGATTTAATCAGGTTCCTGTAGTAAGTAATTTAGGACTGTCAAGCCCATTAGACGGAACAAAATATTTCGGAATAAAGGCTTCTCCAAAAACTGAATTTTTCAAACCATTTTCCAACTATCTTTCGATCAATATGTGGATGCCTGCAAATGATTATATGAATAAAGTATATTCTTTTGAAAATTCTACAGGGCAAATTACAAGTCATTTTTCATTGAATATTAATACTTCAAAATCATACGTTTCTGAATTTAGTAAATATGGAAAAATATTATACTTGGGACAGGACAAGATATATGCAGTTAATTTGGATACATCAACGTCATTCCCTGTATTTAATCAAATATTTTCAGGTGCTTCCGGAGTGTTTTTTTATGGAATGCAAAGGAATAAGTATGATGATATTTATTTGAATAATTTTAGTTCTGATTATTTAAGTAAAATTAATAATCCGGATACTTATGGAGGAAGTAGCGTAAATGTAAATGCAATTAATCTAAATGGGAAATACACTTATTTGGGATTACCACAACCATTATTTTGGTCTTGGGCGGGAGTGACAGAATGTGTAGTTGACCTTGCATTACAAAACCCTGAAACATATGTGAATCATACTTACTCTGTAAACGATTATATTATTACTTCGGGTAATTATTCTACGGATGTTACTAATCAATCAATAATAATGAAAGCTAATAATTTTATTCTCTTAGCTCCAAATACATCCATTAAAGCAGGTTCTGATTTTCTTGCAAAGATAGCTCCTTGCGAAATTCTTGCAGAAAAAACGAAGGAAAGATCAACGGTAAATAATGATCAAAAAATTTCTTTGAATTTAGATTTAAGAGACAATACTGTTGATAATAATTTGATAGATATCTATCCTAATCCTGTTTCTGATCTTTTAAACATTAAATCTAATTCAAAAATTGATAGAGTGGAAGTATATGATATTTCCGGTAAAAAAATTAATGTGATATTAAATAATAATAAAATTGATGTTACGAATCTTCCGGCAGGATCTTATATCATTAATATAGAAACAAAAGAAGAAAAAATAGCTAAGAAATTTATTAAGAAATAAAATAATAATATTTTAAATTATAACAAAAAAGGAGAAACAGAAATGTTTCTCCTTTTAATTTTTTTTAAGATCGAGTTTTATTATCCATGCAATTGCTTCCAGATAGCATCCTTCAATTCTACAAGACCTTCTCCGGTAACTCCTGAGAAAAACAAAGGTTGTTTATTTTCAGGGAATTCTGTAGCGATCTCTTTTTTAAGTTCTTCATCCAAAAGGTCAGATTTTGAAATGGAAATAATAAAATCTTTATCCAATAGTTCTGGATTGTATTCTTTTAATTCATTTTCCAGAATTTTAAACTCATTGAAATGACTTTCAGAATCAGCCGGAATTAAAAATAATAAAATTGAGTTTCTTTCAATATGTCTTAAGAATCTGTGTCCTAAACCTTTACCTTCTGCGGCGCCTTCAATAATTCCCGGAATATCTGCCATTACAAAAGATTTGTAATTTCTATAATCTACAATTCCTAAGTTTGGTGTTAAAGTAGTAAATGCGTAATTGGCAATTTTCGGTTTTGCGGCAGAAACGGACGCTAAAAGAGTAGATTTTCCGGCATTCGGGAAACCGACAAGACCTACATCGGCTAAGATTTTAAGTTCGAAAACTACAAAACCTTCCTGACCGTCCATTCCCGGTTGTGCAAAACGTGGAGTCTGGTTGGTAGAAGATTTGAAATGTTCATTTCCTTTTCCTCCTTTTCCTCCTTCCATCAGAATGATTTCCTGACCATCTTCCAGGATTTCGCCAATGATTTCTCCTTCTTCATTTTTAGCAATAGTCCCAATAGGAACTTCAATATAAACATCAGCTCCGTAAGCTCCTGTTAACTGGTTTTTTGCTCCGTTTTCACCACGTTCAGCTTTTACGTGACGGGTATAACGAAGTGGAAGTAAAGTCCATTCCTGAGCATTTCCTTTCATGATAACATGACCGCCTCGACCTCCGTCTCCACCATCAGGACCACCTTTAGGAATATACTTTTCACGGCGAAGGTGGGCAGAACCCGCGCCTCCGTGACCGCTTTTACAATGAATCTTTACGTAATCTACAAAGTTTGACATAATTTTTTGACTTAGGATTTAGGGCTTAGAGCTTAGAATTTAGCGTAAACAACTATTACCTAACTCCTAAACCCTGATTCCTTATTTTACTTTTTCTACTTCAGCGAAAAGTTTTTCAGAGATCTCATTGATTTCTCCTACACCGTTAATCTCTACATATTTACCTTGTTGTTTGTAAAGTTCGGCAACTTCTGCTGTTTTTGCGTAGTATTCTTTTATTCTGTTTTCGATGATTTCTACATTGCTGTCATCAGATCTTCCGCTGATTTCACCTCTTTTCAGTAATCTTTCAACCAAAATTGAATCTTCAACAATTAATGAAAGACAAACATCGATCTCATCATTCAGTTCTTCTTTTACGATTTTTTCTAACGCTGCTGTCTGAACGGCAGTTCTCGGATATCCGTCGAAAATAAATCCTGCAGCATCGGTAGGTTTTCTGATTTCGTCAACCAGCATATCTGTCGTTACCTGATCCGGAACCAATTCTCCTTTATCGATATAAGATTTAGCTAATTTCCCAAGCTCGGTATCATTTTTCATGTTAAATCTGAAAAGGTCACCTGTTGAGATTTGCTTTAAATTAAATTTCTCGATTAAGTTTTGTGCTTGAGTTCCTTTTCCACTTCCTGGAGGGCCGAACAGAACAATGTTTATCATAATTTTCATTTTGCTTCAGGCTTTAGGCAGTAAGCTTTAAGCTCTTAGCTTTTTTAGTTAATATTTACTTTTTACTTTAGATATAATTTTAAAAGCTAATAGCCAGAAGCTAAAAGCTCATAGCAATTTAATGGTTGATTTGTCCGTCTTCTAACTGGTACAAATTCGGTAAGTTTCTACCTAATTCATCGTAATCCAATCCGTAACCTAAAACAAATTTATTTGGAATTTCTTTTCCGATATAATCCAGCTTGAAATCTTTTTTATAAACTTCGGGTTTTAATAGGAAAGAAGCGATTTTTACAGATTTAGGACGTTGCGTTTCGTTGAAATATTTAAAAAGACTTTCAACCGTATTTCCTGTATCTACAATATCTTCTACCAAGATAATGTGACGGTCTTTTACGTCCTTCGTTAGTTCCATTTTCTGATAAACGATTCCTGTAGATTCAGTTCCTGCGTAAGAACTCATCTGGATAAAAGCAATCTCACATTCTCCCGGATAATGCTTCAAAAGGTCTGAGAAGAACATGATAACTCCGTTCAAAACGCCAATGAAAACAGGAACTTCATCCTTGTAATCTTCATGAATTTTTAAAGCCGTAGCTTTTACAATCTCCTGAATTTCGGCGTCCTCCAAATAAGGAACAAAAGTTTTGTCGTGAACTTTAATACTTTCCATAAAATTTTTAGTAGGCGGCAAAGTTACGGATTTTTGATGAAAGTTTTTTAAGGTTTGGATGTAAGAGTGTTTTTGAGAGTGTTTTAGAGTTGTAGGGTAAAAGGGCTTAATATTGGGTTGTGCCATTCAGAACAGAGCAGAAGCGGAGTAAAGAATCTGCTTTCCATGAGATTTCCACAATAATTCAACGTTTTGTTTGTTATCCTGTAGGGATCTAAGCAAAGTTTATAGAAATATAGTAAGGAAAGATTCGCGTCCAGATCCCTACGAGATGACAAATTGTATGGTTATTCGGAATGTTGAAATAACAGACAAAAACCTTAGCCCAGATAGTAACGGTTACCCCGCAGCAAGAGAGGGAAAAAGCATTGGTGCGAGGAGTATAAGTGGATAGCTGGAAATAGCTCCTGAAAAATGAGTAATGCGGGATGAGTAATAAAAAAGTTGAGATTCTTCCTATCGTCAGAATGACAAGTGATTTTTTTCACAATGAAGAATATTTAAAAAATTCTTACCTTTGCAATTCACAAAGCCCAAAAACGATAATGTAGGATATAATTTCTTTCAGATTTAATTGAACAATAACGAAAATGTTATTGAAGTCTAACCTTAATTAAGAAAGAAATCATGCTTTTTCTACACAATATATCCTTTGGGTTTCCGGCGGGGAATCTGCTATTTAATTCTATCAACTTAACGATACAATCACACATAAAATCGGCTTTGGTCGGGAGTAACGGCATGGGAAAATCTACCTTGCTGAAAATCATTGCGAATGAAATTGAGCCTTTGGAAGGGAATATCAATATTCAGGGTGATATTTTTTATGTTCCGCAAATGTTTGGAAATTTTAATCATCTGACGGTTGCAGAATGTTTAAAAATTGACAAAAAATTAAATGCACTTCAAAAAATAACCAACGGGGAAGTGGATGAAATTTATTTTGAAATATTAAATGACGACTGGGACATTGAAGAACTTTGTCAAACCGCTTTACAGCATTGGAAACTTGAAAATCTAGATCTAAATCAAACATTGGAAAGTCTGAGTGGCGGACAAAAAACAAAGGTTTTTCTTGCCGGAATTCAAATCAATCAACCTGAAATTATTTTACTCGATGAACCGACCAATCATCTCGATTTGGAAGGCAGAAATTTGTTGTATGATTTGATTAAAAAGACAAATTCGACGGTTGTGATCGTCAGTCATGACCGAACTTTACTGAATTTAGTGGATGCAATTTTTGAATTGAGCAATCAGGGAATTTCGACCTACGGCGGGAATTATGATTTTTATGCCGAACAAAAAGAAATCGAAAATGAAGCGCTGCAAAATGATATTCACTCGAAAGAACGGGCGCTGAAAAAGGCGAAAGAAAAGGAACGGGAAACCTTGGAACGAAAGCAAAAACTCGATGCAAGAGGAAAACAAAAGCAGGAAAAATCGGGTGTGGCAAGAATTATGATGAACACGCTGCGAAATAATGCAGAGAAAAATTCTTCCAAATTAAAAGGGATTCATGCTGAGAAAATCAATGATATTTCCGGTGAGTTACGGGATTTGCGTTCGTCTGTGAGAAATGCAGATCAGATGAAGGTTAATTTTAATGATTCGAATCTGCATTCGGGAAAAATTTTGGTTTCAGCGGAGGAAATTAATTTCAAATATGATGAAGAAAATCTGTGGAAAGAAAATCTCAATCTTGAAATCCGGAGTGGTGACAGAATTTCTATCAAAGGCTCGAATGGTTCGGGGAAAACGACTTTGATTAAGCTGTTGTTGGGAGATTTACAACCGACTGTCGGAAAGATTTTGAGGTCGGATTTTAATACAATTTATATTGATCAGGAATATTCTTTGATTGATAAAAATGCGACGGTTTATGATTTTACCCAACAATTTAATGATAATGCATTGCAGGAATCTGAAGTAAAAACTTTGTTGTCAAGATTTTTATTTGGAAAGGAAAGTTGGGACAAAAAGTGCGATGTTCTAAGTGGAGGAGAACGCTTGAGGCTTCTTCTGTGCGGACTTTCCATCAGCAATAAAGCTCCTGATATGATGATTCTCGATGAACCGACCAATAATTTGGATCTTCAAAATGTGGAAATTCTCACAAATTCTATTAAAGATTATCGTGGGACTTTGGTGGTGATTTCGCATGATGGGGTGTTTTTGGGGGAGATTGGAGTGATGGGTGAGGTTTTGTTGAAATAACAAATTATTATATAAACGTCATAGGTTTCTAAAACCTATGACGTTTGATTTTATTCATCCAATCTAGATGAAATATCCATTTGTTGATGAAGAATTCTTATAATTTCAATTTCCTCATTTTTGAGATTGATTTTGTAAAAAATGAAATGTGATTTTACTCTTGAACGAAAATATCCTTTTCTGATTTCATTATAATCTTTTCCTGATTTTGGATTTTCGGATAAATGCTCAATTTCATTCATTATTAAATCAAAATAATAATCTGCTTGTTCTGTTGACCAAATTTCAAAAGTATATAGCCAAATTTTTTCTAAATCATTTAAAGCCTCTTTGCTGATTTTGTATTTCATGAGTCAGCAGAATGTTTTTGATGGAGGTTTTTCAGAAATTCGTTACGATCAAAATTTTCTTCAAAACCGGATTTTTCTCCTTTTTTTAATTCGTTAATTAATTCTGTTTTCTTTGATTCTTCATGTTCAAACATTCGTAATGCTGTTCTTATAACTTCACTTGCAGAAGAGAATTTTCCAGATTTGATCTGTTGATTGATAAAGTTGTCGAAATAATCGCCTAATAGTATGGATGTGTTTTTTGCCATTATTTTAATTTTAAATCAAAGGTACCAATAATTGGTATTTTTTCAAAATTATTTTTTAAGTGGAATGTTTTCCATGACAGTGTTTTTCAATTTCAGAATCATTAGAATATTAATTTTATTTCAATTGCAAAATTTCGAATACAACACATGATTTCCACCCACCCAAAAATAAAATCCACCACAAATTTGCCCACCCAATTTTTTAAAAGTAATTTTGCATGAATCTAAAATAAAAGTAAAATATGTCAACTTATGTAGTTGTAGGTCTTCAATATGGAGATGAAGGTAAAGGAAAAATCACGGATGTTTTATCGGCAAAATCGGATTACGTTGTACGTTTCCAGGGAGGGGACAACGCTGGTCACACGGTTTACGTAGGCGATGAAAAATTTGTTTTACACCTTCTTCCATCGGGAGTTCTTCAGTGCAAAGGGAAGTGTATCATTGCGAACGGAGTAGTGGTAAATCCTAAATCTTTCATTAAAGAAGTGAACCAAATCGAGAGCAAAGGCTTAAGAACCGATCACATTTTTATCAGCAGAAGAGCGCATGTCATCATGCCTTACCACATTCTTTTGGATACTTACCGTGAAGAAGAGCACGGAGGAACGCAAATCGGAACGACCAAAAAAGGAATCGGACCATGCTATGAAGATAAGATCGCAAGAATCGGTATCAGAATGGTAGACCTTTTGAATCCTGAAATTTTAAGAGACAAGATTGAGAAAAACTTAAAAGTTAAGAACTCTCTTTTCGAAAAATATTACGGAAAACCGACATTAGACGTTGAAGAAATTTACAACGAATTTTTAGAGATCGGAAAACAGCTTCAACACAGAATCGTTGATACAGAAGTAGAATTAAACGAAGCTATCAGAGACGGTAAAAACGTATTGTTTGAAGGAGCTCAGGCGTTGATGCTTGATATCGACTTCGGAACATATCCTTACGTTACTTCATCTTCTCCGTCAACTGGAGGTGTTTGTACCGGAGCGGGTGTTCCGCCAACTTCACTTAAAAACCTGATCGGTGTTGCAAAAGCATATTGTACAAGAGTAGGAAACGGACCTTTCCCTTCTGAATTGGACAACGAATTAGGAGAAAGCATCAGACAGATTGGTGGTGAATTCGGAGCTACAACTGGAAGACCAAGAAGAACAGGCTGGCTAGACCTGGTTTCATTGAAACATGCTTGTATGATCAACGGTATCAATAACTTAGTAATTACGAAATTAGATGTTCTTACAGGAATTGAAAATTTAAAGATCGTAACACATTATAAAACTGAAGACGGAAAAATCATCGATTATTTCACTTCTTCAACAGAAAAATTGTACAACTACGAGCCGATCTACCAAGATTTACCGGGTTGGAACGAAGATCTTACAAAAGTAAGAAGCTACGACGAACTTCCTGATACTGCTCAGAAATACATCGAGTTTATCGAAAAGTATTTAGGAATCAACGTTTATTTGGTTTCTGTAGGTCCTGAAAGAAGTCAGAACATTATCAGAAAAGAATTATTTTAAGGAATTTTATTTAAATATATTAAGAGACTGTCAATCGATGGTCTCTTTTTTTATGTCATTGCGAGGAGTGCAGCCAACTTGTACAGAGCCCGAAATAGAGCAATCTCAAACCATACTTAAGTTTTTACACACAGTTTGTCATTTCATTCGGAATGACAGATTATATAAAAATCTCCCACAAAAATGCGAGAGAAAAAAGAAGGTTTCAACACAAAAGGAACTTTGAGTTCAATGCGCTGAATATTAATTGGTTATTAGTTTTTAGAATATTTAGCATAAGCTTTTGCTAGTTTTTCATCATATTTATTCTGTTTGTAACCGGCTCCGTTATAGGCTTTAGCGAAACTTGCCCAGTTTTTATTTTTTAAATGGGTTAATATTTTATTCACTTCTAAAAATCTTCCGAAAGCTTTCAAATGTTCACCCTCATTTATTTCCATTTTTGAAACAAAATCAGCTGTATCATTATAGCCAAGCGGTTTTGCGTGAAATCCCATAATCTGGAAACTTCCCCACGAAGCAGAAGATAATGCTGCGTCTTTAAATTTCGGATCAGCTCCCAAGGTGCTGGCTTCATTCAGCCTGTCGTACTCTTTTACACCGCCCTGATAGTATATTTTTGTCCATTTTGGATACAAAACGTCTTTGTGATTGGCGTTGTAATAAGCATTTGGATCAATTCCTCTTTTCTTTAATTCATTCCAGAAAATGTGTCCTTCAAACAAGATTTTAGGCTTATTGTTAATTAAAAAACCTTTTCCGCTGCTTTCTATTTCATTAACAGCTTTTACAGCAGCTAACTCAAGGCCATATTGATCTGCGAAAGTTATTAAGTCACTTTCTTTTAAAAACTTATCTGTTGAATTTGTGGGAGCCGGAGCTGAATTTTTCTGAAGCAGAACGGTCCAGGTTTTCATGCCGACAATCCCATCAACGACCAAAGAATTTTTTCTTTGAAAATCTTTCACCGCAGCATCAACTTCCAGAGAAAAAGAATCTGAAATTTTTATGTTATATCCTTGTTTGTAAAGAAGTTCACAAAGTGTAGTGACTTCCGGCGATTTTGTATAATATTTTAAAAGTTTCATGGCTATTGGTTTTTTAGTTACTTTTTTCAGTTTTGAGTGTTACCATTTTTTGTATAGTACAAATATCTATCACATAATCAATAAATTCAGTAGTGATTTTCCTGTTTTGAGATGTGGTTTTTACGATAATTAATTTTCGTTGAACATTTTAAAATGATATAAGATTATTATTGAATAATATTGATGTGTATTTTGCTTATAAATAGAGCGTTATTATTTTTCGCATAGTTAATTTTAAATATTGTTATAATTATTTTTAAAATGTTGTGATTTTAACAAATTTTTGGCAAATGTTTTGATATTGAAACAATGCTTATCGATAAGAGCTATAAAAACTAATAATTACAATTTTTAACAGTTTAAATATTTATAGTGATGAAACACATACATCAAAATCAAGAATTTCGCTTTAATGAAGTTCTTTTCGAACACCGTAATAAAGAATATGGTGCATATGTTCTGAGAAACGAATCAGATAAAATATTAACAAAAGCTCTTTTTATAGGCGTAAGTTTATTGGCTGCAATTTCTTTGACGCCACTTGCTATTAATGCGTTTAAAAGTGATGTGGTAAAAGGACCGGAAGGAGTAATTATAGATCTTGTAGATCCTGTAGTTCCACCAGATGTTGTTGTGGTTCCTCCAAAGGCACAACCTGTTCCTCAAACGACTGCTCCAAATGTAAAAACGGTTGATGATAGATTACCAGAGCCAAAAGCTAATGTCACGAACGAAAGAGTTGTTGAAAAAATTGAAGGTGCGGTTTCAGGGATTAAAAACAATTCGGATGGAGAAACGGCTCCAGCAAATGCTTACATTCCGATAACAGCTCCGACTATTAAAACAGGTCCTCCTGTACAGCCTACAGCAGAACCTAAAAAAGAAGATCCTAACGTGATTCCGACGGTTGTAGATGTAGAGGCAACTTTTCCAGGAGGAATTGATTCTTTTAGAAATAAAGTAATGAACAATTTTGATAATTCTGCACTTGATTCTGATGAACTGATGAAAACTACAATTACTTTTATTGTAGAAAGAGATGGAACAATTTCAGGAATTAAAGCAGATGGGAAAAATGCTGATTTTAACAGCGAAGCATTAAGAACAGTTAAATCTATCAAAGGAAAATGGATTCCGGCTAAAGTTAAAGGTCAACCTGTAAGAAGTTATTTCAAATTTCCAATCTCAATGAAGTTTGAATAATCAATAGTAAAAAACAAATCTTGAATAGTTATCCACAAAGAATTTTTTTTGTGGATAATTTTTTTTATTGTTAAAATGCTTATTAACAATATTTTAACTCAAATTTCGTTTTATCCATTCATTCAGAGCAAGGAAAAATGTGTACTTTTGAGGCTTAAAGTTCTAATAATGGCAAAAATCATAGGTATCGCTAATCAGAAAGGAGGAGTTGGAAAAACTACAACAGCTGTCAATTTAGCAGCAGCATTGGGGGTATTGGAAAAAAAAATATTAATCATTGATGCTGATCCTCAGGCAAATGCAACCTCAGGTTTAGGTGTTGAAGATGTTCAGTATTCTACATATAATTTGTTGGAGCACAGCATGGATACAAGAGCTTGTATTAAGCAGACAGCTACACCAAATTTGGATATCGTTCCTTCTCACATCGACTTAGTTGCTGCGGAAATCGAATTGGTAGATAAAGAAAATCGTGAGTATATGCTGAAAAAAGCATTGCAGAGCGTAAGAGATGATTATGATTATATCATTATTGACTGTGCGCCGAGTTTAGGGTTGATTACCGTAAATGCTCTTACAGCAGCAGATTCTGTGATTATTCCGATTCAATGTGAGTATTTTGCATTGGAAGGTCTTGGAAAATTATTGAATACAATTAAAAATGTTCAGAAAATTCACAATAAAGATTTGGATATTGAAGGTTTGCTTCTTACGATGTACGACAGCAGATTGAGATTGTCTAATCAGGTTGTGGAAGAGGTCAATGCGCACTTCCCTGAAATGGTTTTTGAAACAATCATCAGCAGAAACGTTAGATTGAGTGAAGCACCAAGTTTCGGAGAAAGTATCCTGAATTATGATGCGGAGAGTAAAGGAGCGATTCAGTATATTCAATTGGCAGAAGAAGTTTTGCTGAACAATGAAAATTTAGTAAAAAATTAAAAAAGTTTAAGTCATCAACTTAAAGTTTAAAGCATAATATGAAGGACAAAAAAAGAGCGATGGGACGTGGTTTGGGTGCAATTCTAAGTGCTGAATCCAAAGCAACGATCAACTCTGCGACTGATGAGGGAGCAGATAAGTTTGTGGGGAATATTGTAGAAATTGCAATAGAAGATATATATCCCAACGCAACCCAACCAAGAACTTATTTTGACGAAAAAGCATTAAACGAACTTGCTCAGTCCATCAAAAACTTAGGTGTAATTCAACCAATTACCCTAAGAAAAGACGGAGAAAAGTTTGAAATCATATCCGGGGAAAGACGTTTCAGAGCGAGTAAAATTGCAGGGTTGGAGTCTATTCCTTCTTATATCCGTTTGGTGAATGATCAGGAGCTTCTTGAGATGGCTCTTGTTGAAAATATCCAAAGAGAAGATCTTGACGCGATTGAAATTGCATTAACGTATCAGAGATTAATGGACGAAATCGGTCTTACTCAGGAAAATCTTAGCCAAAGAGTTGGTAAGGACAGAAGTACGATTACCAACTCGATCAGATTATTAAGATTAAATCCGGATATTCAAAATGCAATCAGAAGCGGTGAGATTTCTGCAGGTCACGGAAGAGCTATCATCAGTCTTGAAAATGAAGAACACCAGCAGATTTTATTTGATTTAATTATTAAAGAAAAACTAAATGTTCGCCAGGCTGAACAAGCTGCAACAGCCTTAAAAAATCCAAAATCTCCGGCTGCAAAAAAAGCAAAAGCTGAGCTTTCTAACAATTATAAGAGAGCGCAAAAAACTATTGCAGACATTTTGGATGTAAAAGTGGAGATTAAAGCTTCCGGAAGTGGTAAAAAAGGAAAAATTGTTCTGGACTTCAAAAACGAAGATGAGCTGGAATATATTTTATCTCATATTAAATAAATGAAGAAAATACTTTTCACATTTTTCTTGTGTCTGTTTGCGATTGCATATTCGCAAGTAAATCCTAATGATACGATTCGGGTAGAACACCATCCGAAAGACAGCGTGTCTGTGGAAAAAAACAATACAAAGACTGAGGCAAAAGTAGTTTCAGATCTTGAAAAAGCAAACGGACCAACAAAGAAAACCCTAAAATTAAATCCTACAAAAGCGGGATTGTATTCTGCTGTTTTACCTGGATTGGGGCAGGTTTACAATAAAAAATACTGGAAAGTTCCTATCGTTTTAGGAGCTGTAGGAGCCGGAGTCGGGATTGCTGTCTGGAATGACACTCAGTATAAAAAATACCGCGAATATTACATCGCCAAACTCAACGGAACTCCAAATGAATTCGTTGACAGCCATCCTTGGTTGGATAAAGTAGCATTAGGAAATGCTCAGGACAGATCAAAAAGACAAAGAGATTATGCAATTGCCATCACAGGTTTAATTTATATTTTAAATATTGTGGATGCTGTGGTAGATGCACATTTGTATGAACCTCGTCATGATCCGGATTTATCTTTCGCCCCAGCGGTGGTTCAGGATCAATATGGTTTCGCTCCTCCGAAAACGGGATTAAGTTTAAGTTATAGATTTTAATTAAAATTGGTTTAAAACGGAAATTTTTAAAGCAGTAAAAATAGATAAAGATTTTATGAAAATAGCATTAGTTGGATATGGTAAAATGGGCAAAATCATTGATGAGATTGCGACAAAAAGAGGTCACGAAATCGTTGCCAGATTAAAAGAAACCCCAACTGCTGAAAATCTTAACAATCCGGATGTAGTGATTGAATTTTCTTTGCCGGAAGTAGCTTATGAAAATATCAAAGCTTGTCTTAAAAACAAAATTCCGGTAATCTGCGGAACAACAGGCTGGCTGGAAAAAAAAGAAGAAATTGAAAAACTGGCTGTTGAAAATGAAACCGCTTTCCTATATGGTTCAAACTTTAGCTTAGGGGTAAATTTATTTTTTGCTTTAAATGAAAAGTTGGCAGATTTAATGAAAAATGTGGATGAATATTCTTGTCAGTTAGAAGAAATTCATCACGTTCATAAGCTGGATGCACCTAGTGGAACAGCAATTTCTATTGCAGAAGGTATCTTCAAACACAATCCAAAATTCGAAGCCTGGAAATTGGAAGAAACTCAGGGAAATCAGTTGGGTATCTTTGCAATCCGTGAAGATGAGGTTCCGGGAACTCACAGCGTTTTCTATAGAAGCGAAGTAGATGAGATTGAGATTAAACATACGGCTTTCAACAGAAATGGTTTTGCACTAGGAGCTGTCGTAGCAGCAGAATGGATTAAAGATAAAAAAGGAAATTTCGCAATGAAGGATGTTTTGGGACTTTAATTTGTAACAAAATCCCTACATTGCAAACTAATAGTAACAAATAATGAGCGGTAAAAATTACACATTGCTCATTACAAATTACTCATATTATAGATTAGGCACAAAAATTTATGAATTATTTTTTAACTTATACAGTTTATGTTCTCATTTTATCAGTGTTGATGGGGATTTCCACTTGGAAGCTGTTCAAAAAAATGGGGTATAGTCCGTTATTGGCTTTTATACCTTTCTGTAATTATTTAGTTATTTTAAAAGAAACAAAACATCCGAGATGGTGGGCAATTTTATCCTATTTACCAATCGTAGGACCAATCATGATGTCTGTTTTTCACTTATATCTAATGGATAAATTTGGGAAAAACCTTATTCAGAATAAATTTCTTACTGTTTTTCTTCCTTTTATTTATATGGCAGTTGTAAACTACTCGAAAGATACAGAGATAGAAGATGAAGAATATTTAACAGAAGAACAAAAAAATCTTAAAGAACAACATAATAAGATACTTAATATATCTGCACAAATTTTTGATTTATTTGTAACAGGTACAGGGACGAGTGCAAAAACTTCTCGTTTTTCTTCAGATGAAGAAGGTAAAAAGAAAGATTCTTTCTTGGGATCAGTAACTTTTGCAGTAGTTTTCGCAACAATTATCCACGTTTTTGTAACACAGCCTTTCGGGATTCCTACAGGATCTATGGAAAGAACGTTATTGGTGGGTGATTTCCTTTTCGTAAATAAATGGAGCTACGGATACAGACTTCCGATGCGTCCTTTGGCGATTCCGTTTTTACAGGGAACGATCATGGATACGGGAGAAAAAGGAAACCCGAAAGATGATCCAAAATCTTATGTTGACGGGGTAAAACTTCCTTATGCAAGATTACTTCAGTTCAATAAGCCTCAAAGAAATGATGTAGTTGTTTTCAACTATCCTCAGGATTCTGTACACACGGCGATCGACAGAAAAGATCCCTATGTAAAAAGATGTGTGGCAGTTGCAGGTGATACTTTTGAAATGAGAGCAGGAAGACTTTTTGTAAACGGTAAGCCGGAAACGGTTTTAGGAGATCAGGAAGTTCAGCACGCTTATACTGTAAATACAGGAACTCAATTGGATATTCCAAGTCTCTATAATACTTATGGATTCTTACCTGTAAGAGAAATGCAGAACGAAAAAAGCGGTGGATTTGTTTACATGTTCCAGGGTCTTACAGATAAGACGGCAAAAGAAATCAAAGCATTGCCGAGTGTACTGAGTATGGAGGAAAATATTTATCCTAAAGACTCTGCTACGATTTCATATAAATTAAATGCTGATAAAACAGCTTACACAAAAAGTATTGATACTACTCAATCTATTTTCCCGATCAATAAACCTTGGAACCAAGATTGGTACGGTCCTTTAAAAATTCCTAAAAAGGGTGACGTTGTTATTATTGATAAGGAGTCTTTTCCAATGTATCAGTGGGTTATTTCTAAATATGAGCATAACACTTTAGAAAACAAAAACGGGAAAATCTTCATCAACGGAAAAGAAACCAATCAATATACAATTCAGCAGGATTATTACATGATGATCGGAGACAACAGAGATGCTTCGCTAGATGCAAGATTCTTTGGTTTTGTTCCTGAAGAAAATATTGTTGGAAAGCCGATGTTTACATGGATGAGTGTACAAGGAGTTTTCTCAGATGCAAGTTCAACATATCAGGCTCCGAAAAAAGTCCGTTGGGACAGAATGTTTAAAGCTACAAACACAGGAGAAGCCAACAAAACTTCTTACTGGTGGGTTGCAGTCATGATTCTTATCCTATTCTTTGGTTGGGAGTATTTCATGAAGCTGTTTGGAAAGAAAAAGAAAGAAGAAGATTTATAAAATTAAAATAAACTATAATAAATGAAGTATTTGAAAGAATACTTCATTTTTGCGTTATGAATATGAAGAATGTATTATTACCGGTATTTTATTTACCGCCGATTTCATGGTTTTCAGTGTTTTTGAATGCTGAGAATGATATTTTATTTGAACAGTTTGAAAGTTTTCCGAAGCAGACGTATAGAAACAGAACGAATATTTATGGTGCTAACGGAAAATTGTCATTAATTATTCCTATTGCTCATACTGGTAAAAGAGAATTGAAAGATATAGAAATTTCTTACCGTGAAGATTGGAGAAGTCTTCATTGGAAATCCATTAAAACCGCATATCAAAGTTCTCCTTATTTCGAGTTTTATGAAGATAAATTCAGGAAAATATTTGACTTGAAGGAAAAATATTTGCTGGATTTTAATCTAAAAACTCTTGAAATTCTTCAGCAGATTCTAAAAACAGAAAAGGCACACTCTTTGAATGAAGAATATATCAAAAATCCGGAACAGATTAATTTCAGAGAAAAGTTTTCTGCAAAAATTCCATCAGAATTTGAAATGGAAGAATATTATCAGACTTTCTCTGATAAATTAGGATTTCTAAAAGATTTATCAATTTTAGATTTAATTTGTAACAAAGGACCGGAAACTTTGACTTATATTAAAAATATTAAACAATCATACTAACATGAAAAAGGTATTATTAGCTGCTGTTTTTTTAGTGGGATTTAGTTTCTCTTACGCTCAGGAAGCCCAAGGAGTAAAAGCTGACCAAAATGAAAATAAAGATCTTATGACTTGGTATCATAAAGATTTTGCTGCAACAAAAGTTTATGGTATTAATACAGAAAATGCATATAAATTTTTAGAATCTAAAGGTCTTAAGCCAAAAACTGTTTTGGTGGGAGTCTTAGACAGCGGAGTTCAGGTGGATCATCCGGGATTAGTAAAAAACATTTGGACAAATCCTAATGAAGTACCTAATAATGGAAAAGATGATGACGGAAACGGATATATCGACGATATTCACGGATGGAACTTCATTGGTGGTAAAAACGGCGATATAGATGTTGATAATATGGAAGTAACAAGAGTTGTTGCCAAATACAAACCTGTTTTCGAAGGTGATGATTCTACTAAAAACAAAGCAAATCAAGCAAAAATGCCTGAAGATTTTGCAATGTATATGAAAGCTAAAGAATTGTTTAATAAAAACAGTATTGAAGGAAGACAAGGGTTGCAGACCTATACCATGATTAGTGAATTGATCCCGGATATGGTGAGATTATTAGATGGTAAAACTGTTACTCCTGAAAATATTGCTGCTATTAAACCTTCGGTACAGAAAGATGCTATTGCACTTAATGTTTTAGGTCAGGTTGCTCAAAGCCCTGAATTTAAAGGAAAATCTTCGGCAGAATTCGAAAAACTGATGAAAGAGCAAATGAAGGAAGCAATTGACGAATTTGCACCAAAAGCTAAACAGTATGATCTTAGCTATGATCCAAGAAAAGAAATAGTAGGAGATAATTATGATGATTATTCTGAAAAAAATTACGGAAACAACCATTATGAAGGGCCGGATGCAATGCACGGAACCCACGTTGCAGGCATCATTGCAGGACTTCCGAATGGAAAAGAAGTTCAGTATGGGGTAGCTTCAAAAGTTGCAAAAATCATGTCTGTAAGAACAGTTCCAAACGGTGATGAAAGAGATAAAGACGTTGCAAACGCAATCAGATATGCAGTTGACAATGGTGCTAAAGTCTTGAATATGAGTTTCGGTAAACCTGTTTCTCCTGGTAAAAGCGTAGTTTGGGAGGCTTTCAAATATGCTCAGGATAAAGGCGTTCTTTTGGTAAAAGCTGCAGGTAACGAGAATGAAGATGTTGCAGAACATCTTGCTTATCCTACGAACTTCAAAAATGTAACAGATGAAAAACCTTTTGTAAATAACGTTTTGGTAGTTGGAGCAAGTACAAATGATAATAATGCCTTAAGAGCAAGTTTCTCAAACTTCAATAAGAAAATGGTAAATGTTTTCGCTCCGGGACAGGAGATTTATTCTACAGTTCCTCACAATGAATACAAATATTTACAGGGAACCTCAATGGCTTCTCCGGTGGTAGCAGGAGCTGCGGCAGTTTTATTGGCTTATATGCCAAATTTAACGCCGGCTCAGATTATTGAATCTTTAGTAAAATCAAGTAATGCGAGTACAGCAAATCAGTTTGGTGATTTTTCTCAGGCCGGAGGTGTAATTGATTTGAAAAAAGCTGCAGAATATGCTTATACAAATTTTTATAATGGAAAATCAGGTGCTGTAAAAAAGGCTGAAAGATCCGTAAAAAAGACTGTTAAAAAATAACATATCTTCCTGTATTTAAGGTTGAAACATACAAAGTCCGAAAATTTCGGACTTTTTTTATTTTTATTATTCAATTTTGGCACGGTTTTTTATAACTTTATTCTAACAAAATAATAAACAACAAAATGAAAAAGTTACTACTTGCAGGGATGTTGGGAACATCACTTTTTGCAGTGTCTTGTTCCGCCGTTAATAACGCAAAAACAGCCCAAAGCCAAAGATCAGAATTCCTGAAAATGAAAGGAGACTGGCAGATCGTAAGCATTGATTACGATAAAAATTTCAAGGTTAAACCTTTCGATGATGGTGTAGATGCACAATGTTTTGTAGGAAGCCATTGGAGATTAATTCCAAATAACTGGACCGGAGCTTATACTTTAAATGGCGGAGGAACATGTGGAGCAGGATTTACACAGCCGATTAAAGTTGATGTAGTAAGCGGAAATACGTTTAACTTCAAAAAAATTGCCGACGGTACAAAAGCAAAGCAAAATACGGCAGGATATACTTTGACACTGACAAATCAAACTACAGATCAGTTTTCGCTTGAACAAAATATTCCTTTTGACGGAGAAAATGTAAGAGTTGTTTACAACTTTGAAAGAACAGGAATGAAATAATTTAACTCAAATATTACAAAAATGAAATTTACAAAAACATATATCGGAGCCCTTTTCTTATCATCAGCTTTATTGCTTACAAGTTGTGAGGCTGTACAAAATTCTAATCACCAGCAAAGAGGTACAGCAGTAGGTGTTGCATCAGGAGCGGTAATCGGTGGTATCTTAGGAAATAACGTAGGAAAAGGTAAAAATGCAGCATTAGGAGCTGTTTTAGGAGGTATTATCGGTGGTGTTGCAGGTAACGTTATCGGTAATAAAATGGATAAACAGGCAAAAGAAATTAAAGAAACCTTACCTGGAGCTCAAGTTGAAAGAGTAGGAGACGGTATCAAAATTACATTGAATGAAAGTATCGTAAACTTTGATTTTGATTCTTCTAATCTAAAAGCTGCTTCAATTACTAACTTGGATAAACTGGCTCAGGTTCTTATTAATAATCCTGATACCAACATTAATATCTATGGTCACACAGACAGTAAAGGTGCTGATGATTATAATATGAAACTTTCTGAAAGAAGAGCAAACTCTGTAAAAGCTTACTTATCCGGAAAAGGAATTTCTGCAAGCAGATTATTTGCTTTAGGTGAAGGTGAAAGTATGCCGGTTGCTACAAATGACACTGAAGAAGGCAGAGCTAAAAACAGAAGAGTAGAATTTGCAATTACTGCAAATGAAAAAATGATTAACGACGCTCAGCAAGGGCAATAATTATTTAACATATAAATATTTTCTTAAATAACCGCAATAGCGGTTATTTTTGTATTTTTATGGTGGATATTTTTTTAATTCTTATTTTTGCATTTGAAACAACATAAATGAAGAAATATTTTAAGCTGCTCCGCGTGGAGCAATGGGTGAAGAACCTATTTGTTTTTGTTCCTCTATTTTTCTCAGGTAACATCAAAAACCTTGATTTACTTACCAAAAGTATTTTTGCTTTTATCATTTTCTCGTTGGCGGCGAGTGTCGTTTATATTTTAAATGATTACAACGACATTGAGGCAGATAGACAGCATCCCGAAAAAAGAAGGAGGCCGTTGGCAAGTGGTGCCATATCCAAATCACAGGCAATAGGAATTTTTATCGGTCTTATTGCTGCAGATATTGCTCTGGTATTTTTTGCTCAGGCATATTTTCAGGAAAGTCTTTGGAAGTTTGCAACGATCGTAGGATTTTATTTTGTAATGAATCTGGCGTATACTTTTAAGTTAAAACATGTTCCTATTATTGATATTTCCATTATTGCCGTTGGATTTGTTTTAAGAGTTTTAGCCGGAGGTTATATGACGGGAATCAGTATTTCTCAATGGGCAATTTTATTGACTTTCGTGTTGGCATTGGTTTTAGCAATTGGAAAAAGACGTGGAGAGTTAATCAATGCACAGGTTTCCGGAAAGACAAGAAAAGCTTTGGATGGTTATAACGTTCAGTTTGCGGATATTGCACTTTCGATTTCCGTAACATTGGCGATAATATGTTACTTAATGTTTACATTATCACCGGAAGTTCAGGCGAGATTTCATTCAAGAGTTTTTTATACGGTGATCTTTGTGGTTTTTGCTTTTTTAAGATATTTACAGCAGACTTTGGTGTATAACAGAACGGAATCTCCCACCAAAATCGTTTACAGAGACAGATATATACAGGTTACCTTATTGTTATGGGTGGCTGCATTTTTAATTCAAATTTACTTTAAAAAATGAAGCCGAATTTTATACAGAAAGTTACCAACTGGGGAAATTTTCCCATAGTGGAAAAAGAAATGAAGTCTGAAGACAGCTTCAAAAAAATAAAAGAATTTGTAGTCAATAACAATGAAGTTATCGCAAGAGGAAACGGAAGGTGTTACGGAGATGCTTCATTGGGCGAACATATATTTTCAACAAAAAAATTAAATAAATTCATCAGTTTCGATCGTCTGAACGGAATTATCGAATGCGAATCAGGGGTTTTACTTTCAGAAGTTCTGGAAATTTCTGTTCCGCAGGGATATTTTCTTTATGTAACTCCGGGGACGAAATTCGTTTCTGTCGGAGGGGCGATTGCATCGGATGTTCACGGTAAAAATCACCACGCAGAAGGCTGTTTTTCGGAATATGTGATTGAGTTTAAATTAATGATTGAAAACGGTGATATTATCACTTGTTCAAGAGAAGAAAACATCGATAAATTTTGGGCTACCATCGGAGGAATGGGATTGACAGGAATTATTCTTACTGCAAAATTTAAGCTTAAAAATATAGAATCTGAATACATTCGTCAGGAAAGCATTAAAGCGGAAAATCTTGATGAAATTTTCAGGTTATTCGACGAAAGCGAAAGCTGGACGTACACTGTTGCCTGGATCGACTGTCTTCAGAAAGGAAAAGATATAGGAAGAAGTATTTTGATGAGAGGTGAACACGCTTTTCAACATGAACTTCCTCAAAATCTGAAGGAAAAATCTTTAAGATTAAAGAAAAAATTCGAACCGACAGTTCCTTTTTATTTTCCTGGATTTGTTTTAAATGCTTTAACGGTTAAAATTTTTAATCTGCTGTATTATAAAAAACAGGCAAAAAAAGAGGTTAAGAATTTCATCGATTACGAAACATTTTTCTATCCTTTAGATGCCATTCATGAGTGGAACAGAATCTACGGAAAGTCTGGTTTTATTCAATATCAAATGGTAATTCCGAAAGAAACAGGAAAAGAAGGAATGAAAAAAATATTGGAAACTATCGCCAATAGCGGAAACGGTTCATTCTTAGCGGTTTTAAAACTTTTCGGAAAACATAATCCTGAAGCGTATAATTCTTTCCCGGTTGAAGGCTACACATTGGCTTTAGATTTTAAAGTCAATTCAAAATTGAAGAAATTGGTAGATCAATTAGATCAGATTGTTCAGGAGTTCGGAGGCAGAATTTACCTTACGAAAGACAGCATGAGCAGATCTTCCCTGACCAATTATCTTAAAAATACGCAGAGTTCAAAATTTGTGTCTTTACAGCACAAAAGAATCTTAAATAATAATTAACACAAATGATCGTTTTAGGAAGTACATCGGAAGTAGCACAGGCTTTTGTAGAAGAAGCATTGCAGAAAGGAGAAAAGTTTGAAAAGATCTATTTTTTCACCTCCAGCAAAGAGACGACCGAAAGATTTGCAAGACATATTGATGTGAAATTTCTTCAGCAGGCAGAAGTTATCGAGCTTGATTTAATGAAAGAAATCGATTATAATCAATTTGATACTATCAATTCTAATCTGTTATTTTGTGCAACAGGATATTTAGGTGAAGGAACGGAAGAAGGCTTGTATGATAATAAAAATACAGAGCGGATTATTGATATTAATTACTCAAAATTAGTTCCCGTAATGAATTATTTTGCTCAGAAATTCGAAAGCAGAAGATCAGGAACGATCATCGGATTATCTTCTGTAGCGGGAGATCGGGGAAGACAAAGTAATTTTATTTACGGAAGTGCAAAAGCGGCTTTTACAGCTTATTTGAGCGGTTTGAGAAATTATCTTTTCGAAAAGAAAGTTCATGTGATGACCGTAAAACCGGGATTCATGGCAACTAAAATGACGGAAGGTTTACCATTAAATCCGAAATTAACAGCAACTCCAAAACAGGCTGCAGCATGTATTTTTAAAGCTTATAAAAAGCAGAAAAATGTGGTGTATGTTTTGCCGGTTTGGGGAATTATTATGATGATTATCAGGAATATACCTGAATTTATATTTAAAAAATTAAAGCTTTAGTGTAAAATGAAGAAATTGTATTGTTTTGATTTTGACGGAACTCTGACTTACAAGGATACCATGTTTATGTATCTCAAATTCTACGATCCAATAAAATTCCAGGTACAGTTTTTGAAACACGTTCCGCTTTTTGTTTTATTAAAATTAAAACTTGCCGAAACAGAAAAGGTAAAGAAAAGCTTCATCGGTTCTATCTTAAAAGGGCAAACTAAAGAGAAAATTGAAAAAAAATCTAAACAGTTTTTTGAAGAACATTATCCTAAGATTATCAGAGAAAATGCACTCGACTTTATTCAAAATATAGATAGAGATAATACGCAGAGTCTATTGGTAACTGCTTCTCTTGATATCTGGGCAAAACCTTTCGCTGATGCTTTTAAAATGCAGTTGGTTTCTACCAAAGCCGAGTTTCAGAACGGTGTTTTCACGGGAAATTTCATTGGCAAAAACTGTAACGGAAAAGAAAAACTGGTAAGAATAGAAGCTGAAATTAAAGATCATAAATACGACAAAATCATTGCTTTTGGTGATACTTCCGGAGATAAGCCGATGTTGAAATGGGCAAATGAAGGACATTATCAATTTTTTCACTAATTTTGGGTAGTAAAAATAAAAGAATGAAAAGGTTAGTTGGAATCTTCAGATGATAACTGATTTTTCTTTGTTTTTACATAATTACCTATTCCATAGAATTAAAATATTCAAAAGTAAAATGAATAAAATATATTTAGATAACGCTGCAACAACGCCTCTTTCAGATGAAGTTATCGATGCCATGGTTGGAACCATGAAAATGAATTTTGGGAATCCTTCCTCAACACACAGCTTCGGACAAGAAGCAAAAATTCTTATCGAAAATGTCAGAAGACAGGTTGCAGATTATCTTCACGTTACTCCCGCTGAGATCATCTTCACGTCTTGCGGTACAGAATCAAACAATATGATCATCAAATCCAGTGTAGAACATCTTGGAGTTGAAAGAATCATCAGTTCTCCTTTGGAGCATAAATGTGTTTCCGAGAGTATTTTGGATATGAAAAGCAGGAAAGGAGTAGAAGTAAATTACATCCGTCCGAACGAGAAAGGAGATATCGATCTTAATAAATTAGAAGAATTACTGAAATCATCCGACAAGAAAACGCTGGTAAGTTTAATGCACGTCAACAACGAGATCGGAAATATTTATGATATAAAAAAAATCGCAGAATTGTGCAAAGCTAATAATGCACTTTTCCACTCAGATACAGTGCAGACAATGGCTCATATGAATCTGGATTTCTCTGATATTCTGGTTGATTTTGCATCTTGCAGTGCTCATAAATTCCACGGACCGAAAGGTGTTGGTTTTGCTTTTATCAGAAAGTCAAGCGGATTGAAAGGAATTATTACAGGAGGACCGCAGGAAAGAAGTTTAAGAGCGGGAACCGAAAATGTTGCAGGAATCGTAGGATTAGGCAAAGCATTGGAAATTTCTCTTAAAAATATGGAAGCTTATACAAACCATATGCAGGAAATTAAAAGTTATGCTGCAGAAAGGCTTACAGAAGAAATTCCGGGTATTAAATTCAATGGAAGAAGCTCTGAGAAGGAAAATAGTCTTTACACGGTTCTAAGCGCTTTATTACCTTACAAAAACCCATTGATCGGACTTCAACTGGATATGAAAGGAATTGCAATTTCTCAGGGAAGTGCATGTTCTTCGGGAGCTTCAAAGCCTTCGATGGTGATGATGATGGTTTTATCTGAGGATGAGATGGATCATTGTACACCGCTTCGTATTTCATTCAGCCATATGACAACTAAAGAGGATATTGATGCTTTAGTAACGGCTTTGAAAGAAATTTCAAAAGATTTCGTTATAGAAAATACAAATGTTGAGCATAGATAACTCTATTACTCAAAAAGCGTAATTTTGAATATCCAAATTAAGGAAATCATTAAAGAATAATATTAATTTAAAATAAAAGAAACAAAATGGCTTTAGAAATTACAGATAGCTCATTTCAGGAGGTTTTAAAATCAGATAAACCGGTATTAGTAGACTT
Organism: Chryseobacterium ginsenosidimutans; assembly: GCF_039536845.1. GTDB lineage: Bacteria > Bacteroidota > Bacteroidia > Flavobacteriales > Weeksellaceae > Chryseobacterium > Chryseobacterium ginsenosidimutans_B. Next base: position 847,795 of record NZ_BAAAZJ010000003.1, read on the forward strand.
TTGGGCAGTATGGTGCGGACCTTGTAGAACTTTAGGACCAATCATCGAAGAAGTAGCAACAGATTTCGAAGGAAAAGCGGTAGTTGGAAAAGTAGATGTAGACAACAATCAGGAAATTTCTATGAAGTATGGTATCAGAAATATCCCTACAGTTCTAATTTTTAAGAACGGTGAGGTTGTAGACAAATTAGTTGGTGTAGCTCCAAAAGAAGTGATCGCTGAAAAATTAAGCGCGCACTTATAAAAATAATAAGTTTGATAATGAATGCCTTCCGTTTTTGGAGGGTATTTTTTTTGAAAATAATTTGCAGATAACGAAAAAAGATGTACTTTTGCAATCACAAAAAAGAAACGAAGTTCTTTAATAAGAAACAATATTATAAAAATTTGATCCGGTAGTTCAGCTGGTTAGAATGCCGCCCTGTCACGGCGGAGGTCGCGGGTTCGAGTCCCGTCCGGATCGCAAAAGTTTTTTTCAATTTACTTTTAAAACAAAATTGATCCGGTAGTTCAGCTGGTTAGAATGCCGCCCTGTCACGGCGGAGGTCGCGGGTTCGAGTCCCGTCCGGATCGCAAAAGTTTTTTATCAATTTACTTTTAAAACAAAATTGATCCGGTAGTTCAGCTGGTTAGAATGCCGCCCTGTCACGGCGGAGGTCGCGGGTTCGAGTCCCGTCCGGATCGCAAAATAGAATCCTACAAATAGTTGTAGGATTTTTTTATTTTTAAAATGTATTACGTTTATATTTTATATTCTCCCAGCAGAGATATTTATTATAAAGGTTTTTCCGAGGATGTGGAAAAGCGTTTAGCTTATCATATCAATTCAAAAGGAAAATATACTTCAGGTACGGAGGATTGGAAGATTGTGTATGTCCAAAGTTTTGAATCTAAGACTTTAGCTTTAATAGAGGAAAAGAGGCTGAAAAAACTGAATAGGGTTTCTATTGAGAAACTTATACATGAGTAGAATTTTGTTTAAAAAAAACTAAAAATCCGCATAACTAACACGGATCTTCTATCTATAAATGTGAAAATATCAAAATGTTTTCAATGCAAACACTTATATATTTCTATAAGTTCCGCAATATTAGTAATCTTTAATTTCTCAAAAATTCTTTTCTTAAAGGTACTAACAGTCGATACTTGTACATTAAGATAGGAAGAAATTTCAAGGTTGCCGTTTCCTTTAGCCAGCAATTCAAAAACCTCAAATTCTCTGGTGGTGAGATTCTTTACTTCGGTGGTTTCTTTAGTGCCTTTCATTATAATAGGAATAAGCTCTGGGGGATAGTAGAATCCCGTTTCAAGAATGGTATTTATGGCATTTTTAACGTCGTCTTCGCTGCATTGCTTATTCAGATATCCTTCGGCACCTTTGCGAATGTATTGTAAGGCAATATTCTGGTCAAAAGATGAGAAAATCAGGATCTTTATGTCATTCTGCAGCTCTTTAATTTCCGGGATCATTTGTGTATACTGGGTTCCGGGCATATGGATGTCCAGCATGATGACATCATATTTGCGAGCCAGTAAGCAATTTTTTGCTTCCGGGTAACTTTTAGCAATGTCTATCACCATGTTTGGATAAGCAGACCTTAAAATTGAAACAATGCCAATCGACACTACAAGATGATCATCAGCAATTAAAATTCGGTTATTCATATGTATTTTTTAGGATGATTTTTATAATCGATCCGTGTGGAGTATTTTTATTAAATGTTATTACGGCATTAATTTTTTTAATTAAATGAATGACCATGTGAAGACCAAGCCCGTAATTTTTAAATTGTACAATATCATCTTCATTCGCATGTTCAAAGACTTGTTTATAGTAAATCATTTGTTCATCCGACATTCCGTAGCCTGTGTCAGATATCGTTATTACAATAAAATTATCACTCTGTTCCGTGCTGAGATGTACAGTACCTCCATCTGTATATTTTACTGCATTGTCAAGAAGATTATGAATAATGCACGCAATTATATTTTTATTAATGAAAGAATAAGCTTCGTTTTTATCATCAATAATAATACTGTTTTTTTTAGATTTTGCGATATCGTCAAACAGTCTTTTTTTCGTGATTAATATCTCATTGATTGAATATTTTTCCGTCTGATAGATATTTTCTGTCCTGTAAAGATCAGTGTATTCCTTCAGTTGAAGGGTGAAAGAATACAGTTGTGCAGACGACTGATGAATGGTATCGAAATATTCTTTCTGAATATCAGTATCTTTTTCTTCATTCAGTTTCTGAGACAACAGGGCGATGTATTTTACAGGCGTAGCAATATCATGGCTGATGGCTTCTACAAGCCGTGTCCTGTACTCAGATTCTTTCTGCATGTCATTTTTTACGGTTTCCAGGTGTTTTGAAGTTTCTTTTAATTCATTAGCCATGTGATTCACCTTCGTTTTTAAGGTCGTATTTTTTTTACGTAAAAATTTTGTACGCTTTTGACCTATGTAAATGATAATCAATAATAACAAAAGACCCAGACTTATTTTAAAAGCAGTCGTCTGATAAAAAAGAGGTTTTATTTCAAAAGATATGGTTTTGTATTCATAAGATCCGTCTGGTGAAACCAAGATTCTGAGCAGCAAGGTATAGGTGCCCGTTTCAAGACTTTTTATCGTGTATTTCCGTTCATCTTTGATGGGAATTTGCTGCCAGTCTTTATCTTCACCTTCTATTTTTGCCTCAATTCCTAAATTATATGAATTAGAATAATACGGGATATCAATGAATATATCAGCTTGCTTATAGTTGTTTTCCAACACAAGATGATTTTTGAAATTAATGATCTTTGAATTATTAATTCTCGCTCTTTCAATAAATATATTTTTCCTGTCGGGATAATAAGTTGCAATCGATTTCGGATCAAAAAAAACAAATCCGTCCATTGAAGGAAATACAAATTCTCCATTGTCTAAAGAATAGGCATTGGGTAGTGTTGCTCCATTAAACTCATTGGTCAATAATCCCTCACTTTTAGAAAATCGGTAATAAAATACAGGACTTTTGCTTTTGACAGACTGTAGCAATTGCTTTTTTGAGGCTTTAAATAACCCGTTGTTGGAAGATATCCAATAATAACCATACGGATCCGCAAGAATATAATGAGCAGAACTTAAATAGGCATTTTGATCCAAAGGAATTTTAAATAATTTCTTATCCTTCAACAAAAAAAATCCATGTTTATTGGTCGTTATCCACATCATTTTATCCGGAGTCTGGATAATACTTTTTACGCTGATTCCGCTGGCAAGCTGAGAAATTGTATTGTGGCTGATCGAGATTCTATACAGCCCGTTATTATGCCCAACCAATAAGTCATTTCCGTATTTTAAAAATGAACTCACCAATCCTTTGAATTTAAAAATACAATCTGCTTTTTTTATATGTTTGTTTTTATAAATATATAAGTAGGAGTATTTTAAGTCATACGTTATACTAACAGCTCTTAATGAATCTTTTTCATAAATTCCGCAAAATGTTTTTATAAAAGAAACGGTGTCTCTTACTTTATACTGGGAAGATTTTCGCATTCTCACTAAGACAGAATCTTTTGTAAGCAAAATGTTTTTTGAATCATCATACTGCATAAAATATTTATTATCAGAATCAAAGTGATGATTTTTTACAAGTCCATATTTATTTAATTCGTAACCTGAAACATCAATAATCGTATTCCTGGTAAACGGTAATGAAGCACGTGCCACTTCTTCCACAAATGGAATTTTTTTCTGAGCGGTGAAAAAATTTCCTAAATAGATGATATTTAATCCCTTAATAAGGCTTCCTAAATATAATTTGTTAAAATGTTGATCATAGAAAATGCAATTAAAACGCTGCCTTCCGAAATCTTTATACTTCACCAGAAATTTTAGTTGAAGTTCTTCATGTTGGAGCAGATAAATATCATCATTATTAAGGATAAAAGTCTGATCGGAAATCTGCTGCCAGAATATTCTGGTAGAGGGGTTATTAAGAATGGTAGGTTCTTTTAGAATGGATAATTTCCCTTTATCGATGCGGTATGTGTGCCTTTTTATGGGATCTGTAACATAAAGAACTTCATTATAAACGAAGACATGAGATAAATCGGGATTAGAAAAAGGAATGGAAATCTTTTGCTTTACCTTTTTTTTTTCGATATATAAAATTTCGTTTTTTCTGAAAAAATAATCTCCGGATTTAGTTTTGATAAAATATTGCAAACCGGGATAATACTCTAAACCTATATTTTTTATCAGCCTTTTTTTTAACCTATTTTTTTCTTTTAGAAGAATACTCTCAACCTTATTCAGATTTTTTTGAGGGATTTTATAAACATTTCTTTTGGTGATCAGGATTTTGTTCTCTTCATTGTTATTGCCTATCATGATACTATCGTGAGAGATATTCCCGTGAAAATCTTCAAAATGCAGATTGGTGACAGCTAAATTATTGTATGGGGTAAAGGATAAACCGTCATACCTTACAATACCGTCATCTGTGGAAAGCCAGATAAAGCCGTATTTGTCTTTAATAATGTCTTTAATACTATTTTGAGGAAGGCCGCTATCCATATCATACCAGGACGATGCAATTTGCCCTTCTGCCTGAAAGATTACAAATAGAAAAATAGTAATCAGAAACCTGCTCATGTAAAATATTTTAAATCAATTCTGGTTGTTAGCGAAACAAAATTAACATAATAATTGGATATTTCTGTAGTATTATTTCTACAAGCGTCTCGGCATAATCACACAAGCATTTTTTAAAATGATCGATGAAAGGATATAATTTTGTACAACAAACTGATATTTGATGTTATACATTCAGTATTCTTAAAATAATCATTCAAAACTTACACATATGAAAAAAAAATGTATTTTATTTATTGTATTTACAATTTTAACCTGTTCTGTAAAAGCCCAGACAGGCAATGTAGGAATTGGTACTGCCAATCCAGGTTCCAAACTTACTGTAAATGGATCTTTCGCCGCAGCGTATACCTCAGTAACAGCAAATACTTATAACGCCGGTGAAAACGATTTTTCCATTATGTGGGACGGCACAGCCAATGGCACGATTACGCTTCCTGCCTCACCCACTTCTCCGGATCGTACAGGAAGGCTGTATTTTTTTAAAAATGCTTCCACGGCTTACAACCTTACCATTGAAGGGAATGGATCTGAACTTATTGATAAAGATTTAAACACCGTCATCCAACCCGGAGAATCTGTTCTGCTTACCAAAACCAACATCAATACAGCTACAGGAATTACTTATCGGGTATTGTCCCTTGCACAATCCCAGCAACCTTATATGTATACTATTAATGGAGATGTTACACAATATGTTGCTCAGGGATCAGCAACCCAGCTTACATTCTCCAATGTAGAATACAGCACCAATGGAGGAGGAGATTTTGATCCTGCCACAAGCTCATGGACGTGTCCTCAATCAGGATGGTACAACTTAGAAGTGTATGCAGAAGTTACATCATCAACAGTTTACAGTACACATACTGCATTAATATTAGTAAAAAACGGAGCAATACAACAAAAGCTGATTGCAATTTTTACCCCCGGATATACCGTAAATTATATAGCAGGTAGTGGTACAGGAAGCCAAAAATTAAATCTAATGAAAGGAGATGTGATAAGTATTTCAGCAACACCATGCTTCGGATGTGGTTCAGATTATACATTATTTTATACAAGAAAAATGAATATCAGTAGATTATAATTATATATACAAAAGGTGATCAGGTTCTAAAAACACAAACCGAAGGCAGAGTTTCCCTCCTCTGCCTTTTTTAGTAAATCATCAGGTAAGATAATATTTTATCAACGTTGATATTTCTCATTGTTACTCATTCTAAAAACCGCTCTATAGCAATAATCATATACTTAAATAATAACTGAATAATTAAAATTAAAAATGAAAAAAAGACCTATTTTCTTATTGTTATTGGTAGCATTGAGTTCTTCTGTCTACGCACAAGTGGGTATTCATACCACAACTCCTAAAAGTTCTCTGGATGTATCCGGTAAAACTGATACGTTAGGAAATTTACTATCCACAGACATTACAGGGTTGCAGGCACCCCGCCTTACCCGTTCACAGCTTACGGATAAAGGAGACACACTCTACGGAGCCGATCAGACGGGAGCCATGATCTACATCACGGATATTTCAGGAGGGGATGTTTTAGCTCAAAGAGTTAATATAACGGCTGTCGGCTATTATTATTTTGATGGTAACGTCTGGCAAAAGATCAGTATGGGGAATAACGTTGCGGCAACCAATTGGTCTCTCGCAGGAAATACAGGAACCACAGCAGGAACCAACTTTATAGGAACTGCCGACGCCACAGATTTTGTCACCAAATCCAACGGAATCGAAGCATCAAGAGTAATCTGGGATGCTGCCAACAATGCAACCCATTTGGCGGTGGGAACCACTACTGCAGCTACAGTATCTTCACCAACAAGTGGCTCGACTGCAGAGAAAAAGCTAGCAAAACTTACGGTTGGAAACGGGGATGCAAGCATTAATTCCGTCACGGTAGGTTTAGGAGGCGGTCAGGTAGCCACCAACACAGTAGTGGGAAATTCAGCTTTAAACAATAATACTACAGGTTTTCTGAACACAGTTGTAGGAGGCAATGCATTACTTGCTAATACAACCGGTGCACGTAATACCGTGTTGGGTCATCAGGCTATGTTAAGTAATACCACAGGAGGTTTTAATACAGCAATTGGACGTATCTCGCTCCAGAACAATACTACAGGTTTGCGTAACATTGCCATAGGTGAAGCGGCACTTACAGATAACACAACCGGTAGTGGTAATATTGGCATTGGTATTACCTCGGGACAAACAAGTGGTTCGTTTACAGGAGGTAATAATATTTTTATTGGTAAGGGAAGTAACACTACAATGAAGGTGACCTCAGGGACTCTCAATATTACAATAGGCGATAATGCAGGAACAAACATAGGTGCCGGTAGCAATAATATTTCCTTCGGAACGGATTCAATGGTAGGGGTACTGGATGGCTCTAATCAAATTCAAATGGGGAATTTCAATGTTACTTCCGCCAGAGTTCAGGTCGCCTGGACGATCACTTCAGACAAAAGATGGAAGGAAAATATTACCCGTATTCCTTACGGTTTAGATTTTGTAAAAGAGCTGAAACCTGTAGCCTACCATAGAATTAATGATAAAGAAAATCCTAATAAAGAAATGGGGTTTGTCGCTCAGGAAGTGGAAGAGCTTATCCAAAAATTCGGTTGGAAAGACCAGGGATTTTTAACCAAAGACACCAATGGATATCTTGCTATCCGTTATAACGATTTTATCCCGTTATTGGTAAGAGCGGTGCAGGAGCAGGATGCCAAAATCGAATCTCAAAACACAAAAATTGCAGAATTGGAAGCCTTGGTCAAAAGCCTGGCTGCAAAAATAAAATAGAGTTAGGTAACTGTAATTGAAAACGGGTAATCCATATGGGTTGCCCGTTTGATTTTTATAGCTCGGAGACAGAAAATTTTTAATTATTTTTAATATTTTATTGGAATTAAATACGTTGCAATATTTACACAGAAGTATTTTACCCCCCCCGTTTTTTTACGGTATTTTTATCAATCACTTTTATTATTCAATTTTAGGTCTGATATTTGTATAGAATTGCAAAACTAAAAAGGCCAATTTTATTTATGAAAAACATATTTGTGAAAAAGTCATTCTTATATACCATTTTCATCGTTTTCATGCTGGTTTCATGTAAAAAAGAAATCGAAAAGATCAATGATAAGATTAACGATACGGCTTCTTCTATTACAGAAAATCAGGAAATTGAACAAGATTCGATAAAAAAAGATTCTGTCATTCAAAAAGAATCAATACCTCCCACAATGCAGGAAGATGGTTTCTATAATGCTTTTATCCTTCCGAAAGATAAAAAGATGAGAGATTCTATATATTCTGTTTTCAGTAAAAAATATTCTGAAAAGGAGCGTTATGCTATTTTAGCTTTAAACAGATTAGATTCAAAAAATAAATGGAATGCCGATACGTTGGTTGTTCCTGCAAAAATTGACACTACCTTGATGGAATATTCACCTTTTCCGATGCAGTTGGATGTATTGAGTCCTGTGAAAAAGTTTGTGGTCTTTTCGTATCCTATTCAGGCTTATGGAGTATATTCAAACGGAAGTTTGGTGAAATGGGGACCAACAAGTATGGGTAAAAAAGCGGCTAAGACAAAAACAGGTCTTACTTTTGCCAACTGGAAAAAAACTTTGGCTATTTCAACGGTAAGCAGCGAATGGAAATTACCTTATAATTTTAATATTTTTAATCTTGACGGGATCGGATGGCATCAGTATGACCTTCCCGGCTATCCTGCATCGCACTCATGTCTGAGGTTATTGCTGAAAGATGCAAAATGGCTGTACAGTTATGCAGATACCTGGGTTTTAAATCCGGGAGGAGCAACAACAAAAGCAAAAGGAACGGCTGTTTTGGTTTATGGAGATTATGGCTGGGGTAAAAGAAAACCCTGGAGAAAGCTATTAAACGATCCTAATGCGAACAGTGTTTCTGTGGAAGAAATGACAAAAATGATTGAACCGAATATCGAAAAAATATTGAAAGAACAGGATAACAGAGAAAAAGTGGTAGATTCCATAAGAGCTGCAAAAGCAGTGCTTGAGCAAATGCCGCAAACTCCGAAAACGGTTGCCCCTTAATTAATCCATTTTTTCAAAGTGTAAAGTAGATTCTTCGGCAAATCTTCTCAGTTTCAGCATTTCTTCTTTTCCTTTATATCGTCCGAATCTTGCAGCAGCGTAAGTAATAGCAATACAGATGAGCATAAGAAAAGAGGCGTGAATTGCCCAGGGAAAATCATGACTGTTGATCTGTTTTTCGACATAATACATCGAGAAAAAAGTCATCCAGAGGATTGAGAAAGAGAAATATAGAAACATAAAGAAAGTCCAAACTGCGGAACTGGGTCCAAAAACACCCCGTATCGCAGTTTTTTCGTCTTCAATTTCGATTCTTAAAGATAATCTTGGTTTCCAGTAATTATCATATTTGGTTTCTACACAGATGGTTGCAACTTCTTTGTTGATATTTCCTGAGAATTCTTCTTTATGTTCTGCGAGATATTTTTTTAGATTTTCGGCATATTCTTCTTTAGTTAAATTAGTAAACATTTTGAACCTCGGTCGGCTTCTGATCTTATCTAATGTGGTTTCTTCGGTATTCATAGGATTATTCTTGATAAGGTATTGGATCTTCTAAAGTAAAACTTAAAGTCATTTGCTTATTTTTTCTTTCAATAAGCATTTCTATTGTTTTTCCTTCTTCGGATTTCATCATTTCCATGATTTTTTGTAAAGTCATATCTGCAGTTTTCTTGCCATTAATAGTGATTAGCCTGTCATCTTTTTGTAATCCGGATTTTGCGCCCGGCGAGTCTTTTCGAACTCCGGCGATAGAAAAAATAGGCTTTAAAACAAAATTATACTGCAGGCTGTTATTGATGACCTCAACTCCAGTGTTTGGATTGTCTTTATTTTTTGTAGCAAGAGTTACCATATCTTTTGTCCATTCCATTCCATCTTGTTTAAAATCCAGACCGCTCATGTTAAAATGAAATGGGTCATCAAAATTTCGGTTTTTCTTTAGATACACTTTCTGATTGGGATAATCAAAAGCTACCGTGAAACGTCTCATAATATCTCCACCAACAGAACCTTTTCTGTTATCAACCATATTTACATGTTGAATAGAATATTCATCAGGCATTGCCGTGAGTGGTTTTTCAAATTTAAAATCACCCAAATAAAAGTTGTGAATTCTGCTTCTTTTCCCATAAACATCACCATTGAAACCTCTTCCTAAAAAATCATCAATATTAGGACGGTTATAAACAAAATCTTTGATTAAAGTAGGGAAGAGCCAAATCGGATCGCTGTTTCCAAGGTCTATTAATAATTTTGAGTTTTTTCTTTCATTGGTCATTTCCACATCAGCGAAAATGTAAGGTTTGTTTCTTTCGATGCTGATATTGAGTTCACTAAAATTTCTTATCCTTTTCTTAAATAAATTTTCGTCATTATAAATGGTGATTTTCTTTGAAGTATAGTCGATAACAACTGGATGATTCTTGAAAAAATGATACCCGATAATGCCGTTTACAGGGATTCCTACATGAGAGGAAATATTAAAATCCTGATCTACAATAATATAAAGTGCCATGGAATAGCTGACATAATCTTTTCCGCTTCTGGCAATATTATTTTCTGAAATAAAACCATCAATACTCGCACTTCCTCCCAATCCTGAAAATTTCATCTTTTCAAGATTAGTAAGCTTTAATTCTTTATTTTCCAGACTGAAAAGAGAAGTTTCTGCAACACCTGTATCCAGTAAAAATGTTAGATCTACACCATTTACATTAAGAGGAATAAAAATTAAGTTGTTGATTAATTTAAAAGGAATAACTGTTTTTTTTGCATCCTGAACTTCAAATGAATTTTGAGCATTTATAAAAATGCTTACGAAAAAAATCCAAAAAAAATGCTTCAGTTTCATTTACTGAATTTACTGAATTTATCCTTATCATAAATAAAAAACATTCCCAAAATTGAGAATGCTTATGTATTTTATAATGAATTAAAATAAATGTTTAACTTTTCATAAATTATTTCGAAAAGAAATCCATCAGATCCATATAATTTTTCTGATTCACGCCATGTCCGCTCATGTATTCCCTGAAAGTAAAATAACAACTTAAATCATACAGAAGATCTGCCGCTTTTTTGCCCCATTCAAAAGGAATCACAGCATCATCCGTACCATGAGAAACAAAGAAACGAAGTCTTTCCAGCTTTTTCTTGTCTTTTACAATGTCAGTTAATAATTTTTCTTCAGGATAGCTGCTTAGACACGCAACATAATTGAACATTTCAGGATATTTTAAAGCTAAGGCATAACATAAAATTCCACCCTGACTGAAGCCGCAAAGGTGAGTTTTTCCTTCCGTGATGCCGTAATGATTTACAATTTTTAAAATGCTTTCCAAAACGCTGTTCAACGATTCTGTTGCCTGTGGAACATCTACAAAATTATCAGGATTGTTGAAGTCTATGTCATACCACGAATATCCTTCAAACTGAGTTTCTCTTGGTGCTCTGAAGCTCACAATAATCCAGTCTTCAGGAAGTGTTTCTCTAAAACTGAAAAGATCCTGTTCATTGCTTCCATAACCATGAAGCAAAAAAAGGATAGAGGTCTTTGAAGTAATATTTTCGGGCTCTCTTACGATGTAATCTAAATTCATAAAGCAAAGGTAAATAATAATGATTTATTCTGATTGAGTAATATAAAAATGAGACCATTCAAAATGTTGTGACAATTTGTCTAATTCCGAATTTTTGAATCTTCAAATATTTAAACAGAAATTGCGTTGTAAACATTTATTGATTTGATATTATTTAGAAATCATTGTTAGAAAATTTTCATAAAAGTTATTTTTATATTGATAAAAAACCTATATTTGAAACATTAAAAAATCTATTTGGAGAAATGAAGCAATTTTACAAATCAAAAAGTTTACTTAGACTTTCTTTTTTATTCGCCGTATTATTTTCAGTAATTTCAGTTGTTAATTCTTGTAAAGATGACGACGATGATGAATTTACAGATCATATTGTTCAATTTGAGGCAAAAATCAATAACGGAACTGGTACTGGAACAGGCGCTTTTAAAGCTGTTGTTACTCAAGTAGGAACTGCTCAGGCTACAACTTTTAACCCCACAGGATTTACCTGGACGAGTGGTGAGCAGTTTATAAGCTCAAGCCAGTCTCAGTTGAATTTGTCAGCAAATGCAATTCTTCCGAATACAGATTCTAAGCTGACTGTTAATATTTGGATTGACGGGGAGATTGCTAAAACTATGACTGTTAATGGTAATGGTTCTAATGTTGTAAGTGTTGCAGTTACGCACAGCTTCTTAGAATTATAAGAAATTATCTTCCTTAAAAATATAAAGATCATCTTTTTAGATGATCTTTTTTTATTTCCATTGGGAGAAACTAAGGCGCGAAATTGAAAATTTCGCGCCTTAGTTTTATATTATATTAAAGATTAAATCACTTTTACAATGAAGTAACTTTTTTTACCTTTTTGCAGCAGCAAAAATTTTCCATCGATTAAATCTGACTCGTTCGCTGTATAAACTTCATTAATCTTTTCCTTGTTTACAGAGATTGCATTTCCTTTCAATTCTCTTGTTGCTTCGCTTTTAGATTTCAGAAAACCTGATTTTTCAGAAAGCAGGTCAACAATATTTACTCCCAAAACATCTGCTTTTGCAACTTCTTTTTGAGGAACTCCATCAAAAATTTCCAGGAAAATTTCTTCATCAAGACTTACCAAGTCTTCGGCCGTAGAACGTCCGAAAAGAATTTCAGAAGCTTTCAGAGCCTTTTCATATTCTTCTCTTCCATGAACCCAGACTGTAACTTCTTCTGCTAATTTCTTCTGTAGTTTTCTTTCGTGTGGAGCCGTTTTGTGTTCTTCAATTAATGTTTCAATTTCCTCTTTGCTTAGGAAAGTATAGAATTTAATGAATCTTTCAGCATCATCATCGGTTGCATTTAACCAAAACTGATAGAATTTGTAAGGTGAAGTTTTCTTTTTATCTAACCAATAATTTTCTCCGCTTTCAGATTTTCCGAACTTTGAGCCGTCTGCTTTTGTGATCAAAGGAACTGTTAATGCAAATGCTTCTCCTTTAGCTTTTCTACGGATTAATTCTGTACCTGTAGTGATATTTCCCCACTGGTCAGAACCTCCCATTTGAAGTTTTACGCCATTGTTTTGGTATAAATGTAAAAAATCATATCCTTGAATTAACTGATATGTAAATTCAGTAAAACTCATTCCGTCAACACCCGCTTCTCCGGAAAGTCTTTTCTTCACAGAATCTTTCGCCATCATATAGTTGACTGTGATATTTTTTCCCACGTTTTTAGCAAAATCAAGGAAAGAAATATTCTTCATCCAGTCATAATTGTTCACCAATTCTGCTTTATTGATTTCATTACCATCAAAATTTAAAAATCTTGAAAGCTGATTTTTTAAACAGTCAACATAATGTAAAAGAGTTTCTTCATCCAAAAGATTTCTCTCTGCAGACTTTCCTGAAGGATCACCGATCATTCCTGTAGCACCGCCCACTAAAGCAATCGGTTTGTGGCCGTGCTGTTGAAAGTGAGCCAGAATTTTTATCTGAATAAGACTTCCGATATGTAAAGAATCTGCGGTAGGATCGAACCCGATATAGGCAGTTGTCATTTCCTTATCCAGTTGCTCATCCGTTCCGGGCATCATGTCGGCAAAAAGCCCGCGCCATTTCAGTTCTTCAATAAAAGAGTTCATTATTTTCTGCTTTAAAATTTAATGTGCAAAGATAATAAATTCAGGGTTATAAAGAGTGGAAAAGCAAATAAGTGAATTGGTTCATGATTAGAAATTCTTAGACGGAACTTGAACATAACTATATTAAACTCTATAATAAGAAAAAATAGTAATGTCATGCTGATCCTGTCGGAGCATTCTCAAAATAAAAACTTAATATTATGAGACTTATTTGCTAGTTATCTTATTTGTCTTTTCTTCAAAAATCAATTATATTTGTTAATAATGAACGACGAACAATTATTCCAGCTTATCGGGAAAGCGAAGGAAAAAGACCAGAAAGCTCAGACAAAGCTCATCAACATTTTTTGGGTTGATGTCTTTTCTTTTGTAATGAAAAAAGTTCATGATGAAAATGATGCGGATGAAATTACAGTAAATGTTTTTTCAAAAGTTCTGTCAAAATTGGATATGTTCGATCCTCATTTCCAGTTTAAAACCTGGATTTTAACCATCGCTCAAAACACGATTATCGATTTTTGGAGGAGAAGAAGTAGAGAAAATCAAGATCCTACTGAAAACTTGGATGAAGTAAAAAATCAGTACGCAAAATCTCCTGAAGAATTAATGATTTCGGATGAAGAACAGAAAAAAATCATCAAAACTATTGAATCTTTAGATGCTAATTATCAGGATATTATCAAGTTAAGATTTTTTGAGGAAAAAAGTATTAAGGAAATTGCAGAAGAACTGGGGATTTCTGTTGCCAATACAAAAGTTCGCGTAATGCGTGCCAAAAAAGTCCTGGCAGAATTATTGAAAAATAATGATTTTGAGGATAATTAAAATCTGTGTAAAAGCTTATAGATATACGTCTTCTTTTGTTTTTGGCAGCGTAATTTTTCGTTGCTTATCTTGATTTCTGTTTTGAAGATTAATTTTCAATCCTTTTTTAATAAAAGTTTCCTTTTTAGATTTACCATATTCAGTTGTATTTTCAACTTCTTTTTCAAATGTTAATTGTCCGGTTGAAAGATTAAAGTCTACATCCGTCCAATATTCTTCTGGTTTTCCGCTGCTGGATGAGTAACCGATCAATTCAAAATGTCCGTTCTGAAACCTGTATTTGTCTGTATAACCCCATTTCCAGCTGCTTCCTCCGGCCTGAGTAATTTCTAATATACCATTTTTTATTTCTGTACTTTGATAAGGGTCTCCCATCATTCCGCCATCGTTACTTTTCAGAATAGCATTTCTGGACTTCTCCAAAACTGACCATTTTCCATTATGATTTTTCAGAATCTGTATTTCACGGATATTTCCGTAATCAGTAGTATCTTTTGTATTGTAAATAATGACTTTTTCAGGAATTTTATCTCCGTCCAAATCACCATCAACCGATTCAATTATAGTTGAACCTTTCGGTTGAAATTCTTTTTGAGCAAAACAAAATGTACTGAAAATAAGAGTTAGAAAGCAAAGTGTAATCTTCATGAAAAAATATTGATGCTTAAAATTACGAAATTATCTGTTTCATCAATGTCTGTCTTTGATTGTTTCGATAAAAAAATCACTAACTTTGAACCTCAATTTGAGAAATAAATGGAGAATTTAGTTCAAGATACAACCGTTCAAAAACCAAAATGGATTCGCGTAAAACTTCCTACCGGAAAGAATTACAGAGAGCTAAGGACTTTGGTTGATAAATATAAATTAAATACAATTTGCCAAAGCGGAAGCTGTCCAAACATGGGAGAATGTTGGGGAGAAGGTACAGCAACTTTCATGATTTTAGGAAATATCTGTACAAGAAGCTGTGGATTTTGTGGTGTAAAAACCGGAAAACCGCTTGATGTAAACTGGGATGAGCCTGAAAAAGTGGCACGTTCAATCAAATTAATGAAAATCAAACACGCGGTTTTAACTTCGGTTGATCGTGATGATTTGAAAGATATGGGGTCAATTCTTTGGGGGGAAACTGTAAACGCAGTAAGAAGAATATCTCCCGGAACAACGATGGAGACTCTAATTCCGGATTTTCAGGGACTGACAAAACATCTTGACAGAATGGTAGATGTTGCTCCTGAAGTAATCTCTCACAACATGGAAACCGTAAAACGTTTAACAAGAGAAGTTAGAATTCAGGCGAAATATGAAAGAAGCCTTGAAGTTTTAAGATACCTGAAAGAAGCCGGACAAAATAGAACGAAAACCGGATTAATGCTTGGTTTGGGTGAAGAAAAACATGAAGTTTTTCAGACGATTGAAGACATCAGAAATGCGAATGTAGATGTTATCACGATGGGGCAGTATTTACAGCCGACTAAAAAACATTTGCCGGTAAAAAAATTCATAACGCCTGAAGAATTTGAAGAATTCGGGGATTTTGCGAGAAGCTTAGGTTTCAGACACGTTGAAAGTTCGCCTTTGGTTAGAAGTTCTTATCACGCAGAAAAGCATATTCATTAAAAATATAAATCGCTTCAATTTTTGGAGCGATTTTTTTATGTCATTGCGAGGAGCGAAGCGACGAAGCAATCACTTTAAGATATTCAAGACAGGCTCCATAGGAATCCAAGCAAAGATTTTAGAATTATATATCTGATAAATTTGTCTAGATTCCTACGGAATGACAAACTAAATGCTAAATTTCATTGTTGCTCGAAACGCCCTTGCGAACGGAAAGATATTCATCACACTATTAAAAAATCTTTGTGCTCATAGTGTTAAAAGTAGATTCCTCCTTTATCAGAATCACACAATAAATGTTTTAAAAAATTATCCTTCAACCTTACTCAAATGCTTTTTCTTAAAAGCAGAAGGTGTTTCTCCGATGTATTTTTTAAACAATTTATTAAAATAAGAAAGGCTCTCAAAACCCACCTGGAAACAAACTTCAGTAACGCAGGAATTCTGCAGAAGCAATAATTTCGCCTGATTGATTCTGTAATTATTCACAAAATCGGTGAAAGTCATATTCGTTTGTTTTTTGAAATAACGGCAAAAAGCAGGGGTACTCAAACTCACGTTTTCAGCAATTATATTTACATTCGGATTTTTATCATAATTTTCATGAATGTAATCGTAGATGGTTCCCATCCGGATTTTATCATTCAAAAACCATTTAATTCTGGTATCTTCATCGTTCAGTTCTTTTACTTCATTTGAATTGGCTAGAATCTGTAAAATTTCAATCAAACCGATAAAAGATTCAAAAGAATTTTCATCTTTAATCTGATGAAGTTTTTCAACCACTGTTTTTTTTGTTTCTCCTGAAAATGATAAACCAAGATAAGAACGTTCCAGCAATTTTTTAATAGTATCAAATTCAGGAATCGGAAAAATAAGTTCCTGAAGAAAATTTTCTCTCATTTGTAGTACCAGCTGCTTACATTCTGTCTGAATCCGATAATCAAAATTAAGATGAGGAACATTGGAGCCAATTAACAACAGATCACTTTCTTTAAAATCAGAAATGTTTTTCCCGACATGACGGATTCCATTTGACGCTTCAACGTAAACAAGTTCTATTTCAGGGTGATAATGCCAGAAAAAACAGTTTTTTAATGACGGAGAAAAAAGCTTAAAAGATTTACCTTCTTCAAATTGAATTATTTCTTTCTGAATTTTCATTAGGTTCTCATTTGATTAATAATTAATTTAAATTTAATTAAAAAGGTTAATACAGAGCAAATTTATATCATTTTTGTTAAAGTATAAATGATTATTTCTATCGAATTTTGCACTTTCAAAAGATGGAATTAATTATTCCGTTCAAAATAATCAATCAAAAGGAACTAAAATGAAGATAGATAAAAGAATTATACCATTGGCAATCGGTGGTTTGGGAATTGGAACTACAGAATTTACCATTATGGGATTGCTTCCTGATATGGCAAGAAGTCTACAGATCAGTATTCCTGAAGCTGGACATTTGATTTCTGCCTATGCTTTTGGAGTTGTAGTCGGAGCGCCGCTTTTGATAGGATATTCAGTGAAATTTCCTCCTAAAAAAGTTTTGATGGCGTTAATGGTTATTTTCACTTTGTTCAATGCTTTGTCTGCTATTGCACCAGGTTATAATACAATGTTGGTTATCCGATTTTTATCCGGACTTCCTCATGGAGCATTTTTTGGAGTCGGAACTGTGGTTGCAACCAGAATGGCGGCAAAAGGGAAGGAGGCGTTTTATATTTCATTGATGTTTACGGGGCTTACTGTTGCCAATCTTGCGATGGTTCCTTTAGTAACTTATATCGGACATGCTTTCCACTGGAGATGGTATTTTGCGATTGTTGCAGTGATTGGGCTGGTTGCTTTAGCTTTTATAAAATTTTGGCTTCCCGCATTAGAAGCAAATCAGGATACTCATTTCATGGAAGAACTGAAATTTCTTAAGAAAAAACAGGCTTGGCTGGTTTTGATGATTACGGCAATTGGTTTTGGCGGGCTTTTTACTTGGTTTAGTTATATAACTCCTTTGATGACAGTTGTTTCCGGGATAAAAGAAAGCCAGATGGCGTATGTGATGATTCTTGCGGGAGCCGGAATGGTGGTAGGAAATCTTGTCGGAGGATATTTATCAGACAGGTTAAGTCCTGAAAAAACTTGTGTTTTATTATTGTTTTTAATGATGTTTTCTTTGGCTGGAGTATTTTTCCTATCAGAATATCAAAACGTATCATTAGCTTTAACATTTATTTGTGGAGCATTATCAATGTCTGTGGCAGCGCCGATTAATATTATGATGATGAAAGCAGCACCGAAAAGTGAAATGATGGCTGCAGCATTTATGCAGGCAGCTTTTAATTGTGCCAATGCAATGGGAGCATTTTTGGGAGGAATTCCTTTGGAAAAGGGATATTCTTTTAATTATCCTTCTTTGGTAGGAGTTGGAATGACACTTATTGGACTGGTTATTGCCTTCAGATATAAGCAATTATACAGTTCACAAAAGATGAAAGAAAAAGAAATCATTACAGAATGTATTTCCTGTGATCAATAAAAAAGAAAAGAAGCTGTTTCAAACGAAACAGCTTCTTTTTTGATTTCTTTAAATTTTAGAATTTAAATACACAGCCGCAAACGCTCATTTTGCCTTCTACAACTGTTGTCCATTGTCCGTTCCACGTACCTCCGTAAGAAGCGCAGATTGCCGGGCAAATTGCTTTAGCATCTTCGTCGCTCCAGATCGGACCCGCCAAAACATTTAAAGTATACTCTGAGTCACCTGTCGGCTGAGTATTCAGCTCAACTTCGATAACGCTCATTTCTCCTTCAACAATGGTAGACCATTGCCCTGTGAATTTTCCTAAATGTGCGGCTGCAATACGTCCGCCTAATTTTTGTGCCTCGTCATTGCTCCAAAGTGGTCCTGCAATGATGTTGATTTTGAATGTTGACATGATTTTTAGTTTTTGTTTGTTTAACATTACAAATGTAATCACAGTAAAGGGAAATAATTGTAGTATATTGTACTAAATTGATAATTAGGTGTTTATACTTAATGTGTTGATGTTTAGATAAATAAAAAAGACTGCCTAAAAGACAGTCCTCCGTTTGTTTTTATAATAAGCATGTTAAGCTTCTACTTCATTGCCGTTTTTGCACCAATAAAGAGCATTGTAAAGGTTTTCCTTTGGAAAAGACTTAAATTCTCCAGGCATTAAAACGCTAAAAATATCCGTGAAATTCTGAACTCCTTCTTTGTCTGTGACAATGGCTGTTCTATTCCACTTTGTTAAATTTTTCAATCCCAAAAGAGCGTCCTGCAACCATGCACCCATTGTAAAATTATCAAGATCAGTATCAAGATACAATAAATAATTCAGTTCATTATACTCACTTACTTTCTCTTTTACATGTGGGACAACAAGATTTTCAAAATCTTCTTTCGTCACTTCGCCCGTTGCATTGAAAGCCGCAACATTCTCCGGAGCATCTGGAATAATCGTTATCATATCGTTATTTTTAATGTGGTTTGGTTTTAGGTTGATAACAAAAATTAAACCATTATTTAATTTTTTATGAGTGGAAAGGCTCAATTCTTGTTTGTTTAGAGAAAATATTACTATGAATCTTAAATCTAATGAACCTTTCTGGCTTTTAAAAAACGGATTGATTGTCTCGTATCCATCTTTAAAATCAAATGAAGAATGTGATGTTTTAATTATCGGGGGCGGAATTACGGGAAGTTTAATTGCCCATCAGATGGTAGCCGAAGGTTACAAAACAATTCTTATCGATAAACGTGAAATCTGTAATGGAAGTACTTCTGCAACGACTTCGATGCTTCAATACGAAATCGACGTTCCTCTTTTTGAATTGATTGAACAAATTGGTGAAAAAGGAGCTATTGCAAGCTATAAGGCATGTTCCGACTCTATTGATAAGATTGAAAAACTCTCAAAAGAAATTAAATCAAATTCGGGTTTTAAAAGAAAAAAATCACTGTATTACGCAGCCAAAAAGAAAGATGTTGATTGGTTGAAGAAAGAATATAAAGCAAGAAAAGATGCAGGATTTGATGTAAAATGGCTCGAATCAGATGAAATCTTAAAACAATTCGGTTTTGAAAATACTTTTGGCGGAATTTTATCAAAACAGGGAGCAAGTATTGATGCGTTTAAATTTTCTCATGAATTATTTAAATTAAATGAAAAAGAAGGCCTGAAAATTTTCGATAAAACCGAAATGACGAAGGTTGAATATTTTAAAGGATATAACTTGGTTACGGTTGATTCCGGATTTCAGATTAAAGCTAAAAAAATTGTTTACTGTATCGGATATGAAAGTAAAAATCTGATCAAAGAAAATTTTGTCAATTTAAAAAGTACCTACGCAATCGTCTCTGAAATTGATCATGATAAATTCAAAAATATTACAAATACGTTGGTCTGGAATACCGATGAACCTTACATGTATATGCGTACAACGGATGATGCGAGGTTGTTAATCGGCGGTGGCGACGAAGATTTCTATGATTCGAAAAAACGTGATGAACTTTTAGATAAAAAGGAAAAAGAAATTCTGAAAACGCTAAAGAAAATAAAACCTGACTATCATTTCTACACAGATTTTGTCTGGGCAGGAACTTTCGGGGAAACAAAAGACGGGCTTCCTTACATAGGCGAACATAAAAAGTTTAAGAATTCTTATTTCGTTCTTGGGTTTGGAGGAAACGGAATTACTTTCTCCGTGACAGGAATGGAAATGGTTTCAGAGTTTTTGAAAGGTAAAAAACATCTGCTTTCGAAATATTTTAAGTTTGGAAGATAGATTGATTTAAATGGGGTTTCAGGGTTT
>NZ_BAAAZJ010000003.1:868697-907315 GCF_039536845.1 Chryseobacterium ginsenosidimutans
CTATTAAAAAAGCTTTCCTGGTTATAGGTTTTAATAAACACCACATTTTAGATATGAAAAATGGTGACTTAAAATTCTGAAGCCACCAATGAAATTTCTAATAATTAGAAACTGTATCCATTTTTCTTAGCCAATTCATGTACAGATTTTTCAATGGCTTTTCCAAGATCATCAGAATCTGAGCTTCCGCGTTTTTTCATTTCTGCATTAATGAAATCCTGTCTTTTTTTCGATAATTCTTCAATTTCTTTCTGAATTTTATCCCGGTCAGCGGATTTCTGAGTGACGATTTTCTGAATTTCAGTACTGCTTTTTCCTTTTAAATCAGAAGGTAATTCCTCTTGTCTGATGCTTGAAATATAGCTTTGATCTTTCTCTGCTTTGTCCACCAAATCCCAGTGATCATTTTTGTAAGCGTTTTTCTTTGACTTTGCAACGGTTCTTTCCACCGCATTGGAAACGGATTGTACTTCTGCGTTTTTATCCTGAGCAATTTGCTTGTTTTTATATTCAGAACCACGAGTTCCATAATAAATGTAGGTATCATTCAATTTTGCATTACATTCTGAAATTCTTACATCATAAGGTGTTTCGATATAAATTACTTTTCTGTCGCTGTCAATATTGAAATACTTGCCATCTCCCAATGAGGCTCCGTTTTGCCAGAATGTTTGGATCCCTTCATTTCTGTCGCCGCAGAAAATCGTATTGGTATAAATATTCTTCTTTTTTGCACCGGAAATCACTTCTTTATAACTAATTTTTCCCTGATCAAATGATTCATTTCCTGCGATATAGATTAGCTTCATGCTTTTGTCATTTCCGTCCCAATTCAGGTTCATGGAAGCATCACGAATTACCGCTCCGCAATATTCACTTCCGCCGTTGGTTCTTAAAGCAAATAATTTTTCTGAAATTAAGTCTAGATCCTGAGTCAACGGTGCAACCTGTCTGATGTAATTTTCATCTTTCAGTCCGTCATTTCCGTATTCGTACAAGGCGATTTCTACTTGTGGAGCTTTTCCGTTATATTTTAAAGTAGTCAAAGTATTCACGATATTCCAGAGTCTGGATTTGGCCTGATCAATCAGTCCGTCCATACTGTTGGAGGTATCCAGAAGCAATGCAACCTGAATTTTGTTTTCCTTAATTGATGATCTTGACGGTTCGTTTTGAACAATATTTCTTCTGATTAAAGGCTTACCTTGATTAATTGGTCCTTGAGCATTAAAAAAAGTCATTGCTCCAAATGTTAATGCTAAAATTTTAATAGTTGTCATGATTTTTGTGTTTTAAAGGATTTCGTATTTTGTTTTAATGCTGTATTTCAGCTTGATGTTTTCGATATTATCGAATGAATAATCTATGTTTGAATCGGCAGCTTCAAGCTGAACATTCGCCACTTTGCTTCTGTAAGCCATAGGAACAACCATATCACTTGTATAATCCTCAATTTCTGTGATTTCAAGTGGAGTTCCGACTTTTTTACCGATGCTTTCCAACAGATAATCAGCCTTTTCTTTTGCCGCTTTCAATGCGTTGATTTTCACGGTTTTTCTAAAGTCTGCGATTTTAGTATTCTTGATTTCCGCAATGTTGATATTGTTTACCCATTTTTGATTAAGGTTTTCAAAAAGGTTTCCCATATCTGTTTTTTTGCTTACTTTAAACTGAAAACTTTTCGTGAAAATCTTTTTAGAATAAATATTCTGATACATCGATTTGAATTTGATGTCTTCGTTTTTCACTCCATTGTTTTTCAATGTTTCAAACAATAATTTTTCGTTGTCGGCAAGCTGATTTTTGTTGTCACCTTTTATTCCGATATTGAAAATAATTTCATCAGGTTCTACTTCCATTTCAGCAACGCCTGTTACTTCAATAAAATTCTTTTTAATTTCCTGTGCATTGATCAGGCTTCCAAATGTTAATAATCCGATCAATAAAAAATGTCTCAATTTCATAATTTCCTTTTTTAATTTTAAACTTCTAGAGTAAAATTACTCCGATTTAAAACTGGAAATTGGGAGACTTGGTGAAATGGAAGTTTGACTTGGTGAAATGATAAAATAAAAAAACAGTTCAAAAAGAACTGTTTATCTGTTGGTCAAAATGATTGATTTTCCGTTTCTGGTGACGAGTTTTTTCACTTCAGAAAAAAGTTTTGTCCTTATAATAAGCTCATCCTGATTTTCTGAAATATTATAAGTATTTGAAGTGAAAAATGCATCATTAATATAATGCTCAAACAATTTTGTGGAATCGGATTTATTAACAGAATAAAAATCAACTTTATAATTACCGATTCCTGTCTGATAATATTTATAAATGATTTCTTCGTTGAGGTCACTCGAAATGATTTTAGTCTCAATAAAATCGTTCTGTTCAAGAAACGAACAGCTGTTCAGTAATAAGACAGAGAAGAATAAAAAGTAAAAATATTTTTTCATAGTTATGGTGTGTTTACAAATTTAATCAATGCTAATCTGTTGATTGTTAACTGAATTTCAATTTGTGTTAAGGTTTTGCGAGAAGGTTTAAATTTTTAACTTCTCCACTAGGGGTAACTAAAATATAATGGTTGATTTCTTTAGTCTCAGTCTTCTTTTCTTTCTCCCGGTTAATGATAAGTTTTATTTCATACATCACCTGAATTACGGGCTCCTGGGTTACAGGATTAATTACAAAATCAAATTCTTTGTCCAAAATAGGTTGGTAATATGATGTGGTTGCTTTATTGATTTGAGTTGCATTTGCCATTTTGTTCAATGCCAATGAAGAACTGTTATAAGCTTCATAAGATTTATACATTTCTGTGGGAAGGGTAGTTCTGAATCCGTCACTGATATTTTTTGTTGCTGTAGTGAAACTTTCTCCCAATATTGTTTCGAAGTTTTTTACTTTTTCCTGCAGCGCAAGTTTTGCTTTATTCATCAATTCTTTTCTGATACTTTCAATGTTACTGGCGAAATAGTCTACACGAACTAAATCATAGATCTCATTTTTAGATAAAATGGAAATGAAATCATTAAGCTGAGAAGGATTGGTAAATTTAATATGTAAATTTTTCTTCAGTTCAAACCCTGCAGGAACTTCATTGTATGTTTTTTTACTGAAGAGTTTTTTCTCGACATTATATTGATAAACAGGTACAAAGGAAATTATATCAATATAGGTTTCGATGGTTTTATTGAGTTTTATCTGGGCTAAAGAGGTATTAATACGTTTATCCATTAGTTCATTCACTTCCTCCGCACTTTCGCCTATTTGTGTAATACTGAAAATAGCAACATATTGCTCTGCTTTTACATTGGCTAATCCTTTTACACTGATGGTGTTTTCGTTAATGACAGGGATTGCAATACTGATATTATTATCATCATACTGAACCTGATTTCTGTAATTAATATTTCCGGAAACCTGTGAAAATGAAAGTTGAAAGAATAAAACGGATGCTAATAATGTAATGTTTTTCATGATAGTTGAATTTGAATTATAGCACAAACTTAGCCTCATAATTGAAGCTTCAAACGGCTAACTTGGTGAATTGGGAATTTCACTTGGTGAATAATTTTTCACAAACTATATATATGTATATCTTTGTTTTATGAAAATATTTCATCTTTTTGCTGTCTTTTTTTTGCTCGCCTTTGAAAATATATTATTTGCCCAAAGCAACAATCCCGTGAATGAAGTTCAGGTTCAGTCTAAAAAATTGAAAAAAGCAGTTGATAATAAAGATGAAAATGCACAAGCCGATTCCTATTACAACATTGGAGAGACATTTTTCAATGACGGGAATTTCTCAAAAAGTGAAGAATATTACACAAAAGCAAAAACGATCTACGAGAAATTAAATGATAAACCCAATATCGAAAAAGCAAGTAGAAAATTAGCTCAATCTCAGGAAAAACAGAATAAAATTGCACCTGCAATCAGTAATTACAGCAGAGCGGCAGAAGTAGGTTATTCCAGAAACAAGGCGGTTAACTCCAACGATGTCACAAGACTTTCTACCAGTTCTCCGGAAATGAAAGCGGAAGCGATTCAAAATAATATTCAGATTAACGAAAAAGAAAATGATAAAGGCGATTTGGCGGCAAGTTACAGCCAGATGGCAGATGTAAATATCCAGCAGAAAGATATTCCAAAAGCAGAAAAAAACCTGAATGATGCCTATAAAATTTCCAAAAAAGAAGCTCCTCAACAAGCCTTAGAAATCAATAAAAAACTCACAAATTTTTATGTTGAAAATAAAAACTTTGACAAGGCAATTGAAGCCCAGAAAAAGGTTTTAAAAGAGGATTTTGTTAAGGATAATTCTCAGGAAAAAGTCAATCAGATTCAGGAATTGGCGGATATTTATATTAAGAAAAATGATATTGATGAAGCCATTAATTTATTGAAAAAATCTTACGGCATTGCTCTCGAAAAAGGTCACACGCTGGAAGCTCAAAAGAGTGTTAAAAAGCTGGACAGCCTTTATGATGTTTCCAAAAATACAGATGCATCGGTTCAACTGTATCGTGATTTTCTCGGAAAATTGCCCGATTTGGTTTCAAAGGACAGAAGTTTGGTAGATAATAAGATTCTGGAAGATACGGAGCAGAGAATTACCCAGCTGGAACAGGAAAAAAAGTTAAAAGATGAATTAATCCGTAAGAAAAATGTATTTAATTACAGCTTAATCGGAGCTTTGATCATCTTAACCGGTTTAATAATTTTCATTTTCCGAACCCTAAAAAAAGTTCAGATCAAGAACAAAAAAATTGCTTTACAATCACTTCGCCGGGAGATGAATCCGCATTTTATTTTTAACAGTTTAAATTCTGTCAATCATTTTATTGCAACAAATAATGAACTGGAAGCCAATCAATATTTAACCAAATTTTCAAAATTAATGCGCGGTGTAATGGAAAATTCTACCGACGATTTTATTCCGTTTCAGCAGGAACTGGATTTGCTACAGAATTATTTGGCACTGGAAAAAACTCGTTTTGCAGATAAATTCGATTATGAAATTGATGTTGATGAAAGTTTAAATACACAAAGTTTGAAAGTACCGGGAATGTTGATACAGCCGTTTTTGGAAAATGCAATATGGCACGGACTTCGTTACAGAACGACAAAAGGATTTTTGAAATTAAATTTTGAAAAAGAAAATCAATATCTGAAAATCACTGTCGAAGACAACGGGATCGGGATTGAGGAAAGTAAGAAATTGAAAACAGAACATCAGAAAAACAGAGAAGGTCGCGGCATGAAAAATACGCTGGAAAGGATTACCCTTTTGAATGATTTGTACCATCAGGAAATTGAATGTAAAATCACTGATAAAAAAGATATGCCGGGAGTTTTCGTTAAAATAAAGTATAAATTGATAAATAAGTAAATCGTTGTCCTTCACTGCAACCTAAAATCTTCCACCTAAAACCTGAAAAAATATGAGAATCACATCCGTAATCGTAGACGACGAATCCATTGCAAGAGATGTTTTAAGGAATTATCTTACAAAATATTGTCCGCAAATAGAAATTTTAGGGGAAGCGGAAAATATCAGAGAAGCCGTTCCTTTGATTGCTGAAAAACAGCCTCAATTGGTTTTTCTGGATGTAGAAATGCCTTTCGGAAATGCTTTTGATGTATTGGAAGCAACGAAAGAATTCTCTTACGAAACAATTTTTATTACCGCTTTTTCACAATATTCTTTGCAGGCTCTGAATAAATCGGCAAGCTATTATATTTTAAAACCAATTGATATTCAGGAGCTTATTTTGGCGGTAAATAAAGTGGCAGAAAGTCTTGAGAAAAAAGAAGAACTCAACCGAAATAAAATTCTTCTTGAAAATTTAAAATTAAAACCCGAAAAACAACAGTTAATTCTCCCGACTTTACAAGGTTTTGATGTGGTAAAAACGGAAGATATTGTTAGACTTCAGGCGGATGGAAATTTCACGCAGGTGTATTTGACAGATGGCTCAAAGAAAATGGTCTGCAGATTTTTGAAACATTTCGATGACTTATTGGAAACACCTTTTGTACGGGTGCATCGTTCGCATATCATCAATACCAATTTTGTAAAATCTTATCATAAAAGCGGAACCGCAACACTATCAGATAGTACTGAAATTGAAGTTTCAGGAAGTTTTAAGGATAATTTCCTGAAAGTTTTTTCATAAATTTTAAATCACAATTAATAATTTTCAGGCACTATTTTTGAACTTTTCATAATACCACAAAAAATATTTCTATTATGAAAACGTTTCAAAAAATTGCAATTCCCGTTTCTTTAGGAGTTTTAGGATTACTCATTTTCAATTCTTGTTCGGTCGGAATTCCAAAAGGAGCGACGGCTGTTCAAAATTTTAATGCAGATAAGTATCTTGGAAAATGGTATGAAATCGCCCGTTTCGATTATAAATTTGAAAAAGATATGGACAATGTAACTGCAACGTATTCTCAAAATCCAAACGGAACAATTCGCGTTGATAATAAAGGTTATAATTATGTCAAAAAAGAATGGAAAGAATCAATCGGTGAGGCGAAATTTATAAATAAAAAAACAGAAGCACGTTTAAAAGTTTCATTTTTCAAACCGATCTGGGCGGGATATAATGTTGTTGATATCGATGAAGATTATCAATATGCTTTGGTGATGGGAAATAGTTTAAAATATCTTTGGATCCTCTCAAGAACAAAAGAAATTCCTGAAAGTATCCGACAAAGATTCTTAGAAAAAGCGAAAAATATAGGCTATAATACAGACGAATTAATTTGGGTGAAGCATAATTAATTTTAGTAAAAACTATATATATTTAATTTGTCATTCCGTAGGAATCTAAGCAATATTATTTTATAATAATGTCTGGATTCCTACGGAATGACAAATTGTATATTTAATTCAATTTTTTATATTCCTTCCACTCTTCAAAACGATAATCAATCATTTGCTTCATCAGATCATAATTTTCGTAAGTATCTTCGATGTGATAAAAAGTTTCGTATTCATAATCATTTTCTTCTGCTTTAGTATCAAAAAGATTCACATAATCGTCAGCAAATGAACTGAATCTGTTCCCAAAATCTGTATCATCTTTATAATAATCTTTTGCAAAAGAATTTCCCAAATCATTAAGGTCATGCTCGGAAAATTTTCCGTCCAAAGCATCCATTACAAATTCTGCACCTGTCATTTCCTTTCTTTTTAACTTTGCAATTTCTTCTTCAGCATCTTCTTTTAATTCATCGGAGATTAAATCATTAGTAATGCACCAATTCAGGAACATTCCTGTGTGTGTTGCGCCATTTTTTTCAGGAAGTCCTTCGGGAAAATCATCGCCATAATGCCATGAAGCATCATCATATTTAGACATAATTTTTAATTATAGTTTTAAACAATTTTCGTCAAAAATAGAAAAAATCAATTTATATTGCCCGTCACAGAGAATTTTCCGTCATTTGTAAAGAATTTTTTCGAAAATAAAATATGGAAAATGCTGTTCTGATTACTATTGGTGACGAAATCCTTTCTGGAAACACGGTTGATACCAATTCTAACTTCATCGCCACTGAACTTAAAAATATAGGAATTAAAGTTTCACAGATCTTTACGATTTCAGATGAAATTGAAATTATCAAAAATACCATCAAATCTGCTTTTGAAATAGGGAATTTAATTATCACAACAGGCGGTTTGGGGCCAACAAGAGACGATAAGACCAAAAAGGCCATCGCTGAATTTTTTAATGACGAAATTGCTTTGGATGAGGTGACTTTTAATCATCTTAAAAATTATATGGAAAAACGCGGTCGACTGGAAATTCTCGAAAGAAACCGCGAGCAGGCTTTTGTGCCTACAAAATCTAAAGTTTTTCAAAATCATTTTGGAACGGCACCCTGCATGATGATGGAGCAGGATGGGAAATTATTATTCAGTCTTCCTGGCGTTCCTTATGAAGTAAAACCATTGATAAAAGACCAGATCGTTCCGTATTTACACAAAAAATTTAGCTTAAATTATATTTCCACAAGAATAGTTTCAGTGGTCGGAATTCCAGAAAGTATTTTGGCCGATACTATTGAAGATTGGGAACTCGCTTTGCCTCAAAATTTAGCATTATCCTATCTTCCGGTCGGAACTCGCGTGAAGTTGAGATTGACAGCAACAGGAGAAAACGAAAGTTTTTTACAACAACAATTGGAAGAGGAAATTCAAAAATTATTGCCTTTAATTAAAGATAATGTCATCGCCACTTCCGAAGATAAAATTGAGAAAATTCTTGCTGAAATTCTAACGGAAAGAAAACTGTCGATTTCAACGGCAGAAAGTTGTACAGGCGGAGAACTGGCAAAAATGATCACGTCGGTTTCGGGTAGTTCAAAATATTTCTTCGGCGGAATCATCGCTTACGCAACTGAAAAGAAAATTGATATTTTAAAGGTTAAAAAAGAAACAATAGACGAATTTTCTGTTGTAAGCGAACAGGTTGCATCGGAAATGGCAGAAGGTTGTCAGAAATTATTTGACACCAATATTTCACTGTCAACAACCGGAGTTGCAGGTCCCGAAAAAGGAGAGGACGGCAAAGAAGTCGGAACAGTTTTTTATACAATCAGAGTTGATGATAAGGAAGTCACATCGAAATTATACATGCCACACTTGGAAAGACTGGATTTTATGTACTTTGTTTCACAGAAGATTATTCAGGATTTGGTGGGTATTCTTATTAATAATTGAATAGTACTTGTAATTTTAATATTTTTTTAATTAAATCGAAGGAGCTTTTTCACGCTTTTTGTAATTCATTCAAAAAATATTATAATCGTGGAAAGCTCAAAACAGATTTTTCAGACAGATAACAAAAAACGTTGGAGAAACGTACAATGGGGAAGTCGTATTTTTATTTTCGTTGCCATATTGCTTTTTCTGGCTTTAGGTCTGATGATGAAACTGGATAAAAGTCCGAAAATTCCTTTTAAAGAAGACTATAAAGCCGTAATTACAGCAAGCAAACCGTATCTTCAGGAAAACAAGATCTCTAAAGAATATAAAGGTTTCCGAAACTTTATTTCCGAAAAAACAATCCATACAAGTCTTGCTAAGATTGAGAAAGCAAGAACTGAAAGACTTAAAAATCAAAACAGAAACTGGGCACAATTTCCGGGAGGAATCCGTTCTGCATTTTATGTTGCGTGGGATCCGCAGTCTTTGATGTCTTTGAAAAGAAATATCAAACACATCAATCTGGTTTTTCCCGAATGGTTTTTTCTCGATCCCAAAACAGGTGATCTGAAAACCAATGTTGATCCCGAAGGTTATAAAGTTATCAAGAGGACGGGTGTTGCTGCAATGCCGATTTTGAGTAATAATTTTCAGCAGGAATTCCATTCTGAAGGATTGGGAAAAGTATTGAAAGATCCACAAAAAAGAACAAAGTTGATCGGGAAACTGACGCAGCAATGTCTGAAACTTCATTTTAAAGGAATTAATATCGACTTTGAAGATATGAATCTGGATTCTGATGAATATCTGATTGCTTTTATGAAGGAGCTTTCCGAGACTTTTAAACAGAATAAATTGTTGGTTTCAATGGATATTATGACGGATAATGACGATTATAATGTTCAGAAACTTAATCCCTATATAGATTATTTTGTGTTGATGGCATATGACGAATATTCTGCGGACAGTGATGCAGGACCTATTTCATCCCAAAAATGGATCGAAGCACAAACGGATAAAATTTTAGAAAAAACCACTCCCAACAAGATCATTTTAGGGTTAGGAGCTTACGGTTACGACTGGAGTACCAACAAAGACAACAATACTTCCGTAACGTATATGCAGGCAATCACAAAAGCGAGTGCAAGTAAAGCGGTAATTAATTTTGATGATAATACTTTTAATTTAAATTATTCATACACAGACTCAAAAAAAAATACACATACCGTGTTTTTCAATGATGCGGCGTCTATTTTTAATACAATGCGCTTTTCTTCGGAATATCCTTTGGCGGGAACGGCACTTTGGAGATTGGGAAGTGAAGACAGCAGAGTTTGGAATTTTTATGATAAAGATCTGACTTTTGCAGGATTATCAAAATTAAATTTAAAAAGTCTTGAAAATGTAAAAGGTCAGACGATGGTCGACTACATTGGCGACGGAGAAGTATTGGATGTTTTAAATACTCCTCACGACGGAAAAATTGCTCTGGAAATTGATCCGAAAGAAAAGATCATTACGGATGAAAATTACGTAACATATCCAAGTTCTTATGAAGTAAAAAAATATGGTGAAGCGCCTCAGAAAGAGTTGGTTTTGACTTTTGACGACGGTCCGGATGAAACTTACACTCCACAAATTTTAGATATTCTTTCAAAATATCATGTTCCGGCAGCTTTCTTTTTGGTAGGATTAAATGCCGAGAGAAATCTTCCTTTGGTTAAAAGAATTTACAGAGAAGGTCATGAAATTGGAAATCATACATTTACGCACGAAAACGTAGCGAAAGTAAGTCCGCAAAGAGCTTTACTTGAAATGAAACTGACAAGATTATTAATCGAATGCATAACCGGACACAGCACAATTTTGTTCAGAGCGCCTTATAATGCGGATTCTGAGCCTACAACTTCTGAAGAAATCATTCCGGTAGCTTTGGCGAGACAGCAAAATTATCTCGACATCGGAGAAAGCATCGATCCTGAAGACTGGCAACCCGGAATAAAAGCCGACGAAATTGTAAAACGCGTAATGTCAGGAATAAAACTGGAAAGAGGAAACATCATTCTTCTTCATGATGCAGGCGGAGAAACGAGAGAAGAAACGATTAAAGCACTTAAAATTCTGATTCCGACATTGCAGAAACAAGGCTATCATTTTACAAATTTAGCAAGCATTCTTCATAAAAGTAAAAACGAACTGATGCCGGAAGTTCCGAAAACGAGATCATATTATGTAATGCAGCTTAATTTGGTTTTAGCAACGATTATTTATGGAATCAGCCACTTCTTGGTCGCACTTTTTACCATTTTTATTGGTTTGGGGTTAATAAGATTAATCATCATGTTGTACTGGGCTTTCAAAGAAAGAAAAAAAGAGAAAAAACTAGGAGAATTTCCTGTTCTTGAGTCTTATCCGAAAGTTTCAATCATTGTTCCGGCTTATAATGAGGAAGTGAATATCATTTCTTCTTTACATAATTTATTAAAACAGTCTTATCCGAATTTTGATGTAATCATGGTAGATGATGGTAGTAGAGATTCAACCTATGAAAAAGCAAAAGCAGAATTTTCTGATAATACAAAGTTGAAAATTTTCAATAAAATTAATGGAGGAAAAGCAACTGCTTTAAACTTCGGAATTTCTCAAACCGACGCAGAATATGTGGTTTGTATTGATGCCGATACAAAACTGGAACAAAATGCTTTAAAATATTTAATTGCAAGATTTTTAAATTCAAATTCAGAAGAAAAAATCGCTGCCGTTGCAGGAAATGTAAAAGTTGGAAATACAGTAAATTGGTTAACAAAATGGCAGTCTATTGAATATACAACAAGTCAGAATTTTGATCGATTGGCTTATGCAAATATCAATGCGATTACAGTAATTCCGGGAGCAATTGGTGCATTCAAAAAGTCTGTAATTGATGAGGTTGGAGGATATTCTTCTGATACATTAGCAGAAGATTGTGATATTACGGTGAAAATCTTAAGAGAAGGTTACACCGTTGCGAATGAAAACAGAGCAGTTGCCGTAACTGAAGCTCCGGAAAGTGTAAAACAATTTTTAAAACAACGTTTCAGATGGACGTACGGAATCATGCAGATGTTCTGGAAACAAAGACAGACGTTTCTCAATCCAAAATATAAAGGTTTAGGACTTTGGGCAATGCCGAATATTTTACTGTTTCAGTATATTATTCCGTTTTTTTCACCTTTGGCGGATGTCATTATGTTTTTCGGGATTTTATCAGGAAATGGCGAAAAAATATTTAGTTATTATTTACTGTTTCTTTTGGTTGATGCTTCATTGGCTTTAATAGCATTTATCATGCAGAAAGAAAAATTAGTGAATATTTTATATGTCATTCCGCAAAGATTTGGATACAGATGGTTGATGTATATCGTGCTGTTCAGAAGCTTAAGAAAGGCTTTGAAAGGCGAAATGCAGTCTTGGGGATTCTTAAAAAGAACAGGAAATGTAAAAGAAATCGCAACTTCTTAATATTTGATTAAATTTGTTTTCATAAAAAGTAACAAATAATATAAGTAACATACTTATTGTGTAAATTGTAATTATAATGAAAAAATTAACGCTTTCTTTGGCTTTATTAGCAGGGATCAGTTCACAGACAGTGAACGCGCAAGCTACAGACAAAGGTCTTGACATTAGCTTGATGGATAAATCGGTTCGTCCACAAGATGATTTTTATAACTATGTGAGTGGAACTTGGATGAAAACTGCCAAAATCCCTTCTGATAAACCAACTTGGGGAAGTTTCAACAAATTGGCTGATGATACAGACAATAACTCAATGACAATTTTGAACTCTCTTTTGAAGGATAAATTTGCGGACGGAACTGAAGGTAAAAAAATTCAGGATTTATATGCAACGTACATGAACATGACGAAGAGAAATGCAGACGGAATCAAGCCTATTCAGGCAAACATCAACAAAATCGATGCGATCAAAAACCTTACGGATCTGCAGAATTATCTAACTTCTGTAACCAAAGAAGGTGAAAATACGTTGTACGGATGGGGAGTAGATGCAGATTTGAAAGACTCTAAAATGAACGCAGTTTATTTGGGCAATGCATCTCTAGGTTTAGGAAGAGATTATTATCAGAAAGTAAACGAAAAAAATACGGAAGCCCTTGCTGAATATACAAAGTATGTAGCTTCAATGTTGAAAGAATTAGGGTATAAAAATGCTGATGCAGCTGCGAAAGGTATCGTAGACTACGAAAAAAGTATTGCAAAAACTTACCTTACCAACGAGCAGAGTCGTGATAATACGCTTCAATACAACCCAAGAACAATGGCTGAACTTAAGACATTGGTAAAAGGTGTTGATATTCCGGCTTATCTTCAAAAAGTTGGGGTGAATACAGATAAAGTAATCATTGGAGAAATCGGTTATTACAAAGATTTCGATAAGTTGGTGAATGCTCAGAATCTTCCTGTAATTAAGGATTATTTGAAATTCCACATGATCCACGGAAGTGCTTCTTACCTAAGCGAAAAATTAGGTGATATGAAGTTTGCTTTCTATGGAAAATATTTAAGAGGTCAACAAGAGCAAAGAGCGTTGAACAAAAGAGGTTATGAGTTAATCAACGGATCTTTAGGTGAGGCTTTCGGAAAATTATATGTTGAAAAATATTTCCCGGCTGAAGCTAAAGCACAGATGGTTGAACTGATTGATTATTTAAAGAAAAGTTTCGCTGTTCACATCAATAATCTAGCTTGGATGTCTTCTACAACGAAGGAGAAAGCAATGGAAAAACTTAACAAATTCACTGTAAAAGTTGCTTATCCGGACAAATGGAAAGATTATTCTAAATTAAATATCACTTCTGAAGCAAAAGGTGGAAATTTATATTCTAACCTTCAGAATATTTCAGAATGGCAATACAACAAAGATTTAGCTAAAATCGGAAAACCTGTTGATAAAACAGAATGGGGAATGACTCCACAAACGGTAAATGCTTACTACAATCCGGTAAACAACGAAATCGTTTTCCCTGCTGCAATTCTTCAGCCGCCTTTCTTCAATCCTAAGGCTGATGCTGCTGTGAATTTCGGTGGGATCGGTGCAGTTATCGGTCACGAAATGAGCCACGGATTTGATGATTCAGGAGCACAGTTCGATGCAGACGGAAACTTGGTTGACTGGTGGACTCCGGAAGATAAAGCAAACTTCGAAAAAGCTACAAAAGCTCTTGCAGCTCAATATGATAAATATGAGCCTGTAAAAGGAACTAATGTAAACGGAACATTCACAAACGGTGAAAATATCGCTGATTTAGGTGGTGTAAACATTGCTTATGATGCTCTTCAAATGTATTTAAAAGATAAAGGAAATCCGGGGTCAATCAGTGGTTACACGCAGGATCAGAGATTTTTCCTAAGCTGGGCAACAGTTTGGAGAACTTTATCTAGTGAAAAATACATGGTAAACCAAGTGAAAACAGATCCGCACTCTCCTGGATATTTCAGAAGTTTCGGTCCTTTAACAAACGTTGATGCTTTCTACAAAGCGTTTGACGTAAAAGAAGGAGATAAACTTTACAAGAAGCCGGCAGACAGAATTAAAATCTGGTAATAATTACCAAGAAATAGTAAAACCGTTCAGAAATGAGCGGTTTTTTGTTTGATCTAATGCTTCGAGAACCTCAGCATGACATCACTAAAACTAAATTTCAACGGTGTCATGCTGAGGTTCTCGAAGCATTTTTCCAATATTTTATTGAAATTTCAACGCCATTCTGAATATTTACCAAATATCCAATTAACATAATTTTGTATATTTGGTAAGTTTGTGTAAAATCAAAAACAATCTTTAATGAAAAAGCTAAATATCGGAATACTTGCCTTTTCAGGTATTGTATTTCTAAATTCTTGCGGAACATCAAAAAAAGTTATTAAAAAACCTGAAGAAACGATCAATTTAGTTCGTGCCGAACCCGTGAAAAATATAGAACAAAAGGAAGAAGGTTTGAATCTTACGTATATGGATAAATCTGTTCGTCCGCAGGATGATTTTTTTAGCTACGTAAATGGAAATTGGGTGAAAACCACTCAGATTCCTTCTGATAAAGCGAGTTGGGGATCTTTCAATGCGTTGAGAGAAAATGTAGATGATGCTTCTTTGGATATTTTAAATAAAATTTTATCCGAAAAATATGAAGCAGGTTCTGAAGGTCAGAAAATTCAGAATTTGTATGCATCTTTTATGGATACGAGTAAAAGAAATGCAGACGGTTTAGCTCCGATTAAAGGAGATTTAGCAAAAATTGATGCCATTAAAAATATTAATGATCTTCAGAAATACTTGTTGGAAGCTACAAAATTGGGCGACAATTCTTTCTACGGATGGAGAGTGAGCGCAGATATGAAGAATTCTAAAATGAATGCGGTATATCTTGGCGGTCCGGATCTTGGTTTGGGAAGAGACTATTATCAGAAAGTAAATGAAGCCAATACCAAAACATTAGCGGAATATCAAACTTACGTTGGAAAATTATTCGGAGTTTTAGGATATAAAAATTCTGAGGTTGCTGCAAAAAATGTTGTTGATTTTGAAAAACAGTTAGCAAACTATTTATTGACTCTTGAGCAAAACAGAGATGCAAATTTAAGATATAATCCAAAAAATATATCCGAATTGCCAGCTTTGGTTAAAAATATCGACCTTGCTAAATATTTAACTGATGCCGGAGTAAATACCGATAAAGTTATCGTCGGCGAATTGAAATATTACCAAAATATGGATTCGTTCCTTACCCAAAAGAACCTTCCGTTGTTGAAAGATTATTTGAAATATCATTTAATAAATGGTAATGCAAGCAATTTGGATGAAAATTTAGAGCAGATCAGATTTGATTTCTATTCTAAATATCTTCAAGGTCAGAAAGAACAGCGTCCGATGAACAAAAGAGGTCTTTCTCTTGTAAATAGTGTTTTGGGCGAGGCTTTCGGAAAATTGTATGTTGAGAAATATTTCACTCCTGAAGCAAAAGCTCAGATGGAAACTTATATTGATTATATCTTAAAATCATTTAAGACTCACATTAATGATATGGATTGGATGTCTCCTGAAACAAAAGTAAAAGCTCAGGAAAAACTATCAAAATTCACAGTAAAAATTGCGTATCCAGACAAATGGAAAGACTATACACAATTAAAAGTGGAATCTCCAAATGCGGGTGCAACATTATATTCAAATCTTCAGAACGTTTCGGCTTGGCAATATCAGAGAAGTTTAGACAAAGTTGGGAAACCTGTTGACAGAACAGAATGGGGAATGACTCCGCAAACGGTAAATGCTTACTACAACGGATCAAATAATGAAATCGTCTTCCCGGCTGCAATCCTTCAGCCACCTTTCTACAATCCGAAAGCTGATGCTGCGGTTAATTTCGGCGGAATTGGTGCAGTTATCGGTCACGAAATTTCTCACGGATTTGATGACAGTGGTTCAAGATTCGACGGAGATGGTAACTTAAATAATTGGTGGACAGATGCAGACCGTAAAAATTTCGACGCAAAAGTTGGTCAGTTAGCAGCTCAGTACAGCGGTTACGAACCCGTAAAAGGAAGTTTCGTAAATGGTAAATTCACGAGTGGTGAAAATATAGGAGATTTAGGTGGAGTAGCGGTTGCTTACGATGCACTTCAAATGTATCTTAAAGATCACGGAAATCCGGGATTAATCAGTGGTTTCAATCAGGATCAGAGGTTTTTTATGAGTTGGGCAACAGTTTGGAGAACAAAATCTACAGACCAATATATGACCAATCAGGTGAAAACAGATCCACATTCTCCTGGAGTTTTCAGAGCGTTCGGTCCGTTGGTGAATCAGGATTCTTTCATCAAAGCATTTGATATCAAACCTGGAGACAAAATGTATAAAGCACCTCAGGACAGAATAAAAATTTGGTAAGACAAGCCAAAAATTGTTAGAAAAGAAAAACGCATCAGAAATGATGCGTTTTTTTATTTATTTTTCCTAGTTTAGTGACATCGTAAAATATTGATTTTTGATTAATATTTAACGTTTTAATTAAATATTTCAAGAAAATTCTTAACAAAATTTTGTATGTTACAGTTTTTTTTTAAATTTAAACATTGGATTGGTCAGTTATTTGATGCTGATAAATACGATCCACACCAAAATATAAAATCTCAAAATAACAATAATATGGCAATGTTTAATTATGGCGTTGGCGGAAACGAAGTAAAAGTAGACGCTAATGAAGCTATCCAGGAAATTCAGGAGAATAAGTCACTGATTGTTAGCCAGCTTACGACAGACGAATCTTACGTTCCTGAAATTATAACAGGATTAAAGACTGTGGACGACGTCTTCAAACATTTCCAACCTTCTGTGGCGGTACAACACGAAACGGAGGACGGTAATGTAGTAGAAGAGGAGTTCCGTTTTCAAAATCTTGCGGACTTCACCCCGAAAAGTCTTACTCAGAAATCAGATTATTTACAACAGCTTAGTATGGAGCAGGAACAATACAACAAAATTGTCCGCCAGCTGAAAACGAATAAAATTCTGCGTAATATGTTGGAAAACGATCAGACAAGAGCTGCGTTTGTCGAAGTATTGAAAGAAGTGGCACAAGAACTTGAAAAATAATCTAAAGACTTTACATTAATCATGGATAGTAAATTACAGGCAGCTGAAAACCAACAACAAGGGCAGCAACAACATGCAGGACAACCGAAGGGTAATCCGCTTGCCGAACTCAATAAAATAGGTGGTTTTGGTTTTGTAGAATCCGTTGTAGACGGCATCGCAAACATGAACCCGACGAGAAAAGCCAGAAAGGAAATCTTCCTTACTGACGGAAATAAATCAGACGAAAGAAAAGAACTTCTTCAAAAGATCAATCTTTGGATGAATCTTTTGGAAGGAAATGAATCCGCTGATAAAATGGCTGATACCTGCAAAACAAAAGCACAGGCAGCTGATCAGAATTTAAAATCAAATTTAAAAAATACACTTGACGCAGTTCGTCAGTTGGAAACAAACTACAGAACTGTTGCTCAATTCTATAAAAATACCGAGCTTGACAAAGTCGACAACGTAAGCATCGTGAATGCAAGTCTTGATCAGGTTTCAGATTTGGATAATCCAATTTTCATTGATGCAATTGCAGATGAGTTTAAAAATTATTACGATCGTTTAGATCTTAGAGATAACTACTCAATTTTGGCAATTCCCGGATATTTAGGATCAAATAAAGTCATTGAAAAATGGGCAAAAATCTGTAACGAGAACAAAGTAATGATGGTTACGGATTTCGCAAATCTTGACAAACCGGACGACGTTGTAGACTTATTCCACTCTGCAAACCTTACAGGTGGCGAATTGCACAGAAGTAATGTAATTATGACGTGTAACTGGCTGGTAGGTCGTGGAAAAGCCGAAGAAGTAGGAGAAGAGGAAAACGTAGAACTTCCGCCTTCAACTTCATTGGCAGGAAAAATCCATAAAACATTGATGTCTCAGGTTGCCGCTGGTAAAAAACATGGTAACATTAACGAGGTTGATGCCGTAAAATTCGAATTGAAGAAAAGTGAAATTTCTCAGTTGGAAAAAATGGGATTGGTTCCGATGGTTAATGAATACGGAAAAATCATGGCTTTCTCTGCAAAAACGCTGTTTACAGGAGACAATATCGGACTTCAGACTTACTCTGTAGTACGTGTATTTGACTATGTAACGAAAGTTTTGCTTGATTTCCTAAACAGAAGAGCCTTCGAAAACTGGAATGCAAGAAACGAAGATGATTTAAGAAGACAGATTGTGACTTTCCTGGATGGTATCAAAGGTGCGGATAAACTAATCGAAAAGTTCAAAATTGTTCGTTTCGAGCAGGATAAAGTGAACAAAGACAGAGTTTGGCTGGATATTCGTTTGACGCCTTATTTCCCTACAAAAAGTTTCGTTATTAAATTAGACGGACATAAAGGAGATGATGGTAACGAATGGGATGCTGAATATATTCAGGATTAATTTAATACAAATTAAAATACTAAAACCGATGCAATTTTTCATCGGTTTTTTTCTACCAAATCATTAAAAATTATGAATATGAAAGGCAGGTTACTACACTTTTTGCCAATAATTCTCGTGATTTTCAGTTGTGAAGAAAAAAAGCTTCAGCAAGATCATCCGATTGACCTTTTTGCAGAGGAAAGAAAGGAAGGAAAAGCTTACATCATGAAACCTCAGGAATGTTTCGACGGAAGCGATATGGTTGTTTCTTCTTCGAATATTAAACTGATTGATAAATCTTCAGGACGAGGAAAATCGATTTTTATTTACAGAGTTAATGAAGGAAAAGTTTTAAAAACGACAAGAGATTCTGTTGTGGTTTTTCCGTTTAATTTTCTGTCTAATCAACAACTAATGTTTAAAAGAAATTCTGAATCTTACATTTACCTTAAAAAACTGGAAGGCTATCGTTTCATTGCTAAAGAAATGGATCTGAAATATCAATGGTTGAAAGCCGCACCGGTTTATTCTGTAAAAGCTGATAAATAAAATTTTATCTTTGCAAATATTAAAAGATGCTTCGACAAGCTCAGTATGACACTGTTTATTCTTTGTGTTTAATTTATTTTATACTTAAAAAATAGTACAACTGGTATTAGCGATGTCATGCTGAGCCTGTCGAAGCATCTAAAATGAAGAAGAAAACCTTTGGAAAAAATAGAAAACTCAGACTTCAAACATATTGGCAGCAAACTTCTTAGTTGGTACAAAATAAACGCCAGAGATTTGCCTTTCAGACAAACAAAAGATCCTTACAAAATCTGGATTTGCGAGATTGTTTTTCAGCAGACGAGAATTAATCAGGGTTTAGGTCATTATAATAATTTTATTAAAAGATTTCCGGACGTAAAAACCTTGGCAGAATCCCCGGAAGATGAGGTTTTGCTGTATTGGAAAGGGCTGGGATATTATTCAAGAGCGATTAATATTCATAAAGCGGCTCAACAGATCATGACCGATTATCATGGAGTTTTCCCGCATGATTACGAAGAAATTTTAAAATTAAAAGGAGTCGGAAAATATACAGCGGCTGCGGTTTCCAGCATTTGTTTTGATGGAAAAATTCCTGCCGTTGACGGAAATTTTTACCGGGTTTTAAGCCGGGTTTTTGCAGATGATTTTGATATTTCAAATTCACGTGCTTTCAATTATTTTTCTGAACTGGCTCATTTGGTTTTGCCCGAAAATGTCGGAGATTTTAATCAGGCAATGATGGATTTGGGTTCGGAAATTTGTAAACCTAAAAATCCACTTTGTCATGAATGTCCTTTAAATAAAGATTGTCTGGCTTTTTCATTGAATAAAGTTTCTGAATTTCCTGTCAAAACAAAAAAAGTAAAGGCACAGGATTTAGATTTAAAATATTATTTTGTTCACAGAAACGGAGAATTTTTAATTCAACAGAGAAAAGATGATTTCATCTGGAAAAAACTATTTGAATTTCCGCCTGAAATTTCTGAAGAATTGATGCCTTTCATTAAAAGTATAAGAACAGTTAATCATAAATTGACTCATAAGAATTTAAGCATAGAAATTTTTAACGTAGAAATAGATTCTGAAACGATTTGGAAAGATTTTATTGCTGGAAATGATTTCATAATAACAGATTTTGAAGGTTCTCACGAAAGATCATTCCCAAAACCTTTGGAAAATTATATTCAAAATTATCATACAGCATATAGAATTTTATAATTATAAAAGATAGAAGAAATATCTATCACATTTATTATTCCGGAGCAATCTAAGCAATGATTTTAGAATAATAATTCGAATAATGGAGTCTGGATTCCTACGGAATCACAAATGTTATGTTTCCAGATAAAAGTTTAAATAAAATTTAAGTTTGGCAAATTCAAATATAAACTCATTGAAATCCTGAAATTTGTCTTCCAATATCTGAAATCTAATTTGTACTTTTGCAAAATGTTTAAAAACGCCATTTTTATTTTTGTAGCCCTACTTTTGGTGTCTTGCAGTAAAGAAACGACTCCCAAGCCTTACGGAGAGCTTCGTTTGGAATATCCGACTCCGAAATATCAGAAATTTGAAAATAACTGTAATTATACATTTGAATACTCTGATTTTGCGAAAATTACAGATGCCAAAAAGCCATGTTGGTATTATTTAAACTATCCGAAAATGAAAGCGAAAATTTTTGTAACATATTATCCGATACAGAATGATTTTGCATCTCACATTCAGGAGGCTGAAAAAATGGTTTACGAGCACACGATTAAGGCAAGTGCGATCGACACAAAATCTTTCGAATACCCTGAAAAAAAGGTTTATGGAAATTTTTATGAACTGAAAGGACAAAGCGCTTCCAATCTTCAATTTTATATTACAGACAGCACGAAGCACTTCGTAACTGCCTATTTATACTTTAACACAAGACCGAAACCGGATTCTTTGGCTCCCGCGGTGGATTATATCAAAAAAGATATGAAACATCTGCTGGACACATTTGAATGGAAAAAATAATTTACTTTTAAAATACTTTGAAAAAAATATGAAACTTTTAGTTGTAGGAAGTGTTGCGTTCGACGCAATCGAAACGCCATTTGGAAAAACTGATAAAATCTTAGGAGGTGCAGCGACTTATATCGGGATCACTTCATCTATTTTGGGCGTTAAGTCCGGAATTGTTTCTGTAGTAGGGGGAGATTTTCCGCAAGAACATCTTGATATGTTCACAAACAGGGACATCAATATTGAAGGAATAGAAATCGTGAAAGAAGGAAAAACTTTCTTCTGGTCAGGAAAATACCACAACGATCTTAATACAAGAGATACATTGGCTACTGAAGTTAATGTTTTGGAAAATTTTGATCCCAAAATCCCAGATTCTATGCAGGATGCCGAGATTTTATTATTAGGAAATCTTCATCCGGGCGTACAACTTTCAGTTCTTGAAAAAATGAATACACGTCCTAAATTGGTTATCCTTGATACCATGAATTTCTGGATGGATTCTGCCTTGGATATTTTAATGGATATGATTGCTAAGACTGACGTAATCACGATCAATGACGAAGAAGCAAGACAACTTTCAGGAGAATATTCTTTGGTAAAAGCAGCTAAGAAAATTCATACAATGGGACCTGAATATGTAATTATCAAAAAAGGAGAGCACGGAGCTTTACTTTTCCATGATAATAAAATATTTGCAATTCCTGCATTACCATTGGAAGATGTTTTCGATCCGACTGGAGCGGGAGACACTTTTGCAGGTGGTTTTGCAGCTTATTTGGCTAAAAAGGGAAAATTCGATTTCGAGACAATGAAGTCTGCATTAATCGTAGGTTCGGCAATGGCCTCTTTCACAGTTGAAAAATTCGGAACGGAAAGAATTCAGGAAGTAAATGAATCTGATATGTTCGGAAGACTGAGACAATTCAAAGAATTGACGACTTTCGACGTGGAACTACAATAAATACGTCTTTTTAAGAAATATTTATAATAAAAAATTTAGTGTAATTCATTAAGAATTCTAAATTTGCAACTTGTTTAAAATAGTAAAATGATAAATAAACTTAAGATCACTTTTCTTTTTGGAATTTTCATCATGTTGTTCGCAACGAACACGATGAATGCTCAGCTAAAACAGGGAGATTTAGTGGATGGTATTGCTGCTGTAATCGGTGATGAAATTGTTTTGGAGTCTGACGTGAATGAGCAGATGAATTATGCAAAACAGCAGGGAGCTTCTAACATAGATAAGTGTGAGTTTTTGGAAAACCTTCTGAATAACAAACTTCTTGTTTACGAAGCAAAAAAAGATACTTTAATTGAAAACCGTTCTGCACAGATTAAAGAAGGTGCAAATGCAAAATATCAGCAGCTACTTTCTCAGTTTCCTGACGAAAAATCGATGTTGACAGCTTATAAGTTCAGAAATGGATATGAAATGAAAAATGCAATCGAGAAAATCGATGCAGATCAATATTACGGACAGGC
Organism: Chryseobacterium ginsenosidimutans; assembly: GCF_039536845.1. Lineage (GTDB taxonomy): Bacteria > Bacteroidota > Bacteroidia > Flavobacteriales > Weeksellaceae > Chryseobacterium > Chryseobacterium ginsenosidimutans_B. The sequence goes on from NZ_BAAAZJ010000003.1 coordinate 891,452, forward strand.
AAAATATCAGAGAGTTACCGAAAAAGCAGATGTTACACCAAATGAGGTGACAGATTTTTATAATTTGTACAAAGCACAGTTGCCTGAGATTAAAGATGAGGTTTCACTGTCTCAGATCATGATGTATCCTAAATTAACGGAAGCTCATAAAGATGATTTGGTCAACAGACTTAAAAAAATCAAAAAAGATATTGAAGGAGGAGAAACTTTTGAAAGCCAGGCAAGAATTTATTCTGAAGATCCGGGTTCGGCTTCGACTGGAGGTTTGATGAAGAATATTTCTAAAGGACAAATGGTAAAACCTTTCGAGGCAGCTGCTTTAAACCTTCAGGAAGGAGAAATTTCAGATCCTGTCGAATCAGAATTTGGGTATCATATTATTCAATTGGTGAAAAAATCAGGAAAGGTTTATGACGCAAGACATATTCTTTTGATGGCAACACCAACAGATGCTGAGATTAAAACTGCAAAAGTAAAATTAGACAGTATCAGAGGTTTGATCAACGATGGTAAAATAACTTTCAAGGATGCAACTTTCAAATTTTCTGACGATAAGAGAACAAAATTCAATGCAGGTGTAATTCCCGGATCGGACGGTTCTAATAAAATTGAAAGAGAAACTGTTCCCGGAACAATCAGCTACGAATTGGCAGGTCTGAATAAGGGAGATATCACAACAGCTTTTGATGATGAGGATGAAAGAAAGAGAAAAGTAGTAAAAATAGTAAAAGTTGAAGATATAATTCCTGCACACCAGATTACTTTGGAAACGGATTACGACAGAATCAAGCAAATGGCGCTGAACAAAAAACGAAATGAATTGGTTGAAAAGTTTGTGAATTCAAAACTTCCGATAACATTTATTTCCATTGACGGTCGTTATGACAGTTGTAACTTCAAAGGAAGTTGGAAAAAAGATTCAATCAAAAAATAATATCTGAACCTTCAGAATTTCTGAAGGTTTTTTTTATGCCTGAACTCCCTTGGAATCTTTGTTTTTAGTATTTTTACAGCATGAGCAATTTTATAGATTTTAATTCGGCTAAAAAACTTCACGAAATGCACCAAAGTCAAAATAGAATTACACAACTATTTAATATTCAATATCCAATAATTCAGGCGGGAATGATCTGGCATTCCGGATGGAAGTTGGCTTCAGCGGTTTCAAACTGTGGCGGATTGGGTTTAATTGGTTCTGCGAGTATGTATCCCGATATTTTGCGCGAAAACATCCGGAAATGTAAAAAAGCTACCGATAAACCTTTTGGTGTAAATGTCGCCTTGCTTTACCCAAATTTAGAAGAAATTATCAATATTATTTTGGAAGAAGGAGTGAAAATCGTTTTTACATCTGCTGGAAGTCCTAAAGCCTATACAGAAACCCTTCAAAAGGAAGGAATAAAAGTAGCTCACGTAGTTTCTTCAACAAAATTTGCAATGAAATGTGAAGATGCAGGAGTAGATGCGATTGTTGCAGAAGGTTTTGAAGCCGGTGGTCATAATGGTAGAGATGAAACCACCACTTTTTGTCTGATTCCGAATGTAAGAAAACATATTTCAAAACCATTAATTGCAGCTGGTGGAATTGCCTTAGGATCACAAATAAAAGCAGTAATGATTCTTGGAGCAGACGGAGTTCAGATCGGTTCTCGTTTTGCCGCAACTGTTGAAGCGAGTGCACACGACAACTGGAAACATAAAATTACTGAGCTTCAGGAAGGTGATACTCATTTGACATTGAAGGAATTAGCACCTGTAAGAATGGTTAAGAATAAATTCTTTAATGAGCTTGAAGAAATCTACAATACCGGAAGAAATAAAGAGTCTTTAATTGCATCTTTAGGACGTGCAAGAGCAAAAAAAGGAATGTTCGAAGGTGATATGGAAGATGGCGAACTGGAAATCGGACAGGTTTCAGCCTTAATTGATGATATTTTGCCTGTGGAAACGGTTTTTCAGAACTTGTTGAAAGAATTTGCAGCGGCGAATAATCCAAGTTTAGATTAATGGAAGGTGGGATTATCGATGTAAATGGTAAAAAACTTTATATAGAATATAATAATTCGTTTAAAAATAAACCGACAATTGTCTTTTTACATGATTCTTTAGGGTGTACTCAGCTTTGGAGAGATTTTCCTGCAAAATTAGCTGAAGCAACTGGATGCAATATTTTAGTGTACGATCGTTTAGGTTATGGAAAATCTTTTCCGATGCCTGCTTACGAAAGAGACAGTAATTATATGGAATATGAAGCTGATCTTCTAAACGATTTGCTGAATGAATTAAACATAAAAAAAACAATTCTTTTCGGTCACAGTGACGGAGGAACAATTGCTCTGATTGCAGCCTCAAAATACCCCGAAAAGATAAAAGCGATCATTTGTGAAGCCGGACATATTTTCGTAGAGGATGTGACTGTAAAAGGTGTTAAAGACGCAATGAAGGCTTACCAAACAACCGATCTTCCTAAACGTTTGCAAAAATACCACGGAGATAAAGTGGAAATGATCGTGAAAGCATGGACAGAAATCTGGCTCAGCGACCGTTTCAGAAGCTGGAATATCGAATATTTATTAAAGAATATCAGAAGTCCGTTACTGTTTATCCAAGGTGAAGCTGATGATTACGGAACTTTAGATCAGGTTGAAAAAACGGTTTCCCAAGTAAGTGGAAGTGCAGAAAGATTCATCATTCCAAATGTTGGGCATACGCCGCACAAGGAAATCCCGGAAATAGTTTTAAACAAAGCATCTGAATTTATAAAAAATAAACTGTAATGTGTAAATAGACCAGTTTTCTATATACACTCAAAATTCCCCTCCTCGGAAGGGGTGGAGAAAATTCAAAGTATTTTTGACGGGGTGATTAAATAAAACACGCCCTAAAAAGAACCATGCAAAAATCAAAATATCAATAGAAGCGGACTTTAGTCCGCTTTAAATTTTCAAGCCAAATTGGCTTAGCCAAAACATAGAATAATCTACAAACCACCAATTTCAAATTGAATATTCTCTCTCGCCTGAACTTCATATTTTTCCTGAAAATCCTCAGTTTTAAAGATGTTTTCAAGGGCTAAAAAATGTTTCAGAACATTCTTTCTTCCTGGTTTATATAGTAAATCCGGATAAATGGAATACTCTTTTCTAATCTTTTTAGTATAATCAATATAAGTTTCTAAATCTTTTCCAAGAATTGAAAGATCTGCATCCAAAAGATAATTGGTATCACGATCAATAGATTTTTGATGAGCTTTTGTAACGATAATCTGCTCTGAAATTTTTCCAATACAATCGGGATCCAAATTTAATTTTTGCAATCTTAATTTTGCAAATTCGCTACTTTCTTCTTCATTAATCCTTGAAGACGCATCATAAATCACATCGTGATAAAAAACAGAAAAAGAAATATTTGAGAAATTTGAGATTCTATCTTTTACAGAATCAAGTTCAGAAAACATGTTTTCCAGATGTTCCAGATTGTGGTAATATCTCTCTCTTTCAGTATATTTTTTTTGAATTTCAGACCATAAGCTTTCAATAAGATTTTGATCTTGTGTAAACGGTAAACAAATCTTTAAAAATCTTTCTTTTAATTCCATGATGGCGATTTAAATAAAAAAAAGGAACTTAAAAAGTTCCTTGATTTGCTTCCAGATTTGCTTTTAATTCGGCCCAGCCTCCGCCGTTGTAGCCGTCTTTTAAGCCTTGTGAATTAAGATATTCTAATGCTTTTCCGCTTCTGTTTCCACTTCTGCAGAATAAGATTACTGGTTTTTCGATAGACAGAATCTCATCTTGTCTGTCTTCTACTTCACCAAGAGGAATATTTTTAGCACCTTCTATATTGCCGTCCATTTCAAGCTCCATTGGCTCACGAACATCAATTAGTTCATAATTTCCTGATTTTATAACTTCTGATAAAGACATAACTATGTTGTTTTTTAATATTAAAAAGTTAAACGAAAATACGCAAAATTTTAATGATAATTTATGCCTTCAACAAGGTTTTTTAAAGTGATTAAATAGGTAATATATGCTGCATTTACAGATATCTTTAAAATAATCTTAATTTTGTAATGTTAAATCATGAATTCAAGTGCCGAAAAATATTCACAATTAATAAAATCCAAAGCAAAAAGTTTTGGATTCCAAAACTGTGGAATTTCTAAAGCAGATTTTTTGGAAGAAGAAGCAAAACCTTTGGAAGCATGGTTGAAGAATAACTTCCATGGAGAAATGAAATACATGGAAAATCATTTTGATAAAAGACTCGATCCGCGATTATTGGTTGAAGGTTCAAAATCAGTGATTTCCCTTTCTTATAATTATTTTCCTGAAGAAAAAATTTCAACGTTAGAGAATTTCAAAATTTCAAAATATGCGTACGCGGAAGATTATCATGAAGTGATAAAAGAAATTCTGCGTGAAATGGTTGCCGAATTACAGGAAGAAATCGGAGAGTTCGGATTTCGTGTTTTTGTAGATTCTGCACCGGTTTTGGAAAGAAGCTGGGCAAGAAAATCAGGTATTGGCTGGGTTGGGAAAAATGCGAATTTGATTACAAAACAAAATGGTTCATTTTATTTTTTAGCAGAAATCATCTGTGATTTGGAATTAATTGCTGATCATGAAACAACCGATCATTGCGGAACCTGCCGAAAATGTATTGATGCTTGTCCTACAAGTGCCATTGTATCAGAAAAATTAATCGACGGAAGCAAATGTATTTCCTATGCAACCATTGAATTAAAAAACGAAATTCCGGATTATTTTAAAGATAAAATGGACGACTGGATGTTTGGCTGTGACGTTTGTCAGGACGTTTGTCCGTGGAATAGGTTTTCAGCACCGAATCTTCAAAGTAAATTCAGACCGAATGAAGCCTTAAAAAACTTCAAAAAAGGAGAGTGGAAAGAACTTACTCAAGAATTATTTTCAGAAATTTTTAGAAAATCTCCTGTAAAGCGAACAAAATTTGCCGGGTTGAAACGAAATATTGAATTTTTAGAACAGTCTTCAGAGAAAGAAATTTGAAATTTTTGGTGATAAATCCTCATCTGGAATTTTCGATGTTCCAAAGTAAAGTGGATAAACGACCATTCTTTAAATTTTTAATTTTTAAAGAGGTGAAGATTTATTGAAGTAAAATTGTTAAAAAGCCCTTTCTAAAAGAAAAATTGACTTTCAGGAGAGAAAACTCACCAAAAAATCAACGTTTTTTTTGTACTCTTTTTGGAGCTATTTTTACTCTTACTTTAAATCTTTTGTTTGATTTAGTGTTTTTGTTCATATTTATGAATATTTCGTATTTAAATTTAGCGAAATTTCCGATTAAAACAAATACTTTTACGAAAAATTGTAAATTAAATTTTATTAACTATAATTAAAAACATATCTGTGAAAAAAATGTTGTTTCTCATTCTGAAAACTCTAGGAATCATTGTAGGAATCGTTGTTTTATACGTTGCGATGGGATATTTATTACCTTTTATTGAAGTTTCTGCCAAAGATGACGGACAGAAAAAGGAAATCCCGATTTATATTTATACCAACGGAGTTCATACCGATATTGTAATGCCTGTAAAAAATGATCTGCAGGACTGGAGCATCAAAATTCCTTTTAATAATACAAAATCTAAAAAGACAGATTACAATTATGTAGGGATCGGTTGGGGCGACAAGGGGTTTTATCTGGATACACCAACTTGGGCAGATCTGAAATTTTCAACGGCTTTTAAAGCGGCTTTCTGGTTGAGCGAATCTGCCATGCACTGTTCCTATTACAGAGAAATGAAGGAAGGAGACGACTGCAAAATGATTATGATAAGCAAAAATCAATACAAAAAATTAGTTGAATTTGTAGATCAAAAATTTGATAAAGGCGAAAACGGAAATTATGTTTTTATTCCTACCAATGCGGTTTACAGCGATAATGACGCTTTTTACGATGCAAAAGGAAAATACAGTTTCCTCGATACCTGCAACACTTGGGCGAACGATGCTTTAAAAGCTGCCGGACAAAAAGCAGCACTTTGGACACCTTCTGACTACGGGATTTTTCTGCATTATAAATAGTTTAGATTAAATTTTAGTCTGATTTTTGCATGTAACAAATCCATTCTAAATCAATGTAAAAAATAAAATTAGAACATATTTTTAATTACAGATACCAAATTCTGGAAGAACGTTTCAATAAATAATTTTCATTAATATGTCTAAAATTAAGAATAAAATAAATGTTTTCTGGTTTCGCAGAGATTTAAGATTGGAAGATAATTTAGGATTAGAAAATATCTTAAAAGGAGATTTGAAAGTCTTGCCGATTTTTATTTTTGATACAGATATTTTAAATAAACTGGAGAATAAAGCCGACAGACGGGTTGATTATTTTCATCAGGCTTTAAACGAAATTCATGAAGAATTAAAAGAACACAAAAGCGGACTCACTGTTTTTTATGGAAATCCTTTAAGCGTGTTTGAAAAATTAATCAAAGATTTTGATGTCGAAGCTGTTTTTTGTAATAAAGATTATGAACCTCAGGCGATAAAACGGGACAAAGAAGTTGAAAATTTTTTGAAAAATAATCAAATTGATTTTAAAAGCTATAAAGATCAGGTGATTTTTGAAGAAGACGAAGTTGTTAAAAAAGATGGAATGCCTTACACTGTTTTCACACCTTATTCAAAAAAATGGAAAGAAGTTTTGAATTCAAATAAAATAAACAGTTTCACAACAAATTTTTCTCAGTTTTTGCAATATTCTGCTCCGAAATTTCCAAGTTTAAAAGATATTGGTTTTGAGAAAACGGATATTGAATTTACAAAACCGACATTAGAAGAATCGATAATCAACGATTACGACCAATACAGAGATTTTCCGGCTTTGGATCATACAACTCATTTGGGAATTGCTTTGCGGTTCGGAACAATTTCTATCAGAAAATGCATTCGGTTTGCTATGAAACATAATGAAACATGGCTGAATGAATTAATTTGGAGGGAATTTTTCATGCAGATTCTGTATCATTTTCCAAAAGTTGTTCATCATTCTTTTAAAGAAAAATATGAAAATATTCAATGGCGAAATAATGAAAAAGATTTCAAATTCTGGTGTGAAGGAAAAACCGGTTATCCGATTGTTGATGCAGGAATGCGACAGCTAAACGAAACGGGTTTTATGCACAACAGAGTCCGAATGATCGTTGCAAGTTTTCTTACCAAGCATTTGCTGATCGATTGGCGGTGGGGTGAAGCTTACTTTGCAGAAAAATTATTGGATTATGAGCTTTCTTCAAATAACGGAAACTGGCAATGGGCTGCAGGTTGCGGTTGTGATGCAGCACCTTATTTCAGGGTTTTTAATCCTTCTGAGCAGACCAAAAAATTTGATAAAGACCAAAAATATATCAAAAAATGGCTGACAGAAAAAGAGATTAACATTGAACCAATTGTAGATCATGTTTTTGCCAGAAAAAGGGCTTTAGAAGTATATGGTAAAGCTGTTAGTGATAAATAAAGTTGAAAAATAAATGAAATAATGATTAAAACCATTCTTTTTGAGTGGTTTTATTTTCAGTGATTTAGCATGAATTTTATTTATTTTTATTTTGATGTTTTGTCCAAAAATAAAAGATTGATTGTCATTATAAAAAAGTATTGACTAATAATCAAAATTATGGCAAGGCAATTCTTGAATTCATCTATTATCAGGAAAGTAGTGATGGGGCTTTCTGGTTTTTTTCTTATCAGTTTTCTTACATTGCATGTTTCACTGAATTTTACGTCGGTGATTAGTAAGGATCTTTTTAATCAAATCTCTCATTTTATGGGCTATAATCCTTTGGTTCAGTATATCGGACAGCCGATATTGATCGTCGGACTTGTTTTTCATTTTGTGACGGGATTTATTCTTGAAATTCAGAATAGAAGAGCGAGACCTATTAGTTATGCTTATAATGCGAGCTCAGCGAACAGCTCTTGGAGTTCAAGGAATATGATTATTTCCGGAGCGGTAATTCTTGCTTATTTTTGTCTGCATTGGTATGATTTCTGGTTTCAGGAACTTAATTACAAATTTATAGAAGTGAACGTTCCCAATGAGACTAGATATTATGAAGAATTAGTTCATAAATTTCAAAATCCCATCCGCGTATTTTTGTATTGTTGTGCGTTTGTATTGTTAGGCTTTCACCTGTGGCACGGCTTTTACTCATCAATGCAGTCGGTGGGATTTAATAATAAATATGGAAGAGCCTTTACGAAATTTGGAAAGTATTTTGCGATTGTAGTTCCGTGCTGTTTTATTTTTATTGCTTTGTTTCATCATTTTATTGGATGAGAGAAAAAGTGTTTTATTTTGTAATTATTTTAAAAATCAGTGTTTTATATTTTTTATTACTTATTAATACCAATTTTCTTTAAAGCAATACTATTTAAATATATTTCATCAAAATGCGTAAGTGATTCAACATCCTTGAATGTTTGAGACATAAAATCATTTTTTGTAAAAGATAACTCGATCGATTCGTCATACGACGCTACAATTCTCACTACAGAATAGCCATTATAAGCAATTTTGAATCCTGTAAAAAGACATTTTTTTTCTGCTTTTTGGTATAATTTGTATTCTTCAAAATAATCACTGTCATTATTGTTATTTATTTTCTTACTGTTTTGGTTCAGAGATTTCCAGTCAGAGTAATTTTTTGGTTCTTTCAAAATATTTCCTGCTGCATCTACCGGAATAAACATTCCCAACGTTAGATGTTTTTTTAAAAGATTGGCGTAATTGTTCATCAAATTTAAAGTTTGAAGATCAGCATATCCTTCGTTGGAGTAGTACTCAATAACGAAATCTGTCATCGGAATCAATTTGTGAGAAGTATTGATTGGCATATCTGGTTTTTTCTTGACGTAAATTATATATGAAATTTAAAAGCAACGAAGATAATAAATTGTTAAAAAGGGTAAAACTATTTTAACTTCTTTGTGTATCTGCAGTAAAAAAATAATTGATTGTATTAAGCATTTCCCTAATCTGTTACTAAGTCCAATATCTGTCTGAATTTTAAAAATAGCGAAAAACGATTTTTAATCCAACTAAATTAAGTTGATTATAAATTATTTCTCTATTTATAGAAAAAATATAATTTTGTAAATATCACATTATTAGATATTTGTTTCTTGATTTATTAAATAGAAAAAAAATAATTGTTAAAATTCACACATTATTGAAAAATATATTTTGTTGTATATAATTTTTCTCTATATTAGCGTTGCTAAAAAAACAAATATTAATTAATTTAACGATCATTAAAATGTAGATTTGTCATATTTTATAAGTATGATGATGCTAAATGATGTGTTTTATTAAGAATGTAATAACCGAAAATCATTTTATAATAAATAAATTACCATGAAAAAAATCTTACTTACTCTAGGAGTTTTAGTATTAAGTTTTAATTATGCACATGCACAAGTTCCTTACCAGCATACAGCTACAGCATTGAGCGGTCAAGCTGAAAGAGTTGCTTCATTCGGAGTTTCTGATAATGTTAATGACAGGCTGGAAATCACCAATGCTACAAATTATGACGGACAGTTTGTTCCACAACTTTGGGCTAGGAGAGCTTCAGACAATAGAACAACTTTCGGTATACAGGCTTCAATCCCTTCAAGTTTGGATAGCGGAAGCAACCCATTGATGGCGTTTTCTGCTGAAGCCAGAAACAATGTCAACTTGAATGCACCGAGCGGTTCTGATTATCCTTGGGGTAATGGATCAGACGGACAGGCAATCGCTATTACAAACAGACCGTTATTTGTATGGAATAATGCCTATACAAGAATTATGACAATGGCAGGTAATAACAATATAGGTATTGGAACAGCTACTCCGACTGCTAAACTGCATACTTTAGGAAACCTGAGATTTGAGGGATTATCAACATCTACAGCAGGGATTAATGTGTTAACTACTGATACTTCTGGAAATGTATTTTTAAAACCTGTTTCATCTTTCGGTGGCGGTGGCGGAACCTCGATTTTATGTACAAATCCGAATTCTTTATTGAAAAGTAATGGCTCATCGGCAACTTGTAGTCAAATTTACGATGATGGTACATTCGTAGGTATCAATACAAATGCTCCAACGGCAAATCTGCATAATATAGGAACTGTCCGTTTTCAAAAATTACCTCAGGCTGAGGAGTTTGAATATTTTGTAGTTGGAGATAAGGAAGAATATCTTCAGTATGTTCAAAAAGAGAGAATGCTAGAGATAATTAAAAAAGCAGTCTACAGTAAGGTATCAAGTGAATATGCACAGACATTAGAAGAGCTTTCATCGGAAATCAAATCTTTAAGAGAAGAAGTTGCCAGCTTAAAATCTCAAAAGACCTTAGACATCGCGGTTACAAATAATCAAATTACAATATCACCAAATCCAACGGATGGCCAGATAAGAGTAAATTTTAAAAATGTTCCAAATGAAAGACTTTTGCTTTCCGTGTATGATATGGCAGGTACAAAAGTTAAAGATGTAACGATAGACGGGAATAGAAGTGAGGAAAATCTTAACTTGAATTTTTTGACGTCAGGAACTTATTTATGTAAAATTGTAGGAAAAAATACTAACTTTACGGGGAAAATTGTTAAAAAATAATAATGGACATTTCCCCATTTCAATACATTATCAGTAATAAAAAAATTGATTTCCCTATTAATCATGGGGAAATCTTTTTTCATAATAATCTTAATATTGTTATCCATTCATCAAATCATGAAAATCTTATATTAAGTAATACTATCATTTTCTTTGGCGAATGTTTTGACTACGAAAATCCTTCTTTTACAAATAAAGAAATTATTGATAAGTTGGAAGGCTTAAGTTTAGAAGAAAAAATTGAAAGGATTAATAAACTGACAGGATTTTTCATTTTAATATTTTTCGAAAACACCAATACATACATTTTTAATGACGCATCAGGTCAGTTGGAAGCATATATTTCTCATGTTGACGATAAGTTTTATGTAACTGCACAGCCCAATTTTATAAATGATCTTTCCGGAAACACTGTTTATCACGACGATGTACCTCAGTATATTATTGATAAAAAGATAACTATGTTCCAAAAAACTCCTTTTAAGTTTATTGATAAGCTGATTTCTAATTTTTATTATGATGTCAATAATAAAAAGTATATCCGATTTTATCCGGTAAGCCCTTTACCTTTAATAAATAATCATACTGTGGCAGAAAAAGCTCTGAATATTCTTGAAAATTCGCTTAAAAGTATGGCTTTGAGGAAAAAAATAAACATTGCAGTTACTGCCGGTTGGGACTCAAGGATTTTATTTGCCGCTTCTGTGAAAAATGCTGAAAATGTTGATTATTATGTTCTAAATCATAATACTGAAGACGGAAGACAGGATGTAAAAATAGCAAAACAGATTACAGATCATTTTTCAAAAGAATTGAAAGTTATAGATTACGATTTATCATTAGTAAACGATATTGATAAAAGTAAAATCACAGTTTGGAAAGATGATGAAAAAGGGCGTAAAATGTCCGGTTTAATGAATATTCACTTTCCCGATCAGTATTTGATTAATGGGAACATCAGTGAAGTAGCGCGTAATTTCTACGATCCTTTGCCGAAAAATATTTCCGTGAGTGACATATGTTATATTTTAGGAATTAAAGATGGATCTTATGAGAAAAAAGCCGTCAATGAATGGTTGAAAACAACCAATAATCACATCCATTTATTAGATTCTATTTATTGGGAACATAAAATGCCGAATTGGGCAGGAAACTCTAAATCGATTTCAAATATGTACAATATTGTGATTTCGCCCTTTAATAATCGATATTTGCTAAACTTACTCCTTTCTACCAAAAGAAAGGATCGTGATAAATATTTTCATAAAATATATGAAAATATACTAAAAATAGTTGATGAAAACCTGGCAAAAATACCTTTGAATCCAACAAAAAAGCATGCGCAAATTTCGAGGATGAAGAAACTGCATGTCTATCCGGTTTACAGGTATTTCTTTTTTAAGCTGAGAAAACTGAAATTTTAAGTAATTAGCTCTTTGTTTGAATTATCACAAATCTGTGCCTTTTGAACTTATCTAAATTTTCTATATATTTTAGTATAGATTGTAAAGTATTTAGATCTAATGTTAAGTGGAGTTGCTAACTTTGTTAGGACAGGATTCTTATACTCTTTAACTTTAATGTTATGAAAAAAGTTAGAAAAAATTACAGTTTAGAAATCGAAGATTCGACGGAGTCAATTTAAGATTTAAGCAGTTTCATTAAGTGAACAAAGAGGTAATGTTTCTTCAGTAGCCGAGGAGCTTGGAATCTGTAAAGAGAGTTTGTTGAAGTTAGTTTATTTTGTATTTAATATTAAAACTCATAATTTAGATAAGGATTCTACTGGTACAGTTAAGCATATAATCACCTATCTTTGAGCTAAACAAAAGTTTGTATTTTTAACACAAGCGTTCTATTGTAAAAATTTTCAAAGATGGTAACAGCCGCTCAAATTAAAACGTATCATTTTCTGCCACATAAATACGGGGCGGAATTATTGTTGGATCTTGGACGTATTGAAACATTGAAGAATTATGTACTGGACCGCACTGTACATCAGCTCAGTTTTTACGAAATTGTTTTCATCGAAGAGGGATCGGGAACACTTTCACTGAATGGAACGATAATGTCTATAACTCCCGAAACCATCATTTTTATCAGTCCCGGGCAGGTTCGCCGCTGGGAAATTGAAGAAAAGATAAAAGGCTATACGCTGTTCTTTGAAAAAGATTTTCTTCACCTCTTCTTTTCAGATGAGCTGTTTCTGTATCGGTTTCAATACTTTCATCAGTATTCTCATCCCGCTGACATGAAGATCGATCAAGCGTCATTTGGAAAATACCTTGAGCTTTTACGGGAAATAGAACGGGAGTTCAGACAAATTCAGAATGACAGCAATCATTTGATCCGGTCAGTACTTTATCAGTTACTTATCATTCTCAACCGCTATTATGCTGGGATATATAAAGTTCAGAGGGACACTTACATCCATGCAGACTTCTACAGATTCCGCTCTTTGCTGGAAAAGAAATTTTTAGAAGATCAAACCGTTGAAGACTATACTAAAATGCTTAATGTAAGTTCTGGGTTCCTTAATAAAATCTGTAGGCAATTCAGCGGATTATCAGCACAGCAAATGATTCATCACAAACTCATTTCAGAAATAAAGAAAGCGTTGCACCAAAATAAATCAGCAAAAGAGATCTGCTATGAATTTGGATTTTCAGATCCTTCCAACTTTAACCGTTTTTTCAAAAAATTTACTCATACCACACCTTTGCAATACCGAAAGAATATATGAATTGACAATTTTGATTATAAAATGACCATTTTGTAAGATACGAATGTTCCTAAATTTGCCCAAAAAAGGGAAATGATAAAATCTGTAACATTTAGTCTTCTATTTTTTCTAATGAACCTGTTTTGTGTAAAGGCAGAACAATTATATGTTAATCCCCTGACCGGCAATGATATAAATTCGGGAACAAATACACAACCTCTGAAGTCGCTTTCAGAAGCCGCCAGACGCGTTAATCTAAATAAAGATCAGGGAGAAACAACAATCATCCTTTCAGAAGGTACTCACCTGATCACCGAAACAGTCATTTTTAACAATGATAAATATGCTTTTACCAACCGTCTAACGATCCGTGCTGAAGTGATGCCCGATGATGCAGACTGGACACCGAAAAAAATGCCGGTCGTTATGACCGTTGTACCTCCTGAGTCTGGCGTGGGGGGAGAAGAAGCGAGAGGCATCCAACCCGAGGTAAGCCACGTTACCATTGCAGGTCTGCGGTTTACAGGTAGCCCTGATTATACGTATCTCGATGCCAATAATTTGCGCCGTTCATACCCCGTCTGGCGCGACGGAAAAAAACTGAACGATCTGCTTGTAACACAATGTCTGTTTGCCGGGAATGCAGATGTACTGCCTTTACATGTAGGAGTGATCGCCAATGGCTATGGTTTAGTTATTGACCATTGTGTTTTCTTCAACTGTAAAATTCCTGTTGTCTTCTGGAAAAATGAAGGAAAGAACGGTATTCGCAGTGCTATGCAATATTCGTTGGTCTATGGCGGCTATTTTGCAGGGGTTTGGACTACCAAAGGGACCAACGGTGATGACTTCGACTTTCATCATAACATTATCGCCAACACCAGCACAGTGTGGATCAGGGAAAAAGGAAGTACACGCCGGTATAAGGCTTCTGACTGTATTTTTGTGAATTATAATAAACTGGCAGGATACGGAAGTGGGCCGTTGAGCGACAGTATTCCCACTCCTACCGATTTTCTGGAAATGAAAAACGTACAGACTACCGGAAACGTGATCATTGAAAAAGATCAGAGTAAACGCAATTACCTACAATTGGCAGAAGGTTCATTGGGTTCGAATCTAAATGCCGGACTTTTTAAAAGATAAGTTGTAATCATAACAGTCATAAACTCATTAATAGTAACAAGTATGAAAAAATTAAGAACAATCTTATTTCTTTTCCTATTAGTCTCAGAAAGTACATACAGCCAAAAAATAATTTTGGACAAAAGCAATCTTGTACCTCATAAAGTTTCTATGCAAATGGTTAACCTGAAAGGTAAAAAAGTTGTTAGGGTCGTAAAAGACAGTGCGGTGAAAGAAGCGGACGAACCTACATTTGTTAAAATAAAGAATACAAAATTCAAAAATGGCAGTATCGAAGTAGAAGTTCTAAGCCGGCTGCTCTCTACGGCTGCTCCCACCGACCGTGGGTTTATTGGATTGGCATTCAGGATTGACGACATGAATTCCAAATTTGAATCCATATATATACGCCCGGCGAATGGTAGAGCCGAAGATCAGGTGAGGCGCAATCATTCGGTTCAATACTTTTCTTACCCAAATTTTAAATACGAACGCCTTAGAAGAGAGGATCCAGAGAAATATGAGTCGTATGCTGATATGGGCCTGGATGAATGGACCACCATAAAAATTGAAGTGAAAGGCAGCCAGGCTAAGCTTTTTTTAAATAAGAACAAATACCCTTGCCTTATCGTGAATGACCTTAAACAAGGCTCGGATGCGACGGGTGGCGTAGGCTTATTTGTCGATATAGGAACGGATGGCTATTTTCGAAATCTGAAAATTAACCCTTCAAAATGATGCAAAAGCATAAATACTTTATACAAATATTTATGCCGCTACGCAATACAAAACCCCTGAAGGTACACTGTTGTAAAATACCTCATTTGCAGATGATATCTTTACACTGAAAATTGAAGCGATCAGTAAATCTGACATCAAGGGAACCTTTTCCGGAACCTTCAGAAACATGGCGAGAGAGAGGCAATCAGTATAGCCAGGGGAACTATCAGTCTTCTTATCAGACAGTCATTAACCATAAGTTAATATCATGAAGTTTAAAAAAAATATTCTTGCATTTATCTTTGCAATATCATTAACAAGTGTAGCATCTGGCCAGTACAAGGAGCCTGAAAAAAAGGATAAGGTAGAGGTTTTCCGTCCGGAAGTGGCATTTGACTCCCTACAGGCTAAAAAAATGCTGGCAAAAGGTACAGCGACGATAAAGGGGATCGCCTTTACTAAACCTAAAAATAATATGGGCTTTAAATCTGGTCAGCGTATTTATGCTAACAAGATCAAGGTAATTCTTTTTCCCGTAACCCCTTATTTTGAGGCTTGGTATCAACTTAGAAAAGACAAGGAAAGCCTTAGAAAGAGGCGATATGTGTATCTCTCGGACCAAGCCTACAGATACA
>NZ_BAAAZJ010000003.1:907442-1076438 GCF_039536845.1 Chryseobacterium ginsenosidimutans
GGCCGGGAAAATATTTTCTGCAGGGATTTCTTGGCTATACACACTACGGCACCTATAATCAATATACAGGCAGTGGTTATAACGGCTATGGTGGGCGGACAGATTATTACCAACAGAAAGATTATTCTGTGGACCATGAAGACAGGATAGAAGAATTTGTCGAGGTAAAGGAAAACGGTGAAATCGTTAAAGTCAGGCTTAATCTAAAATTGATTTTTCCGGACAATTTTGTCTAAAAAGTAAAGCCCTTTATAAGTCAGGGACTTTTTCCGTTATGAACTATAAATTGATGTTTCAATGAAAAGAAATTTTTAAGACACGAGAAAAATTGATAACTCATAGGGAAATTGTGGCTAACTGTTGCCTCCTTCAAAGACGCAACTTTGTACCCGTCATTGTTTTTAAATTTGAGTTTTATAGTCCTTTTTTGCCTTCAAGCCAATAACCTTGTGAGTAAATACTTCCTTGCTTTTTGTCTTTCAAAACTTTTCTGAATACCTGAACAGATTTGACATTTCCAACTAATGCAATATTTGCAGTGTTCCATTCCTGTGTTTGAAATAAAGGTAAAGTGCTTATCCATTTTTCATTTCTAAACGAATTGTTTTTTGGAAAAACAGTATAATTTTCTAACGCTAAACGTTCGGGAACGCTTTTGTTAATTTCGTCCAACTCGAAATAAAATTGAAATTGTTGCTGGTTCTTTTTCAACAAAGGCAACCATGCACAAGCAACACCTAATGAAGTTTCATCGCCAAAAAAGAACTGTTGTTGTTTGTTGGTTTCATATAATTTTTTTCCCCTTGGTGGACTGATAAACAATTCATCGCTTACTTTTAGGCCTTCTATAAATTTGCTTCCGGCTCCGTTGCCGTGAATGTGAAAAATAATATCAAAAACGCCGTTTTCTTTGTCGTAATGCGCAACTGTATAATTTCTAAATTCCGTTTCACTCACCCGAATTACAGAAGCATATCCAATGGTGAAATCCCAGTCAGATACATCACCTTGAAAAGAAACCTTCTTTACCTGCGGGCTTAAGAAAGTTGTTTCCACAACTTTTACATTGGGGCTTAATTTGTTTCCAAATAAACCGATCATCCATTTGGGTATGTTTGAAATCATTGTTTAGTACATTAAAGTTTAATGCAAAGGAACAATGAATCGCCATGTCAGACAATGCAAGAAAAAAAGTAAGTATTGGACTAATCGAGGTTTTTTTTCCTGAATTCCAAAGCGGACATTCCTGCCACTTTAGTAAACAGTCGGGAAAAGTAAGGATAGTCGTCATATCCCAATTCGGTCGCAATTTCTTTTACCGATTTTTCAGAATAATAAAGCAAACGTTTTGCTTCTAAAATTACCCGTTGTTGTATGTGGTGCGAAACGGAATATCCTGTTATATTTTTTACACATTCGTTCAAGTAAGGTGAAGAAATGTTTAATTGTTGTGCGTACTCTGTCGGACTTTTGGCTGTAACAAAGTTTCTTTCCAGCAATCTTTTGAATGCTTTTGTTACGATTTCAAACCGCGAAAGTTTGTCTGTGGGTTTTGATTGGACTAAATACTGTGAAATCACCAAACCTGTCAAAGTAGCACAACTTCCTACAAACAATGAATGGTATAATTTTTCGTTTTTTCGTTCAGATAACTTTAAGCAAAGAGATACCGCTTCCGAAATAAGCGAATATGTTTCTTTCTGTAATGTCAGAGGTTTTGCAGGTGTAATATCTTCCAATAGTTTCAAATATTCGGAATTCAGACTTTCATTACTGATAGCCCAAATGCTTACCGTTGCATTCTTAAACTCCATAAATCTATGCACTTGGTTTTGATGGACGAAAATAGCCGATGAGGACTTTATGATGTGCTGCTTAAAGTCAATTTCAATAGTTGTTGTACCTTTTTCCTGTAAGAAAAATAAATGATATTCGTCTCTGTGAGATTCTTTTATACTGGTGAACTGTTCCATCTGTTCGTATAAATGAAAATCTTTGCTCGCCATTTTCCTAATAAAGACACCTGTACCGAATTCGGTTATCATTGGGTTTACAGGTATGGAAGATTTTGTCGGCATTGATTGTTATTCTGTCTCAAATTTAGAAATAAATATTCCAATTAGCATTTAGTCGTGTCAAATTGTTACAAATTGCGGGGCTGTTTCATGATGTCTGCACTTGTTGTCTTTAAAGGTGCCTATAAATGGTTTACAGCTTTGCGTAGTGGTGGAGATAGACATTAAATACAGTAGTCAATGATGTAAGCCGTTGGCTGAATTAAGAAAAAAACAAGGTGGACAGAATTGGCGGAATAGAATCACCGAAACTGAATTTTAGCACTTAATCCGCCATTATGAATTATGATATCAAAGTGGGAGGAAAGGTTTATTACTCTGTTTAAAAAGTCGATCAAGTCAAAAGAAGAAATCACTGAGATGTAATTTGCTCGACAGAAACATGTAGAGGAATTATTAGATGAAGAAGTAAAATTTCTATTGCAGAATATTAAGAATAACGGTCTGGTAACGGTTCTTCCGTAATGCGGAAAGACGAGCTGAATGATTTTGATATCAATGAATTCATATGACGCTCAGTAGATTGATAGTTCACATTGAAATTCAAACCATCGGCTCATTAAAATGACAACCAATTGCAATTCAATTGGTTGTCATTTTTAAAATTAAACCGTTGGCGTACTACCGCCATCAACTGCGTAGGTGGATCCCGTCATATAAGATGCTGCCGGTGATGCCAAGAAATTTACCAGTTCCGCAATTTCTTCAGGTTCGCCCATCCTCTCCAATGGAACGCCTCCTATTTTACTGAATAATCCTGCAGTGGCCTCTTCTACCGAAATACCTGCCGATTTCGCAATACCTTCTACAAATTCAACCATCATAGGTGTTTTAACCGCTCCCGGCAATACCGTAAGTACACGAATCCCATGACGGGCAACTTCCGTAGAAAGGGCTTTGCTGTAACTGTTCAACGCTGCTTTTGAAACGGCATAGGCCATATTGATATCCCAGATCGGTAATTTGCTGCTGCCGGTGGAAATATGTATGATTATGCCGCTTTTCTGATCGATCATTTTGGGAAGGATTGCTCTGTCCAACCGGATGGCGGTCAAAAGGTTGAATCGGATCTCGTCCTCCCAATGCTTATCCGTCAAGGTACTGAAGCCTCCTCCGGGTGTTGTAAGTCCGCCGATATTGTCTATCAAGATATCAACTGTTCCAAATTTTTCTGTGATTTGTTCCGTGAGCCTGGAAACATCTTCAGCTATTGTCAGGTCTGAGGCAATAAAATAATGTTCTAAATTTTCTTTTGGCTGATGGCGCGCTGTGACAATAACTTTTGCTCCCGATTCAGCAAGCCTGTTTGCGATTGCTAAACCAATTCCTTTTGTTCCTCCCGTTACCAGGGCAATTTTACCCGTTAAGTCTGATTTGTTTTTCTGTGTTGTCATACTGAATGATTTATTTTAAAATGATTGTTTCAGAATTAATTAAAATAATGAAACGATTGTTTCAGAATTGTTCAAAATTTTTTATTGTAAGATTTGCTTTATGATGTACCCGGCTATACTTTTAATCTGTTGGGGATCTTTATTGATGAGGTACATTTCGTACCAACCGGAAAATGAGCTGATGAGAAAATCGGCTAAAATTGCAGGGGTAGTGTGAATATTCATTTCCTTTGAAGCTACAGCTTTTTCAATAAGATCAACTAAAAAAGAATGTGTAAACGTCGTGTCCTTCTGAAGCAGCAATTGTACAGTTTTATCCTTCTGGGCAACTTCAAAAGCTGTTTTTATCACCATACATGGATTTGAATCATTTGCAATTGCGATAACAGAATCATGTAGGAAATCTTCTAGAATTCGAAGTGGCGATTTGCCCTCAATAATCCTGTCAGTCAGATTTTTTTTCTTTATTTCAATATAATGATCGATACACTTCAAAAACAATTGATGTTTGTCGCCAATGGTATTATAAAGGCTGCTGCTGTTGATTTTCATAGCATCCGTAAGATCCCGCATGGAAGTCGCATAATAACCTTTCTCCCAAAAAACGTCCATCGCTTTCTGGATTGCCACTTCTTCATTGAATTCAATATTTCTAGCCATCAGTAACTTTCTGAAGCAAAGGTATAAAAAATTATGAAACAATCGTTTCATAATTAAATTTATTCAATAACTATTTTCCTAAATCTTCTCTAACAGGCATTACCATACAATTTTAAAGCATTATCAGCTAACGCTTTGCCTTTGAAGGCCATATAATCTTCGATACTGTCAGTCTATGTAAACACTTAAGCAGATCGTTTCAGAAAGCAAAGAACTCGACATAAGGACAAAAATAGAAAATGCGCATGATAGAATGGAAAACCTTGTAAACCTTTGCCAGCAGGGGGATTCAGATAAAAAGAACGATGAGTGTTTGATATTTTCCCAAAAAGTTGAATTTGACGGAAAAAGTTTTCAAACACCTAAAATGAATATTGTTACCTAATATATCTGTCAGTATATCACTGATTATCCATATAAGATTGTAAGTTGATTATTATTAATGTCTTGTATTTTTAAGGTGTATGTTTTTTAATATAAAATATCATTGATAAGGTATGAAAACTCCTATTCATCGAGGTTTTTAGTTTGACGAAATTTTGAAAAAAACCTAAAAAATGATGGTTCAGTAAGATTTCAATATGTACACCTTAAGTGTTATGAAGCCTTATTAATAAAGGATTGTTACTTTCTGTATCGGTAAATAAGCAGCAATCAAAAATTATTTACTAAATACAATACTAAATTTAATAAAAAAATTAATATTTTGTATTATCATTACTACAAACTTGTAATATATTTGTGACGTAAAACTAAGATTGCCAAAATATTATTAATGAAGTATTTTTACTTTATTTCCTTATTTTTCTCACTGTTGTTTAATGCTCAACGGTACACTTCACGATGGTATGGTATGGATCAAGGGCTTCCGCAAAATAGTGTAAAAGACATCGTCAAAGATAAATATGGCTTTATCTGGCTGGCAACTGACAGCGGAATTTTAAGGTTTGACGGATCACATTTTATTCCATATAACAATCATAAGGTTAAAAACATTAGTTTCAAAGATTTTTTGGGATATGGAAAAGACGGATTCATTATTTTCAACAACTGGGAAGAAGATTGTGTTCTTATAAAAGACAGAACAGTACAGCGACCTAACACAAAAGTATTTCGAACTTTTTTTATACAAAATGGCAAACAATATAAAAGATTTTACAAAAACAGCTTTATCAACAATTTTTTTCCTGATATAGATTCTTATTACATCAAAACAACTTCGGACACTTATTTTTTTAATGGAAAAAATGTTCAGTTTGTGACCAGAAAAGGGATAAAAAAAACTATTTCAGAAAATTTCCCTCTGAAATTACTGGGAAACTCATTTGAGTGTAATGACATTGTTTATATGGGGGACCCTGAAAACAGGAGAACCATTCTCTTCAATAAAGGAAAAATTTCCTATGATAATCAGCCATCACTTTACAACGATCCCAAAACAAAAATCTACTGGCATCAGGGAACCAAACAGATATTCATAATTAATGATGGAAATATCTACATCAGTAAAAATAAAAATGGAAAACCCACACTTTCTTTTTTAATGAAATACAAAAAAATTGAAAAAGAATTGTTGTATTGTATGTTTTATGATGAAGAATCTGATAAAATGTATTTTGGAAATGTCGTGAAAGGTTTAAACATTATTAGTCTTTCCAATTTCTACGTTCCCCAAAAAAACATTCCGTTTACAGGTGAAGTAGTGTATGAAGCGCAGCCGTTTACCCAACATTCAATTATTACCAAGCAAGGATTCGAGTTTTCCCGGGATAAAGTGAGCAGACTGTTTTTATCAAATATAAAAACGGATAAACGCTGTCTCATTTATGATAATTCTTCCAATCTTTTGTATCCCGAATTCAACCAAATCAAAAAGAGATATAAAAATTCACAATATAAAAAAATAGATTCTTCCAGTTTTAATAAAAGGAAGGTCCAAGAAGTTTTTAAAATAAATAAGAATTACAGTGTAAGTATGGCAGATCCTGAATTCTATTATTACTATCTGTACATATATCCTGATGACAAATTAAAACACCCTAAAAATATTTTCAGATTTAAAAGTTATATTTATCATGTATTTGCCGTTAATAATGATCAGTTATATGTCTCAACCGACGATGGAATTTATTCTGTTTCTATTTCTCAGCATAAAATTCTGAAACATTTCGCCAAAGGGCTTACGGTAAAACAAATTCAAAAAACTAAAGACGGGAATCTTTGGGTTTTGATTTATGGAAAAGGCATTCATTTATTACGCGATAATAAATTAATTGCAATGCCGTATGATAAAAATGGCTACATTTCCAATGCTCATCATATTTTAGAAGACTCTCACGGGTTTTTCTGGATTTCTTCCAACAATGGATTATTCAAAGTGGCAAAAAACATGCTTTTGGAGTATTCTCAAAACAAAGATATAAAGGTCACCTATTATCGCTATACCAAAGAAAACGGTTTCCTGAATAATGAATTCAATGGTAAAGCTAATCCGAGCGGAAACATTCTTGAAAACGGAGATTTTGTATTCCCATCAATGGAGGGCTTTGTATTTTTTAAACCTGATGAAATTAAAACCTATTATCCAAAATCAAGTCAATTATTTATTGAACGTGCTAAAAATGGGAAAAATGAAATATTTTTCAAAGACACGCTCAAATTGAAAAGCGATTACAAAACCGCTGATATCTATTTTGATTTTCCTTATTATCACAACATTGAAAATATTTATGTAGAAACCAGGCTTGAAAATAGTGAGAACAACAATTGGGAGGAATCGAAAAACGGGCGAAAATTCATTTTAGCTAATGTTCCTCCCGGAAACTATTTCTTACATGTTAGGATGTTGACTTCGGATAAAGGGAAATTCGCTTATAAAAAAATCCGCATTGAAATAGAGCCTTTCTTCTATCAAACACTTTGGTTTAAAATTCTAATTATATTAGTAGGACTTACCATTATTGTTATCATCATACAAATGCGAACCAATTTTCTGAGGATTACCAATGAAAAATTAAAAAGTATTGTATATAACAAAGATCAGCAATTAAAAGAAACCAGTGAAAATCTGGAGATCACAAAAACAAAACTGAAAAATGAAGCCGAATATCAGCAAAAGATCATGGAAAGCATAAGCCATGATATTACCACTCCGGTACGTTTTATCTCGCTGATGTCTCAAAAATTAAGCGAAACGGAAGATGCTACTATTCAGAAGAAATATTTTGACAGTATCTACAAAACTTCCGAACAGCTTTTTAAATTCACTTTAGGATTAAAAGAATACAATGAGCTTTACAAAGAAGAAAATACACTGGATGATGAAGACACTTCAATCTATGAAATTGTAGAAAGCAAAAAACTTCTTTTTGAGCAAATGGCTCTGGAGCATAGTACCACGATCATCAATATTTGCGATCCCCATATAAAGCTAAGAACGAATAAAAACATACTTTCGGCAATTCTCCACAACCTCATCGACAATGCAGTAAAGAATACCGACAACGGAGAAATAACTATTAAAACCAGAGAAGAAAATGCTCAAGTAGAAATTGGTATATTTGACACCGGAAAAGGAATGTCTCCAACACAGATAGAATATTATTCCAAGGTTTTCGAAAGAGTAGGAACAGAAAATTTTATATTTAAAAACTACGGGCTTGGCTTACACATGGTAATTCAGCTAAGTAAAAAACTAGAAGCAAAAATCACTTTCCATGAAAATATGCCGAAAGGAACTGCTGTAAAACTCTTTTTAAAAAAATAACACATTATGAACAAAAAAATCTTAATTGCCGACGACCATTCTGTAGTGAGATTAGGTACTGCATTGGTTTTAGAAAATCAATTCTCTAATATTTTTTGTGACTGTGCAGAAAATTACGGGGAAGTAAAGAAAAAACTTCACGAAGAAAGATTTGATCTGCTGATCCTTGATATCGATATGGAAGGCAGCACATTCAAGCTGATGATTAAAGAACTGAAAATGATTCAGGAAGATCTTCCTATTCTTATTTTTTCTTCCTATAAAGAAAATATTGCCGTTGAATATATTCAGGAAGGAGCAGAAGGTTTTTTAAATAAACTAAGCAGTGAGCACACTTTAATCAGAGCCGTACAGACTATATTTGAAGACGGATTCTATTATACTCCTCAGTTGATTGAGCAACTCTCGGCTTATCGACAGAAAAAAGATATTATTGAAACATTATCAGAAAGAGAACTTCAGGTATTCAGGCTTCTCGCTGAAGGAAACGGAAACCTTGAAATTGCAAATATCCTCAATATCCAAATGACGACTGCCAGCACATACAAAAGAAGAATCTACGCAAAGCTAGGAGTAGACAACGTTATTGATATTTTGAAAATCTATAACAACTATCTTAACCTTCCTAAAATATAAAAAACAGACTTTAACAAATGACATGAAAACATCAGATCAACAGCCCTGATGTACCGGTGGGCTAGAAGGACAAACATTCCATCAGTGTCAGAAAAATTTCTTTAAGTATTTTTAGAATCACAGCCTCTAGCTGTTTGAACAGTTAAAAAAAGATCTGTCGAACCTCACATCCGACAGATCGGGATGAAAAAAAGACAATTATCACTAATAAGTGTCTCACTGTGTTGTAGCTTATATTTTAAAATAAACCCTTATACTAACTACGAGGCAAATTTATTTATTACTTTACATTTTTTATCATAAAGCCTGTAATAAGTCTACTACAAAGCTGTAATAATAAAACTACAGGCTCAATGTATCATCAGTTATTTTTCTTGTAGTATTTTTAGTACAAACCTGTAGTGTTATTAGTACAAATCTTATTATGAAAAACATAATAATTCCTATATTTTTGGATCAGGATTTGAAAAAAAAGATGATGAAAAAATACACTATTTCACTGCATATAAAATTATCAACCTACGTTCTTGCAATTATCAACAGAATATTTCTAATATATAAATAGAAAAAATATTCTTGAGTCAATTCTAAAAACACGGAATCTAGGGCTACAGAAATTACTGTGTAGCTTATCAAAAACAGTTCATTTTCAATAAGCTCAGATTGATAATAACCATCTATTTCCTTTGTTATAACTAAAATTAAAACCTTGATACAATGAAGAAATTATTTTTACTTGCTTTCGTGTCATTTTCAGCACAGATTTTCGCTCAAGTTGGTATCAATACACCCACACCTGCCGCTACATTAGACATTACTGCTAAAGAACCTACAGGAACGGCTAATACCGTAGACGGTGTTTTGGTTCCACGAGTAGACAGACAACGTGCACAGAGCATGACTTCAGTGCCTACTTCCACCATGATCTACGTTAACAACATTTCTACAGGAACTGCTACAGGAACAACTGCCAATGTAGATGCGGTAGGATTTTATTATTTTAATGGAACAGTATGGGTGAAAATAGCTACAGGAAACGGAGTTAATATTTACAATGCTGACGGAAGTCTTGCAGGGGTAAGAAATGTAAACTTAAACGGAAACAACTTAGGATTCACTGGAACCGGAAATGTAGGTATTGGTATTGGAGCACCTACAGCAAAACTGGAAGTTGCATCGGGTACAACAGGAACCTCAGGATTGAAATTTTCTAACCTAAATAGCAGTACTCCGGCATTTACAGGTACTAAAACTGCACTTGGTATAGATAGTAGCGGAAATGTTATATCCATGGGTACCGAAAATACATATACTGGATTGTATGTAGTAAATGGCGTAAATCCTACCACTTTCAGCTATGGTGGAGAAGGCTCAACAGGAACCGTGAGTTATACTACAACAGCAGGATATGGTGGTGCACCAGCAGCAGCTTTGACAAATGCAGGGATCTTTACAGCGCCTACAGCAGGAGTTTACCGTTTTGATTTTTCATGCGCAATGATTAATACTAATAACCCCGGAAATAGAATGATATTTTCTTTCAAAAAGAATGAAACCACAATCGTACAAAGTACAGCTGTAGGAATTGTTATTAATGGTACAATCGGAGCCGCATTTTTTACCATTCAAACAATGGCAGCAGGTGAAACAATGTCCGTTTATTATAATAATACTTCAGGAACCAACGGATATTTAGCTGATTCCAACTACATTATTACAAGAATTCAGTAGATAGATTCTAAAAACACATATATAAAGGCATTCATCTGCGGTTACAGAAATTAACTGCGGAGATTATAAAATAACAGTTTATTTTCAATAAGCCCTGGATTGATAATAGCCATCTATTTCCCTTTGTTATACCTAAAATTTAAAACCTTATACAATGAGAAAATTATTTTTACTTGCTTTCGTGTCATTTTCAGCACAGATTTTTGCGCAAGTTGGTGTTAATACTCCCACACCTGCCGCTACATTAGACATTACTGCTAAAGAACCTACAGGAACTTTTAATACCGTAGACGGTGTTTTGGTACCAAGAGTAGACAGACAACGTGCCCAGAGCATGACTTCAGTACCTACTTCCACTATGATCTACGTCAACAACATTTCCACAGGAACCGCTACAGGAACAACTGCCAATGTAAATGCCATAGGATTTTATTATTTCGACGGGACAGCATGGGTAAAAATGGCTACAGGAAACGGAGTTAATATTTACAATGCAGACGGAAGCCTTGCCGGGGTAAGAAATGTAAACTTAAACGGAAATAATTTAGGATTCACAGGGACCGGAAATGTAGGTGTTGGTATTGCTACTCCAACGGCAAAATTGGAAATTGCATCGGGCACTGCGGGTACTTCAGGATTGAAATTTTCTAACATCAACAGTACTACGGCGGCAACAGCTAACGCTTCTGCTTTAGGAATAGATGCTACAGGAAATGTAGTAGTTCAGAGTTCTGCACCAATACAAACAAGATTTGTTTCTTTCCCTATTAATGCGACGGTTACAGAAAGCCCAACACTTCAGATAGGAACATTGGAATTTAAAGTAATACCGGGAAACTGTTCTTCAGGAGGAGCGCTTCCATATACAACTATACAGGGCAGATCAATTACCGGAGCCGCTAATATTGGAATCGTTCATGGGCAGTATATGACATCACAAGGTTCCGGTCCGACTGCACTACAATATAATAATGCCAGTGCAATAGGAACTACCTTTTCAAACATTCCGGGAGTATTTGGCGTAGACTGTTATAATGATGGCCATATTCAATTCATGTTCTTTTCTTATACTGACCAGACTTATTACAGAGTTAATTTTCATGCGGCTGACGGAGATCAATTGGGCTTTGGAGGACAAGGATATATCTTCGTAGAATATCAGAAATAATTTTGGAAAGAACGATTTTAAAAACATACAAACAGATAAGTAAGAAAAAAAGTTTATTCAGCTTGTTAAGTCTTTGCGAAATAAATCATAGGATGTAAAGATCAAATACTTAATACCCTTTCAATACCACAGGTTCCCTCCTGTGGTATTTTTTTATCAATATAGAACAGTGATGTTAAAATTTAGTGTTACAAAAATATAACACAACATTATTTCTGATTTAATTTTCTGTTTGCGTTTTAGAATCGTTTTTTCTGTATATCAATACATAAGTTTGTCATTCCGTAGGAATGTAGGCTCGAATCTTTCCATTATAATGATAAATACTTTGTTTAGATCTCTACGGGATGACAACTTACTGGAGATAGGTTTGAAAAAATTTTAAGACATTGTGCTTCTTCTATTAAGCGTTACTCTATCGAAGTCATCCAATAACAATCTGACTCTCATGTTTGAGGTTCCGAAGTGCAGTATTGAGGTTTCTGAGACCAAAGTTGACGTTCCGAAGCCCAAATTTAAGGTTGATGATGCCCAATTTTGACAAAGCTAACCCCAAACTTGGGATTCGAGAGCCAAACTTTCAGTTGCTGAACGCCAAACTTCCACCTCGGAATGTCAAATTTGGATTCCGGAACCTCATCGGAGGATTGCCGAACTGCAACAGATCACTAAAACATACCAAAAGATAAGTCCGGAACCTATGTCCCGGACTTATTTGATACGATGTACTGTGAATAATTTTAAAGTGATTCTCCTTTCGCTTCGGGAGTAGCTTCTACAGTCTTACCCGTTCTGTTGAAGAACTGTTTCAGCTCATTTTGCTTTACTTCAAATCCGGGAGAAGCAGTTCCCGTCTTAAAAGCAGTAAACCCATAATCTGTAAGTGCAGCCTGATAATTATCGTAATCATGAAGTGTTTTGGCATTTTTCAGTCTCAATACAAGGCTTTCCAGTCGGACAATCATATTTTCATAATGAAGGCGGGAGTTGTAGTCTTTTTCAAACTCTGCCCAGTCCACATCCGAAGCACTTAAAGCAGGTTGGTTTCTGTTGAAATCGTAGACTTTGTTTACTAAAAGCTTATTCTGCTCGTTGATACTGCCATATCTCTTGCGGTCTTCGGCGGTAAGGTTTATATTAATATCCTGCAAAGCAGTTTCTAAAGCGGTAAGGGAATCTTTTGCAGCATTGATCTGAGCATAGTAATTGTCATATTATTAGTACAGCATGTAGTAATATTAGTACAAACTTTATTCTTTGTATTCTTTGCAAAACCAATAACTTCACCGTACGAAGAATTACACAAATGAAATTTTTTAATCCCCTTAAATACAATACTGTAATTAATAAATAACAAAAAAATGAAAAAAACTTTAATCTTAGGAATCCTTCTTCAGGGAAGTATTCTAGCTTATTCTCAGGTCGGTATTAATACAACTAATCCGCAAGCAACCCTCCATATTGACGGAGGAAAAGACAACCCATTAAAAGACAAACCAACGAACTTACAACAGGCTAACGACGTAGTCGTAACAGCCAACGGAAATTTAGGAATTGGTACAATATCCCCAAATGCAGATGCCGCTTTGGATATTGCCAGCGCTAATAAAGGAGTAAAATTCCCAAGCATCAGTTTAAAATCCTCCGACAGCCCTGCTCCATTAAAAGAGCATGTTGCGGGAATGGTAATCTACAATACTGCAAAAGTTGGAGACCTTACACCGGGATTATACATTAACAACGGAACCGAATGGGTACAATTAATGACTTTAGCTTCATCTAAAAAACAAATAAAAGAAGCCAAAGCACAAGCAGAAGTAGCTGCCCTTGCAGCAGGGAGTGTTCCTGTCGGTGGAGTCCTTTATTATGCCACAAACGTTCTCCCAGACGGATATCTTGAATGTGATGGTTCTGCCGTTAGCCGAACTACTTATGCAGATTTATTTGCCGTTTTAGGAACAAGATATGGAATAGGTAATGGAAGCACAACCTTTAATTTACCTGATCTGCGAGGAGAATTCATCCGTGGATATGACAATAGCAGAGGGGTAGATACCGGAAGAGTAATAGGAACCTGGCAAAAAGGATCATTCATTGCAGGAGGAGCAGGACCTAATATGGACTCCGTTATTCCGTTCGTTGTTGCCAGTACAGGAACATTAATGCCTACATTGGTAAACGGATTGGGTTGGGATCTTCTGCATAATGATGTGTATACAGCAAATTACCCTAACACAGTAAAGGCAAACAACGGAAATAGCGATAATTCTACAAATACACAATTAATTAATGTAAGCGATAATGGAAGCGATTACGCATATGGAGTATCTCGTCCACGAAATGTAGCTATGATGCCTATTATAAAATACTAATCAATTTTTTCATAGAGTTGTTTCATAAATCACCGCAAATAAATTGCGGTGTTTTTTTGTAGTATTTTTAGTACAAGCGTGTAGTGTAATTGGTACCACATTTATTATCAATACTTTCAAAAAAAAAATTACTTTTGGCTCAGAAACAAATGAAAAAAACATGAAAAAAATTATCTATTTACTTAGTATGGTAGGATATTTTGCTATACTTAACGCTCAAACAGGAAATGTAGGCATCAATACTCCAACCCCTACGAATACTTTAACCGTTAATGGCAATCAATCAATAGGCTCCGGCTATACAGGAATCGCTGCGCCGACAAACGGAGCTATCATTCAGGGCAGCACTGCAATCGGAACATCAACACCTTATTTTGGAAGTTTATTAGAGCTCAGCAGCACCGGTAAAGGATTGCGATTACCCCAGGTTTTCTTAGCTAACACTATCTTTTGGGCTCCTATGTCAGGAACAACTTTCACTACTGCTTCTCACGGTATGACGGTGTATAATACAAATCCAAATATTGAAGCGGGCTCAACGAATTATCCAGCCAAAGGAGTCGGAGAATATTATTGGGACGGTGCTGGTTGGGTAAGCAAAAATTCTACCTTGGGTGCTCAAAATGCAGAAGCTTATTTTTCCGTTAAAAGAGTTATCTATCAAACCATGCCTGATAATGTATGGACCAAAATTGATTTTACCACTAAAATTCTGGAGAAAATGATTAATAATTTTGATCTTACCACAGACAGTTTTACAATTCCTCAATATGGACAAGGACTTTATCAAATTAATGCATCTTATGTTACAGAGCCTTTGCCATCAACCGGTCAAGGTGGGCGTATCGGGATTTTTGTCAATGGTTTTCTTAACCGTACTTTAGCAGTAGGAAGCTCGTCTTCAGGTTCAGGTATAGAAGCAGAAGGTACAACCGTCATCTATGCACTCCCTGGAAATCTTATTGAATTCAAATACCTTGGTGTAGGTAACCAATCGGTAATGCCTACTATAGATTTTTATCAAATCTCCAGATAAAAAGAAAGGCTACTATATACCTAAATGCACCAGATTTATTTTGACAATAAAAAAAATCAATCTACTTCTCTATAGACAGTAAAATTGATTATAAAGCTGGTAGTAATTTAATATTTTTTGATTGGTATATCCAAAAAAAGACACTTGGTGATAAGTGTCTTTTTCAAAGGTTTTTAATGTTACGAGAAGACTATACCTGGTTTCCATTTATTTCCGGCCATGCAAAACCATCAGTAGCATATCGTAGTGTATCTAATATATAATGGGAATTGATTCCCTGTATTGTAGTACCCATACAAGCTATATAATCATATACTTTTTGCTGGTGAATGCCAAAGTCTGGCAAGTTTTCATGAAGCAACACAAACTCCGCTACGTCCTTATCATTAATGCTTTTCGCTTGCATACAAGCTTCTTCCAGCGATATATTATGTGTTTTTTGTAAAATTAAAATAAGATTAATTACTTCAGAATCCAATCTTAGCTCTTTCGGTAATGAGTAAAAGTCATTTTGCCATCCTACTATCCTGGATGCCAAGGCGGTAATCCGTTGTATTACAGGGTGTTCGTAAATATTTTCAGGCAAAACAAAGCCTACTTCCAGTGCAGACCAAATAAAGAACGGGTACATGATTATTGAATACTCCCGCAATATCATAAAATATTCCAGAGGGGGCGAGCTTTTTGTTGATTTATATGGCATTTCTTCTTCGGCACCATATTTTACACAGCGTTGCAGGGTTTTTGCAAATTGTGCCATCCATTCTGCTGGCATTAGTGCAGAAAATTCATCTCTTATAATGGCCATTTGATGGAACCATGATTTTTCATCATTCAATGGCTCTGAGCCTTTAAGTATTTCTATTAAACGATCTAAAGCCAATTTTGCAGCTTCACGGGACAAAAACTCAAGCTGGTCATCCAAAATAACAATTTGGGCAAGAAATCTTGTACACGGGATCATCTGCTCATAGCTTATAGTTGGAGCCATCCTTCCTGTGCATAAATGAAATCCCATTTTCTTGTATTTTTCCCTTTGCTTTAATGTTAGGCTGGTATAATCATTATCAATCCATTTGTTCAGCTCAATGCCCACCTGTTCTGAAAAAGGATTAATACGGTTTGGCCAGGGATAGTAGTTTAATGGTAAATAATCTTGTGGATTAAAATCTTCCGGTTTCATAATACTATAATATTTAGATTAATGTTGGTTTTGATTGAGTCTTTCCTTTAATTCTAATGCGCTTGGAAATTCGGTTTTATTATAACGATCAAGTTTAGTTGAAATGTTTTTCCATCCGCTCAGTACCATGCTCATATAATGTATCCAATTCACGACAGCATCTTGCCAGATACCAAAGTCAGGTAAGGAGGCTTGAAGAGAAATGAATTCTTTTAAGTCTTCATTATGCAGACGAAGATCTTCTAAACACGCTTCTTCAAGCGAAATTTGATGCTCATGCTGTATTACTTTCACGATATTGTAATAGATACTGTCAGTAGCTTCGTCTTTTGCTACAGATTGGATTTCATTAAAATAAGTTACCAAATGGCAGGCGAGAGCTTGTAAGCGGCGAATTACAGGATGTTCATGGATCTCAGGAGGCAGGATGATACCGGTTTCCACTTCCGTAAGCTGTAAAAACGGATAGAGACAAATTGAATTTTCTCTCAATGCAATGCATTCTTCCACGGTAGGGAAAGTTTTCTCTTTTTTATATATAAGTTCTGTTTTCAGTCCTGTAAAATATCTCTCAATCATTTTTGTAAAACGGGAAATAGATTCTTCCGGCACAAACTGTATTAATTCCTCTCTGAGAGAAGCCAGCATTTTACCTAATGATATTCCTGAATCTTCACCACTTATTTCACCTTTTAGCACTGCTATTGATTGTTGACTGATATGATCAATATTCTCAGGTCCGCTCTCTTCATAAAGATCATCATTGTAGAGGGTCCACAGCATCAGTCTGCAAATAGGTCTGAAGCGGTCAGGTGAGGCTGTAGGAAACCATTGTGCAGCAATATGTGCTGTTTTAGTTTTCTTGTATTTTTTGCGAAGGTCGGGGTTTTGCTCATAGAGCCAGAGGTATTCTCCATCAATCCATTGATTTTCGGTGATTTCCTGCAGTAACTCTGCATTAGGATTCTTTAAAGCTGGGAAAGGATACTTAAACTGATTGTTAAGTAATTCAAGTGTGTTCATGATTTTTATTGTTTTTAATTTTACATAGGACAATAGCCATTTCCAACTTGTGTTTTTACGTGGAAACAAGCAGATATATAAAAGATTATATTTTAAAATCAAGTGTGCATATATCAGCAAGAAGCCTCTATTTAAAATACAACTTAATTTAAAATTTTATCCTTTCTGTGTTTTAGATATGTAAGAGATTGGAGGAATTTCAATTTCAAATCAATCGCTGTTGACGGTAAACAAGGATTGATTAACAGTACGGCTATATATTAGTGGTTGACCGGGGTATTCTGAATGCGTGAGTTTCAGAATATTAGGTCAGAGAATAGTTTTTTTGTAAATTTTTCATTGATTAATATTTAATGTTTTTATGGTGGTGATTTGTTGTACTAAATTAGTTTTTTTTCCCCAATGCCTATCTTTTTTTAAAAAAATTTATACATTATAAGATAGTACTTTATTCTGGGTGTGTTTATGGAAGATAGTATGGGGTAGTAAATAATATAGTGTGCTTTTAGTAAATTTGGGAAACTTTACGACGACTTATACATGGGTAACATAGAGAATATTCTGTTAGTTCTTCATCAGATTGAAGATAAATTTAATGCTCTGGAGATAGAGAAAGAAAAACTAACAAATCCTCGATTTTTTGATCCGTTAATTGTAAATAATGAAATAGCAAAATTGGAGAAAGAGATCTTACCAATGAAAAAGTTGCTGATGTCAGAAAAAGATATTCAACGTCAGAAGGACCTGATGAGAAGGCAAATTACAGAATATATCGATATTATTGGAAGGAGGCATCCTTTACCTTTTTCGAAAAAGCAGGGTTATATAGGAGACTACCAATTTTACATTAAGCTATTCATTGATATAAAAAGTATATTATTTAAGCAACGATATACCAAACCATATTTGTATAAAAATGTGAATTCTACCACTCTAAAAAATAAATTAGATCAATTATCAAACAAAGAATATCTTATTTTTTTGATTTGGTACATTTAAGTATATCGTTGCCGAAAATTAATGCACTTTGGCTCAGTTACGGCAAATCAGAGGAAGAGATTAGAAAATATCAACGAATGGTTGGAAACGACCAAAAATCTAAACAGACGTTTATTCATCATGCAAGATTACAGATAAGACTAGATCTTAAAAATATTGGAATTTGGTTACTTTTTGCCAAAGAAAATGATGGAGGATTGTTTGATAGAGATCATTTTAAAAATAGTATGAGAAATCCTGAATTTAAAGAAAAATTCTTTAAAATGTTAACATCTCTTGATGGTCTGTACTTTATTTCCGTTGGAGGTGAAAGAAGATCTTGTAATAGCTTCAGTAGCTCTAATGACCTTCACACCTATTGTAGAAAGGATGATAATAAATTGTATTTTATTATAGGTAAGGATTATCATATCACTGACAATGAAATGTCAACTGATAACCTTCCTAAGGAAGTGCTGAAAATTTTTTCTGAACTATACCCTTTTTATGAATTAATGAGACATATGATTGAATGATTTCTTTAGGGCATGGAAAAATTATATCTTCATAATGATCAGGATTAAAATTTTCTTTGCTCTCGTTGTCGTACCACACTCCAAAAAGTGAACCGAGATTTTATTTACAGATTTTCACGCAATTTATTAAGTTAAGAATTTTATACCTTCGATTATTTCAATCTATTGGATAAAGAAAGATTCAATTGATCTACATTTAAATCTTTTCTTACAAGATTGATAATATTTCTCAAATTTTTGTCAAGCTTTTCATGCGCTTCTATTGTGAGAGCTTCATTCTTGTCAAATGCAGAGTTTATAAATTGCATTGAATCCTGGCCAAATTTTATAAGCTCTTTGTAAATGTCGCTCGGAATCATTGGTAGAGCTTTGAATATTGATTTATAAAGATCGGCAACTAGACCATCATAATATTCTGATTCTTTATTCAAAAATTTTTCCCATTTTATAGTGGAACCCTCGTGATCTAGCATTTCATCCATTATATCAAAAAATGATTCGAATATAAAATTTACATGAAAAATCAATTCTTTGTATGCAAGAACTTTTTCTTGAAAAAGAAAATCTTGATTTGACTTATTACGATCTCTTTGATAACTAAGTGTTGCGATAACGAGAGCACAAATTGAAATTAGTGTGGTTAGTATGGCTGTTATATCTGATGATTTCATGGTACAAATGATAATTAGTATATGAGTTTTAGATATTTTAGTGAGAGTCTAGTAAAACTAAAAATACAATTTACCTTAAAAAAGTATCTTTCCAAAAGTACTTTTTAGTTTAAAAATTCTATAACTGATTTCATTCATCTGAATATATATCCTCCAATGGAGTTTCAAAAAGAAGCTTTAGGTTTTTAAATTTTTTTATCGAATCATAAAAATAGTTTGAGATAAGGGTAATAAACTCTCTTTGCTTTATGTAAGCTTCCTTCATTTCACTAATGCTTCGATAAATTATGTACTTAGATTCGTTTTTAGACTTATCCCAGCGAACACCTTTCCAATCATTTGATCCAATATACAAAAAAGAGCCTGTTTTATATTTCAGATGTATATCATGAGACGAACCATTAAAAGATTCAGTCATAGTAACCTCAGGATTGTTATTTTCTATTCGAGCTCTGATTATCATTTTTATAGCTGTATCAGAAATCTCCTTTTTTAAATCTAAAAACAATATAATATTCTCAGATTCAAACTTAAATGATTTTAAAAGATTATCCATATCAAAAAATTTACATTACAATTACTAATCTTCAACAATGTCAAACGCCCAAGTATAATGCGTAGAGATAAATGGTCGTTTATTTTCAGGGTAAACAATTTTAGCTTTTATTCTAAATTTTGTTCCAACTGGATAATTATTTGACATAGTTTTTGAACATTGCACATACATATTTTCATCATAAGGATCTTGTCCGGGAAGAGGTCTGATGTGTATAGGACCATGTTTTCCTCTTTCGTTTGTTAGAACACTTTGAACAATTATATAATCATATTCCATGTTAAAAGTTTATTAGTTTTTATTTAAGTTTGTTTTCATCATGCACACATGTGAAATTTTTTAAAGATGAGTAAATTTTTCAAATATACTAAATCGAATAGATTACACAATTATTTTATCAATTGACCCTTTTTCACAAATAATTTTTAATTTCATGGCAATTAAAATAATGAGTAATAACTCATGCACCTCAATATAGTGAGAGTGGTGTATTTTTCAAGTGATAATTTTTTGTAAGAATATATGAACCCATATTACAACTTTTCAATGGACGAGTTTTTAGAATATCTAAGATCATTAGATGTTAATAAACAAATGAGAATGCTATTCATGTTAGAAAAGGTATGTAGTATGATTGGATTCTACACTAACTTTTAAATGCTTCAGATTTAAATTCAGATTTATACCTTCCTCGACTGCGAGATTTAAAAAAGTTTTTATGCATTTTAGATCACTATTATAACTTATATCTGCATTAGTACCTTCATAGAATTTACGATACCTCCTGAAGAAATCTAAAGTGATATCATGGAAAGGGATTTCAGACTGGAATTTTACTAGCTTATTGATAACCGTATTGTGGTTTTTTATTGTTTGTGGCTTATATTTCTGATATTTAAAACGATGCCGGTAAAAAGATATAAAATCGAAGTCAGGAGTTTCTGCCTGAAACTGTTTTAAAAGCTGGTTAGCAGATAAATATCTCTTTTGTAAAATGTACTGAGTTTTAATTGACGTGAGACGTGATTCTATATTATCTAGAATCAGGTTCGTTTCTTCAAAGTTTTCAGCTGTTGGTTTTAACCGTTTTTTGATATTATCCCACGATTTTCGCTCAACATTGATGTGAGTATTAATTCTGAATTTGTCTTTTTCATCTGAAATAACCAGATAAATTAAAGACTTTTTCTCTTTGTTTACGTAGGTTCTAAGGGCGAAATTGTTCTTACTGGACACAAAGACTGTATTTGTGCCCCATTTTGTGTCTGGAATCGATTTTTTTTAGTTTTCATTCTCTTTTCGATTTTTTCGAAAGTCCTATGAAAACCTCTGTATTAAACGATAAAAACAGAGTTTTCGATTTAAAATCTACTTACTCTGTTTTCTGTAATTTTCCGGCTTTTTGAGCCATTTTGTACCCAGGACCGGGATCGAACCGGTACTCCTAAGAACTGGTGTTTGAGACCAGCGCGTCTACCAATTCCGCCACCTGGGCTTGATGTTTGTTTTAAATTGGTGTGCAAATATATAAACTTTTCTTAATACTCAAAAGCTTTTTAAAGAATTTTTTTTAAAAATTTATCTCCAAACCATCGTAGGCAAGGTGCATTCCGGCTGGAAGTTGTTTATCTTCAACATCATGCAATCCCAGATGATGGCTGATGTGAGTTAAAAATAATTTCTTAGGTTTTAACTCTTCAAATAGTTTGATAACATCAGGAAGTATAAAATGGGCAGGATGCGGATCAAATTTTCTGATACAGTTTAAAATCAAAACATCAAGATTCTTTAATTTTTCCTTTTCGGTATCAGAAATAAAACCTGCATCGGTAATGTAGGCAAGATTTTTAAACTTATACCCGAAAACGGAAATTTTATAATGAATCACTTCAACCGGAGTAATTTCTGTATCTAAAACAGTGAAAGGTTGATTTTCAATTTCATGTAAATCAAAAGCAGGCGCTCCCGGATATCTTACGTCTGCAAAAGCATACGGAAAACGATTTTTAACTTCATTTCCTACTCTTTGATAACAATAAAGGGGCATATTTTTTCCACTCTTGAAAATCAAAGGTCGCATGTCATCAAGACCGATTACATGATCATTATGTTCATGGGTAAGAAGTGCAATATCAACTGTTTTTTCTTGATTTGTAAGCATTTGCTGCCTGAAATCGGGACCACAGTCGATGAGGATTTTCCTGTTTTCATCCGTCGTCACCATCACAGAAGATCGCAATCGACTGTCTTTGGGATTTTTTGAAGTACACACTTCGCAAGTGCAGCCAATAACGGGTACACCTTGAGAAGTTCCCGTTCCTAAAAATTTCAACTTCATTTTCTTTTGAGGTTGGTTTAATTTTGGTAAATTTACGAAAAATTTAATGTCCTAATGTATCAGAAACTAACTCCTAAACAAAAAGCATTAACAATTAATCTAGATCCTACTATTTATGGTACTTTCGCAGAAATTGGAGCAGGGCAGGAGACTGTTCGACACTTTTTTAGAGCAGGAGGGGCTTCGGGTACAATTGCTAAGGCAATGTCGGCTTACGACAAAGATTTTAGTGATGCGATCTATGGAAAAGAGGTAAAAAACAGATATGTTACCCAAAACAGACTTCGCAAAATGCTTCGTTATGAAGTTGCTTTGATTGAAGAAAGAATTTCCAGAGAAAACAACCCAAACAGAAAATTTTTTTCTTATGCGAATACGGTTACTACAATTAATTTTGATAAGACTGTAAGAGGTCACGGTTGGGTAGGAATCCGTTTTCAGGTAAAAGAAAATGAAGATTATAACGAAATTGTAATCCACGTAAAGTTCAAAGAAAATGATGCTACTTTACAACAGGAAACTTTAGGAAATCTTGGGGTGAATCTTATTTT
Organism: Chryseobacterium ginsenosidimutans; assembly: GCF_039536845.1. GTDB lineage: Bacteria > Bacteroidota > Bacteroidia > Flavobacteriales > Weeksellaceae > Chryseobacterium > Chryseobacterium ginsenosidimutans_B. The sequence continues at coordinate 930,117 of NZ_BAAAZJ010000003.1, forward strand.
TGGAGCATTCCATTATTATGATAATCCGAGAAATTTAGTTGAATCTCTTTACGACGACGTTGCAAAAGACAACCTTGAGATTGATATGATCGATTTCAGCGGTCCGGCTTTTGAATATGTAGACAACAGATTGATGTCTTTGCAATTGGTAAAACACGGAATGACAGATGCTGTTATTTTCAATTCAGAAGGGAATAATATGCTTCCTGCTGATATTTTATACAAAAAAAATATTTTTGCGGTAAGAGGAAGTTTCAGACCTGTAACGAAAGTGAATATTGACATGCTGAAAAACGGTATGGAAATGTTCATGAAAGATGCAACATGTACCCAGGATGAAACAGAAGTTTTAATTGAAATTACCATCTCAAATCTTCGTGCAGACGGTGATATTGATGAAAGGGATTTCCTAGACAGGGTGGATGTTCTTGCAAAATTAGGATATACCGTTATTGTTTCAAATTACTCAGAATATTATCGTTTAATTGATTATTTTGCATCCTATACTACCGGAGATATCGGTGTTGCGATGGGAGTAAATAACCTGTTGATGGTATTTGATGAGAAATATTATAAAGATCTTTCTGGAGGAATTCTGGAAGCTTTCGGAAAATTCTTCAGAAACGGAATGAGAGTGTATCTGTATCCTTACAAAGATCCTGAAACTCACGAATTACTGGATTCTTCAACATTAAAGGTCGAGGAAAATTTAAAGGAATTGTATAAATATTTCAAACACAACGAACGTATTGTAGATATTACGAACTACAATCCGGAGTTTTTGGAAATTTATTCAAGAGATATTTTGAAAAAAATAGGTTGTAACATCAAAGGTTGGGAAAATCAGCTTCCGGAAGGTGTTGCAGAAATGATTAAAGAACGAGGAATGTTTGGTTACAAGGGAGAACTTTCCTTAAAACAATTCTCTTAAAAACAATATATAATGTCAGAATTAAAGAAAAGACTTTCATCGATTCTTGAAAGTCCAAAACATAATACAGAGGAAAAACTTGAAAAAGTTTGTCACCTTTTAGACCAGGAAATTTCTTATTTCAACTGGACGGGTTTCTATTTTAAAAATGGAGATAAGGATGAGTTGAAATTAGGACCTTATGTTGGAGCACCGACAGATCATGATATTATTCCGTATGGAAAAGGAATTTGCGGTCAGGTTGCGGTTTCCAATGAAACTTTTGTAGTTCCGGATGTTCATCAGGAAAGCAATTACTTAAGCTGTTCAATCGATACAAAAGCAGAAATTGTAGTTCCGATTTTTAAAGACGGACAAAATATCGGTCAGATTGATATTGATTCTCATACGATTGATCCTTTTACAGCAGAAGACAGAGAGTTGCTGGAATGGCTTTGTAATGAGGTTTCAAAGATTTTATAATCAAAGCATTTTTAATCACAAAAGTCACGAAAGTAAGTATCGTTTATTAAGAGTGTCATTATTGAGGAGCAAATTTAGATTTTCTTCATCATCATTTTTGAGGCTTTTGTGGTTTTAAAATATAGACTCCGGCTCGAAGATCCGGAGTCTTTTTATGTTTATCGAAGAAATTTCATACTAGAATTGCGGGCTTTAGCCCGTTTTCAAATTCGAATAATTTTGACGGCTTTAGCCAAAACTTAGTGTTATTTGTGAAAAGATTAGTGAAATTTGTATTTAAAAAAGAATCAAATTTTAATCGATTCCACCTCAGAAATCAATTCCTTAAAATAATTCTCACACTTTGCAATATGTGTTCCGTACCAGGAAAAAGCTTCACCATCCACAATCATGATTTTTTTATCAGGATAAAATGCCTTTAATTCATCAATATGTTTTTCTTTAAAAGGAAAAGGTTCGGAAGAAAGCATAATAATATCGGCTTCAGCTAAATCTTCAGTTTTAATTTCAGGATAACGTTTTTTATCTTTAAAAATATTTTCAAAACCGATTTCTCCCAGAATTTTATGAATGAAAGTATCTGAACCTATTGTCATATAAGGATTTTTCCAGATAAGATAAGCTACTTTTATATTAGATTTGATTTTAGCTTCGTTTAAAACTTCATAAATTTTAAGATTAAAAAGCTGTGCTCTGTCTTCTTTATTAAATATTTTCCCCAGATTTTTAAGTAAATAATAATTGTCTTCAATATTTTCAACATTCGTGACAATCACTTTAAAATCATCCATCAAAGCTTCTACCTGCTCTTTAATATTTTCTTCTTTGTTGGCAAGAATTAAATCAGGCTGTAGCGCTCTAATTTTATCAATATTAATATTTTTTGTGCCGCCGATAATGGCAACGTTTTTTACTTTTTCTCTAGGGTGAATGCAGAATTTTGTCCGTCCGACAATTTCATTTTCCGTTAAACCCAAATCGAATAAAGCCTCAGTAATAGAGGGAACAAGAGAAACAACTTTCATTGTAATATTTTAGATGTTGCCTAAAATTACAAAAGTTTGCCCGTTAAGAAAAGTCCTGCCACAGAAAAATAGATAATAAGTCCAGTTACGTCCACTAAAGTTGCTACAAATGGAGCAGAAGATGTTGCCGGATCGAGTTTTAATTTTTTAAGAATAAATGGAACCATTGATCCCGACAGTGTTCCCCAAAGTACGATCATAACTAAAGAAACTCCAACACTTAATCCTACAAAAGCCCAATGAATTCCGTAATCAAAGAATCCTGCTTTATGCCAGATCATAATTCTTAAGAATCCGATAATTCCCAAAATTCCCCCTAATAAAAGTCCGGTGAAAATTTCTTTTTTCATCACATACCACCAGTCTTTCAAGCCTATTTCCTGAAGCGCCATTGCTCTGATGATCAAGGTTGCAGCCTGTGAACCGGAATTTCCTCCACTGGAAATAATCAATGGAACAAATAAAGCCAAAACTACCGCTTTCTGAATTTCATCTTCAAAAAACCCCATTGCTGAAGCTGTCAACATTTCCGAGAAGAAAAGGATGATAAGCCACATCCCTCTTTTTTTAACCATTTCGATCAAAGAAGTTTGGGTATAAGGAAGATCCAACGCTTCAAGTCCACCGAATTTCTGAATGTCTTCGGTATTCTGTGATTCAATTTGATCTAAAATATCATCGATGGTAACAATTCCTACCAAAACTCCGGCTTCTGTAATAATCGGAAGAGCAGCTCTGTCATATTTTTCAAAATATTGTACGGCATCTTCTTTTGAAGTAGTGGTTGTAATGGCAACAAAATGATTATCAGTTATATCTGAAATTAAAGTGTCCTCTTCAACCAATAATAAACTTCCCAGTGCGATATCATCGATCAATCGGTTTCTTTCATCAACAACATAAAGATAATTCATCGTTTCTACCTTGCTGCCGACTTTTTTGATCTGTTGAAGACATCTTTTTACGGTCCATTCTTTTCGAATCTGGATATAATAAGGAGTCATCAGTCGGGCAATAGAATCAGAATTGTAACCTAATAATTTTAAGGCAATTCTTCTTTCCTGCGGATTAAGATGATTGATGGAATATTTAATAAGCTCATCAGGAAAGTCCTCAAACAGGGAAGTTCTGTCATCCGGAGTCATGGCATTCAAAATTTCGGAAACTTCGTCGCTTCCGATACTTCTGATGGTTTCTTCCTGGAAATCGGGATCAAGATGAGAAAAAACATCTGCTTTATATTCTTTCGGAACTTTCAGAAATGCCAAAAGCCTCTCATCAGCATGAAGTTCGCTAAGAGTTTCGGCAATATCGGCAGGATTGAAGATAAGTTCGTCTTTAGAATTCAAAACGTCAATTTTTTGGATATGCAAAAATAGCCCAAATTTTTAAAACAGACCAATGAACAGAGAAATTTAAGGATTTATTAAAGTGTTGCAGGAACTAAAATAAAGACACTCACAAGAATCTGTGAGTGTCGAAGAATTTCAATTGAGATAGTTTGAATGAATTGTTCCAAACTAAATTAATAAAAATATTTGGATTATTCACTATTTAATGATTTTAAATTAATGAAATTCAATGAGATGCATAAGGTTTTTAAAATAATTGTAGAAATTAATTATTTCAAATGATAAATTTTGCGAGAATTATTAAGGCTATAATAATATTGAAAAATTTTTAACAGCCAGACTTCGAACATGAAAATGACATGAAAATAATTAGTTTACTCAATTAAAATCCAGCTTCTGCTGATGGTTTTAACTTTCTTAATTGTTTTAGAATTCCTTTTATTGCTCCGTTTGTTCCTATTTTTACCGAGTTGGTGGTAGAACCCAAAAGTCGCATGTTTTTTCTATACGTGTCGTAATCCGTTTCTGTGAGAAGGTTTCCTTCGGCATCAAAAAGTTTCATGCTTACAATGACCTGATTAGAGAAAACATATTTTCCGATTCCTACTTTGAAGTATTTTACTTTTGGAACAATGGCAAAATCTGCATCATTATTATCACAATAATCTGCAATTGTTTTTTTATCAATACTGTCAAAAGAAATTTGAGTTTCCGTCTTAAGCATTCTGTTTTTCCTTTCGCTTAAATTATCAGAAACAGCACTGAAGAAAGCAGTATTGGTAGGCTCTTTAATTTCCTCAATATCGGGATCTACCTCAGGATTGAAGTATAAGACTTTTTTGATCTTATCATCGGTATTTTTCTGTGCTTTTAAAGAAGAAATACCTACGAAAAGAATGGCTGTAAGGGTTGTAAAAGTTATAATTTTTCTCATCACTAATTCAAATGCAAAATTACTGCCTTTTAATGGGATAGCATAATTTTTTTTAAGAAATATTTAACATTTTTTTCTATCAAAATTGATAAATGAAATCGATAATGTTTGCAGAATCAAAAATAAGTCGTAATTTTGCACCCGTTACATAATAATCATTAAACAATATTGGAATGTACTTAACAACAGAAAAAAAAGCAGAAATTTTCGCAAAACATGGAAAATCTGCACAAGACACAGGAAGCGCTGAAGGACAGGTAGCTCTTTTTACTTTCAGAATCAATCACTTATCTCAGCATTTGAAGGCTAATCGTCATGACTTCAATACTGAAAGATCTTTGGTGAAATTAGTAGGTAAGAGAAAAAGCTTATTGGATTATCTTAAGAAAAAAGATATTACAAGATACAGAGCTATCATCGCTGAACTAGGTTTAAGAAAATAATCTACAGAGATTTTCAAATAAAAGCAACTTCGAAAGAAGTTGCTTTTTTTGTGCTTGCTTATTAAATATGCCAAACAAATTGAAAATGATTTATTATTTCGATAAAAATCATTCTCATTAGCACATATTTATGTCTGGAATTCGATAAATCATTATAATACCCTATCTTTGCAACGAAATTTTAGACGAAATATAATTTATTAAAGCACTCAATACGGAGTGCAACACAAAACAATTTATGAGTATACCTCAAGCAATTACAGAGTTGATTACTCTTGCAGACGGCAGAGAAATCACAATTGAAACAGGAAAATTAGCAAAACAGGCTGACGGAGCTGTTGTCGTAAAAATGGGCGGAACAATGCTTTTAGCAACTGTTGTCGCAAGTAAAGAAGCAAAAGATGGTGTAGATTTCTTACCATTAACAGTAGATTACAGAGAAAAATTCTACGCAGGGGGTAAAATTCCCGGAAACTTTTTCAGAAGAGAAGCGAGACCATCGGATCAGGAAATCTTAACGATGCGTTTGGTAGACAGAGTTTTGAGACCATTATTTCCTGAAGATTTCCATGCGGAAGTTCAGGTGATGATTTCATTAATTTCTTATGACGGACAGTCGATTCCGGATGATTTAGCAGGTCTTGCAGCATCTGCAGCGATTGCTATTACCGATATTCCTTTCAACGGACCAATGTCTGAAGTAAGAGTAGTAAGAATCAACGGAGAGCTTTCTATCAACCCTAAATTTGAAGATCTTAAAATTGCCGACCTGGATATCATGGTGGGAGCAACTAAAGATTCTATCGTAATGGTAGAAGGTGAAATGAAGGAAATCTCTGAAGCAGAAATGCTTGAAGCTATTAACTTCGCTCACGTTGAAATCAAAAAACAGGTTGAAGCTCAGGAAAGATTAGCTGAAAAAGTAGGAAAATCATTCCCCAAAAGAGAATACAGCCACGAAAATCACGATGAAGCCATCCGTGAGAAAGTATGGAAAGAAACATATGATAAAGTATATGAAGTAGCGAAAACTCCTTCAGGAAAAGAAGAAAGAGGAGAGAAATTCAAAGCTGTTCTGGCAGAATTTTTAGCTCAATATGTAGAGGATGCTGAAGAATTAGAAAGAGTAACCCCTTTCGCTAAAGTATATTACCACGATGTGGAAAAAGAAGCGATGCGTCAGATGATTTTGAATGATAAAATCCGTCTTGATGGTCGTGATCCTGAAACAATTCGTCCAATCTGGAGCGAAATCGATTATTTACCGGGAGCTCACGGTTCTGCAATTTTTACAAGAGGTGAAACACAATCTTTGACGGCTGTAACTTTAGGTTCGGTTAAAGATGCGAACATGGTAGACAGTGTAATGGTAAATTACGACGAAAGATTCTTCTTACATTATAACTTCCCTCCGTTTTCAACTGGTGAAGCAAGACCTTTGAGAGGAACTTCAAGAAGAGAGGTAGGACATGGAAACTTGGCTCAAAGAGCTTTAGCAAACATGATTCCTGAAGAAAATCCTTACACCATCCGTATCGTTTCTGATATTTTAGAATCAAACGGTTCGTCTTCAATGGCGACGGTTTGTGCAGGAACTTTAGCATTGATGGATGCAGGTATCCAAATTACAAAACCGGTTTCCGGTATTGCAATGGGATTGGTAACTGATGTAAAATCAGGTAAATTTACAGTTCTTTCCGATATCTTAGGAGACGAAGATCACTTAGGTGATATGGACTTTAAAGTAACTGGAACTGCAGACGGAATCACTGCTTGTCAGATGGATATTAAAATCCAGGGACTGTCTATGGATATTATGGAGAAAGCGCTTCTACAAGCTAGAAACGGAAGATTACATATTCTTGATAAATTGAATGAAACTATTTCTGCTCCAAGAGAAGATGTGAAACCTCATGCTCCGAAAATGGTAATGATGGAGATCTCTAAAGATTTCATCGGTGCTGTAATCGGACCTGGTGGAAAAATCATTCAGCAGATGCAGAAAGATACAGACACGGTTATCGCAATTGAAGAAGTTGGAGAAATCGGAAGAATCGAAATTTCCGGTGTCAGCAGAGAGAAAATCAACGAAGCGATCGCGAAAATCAACGAAATTACTTTCGTACCGGTTGTAGGCGAAGTTTATAAAGGTAAAGTAGTGAAGGTAATGGATTTTGGTGCTTTCGTAGCAATTGCTAAAGGTACTGAAGGTCTTCTTCATATTTCTGAAATCGAATGGGCTCGTTTAGACAAAGTTCCTTATAATGAAGGTGATGAAGTGGAAGTAAAGTTCATGGGTTATGATGACCGTAAGAAAATGAAACTTTCCAGAAAAGTTCTTTTACCAAGACCTCCAAGACCTGAAGGAAAACCAAGACCAGAGGGGCAAGGAAGACCGGAAGGGCAGGGTAGACCTGAAAGACCAGCTAGACCGGAAGGAAATACAAGATCTGAAGGTGGTGAAAAACCAGTTGAAAATCAAAATCCTTCAGCAGAAGCTTAAGATTATTCTTAGATATAAATGAAATCCCTCAATTTTGAGGGATTTTTTTATTGAGTATCGATTTAAAATTTTATTTATCTTTAAACAAAAACTTATGAAAAAACTATTTATTCTTTTCCTGATCAGCTTCGCATCTTACTCTTTTGCTCAAACCGTAAATGACGTTCCTCTCAAAGATATCGATGTAGATTATGTTCAGATTATAGGAACAGGAAGATCTTTGAGTACAAAAGTAAATGTGGAAATCGATTTTGGGCAGGAAACAAAATCTATTTCCTTTAAAAACGGTACAAATATTAAAGATGAAAGAGGAAGAAATATGAAATTTAATTCGATGATGGATGCTCTTAATTTTATGTCTGCTAACGGCTTTTCTTTCCAATTTGCCTATACTATGAATGATGAAAAAGATAAAACGATTTATTATATTTTGAAGAAAAATAAATAATATATAACAACAAAACCACCGAGAATCTCGGTGGCTTCGTTGTTTAGTTTTAATGTAAATTATCCGTTTCCTATTCTCTGTTTCAAATCATCCGCACCGCCTGTTTTTCTTGGCTGTCCGTTTTTAGATGAACCGAAATTATAGGTGTAAGAAAGCGTAACAACGCGCGTGTCTCTTCTCACAATGAAGTTTTCTATATAGCTTGTATAGATATTTCTTGCTTCTGGATTGCTTGTGAAAAAAATATCGTTGAAAGAGAATTTCAAGGTACTGTTGTTATTAAATTTCTTCTGAGCACCGATATTTACAGACCACATTGGTTTCAGGAACATATAGGCGTAAACTTCTTTTGCTTTGTAATTTCCTGTCAGTTCAGCGGTAAATCCGTTTCCTAGTTTAAAGGAATTATTGCTGTTGAGGTCAAAAGTAAAATTCCCCTGATTTTTAATGTAGGTATCGGAAATATTTCCCGTATAACTTCCGTAATAAAAATTAGCATTGTTGTTCATATCCCACCACTTTGTCACTTTTACAGGGGCTATCAGATTCAATCCGAAATAGGATGCAGAGCTCAAATTTTCATTGGCCTGAACAACGACGATCTTTCCGTCTTCAACAGTAGGTTTTAAAACATCTGTGATATTATTTTTCGTTTTGCTGTAACTTAACGTTGCAAAATATTTATTGCTTACACTGTAAGTGAATTCATAATTCATGGTGGTTTGTGGGTTCAGATCCGGATTTCCGGCTTGATATGTTGTGAGATCCAGGTAGAATTTAAAAGGATTTAACTGTTTATAAGTCGGTCTTGTAATTCTTCGGCTGAAATTAAGTTCAACTGTATTTTTGTTATTCAGATCATAAGAAAAAACGGCGCTTGGGAACAATTGTGTATAATTCTTTTTATTGACTTGATTAGTAGTAATCTGATTTCCTGTAACGTTGGTATTTTCTACTCGTAAACCAAAATTTACTTTAAATTTCTCCCAGTTTTTAATTAAATTTCCGTAAGCTGCATTAATATTTTCTTCGTAAATAAAATGATTCGTTTTAGACTTATCAAGTACTAAATTTCCTGCGCTTGCATCAAAGAACTTAAGATCATTATCGGCTTTTACAAAGCTTGTTTTAACTCCCGTTTCCAATTTCCAGTTCTTTTTAAAAACTTTTGTAAGGTCGGATTTCAGGGAATAAATATTCAGATTTCCGCCAAGATCACCTTTCAAATGATAAGGATTAGGCATTGAAGTGGAAAGATTTCCATTGACATCATAGTTACTCGTGATAAAATTCTGCAAAGATGTGTTTGAATAATTGATATAGTCCAAATCTGTCGTCAATTCTGAGCCTAATGAATCAATTTTCAGTTTATGATTAAGGTTGAAAGAAACATTCTTCCAATGATCGCGGTTATTGCTTGTTGTATTTGAACTTCCTGCAGACTGATAATTATTGTCTAAAATTGAAGTATTGTTATTACTTGTCGGATCGAATCTGTTGCTGATAAAACCAACCGAAAATCCTAGAACATTTTTATCATTCATATAATAATCCATTCCGACTTTGGCGATATGGTTCCGGAAATTCATTTTCAGAAAATTATTCTGAACATAAGCCTGTTTAAAATCTCCGTTTTCATAGAAACTTCTGTCAAGCAGCAATTTGTTGTAAAATTCTCTGTAAGCAAAACTGTAATTCGCGAACAAATTCACCTTTTTATTCCTGTGATTAATGTTGAAGCTATTGTTGTTTTTAATATATTTTCCCGTTCCCAAAGCTGTTGAAATGCTTCCGTTTGTGCCTTTTCTTTGGTCTTTTTTTAGCTTAATATTGATGATTGAAGTTCCTGCCGCATCATATTTTGAAGACGGATTGGTGATAAATTCTATTTTGTCTAAGCTTGCAGAGGGAATTCCACGAAGATAATTGGCAAGATCAGTTCCGTTCATAGGCGTATTTTTACCGTCGATTTGTACCAACAGATTTCCTTTTCCGCGAAGACTGATGTTGTCGTTATTATCAATTTTTACTCCCGGAGCTTTTTCCAGAACTTCGAATGCTGAATTTCCGGTACTTGCGATGCTGTTTTCGACATTCAGGATCATTTTACCGTCCTGTCTTTCGATATAAGGTTTTGCCTTTGTGATGGTTATTCCTTCAATTAATTTTTCGCTTAATGAAATCGAAGGTAGAGTAGTGTTTCCGGTTATGTTGATATTTTCAGATTTGTAGGTTTCTGCTCCGTTTTTATTGATTTTTAAGGAATAATTTCCCGAAGTAAGTTCATTAAAACTGAAATTTCCTTTAGAATCTGTAATCTCGGTTTTTACCAGTTTGTTCTCAAAATTGAATAAATTAATTTCCAGCTGAGTTACTTTTTCAGAATCTATTTTTCCTGAAAGAGAAAATTGCTGTGTATTTTGGGCTTTCAAAAGGCTTAAAATTGAAATAACCCAAACCAAAATGAATAAAAATATTCTTGCCATTGTGTTTATTTTTTAGTGTTAAGACAGTTTTTTGATATCTTGAGCAATGCTGAATTCATGATTTCCAGTTCTTCTTTTGAGACATCTTTCAGAGCAAGTTTTCTGTTCTCTTCCACAAGAGCCTGAACTTTATGAATGATTTCTTTTCCGGATTCCGTGACGCCCAGATTGGTTTTTCTGCGGTCTTTGAGATTGGTATTTCTAATAATATACTTGGATTTTACCAGCAAATCTATTATTCTGGTGACAGAAGCATTGTCTTTAAAAACAAGATCACCGATTTCGTTTTGAGTAATCCCGGGATTTTCTAAAATAGCTTTAATAATCAGCCATTGATCGATTGTAATTGTATAACCATTCGCTTTTAATTGTCTTTGCGCATAGTTTCTGTAAGATCTGATGGCCTTATCAATGTTGTAAAATATGATTGAGTCTAACTTTTCCATAGTTTGATTTTTATTATAAATTAAATATGATTTATCAATTATTGATATATCAATTAATTTGTTGTTGAGATTTTTATTTTGTTACATCTTCATAGAAAAAAAATAAAATAATTGAATTTCAGGGATTTGAATTGCGACAAATTTGTTTGGTAAGCTTATTTTCCGTATCTTTGTTTACTTATTAAAAGAAATCTCTGTCTTTACTTCTGTGATAGTTTAGAACATTTTATTTACTTCCGTTTCAATTTTTTATTTGCTTATTCTTTAAATGAATGGCATTCACATTAATAAAAGAACTCAGAAAACCTTTAATAGTATTTATTAATCATGACTCAGAAAGCTGAGAACAATTTCCGAAAAAAGGCAATGTTAAGTTGAAGGTCATGAATGATAAGATAAAATAAAAAGTAGAAATTAATACAAAGAAATATATGGCGGATTCTTTCTCTAAAAAAGAAAATTTCAAGAAAAAAGTTCAAAAAGCAAAAGAAAAAGCTCTGAAACGTGAAGAACGTAAGACGAGCAATAACAAAGGAAAAGCTCTTGACGAAATGTTTATGTACGTAGACGCAAACGGTCAATTGACTTCTACACCACCCGATAACAGCAATGTTGAGGAATTTGATATCAATAACATTCAGTTGGGTGCAGCTCCTATCGAAGCCGAGGAAATAAGAAAAACTGGTATCATCACATTTTTCAGTGAGAAAGGTTATGGGTTTATTACAGAAGATAAAAGCAAGGAAAATGTGTTTTTCCACAGCAACAACTGTACAGAACTTGTAAAAAAAGGCAACAAAGTATCATTCGAAAAAGAAAGATCTCCAAAAGGTTTTTCTGCAGTTGATATTAAGCTTGTAAGATAATTACACAACAATATTTAGATAAAAAGAGCTTCCATCGAAGCTCTTTTATTTTTTTTATATCACTTGATTAATAAAGATTTTCTCTTATTTCAATTAAAATTCTGGTTGTTTTTTGCAAATCCGGCTGATCCGGAAGCTTGGAAACAGAATGGTAATGTTCAATAGATTTTATCAGGCTTTCTGCTTTTTCCATCACAGCTTCGTATGACCAGTTTCCGGCTTTGATATCCAATAATTCATCTCTGTTCTCCACACGGATATTCAATGACCCTGTTTTAAAAATCTGCTCACATGATTGTAATAAACGAATCGTGTGCATCATGTTTTTGCTGTCGTAGTTTTGTCCGTGATTCTGATTGACATTGTAGCGGTCTTCATTTCGCTCGGAAACCCACTTCCAGTATTCGCGATAATCTTTGCAGTAAGTAGAGTAAGCGTCGAGATTGCAAAACAAATAAGCAACAGGTTTTTCCTCTTTCGGGACAGACGAAACGGAAACCTGATTGGCTTCTTCATTCTGGATAATTCCTTTATAATGTAAATCTCCTGAATCATCGTAAAAAAGTGCAAACATTCCTTTTGTATTATCAATGCTTACCAAACCACATTTTTCCTGCATAAGACTACCCTGTTCTGCGGACACCCCTCCAGGGGAGGGGAATTCTCGTAACCATTTTTTCAACGGAATTGAGCCTTGATTCTGTAAAACATAACAGAAATCAAGAATAGATTTTCTTTCTTTATCAATAGGATTTAAAATCTTTTTATTGAGTCCTTTTGCTTTTTTGATTTGTGAAATTGCATAACCAGCAAAAGTATCTTTACATAATTTGGAAAGAAAATCTTCCGGTTTCAGCAAATCCATCAACGGATTTTTCTCCTGAATACAATCTTCCGGACTTGCCAGAATTTCTAAAATATTTGGATTGTTTTTCTGTAATAATTCTACAAATCTTCCGATCTCATAATACGAAATATCATTCGTTTCATTGGAGATCTGTGGAATATAATTTAAACCAAAAAAATCTTCTTTTGGTAAGAAATATACTCCACGGATGTCTATGTCTGAATTTTCCGTGGCGAGTCCGAAAGAGCGACTTCCGGAGATGGATTGGAAGAGGATGAGGTCTTTATTTTTTAGGGTTTGGATGGTCATTGAAAGTGGTAATTTATTAAAAGTATTTTTGCTCTAAAATTTCAATTTTTAAAATACTCGAAGCGTTAACTCTAAAGTGCCTTTCTTCCCCATTTCGTAGTAAACAATCAGCAATAATAATTTTTTTAGATATAAATTTTTTTATGTAAATGATTCTCACAGTTATTCTGTCAAAAGTATCCTTATAAGTTATTCGGTAATATTTGTTTTCATCAAAATCAAATTCAACAACAGAAGCTAATTTTGGGTTACTTGAATCATACTCTGGGATTTTCTTTATAATGAAATCATTAAATTGCGCACTATCATCATCGGTAATAAATTCAGATAAATCCATTTCTGAAATTTTCGATCTAAAAAAATCAAAGTATTTCAGTTTGTATTTATAATGATTGAAGATTAGTTCGAGAGGTTGTTTGTAAGTGTGAGTTAGTTTTAAGCCATTTTCAAGAATAATTGGTTCTCTTAAATCATGTTTTATAAATTCTTTATCTGTAATTAATTTTGAAATATTTTCTAAAGAACTTGCAATTTGTATAACTTGAACAGCCTCGATAGGGATGAAATCTTCGGAGAAAGAAGCTGATGATGGATTGTACCATTTACATTTTAGTAAAAATACAGAAGATAATTTTCTGAGATTTCCTGTTTTAGGATTGTAATTTGCCTTTTCATCATTTATTTTCACATCAATTACAGTAAGAACTGGTGGTAAAAAGTCAAGATGAGCATTTATTTTTTGAGATGATTTATGGTCTGTTTTAATAAATGTTGTTTTAAGTTTACCGAGTTCATAATCACAAGATTTTAAAATAACTTGAGTATGGAGAAATTTTTCTTTGATAGTCTCTAAAGAAAGTGATTTTGGATATTCAATTTTAATCTTTTTGGTAGTCTTAATTTCACCGTTAGGTTCAACCTCATTTTCTTCTTCTTCTTGAAAAATTTCTTTAAGAATATTAGTATCAAACCATATGTTCTCAAAGCGATGTGTTTTATGAGAATAAAAAATACATCTTATTTGTTTGTGTTTTTCTTTTCCTGTTTCTGAATCATATTCTTTTGGAGAATTAAGAATTTCAGAAACTACTAATATGGGTGGCGTCATTACAGCAAGTGCTGAAATTTTCACATCAGTGAAACCCAATTCGAAAGGATGATTTTTAAGAGAATATAAATCCCCAAGTTTAATTTTTTTCATTGATTATAATTATTGCTTTTAAGTAAATTTAATAATTATAATCCTATATTTGCTATGCTTGTGCAGAAAGTTAATTTTTTACAGCTAGTTAGGACTAAAGGGCTTTTAGCTTTACTGAATATTTGAGATATTCAGGTATGTAATTTATCAACAGTAGCTCTCCCACTTGGGTTAAGCCAACTGTAAAGATACTAAATAATTGAATGTAAGTCAAGGTCATATCTACTGATTTTGCTGTTATGTTATAATTTACGAAACAAACGATGACTCAGTTATTGGGTACTGGTCCGCTCCTTCGGGATGTATGTAAAATAAAATATTATTATCGCTAGAACTCGATGCACAAGTGTTTTTTTTATGAATAATATTCAGAATATTCCAGATTGGTTAAAATCAAAGGGTTACATACACATATCACCAAGTTTAAAAATTGGTGAGAATTGGCGAACTTATAAAAGACAAATCGAGGATAAAGAATTTGTATCGAAATATGCTTTCTATCCATTAATACACTCATTTATTAAAGAAAGAAAATTTAAAAGGCATGATTCTACCAAACATATTACTGTAGGTCGTTCTCATAAACATACTATTGAAAAAACAGGATTGACAGAAAAAGGAGCCAAATTAAGACCTTTGCATTATGCCAGTCACTATGATGCTTTAATATATGGTTATTACGCTAATTTATTAAATGCAAAATATGAGGAAAAACTTTCAGCTATTCCTAAACTTTCTGATTGTGTCACCGCTTACAGGAAAATAAAAATTGGAAATGACTCTGACAAGGGTAAAAGTACAATACATTTCGCAAAAGAAGTCTTTGATGAAATAAAGTTAAGAGCTTATGATAATGAGAAGATAGCAGTTTTAACTTTTGATATCAAAGGATTCTTTTCTTCCCTTGATCATCAAATTCTAAAAGAAAAATGGGGATTTATCATTGATGAGAAAAAACTTCCAAATGATCATTATAACGTTTTCAAATCTTGTACTAATTTTAGTTATGTTCTCAAAGATGATTTAAGAAAATTCAGTAGGAAATCAGGAAGAAAGTCCCAATTTGATGAATCAAAATTAGCGAGGATTAGAAAAGAAAAGGGTTTTAAATGCTTTTTTGAATCTAATGAAGATTTCAGAAATCATATAAAGAATGGATATTTAAGAGTCTTCAAAAATCCATTCAGAAAAGTAGATTCTAATAATAAAAAGCAACTTGTTGGTATTCCACAAGGTTTACCTATCAGTGCGGTTTTGGCAAATATATACCTTTATGATTTTGATAAAACAATTATTGAGAATCTTGTTAAAAATAATAATGTTTATTACAGAAGATATTCGGATGATATTGTTATAATATGTAAAACTGATGAGATTGATCTCATAAAAAATTATATTCAAAATCTAATCAAGGAAAGTAAAGTTCAGATTAGCACAGCGAAAACAGAAGTTTTCATATTTGAGCATAGAGAATTTAATACTACAGGACAGAAAAGATTAACTTCCATCAAACTAAATAACGATGGAACAAAATCAGTCAATTCACCTCTAATTTACCTTGGTTTCGAGTTTAGGGGCTACAATGTTGTCATCAAATCTACAAATCTTGCTAAGTTTTATAGGAGAATAATAAGTATAGTAAAGAGAAGAGCCAGAAGAACTATTAAAGTAAATCAGAAGGATCCATTGCAAAAAAAAGCAATTTATTTAAATCAAATAAAAAAACTTTACAATAAACCTTTACGAGAAATTGATTCAGAAAGTAATGAATTAAAACAGAAATTTAGAACTAAATCGGTATTAGAATTAAATGAGAAGGGCGAGTATTCTTTTATTAAGAAAGAAGTGAAATCTAAAATACAGAATTCTAACTACATGGGATATGTAAAAAGGTGTTGTGAAATATTTAAGTCTGATCATTTTGAAAAGCAATTGAGAAAAAGGAAGCATATAGTTCATACAGCAATAAAAAGACATTTGAAATAATTTTTCAGGATTTAAAAATATAAATAAAACATTGTACTATAATTTATAGTACAATGTTTTTATAATAATATCTCCCTAAAAACACTCTCCATTTCACCCTTATCTGCCTTTCCTCCAACCAAACTCTTCGTTCTTTCCTCATTATCCTTCACCATCTCTTCCAAAAACCCAAAAAGTTCCCAATCATTCGCATGATAATAAGATTCTCCTTTTGTGGCTTTTAAGGCAACAAGATTTTCTATTTTGGTTCTTGTAAAATCATCAACTAAAACCAACAATTCACTGAACAAAACTGGAGGAACCGTTCCTTTTTCTAATATCCATTTTCCTATCAAGGCTGTTCGAAGGCAATAGAAATAACTTTTCAGTTTTACTTCATTGGTTCTGCAGGCTTCGAGATATTTTTTGCTCATGCTCAGATAATGGTAAGAAACCGCTATTGGAGAAAAAGCAGTATCTGCCAAAGGTTTAAAAAGTTCATAAAACTTTTCATTTTTTACATAAACGATAGGAGAGTAGAACCAACTCAACAAAGCCGCATTCGACTTTAACAAGAGATAAAAAGTCTTTCTCAAATCCCATCCCGAACCGTCTAGATCGTCTTCAGTCATGAATTCTATGGTTTCATCTTTGTCCCACGGCGAAAGATACCAGTCTTTTTCGTGTCGATAGATGAATCGTATATCGTAATCACTGTCGGGCGACGCAAAACCCCAGGCTCGGCTTCCTGATTCTACGGCAAGGAGTATTTCTATATTTTTTTCTGTTTCAACTTCTTTTAGTTTTTCTAGTATTTTTGGTGTCATTTTTTTTGTTTTAATTATTAAAAAATTTACACTTCAAATTTGTCATTCCGTAGGAATCTCTGCAAAGTTTCTGTTATTAATTGCTTAGATTCCTGCGGAATGACAAACTGTTTGAAGATTTTTAAAATAAGGTGTTTATCAAAAAACCTATCCTTTTCTAAATTTTTTCTTCTTTTTCCAAGGCGCATTCTTCTGAACATCACCCGCCATAATACATCCGTAAGGCATCACTTCATCCAAGACTTCGCAAAGTTCGTATTCTTCAATCTGCGCTCTCACGTTTTTGGCACTTTTATAGGCAGTCGGAAGTTCAGAAATATCAATTTCATTCGAAAAGAAACGGATATCTAATCCTTTGGTTTCTTCTTCAAAAACTTCTTCAATGGTCTTATGAGCTAAAGATTTTTTATGTTGCGTTCTGCTGAAATTTCTTCCTGCTCCGTGTGGTGCAAAACCTAAGTTTCTCTCATTCGTTTTTCCCTGAACGATCAAAACGGGTTCTGACATATTCAACGGAATCAATCTTGGCCCCGTAATATCTGGCATAAATTTATCATCAAGCGGAGTCGCACCTTTTGCATGGTAAAATAAATCACCATCCTTGAAAACAAAATTATGTTCGTTCCAATATCTGTCTTCTTTTTCGATGTTCATTTTATGTAAAATGGCATCATGAATTGAAGTATGGTTTTCCTTAGTCCATGTTCTTATCAATTGAAGGGCTTCCCAATATGATTTTCCTTCCTCAGTTTCATAAGGAATCCATGCGTTTTCTCTTAATGTTTCAGGAGAAATTTCCAATCTGAATCTATTCGCAACCTTCATTCCTTTATTATACAAAGCGGCTCCCGGAGCTCTTGATCCGTGGTGAGTCACCAACATGGTATTTCCTGTATTTTTAGAAATTCCTACGAATAAGAAATGATTTCCATCTCCCTGAGTTCCCATATGCGAACGGGCAATGCTGATTAATTTTTCATCATTCAAAAAGTAATTTTCTCTGAAAGCATCTATCAACTCCTGAGACATTTCCATTTGCTCACCTCTAGGTCTTCCTCCGTACCCAAAATGCGTAATTGAATGCGCTGTATCCAAAACTTCTTTAGGATCAGCTTTTCCAAAATCTGTCAACATGACGGAACAACAGATATCTGCGCTATGAAATCCCGGGTGAATCGCATTTTTTGCCACAACAACTCCACCAACAGGAATCTGACCTTCCGGACCTGTCGGACAGGCATCGGGCATGATCGCACCTTCAATTAAAGTCGGAGTTTTCATCAAAACTTTCATCGTGTTGATTACCTTTTCCACGTTATCATTTTCGTTTTCGTGTTCAGCTCTGATGTTAATGATAAAATCTTTTGGATTTTCATGAAGCGGAATCAATTCCGGCTGTTTGAACTGCTCCAGATATTCTTTGATTTGAGTTTCATCCAAATTATTTTCGTTGATATGCACAATGGCTTCTTTGAACCATTTTGCTGATCTATATCCTAATTCTATTAAATTATTTCCGTTAAATTCCATGTGTTCTTTCATTTTGATAATGCAAAGTAATTGCTAAAGTGTGCAATGTTTTTGCGCAGATAAATTTATTTTAATTATTTTTGAAAAAATATTTAGAATGTTATTTGAACAATTAGAAAACTCGCCGGAAGAAATCAAGTTTAAAGATGTTATGGCTTTTATTGATGAGCATTATGATTTTATCCCGACAAAATTTACTAACGGAAACACAGTAAATGAAGCCAACCAGAATAACGGTTCTTGCAAAGTTTTCAGTTTTGCGAAGCTGAATAATTTGTCAAAAGAAGAGGTTTTACATCTTTTCGGGGAGTTTTACAGAGAAGACGTTTTGAAAAATCCTGAAGGAGCAGATCACCAGAATATCAGAAACTTTATAGAGTTCGGTTGGGATGGGATTTCTTTTGAAGGAAAAGCTTTGAAAAGAAAATAGATTGAGATTTGCTTAATTTTCAAAGAGAAAGCTAAAACTATAATGATGGAATACAGACAAGAAAAAATGTTTTGTAAAGGGAAATTTAAACTCATTACAGAATTAAATGAATTCAGAATGGCATTATGGATTAATGGTTTTGGACTGGAAAATGCATTGACAGGTGAGGAAATTATTCCAGTAATTTCAATTTTCAATCTTGATGACATTGAGGAGGTTAATGAAGAAGTTTTAAAAATAAAGTTTAGAATTTATCCAAATGGGTTACAACATTATGCAGTCGAAATAAATCCATTTTTGAAAAGCTTTGTATATGAAGACAAAATTTATTCAACAGACAATTTTTTAAAAACTATTACAGGAGAAGAGTGGAAGTAATCGTTTTTATAAAAAAATATACTGATATAACCTATTTTTTCCGGCTGGTGAAGTGTAAACTTAACTTTAAGTGTATTTCAGCCTTTATCTTATTAATTTAAAACTCAACAAGATGTCATCCAATAAAAACGCTTTAATTCGCTACAAAACTTTAGATAAATGTCTCAAAAACAAATATCGACAATACACCCTGGAAGATCTGATAGATGAATGCTCCGAAGCCTTGTTTGAATTTGAAGGCAAGGAATCTTTTGTCAGCAAACGAACCGTACAACTTGATCTGCAGAATATGCGCAGTGAAAAATTTGGGTATGAAGCGCCGATTGAGGTTTATGAAAGAAAATACTATCGATACAGCGATCCGGATTACAGTATTCATAATATTTCAGTAAATGAGAGTGATCTGAAAGCGATGAATAATGCCGTTCAGATCTTAAAGCAGTTCAAAGATTTTTCGATGTTTAAAGACATGAATGGAGTGA
This sequence comes from Chryseobacterium ginsenosidimutans, assembly GCF_039536845.1. Classification (GTDB taxonomy): domain Bacteria; phylum Bacteroidota; class Bacteroidia; order Flavobacteriales; family Weeksellaceae; genus Chryseobacterium; species Chryseobacterium ginsenosidimutans_B. The sequence continues at coordinate 949,982 of NZ_BAAAZJ010000003.1, forward strand.
TTCAGAAATTGGAAGATTCTATTCATGCGACGAACCAGAAATCCATCATTCATTTAGATAAAAATGAGCAGTTAAAAGGCTTGGAACATATTGATATTCTGTATGATGCTATTTTGAATAAAAAGGTCTTAAATATTACTTATAAAAGTTTTAAAGCCAGAGAATCAGATTCTTATATTGTTCATCCGCAATTGCTGAAGGAGTTTAATAACCGTTGGTTTTTAATATGTTTTAACAAGCAATATGTTTACAATTTGGCTTTGGACAGAATGGAAAATATTCAAATTGACGAAAATATTGTCTATATCGATAAAAATCTCGATGGCGACGAATATTTTAAAGATATTGTGGGAGTGACGGTTTCTCCGACGATGGCTCCGAGAAATGTTGTTTTCTTTGTTGATTCTTCGAATGCTCCGTATATAAAAACAAAACCTTTACACAAGAGCCAGGAAATTGTAAGTGAATCCAATGAGGGAACGGTTTTTAAAATCTGTGTTCAGTTGAATTACGAATTGGAAAGGCTTCTGTTGGGATTTGGTGAATCTTTGATTGTTCACAAGCCAAGAAAATTAAGAATCCGACTACAGGAAAAATTCAATGCGGCCAATAGAAATTATGAAAATCTTGTTATTGATGATGAAGATTAAAATGTTAATTAATTGTTATGGCTTAAAAATTGTAATAATTAATTCATAAAAATAAACGTTATGAAATCAAGAATATTAAAAGCCGTAATAGCTATTGTAGCACCTTTGGTGATTGAATTTATCGTCAAGAAAATATCAGAAAAACTGGATAAAAAACAACCGGAAGCTGAACCAAAACAACTTCCCGCATCTAATTAAAGTAGTTTAAATTTGAAATTATAGAAAGAGACTGTTCATTTTGCAACAGTCTCTTTTATTTTTAAACAAAATCATAAATCCCATTCTTCCAACCGAGGACTTTAGACGAATCCGCTTTCAGCCAGTTTCTAAGAACGGTTGCATATACTTTTCTGAAATCTTCGGTGTAAATTAAATCTCCTTCATTCAAATTAGTCAAATCCGGAAGTGCATTCAATAGTCCTTTTTTCTTCAAACCGCCACTTATAAAAAACATTTGGTTAGCTGTTCCGTGATCGGTTCCGTTACTGGCATTTTGGGCAACTCTTCGACCGAATTCTGAGAAAGTCATTAATAAAATATCATCAAAAAGTCCGTTGCTTTTCATGTCTGCAACAAAAGATTTTACAGCTTCATTAATGTCTCCGAACAATTTTTGCTGTCTTTCATTTTGATTGACGTGTGTATCGAAACTTCCGATCGATAAATAATAAACTCTTGTATTAATATCAGATTTAATTAAAGAAGCGACGGTTTTAAAGTCTTTTCCCAACTGAGAATTCGGATAGATTTGCTCGGTCTTTTTAGCTTTACTTTTTTCAAAAATGTAATCAGCATTATTGATTGTTGAACCCAAAGTCTGATATAAATAAGAAACCGTTTCGTCGTCATGATGATGGTCATACAATGATTTGAAATATTTTTCCTGACTTGTCTGATACAGTCTTTTTGGATCTTTAAAGGCAAAAGCTTTATTATTTTCACCTTTTAAAGCTAAACTCAGCATATCATCAACTTCCAAAGCCTGAGTCGGATGCTCACAGTTATAACATTCTTCATCCAAAAATCTTCCCAGCCATCCGGTTTCCAGATATTCGTCGCTTTTACTCGCAGAATGCCAAATATCCATGCTTCGGAAGTGGGATTTATCAGGATTCGGATAACCGACATTATTTAAAATTGAAAGCTCACCATTATCATGAAGCTCTTTAAAATAAGAGAGTGCGGGATTAATTCCCGTTTCGTCGTTCAACTGTAAAGAATCCTGGATTGCTATTTTATTTCTTTCTTTAAAATAAATGTCGTTTCGGGTAGGAATAATCGTATTCAGACCATCGTTTCCGCCTGTGAACTGAAGCACAATCAATATTTTTTGATTCGGTTCAAGCGCTTCATCGAATGTCATTGCTTTCAAAAAATTCGGCATCAGTAGAGATGCGGTTGCCAATGAACTTATTTTTAGGAATTCTCTTCTTTTTATTAACATAAAGTTAGATTTTAAGTGTTAGGATTTAGGGATTAGTTTTATAGTTTTTCAGAAAATATTTAAAGCATAAGTCCTAAAACCTGGTTCCTAAGCCCTCTCAACAAACTACATCAATTGATATTCTGGCGTTGACATTAGATTAATGACATTCATTTTCACACTGTTGTCCGAGAAATTTTTCACGGAACTCATATCCAGAGATTTTGAGTTTTGGATTAAATAATCCTCAACATTTTTTTCGGTAAACACCTTTTCAATTCTTGCCCAATCAATTGTGATATTAGGATTTTTAAAACTTTTCGTCAATGTATTTGTATTGTTTTTTAAACCCATATCCAAATCATCATCTTCTTTTGGACGGTAATCGAGCGGTCGTAAACCCGACCAGATCTGAGGAATTTGTAATCTCAACATCAAAGTAGAGCTGTCGATCCATGATCTTCCGTTTGGCCATCCTGCAACATTTGGAGGATAAAGTAGCATTTGACCTAATAATTTCTGATAAACGATAAGATTTTCCGGATTTTGAATATTCATCGGAAGGGTTCTCATCATTCCTGCCATTAATTCTATTGGTGATTTTATCCTGTTCCCAATATTTTTTTTATCATAAAACCATGAGCTGGAAAAAATCTCCATCATCAGCTTTTTGATATCATAATTGGATTGGTAAAAATTCTGGCTTAACTTATCAACAATAGATTCATCTACATTTTCATTAACGAAAAACTTATAAATTTTAGTTGTAATAAATTTTGATGTTGCTTTTTGTTCAAGAATGATTTGTAAAGCATCGGTTCCTGTAAAGTTTCCTGTTTTTCCTAAAAAACTTTTTGAACCTTCGTCGTGAAGCTTTTTTCTTTCTACAAAATTTCCTTCTTTATCATAACCCCAACCTGTAAAAGCTCTTGCACCTTCTCTGATATCTTTTTCGGTATAATTTCCTCGCCCCATTGTGAAAAGTTCCATCACTTCACGAGCAAAATTTTCGTTGGGATGATCTTTTTTATTTTGTTGATTATTTAAAAAGTTCAACATTGCCGGAGCCTGACTTACTTCAAATAAGAGGTCTTTGAAATTTCCCAATGCATTTTTTCTGATTACATTTAAAATCTGTCTGTTGAATTTAGGATTTTGAACTCTCGACGCAAAATGTCCGTGCCAGAAAAATGCCATTTTTTCTTTTAATTGCTCTTTGCTGTTGACCATTTTATCGAGAAAATTAAGATTGAGCTCTTCGTTTTGCTCACGGTTGATCTTCTGCATTTCCTTTTTCTTTTCAGCAGGAGCTTTATCATTCATATAGTCGACAGTTTCTACAATATCGGGTGTATCATAATTAATATAAATAAAAGTTTCTTCTTTAAATAAATCAGTAATTAAACTTTTAATATCCTTCTTATGAAGATCTTCAAACTGGTTGATTCCCGCGCCAAAACCTGCGCGCCAGAGAAGATGTTTATTATTGATGAGTGATGAAGTTGTCATGTCAATACTTTGTTTTTTGATGAATTTGGTGTAGAAAGGTTAAAATAATAACGGGTTAAGAATTGTTAATATTGCTTCAAGCACTATGCCGCATCAGCGATTTTTAATTAAAAATATTGAAATATACCATTGAAAAGTGTGTTTTTATTAAACAATCATTTAAATTCTAACTAAATTTAATCAATTGATAGTCATTATTTTGTGATTTTAATCAATGTTAAAATTAAACAGAAGGCTTTCCTTGGCACGATTTTTACATCTTTCAGCTTAGTAAAATTAAAAAATCAGAGTTATGAAAATGTTTAAACAAGCAATTTTATTTGCCGGAATTTTGACCGCAGGAGCATTGAGTGCACAAAGCGCACAAATGAATAATATGATTAAGGTAGGAGCAAATGTTGGTTTAGCAGTTCCTTCTGATAATACTTCTATGGCAGTAGGTGTGGATGTAGCTTATCAGAACCTTATTACTCCTGGCTTCGGTTTAGGTATTGCAACAGGGTATACTCATTATTTTGGTAAAGAAAATAACGGATATGATAATAACGATGTTGGAGTAGTTCCTGTAGGTGCTTTGATTAGAATTTATCCGAAACAAACAGGATTTTATTTTGGTACTGACTTAGGATACGGATTTTTGGTTGGTGATGATAAAGTGGCGACAAACTCTACACTTGACAGACCCGACGGTGGTTTTTACATCAAACCGGAGATAGGATATCACAACCAGAGTTGGAATTTCTTTGTGCAATATCAGAAAGTATTTGTAGGAAGCAAAGGAGATTTGCCGAATCAGGACTATAATGTGGGAAACATTGGAGTCGGATTTTCTTACAATATTCCATTAGGGAAGTAGTTAGATTTAAATATAAGCAATTATTAGCCAAACCTTTTCTGTTTTTTGAGAAGGTTTTTTATTTCTAACGAAAATTTACGAAAAGTATTATTATATTTGATAAAATTTGAGGTTATGATTTTAAATCCAAAATTTCCACTTTATTTACCGGGAGTAAACAACGGGAACAATGATAATGTATCTATCATTGGTGCAAACCTTCGCGAAGATATTACAACTTTAGGCTATTTTGTTTCTAGTAACGGAGGTCTTGAGATTAAAATCCAAAATAATTATCCAACCAAAGAATATGCTTCTTTTGCAGATATTTTAAAAAAGTTTATTCAGGATAATCAGCTGGAGAATGTGAAAAGACTGGGAATGGCAGTTCCCGGACCTGTAATCAACGGGAAAAGTCACCCTGCGAGATTAGGCTGGAGTCTTGATGTAGAAGAATTTAAAAAAGATTTTGAATTTGAAAGAATAGATATGCTTAACGATCAGGAAGCTTCAGCTTACGGTATGGCAATTCTGGAAGATGCAGATCTAGATCCTATCTACACAAGTGGTCATCTTGAAAACGGAAATGTAGCAATTTTAGCACCCGGACATGGATTGGGTGAAGCAGGATACTTCTTCGACGGAAAATATTTGAGACCGTTTGCAACGGAAGGAGGTCATTCAGAATTTTCTCCGAGAACCAACGTTGAGGTTGAGTTTTATCAATTTTTAAATAACATCTACGGAATTGTAAGTTGGGAGAATGTTTTGTCTAAAGGAGGTTTATTCAATATTTACAGATTCTTAAGAGATGTAAAAAGACATCCTGAACCGGAATGGCTGTCTGAAAAACTGACAAACGGAAACTTTGTTCAGGAAATTTATAAGGCAGCTGTTGAAGAAGATGTATTGATCTGTAAAATTGCATTAGATACATTCCTGGAATTCCTGGCAAGAGAAGCCAATAACCTTACTTTGAAGCTGAAAGCAACGGGAGGTTTATTAATTGCCGGAGATATTCCTCAGGAAATCAGAGAATACATTAATAAAGATAAATTCTACGAAAAATATAAGATCAGTGATAAAATGGAAGAGATGTTGAGAAACATTCCGATCTATCTGATTAAAGATAAAAATACAGGATTGAACGGTGCGGCGCTTTATACCGCTTATTATCAAGACTAAAACTTAAACTCCGAAGAAATTCGGAGTTTTTTATGGGATAATATTATTTATGAAAATAATTGTTTTTATTGATGTACATCAATGAAATCTATTAAACAAGTTGACTACATTTGCATCAGTAAATAATAAAACAAGTAAATAACTTTTATTCAACATGAAAAAAATATTTTTATTAGCAGTTTTAGCTAGTGGTTTAGCATTCGGACAATCAAAAAAAGTAGTTAGTTCTGATGTTCAGTGGTGGGGTTACAAGATTGCAAAATCTGAAGCAAGCTCTCACAACGGTACTGTAAAAGTAAAGTCTGGTGATATGGTAATGAAAGGAAACCAATTGATTGGAGGTTCTTTCGTTTTAGATATGACTTCTATCACTTCTACAGACCTTACAGGTGAATATCAACAAAAATTGAACGGTCACCTTAAAAACGGAGATTTCTTCGAGGTTGAAAAATTCCCTACTGCAACTTTCAAAATTACAGGTATTAAGAAGAACAACGATAAAGTTTACACTTCTTTAGTAACAGGAAACCTTACAGTAAAAGGAAAAACTAACGCAATTTCTTTCCCTGCTAAGATTTCTTATGCAAACGGAGCAGTTAGTTTAGTTTCAAACAAATTCACGATCGACAGACAAAAATTCGATGTTGCTTACAAATCTACAATGCAGGATGTTCTTGTGAAAGATGATATGGATTTGCTTGTAAAAGTAACAGCAAAATAATTTAATCAAAAAAAGATTGTTAAAAGTGTAGAAGTTCTACACTTTTTTTTATTTTTGTTGAATTGTAAATAAAAAAGAATGAAAAGATTACTATTGTTTGCTATGGTGTGTGTAAGCATGTCATTTGTTTTTGCTCAAAAGAAAGGAGATAAAGTGGTAAAGGTAACATCATCAGAGATCAGATGGTGGGGTTACAAGGTTGTAAAAACGGTTGCTTCGTCGCATTCCGGAACAGTAAAGCTGAAAAGTGGAAAATTCACTTTCGATAAAACCGTTTTGGTAGATGGTGAATTTGTAATCGACATGAAGTCTATCATGGCGGGTGATGTTTCTGATGAAGATCAGGTAAAATTAACGGATGACCTTAAAAGTACAAACTTCTTCGAGGTTAAAAAATTCCCCCTTGCGAAATTCCATTTAACGAAAATTATTCCTTTGGCAAACAGTGAGTTCAACTCTACGGTTTACGGAGATATTACGATTAAAGGAGTGAGAAAAACAATTACTTTCCCTGCAAACGTTTATATTACACAGTTTACAGTAGTGATCGAGTCTGCAAAATTCTCTTTAAACAGAAGAGATTTCAAGGTATTCTATCAGTCTTCATTGAAAGATTATTTCATCAAAAATGAAATGGATATCCAGTTTAAGCTTTCAACTGCAGTGTTGGATAACGAAAATAGAGTTCCTGTAAAAAAGAAAAAATAAGACATTAGGTCTGTTTTGATAAATTTAAAAGAGCAATTTCCCTGTGAAGTTGCTCTTTTTTTATTTGATTTTTTTATTTTAGTAATATGAAAATTTATGTAGTAAGCGGTCTCGGTGCAGATTTCAAGGTTTTGGAAAAAATTCAGTTTCCGGAACATCATGAAATTGTTTTTATTGATTGGCTAATTCCCGATCAGAATGAAGAATTTCCGCAATATGTAAAAAGAATGGCCGAAAAAGTTGATGTTTCAGAGCCTTTTTATTTACTCGGATATTCTTTTGGCGGAATCATGGTTCAGGAAATAAATAGATTAAAACCTGCCCAAAAAATCGTGATTCTCGGAAGTATAAAATCCGACAAAGAAAAATCACGTTTAATAAAAACCGGACAAATTACAAGAATTCCTAAAATATTACCAATACGATTCTTCAACGAAAAAACTACAAATATATATTCTGTTGTCAGAAAATTCTTTGATCCGAAAAATCCTAAGGTCTTACAATATTTCATGGTAAGAGATCCTTATTATTTAAAATGGTCCATCGAAAAAATATCCGAATGGAAATTTGAAGAAAATCCTGATGTTATCCAGATTTTAGGCGACAGAGATATTGTGTTTCCTGTAAAAAACTCCAAACCTGATTTTATCATTAAAGGAGGGACTCATTTATTTCCCATCATGAAATTTAAAGAAGTATCTAATATTTTAAGGGGTGTGTTAGATTAAATGTTAATTTATTTTTAAATTTAATTAAAATTAAAGGGGTTTTTATTAAAATAATTATTGTTTTTAAAAATTTATGCTTACTTTTGAGGGGGTAAAGCGTAAAATTCATGAAAGTAGGTTTAAAATGGATCGTCTCATTTTCTATCATTGCATTAGTTGCAGTTGGTGGATTATTCTGGAGTCCCATTGTAGATTTTCCGAATACCGGAGAATTTTTGAGTGAAGATAAAATTGTAGGAGCAGATGTAGCCTGGATTCTCGCTGCTGCAGGTCTTGTTCTTTTGATGACTCCCGGTTTATCCTTTTTCTATGGAGGAATGGTCGGGAAGAAAAATGTAATCTCTACAATGCTTCAAAGTTTTATTGCTTTGGGAGTGATCTCCATTTTGTGGGTGGTGGTTGGTTTTTCTTTATCTTTCGGTGATTCCATTGGTTTTACAATTAATGGAGAACATTACGGAATCATTGGAAATCCTTTGAGTTATCCGTTTTTCAGCAGAGTAGGAGTATTACCGCATAAAGCAATGGCTTCTACGATTCCTTTTATACTTTTTGCTTTATTTCAGATGAAATTTGCGGTGATTACACCGGCTTTAATTACAGGTTCATTTGCTGAGCGTGTACGTTTCATCTCTTACCTTTTATTTATGGTGCTTTTCAGCCTTTTCATTTACACACCGCTTTGTCACATGGTTTGGCATCCGGACGGACTTTTAAATAAATATTTCAGAGTTAAAGATTTTGCAGGAGGTACAGTTGTTCACATGAGTGCCGGTTTTGCGGCGTTAGCAGGAGCTTTGGTTGTAGGAAACAGAAAAAAACCACATCATGAGCCTTCAAATATTTCTTATGTCATATTGGGAACAGGAATGCTTTGGTTCGGCTGGTTTGGTTTTAATGCAGGTTCTGCGCTTAGTGCCAATGCAACGGCAGCAATAGCTTTTGGAACGACAACGATAGCTTCAGCTTCAGCGATGATGACCTGGATATTTTTTGACAGGATAAACGGAAGAAAAGTTTCGGCTTTGGGAGCTTGTATAGGTGCGGTTGTCGGTTTAGTGGCAATAACTCCGGGATGCGGTTTTGTTTCAATTGCAGAAAGTCTTTTCATTGGTTTTGTTGCAGCTATTGTTTCTAATATCATGATGAATTGGAAGGCTTTAAAGAAAATTGACGATACTTTGGATGTTTTTGCCTGTCACGGTGTTGGCGGAATTATGGGAATGATTCTGACGGCAATTTTTGCTCATGGTGAAAATGCAAGCCTTCTTCACGGCGGTTTGGAAGTGTTTACTCATCACATGATCGCACTACTCTTGGTATCGATATTTACTTTTTTCGGATCATTGCTTTTATATAAAATTACAAACAGAATCATCACATTAAGAGTTTCGGAAGAATCTGAGGAATTGGGACTTGATATCTCTCAGCATGAAGAAAGTCTTTGCTAAAAATAGTTATCTACAAGTGTTCATATAGTTTTAATTAGAAAGCCGGAGCTGATTTTTCATCTCCGGCTTTTGCATTTCGATTTATCGTGTATCTTTGTGTTTAGGAAAAAATGAGGAATTTTCTATATGGAATCAATATCAGTTTTTGAGATTATTAAGGTAGGAATAGGTCCGTCGAGTTCACACACGATGGGACCCTGGAATGCAGCTTCTGCATTTATCAGAATTATAAAAAGAGAAAGATCAATTGCTGAGGTAAAAGAGGTTTTCCTTGAATTTTTTGGCTCACTGGCAAAAACGGGTATCGGTCACGGAACTGATATCGCAGGAATGCTTGGTTTGAATGGTGAAGATTTTAAAACGATCAACACTTCAAAAATTGATGAGAAAATAGAAAAAATAAAAACTACTCAGATCCTTAATCTTGGTGGAGAAAAGGAAATTCCTTTTGTGTATGGACATCATTTGGTGTTAAACATGCAGAAATCCCTTGATTTTCATCCCAACGGAATGATTTTTAAAGCTATTTTTGAAGATGGAACCGAGCTTATTCAGGATTTTTACTCTGTTGGAGGTGGTTTTATTGCCAGTCAGGAGAAAAATTCTATTGAGAAAGAATGTGTGAGAACACTTTATCCTTGTCATCACGGTTCTGATATTATAAAATATTGCGAGAGATTTGGTTTTAAAAGGTTTTCAGATTTAATTTTAATTAATGAAGAAAGCTGGAGAACGCAAGAAGAAACGAGGAAGGAAGCACTTTATATCTGGCAGCAGATCAAAGAATGTATTTATAAAGGGGTCAATAAGGAAGGAATCCTTCCCGGTGGCTTGAATGTTACCCGAAGAGCAGCCGGAATGAACAGAAAATTATTAGGCGAAAAAATTTATAAAAATAAAGATGAATGGTTTCAGCAGGTTGTTGAAGCTGAAGAAAATTTCACCAATATTAATAAATGGATCGCCTGTTTTGCACTGGCTGTAAATGAAGAAAATGCAAGCTTCGGAAGAATTATCACGGCTCCGACCAACGGTGCAAGTGGTGTAATTCCGGCGGTTTTAATGTATTCTCAGGCTTTTACAGATTTTACAAGTGAAGATGATATTGTAAGATTTTTACTCGTTGCAGGTGAAATCGGAACTTTATTCAAAAAAAATGCAACAATTTCTGCAGCAATGGGTGGTTGTCAGGCGGAAATCGGTGTTTCATCGGCAATGGCAGCAGCAGGTCTTACGGAAATTCTTGGTGGAAGTGTCGGACAGGTCTTAATGGCGGCAGAAATCGCTATGGAGCACCATCTGGGCTTAACTTGTGATCCGATCAAAGGATTGGTTCAGATTCCTTGTATCGAAAGAAATACAATGGGTGCCATAAAGGCAATTACAGCAGCAAATATCGCATTGGAAAGTGATCCTTCAAAAGCAAAAGTAAGTTTGGATCAGGTTATTCAGACCATGTGGGAAACAGCACTTTCGATGAGTGACAGATTTAAAGAAACTTCCGAGGGCGGATTGGCGATTGCGGTGAACGTTCCGGAATGTTAAAGATATTCATAATAGAAAAATCCTCAGATCAATAACGACTGAGGATTTTTTATTAAGATAATATTAAATTCTTTTTTGATAACAACAAGACTAAAAAATGATTAGAAATAAAAATGTATACTGGTTTTATACTTTAAAGCTAATTCAAACATTTTAAAAATCACGACTAATTTTTTAACGCAAAGCTTTAATTCAATGTTAATTTAATTGAAGTGAGCAAAGATGAATCAACAAGTTGATTTGATGAAGCGCTGTTCTCATGCTTCGCGAAGCAAATTTTATTTGCCTTTGCCTTCTAAAAATAATGAGGAATGTAAATATAATCTTTGCGTTAAAAAGAACAATGGATTCCGTTTGAAAAGGTCCTAAGTCTTTCGAGACAAAAAGCTTTCACTTTTAAGAAAATATAAAAACCATATTTTAAACAGGCTCTTAATTATTCAAATTGTTTTAAAATATTTGCTTCAAGACAAAGGAAAATGGAATTACTTATCCAAAATTCCTCTAATCTTATTAGCATTAGAAATCAATTCTCCTAAATATTCATAATTCTCCTTTTCCAAAGCGGCTTTGAATTTTCTTAACTGGGAAATATGCTCATTCAAAACATCCAGAACGTTTTCTTTGTTTTGTTTAAAAATCGGAACCCACATTTCAGGATGGGATTTTGCGAGACGAACTGTACTCGAAAAACCTGAACTCGCCAATTGGAAAATCGTTTCTTCCTCACGCTCTTTTTCTAAAACAGTATTCGCTAAAGCATAAGATGTGATATGTGAAATGTGTGAAATATAAGCAGTATGAAGATCATGATCTTCTGCATTCATATAAATTAAATGCATATCTAAGCTTTCAACAATTTTTTCAACCAATTGTAGAGCATCAGCAGCAGATTGCTCTTTATTGCAGATCACTCCCGCCTTCCCGGAAAAACTGTCTGAGATAGCAGATTTCGGACCATTGTTTTCCGTACCCCACATCGGATGAAAAGCAACAAATCTTGATCGTTTCGGGTGGTTCTTTACAGCATTTACAATTCCTGCTTTTGTAGATCCTGCATCCATTACAGTTTGATTGTCTGAAACTAAATCCAAAACAGTGGGCAATAATTGTCTCGCAGCATCTACCGGAATCGCAACAATTATCAGATCTGAATTTTTAATTCCGTATTCCAGATCAACTTTTGCATCAATTATTTTTAGGTCTAATGCTTCATTGAGGTGTTCATTGCTGTTATCAATTCCATAGATAAAATCTGCGATGCCCTTTTGTCTTAATTTTAAAGCTATCGAGCCTCCGATCAACCCTACACCTATAATACTTATTTTCATCTTTTAAATTTTTAAAATAAAAAACCCCGCCCAAGGACGAGGTTTTTGTTCTGTATATAAGAAATCCTTATCCCAAATCTGAGTTAAAAATTCCGTAATAATATGCTTTGTTATTTGTAATCACCAAACGAAGGTATGAATTTTTTTTTAATTGAAATAAAAAAATGAAAAGTGAATTTTGCAGTCAGGTTTTATTTTTTTTTGAATATGAAATTAACTTTATTGTAGAATCAAGTTTGATATTTCACTTGAGTTGCAAAATTCACAATTCACTCTTAAAAACAAATTTATGGGTTTGAGATAATCAATGTTGAAGGAATATCCGATAACCAAAGGCTTTTCGTATCGATCAGGTTTTTCCAGCTTTTGCTGCTGATTAACATTAAGTCTTGTGAATTAAGGAATTCCTTTTCGATCTTTTTCTCGTTATATAAGGTGATATGATTGGGTGCAACTTGTTCTATACTTCTGATGAGTTCTTTCACCTCAATATTATTTCTGATCTGTCCTGCAACATCCAGAATTATAATTTGTGAATTGTTATTATTGATCAGTCTTTTTGCATATTCAAGCAAATAAAAATCGCTTAAATTGAAGATAGGAACGAAAACTCTGTCCGCAGAAGTAAAGTTTTTTTCCACCAAAACTCCAACAGGAATGGTTGCTTTATCCAAAACCTGTAAAGTCGCATCATCGAAAGGAGAGTTGTTGAAAATATTTCCTTTTCCTTTTACGGTATTTAATAATTTTTCAGGATTAATGATTTTTGTAGTAAATCCTAGTAATCTTCCCAGTAAGCTTCCTTCATACATCGATTTTCCAAGCATGATTAAAAGAAGATCGTAATTCCCTTTGTTGGTAATATTCGTCAGATCATTTTCAACGTCTGTTGAAGCTTTGAAAAGGGTGGTGACTTCAAGCTGAAGCTCATGCGAAGTTTCAATTACATTTTTAAACTGTTCTTTTTCAAAATCATCGATATCAAAAGCGTGAAGTTCGTCAACAGGAGCAATATTCATGGCGGTTACACTTTTATTGCCATTCATTTTATGGGTGAGATTATTTGCAAGTTTCAAGAGGGTACTTCCGGATTTTGCCGTTTCGAAAGATACAAGAACTCTGTATTTTGCATCATTATCATCATCCTGTTCATCTTCTATCATTGATTTTTTTCCTTTAAAAAGATAATTAATAAGGTCGAGACAAGGTCCTGTCATAAAAGTTGTAAAAAGTGCCATGATAACCAACATAGCAAATAATTCAGGACCTAAAACTCCCAAATCGTAACCGATATTCAGTACGATGAGCTCGGTAAGCCCTCTTGTATTCATTAATGCGCCGATGGTAAGACTGTCTTTCCAGCTTAACTTTAAAAATTTTGCTGCAAGTGCGCTTCCTACAAATTTTCCTGTAACGGCAGTTAGAATAATGAATCCTCCTATTTTCCAAAGATGAGGATCATTCAGTAATCCGATTTGAGTTCTTAATCCTGTAAAAACAAAGAAAAGCGGAAGTAAGAGAACCAATGCAACATCTTCTATTTTTTCTATGAATAGATTTCTGAATTTTACATTATCAGGCATAATTGCACCTGCCATAAATGCTCCAAAAAGAGCATGAATTCCGATAACTTCTGTTGCGTATGATGAGATAATCAATATTAAGAAAAATACAGCAACCAATGCTTTGCTGATGAAACCTTTTCCTTTTTGAGATTCGGCGATTCTGATAAGGAATGGTCTCACCGCTTTGATCATAATGAAAACATACAGTATTGCCATCAGAATAACGAATACCGATCCTGAAAAAGATCCGGCTTTTACAACAGCAATAACGGCTGCCAAAATACACCACGCTGTAATATCATCTGCTGCTGCACAGGTAATAACGACGGTTCCTATTTTTGTTTTGTGAAGATTTCTTTCCTGAACAATTCTTGCCAAAACAGGAAATGCGGTGATACTCATCGCAATGGCGATAAATAATGCAAATGAACTGAACTGAATTCCGTCCGGTGCAAATTCTTTATAAATAAAATATGAAAGCCCGACTCCTAATGCAAAAGGAATAATAATACTTGCGTGACTGATCACAACTGCATCGTGCGCTTTTTTTCTTAAAACACTTAAATCCAGTTCCATTCCGACAATATACATGAAGAGAATCAGGCCGATCTGGCTCAGGAACTGTAAGTTGGGAAGAGATTCTTTCGGGAAAATAAAGGCTGAAAGCTCCGGAAAATACAATCCGAAAAGTGATGGGCCAAGAACAATTCCGGCAATCATTTCACCGATTACGGAAGGCTGTTTTAGTTTTACACAGATCCACCCAAACAGTTTTGCCACCATAATAATGGTAACGATCTGAGCAAGAAGGAGGGCTAGAGGGTGGTGAAGATTCGTCATGAAAGAATCTGCAAAATTCTCCCACATTGTAGAGCCTGTCGCTTTGCTTGGAGTAATGTTTTCTCCTATTTCTAATGTTTTTCCTTCAATGAAAAACCAATACATTAAGCATGAAAAAAATGCAATTGTACTGATGTAAAAAATAATATTTTTATATTTCCCCAAGTTCATAATTCCAATATTTTTGCAAAGTTGATAAGAATATAATTATGGTAAATGTTTTTTTATTCGAAATGTAACAAATGTCACGAATAATGTAATGAAACTACTTAAATGAATAACCTAGTCCGACTCCCATTTTCCAGACTCCGTTTTGTATAGAAGTTTTGGTGTTGTAATAGAATGGAAGCTGCAGTGCAATTTTTTTGTAAACTATCGTCAAACCGGCTCCGAGATTCGGTGTAATCGGGCTGTTTTTTGTTCCTTCCGATTGGTCTTCCTTGATTCTGAGTGAAGGAAGCATTCCTAAAATTACTTTTAAATCTTTGCTTTTAAAACTGATATTCGGACCTGTAAAATTAATAAAAGCTCCATGATCCACATATCCTGCTACAATAATTCCATCAAAAAAAGACGCTTTGATTTTAGAATCAGTTTCCTGTGAAAAGCAGAGTCCGGATATGAGAATTCCGCATGCATAAAGAAGTTTTTTCATTTATAAAACAATTTAATCGGGCGCAAAAGTACGTCGACAAAATAGCTTTAAAAAGATGGATGTAATGAAACTGCTGAATTCTGCAGTAAAAGGATTAATGTTTGAAAAATCTATTTTCCAAACCTCTCCATTAATGAGTTCTTATAAGACTCTCCGATGTGCAGCTTCAAAAAATTCTCGTTTTCTGTGGAGATTGTAGTAATAATTTCGTTGGTTGAAAAAACTTTGATGGAAGATAAAGCAATAATCTCTTTTTTATTGACCTGCGCAAAATCTTTTGACGGAAGCATTTCCAGGAGATTTTTAAAATTTAAATTTTTCAGAACGATATTTGTTCCGTCATTTAGGATAATATCTTTATCACGGCTATCGATTTCTGAGGTTTTGATGTAAGCAATCTGATCTGTAAAAATAATGGTTTTACCAATGTTTGTGTTCCATTCGATGATGTCTTTTTTCTGTGGAGTCTGAAGTAATTCCGCTGCTTTTTCGAATGCCTGAGTCAGTCTTTCTTTTTTGATAGGTTTTCTTACATAATCGACTACATTTAAGTCGAATGCTTCGGCCGCATATTCTTTGTAAGCGGTTGTGAAGATGATTTTCTTTGAACCGGAAATTAATTCAGCAACCTGTAAACCGTTCATTCCGGGCATTTCGATATCCAAAATACAGACATTACAATCAATATTTTCAATTTCGCTTAAAAATATTTTAGGATCGTTGAATGCTTTTACAACTTCTACATTGTCAATTTGTTCGCATAGAAGTTTTAAATAGCTGATTGCCAGTAATTCGTCATCAAGAATAACGCATTTTATCATAGAATTCTCCTAAATTGATTGTTAATTCTGCCGTGAAGATACCGTTTTTTGAACTTTTTTGAAGCGAATAAAAGTTATTGTAAATCATTTTCAGTCTTTGATCCAGCGACTGACTTCCGAAACCGCTTTTCTCTTTTTCCAACATATTTTTCAAGGAAGCTTTGTTGCTTACTTTCATCGAAAATACACCTCCTTCAAGTTCCATCTGGATGGAAATAAACGAATCCTGTGCCAGAAAATCTGTGTGTTTAAAGGCATTTTCAATGAGATCAACAGAAATTAAAGGAGCAAAAACTTTCTCTTCGAAAATTTCGTCTGACTTATTAATTTTAGATTTGATTCTGAAATCAAAAAGCGGGTTGACCTTGATTTTATTAATTTCAATTAAGCTTAAAGCGAAATTCAATTCTTCTTTTGGACTTACGAATTTGTTGTTGCTTTCGTATAAAATATAATCCAGAACATTTGCCAGTTTATCAAGCGACATATACGTCTGATAAGCGTGAGACTGAACAGAATTCAAAATATTTTTAAATAAATGCGGATTCAATTTTGTCCCGATATGTTCTAGCTGAACTTCATTTAATCTTTGCTGGATGATTTTGTTAGCTTCGGAAAGTTTAGCATTTTTTATCTTAAATTTCTGATTTTGGCTGAATAAATAAATGCTTACCGTTAAAAAGAAGAAAATAGCAAATACTCCAATGAATATCAGATAATCTTGAATCATATAGTAATTGCCTTCCATTGGTTTAAAATGTTTTTATTCTTTCTTTTTAAACGTTTAGTATTAGCGATGTCATGCTGAGCTTGTCGAAGCGTCTCAGTAATTTTATACTTAACCTTATTTAATTTTAACCATTAAGAATATTTAAGTTATTAATTAAGAAAAATATCTAAGATATTTTATAACGTGTCTTGCTCTTTAATTGACAAAGTGAAACTCTTAATTATTCTTTTAAGTAATATCTAAACTTCTTAATGTTTAAAATAAAAATAAATAGTTATTCTTATTTTATTTCAATTTTTTCAAAGAATTCAATGTTACATTTTCCTCACACTTTTCGTATGTGATTTCGTAAGTAGGATTGTTTTCCGGGTATGTTAAAAGATAATCAGGGCAAGGCTTTTTCTGCGCGTGACTTCTGTCGAAATCTATTTTTCCTTTTGTAATAATACTGTCTTTCAAGAATTTTTCATTGATTTTCAATGTATTCATTTCTGTTTTGAAATTTTCAGAATACTTAAAATCTTTGGAAAGTGTTTCGGCAATAACACGGCTGTTTGGAAGGTAACCACTGCAGCTAGCTCCTTTTTTATTTAATACAAAAAATACAATAGCAAGTCCCGGAATAAGTCCAATTAAAAAGAATTTGATTTTTTTCATTAGAAAATTAAAAGATTGATATCATGATAAGTAAGTCCGAAACGGTCGCAGATAATTTTTTTTGTATGTCGTCCTTTGTACATGTAAAGACTCTGTTTCATTTCATTTTTGCGAACCAGCATGTTTTCGAAACCGCCTTCTTCGTCGTAGTTTAAAATGTAGGATAAAAAGAAATTAGAGATGGCTTTTGTTGTCGTTCTCGGCATTCTTGAGGTAAGATTCGGAAGTCCGCAATGGATTACACCGTGTTTGATAATGTATGGATCTTCCATGGTTGTAAGTTCCGAAGTTTCGATTACTTTTCCGTTGTCGATGGTGATATCGATGATGACGCTGCCTTTTTTCATTTTCATAACCATTTCTTCAGTTACGATCGGTGTCATATTTAATCTTGGAAGTGCTCCGATTACTACGTCTGCACGTCTCAAAGCTTTGCTTAATTCTTTTGGATCGATAATCGATGTAGGAACTCTGCTGTCAACCAAGGTGTGAAGTCTTCTCAATTTTGAAAGTGAATTGTCGAAAACTCTTACACTTGCTCCCAGACCGATGGCTGCTTTTGTCGCAAATTCGCCAACGATTCCTGCCCCTAAAATCACAACTTCTGCTGGTCTTACTCCTGTGATTCCGCCCAACATTAAACCATTTGATAAGGCTAATAATTCAGAAGCGTATAAAACAGAAACTGTTCCTGCAATTTCACCGATTAATCTTACTAAAGCCAGTTGTTTATATTGATCAACAATGAATTCGAATGCAATGGCATTGACTTTCTTCTCTGCCAGTTTTAAAAAATAATCTTTATCTCTTAAGTTAATCTGAAGCGCCGAAACCAGATAAGTATTCGGTTTCATGTAGTCGATTTCTTCTTCTGTAGGAGGGTTTATTTTTAAAATTAAATCCTGCGCGAAAGCTTCTTTCGGATCGTTCGTAATTTTCGCACCAGATTCAGAATACAACAAATCTGAAAAGAATGAACCTTGCCCGGCTCCTGATTCTATGATGATTTCATGACCATGCTCTACCAAAACCTGTACTGCATCGGGTGTGATACAAGCTCTTCTCTCATTCAGACAGGTTTCCTTTGGTACTCCTATGCTGAATTGTTTTCCTTTTTTGATGATCTCCAGTTTTTCTTCTTTCGGCATCAGTTCCTCTTCGGTAAAAGGAGTAAAAATATTTGTCGTACTCATCCTTTAAATTAATTAGATTCTTACAGATAGTTATTTTACAATCGAATTCAAGAGCAAAGATACATAATATTTAGTCGAAAGTGATTTCTCTGTTATCTCCGGTATTGATGATATTCATTTCGTGGAACTTAAGCCCGTAAAGCTCCTCTTCATATACTTCCGGCCATTCGATAATGCAGAGAAAAGCATTGTCAAGATACTCTTCAATGCCGATATCATAGACTTCTTCGAGGTTTTTTAAGCGGTAAAGATCAAAATGATATATTTTTCCTTTTGGTGTATTGTATTCATTAACAATAGAATAAGTCGGAGAATTCACTTCATCCTGACTTTCTAAATTTTTAAGCAAAAACTGGGTAAAAGTGGTTTTTCCTGCGCCAAGATTTCCCTTTAATAAAAGAATATTGTGTTGTAATTGCGAAATGACTGTCTCGGCTATATTTTGCCAGTCTTCAATATGATGAATTGTGAACTGCATTTTTAAGCAAAGATAATTATTTGCATTAAAAAATTCGTGAGTAAATTATATCAAGTAATCTTATTGATTTAAAATCATGCTTAATAGATATATTTAAAGGGTAACCTCATTATTTTTTAATCAGAGTTAAAAAGTAAATGAGTAATTTAAATCAACCATCAAAGGCATTATTTTCTGTTTATTAGTGTTTATGAATAATAATTAAAGTAAAAGCCATGGTGATTAAAATATACTTAATCCTTATTTTCGTAAAAAATTAATTGTGGTTATTTAAATTTTTCAGATACAGATTATAAAAATGATAGGCTCTTGTTTTTGCTTTTTCAGGATTTCTGTTTCGATTATACTTTACAGGATTTTCATAGAGCGCTAAAATTTCTCCCATTTCTAAAGGTTGCAGATCTTTAACTTCTTTATTAAATAATGATTGGGAAATCTTTACTGATCCTTTTCTGTCTTCTAAAAAATCAAAATGATTGAAATTAAATTCTAAACAATCTTTCTGACTGTAATTGTTTTCTAAAAATCTTGCCAAAATAAATTGATCGATTTCTTTTTTATGTTTGATCTCTAAAATTGGAAAAAGTCTGTAAGCCATTTGGTTACATGGGCATTCTTTTTTTGGAGATTGAGATTTTGATAAAGCATTAAACACATAATTCCAAGAATTGGAAGATAAAGAGTTTGGATAAACCGTGTTATAAAAATAGGTGAAATTTTCCGGAAGTTTTTTACTGGCTCTTATGTTAAATGTTATTATTCTTTTGTCATAATCATTAAGAATAAATTTTCCTCCAAACTCAAGATACAAAATGAATAAAGTTAAAGCTGTAACGGCTGCAATGAAAATTCGTCTGAAATATTTCATATTCAAAAGGTAATGGTTATAATTTATTTTTAAAAATAATTAAATTAAAGTCATTTATAATCAAAATTTTACTGAATCCGAAGTATGACTTTTCATTTCAGATTTTGTACATACAATTTTTAATTGTATATTTTTGCAACATGATTTCTAAGCAGACCATAGATAAAATATTCTCAACAATCCGTGTAGAAGAGATTGTCGGTGAGTATGTGCAGTTGAAAAGGGCAGGGTCTAATTTTAAAGGACTCAGTCCGTTTCATGATGAGAAATCACCAAGTTTTGTGGTTTCACCAAGTAAACAGATCTGGAAAGATTTCTCGACGGGAAAAGGAGGAACGGCAATTTCTTTCTTAATGGAAATTGAAAATTTCACGTATCCTGAAGCACTTCGTCATGCAGCGAAAAAGTATGGGATTGAAATTGAAGAAGATCAGCGGGAATTTTCAGAAGAAGCAAAAAATGCACAGTCTGAAAGAGATTTGTTATATAAGATCCATGAAATTGCCAATGATTATTTTCAAAACTTTCTTTGGGAAGTCGAAGAAGGAAAATCGATTGGATTATCCTATTTTAAAGAGCGTGAACTTCGGGATGATATCATCAAAAAATTTCAGCTAGGATATTCTCCGGAGAAGAAAAATTCTTTTACCGAATTTGCTATTGAAAAAGGATATTCAAAAGAAATATTAGAAAAATCCGGATTATCAATTTTCCCGGAAAATGCTCCTAACGGAATTGATCGGTTCCGGGAAAGAGTAATGTTCCCGATTCATAGTTTTTCGGGTCGAGTTCTTGGTTTTGGAGCGAGAATTCTTAAAAATAATGTCAAAACGGCAAAATATCTCAATTCGCCGGAAACCGAAATTTACCACAAATCCAATGTCCTTTACGGATTAAACCAAAGCAAACAGTCAATTTCAAGGAAAAATGTCTGTCTTTTGGTGGAGGGTTATATGGATGTGATTTCGCTTCATATGTCCGGAATTGAGAACGTGGTGGCGAGTTCCGGAACTTCTTTAACAACGGAGCAAATTAAGTTAATAAAAAGATTAACGGAGAACGTTACCATTCTTTTCGACGGTGATAATGCTGGAATTAAAGCCAGTTTCCGAAGTATCGATATGCTGTTGACGGAAGGAATGAACATTCGTGTTCTTTTGTTTCCGGACGGCGACGATCCCGATTCTTTTGCCAGAAAGCATCCGCGGGAATATGTTGAAAAATTCATCGAAAATGAGGCGATGGATTTTATCGATTTTAAAGCAGAAATTCTTTTAAAAGAAGTAGGAAACGATCCGATAAAAAAAGCTGAAGCGATCCGGGATATTGTAAAATCGGTTGGCTTTGTTCAGAATGCTTTAAAAAGGGAAGTTTATCTTAAAGAAGTTTCCAATAAATTCGGATTGTCGGAGCAGAGTTTATTCAATGAGCTGGATGTTCAGAGACAGGTAACACAAAATCAGACACAACACGTTCAGCAGCAAAAGGAAAATGCGGCTCCTGCAAAAATGGAGATTGTACCTTTGGATGAAGAAAAAGCCGATCCGTTTTTGTTTGAAGTCTTGTTTATGGAGAATAAATTGGTCGATCACATGTTGATGTTTGGTGACATTGTTTTAAAAAGAACAGATGAAAATAATGGGGAATACCAAATTACCGTTATTGAAGAAATTCTCCATCATTTCGACGAAGAGCAGTACCAGTTTTTGGTAAAAGGAAATGAAATAATCATCAATCAGGTAAAAGAAGGAATTCAGAATGATGAGCTTCGAAGCGGGAACTTTTTTGTAACTTTTATGGATGAAGAAATTACAACGAAAGTCGTGGATGCCTTACTTCCTTTGGATGATCTTGAAAACTGGGCTTCAAGAAATATATTTCCTCCAAATTACGGAGATAAAATTGCCGATCAGGTAAAAGGCGATGTCTTGCTGCATAAATACAGATATATTGATTATCTAATAAAAGAAACAGCCAACGAACTGGATAAATACAGTGATTCCGATCAGGTGAAATATTTTGAGCTGATACAGAAAATCAGCTTATTGAAACAGGCTTCTATCCGGTTGAGCAATATCATTGAATATTCTCCTATCAAAGGAATCTATGTCAACAGAAGAAAATAATTCTATGACAAAAAGTCCTATAAAATTTTAGGAATAAAAGTTGTAAATTAAACTTCGTAAAATGTAATAATACACAATAGAAATATGGACATTAAAAAAGAATTCAGAGATTTCTCTGTAAAGCATTTAGGAAATAACGGTTTGGTTACCGATCAGTATATGGGAATGTATGGTCCAACAAATCTTACTCCATATATCATGGAAGAAAGAAGATTAAACGTAGCTCAGATGGACGTTTTCTCTCGTTTGATGATGGACAGAATCATTTTTCTGGGAACAGGAATCGACGATCAGGTTGCTAATATTGTGACGGCACAGCTTTTATTCTTAGAAAGTGCAGATCCTTCAAAAGACATCCAAATTTATATCAACTCTCCTGGTGGAAGCGTTTACGCTGGTTTAGGAATTTATGACACGATGCAGATCATTAAGCCTGATGTTGCGACAATCTGTACAGGTATTGCAGCTTCAATGGGTGCTGTTTTATTGGTTGCAGGTGAGAAAGGTAAGCGTTCTGCGCTTAAGCATTCAAGAGTAATGATTCACCAGCCTTCAGGAGGTGCTCAAGGAGTTGCTTCTGACATGGAAATCAATTTAAGAGAGATGTTGAAGCTTAAAAAAGAATTGTATGACATTATTTCAGATCATTCTGGTCAGACTTACGAATGGGTTGAAAAAGCGTCAGACAGAGATTATTGGATGACTTCTACCGAAGCGAAAGAATTTGGAATGGTAGACGAGGTTTTACAGAGATCAAAAGAGAAAAAATAATTTTCTTTAAAGAATAATTACAAAGCGCATCAATTTATTTTGGTGCGTTTTTTTGTGAAAAAAATTGAAAAAATAATCAGAATAGTAACATGTCATTTCGACAGAGAAATCCAAATCATTAATAATTTATAATTTTTCAGGAGCTATTTCCCGCTATCCACTCATACTCCTCGCAAGCCAGCCTGTCCTGAGCCTGTCGAATGGCTTGCTGTGGGGTAACCGTTTCTATCGGGGCTAGGAAATTCATGCTGTTGAAAACCACTCCGTCAAAAAAATGCCACCCTTTGTCATTGCGAGGAGCGAAGCAACGAAGCAATCTCATTAAGAATTCAAATAATAAGGTATCGATTAATCACAAAGTTTGTCATTCCGTAGGAATCCAGACAATGATTTTTACCATTCAATCTCTACAAAATCAACCTAGATTCCTACGGAATGACAAAGTAAGTGATCTTGTAGTATCGTTGAAAAAACGACAAAAACCATAGCCCGGATTGCAGCGACATCCTTTTTTTGCGATGGCTTGAAAAAAGCGGTGGAGAAAAAGATATAGCGGAAAGCCGGAAACAGCTTCAAAAAAAACTGAGTAAAAATTAAAATACAATTATCATTGCATTCAAGATAAGTTTACAATCAATAGCTACTTTCGCAACCAATAAAAGTAAACATGAAAAAAATCTTGTTACCTATACTTGCTTTCATTTCTTTGACGGCATGTAATAATGATGATAATACATCCAATCAGGATATCGATTATTCTAAACTTCCGCAGGAATTTCCTTTTTCTACTCTAACAACTCTGAATGGAGTGAATATTATTAACGGAGGTTTCGGTTCGGGAGCAACAGCACACCCAACCAGAAAAGGAGAATTTTATGTGATCACAGACCGTGGTCCGAATGTAGCGTATTCTAACGGAATTAAAATCTTGGTGCCAAATTTTACGCCTACAATCATGCACTTCAAAATTAATGCAGACGGAAATATTGAGGTAATCAAATATATCAAGCTTAAAAATCCTTCAGGACAGCCAATCACAGGTCTTCCAAATCCGGCAGGAATGGGAAGTACAGGAGAAACAGCTTATGCAGCAGACGGAAGTGTTTTAGGAACAGATAATTACGGGTTAGACAGCGAAAGTATTGTGGCAGCAGCAGACGGAACTTTTTGGGTTTCTGATGAATATGGTCCTCACATTGTTCATTACAGTGCAGAAGGAGTGGAATTGGAAAGAATAAGCCCGATTGGTGTAAATACGGGAACAAGAAAACTTCCTGCCGTTTTTGCGAAAAGAAGACCAAACCGAGGAATGGAAGGGATGTGTATGACTCCGGACGGAAAAATGCTGGTCGGTACAATGCAGTCGACCATGTATGTTCCTTCAAAAGCTTTGGCAACGAATACGACTTTGACAAGAATTGTAACGTTCGATCTGGCAACAGGACAGACGAAACAATATTTATATAAACAGGACGGCGGAGCTTCAGATTCTGTTTGTGACATCACACCAATCAGCAATACTGAATTTTTAGTTATCGAAAGAGACGGAAATTTCGGATCTGTTGGCGGACTTAAAAAAGTATACAGAATCAGTCTGGCAGGAGCAACTGATGTTTCAGGAACTGATTTAACAGCTGTTGACGGAATGAAAATTAACGGAAAAACGCTTGAACAATCAACCTGGGCTGAATTGAGTGCGGCGGGATTAATGCCTGTTCCAAAAACATTAGCAGTTGATTTGGTTGCAAAAATTGGTTACGAGCACGATAAATTCGAAGGAATTGTTTATTTAGGAAATAATAAACTGGCAGTTTTCAATGATGATGACTTTGGTGTTGCAGACGATGGAAACGGAAATCCAAAGACGAAAATTCTTCCTAAAACCGGGAAGCAGGACAAAGGAACTATGTATATAGTCGATATTCAATAATTAGATTTTGTAAAAAGCGGTGGCATCAAAGATGCCGCCGCTTTTGTTTTTATGCTTTTTATTCCCACAGATTACACGGATTTGCACAGATTTTTGTGTTTTATTTTTGAATTTTAAAATTAATTAAACGCAAAGATTTTATTATTTAATCTATAATTTTTAGTTTTCAAAAGGCAAATAAATTTGTTACGTAAAACTTGAAAATATAGCTTCATCAAATCAACTTGTTGATTATTCTTAGCTCACTTAAGATTGATTATAACTACATTAAAACTTTGCGTTAAAGAAAATCTACGAGAATATATTCAAACACATTGACACGAATATTTTCACGAATAAAACACAAACATCTGTGCAAATCCGTGTTGTCTGTGGGAGAAAATAAAAAAAGACCGCCAAAACGACGATCTCTATATAAAATATTTTAATTAGGATTAATTAAAACCCTCAATAATTTTAGAAAAATCTTCAAGCTTCAAAGCAGCTCCACCGATCAGACCACCGTCGATATCGGGTTGAGAGAAAATTTCTTTTGCGTTATCCGGTTTTACAGAACCTCCGTAAAGGATAGAAATTTCGTCAGCAACTTCCTGTCCGTATTTTGCTGCGATGATGCTTCTGATATGAGCGTGGATTTCCTGAGCCTGTTCAGGACTTGCCGTTTCACCTGTTCCGATTGCCCAAACCGGTTCGTAAGCGATTACTACCTTTTTGATTTCTTCTGCGGAAAGCGTGAAAAGAGCAACTTCAGTCTGGTTTTTTACCACTTCAAAATGCTGTCCTGCTTTTCTTTGCTCCAAAGTTTCACCATTACAGTAAACAGGAATTAAGCCTTTATCTAAAGCCAGTTTTATTTTTCTGTTGCAGTGAGAATCTGTTTCACCATGATATTGTCTTCTTTCGGAATGTCCGATCAATGAACCTGTTGCGTCGATTGATTCCAGCATATCTGCAGAAATTTCTCCTGTATAAGCTCCGCTTTCGTGCTCACTCATATCCTGAGAAAATACTCCGATTTCGTCTTTTTCGAAGATATCTTTTGCCATCATTAGATATAAAGACGGAGGAGCGATCCAAACTTCACAGTTGGTTGCATTATTATTTTTATAGCTAAGTAATTGAACCATTAATTGTTGAGCGTCAATTACATTTTTGTTCATTTTCCAGTTTCCTGCAACTATTTTTCTTCTCATAGATTTTTATTTTAGAAGTTAGAGGTAGATATTAGAAGTGAGAAAGTGGCGTATTTTTATACTAATTCCTAACTTCTAATATCTAATTTCTCAATTAATTAAATATTCCAAAGGTTTTTCAAAAGCGTGTAGAAAGTATGTTCTTCGTCCGTTACTTTATTATCAGCTTTAATTAATGTTTTCGCAAATTGAATGAAATTCAGACGCTCTTTTTCCGTAGAATCGTCGAAGAAACAACGCGCATGGAATTCAAAATGACCTTTCCATTCTTCAGGCTGAAGCAAAGCGATCACTTCCAGTTCATTATCCAAATCCACTTTAAAAGGAAATTCATCGGCTAAATATTGCTGAACAAGCATTCCTTCTTCAGGAGCAAATTCTCCGTCTACAGAGGAAAGGATCATTAATAAATGGTAACCGGCGATCGATTTATTTGATTTTTGCATTAAGGTATGTTTAAGTTTAGTGTTGTCTTTTTTAATTAAATATTCAACCTTGCAAGTCTTAGATCGAAATCTATTTTACATAATCTTTTGCAGGCTGTTTGTCTATAATTTTTCCGTTTTGTAAAATTAAAACAAATGGGTTGCTTCTTGCAATAGTTTTGATAGCAGTTCCGTCCATCATTGCATTTTTGATGGTTTTGAAAGTATTCGGCAACGTTGAAACTCCGTACACAACATTTGCACCTTGCGTTTTAACTTTTGCTTCAACCTGTTTCAATAATTCCGGTGAAACATCTTGGGGATGATAGGAGAAAACTACAATGGCTTTTGGAGCATTGATAATTTCTTCGGTCAATTCTAATCCTGTCGGGTCTTCGATTTTGAATTTTACGATTTCAGATTTGTAACCTTCTTTTATCAAAACAGATTCATTTTTTCCTTCCTCGATTTTCCATGGCGAATTTTCTGCCCAATATTCTGTTTTCTTAATATAATCATCCTGGTTTACCTTTAAAACTTCTCCGGTTTTTGAGTTTTTAAGAGAATAAAAAGTCTTGTATTCAGATGGATTTTTGTTAATTTTTGCTTTCTCGGCTTTCAGATCGGTCCCGATTTTATAATCACGGAAATCGATCAGTGGTTCGTGAACAATTCCATGAGCTCCTACTAAGATCATTCCGATTGAAAATACCGCCAAAAGAAGATATTTAAATTTATTTCCGGATTCTTTTTTAGAACTGTAACTGTACGCATCTTTTTTCTTAAAGTCTTTTCTGTATAGAATAAATACGAAAATTAATCCTGCCAAAAGCACAATATCTTTAATGAAACTCTGCCAAGGCGTAAATTTAATCGCATCTCCGAAACATCCGCAATCCGTCACTACATTGAAATATGCCGAATAAAATGTCAGAAAACCAAAGAAAATACAAAGCGCAATCAATGCTGAAAGGGTGAATTTAAGTTTTAATTTTAATAAAAGCATAAACCCAAGAAAAAGTTCCAAAACCACTACAATTACAGAAAGTGGAAGTGCAAACTTTTCAAAAAACGGCATATTGAAAACATTGGGAGCGAAGTATTCTTCCATTTTAAAGGAAAAACCAACCAAGTCTACCGCTTTTACAAAGCCGGAAAGAATGAAAATAACAGCAATTAGGAAACGTAATAAACCTTTTATCATAGTTAAGTAGTTTTGGATTCGACGTTGTTTTCTTTTTCGGAGAATTTGATTAAGCAGAAAACGGCATAATTCAGCATATCAAAATAATTGGCATCTAAACCTTCAGAAATGATCGTAACTCCTTGATTATCTTCAATTTGTTTTGTTCTTAAAACTTTTTGATAAATTAAATCAGTAATCGAAGAAATTCTCATATCTCTCCACGCTTCACCGTAATCATGATTTTTTCTTTCCATTAAAGCTTTCGTTTCGTTGGAATATTTATCGTAAAGACTTAAAATCTCCTCTTTATTTTCGTTAAAATCGTTGGAAAAACCTTTTTCAAGCTGAATCAGTCCGATGATAGAGTAGTTAACAATGGCGATAAATTCGTCTTCTTCACTTTCGTCCACCATTTTTTTGTCGGTCATCTGTAACGTACGGATTCTGTTGACTTTAATATAAATCTGATCCGTAATTGAACTCGGTCTCAAAACCCTCCATGCTGCACCGTAATCCTGTAATTTTTTACTGAAAAGCTCACGGCACTGACCAATAATTTTCTCGAACTGTACTGATGTTTTTGACATAAATTCTCTTAATCTTTCAAATATACGAAATTTTGTGTTTGAGAGGTTTTTGGGTCGCAGAGTTTTTGGGTTGGAGTCTCTGAGAGTGGGAGTGTTCGGGTGAATGGAGTTTTAATTTTGTGTTTTTAAATAAATACATTTTCGAACTTTAAATTTTACAATTCTTTTTTGTTTTAATTTTGTAAAATAAATTACAATTCATAATTCCGAAAAATGTCCAATAAAAGCTCATCAAAAAAAACTCATATCTCTTCAAATTCTCCAACTCCGACACTCTTAAACTCTCCAAATATAAACCATTATCACTCAATCAACTGCAACGGAAAACTTGTCGATTTATCAATTCCGAAAATAATGGGAATTCTGAATCTTACTCCGGATTCTTTTTCCGACGGCGGACAATTCAATAATGAAAAATCTGCATTGGAACATGCTGAAAAATTATTGAAAGATGGAGCCGAAATTATTGATATCGGACCACAATCGACCCGTCCGAATGCAGAATTTTTGAGTAGTGAAGAAGAAATTAAGAGAATTGGAAATGTAATTTCTTTAATTAAAAAAGAATTTCCGGAAGCCCTGATTTCTCTGGACACTTTTTATGCTGAAACTGTGAAATTTGGCTTCAATGAAGGGATTGATATTATTAATGATATTTCGGGAGGGAATTTTGATGATAAAATGTTTGATACAGCCGTAGAAACGAAACTTCCTTATATTCTGATGCATGTAAATCCTTCGTATGAAACGATGCATGATAAAATAAAATTTGCTGATATTACCCTTTCTGAGAATCAGTATTTTTCTGAAAAAACAACTGAATTATTAGAAAAAGGAGTTAATGACATTATTTTGGATCCCGGTTTTGGTTTCGGAAAAACAGTGGAAGATCAGATGAAAATGATCGATGAGGTGGAATATTTAGGATTTGGAAAATTTCCTTTATTAATTGGGATTTCAAGAAAATCTTTCATTTATAAACCACTTGGAAAATCAGCTTTGGATATCAATGAAGAAACTCAGAAATTACATCTGAAAGTTTTGCAGCAGGGAGCAAAAATTCTGAGAGTTCACGATGTTGCAGAAGCGAAGAAAACAGTTGATGAGTTTTTGGGAACGGTGTAATTCGAAAATTCGAATAATTTTTATTAACTTTCAAAACAAATATATAAACTTGTCTAAAACAAAGGTATGAGTGTAGGAACAAATCTTAAAAAATTACGAAGCAAAACCAAATATTCTCAACAGGATATTGCAGATATGCTGAATATTGACAGACTTACTTATATTAACTGGGAAAATGAAACGACAGAAGTAAAATCAGGTTATATTCCTAAACTTGCAGATATTTTTGGAGTGAAAATTCAAGATCTTTTTGATGGCGAGCAATCAATTCAGATTAATAATTTTGAAAATTCTGATACTTCCAATGCTGCAGGACAGCAAACAATAATATTCAATATTTCTGATGCAGAAACGGCCAAATTATTTGGCGAGCAGATTCAGGAGCTTATTAAGAGTCTTAAAAAATAATTTTATAAATTTTCATTTGAATAAAATATCCTCACATTTTTTGTGAGGATATTTTATTCAAATGGTTTTAATTCTAAAGGATTATTTTCCATTTTCTTTCTCTTTTCTAAAAGTGATTCATAATATTTGATTTCCTCCGCACCAATTTCTAAACCCGTAAATGCAGATAATGTACATTCCATATTAAATTTTGCTTTTAGATATTTATCTTTAGAATAGATTTTAAATTCATTTAGATTGAATTCAAAATCTCTATCATATTTTTCAATTTTTGTTAATGTAAAATGATAATCTTCTTTTGTGTCATACAGCTCAAAGATTAATCCAGGTAGACCATTGAATTTGTAAGGTCCTAAAGATTGAGTATATTCTTTAGAAAAATAGGCAATCCATCTTCTTCCAAATTTATTGATTGCTGCCATTTGACACTTTACTCCATTAATTATTTTTGTTTCTCCATAAAGAACCCACTTTAAAGAAACATTCTCATTATATCTTATTTTTCCATCACCGTATTTAAAAAAGATATTTGTAGTTCCGTTTTTTCTTATTAATCTTTCCTGAAAATAATCACTTACAATTTGTGTATCTACATTTGCCTTAGCTTTGTATTGACCTGTATCATTTAGATAATTTTGTGCCGCAGCAAAATAATAATCCTGAGAATTTCCAATTAATACAAATTTTTGAAAATGCTGATTTCTTTCTCCTAAGTTTAAGGAAGCATCATAACTTACTTTTATTGTTGGCTCAAAATCTATTTTTTGAGCAAATGTTTGTAGAGAAAGAAAGATTGTAAATAAATATATTTTTGTCATAATTGTGATTAAAAAAGGCGGAGAAATACTCTCCCTTACTGATTTAACGATTAATTGTTACATGTGATTTATACCAAATTCCATTTAAAACCATTTGAATAAAATATCCTCACATTTTTTGTGAGGATATTTTATTCAAATGGTTTTAATTCCAAAGGATTATTATTCATTATTTTCTTTTTATCAAGAATTTCTTGAGTTTGTTTTCTAAAATCTGAATCGTCTATCGGAGGAAAGGCAGCAAGTGTATACTCAAGATTATAAGTAGCTTTGAAAAAATCTTTTTTACTAAGTTTTTTATATCCTTTTAAATTAAATTCATAATTATTTTCATCTTTTTCTACTTTTGCTACAGTAAAATGATAATCATCTCTTGTATCATATAATTCGAAAATTAAGCCAGGTAAACCATTAAATTTATAAGGTCCCAAAGATTGTGAATATTCTTTGGAAAAATAGGCAATCCACCTTCTGCCATATTTATTGGTTGCAGCCATTTGACACTTTACTCCATTGATAACTTTGGTATCACTATATAAAACCCATCTTACATCCGTATTTTCTTCATATCTGAATTTGCTATCTCCATATTTGCCAAAAATATTCGTAATACCGTCTGATTTTAAAATTCTTTCTTCTAAATAATCTGCGATTGAAAGACTTACACCGCTTTTTTTTGTTTGCTTTCCGTCTTGATCGGTATCTGATAAATAGTTATGATAGCCGGAAAAATAATAATCTCGTGAATTTCCTATTAAAACAAACTGTTGTTCTCTCCTAAACTTTTCACCTAGTTGAAGAGAGGCATTATAAGTCACTTTTAAAGTTGTTTTAAATTGAATTTTTTGACCAAAACTTGTTACAAAAAATAATGTCAGCAAAAATAAAATAGCTTTTTTCATACTTATATTAGATAAAGAAAGGCAGAAAATCTGCCTTTCTAATTAGATTTAAGGGTTTATAGTCACATCTGGTCTCACTCCGCATTCTACTTGATTTGCAGATTCTATCCAATCAGACATTTGATTGTATGTCCAGTTTTCTGGGAATGACGTATAATGTTTCACTCCACAAGTAGATGTCCAAACCGCTTGAACCCTAGCAAATACCATAACTGAAATTCCCATCATAGCACAAAATAAAATTTTCTTTTTCATTTGTAAAAAATTTAATTGATTAAACTTTTACAAACATAGTAAGCGAATCAGAAAACTAAAGTATAGAAAATTATACAAATTTTGTTGAATTTTCTATACATTTAATCATATTAAGTAATTGTAAATCAAATTATTAATTGATTTTGTCTTTTTGGTTAAAAAAATAAATAAGAAAGTCGATTTTAACGAAAAACTTTTTTAGTTTTTGGATGCTTCGAGAGCCTCAGGATGACATTTCTAATACTAACTGTTCTTATTAAAGCATATTTTTGAGCGTTGTCATGCTGATTTAAGAGAATATTTACAGCGCTGTCATGCTGAGGTTCTCGAAGCATTATTCATTATAAGAACCAAAAGGTGGGTAAAAAAACAATCTTATTCAACAGAACATTTGTAGCGCTGTCATGCTGAGGTTCTCGAAACATTATTAATCACAAACAAAAAAGTTGAGCAAAAACTCAACTTTATATTAATTCAGATTCGATAATTTATCGGCAAACTGTTTTGAAAATTCTTTTCTGTCTTCTTCCATTTTCTCTTTTTCCGAAGGAAGAACATAATTGAAAAGAATCTTGTCTTCATTGTCTAAAAAGATGATTTCTTTTTCATTTCCATCAATCATTTGGGCAAAAATTTCCCACATGGAAGTGTCCTTCAGTTTTAATAATTCGAAAAATTGTTCTGCTTTTATTTCGATTTTCTGCATTGTTTTATTTGTTATTTAATTGCTCATTATTTGTATTTTAACCACCCCGTCAAAAATTCAACGAATTTTTGCCACCCCTCCAGAGGAGGGGAATTTTAAGCGTGGATAATTTTAGAATTCCAATAGTTTTAATTTAAACTGAACTGCAAAGTTCTGCATAAAATTCGGAGTTGTATAATATCCGACTCTGTAAAATAATCCTAAATTAAAGTAAGACGACAGGAAATTGTTCCATTCCAAGCCAACTTCCTGATAAAGATGATTCAACGGCCGGAATCTGAACTGATGATATTCCGGATGATCCATATTTCCGATGGTTCCTCTCAAAACAAAGTCGAAACTTGAAATATTCTGCCCAAAACTCCTGAAATAAAAAGGAACTTTGTGTGTGAAATAATATGCTACGAACTTATCGTTATAATATTTTCCGCCTTCCAAAGTCGCGAATCCGAGGAATGAAGTAAGGTTAAAATTAAAATCTCTTCTTGTCGAGGCTAATCCGTTCATTGTAAAGTTTTTCCAGATCGGGGCATCTCCGAAAACCATTCCTCCGTATAACCTGAAACCTGTAGTTCCGAATCTCGTTTTGAAATTATGAACGAAAAGCGCATCAAATCGCGTGTAATTGAAATCTCCACCCAATATTTTGTAGCTCTGTTCGTAATTAAAATACAGTTCAGGATATTTCTGATCGATCAGAGATTTTCCTTGCGGTGTCATGATATTTGTAGAATTCGGAGAATATTTCAGGGTAAATAATGTGTTGAAATTATCAAAAGTATGACCTCTGTCTCTGAAAGAATAATCAAACATAGCTTCCTCAACATTTCTTCTCGCTGCAAAAACCAGTGTCAAACCGTTCGTCACATCATTTAAATAAGACGCAGAAACACTTTTGAAGTGATAATATCTGTCATTATTCAAGTTGTTTCCAAAGTTCGCCATTCTCATTTTGAAGTTCCAGAGTCTTCTGTAAAATTCTCCGGAAGCCGTCACATCATCAATATAATCAAGCCTGAAAAATGAATTTTTGTCGAGCGTTGTTTTAATATCAAGACCGATTCCGTATTTCAGTTTATCATCTTTAAAACCGTAAGCAAAATAATAGTCAGGTGAAAAATAGGGGTTAAAAGTTTCGTTAAGTTTGGCTTTTAAACCCAATCTGAAGCCTTCGTATGAGTTGAAATTCGCAATTTCATCTACCGCGAAATCAACGACACCCACTCGGATTTGTCCGTTCAATAAACCGGTTAAAACTCTTGCTTTGGTATCAATATTATAGATTTTACCAAGGCTGTCGATGGTGGTGTAAGTATTTCTTTCTCTTTCAGATAAAGGATCGGTCCGGTATCGATCCAATGTTTTTCCGTCAGTATTTTTTACTGAAAAAGTATATCCTTTAAAATCTTTCTGGTCATTTTCAATCGGCGATTTATAATCAAAATATTTTGAAATCAGGAAAGCGTAGGTCCCGAAACTCTGTTTCTTTTTTTTCTCATGCTTTTCTTCGGGATGTTCCTTGTCATCTTCTTCCATCGCCATATTGCTCATCTTCAGTTTTACTGTTTCATAAGCCAAAAACCATTTATTATTGAAGAAAATCCAGGTACTTGTAATAATTCCGTCGTTTTTATTTTTACTGAAATTTTCGATTTTTTTGATTCCGTAAGTTTCGGTATCAATATAAATTGCTCCGTTGTATTTTCTTTTTTTATCAGGTTTTTTATAATTAACTTCTCTGAAACGGATGACAAAGTTTTTTCTTCCGTCCATTTCGATCGTGTCGGTTAAAAAGAAACGGTAAAGTCCTCGGTTTTCCTGTTTCAGCTGAGCAGGAAGCTTATCTCTGTTGCTTTGCTGAAGGGCAATCATCTCGTAAATCGGCTGCTTCAGTCCGGAAATTCTGTTGTCGAGAATATTGATTTTTTCACCGTATTTTTTTGAGTATAAAAATTCCTGAGCTCTTTCCCAAAGGAACAATTTGCTCTTTGAAAATATTTTTCGGGCGGAAATATTGTTTAATGAATCTTTTTCTCTCTTCTTTTTAAACATTCCGGTTTCTTCGAAGAATTGGTTGAACTGAGTTATACTGTCTTCATCAATATCCAAAGAGATTTTTTCGTAGGATTTGTAGGCGTAAGAATCTAACGTTTTCGGAGAATTTTCATGAAATAATTGGTTGACTTTCTTTAATATTTCAAGGGCTCTGGGATCGCTTTTATCTTCTATCACAACGCCTTCAATAGAAGTAACTTTCGATTGTGAATAACCAAAAACATACATCCAGAAAAATATAAATACTAAAACCCTTTTCATGTGAAAAACTTGGTAAAATTAATGATATTTATTGTCTTAGGAAAGTTTTGTTAATTGATATTAATATCATTTTTAATTGGAATTATCTTTCAGAATAAAAGAAAAAACTCCCGAAATTTCCGGAAGCTCTATGTATATATTTACAATAATAAAAGATTTTTAAAGTACATTTAATCTGATTTTTATACCAAAGTTGTCTTTAAACTGTGACGTCTGGTAATATCCTAATCTGTATGATAGTCCTACGCCAAAGCTTCTGCCCAAAAATCTGTTCCACATAAATCCGACTTCCTGATAATAATGATCGAGTACCTGGAATTCAAACTGATGATCTGCTCTGTTTTTAAAACCTCCTATTGCTGATTGATATTCGAGTTCGATGTTGGAATATTTTGTCCCAAAAGTTTTAAATCTGAACGGTAAATATTGCGAAATCTTAAATCCTACAAATTTATCCGTAAAGAAAGCTCCCGAAGGCATTGTCGTAAATCCTAAATTGGTTGGAGTATTGATCGCGGAAGACCAGTTGTCAGAATTTTGATCTCTCTGACCTGCAATTTCAAAGTTCTTCCAGATCGGAGCGGTTCCCGAAGAAATTCCCCCGAAAAGTTTGATATTAGTAGAACCTAATTTCGATCTGAACTGATGAATAATTAATGCATCCAATCGGTGATAATTCAGGTCTCCGCCTAAAGTTTCAAATCCTTTTTCATAATTTATAAGAATCTGAGGATAGCCTTTTTCGTAGGTATATTTTCCGCTTGGAGTCATGATATTTTTGTCATTCGGAGCAAATTTTAAAGATAATGTTGCGCTTGTATTGTCGAAACTGTTGCCTGAATTTTTATACTGATAATCGAAAAGAGCCTGCTGTTTTTCTTTATTCACCGCAATTTTCATGCTTAATGAATTAGAAATATCATAAAGGAATGAAGCTCCCCATTTTTGATTTTTGTAGAAAGTTGCATTATGAAGATCCAGATTAATATCCGAAACTTTCATCATCTTATCCCACATATTATTGCTGAATCTTCCTGCTGCAAAGACATCGTCTACATAATCAATCCGGAAAACAGACGTTCTTTTATCAGATAATTTTACATCCAAACCTAAACCGTATTTCCATGTATGATCTTTAAATCCATATCCGAAATAACCGTCGGGAGAAAAAGTATTACTGAATCTTTCGTTGAGTTTTACACCTGTACCCAAACGTAAACCTTGGTATTTGTCATAGCTGAAAAATTTAGTAAGATCGAAATCAATCATTTTATAGCGTAGATTTCCTCTCATTAACTGTGTTAAAAAGTTCAGTTTCTTTTCAAAATCATGCTTTTGTACAAAGCTGTCGATTTTTGTATAAGTGGCGCTTTCTCTTGTGGTAAGACTATCGGTTCTGTATTTATCCAAAAGGCTTCCGTCGGAACTTTTCATTTCAAGAGAATAACCTTTGAAGTCGGATGCTTTTTGCGGCTCATTGATCTCAAAATCGAAGAAACGGTTTTTTACATATAAATAATTTCCGAACTTCTTTTTATTGTATTTTGTTTTTTCTCCAGGTTTTAAACTGTCTTTTTTTGAAATATCAAAGGTTTGGCTTCCCATCTTTAATTTGATGTCTTCATAATCTAAAAACCACTTACCATTAATAAGTTTCCAGACTGAAACAATATCGCCTTCGTTTTGTTTTTTGTTGACACTTTCAAACTTTTTCAGAGCATAAGTTTCAGAATCAATATAGATTTTTCCGTTGAATTTTCTGGGATTTTGCTTCTTCTTATCTGTAATTTCTTTGAATTTAATAACGTAAGTTTTCCTGCCGTCAAGCTGTAAAGTATCGGAAAGATAGAAGTTAAACAATTTTCTGTTTTCCGGTCTCAGCTGTCTCGGAGTTCTGTCGAGATTGGAAATATTAATCGCCAATGCTTCATAAATAGGGTTTTTGAAGCCGGACATTCTGTTGTCGATAATGTTGGTCTTTTCACCAAACTTCTGAGAAAATTTATATTCTGTTGCTTTTTCCCAAAGAAACATCTGGCTTTGCTCCGTTGCACTAAGGAAATCTTCAGCAGTCAACGAATCTTTTTTGTCCTTTTCTTTTTGTTTAAAACCTTTCTGATCCACTTTTGAAAGTGAATCTTTTCTCGTAGCCAAGAAATTTTTAAAAGTGTCAATAGAATCTTTGTCTACGTCAATAGAAAACTTACTGTAAGACTTAAAGTTATAAGTATCTAAAGATTTGGGAGAGTTTTCTTTGGCTCTTTTGTTTACTTCATCCAAGATTTTCAATGCTCGCAAGTCACTTTTATCGTTAATGATAACTTTATCAATATTGCCTATTTTTTCGGATGAAGGCTTCATCGATACTTCCATTGATTTTTTTACATCGACCAGAACATCTTCAAAATTACTGGCAAGAATTTCTACTTTTTTGCATTTAGTTTTGAAAGATAAATTGCCGCTAAAATCTGTTTTTCCGAGAAGTTCGTCATCACAATACACCGCTGCATTATGAATCGGCTCTTTATTGGATTTATTGATTACTTTCAGTTGGGTCTGACTGAAAAATAACACTGTAAAAAATAAAAATAATGGAGATAAAAGTTTTGTCATTAGTTTTTTATAGATAAGACAAAACTATTGATAAGAAAGTTACAAAACTATATGGGAAAATATAATCTTTTGTTAAAAATAAAATCAGCTGTATTTTTATCTAATACAGCTGATTTTTATTTAAGATTTTTTAAGTCTTTTTTCTAATTAAATATTCAAAGCTTTCTGATAAGCATTTTCCAAGCCGTCAAGATTTTTACCACCTGCAGTCGCGAAACCTGGATTTCCACCGCCACCGCCTTGAATTTCTTTAGCTAGATCTTTAACGATAGCTCCGGCTTGGTAACTTGCTGCCAAATCGTCAGAAACACCAACCGTAATCATGGGTTTGTCGTCTGCGTTGGAAAGAATAATTGTCACAGAAGTCGGAATTTCTTTCTTCAACTGAAATACTAAATCTTTTACAGAGCCAGCGTCCAAAGAGGTTTTCTTAACTAAAAGCTGCTTGTCACCTTTTTGTTCGTAAGCGTTTTTCCAGTCGCCGATTTCGCCTTTTGCTTTTTCTTTTTTAAAAGCTTCTATTTCTGATTTTAAAGAAGTGTTTTCTTCGATTAATTTTTCGATAGATCTTACAACATCTTTAGATTTCAATAATTGAGAAAGCTCAATAACCTGTTTTTCTAAATTTTTGAAATATTCATCAGATTTATCTCCGGAAATAGCTTCAATCCTTCTGATTCCCGCTGCTGCAGAACTTTCAGAAGTGATTTTAAAATGACCGATTTCACTCGTATTTTTCACGTGAGTTCCCCCACAAAGTTCTTTTGAACTTCCAAACTGGATCATTCTCACGCTGTCACCATATTTTTCACCAAACAAAGCCATTGCACCTTTGTCAATTGCTTCCTGGATCGGGATATTTCTAAATTCCTGTAAAGCAATACTCTCTTTGATTTTGTGATTCACTTTTTCTTCAACCAAAGCCAATTCTTCCTCCGTCATTTTATTGAAATGGGAGAAGTCAAAACGCAGATAATCAGGACCGACGTAAGAACCTTTTTGTTCAACGTGAGTTCCTAAAACTTCTCTTAAAGCCTCGTGTAAAAGGTGAGTTACCGAGTGGTTTGCCTGAGAATTTTTTCTGTCGGTTGCATTTACTTTAGCATAAAAAACAGCACCTGCATCTTTCGGAAGACCATTAATTAAAGAAATGATTAATCCGTTTTCCTTTTTAGTTTCTAATACCTCGAAACTTTCAGTAGCATTTTCAAGAACGCCTTTATCACCAACCTGTCCACCACCTTCTGGGTAGAAAGGGGAATTGCTCAACACAACCTGGTAAAATTCGCCGTCTTTATTTTCTACTTTTCTGTATCTTGTAATGTATGTTTCGGCTTCGATTTGGTCGTAACCAACGAAGTTTTCGTCTCTTTCTTCTAAGGTTACCCAGTCGTATACTTTTTGTTCAGAATCACCTCTAGAACGTTCTTTTTGCTTTGCCATTTCTTCATCAAAACCTTGTTCATCAATCGTCAATCCTTTTTCTTCAGCAATGATTCGTGATAAATCTGCAGGAAATCCGTGTGTGTCATATAATTCAAAAATCAAATTTCCAGGAACAATGGTTTCTCCTTTGCTTTGGGTATCTTTAATGATGTTGCTAATTCTAATTAACCCATTTTCGATCTTATTAAGAAAAGACTCTTCCTCGCTTTTGATAACTTCTGTTACCAAATTTCCTTGTTTTTCAAGCTCAGGGAAAAATGCTCCCATTTGTTCCTGAAGAACAGCAACTAATTTGTAAAGGAAAGGCTCTTTCATATCCAGGAATCTGTAAGAATAAGAAATTCCTCTTCTTAAAATTCTTCTGATAACATAACCGGCACCTCCGTTTGAAGGTAACTGTCCGTCTGCAATTGCAAACGAAACTGCTCTGATGTGATCTACCACAACACGGATCGCAATATCTTTTTCGTCTTCTAAAACTCCGGTATATTTTTTACCGGAAAGTTCTTCAACTTTAGCAATCAAAGGCGTGAAAACGTCTGTATCATAATTGGAAGATTTCCCTTGAAGCGCCATGCAAAGACGTTCGAACCCCATTCCTGTATCAACATGTTGTGCAGGAAGTTTTTCCAAAGAACCATCAGCTTTTCTGTTGAATTCCATAAAAACGAGATTCCAGACTTCCACCACTTGAGGATGGTCATTGTTCACCAATTCAAGACCGGAAATTTTAGCTTTTTCTTCCGGAGTTCTCAAGTCAACATGAATTTCAGAACAAGGTCCGCATGGTCCGCTTGCGCCCATTTCCCAGAAATTATCTTTTTTGTTTCCGTTGATAATTCGGTCTTCAGAAATGTGAGATTTCCAGAAATCATAAGCATCCTGATCTCTGTCAAGATTCTCAGAAGCATCACCCTCAAAAATCGTTACGTATAAATTTTCTTTCGGAATTCCGTAAACTTCCGTCAATAATTCCCAGGCAAAAGCAATAGCATCTTTTTTGAAATAATCACCAAAAGACCAGTTCCCCAACATCTCAAACATGGTGTGGTGATAAGTATCTCTACCTACATCATCCAGGTCATTATGCTTCCCTGAAACCCTCAAACACTTCTGTGTATCGGCAATTCTTGGGGCAGTAGGTGTTTTATAGCCTAAGAAAAAATCCTTGAACTGCGTCATTCCAGAGTTGGAAAACATTAGAGTAGGGTCGTCTTTCAGCACAATTGGAGCCGAAGGAACGATAAGGTGACCTTTACTTTTAAAATAATCTAAAAATTTTTGACGTATCTCTTGTGATGTCATAATGATATATGTTGCTTTGCTTTTTACAATTTTTTGATAAGATGCAAATTTACTATTTTTAGGTGATTTAGTATCAAATATTTGATATTTGAAAATATAATATCAAATATTTAATATATTTTTTAGGAGCTATTTCCCGCTTTCCGTTGCAATCTTTTTCTTCAAAAAAGGATTTTCACTTCAATCGGGGCTAGGGTTTTTGCAGGTATTTCAACGGTATGACATAACCACTCACTTTGTCATTCCGTAGGAATCTAAACTAATTTTGTAGAGATTGGATTGTGAAAATCATTGTTAGATTCCTACGGAATGACAAACTTTGTGAATAATGAGAATGTGTGTTTTAAAATCTTAAAACTAGAACATTCGTTTTCTAATACTATTGCTGAGATCCTTTTCATGATGACAAACAGAGTGCTTATAGATTATGGTAAACAAAACTTTGCACTTTTCCTTTTAACTTATTATCTTCGTTACTATCTGAAAAGATAAAGTTTTGATATGACGAAAAATGAAACACTGAAAAGTTGGATAGAACAATACTCCGAGCCATTGCTGAGAAGAGCTGTCTATTTACTTTCGGATAAAACAGAGGCGGAAGATGTTGTACAGGAGGTTTTTATTGCTGCTTTTTCGTCGTATGAATCTTTTGAAGGAAAAAGTAAACCTTTAACATGGCTTTACACGATTCTCAATTATAAGGTTTCTGATTTTTATAGAAAAAAATATAAATCTGAACCGGAAATCAGGCTTGATCATTTTTTTGATGAAAACGGATCATGGAAAGATAAAGGTATATTGAATGATTGGGATGTTTCCGACAAAGAAACGGAACTTTTGGATGATGAAAATTTCAATAAAACGTTGGAAGATTGTATTGAAGATTTGCCCTCCAGATGGAAAATTCCCATGAAAATGTATTATCTTCAGGAAAAAAAAGCACCGGAAGTGAGTCAGGAATTAAATATTTCTACGACTAATCTTTGGAAGATTCTCCAAAGGAGTCGAATGCAGCTCAGAGAGTGTTTAGAACTTAACTGGTTTGCAAAATAGTAATGAATTAAAATGTTAGCTAAAATTATACATATGATCTTTTTACCATGCAGTGAAGCGTCTTTACTCATGGAAAAACGCAATGAAGAAAACATTTCTCCAAAAGAGAAGTGGAAACTTTCTCTGCATTTAAAGATATGTAAATGGTGCAGAGCTTATAAAGAGAAGCTTGAAATTTTAGATGATATTTTAAAAAGAAAACTTGCTCAGGAAGAAAATATTAAAATTAATAATTCTGAAATTCAGGGTTTTAAAGATAAAGTGATTAAAAATTTAGATATTTGAATAAAACTTTGTCAGGATTTTGAACTTGTTCCGACTATACTTTTGAAAATAAGAAAGTATTAATTTAAAATCACTAAAAATGAACGGAACTATTTCAAAAATCAATTCAAAAAAAAACGAAACGAGAAACAAATCGTTATATTTCATTATTTGGAATTAAAACGATGCCGCTTTGATCAGAAACTTTAAATTCAACGGATCAAAATCTGATAAAATTAAATCCACTTTCCCATATCTTTCGTATATATTTATGTGGATAAATCATAAATAATTACCCGATCATTCAGATAGAAAGTATCACTGAGCAGGTATGATATTTAGTTCGAAATTTGCAATAAGAATTTGCAGATTTTTAATCGAGAAAAAGAATTAAAATGAATAAAAAGATAAAAATGAAAAACATATTAATATTACTCGGAATGATTCTGGGAATAGGAGTATTTGCAACAAGTTGTGGAGATTCGAAAAAACTGAAATCCACAGAAACTAAAAAAGAAAATGAGATCATTATGGACAATAAAAATGTAAGAGAAGTTTATTTTGCAGGAGGATGTTTTTGGGGAACTGAGCACTTTTTTCAACAAATTCGTGGAGTTGTAGGAACAGAAGTTGGTTACGCCAACGGAAACAAAACAAATCCTACTTATGAAGAAGTTGTAAGTCATGCAACAGGTTTTGCAGAAACCGTAAAAGTGAAGTATGATCCTGAACAAGTAGATTTAAAACTCTTAATTGATTTATATTTTAAAACAATTGATCCGACAAGTTTAAACCAACAAGGAAATGACCGTGGAGATCAATATAGAACAGGAATTTATTCTACAGATAAAGCTACAGAAGCGATTATAAAAGAAGAAGTCCAGAAATTGGCTAAAAATTACGACAAGCCAGTTTTGGTAGAAACAATTCCTTTGAAAAATTTCTACAAAGCCGAAGATTATCATCAGGATTATCTGGATAAAAATCCGGGAGGTTACTGTCACATCGAGCCGGGACTTTTTGAAATGGCAAGAAATGCGAATCCGCTTCCAAAGAAAAGCGAAACAAAATATCAAAAACAGGATAAAAAAGTTTTAAAAGAAAAATTGACTGCAGAACAATATAATGTTACTCAGGAAAACGGTACAGAAATGCCTTTTAAAAACGAATATTGGGATGAAACACGTGAAGGAATCTATGTAGATATCACAACGGGAGAACCATTATTTATTTCAACTGATAAATTTGAATCTGGTTGTGGATGGCCAAGTTTTTCTAAACCAATTACTAAAAAATTAATTGAAGAAAAATTAGACAAAACAGCAGGAATGACTAGAGTAGAAGTAAGAAGTAAAACCGGAGATGCACATTTGGGGCACGTTTTCAATGACGGACCTGCAGATAAAGGTGGACTTCGTTACTGTATCAACAGTGCTTCATTGAAGTTTGTTCCAAAGGCTGAAATGCAAAAAGAAGGGTACGGAGAATATATTTCTCTACTGGATAAAAAATAATAAGTGTATTATTAAGTGGGGTGATTGAAAGGACTGTCGAAAGGCAGTCTTTTTTGTTTTAATGAAGTTTTTGTAATTGAAATCTTTCTTTAATACTCAGCATCGAAATATTTAAAAATAATAAAAATCCGAAAATGATATAATAGGTTTGTTTTGGAACATGATCAATAAAAGTTTCAGGTTTAATTAAATTTAAAGTATTTTTTTCTATATAATATTCCTCTCTGATAACACCTCCGCAAATAGAAGTGTATTCTCTTTTAATTTCATTAGGATTTTTATATTCGTGAATGGCGAAAAAGTGATTCGTTTTTTCGACATCAACTCCAAAATTATCCTGATCTGCCAATTCCATAGCATCCATTAATGCGACAAAATCCTGATAATTGTTTT
Organism: Chryseobacterium ginsenosidimutans; assembly: GCF_039536845.1. Taxonomy (GTDB): domain Bacteria; phylum Bacteroidota; class Bacteroidia; order Flavobacteriales; family Weeksellaceae; genus Chryseobacterium; species Chryseobacterium ginsenosidimutans_B. Next base: position 993,211 of record NZ_BAAAZJ010000003.1, read on the forward strand.
TATCACCAATCACAAACTCAATTCCAGATTTTTTTTCATTTCTTACCTGAAGTTTTTTCAATTCCGAAACATAATATTTCTGGTTCTGTAGAGCCGTGTTGGGCTTTACAACGATTTTTTTATAATTCCAATTTCTATATGATTCAAATGTATTATCAAAAGTATCATTGTATTTATGTTTTGCCGGAAGTCCTAAATCCATCACAGTATATTGCGGATGAACTCTCTGATTTCCATAATACCAAAACAAAACCGGAATCAGTACAGTACTGATTAACCCGGGAACATAGAAAATTTTCTTCATGGTTATAATTTTATCAGAACGGAATGAAAATTTTAAGCCAAAAAATAAAAAAAGTGATCCGAAACCGAACCACTTCAAAAAATAATCTGAATATTTTAGTGTTTGTAATGTTTAATTTTAATTGAGAAATAATTACCAGTCTCTTTTTCTCAAGATCCAATATGATCCGAGGATAAAAATCGCACACCAAACCAGACAGGCAATCATGCTTTCCGTAGGGTAATGAAATTCATATTTTAAACCCATCATTTTTGCCATATTCAATCTCATCATCGGGTTGGGAATAAGGCTCGACATACTTTCTAAAGGTAAAAGGTGCGAGATGAAAAAATCATTCTGAAGAATTTCATTTCTTTGAGGACCTTGCATTCCGCTTACTTTAGACAAAGTTTCAACTAGACCGATAATCCATTCTCCGAGCCATAACACAAACAAAGCAAGAAAAACAAAAACCGATTTTCTCAACAAAATAGAAAGGAACATCAGGAAACAGAAGAATGTAAATAGTTTTACAAAGTAATTTCCGATGAAGAAAACCTCTTCAAAAACCTTTGCAGAATCAGTCACTTTAGAATATTGATATCCCAGAAACATCGTGATTCCAAATACAATTACTGTAGAAACAATAGTGAAAATGCTTATCGTCAACAGTTTTGAAGTGATGAATTCTTTTCGGCTTAATCCGTCAATCGTATTTTGCTTAAACATTCGGTTGCTGAATTCCTGCGAAATCGAGAAAACGATGATTAATCCTAAGAAAATTTTCAGTAAAGCAACAATCCATGTTGTGAAATTCCAGATTTCCGGGAAATTGTAAATACCTTCTTCTTTAAGATTGATCTTTCCTCCGAAAAGATCAAAATCAATTAATCCAATGAAAAGCAATGCAATAAGAATCGCAAAATAAAGTATTGTGAAAACCTTGAATGGTGTATAATTCAGGTTTTTGTAATATTCTAGTTTTAATAATTTTATCATGATTATTTCGTGTTTTTTACAAGTTCAAGGAATTGAGATTCTAAAGACAGTTTTTTCTTCATTAAATGAGATAAGAAAATCCCTTTTTCAGCCAGTTTCTGATTCAGAGCTGAAGCCGAAATCGAAGCGTCATCACGAATCTGAGCTTTCAGAATGTCACCATCTTGTTTTATCGCAGTAAACCATTGAAGTTCCTCCAAAGCTTTTAGAAGCAGATTGTTGTTGTCTGATTTTAGTTCAAAATAACCATTATTTGCAGTTATTTCGTCCACTCTTCCACAGTACAGTGAGCTTCCTTCTTTCAAAACAATTACGTGGCTGCATATTTTCTCAATCTCATCCAGCAGGTGGCTTGCAATAATGATCGTAATACCTTGTTTTGCAATATTATTAATGATTTCACGGATCTGGATAATACCTTCCGGATCAAGACCGTTTGTCGGTTCATCAAGAATTAAAACTTCAGGATTGTTCAGCATGGCAGAAGCGATCGCAAGACGTTGCTTCATTCCCAGAGAATAGGTTCGGAACGGATCCTTTTTTCTTTCCAGAAGATTAACGGTTTTCAACACTTCATCGATTCTCGAATAAGGAGTTCCTTTAATTTCTGCAACGATTTTCAGATTCGTTTCTGCATTTAAATAAGGGTAAAAATTCGGCTGTTCGATAATTGCCCCGATTTTTTTCAATGTATCGGGATCGGTGCCTTTTTTTCCAAACCAATACCATTCACCACTTGTAGGATTAATTGTTGAAAGCAACATTCCGAAAGTAGTGGATTTTCCACTTCCGTTGGGTCCCAAAAGTCCGTAAACATTACCTCTTTCTACATCAAAGGAGATATTATCTACTACGGTTCTCTTGAATTTTTTAGTCAAATTCTTTACTGACAAAACTTTTTCCATGTAATTTGTTTTACATAGTAGTAGTCTATATAACTTAAAAAATGTTACAAATAATATTATAAATCAACAAATTTTAATGTTTAAAAATATTAAATTTGATAGAATTAATCGGTAATTATGAAGTTAATTGATCTGGCAAAAGAACTTAATGTTTCTGCCGAAGCTATAAAACAATTCATTCAGGATTTCGACCTTGAACTGGTTGAATGTGTGAGTCTGAATTTCGATGTAAAAAAAGATTTTGAAAAATTTATCCGCGAAAATATTGATTTTTTAAAGGTTTATGAAAAAGATTTAGATAAAACAAAAACGCTCGAACAAATCGCTGAAACGATCAATCAGCCTAAAGAAAAGATAGAAAAAACCATTAAAGAAACAACCCCGAATATTTTTGATAACGGATTATTTAAATCTTCCATTTCAAGTTATGGGATTGATAATAAGCTAGGGGGTAATTATCAGTTTGTCTACGATTATTTTGGACATAAAACAAGCCTTCAAAAGAGAGATTTCATTGGTTACAGAGACTTATTTTTCTATATTTCAAGTGTGTTGGAACCGTTTTTAAACCCACAGCAGATTAAAGATTGGGGAATTAATAAACCTGCGGGAATTATTTTGTACGGACCGCCGGGAAGCGGGAAAATTTTCTGGGCAAATAAAATTGCGGAAATTATAGGGTATAAGTTTAAAGAAGTTAAAAAACACTCTCTCGGAACATCTTTTGTGGACGGAAATCAGACTAATTTCAATGATTTTCTGGTATCAATAATGAAGGAGAACAAAGTTCTGATGTTTTTGGAAGATTTTGATGAAATCATGATGGAGAGAAAAGCGGAAAACAATGTTGCTTCATGCAATCTTGAAACTCAGGAAATTATTCTTCATTATATTTCAAAATTCGAACAGGAAGATTTGCTAATGGTCGGTTCAGCTAATTCTGTCGCAGAAATTGATGAAGAAATTCTGGCTCCCGGAAGATTCGATGTGATGGTTCCTGTTTTTCCTCCGAATTTTGCAGAAAGATCAGAAATTATATTGTATTCAATGACCAGAAACCTTGAAAAAGATTCTCTTCTATTTAAAATTTTAAAGAACAATAAAGCTGATAAAATTCCTTTCTGGCATGAAGTTTCCTCACAAATGAAGGTTTTCAGCAACACGATGCTGATCGATTTTACCCAAAGTCTGAAAAAGAGAATCAAAAATCTGTATCAAAGAACAAAAAATGAAAATCTTAAAATTGATCAAACCCTTTTAAATGGAGCTTTAAGAGATGCTAAAGGAAAACTGACTGAAGAATATTTGGATCAGGTTGCAAGATTTTTGGGTGATGCTATTATTAACAATTTTGATCAGTTTCAATACAGAATTCAAAGTTTAAAAACTGAATTGGATTCTTATAAAGTTGTTGAAGAACCCAGAAGAGAAATTGGGTTTCACCATAATGAAGAAGAAAATGGAAAAAACCAGGGATAAAAAGGTATAACTCAAAACTCATCAATTATTATTCATTACCAATTACTTATTATTTATGGTCAGCGTTTGGGAGCTTGAAACATTTTTCAGAAAACGTGATATTATCATTGTCGGAGCCGGTTTTACAGGGCTTTGGACGGCAATTTCGATTAAAGAGAAGCATCCTGAAAAATCAGTTTTGATTATTGAAAGAAATTCGATTCCGTTGGGAGCTTCGACCAGAAATGCCGGTTTTGGATGTTTCGGAAGCCTGACGGAAATTGTTGCCGATACTGAAAAAATGGGCTGGGAAAAAACGGTGGAATTGGTGAAGATGAGGTTTGACGGATTACAGAAAATTCAAGCATATTTTAAAAATTCGGAAATCGATTTTGAATTAAACGGAGGTTTTGAGATTCTCAATAATGATAAACCTTTACAAAGAATTGATGAGGTTAATGAAAAACTGAAATCAATCACCGGAATTGAAAAAACATATTTTTTAAATCAAAATAAAATCAAAGAATTCGGACTTGGAAAATCTGAATATTTAGTTGAAAATCCATGTGAAGGAAGTTTGCATTCCGGGAAATTAATGCAAAAGTTATTAGAAAAATGCCATGAATTAAAAGTTGAATTTCTCTTCGGAACAGAAGTGAAAAATATTGTTGAAAATTCAAACGAAATTGAAGTTCAGCTGTCAGAAAATCCTTCAATTAAATCAGATAAAATTGTTCATTGCACCAATGCTTTTGCTTCAAAATTTTTAAAAGGAGAAGAAATTATTCCGGCTCGCGGACAAATCATCTTAACCGAACCGATTGAAGATTTAAAATTAAAAGGAACTTTTCATTATGACGAAGGTTTTTACTATTTCCGAAATCTTGGAAACAGAATTTTATTAGGTGGAGGAAGAAATCAGGATTTTAAAACAGAAGAAACGACAGCTTTTGAAACAACGGAATTTTTGCAGAATCATCTGGAAATTTTTTTAAAAGAAGTAATTTTACCCAATCAAAATGTTGAAATTTTTCTTCGTTGGTCGGGAATCATGGCAATGGGTTCCGAAAAAATTCCGATTGTAAAACAGCTTTCAGAAAGACAATTCTGTGCAGTTCGACTTTCGGGAATGGGCGTTGCGCTGGCTCCGAAAATCGGTGAAATTGTTGCGGAAATGATTATATTTTAATGATTTTTAATTAAAGTGGTTTTTTGCTAAACCAAAAGAATTAGAACATTATTTTTTCTTTGATTTAATTTTTTTTTGAACGAAATCCACAATCAGTGAAAATCGGTTTTATTGCTATCAAAACAAATATCCGTATTTTTGCAAAAAATAAACATTCGTGATCAACAACGACCATATAAAAGACATTCAGTCCAGAATTGAGGACCTTCATAAATATCTTCAGATTGATAAAAAGAAGATAGAAATATCCAATGATGATGAAAAAACAGCCGCTCCTGAATTTTGGGATAATCCAAAAGAGGCTGAAGCATTTCTGAAAGTGCTTCGTTCCAAGAAAAAATGGGTGGAAGCTTATGAGGAAATCAACACTCAGTTTGAAGATTTACAGGTTTTAATGGAATTTGCCAAAGAAGATCCGGATTCTGAAAAAGAACTCGATACAAGTTTCCCTCAATTAGTCGAAAAAATCGAAGATCTTGAGTTTAAAAACATGCTTTCCAATGAAGGTGACGAGCTTTCTGCTGTTCTTCAAATCACTGCAGGAGCAGGAGGTACAGAAAGTTGTGACTGGGCTGCAATGCTGATGAGAATGTACACGATGTGGTCTGAAAAACAAGGCTATAAAATCCGTGAACTGAACTTTCAGGAAGGTGAAGTTGCAGGTGTGAAAACCGTTACATTGGAAATCGACGGAGAATTTGCTTTCGGATATCTGAGAGGGGAAAACGGGGTTCACAGATTGGTAAGAATTTCACCTTTTGATTCTAATGCAAAACGACATACAAGTTTCGTTTCAGTCTATGTTTATCCGTTGGTGGATGATACAATTGAAATTAATATTAATCCTGCCGATATTTCATTTGAAACGATGAGGTCTTCCGGGGCGGGAGGTCAGAACGTAAACAAGGTAGAAACCGCTGTTCGTCTTCGTCACGCACCGACAGGAATTATCATTGAAAACTCAGAATCGCGTTCACAGCTTCAGAATAAAGAAAAAGCGATGCAGTTGCTTCGTTCCCGATTATATGAAATGGAATTGGAAGAGCGTCTGAAAGCACGTAACGAAATTGAAGCCAACAAAATGAAAATCGAGTGGGGAAGCCAGATAAGAAATTACGTAATGCACCCTTATAAATTGGTAAAAGATGTACGCTCAGGACACGAAACTTCTGATGTGGATGCCGTGATGAACGGAAATCTTACACCATTCCTTAAAGCTTTTCTGATGGCGGATGGAACAGCAGTTTCTGATGATGATATGGAGTTATAAGTCAACTTTAAAATTTCGTTAAAATCGTATAATAAATTTCGGATTGACGTTTATTAATCCTATTTTTGTTACTTATCAAAATGTATGGAAGATTTCAATAGCTGGAAAGATTTATTAAACCCAGAATTTTATATCGATAATGGTGGATTCTGGTTGATTTTATTCATTATTTTTGCCGAAACAGGTTTATTTGTAGGCTTTTTTCTTCCGGGAGATTCACTTCTTTTCGTATCAGGAATTTATGCCGTAAAAATTATTTCAGAAACTTTCGGATCTACAGGAAGCGATTTCTTAGATACTACTATATTGGCTTCTTGTGTTGCAATTGCTGCAATTATTGGTAATGAAGTCGGGTATTATTTCGGACGTAAAACAGGTCCTGCTTTATATAAAAGGAAAGATTCTATGCTTTTCAAGAAAAAGTATCTTTATCAGGCTCATGATTTCTTTGAAAAAAATGGGGCTTTGGCAATTATTATGGCGAGATTTTTACCTGTTGTAAGAACTTTTACACCGATCGTTGCAGGAATTGTAAGGATGGATAAAAAAGAATTCTTAAGAGATAATATTATCGGAGCCGTTTTATGGTCATTCTTATTAATTTTTGCGGGACACTACCTTGACAAATTATTTATGGATCAGTTCGGTATTGATCTTAAAAAGAAACTGGAATTGATTATCATTGTTATTGTTTTAATAACGACAGTGCCGGTAATTATCAAGTTTTTATTTGGGAAAAAAGAAGACTTTTCCAAGTATGAAAATCATGATTTTGACGAAGAAAATAAATAGAACAATTCAATAAATTATACTTATAACCTGCTTTTTGAAGCAGGTTATTTTTTTGTATTGTTATTCTAAACAGAGATGCTTCGAAAAGCTCAGCATAACATCGCTACAAATTAATTGCTAATAAAAGCACTTAGTATTGGAAATGTCATGCTGAGCGCGAAGCAGTCGAAGTATCTCAATTATGAGCATCAAAATATAAGATTCTTCCTTCGTCAGAATGACAGAATCGTGAAGAACTAACCTCTAAAATCTAACTTCTAATTAATTCTTAATCCATTCCAGAATATTCGGATAGATAATGCTGTCTCTTTTCTTTTTGTTGAAAAATCTGGGTGCATGACCTGTATTTTTCATAAAAATGAATTTATGGGGAATGTTTTGGGCATTTAAAGCAGAATCTAAGGCTAAACCTTGTTTTGGATTAACCAAAAAGTCCTGATTTCCCTGAAATAGCAAAGTCGGAACATTAGAAACATTAGCAATCGGGCTTGCTTTTTTAAATTCCTCAGACAAATTCTGACGATGAAATTTTGCTCCAACAACTTTTTGAATCGTTGATGAAGAATATTTTGAATAAAATGAATTTAAATATTCAGGAGAATAAAAATCTGTAGGACCGCTCAGAGAAATAATTTTTTTGATATGCTCAGGATGCTGATAACCGTACAATAAAGCAAGATGTCCACCTGCACTTTCTCCCAAAAGAATATAATTATTAGGTTGAAGTTCGGCTTTTCCAGCCAGTTCATTGAATTTTGTAATGACAGAATTAATGTCTTCCAATTGCTCTCTGTACGTGATTTTTTTTGATTTTGAAACCAGCCGGTAATTCATATTAATGCTCGGAATATTATTCTTAAAAAGCATTTTCTGAATCTGGATCATATGTTCTTTTTTTCCTAAAGTCCATGCTCCGCCGTGAACAATCAATACAACCGGAGAGTTTTCAGGATAATCAGACGGAAGAAAAACATCCATTTTTTGTCTCTTGTGTTCGCCGTATTTTAGATTGTAGATTTTCTGTTCATTGTCCGTTCCTACCCAAACTTTAAATTTTCGGGTATTACATGAGTTTAGAACCAAGCCAATTAACCCTAAAATAAAGAAATGGTACTTAAGAATCAGCTTTTTCATAGAATAAATGTACAGAAAATTAGGTTTAAAACTATATTTTGGAATATGATTTTCGGCATGACAACTGCAATTCTGATTTATTGAAGCAACTTTAATTTCTTGTAAAACCTTTTATAATCATACAATAAGTCGAATTAAATAATTATTTTTGCTCATTAACAATTATTAAAAAAATATTAAAATCTTATGGCATCTGGTTTTTTTGCGATTTTGGATGATATTGCGGCTTTAATGGATGATGTGGCGGTTACGAGTAAAATAGCAACTCAAAAAACGGCAGGAATTCTTGGAGACGACTTAGCTGTAAATGCTGAAAAAGCAACCGGTTTCCTTTCTTCAAGGGAAATTCCTGTGTTGTGGGCGATCACAAAAGGATCTTTCATCAACAAATTAATCATTCTGCCTGTCGTATTTTTGCTTAACTGGCTGTATGCTCCGGCAATTAATTATGTATTGATTCTGGGAGGATTGTATCTGGCTTTTGAAGGGGTTGAAAAAATTATAGAGTTTCTTTTTCACCGTGATAAAGAAGGTCATGAAGTGGTAGAAGAAATTATAGAAGACGAAAAAAGTGCTGAAGAAATAGAAAAAGCAAAGGTAAAATCGGCAATTACCACAGATTTTATTTTATCGATTGAGATTGTAATCATTGCTTTGGGAACGGTATTAGAAGAAAGCCATCCTTTCATTACGCAGATTTTAGTGACGAGCCTGGTTGCATTTATTGCCACTGTGGGCGTTTACGGAATCGTTGCGCTTATTGTAAGAATGGATGATGCGGGATTTAAATTAATCAAAAAAAGTAATGATAAAGGGTTCTTCGGAAAGCTCGGACATTTATTGGTGAAGGCTTTGCCAATCGTTATTAAAGCTTTGGGAGTAATTGGGACGATTGCTTTGATCATGGTAGCCGGAGGGATTTTTGCACATAGAGTAGAATATCTTCACCATTTTTTGCCATCTTGGTCTTCAAATGAAATTCTTGTTATTGTAAAGGAAATTATTCTTGGACTTGCAGGAGGATTGATTGTGGTTGCTCTTTTCACAATAGGTAAGGGTGCTGTTTCTTTAGCTAAACGTAAATAGAAGATTAATAAATAATAATTAAAAAGCTCGGTTTCAGGAATTGAAACTGAGCTTTTTTGATTTTAAATGTAAAGTTTAAAAAAATTAATCTTTTTCATTCACTGGCTAAATCGTCAAATAAATATTTCGGATTTTCTTGTGCATAACCGATTTAAAAAAGATCATGAATTTTTTCCTGGAACGAATTCTCGTAATTATTACTTACGAAGACAGAGATTTTTAATTTAATTGATAATTCATAATCACCAGCCTTAAAATAAAATGAACAAAATCCTGCTCTGCATCATTCCTGTTGATGAGATGATTTTTATATTCGTAAGACTGCAAAGTTTTTAATAATCTCTTATAGATGTCAAGATCACCGTCTTTAACTTTGATTTTAACATTACCGTCTTTTCTTTGTACAATCTGGTCGTCTAAAGTTCTTACTTTAAATACAACTTCGCATGATTTTGGCATAAGGCCATAATATCTTTCTACAATATTAACTTTGAAGGCATCAAAATAAATTGTATTAAAAATAAGATTAGCGGTAGATTCTGGTGTATGGAGTTGAAGCTTATAGTTCATGTGAAATTTTTACAATAGGTGCAATAAAGATATTCAAATTTTAAAAAATAGGGTTTCTTCTTAAGTTAAAAAAAGAGACTTTAAAAAAAGCCTCTTTTACGATATTTTAGTTGAATAAATCTTTCACTTTATCGAAGAAGGTCTTTTCCTTTCCGGAAGGTTCTGCAACCATTTCTCCGCTGGACATCTGCTTTTCGAAGAAATCTTTTTGTTCTTTCGTAAGCTTTTGTGGTGTCCAAACGTTGATGTGGATAAACATGTCACCTTTTCCATAACTGTCGATACTTGGAAGACCTTTTCCTGCCAATCTTAAGATTTTGCCGGATTGAGTTCCCGCGTCAACAGTGATTTTTACTTTTCCACCAACTGTCGGAACTTCTTTTTTCGTTCCTAAAGCAGCTTCTGCGTATGAAATATATAATTCCTGGTGAAGATTATCACCTTCTCTTTTAATTACTTTGTCTACTTCTTCCTCTACAATTACCAATAGATCGCCCGGAATTCCGCCAAAAGGAGCATCGTTACCTTTTCCTCTTACATTGAGCTGGATTCCGTCTCTTGCACCTGCAGGAATATTAATGGTGATTTCTTCTTCATCTTTTACCAAACCTTGAGCATTCGCTCCAGCCGGAATTTTATCTGCAACTTTCCCGATTCCCTGACAAGTTCCACAAGTTGTCTGAGTCTGCATTTGACCGAACATCGTGTTCATCACTTTCATTTGAACACCTGAACCGCCGCAAGTAGGGCAAGTTTTTGAAGTGGCACCTTCCGCCATCTTCATTTTTTTTACTTTGATGGTTTTTTGAGTACCATTGACCATTTCTTCAAGGTTCAGCTTGATTCTGATTCTTAAATTAGAACCTTTCACCTGCTGACGACCACCGCCGCCACCAAATCCTCCGAAACCGCCACCGCCGAAAATATCTCCAAACTGGCTGAAAATATCTTCCATGTTCATTCCGCCGCCGAAACCACCGCCGCCAAAGCCGCCGTTTCCGCCAACTCCTGCGTGACCGAACTGATCGTATCTTGCACGTTTCTGTTCGTCACTTAATACTTCATATGCCTCTGCAGCTTCTTTAAAACTTTCCTCAGCTTCTTTATCACCCGGGTTTTTATCCGGGTGAAATTTGATAGCCATTTTACGGTATGCTTTCTTTATTTCGTCGGCTGAGGCAGATTTGCTGATCTCAAGAACCTCGTAATAATCTCTTTTTGACATGTCTTTTTATAATTGATTATTGATAAATGAAGCTTATTGCCTAAAGCTATTGCTCACAGCATTTATCATTTATTAATATTAATTACCGGTAACTACTTTTGCAAAACGAATCACTTTATCACCTAAAGTATATCCTGTTTCTATTACATCTACAATTTTTCCTTTCAGATCTTCTGATGGAGCAGGAATTTGGGTGATAGCTTCGTGGAAATCTACATTAAAACCGTCTCCGGCTCTTACTTCCATTGGTTTCAAGCCTTTTTCAGTCAGTTTATTTTTGAATTTGTTGTAAATTAATTCAACACCTTGAAGGTCGGCAGGATTTCCGTTTTTAGCAATCTCTTTAATCGCTCTTTCGAAATCGTCCAAAACACCAAGCATAGAAACCATCATATCCTGATTAGCATACTGGAAGAATTCCATTTTTTCTTTTGAAGTTCTTTTTTTATAGTTTTCGAACTCAGCGTACAATCTGATGTAACGGTCTTTCTCTTCTGCCAAAAGTTCCTCAGCAGTAGGTTGGGCTGTCACATTTTCTTCAATTATTGCTTCGTTCTGAATATTCGTATCTTGTTGATTATTGATGCTTTCTTCGTTGATATCCTGATTTTCCATATTTCAATCTTTATTTTCCTTTTTATTGACAAAGATTCTGCCAAAGAAAAAAACCGTGACATTTCGGCAGAAAAGTGAATTGTAGTTTTTAGCCCCGATAGTAGCGGTTACCCCACAGCAAGCCCTTCGGCAGGCTCAGGACAGGCTGGCTTACGAGGAGTATGAGCGGATAGCGGGAAATAGCTTCTGAAAAATAAAAAATGCTGCAAATCTTTAGAGATTTAAGTGTAGGGATTAATCATTAGATGTTAAATAATATGAAGAGGCAAAAAATAATTACAATAGATAAACCATATGGTTCTTTGTGATTAAAAACCGTAAATTTGCGCCATGAATAACGATACCATTTGTGCGCTGGCTACTGCCAATGGAGTAGGTGCTTTAGGAATTATCAGAGTTTCGGGTAACGAAGCTTTATCTGTCGTTCAAAAATCTTTTCCTGCAAAAAAACTGGAGAAACAGAAGTCTCATACGATTCATTACGGATATTTTGTGGATGGAGAAGAGGCGATTGATGAGGTAATGCTTTCGATATTTTTGGCACCTAAAAGTTTTACGACGGAAAATTCTGTGGAAATTGCTTTTCACGGTTCTCCGCACATTGGAAAACGTATTCTTGAAACTTTAATTAAAAATGGGGCAAGAATGGCAAAAGCCGGAGAATTTACACTTCGGGCTTTTATTAATGGTAGGATCGATCTTTCTCAGGCTGAGGCAATTGCAGATGTAATTGCGTCTGAAAATGAAGCTTCGAGAAAAGTGGCTATAAATCAGCTGAAAGGTGGAATTACCAATGAGATTTCGTTTTTAAGAACTGACTTATTAAATTTTGTTTCATTAATTGAATTAGAATTAGACTTTGCAGAAGAAGATGTAGAATTTGCAGACAGATCGGCTTTGGTTGGATTATTAAATAAAATTGAAGTAAAATTAAATTCCTTGATTGAAAGCTTTCAATACGGAAATGCTATCAAAAATGGAACTGCGGTTGCCATCATCGGAAAACCGAACGCCGGAAAATCGACTTTGTTGAATGCTTTGTTAAAGGAGGAAAGAGCGATTGTCAGCAATATTGCAGGAACGACAAGAGATACGATTGAAGAAATTTTGCATATTAAAGGTCACGCTTTCCGTTTGATCGACACGGCAGGGTTGCGTGAAACGGTTGATGAAATCGAGGCAATTGGGGTGAAAAAAGCCAAAGAAAAGGTTGAAAATGCCAATATTCTGGTGTATTTGGCTGATGCTGCAACAGAAGATTTTTCAGAAGATATTGAGATGATTATATCTTTGCAAAGAGATGATTTGAAGTTAATTATCTGTGCTACAAAAATTGATGAGGTTGTACCCACCCAATATGAAAAAGTGGAAGATATTTTCAGAAATTCAATATCTCAGGAGTTTGATTTTATTAAAATTTCAGCCGTCGAAAATCAGAATATTCAGGATCTTAAGAATGAATTGTCTTCTTATGTCGAGCAATTAAAATCTGCAGAAAATAATGTTGTAATCACCAATCAGCGTCATTTTGAAGCTTTAGGAAAGTCTTTGGATGCTGTAAATAAGGTAAAGGAGGCTATTAGTTTTCAAATTTCCACGGAGTTGTTAGCTTATGAATTGAGAAATGCTCTGGAACATCTTGGTGAAATATCAGGCGAAGTAACGAATGATGAAGTATTGGGAAATATTTTTTCTAAATTCTGTATCGGAAAGTAAATGTATTTTTCTTTACTTTCTTTTGATTACTTTGAAAAAAAACAGGAGAAAAAGTAAATTCTGTTAATAATTATGGAAGCTTAACCTCTACTTTGGTATAAATATTTTCTGCCAACAGAGGGTGTGTAAGTATCCGGATTTTCAATCTTAAATGTTTTGAAATCAGTTGAATCAATTGGTGTTTTCGTATTAAAATTACTTTTCAATCTTATCGAAAATAAGAGGCATTGTGTTTGGGTCTAAGGCGGTCATATCTACTAATTTTAATGATTTTATCATTTTTAAAGTGGCTGTTTTATAATGCTGAAAATGAGAGGTCTGCAAATGTGATTTATAAGCTTTTTGATCAGCATATACTTCTAATATCCTAATCTGTAAAGGATCTTCTTTTTGAAATATAAGATAAATTACAATGACTCCGGGTTCCAATTTTACGGATTCTGAAGATTCTTTTTGAAGAATGGTTTTGTATTCTTCCAGATATTCCGGAACAATTTCGATTTCAGAAATTCTTACCAGCATATCAGGTTCAATAATTGGTGCAGCAGGCTGACCAATAGTGTTTCTTAAAACATTGGCCTGTGTTTTTCTGAAATACATCAAATGCGGCGATATGCGCTACGGATGCCAGACTTATGACTATGAAGACGGTACACTGGTTTTCATTTCACTCGGTCAGATTTACGGAATTGATGGCAGGAACGATATTATCAAACCGTGGGGCAAAGCGCTGGTTTTTCATCCTGATCTGCTTGCCGGAACGAGTCTCGCCAGACAAATTAAGGATTATTCTTTTTTCTCGTATGAAGTCAACGAAGCATTGCATTTATCTAAAAAAGAGAGGCAAACCATCAACGATTGTTTTGAAAAAATAATGACTGAAATTGACCAAAATATAGACAAACACAGCAAAATACTTATTGTTTCTAATATCGAGCTTTTATTGAATTATTGCATGCGGTATTATGACAGGCAGTTTATCACCAGAACTCATGTTAATAAAAATATCCTGATTCGTTTTGAAAATCTTCTGAAGGATTACTTTACTTCTGGTAAATCGAAAAATTTAGGACTTCCTACAGTTACTTATTGTGCTGAACAACTATTTCTCTCTGCTAATTATTTCGGAGACCTGATAAAAAAGGAAACAGGAAATACAGCTTTAGATTACATTCAGTCAAAATTAATTGATGAGGCAAAAACAATATTGTTTGACCACAAAAAATCTGTAAGTGATATTGCTGATGAATTAGGTTTTAAATATCAGCAGCATTTTACCCGGTTATTTAAGCAGAAGACAGGACTTACCCCGTTGCAATACCGTATCAATGCATAATTAAAGTTATAAATGAAGCCAAAATCATTACAAGACTTTTGTTGCCAGAAGACAGGTAGTAAAAATTTTGTTTAAAATTTTTCATAAAATAAATGTTTTAAATGTCAAGCTGAGACCACTTCTAAAAAATTGGATTGTTTAACATAGATCTATCTGTTGTGAAGATCTTCAACAGTTAGTTTGGCAATATCTTTCACGAGCTGAGTAGGAGAGTTACAGTCGCAATTACTGAATCCTACTATATAAATGTCCTCACTTGGAATATAAACTGCCATTGATTTAAATCCGAAAATGCTTCCTCCATGTTCACGGGTCGGGATTCCGTTGATATTTTTCAAATGCCACCCGTAACCATATTCTATTTCCTGACCACTGCTAAGCTTGTACTTTGTAAAAGCTTTCATTGCATTTTTTTGGGTTAATAATAAGTTTTGATTTAAAGCATTCTGCCATTTAAGCATATCGTCCAAAGTAGACATCAATGAACCTGAAGAAAATGGAACGCTGAAATTAATGGCTGTTTTATTAACGTAGCCAGAACTTTTTTTGTGGTAACCAAATGCCCTGTTCTTGATGATCTTTCTGTCACTGGCATAATAAGAATTAGTCATTCCAGCCTTATCAAATATATTCTTCTTGATAAAATCTTCATACGTTCCCCCTGATACCAACTCAATAATATATCCCAAAACGACATATCCTGAATTATTATATTCAAATTTTTCTCCCGGAGCAAAATCCGCAGGCTCATTCTTAAAGAAATCAACCATTTGTTCAGGTGTCATTTCCTTTTGAGCAATGTCTTGTAAGGCTTTCATTTTCGTAAAATCCTTAATGCCGGAAGTATGGGTCAAAAGATGATGAATGGTGATCTTATCTCCGTTGGGATAGGAAGGAATATAGTTGGAAACAGGATCACTTACTTTTAATTTTCCTTGCTCCTCAAGCATCAGAATAGCAATGGCTGTAAACTGTTTGGTCATGGAACCGATCTGAAATACACTGTTCGTATTCAGTTTGGAGTCCAATTCAAGATTGGCCATTCCGAAAGCTTTTTCATAAATAGGTTTTCCTTTTTTCGCGATAAGGAAAACGCCGCCCGGTCCATTGGTTTCTTTCAATTCAGACTGGATCAGGCTGTCGATTTTTCGATTCAGATCTTGAGCATTCGAAACAACCGAAAACAAAACAATAAAGAATAATAAAAATAATCTTTGCATAGTGGTGTGATTTTATGCAAAGATATATTTATTTATTAATACTATGTAATACAAAGTAGTAAAATTTTAAATTAATTTAATCTTTTAAATGATAACTTTTTCAGCATCTTATTTTTTAATTTAAATCAATAAAAAAGGGAACATCTCTGTTCCCTGATTTTTCAATAATTAAGTTGTGATCACTATTATTTCAGGTTGGCTTTGAAAAATCTCTCCAATTTATCAAAAGGGATCACATCTACTTTATCATAGAGATCTACGTGAACAGCATTTGGGATGATCATCAGTTCTTTAGGTTCTGCAGCTATTTTGTAGATATCTTCACTGAAATATCTTGAGTGTGCATTTTCACCTGCGATTAAAAGCATTGGTCTTGGTGAGATTTCTTTGATGTAAGCCAAAATCGGAATGTTCATTAAAGAAAAGCCGTTTGTCTTTGTCCATCCCGCATTAGAATTGATGGAACGTTCGTGAAAACCTCTTGGTGTTTTGTAATAATCAAAATAATCTTTTACAAATTGTGGTTCATTACCATTCAGTGTATCAGGATTTGGGCAGTTTCCATATTCAGGATTTCTTTTTTCTGCATCTGTCCAACGCTGCAGACTCATTTGCTCAAGAATTTTTGTACGTTCATCCAAAGTTATTTTATCATAATATCCTTTGGATGCAACACGAGGAATATCGTACATACTTGTGGTAGCAACCGCTTTTACACGTTTGTCAATTGCTGTTGCATTCAACGCAAAACCACCAAATCCACAGATTCCGATGATTCCGATTTTGTTTCTGTCTACATTTTTCTGAAGTCCTAAGAAATCTACTGCTGCACTAAAATCTTCTGTATTAATATCAGAAGAAGCGATATTACGCGGCTCTCCACTGCTTTCTCCGGTGTAAGAAGGGTCAAATGCAATGGCTGCAAAGCCTCTCTCCGCCATTTGATTGGCGTAAAGTCCGGAGGATTGCTCTTTCACAGCTCCAAAAGGTCCACTGATTGCCAATGCAGGTAATTTTTCATTTACTGAATTTTTCGGAAGATACAGATCACCACTTAAAACGATCCCGTAACGGTTTTTAAAACTGACCTTCTGACGGGTCACTTTATCGCTGAGTTTGAATGTATAATGTTCTGCTTGTTCTGTTGTATTCATTTTAGTTGAATTTTTAAGTAATGAATTTTGTTTTTTCTGTGCCGTCAGCTGACCTAAGGTTAGTAAAGATGCGGCAATGATCAATGATATTTTCTTCATTTTTTTTCTAAATTTTTATTGTTACATAATAGAGTTACTGCTGTCAAAATGCAGAATAGCAACACTGTTTATTACTCAGTTCAAACGGGCTCATTCTCTATTTTTTTAATGATCTTTGCAGGAATACCACCCACAATGGTATTATTTGGTACATCTTTAGAGACCACAGCTCCTGCAGCAACTATTGCATTTTCTCTGATGGTCACTCCCGGTAAAATAGTAGCACCAGCACCAATCCAGGCTTTTCTTTTGATAATGATTGGCTTTGTGATTAATGCTCTTCTTTCGTTTGGACTTACAGGGTGATTTTCCGTGATAAGATTGACTTTTGGCCCGATGAGGACTTCATCTTCAATGGTAATTCCGCCCATATCCAGAAAAGAACAGGCGTGGTTGATGAAAACATTTTTCCCGATGCTTAAAAACTTTCCGAAGTTGGTATAAAAAGGGGGAAAAACCGTTGTGCTACTATCAATTTCCGTTCCGATAATATTGCCTAAAATCAACCGCACGTCCTCTGTATTATCAGAAGAATTCAACTGTTGAGACAGCTTTAAAGTCCGGGTAACGACCTCATTGATCTTGAAATATTCAGGATCGGTCGTATGAACGATCTCACCCGATCTCAATCTCTCAAAAATGTTTTTTCCGAGTTGATTAGAAAGTATATTATTTCGTGAATCTGACATTTTAATTGAATTTGATAACCAGATACAAAGGTATCGTGACTTAGAACTATGTCGTTAAAGATTATCAAACCAAAGATTAAGAAAATCAAACTTCAGTCAGTCGAAAAGATGTAGGATTGGTTCCTGTTTGTTTTTTAAAGAAATTATTAAAATAAGTTGGATATTCGAATCCGAGTGCATAGGCGATCTCTGAAATGCTCCAGTCGGTATGCTGCAAAAGTGCTTTTGCTTCAGTGACGATCCGCTCGGTAATATGCGATGTTGTGGATTTTCCTGTTACCTCTTTTATCGCACGGTTCAGGTAATTAATGTGTACATTAAGGTGTTGGGCATAATGTTGCGCTGTTTTTAATTTGAGTGGATTTGCAGTGGTCTCAATCGGAAATTGCCTTTCGAGTAATTCCATGAAAACGGATGTTAATCTGGAAGATGCATTTTTGTTGTGTTCGTAATTTTCAGAAGGCTCCATCTTTAAAGATTCGTGAATGATAAGGCTGATGTAATTTCGGATCAGTTCATCTTTAAACACATAATCACTTTCCTGCTCAGCGATCATCTTCTGAAATATGGTGTTGAGAAAGCCTCTTTGTTCTTCTGTGATTTTTAGAACAGGAGTGCCTCCGATCTTAAAAAAAGAAGATTGCTGCAAACTCTCAGAACGTTCGGAATTTTTAAAGAATTCTTCCGAGAAAAGAATAGTGTAACCTACATAGGTTGTAGAGATCGTCTCCCAGGAATATGGGATATGCGGGTTGCCAAAAAAGAGAATCGTTCCTTCCTGCTCATAGGTTTTGTCCGAATAATGAATCTTGCTTTCACCTGTTGTAAGGCAGATCTTATAGAATTCTTTTCTGCTGTAAGTCCGGGTCTCGGCGCCGTCCTGTTCTATTTGAAATGCCTTAAAACCCTGAAGCTTCAGTTCATTATTAAACTCTGAAATTACTCTCGTTACCTTTTCTTTCATTTTACAAAGTTAAGAAATTCAAATATATCTGATTTTAAATAATAACCACTTCCGATATGGACAATTCTTAAATCTTTATAATTATATACCAGCGCAAAGCCCTGCAACAAAATATGTTGCAAGGCCTTACGGTTTAAATGCGAATAGAAGATCAAGAAAGAGACCTTGATTCAATGATCAGGAAATAGGCTACCCGGTCTTTGATTAACCAATTTTCATTTTGTTTCACATAGTAATCATCATATTTTACACTGTAATCGGTCAAAACATCTTTTCCTTCAACCTCTCTGATCATTTTGATCTGAGCGAAGGAAATACCGGTAGCAGTATCCCCATCAATTTTAACAGTATGCTGTCCGTTCAGGGTGAAATATGTTTTCACCTGTGAAGCGTGACTATTGAAATCCCTTTCCATATTTTCCCTTCCCGAAACGTCAGCTACCAAAGCACCATTCATATGGACCTTATAGGTAACATCGGACGTGAATAAATCCATAACCTCGGAGATTTTCCACTCGTCACTTAGGTAAGCGTAATTGTCGATCAGGTTTCTGAGGTCTTCCTTTGTCTTTAAAATTTCTAATGTCATAATTTTGTTATTTAATAAATATTGAAAATTACTTTCTGTAATTATTGTGGACAAAATTATATTATATTTGCTTACAATTTATTAGTCGTTACCTAAAGGTTATGGGCTAATCAAAACCAAAGTTATGGCAGAATCAAAAGAAAATCAAGTAGATAATAAGGCATTTACGGAAGAGTGTCATAAAGTTTTAATGGCTATGTCCGATGCTTTATACGCGATCGGTGGAAAGTGGAAATTAATGATTATCATCGCAATGGCGAGAGGAAATAAAAGATTCACTGAGATCCAGAGACAGGTCACCGGAATTTCTGCTCGTGTTCTTTCAAGTGAATTAAAAGAACTGGAGATGAATGGTTTTATTATTAAAAAAGTAGAAAATGGCTACCCTGTGACCATTGAATATGAATTGCTTCCCTACAGCCATACATTAGAAGAAGTTGTAGGAGCTATGACCAAATGGGGAATGCAGCACCGGGAGAAGATTAAAGCTGAAATGACATCCGATAAATCAGGGAAATAGGATCTTAAAATAATTAAAATATTCATAAGATTCTAATTTTTTGTAGAAGTTTCTTTTCTTTATTATGCATTTGTAGTTTTGAAATTATCACAATAGTGTATTGTGAGTTTCAGGATTTTCCCAATTGAATCAACTTCCGTAAAATCAATGATTACCGGGGATTTTCATTATTGGTTTTTAATACAGATTACAGAAATATCCTTTAACGGTAAAACTATTTATAGTTTGATACTTTACCCATCATTTCCTGTTCTTCCAACACCGCATCTTTTGTAAAGCAAAGCGGGCATGATGGAATTTTGATATTTATATCGTTTTTCAGTGGGAAACATACCTTTAAACATTAATCTGGCAAGCCCAAAAGTATTGGCAAACTTCAAAAAACCACCTGACAACCCCTGATTGACCATTTTGAACAGTTCCGGTGATAGATATTTTTTATCATCAGGACATTGACTATCCACCAATATTACGCCTGCAACATTCTTTTATTTTTTATCTTCGAAGCAGATGGTGTTGATAGCTTTGAACTATATCAGTTAGCTTATTAGAATAGTTTGCCTTATTTCGACTGTACCGCCTGCCAATAGTACTGGGCATTTTTTAGCTACTAAAATGACATCTTCAATGGTTTCAGATTTCATTGTTAAAGTACCATTTACGAAAAGACCCTCTTCGCGAAAATTCTTATGCTCGATTGAAAAGTCATTTTTGATGATCACGCCATCGAAATTTAATTGTGAAATACTATTTAGTTTTACCTGTGATGCAATTAATGCAATGAATTTTTTCCACTGTTGTGCCATCATAGCAGATTGCTCACCCTCAATTTGATAGTCTTGCGGTAATCTGAATAGCAATACAAACTCTTTTAAGTTTCCCATTTCCTCTCAGTTCTTAATTATGGAACAAAAGTATCGGACTCTGCATTTCGAAAAGTTATCCTATGGCAAAAAAGACTACAAAGAAATTTCCTTTCTTATTCGGCTTAAAGATGACTTGGTAATTCCTAAAAAAGTTGCAATATACTGCAATGCTACATTTTGAACAATCTGTGGTTTGTCTTTCAAAAGCTGTATGTATCTTTCTTTGGCCTGGTCTGCAATAATCGATACCCTGTTATTTTTCAGCACAAAATATGAACTTACCAATATCGTCCGGCCATGTTCCCGGAACGTTTCTATACCATGAAAAAGCTGTTGAAAATTTTCGAAATCAATCTGCCAACAAACGCAGTTAGTTAATGCCTGGATATTTTCTCTGGTCGGCGTACGAAGAAAAAATGAAGAATAATCAATCACAATGTCTTCCGAACTGTAAAAGTTTGTCGTAATATCGTTGCCGTTGATATCATTAACAAACGATCTGGCAAAACCGCTTTCTAAAAACCAATAATGATTTTCGGTTTTTCCTTCTTGAAGTAAGTATTCATTTTTTGAAAATTTTACCTTCTTGAATTTTGGAAGTATCGTTGAAAGCTCCTCATCTCTAAAATCATTTTCCGAGAAAATTGTTTTCAAAAATTCTTTTTCCTGCATTTTATTTTTACGTTTATGCGATGACAAAATATCATTAAAATTACATTGAATCTTAGTTTTTTCTGTTATATTTCTGAAAGAATTTACAAAAAAAGCAGGATATAAATCCTGCCCTGTTATATTATCACGTATTTTAATAATTATTCTTATTCCTGTTCCAAATTGGGAGGTATCAGCTTATACATTACCGGTGTTACGATTCTTGAAAGAATAGTAGAACTTATCAGTCCTCCAATCAATACTATTGCTAGTGGTGCTATTTGTGGATTGGGATTCATTGCAATAGGAATAAGTCCACAAATTGCAGTAATGGAAGTCAGAACGACCGGAAGGAAACGTGTTTCACCAGCAATATGAATTGCTTCATCAATGCTTTTTCCTTCCAGACGGAGCTGATTGGTAAAATCTACCAATAAAAGTGAATTCTTCACCTGTATTCCGGATAATCCGATAAATCCTATGATAGAAACCAGAGACATTGGATTTCCGGTGATAAGAAGGAAAATAACACCTCCCAGAACACCTAGCGGAATGATTGATAAAACAATGATGATTCCCTTGAATGTCTTAAACTGGAGTAGCAAAACCCCAACAAAAAGGAATGTACTTAAAATAATTACTGCAAGGAAGTTTCCTCCCAATGCATCTCCCTCAGACTCAGCCTCTCCTGATAATTTGTAATAGTAACCTTTCGGCATTTTTAATTGATCGAGCTGTGGAACAATATCTTTCAAAATATCGTTTGCCAAAACATGATCTTGCGTTAAAGAGGTCACCTTGGCAAATCTGGATTTGTTAAAATGATTAATGGCGGTAGGAGAGGTTTCAAATCCAATGGTTGCAATCTGATCGACTTGAATGGGAGATCCTTGTATATTGTTTACATAAAGGTTCTTTAAAACGTTAAGGTTTGAAAATTTTTCTCTCGGGAGTGTAAGAACAACATTTCTGGAATCTCCTCTGTCATCAATGTAATCACCAACATTTAACCCTGCCACAGCCATCCTGATCACTTTGTCTATGTCGCTGGTTAAAACACCCAGTGAACGAGCTTTCTCTTTGTCAATTTTTATTTTTATATCAGATTTGTAGGTATTGAGTTCGTTATTGATAAAGAATGTCCCGGGATGTTTACGCAATATGTTTTCAACCTGAAAGGATAATGATCTTAAAGTATCCTGATTATCACCAAACACTCTTACCACTATATTTGCCTCGATAGGTGTTCCCTGCTCGAAGTCCTTGACTTCAATTTTAGCATATGGGAAGTTGCTGAATTTATTTCTCAGTTTCCTGATCAGTTCCGTTTTCTCATTCGGATCTGTTTCTTCATCCATCTGTACAAAAACCTGAGCAAAATCAGGCTTAATGTCCTGTTGGTGTACATTATAATAGATCTGCGGATTTCCTTTGCCGACATTGGAAGTATAATAGATAATATCCTTGTGGGTTTTCAATTCATTTTCTATCAAGCGGGTCACTCTGTCACTTTCCGGTATGTCTGCCTGCAGAGGCATTTTGATATTGACTAAAAACATCGGTTTTTCAGAGGTTGGGAAAAGCTTGAATCCAGCCAGTGAAAATAGAAAAAATGCAAGCGCACTCAATCCAAGTGAAATACCTATCGTTATTTTCGGCCATTTTAAAGCTAATGGCATAATACCTTTATAAGAAAATGTAAGGAATTTTTGCAACTTTTGAAGGAAGAAATTACCTTCACCGTGGCTGTGCGTTTTCAGGATTTTACTTCCTACAAATGGTACTAGAGTAAGGGCTACGATCATCGATGCTAATACACTCGTCATTATCGCCATAGGTAAACTGCGGATAAACTCTCCTGCTATATCAGGAAGAAATGCCAAAGGTAAGAATGCAATTACTAGAGTCGCTGTACAACCTACCACAGCAACACCGATCTGTCTGGTTCCTTTGAGTACTGCATCTTTTTTAGTATGTCCTTCTCTCAGCCATCTTTCAATATTCTCAACAACTACGATACTGTCATCGACCAATAATCCCAATGCTACAACAAGTCCGACAATACTTAATTGGTTCAGCGAATATCCTAACATATTCATTACTATAAGACCTAATGCCAATGAAAGAGGAATGGAGATCATCACAATAACCGAGGCTCTTGTGCCTAACGGTAATAGTGTTATAATAACAAGAAATATAGCTAATCCAAAATCAAATCCAAGATGTCCTAATCTCTTGGAAACCATATCCGCCTGATCAAAGCTTTTGATCATTTTAATATTCTCAGGCAGATTGCTGTTGAATTCTTCCAAGACGGGTATGTATTCTTTTTTAACCTGGCTGATATCCACATTATCCTTCATTGCTGCAGTCACTAGGATGCATCTTTGTCCGTTAATACGGGTAATGTGATTGACGATGCCATCTTTGTAGCTTACATCAGCGACATCTTTAAGGTAAATGATCTTGCCGTTTGCATTATAAATAACCGTATTGGCTACATCTCCTACATCCTTGAACTTTCCACTGGTTTTCACATTGAAAACTTTGCTGTCGAGATTGATACTTCCGCCGGGTATGTCTGCTGCCTCACTCTGCAAGCTTCCCATTACTAAATTCAAAGGAATGTGAAGCTGTGCCAGTTTGTCTAATTGCATATCAATACGGATTTCCTGTTCGGGCATCCCTGTATATTTAACTTCCCTAAGATTGGTGATCTTTTCAAGTTTGCTTTTCAGAATGTCTGCATTATCCCGCAAAGTTTTGGAAGATGCAGTGTTTGAAATTAATGCTATCTGAATAATTTTTACATCCGATGATGATATTTTTTCAGTCTTGATCTGATAGATCTCTTTGGGAAGTTCGCTGTTTTTCAGCGCATTGATCTCTGTTGAGATTTCCTGATATTTATTGTCTACATCAACCCCATATTTAAACTTGATCTGTATTGCAGCAACGCCGTCCTCAACAGTTGTTAGGATTTTATCAATATTCTCAAGACCATATATCCTGTTTTCAATAGGTTTTACCACCTGTTCTTCCATATCCTTCGGACTGGTGCCGGGATATATTACTGTTACCAGATATTGAGGCGGATGAGTGGTAGGGTCTTCTGATCGGGGCATTGTTAAAAGTGTAAGGACACCTACTACCGCAACAAGTAAAAAAATGATCAAAGTAAACTGATAATTTTTAACGGCAAAATTTGTGATCTTCATAATTACTTGATGATTTTAATGATGGACTGTTCATTAAGGTATGCGCTATTGGAAATAACGATGTTGTCGATTCCAACAGGTTTTTCTTTTAGGTACACCTTATTATTGTCGAACTTTAAGATATTAACAGGGATTTTTTTGACTCTGTTTTTTCCGGTCGGGGAAAATATAAATCCTTGTTTTCCATCTGCTTCTACCAAAGAATTGTAAGGGATTACAAATGATTTTTCGGTCTGGTCGGTTTTGATCTCGGCTTTTCCAAACATTCCTACAGCAGGGATAACCTGATCAAGTTTCAATTTTAATTCTATTTGAAAAGATCCTATTTCCCTGTCAGCTGCCTGCAGTTTTCTGAAAACAGTAGCATCAAATGTTTGATCGGGAAAGCCGTCCAGTGCAACTTTTGCAGAGTTGCCCATTTTAATTGCAGCCCATTCGCGATCTGTAACACCTACTTTCAATAAATAACTGTTATTTTTTTGTGTTGAGTTGGTTAGAAAGACCGGCATTCCACCGCTAACTATTTCACCTTCATTTGCTATCTTTTTTGAAACGAATCCATCCGAAACAGCATAGATTTTAGCATATCTCTCATTAAATGCTGTGGCTTGTTTTGCTCTCTGAGCCACTTCCAACGATGTTCTTGTATTCTGTAATTGCTCTAAAGAAAAAACACTGTCCTTATAAAGATTATTGGCCCTGTTATAATCACGCTGTGCTTTGGCAACATTAAGATCTGCCTGAGCCAGCCCCGCTGCAATCTCTGTAGTATTCAAAGTGGCAAGCAGCTGTCCTTTACGGAAAAACTGTCCTTCATTGACAAATATTCTGCTAATGACACCGCCAATTTTAAATGAATAATTAGCCTGATCTTCTGTGCTTACAAGTCCGGTTGCCGTTATAGAATTTGATATTTCCTGAGAATCTAATGATGTTACTTTTACAGAGATGATGTCTGGTGCTCCAAGTAGATTTTTTTCGGAGTGCTTCTCACTACAGGAGAATAAAATGACCGACAAAATAATGAGTGTTGATTGAATTTTTTTCATAGTATATTATTGAATATTAAAACTTGCATTTGCGCGCTCAATTGCTGTAAAAGCTATCCACGTATCAAATAATGTAATGTTAGATTTTAGCTGTGCATCGACCCACTGATTCTGAGCATCTAAAAGCTCAATGTATATGCTCATTCCTTCCTTATAAAGTTTTGACATATCACCATAATAGGTTTGGCTCGTCTTTAATTGTGATTGAGCTGCTTCATATTGTGCGACTGCACTTTCAAGATTTGCTTTTCTTACTTTTAGCTCTTTAAGAAGTTGCTGCTGAACGTAGTCAGTTTGGGAAGTTATCGATTGCTGTTCCGAGATTGACTGCTTTATACGGTAGGTATCCTTACCAAAAGAGAAAAGATTCCACTCCAGAGAAACACCAAAGAGATAGTATCTGCTTTTTTGATTGAACTTCCAGTCAAATGCCTGTGAACCTAAATCGAGACTGGCACCGATTTTCGGAATGAGATATGACTTGGCAAGACCGGTGAGATCATTATTGATATCGCTGGCAATTTTAAGCTTTGTCAGCTCCTCCCGATTGCCGATGTTGTCACTTAAAAGCTGTGCTTCTTCAGGTAATGTATTGATTTCATCAACGATTATACTGTCAGTCAGGGGGCGATTCAGAAGGAAATTAAAGTAAAACTGAGCTGATTCTTCGGTTTTTTGAGATGCAAGTATGGAAGCATTAATCTTTGATACTTCATTTTGACTTCTGATTACTGCAGTCCGATTAATTTTTCCATTATCGAATAGCTTTTTATTGACTCTCTCACCTTCGCTTACAAGTTTCAGATAAGACTGGTAGATTTTGGTTGCATTAGTAGCTTTAATATAATTATAATAAGCCGTCTTTATCTCTTTTACCAATTCCCTTTTGTAAAGAAGTATTTCCGTTTTCTGAAGGTCAATCTGTTTTGTTTTGATCTTCTTATTATATCCTAGTTCAGCATTTAAAATAGGCTGTGTTATACGGAATTTTGCATCGTAAAAATTATCGGGATTCAGAAGAATACTCTGGTTTTGAAGCTGCGGAAATGCATTGCTTCCTGTCAGCTGATTCAAAGTAGAGTAGACCCCGTTTAAAAGATCGCCGGCGGGAAAGTCTACCGTTCGACCTCCTTCTGCTTTGGTATAAGTTGTGGAAAAACTCACATTGGGTAAAAACAGGCTTTTTGCTTCACCCAGCGCATAGACACTTTTTTCCAAAATAAAGGACTGCTGCTTTATGCTTTGATTTGATTCAATGCCTTGTTGGATGTAAGTGTCAAGCCTGCTTTGAGCCTTAACTCGTTCTGTTGAAAAAATTGAAAAAATACCCAAGCAACAGCACAGAAGTAATTTTTTTTGATATTTATTAATCATTGTATTAAATTTAAACAGTGTTCAATTAATAGTTAAAAAAAGGTTACCCTTTTTCCAGAAGTGATACAAAGCAGTTGTATCCATTCGTCATCAGATCCTCGTCAGTTTTATTTTCAAAACTTACTGTGCGGTCTTTGCAAAACAGAGCACAGATACCATGTATGGACGAAAGTAACATAAAAGCAAAATATTCTGTATCCATATTTTGAAATTTTCCAGCCTTCTGACATTCTTTAACCAATTCTAAAAGGTGATTGATAGCTTCTTTTGCAATTTGAAAACCTCCTTCTGCGGAAGTATCTGAAGATGATTCTTCTACCAGAAACATCAGATTATAGTAATCTTTATTATCCTGTGCGAATTTGATAAATATTCTTCCGACAGCTTTCAGGCGCTCAAAAGGATCGGCTACACTATCCAAAATTCTGAGTTGGACCAGCAAAAGGCGGAAACCTTCTTTGTGAAGTTCGTGAAAAATTTCACTTTTATCTTTGAAGTGAAAATAGATCGTTCCCGGACTATAGTTAATTTCGCTGGCAATATTTCGCATGCTTGTATTCTCGTATCCTTTTTCAAGAAAAATTTTACGTGCTGCATCTAAAATACGCTTGCGCATATCCTGCTTTTCTTTATGTTTTCTTTCAATAATACTCATACTAATAATATAAGATGTAAAATTAAGAAATGGATTTTTAAATTAAGCCATAACCGTTGGTCAAATTAATGTGATATTCCAGGACTGATCATACCCATTATATTTACAGCCATTTTCCTGCTCAGAAATTTAAAACCAAACATCATCAGCCTGTTTTTAAATCCTTGAACTATTCTTGGTTTTTGTCTTTTTTTAAGAGCTGCAACTAGTTCATCAGCTACATCTCCGACATTCGAAACAACAAATTTTGGAAATGCATGGGTATTTTTTCCCGCATTTCTATGAAAATCTGAATCTGCCGCCCCCGGATTAAATCCTGCTACAAATACACCTTTGTTTTTAAATTCATACCACAGGGACTCTGAAAAATTAGCAACAAAACTTTTTGTCCCTGCATAGACGGCACCGCCTGGAAATGAAGAGTGAGCCAGAAGGGAACCAATATTAATTAAAGCGTCTCCCGATGTTGCATTCTGTAAATAGGCATGTGATAAAGTGACTAGTGCATCCATATTCAGATTCATAATGCTTAATTGCTCATCCAGCGGTAATTTAGTAAATTCTCCATATAATCCTGTCCCTGCATTATTGACCAGTACATCATATTTATTCTCAGATAAGTGCTCGCTTACTTTTTGAAGATCTTCTTTATTGGTGAGATCGGCAACGAGTATATCGTGCCCACTTCCTAACAGCTTTTGAACAGCTTTAAGATTTTGTTCATTCCGTGCGACTAATGTCAATTGATAGTCTAGTTGAGAAAGCCTCTCTGCTACTTCAAAACCAATGCCGCCGCTTGCACCGGTGATTAATGCTCTTTTCATATTTAAACGATTAAAAATTTATGATGCAAATTTATTGAACAGTGTTCAATGAACAAAATATTTTTTTATTTATTTTAATAAATAAAATCGATAATTATTATGCGGCTGGATGTATTAATTTAGTTTTTGATGTGTATTTCGGCTTTAGCATTAAAATTTTTTGCTTTTAATTAGGATAAATTTTAAATAAAAAAAGCCTTTCAATAGAGTTGAAAGGCTTTTTTTATTTAGAGAAATATTATTTTAAGATTTCTTTATCATAAAGGAGATTGTCGTCTTCATCAAAACTTATGATAAGTACTTTATATTGTTTTGCGGTATCATTATTATAAAATTTAATTCTCGGAGGGACATAATCACTATCAAACAAATTAGGATTCCAATACAATGTTTCTCGGGTATCATTTTCGATTTTCGCTGGAGAATCATCATCTAACATTTCAATAAGAAATTCTGAAGGTTTATCATAACCTTTTAGTGTAGATGAGTTGTTATTTTGCGTTTCTTTTTCATTATTTTTAGATTTCATATTACCTTTCATGGTATAGATTGCTACTGCATTGCCTATTAATCCTGATTCTTTAATAATTTTCACCATAGCAATATTGCTTATAGGAAGACTTGTAATCATTGTGGGGTCAGTAGGTACTTCATCTAAATATAATTTGGCCTGTTTACCACGAATGTAGGGAACATTAACCCCTGAATTATCTCTTTGAAATGTTAAACCGGCAGCTCTTCCCTGTAGCCAGTCGAATATATTGCTTGATCCGATGGCATGTTGATCTTCATTTACAAAATCAAATATAGTAGAGTTAATAGAACTAAACATCCCGCTGGACAGTTGCTTGTCTAGTTCTTCTTTTGGATCCTTCTTTTTTCCGGCTAATTTTACTTCTTCAATTTGTACATCAACGTTCTCTGCTTTTTTAATGTTTTTCTGAGTGTTGACGGCTCTGGAAATTGCTGGAGAAAGTTTTTTACTTTCAGGGGCTTTCACCAATTTGTATTTTGTACTTGGGAAATTACCTTTAAATTGTGTGGGATTTACCAGAGGCTCTACCGTAACGTATAAATTATCAGTACTTGCTTCTTTATTATTTTCTGAATTTATAAATAATGAAACATTCAAAGGTTCATTGAAGCTGAGGTTGTCTAAATAAATGTACCCATTTTGATCGGTTCTGAATGGGTTAATAATCGGCTCATTTTTACCTAATTTTAATACTAAATTTACATTAGTATCCTTCAGCATGGCATTGTTTTTCAGAGGTTTTACCCTGTAAGAAAGAAATTTTTTAGAATTGGTTTTAATGGCAGGTACAGATCCGCTAAGTACGGAATTCCAGTCAAATCTTTTCCAGTTTTCGGAAATAAGAAGAGCGTCCAATGCCTCACTATTGGCATTTTTAGAGAAATATTGTGCCGGTGCATCTATTTTTGTGGTAAAATCTCCTGTTAACCAAAGACTACTTAATATATTTTCTTCTTCCGGATCGTTGCTGTTATCATCACTTACTAAAACAGTATAATTTTTGAAAACTGACTCAGGAGAAAGATCAATACTGTTGAATGATCTTGGTGTTTGTTTTAGATTCTGGCCGATAATTTCGGCTTTCTCAATTTTTAAATTATTGGGTTTTATAAAGCAGAGTCTTTGTGTAACCAGATTTTCCTGATCATCAAAAACTGCTAATTGTAAAACACCGTTGTTTCCATTGCTGATTTTTGTAGGAATAATACTTGAAGCTTCATTAGTTAAATTACTGATGCTTGCCTTATATGCAAGATGATTATTGATGGTTCCGACGATTTTGTAATTTTGAAGCTGTTGGGTTAAGTTGACTCCCTTTAAGCTGTATTTAATACCATCTTTAGAGCTTGAAACTTCTAGATTGACGCCACTGCCTGCAACTTGTGGGAGATCTATTGTTTGGTTTTTTCCTGTATTATCCTGAATGATAACCTGATATTTTTTTCCTAAAACCGGAGTTATTTTAAAAGATGCAACATTCTTATCGAAAGATGTAAAGGTAGTAACGGGTATAGTTGGATTTTGTGTGTCTATTACTTTTCCGGTCCAGTTTTCCGGCAAAGAAGTATTGCCTGATAATCTTACTGCAAATTTCGTAGACATGCCGTTAATGAAAGTTCCTCCTTCCGGAAAAGCTTTAGCAGACCAATCGGAATTTTTAGAAATCTCTAATGTTTCGGGAGAATCTGGATTGTAAATGGGAATTGTTTTAACAATCTGAAAATCTTCATTAAAATTGGTCATGTAAGGAGTATAGGCTCTTACAAAATAGATTTGCTCCGGAAGTTCTTCTTTGAGCTTAAAATCTCCGCTGCCTTCACCATTGGTAAGAAGTATGGTTTTCCAGTCTATTAATTTTTTATCAGAATTGTACAATTCTACAAATAGAGTGGTGGACAATGTAGAGCGATTATAACCATCAAATACAAAGCTTTTGAACCAGATTTGATCACCCGCTACATATTGTGATTTGTCGGTAAGCAGATATACTTTTTCTTGTTCATAATTATTCTCAAGATTTGTAATTGCTTTTTCCAGTTTAGTTTGTGAGAATAGAGGTTGTACAATTGAAATAAGCAATAAAAAGGATATATTTTTCATAGAAATCTTAGCGCATTTTTAATCCAGGGCTAAATTACTCATTTAAAGATTTCGAAAACTGATATTTATCTTCTAATTTTAAATTTAAGGATATTTTAATTCTTTAAAACAGCTTTTCATTTCTATAAATCTCTTTTTTAATCTTCAAAATAAGTCTTCAGGAAATTATGTATTTCGTCAAAAACAAAGTTTTAGAAAATAATTATTGCCAAGCTAATATTTGTTGTTTTTTTAATTTGAAATCCCGCTTTAGATTAAGTTTATATACCAACTTGCCCTTATTCGGTTGTTATTCATAAGCTGTAAACTATAGTAAATTTACATTTTTCCGGGTAGTTAATGTGTATTGATCAGATTTTCAATGAATTATGGATTATCGGAGCATGGTTACTATACTGCTAATTGTAATGGAAAATTTAACCAAAATCCTACTGTTTTAGAGTATTTTTTTATAATTTAGTACGCTAAATGTTGTTAACATTTTTGTTTATGAAAATCTCTAAAAGTATAAATCGCATTCGAAGGTCTGTCATGCGAAATTTGACTAAAAACATCGGAAAATCAAATTTAGATATAGATCATGAAAAAGATGTAGTAATAAAGAAAATACTAATTTCCAGACCTAATCACAGATTAGGTAATTTATTACTACTTACACCTTTGGTTCAGGAAGTTATTGCCACTTTTCCGGACAGTAAAATTGATTTATTTGTAAAAGGTGGAGTAACCCCTGTAATTTATAAAAATTATACAAATATTGATAGAATTACCCAACTTCCAAAGAGACCGTTTAGTAATCTGTTCAAATATATAAAAGGCTGGACTTCAATAAAAACGAAAAGATATGATTTGGTGATTAATGCTAGTTTTGGATCATCATCCGGTAGGTTATCCACTCTTTTTGCCAATTCAAAATACAGGCTGTTTGGAGATTTTGACGAAAGCTGTTCATTAAAATATTCAGATTATGGACATTCTGCCAAAAATGGTGTTTACAATCTAAGGCACTATTTAAAACAACTGGGAATATCTGAGAACACAGGCAAAGTACCACCTCTCGATCTTAAGTTGGATGAAAATGAGATAAAAGAAGGCAAGGAAAAATTACTTGACCTCGTAAAAAATGATAAGAAAACAATCTGTCTGTTTACAAATGCTACAGGAGATAAGTGTTATTCTGAAAGTTGGTGGACTGAATTTTATGATAAACTGGCACAAGCTTTTCCCGATTATAACATTATCGAACTTCTACCTGTTGAAAACATCTCGAAATTAAATTTTAAGCTTCCTTCTTTTTACAGTACAGATATTCGCGAAATGGGTGCATTTATCGCAAATACCACACTGTTTATAGCTGCCGATAATGGGGTAATGCACTTAGCCAGCGCTTCGGGAACGCCTACCATCGGCTTGTTTTCAGTGACGGATGAGAATGCCTACGGACCTTATAATGATAAGAGCTTTTCTATTAATACAGGAAATGTAGATAATGAAAATATTATAGATTTAATAAGGAAAACTTTGAACCATTCTTAATTTTTAAAATAAATTATTATGAAATTGATTTTTGATGAAAATTTTTCTCAATACGAAGAGGAAATAATTGGTATTTTAAAAAAATTTAAAAATGATGGTAAACTAATTGGCAATGGTAGCAGAAATGTTATTAAATTTTTCGATGTCAATGGAACAGTCTTAAATTTTAAATCATTTAAACAACATAATATTATTAACAGGCATGTATATAAATTCTATCGCAAATCCAAGGCAAGGCGATCTTTTGAATATGCACACATGTTAATAGACAAAAATTTTCACACTCCAAAACCTGTTGCTTACGTTGAAAATCATGATTTGATTGGCTTAACATCGAGTTATTATATAAGCGAGCAACTTGAAAATTCATTTACTTTAACTGATGTTTTCGCGGATATTTCTTTTCCTGACAGAGAAAGAATCATTAAGGAATATACATCGATGATGTTTCGTTTACACAATAATGGAATACAATTTATTGATAATTCTTCTAATAATTTTTTAATAAAAAAGGAAAATGATAATTACAGTATTTATCTGGTCGATCTAAATAGAATGAATTTTTACGACAATATCGAAATAGATAAACGTCTCAAAAATTTTGCAAGATTAACAGATAATAAAGAAATCATAAAAATAATTGCGGAAGAATATGGTTCGTTATCAGGAACATCTTCAGAATTTTGTTTTAATAAAATTTTTCAGGCAGTTAATAAACTCTTAATTAAACGCCGGATAAAGAAAGTACTTAAATTTTATAAATATTTCATAAAAATTTAAATTCATTTTCCCTAAATACTGGGTAAAATAGATGCTTTAATTTTGCATACATTCTAGAGTGTAAAAAGTTCTTCCCAGTCTTGTTTTGAAAAATAAGTCTTGCAGTCATTGCTGACCTGCAAAATTTTTCGTACTTGTAATGTAACAAAAGCGGCATGACGAGAAGATAAATTTGTCTTAAAATTGTAAGACCATTAATAATTACAGAACTTCTCAGTTGGTACCTTCTACTATTCCCTCCTGTATATAATATTTTTCAATATCCATTGTTGGGAGCTCCTGCGATATAACTTGATGGTTATAAGTAGAAGTTTCAGTTTTGGGATTTTACTTCTATTTTAAATTTTAATGGATGAAATTAGTTTATTTATTTACTTTAATTATTTTAATTTAGTATATTTGTATACTAAATTCATCCAATGAATTATACAATTGTAAAAGATATTATCAAATTACTTGAAGAATTTGATGAAGAGAATAAAAGAAATTCTTACACTTCAGATGTTGAGGGCTTTAAAGCATGGTTGTGCGAAAAAGAATCCTATAAACAAAAAAATACCGGTGAAGAACCTTATTGGGAAGGTAAAGAAGCGGGAAGAAGTCCTGAAAGTGTAATAAGCACTTCTCTGGTTCATCTTAACAGATATGCCAAATCTTACTCAAAATCAGCCATTTTCGAGTCCGGCTTTGCAACACAGGAAGATTTTATTTATCTCATTAATCTTAAAGCATTTGGAGCAATGACCAAAATGGAACTTATCAAAAAGAATGTCCATGAAAAACCTGTAGGAATGTTAATCATTAACAGGCTGATAAAACTTGGCTGGATTGAACAGGCAGATTCGGAGACTGATAAAAGAACAAAAGTCATAAATATTACAAATTCCGGAATTATATCTTTAGAAAATCAAATGCAAAAGATAAGAACAGCAACCAATATTGTAGCCGGAGATCTTAGTTATTCTGAAAAAATGGAACTCATACGGATTTTGGATAAATTAGAAAAATTTCATAATCCGATATTCAGCAGAAATATAGAATCAAAGAATCTTATTGATGTTGTCAGTAAAGAATATTCATTCATAAAAAATTAATCATGAGCAAGAAAATAGCCATTATAGGGTCTGGTTTTTCGGGCTTATCAGCAGCTTCCTATTTAGCAAAGGAAGGAAATGAAGTGGATGTATTTGAAAAAAATAATGAGGTAGGAGGTAGAGCAAGAAAATTTTGTACCGGTGAGGGCTATACTTTTGACATGGGACCAAGCTGGTATTGGATGCCTGATATAATAGAATCATTTTTCGGGGATTTTGGAAGAAAATCATCTGATTTTTATGAGCTGATTCCACTTGATCCTCAGTTTGAAATGGTATTTTCGGATGGTGTCATGAATATTCCGGACAGTTATGAAGAGATGACTGTTCTATTTGAAAGCATAGAAAAAGGAGCAGGAAAGAAACTTGACGATTTCATGAAAGATGCACAGATCAAATATGAAATCGGAATGAAAGATTTTGTAAATAAACCCTGCCATTCTTGGTTCGAGTTTATTTCTCCTAAGATGGCAAAGAATGCGCTGAAATTAGATTTGCTTACCAACTTCAGTCAATTTGTAAGAAAATATTTCAGTCATCCTAAGCTGATTATGTTGATGGAATTTCCTGTAATCTTTCTGGGAGCTGCACCGAAAAATATTCCTGCATTATACAGTCTGATGAATTATGGAGGATACAAACTGGGAACATGGTATCCAATGGGTGGTTTTTCAAAAGTTACTGATGCTATGATGCAGATTGCAGTAGAACAGGGTGCAAATTTTTATTTTAATTCAAATGTAGAAAAAATCAATATTGAGAATAGCGAGGCTGTTTCAATTATGGTAAATGGAGAAGAAAAGCAGTTTGATATTATCATCGCATCTTCTGATTATCATCATACAGAAAATCAACTGCTTTCTGAGGAGTATAGAAACTACAAACCGTCATATTGGGAGAAAAAAACATTCGCTCCGTCGTGTCTTATTTACTATTTGGGCATCAAATCAAAAATTCCTAATCTAAAGCATCATACGCTTTTCTTTGAAAATGATCTTGAACTTCATACCCATGAAATTTATGAAGATAAAAAATGGCCTACAAAGCCTTTATTTTATGCCTGCTGCCCATCCAAAACAGACAAAAGCACTGCACCTGAGAACTGTGAAAATGTATTTCTGTTAATGCCTGTTGCGCCCGGAATAGAAGATTCTGAAGAAATGCGGGAAAAGTATTTTAACGAGATGACAGGAAGATTAGAAAAACATACCGGAATTTCAGATCTGCTTTCAAAAATAGATTATAAAAGAAGTTACTGTATTAATGATTTTAAAGAAGATTATAATGCATATAAAGGTAACGCTTACGGTCTTGCCAATACATTATCACAAACGGCTGTTTTAAAGCCTTCTATCCGAAATAAAAAGATAAAAAACCTTCTCTATACGGGGCAGCTTACTGTTCCGGGACCCGGAGTTCCGCCATCGATTATTTCCGGAAAAATAGCAGCCAGCGAAGCCAGTAAAATAAATTAATTATGAAAAAATTGTTTGACGACCTTTCTTACAAAATGAGCAGAGAAACGACTAAACAGTACAGTACCAGTTTTTCTCTGGGAATCATGGCACTTTCCCCGAAAATCAGAAATCCTGTATATGCTGTTTACGGATATGTGCGTCTTGCAGATGAAATTGTAGACAGCTTTCATAGTTATGATAAGCAGAAACTTTTATTAAGGTACAAAGCAGAGACTTTTGAAGCTCTGGAAGAAAAAATTTCCCTGAACCCAATTTTGCAGTCGTTTCAGGAAACGGTACACAAATACAGGATTGATTACAGTCTTATTCGTCAGTTTCTGAAAAGTATGGAAATGGATCTCCAGAAAATAGATTATAACTCAGATTTGTATAAAGAATATATTGTAGGGTCTGCGGAAGTAGTGGGGCTTATGTGCCTTCATATATTTACAGAAGGAAATACTACAGAATTTGAGAGACTGAAACCTTATGCCATGATATTGGGTTCTGCGTTTCAGAAAGTTAATTTTCTTCGGGATATGAAAGATGACTACCAGATTTTAGGACGCTGCTATTTCCCTAATGTTGATATTTCTTATTTTGACAATACAGTGAAAGCACATATTGAAAAGGAGATTGAAGAAGAGTTTAAAACCGCCTTGGAAGGGATCAAAAAACTGCCCCGCTCTTCAAGATTCGGGGTTTATCTGGCTTACCGCTATTATACTTCACTTTTCAGGAAAATTAAAAAAACTTCTGCCAGTAAGATTATCAATCAAAGAATAAGAATATCTAATGGTAAAAAATTATCTTTAATGATGAGCAGCTACGTGCAGTATAAAACATCTCTTTTATAGCTCAATAAAATTTAATAGTACACAATCTAATGATACATAGAATTTATAGGGAACAGCAACTAAACTGCGATATAAAAACAGCATGGGATTTTTTTTCTTCTGCCAATAACCTTTCTGAAATCACACCGAAGGATATGAACTTCATTGTGCTTACGAAAATGGATGATGATGAAATTTATGAAGGAATGATTATTGATTATTTTGTTTCGCCTGTACTGGGAATAAAAATGAAATGGAAAACAGAAATTACTCAGGTTGATTTTCAAAAAAGTTTTACAGATTTTCAGAAAAAAGGACCTTATAAACTCTGGAATCACCATCACGAATTTATAATTAATGAAAAAGGAGTTTTAATGAAAGACTCGGTAGATTATGAACTTCCTTTAGGATTTTTAGGTGAAATTGCCCATAAAATCTTTGTCAAGAAAAAACTTGAACATGTTTTCGGCTACAGGTATAAAGTTTTAGAAGAACTCTTTAATAAAAAAACAAAGTCATGAATTTCCTGATTGTAGTATGTACTTTTTTTATCATGGAAGGAATGACATGGCTTATTCATAAGTATATAATGCATGGTTTTCTCTGGATGCTTCATAAAGATCATCACGACCACAGTAATGAAGGCGCTATGGAGAAAAACGATTATTTCTTTGTCATTTTTGCTTTACCCACTATACTTTTGATGTATTACGGAACAACACAGAATTTTAACCATTGGTTTTATATTGCCATCGGAATAGCTTTATACGGAATGGCTTATTTTTTTGTCCACGACATATTTATACATCAAAGGCTTAAAATCCTGCGCAATACAGAAAATCCCTATTTGCTTGCTATACGAAGAGCTCATAAACAGCACCATAAGCATACCGGAAAAGAAAAAGGAGAATGCTTTGGTTTTTTGTGGGTTCCCATAAAATATTTCAGAATGTATTTTAATAAACATAAAGCCTGAAAATGCTGCACTATACTTATCTTTTGATTAATTTCTTTACGGTAGTCATCTGTTTTGTTTTTTCATTTCATCCTAAAATAAAATTCAACAGACACTTTATTGCTTTTTTTAAGGCAGCATTTATGGTGGCTTTCGTATTTATTCTTTGGGATATTTGGTTTACCAAAAAAGGAGTATGGTGGTTCAATGATATCTATCTTTTAGGAATCCGTCTTTACAATCTTCCGGTTGAAGAAGTACTGTTTTTTTTCTGTATTCCGTTTTCGTGTATTTTTACATATTTCTGTCTCGATACATTTTTTAGGCTGGATTGGAAAACGCTGCCGGAAAAAGTATTTGTGATTGTCTCTATTATTTTTGCATTAGGGATAGCTGTTTATTTTCATGATAAGATCTACACTTTGATTACCTTCCTATCGACAGCCATAAGTATGTTCATGCTTTATTTTATATTAAAAACAAGATGGATTGGCAAAGCTTCATTCATCTATCTTATTCTTATGCCCGGGTTTCTGGCTGTAAACGGGATACTTACCGGTACAGGTTTGGAATCTCCTGTTGTGAACTACAATCCTCAGGATTTTATGGGAATAAGGATACTTACCATTCCTATAGAAGATACGGTTTATGGATATGAAATGATTCTATGGAATATTTATTTATTTCAAAAATTTAAAAGAAAAGAATAAAAATAATATTTTCTGTTTCAGAAATGGGTAAAAAAGTTAATCATATTTCTTAAGCTTGAGATAATAAATAACCAATAATTATATATTAGGATTGTTAGTTTACATTTACGCCAAATAAATGTCCTATCAAAGCAGTTACACCCATTGCCACCGTTCCCCAGAAACATATTCTTACAATAGCAATTCCTATTTTTGAACCTCCTGTTTTTGCAGAGATTGCTCCCAGAACCATTAGAAAAATGATAGAAAATCCATATTGAAAATATACCATTTCTTTAATCGGAGCCAACATTGAAACTGCAAAAGGCAATAAAGCACCCAAAGCAAACGAGCCAAAGGAAGCAATAGCAGCCTGAAAAGGTTTTGCTTGGGTAATCTCATTAATTCCTAATTCATCATGTGCATGTGCTGCCAATGCATCATGTTCTGTAAGTTCTGTTGCGACCTGTAAAGCGGTCTCTTTGCTTACACCTCGTCTTTCATAGATTTTTGCAAGTTCTCTCAGTTCTACTTCAGGCATTTCTTCAAGTTCTTTTTTCTCCCGAAAGAGATCAGCTTTTTCAGTATCTTCCTGAGAGCTCACCGAAACATATTCACCTGCAGCCATAGACATTGCACCTGCAATCATTCCTGCTAAAGCGGCGAGAATAATTGTATTTCTATCCGGCGTCGCCGCAGCAACCCCAATTACAATGCTTGTAGTAGACAATAATCCGTCATTCGCACCCAAAACTGCCGCACGAAGCCAGCCGACTCTATTCACGTAATGTTTTTCTAATTGATGATGCATAGATGTTTTTTTGATTAAAAAAAATTGACTTGCCAATAGAATCTGACAAGTCAAAATTAAAATAATTTTATTTAAATCTTAAATTTAACGAAATGATATCAGATTTCATGCCCACAGATTTTGTATAATGGCCATATCTGATTTCCAGCATATTGAGACGTTCGATACCAAATAAACCGTTCTTTGGACTGAATCGGATTCCTGCTCCGTAAAAATGACTGTCGAATTTTGAAAGATCATAATTACTTGTGTAAAAATCATCAAAAGCCGTATGCTCCTGATAAGGCGCAAAATATTTAGCAGCAGTCTGAGAATAATACCTGTAAAAAGGACTCACCGAAACAAAAGGTGAGATTTTCACCGGAGTTTCCAGACTGAATGTATTTGATTTTAATCCCCAATCATCAGTATAATAGCGGTAATATGCTCTTAAAATTACTTTATCACCAAGAAAATAATTCGCTCTTACTCCCAAAGGAATTTTAAAACGCTTATCCGGCAACGCTTCCTGATGAACCGAATGATCCGTAAAGTAAACACGATGGAAAGGTAAACTCAAATATCCCGTCTGCTGAATACCATCCGCTAAAAATTCTATTTGGAAATTCTGATTGATGATCTGAGAATAGGAGAGAGAAAGTGCAAATGTATTCCTGCCACTTGTACCTTCATTATCTGCAGTACGCAATTCTATCGGAGCAATCAATTTTACCTGATCCAGATAAGCCTGGAACTTTGCTGTAAATTCTCCCATTTTGTTGGCTGTTTTTTGAGAAAAGCCAATATTTGCCCCATAAGACTGATAATCGAATTCTGTGGAGAATGAAACTCCTGCCATCAATGTACTGCCTTTGGTTTCATTTTCACGACTCCAGCTTAATGCAGGATAAATTCTGTTATCTGCATGAGAAGCTGATGAATTGGCTTTTAGATCAATCATATCGGAAGATGCCGATGTATAATGATCGATCCCGACACTGAAGTTGAATTTATTTTTTCTGTCTTTTTTATCATATTTCACCATTGTTACATCAATGGTATTGGAAACGTCGGTCAGTTTTTCAGAGCCTGTTCCTCCTGTTACCGCCGAATTGTTTCCGTCCTGTTTATAATAGCTGGAAACTAAATTGGCTTCATCAAAAGTCAGTTTTTTCGGCTGTTCGCTGCTTGTGTTTTCCTGCGCTTTTATATTAAAAATTCCGAAAAGAGCAACGATGCTTATTATCAATTTTTTCATTTTAGATCACAATTAAATTCTACAATTACTCTTTTTTAATTGCATCCGCAACCGCCGCCCACTTTTCCTGCATTGGCTCCCGAAGAGCCTTCCCTGTAAGACTGGAAGCTCAGTTCTGTTTTTTCTATTGTTCTGTTTCCGAGAACCATTTCAGCATCGTTTAATTTATTTTTTTCGTATTCTTTTACTGTTGTACAGGATTGTACAGAAGCAATTGTTACTAAAAAGCAAATTGCTGTTGTTATTTTTATGAAATTTTTCATTTGAATTGGGTTTGTTTTTTAAGGACAAATGGAATCTTCGATTTCATTTTAGATTAATGTTTTGAGATGAATAAATTTTGTCCTGATCATCAATGATGATACATTCCAGATGGTTGATCTGATTCACCATATTGAGGGCAGAATCAATTCCCATAATACTTACGGGAGTTGCCATTGCATCAGCAATTTCTGCGTTAGGACAAAAAATGGTAACACTTTTTACGCCCGAAACCGGTATTCCGGTTTTCGGGTTGATGGTATGAGAATATTTTTTACCGTTGATGACAACAAACTTTTCATAATTTCCTGAAGTTGCAATGGCCATATCTGTGATATTCATATAAGAAAATGGCTGTTTTGCATTTTCCGGATCGGCAATTCCGATAGTCCAGGGTTTTCCGTCAGCCTGATTTCCCCAAGTTGTCAGGTCACCGGAAGCATTTACAATTCCCGATATAACACCTCTTTTCTGGAGAAGTCTTTTTGTCATTTCCGCTGCATAACCTTTTCCGATTCCTCCGAACCCGATTCTCATTCCTTTTTCTTTCAGAAATACGGTCTGGTTTTCGCGATTCAGCAGGATATTCTTATAATTGACTAATTTTAAATGCTTTTTAATCAATTCAGGATCAGGAAGCTGTTTCATTTCCCGGTCAAAATTCCAGAAACTTTTATCGATACCGCCATATGAAATATCAAAATATCCGTCTGTGATATTGCTGATTCTCAAGCTTCTTTCGATAAGGTCAAAAACTTCCCAATCAACTTTCACAGGCTGTATTCCTGCATTTTGGTTAATGAGGTTAGTCTGGCTTTCTTCATCAAAAGTTGTCAGCAATTTTTCAATTCTCCGGATTTCTTCGATAGCAGCACCAATATGATGTTGCGCTGTCTTTTCATCATCGGTAACAACGGTAATTTCAAAAGCGTTCCCCATTAATTTCTGAGGTCTTTTGAATTCTCTTAACATAATTCTCGTGCTATTTTTGATTTTCTTTGATTTCTCTTATCTCTTTGCTGAAAGCCAAAGCATTTTCAGAAGGCAGGCCTTCCCAGCTTTTCAGTACTTTTCCTTCGGAATTCAGTAAAAGTGTGTAAGGAAAAAGCCCTTTCGAATTATAATGATCCGCAAGTGAAGCGTTTTCTTTTTTCAATTCAGGAGAAAGCTGATTCTTCTTATTTCGTGGAAAATCTGCATTGATGTAGACAATCACATTTTCGGTTTCCAGCTTTTTGAAATCTTCTGTTTCGATAATGTTTTTATGAAGTTTAATGCATGGAATACACCAGTCGGAACCGGAAAAATTGAGCAAAATAAGCTCTTTATTTTCTGTAGCCTGTTTTTTGACATTATCCATACGGTTCTGAGCCTGAATGCCAATTGAAAAAACTGCCATTATCAAGGCTGAAATTATTGTTTTCATTATTTAAGATTTTATAATGATCTTTTTTAATTATGCATAGAATATTAATAAAGCTTAAACATGAACTTTATTATAGAAGTTTTAATTTGATTATATAAATAACCAAGTTAAGATAAAATTTAGCTCTGAAAATGTCTTGGCGGCTCCCAAACTGAATTTATAAAACCTTTAAAGCAAAAGTTTTCGTTATAGGAAGGTATTTTGTGAGAGCGGATCTGTTTGAAACTGTCATTTTTAATTTCAAAACGAAATCCCTGTTCAATAGTAAAAAACAATGCAAGAGGTGCAGAATGAATAATAAAAGGTAATTTTTGATCTTTACCGTAATCTCCGTCTTTTACCGGATGATCGTAGTGTGTTTTCAGAAATGCGGTGAGAGACATTTCCGGATTCAGAGCTTTGTGTTCACAATAGTGCTCTATCAGATCAGGAATTTTCAAAAGCTGATTCAGTTCGGTTGTAGAAACCAAATACAGAAATAACAGCAATATTGAAATCAGCTTTTTCACCTAATCAAAATTATGAATTGTTTCGTTAAGAATCATTTTAAATTAATAACTCTTAGGAAAGTAAGTTTTTTTAAGAGTTTTAAATTTTAATTAAGGATAATATCAGAAGAAGAAAAATGTAAACTGCAGCGGCAATTTCGGATTAGTCAGCAAATCAAAAGTAATCGATATTCACCATCGTTTTCTACAGGAGCTCTATGAACACAGGGTAAAACTTTTTGTTCAGGATGATCTACTGCCAAGCGCCAAAGATGTCCTGATTCTAAATTGATAGGTTTTGCATTGGGTTTAGGTTGATAATGCAAGTCGAAGAAATAATCTTTTAAGAAGGTTTCAAATTCTGCTTCTGGACCATCATGCAATTCTTTAAGCTTTTCTCTGATTTCTGGAATCAAAATTTTCTGTTCAACCTGATCATTGGGAATAATATCACTTGCAGCACCATGATAAGTGCATAAAAAAGTATCAGTACCAATAGGCGAACGATCTACATGAAAAGAATATACATCTGTTGAAATAAAATCTAACTCTTCATCTCGTTCGTAACATTTGAGTAAATTGAGTGAAGGTGATGCTCCAAAATCTGTTAATAACTTTAAATCATTTAAAATAATTTCCCTTGCCATAATGCCTTTTTCTGATAGTTGGAGGGCTAAAAGATCTTCGGTTAAAACTTCTGTAATATTTTCCTTTAATTGTAGTTTAGACACAATTTCTTTAAAATCTCCATTCAAATTCCTGTACCAGGAAATCGCATTCATAGTTCCCTGAAAATTGGTATTTACAAGTTCAGAAAAAGAGGAAACTACCCCAATTTGATCATTGTCAGAGAATGTATTGCTCATGTTTGGGAAGATGTCTATTAAATTAAATCTATGCAAAAATAATAAACAAAAATATTTTTTAATGCCAAAAAAACAATCAAATTCACATGAGTATGAAATCCTGTAAGAAAAAATTCGAATTTTATGTTATTGAGATCATCTAACAAATAAGTTATTCAAAAACCGGTAATATAAAAATAAATATGAATATTTGGAATCTAAAACCAATTCCCAGCTTATTCAGGTGACGATTTTATTTTATATATTAATTAAAATCAAAAATATATGGTTTTATTTCAAAAAAAATTTGGTTAAAATTAAAATGCTGAATATATTTGTAAAAACACAAATACTTCAATGAAAAAAAAGAAATTCAATTTTCTGTCCAATATCGACCCTAAGATATATGTGATTTTTGGCATCGTTCTATTGCTAAGTTTCCTATTTCTATTATATCAATTTTTCCGTCATGTCGATTGTGAAAATGCAAATTATTACATTCATGCAGACGAATACGTTGTAAATCGGGTAATTGAATTCAATGACAATACTGATGGCGCAAAGTCCTGGAAATGGGATTTCGGAGACAGTACAGCCATTGATAACAGAC
Source organism: Chryseobacterium ginsenosidimutans (assembly GCF_039536845.1). Lineage (GTDB taxonomy): Bacteria > Bacteroidota > Bacteroidia > Flavobacteriales > Weeksellaceae > Chryseobacterium > Chryseobacterium ginsenosidimutans_B. Next base: position 1,037,321 of record NZ_BAAAZJ010000003.1, read on the forward strand.
AAAGAACTATTCATTACTATAAAAGACCGGGAGAATATATTGTAAAGTTAACAATCAACGGAAATTGCACCCACGAAAAATTGGTAACAATTACCAGTATAAGTCAGCAAACGGGTTATCTTCCTGTTATTATGGCTCCAGATGTAGCTTTTGTTGGTGATCCTGTTCAGTTCAGTGCCGAAAAAGAGGGGGGTGAATCCTGGGAATGGAGTTTTGGTGAAAACGCGTCGACTGATGCTTTAGCCAAATCGCCCGTTTACAGGTTTAAGAAAGTAGGTGATAAAAAAATTACTCTAATTGTAAACGGAGATGTCGAACATACAGCTGTGAAGACCATTTACGTAGCTCCTAAAACTATTAAGGCTAAACAAAAGATAGATATTGAATCTTACGAATTCGAAAAACCACATTCTGCTTTTTCACTGCCTCAAGGCGAGGCACAAAAAGATCCGTTGGTAGATATGCTGCAGTATATTCCGGTTTCTCCGAAAACAAAATCAAAAAAAGATTCTTTAACTGCGGACAAAAAAATACCTGAAATTTCTAACGAACAGTTTCAGATTCTTCTGAATCAGGTAGCACTACAGGTAAAAACTAAAGATGATTTTAAAGAATATCTGTGCGGTAAATTTGATATTCCGGTGGTCGTAAATGATGAAAAGCTTGTTCCTTTTGATCAGTTTTGTCAGATTATTACTGGCAAAAAAATCAAAATTTCTGCTTTGAGATTAAATAAAAATTCTAGAAACTGTATTCAAAACATCAATATCCAGTATAAAGTGAAAAAATGGATGATGTGGATTAAAGAATAAATTCATATTTGATGTTTTGAATATTTTTTAGAAAATATCAGTTATTATTATTAAAAATAAAGTTGTAGTTCTATAATGTTAATTTGATGCTGTTGATAATTGATTATACTTGAGATTTGATAATGTGTTATGTTTAATTATTAGTAGGTTTTATTTCGATTTTATTATAAAATTGTTATTTTTTTTATTTCCGTTTGTTTAATTTGAAATAATTTATATACATTTGTTAAAACGCATTTTGATGAAACAACATAGATTCCTTTATATTGTTCTCTGTCTATTATCTTCCTTTACTATATCCTCATGCGGTGGTAAAAGATATATCAAAGAGATTCCATATAATTATACTTCAGAAGAATTTTCTAAAAAAGTTCAGGAAAACAAGCAGGAGAGTGACGCCCAGTATTCTGTTGTGGATGACAATGCGCAGGGATTGAATGATGATACCTTGAAGATTAAAGAAAAGTATTCTATCATAATGGAGGTTATGCCTAAAGAAATACAGGATTACAAATTGTACTCTTATATAGATGAATGGCTTGGAACACCTTATAAAAAACAATCTTTGGAAAAACAAAAAGGCGTGGATGCTTCTTATTTTGTACAGGCACTTTTCAGTGATGTATATAATGAAACTTTTTCCAAGACTCCGGACGGGATTTTCCGTTCCAAAACTCTTCAATTATTTACAGGAAGAACATTTTTAAAAGAAGGAGATATTATTTTTTTCAGATATGACAAGTTTCATCCGATTTCTGATGTAGGAATTTATCTGCATAATGATCGTATTTTGGCGTGTTCAGCTAGGGGATTAAATATTTACAATTTTAATGATGAATACTTTCAGCTGCGTTATGTTGCGGCTGGAAGGTTAAAAGAAAAAAAATAGGGTATGGAGCATTTGGAAAACATTGCCGGGCTTGTAAGAACCCTAAAGCATGATATTAGGGCAGAAGTCATTATTAATGATCTTTTGGAGCATAAAGATATAAAAGAAGGAGAATATGTAATTTATAAAGAAGGACAGTTTTCCAGAGCGTATCGTTTTGATGTACTTGATGCTCAAATGATTGATTACGACTATGACAGTACACAGATGCTTAAGCTGAATCTTTCCAGAGACAGCATCTATGATATTTTACCGGAAGGAATTTCTCATGCCTCAAAAAACGAGTCTTTGGGAAAGGGTGTTGATTCAATGATTAAGGAATATTACGAACAGAAAAAGCAACAGAAAGCTGCAAGATTATTCTTTCAGCCTTTTGAAAACGAAATTTTCCGTTATGGAGTGGAAACAGAGCGTTTTGAAAGTCAGTTTTTATTTGATTTTAATGGCAGTGAGGCTCCGGATATGTTCTATGATTTTTGGGATATAGACAGAAGTTTTCCTTCGATTCTGGTGTCTAAATTTATAAGATTGCTTCCTTTTTCCTATAAAATTGTGGGAAACATTCAGCAGGCTTGTCATATACTTTCTGTACTGCTTGAGGAAGAGGTAAAAGTAAGTGATCGCGAATATCAGGAATACAGTGATGAAAGTCAGGGAATATCATTGGGAGAGACGAGGCTAGGACTGGATTCGATTACGGGAACATGTTACGACGATTATTCCAGACATTTAGATATTAAGATTGGGCCTTTAAAAAAATCTCTATTCACGGATTTTATTCATGAAGGAGGAAAGAAAAAATTTGCAGATATGTTTTATGAACATTTTTTTCCATTAGAAGTAGAAATAAATACCATTATACTGCTTCCCGAAGATAAACAGAAATTTGAATTTAATAATGATATAGAAGCCCCTGTTTTAGGATATAACACGAGCATATGAACAAAATTAAAAAATATTTTTCCAATTTATTCGATCCTCAACTGCTGATGATTGTTGTAGTGGTGATTGCTGTGTGTGTTATCCTTACTATGATTTTTTCGCAGAAGACAACGGAATTCAAACAAAAGTACAGATCAAAATTTTACATTTATATTTTTTCGCTGGCTTTTGTTTATGCCATTATTGCTTTATTGGGATACAATAAACTTTTTCAGAATAACAACTTGTATGAGTTTATCTTTTACCAGATATGTTCACTCTTAATAGGAATTATTCATTGTTATGGGTATAGAGAATATTTTGAGAAGTTTGGGTCGAAAAAAATAGGTAATGAATATTTGTTTGCATTTTTGTCGGCTTGCTATGCTTCTGTTCCGTTTATGTTGATCTATACATTTTTAAATGGAGCAGACCTTGTTTATCTCATGTTAGGACATTTCATTGTGTTTTTTATCCCGACTTTCTTAAATGATACTTTTAACCGGGCAATGAACATACCTCCGAAAGTATATGTGACCTGGAAGTTCCCTGAAAACTATAAAGAAACAATTGGTCTCAGTGATGAAGAATGGCGGGATATGGTGGTGTTTACTTATATTATGGATAGGGATCAAGATGCTGTTAAGTATAGTATTTATCGTGCTAAAGGACCAACCAGGATAGATTTTGGAAGATTGTTTTACAATTTTATAGTAGATTATAATCAAAGACATCCGGGAGAAGAAATCCAGATTGAGGATGAAAATGGTCTTTTCAGCTGGGTGTTCTTTCTTCAGCCCAAATGGTACGAAGCTACCAAATATATAGACCCAAAACTCACTCTTTATATGAATGGAATTGAAGAAAACAGTGTTGTTTTCTGTATGAGAGCGGATCAGATGTTAGGAGAAAATAAAAATGCAATAAAAACTGATTTTGAATTCAACCGTGAAAAAGAAGATGAACAACGTGAATTACATGCTTAAAAACTAACTACAATGATAGAAAAATTAAACCACTTTCCCGTAAACTGGATCGACGGGATGAAGATTAATAAAACCCATTTTACAGATGTTCAGAATTTTGTAAGTGACTCTGTAAGAGATTCTGTGGGGGTTCATACCTCAATGATCAGCTATGGGTTGTTACCTGTACAAGATCCTATCAAAATAAACTTAATTATTGATAATCATAAATTATTAAGAATAAAAGTAGAAGAATGTCATGCGATAACTCCCAATGGTTCCAGAATAGAAATAGGAGGAGGTGTATCCGAAAGCCTTAGTCTTTCTATTCCTTATCCAGAAGCAGCCAGGGAATTAAAAGAAGATGAAAATTCAGTATTATTAGCCTGTATTTCTGTTAATCCTTTTAAAAGAACTCCTTATGGAGAGCCAGACCCTGAGGAAAATCCGCCGAGATATCCTTATAGTTTCCCTGAATATACACTTAATCTTATTCCGGAAGATGAATTGAAAAATACCATAGGATTTGGAACCCATTATCTTACGATAGGAAAAATCCTGGTTAGTTCCGGGGAATCCAGAATCGATGAAAACTATATTCCTCCTTCTGTGAGTGTTTCTAGTCATAAAAAACTTCAGGAATTGTTTGTTGAAATCGATCATTTTTATGGACAGATAGAATTGTATGCTGTACAGATTGCACAAAAAATTCATGCCAAGAAGCAAAGCAATGAATTAGCATTGATGATGGAAATGATGTCCGAGAAAACCCTGAATTATTTAGGAATCGAGATTAATAAATTCCGTTGGATGTCCCCACATACACCACCGGCAGAAATGCTTGTTTCTGTAGTGGCTTTGGCAAGACTTTTAAAGAATTTCATCGACTCGCGCTCCGGAGCGGGGAAAGAAGAGTTGCTGAACTATTTTGCAGAATGGTGTAATGTAAGTCAGGGAGATTTTGAAGTGATTTTTTCCGAAACGATTAACAGCGATTATAATCATAATCAGATGGATAAAACAATCATCAAAATCAGAAGATTTATGAAAACGCTTGAAGATTTATATTCTGTGTTGAGCAGACTTGACTACATAGGTAAAAAACGTGATGGAAGTATCTTCGTTTCCGAAAATACAGATGAAAGAGAGGCTGTGATTCATGCTAAAAGAAGCAGAACCTTTTTGGCAGACTAATAATTAAGAAAGAATTTATTATTTAAAGTCTGTGGATGAAAAATAATTTGAAATCTAAAAATTTATAAAATGCAAATATGGAAGTTTTAAATAAAAATCAGAGGAGAAGTGCTTATTGGTTTTTTGTTTTGTTTTTTCTCCTTACGGTTTCAGTACTTGTTACGGCTGTTTTCTTTAATGCTTACTTCCCTTTTAAAGAGAATAGTCTGTTGAAAAATGAAAACGCCAGAATGAGAAAAGAGATGGAAACCCAGGATAAGTTTTCGTTTCAGCTGGAAAAAGTAAAACTGGCGGTAGATTCAATTGGAGCGCCTAAGCAAAACGATTTTTTTAACGAAAAATTGGCGTTATCGATACTTGCTGATATGTACAAACAGCTTCCAAAGGATACTCTGAAGAATAAGAATATGTATAATAATACCATTATGACCTATAAAGATTTGATTGATGCTAAAAAGCAAATCAAGCAACTTTCAGGAAATCAGGTTTTAATGGATAGTTTGAGTACTATTAATGTAAGTCTGAAAGCAGAATACGACAAAATGAAGACCGATCTTGCAGTGTGCAGACAATTGTATCAGGCGCAATAATAAGTCAGCATGAATTTATGGAACGAATGAAAAAACTTCTCTTATTCAGTCTGTTATTTTTGACAGTTTTGATGAATGCCCAGAATGTGCCGTCAGATTCTTCGGAATATGCTCATTTTGATTGTGGAATTATTCAAACCAAACAAAAACTGGACAAACGTTTTTTTGCCAGCACTCCGTCAATTACACTGAGGGTGAATAATGAGGAATTTATTTATACCACTTTTCAGCTTGGGAAGAGAAAGAACAAAATGTATCTGTATCTAAAAATTCTAGCTGATAATGTTTGTATTAAAAAAGATAAAAATGTAGATGTTTACTTTAAATCGGGAGAGGTTATTACTTTAAAAAATGAATATCCACTGAATTGTGAAGCTTTTTTCGCCAGACAATTGAAGAAAAAAGAACTGCAAAAATTAAGAGAGAATGAAATCACGATGATTAAAATTTACACTTATAAAAAGAATTACGAGATGTATGTAAGTGAGGTACAGAATCAGGATATTCTCCATTATATAGATTGCTTATCAAGATATAAAGTGAAAAAATCCGATGAGGTTAAAATTAAAAAAAAGAAAGATCCAAAAGTTAATAACCAGGATAATAATTAATAACTATCACAAATGAGCCCATTACCGGAACTTAATCTCAATTTAGGAATAACTGATAATCCTGCTTCTTCGCTTGACGGAGAAAATGGAGAAGGGGTTGTGGTGCGGACAGATTCCGGATTAAGAAAATATACTATCACGTTACTTATATCCGATCAGGAGACAGGAAAGATAAATTTGAAAATAAGAGAAAAGGAAGTAGAAATTCCTACTTATAAATTGACAATAACAGATGATAAAACAGAGGAAACAAAATCTTATCAGGTAACACGAGATACACTGAATTTTGTGAAAAGTAAAACCAAGAAAAGTTTTCTTTCTTTTTTCGGATTTAAACGCTTTGATAAAACCTCTTTTTTATACGAAAATATTGCTTTTGAACCTCATTTGGAAAGTTTGGAAAAATTCGATATTTCGAGATACAGAAAGCTTTCAGATGATATTCTTACCTATGAACTTCAAGGAAATGGTAAAAGGATTTTATTGTATGCAGGAGATATCAACGGATTTCAAAAACCTGAAAATACAGAACAATATTTTGTTGTAGTTGATAACAATAATGGAAGAAGCTTTATTGGGGATATTCTTTATCGCGAGAAATTTCTGAAGCTCACACCAAAAGTAGAACTACAGGTAATTAAAAGAAAAAAGGTTCCCAAAAACTTTGAATATGATGATAAAGGGAACATCAAAAAGTTGATTTACCTGTAAAAAATTAAAAAAGCTAAAAATAACAAGAATAGAAGATAAAACTAACTGCCCAAAATGAAAGCTTACTATAAAATACCATTTGATTTTGAGAGTCTTATAGAGAAAAATGATGCTGATAAAATTTCCTTAGATACTTCTGTCAGTCAACATTTGTTTCTTTTGGCTACAACAGCTTTAGGTGAATGCAAGTTTGATGAAACGTACGGCACCGAAATCTGGGAAATGGATTTTGACTTAATGAAAACCGACAACAAGCTTAAAGAGCTTATTGCAGGAACGTTGAAAAAATCTATTTCCATGTATGAAAAAAGGCTTTTAGTAGAAGATGTTGAGGTTTTTGTCAATGATTATAATTTAGGAACACTAGGAAAAAAAAGAATGAAAAAGAAAGTGTCAATCGCTGTTAAGGGATTGATATTGGAAACCAACCGGGCTTTTACATTTAATAATTCATTTTTTGTCGGACCGCTTTCTTATTAACTAAATAAAGATGCATTAATGTCATTTTATATAAAAACACATATCGTAAAAAAGGGTGAAACATTGGAAGATATTGTTTCAGAATATAATATTCCTGATGTAGAAATGTTACGGTATTTTCATAACCAAAATTCACCAAAAGATGGTAATCATATTGGCTCGATTGTGTTTGCGGGACAGGAAATTTTCATTCCCGAAAAAAATGATATGTCAAAAATTATTTCAGAACAAAAAGAAAGAGAGGTGTTACAGTACGACTCTTTGAAAAACAGATTGTTACTCCCAAATCTTTATGCTGTAAAACAACATTATAAAGTGAAAATAAGATCTGGTCATGCAAATAATTTAGAAAAGGCAGAACAATTAGATTTTGAAACTCATATTAAATATTGCGGTGTAGGAGAAGACAATTTCCCTGTTTTGCAATATACAAAACAAGACTTTTTAATTAATAATGAAAAATCAGACTCAAAATTGTATGATCTGGCATTATTCGGAACAGGATTTTTATATCCTGTAGAATTTTCTTTAGATCCTGCGACAGTTAAACCTCACAGAATAACCAACATAAAGGATATAAAATCCAGATGGAATGAGAGAAAAAAACAGCTTCATGCAATTTATGAAGATTCAGTTTCTTCCCATTATGTAAAAATAATAGATGAATCTGTGAGGGAAGGAGTTAATAGATATTTTATAAACGATTTTTTCATTCAGTTTTTATTTGCGCCTTATGCCGAGTTTAGAGAAGGGCAATCTTTAAGAGAAAAACATTTTCACACTTATAGAATTGCTTATCAAGACACTATGAAAATGGAGATTCTGGAAGATGTTATAGAAATAAACCAAAAAGCTTATTGTATTGATACCCGAACACCGCAGCAGATTCTTGCAAAATATTATCCGGATGATAATCTGCATGAAGATCATAGTGAATTGATAGAATCAGACATTACAGGTATTTATCATTTAAATAAAAAGAATAAAACGCTAACAAATGCTAAAATTAAAATAAGCACTTTATTTTATGACCGGGAAGAAATAATAGAAATAGAAATTGATGAAATAAATTAATTAAAAAAACACTCAAATACGATGTCCCAAGAACACGAAAATAAACACTTTGTCATCCAAAAAGGAAAAGCTATTTGTGATAAAGGTACTAAGTTTCCGAATTTTAAGGTAACAAGCCATCAAAAACATTATTGGAATGATGAGAAAGGCAATGCAGATTATCTTGCTGTTACTGAGGATGATGTACAGTTTAATCCTCCCACTGTACCATTTGGCAATTGTGCGCTTAAAAATAACCAGCCCTGCAGTTTTGCAGCAGCGGGAAAATGGAAGAAAACCTATAATAAAGTAACAATTTTGGATAAAAGCTGTGTTACGGAAATTTCGGAGCTGCAGTGTAGTGTGGGAGGAAAAATAAAAGTGATGGAACATGGGCAAAAGGCAGAGCTCAGTAAGCAAAATTTTAAAAATGGCAGTGCAACCATCCACAACCAGATAAATCCGTTGGTAGATCTGGATGAATTTTTGGACGAATTGGAAGGAGACGATTTTTATTCTTAATAAACACAATATTGCATAATGGGAAAAATAAGTATTATAGGAAACCCTAATCCGGAGATAGGAACACTGCAGCAATACAGTGTGTTTAAGGCATTTGAGTTTTCCTCAATCCAGTCTCCTGTTTTTGGAACATCACAACATACGGTACATTGGGAAATTTATGTGCTGGAAAGAGGAAATTGGAGAAAAACGGATGGAAATGCCAAAACAGGAGAACAGGTAAGCTATACCTTTAACCAAAAAAGTCTTATAAGAAAAGGGATAAAACTCGTTGCTACAAAAGGAAATGAAAAAGCAGAACTTAGCATCCGAACCAAACCGGCAAAAAAACCGAAGATAAATAAAATTGACCTTTTGGATATTAACGGTCATAAAGTAACGGTACCTCTTAATTATGCAGATACTTTAATAGCAAAAGCGCATTGTACAGATATGGAAGGCGAGTCCCTGCATTTTACCCTTTGGGAAGATGATGCCAAAAGAGAAGGGCATAATATAATAAATCAAGTAAACAAAATAAATCCTATTCCGCAGAGAGCAACTGTAAAAAAAGGTATTGCGCAGGTTCGTTTTAATATGGCACAATATACCATGGCTTCCCATATATCCAATATGCAGGTTGCTAAAGGAGATAAGAATGAAGGAAAGACCCATGAGTATTATGTGACAGCAGAATATTACGGAAAATTAGAAGCCAGTAATAATGTAAATCTGAAAAACCCGGATTATAACACTCATCAGAATACAGAACAGAAAAAAGCAAAGGTTGCAGATCAGGTTAAAAATACTCCTGCAAAATCGGCGACGACAGTAAAACAGCCTAATAAAAAACCTGAACTGCCAAAACCATCACCTAAAAAGGAAACTTACAAAATTCCGGTGACGCAAGGTGCTAAAACCAAAGCTGCAGATCCACAAGGAAAGGTAATTAGTGTAGAATTTGTAGATTTTCTAGGAAAGCCTTATAAAAGTATGAAATTCGGGACACAGGCGAAAGCAAAAATAGTGACTCAAAACATGAAAGGCAAAACCATAAAGCTGAGAATATGGGAAGATGATATTTCTAATCAGTTGGTTTTTGAAAAAAATTATGTGCTTCGAGACGATATAAGCGAAGCCATTATTTCTCTTACGGAAGACATGCGTAAGAAAGGCGACGATTGGAAAGAAGGCAGTGAGCAGGAGTATTTTCTGGAGATTGAATATGCGGGGCAAAGCATAGATTCTGAAGTAGTGAACGTAAATAATTCTAGCCCTAAAATAAAAATGGAGACAGGGAAAAGTATGGTGATGGTGAGGGCAGAAAAGAGAGAACAGGAGACGAATGGGAAATGTCCGAATTGTGAAAAGGATATAACATTAAGTGAAATTAAAGCTATATGTGTTGATAAAAAAAATAAGAAAGGAATAGAAAAATGCCTAATTGAAGATGATAAAATGATAAAAGCAGCTCTTCCCTTTTTGAATAAATATAGAAAAAAAGTAGGAATAAACACATGCATTAGAAAAGCTCATTTTTTAGCCCAAATTTCTCAAGAAAGTAAATTTTATGATTTACAAGAAAGATTTAAATATTCCAGTGCAAGTCGTATGAATGGAATATTTGATTCATATTTTAAACAATTTGGCAAAAATAGAATGAAAGAAGCTGAACGATTGTCAGAATTGTCGTTAAATAAGCAGAATTGGGAACAGGTTGCCAACGCTATTTATGGCAAAACTCATCCGAACGGAAAAAAACATACAGATCCAAATGATGGTTGGAGATATAGTGGTAAAGGATTTAAACAAATTACTTGGAAAGGTAATTATGAAGAATTAGAGAAATATGCCAATAAAACTTTTGGGACCAATTATATTTGGACAAATGGTAATAATCCTTACAAATTAAAGAATAATCCTGAAGACGCTATTACATCGGCTCTTGCTTTTTGGGGCAAAAATAATATTAATGCAGTTGCTACCGAAATATCTGATACAAGTGTTCTAAATGTCACACATATAATCAATAAAAATAATGAGGGACTAGATGAAAGAAAACGATATTTTAAAAAAGCAGTTGAAGTTTTGCAAGTTGAAAAATGTAAACCAAAAGGGAAGACAAAAGTACAAACAGATGTTTTAAGTACCTACGATGGCAAGTATAAGGCTAGTAAAAAAGTAATATATATTGATGCTATTTTACCAACGGATAGAAAATATCAAGGCTTATTAGTATTTTTTAATGAAACAGAGATTCTGCATAAATGTTATACTTTGGGCTATGGAACCGGAGGGGATAAGCTAAAACCCGAAGGGAAGGGACCAATACCAAATGGCTTATGGAGTAGTTGGTATACTAAAACCCATATAGGTGAGGCGAGTTATGGAGCACATGGACTTATACATATTTCCGGAATAGATGGAGATGCACTAACAGCAACTCAAAATGGTAGAGAAGGAATCGCTATACATGCGGGACATACAGTAGGTGAGCATGGTAAACAATATTCGGACAAAGGCTATTTAATGGTTACTTACGGTTGTCTAAGGGTTTATAATGAGGATATTGAAAAACTTGTAGACTTATATCTCAATAATTCAGACAAGAAAATAAAAGTTTATGTGGAAGAGGTCGAAGATATATTTGAAGTATATAAATATTATGATATGAAAAGGGATCCCAAAGAGCCTACAATAAAAGGAAGAAATAAACAAAAACATCAATAATGAGAAAAGTTATTTTATTATTCTTACTTATACTTTGTATAAGTTGCGATTCACAACATAAAGATAAGACAATGAAAAATAATAAGGAATATCAAGATAAGGAATTAGAAGCTGTAATACCCAATATTATTGAATTAGTTATTAAAAAAGGATATATAATTCCTAATAAAGATGTGTACAGAGATAGGATTATGAAAGTGAGTAATATAGACATCTACTCAAGTAAATATGAAGATAATGATTTTGGAAAATATTTTACTAATGCCATTACATTAACATCAGAGAGATTGATTATTCCCTTGGATTTAGAAATACCTTCGGATAAAAATGAATATGATATTTTCATAAAGCATCTTATAAATTACAATAAAATGGTACTTTATGATGATGTTTTTGGAGTCATGGATTTAGAAAATGATGATCAGAATTGTAACCTATATACTTACATTGCAGGAACTGGCTATACAGGGAACGATAAATTTTTAGAGATGATTTTTAATCAAATATTATCTTCTAAAAATAAAAATACAGCATTAGAAAATTTATTAGTAGGACTAACCCAAAATTCAACAATAATTCCTCATGGTCCTTTCAGATATGATATGTTAAAAAAAGTAGAACAATTAAAACCCGATTTACTTGCATATATATTGACAGACAATTTTGAAAAATACAAATTGGAGCCCAATGAAAAAAATAAAGCATTAGCGTATATTTTTAATTCACAAATAAATCAGGAATATAATTCTAAAGGAGAATATATTAGTGCCTATGGTGTTTATGGGCAAGCACAATCTTACTTTAATGAACATCCGGAATATTTAACGATGCTAAAGAAGAATAACTATTTCGGCTTTCAAAAATTAAAAGAATATGGTGATATTATTTACGAACCTAATCCAGAATCATTTACTGATGAAAATGGATCATTTATCCAAGACCCCGACGGCTATACCAATCTGCGCGAAGAAAAAAACTCATCTTCCGAAGTTTTACAAAAGATAAAATCAGGAGAACATATTGAGGTATTGGATAATTCGGGAGATTGGTGGCAAGTAAAAACCAAAGAAGGTAAAACAGGATATGTACACAAAAGCAGAGTAAAATCGGGTAATTCAAATAACCATTCAACTTCGTTTTTGCTTTACGATCGTCCCGACTTTTCAAGCTTCTCCAAAGAAGTATTGGCAAAAGGTGAGATAGAAATTGTTCACCAAAACTTAGGTTGGAACTTTGTAAAAGTAAATGATATGACAGGTTATTTACCAACAAAAGAAAAAAAAGAAGAATTGCAGAAAGAGGAGAAAAAGAAATTCAGTTTTCTTGCGGATGAAGAACATATTAAACCTGAGAAGAAAAAGGGGTTTTGGGATAATTTGTTTAGCAGTTAGATTTCTTTAAAGTAATATAATAATGAATAAACTAAGTAAAATAATTCTTTTCATTAATCTTGTTTTTTTATTCAACTGTAAAGATAAAGCACAAAAAAATAATGTACAAAAAGCGGTAAATCAAAAAGAAATAAATTTTGATAACGTTTTAAAATGTAGTGATTATTCATACGATGAAGATTATTTCGTAACCGCTGATTATGGTTGTACTTATAATCAAAATGGGAATAACTATGGTAATATTATTATTTATTTACTACCTAAAAAGAAATCAGAAATTGCAGACGAACAGATAGAGAATGAAAACAATAGAGTTGACGGTTTATCTATTGAGGAGTATAAAAGGGAATTCAAAATAATTCTTTTTTTAATTGATAAAAAATATCTTAATTATAATAAATCTGGTGATTCTATGTATTATCATAAATCCGTATATGAACAAAAAGCATATGTATATGATGATAAATGTCATAGGTGGATTTTTATAGGTTCAATAAAAATACCTGATGAAAATCAAAATCAAAAAGAACAAGTTTGGCGGGAGAGTATTATATCTAGACAGATTCAAAATAAACTTAAAAATGAAAATTGTAATAATTCAAAAAGAATTATAGATTCTATTGCAGGAAATAAATACTTTTTAGTAGAAGAAAAAGATTGTGATTTAAATAATGATAAATTTATAGATAAGATCGTTGTTTTAGGTAATAATAATGATATTGATCCACAAGATCCTGAAACCAGAATAGCCCCTATTTTAATTTTATTAAATAAACAAAATAAGAAATATAAAATTTTAACAAACGAAAATATTTACCCAAATAATTTTGGAGATGCTTTTAAAAGATTGGTTATCAAAAATCAATTTTTTACGATCGAATTATCAAATGAAGTTCCAGATAGCTACATTTCAAACAAATACATCACTTTTAAATATAATACTGAGAATATTGTATTACACGGATATTCAGAAATAATAGATTGGTCAGATGGTAAAACTGACAAGGTGAATTATAAATCCAAAAATCTTGAATTGATTAAATTTTCAGATTTTAATTCAAATACAATTTTGGAAAAGATAAATAATTAAACTAAAGATGAATCAAGAACGTATTAAAGACCGGATACTAAGGAGAGCTGCCAGAATGTGGGGGTATAATGAGTTGGAAGCAGAAACTTCATTTGATCCTATTGTTGGTTTATTGCTTTCAGCTTGTGCAGCAGAACTCGAAAAATTAGGTTTCGAGCTGGAAAGTTCGCGTTCAAGAATTATCGAAAGAGTGTTGGAAGTAATGTTTCCGGAAGAAGTTTCGGGAGTAATTCCCGCAAGAGCACTTTTACAGGTTAGCCCATTGGAAAACAATGCAAAGGTTTCGCTATACAATAGTTTTAAAACATCAATACGAAAGCATAATATTTATAATCCTACGGAAAATACTGTTAAAGAAATATATTTCAGTCCTTCCATAGAAGCAAAGTTGACTGCAGCGAAAGTAAAATATTTTGCTTACAATGAAACCTTGCATCACATTGAGAGTTTTTTCTTTGATGACGTTACGGGTAAGGCAGAAAAACACCTTCCTTCAGGAGAGCTTTGGTTGGGAATTCATGCTCCTAATAAAGAAAATTTGGAAGATCTGATGTTTTTTATTGATATTAATAATACCTATCAGAAAGAATTATTCTTTTATTATCTGAAACAGGTAAAAGTTTATTTTGGAGATAAAGAATACATTTTGCAGGAAGGCTACAACATTGAAAATGACGGTCTGAATCTGGAAAATATCATCACCAAAAACTATTCTGATCTGGAGCAGGTTTATAATGAAGTTAATCAATATTATAAGTCTCACTTTTTTACGCTCAAAGGAAAAATAGAGTTTAAGGATAAACCACAGGAGGAAAAGTTATTTACCCACTATTTTCCAAATCATAAAATTAGTGAGGAAGACAGTATCGTTTGGCTGAAATTTCAATTTTCAGAAGCTATTGTTCCTGATATACTACAAAATGTGCGCTTTGCGCTGAACTGCATTCCTGTTCTTAATATTAAAAATAATAGCATAAGCCGAAGAATAAAAGGAAGGCTGAACATTATTCCTATTGACGAGGAAGATCATTTTTTAGATCTGGATTATGTTTCTGATGAAAGAGGAAAAAGGCTTGATATTAAAAATTATGAAGCTGAAAGTGAAGGAATGACCGCATTGCTGAGAAAAGGCGGCGTTTCCCGTTTTGACCGTAGAAATGCGTCTGAACTTCTTCAGTATCTTTTGGAACTTATCAAAGATGAAACGGCAGCTTTTGCAGGAATGGGTGGAAATTCGGCTACTGAAGTACTGAAGCAGATTAATCAGAATGTGGCATCACTGCATCAGATTGCTAAGAAAAAGAATTTCACGCAAACGAATAATCCATATTTAATTATTTCTTCCGGAAATCCGGATACAGATATCCAGAATACTATTTCGTACTGGTCGACTGCAGCTGAAGAAGCCAATAGCTTAAAGCCATCCACAATATTAACCTTACATAGTGGAGATGGTGTATTAAATAATACAACGGTAATGATTCAGACTTCTGTTGGAGGAAGAAAAAAGCTCTCTTCTCAGGATAAAATTTTAGAGTACAGAAATGCACTTTTGACAAGAGGAAGAATCGTAACAGTTGCCGATATCAAAGCATTCGGAATGAATCATTTCAAGAGTTTGGTTCTTGGAATAGAAGTACAGAAAGGAACAAAAAAAGAAGTGTCATTAAAAGGAGGTTTTAGCAGGACGATAGATATATCACTGATAAAGAACAAAGAACGGATGGACAATATCAACCATTCTGAATGGGAATATTTATGTGAAAGTTTTTTATTAAAACTGAAGGATGCTTCTGCAAATATTTATCCGTATAGATTATTTGAAAAATAAAAATAACATGATTATTTTAAATAAAAACAAAAAATATTAATAAAATCATTATAATTCTTATAAACATATTTTTATATGATTAGGTATATATTTAGATAACTGTGAAGTTGTTTAAAAAGAAACAGAATTATCAAGTTAATTTAAAAACATATTATTATGCTATCAAACAAAGGAATCGGTGGTAATGAAATACCATTGGATGCAAATGAGGCTATTTCGGAAATCCCTCAGAACAGAACAATTATCGCGCAAAAGCTTACAGCTGAAGATCCCGTAAGACCGGAACTGGTGGAAGGACTTACGACCGTAGAAAAAGTATTTGAACATTACAAACCTGAAGTTAAAGTTGATTTCGAAGACGCAAACG
This sequence comes from Chryseobacterium ginsenosidimutans, assembly GCF_039536845.1. GTDB lineage: Bacteria > Bacteroidota > Bacteroidia > Flavobacteriales > Weeksellaceae > Chryseobacterium > Chryseobacterium ginsenosidimutans_B. Next base: position 1,053,457 of record NZ_BAAAZJ010000003.1, read on the forward strand.
GAGCAATCAAAATGGAGAGCCTCAGATTTAAAAATCTTGGAGACTTCGGAACTAAAGGAATTACCAGACAAAGTAACTTTCTTACCGGAATGGAAACGGAAAAAGACCAGTATCAGAAAATTATAAAGCAGCTGAGAACAAATAAGATTTTGAAGGCAGCTCTGGAAGATCCGGAAGCTAAAAAAGCATTGTACGAAACTTTACAGCTATTAATAAAAGAATTGGAAGAAAACAAATAATCTAAAAACACAAATATTTATGTCAAACAACAATAACAAGCAGGAAGCACAACCACAGGTTGCTTCAGTAGAAGCTCCGGTTTTGGAGCAGAGAAAAACACAGGGACAAGTTAGTTTAGAAAAATTAATTGAAAAACTGGCGCGTTACGGAAGTTTTGATCTTTTGGAAACTTCAATTGAGAATGTTCAGAATATTAATCCTGACAGAAGGGCGAGAAGAAAGATTTTCCTTACTGAAAAAGGGAAAGAAAAAGAAAGGGAAACTTTAAAGAAGACGCTTGAACTTTGGGCAAGTGTAATCAGCAAAAGTGATTCTTTAAGTGATATGGTTACTCATTGTGAAGAGCAGAGAAAATCTGCAGAGGTGCTTTTATCTAAAAACCTTTCAAAAGCAGTGGAGGCTACCAGAGAACTGGAAGGTAATTACAGAACAGTTGCGATGTTCTATAAAAATACAGAATCAGATAAGGTAAAAAATGTGACGGTAGTAAATGCGGATCTTGAACAGCTGAAAGATCTTGATAATACTCGTTTTATTGATACGATTCATGCAGAACTTTCTGATAATTATGACAGATTGGATCTGAAGAATAATTACGGATTATTGGTGATTCCGGGATATCTGGGTTCGAGTAAAGTTGTGGAAAAATGGGCAAAAATTGCACACGAAAATAAAGTAATGCTTGTAACGGACTTTGAACATTTAGATGAACCGGATGATGTGATGGAAATGTTCGATCAGGCTTATCTGACAGGTGGAGAAATCTACAGATCCAATGTATTGATGACTTGCAACTGGTTGGTAGGAAGAGGAAGATTCGAGGAGATTGATGAGATTGATGATTTGTTTATTCCGCCTTCAGGAGCTTTGGCTGGGAAAGTGTATAAAACGTTGATGTCTCAGGTTACGGCAGGAAAAAAATTCGGTGGAATTAATGAGATAGAAGGGGTAAAATTTGATCTTAAGAAAAGCGAAATTGCCAATCTTGAGAATTTAGGATTAATTCCTATGGTAAATGAATACGGAAAAGTAATGGCTTTCTCAGGAAAAACATTATTTAACGGGGATAATTTAGGCTTGCAGACGTATTCTGTGGTAAGAGTATTTGATTATGTAACTAAAGTATTGATGGATTTCTTAAACAGAAGAGCATTTGAGAATTTCACGGCAGTTACAAGAAAAGAAATTATGAATCAGATTGTCCGTTTCTTGGATGCCATTACAGGTCCCGGAAAACTGATTGAAAATTTTGAAATCAGAAAATTTGAACAGGATCCCTTACAAAAAGACAGGATTCATTTAGATATTCATATGAAACCTTATTTCCCTGCAAAAAATTTCCTTATCAAAATGGATGGTCATAAAGGAGATGACGGAAACGAATGGGATACGGAATACGAACAACAGAAATAATAGTTAATTTTTTACACTGATATCATCAAAGCACGGAAAAATTTTCGTTCTGTGCTTTGATTTTAAGTATTTTATTTTCAATCGTTTAACATAATAAAAAAATCCAAAAAAATGCTTGTACGATTAAAAATAATTTATACATTTGATAAATAATATATTCCCTAGTTGGTCATTTTAAACAGTATATTTCAAAAACGAAGGGTATATTTCCATTATTGGTATTATTAATTATTTAACCTTAAAATATATTAAGTATGTCATTTAAAGCAAAATTTAAAGTTGCCGGAAAAGAGCGCAACATCTTAGATGTAGAATTCGGAATGCTACAGGAAACCGACCCTACAGGAAGACCGTCTTCTGTAACGAGAGGAGGTAAAATTCATTTAACAGTAGAAGGAACCGGTGAAACAGATCTTTTTGAGTGGATGACCAATTCATTCGAGAGAAAAGACGGAAGTATTGTCTTTATAAAAAGAGATAGTGATGCTACTTTGAAAGAATTAAAGTTCAAAGAAGCCTATATCGTTAAGTACAAAGAAGACTTCAATTCTACGGGAGACAATCCATTAACGGAATCATTTGTACTTTCGGCAAAAGAAATAGAGTTGGGAAGTGCAAAACACATTAATGAGTGGGTTTAAAAACCATCCCTAATAGGCAGTTTGTCTATAACTTCTTTTCTGAATAAAAAAATTAAAAACACAAATTCTCCAATTTTCAAATTCAATTATGCTATAAAAGTTCGGAATATGGGCTTTTAAGGGAAAGCATTATCTTTTAAAAAAAGAGATTTAATTACAATTAACAATTAAAATCAATTAATTATGTCATTTAAAGCACAGCTAAAAGTAGCAGGAAAAGTATATAATGTCCTTAATGTAAGTTATGGCTTATTTCAGGAAACTGATGCAACGGGAAGACCTTCTACAATAACGAGAGGAGGTAAAATAGATGTAGTCGTAGAAGGAACGGGAGGTACGGATCTTTTTGAATGGATGACCAATTCGTTTGAAAGGAAAGACGGAAGCGTGGTATTCTTCAAAAGAGACAGTGAAGCTACATTGAAAGAATTAAAATTCACGGAAGCCTATTTGGTAAAGCATAAAGAAAAATTTGATTCTACGGGTGATAATCCACTTACAGAACAATTTACTATTTCTGCCAGAAGTATATCAATGGGAGACGGAGAATATAAAAACGAGTGGGTATAACCCTATAAAAATAAGAAATGGGTAGTAGTTAATTATTACCCATTTTTTGCTTTCAGGGAAGTGTGATTTTCACATTGCCGCATTACCCAAATATTAAATTTCAAATAAAAACGTATGTCCTTTTTATCCAAATTAGAATTAGACGGGAACACCTATAATATATTAGAGTGTAAATACAACTTCGTTCAGCCTGTGGACGGAACGGGAAAACCCAAAGGAATGCCCAAGGGCGGAGAAATCATTATTAAGATAGAAAGTACCGGAAACCCCGAGCTCTTAAACTGGATGCTGGATCATAATCAGGTGAAAAACGGGAAGATCATCTTTTATCGCAGGGATGCCATGAGCAAATTGCAGGAATTAATTTTTGAGAAAGCTTTCTGTGTTAATTTTACTGAATATTTCAATGCTGTTGACAATCAGCCGTTACAGATTGAAATGCATCTGGTTGCTAAAAAATTCAATGTGAACGGAGCTGTACACGAAAAGCAATGGAGAGAATAAATGTAAAATGTAGCGTAAGAAAAAACTTATTAAACAATCAAAAAATTATCAACTGACAACCAACAATCTTAAAATAGTATGGAAAACCAAGACTTTTCAAATATATTCGGTACGTCCCGTTCGTTTAAAGAATGGCTTCATGACCCGACTAATCCGTTGGTTTATTGTCTTCTGACTCTGGACGGAAAAGATTTTTTAGCAAAAGACAGCTATACTGTAGAACTTACTCAAAAAACGGCAGATCACGATACATTTTGCATAACTGTTCCTGATGATGCCTTAGATAGTTTTGAAGGCTATGTGATGGAAAGTTCTAAAAATCTTCTTGGCAAAGAGCTGATTATTACCTATTGGCGTTTTGGAAAACCAAGACAGACTTTTGCCGGAATTATCGGAGGTATTCGCAACAAAAAAGATGAAGGAGGAGGTTATGGAGATTTGTATATTACAGGGTATGCTCCAAGTATTTTGTTGGAGAACGGGAAAGATTGTCAGAGTTTTGAAAATAAAACGCTTGAAGATATTCTTTCGAAAATAACGGAGGGTTATCCGCAGGAAGCCAAGGTAAAAGTTGACCTGCCCAATACCCAATATACACTTCCTTATACTGTTCAATATAAAGAATCTGATTATCAGTTTATCAGGAGATTGGCAATCCGTTATGGAGAATTTTTCTATTATAATGGGGAGAATCTTATTTTCGGAACAGCAGTACAACCGATGATTAAGCTTGCAGAAAATATTGATTTAATTGATATTGAATTCGAGATGAAAATGCAGGCTCAGGATTTCAGTTATATGTCTTATGAAGCACAAAGCGGTTCAAAGATTGAAAAAAACAGCGGCGGTTTAAAATCAGAATTTAAAGAAAATCCTTTTCAAAGTATTGCTGTAAATGTTTCACGAAATGTTTTCAAGAAAAAACCGAAAATGCATTTCAATCATACCGGCATCAGTGAAAGTTCGGATAAAGAACTGGAAGAAGCGGTGAGAAGAGAAAAAGAAAGCAGGGAAAACCTGATGCATGTACGGGGAAAGAGTAAAGATCCTGATCTTAAAATAGGCGGAAGAGCAGAAATCTCGGATATCAATTCAAAGGCAATGGAAACCTACCGTATCATAGAAATTAAACATTGCTATGACGGAGAAAATTATTACAATGAGTTTGTGGGAATTCCGGATTTATTCAATGCAGCACCTTATATTGACATCGAAGCCGTGCCTAAAGGCGAAGAGCAACCCGCCAGAGTAACGGACAACAATGATCCGATGGGAATGGGCAGAGTAAGGGTGCAGTTTCCGTGGCAGGAAGAAAAAAATGAAGTTACACCTTGGATAAGACTGATACAGCCCCACTCGGGAAGTGGAAAAGGCTTTCATTTTATTCCGGAAATAGGTGAAGAAGTTTTAGTAGGTTTCGAATCTGGAAATGCGGAAAAGCCTTTTGTGATGGGAACGCATTACAATGGAAGTGAGACAAGTTCTTATCATACTTCAGGAAATGATAAAAAAGTGATTCATACGAGAAGCGGAACCAAAATCATTCTGAATGATGCAGAAGGTTCTGTTTTTATAGAAGATCCGAGCGGAAATACTTATTTGATGGATGGGGCGGGGAATATTAATGTGAATGCACCTAAGAATATGACTTTTACAGCGAGAGAAGATATTAATATCAGTGCAGGTAAAAATATGAATACAACTGTCGGTATGAATAAATCTGAAAGTGTTGCTATGAATAGTATGCAAAGTGTAGGAATGATGAAAAATCTTACTGTAGGAAATGATTTTATGACAAATGTTGTAGGAAAAGTTGTTGAATTTATTCAGGGAAATAAAGAAAGTAAAATAGAAAAAGATAAACAAACAATAATAAACGGAAAAGGTTCTATACAAGTTACTGAAAATCATGAAGTACATTCTCAAAAAGAAATACAGCATAATTCGGGAGAAAAATCTAAAAGTCATTAAGTTATGAGTAAAGAAACTTTTATAGGTGGAGATTTAATTGAAGAAATAGGAGGAAGTTATAAGATTTATACACAAGATAGTTATGAACTTAGCTCAGGAAAACAGATTATTTATAATGGTGAAGTTGGTGTAAGTCATGACTCTCCAAAAGCTCCTGTTATTAGTAAAGAAAATAAAGTAACGAGAGAAATTTATCTGACTTTTGATGATGGAATACAAGCAGGGACAGAAGAGGTTTTAGAATTATTAAAAAGAAAAGGAATTAAAGGAACTTTTTTCTTGACAGGAATACATCTATACTATTTTATTGAGAAAAACAAGGACCGAAAAAAAGCATTAAATGTATTAAAAGATATTTATGAAAATCACGCTATTGGTAATCATAGCTACTCTCATGCTAATGATTTTTACGAAAATTTTTATTCAAAAGGAGGTGTTAAATATAAAGGTGATGGGACTAAAGAAGAAGATAAAAGACCTGTTTTTACAGACTTTATAAAATGTAAAGAGCAAATATTGTATTATTTGGATGAAGTATATGGCAAAAATAAAATAACAAATAGAAATCTGCCATTAGCCAAAAATCAAACAGTTCCACTAGCTCGTTTTCCAGGTAGAAACACTTGGTACACTGATAGAATTAAAGATATGAAAAGTGATACAAAAGATGAAGCCAAAGAACTATATGATAAAAAAAAGTATCAAATTTATGGGTGGGATTGTGAATGGCATATTAAAAGTTGGGACTTTAAGGATTTATCAGTTAAATCAGTTAAAAAAAAGGTTGATAATAAAAGGATGGATTTTTCAAAAGATGAAGAAGCTCACCCATATTATGATATGTACTCAAAAGAATATATTGAAAAAGATAGGTTGAAAGATTCTTGGGAAACTGTTCGTGATGATTTATTAGAAAATGTTTATTATGGTGGAGGGCTGGATAAAGTTGGTAAAACTAATGGTAAAGTTGTTCTATTAATGCATGAAAGAGCTTTTAGAAATGGTAAATTAATCAATGGTAATGTAGATATAACGAGTAAAGATGAAATAAATAAATTAGAGAAATTAATAGACTATTTTCAAAAAATAAAGGCAGAATTTAAAACGCTAGACAAATACTAAAATGCGAAACAAGAAATACTATATAATAGCTTTTACTTTTATATTTATTTGCTGTGTTATAATATATTTTATCCCTATACCCACACATAAAATGTGTGGAGAATCTCCTATTTGTTGGTATAAATTCAGTGTTTACAATTATGAGTATGACGCTGAATCTGGTGGGAATACATATTTTGGTGGCGATATATATATATATCAAAAAGTTGGGGGATTCTTGGAATATATGGGTATTAAAGAAATAAAATGTAAATAATATTATTAATTACAAAGCACAAACTACAAAAAATATTATGGATTATTCCATTAAAACAAAAAGCTACAATCAGTGGCAATGGAGAATAATGCAAAATGATGTAAAATTATACTATGGATCTGTAACTGAAAATAAATAAAATTATGAAAATATTTATTTCCCTAATTTTTAGTGTATATTTTTTTTTTAATTCTTGTGCACAACAGAAATATGAAAAACCACCAAAGTTTAATAAAAATGACTTAAAAGATATAAAACCCACTTATCAAATACAAAAAGGACATCTTGTATTAAATTTTGGACAATTAAAACAAAATGAAGATAGTCTGTATTGTTGGGAAACTGATGGTGAATGTAGTATAATTGATGGCAAGACAACGATATATACAATATGTGATGCTTCAGATGGAGACAATGCTTCTGTGATAAGCTGTTTACATGCAGAAGGAGAATTCTTAGAAGGAAAATATAACTGTATATGGAAATATTATGATAAAAATAGGAAGGTTATTAAAAAAGAAAAATGGGATAATGGAAAATTGATTTACAGAAAAGAATATAAATAGAATTCTGAAATTGTTATTTTTTGAGATAGAAGAGTAATACTTTTTGTATTCTAAAAAAATAAAAATCTTTCCTATTTGGAAAAGGCTTTCATTTTATTCCGGAAATTGGTGAAGAAGTTTTAGTAGGTTTTGAATCCGGAAATGCCGAAAAACCTTTTGTGATGGGAACGCATTACAATGGAAGTGAGACAAGTTCTTATCATACTTCAGGAAATGATAAAAAAGCGATTCATACAAGAAGTGGTACTAAGATTATTTTGAATGATGCAGAAGGAAGTGTTTTTATAGAAGATCCGAGCGGAAATACTTATTTGATGGATGGAGCGGGAAATATTAATGTGAATGCTCCGAAGAATATGAGTTTTACTGCTGGGGAAAATGTAACTATAACAGCAGGTATGAATATTACATCTTCAGCGGGGGCAAATATTTCTGAAACTGCAGGAATGAATCACAGCAGCTTTGCAGGAGCAATGATGATGCAGAATGCGGTTGCAGATTATTCTTTAATGGCTTCGAATATTACAAACATAGCAAGTGATAAAATCACCAAAGAAGCTAAAGATTATACAAAGCATGCTGAAAAAATAGAATTATACGCTTCAAAAGAAAATGTTCAAATCAAATCAGCTAAAACGATTCAGGTTAATTCTGGAGAGAATTCAAATTTACATTAATGGGTAATAATGGTAATTTTACAGAAATCAGTAAAAAATTTAATTTAAATGCTGAGAGTATAAAGTTAGATTCTAAGAAAGAACATCTAACAGTAACGGGTAACAAAAAAAATACTATTGATGGTAAAGATGGAGTCTCTATGAAGAATTATAAGGTTACTGATAAAAAAGAAGAAGAACCTTACAAAGAAAACGTGTTTTTTTATGAAACAGACGGGCATTACAGTACAGTATATTTGGTTTGTTTAATGCTAGGAATGGATGAAGCAGGTGCAGAAGAATTGGCAATTGCAACAGAAAACCCAGATACAGATGTACATAGTGAAACTGACTTTGAAATTGACCAAACTTGGGGGTATCCTTCTGATCAAAAAGAAATACATTCATTAACAGGAGGCTTTCATGGGACGGAAGAGCTTTTGACTGCATTAAAATTTTTATACATAAAAGAAAAGACACCAAAAGAAACTACAAATAAATTAGGTGAACTATTACACAGATTCGGTGACACTTATGCTCATACCAAATTTGATAATATAAAGCCAGCTGATTTAATTTTCTACGATTTGAAACACAAACCTGAAAATGCTGAAAAAGCAATAGAAAGTTGGAAAGGACAAGGAGGAAAAAAATTGAGTGATGATGTAGAGCCTTGGATTAAATTTATAAATTATTATATAGATAAATATGGGTATACATTCTTAACAAATGAAGATTATCAAAAGAAATCCATGTATGGACGTACTTTAAAACAATATTTAAAAGAAATCTATTTTAATAAACCCGGTGAAGATAAATTTATCATGTATGGAACAGAAGGTTATTTTACATTAGATCATATGCAAACAGATGCTGGATATCCCGACTTAATTTATATGAGACCAGATTGGTACTTATGTTATGTGAAAAACTTGGCTTGGATTATTTCAGTTAGATTTAAATTGGATCATAATAAATTGAATATTACTTTATTTGAAAAAATGGTAAAATTTGCAAAAGAAAACAAATGTTCTATGAAAGGAATCATAGATTTTGAAATCGCAAAATTTAGAAAAAAACAAGAAGTATATATTCCTGTATTTTATTCTAAGCCTGGAAGGATTTTAGCATCGGCGGATGCCGTTTACAATACTGACTATCTTGGTAATGCAAAAGCTGTTGTAGAAAATACAAAAAAATATATTACAGAAAATCTTGGTACAACTACTAATAATGGGCAGGAAGCACATCATGGAAATACAAAAATCCATAAAAAACCAAATGGAGACTGGTATCAATATGAAATATATGATGAGGATTATTTTATAATAAAATTTAAATAAAATGGAAATAAATATATTTCAAATTATAATTTCAATAATATTCGCAGCAGTTGTATTTTATATTTGGTTCACATATAAAATACAGTATAAAGGCAATTTTTTTATTGGTGGTATAATTTTAATTTTTCTTTCAAATCTAGACTTTTTAGGATTTGAAGGAAAAATAGGTGCCCTATCCATTTTTTTGATAGCTTCTTTTTATATTTTATTAAATGTTTCTATATTATTTATTTATTTATTTAAAGATAAAAAGAAAATATACTTTGTTTTTCCAACAATTGTTTTTTTAATCATATTATTATTTGAATTCTTTTTTGTAGATCCTAATGCGTTTGTGCAATTCAAATTAGGAATTGCTATTCGGTTATTCATATCGTTTTTCCCATTATTTATTCTTACTTATTATTTGCAATTTTTAAAAAAATAATTTTGATTTAAAAAAAGACCTAAGAATGCTAGTTGCAAACAGTACAAGTGGTAATAGAAAATAATAAAGAATACATAAAACAAGATAATACCATTATTTTGAACGAAGGACAAAAAGTACATCATGGAAGAGTAAAATTTCATAATACAGGAGATTGGTATGATCCATTTGATTATTCTAATTATGATGAAGATTATTTTATAATTAAATTTGAAAAAAAATGAAACTTGCATTAATATCCTCAATATCAATATTCATACTTGGAATAATAATTTCGAGTATAATCTATACTGAAAGTCAATTTAAAATTGGAAATCAAGCCGACATTCTTGAATTTGAAGTTCGAATATTTTTTTTTAGCGCATTATTTTTAATATCAGTTATCAGTTATATTATACTTCATTATGCATTTCGTCTGAATGATAAACATATTTTTATTATAAATAATTTGGCAATACTTATTTTGGTTATTTGCACTTGTAAAGAATGGAAAAACCCACAATTGCTAATTTACTATCCTGTATTTTTAGTTTTATCAATTCTTTTTTGGATATACAAAAACCTTTTGTGATGGGAACGCATTACAATGGTAGTGAAACGAGTTCTTACCATACTTCAGGAAATGATAAAAAAGTGATTCATACGAGAAGCGGTACTAAGATTATTTTGAATGATGCAGAAGGAAGTATTTTTATAGAAGATCCGAGCGGAAATACTTATTTGATGGATGGAGCGGGAAATATTAATGTGAATGCACCAAAGAACATGACTTTTACGGCAGGGGAGAATCTAAATATTAATGTGGGACAGAATATGACGACAAGTGTCGGAATGAATAAGTTCCAAGATTAGATTATAATTTACACCTTTAATAACGTTTTTCACTTTTTCCTGCCATACATCAAAACCCTCTTAAACGAATAAATAGCAGGAAGTTTCCGAAAACTCTTTGTGATTCTTTGTTTAAATTCTGTGGTAAAAACTTTCTGTTGCTCATCATCCAGTTTTTCCAGATACGGAATCAAAGCCGATCCCGAAATAAAATTGAATAAAGTCTCGTGATCTTCGGCAATAATCGGATAAACTTTCTGTGATAAATTCAGATCTTCAATACCATTATCAAATAAAATCTGTGCGTATTCATCAATTGTGAGCACTGCAGAAGGGCGGTTCCAGTTATTTAATTGTGTTTTGAAAGGTTCTTCACCCGCCATCTCAAACAAAATCTGATTCAAAATATTTCCGGATTGGTAAGGCATTTGGATCGCAAGTTGTCCGTTATGGTTCAATTTTGAAATCAGTTTTGGAAATAACTTGTTATGATTATCAGACCATTGCAATGCTGCATTACTGAAAATAAGATCCCAGTTTTCATTACTTTCCAAAATTTCTTCTGTTGTCGCTTGCCTGAAATGAAGATGTTCATTTTCAAGGCTTTTTGATTTTTCAAGCATTTCGAAAGAAGAATCAATGCCGATAAACGTGGCTTCAGAAAATTTTTCTGCCAGAATTGCAGTTTGTTCGCCCGTTCCGCAGCCTAAATCGATGGCTTTCATTTCTTTTTCATCAGCAATTAGGTCTGCAAGATCAAAGAAAGGTTTAAAACGGATATTTTTAAATTGATTGTAAACTTCGGGATTCCAGGGCATAATTTGTAGATTTAATATTAATTCAATTTACTGTTTTTAAACTTAAAATAATAAATCAACGTATTAAAAAAGACTTAAAATATTAATACTTCAATTAATAATATTTAGGAATAGCCAGTCCGTTTGTCATCCCGAAGGGATCTAGGTACGAATCTTTCCATGCTATTTACTATGTTTGAATCCTTTCAGGATGACAAACTTTATGTAAAACTACTGGCATTGGAGAATGAAAAGTCCTTGCGAAGGAAGAATATTCACAATAGATAAATAAAATCTTAGCGGTTATTGCGTTAAAATGTAATTCAAATCAAATAAAAATCAAAGAATCTGCAAGCTTTCCTTAATACTGTTCATCACAAAAATGCTTTTGGTCTGTCCGATTCCTTCAATTTCGGATAATTTATTCACAAAAAATTCATGAAATTCATCCATATTCGGGGCGAGAATTTTTAGCATAAAATCAAAATCTCCGCTGATGTTATAAAACTCCACAACCTCTTTCAGTTTTCCAACTTCTTCAATGAACTGTCCTGCCATTTTTTTATTATGAACATTCAGCGCGATCATACAGATCACCATCATGCCTTTATTCACTTTTTTGCGGTCAACCACTGTTGTGTATTCTTTGATAATTCCTGTTTTTTCCATTCTTTTGATACGTTCATGAGTTGGAGTAGGGCTAAGATTAATTCTTGTCGCAATGTCTCGAACACTTAATTTTGCGTCTTTTTGTAAAATTCTTAGAATGGAAAGATCTTTTTCGTCGGGGATATAATTTTCCGTTGCCATTTGTTCTGTTTTTTAAGGTTAATTTTTAAATAAAAGAGTATTTGTTCTTTTTATATTGTATTAATTTAAAATATGTTCCAAATTTAAATGATAATTTTTACATACGTTCTATTAATTTTAATTTTGCAGTATAATTGAACTATATGGAAAGAAAGAATTTAATATTAATTTTAGCATCGGTGGGAACGTTTGTGGAGGCTTTGGATATTGCCATTATTAATCTTACGATTCCTTCTATTCAGGAGCAGTTCGGCATCGGAGCAGAAACCGTTCAGTGGCTGCAGACTTTATATGTGTTGTTTTTTGGAGGTTTTCTGATCATTGGCGGAAAGCTTTCAGATCAGATCGGAAGTAAGAAAATATTCCTTTTGGGATCATTGATCTTTATGTTGACTTCTTTAGGTGCGGGTTTGTCTACAAACTTTGAAACATTAGCTGTTTTCCGTGCTTTACAAGGTCTTGGAGCGGCTTTTATTATGCCTTCCGCGATGTCGATCGTTACTAATACTTTCAAGGGAGATCAGGAAAGAAACCGTGCGATCGGGATTTTCAGTTCGTTTGCGGCAATCGGTTCAGGAAGCGGGCTTTCATTGGGGGGAATTATCAGCACGTATCTAAGTTGGCATTGGGTTTTTCTTATTAATGTTCCGGTTCTTTTAATCACATTAATTTTTGCCTATCAATATCTTCCAAAAGATGGAAGAGGGAAATCTCAGAAAACGGATGTTACATCGGGAATTTTATTAGTTTTGGGATTATTAAGCTTAACCTACGGAACCCATGAATTGATCCACATTAAAGAGCAGACTTTCGAGATTGTAAGCGCTCTTATTTTGGCTGTTTTATTGCTGGCTTTGGTATTTTATCGCTTAAAAACGGTTTCACAACCCTTGATTAACCTGATATTATTTAAGCATAAATCCTTAATGATTTCCAATCTTGCATTCGTTGCATTGGGAGCGTTTTTTATAGGATTTTTATTCTTAATTTCTTTAATGCTTCAGAAAGATATGAATTATAATGCGGCTTCTGCGGGATTAATGCTGGTTCCGTTCAGTGTAATGTCTGCATTGGTAGCAAAGTTTGTTTTACCACATATTTCAAAAAGATTGAATTCTGCTCAAATGGGAATTTTCGGATGGAGTTTTATGTTAATGGGAGCTTTATTTTTATTGATTTCCGTTTATTTTGGTCATCCGTTGACGTTGGTTTTAATCGGTGCAGCCTGTATTTCGGGAGTGGGAATGACGTTTTGTTTTACAGCCTTATCCGTTTTGGGAATTCAGGATGTACAGCCTTCAAGTTATGGCGTGGCGTCAAGTTTAGGTTCTACAAGTTACTTTTTAGGAGCAGGAATCGGATTGTCTTTTATGACTTTAATGAGTCAGATTTTTCCTTCCAAAATGGCAGTTGGAAATTTAAGTTTAATCATACTGATAGGATACGCAGTTTTTGCTTTGGGAATGCTGTCTTTTTTCATCATTAAAAATCTTAAAATAAAACAGGTTGAAATTGCTGTTTCTTAATAGATATTCTTTCAAACTAAATTATATGAAAAGAATCGATAGCTAATTGTCGGTTCTTTTTTATTTTAGCAAAATGAAAATACAAATCATCAGCGACCTGCATCAGGAATTTGGAGTTACCGATTTATCTTTTGATAATGCGGATCTCGTTATTCTGGCAGGAGATGTGAATTTGGGAACAAAGGGAATTGAATGGATTAAAACTAAAATTCCTGATAAACCTGTAATTTATGTTCTTGGAAATCATGAATATTACAAAGGTTCTTATCCGAAAACTTTAAACAAAATAAAAGAAGCTGCACAAAACTCCAATGTTTTTGTACTGGAAGATTCTTTTGTAGATATTGATGGAATTCGTTTTCACGGAGCAACGTTATGGACCGATTTTTCAATTTTCGGAGATCCGAGATATTATGGAATGACCTGTCAATCTGTGATGAATGATTATAAAAAAATTACCCGTGATCCTTCTTATTCAAAATTAAGGACAATTGATACATTTAAAATTCATCAGTTCTCAAAAGCATGGTTGCAGGAAAGTTTAGAGAATTCTAAAGGGTCGAAAAATATTGTTGTTACACATCATGCACCAAGTATTTTATCTGTTCCGGGAAAATATAAAGACGATCCTGTCACTTCAGCATATGCTTCCAATCTTGAAGATTTTATCTTGGAACATCAACCTTTATATTGGATTCATGGGCATATTCATACGCCTTTAAGATATAAAATAGGGGAGACGGAGGTTATTTGTAATCCTCATGGATATATTGATGAAAAATATAATGGATATAAAAAAGAGCTGATTGTGGAGGTTTAAATTTTTATGGTTGATATTAAAGTAAAATGAAACTTGCTGCGTCTTCTATTTTACAACAAGTTTTAATCTAATATCATTATGAAAAATATAAATATACACAATGGTATCATACTCATTCCGGATTTTAACGGATTTACAGAATTTGTCTTTAATACTAAACTTTATACAGGACAATATATTGTAACACAACTACTTTCTACTCTTATCGAAGCAAACCGCGACTATTTTGAAATATCCGAAATTGAAGGTGATGCCATTTTATTTTACCGATATGATGCTAATCCTTCCTATCAGAAAATTTCTAAACTTCTTCGTAATATGCAAAACGCTTTTAATGAAAAAGTAAAAGAACTGAGTGATATTTTAAATACTTCCATAGATTTATCTTTAAAATTTATTGTTACTTACGGTAAGTTTTCGCAATATAAAATCGGAAACTTTAGAAAATTGTACGGAACAACAGTAGTTGAAGCCCATCAATTGCTTAAAAATGATTTTGCTGAACAGCCTTCTTATGCTTTATTCAGCAATTCCTTTCTTGATAACACAAATGATTTTGAAAATGATTTGAATGGTCAGTTATATCTTCCTGATGTGGGTGTTATTCAGTATTTTGAGAAATTAAAAGAACATGTTTGATGAAAAATAAAATATTTTCCTGACCTCAATAAAAGTGTTTTTAAATTAAATCTTTATCTTTGATAGTATCATTTGATAGTATCATATTTTGAAACCGCCTTATATAATTACAGATAAAGTTTTAGAATTGGTTGCTTCTATTTCCGAAAAAATAGGGGAAATTAATGCGAATCATCTTTATAAACCTACCACAGAACTGCGGAAGAAAAATCGTATTAAAACTATTCAGTCTTCATTAGAGATTGAAGGAAATACACTTACAGAAGAACAGATAACTGCTTTACTGGAAAATAAAAGAATTACTGCTCCTGCAAAAGATATTCTTGAAGTGCAGAATGCTATTGAAGTCTATAATGATTTGAAGCGTTTTAATCCGAATAAAATTAAAGATCTGGAAGTTGCTCATTCCATTTTAATAAAAGGTTTAATTGAAAATGCAGGTAAGTTCAGAACAACTAATGTGGGAATTGTTAAAGGTTCCAAGGTTGAACATCTTGCTCCGGGTGGAACAATGGTAAAAGGATTAATGAATGATCTTTTTAACTATTTAAAAAATGATAAGGAACTAATTTTAATTAAAAGCTGTGTCTTTCACTATGAGTTTGAATTTATACATCCTTTCGTAGATGGAAATGGTAGAATGGGAAGGCTGTGGCAGACATTGATTCTCATGCAGCAATATCCTGTTTTTGAGTATTTACCAGTAGAAAGTCTCATTAAAGAAAATCAAAAAGAATATTACAACAAACTTTCTGAATCTGATAAAATAGGGCAGTCGACTCCTTTTATTGAATTTATGCTCGCAATACTATTAAAGTCTTTGAAACAGGTTCTGCAATCTCAAAATACTAATCTGAGCGCAAATGACAGAATATTTTTATTCAAAGAGAAGATTGGAGAAAAAAAATTCAGCAGAAAAGATTATTTGCAGAATTTTAAAAATATTTCAGCGCCAACAGCGAGCAGAGATTTGAAATGGGCTGTTGAAGAAAATATTTTGATAAAGTCTGGTGAACAGAGATTGACGGAATATCAGTTTAGAGAATAGTAAAATAAAAAATGCCCGAATCAAATTCGGGCATTCTCGCTTTAGAAATATAAATAAGTAAAATTACTTTAAAGTAAACTTCACCTTAGTTTTAATAGCATCAGAAGAATTTCCGATTTGTGCTTCAAAATCTCCCGGTTCAGCGACCCATTCGTGTTTTTGAGCGTCGAAGAAACTTAAAGCAGTTTTATCGATAGTAAAAGTCACTTCTTTTTCTTCTCCGGGATTTAAAAATACTTTTTCAAAACCTTTCAATTCTTTGGTTGGTCTTTCAACAGATGATTTTAAATCGGAAATGTATAATTGTGCAACTTCAGCTCCTGCTTTTTTCCCTGTATTTTTAACAGAAACGGTGAACGTAATGGTGTCGTCCTGAGAAATTGTTGTTTTATCGGCTTTAGCTTTCCCGAATTCAAAAGTGGTATAACTCAGACCATGACCAAAACTGAATAATGTTTTAATTTTTTTCGTGTCATACCAACGGTAGCCTACAAAAATTCCTTCGTTATACGTAATGTTGATCGGGTTTTTCTGGTCTTTTCCTTTTCCTGCAGCCAGTTCATCTTTTTGTCCGGGATATTCTCCCAATTTGTGTGCAGAATTATCTTCCAGCTTCACGGGGAAAGAGAACGGCAATTTTCCTGATGGATTCGCATCACCTGCTAAAACAGAAGCGAGAGAATTTCCGGCCTCGGAACCCAAATACCAGGATTGTAAAACCGTCGGAACTTCTTTGATCCAAGGCATTGCAACCGCATTTCCTGAAACCAGAACGACTGCAAGATTTTTATTCGCTTTTGCCAATGCAGCAATCAGATTATCCTGATTGTAAGGCAATCCGTAGCTTTTTCTGTCATTTCCTTCACTGTCCTGGAAATCAGCTTTATTTAAACCACCGACGAAAATCACGTAATCAGATTTTTTTGCTAATTCAACAGCTTCATTTAATAATTCGGCTTCAGAACGGGTATCTTTTAGGTCTTGTCCGGATTTTACCCCGTTATATTCACCACCGATATCTCCCACATAACCTCTTGCGTATTGTACATCAGACTGTTTCCCGAATCTTGTTTTAATTCCGTCTAAAGGAAGCGTTTCATATTTCACTTTTAATGAAGAAGAACCACCGCCGACAGTCATGATTTTGATAGCATTTTCACCGATAACGGCAATTTTTTTAGCTTTATTAATATCAATCGGAAGTACATTTCCCTGATTTTTCAGCAAAACAATTCCTTCTTCACCGATTTCTTTGGCAACAGCTTTATGCTCTTCGGAAGCGATGTTTCCGAAAGGCTTGTTTCTGTTCATCGTTGTTTTATAAGCAAGGTTTAAAAGTCTTGAAACTTTGTCGTCAAGCTCTTTTGTTCCCACTTTTCCTGATTTAATCAAATCTAAATAAGGTTTTGCTAAATAATAATTGTCATAAGCATTTTTTGTGCCTGCTGAAAGTCCGTTTGTCCAGCTTCCGAATTCAAGATCCAGCCCGTTGTGGATGGCTTGGTCGGTATTGTTTACAGCACCCCAGTCGGAAACAACCACACCTTTGTATTTCCATTCACCTTTCAGAATATCATTCAAAAGGTATTGGTTCTGGCTTGAATATTGACCTTTGTACATATCATAAGCTCCCATAATCGTCCATGAATCTCCTTCTGTCACTGCCGCTTTGAAGGCTGGAAGATAAATTTCATACAAGGTTCTGTCATCAACTTTTACATTGCTTGTATTACGGAACATTTCCTGATTATTTAAAGCGAAATGCTTTACAGAAGTTGCTACACCATTTGATTGTACACCTTTGATGTAAGGAACGACCATTTTTGATGTCAAATAAGGATCTTCACCCATATATTCGAAATTTCTTCCGTTCAATGGAGTTCTGTAAATATTCACTCCGGGTCCTAGAAGAATATCTTTTTTTCTGTAACGGGCTTCTTCTCCAAGTGCTTTACCGTAATTCCATGACATTTTTTTGTTCCATGTTGCGGAAAGAGCCGTCAATGCAGGATAAGCAATAATGGAGTCGTTCGTCCAGCCAGCTTGGTTCCATTCGTCCCACATTACTTCAGGGCGAACTCCGTGAGGACCGTCTGTGGTCCAGAATTCAGGAATTCCCAATCTTGGAACACCCGGAGAACTGAATTTAGACTGTGCATGAAGCATTGCCACTTTTTCCTCCAGAGTCATTCTGGAAAGTGCATCCTGAACTCGTTGCTCGACGGGTTTTGTATCGTCTAAATAAACGGGTAGAGTAGTATTTTGAGCCATATAAGAAACAGAAATAAGAGTGAATAAACTTACAATGGCAGTTTTCTTTAACATAAAAGCCTTTTTATTGATTGGTAACAAAAATAGCAAAAATAATTATTATCTCAAATTGAGAAAATGATTATTTTAAATAATTGGTTATTAATGACCAGATGTTATTTAGAAAAATGTAAGTTTAAGAAAAAAATCTATAAATTGGAATAAAAACAAAAGACATTATTTCAAATAATAATGAAACAATGTCTAAATATATAATAATAGAATCTTTTTAAATGTCAATAATGAGTTGTGAACAGTCAGTTTTCATCATGATGAAAAAATTCAAAATTTTTAAAATTTAGTTCCAGCCTTTGATGGCGCCACCTTTGAAAATCTCTTCCGCTTTTTTCAAAACCTCTTCAGATTCATAGGCTTTCACAAAGTTTTTCACTTTTTCGTCATTTTTATTATCTTCTCTTGAAACCACAACATTTACATAAGGTGAATCTTTATCTTCTTTAAATATTCCCTGTTTGTCGGCATCCAATCCGGCTTGTGCTGCAAAATTATTGTTAATAATGGCGATTACCACTTCCTTATCATCCAATACTCTTGGCAATTGCGGCGCTTCAATTTCCAGGATTTTTAATTGTTTAGGATTGCCGACAATGTCAGTCACTTTTGGTAATAATCCGATGCCGTCTTTTAATTGTAATAAACCGTTTTTCTGTAAAAGAAGTAAGGAACGTCCACCGTTTGTCGGATCATTTGGAATTACAATTGTGCTTCCGTTTTGAAGTTCTTTAATGTTTTTGATTTTTTTTGAATAGGCAACAATCGGGTAGACAAAAGTATTTCCGACAACCGCCAGTTTGTAGCCTCTTTGTTTTGACTGTTCGTTTAAATACGGAACGTGCTGGAAAGCATTGGCATCTATATCTCCATTATTCAAAGCTTCATTGGGAACTACATAATCATTGAAAGAAACCAGCTCAACATCCAGATTGTACTTATCTTTCGCCACTTTTTTAGCAGTTTCTGCAATTTCCTGTTCAGGTCCGGAAGTGATTCCGACTTTAATGTAATTCGGGTTTTCTTTTTTTGACGAATTACAAGCCGTGAACACCAGCAAACCTGCCGTTAATAAACCTAAAATCTTTATTTTTTTCATTGTAAATTATTTTTTTTTTTAAAAGGCGAAAAAGCAAAAAGGTTAAATTTTAAAATTCTTTAAATAAATAAAATATGGCTTTACCCCTTTTTGCTAATTTTTTTCGCCAATCGATGGCTGAATTTTCAAAACCATCATACTACTTCACATTCACATTATATTTTTAAAGCACTCTCACACTAAAATTCCACAACCCTCCAACTCTCAAACCCTCAACATAAAACTCAACGATGATCAAATCTTTTCGCTAATCTGTCACCCGAAAACTGAATGATAAAAACTATTGCAACCAATAATCCCAACACCAGATTCATAATCACCGCATCGTAACCGATATAGCCGTATTGATACCCGATTTGTCCCAATCCACCGGCTCCTACAGCACCTCCCATCGCAGAATATCCGACCAAAGTAATTAGAGTAATTGTTGCATTATTGATTAAAGAAGGAAGCGCTTCCGGCAACAGAACTTTTCGGATAATCTGAAACGGACTCGCTCCCAAAGCTCTTGCAGTTTCAATCAATCCGTAAGGAACTTCCAATAAACTGTTCTCCACTAATCTTGCAATAAATGGCGCTGCGCCAATGCTTAACGGAACTAAAGCGGCGTTCATTCCAATGGATGTTCCGACCAGGCTTCTGGTAAAAGGGATCATCCAGACAATCAAAATAATGAAAGGAATGGAACGGAAAATATTAACCAAAACAGATAAAATCCTGTTATAAATTACATTTTCCAAAAGCTGTCCTTTTCTTGTAAAAAACAATAAAATCCCGACAGGTAAACCTAAAACAAATCCAAAAAATCCTGACACAAAGGTCATATAAACTGTCTCCCAAACTCCCTTCGACAAAAGAGAAATCACCGTATCACTAAGCATATCCTCTTACCGTATTTTGAATTTTATTCTGGTTGAAATAATAGATAGCTTGCTGGTTTTCTTCTTCTTCACCCTGAAGCTGCAACAAAAGTTTTCCAAAGTTGGAATCTCCCAAATATTCTACATCGGCTTTCAACAGTTTGTAAGGAATTTTATATTTATCATACACTATTGAAAGTAATTCTTCAACAGAGATCTGTTCATTAAGTTCAACTTCAACCAGTGGAAATAATCCGTTTTGTGGTTCTTTTTGTAGTTTTTTATTCAGTTCTTGTGGTATAGTCATAACACCAGATTTTAAAAATTGTTTGATAATAGGATTCTCTTTATCGGAGACAATTTCGCTTAAAGTTCCTTTAATTAATAGTTTTCCTTTGTCGATCACTGCAACGTGATTACAGA
This sequence comes from Chryseobacterium ginsenosidimutans, assembly GCF_039536845.1. Taxonomy (GTDB): domain Bacteria; phylum Bacteroidota; class Bacteroidia; order Flavobacteriales; family Weeksellaceae; genus Chryseobacterium; species Chryseobacterium ginsenosidimutans_B. Next base: position 1,074,341 of record NZ_BAAAZJ010000003.1, read on the forward strand.
CTGTTTTGATAACTTCCATTTCGTGGGTAATCAACAAAATTGTAATTCCTAACCTTTGATTAATATCTCTCAATAAGTGTAAAATCGATTGAGTAGTTGCAGGATCGAGCGCACTTGTCGCTTCATCACAAAGCAGGAGATAAGGATCATTAGCCAAGGCTCTTGCAATCGCAACTCTTTGTTTTTGTCCACCGGAAAGGCTTTTAGGGTAATCATTTGCCTTATCTTCCAGACCGACGATTTTCAAAAGGTCATTGACTTTTTTATTGATTTCGGTTTTGCTGACATTATCCAACTCTAATGGAAGCGCAATATTTTCAAAAACTGTCCTTGAAGAAAGCAGATTAAAATGTTGGAAAATCATTCCGATTTTTTTTCTTTCGCTGGCTAATTGTCTGGAATTTAATTTTGTAAAATCTTTTCCATTAATAATAATTTCACCGGTATCGGGTTTTTCAAGAAGATTCACCGTTCGGATTAAGGTACTTTTTCCGGCTCCTGAAAATCCGATGATTCCGACAATATCACCTTGTTCAATAGTCAGGCTTACATCGTCCAGTGCTTTGAAAAACTGTTTCTTCTGATGAAAAGTTTTTGAAATATTCTTTATCTCTATCATTTTCTTTAAAATTTATATTGGCTGATAAGGTCTTGCATTTCTGTTGACATGTCTTATCACTCTTCTGATTTTTACTTTCGACCGTTTTGAAAGTTTAAAATATTTGGTAACATTGGTTAAAAGTACTCCGGCAAGTATGATGATCAATCCGTAAAATTGATTGGTATTAATGGTCTGATCGGCAACGATCCAGCCCGCAATCACTGTAATAATAGGGTTGATGTAAGTGTGAGTACTTACTAAAGCTGCAGGTTTTACAGACAAAAGCCATATGTACGAGAGATAGGCGATAATTGATCCGAAAAAAATAAGGAAAAACAAGCCAAACCAAGCTGTTAGCGGTACTTTTATAATTGAAAATCCTGTCCATTCATTTCTGAAAAAGGCAATAATAAACGATGCAATACCTGCAGTAATAAGTTGTTGAGCAATATTCATGAAAGTTGAATGACCTGCCGGATTTTTTTTAGAATATAAAGAACCCAAAACCCACGCAACGGAACTTAATGCCAAAACGATAAATGCCGTTATTCTGATTGATGTATTCGCTGTCTCTGTATGTGAATTAGATGAACTTACACTTCCGTTTAGAAATAAAATAAGCCCTACAAACCCGATAATTAACCCTAAAGGAATGAATTTATCCGAGAAATAATAATTCCAGTTTTTCTTATCAATCGCGATGAACCAAAATGGTCCGGTTGCAATAGCGATGGCTGCTTCAGATGCGGTTACATATTGCTCACCCCAAGCTACAAGTCCGGTCCCACCTGTAAGGATTAGCATTCCTGTTATAGCGTTTTTTCTCCAGTTGATGACAGAATTTGCTTTTTCACCCTTTACGAGTAAATATCCCATTATCAATATTCCTGCGCCTAAAAATCTGAACCCCGATAGAATAAAAGGCGGAAACCCGTTTAATCCGAAGGAAATTGCGAGGAAAGTAATTCCCCATATTACATAAATATTGGTAAAGGCTATGGGGATAAGCCATTTGTTTTTATTAGTATTCATGATATTTTTAATGTTGTTTTTTGTAAATAAAAAAGGCTCTACAACGTGGTAAAGCCTTTAAAAATATGTCATATAAAAGTAAGGTTAACCACAACAGGAATGAAGCATAGGCATGCAGCAATACATCATCATAAAATTAATGTTGTGTTTTCTTACTGAGCTTTTTTTGAATTCTGCTTTCATTTTATTTTTATATCCTGATTACGTTTGCAAATATAAAACATAATTTTTTATTAGTCCACTAAAAAAGTAGACTTTTTGAAAAATAATTTTAAAAATATATTTAATTATTTGATTTTTAATTATTTAAATTAGTGTAAGAATGATTGATTAAGTAATTGTAGGGTTGGTTGTCATTCTGACGAAGGGAAAATCTATTTATTCATTAAACTTCCATCATTTCTCTTTAAATTTCTTTTGAAGCTGTTCCCGCTTTCCGCACTCGCTATTTTTTGTTTTCGGCAG
>NZ_BAAAZJ010000003.1:1076606-1088775 GCF_039536845.1 Chryseobacterium ginsenosidimutans
TGTCATGCTAAAAACGTCCTCAATAATATTTCTATATCATTAAAGCAAACCTCATGAACCTTGTGTTAAAAAAAGATTCTTTACTTCGCTTTGTTCTGAATGACAAACTGAACGTTTTACACTTTTTTGCAGAAAACGGTATTTATTAAACTAGTTAAATGCACAGGATTTCGAATCACCATAAATTTGTCATATCAAAATTAAACAAATAACAAAATGGGAAATAGAATTTTAGGATTGCACCACATTACAGCAATCGCAGACAATGCAAAAAGAAATTTAGATTTTTATACCCAGGTTTTGGGAGTAAGATTGGTGAAGAAAACAGTAAATTTTGACGATCCGGGAACCTTCCATTTTTATTTCGGAAACGAAGAAGGAACTCCGGGAACGATCCTTACTTTCTTTCCTTGGGAAGGAATCGGGAAAGGAGCAAACGGTTCCGGTTTGGCAACTCACATCGGATATTCAGTTCCAAAAGGAAGCTTGGAATTCTGGAAAAACAGATTACAGCAATTCAATGTAAATGTCGAAGAAGGTGAAATTTTTGGCGAAAAACTGATCTCGTTTAAAGATCCTGATGGTTTACAGTTACAGTTCATCGAATCATCAACTCCGGATGACAGAAAAGTCTGGACAACCGATGAAATTAAAGACGAAAATGCATTGAAAGGTTTCCACAATATCACTTTAACGTTGAAAAAAGCAGACCCGACAATCAAAGTGTTAACCGATATTTTTGGTTACGATTTACAAAAACAGGAAGGAGAAAGATACCGTTTTGCAACTGACGCCATTGAAACAGCAAACCTTGTTGACATCATCGAAAATGATAACATTACAGCAGGAAGAAATGCTGCAGGAACCAATCACCACGTTGCATTCCGAGTAAAAGATGACAACGTTTTAATGGAATTCCGTGAAAAAGTAATGTCTGCAGGATTGAATATCACTCCGAAAATCGACAGAGATTATTTCTATTCATTGTATTTCCGTGAACCGGGCGGAGTTTTGTTCGAAATAGCAACCGACAATCCGGGATTTACTGTTGATGAGCCTTTGAACGAATTGGGAACAAACTTAAAACTTCCAAAACAACACGAAGGATTACGTGAAAAAATTGAAGAAGTTTTACCGAAATTATCATAGGTCATTACTCAATTTTTAGAAAGGTCTTACCTTTAAATTATTAATTTAAAAAAATAAAACAATGGAAACAACTAAAGTGGTTTTAGGAAACGTGAGAGGCGAAATTCAGCTTTTCTCAGACGATAAAAAAGCCGGGAAAATGGATATTTCGGTAATCGGAAAAAAATTAACCGTTTATCATACAGAAGTTAATGAAGAGTACGCCGGAAAAGGTTTCGCAAAAATATTATTAGAAAAATTGGTTTCCTATGCAAGAGAAAACGATATGAAAATTCTGGCGTTGTGTCCATATGTTCATGCCCAATTCAAACGTAATCCGGAAGAATATAGTGATGTTTGGTTGAAGGAGGAGGGAGAATAAGATAAAGAAAAATATTAAAATACCATCAACTTTGTCATCCCGTAGGGATTTAAGCTAAGTATTAGAAAGTAGCACAGAAAAATTTTTGCTGGGATATATTTTTGCCGAAAAAACGCCTCTGAGAACGAAAAATAAGCAGAAAAAATAAGCGTCGTAGCATTAAAACAACAACAACAATCAACTAACAACTAAAAAATGGCACTCATCACAGGACTTCATCACGTAACAGCCATCACAGGCGATGCTCAGGAAAATATAGACTTTTATACAGGCGTTTTAGGGCTTCGCTTGGTAAAAAAGACGGTAAATTTTGACTATTCCGATGTGTATCACTTCTATTTCGGGGACGAATTCGGAACTCCGGGAACGATTATGACCACTTTCCCTTATGGAAAAGGTCTGGTAAATGGAAGACACGGAAAAGGAATGCTCAATACGACTGCTTTTTCAGTCTCTATTGATGCATTGGATTACTGGTTGAACCGATTGAATCAATTTAATATTCCTTATAAACAGGCTCAGCAAAGATTTTCGGGTGAAGTTTTTATTTATCTTGAGGATTTTGACGGGTTGGGATTAGAATTGGTTTTTAATGATAAAGATGATAGAAGAGGCTATTACAATGGTTTTATCCCAAAAGATTATGCCATCAAAGGAATTCATCATGTAGAAATTTGGTTAGATGCTTATGAAAGAACAGCAGCACTTTTAACGACTCAGATGGATCATCAATTAATTGCCGAAAGTTCAGACAGATTCAGGTTTGCGACAGAAGATGCTCCGGGAAAATATGTTGATTTGGTTTGTACGCCCACTGCTTTGAAAGGTTTGGCGGGAAGAGGAACCGTTCACCATGTTGCTTTTGCGACTCCCGACGCACAATCTCAACTTGAAATGGTTGAAAAATTAAACAAATTCGGCTTAGACCATACCGAAGTGAAGGATCGTAAGTATTTCACTTCAGTATATTTTAAAGAACCGGGAGGTGTTTTGTTTGAAATCGCAACTTCAGGTCCGGGATTCGATGTAGACGAAGAATTTGCTTCTTTGGGTGACCATTTAAGCCTGCCAAAACAGTTCGAAGAAAAAAGAGAACATCTGGATGAAGTTCTTCCAAAAATCAATTATCCAACAGAAAAATACAGATAAAATAATGAATCATACTTTAGATATAAAAAAATCAGGAAAACCGATTAATGAAGCCGAAAAAGCTTTAATAATGATTCACGGACGCGGTGGAAGTGCGCAGGATATTCTGAGCCTGTCACAGCATTTGAATGTGGAAGATTACGCTTTATTGGCTCCTCAAGCAACAAATGGAACGTGGTATCCTTTCTCTTTCATCGCTCCGGTTGAGCAAAATGAACCGTGGTTGTCATCTGCAATTGAAACCATTGAAAAAACTGTTAAAACTGCTTTAGATGCTGAAATAAAAGCTGAAAATATTTACTTTTTCGGATTTTCTCAAGGGGCTTGCCTTACCTTAGAATTTTTAGCGAGAAATGCTCAGAAATTTGGTGGTGCAGTTGCAATTATCGGTGGAGTGATCGGTGATAAAATTAATCGTGAAAATTATAAAGGTGATTTTGCCCAGACTCCGATTTTCTTGGGAACAAGCAATCCGGATTTTCATGTTCCGGTGGAAAGAGTGTATGCAACAGCCAATATTTTAAAAGAAATGAATGCTGATGTAACGGAAAAAGTATATGCCAATTTCGGACATTCTATCAATCAGGAGGAAATTGAACTGGCGAATAAATTGGTTTTTAAATAGATTAAAGATTTTAGATAAAACAATTATGAAAATCACAAAAATATTCAGTGACGAAAAAGGTGAATCTCATTTCGAAGATGTAGAAATTCCGTTGACAGATCAGGGTGAAATAGGCTTTCTGTCAGAAGATATCAACGTCAAAAAATTACAATTCAGAACAGTTTCTGCTGATTATGATTACGATTTTCATTGTGCTCCACAAAAACAATATATTGTACTTTTGGATGGAGGTATTGAAGTAGAAACTTCACTTGGCAACAGAAGACAATTCAAAACAGGAGAAATTCTTTTGGTAGAAGACACTTCAGGAAAAGGTCACAAAACAAAAAATTTGGAAAAGAAAGAGCGAACTTCACTTTTTATTCATTTATAAATTAAAATTGAAGAATTAATCGACATAGGAAAATGGAGCGTTAAGAAAATTTAAATTTAATCCGTTAAAAAATTCCCACTGTTCGAAGCGCGAGAAGAATTTAGAACCGAAGAACAAATGATAAATTCGCGCAAGTTTTTGGGATTTTAGGATTAAATTTTAATTTTTAGCGGAAGTTTCCAAGTCTTGAACTTTTGGTTCTTTTGTTTCAAGACAAAAGAAAAAATAATAATTATGCACGAACAACTACTTCTTATACTGGGACTTTTACTCATCGTAATGCTGCTTGTCATGTTGGCGCAACGGATTAAAATTGCGTATCCTATATTTTTGGTATTGGCGGGATTGGGAATCAGTCTAATTCCGGGAGTTCCGGTGTTGAAGCTTGATCCCGAAATTATCTTTTTGATTTTCCTGCCGCCACTTTTATACGAAGCAGCTTGGTATACTTCATGGAATGATTTCTGGAAATGGAAAAGAACCATCGGATTAATGGCTTTCGGTTTAGTATTTTTAACTTCTTTAGTAGTAGCTTTTGCTTCACAGGCAATAATTCCCGGATTCACATTGGCATTGGGATTTTTGTTGGGCGGAATTGTTTCCCCGCCGGATGCAGTCGCAGCAACGACGGTTTTAAAAGGATTGAAAGTTCCAAAACGTACCATTGCGATGCTGGAAGGCGAAAGTTTGATTAACGATGCTTCCTCATTAATTGTTTTCAGATTTGCTTTGGCAGCGGTAATGACAGGAATGTTTTCGATGCAGGAGGCAACAGGTCAGTTTTTTCTGGTAGCAGGAATGGGAGTTGTAGTTGGAATTGCAGGAGCACATGTTTTTTATGCAATTCACCGGTTTTTACCGACAACTCCGGCGATAGATGCGGCTTTAACGGTGATAACGCCTTATATTTTATTTTTAGTTGCCGAACATTTTCACTTTTCAGGAGTAATGGCAGTGGTGAGTGGCGGATTATTCATGTCTTTCCGTTCGCATGAGATTTTTAAAACAGGAACGACGAGAATCAACATGATAGGAGTCTGGAATACGTTGATTTTTGTGATGAATGCCTTAGTTTTTGTATTAATCGGACTTCAGCTTCCTGATATAATCAATGGTTTGGGTGAAACTTCTTTGATGAACGGGATTAAGTATGGCTTAATCATCAGTCTGATCGTAATTATTGTCCGTCTGTTCTGGATTTATCCGGTTGCCCATATTCCAAGATGGCTGAGCAAAAAAGTTCGGAAAGATCCGAGTCCGGGATGGAAAAATCCTTTAATCATCGGTTGGGCCGGAATGCGGGGCGTGGTTTCTCTGGCAACAGCTTTGTCGATTCCCGTGATGATGAATGAACAGTCGGAATTTCCGATGAGAAATTTAATCATCTTTATCACGTTCGTTGTTATTTTTGTGACGTTGGTTTTTCAGGGTTTAACGCTTCCTTTGATTATTAAATTAACCAAAATCGGGGAAATAGATAATATTTTACCATCGCACGAACAGCAGGCGGGAATTCAAATCAGACTGGATAATCTTGCAGTGAACAGACTGAATGAAAAATATAAATCAAGTCTGAATACCAACAGCCTGGTTGAAAATTTTAAAAATACGATTGAAAATGATATATCCATCCAGGAAGGTCATTTAAGTTCCTTGGAAATGTGTACCAACAGACAGCATGATCTTAAAGAATATCATCAGATTATGATCGATATTTTTGCCATGCAGCGAAAAGAATTGTTTAAAATGAAAAGAGAAAATCAGTTTAGTGATGACGAAATCAGAAAAGCTGAATCTCAATTGGATTTAAATGAATTAAAAATTACAGGAAATAAACATCTGTAGTTTGATTAAAGAAGTAGAATATGCATAAAATTTGTCATTCTGACGAAAGAAGGATCTTAAAAGAAAAACAGATTCTTCATGACGTTTCGCTTAAAAGTATTAATTAAATAAAAACCAAAATGAAAACATTAAACTTTCTGGTCATTGGAAAAAATCAAGAAATTATTGAGACCTTAAAAAGAATTATTGAAAACAACGAAGGCTGGAAAGCCGAAATTCAAAGTGATGAAAATTTCTGTTACGAATACATTAAAGAAAATCAGGTAGATATTGTTCTTTTGAGTTCAGGATTAGAGGAGCAATTTGAAAGAGATATTAAAGTTTTTTGCGAAAATCTGGATAAAGAAGTTAAGGTTATCGACCATTACGGAGGAGGAAGCGGATTGTTAAAGAACGAAGTTTACGCACTTTTTCCTAATTTGCAGTCTTAAACTGCAATCTATGTCTGAAAATATCATTGAAAATGTAACACGATTCATCAATCTTAGCGAAAAAGAAGAAAAGTTTTTCACCGATTCATTAACGTTTCAGACAATTCCGAAGAAAACGGTTTTGTTGAGAGAAGGTGAGATCTGCCAGTTTGAAGGCTATATTCAAAAAGGTTGTGTGAGAGTGTATTATCTCGATGATAACGGTTTTGAGGTGACCATTTTATTCGCCATCGAAGACTGGTGGATCAGTGATATTGCTTCATTTCAGGATCAGAAACCATCCAATTTATATATCGAAACCTTGGAAGATTCGGAAATCTATATGCTGAATCCTGTCACAAAAGAAAAACTACTGACAGAGATTCCAAAATTTGAAAGGGTTTTCAGAATGTTGGTGCAGAGAAATCTTTCAACGTTACAAAACCGTTTGGTGAATACCATTTCAAAATCTGCATCAGACCGATATTTAGAATTCGTAAAAGTCTATCCTTCAATTCCTCAAAGAGTGCCACAATATTACATTGCCTCTTATCTCGGTGTTTCCAAAGAATTTGTAAGCACCATCCGAAAACGCCTTGCTTCCAAAGAAAAATAATTTCCAGGATTAATAAAACATACACAAAATTCCCCTCCTCTGGAGGGGTGGCGAAAATTCGTAGAATTTTTGACGGGGTGGTCAAATACTTGAAATCTTACAACCATTCCGTTTCAAGAAGCATTTTCTTTAATTTTAATTGAAAAATATCCACAAAGTTTGTCATCCCGTAGGGATCTAGGCTCGAATCATTTTTAAAAACTTTGCTTAAATTCCTCCGGAATGACAAACTTTGTGGATCATCTTTGCTGAGTAGAACGCCTTTGCGAACGAAAATATGCAGAATAATTTAAAATAAAAACCTTGCGACCTTTGCGTTAAAAGAGATTCTTTGCTTCTTTCCATTCAAAATGAATAATTCTTAAGCTTTTCAATGAAAATTTTTCTTCAAAAAACTCAATTTATTAAACTAGTTAAATGCACAGCAATTCTTATCACCCTAAATTTGTCCTATCAGAATCAAACAAATAACTAACAGATATGGACAGAAAAGATTTTTTAAAGAAAGGATTATTGGGAACAGGAATGTTTGTGGCATCCGCTTCATTGGGCAACACGATGAAAAACGAGATCGATGAAATCGAACCGTTAGAACCGATCGGATACAATCATTTACCCAATCCGGAATCAAAAATTAAGGACAATTCTGTGATTCATAAAGCAGATTCAAGAGGAAAGGCGGATCATGGCTGGTTGGTGAGCAATCATACGTTCAGTTTTGCCAATTACCATAATCCTGAAAGAATGCACTTTGGTGTATTAAGAGTCTTAAATGATGATAAAGTAGATGCAGGAAGAGGCTTCGGAACGCATCCTCACGACAATATGGAAATCATCAGTATTCCGTTGGAAGGAGATCTGGAACATAAAGACAGCATGGGAAATTCTGCCATCATCAAGAGTGGAGATATTCAGGTGATGAGCGCAGGAACGGGAATCATGCATAGTGAATTCAACAAAAACAGCGATCAACCAGTGAAATTTCTTCAGATCTGGGTATATCCTAATAAAAGAAATGTAACTCCAAGATACGACCAGATTACTTTAGACAAAACGAAAAGCAAAAACAGGTTCCAGCAGATATTATCTCCCAATGATGACGACGACGGAGTCTGGATTCATCAGGATGCATGGTTTCATCTGGGAAATTTTGAAAATAATATCGAAACCAATTATCAGATCAGGAAAAAAGGAAACGGAGTTTATGCTTTTATCATAAAAGGAAGCGCAGAAATCGAAGGTCAGAAATTGGAAGAAAGAGACGGTTTTGGAGTTTGGGATATTTCAGATTTACAGATTAAGGCAACATCAGAAAATACAGAAATCCTTTTAATGGATGTTCCTATGACGATGTAAGTTCAAATATTAAAATTTAAAAGCTATGAAAAATTTCATTTTATCATTTGTAGCGGTGTTATTGTCATTGATGGTAACTGCTCAAAATACAACACCTGTCGGAACATCAAAAAGCTGGGGTTCTGTGGACGGAATTTCGATGATAGGGTTAGTTCAGGGACCATCTTCTGCGGATGCCCAACTTCAGGTTGCCTGTGTTTTCGAATATACGGAAAATGACATTCGCAATGCGCAGGCTTTACCAGCCAACCTGAACGGTTTGGTACACTTGGATGATGCTTTGAAGGGCGAATTAACCAAAATCAGAGAATCCGGACAATTTCAGGGACATGCTTTGGAAACGATTTTAATAACGCCTCCCGCAGGTTCTCTGTCTTCGAAAAAATTATTATTAATTGGTTTGGGCGACCGCAACAAATTCACTCCCGAACTGATGACTTCCGTAGGTGAAGTTGCCGCCCGTGAAGCCATGAGATTAGGCGTTACTAACTTCGCATTTGCAAGTGATTTGAAAGATGCCGGAATCGATTCTCCAACTGCTCTGATAGCCGGAAATGTAGTAAAAGGTATCGTCTTGGCAAACCGTTCTGAAACTTATTTAAAAGAACACAAACTCTCCAATACAAAGAAATTGGAAAAAGTATATCTCTTAGCCGGTCCGTCATTCTTTGAAATTGCAGGCGGCGGAATTCAGGATGCAATAGCAGAAATTAAAAAGAATTAATGAACCTCGTTTCATAATTATTGTTGGTGAGCTCTCTTTTTTAAGGGAGCTTTTTTATGTAAGTTCCCGAAAACCTCATGCAAGGGTGCAGGAAGCTTTCGGAGCTTTCCGAAAGTTCGTTGCAGGGGTGAGACAACCTTTCGGAGGTTCCCGAAAACTTGCTACAAGGGTGAAACACAGTTTCGGGAAAGGCAGAAGATTATTTACTGTCCTGTGATTGGTTTTTCCAGTATTCTATCTGGTCTTTTAATTCTTGATTTCGGTCTTGAAGATCTTTAATGCGGGCTTCGTATTGTTCTACAAGTTTTTCTGAAACGTAGTAATTTACTGTTTCAACTGCATTGTTTACATTTGAATTATCATATGTATTATTGAAATTATGATTTCCTTCTTTCTGATCCAATAAATTATAAATATCTGTTTCATAGAACTCAGATATTTTCAGTAGGTTATCTATTCCCGGTTTGGTTTGGTCACTTTCCCATTTTCCATAAGCAGTTTGTGAAACATCAAGTTCTACTGCTACCTGCATCTGTGAAAGGTTTTTGCTTGTTCTCAGCTCCCGAAGTTTAGTTCCTAAAGACATATTCTAATAATTTTCAGCTAATTTACTGTTTTTTGTATTTTAAAATTAAAACTTTTGTTGTTGATTTTAAAACTTTAGTTGTAGGGAGAAGTGAAATAATATTTTAGTTTTGTCGTGATCATATATAGATCAATTTTTTTTTACATCTTTTGCAACCAAGACAAAATATTGCATCTATATATAAAAAGAATTATATTTAACACGAAAAAAAATTATTAACACATGAGAAAAAAAATGAGTCTCAGGCTGTCTCTACTGACAGTCTTTCTAACCTTTCTTTGGTCTTGCCACAATGAAGATTTCGCAAAAGGCGAAACTGTACCCCAAAGAAATAATTCCGAATTCTTTACACATGCTAAAAAAGGAGGTGCTAATGCAAAATCCGGAGTAGATTATATAGATATTCTGGAAGCCTACAACAGAGACAAGGATTTCCTTTCGCAGATGCCTGACCAAAAAGGGATGCCCATCTGGGACAAGATGTATACCGTGGATACAGAAAGTGCAACAGGTCTTATGATTCCTCTTTCTTATGACGATGAAACAATGAGCTCTATACTTTTTGTAACTTTAGACAGCAAAAACGAGGTGACGGGTGTAAAAGATTATGACAATACCCTGCTTCAAAATATTGTCTATGATCAAAATATCAGTAAAGAAAACCGGGAAAATCTGTTTCTTACCTTTATGCAGATGGACAACAGAACATTTGGGAACGAACATTTTATAGGAATACCCAAAGATCTGTTTGTAGGTAAAAAGTCGGATGACGAATATGGAATTATGTGGGTAAGGAATTTTGCCCCCTCTTCGACAGTTACTACTGATGAAACAGGTAAGCTAATGATCATAGAATCCTGTTTCATTGCTCTTCACTGTACACATCATGGCGGAGGGAATATCTGTGACGCAGAAGACGGCTGCACGCAGTGTGGAACTACATTTTGTACTTACGAAGTTATCGGAACGGCAGATGATCCTTTTCCATCATCACCTAGTGGCGGAGGTGGCGGCGGTGGCGGGGGAGGCTGCTCCGATTGTGGAGGCGGTGGAACCACCCCTGGACCTAATGTACCTACAAACCCTTGTGGAACAAATCTGGGTACTGTTTTTTACAGATTAGCACCCGGATGCGGTGGAAATACAGACCTCCCCGATCTTGATAATCCTTGCGAGAAAATAAAAAGTATCGTTAACAATGCACAGTTAAAGCCTAAAATCGACATTGTAAAACAATTCTCTCTGACAGCAGTGGAAGATGAAATGGGCTTCCAGCAGGATAAATCGGGAAATGTAACTCCTGCACCTGTAAACGGAGCACATCATGTAGATTTTTTGGTTGACCAAAATTCTTTAGGAGGTATCCACTGCCATACTCTGAATGGAACCCATATGTTTTCCCCGAAAGATATTCTAACTTTTTTAAGTTTTGCCGAGGTACAAAATCAGACTTTACCATCGGGAAGCATTACCGATAATACAGGAAATGCATTTTTAGGGATGATCGCTCAATCAGGCAGTTATTTTATTACCTTTAATGGCGGAAGTGGAGATCTGCCACCTCCAATGACAGAGGCTGAAGAAGAGGCTTTTGAAGCAGAAATGAATGAAGCTTACGGAAAAATTTTAAAATTACAATTAAAAGCAGAAGGAAAGCATAAAGGTGATGATTTATCTCAACAAGGATTACAAAAACTATTTTTTGATGTTATAAAAGAAATGGGACTTGAAGGAAAAATAAATCTTATACAACAAAACGGTAGTAGTACTTCTACCATAGAACAAAACTCTGATGGAACTATAAAAGATCCTATACCTTGCTAACTTATTAAAACAAATTATTATGAAAAATATATTTTTGATATCAATATTTTTTTTGTCTTTCTCGTGTAAAGCACAACAAACTTATCCATTAAATACAGATTTTCGTACACTTCCAAATAACGCCTATTCAAAAGATCTCAATAATGAATTGATGCCTTTTATTGGAACATGGAAAGCTACGTTTGACAATAAAGAAATTACAATTAAAGTTGATAAAGTTGATCATCATTACATAAAACTGGGAATGCATCTCTATTATCAAGATGTATTATTTATACGGTACAGTATAAAAAACGCTCAAGGAACAATAATAAAAAGTACATTGAATTTGCCAATAACTGAAGCGAAAATTAAAAGTGATATTACTTTTCCCGATCAAAATCTCGTATCTTTTGTATATCAAGGAGGTGATTGTCAATATGGTTGGGGAGATGTTGATTTGACATTTGTGGATGCAACACATATCAAGTGGAATTATCAACCGGAAGGTGTAATTCTAACCAATAAAAACTGTCCTAATGGAGCTGATACTACTATTTATCTTCCTAAGACACCAAACTTAGTATTTACCAAACAGTAATGATAAGCCTCTTCGGAGGCTTTTTTAACTTACACAATTATGAAAAATATATTTTTATTATCAATTATATTACTTTCTTTCTCTTGTAAAGCACAACAGATTTATCCATTAAATACAAATTTTTCAGCTATTCAAAATAACACCTATTTAAAAGATACTAATAATGAACTAATACCTTTTATTGGAATATGGAAAGCTACTTTCGACAATAAAGAAATTACCATTAAAGTTGACAAAATTGATCATCATTTTATTGATTATATTACAAACAAATTTTACAGAGACGTATTATTTATACGCTACAGTATAAAAAATGCTCAAGGAGGAGTAATAAAAAGTACAATGAATTTATCAATAACTCAATCTGGAATTGAAAGCAGTGGAACTTTTCCTAATGAAAATCTTGTGGCTTTTACATATGATGGTGGTGATTGTACATATGGTTGGGGAGATGTTGATTTGAAATTAGTAGATGCAACACATATCAAGTGGAATTATCAACCGGAAGGTGTAATTCTAACCAATAAAAACTGTCCTAATGGAGCTGATACTACTATTTATCTTCCTAAGA
>NZ_BAAAZJ010000003.1:1088785-1206038 GCF_039536845.1 Chryseobacterium ginsenosidimutans
TAACTTAGTATTTACCAAACAGTAATGATAAGCCTCTTCGGAGGCTTTTTTAGCTTGCACAATTATGAAAAATATATTTTTATTATCAATTATACTATTGTCTTTCTCTTGCAAAGCACAACAGATTTATCCTCTAAACACAAATTTTTTAACGATTCCAAATAATGCTTATTTGAAAGATACTAATAATGAATTAATGCCTTTTGTTGGAATGTGGAAAGCCACATTCGACAATAAAGAAATTACCATTAAAGTTGATAAGGTTGATTATCACTATATAAAATCAGGAACACAGGTTTTTTACAGGGATGTATTATTTATTCGTTATAGTATAAAAAACGCTCAAGGAGCAATAATAAAAAGTACAATGAACTTACCCATAACAGAAGCGAAAATTAAAAGTGATGTTACTTTTCCCAATCAAAATCTTATATCTTTTGTATATCAGGGCGGTGATTGTAGATATGGTTGGGGAGATGTTGATTTGACATTTGTGGATGCAACACATATCAAGTGGAATTATCAACCGGAAGGTGTAATTCTAACCAATAAAAACTGTCCTAATGAAGCTGATACTACTATTTATCTTCCTAAGACACCTAACTTAGTATTTACCAAACAGTAATGATAAGCCTCTTCGGAGGCTTTTTTAGCTTGCACAATTATGAAAAATATATTTTTATTATCAATCATACTGTTATCTTTTTCTTGTAAGGCACAACAAACTTACTCATTAGACACTGATTATGAAACGGTATCTAATTACTCTTATTTGAAAGATATCAATAATGAACTGCTACCTTTTATTGGAACTTGGAAAGCTACATTTGACAACAAAGAAATAACCATTAAAGTGGATAAAGTTGATCATCATTACACGAAATTGGGAACAAATATTTATTACAAAGATGTATTATTTATTCGATATAGTATAAAAAGTTCTCAAGGAACAATAATAAAAAGTACAATGAACTTAACTGTACAAAATTCTAATATTGAAAGCATTGCAATTTTTCCAAATCAAGTGATTTCATTTATCTATTCAGGAGGCGATTGTCAATATGGTTGGGGAGATGTTGATTTGAAATTAGTAGATGCAACACATGTAAAATGGAGATATCAACCAGAAGGTGTAATTCTAACAAATCTCAACTGTCCCAATGGAGCTGATACTACAATTTATCTACCTAAGACACCAGATTTGGTATTTACAAAGCAGTAATGATAAGCCTCTTCGGAGGCTTTTTAACCAAACACACTTATGAAAAATATATTTTTATTATCAATTATACTGTTGTCTTTTTCTTGCAAAGGACAACAATATCCATTAAATACTTTTTTCGAAAATGTCCCACAAGGAGCTTATTTAAAAGATTTAAATCATGAATTAGATCCATATGTAGGAATTTATAAAGCAAATTTTGAAGGAAATGAAATAACATTCTATATTACAAAACAAGAAAATAAATTAGAGAAAAGTACAGGAAAAACATATTATATGGATGCATTAATTATAAAATATATTGTTAAAAATAGTTTAGGTGTAACTTTACAAGACACGCAAAACCAAACTATTCAAACTAACAAATTATATAGTATAAATACGAGACCATATGAAAATTCTGTAATATTATATTATACTGGTACTAATTGCGGAGTTGGATGGGGCAAAGTAACTTTAAAAAAACTTAATTCTACCCAAATATCCTGGGATTACAATCCTAACAGTACTTCCGTGGGAGATGATTGTCCTGCTAATGCAGACAAAACAGTTTATTTGCCTGAAACAGATAATCTAATTTTCACGAAACAATGATGAAAAGTGTTTTGTTTTTAATAATATTTGCTGTGGTTTCTTGTAAATCACAGCAAATATTGCCAATGAATACAGCGTTAGATGATATTCCTAACAATGCACATATAAAAGATTTAAACAATGAATTAAATTCATTTATAGGAACTTATAAGGCGAATTTTGAGGGTAATGAGATTACATTACTTATCACAAAAGAAGAAAATAAATTGGAGAAAAGAATTAACAAGCAATTTTATCGTGATGCTTTAGTGATAAAATATATCGTAAAAAACATCAGTGGATCAATTTTACAGAATACTCAAAATAGTTCTTCAAATCAGCTATATAGTATTGGTACAAGTCCTTCTGAAAATTCTGTAATATTATATTATTATGGAACTAATTGTGGAGTTGGATGGGGTAAAGTAACTTTAAAAAAACTTAATTCTACTCAAATATCTTGGGATTATAATCCTAACAGTACTTCTATTGGAGATGATTGTCCTGCTAATGCAGATAAAACAGTTTATTTGCCTGAAACAGATAATCTGATTTTTACAAAGCAATAAAACAAGCCTCTGAAAAGAGGCTTCTATAAATGATGAAATATGAATAAGTTATTTTTTAAAACATATCTAATCTTAATATTTTTAACTGCTCCATTTTACAAATCTCAAACAGTTACTGTTCGAGGCATTGCTAAAGATTCTTTAAAAATAAACAACATTATTGGAATTACTGTTAATGATACTGTACGAAAGTTCAGAGATAAAGCATTTACAGATAAAAAATTTAAAAGTGAAAACTGGAATAAGTATGATGAACTAGTGAAAAATTTCAGTACCTCACCTGATTTTCCTGATGGAAATTATTCGATAACTGCAAAACTTATTGATACATTATATTTTTATAAACCACGATATGCAACGCAAAAATATAAAGTTGCGGATATAATTAAAAATAATATAAAAGTAATTTTAGCACCTGCACCTTGTATTCCGTATAAAAAATGTGATCAAAAAGTCCCGTCAAAACTATATGCTTTTGTAGGAAAAAAAATAGATGTGACATCTGTAGATCAATCTAAATACTGTGGTCTGTCGTTGGATAGTGAATATAAAGCTGAGTATAAAATTGAGCAGGAATTTTCCGATCATTATCCCGATTCATCAATAATTTTTACGGCGTATGATCATAACAGCCTGTATGAATATGATTTTAGAAATTATGAAAATGTATTAATTTTTATTGGGAAATATTGTGGAGATTTAATTAAAGATTTCTTTTTTCCTATTTACAAAACAGCAAACGGAAAATGGGCAAGTCCAATAAAAATTGGAGATGAACATTATTACAAACCTGATAAATTTGTCCCGGAAAATATAATGTTTGACAAATCGGTTGAATTTGATTTACCAAATAATATAACTGAAGAGCAAATTGCCCAATTAAAACAATACAAATTCCCTGAAAAATATTATAAAATAGAAAATGGAAAAGCAATTCCAATCATGGGAAGATATGCAGAAGATTTAGTAAAACTTTGGAATGAGCTTTATTTGAAAAAGCCAGAATAGCTCCTGTTCGATGGAAATTTAATAAAACTCAGAGTTCTTCTACAAAACCAAAAATAAAACAAAGCCCGTCAAATTTTGGTGGGTTTATTAATAGATAGGTATTACAAAAACTTAATTATACTTTTTGCTCCCTCAAAGAATATTTTTGCCACTATAAACATACAGTTTATTCCTCAATAAAGCGATCAATGCTTTAAAAGCCAACAATCAAACTGTAACTTTTACTCATCAATATTAATTAGTTACCCACAACTTCATCCAAAATCCAAAAAAAATCCCGATTTTTGCAACCCTTTCAATAATTCCGAATATTCATGAAACTTTGTATTGCCGAAAAACCCAGTGTTGCCAGAGATATCGCCAAAGTATTGGGCGCAACCATGCCCAAACAAGGCTATATGGAAGGAAACGGCTATTGTGTGACATGGACTTTCGGACATCTTTGCACTCTTAAAGAACCTCACGATTACGGTCCGCAATACAAATCGTGGAATCTGTTTTTGCTGCCAATCATTCCGGCGAATTTCGGAATCAAATTAATTCCAAATAAAGGCGTTGAAAATCAGTTTAAGGTCATTGAAAGATTGGTCGAAGAATGTGATGAGGTCATCAATTGCGGGGATGCGGGACAAGAGGGAGAGCTGATTCAGCGATGGGTACTGCAGAAAGCAAAATGCAACAAACCTGTTCAGCGTCTGTGGATTTCGTCTCTTACCGAAGAAGCGATTAAAGAAGGTTTTCAAAAATTAAAACCTGCCGAAGATTACAAAAATCTCTATCTCGCAGGAAATGCAAGAGCAATAGGAGACTGGTTATTGGGAATCAACGCGACTCGACTTTTCACGAAAAAGTTTGGCGGAAATAAAGCGGTTCTTTCCATCGGAAGAGTGCAGACTCCGACGTTAGCAATGCTCGTTCAGCGTCAGAAAGAGATTGATGCTTTTACGACCGAAGAATATTGGGAGCTCAAAACTAAATACCGTGACGTTATTTTCAATGCTGCGATCGACCGTTTAAAAACATTAGATCGTGCCGAAAAAGGCTTAGAATATTTAAAGCAAAATCCTTTTGAGATCGTTTCTTTTGAAATTAAAGAAGGAAAAGAAAAAAATCCAAGACTTTTTGATTTAACGGGACTTCAAGTGGAAGCCAACAAAAAATACGGTTATTCGGCAGACAGTACTTTGAAGTATATTCAAAGTCTTTACGAGAAAAAGCACGTGACTTATCCTCGTGTTGATACAACTTATCTATCTGAAAGTCTTTATCCTAAAATAGAAGGGATTCTTCGTAAAATGCATTTCTATCAGGAACTGGTTGCGCCTTTATTGGAAGCACCGATTCCAAAGTCAAAAGCTGTTTTTGATGATGCAAAAGTGACCGATCACCATGCGATTATTCCTACTGAAATTCCGCCTTCTCAAAACCTGACAAGGGAAGAAAAATTGGTTTATGACCTGATTGCAAAACGTTTCATTGCTGTGTTTTATCCCGAATGTAAAATTTCAAATACGTTGGTTGAAGGACAGGTGGGAACCATTCCTTTTAAAACAAGCGGAAGACAGGTTCTTGAGCCGGGTTGGAGAGCTGTTTATGCGAAAGATGCTAAGGAAGAACCCACGGACAAAGAAAAAGAGAAGGAAGAAGAGCAGACGATTCCTGAATTCACCGTTGGAGAAACCGGGCCACACGATCCGATGATTCATCAGGGGAAAACATCACCGCCAAAACCTTATACGGAAGCGACACTTCTGAGAGCAATGGAAACCGCCGGAAAACAGGTTGATGATGAAGAACTTCGGGAAATGTTGAAAAATAACGGAATCGGAAGACCTTCAACCCGCGCCAACATTATAGAAACTCTTTTCAAACGAAAATATATCGAGAAGAAAAGAAAAAACCTGATTGCTACGCAAACCGGAATTCAATTAATCGACACGATTGAAGATGAATTGCTGAAAAGTCCGGAATTAACGGGAGAATGGGAATTAAAACTCCGTAAAATTGAAAGCGGCGAATATGAAGCCAATCAATTTAAGGAAGAATTGATTGAAATGGTAACGGAATTGACCAAAAAAGTCGTTTACGGAAAAGCAAAAGTCTTCACGCTGCATGAAGAAAAAGAAGAGGTTAAAGAAAAGAAAAAGCGCGAACCTGCCATAAAAAAAGAGCTCCAATCCTGGGAAGAAACCAAATGTCCGAAGTGTAAAGAACACAATCTGATGAAAGGAAAAACCGCTGTCGGCTGTTCTGATTTTAAAAATTGTGGCTTTAAAGTGACTTTTGAAATTTTCGGTAAAAAGATTTCGGATAAACAGTTAATGGATTTAGCTTTAAAAGGAAAAACTTCAAAATTAAAGGGTTTCACTACACATCCAGAAAGTTTAACCGAAGGTATTTTGTCTTTGGATGAAAATTTCCAGATTCTATTGAACTAATTTAATTTAAGATAAAATGCTTCGAGAGCTTCAGCATGACAGTACTGCAAATATTCTCTTATCAGCATGACAATGCTAAAAAATATGCTTTAATAAGAACAGTTGGTATTGGGAATGTCATGCTAAGGCTCTCGAGACATCTAAACTACTTTCATTATCTTTACAATCCAAATAATAATCAATGACGCCAGAAAAAAAGCAACTCATCACCGACAGCTTCAACCGTTCCGAAACGTTACAATTCTACAAAGCAGAATTACTGGAAATAGACACCGATTTCATTTCCATGAAAATTCCCAAAATGGATTTAATGACCAGAAAAGCAGGAATGTTCAATGGCGCAATGATCGCTTCCTTAGTTGATGTTTCTTCAGGGTATGCTGCGGTAAGCCATTATGCAGAAGATTGTTATGTTGTGACAGTAGAATTGAAGGTCAATTATTTAAGACCAGCAATTGGTGATGCTTTGGTTTCAAAATCTTATGTGATAAAAGGCGGCGCAAAGATCAGTGTTATCAGAACAGAAATTTATACGGTCGATGAAAACGGAAAATCTGAAAGTCATGTGGCGACTTCTCTGGTTACAATGATGAAGATAAAATAACACCTTTTTTATTTATCATGAATTCTGATAAATAATTGGAATAAGTTTTGCACACCAAAGCCTGTAAACATTAAAAAAATCAATACTATGAACTTAATTATCCGACTTCTTGTGACAGCAATTGTTGCCTATCTTTTAACAATGATTTTGCCGGGAGTACACTTTACAGGATTTGGAGGGGCAATCATTTTCGCAATTGTTTTGGGTATTTTAAACTTAATTGTGAAGCCTGTACTAAGTCTTTTCGGACTGCCTTTGACGATCATTACTTTAGGATTATTTGCTTTGGTAATCAACGCAATAATTATTCTGATAGCAGATTACTTTATCGACAGTATGCAGGTAGATGGTTTTCTATGGGCGCTTATCTTCAGCATTTTGCTTTCTATTGTTACTTCGCTTGCGAACTCAATGTTCTCTGATAAGGATTAGATGTTAAGCTAAAATTTATATTAAATTATAAAAAACCGTCAATGATTAGTTGACGGTTTTATTTTTTTTATTTCTTGATAAATTTTAAAAGAATTGTATTCCTGTTTTCATCTTTTAATTTTATAAAATAATTTCCTGTAGATAAATGACTGATCGGAATTTCTTTAGATGAAAGCCGGTCTTTAGAAATTGTTTTTCCGCTTATATCTACTATTTCGTATTCTTTAAAATCAATATCAGAACTAATTTTTAAAATATCTGAAACCGGATTAGGATAAATTTTAACCAAAGTAATCGGATTATTTTTAGTCTCATTTGTCCCTAAAAATAAACATGAAGGCGGATTGCTGATCGGTCCGTTTGTAAAGTCATAATAGATCACCCCATTTACAGGAACTGTATTGGTAGTGATCGTCTGAGGAATACTTGGAAAAGGAGAACAGTTGTTGAAACTTACAGTTCCATTTTCAAAATTTCGGGTTACTTTATACCAATTTTCGCATCCTGTATTAGTCATGGGAAATCCTGGCCACAAACTGTCAATTGCAAATCCATTGACTGCGTTTGGGTTTACCATTTCTATCATTGCACAGCTTCCTGTCGCCCAGTTTGAAGGCATTTTGAAATACATAGTTGCAGTAGGAATTGCTCCCGTATAATATTTTTTGCTGAAAACAGATGAGGTCGTTCCGGAGTTTACCACAAATGCTTTGATTTCTTTATTGCTGTCAATTAATATTTGTACGCTGTTCGCTGCAGAACTTGAACTTAATGTCGGCGTACTTCCGTCGGTTGTATAATAAATTGTTCCGCTTCCTGAAACTGTCACAAGATAAGGATCATTGTAGTGCGTCACAGGACTCATATTAATTTGCGAAGAACACAAAATAGAGGTAAAAATTAATGCAGAAAGTAAAATTTTTTTCATGGAAATTTAGTTTGATGGTTACAAGCAAAATTAATAAAAAATTATAAAGGTTTCATTAATTGAATGTAAACACATTTACATAACTTTGGCAATCTTTGAATAAATTAAGACTTTGAGATGATGTAATTCTAAAAGTCGTAAAAAATGAATCAATATATGAAACTTAAGTACAGTCTGCTGGCTTTGGCAGCTCCGCTCTTAATGAATGCACAACAAGTAATGACGCCTGAAATTCTTTGGACTTTGAAAAAAGTAGGAGTACAGGCAGTTTCTCCCGATCAGTCTTCGCTTATTTATAAGGTCGGACAGACAGATCTTAAAACAGAAAAAACAAAAAATGAGAACTATTTCTTAAATGTTCTTAATAATCAGTCCACCAAAATTGATTTGGGTAAAAAAGCCCTTATTCAATGGGATAAAAATGGGATTTACGCTCAGGAAGGAGATAAAATTTTCCTTTCAAAAGACAGCGGAAAAACATGGACAGAATTTTATACGATCGGTGAAGCAGACAATGTTGTCATTTCACCTGATGGTAAAAAAATAGCTTTCAGCAAACAGGTTTTGGTGGAAAAAGTAATGGGGAAAGACAAATTTTCCGATACTCCAAAAACTACCGCACAAATTTACACAGATTTGAATCACAGACATTGGGATTACTTCAATGAAGGGAAATACAATCATGTTTTTGTAGTAAATATTTCTGATAAAGTAGAATCTGCAAAAGATTTATTGGAAGGAAAAATGTGGGATTCCCCGCAAAGACCTTTCGGTGGAGCGGAAGATTTCATCTGGAGTCCTGATTCCGCACAGCTTTTATATGTTACGAAACCTAAAAGTGGTAAAGAATATTCAACAAGCACAAATACCGATATTTTTGCTTACGACTTAGCTTCAGGAACAACAAAAAACTTAACTGAATCAAATAAAGGTTACGATGTAAATCCAAAATTCAGTCCTGACGGAAAATCTTTAGCATGGCAAAGTATGGCGAGAGATGGCTATGAAGCAGATAAAAATGACATCAAAATCTTAGACTGGAAGTCAGGAAAAACAACAAATCTTACAAGCGGTTGGGATGAAAGTGTTTCAGGAGATGTTTTCTGGAGCGGAGATTCTAAGTCAATTTATTTCACAGCAGCTTTCAGAGGAACAAAGCAGTTATTTTCTTTAGATCCAAAAAATGCTAAAGTCCAGCAAATTACAAAAGGTGATTTTGACGTCAATGAAATTTTCACAGACAATAAAACTTCACTTTTAGTGGGAAGAACAGACATCAATCACGCAACCGATATTTTCTCTGTAAATCTTAAAAACGGAGAAATGAAGCAGGTTACCGAAGCTAACAAAGACATGTATTCTAAATTAGCGCAAGGAAAATCTGAATTAAAAATGGTAAAAACCTCTGACGGAAAAGAAATGGGAGTGTGGTTCCACTATCCACCAAACTTTGATCCGAACAAAAAATATCCGACTTTAGTATATTGTCAAGGAGGCCCGCAATCTGCATTAACACAGTTTTTCAGCGTAAGATGGAACTTTGCTTTAATGGCAGCCAACGGATACATCGTTGTAGCACCTAACCGTCGCGGAATGCCGGGTTGGGGAACAAAATGGAATGAAGAAATCTCAAGAGATTGGGGAGGACAGCCAATGAGAGATTATTTGGCAGCAACAGATTTTGCGAAAACTTTACCGTATGTTGATGGAGATAGAGTAGCGGCTGTTGGAGCAAGTTATGGTGGTTACAGTGTATTTATGTTGGCTGGAATTCACGAAAACAGATTCAAAACTTTCATCGCTCATGACGGATTATTTGATATGAAATCCTGGTATCTGACAACGGAAGAACTTTGGTTTGCCAACTGGGATTTGGGTTCTCCGTGGGAAAAGCCACAGCCAAAAGCATATACAGAATTCAATCCAAGTAATTTTGTTGACAAATGGAATAAGCCAATCATGATCGTTCAGGGTGGAATTGATTTCCGTGTTCCTTACGAACAAGGTCAGGAAGCTTTCCAGGCAGCGAAATTAAGAGGCTTAAAATCTAAATTAGTCTATTTCCCGAACGAAAATCACTGGGTACTGCATCCGCAAAACGGTTTGGTTTGGCAGAGAGAATTTTTTGATTGGTTGAAGGAAACACTTTAAAAATTAAAAATTAAGAACGGATAATTAAAATAAATTATTCTGTAAGATATCAATAAGAGCGGGCTTTAGCCCGCTTTTTGTTTTTTGTAATGTAAACGGCTTTAGCCAAAATTTATATATTTGAATCATGCAAAACAGAATTTCTTCTTTTCCGCCAATCATTGATAATGATTCTAAAATCATAATCTTAGGTTCAATTCCCGGAGTAAAATCTTTGGAAAAACAGCAATATTACGGGCATCCACAAAATAAATTCTGGAAGATTATTTTTGAATTGTTTAATGAAGAATTTACAGAAGATTACGCTGAAAGAATCAATATTTTAAAGAAACACAATATTGCGCTTTGGGATGTTATCGATTCCTGCGAAAGAAAGGGAAGTCTCGATTCTGAAATAAAAAACGAAGAAGCTAATCAGATTGCAGGGCTTTTAGAAACATATCCGAATATTAAAGCTATATTTTGCAATGGCGGAAAGTCTTACAAAAATCTACAAAAGATTTTAGGGAAAAATTATAAAATTCCTGCATTTTTATTACCTTCAACAAGTCCGCTTCATACGGTTTCCTTTGAAAAGAAATTGGAGGAATGGAAAGGTATTTTAGAGTTTTTGTAATTTAAAAACCAATTTTATTGCCCATAATATGCTGAAATTACTTTTTCTCTCATTTTATTCAGATATTTAATATCTTTTGTATTTGATAAGATGATAAGGGTGAGATTTTTGTCTGGTAAGTGCACCCAATTAGCGCTGTGGCCGTATCCTTCTCCCTGACGTTCCACAAATAAAGTATTGATATTTCCAAAACTTTTAGGATATACCCAAAAACCTAATGCAGTATCTTCAAGATTTTTACTGGAAGTCAGCATAATATCTAAAGTAGATTTTTTCAATAAAATATTTTTGAAAATTGCCTGATCAAAAGTCAGCAGATCTTTCGGCGTAGAATACATTGCTCCGGCAGAATAAAAATTATCAATATACGTGTTTGTAGGTGTATGAAGAGCAAAAACATCAGAGTTGTCTGCGGTATATCCGTCATCAATATTTTCGATGATGTCATTATGATGAAGAAGTCCTGTGTTTTGCATTTTAAGCGGGACTAAAATTTGTTCTTTTAAAACTTCTTCAAAAGATTTTTTGTAAATTTTTTCGATAATTTTACCTAGCAAAATATAGTCACCATTATTATAACTAAACTTTGTTCCCGGTTTATCAATAAGTTTTCCGGATAAATAAGTATTTATAAAATCATCCAGATTCCATATCGTATTGTCATAAGCCTGATGAATGAATTCCGGAGTACTGATATCTTTATTTTCCCTCCCGCTGCTGTAAGTTAATAGATTTCTGATAGTTGCTTTTTGCCCGGCTTCACCTTTATATTCAGGATAATAAGTTGATATTGTTGCATCCAGATTTATTTTTCCTCTTTCATACAATTGCATGATAAGGGTTGCCGTGAAAGTTTTGGTAAGTGAAAAAATATGAAACTTAGTATTGTCGGAAAAACTGATATTGTAATGTCTGTTGGAAAGACCTTTATAGGTAAGTAATTCTGTTTTTCCGTTTTGAGCTAATAATACAGCACCATTGAAATTGTCTTTTTTTACAGAAGAATTAATCACTTCTTCCACTTTTTGTATTTGAGAATAACTTAAGGTAAAAGTCAAAGTTAATACGCCAATAAGAATATTTTTCATGTTGCTGATTATTTAAAAGCGAAATTTAAAGAATTACTTACACATTTAAGTTAATTATTTTTCAATTCTGTAAACTTCCTCATAAGGCTGAATCAAAACCCATCCACTTCCGGAGAATTTCATCTGAAACTCTTCGCCGCTTCCTCTTCCGATTAAACTTTTGAAGGAAACATTAGTTTTCAGTTCAGGGCTTAAATTTCCAGACCATGCCACTGTAGCGTTTGGATCTGTGAAAACAGGATTTTCGGGAGTTACCAATAAGGTTAAAGGATCACCGTGAGTTGTGATCGCAATGTGACCGGTTCCGGATAATTTAACCTGAAATAATCCTCCAGACATCATTCCTGCAACACTTTTTAACATGGTGATGTCATTTTTAATACTTTGTTCATGGGCCAAAACATCATTTCCATTTACACAAACAGATTCATTGTTAAGGTGAAGAATACGAACTTTTTTCCCTGAGTCAGCAACGTAAAGTTTTCCTGTTCCTTCGGCTTTCATTAATCTTGCACCTTCACCACTAATGGCTTTTTTCAGAAGATTTCCCAATCCACCGGAAAGCATTCCTTGTTTTTCGAATTTTATATTTCCGATGTAGCCAACCATACTGCCGATTTTCGTCCATACAGATTGGTTATTAAGGTTGATTTCCAGAAGTTGGGGCTTCTCAAGTTCGAAATAATCTCTTTCTTGTGGATTCTCTTTTGTTTCGTTTACAAAAGCTTCGATTGAATATTTACTCATAGTTTATGATTTTTCTAATTCGCCAAAATACACTTTTTTGTTTTGGAAAATCACCGTAATATCACGGTTTTTTTATTTTATTTAAAATTAATTTTGAATGAATGTAAATAATACTTGACAAAGGGGCGTTTCATGTCGTATATTTGCACTCCGAAAATTACACCTTGTAATTTCAATAATTTTTAAACCGTAATTTAAAAAATGAAAACATCAGATTTTAATTTTGATCTTCCTGCGGAATTATTAGCAGAACATCCATCAGAACATAGAGACGAAGCGAGATTAATGGTTTTGGACAGAAAGACACAAACCATCGAGCACAAATTGTTCAAAGATGTTGTTGATTATTTTGATGAGGAAGATTTGTTTATCTTTAACAATACTAAAGTTTTTCCTGCACGTCTTTATGGAAATAAAGAAAAAACCGGTGCTAAAATTGAAGTTTTCCTTTTAAGAGAACTGGATAAAGAAACCAGAGTTTGGGACGTATTGGTAGATCCTGCAAGAAAAATAAGAATCGGTAACAAATTATTCTTTACTGAGGATGAATCTTTGGTTGCAGAAGTTATCGACAATACAACTTCAAGAGGAAGAACGTTGAGATTCTTATTCGACGGTCCTTATGAAGAATTCAGATCCAAATTGAAAGAATTGGGAGAAACTCCACTTCCAAAATACATCAAAAGAGCCGTAGAACCGGAAGATGCTGAAAGATATCAGACAATCTATGCTAAAGTGGAAGGAGCGGTTGCTGCACCTACTGCAGGTCTTCACTTCTCTAAGCATTTGATGAAAAGACTGGAGATCAAGGGAATCAACTTCGCTGAAATTACACTTCACGTTGGTTTAGGAACTTTCAACCCGATTGAAGTTGAAGATCTTTCTAAACACAAAATGGAATCAGAAGAAGTATCCATCGACGAAAGAAATGCTGATATCATTAACAATGCTGTTAATCACCACAGAAGAGTTTGTGCTGTTGGAACAACAACGATGAGAGCATTGGAAACTTCTGTTTCTTCAAATAAAAAAATCTCTGCATTCCACGGATGGACAAACAAATTCATTTATCCGCCTCACGATTTCGGAGTTGCTAATACGATGATTACAAACTTCCACACACCAAAATCAACATTATTAATGATGATTGCAGCGTTTGCAGGAAGAGAGTTCGTAATGCACGCATATGAAGAAGCCGTAAAAGAGAAGTACAAATTCTACTCTTACGGAGATGCAATGTTAATTTTATAATAAAGTTGCAAGTTGTTGGTTGTCAGTTGATGGTTTTTGATGCTATTTACTGACAACTATCAACCATTAACTATCAACTAAATAAATGAAAGATATTCGTACTTTATCACTAGACCAGCTCCAGGATTATTTTCAGTCTTTGGGAGAAAAACCGTTTCGTGCGAAACAGGTTTATGATTGGTTGTGGAGTAAAAATCTCCATTCGATTGATGAAATGACGAATCTTTCGAAAAATCTTCGCGAAAAAATTTCCGAAGAATATACCATCAACCCTGTTTCTGTTGATCAGCTGCAAAAAAGTACAGACGGAACCATCAAAAACGGAGTGAAACTTCATGACGGTTTATTGGTGGAATCTGTATTAATTCCTACAGAAACAAGAACGACAGCTTGTGTTTCTTCCCAGGTTGGATGCTCATTAAACTGCGAATTCTGCGCAACAGCAAGGCTCAAAAGAATGAGAAATCTTGAAGTTGCGGAGATCGTAGATCAGGTTGCCTTAATTGACAGTCAAAGCAAAATGTACTTCAACAGACCGCTTACCAACATCGTTTTTATGGGAATGGGAGAGCCGATGATGAATTATAAAAACGTCGTGGAAGCCATCCGAAAAATCACCCAGCCGGAAGGTTTGGGAATGTCTCCGAGAAGAATTACCGTTTCTACATCAGGAATTCCGAAAATGATCAAAATGTTGGCAGATGATGAATTGCGTGTGAAATTAGCGTTATCGCTTCACTCAGCAATTGAGTCAAAACGTAACGAGATCATGCCGTTTTCCGATAAATTTCCTTTAACGGATATTATGGAATCTCTTCAGTATTGGTACAAAAAAACAGGTTCTGTCATCACTTTTGAATATTGTGTCTGGAAAGGTATTAACGATGGAGATGAAGATATCAAGGCTTTGATTAAATATTGTAAACAGGTTCCTTCTAAGGTTAATTTAATTCAATATAACCCAATCGGTGACGGAAAATACGACCAATGCAACAAACAGGCGGAAGAAAATTACGTTCGTCAGCTTGAAAATGCAGGAATTACCGTAATGATCCGTAAAAGTAGAGGAGGCGATATTGATGCAGCTTGCGGTCAGTTGGCAAATAAAAATGCAGATTAAATTTTCCTTAAAAAAATCAAAATTAATTCTTAACAATTTCTTAAAATCTTACATTTGTACTAAACTATTGTACAATGATGGATTATTTTATAGGTGAAGACGGGTTGGAAAGTGTCTATGCTTGGTCTATTCCTGTACATGCCACAGTTATTTTAGCTGAGATGATTTACAGTCATATTTCAGAGGCTAAATTATATAACGGAAAAGACGTTGCAACAAGTATTTATCTTGCTTTGATGAACTTCGGACTGGATCTTGTCATGAAGGTTTTTGCAATGGGTGTGATGTTTTTCTTTTATGATCACAGACTTTTTTCCTGGGATTTTACGGTTTGGTATTGGCTGATCTGTTTTGTAATTACGGATTTTGCTTACTATGTTTTACATTACGTTGACCATCATTCCAGAGCATTTTGGGCGGTTCATATTACGCATCATAATTCAGAATATTTCAATTTGACGACAGGTTTCAGAAGTCCGGTTCTACAACCGCTTTACAGATATTTGTATTTTTCTCCGTTGGCTTTTTTAGGCTTTAATCCTTGGCATATTATGGTTGTTTATGCGATAGGACAGGTTTACGGGACATGGGTTCATACGCAGACTGTAAAAAGCATGGGGATTCTGGAATATATCCTGGTAACACCCTCTCATCACCGTGTTCATCATGGTTGTAATATTAAATATCTGGACAGAAATATGGGAATGTGCCTGATTATTTGGGATAAAATTTTCGGAACTTTCGAAAAAGAAGATCCCAGTGTCCCTGTAAAATATGGAATTTACCCAAAAATGCCCGATAATAAACCGGATACAGTTCTTTTCTATGAATGGCGGAAAATCTGGAAGGATATTAAGCAACCGAATTTAAAATTCTCAGACAGAATCAACTATATTTTCAATTCTCCGGGATGGAGACATGATGGAGCCGGAAAAACCGTAAGGCAATATCAAAAAGAACATTTAGAAAGACAGGCGAAAAGACAGAAGCAGAAAAAATCAGCTTGATTTTTTAAAAACAAATTTTACAAAATTTTTAAATTAATATCAATAGGAGCGGGCTTTAGCCCGCTTTCACTTTTAAAGAATAACAATTTGGCTTCAGCCAAAACTTAAAAACTTACAGGATTAAATTAAAACGTTGCTTTGTCATTCTGACGAAGGAAGAATTTCAATTATAGCGCTTAAATTCTTCAAACTAAAAGCATAAATTAGTGATTATTTGTGCAAAATATTAGTGCAATTTGTGTTTAAAAAAATTAAAAAGAAAGCATTATTTTTACTTCATGAAAAAGCTTTTCCTAATATTAGCAACTTTAACTTTCACATTTTCATTTTCTCAGCAAACAGATTTTCCTAAGATAAGAAAATACAGAATCAGTTATTTAAATGAAAAAATTCAGGAAACTTCAGGATTAAGTATTTTGAATGAAAAACTGTTTACGTTTAACGATAGTGGAAATACGCCCGAAATTTTTGAATTGGATAAAACGTCAGGTGAAATTATCAATGTTTTAAAAATTAATGGGAAAAATAAAGATTGGGAAGCCTTAACAAACGACGGAAATAACTTTTACATCGGAGATTTTGGAAATAATAGCGGAACGAGGAGAGACTTAGAGATTTATAAAGTTCCTTTTGAAAATAATTCATTGAAAAACGATTCTCTTAAAATAATTTCCTTTGAATATCCCGAACAAACAGAATTTATTCCAAAAAACTTATCAACCGATTTTGATGCGGAAGCGATGATTTATTTAAATGGAAAAATTCATATTTTCACTAAAGAGTGGAGTGCAAAATCGACAACACATTATAGTATTGATCCAGAAATTTCAGAAAAACAAAAAGCAGAAAAAATAGAGTCTTTTAAAACAAATTTTATAGTAACAGATGCTTCTTATTTTGATAAAAAACTATATTTAATAGGCTATACGAAGAAAACTGAGGTGTTTTTAGAGATCTTTAATGAAGCTGAATCCGGTATGTTTTTTAAAGAAAAACCGGAACATTATTACCTTGGAAGTGCTTTATCCATCGGACAGATTGAAGGAATTGCAGTTGATGAAACGGGAGTTTATATTTCCGGAGAAAAGTTTCATTCTCCGTTGGGAGGTGCAAAACAAAGCCTGTATTTTATCCCAAAAGGTAAACTCAAACATTAATTTCTCTTAAAATTGACTGAAAAAAATTATCTTTGTGATATTAATAATTATTTACCATCATTCGTAGATTGTGGCAAACACTGTAGAAGAAATCAAGCGACCCATCAATGAAGAAATGAAACTTTTTGAGCAAAAGTTTTATGAATCGATGCAGAGTAAAGTACCTTTATTAGATAAGGTCACTCGTTTTATCGTTACTACAAAAGGGAAGCAGATGCGTCCCATGTTTGTATTTCTTTGTGCAAAACTAGTCGGTGACGTTAACGAAAAAACCTATCGTGGAGCTTCCATGATTGAGTTGATTCACACAGCAACTTTGGTTCATGATGATGTGGTGGATGAAAGTTTTAAGCGTCGTAATTTTTTCTCTATTAATGCTTTATGGAAAAATAAAATCGCAGTTTTGGTAGGTGATTTCCTATTGTCCAAAGCGGTATTATTATCTACAGATCATAAAGATTACGATTTGCTTGCAGTGATTTCAAGAACTATCAGAGAAATGTCTGAAGGTGAGCTTCTTCAACTGGAAAAAGCTAGGAAACTGGATATTACAGAAGATGTTTATTATGAAATTATCCGTCAGAAAACTGCTACATTAATTGCTGCATGTTGTGAAATCGGAGCTTTATCAAATAATGCAGATGAAAATTTAGCTAAAAAAATGATGAAGTTTGGAACATATACAGGAATGGCTTTCCAGATTAAAGATGATCTTTTCGATTATTTAAGTTCAAACGTGATCGGAAAACCTGTAGGAATTGATATTAAAGAGCAAAAAATGACCTTGCCTTTGATTCATACATTACAAATTGCAAACGAAAAAGACAAAAAATACTATTTTAACACAATCAAACGTTATAATAACGATCAGAAACGTGTAAAAGAGTTAATTAATTTCGTTAAAAGTTCAGGAGGTTTGGATTATGCAATTAAAGTAATGAAGGATTTCCAACAAAAAGCAAAAGATATTCTAAATGAATTTCCTGACTCCGAGCCGAAAAAATCTTTATTAATTATGCTGGATTATGTAATTGAAAGAAAATTCTAAAAATTAAATAACTTTCATTGTTACAATAATAACAGCTAAAACAATGCAAAATAAAGCGATTAAAAATAAATAATCCGCAATATTCTCAAACCTGTCTGAGCGTTTTTCCTGCTTCGATCTTATCGCCAGAAACGAAAAGAAACAGCTGAACGTGAAAAACAGACACGCAATTCCTGCAAACTCATCCAAATGTGTACTCTGACTCATCTTAGAGATCTTTAATGACGTGATAATCACTAAAGAAAATCCCAGTAAATTACTCGATGCATTTAGAATATGAGTTGATTTTTTTTCCATCATTTACAAATTTATTCTAAGATAAACACAATTTTTTTTATTATCAAATTTTTAAAAAAGATTATTAAAAATTAAAATTAATTTAAAAAGTGTATATTAGCAAAATACTTCGAAAACTAAAAATTTTTTATATTGGCTATGCAAACAACCTATATTGAAACTCAGCAGATTTCCTTTCAAGATTTTAAAAATCAGATACTTGAAGACTATAAATTAGGAAGAATCTCTCGTGAAATGTCTTATTTGGGCAGAAGAGAAGTTCTGACAGGAAAAGCTAAATTTGGTATTTTTGGGGATGGGAAAGAGCTTCCTCAGCTTGCAATGGCGAAAGTTTTCAAAAATGGAGACTTCCGTTCGGGATATTACAGAGATCAGACTTTTGCATTGGCTGTAGATGCTTTAACTGTTGAGAGTTTCTTTGCTCAGTTGTATGCAGATACAAATGTTGAAAGAGAGCCTGCATCAGCGGGAAGACAGATGAATGGTCACTTTGCTACAAGAAGTTTAAATGAAGACGGAAGCTGGAAAGATCTGACGGCTCAGAAAAATATTTCTTCGGATATTTCTCCGACAGCAGGGCAAATGCCGAGATTATTAGGATTGGCTCAGGCTTCAAAAATATATAAATCAGTAAAATTCGACGGCTCTGAAAAATTCTCAAAAGAAGGGAACGAAATCGCTTTTGGAACAATCGGAGATGCTTCCACAGCAGAAGGTCATTTCTGGGAAACGCTGAATGCAGCTTGTGCACTTCAGGTTCCGATGATTGTTTCGATTTGGGATGACGGTTACGGAATTTCAGTTCCTACAAAAAATCAGAGAGCAAAAGCTGACATTTCTGAAATGTTAAGCGGTTTCCAAAGAAAAGAGGGCGAAAACCAAGGTTGCGAGATTATTCAGGTGAAAGCTTGGGATTATCCTTCATTATTGGATGCTTATGCAAGAGCAGAGCAGTTTGCAAGAATGGAGAGTGTTCCTGTGGTGGTTCACGTAATTGAAGTGACGCAGCCTCAAGGTCACTCAACTTCAGGTTCTCATGAAAGATATAAAAATGAAGATCGTTTAGCTTGGGAATCTCAGTTTGACGGATTGGTGAAATTCAGAGAATGGATTTTAAATTACTCAATCGAAATTGACGGTAAAGAAGAAATTATCACCGCAAATGAAGAATTAGACGCTATCGATGAAGAAGCTAAAAGAACTGTAAAAGCCGGACAAAAAGCGGCTTGGGAAAATTATCAGAAAACCATTACGGATTTAATCGGTTCAGTGTTGCCTTTGGTTGAAAATCTTAAAGGACAAAATGCTGAAATTGAAAATTATATTAATCAATTCAATAAATTAGTTTCAAAAGCTAAGAAAGATGTTTTCCATTTGGTAAGAAAATCTTTATTGGCGACAAGAGGGACAAATTCTGCGGAAAGAAACCAATTGATGCAGAAATACAACGAGATTTTTGAGGTTGAAAAAGACAATTATTCTTCTCATTTATACTCTCAGTCTCAGTGGAAAGCTGAAAATGTAAAAGAAATCAAGCCAATCTATTCTGACAGTTCCGAAGACGTTGACGGAAGGGTAGTGGTAAGAAATAATTTCGATAAAATTTTCGAAAAATATCCTGAAACTTTAGTATTTGGTGAAGATGCCGGAAATATCGGTGACGTAAACCAAGGTCTTGAAGGAATGCAGGAAAAATACGGTGACGTTCGTGTTGCAGATACAGGAATCCGTGAAGCAACAATTCTTGGTCAAGGTATAGGAATGGCGATGAGAGGTTTAAGACCGATCGCTGAAATCCAGTATTTAGATTATATTTTGTACTGTTTACAGGGAATGAGTGATGATTTGGCGACGGTTCAGTACAGAACAAAAGGTGGTCAGAAATCTCCTGTAATCATCAGAACGAGAGGTCACAGATTAGAAGGAGTTTGGCATTCAGGTTCTCCGATGGCGGGAATTCTGAATCTTTCAAAAGGTATTTTGGTATTAGTTCCAAGAAACCTTACAAAAGCTGCAGGATTCTACAACACGATGCTTAAAAGCGACGATCCTGCTGTAATTGTTGAATGTCTGAACGGATACAGATTAAAAGAAAAACAACCTGATAACTTGGGTGAATTCACTGTTCCTGTTGGAAAAATTGAAGTTACAAAAGAAGGAAAAGATGTAACGTTGGTAACTTACGGTTCGACTTGGAGAATTGTAATGGAAGCTGCAGAAGAACTTGAAAAATTAGGAATTTCTGCGGAAGTTATTGATGTTCAATCATTAATTCCTTTTGATTTAACGAATGAAATTGCTGAAAGTGTAAAAAGAACCAACAGATTGGTCGTTATCGACGAAGATGTGGAAGGCGGAACTTCAGCGTTTATTCTTCAACAGATTTTAGAGAAACAAAAAGCATTCAGATTCTTAGATTCAGATCCGTTGACGATTGCTGCAAACGATCACAGACCTGCGTATGCGAGTGATGGAGATTATTTCAGTAAGCCGTCTGCAGATGATATGGTTGAAAGAATCTACGCAATGTTTAATGAAACAAATCCTCAGAAATATCCTGCGATATTTTAATTGAGATTTTTAGATAAAATTGAACCGCTTTCTTTTGGGGAGCGGTTTTTTTGTTTAAAATAATGAATAATGTGTAAATTTAGATTTCAAATAAAAAAATCTAAAATGATACAAGATCAAATAACTTTAGAAAATCGCCACAAAAATTTTGTTAAAAAAGTTTCAGAAAATGAAATTGTTTATGCCTTAAAAAATGATCGTGGCTATGCTACTTCCTCATCAAATGAGATAGAAGATGAAGACGGTAATCCAGTTGAAATCATTTGTTTCTGGTCGGATAAAGCTATTGCAAAATCTTGTATTAAAAATGAATGGAGTGAATATGAAATTGATGAATTAAATTTATCTGAATTTTTAGAAAATTGGTGTATAGGAATGAGCAGTGACGGATTAATTGTAGGAACAAATTTTGACCAAAATTTATTTGGCTATGAAGTTGAACCTTTAGAATTAATTTTAGAAATTATAACTGCACTGAATTTACAAAATAAACAAATTAAGCTTAAAAAATTTGATGGTATTAAAGATTTAGAAACCCAGATTAATGAAATTCTTTAAAATTAAAAAGATTATAAAACAACAGTCTTCCGTATTTTCTTCTCTTCCATAATCATCTTACAATCCTTCTCTTTCTCAGGATCATAAACATGATATTTCGTTTCCCATTCTTCCAATAAATACAGGATAGGAAGCAATGCTAATCCCTTTTCTGTCAGCGAATACTCAACTCTTGGAGGAATTTCTCTAAACTCTTCTCTTATTACCAATCCGTCGGCTTCCATTTCTCTCAACTGGTCGGTCAATACTTTTCTGGAAATTACATGAATGCGTGCTGCAAGCTCTCCAAAACGCAGTTTTCGGTCTTTTATCACCAATACAATAATTGGTTTCCATTTGCTTCCCAAAGCAGACATTGCCTTACCTAAAGGGCAACTGTATTGCATTAACTCGTTCTTTTTCATGTGAATAAGTTTGTTTAAAAGAATTGTTACTTTTAAGTTACTAATGTAAGTTACTGCAAAGTTACCACTTTTTTTCTTTATAAGATACAAATATGAACTATTATTAGTTACTTTGTGTAACAATTATAAAATGTAATTTTAAAGATGAGTACAGAATCATTATTTACACCTTTTAAATACAAAAATTTAGAGCTTAAAAATAGAATCGTAATGGCACCGATGACCAGAGCACAATCTGACAACGGAGTTCCTACACAAAATATTGCAGATTATTATGCAAGAAGAGCAGCTTCAGAAGTTGGATTGATCCTTTCGGAAGGAACTGTGATCAACAGACCGGGATCAAAAAATATGCAGAATATTCCTGATTTCTACGGAACAGAGGCATTAAACGGATGGAAAAACGTAATCGATGCTGTTCATGAAAATGGCGGAAAAATGGGACCTCAGATCTGGCACGTTGGAGATACAAGAAGTTCTGCAGATTATCCTTTGGTTGATATGGAAAAAGCTTCTACGATGACGTTGGAAGATATTCAGGATACCATTGCTCAGTTTGCAGCTTCTGCAAAATCGGCTAAAGATTTAGGTTTTGATGTTGTAGAAATTCACGGAGCTCATGGTTATTTAATTGATCAGTTTTTCTGGGAAGTTACCAATACCAGAACTGACGAATATGGTGGAAAAACAGTAAAAGAAAGAAGCAGATTTGCAGTTGATGTAGTAAAAGCGATCAGAGCTGCGGTTGGCGAAGATTTCACAATTATTATCCGTCTTTCTCAATGGAAACAACAGGATTATAAGTCAAGACTGGCAAATACTCCGGAGGAAATGGAAGAGTGGTTATTGCCACTAAAAGAAGCGGGAGTAGATATTTTCCATTGTTCACAAAGACGTTTCTGGGAAGCAGAATTTGAAGGGTCTGATCTGAACTTTGCAGGTTGGGCTAAAAAAATCACAGGTCAGCCAACAATTACAGTAGGTTCTGTAGGTCTTGAAGGAGATTTCATGGGAGCATTTGCAGGGCAGGGAACTGAAAAAGCTGATTTAACAGAACTAACAAAAAGACTGGAAAGAGGAGATTTTGATCTGGTTGCTGTCGGTCGTGCATTGTTACAGGATCCGGAATGGGTAACAAAAATTAAAGAAGGAAAAACAGAAGAACTTCTTGATTTTTCTGCAGAAAGTCTGGCAACTCTTTATTAAAAAACAAATTGTGAATTGTTAATCGGTAATTTGTTTTGCTGTCAATTTTATTTTACAACTTTTCTAATTGACACTTGACTATTCACTGGTAAAGCAAAATTAACCATTAACGGTTCACTTTATTTTATAAAATTTTACCTATTCAATTATTTTAAATGAAACCGCTTCAGGAGTAATTTTGAAGCGGTTTTTGGTTTTTTGATGTCTTAAAATTTTAACATTAAGATTTCCATCAAGTTGTCATTCTGGAAGGATTTAAGCGCGAATCTTTCCAAGCTATTTTAGATTCCTACGGAAAGACAAACTTTGTGTAGATTATTGTGTGAAATTTAAATATTATAAAAAATAAAACCGTTCTCAAAAATTGAAAACGGTTTTTAACAGATTTAAATATCTAAAATTGTCATATTCTAATGACAAGAGTGATGCATTTTTATAAACCAATATTTTTAGTTGGCTTCAATTGTCTTTTAATGCTTTTTGGTAGTGCATCTTTGTGAATCAGAATCGCAGTGGATTTGTACTCAACATAAGGTCTCGAAACGTAAAGATAACCTTCGAAATCATTCGTTACACCCCAGGAATTCTTCACCATATAATATTCTTTTCCAGACTGATCTTTTGCTAATCCTACGATGTGCATTCCGTGATCATCCGTTGTAGAAAGGTTATTCAACGCTTTTTGACGCATATCTTCGTTGATCGCTTTATCTTTTTTCGGCTCTGTGAATAGAGTTCCTTTATTTTCCGCAGTGATCTGATCCAAATCTACATCCGGAACATAAGCTACACCGTTTTTATAAGAGAAATAAGGCTCAGAAACATCTGTTGCCCAGCCTAC
This sequence comes from Chryseobacterium ginsenosidimutans, assembly GCF_039536845.1. GTDB lineage: Bacteria > Bacteroidota > Bacteroidia > Flavobacteriales > Weeksellaceae > Chryseobacterium > Chryseobacterium ginsenosidimutans_B. The sequence continues at coordinate 1,112,622 of NZ_BAAAZJ010000003.1, forward strand.
AGAATATCCTTTGTTTACAGCGTTATCGATAATTGCTGTTAAATCTTTCATAGGAACATTCCAGTCGGAATCGTGGCTCCAGTTATCAGGAATCGGAACTACAAATTTCTGATAATAAGGATAATCTTTATAAGAAGAAATTTCCACATAATCTTCAGGATTGATGCCTACAACTTCCTTAGCAAATGTTTGAGGAGTATAGTTTTTTCCTTCATAAGTAAAGTTGGTAGGAACTTTTCCTAAATATTGATCTAAAATTGCATCAACAGAAGACATCCAGTTGTCACTCAGTTTTCCTTTTGTTGCAGCCTGAACCAAGCTGTCTAAAACCGGCTTCAATTTACCCTGCATTTCAGAGAAATTGTTCAAAGTCTGTCCTTGTTTTAATCCGGTATAAACATCTTGAGGAACTGCACCGTATTTTTTATACATGTTGACAACATCGTGCAATTCACCTCCGTCTCCCCAACTGATCGCTCCGTTATTTAGAACATATAATTTTGCTTTATCATGATAAGAATTTCTTGCAGTGAAGATTTCTGCCAAATCAACAGGTTTTTTACCCATTCTCTGCATTTCAGATTCCAGGAAAGAGTTCCCTGAATAGCTCCAGCAAGTTCCTGAAGAACCTTGGTTTTTTACTGAAGTTACACCCACGTCTTTCAACATTGTGAACTGAAAATTAGCATTTTGAGACTGATTGTTTTTTAGCTTGTTGATTAAGTCATCCTGAGCAAACATCATACTTCCTGCAGACAAAACAAAAAGTAATGAAGTAATTTTTATATTTTTCATTACAATAAAATGATTATTTATATGAATAGTCGTTCATATTACAGATTCGTTACAAAGGGAAAAGTTAAATTTAATATTGGATTTTTTATGAAAAGGTTTAAAAGACAGTAAGGCTGAAATGAGATCATAAAGCAAATGTATTATTAGGTAATTATTAAAAGTTAAATTTTCATGCTAAAACTGTTGAAAATCAATATAAAGGTGCTTCTCAAAATTTTGGCTTTCTTTGTTCCATTCAAAATTTTTCACTAATTTTTAAAAAAGTTTAAGATGTTTCCAACCTGTTTGAAGTTTTTTGCATCTATAGAAGTATAAAGCCTGATTATGGAACGAGAGTTACTAATAGAATGTCAACGGAACGACCGCAATGCGCAGCGGAAAGTCTACGAAAAGATGGCTGGAAAACTGTACTCGGTTTGCAAACGTTATCTGAAAAATGACGAAGATATCGAGGAAGTTCTGGCGGACAGTTTTTATAAAATTTTTACAAAAATGAGCCAGCTTCAGAATCCGGATATTTTTGAAGCGTGGGCGAGAAAAATTGCTGTGAATGAATGTTTACAGAAATTAAGATCAACTAAAGAACTGCATATTTCTTTAGAAGAAGATCATGTCATTTATTCTGATTTTGCAATGGAAAATGTTTCGTTTGAAAAAGATATCTTAAACCTGTTAAACTTTCTTCCGGAAGGTTGCAGAGCTATTTTTAATCTTTTTGCTATTGAGGGCTATCCTCACAAAGAAATCGCTGTGATGCTTTCTATCAGTGAAGGAACATCAAAATCTCAACTCAATTTTGCCAGAAAAAAACTTCAGGAGCTTTTGGTAAATCAAAATATTTAAACTTTTAAAACAATGGAAAATAATAATATAGATAAAACTTTCAACGAGGCTTCTAAAACCTTAGAAGAACCTGCGACTTTTCCTGGGTTCGATAAAGTTTGGGCTAAAGTTGAGGAAAGACTAGATAAAAAAGAACAAAAGAAGAAAACCGTTCCAATGTGGCTTCCTTACGGAATTGCTGCCAGTTTATTGATCGGTTCAGGAATTTTTTACTTTAATAATAAAAAAGAAAACGCGGAAATTACAAAACCCATAGTTGCTCAAAATATCGTAATTCCTCAAAAAAATACAACAACTGTTGTTCCTGAACATATTCAAAAGGTCGACAGTATGGTAAAAGCAAATATTCAAAATGATATTTTACCATTACCTACTGCGACAATTGCTTATCAACCGGCTCCGACTGTTTATGCAGCACCTCCATTATCTTCTCCGGTTTATCAAATGGCAGGATCACAAGCTTCTCATGAAGACGCTACACCTGCATTGGAAGGAAGAGCTGTGGATACTTTGAAAAGACAAAACATTGAAGAAGTGATTGCAATGGGCATCAAAAAAGAAAAATCTTCAATGGTGAATTCTCTGGCTTCATCTACCAGAAAGAAAATGTCTGATTTAAATGCTGTTGCAGATACTGCGGAAGTGGCTTATCCAAATACTGTTTTTGATCTTAAAGAACAGGTACAGGAACCGCAAATTCTTGCTTACAATAAAGGGTATTTAAAAACGAATCAACCGGTTGCCATAAATTCAGGATACGGAAACAGAATTGGGAGTAAGGCAGATATCAATACAATCCGAGGAGGAGGTATTCCCGGAGTAAGTATCAACTCGATTTCCGGAACGCCGGGTTCAGGAAAAGTGGATATTTCAATTAGCTGTCAAGGCTCTTTTATGGCAGATACCAATCCGTTGTATATTATTAATGGGATTTCCAGTGATGCAGAGGCATTTAAAAATTTAGACCCTAAAAAAATAATAGCAATAAGAGTTTTTAAAGGTGAGAAAGCTGTTGCACTTTTTGGAAACAAGGCTGTAAACGGAGCTATTTTAATTGAAACAAAAGATATTTCTAAAAAAGAAAAGAGAAAATTGAAAAGACTTCTTAAAGATGATTTACCCAAAAAGTAATTCCTAATCATTAAAATTAATAACCATTTTATATAAATCTGAAAAAAGAAATTTCTTCGGAGGTTTCTTTTTTTTATTCTATTGCCTGAATCAAAATTTTGGGATAAAGGACTAAAAGCCAAAATTCAGCTTTAATTAAAAAAAGATCAACTCAACTGAAACTTTTTTGAAAATCTGCATCCTTTAAATAGAGAAACAGAAAATCAATTATATTTTCAGAAAAATAATAATTATGAAAAAACTAGGAACTACAATATTGGCTTTGGTTTTATTGATGGCGTGTAAAACCAAAAGCGTTTCAGATCAGCAAAAAGAACCACAAAAATTAAGCATTAAAAAAGACAAAGATCAGGACGGAATAAAAAACAGACGGGATAAATGCCCGGAAATCGCAGGACCGATTGAAAATAAAGGCTGTCCATGGCCGGATATGGATAGTGACGGTGTTCCTGATAAAGATGATTCCTGCAAGGATGTAGCTGGAGTTTTAGAAAATAACGGTTGTCCGTGGCCGGATACAGATGGTGACGGTGTTATTGATAAAGATGATGCTTGCACAACTGTTGCGGGACCAGCTGAAAATAACGGTTGTCCATGGCCGGATACGGATGGTGACGGAATTTTGGATAAAGACGATGCGTGTCCTACAGTTCCGGGATTACCCGAATATAATGGTTGCCCGAAACCGAAAACTGTGACGGCAGAGGAAATTTCATATTCTCCAAGTTCATCTGCTGCTGAAATGAAAATAGCATCTACAACATCTGGATTAAAAATTAGTAAATCTAAAACAAAAGGTAAAAAAGTAAAGACAAATGAAGAATTTCCAGAAGCAGGAAAACTTACAGCTGGAGAAGTAAATGATTTCTCAAAATGGAATTACTGGCAGGATATGGCAATTCCCGTTTTATCAGATTATAAGAATCAATGGAAATTTTTTCCCGATAAAAGAATTTCGGTTCAATTAGTTAATAAAAATAAAAAACCTGTTATTGGTAAAAAATTAAAGTTGTTGAATGACAAGAAAGAAATTATTTGGGAAGCCGTTTCTGATAATAAAGGCAACGCTGAATTATGGATTGCACCGAGAACGGATTATCAATCTTTATCAAAAAAATATTCTATAACAGACGAAAAAGGAAACACTTTGTCAGCTAATGCAAATTTATTCAAGAAGGGTCAAAATATAATTACAATCGATGCACCATGTCTTCAAAAAAGAAATTTGGATCTGGTTTTTGTGGTAGACGCAACCGGATCGATGGGTGACGAGATTTCTTATTTGCAGGCAGAATTATTGGATGTATTACAAAAAGTAGAGAAAAAACTTCAAAATACTACTGATGTTCGGTACGGTTCGGTATTTTACAGAGATCATGGTGATGAATATGTAACTAAAGAATTTAATTTTTCCAATAAAGCTGAAAATCTGGTGGATTTTATTAAAAAACAAAGCGCCGGAGGAGGAGGTGATACTCCCGAAGCTGTGGTCGAAGCGTTGGATTCTTCTATAGATAAACTTAGTTGGAGCAAAGGAAATTCTACAAAAATTATGTTTTTAATTCTGGATGCATCGCCACATTATTCTGAAGAAAATATTGATAAAATTTACAAAAAAATAAAATTGGCAGCTCAAAAAGGCATTACAATTATTCCTTTAGCGGCGAGTGATACAGATAAGCAAACAGAATATATCATGAGAACGTTTGCTTTACTTACAAATGGAACCTACACATTCCTTACGAATCATAGTGGAATTGGGAATAACCATATTGAACCGACAACAGACTCTTATGAAGTTGAAAAATTAAATGACCTTTTATTAAGACTTATTTTGCAGCGCTCAACAATACCATCTTGTCAGTCATCTTCAAATAATAAATATATTAATAAAAAGATTGAGGTTGAAATAGAAAATGAAGAAAATCCAAAGGTTAAAATCTATCCAAATCCTACGAAAGGTTTAATTAATATTCAATCTAATAAGCCAATTGATGAATTGTATTTATATGATTTCAGTGGCAAAATTTTAATCAGAAAAGAAAAATTGCTAAAAGGAACAAGTAAAATTGATATTACATCTTATCCTCAAAGTGTTTATTTAATGAGATGTAAATATGGAAAACAATGGGATACGTTTAAAATTATTAAAAATTAGGTATAATAAAACAGGCATTCGAAAGGGTGTCTGTTTTATTTTAAAATAAACTTTCAAAAATTATTGAAAGTTCGAAAATTATTATTACATTTGTATTAGAAATAAAAAGTACAACAAAATGCAACTTTCAGAAGCTAAAGAAAAATACATTCAGACTTGGGGAACATTCGCTACCAATTGGGGAATCAACCGTACGATGGCGCAGGTTCACGCTTTACTTTTGGCAAGTGGTAAAGCACTTTCTACCGATGAGGTGATGGAGCAGCTTGAAATTTCAAGAGGAAATGCCAATATGAATCTTCGCGCTTTAATGGATTGGGGAATTGTAAAAAAAGAATTCGTAAAAGGTGAAAGGAAAGAATATTTTTTGGCCGAAAAAGATGTCTGGTATTTATTCAAACAGATTACAAAAGAACGTAGAAAAAGAGAGATTGAACCTGTAATTTCTTTTTTAGAAGAACTTAAAAACATTGAAGATAAAGATTCTGAAGGAGCAAAAGAGTTCATCAAATTAATGGATGATTTCAGTTCCGTAACAGGAAAAATAAATAATATCATGGATCTCGCAATAAAAAGTGATGATCACTGGCTGGTCGGGAAGATCACCAACTTATTAAAATAGAAAGGACATTAAAATCCTTTTTTATTTTAAATAAATTTTCAAAAATTATTGAAAGTATAATATATATGAAAACGTTTTTTCAAAAACATTTGTACATCACAAGCATTTTTGTTATTTTAATAATATTATTGGCTTGGTTTCACTTGGTAAGTAAAGGCAAATATTGGATGATCATTATTTTAATAGTTCCTGTAACCATATTTTTAATTTGGGGATATAATATAGAATATAAAGCAAATGAATATTCAAAAAAAATTGCGGGAAAGCTATTCTTGGTATTATTAAGTATGGTTATTTTAGGTGGATTAATGATTGGTTTAGGATTAGAGGGTCTTACCTATATTGTTATGTCAATACCAATTTATTTTATTCCATTGTATTTTATTTTTTTTATAGGAAGGTTTGCAGGATATTATGATAAGCAAAGATTCAAGGGGCAAAAGAATTCATCAAATTAATGGATGATTTCAGTTCCGTAACAGGAAAAATCAACAATATTATGGATCTCGCGATCAAAATTGATGACCACTTGCTGGTCGGGAAGATCATCAATTTATTAAAATAAAGGACATCAAATTCTTTTTTATTTCAATCTAATTTTTGAAAATTATTGAAAGTATAATAATATTAAAAATTAAAACCTCAAAATATGAAACTCAATATTTTAAAAGCAGAAGTGATATTTCAAACAATATTAAGTTTTGGAAGTCTATTGTATATTATTTTTGATTATACTCAAAACGCTCAGGGAACAGATTTTTTTATTGCACTTTTCTTTGTCGGAGTTTCAAATTTGTTGGGTTTTTTAATAAGAATATCTCTCATTGCAAGCAGGTTCCATCGCTACTATTTCTTTGGAGTTGTTTTATTTTTCCTCACATTGTATTTTATAACCGCACTAAGTGTAGATTCTAAAATAGAGTTTGCGTTTTACTTTATGGGAATTGGGGGAGTACTTTTTAATATTTACTATTTAATTTATGGTTTTTATTTAATTGAGACTAAGAAGGAAGAATAGATTTTTTTTAAAACAAATTTTCAAAAATTATTGAAACTATAATATATACAAAATGTTCAATATAATTTCATATCTGCTTTTTCTTTCTATCAGTTCGTACATCACGATTGATGTTGGAAGAAGATGCTATAATGCAGGAAAGTATTATCTGGATTACCTCATTCACGATGCTAATCTTTGTCTTACGATCAACAGGATACTTTTAGGATGCTATTATTTGATCAATCTCGGCTATATCGCAATTAGTTTGACAAACTGGGGAAAAGTAAATTCTATGGAACAGGTTTTAACGGTTACCTCAATTAGAATAGGTTATATCACTTTGATTCTTTGCTTTTTACACTTTATGAATATTTTCGCTCTTTACTTTTTAAGAAAAAATTTAACTATAAAATAATAATACTATGAATGCAACAATCCTTATCACAACGTACAACTTTCAGGCATACATGATCTATTTACCAATTGTAATCGCACTTACCATTTTGGTTTCTCAGTTTTTATTTAAAAATTCTAAGACCTTCATGATTGATATTTTTCATCAGAAAGAAGATATCGCAATGGCAACAAACTCTCTTTTCAAAATTGGTTTTTACCTTTTAAACATTGGTTTTGCCCTTTGTATCATTGAGTTTTTCCAGATTGAAACCGTTGAAAGATTAGTAGTCGCACTAAGCCAGAAAATAGGAGGATTCTCAATTTATCTTGGAATAATGATGCTTTTGAACTTACTATTATTCTTAAAAGGTCGTAAACACGCCATGAACAAAGATAAAAAAATAGAAAATGAAAACACTGATATTTAAAATCTGGATGTATTTCACATTCAAAATCCAGAACAAAAGAACAAGAGGAGATTTTTTGAACCTTTAAAATTTATAGCCATGAAAACTTTCCTTAAAATCGATTTTTATATCCAATTTATCGCCTCAGTTCTAGCTCTTTTCATTTTGTTGTTGCCGTTGGGTAAAGAATATAATGACTTTGCAGTATTTTACTTCTTTTACATCATTTATGGAATTCAGCTCGTCAGTATTATGATAAAGACGTTTTTCAAGAATAAAACAATTTATTTTAAAATACATAGAATATTTATTATTCCTGTGTGGTCGTTATGGTTCGGACATAATTTGGAAACAGATTTATCTGTCCTATATTCTCTTTATATTCTGGTAGGTCTGCCTGTAATTATGCCGATTTTATATATTTATGACTGTTACAAAACAATGAAAAAATCTGAACTTAACATAAAATAAACACAATGAAAACTCTTAAAAACCACACCCTCATCTACGACAACGAATGTCCGATGTGCAACATCTATTCAAAAGGATTTATGAAAGCAGGAATGTTGGATGAAAACGGAAGAGAAGCCTTTACAGAATTATCATTGAAGAATAAAAATTTAATAGATTTCAACCGTGCAAAAAACGAAATCGCTTTAGTCGATCACAACAAAAACGAAGTGATTTACGGCTTAGATAGTTTGTTATTAATTATTGGAAATTCCTTTCCATTATTGGAAAAAATTGCCAGAGTACAACCTCTCTATTGGTTTTTCAAAAAGCTCTATTCTTTTGTTTCTTATAATCGAAAACAGATTATTCCATCAAAAAAAGATGATACAGACCAATCTTGTGTTCCTGATTTTAATTTGAAATACAGAATTTCATACATCACATTCGTCGTATTTTTCTCAGCCTATATTTTGAGCTTGTTTACAGCAAAATCAGGATTGAATCTGGAACATAATTTTTTGAGAGAATTTATAGTTTGTTTAGGTCAAATTACTTGGCAAACCTCATTTTTAAAGGCATATTTAAAAGAAAAATTTTGGAATTATCTGGGAAATATGATGACAGTTTCTTTAATAGGAACGTTGCTTTTAATCCCGACTTTATTTATCAATTTAAATGCAAGTTTCTACATTATTTATTTCGGAATAGTAGTTTCCATAATGTTTCTGGAACATTTGAGAAGATGTAAAATTTTAAAATTAAATTATCTTCCGACAATTTCCTGGACACTTTTCAGAATGACGGCTTTAGCAATAATTATTTGGTTAAATTTTTAAAGAACTAAAAAATGAATCACCTTGAACTCACAAAAAAAGTAGAATGGAAAGATCTCAAAAAGCTTTCCATCAAAGAAATGTTGATAGAAAATAACATCAGTTTGCCCTGGCTTTTTATTTCCTTGTTTTTGGCTTACAAAGGATATTATTGGTTGGCGCTTCCGTTTTCAGGATTCTATTTTCTGACGGCGCTCAGACAGGTTCATAATGGTTTTCACAACTCGTTGGGAACAGGGAAATTCCTGACTTGGTTGTCAATGTATCTCAATAGTGTGTCAATGATGGCTTCCATTCATGCGGTGAAATTCAATCATATCAGACATCACAAATTCTGTCTTTCAGAAGAAGATTACGAAGGGAAATCTGCTTCAATGAAATGGTACGAAGCGATTTTGTACGGTCCAAAACATATGTTTTTAATTCATTGGGTCACATTTAAAAAAGCCAATAAGAATTATAAAAAGAATATGATTTTAGAGTTAATTTCAATTTCAGTTTTCGTATGTATTGCTTTTTATTTTAATATTAATTTTTTGATATATCACATTTTAATTATGTTTTTTGGAGAATTTTTAATGGCATTTTTCGCAGTCTGGACAGTTCATCACGATACACACGAAAACCCACACATTGCAAGAACCCAACGCGGATTTTGGAAGAATAAATTGACATTTAGCATGTTTTATCACATGGAACATCATTTATTTCCCGCAGTTCCAACAATAAAACTACCCGAACTTGCTGAAAGAATTGATAAAGTTTTACCCGAATTAGATAAAAAACAAACCTTTTAATCATGTCCAAAATCTATTTAGAAACAATGATCAAAGCCGATATTAGTAAGGTATTTGATCTGGCTCGTAGTATTGATCTGCATCAAAATTCAACTTCAAAAACAAAAGAAAAAGCGATTGCAGGAAGAACAAGCGGTTTGATTGAAGAAAATGAAACCGTAACTTGGAGGGCAAAGCATCTGGGTATTTATCAGACTCATACATCAAAAATTATTAGTATGACAAAGCCTTATGAATTCACCGATATTATGTTGAAAGGGACATTTAAATTTTTAAAACATCAGCACATCTTCAAAGAAAAAGAAGGTTCAACTGTGATGATAGACATTTTTGAATTTGAATCTCCTTGCGGGATTTTCGGGAAACTTTTTAACAAATTTTTCCTTAAAAATTATATGAAAAACTTCTTGTTAGAAAGAAATAAAATAATTAAAAACACAGCACAAAGATGAATTTCCTGAAAGCCGAATGGCGAAAATTAGCAATCATCAACTACGAAATCAATCCGGAAATTCTATTAAAATATCTTCCCGAAGGCACAGAACTCGATTTCTACAAAGGAAAATGTTATGTGAGTTTAGTTGGTTTTATGTTTTTAAATACAAAATTATTAGGACTTCCGATTCCTTTTCATCGAAATTTTGAAGAAGTCAATTTGAGATTTTATGTAAAGAAAAAAGAAGAAAACGAATGGAAAAGAGGAGTAGTTTTCATCAAAGAAATTGTTCCGAAACCTGCTTTAAGTTTTGTCGCAAATTCAATTTATAAAGAAAATTACAAAACAATGCCGATGAAAAATTTTATTAATGAAAAAGACGGAGAATTGTTAATAAAATACTATTGGAGAGATAAAAGTTGGCATTCCATAGAAATCACCGCTGAAAACGAACCGTTACCAATGGAAAATAATTCAGAATTTGAATTTATTACCGAGCATTATTTCGGTTTTACGAAAAGAGAAAACAAAACATCAGAATATGAAGTCTGCCATCCAAAATGGAATTGTTATATAGTTAAAAATCATCAGCTCAAAATTGATTTCAATAAAATCTACGGAAGCGATTTTGAATTTTTAAACAATCAAAAACCAATTTCCGTAATGCTTGCAGAAGGTTCTGAAATACAAGTCAAAACTAAAAAATATCTAGCTTAAAATATATTTCAAAAAAACAGCTAGTACTAGCGCTGTCATGCTGAGCCTGTCGAAGCATCTCAACAAAAAAACAGTAACTTGCAACCAACAACTATCAACCAAAATGAAAATAATCATCGCCGCCGGAACTGGCTTCCTCGGAAAAAACCTTGAAAAATATTTTACAGAAAAAGGAAATGAAGTTTATATTTTAACAAGAAATCCGAAACGTAAAAACGAAATTCATTGGGATGCAAAAACCTTAGGTGAATGGAAAAATTGGGTTGAAAACTCAGATGTTTTAATCAATCTCACAGGAAAATCTGTTGATTGTAGATATTCTGAAAAAAACAAAAAGGAAATTTATTCTTCAAGAATCGATAGTACAAAAGTACTTCAACAAGCTGTTGATCAATGTATCAATAAACCTAAGGTTTGGTTAAATGCAAGTTCAGCGACTATTTACACACACTCAGAAACACAATTAAATACAGAAGAAAACGGAATCATCGGCGACGATTTTTCCATGAATATCTGCAAAAGCTGGGAAAAAGAATTTTTTACTGCTAAAAATGAAAATGTACGAAAAGTAGCTTTACGAACTTCAATAGTTTTGGGCAATAATGGAGGTGCTTTTCCGAAGTTAAAATTAATCACAAAATTAGGTCTGGGCGGAAAACAAGGACGGGGAAATCAAAACGTAAGCTGGATTCACATTGATGATTTTTGCAAAGCGATCGAATATATTATTGGTAATGAAAATATGTTCGGAGTAATCAACGTAACTGCTCCTAATCCTTTATCCAACGAAGAATTCATGAGAAAATTAAGAAAAGAAATGAAAATCCCATTTGGAATTAACGCGCCTGTTTGGCAATTAGAAATTGCGTCAATTTTCTTAAAAACTGAAACAGAATTATTATTAAAAAGCAGAAATGTTTATCCCGAAAAATTAATCAAAAACAGATTTGAATTTTCTTATCCAAATATCGAATCTACATTTAAAAATTTGATTTAAACACAAAAAGCACAAATGTTTTCACAAATAAATACAAGTTAAAGATCAATAGGAACGGGCTTTAGCCCGTTTTGAAAGTCAAACAATACAATTTGGCTTTAGCCAAAACGTAAAATTAAATTGTAAAAGTAATATATGAGCTACAAAGTGGCGACTTATTTAAGGATAGAATGAAATCCTATTAACAATCCATGTAAATCAAAATTTTCCGAAGCATAAACCGTTTGCCAGTTCACAAATGATGATTAAATTAGCGAAAACTAAACTTCAATGTTAATCAGACAAAAAGCAAAAACCATATTTCTTTCATCATTTCTTATATCAGCTACTTTTTTTTCACAGGCTCACAATGTTTCGGAAGGTTACCAAAAACCGACTGATCCGCTTGTTGTTCAAAACCTTGAAAACTGGCAGGATTTAAAATTCGGACTTTTCATGCACTGGGGAACGTACAGTCAATGGGGAATTGTCGAAAGTTGGAGCCTTTGTCCTGAAGACGAATCATGGACGCAACGAAAACCCGAACACGGAAAATCTTACAATGAATACGTGAAAAACTATGAAAATCTTCAGACGACTTTCAATCCGACTCAATTTAATCCGCAAAAATGGGCCGATGCAGCAAAAAAAGCAGGAATGAAATATGTGGTGTTCACAACAAAACATCATGACGGGTTTACTATGTTTGATACGCAACAGTCTGATTATAAAATTACTTCTCGAAAAACTCCTTTTTCCAAAAATCCAAAAGCGGATGTGACGAAAGAGATTTTCAATACATTTAGAAAAGAAGGCTTCAAGATCGGAGCTTATTTTTCAAAACCCGATTGGCATTCTGATGATTATTGGTGGTCATATTTTCCGCCAAAAGACAGAAATGTGAACTACGATCCTAAAAAATATCCTGAAAGATGGAACAATTTTAAAAAATTCACATTTAACCAGCTCAACGAGATCACTTCAAACTACGGTAAAGTTGATATTCTTTGGTTGGATGGAGGTTGGGTTCGCCCATTTAACACCATCGATCCAAAAGTGGAATGGCAGAGAACCATAAAGGTCGAACAGGATATTGATATGGATAAAATCGGGACCATGGCTCGGAAAAATCAACCCGGAATTATCATTGTAGACCGCACTGTTCCCGGAAAATGGGAAAATTATGTTACGCCCGAACAAGCAGTTCCTGAACACGCACTTTCGATTCCGTGGGAAAGCTGTATTACAATGGGTGACTCATTTTCTTATGTTCCGAATGACAATTATAAATCGTCTCAGAAAATCATTGAAACTTTAGTTAAAATAATTTCGAGAGGTGGAAATTACCTGATGAATATCGCTCCAGGACCCAACGGAGATTATGATACCATTGTTTATGAAAGATTAAATGAAATTTCAAGTTGGATGGATAAAAATCAGTCCGCTGTTTTTGCGACAAGAGCGGTGACACCTTATCACGACGGAAATTTTTATTATACACAAAGCAAAGATGGAAAAACGGTAAATGTTTTTCACTTGGATGAAAAAACAAATTATCAGGCTCCATCAACGCTCACTTTTTCAATTCCTGAAAATTTTAAACCAAAATCTCTGAAAGTTTTAGGATTATCCAATAAAATTCAGTGGAAAAAATCAGGGAATTCTATTGAGATTAATTTACCCAAAGAAAGAGCTCAATTAAAATATTCAAGTGTAATTCAAATTACACAGTAACTATAAACCATCTTTAAAACGACCTAGGAAATCGAAGCGTTAAGAAAATTAAAACTTAATCCGTTAAGAAATTCCCATTGTTTGAAGCGCGACACCAATATTGATCCGAAGAACGAATATTGAATTCGCGCAAGTTTTGGGAATTTTAGGATTAAATTTTAATTTTTAGCTGAGAGTTCCAAGTCTTGAAATAACATTCGCCGACTTTACGGAGGCAATTTTTGGTTCTTTTGTTTCAAGACAAAAGAACAGTAATTAAATTAAATTATTTATGTGCTTTAAATTTCGTTTTAAAATCATAGCAATTTCATTATTGAGTTCTCTATTCATTTCTGCTCAAAAACCTTTATACAAAGATCCCAAACAACCTGTCGAAGCCAGAGTTCAGGATTTGCTGAAAAGAATGACACCTGAAGAAAAATTCTGGCAGTGTTTCATGATTCCCGGAGATTTAGACAATGTTCCGGAAGATCAATATGCTCACGGAATCTTTGGATTGCAGGTAAGTGCAGGAAATCAAGGCGGCGGCGTTGCCGGACAATTGTTGAAATATAACGCAAATGAAGATGCGGAAAGATTAGCCAAAAAGATCAATGCCATTCAGAAATATTTTGTGGAAGAATCGAGGTTGGGTATTCCGATTATCCCTTTTGATGAGGCTTTACACGGATTGATGCGTGAAGGTGCGACAGCTTTTCCGCAGGCGATCGGTTTGTCGGCAACCTTCAATCCTGAGTTGATGAAAGAAGTTTCGACAGCGATTGCCAAAGAATCAAGATTAAGAGGGATTCGTCAGATTCTGACACCGGTTGTGAATTTAGCGAGCGACGTTCGATGGGGTAGATCAGAGGAAACGTACGGTGAAGATCCATTTTTGACTTCAGTGATGGGGGTGAATTTTGTCAGTTCTTTTGAAAATCAGGGAATTATAACGACTCCAAAACATTTTTTAGCGAATGTCGGCGAGGGTGGAAGAGATTCATATCCAATTCATTGGAGCAAAAGATATCTGGAAGAGACCCATTTGATTCCTTTTCAAAAAGCCTTCACACAGGGCAAAAGTCGATCGGTGATGACTTCTTATAATTTGCTTGACGGAAGACCTTCAACAGCCAATCATTGGTTGCTGACCGAAAAATTAAAAAAAGATTGGAATTTTAAAGGTTTTATCATCAGCGACGCAAGTGCAGTGGGTGGTGCAAATGTGTTGCATTTTACGGCAAAAGATTACGATGATGCTTCTGCACAGTCGATTAATGCAGGGCTTGACGTGATTTTCCAGACAGAGTACAATCATTATAAATTGTTTATTCCGCCATTTTTGGATGGAAGAATTTCTCAGGAAAGAATTGATGATGCGGTTTCGAGAGTTTTAAGAGCAAAATTTGAACTAGGTTTGTTTGAAAATCCTTACGTCTCTGATGCAGCTATTTCAGAATTAAAAAAATTAAATCACAAACCGTTAGCTGAAAAAACAGCCATTGAATCTTTTGTTTTGCTTCAAAATAACCATCAGACACTTCCAATTTCTGAAAGTGTTAAAAAGATTTTAGTGGTCGGAACTGATGCTGTTGATGCAAGATTAGGTGGTTATTCCGGACCGGGAAATAAGAAGGTGAGTATTTTAGATGGGATTAAAAACTTCGTTAAAAATAAAAATATTGGAATAACTTATTCAAAAGGAATTGACTGGAATTTGAAGAGTTTCACCACCGTTCCAACCGAATTTTTATCTTCAGAAAATCAAAAAGGTTTGAAAGGAAATTATTTTTCCAATTCAGATTTAAAAGGAAATCCCGCTTTTGAAAAACAGGACGAACAATTAAATTTCAAATGGACATTATATTCTCCAAATCCTGAAAAACTGCAACCCGACAATTACAGTGTTCGCTGGACTGGAAAATTGGAGGCTCCAAATTCCGGAAAATATCAGCTTGGATTACGTGGAAACGACGGTTTCAGATTGTATTTAAATGGAAAATTAATGATCGACAATTGGGAAAAGTTGAGTTACTCAACCAAAACTGTTGATATTGATTTTGTGAAAGGTCAAAAATCTGATATTGTTGTTGAATTCCATGAAAATAGAGGAGAAGCCAACATCGAGTTGATCTGGAATTATGGTTTAAATGATTACCAAAAAGATTTTAATGATGCTTTAGAATTAGCTCAAAATGCAGATTACATCATCGTTACAGCGGGAATTCATGAAGGAGAATTTCAGGATCGATCTTCATTGAGTCTTCCTGGAAATCAGGAACAATTTATTCAGGAAGTTTCAAAATTAAATAAACCAACAACCGTTGTTTTGGTCGGCGGTTCTGCAATAAAAACGACCGATTGGAAAGATAAAGTTGGAGCCATTTTAGATGTTTGGTATCCCGGAGAAGAGGGCGGAAATGCTATTGCAAAAGTTCTTTTCGGAGTAGAAAATCCTTCCGGGAAATTACCTGTTACGTTTCCGATTGAGGAAGGTCAGTTGCCTTTGACGTACAATCATCATCCGACAGGACGCGGAAATGATTATTATGATCTGAGCGGTGAACCATTATATCCGTTTGGTTTTGGATTGAGTTATACAACTTTTGAAATTTCAGATTTACAATTGAATAAAACAAAATATTCTGAAAACGAAACAATTGTTGCTAAAGTTCAGGTTAAAAACACAGGTTCGAAAGCGGGAAGTGAAGTTGTTCAGTTGTACGTGAAAGATTTATTGGCTTCAGTTTCAAGACCGATTATTGAGTTAAAAGGTTTTCAAAAAGTAGAGTTAAAACCTGGAGAATCCAAGCAAGTTTCAATTGAGGTTCCTGTAAAAGAATTACAGTTTTTAGACGAAAAAATGAATTGGACCGTAGAAAAAGGAACGTACAGAATCATGGTTGGAAATTCTTCTAAAAACCTTCCTTTGAAACAGAATATTGAGGTGGAATAAATTGTTTTTTTTCAATATTGGTATGATATATGTAATGTTTACTTTGAATCTGAATTAAGTTTAATTAATAATGAGTTATTGATTAAAATCATTCAAAAAAAGAAATGTTATGAAAAAGTTATTTATATCAACAATTTTATTAGTAAGCTTATCAATGAATGTTTCGGCACAAAAGCATCCTGCTCCGCCGCCACATCCTTCAAAAAGTGAGTTGGTCAACATCAAATCACGTGAATTGGACAAAAGATATAATCTAGAAAAGAAAGCAATTCTGAACCACCCTGTTGCAACTAAAAAAATGAAACAGGAGCAGTTGAGAGCTTTAAATGAAAAATATCAAAGTCAGAAAAGATTGCTTAAAAAAATGTAATAACAGAGTTTTCTTAGAAATTATTAAAATTGATATAGTTTAATTCTATTCATTCAGTTTTACGAAATTTTTAATTTAAAATAAAATTAATTGAAAGAGAATGCTTTTTGCATTCTCTTTTTTGTTTAAAATTAAATGAATTGTTATTAACAGTGCATTGTGACATGAATTTCCGGAAACATGGAACATCCAATATTTTTCCTTAAATTCGCATAAAAATTTTAAACTAATGAATTACGATATTATTGTCATCGGAAGTGGTCCTGGTGGATATGTTACTGCAATCAGAGCGGCACAATTGGGTTTCAAAACTGCAATTATCGAGAAAGAAAACTTAGGAGGGATTTGCCTTAACTGGGGATGTATTCCGACTAAAGCTTTATTGAAGTCTGCTCAGGTTTTTCATTATATCAATCACGCTGAAGATTATGGTTTAAATAAAGTAGAAGGCAGCTTTGAATTTCCAAACGTAATTCAGAGAAGCCGCGGAGTTGCCAATAAAATGAGCAAAGGAATTGAGTTCTTGATGAAAAAGAACAAAATCGATGTCATTTTAGGTACTGCGAAAGTTCAGAAAGGTAAAAAAGTTTCTGTTACAGATAACGATGGAAAAGTAAATGAATATACAGGAACTCACATTATTATCGCTACTGGAGCTCGTTCCAGAGAGTTACCGAACTTACCTCAAGACGGTAAAAAAGTAATCGGATACAGACAGGCATTATCTCTTCCTGAGCAGCCAAAATCTATGATCGTTGTAGGTTCTGGAGCAATCGGGGTAGAATTTGCTGACTTTTATAACACAATGGGAACGAAAGTAACTGTTGTTGAATTTATGCCAAACATCGTTCCTGTAGAGGATGAAGACGTTTCTAAGCACTTAGAAAAATCTCTGAAAAAATCAGGAATCGAAATTATGGTAAATGCTTCTGTGGAAAGCGTTGACACAAGCGGAGAAGGCGTAAAAGCTACCGTAAAAACGGCAAAAGGAAACATCGTTCTTGAAGCTGATATCTTATTATCTGCTGTTGGGATTGCTGCAAACATCGAGAATATCGGTCTTGAAGAAGTGGGAATCCAGACAGATAAAGGAAGAGTTTTGGTAAACGAATGGTACGAAACTTCGGTTCCTGGTTATTATGCGATCGGAGATTTGATCCCGACTCAGGCTTTGGCACACGTTGCTTCTGCTGAAGGTATCACTTGTGTTGAAAAAATCAAAGGACTTCATGTTGAGAAAATCGACTATGGCAATATTCCTGGCTGTACCTACTGTCACCCTGAAGTTGCTTCTGTTGGTCTTACAGAAAAGCAGGCAAAAGAGAAAGGTTACGAAATCAAAGTTGGTAAATTCCCTCTTTCTGCTAGTGGAAAAGCGACTGCAAACGGAAATACAGACGGTTTCGTTAAAGTTATTTTCGATGCTAAATATGGTGAGTGGTTAGGTTGCCACATGATTGGTGAAGGTGTTACGGATATGGTTGCAGAAGCCGTTGTTGCTAGAAAATTAGAAACTACAGGCCACGAGATCATTAAGTCAATTCACCCGCATCCAACGGTTTCTGAAGCGATTATGGAAGCTGCTGCTGCTGCTTACGGTGAAGTGATCCACATTTAATTTGAGATAATCAATTTTAAATATTATTAAAACCACAGATTTGTCTGTGGTTTTTTCTTTTTCTACAATAATTTTTTTTCTTTTATCTCACTTATTTTCTTAATTTTATTCACTTAATAAAATACAAATTAAAATAAACTATGTTTAAAAAATTAGCTGCAGAGGCTTTAGGACTTGGAGATATTGGTAAAATTATTCCTTCTCAGGATTATGATAAAGTAGATTCTGATGATTATATTTTGTCGGAAGATAATGAGAAAATTTTCTTCTTAATTAAATCTAAAAGAGATGAATATTGCTTCACAAACAGAGCATTAATTCATATCGACGGAGCAAGTGCTTTGGATAAAAAGAGAGTTTTGAAGAGATACGAATATTATCAGTTTCCTTTTTCTAATATTGCTTTGCAAACTGCAGGAACGATTGATTTAGATGTTGAAATTTCATTTAATATCGGAAATGTTCCTTTGATGATAAGCGTTGCAAAAGGTCAGATCGATCAGCTGAAAGACTTGTACAAAGCTCTTTTGGCGATTCAGCAGGAAGTTCATCACAATCATTCTTTGTTGAATTTTTCTAATGACAGCATCCAGAAAGCAATAACAAGTGTAGCATCAGGAAAGCAGGAAAATGTTTCGAAAAGTCAGGAATTAAGGGCAATCAACGAATATATTTTTGCTTGGAACACTAATAGTTTCGACAAATATAATCAGAAAGATTTCTCGAGAATTTTTGAAAAGTATATTAATAATTAGAATTTAATTCAATAAAAATAATATATTTAAAGCTCAGATTTAATCTGGGCTTTTTTAATAAACTATGACTCATGAAAAAAATATTGACTGTACTGTCTATCCTTGGTTTTACTTTTTTATTTTCACAAGAAGAAACAGAATACATTAATAATCCTCTTCCGGCAAAGTATGTTTTGAAAACTTCAAAGGATACAATTAATACCTACGTTGTTGGAAGCTATGCATTCAAAAAGAACCACTTCACAGCAGATACGTTTTTAAAGAATATAAAAACTGAAAATAATGAAGTAAAAACAAAAGTTCCTGTAGAAACAATCAGATATCTTGAAATTACTGATTTTGATAGAAAAATAAGAAAATTTATTAATTCGGATCGTTTTCCCGAACTGAAATTGGGAAGCAGAATGCTTGAAGTTTTATTTCAGGGAAAAAGAATCTTAGTTTTGAGAGAGGAATATAATGTGAATATTTACGGTAATACAGGAGCTACATATTACACTCTTGATAAAAGAGAATTGCTTAAAAAATCAGGCAGGGATAAAGTTCTGAAAGAACGGCTTGAAAAATATCCTGACTTACTTGAAAGATATAAAAGAATAAAAAAAGATGCTGAATATTACGAGCTGCTTACTGATTACGAGAAAAAAATTGAAGATTCATTAGATTGATTTAAATATAAACCACAGATAAAAATCTGTGGTTTATTTTATAAATTAAATCCGATTGGATTTATTCCCATTCATATTTTTGTTCAACTGTAAAGCGTTGATTCGTTGTTACTTGAATTTTAGCGTCTGTTTTTGGTAAATTATTAGTCACTTTTGCAAAGATCTTGTTCATGTGAGCTTCTTTGGCATTCACATATTCTTTTAAACTAATCTTTTCTTTATTCAAAAATTGTGGTTTATATACAATTGATTTTTCATCATTAATATTAACTGATTCCGCCTTCCATATATCATGATCTTTATTATCGGTTCTAATGTCTAAAATTAAACCAGGTAATCCATAAAATTTAAAAGGTCCTGCAGAATACGGAAGGTCTCTTGTAAAATATGCGGTTACTTTTGATCCTCTGAAAATTCCTGTTGCTTTTATGCAGTTATAACCTAGAATTTTTTTTGTTTGGTTTTCCTCAATTTTCCAATCAGGTTTTGGAACTCTATCGAAGATAAAAAAGTCTCTTTTATCTACACTTGAGGTAAAGAAAATGTTTCTTTCTGATTCGTCATTAATATCTGAAACAAAATATTGTTTATTAGGTTTTCTTCCATTATCTAAATTTATGGTTACTGTCCAATCATCTGTTAATCTATTTTGTGCAACGATCGAATCCTGAACTGAAAAAATTTGATTGTTTTTTATATACAAATCTTCATGAGTGGTCGTGAATGGTGATAATACTTTTAGATACCTAACATGTATTTGCTGGGAGAAATAGAATCCTGAAATAATAAATAAAATGAATAAAATAAATTTTTTCATGTGAATGTTTTATGTTAACCCTTCTAACGAATTAGAAGGGTTGTAAATTAATTTTAAACTTATGGAGTTGTCAACCAATATCCTGCTGCCCAAAGTGCAACTTGTATTCCTGTTTGCCAAGCTTGACAGCTAGCTAGATTAGGTTGATCAGAATAAACTGTTTGATAGCCCACAACCTGACCACCTGACCAATAGGTAATTGCTACGCCACACTGTTTAATCGGTGTTTTTTGCTCTATTTTAGCTTTTTTTTCTGCCTTTTTTTCAGTGTTTCCGTTTTCATTGCCTTTGGCGCTTACGAATCCTGCAACTCCTAAAGCTGCAACTAAGATAATCTTTTTCATAGTTAATTGAAATCTAAAAATTAATAATTAAATTATAAAAAACATTTTGTGCACTTGTGTTTTTTGTTTGAGTAAAAATGAAAAAAATAAATTAATTATAAATTGTGTTTTAGGAATAATTTATTATTTTTACGACTAATTTATTCTTATTATGAATGATATGATCAGTAAAAATATTAGAAAGTATAGAGAATTTAAAGGTTTTAGCCAAGAATATATGGCAAATCAATTGGATATAAACCAAGCTTCTTATGCTAAAATAGAAAATAATTCAACGAAATTGACTGTAGAAAGACTTTTTGCAATTTCTAAATTGTTGGAAACAGAAATCACGGATTTATTAGATTTAAAAAACCAAACAGTTTTTAATCAAAGTGATAATGAAACAGCAAATGCTTACGGAAAAATCGAGCATTTTCACAATGAAAATAAAGAGATTTACGAGAAACTTATCCAGTCTAAAGATGAACAAATCGCTTTGCTTAAACAAATGCTTGAGCAAAAAAATAAATAGCTATTTTTAAATTCGTTAAGATTAAATTATTTAATAATAAATTTATTTGTGTTAAAATAATTTTAAAATCATCACATTTAGAAAAATTAACCAATTTTTATCAGGTTGTTTTCTTACTTTTATTCAATGAACTTTGAAAAAACAGGGCTTGTTTTATCGGGAGGCGGTACCAAAGGTATTGCACATGCAGGAGTTTTAAAATTCTTAAGCGAGAAAAATATTGATATAGATATTTTGTCTTGCTGCAGCGCCGGATCTATCGTAGGAAGTCTTTACGCTATCGGCAAAAAGCCGGAAGAAATTTTGGATTTCTTTCAGTCGGTGTATTTCTTCAACTGGAAACATTTTGCTTTTAATCAGCCGGGTTTGGTTTCGTCTGTCATTTTTGCCAATTATCTGAAACCGGTTTTTCGGGATATGAAGATTAAAGATTTAAATAAAGAAATCAAAATTGTCGCTACAGAGCTTGTTTCCGGAACAGAAAAGATTTTTGATGAAGATTTTCTGGTTACCGATGCAGTTATTGCTTCATGTTCTATTCCCGGAATTACGACTCCCTATATTTTAGGCGAAGAAATGTTTTGTGATGGGGGAGTTCTCAATAATTTCCCTGCAGATATCATAAGAGACGATTGTGATCGGTTGATTGGTGTTTTTGTGTCTCCGCCACATGATATTAAAATTAATGACCTGAAGACGATTAAAGCGATCGTTTCACGTTCTTACGATTTACTCTCATATCGCATCGAAAAAATAAAATTTGATTATTGCGACTGGTTTATTTCTTCTCAGGATTTATCGAGCTACGGAACTTTTGAAAGAAAAAAAGACAGATTGGAACAGATTTATAATATCGGTTATAATGCGGCAAAAGATAGCTTTGCTGAAAGCCAGTTTTTTTCAGAATTAAAGAATAATAAAAATATTATCTGAGAAATTTGTCTTAAACTATTTTATAAATACATCTGTAAACTGGAAACTTTTTCCATTAAAAAGGCCTTTATCGCTCAATTTTAATTCAGGAATTACCAGAAGAGCCATAAAAGACAAACTCATGTAAGGAGCTCTTAATTTACTCCCTAATTCTTTCGCACGTCTGTCTAATTTAATGTAAGATTCAGCAACTTCTTCCGCAGGAAGATCGGTCATAATTCCTGCAATAGGTAATTCCAAAACCATTTCTTCATTTTCTGTTGCTAATGAAATTCCTCCTTTAGCTTTAATAATTGCATTGACGGCTTTACACATATCCTCATCATTTGTTCCGACAACCACTATGTTGTGGCAATCGTGTGCGACACAGGAAGCTATGGCTCCGTTTTTTAATCCAATATTTTTAATGAAAGCAGTAGCGATTGGTGCATCATGATAACGGTTTACGACAGCTATTTTTAGGATATCTTCATCTGGATTTGATTCCGTGTAACCATTTATTACCAATGATTCTGCATGAATTTCGTTAGTAATTAACTGTCCGTCCAAAGTTTCTATCACACGGATTTTTTCACCTGAGCTTTTTATTTTAAAATCAGATGGCTGTTTTAGGCTGCAATTAAAATTATTAACGATAGGAGCTTCAAAAGACGGAATAAACGATTTACCATTTTCAGCAACCAGATTGCCGCCAATATATGTTTTTAAGATAGTAAAATCTTCAAGATTATCAATTTCAATAAAATCTGCGCTGTCGCCGATTTGCAATAAACCAATGGGTAAATTATAGTGTTTTACAACGTTATAAGAGGAAGCCCGAAGGACATCATACAGGTTATGACCAAGTTTTAAAGCACGTTTTACATGATCATCGATATGAGATTCAATTAAATTATCAGGATGTTTATCGTCACAACAAAACATGATCTGTTCCGGAAAATCTTTTAATAATGGAATTAATGTATCAAAATTTTTCGCAGCGCTGCCTTCACGGATCATTACTTTTACACCGTGTTGAAGCTTTTCCAAGGCTTCTGTATAGCCGAAACATTCATGATCGGTTGTTATTCCTGAATTGAAATAAGTTTTCATTTCTTTGCCCATTAAACCGGGAGCATGACCGTCAATAGGTTTATTATGTCTTTTTGCGGAAGCCAGTTTTTTATGAACTTCTTCATCATTGTAAATAACTCCGGGGAAATTCATCATTTCAGCCAGATAAACAATTTCTTTTCTGTCTAATAATTTATCAATGTCTTCAGAATTAATAATTGCTCCTGCTGTTTCAAAATTGGTTGCAGGGACACAAGACGGAGCACCAAAGTAAAAATGAAAAGGAACTTGCTGAGCATTGTCAATCATATACTCGACACCGGAAATACCCAAAACGTTCGCGATTTCGTGAGGATCTGAAATTGTTCCCACAGTTCCGTGTTTTACAGCGATGCGTGCAAATTCTGTAGGTACAAGCATACTGCTTTCTATATGAACGTGAGCATCGATAAATCCGGGCAAAATATAAGTGTTCAGAGTTTCTGAAATCTTTTTTATAGAACTGATTTTATTGTCTGTAATGACGATTTCTGCAGGATAAGTTTCCTTAGAAACTACGTCGATTAAGTTTGATTTGATTGTAAATGTCATTGTGTTTCTATCATTTTAAAAATCATGTGAATTTACCAAAATAATAGAAACAACGACATTATTCGGAAATTTAATGGTGATTATTGTTAATTCTTAACGACCTGCCCGTCTTGGTTTACAATCGTTTTTCCATTTTGATCATCTACCATCAGAGTATAAGGTGCTTTTTTAGGAGAATCTGTTAAATAATTTCTCCAGATCTGATAAACATATCCGTTATTATTAAATTCGTAATAATAGTTTCCACCAGTTCCATCAGGAATCAATTCTCCGTCTGAAATAATCATGCTTGGTTTTGTAGTTACTTTTCCATTCACGCTCCAGGATTGATAAAGATATTTTCCGTTGGGTTGTTTATCGATTTTTATTTTAAATTTTTTAGTTTTTATAATAACCGATTTTGGTACTCGTTCTTTTTGATAGTTTACTTTTGAAATTGGATTTTCATTAATAGTATTCGCTTGAATTAATGAAAACTGAGCAATACAAATCGCTCCGAATAAAAGTTTTTTAATCATTTTTTTAATGTTTATTGTTGACATTTTATCTCATCAAATTTAAAGCCAATTATTACTGTTTTCTACAATTTAAATCAATATTTTTCTTACTAAAAATAGAGTTTTGAAAGTGTAAATTATCGACATTTAAAAATAATAATATTGATTTTCAGTTGATTATAATTTTTGTGAAAAAATAATTTCATTTTTCGAAACAACTGAATATTTTTCTTGCGTACATTTGTACCACAAAAGGATCTCTTTCCTTTACCATTGAAATGAAACTAATTAACTTTAAGTTTTTTCTTTTAAAAGTATCAGAAATCATATTCACGATTTTTAATACTTCTCCTCCTTCAGTTTCTTAATTTTTTCGAAAGAATTATCAAATAATTCGTACTCTGTTTTTTCATATTCTGAAAAATAGAGCGCAATCGCTGTTTCAAATTTAATCAAACATAAAAACAAACGAACTATGGAATTAGGTTTTCATGGCTGGATGATTCCGGCTGTAATTGCACTTTTGTGCGCAATTTTTTACAAATTCATTTTAAGAATTTTCTTTGGATTAATCATTGTTCCCCAAGACAAAATAGGATTAGTCACCAAAAAGTTTGTGTTGGTCGGTAAGCAGGAACTTCCGGAAGGAAGAATTATCGCAACCAATGGAGAGGCTGGTTTTCAGGCTCAGACATTAGCTCCGGGAGTCTATTTCGCAAAATGGATATGGCAATATTCTATTGATTTTCAACCTTTCATTGTAGTTCCTACAGGAAAAATAGGGTTGTTACTCGCAAAAGACGGTATGGAACTGGAAACCGGAAGAATTCTCGGTAGAAAAGTTGACTGTGATTCTTTTCAGGATGCTGAAGCCTTTTTAAAAAATGGAGGGAGAAAAGGTCGCCAAACTGCGATTATTGCTCCGGGTTCTTACAGGATCAATACGTTATTATTTGAAATTGAATTAACGGATATGACTCAAATTCCCGATAATGCGGTGGGAATTATTACAACAATGGAAGGAAGTCCTTTAGAAGAAGGTCAGATTGCGGGTAAAATTATTCAAAATCATAATAAATTTCAGGATGTTGATACTTTTTTAAATAGTGGAGGTTACAAAGGTCTTCAGGAACAGGTGATTTTGGCGGGTTCTTATTTCCTTAATCCTTGGTTTACAAAAGTTGAAATGGTGAAAATGACGGAAATTCCGATTGGTCATGTTGGTGTGATTATCAGTTATGTTGGTGAAGATGGTAAAGATTTAAGCGGAGTCGATTTTAAACACGGAAATATTGTTGAAAAAAGTCATAAAGGAGTTTGGGCAGAACCGATTGGTCCCGGAAAATATCCGATCAATCCTTATATTATGAAGGTTGAGCTTGTACCTACGACAAATTTAGTCTTAAATTGGGCTTACGAAAGAAGTGAATCTCACCAATTAGACAAAAACCTTTCAACGATTACAGTGAGAAGTAAAGATGGTTTCCCTTTCAATCTTGATGTTTCTCAGATCATTCATATTCCGACTTACGAAGCTCCAAAAGTGATTGCCCGTTTCGGAAATATGATTAATCTTGTAAGTCAGGTTTTGGAACCAACCATTGGAAATTACTTCAGAAACTCTGCGCAGGACAGTGACGTTATTGCCTTTCTGGGAACTCGTAAAGAAAGACAACAGTCTGCAAAAGATCATATCAGCAGTGTTTTGGAGCAATATAATGTCAACGCAGTTGATACTTTGATTGGTGCAATCGTTCCTCCGGAAAGTTTAATGAAAACCTTAACGGACAGAAAATTAGCTGAAGAACAGAAAATTACTTATGAAACAGAAATGCTGGCTCAGGAAACACGTCAGGCTTTGGAAAAAGAAACAGCAGTTGCCGATATGCAGAAGGAAATTGTAAAAGCAGATCAGGGAGTTTGGATTGCCGAAAGAATTGCCGATGCGTCCGTGAAAAAAGCTACCGGAGATGCCAATTCTGTAAGATTGCAAGCCAATGCTGAAGGGGACAGACTGAAACTTTTGGCAACCGGTGAAGCTGAAAAAACAAGACTTCTTGCTAAAGCCGAATCAGAAAAAATTGAATTACTGGCAAAAGCAAACGCGGAACAAATTTCATTGACAGGTAATGCAGAAGCAGAAAAAATTCTGGCAATTGGTAAATCGAATGCCGAATCGTACAAATTGTCTGTAGAAGCAATGGGAGGAAATAATTTTACTCAATTAAAAATCATGGAAAATATTGCCAGTCAGAATGTGAGAATTATGCCTGAAGTGTTGATCGGAGGAAACGGAGACTCTGCAAACGGCGGAATCAGCGGATTGTTGGGACTTCAGCTTTTGGAACAGATACAAAAGAAAAATGTAGAAACGGTTTCAGTAGTTGAAGAAAAACCGGATAACAATTCTTGATTTTTTTTAACGCAAAGATTTTATTTTAAATATATCATTTAAGTGAGCAAAGAAGAATCAACAAGTTGATTTGATGAAGCTATTTTCAAGCTTCCCGAAGCAAATCCATTTGCCTTTGCTTCCTAAAAATCAAAAGTGTGAATAATTAATCTTTGCGTTTAAATTAATTGATAAAAAGAAAAATGCTCCAAAACTATGGAGCATTTTTTATTTTTAAGCAGTATAACTTGCAAAAGCTTCTTCCAGACTTTCAAATTTACCTTTAAATTCTTCAATTGGACAATCTTGTAAAATATTCCCTTTGTGAATAAGGATTACACGCGAACAAAGCGCTTCAACTTCCTGCATAATATGTGTCGAAAGCAAAACCGTTTTTTGTTGACCGATTTCTTTCACCACATTTCGGATTTCAACGATCTGGTTGGGATCAAGACCGTTTGTAGGCTCGTCCAAAATCAATAAATCCGGTTGATGAATGATTGCCTGAGCAAGACCGATTCTTTGTTTGTAACCTTTTGAAAGTTGCCCGATTTTTTTGGACTTTTCGGGAGTAATTCCAACCAATTCGATAACCTCATCTACTCTTGAAGCCGGAATTTTATGAATATTCGCAACGAATTGTAAGTATTCTTTTACATACATTTCCAGATACAACGGATTATTTTCAGGAAGAAAACCTATTTTTTTCTTGCTTTCAATCTCATTTTCTGTAATATTTTTGTCATTAAAAATTATTTCGCCTTCATCTATTTTCAAAGCACCGACGATAGATTTCATTAAGGTGGATTTTCCGGCTCCGTTCGGTCCGAGAAGACCAATGATCTCGTTTTTATCGATAGAAATATTAATATTGTTCAGTGCAGATTGTTCACCAAATTTTTTGGTTAAATTATTTATTTGAAGAGACATAATTTGTAATGATCTTTTTGCAAAAATAAAAATAAAAAAACTCATTCGGGGGAATGAGTTGAGTTAATATTTCAAAAATATTGATTATTTTTTTGATTTCTTGTCCTTGCTGTTCGTTGCAGGAGTAGCTGTTGATGCTGTACTTGTCGCCTGGTTGGCAGAATTGATATTATTCATCGTAGCAGGCTTCTCATAGAGTGCAGATTTTCCGTTTGCCTTGCCGAAGATTTTATCAATCTGCTTTTTGTTCAGAAGCTGTGATTTTCCAACATATTTTTTGTTCTTATTAATATATTGAATGAACTGAACAGTCGGTGTTCCGTAATTTTTCTCAAAATGCAGCTCGATAATGTCATTTGGAAGTTCCAGCACAATATTGCTTTCAGGGGCATCAATAAATCCGTTTGCGATAAGTTCATATAAACCGGAAACATCTTTATTTAAATTCTGGAAAGAAAAAGATCTAAATGTATTAAGGTTGGCGGTATTCAAATCCTGATAATTGATGGTAAACTTATCGTCTTTTTTATATAAACCTACGGAATTATCTTTACCAATTTCCACCAAAGTTTCGTTTTTCAACACTTTAATCTGTGCGAAAGCCGAAATACCGAACAAACATATAAATAGTAGAATTATTTTTCTCATGAGGTGATTTTTAGTGTTTTATAATTTGTGTATCTAAATTAATAAATAAAAATGTAAAAAACATTTTTATTCCTTTGAGCAAAAGTAACAATTTTTTTTAATATCCGTTAATGAAAATTGGTTAACAATATTATTCAATAACTAATGAATTATTTTAAAGTGTTGATATTCAGTTTTATATTTTAAATAAGTGTTAAATGTGCTTATAGCTTCACAAGTCAAAAATAATTTTATAAATTAGTCTAATTCATTAAAAATCAATTGTTAATGAATGTTTGTTAGGGTGGATAAATATTTAGTTTGAAATAAACGTTAATTCTGATTAATCAAATTACTTAGATTATATTAAGTTTTTCTTCGGCGAATTTTTTAAAAATTTATAGGAACAATCCTTTTTGATCTCGTGGAAAGTTTTGATTATGCTCAATGTAATTTTTTATTTCTTACATTAATTTAAAAATATCGGCTCGAAGAAGAAAAATCTATACGATATAAGTTGAGAAAAAATAATATTACAAATTTCTCAAAAATACTATCACCTTATAAATGAGCAATATGAAAAAAAGTAAGAAATTTTTTCTGTCCTTTTATTTTTTTCCTAATTAGCATTTGCGTAATTTTATACTCCGTATAATAGAATTCATAATATCAATAAAATGGAAAGATATAATTACGGGATGATTGGCCTAGGAGTAATGGGACGAAATCTTCTTTACAATATTGCTGATAATGGTTTTTCGATCGCAGGATTTGATCTTGATGAAGAAAAAGTAAAAGAACTGGAAGGCGGAGCTACCTCAAACATGAATGTAAAAGGTACCGTTTCTTTAGAAGATTTTGTATCTGCATTAGAAACTCCTCGGAAAATAATTCTTATGGTTCCTGCAGGAAAACCCGTAGATGCGGTTTTAGGAAATATCACTCCGCTTTTAAGCAAAGGTGATATCGTTATTGATGCAGGAAATTCTTATTTCAAAGATACAGACAGACGTATTACCGATCTGGCATCAAAAGATCTTCATTTTATGGGAATGGGAGTTTCAGGAGGTGAAAAAGGGGCAAGAACAGGACCAAGTATCATGCCTGGAGGAGATTTGGAAGCTTTCAATCTTCTTCAACCGATGTTGGAATCCATTTCTGCAAAAGTAGATAATGAAGCTTGTACAGCTTATATGGGGAAAGGTTCTGCCGGAAACTATGTAAAAATGGTTCACAACGGAATTGAATATGCCATTATGCAGTTGATCAGTGAGGCTTATGACTTACTAAAAAGAGGAGCAAACCTAAGTAACGATCAGCTATATGAAGTTTTCAAAGAATGGAATAATGGTGAAATGAATTCTTTTCTCATTGAAATCACTAGAGATATTTTTAAGCAAAAAGATTCACTGACAAATGGTTATCTTGTTGATCAGATTTTAGATAAAGCAGGAGCAAAAGGAACCGGAAAATGGACTTCCGAGCAAGCGATGGAAATCGGTGTTTCTATACCGACCATTGATATTGCCGTTACTTCCAGAATTTTATCAGCTTACAAAGATGAGAGAGTTAAAGCTTCTCAATTATATTCTGAAAAAGAAATTACAACCCCGGAAAATATCGAATTATTCATTAAAGAAGTAGGGGAGGCCCTGTTTTTGGCTACATTAATCAGCTATGCTCAAGGTTTGGCTTTATTGGTAAAGGCTTCCGAAGAGTATCAATTTGAAATTCCATTAAAAGATGTTGTGAAAATCTGGAGAGGAGGATGTATCATCCGTTCGGTTTTATTGGAGAAATTTTATGAGGCTTATTCAAAAGATTCAAATTTATCTAATATTTTATTGGATCAGGATATTTCCGTTATCGTAAAAGAAAAAATATCTTCATTAAGAAAAACTGCTGCTTTTGCTGCTTCAAACGGAATTTCAAGCTTAGGAATTCAGACAGCTTTAGGCTATTTTGATGCTTATACAACAGAATCTCTTCCTGTGAATTTGATTCAGGCTCAACGAGATTACTTTGGTGCACATACTTATCAGCGAATCGACAGAGAAGGTGTTTTTCACACTTCTTGGCAAAGTATAAATAATTAAAATCAGGAAAAATGAGTGAAAATAAAGCCTTGCAGCCAACAACAATAATTATTTTTGG
The DNA here is from genome assembly GCF_039536845.1 of Chryseobacterium ginsenosidimutans. Taxonomy (GTDB): domain Bacteria; phylum Bacteroidota; class Bacteroidia; order Flavobacteriales; family Weeksellaceae; genus Chryseobacterium; species Chryseobacterium ginsenosidimutans_B. Next base: position 1,143,118 of record NZ_BAAAZJ010000003.1, read on the forward strand.
TGCTACAGGAGATTTGGCAAAAAGAAAACTTTTTCCGGCGTTTTATAATTTATACATCGATGGAAGAATGCCCAAAGGTTTCAATATTGTGGCATTAGGAAGAGCAGATAATACCGATGAATATTTTAAAAATTATATCAAAGAAAATCTGGAACTTTTCTCAAGAAAAAAGGTAACTTCAGAAGATTGGGCGGGTTTTCAGGCTCATATTACCTATTTTCAGCATCAGTTGGATGAAGAAAATTCTTACAAAGATCTGCATCAGAAATTAGCAAAGTTTGACACTGTTTACGGAAAAAGAGGGAACAGATTATTTTATTTATCAATCGGTCCTAATTTTGTTTCCACGATATCAAATCACATAAAAAATACAGCGTTAGCTTCTGATGCTCAGAAAGATCGTATCATTATTGAAAAGCCTTTCGGTCACAATAAACAATCAGCGATTGAGCTCAACAGTTTATTGGCTGAAACTTTTGAAGAAGAGCAAATCTACCGTATCGATCATTATTTGGGAAAGGAAACAGTACAGAATATATTGGCATTTAGATTCGGAAATTCGATTTTTGAACCTTTGTGGGATCGTAAACACATAGAATCAGTGCAAATTACTGTAGCTGAAGAGGTTGGTGTTGAAACAAGAGGTAGTTTTTACGAGCAGACAGGAGCGTTAAGAGATATGATTCAGAATCATTTATTACAAATCCTGTGTATGGTTGCTATGGAACCACCTACTTCATTGGAATCTGGCGAGATCAGAGATCGTAAAGTAGATGTGCTTAAATCAATTCGCAGAATTTCTCCCGATAAGGTTGATCATTACGCTGTAAGAGGTCAGTATGGAAAAGGTACAATAAACGGAGTGAAAGCCAAAGGCTACCGTCAGGAAGACGGAATTGCTGAGGATTCCAATACAGAAACTTTTGCAGCCGTAAAATTCTATCTGGATAATGAAAGATGGCAGGATGTTCCTTTTTACGTTCGTACCGGGAAAAAAATGAAAGAAAAGCATTCTTATATTACGATTCAGTTTAAGCCGCTTCCACATTCCACATTTTCCGAGAGCTCACAGCTTTTATCGGCAAACAGATTGATTATCAATATTCAGCCGTTGATGGATATCAGACTTCAGTTTATGGCAAAAAAACCGGGTCTTTCTTTGGTTTTAAAGCCGGTTGAGATGATCTTTGACAATTTTGCCTGTCAGGAAGATACTCCTGAAGCTTATGAAACCTTATTATTGGATGCACTTTTGGGTGATCTTACCCTATTTATGCGTTCGGATCAGGTAGAAGAAGCTTGGGATGTTGTAAAAACAATACAGGAAACCTGGGAAAATACTAAAGATTCAGCTTTTCCAAACTATGAAGCAGGAAGTTGGGGACCTGAAGACAGTTTTACATTGGTTGAAAGACAAGGTCACAGCTGGGTATAAAATTTTTAAATTTAAATAGACGAAAATGAATATTACAGTATTTGATGATCTAAATACATTATATACAAAAGCAGCAGATACTTTTGTTGATCTTTCGCAAAAAGCTATTCGGAAACACAATCGTTTTGTTGTTGCATTAAGTGGAGGCTCTTCTCCTAAAGCCATTTTTAATTTGCTGGCTACCCAGGAATATGCAGAAAAAATTGAATGGAATAAAGTATATTTTTTCTGGGTTGATGAAAGATGGGTTTCTTTAAACGATGAGAGAAGCAATGCAAAAATGACGTTTGAAGCACTTCTTGATAAAGTTCCCGTTAATAAAGATCATATTTTCCCGATGTATAAAGACGGTATTGAACCTGAAGACTACGCTAAAGAATATGAGCAGCAGATTAAAGATATTCTTGGAGAGAAAGGTATTTTTGATTTTATTCTTTTGGGAATGGGAGATGATGGTCATACAGCTTCTTTGTTCCCGGGCGAAAATGTTTTGAACGAAAGTGAAAAATGGGTAGATGCATATTATCTGAAACCACAGGAAATGTTCAGGATCACTTTGACAGCACCGATAATTAATAAGGCTGAAAATATCTTGGTTGTAGCATTCGGTGAGTCGAAAAAACACGCATTGAATGAAGTATTAAACGGAGAATACAATCCTACATTATATCCATTACAGCTTATCGAGAAAAAAGACGGTTTTCAGTTTTTCACAGATGAGAAAGCAATGGGCTAAAAGAAATGTAATTATCAAATCAGATAAAAAGGTCAATAGAACATTCTATTGACCTTTTTTTGTGAAATAATAAGTTCCTGCACCAAAATTAAATATCATAGTTGTTTGAAACGCATAGTAAAAATGAGAAAAAACATCTTCATACTCTTTAGAAAATAGCTATTCTGAAATTGGTGTATTTTTCGTCATCTTTTTTCATTTTTTCTTGTTTTTAGATGTTTTAATAAACTGATGCTGACAATCCTTGGTTTAGCAGTTGAATAAAATGAAGCCGTATTGAGGACAGGTTTTCTTTAGTCACAAAAAATTTGTTCCAACAGGCAAGAAATGTAATTTTACTCTGCTGAGATTTGTTTTAATCGGATATTTCTGAAATCAATAGCTGAACCTTCGTAATTTAATGAAACCCGACCCTCTGCAGAAGAGGCTTCCACACATTCGTTCACTAGTTTTTCATTCAAAAATTGTGTAATTTTTCCATTAACAGATTTGATCACGATCGAATTCCATTCGCCATAAGGCTTTTCATTTTCTGAGAATTTTGGAGAAGTAACGCTTGCGCCCGGCTCAACCAGTTTTCCATTTACTTTTGCAGTGACCTGATCCATGAAGATAAAATCTCCTGTCGTATTTTCTTTGATTTGAAACTGAATTCCCTTAGGCCAGATCCTGTCAGGTGAATCTGTAGGAATATTATACATGACGCCGCTGTTTTTCTTGCCTTTTCCTTTATTGTATTTCTCATCCATATTCCATCTGTATTCCAGAGAAAGCTCAAAATTCTTATAACTTTTTTTAGACATCAGATAGCCAATATTTTCGCCATGCATTTTGATCATTCCATCAGAGAACTCATATACTTTTGACGGTTCCTGTTTTTCAGAACTTGTTTTTATATAAGCATACCAACCATTCTCGGACCATGTTTTTTGCTGAATACCACAAGAATTTAAAATAAAAAGAAAGGCAAAAACAGAGATATTTTTTTTAAACATAAACGAATATATCAAAAGTTGAAGATGATACAGTAAAAGTACTTATTACATTTTGTATTCGAAAAAAAAGAGATAGGATTTAAACAAAATTTACACTTGTTTATACGAATATTGAATGGCGGTCGACATACATGATGATGTTTTATGAATCTATCATATCCGAAATCGCAGGTGAAAATCAAAGAATATTCATTAAAAACAGTTTTCTCAATAAGTTGTAAGTCCGAGACATCGGTGATATCTTCGGACTATAAATTTAATGATCATATAGAATGAGGGAAAATCCATACGATTGAGAGCTTTCATTGTGTTATTAGAATCTTGGATATATAAAATCTGTTAGCTAGGGGGTATTTAGTTGAAATTAATTTGCGATTTTGTACCCATATAAAGTACTTAAAACTACCTGATAAACACTTCCAGTGGTTACAGTTGCTGCCGAAGCCATGCTCACAGTTTCTCCTGCATTCAGATATGCAACACATGAAACGGTCGATGCTACCTGAGTTCCAGGATTTGGCTGAAAGAATTGCACAAGAATATTATCAGGATTTATACTATAATTTTTTACAAGGTATAATACTGTAAAACCAAAAGCTGGTTGACCGGCTACTAATGCATTATCAAACTGTGTAGAGCCGTAAAACATATAATATCCGGAAGTAGGTGCGGTGAATCTGCCGTTTGAGATATTCAGCACGTTTCCTGTATTGATTACTGTTCCGTTCGGATAATTGTTTTCCTGTCTTATGTAAGGCCCGGTAGTTGCTGTAAGAGTCTGACGGGTACTGGTGGGAATTGTAGAAAAAAGATAATTGGTAGAAGCAGCGGGTAGGCTTGTAGAACTTGAAATTAAAATTAATTCCCAAGTAGTCCCCGTGGTAGTTCCTTTGCTTATAAAGAAGGCATAGTAACCGGGAGGTACATCTACAGACGATACTCCTGCTCCGCTTTGATTATCTATAAGTTCTGTTCCTGAAGCAGTTATAGACAGCATAGCGTTTCCTGTATTCTTGAAATGGTAGGTACGTCCGACGAAATTTCCCGAACCGCCAATTGCTGAAGGTAAAGTCAATATACCATTAGTACTTCCATTGTATGCTACGTAAAAATCGTCTGCATTAATCACAGTATTTGTTGTTACAGTCTTGTAGCTTGCAGCAAAAGATCCGTTCACGGTAAGTTTACTGCCTGGATTTGGCGTGTTAACACCTACATTTCCTGCCTGTGCAGAAATCAAAACACAGTTTAGAATTGCTAATAAGGATAGGAAAACCGAATTTCTTTTCATATGAAAATTTGTTAGGACGTTCAAAAGAATATTTCTATTGTAACAGTTTATAATTAAATAAAAGCGAGAAGATCAGCTTTATGTTAATTCTGAAATTTTACAAAATCAATATAAAAACCAGGGTTGCCTATATTGAAACCTGCTGGTACAACTGCATTAGTTTTCCTTGCCAAAATGGGGTAAGTCCCTGGAGTAGAAAAATAAAGCACGCGGTTCTGATCTCGTGGAGACATTATTTGAACATCCGCGATATTACAATATGTTCTCCAAATATCTCCTATTCCGTTAATGTAAAATGAGTAATCATTACAATTTGATTGTATAGTCAATCCTGAACGGAAAAAATACCATCCTTTGGCTGGAATTGTTACTGTAACCCCTGTCGCCAAAGTATTTGAACCTGCTGCACCTGTAAAAGGGTTGATAAGTGTCCCGGAATAAGAAGTCCAGCTATTTGCAAAAGAGGTGGTAGTTGTAGACGACCAGGTTGCCAGACCATTGTCATCACTTGTTAAAACATATCCAAGTTGCTCTGTACCATCCTTGATCTGCAATGCACCGTTTGTTGTACCATTATCGATGACAAGCTTAGAACTTGAAGCTCCTGCAGGAACAGTGTTTGTACCAACCAGAACCTTTCCCGTTCCGTTGACACTCAGATTATTTCCTGCTGTATCGATGTTGGTTGCCTGAGATAATGTACCGCCTAATTTCACGTCAGTACCAGAGAGAGTGGTACCGTTGCTGGCTGTTATGTTATTATTGATGATTGTTGTTCCGCTGCCGCTGCCACCTTCGAGCTCTGTAATGGACATGAAGCCAATAACTGAGTGTAATAATGCTGTTCCGCCTCCTGTTTCCAATCTTACTTTCACAGAAGTATCTGCAGCAGGTCTGTAAATGGCATAAGCTTCCGGCTGACCTCCTATTGAAGATGCCGGATAATTATTAAGCGCATCGATAACTCCCATCGTAGTGGAAGGGAGCGGAGAATTATTTGAAGCATCAACCCATTGATAAGCAGCATAACCATTGGTGAGAGAGAACTCGGTAGCATGAAGCTGACAACGAAGAACATACGTTTTACCAGCTTTTAAGTTAAAAACACCTGTATTATATGTAATATTATTCATGGCAATAACAGATCCAAATGTTACATCTGAGCCTGTAGATATAGATTGTGAAGCATTAGGTTTCACAATAATATAATCTCCGGTGGAGGAAGATCCGGAAGAAACGACTTCCCATGTAGGATTGGCACCCGTAAGACCTGTGCTTATTAACTGCACACTTTGGTTTGCAGGAACTGAAACAGTCGTGTTTCCGTTGATTGTTTCCGGAGCTGCGGCATTTACTGTTATGCTAAAATTTGTGTTATTTTTAATCGTATGCATACGTCCTTTAAAATTTCCGTTTCCGCTGATAGCCGCCGGAAGATTAAATGTAGCATTGGCTGTCCCGTTATACGATACATGAAAATCTGTTGCCGACAAATTATAAAGAGTGCCGGTTACGGAGTTGTATTTAGCCGCCAAAGATCCGTTAATATCCATTGTAGATCCCGGATTTGGAGTATTGATCCCTACATTTCCTGTCTGTGCAAAAGCAATAGAAGAAGCTAGCAATCCTACTGCTTTTAATAATGTTGTAAATTTTTTACGCATTTATTAATGTTTTTTGTTAAAAATCTTTATTAATCTTTTACCGGAATGAAGAGGCTAAATGCTCTTTTGTAATATTGTAAAATTATAGAAATAGTTCAGCAAAAAAACTCACAATTTGTAGAATAAAATTAAGATCCTTGTAGAAAATTTTCTACAAGGATCTTGATAAATTGATGGTTTTATATTTTGTTTTAAAGCTTATTTTTCAATATATTATGAGACTGCTATTAAGCAAACAGAAAATAACTAAGATATATAAGTTTGATAAAGCTTAATAAGATCGGCGAGATTTTTGGTTTTCAATTTATTATGAATTCTTTTTTTATACGTGCTTATGGTAGTCATCTGGATATTCATAGTATTTGATATTTCTAAATTTCCATAGCCTTTTACCATTAAGATAAAAATTTCATATTCTCTTTCTGAGAGATTTTTTATGGTATCTGACGGCGATTCTTGTAGTAATTGATTAACGATAGCAGACGGATAATAATAGCCTTCAGAAAATATCCTGCTCACTGCATCTGAAATTTCATCTACCTTGCTCAGTTTACTGAGATATCCATTAGCACCTTCTCTTATATATTGTACCGCTATTTCTTCTTCGTAGGCAGAGAATATCAGGATTTTTATATCAGGATCAATTTCTTTAATTTCGGGGATCATTTTCTTGTTTTTTGTCTCGGGCATGTTGATATCTAAAATAACAAGGTCATATTTTTGGCGGGAAATTTTCTCCAATGCTTCGGGATAATCTTCTGCCTGATCAATAATAACATTTTGTATTCTCGATTCTAAAATTAAGCTCGTACCGGCCAGTACAACATCATGATCATCGGCAATAAGGATATATTTAGTCATTTTTTTTATTTGTTAAAATTAGTTTGAAAGAAGTTCCCTGTAATTTATTTTTTTCGAATACAATTTTGCTGTCGATCATTTGTAATAATTGTAAGACAAGATGCAGCCCCATCCCATATTTCTGTAATAATAGCTTTTCACTTTCAATATTATACTGAAGCTTTGTATAATACTCTATTTTTTTTTGATCCATGCCGATTCCCGTGTCTGTTATCGTCAAAATGATATTTTCGTTCTCAATGGTATTTTTGATGGTTATGGTGCCGTTTTCTGTGAATTTTACAGAGTTATCAAGCAAATTATGGAGAATAGCAGCCAATATGCTTTTACTGATCTGTGTCTGTAAAGACGGGGCAACATTATTGATAATTACAGTATTGTCATTCTCTGCAATGGCACTGAATAGTATTCTTTTTTCTTCGATAAGCTGATAGAGAGAATAAGATTCTGTTTTATCTTCCCGATGGCTGTAAATATCTGCGTATTCTTTCAGCGTAATGGTGAAATTATACAACTGGTTCGATGATTTATAAATGGAATTAAGGATTTTTTCGGTAAGTTTTTGATCAAATTCTTCTTTTTCCAAAATTTCTTTTGCTGTATGAGCAATAAATTTTATCGGAGTTGTAATGTCATGGGTGATGGTACCGATGAGTTTTTTTTGCTGTTCGATCTCTTTATGAAGCTGTATTTTTGTAGTTTCTAATTTGTCTATGGTATCAGATAGTTTTCTTGTACGCAGATTAATAACCCGTTCCAGCTCATAATTTTTATTTTTTAGAAAGCTTAATCTCCATCTTACTAAAAAATATAACAGGAATAATATGACCGAAAAGATTATTATTTTAAACTGAAGAGTCTGATAAAAATAAGGCGGAATAACGATATTTATTCTTTTATAGATAAATTTTCCGGTATCAGAAACAAGTACTCTTACGATAAGAGTATGGTTCCCGTATCCAATGTTTGAAATTGAAAATTTTCTTTCCTTACCGATAAGCTGCCATTTCTTTTGAGCTGCGTCGTCTAGCTTTGCCTGGATCACAATATTATTGGGATTTGCATAATACGGAACATCAATAAATATTTCAATACGGTCGGATTCTTGATTCAGATATAAATCATTCTTAAAATAGAACTCTTTATTATCAACCATACACCTTTCAACGTAAATTTGTTCAGGATAATAGCTTTTAATTTTTAAAGGATTGAAAAACACAAGTCCGTCTAATGAAGGAAGCACGAATTCTCCATTTTTTAACTTTGCGGCGCACACATTACTACCACCGTTAAACTCATTTGTATTGAATCCCGAATCTTTTGAGAATCTGTAATAATTTACTTCAAAGGTGTGATTTTCGGCATATTTTAAAAGCTGACTTTCCAATATTTTATAAAGTCCGTTATTAGTAGGTATCCAGAAAAAACCGTTGCTGTCTTCTAAAATTGTATGCGGTGAAGAAATATTGTTGTTACTGTCATAAGGCATTTTAATAAGGTGATTGTTTTTAAGTAAATAAAAGCCTTTTCCTAAAGTTGTTATCCAGAAATTACCATCTTTTGACTTTACAATATTACGGATTGATATTTCGTTGGTGCCGATCAAGTACGCTTTATTTGTTTTGAGTGATACTTTATACAGTCCTTTTATAGTACCAACCAGCATATTATCCTGATCAATCCTGATCAATTTTGTAGGTTCATCATTAAATACAATTTTTTTTTCTAAAGAATTGAAAGATCTGTCCTTGTATACCGCAAGCATTCCGTAAAATTGATCGAGGCCCTTTTTTTTCGGTTTTATAATGATTGCATAATATCTGTTTTCATCGAAAAAAAAATCGTTTATAAAAAGGCCTTTTATCGGGACAGAAATGAAATTTTTGTAAGAACTTTCTTTTTTATAAACCATTGCATGGCCTTCATTCCGGACGATAATATTTCCATTTTGATCGTAATCCATAAAAAACGGATTTGTATCTTTAAACTTCTTATCGGCTATCAAACCGGTCCGTGTATAGATTTCTCCCCAATAAGTAATTACTGAAGAAGAATTAAAAGGAAGGAGAGAGTAAAAGATAGATTCCGGCTTTGGTCTTTTTCTAGCAGTAAATTCTGAAAAATTAATAATCTGAAGACCATCTACACTGCTTCCCAGATAAAGTTTTTTGTAAAATTCATCATAATATATGCTGCTAAGATTATCTTTTTTTATAGTACTGTTCATCTGAACGAGTTGGGTTATTTTCAGCTCTCCGGCTTCATAACGGCATGTGTAAAGTGTATTTTCATTAAAAATAAAAGCCTGATTATTGATCTGATTCCAGAAAATTTTGCTTTTAGGATCAGTAAGCAACGGAATATGATAAGAATTTACAATTTTACCCTGTTCTATTTGTTTTACTTTTTGATTTATTATATCTAAGTAAAATACAGATTCGTTAATCGCAAAGATTTTGGGAATGTTTTTATAAAATGGATTTATTTTCAGCTTTTCCTCGGTTCTTATATTATAAGACTTATAAAGCAGAAAGTTTTCTTTTATATAGTATCTCCCTTTTTTTAACATCATATAGTAATTTATGGGAACTGCACCATAGCTGTAATTGGAAGAATACAGGAAATACTCAATATTATCTTTATAAATAACATTGTGATTTTTTTTGAAATTTTTATAAACAGTTGGCTTTTTCTCATGCAATAAAATAGTTTTGCCATAGCCGCCGGTAGAAAAAATACTGTCTTTATCAGGAGAGCCGTAAAAGTAGGTGAAACGTTGGCTGTTTAGCGGAAAATCTTTGTAGACCAGGAAATTGACCCCATCATATCTCACAATTCCGTTTTCGGTTGTGAGCCAGATAAAACCATATTTATCTTTTATAATATCTTTTACACTATTCTGCGGTAGTCCATTATCGGTATTGTACAACTGGATGTTATACTGTTGACCATAAACTTTAAAACAGATGAACAAAAAAATGAGGAGTATATATTTATGCAAATCTTATAATTTAAGATTAAACAAAGATATAACGGAATAAAATGTAATAAAACAACTATAAACAAATTTAGATTATTTTTAAATAATTAATAAATATAGAAACAGAGAAAAATTAAATCAATTCTTTAAAAAGATCTATGCTTGCCCTGAATAACCTCAAAAAGATTGTCGAATTATTGATAAACGGTAATAATCTCTTCTACAACGACCGATGCAAGCTCATCCAACTCAGGAATTTGAAATGAAAGGCTGATCTCCATCAATACCATGACAACGATCAGACCTGCCACTGCCGCGTCATCTTCAAAAACGACAAGAAAGCTTGCGGGATCTTTGCTTTTGATAATCGCATCTCACCATCTCATGCCGTTACGCGTCAATAAATAGGGAAGTTCCCTCGAAAATAAAGGAAAGAACTAAAACAATATAAATCATGTAATAAAAATATTGCTTTTATTCGAAAAATGCCAATACTGCAAGAAAACTTTTTTCTTTATTTTTTTATAATCAAACATATTTATTTGTTGTTTTTTGATTGTATGTTGAGGGTTATTAGTACAGGTATTTAGAATTAGAATAGGTGTAACGAATTGGTATTGGTGGAATTATTTGGCTTCAAATGGCAATATCATATTAAAATGAAGTAAATTAGCCTAATAACAACTACTGAGATTGCGGTTGTTGATTATTTAAAAAGTATTACCAGCGCTTGTCATATCAGGAAGCCTAATGAGAAAAAGAATTACATTATCATATGGAATAATGGTGCTAGTCATTTCATTAGCGGTAGGATACGTCCTTCTACTTGATGTATTGAGCAATATGGGAAATCCAAATGGAGACAGAGCACCAGATTATTTTATTATGACCGAACCTGTGACAGTCAAAAAAATAGAGTTACCTAAAGGAATAAAACTAACTTATGAAGAACATTTACCTATACTCCCTATTCATTTTAATTTCAGTTCCGACGAATCTATTTGCCCAAAGTATTAAAAGCAAAGACAATTATACTTATCAGGTCAGAGAAGAAAAAGGAGATTTAAATAATGATGGTAAAATGGATAAAATAACTGTAAAAATGGATACAGTAGACGAAACAAGACCATTAAGATTGCAGATTTTCCTGTCTCAACCCAATGGAAAATTAACTTTGGCCGTATCTTCAACTAAGATCATCGAGCCGCAATATCCCGTTGAAAATCAAGGAAAATTTAACGGTTATCAAATTCCCGATTTCTTTATTGAAAAAGGGATCCTAAAAATGTGGAGTGAAATTAAAGGCGGAAATATTACTTACGATTTCAAATATAACAATGGTAATTTTGAATTAATTTATGTTGATAAGCTCACTAATAATGCAACAGAAGGGTATACTGATGAAAATACAATATTTACAGAAACTAAATTTGACTTAGTTACAGGGATCAGAACCGAAACTGATGAAATATCAGGTTCATCCAAACCATTGAAAGTGAGAAAAAAAAGAGTTTTGATACGACCTCTGCCCAAAATACAGGATTTCAAATTTTCTGATAAAGAATTATATTAAACCGAATCGCCATGCCAAACCAAACTAAATATATACAATGAAAAGTATTATCATTTTAATTATTTTTCCGTTGCTGATGTCTTGTCAGACCAATAGTTCTGACCTTGATAAATTATCCTTTCCAATAGATATATCGACTATTGAGAAAAAATATGAACTCGATAAGAACAGTGATCTTTCAGGTGTTATTGTGTACAACAGTACTGATCCCGACTTACTGCAATTCTCCGGGTATTCCTTTTCGGGAACCCTTAACAAGCAGGATGCCTCAATGTTATCCACTAATTATGTGTCTTTTTATGAGAACAGGACGACTAAAAAAGTGAATGCTTACAGGCTGGAAATAAGAACAACTAAAAAAGCAGAGGAATTTGAGAAAATGTTGGAAAAAAAATTCGGGAAGACCGATTTTTATTACCGGGACACAGAATTTTCTTACAGAGTATGGAATACCGGCAATAAGCTTTATCTGTTCGAGACCAACAATACAGGACAATACAATAATGAAAAATTCAAATCCTGCAGCTTGTATGTTTTGGCTAATGGAGATCAACTGCTGACCGACTATTTTATTTCAGGAGGTTTTCAGTATTACGGAGATTACCTTCGGGAGAAAAATAAACCTGAGCATACAGGAAAAAAATACACATATAGAAATTTTGTGGACGAAAAGGAAAAAGATGATGGCAGGGATTCATTCTACCTGAAAGATTATGTGAAATAAACTGATATTTATTTACTGTTTTTATTGGGATTAAATTTCATTTGTAAACCTTTTATTCCCATTATATCAGCCACATTTTCTAATTTTTGGTCATCATTGATAGTTACCTCAACTTTTGCAGGCAAAGTAGGTTTTATCCTCCCTTCCTTTTGTTGTACAATATGCCACGCTTCATGAGGCAGGTGTTTTTCTTGATCGAGATCAATATGAATGTCCGAACCTTCTGAGCAGGTATCTGATTCTAGTTGTGCAGGAATAGCACTATTGTAATGTACTTTTACGTCATCCATAGAATGACCTGAGAGACTTTCTATTCCTGATTTTAAATCATCAGGTAAAATTGGGGTATTTTTTTTCATTTTAATAGGATGTAAACATATTTTCATCACTATAAATATAGAAAGAACATTTTATTTAAGTCAGAATAAATAAAACCAATTCATATTTGTATTTGTTACTGGTTTGTGTGCCTTTTTCTATATAGCCCTAACTCTCATTTCTTTCTAAAATTATTTTCCTGGTATGTCAAGTACATAAAACTAAATCATCCTATGATCAGCAAAATTGCTATCGAAAATAAATATCGTTGGAACATCAAACCAGAACATATAAAAATTGTCGTTTAAGTATTGACTGATTCAAAGGGTCTTAATCGGCAGTAAAATAATCGGCAAAGCACCTTTGTTGAGTACAAAAGACATTGCGATGTTTTCTGGCCTTCAATAGGATTTCGACATTACAAAAGTGAGAACAGAGTTAGGTTTCAATCCCAAAAACTCAAAACAAGCAGTAACAGAAGCAATGATTTATTTACAAGAAAACTATTAAATTGATACACAATAAATTCAGCTTTTGTGCTAAATTTGATAAAAAAAATCTAATTGTATGTCTGCTTAAAGCTGAAAACACATATCAGTCATTGTAAAATACAAAACTAAAAACTAAAATATGATCCCATTAAATGACATTTTGATTTTTGCATTATCTGCTTTGGTACTTGTTATCAGTCCAGGACCGAATATGATTTATTTGATTTCCCGTTCTATAACGCAGGGTAGAAGGGCTGGTCTAATTTCGTTAGCAGGCGTTGTTTTTGGTTTTATGTTTCATATCGTTATGGTTTCCTTTGGGCTTACTGCGGTGCTTTTTGCGGTACCATTTGCTTATGCAACATTGAAATCATTAGGCGTTATTTATCTTTTGTACTTAGCTTATCAGGCCATAAAACCAAACGGCAAAAATATTTTTGAAACAAGCAAAGACTTGCCTTACGATAAGCCTGGAAAACTATTCAGTACTGGTTTTTTTACAAATGTGCTCAATCCGAAGGTTGCAGTATTTTATTTATCCTTTTTTCCGCAGTTCATCAAGGCTGAATATGGTTCTATTATGACGCAGAGTTTACAACTTGGAGCTGTGCAAGTTCTAATTAGTTTTACAATCAACTTTATTATTGTACTAACGGCCTCAAGAGTGGCACTGTTTTTTGCCAAAAAACCTTCTTGGGTAAAAGTACAAAAATGGTTTATGGCAAGTATTTTAACTGGACTTGCAATTAAAATGGCATTGTCAAAAGCTAAATAGTAATGATAAAAAACTACCTTAAATTCTTCAACGTTTTAACAGACGATGGATGGAGTTGCTAACTTTGTTAGGACACAATTCTTATGCTCTTTAACTTAAAGAGTATGAAAAAGATCAGAAAAAATTACAGTTTAGAGTTTAAGATCCAAACAGCACTATTTACCTGAGAAGCCCCCCAAATGCATTTTCTGCTTTACGTGGCTCTGATCGTAATAAACAATACCATCGATACCGACTGTTTTAAGAAACCTGATTTAGCGTCTGATAAAAGAGCTTTTTGTTGACGTATCACGATGCTGAAATTTTGAAGAAGACAAAAGATCCAATATTTATTTTACGGTACATTTATTTACGATTAGAGATAGATTTCAAATATAATCAACGATCCCTATGTTACTATCTTGTACAGTCCTGAAATACATTGTTGTCGGCTGGAAAGGAAGTCTGATTTTAAAAATAGGCTGTTAAATTATACATTATTAGTAAATATGACTTAATTGATCGGTACGAAATTAAATTCTTGCATATTGTAGTTGTGTATATTATATTTGCGACAACAATAAATTTTTAAATATGATACAATTGACATTTGCCTCACTACAGGTTAAAGATCTGGAAGCATCAAAAGCATTCTATACAGAAAAATTAGGGTTTGAAATTGACAATTCAAATCCGCAAGCTTGTGTTTTTAAGTATAATCAGGGGCAAGCAAGTTTTGCTATCCGTACACCACTTGAAACATTAGAAGGGAAAGAACTAGGAATTGGTGTGGCACTTTGGTTTAGCATTAACGAAAATGTGAACGAATTGAAGGATAAACTCATTGAGAATGGTGTAACGACTGCGGGTCCAATTATTGAAACACCTTTTGGAAGGGCATTTCACGTGAAAGACCTTGATGGCTATAAACTTACTTTTTTGGAAACAAAATAATATGACTGAAAAAATAGAGTTTAAATTTAAATCTCCAGAAGAAAGTCCGGGTTATCTCTTAGGACAATTGACAACATTATGGCAGCGGAAACTGAAGAAGGTTTTGGACCCGTTAAATGTGACACAAACACAATTTGTCCTTTTGGCATCATTAGGCTGGCTTTCTAGAGAAAATGACAATGTAACACAGGTGGACATTGCCAACCAGGGGAATGCAGACAGAATGATGGTCTCCAAAGTACTTAGAACTTTGGAGGAGAAGAAATTTATCAGCAGGCAGGAACACCAAACGGACACAAGGGCCAAGGTGATCAAATTGACGATCGAAGGCGCCAAAGTTTTACAAAAAGCATTGACAGCGGTTGAAAATGCCGATATAAACTTTTTTTCAGCTTTAGACAAAAACCTTATTTTGTTTAATCAGAATATGATAAGTTTGATACAACAAAATAAAAATGAATAAAATAAGCACTTATCCAATGAGTTTAAAAAAAAGTTAACTGCAACCTAATCAAATAATACTAAATACTAAAAATTGTTCGAGCAAAAATAAAACTGTTCAAAATTCGGAATATAATGTTCAGTTTTCATCCTTAGCACATAAATGGAGTAATTCTCAACGCAAGGCTTTAAAAAGGAATAATTACTATAAAAAATATATACTAGATCTTCGTTTATTATATTAGAAATTATCTGTTTTTATATTCTGTTCAAAATCAAATTTTAGAGTACCATTAAGGTGTCATAGTAAAGAATATTATTGGATTATTTTTTTAATACTAAAAAATATTGCAGTGAGTATATAAATGCTCACTGCAACTTTAATGTTTATCTTCCTGTTACTTGCAGGTAGTTGGTAACATTAATCTTATACTGAGTCTTAGCTTCTGTAAGTTTATCTTCAGTTTCAACTTTTATGGCTTGTGCTTCCAAAAGATCAGAAAGCTGAATTAGACCATTATCATATGAGTTTTTATTCACCCGTACATTTTCTTCTGCCTGTTGCAAAGTTTCTTTTAAGAGAATGATCTTGTCGTAGGATTCATTAAGGTCGGTCCAGGATTTTTCTATCTGTAAGCCGAGAAGCTCAATATTCTCCATACGATTATTTTCAGTAATTTGAGTTCTGTATTCCTGCTCTTTCATTTTGTGTTTTGCCCCCCACCAATCTGTTATAGGTATAGATAATGATGCATAAAGTAATCCGTTAAAGTCTCCTTTTTGTCCCTTTAAAAAAGGATCCAGGTAATATCCTGTGGCACCAATACCCAGCTGGGGAAGATAATCTCCTTTTGTTAATTTCTGTTGTAATTCGGATGCCTGCACAGATTTTTCGAGTAGAACATATTCCGAACGAAGTTTCACCGCGTCAGAGGGAATCACATAAAAAACCACAGGAGGTTGGGGCTCCAATAGATCACTATTTAAATGAATGTCTGCAGAATAAGGAATTCCAATGGTCTGTGAGAATTGCATCAGTGCTAATTTCTTACCATTTTCCAATTTATTTTTACTGACCTTCAGTTCGCTTTGGCTGATCTGTATTTTGAGAAGATCATTTTTAATGATCATACCGGCTTTAAAAGCATTATTTATCTGTTTGTACATTGATTCCAGAAATTTCTCATAATTCTGCAATGTTTTTTGTTTTTCTAAAATAGAAATGACCTGCCAGTATTGCTGCTCTGTTTTTATAAGCACCTCATTTTCGTTAATTTTTTGCTGATGTTGCTTTACATCAACGTTCAGGGACGCCAGTTGATTGGCTGTTTTAATTTTATTTCCTGCGTACACCGGCTGAAGGATATTGACGGAACCTAGTCCCATTTGATTGAAAAGACTGATGTTTGCGCCCGGAAAATAAGCAAATTGTGTTGCTGCTGCGAGGTTAGCCGGGTTTCCATCATACACAGGAAGATTTCCTCCTGTCATATTGACTTCCAGTAAAGGATTGATGGCCTGCATAGCAAATACCGATGCAGATGCACTTGGGAAGTATTTGGTGTAAGCTTCTTTTTTTGTTTCTCTGGCAGCTGACGTTTCAAGGATGCTATTCTTTACGGATCTGCTGTTTTGAAGTGCCAGTTCTTTACTTTGCTCGATGGTGAGCGTTTGGGCAGACACTGACGTTGAAAATAACGCCAGTGTTGATATGATGATCTTATTCATTTTTTTAACTATTAATTGATTGAGCTTAGATTTTAAGCAATCTGATAGGTGGTTTTCTTATCTTCATTCTTATAGGCAAACCAATAGATCAAAGGAAGCATAATGAGGATAAAGACCATAGATATCAGCGTTCCAAAACAGATAACGGTTCCCATTGGCGCCCAAAGCGGGCTTTTGCTAATGATCATGGGAATGACTCCCATAGATGCTGCCAGAGAAGTGAGTAGAATAGGGCGCATTCTTCTTTTTCCGGCTTCTATGCAGGCTTCGTAAACAGACATCGATTGCTTATGCCTTAATTCTTCGATGTAATCATACATAATGATCCCGTTTCTTACGATGATTCCGATGAGGCTCACAAGACCCAATACAGATGTTAAAGAAAATTCCATGTCCATCATTAATAATCCTGCTGCGGCACCCAATAAGCTGAATAATGTCGATACAAAGACCAGAGTAGCCAATTTTATCTTTTTAAAATGGAAAACCAGAATAAAATAGATAATAATAATAGAGATGATCAGCGCGGATAAGATCTTGGGTAACGTTTCGGCTGTGTTTTCTTTAAGGCCGCCATAGCTTACCGTTATATTTTTAGACTGTAATTCTGGTGTTATTCCATTGACAAATTGCTCTACTTCTTTTTGTGTGGAATCCGGTCGGCGACCCCGTTTCATATCAACATACACAGAAAGTGTCCGAATACCGTTTCGGCGTACGATCTGCCCTTCATGCCACCCGGAGGTAACTTTTGCAACCTGGCGTAAGGGAACTGCCGGAGAAAATAGTCCTGTAACATATTCATTCTCTACATCAGAGATCTGTGGGTCTTTATTCTCCCATCTGGATTTTAAAACTACAGGAAGATTATAATCTTTCTCCCAAACGGATGTTATCGGAAGCCCTCCAAACCTGGATGTCAATCCAAGACCTAAAACGCCTTCATTGATTCCCAGCCTGTTAGATTCTACCGGGTCAAGAGCCACCTGGATGTCCGGAAGGATTTCCTCATAATTGGTATGGACTCTTATAGGATCGTCCAATTTTTTGATCTTACTTTCTAAGTGATCTGCCATTGCTTTTAAGTCTGCTATATGATCACCACTCAGTCTTATTTCCACATCAGCGTCTACACCTGCCTGATAATCCATCTGTTTGAATTTTATATAAGCATTAGGATAGTATTTGGCGTATTTGGTGCTGTATTCGTCCAGCATCGCAACCGTTTCTTTACTGGATGTTGTATTTACAATGAATTGTGCGTAATTAGGTCCTCCAATTTTTGGTGCATAAGTCGTATGGAACCGGGGAGAGCTTGTGCCGATGAATGAGGTAATAGATTTTACTCTTTTATCTTTTTCAAGAATACGGTTCAGGTCTTTTGCAACCATTTCAGTTTGAGCCAGAGAACTTGCCTGGGGGAGATAGATTTCTACTGCAAACTGGTCTCTTTCAGCAATAGGCATTAATTTTAAAGGAATTTTTGTGAAAAGGAATATCCCTAAAACGACCGATACTATTCCAAGAATGAAGGTGATCTTCGGAAAACGGAAGACTGCGCCCAAAATGCTGTCATAAACAGATTGAAGTCTGTCTAAAAATGATTTTCCTTTTTTGCGGCTTCCATTTTCAGCACTGTGCAAACCTTTGGTCACAAATGTATATTGGAGGAAAGGGACTAACAATACAGCTGCTGCCAATGAAACCGAAAGCGTGATAAGTATGGTCCAGGGGAACATTATTAAAAAATCATAAAGCTGTCCGGTAAACGTGATAAGAAAAGGAAAGAACGTTAATCCTATCGCTAATGTTGCAGAAAAGATAGCTTTGAAATATTCCTGGGCGCTTTCAATGGCGGCCTCTTTTCTTGGTATTCCTTCATCAATTTTTTCGAGATAACTGTCGATAATGACAATAGAATTGTCCACGATCATTCCCAATACAACGATCAATCCTGCCAATGTTACTGTATTGAGTTCTATTCCAAAGGCGAACATCAATGCCAAAGAAATAAAAATAGAGATCGGAATCGTAGAACCCGCAACGCCTGCAACCCTCAAAGGTAATAGAGCAACTACGACCAACACCACAGCAATAATAGCAATCAGCAATTCTTCTAAAAATGAAGAAATAGAAGTCTGTACGACTTTGGGCTGGTCGGCAATACGATATACTTTTACATCGTCTGGAAGTGTTTTTTCAAATTGTTTCAGCACCGCATCAACATCTTTTCCATAATCCACAATATTATAACCTGAGCGCATTTCAGTAGAGAGGATGAGTGCTTTTTTATTGTTACTGACGGTGTAGCTTGTGGGTTTTGGATATTCTCTCACCACGGTAGCAACATTTTTGAGCCTGATATTATTGCCTTGCGGATCTGAATATACAATTTGCTCTTCAAGATCTTTTTCAGAAGAGAATGGTCGCTCCATGTGGATCGGGACCACGAGTTCATTATTATCCACAACACCTGAAGTTCCGGTGATCCCTTTGGTGAGAAGTGTTTGATAAAGAGAAAAAAGATTGATGCCATAGCTTGCCACCTTTTCCTTGTCTATGTAAATGCTTAGCTGTTCTTTTTGCTCACCAAAGCGTCTGAGATTGGAAACAGATTCTATTCCCCTTAATCGCCCTTCAAGGTTTTCGAGATAGTCATTGAGCTGTCGGTAAGTCTTCGTGTCTGATTCCAAAGCAATCAATAATGCAGAAGTGTCTCCAAAATCATCATTGGCAATAACTGCTAACACTCCGGATGGAAGCTGTGGTTTAAAAGTGCTGAGCCCGTGTTTTATTTTAGACCAGACCTCGTCTTTATTGTTCACTTCATCATTCAGCTCCACAAAAATATATACGATGCCATCCCTCGACATGGAGTATGTCTTTGATTTTTTAACTTCCTTGTAGGTAAAGAGAAATTTTTCAAGAGGTTTTGCCAATTGCTCTTCCACCTCTGCAGATGTAGCTCCAGGATAAACTCCCACGACAACACCCTGACGTATAGTGAATGCGGGAAACTCCTGTTTAGGCATTTTAAAGAGCGCATAAACTCCGAATATGATAAGGGTAGATACCAGCAATAGTACAATTTTGTTGTATTCCATTGCTAAAGCGATCAATCCTTTTTGTTTTTTGTTTTCCATAGCCGATTAATCTTTGTTTTTTGCGATCACTGGTGCACCGTTACTTATATTTTGGTAACCTTCGGTAATGACTTCTGTTCCTTCGTTTAATCCATTGACGATCTCTACATTATTTCCGTAAAGTTTACCCATTATTACTTGTTTGTACTGTGCTTTGTTTTCTTTTGATCTTACCCATACAAAACGTTTTCCGGTATGGTCTACCTGTATAGACTTTAACGGAACAACAATATGTTTTTCGTTATTTCCGGAAGAGTTTAGATAGGCTTTACAAACCATTCCAGGCATTATTTTTCCTGAGGAATTATCAATTTTTATTTTAACATCATAAGTATGGGATATTGGGTTTGCGGAAACGCCTTTTTCGATAACAGTTCCCTTGAAGCTTTCGCCATTCAGTGCGGCAATTTTTACATTACATGATGTGCCTCTGTTTATTTTTGAAATTTCATTTTCCGGAATGGCCGCTTTTACTTTAATTGAACTGACATCCATTATCTGATAGACCGCTGATCCCGGAATTACATTGCTTCCCGGTTCTACCAGGCGTCTGCTGATGACTCCAGATTGCGGAGCATAAAGGTTTCCGTCATTTAGATTTTTACGGGCAATTGCTTCATTAGCTTTCGCTTGCTCTAATTGTGTTTTTATTTCTATTAATTTAATTTCGGGTAAGCTTTCGGATTTATACATTGTTGAAAGTCGTCTGTATGCATCTTCCGCCTGTCTTAGGCTTGCCAATGTCAGATCGTGGGCACTTTTCAATGAAGATGTATTAAGGCTCGCAAGCAATTGTCCCTTGCTTACTCTCTGCCCTTCATTGAGATACATGTTTTCTATTGTCCCTAAGACCAGAAAACTGACCTCAAGCGTATTCTCACTTTCAACGGTTCCGATATATTCCTGTTGGGTAGATAAATTATCGTAATGGATAATTTTTGTTTTAACTTTCACTGGCGAGATGGAAGATTGCTCAGTTTTTTTTTCGCAGGAAAAAAGGAATGCACTGACCGTCAGAATAGTCAATATGCCATTATTTTTTAGTTGTAACATAATTCGGTAATTCATTTGATCAGCAAAATTCAGAATATAAAGGTTTTGTTTGCTGATGTTTTAGTAGGTAGTAATGTTCAAAAAGTCGTTTTTTTTGTAATTTTACACCATCAAAAAAATAATGATGGAAAATCTTGATTATTTTAGACGTATCAGTTTTGAAGAGCTGAATGCAGAAAATAATGTATTTTCTAAAATAGAGGATCTAATCGTTTCTCAAAAATCCTCAGCGATCCGAAGTTTTAGTTTTGACTGGAAATACCCTCATATTTTGGAAGGTATTGGTTTTACATTCTGTACAAAAGGACGAGCTGTCATTACTGTAAATCTTACACGGTATGTGGTGGAGGCGAATATGGTTGGGGTCATTCTTCCCAATTCGCTTGTTCAGATCGAGGAGCAAAGTGAAGATTTTGAGATCGAATTTATTATATGCTCTTTCGATTTTATCTCTGATATTCAGCTGACAAAAGAATTCGGAGTAATAGGAAACGAGGTACAGCAATTGCCTGTTTTTTCTGCAGACGAAATTATATTTAAAGAACTGCTTGCGCTCCACGGATTCATTGTAATGCAATATGAAAAAAGTACAACATATAGCCTAGAGATTGTAAAAACTCTGCTCCATTCGCTAATTTTTCTGCTTTTGCAATGTTATTCAGAACTTCAGGTTTTAGATAGTGGCAAAAAAAAATCCAGACAAGAGGATATCTACAGAACTTTTATGTCTTTACTTTTTCAACATTATAAAAATGATAGGAATGTAAGTTTTTATGCAGATATGCTCTCTTTGACGCCTAAATATTTTTCAAAAATAATAAAGGACACAAGCGGAAAAACTGCAGGAGAATGGATTGATGAAATCGTAATAATGGCTGTTAAAGGCATGCTGAAAAGCTCAAGTCTAACTGTTGTGCAAATTGCTGATGAGTTTAATTTTTCCAATGCCTCTTTTTTCGGGAGCTACTTTAAAGCCAGAACAGGACAAACGCCATTGGAATACCGAGGTCTTAAATTGAAAAATAAGGACTAAAATTATTTTAATCCTTATTTTTTTATGATTATAGATATTTATTCTACTGGATACTCATTCCCCCATCGATGATCTGTTCTGTACCGGTAAGAAAAGAGGATTCGTCGGAAGCGAGGAATATTACAAGGTTGCTTACCTCTTTTGAATCTGCCATTCTTCCCAGTGGAATAGCATCCGCTGCGCCACTGCCGTCTTCGTCTGTGGCCTCCACCATCATTGGTGTCTTTATGTAGCCGGGATGTACTGAGTTGGCTCGGATATTTTCCTTCCCATACTCAACTGCAGCAGCTTTGGTCATTCCACGTACAGCAAACTTACTTCCCATATATGCCAAGCTGGGATAGCCCGGGATAGCAATGATCCCTGCTATTGATGAAATGTTGATAATGGAACCTATACCAGCTTTCTGCATCGATGGTATTGTATATTTCATCCCGTAGAAAACACCATTTTGATTGATGTCAACAACTTTCTGATATTCTTCTTCTGATATTTCGGTTATCGTTTTTATTGGTCCAAGTATTCCTGCGTTGTTTACCAGGACATTGACCGGTCCAAATCTACTTTCCGCCTCTGATATTACTTTTTTCCAATCTTCTACACTGGTAACATCTTGTTTTACAAAAACAGCATTCTCTCCTAATTCATTTGCGATCTTTTGCCCTTTTTCTTCATTAAGGTCAGTGAAGACCACTTTCGCACCCTCGGCTACGAAGGTTCTTACATGGGATTCTCCCATGCCCTGTGAGCCACCTGTAATGATGGCTATCTTTCCATTTAGTCTGCTCATAATATTTGATTTAAATTATCTTAAAGTGCTTAGAAGCCCTCCGTCAATCGGAACAACTGCGCCATAGATATATTTGGATTCTTCGCTGGCTTGAAATAATGCGAGGTCAGCTACTTCTTGGGGCTTACCATACCTACCTGCGGATATTTTGCTTAAAGTGTTCATTATTCCCGAAAGTGTTCATTATTCCCGAATTCGGGTCATCGATCAGACTTTATATCATAGGAATTTTTATTAATTCTGGCGCAATTGCATTTGCCCGGATTCCGTGTAGTCCATAATCAGCATTTAATTGCTTGGTAAAACCAATTACTACATGTTTTATTGAGGTGTAACCGATTCCGCCTCCGTCACCGATACCTGTCTGTATGCCTAGTGCCTTTCCTCCCTCGTTTGCAATTTCGTAAATGACCTTGTTTAGCTCTTCCTCATCTGTAATGATGGGCACTTTGCCATTTGATCTTTTCATACTGATCTCTTTTGATAAATATAAATATTGATTTGCATGATACCGTCGTCCATTCTAGAATTCGGTCATGCTTTTATATCAAAATAAAAATCAATATTACCACAAATCAAAAGGATCTGAAATGTCTAAATCTTTACATTATTTACCTAATTCTCTACTGCTGAAATCCTGCTACCAGTTGATTTCTATATTTTTTTGGAGAAACCTTCATGTTTTTTTTGAAGAATTTACTGAATGAGTAAATATCTTTGAATGATAATTTTTCTGCAATTTCGCTGATGTTATTATCAGAATTCTTTAGTAATAGGATAGACTGGTCCAATATTGCATTTTGTATTATTTTGCTGGGAGTTGTGTTCAGAGAGTTTTGCACGATCTTATGCAGATAATTTACAGTGATATTAAGCTCAAATGCATAATAGTCAAGATTTTGTTCTTGCAGATAGTTGTCATTGACCAACCTTATGAAGCTTTCTACAAGATGATGACTTCTATTGAAAGAGAATTGTTTGGATGAAGATCTATATTTACTTATTACCAGGTCGGTCTCACTGATAAGCACCAACATTAAGTTCTTGGCCGTCTGCTCCCACAGATCCGAATTTATGAAAGAAAGGAGATCAAAGATCTTTGAAAAGAGATCTTTTAAGCGATTGAAATCTTTAGACTTCAAACTATAATAGGTCCCGAAACGTCGCTCAAGAAAAGTTTTCTCTGTTATTGATAAAAAATGATTATCGAGGGTTTGGATGAATTTTTTATTAAACAGGACAAAAGCACCCTTTGTACCCGGGGAGATTTCAACGATCTTGAGATTCTGATGAGGTCGATATATAAAAAAAGACCGCTTCTTATTATCTATATGAAGTAATTCTCCATCAAGTTCCACAACAAGTTGCCCTTTATTAATGATTCCATATGAGAAATAATCAGGTGTCAGGATAAATGGCTCAAAAGATTCAGGTATATCCGTCAGAAATAAAAAGTCCTCGGTATAATTCCATTCTAATTCACGAAATGTGATAATATTTTTAATCGAGTATGAATCCATTGGAAAGGTAATTGTGTTAATAAATTTAAATTTATTGGCTAAAGATGAACATTTTGAATGCAATTTTTGTACATATCTTAAGCTTCTGTCAAATTATTTAATTTGTTGAAAAAAAATATGTTTTTGAAAATCTTGAAAGCAAAATTATAAGATGGCACAAGAGATACAAAATTGTATTAATTATTTAGGCTGAATAATGACAAAGTGGATCAACGGAAATTCATTTTTAATATGTTCACAAATACGTTGTATTGGGTAGGTGATGTCTTTTTGTGTCAAGACGTTCCTCAAAATCAATAATGAGCATCAATACGACTTCCTCCGGTCAATTTGTAATGCTGTTTGATAACTCATTCAATGTGCTTGGGAATCAGCTTTCACAAAATTTGTTACTATACATTTACCGATTTTTGATAGGTATAGATAACTGATTTAGTTGGCTGATGATGATTTTTACTATTCAGAACTTATTGCTATCTGATTAATGTTTCTAATGAAATTTGTGACATTCCATGATTCAATCACGTGACTTTCCAAAAGCTATCGCTGAAAGGAGGGTTTTGTTCAAAAATCAGTTACATTTTGTTATTCGATTTTGCTCTTCATTCCAGAAATAATCCGTTGTCTATGGATATATCCCCAGTCTGCTATTGTATTGGTCAGTTGTTTTAGAGATTTTCCGTAGTCTGTTATCTGATATTCTACTGCAACAGGTGCCGTATTCAGTACACGACGATCGATCAATTCATTTATTTCCAGATCTTTTAACTCACGGCTGAGCATCTTTCCGGAAATACCCGTAACCTCTTTCAGAAGTTCAGAATATCGCATTGGTTTATAACACAAACACGCAATGATGGACATTTTCCATTTTCCATTTAAAATTTCCATCGTATCACTAATTGCCAATATTTTTTGGCTGCAATCCTTTACTAAATCAAATTCCTGTTCCATACCATTCACTTGGTTACCCGTTTGTCACTATAACTTTTTGTCACTTAGTTACAAATGTACGCATTGAAGCAATAACTTTGCTCCTCTAATTTATAAATAATAAAAAATGGATCTAATCAAAAATTTACAATGGCGTTATGCGGTCAAGAATTACTCAGATGAATCAGTAAGCGAAGATAAAGTAGACCAAATTATCGAAGCCATCAATCTTACTGCCTCGTCCTGTGGAATACAGCCCTACCGTCTGTTTGTAATTACTAATCCGGAGCTAAGACAAAGATTAGGAGAAGGTTCATTTAATGCACAGATCCACGCTTCTTCTCACTTATTGGTTTTTGCAGGCTTCAACGAGATCACCAATGAGTACATCACTGATTATGTTGAGATGATGGAGCAGCAGCGGAATTTGGAAAAAGGAGGATTAAAAATACTGGAGGATACATTGATAGATTATTTCTCTCCTCAGACGCCCGAACAAAATGCAATCTGGTCGGATAAACAAGCTTATATCGGGTTGGGCACTGCTTTGATTGCGGCGGCAGAACTTAAAGTGGATGCGACGCCTATGGAAGGGTTTGATCCAAAATTGTTTGACAAAGTTTTAGGCCTATCAGAAAAAGGTCTTCATGCCTCGGTCATCATATCATTAGGGTATCGTGATGTTGCCAACGATTATCTAGCATCAGCTCCAAAAGCCAGACTTCCGATCGATGAATTTTCTACCAAAATAAATTGATAAACCACAAGAGGGTAACGGTTCAGATGTGGAGTTTTTTCGTAAACTGATCTAGTTTTTTATTGTGAAAAATTAAATTGTTTCCTTTGGTTAGTGCAAATTTTTATATTTGCATCATCAAAACTAAAACGTTCTTTAAGTTTATCAATAAGAAAAATAGGTAACGATACTTTTAATTATTTAGCAGTAGTTCGTGGCAATATCATGGCACTTTTGATTTTCAAAATAAAGAAATCAATATCTATCATATATAGAAAGAGTAGGTTCGAGACCCTTTCTCTCCGCAAGTTGAGAAACCAAAATAAGCTAAAATGCTGTAAACATCAATGTTTACAGCGTTTTTCGTTTGAGCGCTAGTATCAAAAAAAATCAAAATAGGCCACTAAAAATTCAGAAAGACCCGACCAATAGACAGTCTAATGATTGTACAAAACATTCAAGAAGTACTGTGAAAGGGATAGCCTTACCGAATATGAATTGTCTTTCTTGTCTAAGTTTGATAAATTTTTAATAGGTCAGAATCAATTTTCGCTCATTTTAAAATTATTTCTAAATTGTAAGTCGAATAATTAAAAGAAAATCCACTTGAATATTGTAGAGGATTCTAAACAAGTTTATGGAGAAAGCTTAACTGTAAATAAAAGAGTTATACAAATTATTTCAGTTTCATTCCGGATATTATCACTTTATCGGTCCACTTTCTGCGTTGTGTTTTGTCTGAAGTTTTAATAATTCCGATAATGGTCACTTTTACAGGCCTCACGCCGCAAAATTCCAATATCGATTTCTTAAGCTGGTTAATACTCGGACGACCAAAAAATAGGCGGTAGTACCATCCCGGCTGGTCCATCGTTGTTATAATATGCGCTGTTTTTCCCATAAGCAGCTTATCCCACCAGACAGAATTCTCCCGGTATCTGAAAGCCAATCCTGGAAGAAAAAGCCTGTCTATAAATCCTTTCATTAGAGCCGGAAAGCCGCCCCACCAAACAGGATGCACCCATACGATGTGATCAGCCCAAAGAATTTTTTCCCAAGCTTCAAGCAGGTCCTGTTCAAGATCCATTCTATTCTGATAGCCATATTTCAAATTCGGATCAAAATGAAGATCTGCAATAATAATCTGTTGAACATTTGCGCCGGCTTTTTCTGCACCTTCTCTATAGGCATTCATAATGCCGAAATTGAAAGATTCCCGGTTGGGATGGCCGTTTATGATCAGTACATTTTTCATATGTTTGTTTCGATAGTTATACCTTCATATTCAGCCAACGACTGATAAAGTTTTATCGGATCGTGAAGTTGATGGGCAAAATATATCTTGTTTTTAAAATCAGTATGAAGTAACATTTCGGTATGTAAAACTGTTGCAAGCGCTGTGAGTTCTGCCTGTCCTTTTTTGCTTTGAAGACTTAGTTTTTTTTCTCCCTGATCATCTTTGATTACAATTTCAAATACAGACTGATCACCGTTTCCACTCGAACCGAAAATAGCCCGACGTTCCTTCAATGATAAAATATTGAAAATCCTTAACTTTTGGAATGTTCCCAAAAGCCAGGTGATGAGTTTTGAATCATAGGTCATTTTAACATGGACTGTAGGTATTTTTTCAATCTGATTTAAAATATATAGATCTGGAACATCAAAGTTATAAGCCTGTCTCTTTCCGATCCCGAAAGAAAACTTAAAATCTTCAGAATTCAGAAAATGTCTTACAGGTATTTGTCGGTTACTCTGATAACAGATAAATGGTTTAGCTACATTTTCAGCCATAAAATGAGCGGAACTTTCTCCTGCCAGATCCTTTACAGAGTAGTATACATACAATTTTGCTTCCTGGATGTTTTCGGGAACCCGAGATAGAGTATTCATAAGTCCGCTGACGAGTCCTCCCATCCATCCTGAACTGAAAACGATTCTACTGTTAATATTTGGAATAGCTGCTGCTATAGTTAGAGCTTTTACAAGATCAGGTGTCGGTTTTGTAATGTCAATGTAGTCGATAGCGTTATCAATAGCAAACCTGAGAATATGATCCTCTTTATCATTGACGGCAAGAATAATAAGATCAATATTCCTGTTTACGACATTCATGAAAGTTTCAGGCTTATTGACATCAATCATTATGTCGTATTCCATAATCGCTTCTTTCCGACTGCCGATATATATAGTATACTCTTGATTTCTGGACTGCAGAATCCTGTGTATCGTTTTTCCAACCATTCCTTTTCCTCCTACGATTAAAATATTTGAACCCATAATACTGTATTATTTTTTTACAAAACTACAGGAATGCTAATCCTTGGCGCAGGACAAATGTCTAAAAAGAAATGTCTTTTCTGAGACGGCTTAAATGCCGTTGGGTAACTCCCAGATAGGTAGCCAGATACTGAAGCGGAATCTGTTGAATGAAATTAGGCTGATTCTTCAGAAGGTATTCATATCTTTGAGAAGCATTATTTCTCTGAAGCTGAAAATATCGTTCTTCCAATTCTATATATTCCATTTCCGCAATTATTTTGAGAAAAAGAACCCATCTTGGGTTTTCGTGAAAAAGAGCTTCCACTTTATCTTTATTGAGTACAAAAATATCTGCATCTGCAATTGCCTGTATGGTTTCTTTGCTGGGTTTTCCTGAAATAAAAGAAGAGTAGGAGGCTACAAACTCATTAGGAAACCTGAAACAATAGGTCATATCTTTGCCGTCATGAGTTGTATAAAAAGTGCGGAATATTCCGTTCTGAACGAAGGCGATTTCTTTACATCTGTCGTTTTCCCTTACGAAATATTCATTTTTCAACAGTTTCCTGGTCTCAATCAGTTGGGCAAAATCTTCTATTTCTTTGTCTGAAAATATTTTAAAACTTTGAATGTAACTAAGAATCATTGTGCACTGATTTTATAGAAATTATTAATCAAATATAATTCTTTATCTGCTCCTTTAAGCTAAAATGATGATGATATTACTACTATTGATAGAATTTAATTTATTTAAAAATTATTTTCTATTTGAAAAGAAATGCTGCATCACTTCTCAACACCGGGCGTATAAATATGAGCGCCAGATTGATTATTATGCACCGTTCCATTAATTAAATTAAATTAAATTAAAGATTCGTCTGCCGATCAATTTATATTTCATTCAACTTTCTTTGGGAAGATGCCTACAGCTTTTTAAATATCACGTTCAACTCTATTTCTTCAAGTTCCTTGCGAAGTTTCAACAGCTCTTCTTTTATCGGAGGAAATTGGAAATCCTGGGACGATGTCATAGGATAACAATCTAAAGATTTTATTCAATAGAAACCTAATAATGAAACAAAATCTAGTTAATTTACTATAAAGCTTTAATAAATTTACGAAATACCGTAATTTAAATTTAATGATTTTAAAAGTAATTGTTTGATTTTTAAATGATTGTATTTTTGGGTTGTTTTTTGGAATTAATGTTATGAATTTAATTATTAATCAAAAAAATAGAACAATGAGTACATTAAAATTAAAAGACGGAACAGAGATTTTCTACAAAGATCAGGGACAAGGACCAGTGTTGATGTTTCACCACGGATGGCCTTTATCATCAGACGATTGGGATGCACAGGTCATTTTCTTCTTACAGAGAGGTTATAGAGTAATTGCCCACGACAGAAGAGGTCACGGTCGTTCCAGCCAGGACATTTACAATCACACCATTGAACAGTATGCTTCTGATGCAGCTGAACTGGTAGAATTCCTTGACCTGAAAGACGTAGTTCATATCGGACATTCAACGGGTGGTGGTGAAGTAATCCGTTATGTTAACAAATATGCCAACGGAAGAGCTAAAAAAGCAGTTTTAATCAGTGCAGTTCCTCCAATTATGGTAAAAAGCGACAGCAATCCTGATGGAGTTCCAATGGAAGTTTTTGATGGCATCAGAGATCAGACATTAAACAACAGACAACAGTTTTACATCGACCTGACTTTCCCTTTCTACGGATACAACAGAGAAGGTGCAGATGTGAAAGAGGGAATCCAAAGAAACTGGTGGAGACAGGGAATGATGGGAGGTATTGTCGCTCACTATGACGGTATCAAAGCATTTTCTGAAACTGATTTCAGAGAAGATTTAAAAGCCGTTGATATTCCTGTTTTGGTTCTTCACGGAGAAGATGACCAGATTGTTCCTTACCAAAACGCAGGATTAAAATCAATTAAATTATTGAAAAACGGAAAAATAATTACTTATCCGGGTTTCCCTCACGGAATGCCGACTGTACAGGCAGAGACCATCAACAATGATTTATTGGCATTCATCACTGAATAAATTCCATTTAAAATTATTCTAACTCAAAAAAAGTTTTTATGGAAAATTCAAATACAAACGCATCGGCATTTAATCCTGAAGATTTCGCAATCGTAAAGGCTCGTACTTTCGATGAATTGGTGATCGGAGAAGTTTTCAGAGCACCGAGCAGAACATTGACGGACGCTCACGCATCGGCTTTTCAAACGGTTTCGTGTGATAATCATCCGATTCATTACGATGCAGAATATGCGAAAAGATACGGTCACGAAGCTCCGGTTGTCCACGGATTACAGGTTTTGGCATTTACCGCGCCGGGAGCAACGTTGCTGCCCCATTATTTTGGAAATGTTTTCATCAGTTTTCTGGAGCTTTCGTGTAGTTTCTTAAAGGAAGTTCATGCCAGAGATACATTATATTCTTCGCTTACGATTACAGATCTTACACCGCAAGAAGATAAAGGTGTCGTCACCACAAAAGTGACCATCTATAACCAAAAATCTGAACTTGTACTGGAAGGCCAGCATAAATACTTACTGAAAAGATAAAATTCTTCTTTTTGAATCTGTTGTCTCTTTTATAAACCGAAATTATCTTAGAATAAGTGGCAGCTGATTCGAAAAATTCCACTTAAAACTTAATTAATCACCTCTGACATTTTTAAAATAAATCTGTCAAATATCAATCTTTAATATAATGAAATTAAAATCAATCATCGGTGCTGTGGTTTTATTGACAACAGTATTCGTTACAGGTATTCAGGCACAGAATACAGGAAAATCAACAAAAGCCAGAGCAGAATATATCGAAGTAGAGCCCAATGTAAGGCTTCATGTGACCGATCTTGGAGAAGGAAAAACGGTAGTTTTAATTCACGGTTATCCTGTGAGTGATGCTTCTTGGGAATATCAATATCTTCCTTTAGTCAAAGCCGGTTATCGTGTAATCGGAATTACTTTGAGAGGATTCGGACAGTCTGACAAACCTTACGGAAAGTACAATTATGACCAGTTTGCTTCTGATATTAAAACTGTTTTAGATAAATTAGATATCAAAGACGCAACATTGGGTGGACATTCCATGGGGGGAGCGATTGCATTGCATTACGTTGCGAAGTACAACAGTGCTCACATCAGTAAATTAGCGTTGTTCGCTGCAGCAGCACCTGTTCACACCAAAAAAGCAGATTATCCTTACCCATTATTTACTAAGGAAGACATCACCAAATGGGTAGATCTTGTAAGTGTAGACAGACCAGGATTACTGAATACGATAGGTGAAAGGTTCGTTTTATCTGCAACATCTGTTTCATCTGGTGTAGGTGCTTGGTTGGGAAGTATCGAAATGCAATCATCTGCTTATGCAATGGAACAGTCATTAATCGCTTTAAGAGACGAAGATTTGAGAGGCGACCTGCCGAAGATCAAGATTCCAACCCTTATTATGCAGGCAAAACAAGACAAAATAGTGGCTTACGCTTTGGCCGAACAAATGAATAAGGCAATCAAAGGGTCTAAGTTAATTCCTTTTGAGAACAGCGGACACGCATTATTCCTGGAAGAAAAAGACAAATTCAATGAAGAATTATTAAAGTTTCTAAAGCAATAAATTTTTTCAACTAAAAATTAACAATAAAATTTTATGAAACCATCACCAAAATTATTATCTCCGGACAACCATGCTCTTGTATTAATCGATTTTGAAGGTCAAATGGCATTTGCAACGAAAAGCATCTCAATGAATGAACTGCGTAATAACGTTGCCGTAATTTGCGGAGCTTCCAAAATATTCAACGTTCCGACAATTGTAACAACTGTTGCTGAAGAAAGTTTCTCGGGACCTGTTTTCCCAGAAATTGAAGAAGTCTACCCAATGGCAACTTCAGGATACATCGACAGAACTACAATGAACACTTGGGAAGACGAAGCAGCTTATAAAGCGATCGTAGGAACTCAAAAGCAAAAATTGGTTTTTGCAGGTTTGTGGACGGGTGTTTGTATCGTAGGACCGGCATTGTCTGCAATGGAAGAAAATTACGATGTGTACGTAATTACCGATGCTTGTGGCGATGTAAGCGATGAAGCGCACGAAAGAGCTATCCAGAGAATGATTCATTCAGGGGTAAAACCAATGACCTCCATCCAGTATATTTTAGAACTTCAGAGAGATTGGGCACGTCAGGAAACTTATGTTGCCGTAACCGATTTGATGAAAAAATACGGAAGTTCTTACGGGTTGGGAATTCACTACGCCCACAATATGATTAAACATTAATCTAAAATTTTCAATGTTGAAATCTGCATATTACTTATCATCTTTAAAAGTTGTAATTAGTATCATCTTTTTCTGCACTCTAGACTTATCCGCTCAGAGCTTCAAGCTCCTGCGCTATGATGAAAACTATGAATATTTAAAAGATTCTTCTGATACATTTTATAATAAGGTTAAATTTCTTCCACTTAACGAAAAGAAAAATATCTATCTGTCTTTGGGGGGAGAAGCACGGTATGAATATGTGGATTTCAACAATGAAGATTGGGGAAGACAGAATATCGGGCACAACAACTTTTTTCTGCAACGATACGATGCTCACGCAGATCTGCATTTGGGTGAAAATGTAAGAATTTTTTCACAAATTCGGAGCGCATTACAAAACGGGAGAAAAAACGGATCCAGAGGAATCGATGAAGATCAGTTGAGCATTCAGAATCTATTTGTAGACATTAATATTTTTAAAAATCAGGATAGAAAATTGGTTTCCAGAGTAGGACGGCAGGAATTGGATTATGGCTCAGGAAGGTTGATTTCCGTACGAGAAGGTCCAAACGCAAGACTTTCTTTTACAGGAGCAAAATTGATGTATTCTGAGAAAAATATATCAGTCGATGCCTTTGCAATGATGGCAGACAGCGTCAATGTTGGAGTTTTTGATAATAAAATGTCGCAACAGCTTAATCTTTGGGGATTATATTCCAAAATAATTTTTCCTAAAGCCGGAAACCTTGATTTGTATTACATTGGAATCAGAAGAGACGAATCTGTTTTTGAAGCAGGAACCGCCAAAGAAAAACGTCACACGATCGGCGGGAGATTCTGGAAATACGGTGGAGGATTCATTTATAATCTGGAAGCGGCTTATCAGTTCGGAACTTTCGGAGAAGGAAATATCAGTGCATGGACAGGCTCTGTTGATGTCGGATATCTGTTTGAAAATGTTAAGTTTAAGCCAAGTATTAATCTTCGTAATGATTACATTTCCGGAGACGAATCGAAAGACGACGGAAAACTCAATACGTTTAATCCATTGTATCCGAAAGGAGGTTATTTTGGCTTCAGTCCACAGGTTGGACCGGTCAATTTAATTGATATTCATCCGTATGCAACGTTGGATTTAACATCTAAACTTAAAATGCAGGTGGACGTAGTTTTCAACTGGCGATATTCTCTGGATGACGGTGTTTACAGACCAAGTGGAGTCCTCAACCGTCCCGGAAGCAGCTCAGATAAAAGATATATCGGAACGGCTTATCTCACCAATTTCACTTATAGTTTTAACAGATATATTTCTTTAGTGAGTGGGCTTCAGTATTTTCAAAAAGGTGCTTTTATCGAGGATATTATTCCTGATGCGAAAAGCGGAGTCTTTTATAATGTCCGTTTAGGATTCAAATTTTAATCATCAAGTGTGTTTTGAACTTTTATAAAAAATTGAAAAAGATATTTTGTTGGTAATTGCAAAAACGCAAGGTTTTTTTATTTGCTTCTGTTATTAAGGCACAAGAAATCAAAGATTTTCAGCAAATGCTCTTAGAATTCAGAAGACTGAAATTTTATCGCAGATAAACCCTTGCGCCTTAAAATATAGTCTATAGTATAATTTACGTCTTTGCGATTACCAACTATAAAATTAAAATTTAACCAAATTATTATTAAAACCATTTAATTATGCAAAATTCAATTTCAAAATATTTTAGCTGGCCTAAAGCGATGTTTGTTGCATTTGTTCTGGCAGCTTCAGCAACTAATTTCGTTTCAGCACAGTCAGTTCCTGAAACAAAAACAGCTATCGGAACCACAACGACTTGGGGAAAAGTAGATGGGGTTTCTATTGTTGGCCTTGTGCAAGGTCCTTCTGCAGCAGTGGCAGACTTACAGATTGCCTGTGTTTTTGAATATACGGAAGGCGACATTTTCAACTCACCTGCTTTACCAAAAGAACTGAATGGAATGGTTCATTTGGATGAAGCGTTAAAAGGAATTATTACCGATGTCAGAAAAAACGGACAGTTTAAAGGTCATGCATTAGAAACATTATTAATCGCTCCGCCAAAAGGAAGTTTATCATCAAAAAAATTATTGTTAATCGGATTGGGAAACAGAAATTCTTTCGATGCTGAATTGATGAGAGAAGTCGGAAGTGTGGCGATGAGAGAAGCTTTAAAACTAAAAGTGAAAACCGTTTCTTTTGCCAGCGATCTTAAGGACGCAGGAGTAGATTCTCCCACTGCTTTAGTTGCAGAAAACGTTGTTTTGGGAGCTTTTGATGCCTACCGTGTACAGACTTATTTAGATAAAAACCATTTGTCTGAAAAAATGACCGTGCAGAAACTTATTTTATTGGCAGGACCTGCATTCTTTACGGTTGCCGGTGGTGGAATTAAAGAAGCAATTACAAAACTTAATACCAAATAATGATGAAGGCAGATTTAATTTTATATAACGGAAAAATTCACAGTTTCAACAAAGAAACGCCGGATATTTCTGCGGTAGCAATTAAAGAAGGAAAAATTATTGCTGTTGGAAATGATGCCCTGGTTGACCGGTTTTCAGAGGAATCGACAAAAATTATCGATTTAAAAAAGAAAAGAGTAGTTCCCGGAATTAATGATTCACACATTCATTTGATTCGTGGCGGATTAAATTTCAATCTTGAATTAAGATGGGACGGCGTTCCTTCATTAGCCGATGCCATGAGAATGTTGAAAGATCAGGTTGACCGCACACCTTCTCCTCAGTGGGTTCGTGTTGTCGGCGGCTGGTCAGAATTTCAGTTTGCAGAAAGAAGAATGCCGAGTTTGGAAGAAATCAATACGATTGCTCCCGAAACCCCGGTTTTTATACTTCATTTGTACGACAGAGCATTAATGAACAGAGCTGCATTAAAAGCAGTAGGCTACACAAAAAATACGCCGGCTCCTCCGGGCGGACAGATTGAAAGAGATGCTAACGGTGAACCTACAGGATTGATTATCGCAACCCCAAATGCTATGATTTTATATTCAACTTTAGCAAAAGGTCCGAAACTTTCGTATGAGCATCAGGTGAATTCTACGAGACATTTTATGAAAGAATTAAATCGATTCGGAATTACCAGCGTGATTGATGCAGGTGGTGGTTTCCAGAATTTTCCGGATGATTATCAGGTGGTCAATGAATTAAATGAAAATAAACAGCTAACGGTAAGAATCGCTTACAATTTGTTTACTCAAAAGCCAAAAAATGAGTTTGAAGATTTCAGTGAATGGATTGATACCGTAAAATTATATCAGGGTGATGATATGTATCGTCACAACGGAGCTGGAGAGATGTTGGTTTTCTCAGCGGCAGATTTTGAAGATTTTTTACAGCCAAGACCCGATTTGCCCGAAAATATGGAAGCCGACCTTGAAAAAGTTGTCCGTTTATTGGTGGAAAACCGTTGGCCGTTCAGACTTCATGCG
Source organism: Chryseobacterium ginsenosidimutans (assembly GCF_039536845.1). Classification (GTDB taxonomy): domain Bacteria; phylum Bacteroidota; class Bacteroidia; order Flavobacteriales; family Weeksellaceae; genus Chryseobacterium; species Chryseobacterium ginsenosidimutans_B. The sequence continues at coordinate 1,179,297 of NZ_BAAAZJ010000003.1, forward strand.
ACTTACAATGAAAGTATTACCAGATTTTTAAATGTTTTTGAAAAAGTAAATCAGGATATTCCTTTCAACGGACTTCCGTGGATTTTTGATCACGCAGAAACAATTGATGAAAGGAATATCGAACGAGTAAAAATGCTCGGCGGTGGAATTGCTGTCCAAAGCAGAATGGCGTATCAGGGAGAATATTTTACCGACCAATACGGTGCAAACGCCGCTGAAAATACACCACCTATTAAAAAAATGCTGGAAATGGAAGTTCCTGTTGGCGGTGGTTCTGATGCGACAAGAGTTAGCAGTTACAATCCGTGGGTTTCGATGTATTGGTTGACAGTCGGGAAAACGGTTGGCGGACTTCAGTTGTATACCGATACCAGATTAGACCGAAATACCGCGCTTGAATTATACACCAAAGGAAGTGCCTGGTTTTCTCAGGAACAGCAGAAAAAAGGGGATATTCAGGTCGGGATGTTTGCCGATTTAGCGGTTTTAGATAAAGATTATTTCACGGTTGAAGATGAAGATATCAAAAATGTGGAATCTGAAATGACGGTTGTAGACGGAAAAATTGTTTATGCAAAAGGTGAATTTTCATCATTTGCTCCACCTTCGATTCCTATTCTTCCGGATTGGTCTCCTACGAATTTGTACAACGGTTATTCTCCTGTCGGCGGACATTTTCAAAAAGAAATTGAAAAAAATACGAAGTCCAGTCTAAAAGCTCCGTTGACTTCTCAGATTCACAGTTGTGCGGGAAGTTGTGATGTTCATAACCACAATCATGACCATGCGAGAATGAGCAATCTTCCGGTGAATAATTATCATTCGTTTTGGGGAGCACTCGGATGTTCTTGTTTTGCTTTTTAAACTTAAAAAATTATGGAAATTTTAAAACAAATTCTATCTTCAGATTTAGGATCATCGTTTAACGATATTGCTTTTCTGATCTTCAGAGTACTTCTGGCTGTTGAGCTGTTCAGGGTTCATGGACTGAAAAAATTCAGGCTGCAAAACGGACAGAAAGAAATCATCCCGAATCCGCTGGGACTTCCTAATAAAATGAATGCCTTTGTGGCTTCGTTTTCCGATTTGGTGGTTCCTTTTTTAATTATTTTAGGATTGGGAACAAGGCTCGCAGTTTTGCCGACGATTGGCGTGACAGCGATTGGGTATTTCGTGGTTCACAGAAAAGATTCTCTGGAAGTGCGCGATGTTCCTTATATGTACACCTTATCTTTATTGTTGATTCTTGCGTTGGGCGCAGGAAAATATTCACTCGATTATTATTTATTAAACCTTATTTAAAATGAAAACATCCATTGGAATTAAAACAGAAAACTTAGCAAAAGTTGCTGAAGTATTGGTAGCAACATTAGCCGACGAATTTGTGCTTTACACTAAAACAAGAAAAGCGCACTGGAATGTAGAAGGCGCAGATTTTTACAACAAACATTTGTTTTTTGAAGCGCAATATGAGCAGTTAGATGAAATTATAGATAATCTTGCCGAAAGAATCAGGATGTTAGGACATTATGCTCCGGCTACGTTGAGAGAATATCTTGCGTTAACCCATCTTTCCGAAAGTCATTTGGAAGCTAATGACAGTTTGACTTACATAAAAGAATTGCTATCTGACCACGAAAGTATCATCATTCATCTTCGTGAAAATATTGAAAATTTTGCCGTTGAATTTCATGATTCAGGAACGAGCGATTACATCACCGGATTATTGGAAAATCATGAGAAAATGGCCTGGATGCTTCGTTCACATTTAAAATAAAAAATATGGAAGTAAAACATAATATAGGTTTTGTCACCTTATTGTTAACGATGATCGCTGGCTATTGTGATACGGTAACTTTCGTGGCTGCGGGTTCTATTTTTTCAGCGCATGTTACGGGTAACTTTATTGTTTTTGCCTACCAGTTTGTGAAGGGTTCTGATATTAATGCATGGGTAAAACTCTTAACTTTTCCGGTATTTATTTTAGCGGTCATAGTCGGTGGAAGAATTGCCGCAAAGGTTCTCAATCATTACACGATTTTGTTTTGGGAAGGATTGCTTCTGTTTTTCGCCGGAATTTTGGTCGCTGTTCTCAATTATAATGGTGTTTTCACGGAAGTGATGATGTATGCAGTCGTGATGCTGACTGTTTTTGCGATGGGACTTCAGAATGCTTTCGGAAAGTTGTATGCGAAAGAAACGCACGGTCCGACAACGATGATGACAGGAAATGTTACCCAGGCTTCTCTGGATTTTGGAAATTTAATTAAAAATAAATTCAAAGATCCGGATGCATGGGGAAGTTTAAAAAAACAGATGATTACCATTTTAGGTTTTCTGGTGGGATGTTTTTTAGGCGCTTATGTGGGGAAGCAATTTGGTCTTGTAACCTTGGTTTTTCCAGGCCTGGCGATGATGATCTGTTATTATTATCATCGTAAAAACTGATCTGAAAATTTCACAATTATTTGGATAATAGATTATCTTTAAAAAATGAATTTTATCTCTTTTATTTCTGTCAAAAACTACTTGAGCATCTTATGTTCGGTGTCATTGTTCCTGCTTGTAAACATCCAGGCAACGGCGCAGTCAAAAGAAGATCCCGATCAATTAGAAAATAAAATTTCCAATGCTGAAAATGACAGTAAAAAGGTAGAATTATTGATCACTTTAAGTAATTATTATCTTACTAAACCGGGAGAGCTAAAAGCCGATCTTGAAAAAGCTGATCAAATAAATGTAGAAGCAAAAAAGTTAAGTAATAGTTTAGGCTATAAACCGGGTATAGGAAAAGTAATGCTTTTGGATGCTCAAATTCACAGAGAGAGCGGAGATTCTAATTATGGATCAGCAAAAACAAATGAAGCACTCGTCTATGCTAAAAAGAACAACTTATCTGTTCTTACTGCTGATGTTTACAGAGAACTTTGTGCTTATAAAGGATATGAAAAAGCGGATTTCGAAGAAAAAATAAAATATCTTGAATTGGCAATTCCGCTTTACAAAAAAAGTAAAGAGTTCAGAAAACAGGCAGATGCTTTAAAAGATCTTGCGGATTATTATGGTATCATAGAAGAACACCAAAAGGCCCTTGCACTTCTTGAAAATGCTGTTGTTATTTATAAATCTATTGGTTTTAAAGAACTTCAGGGTGTTTATACATTAATGTCAGGCAATTACGGAATATTACAAAATCCACAATTATCACTGAAGTATGCATTGATGGCGGAAAAAGCAGCAGAAGAAACTCATGATACCAGTTATCAACTTTGTACGATTTATAATCATCTTGGTCTTGCTTATTATGATCTTCTAAAATTTGACTTGGCATTTGCTAATTTTGAAAAAGCACTGAATATTGCATTAAAGAATAAAAATGTAGATGATATCAATGCAATAACTTATAATCTGGGATCATTATACTGTCACAAAAAAAATTATATAGCAGCTTTGCGAACGCTGAAACGAAGTGAAAAGAGCTATCCTCCAAAGGATGAAATTACTAAAATAAGACAGCTGTTTATATTTATAGTCTCTTATTCTATGCTGAAGCAAACTGATAAAGCCAAACCCTATTATGAGCAAATGCTAAAAAAATATCAGGAATCTGATGTGGGTCTTTTCTATAAATTAACCGGAATTATTATCTATTTGCAGCAGTCCGGGCAAGCAGAAAAAACGTATGCATATCTCGAAAGATTCAAAGAATTTGCTAAAAAGTCCGATAAGCTTATCTTTTATTCACAAATTGAACTTTTATCATTTCAATCGGATTATGCCAGTAAAAAATACGAATCGGCTATTGAACATTTAAAGCAGCATCAGGTATATAAAGATTCTATATTTAATTTAGAAAAGCTGAAACAGTCGACTGCGCTTCAACTTCAATTTGAGACGGAAAAAAAAGATAAAAACATCAAACTGCTCACGCAGCAAGGAAAGCTACAAGAAGCAAAAATTGAAAATGAGAAGGTGATCCGTTATTTCTTCGTAGGAAGCCTGGTTGCTTTGGTGCTCTTTTTAGCTTTGTTGTATAACCGTTCAAGGGTTAAAACCAATGCCAATAAAAAATTAGAATTAAAACGTAAGCAGATTGACGAACAAAATGAGCAGCTGAAAAAATTACTGGCAGAAAAAGAATGGCTGTTGAAGGAAATTCATCACAGAGTAAAAAATAATTTACAGATTGTGATAAGCCTTTTGAATACACAATCTGCCTATCTTGATAATGAAGATGCATTGATGGCGATCCAAAACAGCCAGCACAGAATGCATGCAATGTCTCTGATTCATCAGAAATTATATCAGTCAGACAATCTTTCGACCATTGATATGTCGTGGTATATTTATGAATTAATCAGCTATATCAAAGAATGCTATTCATCAGAAAAAAACATCAATTTTGTTTTGGACACAGAAAAAGTTTTTCTGGATGTAGCTCAGGCGGTACCGATGGGATTAATTGTAAATGAAGCGGTGAATAACACCGTAAAATATGCCTTTCCCGAAGAAAAAAGGGGTGAAGTAACGGTTTCTTTTAAAAATACAGAAAAAGATTTTTATGAGCTGATTATTTCTGATAATGGAGTAGGACTTCCGCAGGATTTTAATATTGATGAAACAGAATCTCTCGGAATGAATCTTATGAGAGGCCTTACAGATCAGCTGGACGGAACTTTTTCTCTGGAAAATAAAAACGGTTTAAAAATAACAATCACCTTTAGAAAAAATACAGATATTGATGTTCAAAAATAAGGACGTTGATATTTTTAAAAAGTAATGAAAGAAAAAATATTAATAGTAGAAGATGAATTCATCGTAGCTAATGACCTTAAAATCATGCTGATGAAAGCCGGTTATCAGATCACGGGAATTGCATCTTCTGTTGTACAGGCGAGAAAATCTATTGCAGAAAAAAAACCGGATTGGATACTTTTGGATATCATGCTGAAAGGCGATCTTACAGGTATTGATCTTGCTTGGGAATTGCGTGAAAAAAAGCTACCTTTTCTCTATATCTCAGCCAATACCAATCAATCTACCCTGGAAGCTGTAAAAGAAACCCAACCTTACGGATTTATGGTGAAACCTTTTCGTGAGCGTGATCTTATCGTGATGCTGGACATTGCAAAATACCGTTTTGATATTGAACAAAATGCTGAAATTCAGGAACCTGAAACCCACCAGCAAATAGAAGGAATTATCGGTAAAAGCCCGTTACTTCAGGATGTTATTGAAAAAATAAGAGTAGTTGCACCAACAGATACTTCGGTTCTTATAGTTGGAGAAAGCGGAACTGGGAAAGAAAAAGTTGCCCATTCTGTACACAAACTTTCTGACAGAAAAAATAGTCCGATTGTGATTGTCAATTGTGCCGCATTGCCTCATTCTCTTATTGAATCTGAACTTTTCGGTCATGAAAAAGGAAGTTTTACAGGAGCAAATGTGTTGAGAATCGGCAAGTTTGAACAGGCAAACGGAGGAACCATATTTTTAGATGAAATTGGAGAATTGCCATTAGATTCTCAGGTAAAATTGCTGAGAGTTTTACAGGAAAAGGAAATCGAAAGATTAGGCGGAAACAAAACCATTAAAGTAAATGTAAGGATTGTTGCTGCAACCAATCGTTCATTAGAAAAAGAAGTAGCAGAAGGTAGATTCCGGCTGGATTTATATTACCGGTTAAATGTCTTCCCGATCGAGTTACCATCTTTAAAAGAAAGAAAAGAAGACATAGAACTGTTATCTAATTTTTTCCTGAATAAATATGCAGCGGCTTCAAGAAGAAATATCACATCTATCAGCAAAAATGCATTGGAACAGCTTTCTAATTACAATTGGCCCGGAAATATCCGTGAACTGGAACATCTGATAGAAAGGAGTGTTCTAATGGCTAAAACAACAGAGATCGATCATTTTGATCTTCCAAAAACTATTGAAAAACCATCAGAAGAGTCTCAGGGAGAAATAAAATCGATGGAAGAAATGGAAAGAGATCATATTCTGAATGCGCTTTATTCAAGTGGAGGGAAAGTTTCAGGTTTAGGAGGCGCGGCAGAACTATTAAAGATTCAGCCACAAACATTGTATTCTAAAATGAAGAAATTAGGGATTGACAAAGGATATAAATAAAATTACTATGGAAAAAGAAACAGGAAGAATAGAAGGATTTAGTGATGCTGTTTTTGCAATTGCAATCACGCTTTTGGTTTTAGACCTTCACGTTCCCGAAAAAAATTCAATAAGAAATGGCAGCGATTTTTTGATTTTTCTCAAGAATCAATGGCCTGTATTTTTGGCATTTATCCTTTCTTTTTTCAGTATTTTTATTATGTGGGTCAATCATCATAAAATTTTCAAACAAATCTACAGCCGCAATTCAGGAATTACGTTTGCCAATGGACTGATTCTCTTTTTGGTTTCTGCAGTGTCATATCCAACTTCTTTGCTGGCTCAGTATTTTGATGGTGAAGCGTCGTCTGTGGTTGTTGCTATATATACGGGGATATTTGTGCTAATCAATCTTTCCTATAATTTACTTTGGTATCTCGCCAGTAAAAATAAAGAACTTTTACGTCCCGGAATTACCGATCAGGCCATTAGAAATATTCATAACAATTATCTTTACGGATTGCCAATCTATTTGATAGCCCTGTTATTTTCTTTTTGGATTCCGGCTATTTCGCTGATCCTTATTTTAGGATTATGGATTTTTTGGGCGGTATCTTCAGGTAAGATAGAAATGCATTTGAAAACCGTGAAAAAAGATTTAGTTTAAAAATAATTATTTTGGTTCTTTAAATTGATGTTCTTTTTTGATTCCCAATTTTTGCATTTTAGAAATGAGTGTTGTAGCCGGTAATCCTAACAATTTGGCAGCACCTGATGCTCCTGATATTTTACCATTACATTTTTCTACGATTTTTAAAATATATTCTTTCTCCATTTGATGCAAGGTTTTGATTTCTAGATTATCATCGGTAATCTGGGGATTAACGATTTTTGTAAAATCCATTTTTCGGATTATACGATCTTTTGCAGTGAGAATATTTCTTTCAATTAAATTTTCAAGTTCCCGAATGTTTCCGTACCACGGATTTTCACATAGATCATTCATTATTTTTTTAGAAAAACCTTTGATTTTTTTACCGGCTTTAGCATTATGCTTTTGTAAAAGATGATTTGCAAGTAAAGGAATGTCAGTTTTTCTGTCTCGTAAAGCGGGAAGATGAATCCTGAAAACATTAAGACGATAAAAAAGATCATTCCGGAAATTACCGTTGGCGACTTCTTTTTCAAGGTTTTTATTTGTGGCAGCAATTACTCTTGCATTCACTTTTATAGACTTATTTCCGCCGATCCTCTCGATCTCTTTCTCCTGTAAGACCCTTAGCAGCCTTCCTTGCAATTCCAAAGGCAGTTCCCCAATCTCATCAAGGAAAATTGTACTGTTTTGTGCTTGCTCAAATTTTCCTTTTCGTTGTTCTGTGGCGCCGGTAAAACTGCCTTTTTCATGACCGAACAATTCGCTTTCGATTAGATTTGCCGGGATCGATGCACAATTTATTCTGACCATTTTATTTTTTGATGATGAAGATAGATCATGGATGGCTTGTGCTATGAGCTCTTTTCCGGTACCCGTCTCGCCGTCAATAAGAACATTGGATTCCGATGGTGCTACTTGGGAAATTTTATTGAATATATCTTTCATCATCTCACTTTCTCCGATAATTCCATGAAAACCTTCTTCGTTATTTTTTTCTAAAATAGGTTTCTGAATGGTTTCCTGAGCCGTATTCTGATTATTTTTAGATCGTTCTCCAATCATAATATTACGAATTGTGATCGACAATTGGGTAGCAATACCTTTTAGAATTCTTTCAGGAAAGTCATCTGAGGTCATATAATTTTTATAAAACAGAAAAAGTACACAGGTATCATTAAGAATTCTTGGCAGACAAAACCCAACCGCCATTCGTAATCCTGCATTTTTAGCACTCAGAAAATAGGCTGGAGTGGATGAATTGTCAGATAATTCTTTCAAATCAATAAATAAAAGTTCGGCAGAATTCAGGCATTTTTCAAAGTAAGCATCGATGGAATTTTCAGTAATATTATTTTCAATTTTGAAGCTGCTCACAAATGTTTCAACACCAAGATCAATATTTCTAATGAAGACAAAATCATTGAAATGAAACTCAGATTTCAAACTTTGATTAAAAATACCTTGAAACTCATTTTTATCGAGAACTGCAGAAAATGCTTTGTTCAAATTTGAAATCAGAAACAGTTCTTTCTGCATACTTTGCAGTCGGTTTATCATTTCCGTATTCTGTTCTTGTTGCTTACTCATCAAAACTTCATTGAAAGTTTAAAGATAGGGAAAGTGTTTTATTAAACTAAATTCTTTTATCATCAATCAATTAAATAGATATATTATTTATGGCAACAATATACTTTAATGTACCAAATGATTTTAATGCGTTCAATGGTTAACAGACTTATTGGAACTAAATAATTCAATTAAATGAAGTTATTTTATGAAATCCTCGAAGGTTGCTACATAAGAATTAAATCGTCCGTTAATCAATAAAATTCAGGCTATAAAATATTAGTCAACAAGATTTAAACACGTTCTTAATATGGTTTCATGAAAATTAATTTACAGATAAAACTTTCATTTAAACCAATAACGGAATAGATTTTCAAGCGGAAAAGTGAAATTTTCTATGAAAAATACTGAATATTAATTTTTTATTAAAAATATATTAATTATGTTAAAATAATAAATATATTAATTAAATATTGTGCTTAAATTATTATTTTTGACAAAATTAATAACTGCTCGAAAATGAAAATTCATTTCTTGGTTCTACTTAATGAGGATATACCCTTAATTTATTAAAGTTGTGATTACAGTTTATAACTGATTGTAATATCCCATTAATCCATCCCCAAAAATTATTCTTATGATAAAGAAAATTCTCTTCATGCTTGCTTTCGCAGGAACTATAATTGCACATGCTCAAACTGGTAATATTGGTATAGGTACCGCTTTGCCTACCACAAAACTTGATGTAAATGGAGGGGTCACCTACCAAGAAGGAGCACCTATAACAGTCAATGGAACCACAATTGTAATTCCTGATCTATCTTTTTCGCAATATCGTTTAGCAGGAACACCTTCTTCTGCATTTACAATTACTGGCCCAACAACTTCTGATGGAACCACAGCAATAATATCCGGAGCAAGACTGACAATAGTAAATGCTACTTCGCAGTCTGGTGTATTGAATAGTTTTTCAATTTTGCCGGGATTAGCACAGGAATTTACATATTCTAATGGGAACTGGACTGCTATTCGCAACCCAAGCGGCCCCATTGGGTTATTTGCCAAATCAGCAGGAACACAGGTCATTACTGCGGCTCAGGTCATTACTGATTGGGTAGTAACCACGAATAATTTTGGTACTGCCTGGAATGGCAGTGTTTTTACTGTACCAGCGAGTATGCAAGGCTGGTATAACATCACTGCGGGCTATAGCACCTCCGCCAATTATGCAGGAGGCATTCGTACTCCTCATCAACACGTGCTGATAAGAGTGAATGGTATTACAGTAGCACAGGCATCAGCCGCTGTGGTTATAACCGGAGGCCTGGTAAGTGGTAATGCACCTGGTAGTGGAACCGCTAATGCATCAATTAATTATTATTTAAATGCTGGCGACCAAATATCCATAGTTGGTAATCATTTAAGCTATCTGGTGTCAAATAATGCGTCTACTCCAGCTGCAGCAGAGCCTCTATTGACGTATTTATCTGTATTGAAGCAATAACTCATGATTCTGAAACTTATTTCTAAATATAGCCTCCAGAGAATAAATGCTAAACCTAAATCAGAAAATACAGTTCACTGCTAATCCATGTATTACCGTAGGTTTCTGTTTGTGAAAATCAAAATTCATTAAGCGTACATACTTAGATGCTGAAAATGGGAATGTCCTTTTGGAAAATAACAAATCCTATTCAGATGCGGGCCAGCTTATGGGACTATGTAATCCATACTTTATGGGATTATGTTTATTGATTTTTATAGAAAGAATCAAGGCGCAGATATGGTTGCCATAAATTTAGTGACTTGGAATGAACCAGAATATCAGGAAACATCAATAGTCAATTTTGAGGAAATAAAAGACTCTTTATCACAAATGAATATTGAATTTAATTATGAATTCAAAGAATCTGCCTTTTAGATAGTATTTAAAAATTATATTTCGACATTATCAAGTATAATTTTCTTATTCGATTTAGCAGAACGAATCAAACCTACATTTTCAAAGTGTGTCTTCTTTTTGTAGTAAAATACAGAACTGCCTATCATGAAAATTTTATACGCATTCCAGGCGCTTATTCCGTGTTCTGATCCGGAATAAACAACCAGTTCCTGCTTCTCAAAGGGTGCTAAAGCTTTTTTGCAATCATATCTTTCACTACAATATTTTCCAACGTAAGTTCAGCTAAGATTTTCAAGAGGTAGATTATTAGTCTGATATAGGGCGGATAATTATATTATTGTCCTAAATAAACAAAATAATTGGTATTTAATGCTGCCGGCTGTATATTTATAGGAGTTGCAGTTCCTCCGGAGCTCACCGTATAGGTATGATTATGTCCGATTGATGAAGAAATTATATTATAGAGTCCTCCGCCTCCGACAACCGTTCCTGCGAGCCAGTATACATGGATATTATTTCCGCCGCCAAACGCAGTAGTAGTTCTGATCCTTTGATAGGTCATTGTATGAGAGTGCCCTGCTTCCGCATCTGCTGTATAGCTGAGGTTGACATTGGGCAGATTTGCTCTGGTCAGCGTTGCCGTACTGCTTCCTGAAACACCACCGGTAGCTGCTGTAGTCCCCATAGAATAACGACCTGCAGCATTGGGCAGAAACGTGGTTATTCCTAATATATTTGATGCATTATTTTGGGCTGTTTGCGGAAGTGTAGTAATATTTCTTCCGTTTAGCAGATACCACCCGTCATGGTCGGCTGTAGCCAATGAAGGTTTTACATCTCCTACATCAAAAAAGTCAGGATTATGCATAAGTACACCCTGTGCACTGGATATAACACCGGCTACCTTGTTAAGGGTTTGAATTCTGACAATACCATCTACATCAAAGGTCTGAGTGGGAGAAGTCGTCAACACTCCCGTAGTAGTGGATACCCCATCCAGATAAAGAAGTCCCGGACCTATATTAAGTTGTTTTCCATCCTGATTGATTTGTCGGTTTGATGTTAAAGTTCCATTTACAGTGTAAATATTTTTATTATTACTCCCGTCTCCTGTAAGAGGAAACCAGGTTCCTGAATGAAAATACCAAAATCCCTTTCTGGTGATTATCAATCCGTTATTTGTTAGCGAGTAAGCCAGCTCCGATTCGTCAGGACTTTGCATATTTTCAATCTGAAAGGCTGTTTGACGGGGAATCAGTATTCCATTATTAGTGGAAACCACATCCAATACGGTTTGAGGATTAGCTGTCCCTATTCCTACTAATGGCTTTTGTGCCAGAGAAGGTACAGATAGTCCCAAAGAGAAAATAAATAGTATAATTGTTCTTTTCATTGATTTAATTTTATTGTCCTAAGTAAATAAAATAGCTGTACGATATATTTTGTGGTAAAATGGTAAGTGGAGCTCCAGTTCCGCCCGTATTAACAGTTCCGGTGTGGCTGTGCGCACCGGAAGCAGGTAAGGTTATCGCTGTAGTACCAGACACCGTTCCTCTGCCTGCTCTAAAAACATAAGCGTTACCAGCTGCATTTTGAGCAAAATTGTATCCGCCGGCAGTTAACGAATGCGTATGTGCTGCTGCCGTCGATGTTACTCCTGTTAAATTAACATTAGGAAGGTTAGCTCTGGTCAGTGTAGTTGTATCAGAACCTCCCACGGTGAATGGAGTTCCTTGTTTCATGAGTCTTCCATTGGTATTTACCAGCGTACCGCTAAGTCCTATTGCTGAAGCATTACTTTGTGCAATGGCGGGGAGTGTATTTATGGCCCGGCCGTCAAGCTTATACCAGCCGTTGTGGTCATTTGAGCGTAGAGATTCTTTAACGGTGCCATAAGCTACTTTAGGACCAATAGATAAAGTTCCGTCTGAGAGGGCTTTTACATTTCCGCCTGTGAGATTTCTGACACGCACATCTCCATTTACATCTACCGTGTAGGCCGGAGTATTGTTTCCTATTCCTATTCTCTGTTCCACAGAGTGAATCGAAAGTTTATCTGTATCAAATGATAAATTGCGCCCGTTCATGGTTACCGTACGATCGGAAGTCAGAGTACCATTATTATTATAGATGTTGATAATCGGCTGGGAGCCTCCTCCAAAGGGGCGCCATATCGTGTTGTCGTAATACCAGAAACCTGTTTTATTAATAACAGCACCATTGTTTGTAATTACATAAACCAATTCTCCTTTAGCGGGATTTGTGATGGCTTCTGCCTGTAATGCGGTCATTCTAGGGATGAGTATGCCCTGTGTAGTGGAGTTGATATCCAATGCTGCATTAGGATTGGCTGTCCCAACACCTACACGCTGTGCACTGACCGGAAGAAAAAATAGAAGATTGAGTACCGATATAATTTTAGTCGAAGTTTTACTAAACATAATTTAATTTTTAAATTCCTAAATAAATAAAGTAATTAAGCTGTATGTAATCAGGATTCAGCGCAATGGCGGTCCCTGTTCCTCCGGTCGGTATAGTGACGGTGTGATTGTGTGCTCCCGATGCTGAACTTGTATAACTTCCCTCAGAAAGTATTGATCCCGGTATTGCCCCTCCCGCCAATTCCCATGAATTGGCATTACCATTAACGGTTTGTAGAATATCCGTTCCTCTTACTTGTGCTGCACCCGGGCTTACCAGAGGATGAGTATGATACAAAGTTGTTGTGCTTCCGCTAAGAACAAAATTGGGTAAGTTGGCTTGGGAAAGAACTACGCTTGTCGTTCCGCTTAGTGTTCCGGGAGGTCCTTGTTTGATATATCTTCCTGTAGCATTGGGAAGGCTTCCTGCAAGTCCAAGAGATGTAGCTTTTGACTGAACACTTACCGGTAATGTAGAGAGTGCCCTGCCATTAAGCAAATACCAACCTTCATGATCTGTAGAAAGATAGGAATATTGGATATCTCCATAATGATTAATCAGCCCGGTATCAAAAGACAGTACACCATCTCCTTTGGTGATTACATTTCCTTTAGACAGACTACGGATTCGCATTCCTCCGTTAATGTCTAATTTTTCTGTTGGAAGGTTAGTATTGACTCCAATATTACCTGTAATTCCGGATATAAACAGTTTATCGGACCCGATATTCATATCATGATTGTCGAGACCGACAATTCTGTTACCTGCAAGGCTGCCATCAGAATTATAAATATTCTCACCTGTTGAATTATTGGCGGTAATGGGATTCCAGATAGTGCCGTCAAAATACCAAAATCCGATAGTATTGACCACACTTCCTGTATTAGTTGTACAAAAAACCAGCTCTCCTTCAGTCGGTGTATTGATTTGTTCTATTTGGGCTGCAGTCATTCTGGGAATTAAAATCCCGCTTTTATCCGATACAATGTCCAGGGCCGCATTGGGCTTATCTGTGTTGATTCCTAGTTGGGCGGAAATCAGGGATGCAGTAAGCACTCCTAAAGTGGTCAATAATTTTTTCATGCCTTAATGTTAGTTTTATGTATACTTATTTTTGTAATTGTTCTATTACCTGAAATAAAAAAGGGTAAATAAAATGCATGATTACAAAACGGTTTTGTTGATTATTTAAAATTGCTGAGTATGCAGATAAAATAAAATATGGACAAAAGTAGAAAAGTATAGGGCTGGTAAAAAGATAATATCTTGTCTTTTTCGGGAATAAGGTAAAATATAATAAATGTATAAGTATCTGTATTGTAATGTGTTATATTAAAAAACAACTTTTGTAACAAAAGCTTTTTACAAAGTTACTTTAAGATAAATTTAATGATTAACTAAGACAAAACATTCCTGAAAACAGAATTTTGAAATTACTTCTTTGTTGCGAGAATCGTTCCAACCATTTACGGAACTAATTCAGAAGAATTATAAGTGCAATCTATTGCAAATCAATATTATTATAGCAAAAAAACAAATGGTCATTTTCAGGAAAATGACCATTTGTTATCTTTCTGCATGACATAATGAAAACTACTTTTGTAATCTTTAGAGGAAATATTTCAAATGAAATTACAAATTTATTTCATTCTGATTTTTTAGAGAGAAATGCTATTCATAGCGCAAGTAGGTATAACTAATATTAATCAGGAAGCTCTAAGTCAAATATCACGTTTAATCCATTGAAATCAGATGTTTTCGCAGCAAATAAAAAAATTCAACTTCATATAAATAATATAATTATTAGTTTTTAAGTTATTATGAAAAGCAACATTCTCCTTTTAATGTTTTTGGTTGCAGGCAATACGTTTGTAACAGCTCAGGTTGGTATTCTGACCCCAAACCCACAAGGCCCTTTACATGTTGATGGTGCAAAAGATAATCCTGCTACAGGAATTCCGACAACCATTCAGCAGGTAAATGATGTAATAATAACTACGGAAGGAAGTCTAGGTGTGGGTACCATTGCTCCAGATTCCTCCTCCTCTGTGGAGGTTAACACAACCAGTAAGGGGTTTCTTCCTCCACGGATGACTAATACTCAAAGAGATGGCATCGCTTTACCGGCAACGGGATTAATGATCTATTCAACTACCAGCAAATGTCTGCAGACAAATATTGGTACCCCTGCTTCTCCCAATTGGGGATGTGTAGCGGTACAAGGCAGTACAGGTGCCCCGGTTGTACAAGTAAATTCTTATACTCCTAATACACCGGCTGGATCTGCGGCAAGTGAAACCTGTCTTGGAAGTCTCTGTGTGAGACACAATGGTAACGCAAGTGAAGGAAGTATTTTGTTAAGAAGTAATACGGGTGCATCAATTCCTAATTCAAGTATAGCAGGATTTCAGGTTGCTACCAGTGGGATTAACATGGGGGATACTGAAATTGTAAGTTTAACTACATCCTATACCCAATTCTACAGGGGAGGCGCCAGTGGTGGCGAATTTATCAACTATCAGGTGTGCACAGGTACTGGTGAGAATTATAGAATTTTTTTGACAATGGTGGCACCGGTACTTAATCCAGGTGCAGGAAACGGAATGTATCTTCTCAATCTTGAAAAAGTAAGATAATACCACATAAAGCTTCTTAAAGTTGGTCTTTACGATAATTGGCAGATGTGAAACCGATATGATAAAACGCACCTGATCGGCAGGTGCGTTTTTTTAGCAAAATGATTCTGTGCAGCATCTGAAAAATATTCGCATTATGACAGAGAGCTATTATCTTAAACAAAAGCTGGCTGTTATGGATATGATAAAATGAAGATAAAGCCTTATGGTGTGTTAATTTTGTCACACCAATACTACCATAAAGATAATCTTGATTTTTTGATTAGACGATGATTATGTAGTCATTAGTTTTGTATTTGTCCTAGTGAATCATATTGGATATAATCAGTTCTTAACTTTATCTAAAAAGAGAATCAAGTTACAGGTGATAACCGAACTCTGTATATTTATTTACACTTTCTACATATCCAACTTACGACATCAAAGCTTATAAATTTTTTTCCATTTGGCTATGGTGTTCCTGCTGAGCTTAAAATGGCGGGCTATCTCACTGTTGTTAAGTTTGTTTTTATCTTGATAATCTAATATTTCCAGAATTGTTTTCTCATTGTATGATCTGTGTGCCTGATTAAAGCTATCAAATTCTTTTTCTATACTTTTAAAAAGAATTCTTTCAAGATTAATAACATCCAATGGCGAAAGACTGCCTTTAGACAGTATTGCTTGGCATTTATATTTCTTTTCAGGATATTTTAGATCAATAAGATCTGTATATATTTTTATATAGTCTGGCTTACCTTGTTTTTCCAATAAAATAATTTTAAATTTTATCAATTTTGTATTTGCTGATCCATTTGTAGAGTGTAGTTTTTGGGATTTTATATTCATCAATGACCTGCCGTATTGTTTTTTGTTCTGTACTGATAAGTTCCAGAATAAAATCAATCATTACTTTGGTATAAATATTTTTGCGGAATTGTGGGAGTTTAGATTTTTGGTCCGGCTCTTTCTTATCAGGTAAAGCAGGAGGTGAAAAAAGTACCAGATGTTGGGTATAGATGCGGAAAAAATCATATTTCAGCAATTTGCTCCATTTTAGAAGAATACCTGTATCCATATCCTTTTGTTTATACATTTCCTCGACATCTTTCTCAATACAATCGAAAAGATTGCATATGCGGGATACTTTTATATTGCATTCCGATACTCTTGTTTCAATAAAGGTACCGATGTGTATGTTCTTATAGTTGATGGGCATTGAATACTCGTTTTGAGGAGTTGTTTTTTATTGATAGAATTTATAGTTTGCTGAGAATTAAGAATAATAATTCTCAGCATGAGATATTATTTAAGTAATGTCAATGTAAAGCTATTCTGAGAAAAAGAACCTCTTGAGGTGTTTGTGGTACAGCCTGGAGAAGAAGACCCTCTTACTTGCATATAATATGTTCCGGCTGTCAGGTAAGCTATATTCGAAGTATAAATAAAGTCATAACTACTAGAACCGGTAGGTACATGGATATCCTGCGAAGGAAATGCAACATTTACTGCTGCCGTTGGGCTTTTGCTCAAATTATAGGCAAGAAAAGCTCCACAACCCGCTGGGCTTTTATCGGTAATAAGACGCGGTGAAACAATATAATATCCGGGAGTAGTAACAACAGCGCTTGCTCCAAGGTAGGTCATAGCCGCAAGGATATTTACACTGGTACCTGTTGTAGAGTTAATGACAAGTGCAGAACCCGTAGTGTCACGCCAAGTCGCTATACCATTAGCATCAGAAACCAAAACTTTACCTTCTCCCTGTGTTCCGTCTGCAATTTTAACGGCACCTGCAACGGTTCCGTTATCAATATCCAATCTTGTGGCAGGAGCTGTCGTTCCCAAACCTACTCTGTTATTTAGGGCATCGATATTAAAAGTAGTATTGTCTACCTGAAAATGACTGGTTCCTGTGGTAGCAGAAGAGTTGAAAGAAAGGGTTTTATCAGCCATTGTTACCACTCTGTTCGATTCAAGCGTTCCGTTATTTTTATAAATGTTGGTGTCCTGATTTATTTTCTGCCAAATATTTCCATCGAAAAAATAATATCCCTCTTCTGTAATGTTTATTGTCTTTGGCGAAACTGTACTTACGGCAGAGGTAGCATAGACCATATTTCCTTTTTGATCGATTGTATACTGCAAATCTCCGGCTTTGATCTGATCTCCCGTAAGCCGTGGCACAAGAAGTCCTTCCGGTTTACTGCCATCAGTTGTTTTTGCCGTTACATCGAAGGTTGATTTTGGATTGCTTGTATTGATCCCTATTTGAGAGAATAATAATTGAGTACCTAGGAAACATAATAGTAGACTGATTTTTTTCATTACTCTATAAAATTTAAATATGATTTATGAATCTGATAATGATCCGGATATGATGATTAAAAAGCGATGTAAAAGTAGATGAATAGTGCATTATCGAGAAGACAATGTCTTGCTGTTTTCAGGAATATGACAAGATATAAAAATGGTATAAATGTAAATATATCAATACTTTACAATTTATTTTTAAATTTATCATAAGCGCTTCTACAAAAAAGGGAAAAGTTATTTTAAATGAATTTTAATGATTCACAAAAAACATAAACATGGCCGGAGAACCGACCATGTAAGTAACTTGCAGATATTGAGGGATGTTCTACATAGTTATCAGTTGTGTTTTCAGGATCGCAAAGGAGAAGATGAACTGCAAATTCTTTCTAAATCTTTTATTAAATCAAAATTTTTGAAGATAATCTCGTCTTGATCACAAAATCAAAAATTTTAAGATTTCACTCTTTGAGGTCTTTTTTTCCAATCTACTTTTATAATGATAGATATACTGATCAACAATATTGATTTTATGTGTTTGAGAAAATTATCTTTTTTGATGATAATTTATACCGTTTTTTAACAGCCAGTGAAATTTCTAACTGAATATCCGCTTTTAATCATAATGCTTTTTTTAACGCAAAGCACGCAAAGATTTTTGGACTACTAACTGCTTTTAAGTTATACAAAGGCGTTCTACTCAACAAAGTTCACAAAGAAATCTTCAATTATGTCAAATTACGGATAATCATAAATTTCTATTAATATTTAAATAAATAATAGATCTAAGCAGATACGTTCAGGCATATTTTTATCTGGAATTACTTTACTTGAGAAGAGGGATTTTCATCTGGTACTATGCGTTCTTAGAATCTTAAATTTAATGTAAACTACAGATGTTCATCCTATTGCATTATTATAGACATTTGTAGCTGCTTAGTCTATATTTTATAAAAATTGTGAAATTCTTTAAATCTCCGAACCTTAGTTACCCATATAAAGAACAACAACTTCTTGATTGCCTATCCTGTTAGTTGAATTACATGTGTTTGAACCACCTAAACCCCAGCCCCATCTTCCTATTGTTGTTCCAGCAGTTGCATAAACCAAAACTGTGACTGAATTTTTATACCAGTTCCATCCATCACTTCTAAAAGTATAAGAGTGAAAATAGTATCCCATATTTCCTGCAAGTGGAGAGCCAAGATTGGGAAGATAGGAAAACGCCTCTGCAAATTGAGAAATAGAAGCTGTAATTTGATAATAACCACTTTTATTAGCCACAAATGAACCGTCGGCATTCATATTTCTTCGATTAGTCAGAGCAAAAATGGCTCTATTAATTCCCGTACATGTTGTTGTCGTTGTTTTTCTGCCGGTTGCATAGACTCTTGGGAGATCAGGAAGATCAATATTATCCCTCCATGTTCCCACTCCGTTGGTATCTGATGTAAGTATTTTCCCTTCACCCTGGGTTCCATCTGTAATTTTAATCTTACCAATGACATCCAGTTTTGCTTTCGGTGTGGCTGTACCCAATCCCACATTCCCCTGAATAATAGCTCCGTTAGCGGGCGCGGCTATTGCTGCATAACCGGCTCCAATGGAAGTATTGCCACTTACCGTAAGTTTGTTGACAGGCTTAGCTGTACCCACCCCTACATTTCCCTGAATAATAGCTCCGTTAACGGGTGCGGCTGTAGCTGCAAAACCAGCTCCGATGGAAGTATTACCACTCACCGTAAGATCATTGACAGGTTTAGAGGTACCCACCCCTACATTTCCCTGAATAATAGCTCCGTTAGCAGGAGCGGCTATTGCTGCAAAACCAGCTCCGATGGAAGAATTACCACTTACCGTAAGTTTGTTGACAGGCTTAGCTGTACCCACCCCTACATTTCCCTGAATAATAGCTCCGTTAACAGGTGCGGCTGTAGCTGCAAAACCAGCCCCGATGGAAGAATTACCACTTACCGTAAGTTTGTTGACAGGCTTAGCTGTACCCACCCCTACATTTCCCTGAATAATAGCTCCGTTAACAGGTGCGGCTGTAGCTGCAAAACCAGCTCCGATGGAAGTATTGCCACTCACCGTAAGATCATTGACAGGTTTAGAGGTACCCACCCCTACATTCCCTTGAATAATAGCTCCGTTAGCAGGTGCGGCTATTGCTGCAAAACCAGTTCCGATGGAAGTATTGCCACTCACCGTAAGTTTGTTGACAGGCTTACCTGTACCTACGCCTACATTTCCCTGAATAATAGTCCCGTTAGCAGGTGCGGCTATTGTTGTATAAGCGGCACCAATAGAAGAGTTTCCATTAACGGTAAGAGCATTGGTAGGTGTAGACGTCTTGATTCCTACGTTACCTGCTGTTTGGGCAAACATCCCGATACTGCACGGGATGAGCATTAAAATGAAATAATTTTTTTTCATAATCAATAATTTTTTTTTGTTAATATTAAATTGAATTTAAAGTTGTCAGTTGTGTTATTTATATGGATTAAGGATGATGATGCATCACCTTTGAAATTCTACAAAAATATATCCTAGTGCTCCAAAACCAAGTCCGTCTCCATCTGCTATATGAAAACTTACTCTATAGAAGGTTTTATCTACATAAGAAAAGAATGTAAACTCTGCGTGGCCATCCTGCGTACAATTGATAGGAATCAAAGCTGGATTAGGATTGCTTGGTATTCCGGCTCCTATATTCGCAAATGTCGGAGTTATGGTTAAGGGAACACTGTTAATAAATCCGGAACCATTTTGTGCAGTTCGAGATATTCCGTGGATAATCCCCGTATTATTGGTTCCTGTTGTTGTTCTTACCTGCATATAAGAATCCGTATTTGTACAGGTCGTAGATGGATATCGAAATTCTAGAGATCCTATAGCCACAGCAGAACTTGTAGGAGTAGTTGCATTAATGTTAAATGATCTGAATGACGTTGTTAGAGAACTCTGCACCACAACATTACCATTGGCATCAATTCCCAGAGGGGAAGTATTTGATACAGGCGGGGTTGTATTATTGATATTAGAGAATTTCAATCCTGAAGATCCTTCAACCCCTGAAGCAATTTCCATTTTTGCGGTAGGAGTGTTGGTTCCTATTCCCACTCTGCTGTTAGCGGCATCCACAGAAAAAGTGCTTCCGTTTACAGAAAAGGCATTCGTAGAGGTTCCGTTAAAAGCAAGCGTATGGTCTGCCTGTGTCACCGTTCTATTTTCTGTAAGAGTTCCGTCTGAATTGTAAATATTAGTATTAAGCTTTACCCAGGCTGTTCCATTAAAAAAGTAAAAGCCGGTAGTATCAATATTGATGGCATTCCCTGTTTGTGCTCCGGTTGTGATGTTATTAATATAAATAAGGGTAGAGGGTGTGATACCGGTCATACTTTGGGCTCTTTGTCTGTCGATCCTTGGGATCAGCATTCCGTCTACTGCTGTTGTTGTTCCTGTTGCATTTTTTGCTGCGACCTCAAAAGTGGCAGTGGGAGCGGGAGTGTTAATGCCGACTTGGGCAAAAATACCGCTGGGAATTAAAAAAAGCAATAGTAGTTGTTTCATTTTTTTATTCTAAAGTTTAATTAAAAATGTGGGAAATGAGATTGATATTATTGCGTTGCAAAAGCATTTTATTGCAGCTGAAAATTCAGAGTGTTTGCTTGCTGATTATCTGACAAAAGTACCACACCAATTAGCATGACAAAAGAAAATACCTTGTCTTTTTCAGGAAAAAAACAAGGTGTATTTGTATAGTAAAGTATTGATTATTAAATAATTAAAATTCTGTTTTTTGAGTTTCTTCCTGCAGGTATTTTATAAATAAAGAAGGAGATAAAGTGGTTACTTTCTTAAATATTTTGCTGAATTTGCTATGCGACGAAAAGCCCACTTCTTCTGCCAAAGAGGCCAGTTTATAGTTCCGGTATTGAGGGTCATTTTTGAGTTTCTCAATGATGTAATTAATCCTCAGCTCATTAATGTAATTATTAAAATCTTTCTCTTTATGGGTATTGATAACATAGGAAAGGTACTTGGTATTGGTTTCAAAACGGCCTGCCAAAAAGGGAAGGGAAATATTTTTATTATTAAAAAGATTGGATTTTTCAAATTTATTCAATTTTACAAGCAGCTTTTCTTCTGTTTCTGAGCTCATTAATACTACTGCCTCATTATTTCCTGCTTGATGCACCGATATATCGACTTTTTCTAAGACGACAGGGCTATCAGCACTGTTTTTTATATTGGATTTCCGAAGGATCTGTTTAAATTTTTCAATATTTTTCCTTTGTTGGATTTTAGATCTTATATATAGCACGAAGATAAAAATGACAAGGAGTGCGCTCATTAAAATAAGGTAATTTTTTAGGGTACTTTTTTTCTCTGCCTTTATTATTTTTGTATCAAGCTTGGTATAAGAGTCATCGATAAACTGACGAGTTTTTGACTCTATTTTCTTCTCTAACGTGTCTTTTTGTTGGTCTGTAACCTTTAGTTTTTCAATATTTTCAGTCTGTAAATAATATTGTTTCTCTGCAGTGTAAATCTCTTTTTTTTGTTCAAGGTTTTCTGTTTTTTCAGATACTTTTTTGGCGAGATCCAGATATTGTTTAGCTTTTGACAGATTTTTTTTTTCTAAATATACATTAGTAAGGCCAATGTAAATATAGCTCGTAGTTTCATTTTCGGGAAAATCTTTAACTAAGTTTAGAGCCTTCTTATAATGATATAAAGAAGCATTAATATTTTTCAGATTGTAATAATTAGACCCAAGCATCTGTTCGTTATCAGCAGTAAAAAAATCTTTTTCTTTTATAACATTATTGAAATGAAGCTGAGATTGTTGAATATACTGATTGGATTTCGTGTATTTTTTTTGATCCATTTCGTAATAGGCCATTTCTTGCAGAATTAATCCCTGGATTTTATGTGCTATTAGCGTATCTTTAATCTTTTTACCTGTTTCGAGTGTTTTTTGAGCATATTTTTTTGACTGGCTGTAGAGTTCAACACCGCGATATTGGCCGGCTAAAAAGAGAGAAATCCGTGCTTGCCAGTTTAAATCATCCGTATTCTCAATAATTGTTTCAGCTTTTTCGGCATACAATAAGGCTCTCTTAAAATCTTTCGCATCTCTGTAAAGGGTAGCAGAAAGCATTAAACTTTTTGCCTGAAGGGTCGGTGTTTCAGAAATCTTATATAAAGAATCAGCAACATAGAGTGCTTTTTTGAAATCTGTGGAAGCGGTTTCTAAATAGGTTTTGTTATATAATTTATTATAAGTTGCTAAATCCTGAGCATTTACAATTAAATAGGAAAATAGGGTAAGGACAAAAGTTATTTTTTTCATTATGATGTATTTATAAAAAATGTAAATGCCTTATAAATTTATTAGACATTAGACGATTAGAAATTTTATAAGTATTTTTTTAATTGATGATCACATAAGATTGTGACATTTTTTTTGGAGTCTGAATCTGCTGTATCGCAACATCGTGATTACTTAGAATTTGTATTAGAATAATTAAGTTAGATAAGTTTAAAAATATCCAACTTAAGACCAATTCTTATCTAATAAATTGGCTCTTAGCTTCATTCATGTTTAGTTTTTGCAAAATTAATGAATTTTAATAAAGAGATTATAAATATTTTTTTATTTAATCATATTTTAAAATTAAACAATACAATATTTTGTTTTGATATACAATAAATAATGAAGTTTCTGCAAATACATAAGCTGCTTATAACTATTAACTATGCTTTCAAAGCTGAAATAAAAATAGAACCACAAATAACTGATTTAAGAGGAATAGTATTATGTTCATATTACAGGAAAAATAAGATACCGTACTATCCTTTTTTTAATTTTCTACATATACAAATTTAACATTTATAAATTACCAATTACCTCATAACCATTGATTAGTACAAATTTTTTCAACTTAAAAAATAAAATAAATGTGTTGTCATTTTCCGGAAAATGACAACACATTTATTTTATTCTGATCATTACAAATTTTACTTTTATCCAATCTAAAAGAGAACGAAACTGAATCTGGGTTCCATAGATTATTTGTCGAAATTATCTTTTAAATGAACTCATAAACTTTATAATGATGAAAATTAAAATTATTCTCGCTTGTATTACACCAAATTTTGTTTTTGCCCAAGTTGGCATAAATACATCCAATCCGGCAGCATCATTGGATGCCGTGACAAAAAAAATGGATGATACTACATCTGCAGGAATCATTACTCCGAGACTTTCAGGAGATCAGATAAAATCTGCTGATTCCCGGTACACAAATCCTCAGATCGGAACATTGGTATATGCTATCAGAGCTGTAAATGGCTCAATCACAAAAACAGCAGGAATCATGGATATACTTAAACATCAATGCTGCTAATTCAGGAAATAATACTCACGCATTAAGCATAATTGCTACATAGGCTGCAAATCACACACTCCTTAGCTAATTTCAATGTAACAGTTCCTAGTGGAGGTAAAGATAAGACGCTAGATAACAGCTCTCCATGTTTGGTAGTCAATACTTTTATTTATTTAAGACAGTAAATAGTGGGGGATTGAGCAGAATCTAAACACAATGTTTTAATATGGATCGGGATTGCCCGGTTTTTTAGTTTTTTTTGCAGAACCGCAATACTTCTGCGGTTTTGCTACTTATCTTGTAATCCACGGATGGCTTTCTAAAGTACCAAGCTTGATTAAAGTTGTGGTTTTAAACCAATGATTTTTGCCAATCGTAGAAGATGAAGATGTGAAGAATATCCCAAATCCTTCTCCGTAAATTATTTATATAAACA
The DNA here is from genome assembly GCF_039536845.1 of Chryseobacterium ginsenosidimutans. GTDB lineage: Bacteria > Bacteroidota > Bacteroidia > Flavobacteriales > Weeksellaceae > Chryseobacterium > Chryseobacterium ginsenosidimutans_B. The sequence continues at coordinate 1,203,715 of NZ_BAAAZJ010000003.1, forward strand.
AAATCTTATAAACAATGAAAAAACACTTTATTCTCTTAAGTACCCTCATGATTGGAGGATTAGCTTACTCGCAGATAGGTATTAACACCGACATGCCCAGAGCCACACTTGATGTGATGGCAATTCCTGCAGATCTTACCAAAACTGATGGGTTTATTGCCCCAAGATTGAAAGGCTCTGAACTTAAAGCAAAAGATGGCAATTATACAATATTGCAGACAGGTGCCATAGTTTATATAACTGAGGCTTTAATACCAACAGACACTACTCCTAAGACTGTAAATGTAACTGCAGTAGGTTATTTCTATTTCGATGGAAGTATCTGGCAAAAAATGGCGGCAGATTTACGTATGGTAGGTACCAACCACATTACCCAAGATGCTGGGAATGGTAGTAATGGAACCAGTGTTGGTACAGGCTTAAATAATATTGCTATCGGGAAAGATGCGCTAATGTCAAATACTACAGGAGTACAAAATATTGCTATTGGCGTAAATGCCCTTAAATCTAATACTACAGGTAGGGGAAATTTAGTTATCAGTAATAGTGATGGTACTTTTGAAAGCAGTGGAGGCAGTAATACTACAGGGAATTATAACCTTGTATTAGGCGGAGATGCGTTTACAGCAAACACTAGTGGTGAATATAATGTTGCTATAGGTGGAGCTTCACTTTTTGAAAATACAACAGGAAATTATAATACGGCAATAGGGGGACTATGGACAATGGGGCAAAACACGACGGGAATAATGAACACAGCTGTAGGAGTTGAGGCACTTACCAGCATGACTGTAGGGGTGGGAAATACAGCAATAGGTACTGATGCCCTTTATAATTTTATTGGGGATAATAATACTAATAGCGTTGGTAATATCGGATTGGGATATAATTCTGGGAATAATCTTAAATCAGGTAAAAACAATATTTTAATAGGTTTAAATGCAGAAGCAAAAGTTTCGCCAACAGGATCTAACCAATTAAATATAGGCAACTGGATTTATGGTGATAATGGTAAAATTGGTTTAGGCACTGCAACAATTCCGACAAACACACTGCATATTTCTGGCGGCACTACTAATCCTGTTCGTTTTGAGGGATTAAAACCCGGTTTAGCAACTGATAAAATAGTAGTTGTTGATACTACTGGAGTATTAAAAACAGTAACGACAGCATCACTTTCTGCAGCAGATTTTAATTTCAGTTCGCTTCCCACTTATGCAAATGATTCTGCAGCGGCAGCTGGCAATCTTGCAGCGGGTAAACTATACAAAACTGCTACTGGAGAAATCCGGATTAAATTATAACTGATGTAACGGGAGAAGGGGAGGACCGTTTCTGGACTTAAATTTAGAGAGTGTCTGTTTCACCATAAAAATCGCTTCCATTATACTTATCGCGAATGCCACACATCGGCTGCATCAGGAGCAACGATATATGCCATTGCAAAGCGGTTTGGTAAGAGGTTGGACAATGATAAACCTTTGTCCAGCCTTATTTTGTCCCTATTTTTATCCCTCGTTTAGTACTCATAGGTGCACCAATTATTGTTTTAATACAACATAATCAATGTGATACATTCTGTAATTGATGTGTTTGTTTTCCTAAATACACATAAATTTCAAACTTTTTCCCAAATTTATTTTAACACGACGAGTTCTGTCGCTACCCGAAACTATCTTTGTATCAATAAGAAAACAGGATAAGAGCTCTCTGTTATTTATCAATTATTAACCAATTAACTTAACCAATTTATTATGAAAAAATTTCCGTTTACTCCAGAAGGAGTACAAGCAAAACAAAAAGAGTTGAACGCTTTATCAATCGACGAAAGATTAAAAGTTGCCGAATATGTAGCCAATAATCCGGTTGATTTTATTTCTGAAAACTTCGAAATGTCGGACGAACAGCAAGCTTACCTTAAAGAACTTGAATTAGTAGACTTAAGAGTAACAGGATTCAGTTTAGCGATCGGATTTTTAGGACAAATTCCTGTTGATATGCAGGATACAACACCTCCTTCAACTTTCGCTTCAAGAGGAAAGAAAAAGAAAGAGCTTTCCACAAACGTAAGCACAACAACCAATCCTCAGACCGGTGCTACAACCGTAACGGGTTCTGTCGGCATCAAATGGACTTGGTAATCTAAAGGCAGCTTAATTTTATAAGGCTGTCGATAAGACAGCCTTTATTTTCTACTGAAAAATTTCAAACTTTTTCCAAATTAATTTTAACACGACGAGTTCTGTCGCTACCCGAAACTATCTTTGTATCAATAAGAAAACAGGATAAGAGCTCTCTGTTATTTATCAATTATTAACCAATTA
>NZ_BAAAZJ010000003.1:1206048-1323811 GCF_039536845.1 Chryseobacterium ginsenosidimutans
ATTTACTCCAGAAGGAGTACAAGCAAAACAAAAAGAGTTGAACGCTTTATCAATCGACGAAAGATTAAAAGTTGCCGAATATGTAGCCAATAATCCGGTTGATTTTATTTCTGAAAACTTCGAAATGTCGGACGAACAGCAAGCTTACCTTAAAGAACTTGAATTAGTAGACTTAAGAGTAACAGGATTCAGTTTAGCGATCGGATTTTTAGGACAAATTCCTGTTGATATGCAGGATACAACGCCTCCTTCAACTTTCGCTTCAAGAGGAAAGAAAAAGAAAGAGCTTTCCACAAACGTAAGCACAACAACCAATCCTCAGACTGGTGCTACAACCGTAACGGGTTCTGTCGGCATCAAGTGGACTTGGTAATTAAATTAGAAGACTGCCTCATTGGCAGTCTTTATTTTTTATTCTTATATTTGTCTGACACCTTAATCAATCGAAAATGAGAAATCATAAAAAGCTTTTGTTTTTATTTTTATTATTGTTTCCTTTCTTTTTTAACGCGGCAACAATACCATTTGAATTAATTGACGGAAAGATAGTGGTAAGCCTAAATATTAAAAATAATCCCTATAATTTCATTTTTGATTCAGGAGCTTTTACGATTATTTCATCTGAACTAAAAGATCAATTGAAAGAAAAGAAAAGTACTACTATTTTTGAAGGAGTAGACGCAAATAATGCGAAATCAAAGATGGAAGTTTTTTCGACAGATAATTTACAGGTAGCAGATTTGAACATTAAAAACGTGAACTTTTCATTTGCAGATATAGGCTGGATGAGCGGTCGTGCGTGTAAAAAAATTAGTGGAATTTTTGGAGCCAATATGATGAAAGGCAAAATTTGGCGAATTGATTTTAAAAGCAAGACGATTACGGTGTTTGATAAACCACAGGAACTCGCCAATCCTATTGCAACGATTCCTTTTTCTGAAGAGAATTTTACCAATGTTCCAAGAATTAACGCTAAAATAAGAAATCAAAATATAGAATTTATATTTGATACCGGTTCCGGAATGGGATTTACGGTTAATCAGACAGTATACGATAAAATAAAAGATAAGGACTTTTTGACTTTTGAAGGGCTTCTATCCCAATCTTTAAATAGTATTGTTAAAGGACAAAGACAGGTTGATTTGATGGATATTGAACTCAATGACACAAAACTGGGTAATCAAATAATAGACAGCAGTTCTGATTCACCTAATTTAATTGGCACCAGGTTTATAGAAAATTATTTAGTTGATCTTGATTTTATTAATAAAAAAATCATTCTTGCGAGTACAGGAAAAACTCCTGAATATCAAAGTTTCGGGATTGCATTTGCACCGATTGATAACAGTCTTGTTATTGTAAATAAATTAGAAATTCCTCCATTATCAGGACTACAATTAGCGGATACAATCATTAAAATTAACAATATTGATGTTTCTAAAATGAGTAGCGAAGCTTTCTGCGAAATAAAAACATTACTTGATAATAGCAAGACGATTACCATAGAAAATAAATCTCATAAGATATTTACTTTGGAAAAGAAAAATGTATTACAATATCTGAATTAAAAAGTCTAGAATCTAGAATAAACTCCTGCTGAAAGTAGGAGTTTTTATTGGGAGCTGCCAGATAATTTAAATAAAATTTTAATTATTTTAATTTACTTTCTCAAAATCTCGTATCAATAAACAAAGTTTTATAAATTGACGGAGTATGAGTTTAATGTAACAAAATATGAAAATTGGATATGCAAGGGTTTCTACCAAAGATCAAAATTTCGATTTACAAATTAAAGCCTTAAAAAAACAGAACGGAAACATCTAAAATTTAATAATTTAATACAGAAAAAAAATGAGAAACAATATTTATACTTTGTTATTATTATTTTTATTCACAAGCGTTAATGCTCAAGAATATTCAAAATTAATAAGTGAAGCTGATAAATTATATGAAACAAAAAATTATAAAATGTCTACTGATTTATATAATAAAGCTTTTAAAATTGAAAGCAAAAATCCAAATCACTTATATAATGGCGCATGCGCATCTTCTTTGGCAGGAAATACAAAAAAAGCATTTAAATGGTTGAACTTATCAATAGAAAAAGGTTGGACAAATCTGAAGCACTTAAATTCTGATACTGATTTAGAAAATTTACATTCAAAAAAAGAATGGGGAAAAACAATTGAAAAGTTAGAAAAAAAATTAGAGTTAATAGAAGCGAATTATGATAAACCATTGCAGGCTGAATTATTGACAATTCTTGACGAAGACCAAAAGTATAGAGTTCAAATCAATGAAACCCAAAAAAAATTCGCTCAAGATTCTAAAGAAATGCAAGACCTTTGGAAAATAACAATTCAGAAAGACTCAATTAACTTATTAAAAGTAAAAAAAATATTAGATGAAAAAGGTTGGGTTGGTAAAGACAAAGTAGGTGCACAAGCCAATAGTGCATTATTTCTTGTAATTCAACATTCAGATTTAGAAACGCAAAAAAAATATTTACCAATGATGAAAGAAGCTGTAACAAAAGGAAATGCAAGTCCAGGTTCTTTAGCTTTGTTAATTGACAGAATAGAAATTCGAGAAGGTAGAAAACAAATATACGGAAGTCAAATAGGAACCAATCCAAATACTAAAACTCAATATGTTTTACCTTTAATTGATCCTGACAATGTAGATAAAAGAAGAACAGAAGTTGGCCTAGGTCCAATCTCTGACTATGTTAAAAATTGGAATTTAATTTGGGACGTTGAAAAGTATAAAAGTGAATTATCCGAATTAGAAAAATTAAATAAATAGAAAAAATGTCTACTAACAGGCGTTTGGTAAGATTGCGAATTTTGTGGTAAATTCATTTTTACGTTTCGCAAGAAATTTAATCTTTAACAGAAAATAATCGGTTCCGAAGTTCGCAACCTCGCCAAGCATCAGAAACGTTACTATAGATAAAACTAATTCTCAAAAAACGATGCAATAGAAGCATCAATATCTAGAAATGAATATTGAATTTAGGTGTTTAGAACCTGGAGAAAGTGGTGAATACCGAAAAATAAGGTTAGAAAGTTTAAAAAAATTCCCGGATTTTTTTTCAGCAGATTATGAAGAGTCTGTAAAAATTGATAAACTTTCCATTGAAAGAGATATTGAAAACCAAACATCTGATAAATTTATTTATGGTGCATTTTTTAATAATCAATTAATTGGGATTGGTGTATTGGTAAAGAATTCGATGAATGTTGGAAATATTTATCAAATGTATATAAAGCCTAAATTTCAAGGTCATAATATTGGGATGAAATTACTGGAGAATATCATCACAGAAGCTGAGAAAAGATTTGGTAAGATAGAACTTTCTTTAGAAGTACAATCTCATAATTATAAAGCTAAAGAGTTATATTTTAAGGCGGGGTTCAGACAAGTATTAGAAAGAAAAGAACATCATTGTATTGTGATGGCCTATAAATTTGTGTAAAATCATAAATCTCAAAAAATGATTAAAAAATATCAATATCTCTGAGCAATACTTGCTGAATGTTTGGAGTATTTTATAAATACAAATATTTAAAATTTCAAAAAACAATAAAAATCACTTCCGAGAATGGTTTGCCCGTTATTCAAAAAAACGGCTAAACTTAGCCGTTTTTTAATCAGTTACTTTCAAACGTTGTATTTGTCCGTCAACAATTTCGAAATGAAATTTTAATATAATTGGACTTCCAGGAAATGTACCTGAACACTCTGCAGATAAGACACTTGAACTGCCATTTTTTTCATAACTGACAGGCGTCATAACCGATTTGTAACGCTCGTTGGAATCTGCGATCCAATGCTCTATTTCTTTTCTTCCATTGTGTGTTTTTCCTTCATCAAAAACAACAGCTGTATCAGAAAAACAATTTGCGTAGGCAACGCTATTAAAATCGTTCTGAGCTTTTACTAATTCTGTGATTACTTTTGGTAAATTCATATTTTCTTTTTTTTTTAAGATTATTAAATTGTTGGTACTGTGCCACCATCGATTACGAATTCAGTTCCTGATAAATAGCCGGCTCTTGGTGATACAAGAAAATTAACTAATTCAGCTACTTCTTTTGGTTCGGCAGGTCTACCGAAAGGTATTCCACCTAATGCATCTATTACACTTTGTTGCGCTTCTTCTACAGTACTGTTTGCGTTTCTTGCAATTTCGCCCAGCCAGGCTTCAGATGCTGTAGTATTGATCCAGCCTGGCGAAACAGTCAGAACCCGAACACCTTTAGGGGTAACTTCGTTTGATAAACTTTTACTATAGTTTCTCAAAGCTGCTTTTGCAGCTGCATAAGGCAAAGTTGAATCGTACAAAGGGAGTTTACCCTGGATGGAAGCGATGTGAATAATAACACCACTTTTCCTATCGATCATTTGTGGTAAAAAACCTCTGTCCAGTCGAACAGAAGCAAGCAAATTAGCTTGCAGGGTTGATTCCCAATCTTCATCTGTTAATGTAGTAAAGCCGCCGGCGGGTGTTGATGATCCACCAAGGTTATTTACAAGAATATCCAGCCTTCCATAAGTAGACAATACTTCGTTGATTACTTTTTGTGTTCCTTCTGCCTTGCTCAGATCGGAGGCAATAAAATGCAGATTGCTGTTTTCTTTTTCAGGTGCATTTCTAGCAGAAATGATAACTGTTGCGCCAGCTTGTAGCAACCTTTCTGCAATTGCTTTTCCTGCTCCTTTTGTACCTCCTGTTACCAATGCAATCTTGCCTGATAACTCATTGTTGAAATTAAATTGTTCCATTTTTTAGAATTATTTATAGGACAAAATTGGGGTATAAAAACAGTTTGCACAAGTACGGAATTACGATTCATATAGGGATAAATTATTCCCCTATTGCACTAATCGGAACATACGTTTAATTTTGCAATATGTATGAGAGAAAAATAATACCGAACTTAAATTGCGGTCTTGATCTGATCGGTGAAGTACTGTATGGTAAATGGAAAATACGTTTGCTTTGGTTTATTGATCAGGGGCATAAAAGACCAAGTGAATTACAGCGTAAAATACCGGATGCAACACGACGGGTTTTAAACATTCAGTTAAAGGAATTGGAAGATCACGAATTGGTTACAAAGAAAATTTATCCGGTCGTGCCTCCAAAAGTAGAGTACAGCTTAACGGAGTTTGGTAAAAGTTTGATTCCTGTAATAGGTATTTTAGGTCAATGGGCAGATCAACATGAGGATCGATTAAGGATGTTGATTTTAAACAGACTTCAAGGATCTGTTGATCTAGAAAATTTCAGCTAAATTAATCTCACAAAACGATTATATATCTTGTAATATGTTAATTTTTAATTATACAAAAAATAAAGATTAGATAATTAAAAGTCCCGAAAGTTGTTATCTGAATAAATTTGCAAGTTTGAGCTATTAGCTATAGGGAACGAAAACTTTGGAAATGCAAATACTCTTAATGTTAAAGAATCTACAGTCGGGACTTATATAAGAAGGTTATAACAAACTAAACATCAAAAACCTCTTTTACCTTCTAAAGAATTTATCAATATATATTTATTTAATTTCCTAAATAGACAAAATAATTGGCATTCAATGCACTTGGTCTGATGTCTACAGGGGTGTCACTCCCTCCGGATGCTGCTGTATAGGAGTGGAAATGAAATCCAGAGGTACTCTGCGGATAATTTCCTCCACCTACAAAAGCTCCGGACAGCCAATAGGCATGGATATTATTTCCGCCTCCGTTGGCTGTATTGGTCCTGATCGTTTGGTAATTAAACGTGTGATCGTGTGCCCCTGCTGAATTGGTTGTATAAGTGAAATTAAATACAGGAAAATTACTTCGCGTAAGTGTTATGGTATTATTTCCTGTAAAACTTCCTGGTGTTGCTGTTGTTCCTATGGAATATCGACCGGAAGCATCGGGTAAGGCTGTTGTTATTCCCAATATGGTTGATGCATTGTTCTGAGCAGTTTGGGGTAAAGAAGTGACAGCTCTTCCGTCAAGAAGATACCATCCGTCATGATCTGCAGTATTGTATGAAGGTTTTATGTCACCGATGTCAAAAAATTCCGCAGTATCATGCAGTAAGGTCCCTTGTGCATCGGCAACAACATTTCCTACACTGCTTAAAGTCTGAATTCTGACTTCCCCATTTACATCTAAAGCCTGGGTAGGAGCGTTTGTTAATAATCCGATTCGTGAAGTCGCACCGTCAATATAAAATAATCCCGGACCGATATCCAAAAAATTCCCGTTTTGGATAACTGTACGGTTTGAATTGACAATACCGTCTATAGTATAAATGCTGTTAGTATTAGCATTATTGTCTAATAGAGGAAGCCATGTTCCGGAATGAAAAAACCAAAAGCCTTTTTCATTAACGGTCACGCCGTCATTTGTAAGAGAATAAACCAATTCAGCTTCCTGCGGATTTTGAATATTGGTAATTTGTAATGCAGTCTGGCGGGGAATTAAAATCCCATTTCTATTGGAAACTACATCCAGTACTGTTTGAGGAGAGCTTGTTCCGACTCCCACTACGGCTTTCTGTGCTTTTAAAGGTGCAACTAATGCTGATAAAAACAAAGAAGTTATAATTATTTTTTTCATAATTTCCAATTTATTGTCCCAGATAAATAAAATAAGTATAGGTGATGCTTTCAGGTATAATATTCAGAGTGGCTCCGGTTCCTCCGGAAGCAATATTTCCGGTATGAACATGGGCTGGAGCTGTAGTTAACGTTACCCCAACGGTACTGCTCACGGTTCCTCTTCCTGCTCTTACAATAAATGCATTTCCAGAGGCTACAGCGTTCATATTTTGTCCTCCGCTTAATACTGAGTGGGTATGATCGGCAACTGCCGAAGTTACACCTGTCATATTATAATTGGGTAAGTTTGCTCTCAGAAGAGCAATATTTGAAGAGCCTCCTGTTGCCAAAGCAGCACCTTGTTTAATCAGAAGATTATTAGCATTGATTAAAGTTCCTGAAATTCCTAATGCTGCTGCATTGGTTTGTGCGATAGCCGGTAAAGTATTCACTGCGCGACCGTCTAATCTATACCAGCCGTTATGATCTGTAGAACGAAGGGATTCTTTTACGGTTCCGTAAGGTACTTTAGGGCCGATAGCTAAAGTTCCGTCTGCTAAGGCTACGACATTTCCGTTTGATAAATTTCTTATACGGGTATTTCCGTTGATATCCAAAGTATGTTCGGGAGTATTATCTCCAAGCCCTACTTTTTGACTCGCAGAAAGGATTGATAATTTATCTGAGTCGAAAGAAAGATTATTTCCGCCTGTAGTCATTGTTCGGTTAGCGGCTAAAGTTCCGTCACCGTTATAGAGATCTGTATTTATTTGTAAAGCAGCTCCGAAAGGTTTCCATACTGTACCGTTGTAATACCAAAATCCTATTTTATTGATTGTAGCTCCTGTGTTGGTTGTTGCATATACCAATTCACCAAGTTTAGGACTGCTGATGGCTTCTGCTTCAACAGCGGTTATTCGGGGGATTAATATTCCGTGTGTGGTAGATGTAATATCGAGAGCGGCTTTTGGATTTGGAGTTCCTATACCCACTTGGGCTTTTGTGTCGATTAATAAGAAAAGATACAAAAGAGATATGATTTTCATTGTAGTTTTGGTTAGCATATAGTTTTTTATTAATTACCTAAATAAATAAAATAATTCAGCTGGATATAATTAGGATTTAAAGCAATTGGTGTTGCCGTTCCTCCGGTAGGTATTGTTACCGTATGAGAGTGAGCTCCGCCAGCGGTAGATACATAAGTCTGATTGGCGGCTATGGAGCCTGGTGCAGCACCTCCGGCCAGTTGCCATACATTGGAAGCGCCGGCAGGATCCTGAAGAATATCTGTACCTCTTACCACTGTATTTCCCGGACTTATCAAGTCATGACTGTGAGATACACTTGTTGTGTTGCCACTCAGTGTAAAGTTGGGTATATTTCCTTGGGTAAGTACTACGTTATCAGCTCCGGTTGTTGTTCCGGGTGTACCTTGTTTCATATATTTACCTGCAGCATTGGGAAGTATTCCCGTAATGCCTAAACCTGCTGCTCTTGTCTGAGCACTCGCGGGTAATGTCGACAATGCTCTTCCATTCAGTAAATACCAGCCCTCATGATCTGTAGTAACAGAAGAATATCGCAGATCTCCATAATGATAAACTAAAGCTCCGTCTGTCGATAAGATACCAGTAGCAGTAGTCAATACATTTCCTTTAGGTAAGGTGCGAACTCTCATTCCTCCATTAACATCTAATTTTTGTGTGGGGGTTGCAGTCATTACACCTACATTACCGGGGGTATTTCCTGATATGAATAACCTATCAGGACCAATATTCAGGTTATGATTGTCCAGACTAACTGTTCTGTTACCGGTAAGCGTTCCGCTTGAACTGTAAATATTTATTCCGTTTGAGCTGGTTGCTGCAAGAGGTTTCCACGCAGTTCCGTTATAATACCAAAATCCTATTACGTTAACGATGGATCCTGTGTTTGTCGTGCTAAAAACTAGTTCGCCTTCGGTAGGAAGATTAATGAGTTCTATTTGGGCGGCTGTCATTCTGGGAATCAGGATTCCGCTTTGGCTGGAAACAATATCCAGTGCGGCTGTGGGATTTGGAGTATTTATCCCAACTTGAGAAAATATTATTTTGCTCATTAAGACAAATGCTAATAAACTGGTTTTTTTCATATTCCTAATTTTTAAGCGATAAAATTACTAAAATAAACCAATAATTAAGAATAATTATAATAAGGTATTCTTAATTATAATAAAAAATTAACACTAAGCAACATATAAAATTTCAATTATGCATAAGGTCACGATGTTATAAATTTGGAGCCCGCTAAATTTTGTTCAATAAATTTTTTATAGCGAATATTTTCACCATATTTTCGGAAGTTTCTACGATGAGCTCATAATTTCGGCACAGCATTCTGTCGTTATCAAACCAAGAGAAAGTCCGCTCAATAATCCATTAAAAATACATAATGATGGAATTTAAAAGACAAAAAAATTAGATTTTTTCGAAAAAATATATTAATATCAAGTATTAATACTAAAGATCAGAAAACCAAGTTTCCATTAATGTTTCGTTAATAAATATAAATAATATAAAAATATCAATGAAAGTGCTTTTTATCCCTAATTACACTAAACTTATTGAGAAAAACTATGAAAATTTAAAAACTATTTTTTACATCAACCACGTCATTTTTACCATTAACAAGTTTAAGAAATGAGATTTTACAGAATTTACAACTTGAATTATTTCAAACAGCAATTTTAGGAACAGATCATTTTTTGGAAAGGATGATAAAATTTGCTTTAATTGAAAAATATACTTTGGGCTTAGACTATTCAAACCATGAAACGTATAATCAAAAAACTTTAGAAGTTGTTGATTTATATGATAATCTTACATTATTTAAATCTTTGGATGCTGCGGAAGAACAAAATTTGATATCGGAATCTGAAAAAGTTACATTTACAGTATTACGAAAAAAAAATAGAAATCCTTTTTCTCACGCAGAAATAAAAAAAAATACTCATTGATGCTCCCGAAAATTTCACAGGATTTATGTTTAATATAAATGATGTAAAAGAATCATTAATTAATGGAGAGCCAATTAAACTTGGAGAAAAAAAAGAAATAACAACTTTATCATCAACCATTTCTCGACTATATCAACAAAATTATTCGGAACAAATGGTTCTTAACTATTTTGTTACAGTCTATAATATTATAATTTAGCGAAAAATTTTTTCTTCAAAATTGTCTGGTTATATTGTGACAAATTGCGGTTACTTAGATACTGCGTCTTGACCAAATTAAAAATTCTGATAGTGAATACCGTCTTCCTGTATGCATATATTTAGAATTTAAATTCGTAAAAGATGAAATCTCAAAAAATTATTTTCCTGAAAGACGTTGCATGACATCTGCAAACTGTATTGCATCAAGGAATGCATCCACTTTTATGATTTTTCCATTTTTCATCTGCATAAACCAGGCATAAGACATATTATACGGTCTGCCGTCTATTGCTGTTGCCTTTCCGTCAATAAGGGCTATAACCATATCGTTTTCGGCATAAAGCGCACGGACGGATGGGACTATTTTTTGTGATAGTCTGTCATTTAAAGGATTTATTACTTCGTCTAGAAATTGTTTTTTACTTTTATATGTTTTTGAAAGCGGTGCACTGCCGTTAATTGTCCAGACCATATCATCTGTAAGGAGGTCAAAAAAACTACCTTCGCCTTTTGCCCAACGTTCAAATCCAGCGTTGATAATTTTTTTATTTTCATTTTGAGTTTGTGCTGCTGCATTCATTCCGAATGTTGCCATTAAGGCAAAAAGTGCCATTTTGATAGTTTTCATAAGTATTTAGATTTATTGATTAATTTTTAAAAATCTGTAGACAAGGTCAAAGATTTCATCTGCTCAATTTCAATCTGCATATCATTGAGCTTCTTAGTGGCTCTGTTGTAAGCATCTTTTCCCAGAAGTAATCTTAACGGCGGCTTGCTCATTTTACTGATTTCGAAAATGATTTCGGCTGCCTTTTCAGGATTGCCAGGCTGGTGTCCATTGTTCTTTTTCAATTGATTTCTGAAATTGCCCGCTGTTGCATCATAGTCACTAATATTTTTTTTCGCTACAACCAGCGAGCTATCTAAAAAATTTGTTCTGAAGGCTCCGGGTTCTATAATGGTTACCTTTATACCAAGATCTTTTACCTCGTGGTATAATGCTTCCGAAAGACCTTCCACTGCATATTTGGCGGCATTGTATATACCAAATCCCGGCGAACTTGCCAATCCTGAAACAGAGGATAAATTGATGATATGACCGCTCCCTGCCTTGCGCATTATAGGAAGTACAAAGCGTGTCATTCTCAGTGTTACTTCCACATTGATGGAAAGTACTTTTGCAATGTCTAATTCATATGCTTCTTCAATGGCTCCAACAAACCCATATCCGGCATTGTTGATAAGCAGGTCAATGGTGCCATACTTTTCAGCTACGTAACTTATTGAGTTTTCCACTGCAGTTTCATTTGTCAAATCCAGAGAAATCACTTCCAGATTTGGATTTTTAATCACCTCTTTATCAAATGCATCAACGTTTCTTGTTGTAGCAATTATGGTCTGATTTTTTGAGAGAAGGTATCGTATGGCTGCAAAACCGATGCCCTGTGAGGCGCCTGTAATGAGCCAGATTTTATTATTTTTCATTATAATATTTTAAAATTGTTATTTCTCCTGACTGATATCCTTTACGAATAAAATGGAATCCAAAACATTACCTTCAAGCAATGGTTCAACATTTTCAACCAAGTCAACTGTAGTTTGTTGCTTATTATGCTGATCCAGGTCTTTCTGGGTTTCCCATCGCTCGTAGAGTACAAATAGGTTTTTATTTCCTGTTACTTTGTGAAAATGAAATTCTATATTTCCAGGTTCTTGTCTTACCAGGGGCACAAATTTTTCAAAGAGTGCTACAAGTGCTTCTTCTTTCCCGGGTTTTGTTTCAAATGGTACTATTAATGTCGTAAGTGGTCTGTGATTTTCCTTCACCGGCTTATCATTCAAAGGCCATAAGTCTATCAGATAATTCATCTGTATGGGCTCCGTGAGATCATTCTTTTGCAAATCGAATGCAGCTGAAGTGTAAGGATGTTTAAAATGTTCTTCTAAAGAAACCTGATCCTTCCAACGTTCAAATAGATAGAAATTATTGGGATGACCTTCCGCTGAATACAGTTCCATTTTATAATTTCCTGCTTCGGTTCTTGCACCATAGACATCAGACAGCAAGGCATCTTTTGCTTTGGATATACTTTCCGTTTTTGAGGCGACTTTTACGAATAGTATTACCTCATTTTGATTATTGTTATCTGCTTCCATCACATTATTGTTCGAATTCAACAGCTGTTCCTTCATTATAAAGGTTCCAGAATAAATCTGCAAGAATCTCCGGCGAATGTGTTTCGCTGTCTGGGAGAATGAATCCCGCAACGGTAAGCAATCCTACATAAATTCCATCATCTTTAAGCTGGTCATGAAGTTGATATGCCAGACTTCGGATACCTGCTTTACCTATGGATAAAGAGCCATATTCTGCACTTGGATTTATAGCTAATCCTCCGCCGGTTAAAAGAAAAGCGCCTTTCTTTTGTTTCAGTCCTGCATGGGTCAGCTGTAGTGTATGTAACGCATTAGCTACGTTGATGGTAAATTCCTGTGTAAGGGTTTCAGAAGTTTCTTCCACGATGTTTTTCGCTTTCAGTACCGCTGCATTATAAAGTACCGCATCAAATCCTGAATTGCCATCTGATAATGCTGCAACCGCTTTAGTGAGTTGATCTGCCTTACCGGCATCAGCTACAGCATATTTTACGTTGATGTCTTTGGCATTTAGCTCTTGTTTAATTTTTTCAAGATTGTCCTGATTTCGACTTACAAGGTTAATTGCAAAACCTTCTTTAGCAAATTTTTCGGCTACACCACGGCTTAACCCGGGACCCGCTCCGATTATTAAAATTGATTTTTCCATAACTACGATGATTTTTGATTAACAATTTGATTAACAATAGGACTCTATTGTCCTGTTTTGTTGATACAAATTTCTGAAGAAAGCAGTCCTCAACTATTACGAATTGCAAAGTCAACATTATGAATATCAAAGATTTTTATGGAATTATACAGATGGAGCAGAATCAAAAAAAATCCTCTGTTCGAAAACAAAGGATTTTAATTACGGCGGCAGAAAAAATATTAAAAACTTCTCCTGAATTCAGCAGGTGTAAAACCTGTATATTTTTTAAAGAATTGACTAAAATTAGGCTGTTCAGCAAAACCAATGCTATAGCTTATGTCTTGAAGGCTCCAATCGGTCTGTACCAGTAAAGCTTTTGCTTCATCAAGTATCCGATTGCGTATGAGAGTACTTGCGTTTTGTCCCGTATGTTTTTTTAATACCGCATTGAGGTAATTGGGATGCATTCGCAGATCGTTTGCAAACTCCTTGGCCGTTTTTATTCTCAGAGGTGTTGTATAATTTATTCCTGAAGTTTCCTTTTCCAAAAGATTAAAAAAATGGTGTACCTGCGAATAATCCTCAGTAACTTCATCTGGCTTTGGATACCTTGCCACTTTCATGCTTTCTACCATTAATAACTGTAAAAAAGCCTGCATGGCATCTTCTCTATATTCACCGTTGATTAAATCCTGTTCCTCTGCCTGCATTTTTTCAAAGTATTGGGTTATACGTGGCAGTTCTTCTTCAGTAAGACGTATAACACTCTTTTGTTTGTCCGTGAACAATGCGAATTTATCGATAATTGCTTTTAACTGTAAATGATGATTAACAAAGGATTTTTTAAACAAGACATAATAGCCGCCTGAATCTTTCTCTGACAGATTTTTCCATGAAATAATATCGTTTGGATGGATAAAAAGCATAGTGGGTTCTTCAATATAATAGGTATTAAGCCCCATTGTAAAAACACCGGTTCCTTTGGTGATAAATAATATCTTGTAGAATTCTCTGCGGTTGGGCGAAAGATAATTTCTACATTCATGCTGTTCGCGATTAAATACACGGATAGTCCAATTTTCAAAAAATTCGCGAAAAACCGGAATCATATCTGGTAAATCCCTCAGAGTATTGATTTCTTTACTGTCAATAGTTTCTCTAATCATTTTCATGGCATATTTGGTGTCGTAAAGTTAATTAAAAGTGAATATATTCCAGGTAAGAATATTTTTTATTTAAAATTTGCTTTTGCTATTAACTGTGGCCAAAGCAGAAAGATGTTCAGCTATTAAGATTAAAAAAAATAAAAGCCTTTAGTACTGCTAAAGGCTTTTAAAAGATTGATATCTTATTTTTTTACAATTTCAGACAATTCAATCATATTGCCCCACGGATCTTGAAAGAATGCTAACTTACGTCCGATAGCGGGTAAATAAAATGTTTCTCCAACAATTGTAACACCTCTTTTTTTCAGTTCGGCAACCGTTTTATCTACACTCGTAACGTCCATGCAGATGTGGTGGAAACCTGCCTTTTCAAGACTTTTTCCTAAATCGTTGTATACAATCGGTTCACTGAGCTTTCCGCCGGCAAGGATTTCAATCCAAAAATCGTTCGTATTTGCGGGTGCTAAATAAGCCAGTTTTTCATCAGCATATGGCCATTCATGGATAATGCGGAAATCTAATTTTTCGGTATACCATTTAATAGCTGCATCGTAATCAGGTACTCTGATGCCAACATGATTTCCATTTAATTCAGCTAATGCGCTTTTAGGATTTAATGCCGGCATTTTAAATCCGGTGTCATGTTTGTGATTTTGTGCGCTTCCGGAAACGGCAAAAGATAAACTTAATGCAATGATTGTTTTTTGTAATAAATTTTTCATGATTTCTAAATTTTGAAATTAATATTGATTTAATACTGCAAATTTCTGCAGAAAGGGATTGCGTTTTTATACAAAATGCAAAGTCGATATTATGAATATCAAAGATTCCTGTAGAATTATGTAAGTGGAGTAGAACTGAAAAATCCTCTGTTGTAAACAAAGGATTTTATGTTTGGTGTAAGGAAAGTTTAAAAATTTCCTTAACTCAATATGTTTAAAAAATAAGGAATTAGATTGTGTTTTCCCAAGCTTTCAACTGATGGTCTTTCAGCATATCTTCAACGAATTGCGGAACCACATTTCTGAATTTACCTGTATCAGATGGTACAATTCTGATCATTGCATCAATCATTTCCTGTGGATCAAGTCTGCCTTCCGGAGTACCCAAAAGCGAATCAAAATTGGCTTTCATGTCAGCACGTTTTGTGAAATTCACCTCGTCATCCAGCCAACGGAAGGCGTTTTCTGCCATCGTTTCGTTATATCCTGTTAGGTAAGCTCCGGGGTTGATTGTCTGAATTTTGATTCCGTAAGGGCTCAGTTCGTCAGCCAAAGCTTCTGCTACAGCTTCCAAAGCATGTTTGGTTGAAACATAAATTCCGTATCCTGACGGTGTAAACAATCCGCCCATTGAAGAAGTGAATACAATTTTACCTTTTTTCCCTTCTCTGATCCATTTTTGGCTGAATCCCTGTGCCAGTTCAAGTGGAGCGAAAACATTGGTTTCATAGTTTCCTCGAACCAGATCTAACGGAATTTCAAATACAGGACCGCTTTCACCGATTCCTGCGTTGCTGAAGAATACATCGATATCTAATTTTAATGCATTCTTAACATCATATTTGTCAAGGATGTCTAGTTTTCTAACCTCAATAAAGTCCTGTAGTCCGGCTTCTTCAACTTTTTTTCTCATCGCTGTAACTTCCGGTAAAATTTGAACTCCTGCGATAATCTTGTGACCTAATTTAGCTAAACCGAATGCTGTTCCTTCTCCGAATCCGGAACCTGCTCCGGTAATTAAAATTGTTTTTGTTGTACTCATGATTTCTAAAATTTATTTGTTTATTTATAATTATTAAAAGTTATTTTTAACTGATTGAGATTAAATTCTGCTTCCTGCGATTGCGATTTCAAAGTCTTGCTCCGGACTTCCGCCGGATACACCGATATAAGCAACTGTTCCACTTTCTGAAGTAACAGGAACTCCGCCTTTAAATCCTACAAGACCTCCGTTGGTATTTACCATTCCATAGGTTTTATTTTCAGGATTGAGAAATTCTCCCACGGCTTCAGAATTCATACGAAAGAGCATCGCAGTTTTTGCTTTCCCCATTGAGATATCGATTGATCCAAGAAAAGCCTCGTCCATTCTGATAAATGCTTTGATATGGCCTGCCCTGTCCAGAATTGTAATGTTGGCATTTACGCCAATTTCGTTTGCTTTTTCCATCGACTGATTCAACGATTTAAAAGCTTGTTGTTGTGTGATTTCCATGATAAATATTTTTAAGTTGTGAATCAATATTGATTATTGATTTTCTCTGTAGCAAAGTTGCAACGAAACCGGACGGAAGATTATACAAATAGCAAAGGCTTAATTATGAATATCAAAGAATGATGTGAAAATGACTATCATGTATTTCGAAAACCATCTATAATATGGCATAAACATTTAGCGTTAGATGATTTATTGGAGCAATAATGTTAGTTAAATATAAAGATCTGTATTCTAATAATTAAAGAATTACGGTGAAGCAACTCATAATCTGAATTGGATAAATTTATTTTCTAAAATATTTATAATTAAAAAACATTACATCTGTAACAGGATTTAATTAGTGGTCATAAGATTCTTATTCTTGCGTATCGCCATGATGTGTACTTATAATTGTATCGTACCAATCCGTAATATCCTGTTCAAAATCTTTAGTTTTCACTCTGAAACGTTCCATTGTATCTGTACCAAGTGGTAAGTGAACTGGAGGTTTGTCTGAAGAAGCTAATTTCAGAAAGGCTACAGTTAGCTTTTTGGGGTCTCCAGGCTGACTTTATTGGCAGAGGTTGCAAATTTTCGCATTTCACCAGTATCACTGTAAGAATTAAATTTTAACTCAGACTTAAAGAGATGAGTTAAATTTACACGCTGAACGTTTCAGATCTATAATTTACTTTTTGCGTATTGCTCGCAAAAGGCAACATTAGTACAAAGCAGTACAAAAAATATAACAGAAATTATATAATTACTTGCAATGGTGGGCTTATATGCTATAAATTTCTATAATGGTGATGATTCTATTAATTTTAATGAAAAAAGATTTTAGCTCTCCGGTATTGAAGACAGTGAGTTTCATGTAAGAAGTTAAATATCTTCTATTATTGATCTATTAAAATCGATCAAAACTTTTGAAAAAAGAACTTTTTAAAAGTTTTTATTACACATATTGTAAGTCTCCCTAAAATCTGGACATATTATATCCCTAAAATTTATGAATATTTTTTTTCAATACTGTGAGAATTATTTTTTCTTAATAATATTATAATTAATGTTAATATGTATTTTTGTTTAACTAATATCCTAATATGTATAATTTTAATATAATATATAGAAAAGCTTTATTTATATTACTATTTTCTCTTGCAAGCAAAGTTTTTTCCCAAAGGAATAATGCTAAGATCGACAGTATTATTAAAATTATTGACAAAGGCTGTATTACTGGGAATCTTGATAAACAAATGATATTTAAAAACACAACAGATCTTTACTATCTATCTGAAGAAGCCGGTTTTATAGAGGGAAAAGAAAGATCTATTGTTGAGGAAGCTAATATATACTGCAATGAGGGCAATTTTGAAATGGCATTAAAAAAAATTAATGAAGGTATTAATATAGCAATGTCAACAAACAATTATAATACACTATGTCATCTTTTATTAATTTATCAGCGGCTGCTGTTGCAGTTAAGAGAAATTACCAGGGCAAAACAGATAAGTTTACAAATCGATGATTATAATAAACTCGTCAGCAAGACTGATCAAAAGGAGATTAATAGGGTATATATTCTTTTAGCAAAAGCGGAAGTATTGGTTAATAATGAAGGTTTAGCGAAAGATATGGCTCCTGTTTTATCGTATAAAAAACAAGCCTATGCAGAAGCGATTAAAATTAAGAATAGTAATAAGTATAAAAAATATACACTGATTTATGCATTGGAATCTTTAGCATGGTCAACTGCTCTTGCTGAAAAAACTGATGAAGCACGAAAATACAGTGCTGAAATTGACAGGTTTCTTAAAAATTATCCTAATGAAGACCTTATCCTTCAAAATCTTATCATTAAAGGTGCCATCGAAAATGTATCGGAAAATTTTCAGCCTGCTATAAAGTATCTCTCAGAGGCAATTTCTAAAGCTAAACAAAGTAATAAAGTGTATATACTTTACGAAGTGTACCCTATGATTTCCGCTTCCTATGGTCAATTAAAAGATTTCGAAAATGCTACAATCTATTCCTGGAAAGGAAAGCATCTGGCAGACAGTATTAACATTGTAAGAGAAAAGATTAAAAACAGTGACTTTATCAATAAAATTAATGTAAAATTATCTTCCAAAAAAGATCAAGAATTTCCAAATGCTATTGTATGGGCTATTTTCACAGGGCTATTATCAATTGGTATATATTTATTTTACAAAAGAAAAAAAAACGATGTTGTTTCAAATCATAATAGTACATCAGTTTCCATTGAAGAAAAACTTGCCAGTAAAGAACGGGAGCTTTCTAAAATGCTTGTCGAATTAGCTAAAACGGATATTAAAGCTTTCTACTTTGAATTCCAGAAAAATTATCCTACTTTTTATCAATCTCTAAAAGAAAAATACCCTGAACTGAATGTTCCGGACCTTAATTTTTGTGTCTTAATGAGAATGAACTTTGAAACTAAACAAATTGCAGTACTCACGAACTCTACACTCAGATCCGTAGAAAGCAGACGTTACAGAATCATGAAAAAAATGAATCTCAAAAGCCAGAATGATTTATATATATTGCTTTCAAAATTATAAAAAGCATCCCGGAAGATGCTTTTTATAATTTTGAAATTAAGTGATTTTAATTAAGTCTTGTAAGAGTTATATTATAGCCTTTAGTAATATTACCATTATTGGTTACATTAATTGTTCCTGCTGCAGGCATCGTTAAGGTATAATTAAATGACGTAGGATCATCACCTCCGGCACAGCCCGGTTTGTTTGTCCAGGTAACTGCGGTAGTGGTTTGATTCGTCTCTGTAAAAGTAGGAGCCTTGGTTGGCACCCTACTCAAAAGCCCGTCAGATCCTTTAATGGCAAAATTGGTGTTTGCGGCGATGTTAATTATCAAATATTCTGCGATGGCAACATTGCCGCAAGCATCACCTATTGATACCAATGCCTTGTATATAGCACCGTCTGTCATATTGGTAATCAATGTTCCTGTACCGCCACTAGCCACATTCACGCTATTTGAAATTACCCCTCCAAAAGTTGCAGAAGGCGATGCTTTCACTAAAACTCCGTTGGCATCCGAATAAACAGGAGTTACGAACGTAGGTCCTGTGACAGGGGTAATCGTCCTCACTCTTGCATTTCCAGCTACATCCAGACGTTCACTTGGGGTAGAAGTTCCTATTCCTACATTGGCATTTTCGTCAATACGTACAGCTTCCTGGTTACTGTTTACCCGTAAAGCCAGTGCAGTAAGAGCGGTTGTTCCGTTACCACGATAAATTCCGGCCATTCCAGCGCCTGCGTATCCGAAAGTTCCGCCAATTTTAGGATTAAATAGCATCGCTCCGATAAAATCATTTTGAGCAAGGTTGTTCCCTGCAGCAGAACGGCGCATGACCAGACCCTGGATTTGTGAAACTGGACTTTCGTCATCAATGACATAATCATTACCCATTTCTGATCCAGTAGCAGGATTATACAGATGGAGTTTGCCGACCGGAGCATTGGTTCCGATTCCTACATTCCCCGTATTTAATACTGTAAGATCGTTTGATTGTTGGGCTGCATTAGGAATTCCCGTTGTCGGGTTATCTTTAGCTCCATCTACGTTGAAAGAGCCTTGGGGATTTGAAGTGTGTATCCCTACTTGTGAGAATGCTAATGATGATATCAGCATACTGACCATTAATAAACTTTTTTTCATTGCTGTTTTTAGTTGTTTTTAAAATGGTTAAATTTTTCTAAAACTTATAAGATATGAGATCAATAAGTTTCTTGCGTTTTTAGAATCGTTTTCTTATGCAAAAGTATTTTAAGTAACAGTGAAATAGGTTACGCAATGCTACGCATTTATACGCAATTATACTTATTATAGGGCAATTGTCTCTACTTCATAAATTTAATACACAGTTATGAGATTTAATGTGATTATTATTTCATATTCTGTCAAGTCTTATAACATTCATAAAAATCTGAAAGTTTGATACGCAGTATAACAATAGCAAAAATTTATCAGCCATTTCTCTTTCCAACCTGTGGTACAAATCTTCTGTTCTAAACATTAAATGTGCATAGGTTTTAGAATTGATAGAATGAGAGCCTACGCAGAATTGTGCTCCTACGTATTACTTTTGTATCCATGAAGTATCATTTTAAAGTCCGGAATTTATAATATAAATAATTAATTGCTTGCAATGAAACATTGCAACGATATCATAAATTTCAGTAGGGATATGATATTGTTTTTACGGCTGGTTCTTACATCATTTCTTTTCAGAAATTTATCTCGGGTAACATTACCCTACGGTAAAAAAGAATTTGATCATGTACGGGGTAAGATGATTTTCTTCCAACCACATTAGATCGTTACGTTTAAAAATGTAAAATCGGAGGATGATTGCTTTTTGATTACGATAAGTAGAGATAGCTCTGCTCCTATTTCCGCAACTTCTCCAAACAGGCGAAACGTTATTGGCAACCCTATCATGGAGCTGCTGCCTTTTTTAGGATACAATTTTTTAAACTCTTTGAAATATGAAAAAATTAAAAGAACCCAAAATTAGAATTACGATTCGAGCATTCTTAAGAGAATAATAAGGTAATGCAGAGTTTGGTTATTTCAA
Source organism: Chryseobacterium ginsenosidimutans (assembly GCF_039536845.1). Lineage (GTDB taxonomy): Bacteria > Bacteroidota > Bacteroidia > Flavobacteriales > Weeksellaceae > Chryseobacterium > Chryseobacterium ginsenosidimutans_B. Next base: position 1,226,630 of record NZ_BAAAZJ010000003.1, read on the forward strand.
GAAGTAGAAATTTACAAATACTACATTAAAAAATGGCACCAACTGTCTTTAGTTGGCGCCATTTGGCTGTGTGTGATCTCGACAGGGCTCTATTCAAATCATTTATTGGCAGATATAGATAATATTTTGATGGTATTAAATGGCATTTAGGTTATACTTCAATGTAAAAAACTTAAACAAAAAAACTCTGTTTTAAATGATAATATCCAGTTAAACAAAAATAGATAATCATATCTTCTTCTCATAAATTGTCTATTGAAATTAAAGTGGTACATTAAAATATATTGTTACCTTTTTTTCACATTGATCAGTAATTAAATTATAGGTACCGTAAATCAAATAAGGTTGATTACCTAATTACATTTAAAAGTTATTTTGCTTTGAATAAAATGTCCACCTTATTATTGACCTTTTTATCAGGACTAACTTTATAAAACTCTTTCAGCAAATCCAAAGTGGTGGGCTTTTTAGGATATCGATTGTGCAAAAGAAAATTGTGAAGAGCTGTATTTACTTTGTCTTCTCCCATCAATTCACTTAATTTAACCATCACTATGGCACCTTTTGAATACGAAATATGAGTATTTTCACCTGTAACTCTGTAAAGTGGCTGAGTTTCTGATAATCCTTTTTCATTTTCATAGATTTGCTGGTGAATATTTATTCTTTCCATCATTTTCTCTTTTCCGTGCATCTTTTTGTAGAGCATCATTTCGGTGTACATAGCTAGAGTTTCAGTTAACATAGTGGCACCTTCTCTGTCATCCGGATCGATCTGACTGTTTCCCCACCAAAGATGCGAAAGTTCATGGCCAGCAAGCTCATTGATGACATCCTGATTTTGATCCGAATTGATATTTGCATGGAACAGCATATCTTCTGTCATAAAAATAGAGGAAGGATAAGCGGTGGCTGCAAAACCTTTTGTGAAGGAAGAAACTTCTGCAAAATTGATGGTTTTGAAAGGATACTTACCAAAATTCTGGGTACAGTAATCCAAAGTGATTTTTGCATTTTCGATCAAATGATTTACATTCTCCGGATGTTTTTCATTATAAAAAATGTTGATGCCAATTCCTTTATAAATGGTTGTTTTAATTTTATATTTTGCGGAAGAAACGGCAAAACGAAACGGAATATTTTCAGCTTTATATCGGAAATATTTTCTGTTATCTTTAAGATAATGTTGAATTAAATCTCCGGTTCCTACAGCAATCTGGTCTTTTTCTGTGGAAATAGTCATATTCAGATTAATGAAATCCTTTTTGAATACTTCTTGAGCTTCTAATTTCTTCAATTCCGTTTGTTTTCCCAGTTTAAATTCTACCCGTTTTCCTTCATCTTCAATTTCGTTATTTGCTTGGTACCCGATAGTGGGATAATATCGGCTGATTCTCATAAAAGATCCGTTTTCTATGATTGAATTAAATGAATCGTGGCCATTAACGGCAGACCAATGATAGGAAATTTTAAAATCAAGATTGGCTGTTTCTCCGGGGTTTAAAGGTTTATGTAAAAAAAATTCGGTGACTTCCTGATCGATATTCTTTGATTCAGAATTTGTACGGAAAACTGCAGATTCTATATTAAGATTCGGATGAAAATTAATTAAAACCTTCTTGATTGGTTTGTCGGTTTGATTGACCAATTTGTATTTTCCGTGGATCTTATAAGAACTTTCGGATGGATAAAGCTGGATTTCAGTTATTACATCTGTAATAGTTGGCTGCGGTATATTTTCATAGTGTTTGAATTTCTTTTCGTAATTCGCTGACTGTACTAATTTTTCATCTTCATTTTGTGGAAAATAACCTTTCATAAAAATACTTCCTGTAAAAGCTCCAAGAGATAGTACAATGAATGGGAAAATGAGTTGTCTGACATTCCATTTTTTTGATTTGATCCATTCATTGATCAGCCATAAAAAAACGATCAGACCTAATCCGAATAAAAGTCTTTCTGTAAAAACCGAAGCATAAGTCCCGTATCCGTTGAAGTCGCTGTAAACGCCTTTGTAATCTGAGAAAATCCTTAATAATGGATAAGAAACAATTTTTTTTGATATTGGTCCGGCGAAACTAAAACCCATAAGAACAGAGACGCCCAGAGCAACAAATCTGTTTTTGATATTGTCATTGATCAACAAAATAAAAGCAGAGAAAAGGATCAGCGGAAAAGTATTGAAAAGCACTGTTCCCCCATATGCATTCCAATCAATATAAAAATAGTTATAAACAATCTGAAATGCTATTCCTTCCAAAATTAGAATTGCTGTAAGAAAGAATAATAAAATATTGATTGAAATAAAATGTCCGCTCAGTTTATTTTTAGAAAAATAGGTGCTTTTTTCAATCAGTAAAAATCCCGATGAATGGCTTCTCCAGTACAAATCGTTAATAAAATAAATGACGATCAGCATTCCAAACAAATGAAAATTTTCCGAAATAGTGGTCGACATCAATCCTGAGCTTGTGTATTTCTGGGGAAGACGGATTCCTTTTTCGATTTCGGCATACATTTCCATTCCGATAAAAAATAACAGCAGTATAGAAACTGCTACAATGGCGATGCTTTTAAAAAGGTAAATGAGATCGATTTTTACAAATGATAAAACAGATTTTATCCCGGCAGAAATTCCAAATACTGCTTTTGTGGTTGTAAATTGTTTCAAATTATTAGTAAAAGAAACACTTGTTATCTGGTTTTTACCTTTGTTTTTACTTTTGTTTTGAGAAAATGCCGAGAAAGAAAATAATCGATAAGTCAATAATAAAAACAGCGTTGAAATAATCAGAAAAATTATTCTGTTGATCAATAAATATCCCGAAAATGGAACGATCAATTCATTCTTTTGCTGAGCCGATAATTTTTTTGCTTCAAAAAAATAAGATGAGATCCCGAAAGGATCGATCAAAGCTGATAATTGTTGTGTCTCCAATGATTGAGGTAAGCTTCCCGTCATAAACGGAGAATTGGAAAATACCAGAATGATCATATACAAAACGTAAAGAAACAATCCGCCAACGACAACCAGAAGCTTTTTCTTCGTAGTAAAAGAAATGAAAAATAAAAAGCTGCAGACTACTAGACAATTGATTCCTCCGAAGATCAAAAGAGGATAGTGGTAATGCCAAAGATTAAAATAAGGTTGGATTTCACTTCCTGTACGCAAATTTTGCCCAATCACAAATCCGACCATCAGAAATATAAAACTAAGAAAAGTCTGTAGAAAAAATGTGAGAAATTTTCCCTGTATATAAGTTCGTTTTGATAATGGATAGGAAAAAATGAGAATGTCAAATTTTGAATCCTGATCTTTAAACAGAATCTGGCCAGCATAGATGATCGCAAAAAAAATGATAATTAAACTCAACAATCCAGTCATAAAACCAATGGTGTAAGGTGAATTCAAATAAATTCTTTCGCCAACCGTAAGATTGAACTGATTGCCACAAAAAATGCCGGTCAATACTAAAATTAAGACAATAAGATATGCAGGCCAACGTTTTACAAAACGTTTGACCTCAAATAAAAATAAAGCATTCATAACTATGGTTTTTGGGTGAGCGTTTGAAAATAAACGTGTTCCAGTGAAGGGTTTACTGACGTAAAATCAGGAAGCTGTTGTTCCGAAAATGCAGTAATGTGTAATTCTCTTTCGATCAATTGCTGACTGATGATCCTGTAATTGGACTGATAATTTTCCAACTGACTTTTATCAATTGGTTTTGACCAGATCTTGTTTTCCAGTTCTGCTATCAGCTCGTTTGGATTTCCCTGTCTGAGAAGGTTTCCCTGATTGATAATGGCAACCTCTGAACAAAGATTGCGGACATCTTCTACCAAATGAGTTGAAAGAATGACGATCACATCATTACTGATATCATTGAGCAATGAATTGAAACGGTTTCGTTCTTCAGGATCTAAACCGGCAGTCGGTTCGTCAACAATAATGATCTTAGGATTTCCCAGCAAAGCCTGAGCAACGCCAAAACGCTGTCTCATTCCTCCGGAAAAGGTATGGACTTCCTTATTTTTAAAGTCCGAAAGATTGACTTTTTCCAGTAAGTTTAAAATCTGGTTTTTCCGTTCCGGACCATTTTCAATACCTTTTAATACGGCGATATGCTGCAAAAGATCATAAGCAGATACTTTGGGATAAACGCCAAAATCCTGTGGTAGAAATCCAAGGTTTTGTTTTATATGATCAGGGTTTTCAGAAATATTGACTCCATTGAAAGTGATAGTTCCGGACGTCGGCTTCTGCAGACCTACAATGGTTTTCATTAAAGATGATTTTCCGGCGCCGTTAGGTCCCAATAAACCGAACATACCGTTTTCTATTTTCAAAGAAATGTCTTTAATGGCCTGAAAACCATTTTTGTAGGTGAGGTTTAAATTATTGATATGCAAGGTATTCATAAGTATGATTTTAGGTAATAGAAATCCTGGCAACGTTTCCATTGCTTTTCAAATTGTGTGTAAAAATGTTATGCTGAAACTTTAAATAACCAAAAAGTCACTAAAGTTTTTTGAAATATTAATTATTCCTCTTTTTTATACTCCAGAATATCTCCGGGTTGACATTCCAAAGCTTTACAGATTGCTTCCAGCGTATCAAAACGCACACCTTTTGCTTTTCCTGTTTTAAGAACAGAGAGATTGACAGTGCTGATTCCCAGTTTCTCTGCCAATTCTTTACTCTGCATTTTTCGTTTGGCAAGCATAACGTCTAAGTTGATGATAATTGGCATTTTTATATAAATAGATCTTGTTCGTTTTGTAAATATAATCCCTGTGTAAAAATATTGGCAAGGAAAAAACAGAAAATTCCTAACATGAAGTGGATAAAGACCAGTCCCCATATAATGCTTTCTACTTCCACGAAGAAACTTGCGATAGTGACTATGGGTAAAGGAAAGTAAATGTTATAACTGTAAAATCTTTTGAGCTGCAAGATATTTTCTTCGGTAAATAATTTTGACTGGAAAAAAACTTTAAAGACTTTGGCCGACAGCCAGAAAAAAATACCATAAGTCAGTAAAACCAATAAAAATGAGAGGATGATATACGGATAATTGTTTTCGATGTTCAGAAATGGCTGCTCTGTAAATGGATAATTTATGTGTAAATATAAATGGTCCTTATATGGAACAACTGCAAAATCTGTCAGCAGGCAAAACACCGAATAGAAAAATGTGAGGAGATACCCGGCAGATAATAAAATGCACAAATAATACAGGATCTTTGAAATGTTTTTACTTTGATTCATAGAATAATTAATTTGTTAATGCAAATATATAAATAATTATCGTAAAACATTAATTAATTAAAAAAATAAATTGATTGAGTGTGCTGAAAAAGAATAAAAGAATGATGCATTGTATTATTTTTCCAACAGTCCTAAATTCTTCGGACTGAAGTATTTCAACAGTATCTGTCACAATATTCTTTCTTATTGATGAATATATAATAAGGAAATCATATTTTACTATCCTGATTCCATAATGAGGCTACCTGATTTTCCATAGCAAATATATTCCGTTGTCACTGCGGAAAAAAATCTTTTTGGGTATCTGGGATCCGAACCCTCCGCAAAAATATTTCAAGCTTGCATGAATCTGTTTTGTTATTGATTTCAAGAAATTGATAACCGTTTTCCCTATGCTTGCCTGAATGGTAATCTGCATAGAAAGTCGGAAACCTCAAAAGAAAAACGATTTACTTATATTTGCCCCGCAAAGCAAATTCAAATGTTCAAAAAAGTAATCATTGTATTTATTCTTAGCTTTTATACGGTTTTTTGTTCGGCCCAGCAGGTTCGGTCCTCAAAATCATCTGAAATTTACCGTGAACTCAAAACCCTTAAACAGCTGCCTAAAGTTTTATACCTTGCGGCTCATCCCGATGATGAAAATACAGGATTACTCTCCTGGTTAATCAACGACCAAAATGTAGAAACGGGCTATTTGTCTTTAACCAGAGGCGATGGTGGTCAGAATTTATTAGGTACAGAGCAAGGTGCTGCATTGGGTTTAATCAGAACGCATGAGCTTTTAGAGGCAAGAAAGTTAGACGGCGCCCAACAGTTTTTTACCCGGGCAATTGATTTCGGGTTCTCTAAAAATACGACCGATACCTTTAAACAATGGGATGAAGATAGTATTATAGCTGATGTAGTTTGGGTAATCCGTAAATTCCGTCCGGATGTGATCATTTGTCGTTTTCCTCCTACTGCTGCGGCAGGACACGGACAACATGCCGCCTCGGCCGTGGTTGCGGAAAAGGCTTTTAAGCTGGCAGGCGATAAAACAGCTTTCCCAGATCAACTAAAATATGTTAATGTATGGCAGCCAAAACGTGTATTGTGGAATACTTTCCGATTTGGTGGGGTCAATACAACATCTGAAAATCAGCTGAAAGTTACCGTTGGGCAATATGATGCACAACTCGGAATGGGCTATGGTGAATTGGCTGGATTAAGCAGAAGTTTACATAAAAGCCAGGGTGCGGGAACACAGTCTGTAGCCGGCATCAGAACTGAATATTTTGCCCACGTTATTGGCGAGCCTGCAAAAGCAACACTTTTTGACGGAGTCGTTAAAACCTGGACCGGGAAAGGAAACGCTGATATTGACCAATCATTAGATAAAATTATTTCCGCTTTCGATTTCAATAATCCAGACCATAGTTTGCCTGCTTTGCTTTCTTTGCGAAAAAAGGTTATGGCTATTCAGGATGCAGACCTAAAAAAAGATAAACTTAAATCTCTTGACAATATCATTTTAAGCTGTGCAGGGTTTATGGGTGAGGTAGTTACCAATCAAGCCGAAGCTGTTGCCGGGGATCATTACAATTTCAGGTTAAATCTGATTTCAAGAGCTGCAAATCCTGTCGTTTTAGAAGATGTACAATGGTTAACTCAATCAGAAAGCTTCAACAGAAAACTATCAAAAGATTCTTTAATAACGATTGAACGTAAAATTCAGATTCCTGCAGATGCAGCACTCACAGAACCTTACTGGTTGGCAAAACCGGCCACGAATGCAGCAACTTTCTCTGTTCCAAATGATACTTTAGTCGGTTTGCCTGAAGCAGAATCACCACTGAATGTTTTGCTTGGTTTAAAAATCGGTTCGGAAAAGTTTAAGGTTAAACTTCCTTTATCTTTCAAGAAATTAGATCCTGTACGTGGCGATGTGGTCGAAGGATTGCGTATTGTTCCTGCGCTTGAACTGAAATTTACACAACCGCTTTATTTGGTTAAAGAAAATGAAGATTTACATTTGAGTTTAAATGTTAAGGTTAATTCCAACAAACAGTTCAGTAATGGTAAAGTTAATCTGATGTATAAGGGAGAACGATTGGGCGGCGGTGATTTAAAATCAATCAACGGGAAAGATTTTACAGTGGAGTATGTCATTCCAAAAGCTAAATTGGCCTCAATAAAATCAAATCAGTTACAATTGGATGCCAATTTGGTTGCAGATGGAATAACTTATAATAAAAAACAAATATTAATTCAGTATCCGCATTTACCTTCCTTACAATATTTTACACCTGCTACTGTAGCTGTAATGAAAGGTGATATTCAGTCTAAAGTTAAAAAGGTGGGTTATGTACAAGGTGCAGGAGATTTCATTCCTGATTTCCTACGAATTGCAGGTATTCAAGTAGATGTGTTGAAAGACGAAGATTTTTATGGCAATTTAGAAGAATCAGGCGGAAGTCAAAATAAACTTTCAAAGTATGATGCCATTGTATTGGGTGTTCGTGCTAATAATACAGAGAAAAAATTAGGACGTTGGATGCCATTTTTATGGTCTTATGTAAAAGCCGGAGGGAATTTGGTGATGCAGTACAACACCAATCAGGATACAACGGTTGACCAATTGGGAATGTATAGTTTTAGTATTGCCAATAAGCGTGTTACCGAAGAAAATGCTGAGATTAAATTTTTAAATCCCAATCATAAATTACTGAATTTTCCGAACAAAATTACTGCAGATGATTTTAAAGGCTGGGTACAGGAGCGTGGCGCCTATTTCCCTGCTCAATGGGATGCAGCGTATGAACCGCTTTTTGAAATGCATGATACAGGTGAAGAACCACTACAGGGATCAACTTTATACGCCAAATATGGGAAGGGGAATTTTATTTACACCCCGTTGGCATTTTTCAGACAGTTGCCAGTGGGAAATGTTGGTGCGGCACGTTTATTTTTAAACTTTTTATCTGCACAGAAAAACTGATGAACAAACAATTTAAAAATTGGAATACCTGGTACATACTATTAGCACTTGCATTAGTATTGCAGATCGCATTTTATTATTTGTTTACTAAATTCTGGGCATGAGCAATATAGATTGGACAGTTCTCATTTTTACCCTTGTTGTAGTGGTTGTTTACGGGGTATTTATCGGTCGTGGCCAAAAAAGCAACGAATCCTACCTGAAAGCAGATAATAAAATGCCTTGGTACATTGTGTTGATAGGGATTATGGCTACACAGGCAAGTGCGATTACCTTTCTTTCAGCACCGGGCCAAGCTTATACAGATGGTATGCGTTTCGTTCAGTATTACTTTGGTCTGCCTTTGGCGATGATTGTGATCTGTATCACTTTCATCCCGATTTTCCAGCGCTTAAATGTGTACACGGCTTATGAATATCTGGAAAACCGTTTTGATAAAAAAACAAGAGTGCTCACTTCACTGCTTTTTCTTTTTTCCAGAGGTTTATCAACGGGAATCAGCATTTACGCTCCGAGTATCATCTTATCAAGCGTTTTAAACTGGAATATTTATGTAACCAATGTTTTAACAGGGGGTATTCTGTTGATTTATACTTATGTTGGCGGGGCAAAAGCGATCGCTCACACCCAAAAATTACAGTTTCTCATTATTCTGGGAACAATGGCTTTTGCAGGGTATTTGCTTATTCAAAATATGCCGAATGGAGTTGATTTTAAAGATGCGCTTTATCTGGCGGGAAAATCCGGAAAGCTCAATGTCATCACCACAGAATTCGATTGGAAAGATAAATACAATATTTGGAGTGGGTTGATTGGTGGTTTTTTTCTGGCCCTTTCTTACTTCGGTACGGACCAGAGTCAGGTCGGGAGGTATATTACAGCGAAAGACAATACCAATGCAAAAATGGGCTTACTGTTGAACGGATTGGTTAAAATTCCGATGCAGTTTGCTATTCTCCTGATTGGTGCTTTGCTTTTCGCCTTCTTTTCTCTTAAGCCGGCTCCGATTTATTTTAACGAACGCTCTTATCAACATCTAAAGGAAACACAACCTGAACAGGCTGCAATTTTTGAAAAAGAGCATCAAAATCTGCAAATAAAATTTAACGCAGAATCGAAAGAAATTCTACAATTGAAAGAAACTCATTCTCCTCAACTTAAAAAAACAATTCAGGATTTTAAAAATACACAAACCCAGGTAAAAGCACTTCACGGCAGGGTGGAGGAAGCAATCAATCATTCAAATTACAATGCGGAGAAAACGGACACCAATTATATTTTCCTGTATTTTGTAAAAAATACCTTGCCTGTAGGGATGATCGGTTTATTGTTTGCCGTCATTTTTCTGGCCAGCTGGGGTTCAATTTCCGCAGCGCTGAATTCCCTTGCCGCCTGCTCATTAAAAGATGTTCATTTGATATTTAAAAAAGAAATTCCTGATGATGCAACCGAACTGAGGTACAGTCGTCTACACACTTTAGCCTGGGGTATCTTCTCAATCGGTGTAGCCATGTTTGCAACTCAAATGGGTTCCCTTATTGAAGCGGTTAACGTATTGGGTTCTCTTTTCTACGGCCCGATATTGGGGATTTTTCTGGTTGCATTTTATTATAAAAAAGTCAACGGCGCGATTGTATTTATTTCTGCAGTTTTATCAGAAATTACGGTTATTGCCGTTTATCAGTTCGATATCGTCTCCTTCCTTTGGCTTAACGTAATCGGGGCAGCGGCAGTTATTATATTTTCCGCAATCGGATTACTGTTTTATAAGCCGAAAGCAGTAAATTCGTAAGCAAATAAACAATCAAATAAAAATATTATTATGAAAGCAATGATCAAAACTGCTACCGTACTTGTAGCTGCAATGACAATTTCAGTAAATGCCTTTGCGCAGGAAGCTAAAAAACCAGCAAGCCCTCCAGCTATTGCAACAGGAAAAATTAAAGATGCAACCATTACCATTGCCTACAGCAGCCCGTCTGTAAAAGGGCGTACAATCTGGGGTGGTCTGGAAGCTTATGATAAAGTTTGGCGTGCGGGTGCCAATGAAGCAACTACTTTCGAAACCGATAAGGACATTACCGTTCAGGGCAAAAAACTTCCTGCAGGTAAATACAGTTTTTTCTTAATCCCTAAACAAAGCGGAACCTGGACTGCAATTTTTAACAAAGAGCCAAAACAATGGGGCGCTTATAAATACGAAGAAGCAAAAGATGCTTTACGTGTTGATGTAAAAACAAAAGCTTTACCTGCAACACAGGAAACTTTAGTTTATAAAATAAACAATAATGGATTCACAATGGATTGGGATAAAATCTCAGTTCCTGTAGAGATCAAATAAATTTAAATACAAGAAATTAAAATCCCGTTAATGCGGGATTTTTTGTTTAAAATTTTAATATTGTATCAAACATTACTATTGTAAATTCCGGTGTTATTATCTGTCTTATCTTGCATTAGCTTTACTGGATAAATCGTTTGCCTAGATCACTAAACTTGCCGATTCAGAAATAAATCATAAACATTCCGATCCTGTCATTTATTACCATCGACAACATAATGGTGTTTGTCATTCAGATCTTGCACAGATCAACAATGAATGGTTTGAGGAGTATTTCCGATGATATTCGGACACGAAATTGTCGGACGGGTGGTAAAAGTTGGCGACCACGTTGAGAACTTCAAAGTTGGTGATTTGGCAGACGTAGGAACTTTGGTCAATTCCTGTGAACATTGTGAGCATTGTGAAGACGGGTTGGAGGTATATTGCAGAGATGGTGTTATTGCAACTTATAATATCGATGCTTCATAGCAGCGGAGATATCATTGAGGTTTAACAAGTCGCCAACTACTACTTCTGCGCCTTTCCGCACAAGTTCTTGTGAACGTTCATCAATGCTGTGAACCGGATAACCCATTTTCAAAAGTTCGTCTATGGCAGCACCGCCGCTCTTGCCTGTGGCACCGGTAATTAATACTTTAGTCTGCTTTTCCATTTTGAAATATTTTAATTATTGGATTTCAAATTGTTTAGCAAAGATAGATTAGATGCACTCGGTCGATCTAACATAAATTTCAGATTTACTATCACTTTTTTACCAGTGGCTGTATGATTTAAATGATAAAATAAGAGAGAGAGATACTTTATTACCCAGGCATTTACTTAAAAGTGTATTCTGGTATTTCAGAATGTTTTAAAAATGAAAGTAATCAAATAGTACATTTCTAGAATAAAATAAATGTTATAACGGAGGAAGAAATCATTACTTTTCTGTATTATATTTGTTAAAAAAAATTAAATAAATAATGAAGTATTGTTGCTTTGTATTTATATTCTTCTCATTATCTTTTTATTCTCAGCATTACACCTCATATTGGTATGGAATGGACGAGGGGCTGCCGCAAAATAGTGTCAAAGATATTATCAAGGACAGATATGGATTTATCTGGTTATCAACAGACGGTGGAATTTTACGCTATGACGGAAAAAGCTTTTTGCTTTACAATTCCTTTAAAGCAGGTAACTTAAATTTTGGAAATTTTTTAGAAACAAAAAATAAGGACATTATTTGTTTTAATAGTAATGACGAAAATTGTGTTTTAGTATCAAATAGAACTGCAAAAGTCTTCGATGAAAAAGTTTCTAAAACTTATTTCATGGCCGACAATAAACAATACAAAAGATATTATAAAAGTAGTTTTATCAGTAACTGGTTTCCGGAAACTAATACTTATTATATAAATACAAATTCTGGTACATATTATTTTGACAATCATTATATTACATACAAACAAGAAAATAAGCCAGCGAAAAAAATACTTTCAGGCTTTCCAATGAAAGGTCTGAGCAATGTTTTTGAACATAATAATACCATCTATCTTCCGGATCCGAAAAATAGAAAAACGATTATAATAAAAAGTGGCTTTATATCCTACGATGACAAACCTTCTCTATACAATGACCCTAAATCTAAAATATTTTGGCATCAGGGAACCGGACAGGTTTTTGTGATCAATAACAGTAATATTTATCTTAGCAAGGTATCTCACGATGTTCCTTCGCTTTCGTTTCTGATGCGGTATGAAAAAATTGAAAAAGAACTTTTATATTGTATTTTTTATGATGAAGAGTCTAATAAACTTTATTTCGGCAATGTGGTGAAAGGACTTAATATTATTAACCTTTCTCAATTTTATATTCCACAGAAAAATATTCCATTTTCCGGGGAGGTGGTCTATGAAGCTTTACCTTTCACTTCTAATTCAATTATTTCAAAACAGGGATTTGAGTATTATAAAGAAAAAGTAAATAAAATATATTCTGCTACTTTCAACTATGATAAACGTTATTTAGTCTATGACAATTCCCGTAATCTTTTGTGTGTAGAATTTAACAAGATCCACAGAAGATACAGTTCTTCTCAATACAAGAAATATGATTCCATAATGTTTATTAACCGAAATGTCGAAGGCCTGTTTAAAATCAAATCGAATTTAGCAGTGAACATGGCAGATAATAAATACGAATATTATTATCTGTATATATTCAGCGATGATCAGTTCAAAAAAAACACACATACTTTCAGGTTTAAGAATAATATCACTTCTATTCAGGAAGGAGACCATGACACGCTCTATGTTGGAACAACAAACGGAATTTTTATGATCTCCCTTTCAGAAAATAAGATCATAAACTACCTGGCAAAAGATTTACCCATAAAGGAAATTCAGCGGACAAAAGACGGCAATTACTGGTTTACTACTCATAATAAAGGTTTTCATCTGATTCATAAAAATAAAATTATCAGAATGCCCGACGACAAACAGGGATATATTGCCAACGTCCATCACATTTTAGAAGATAACAACGGTTTTTTCTGGATCTCGTCCAACAACGGATTATTTAAAGTCTCTAAAAAATTACTCTTGGACTACGTTAAAAATAAAAAAAACAGAGTCACTTATTATCGATACACCAAGGAAGATGGTTTTCTCAATAATGAATTTAATGGCAGTGCCAATCCGAGTGGAAATATTCTGAAAAACGGAGATTTTATATTTCCCTCAATGGAAGGATTTGTGTTTTTTAAACCTAATGAAATTAAAACCCATTACCCCAAAAAAGATCAGTTATTTATCGAAAGAGCCAAAGTTGGGAAAAAGATGCTCAATTTCACCGACACCCTTCGATTGAAAAGTAATTATAAAATGGCTGAAATATTTCTGGATTTCCCTTATTATCATGATATTAAAAATATTTATGCGGAGGCAAAGCTTGAAAATAGTGGAAACAGCAATTGGGAAGACATGGAAACTTCCAAAAAAATTATATTAAATGATAATCCTCCCGGAAATTATATTCTTCACGTCAGGTTTCTAACGTCTGAAAAAGGACAATTTGCTTACAGAAAAATATTTATAGAGATTGAACCGTTCTTTTATCAGACGATAGGGTTTAGAATCTTAATTATCCTATTGGGAATCATGTTTATCGTGCTGATTATCCGGATGCGTACTAATATTCTTAAAAAAACAGTTAAAGTATTAAAAGACCATTTAGACAATAAAGATCAGGAACTGGAGATTACAACCAACAAACTGAGAAACGAATCCGAATATCAGAAAAAAATCATGGAAAGTATCACTCACGATATTACGACACCAATTAGATTTTTGGTTTCAATCTCACAAAGGCTCAATAAGACAAAAGAAGCCGAATTACAAAAGAAATATTTTGATGAAATATATCACACTTCAGAACAACTGTTTAAGTTCACTTTGGATTTGAAAGAATATACAGGATTATTCAAAGAAGAAAATATTTTTACGGACGAGGAGCAGTATATTTTTACTCTTGTGGAGAACAAAAAAAAGCTGTTTGAGCCGATTGCGGCAACCAATCAAAGTATCATTCGTAATCTTTGTAATCCGGACCTAACAACCAGGATCAATAAAAATATATTGTCAGCCATTCTTCATAATTTGCTTGATAATGCTGTAAAGAATACCGTTCATGGTGAGATCCTTATAAAAACTGAACAAAAAAATGAAGAAGTAGAAATTATTATACGGGAAAAGGAATGTCATCAAGCCAGATCGAATATTACGCTCAGGTTTATGAAAATATGGAGAAAGACGATTTTATTTTTAAAAATTATGGACTGGGCCTGCATATGGTAATCCAGCTAACAAAAAAAATTAATGCAAGAATAAGCTTTTGCAAAAATGAACCCACAGGAACAATTGTGAAAGTAATTATAAATGGAATCTATGAATAAGAAAATAATAATTGCTGATGATCATTCGGTGGTAAGATTAGGAACTTCTATTGCACTGGAGGATCAGATTGATAATATTACAATTGATTTTGCGATAAATTATCATGAACTGAAGGAAAAACTAATTCGTGAAAAATTTGATCTGGTGATCCTCGATATTGAAATGGAGGGCAGCATCTACAAACATATGATTAGCGAATTAAAAATGATTAAGAATGATCTTTTGATTATGATTTTCTCCTCATCAGATGAGCATATCGCTATAGAATATATTCTGGAAGGTGCAGAAGGCTATGTAAGCAAATTAAGCAGCGATGAAACTTTAGCGAAAGCCGTGAGATCTATTTTTCAAAACGGACAGTATTATCCTCCCGGTATTATAAAACAATTTTCAGAAAGATCAGGTAAAAAGCATCCGAAAGAAATTTTATCCGAACGTGAATTCCAGATTTTTAAGCTTCTTGGCGAAGGAAATGGAAATTTGGAGATTGCTAATTTACTTAAGATTCAGTCGGGTACAATGAGTACTTACAAGAAAAGGATCTATACTAAATTAGGTGTGAAGAATCTTATTGAGCTTTTTAAGATTTATAAAAATTTGGATTAGCTAATTTCAATAGGAATCCGTTAAAAATAAGAATAGCATCTTCCTGCAGCATTTGTCTTAAAAAAGAGACAAATGCTGTCTTTATATTCATACATCTATGTCTTTATCTTATTACGAATTACATTCTTTAAAAAATTAACTAATTAATAATTTTGACAAGGTTGAAAACAACTCTGTTGAAAAAAAATTTATTGCCCCCATGTTGCCTGTAGGATTTGCATTTATTATCTGTTCCCACGGATATATAGGTGCAAAACCTGCGCAACAGTTATGTGTATGAAGTTTTGATTAGTCAGTTTTTAATACAAAGCTTTATAGGGAATTTTACTTCAGACAATAATTTTTACTTTTTCAATAATAGCCTTCAATCGATGGACTACAACTGTAATATGAATTACCATTTTTAGCCGAATATAAAATAATTACAGAATGATATTATGAGAAAAGTAATTGTAAGCTTAATAATTTTAGCAACCGGATGTGTTAAAATTTCAGCGCAAGTTGGAATTAATACTGGAAATCCTCAAGCTCAATTTCACGTAGACGGCGCTAAAGATAATGCTGATACAGGAGCTCCCTCTGCAACACAACAGGCAAATGACGTCGCCATAACTTCTTCCGGAAGTGTAGGAATTGGTACAATTAACCCCACGCAAAAATTAGAAATTCAGACGGGAGGAGTTGCAGGTTCACCAGTAACGGGCTTTAAACTGGCAGACGGAAATCAATTTGACCAATACGTTCTGACATCAGACGCAACAGGTATCGGTACCTGGAAAAGAGCCACACTCACCACCATTATGGGGACTCAACCCAATAATGACGGGATTGGAGATTACACTTTTAAAACTTCACCTGTAACTGCATGGCAATCTACACATCAATATATTACACTACCGCCCGGAAAGTGGAGAGTAGATGTCGTGGAATTATTAAGATATGACGGTTCCACTGTACAGCTCGCAACAAGTGATTATATGTGGGTACGTTTTACTTTTGGAGATAGTGATACTGCCACTGCGCCCACTGCTGATTTTATCGGAGCCGCAAAATATGTGAGTGGTAATATTTTAGACCCTACAATAGCTGGAACCAATAAATACGGTCTTGCTCAAGGTTCCGTTTTAATTGATAATACCGAAACAACAGCGAAATCTTATTATTTATTAACAGGTAATTCTACTTCATCAGTAACAGATGTTAATAAAAAATTATTGAGGTTAGGAGGTTCGTTTTGGGCAGAAAATATCATTACAGCATTTCCAATCACTCAATAATGAAATTTTATCCTTAATACAAGAGTCCGGCTCAAAATCATACAGCAGCTTAAAAAAAATACGTAAACATATGAAAAATTACACACTAAAAATTTTAGCCTTATTTATAGGATCAATAATGTATGGACAAGTTGGAATTAACAATGCCAATCCTTCTGCAGGATTAGATATTGTTTCTACTGGAAATACCAGTTCCAGCAAAGCTTTGGAAGTTAACAATTCTTCTAATACTGAAATGGTCACCGTTCTGGACAACGGAAATATGGGAATTGGAAATACTGCCCCCACTACAAAGCTTGATATCAACAATGGAAATACTGCCGGAGCTATAAAAATTGTAGATGGTACACAGGGGTCTGGGAAAGTACTTACCTCAGATGCTAATGGTTTAGCAACCTGGTCAGCTACACCGGCTACAGCGCTTTATTTTTTCTCAAGCAGCTTATATAACGGGACTACTGATTTCAAAGGGACAACTCCTCCTTATGCTAATCTAACACTAGGACCAAACGATCGATTTTTAACGACAGGAACGGTCACTAATCTTGGCCCTACAACGCCATACACACAACCCTCACAAGGCGTATCATATACAATCCCTGCAACAGGAATTTACAGATTGACATTATATACAAATCTGGGATATACAGGAAATGCAGTGGGTATACGTGCTTACAGAGGTGCTAATATTGTAAGGAGTAATGATGATAGCGTAACTAATGGCTCTTCGCTTGTTATGATCAATATTTGGAATCTTGAGGCAGGAGATGTCGTTTTACCTGTTTCTGTAGGGAATCCACCGCCGGGAGTTAACGCAAATCAATTGGTTGAAACTACCTTAACTGTGGAACGGGTGAATTAAGTAATACCTGAATAAGAGATTCTAAAAACACATTTTGTTGAGTCTTAGAAAAAAACTTAACTATTAAAAAAATTATGTTCTGATTATACACCATAATTAAAGCTAATACTGAAGACTTCTACATCATCCAAATAATTTATTTCATTGAAAATTATAAATTCTGTATTATGAAAAAAACGATATTACTTATTTGTACTTTGGGTACAAAATTTTTATTCTCGCAAGTAGGGATCAATACGGAATCGCCTAATGCAACACTCGACATAGTGGCTAAAACGACCGATGGAAGCAGACCGGAAGGAATCCTGATTCCTAGACTTACAGGAGATCAGATAAAATCAGCCGATAATCAATATACAAATTCTCAAAGAGGAATGTTGATATATGCTATCGCACCTGTTACTTCTGCCAGTGCAAAAACCATTAATATTATTTCTGCAGGATATTACTATTTCGATGGAACTATTTGGCAGAAAGTAGTAAGCCAAAACATAAATATATACAATTCCAATGGGACTATCGATGCCAACCGTACTGTAACCATGGGGGATAAATCACTCGCATTTACTTCTACTGCAACTACTGGCACAAGTCATTTTCAGGTCGATGGAAATACTTTAAATGTTGATGCCGTGAATAACAGGATCGGATTGGGTGTAAGTGCTCCTACAACAAAATTACATATCGATAATGGGACAACTGCCGGAGCTATCAGAATTGTAGACGGAACACAAGGAGAGGGGAAAATTCTGGTATCGGATGCCAATGGAGTGGGAACATGGCGTGCAAGTAGCGGTACAGCAACGGTTATAGAATCAAATTCGGGATCGGTAACAAGTCTTTTGCCTGCAGGTACTTTAATATACACGGGTGCAAACGCTACTGTTGTTACTCCGGGGTACTACATGATTTCAAGCCGGCTTATAACCGATAAGACTCCTTTAGGATGTGGCGGTTTTCTTGCTTTTAATTTAAGCCAAAGTCCTACTGCGGCTGTTAACAATGCCTTTCCTGTTCAGGATGTGCATGTAGCCGGAGCACCTACCAATGATTTCATTTATACTTCGAATATCGCTTATCTTCAACCGGGAACTTATTATATGCGTGTACGTACTGCCGCAGGATGTACAACAAATAATACAAGAGGTACCTTATCACAAAATGGGTTTACACTTACTTTACTGAAATAATCCATTGAAAACTATGCAACTATTTTTTATGGAACTGCTTAAAGAATTTTTCTACACCTAATTTAAATTAAGATTATGCAAAAAATCATATTATTAGTAAGTATATTCAGCTCTCAAATCTTTTTTTCACAAATAGGTTTTAATACGGCTTCTCCCAACGCTACATTGGATGTAGTTTCGAAAACAACAGATGGAAGCAGGGCAGAAGGTCTCAATGCTCCAAGTCTCACCGGAGATCAGATAAGAATGGCAGACAGCCAGTATAATGCAGCACAAACAGGTATATTGATCTATGCTACTTCAGCTCCCACTCTTACAAGTCCAAAAACCATAAATATAACCTCCGAAGGGTATTATTATTTCGATGGAAATGTCTGGCAAAAAATAATCAACCGGAATATAAATCTCTATAATGCTGATGGTACCCTCCAAACCGATCGTGAGGTGGCAATGACGGATAAGACTTTGAATTTTACTTCAACGGCTACTACAGGAACAAGTCAGTTTCAAGTGGATGGCACTACTTTAAATGTTGATGCCGTAAATAACAGAATTGGTTCAGGAACGGCGAATCCCGTTACTAGATTAGATATAAACAATGGTACTACTCCCGGAGCAGCCCGAATTGTTGATGGTACACAGGCAGAAGGAAGAATCATGGTTTCAGATGCCAATGGAACAGGCACATGGCGTGAGAACCCAGGAACAGGAGCTACTATTGTAATCAATTCAAATGCGGGACCTGCTACCAGTCTCCCTTCGTCCGGTGTTTTGGAATATGTGGGAACAAACGCTATTGTTACGATCCCTGGATATTATATTGTTACGACACGTTTACTTACAGATAAATCTCCTTTAGACTGTGGTTCTTTTATAGCTTTTAATTTAAGCCAAAGCCCGACTTCGGCAGTTAATAATGCATTTCCAAATCAAGATATCCATCTTGCCGGAGGTTATATTGGCTTTGATGTTGCATTTACATCAAATATCGCTTATCTGCAGGCAGGAACCTATTATATGCGTGTCCGTTCAAGTGGAGGATGTACATCCAATGTGGTGAGATCTAATCTTGGGCAGAACAGCTTTACCTTAACATTATTGAAATAGCAAAATTTGGAAGCTATCTACAAATTCAGAGACACTTCCATGTGTAGATTGATTGGTTTATTATTACAAGAATTATTGGCAACTAATTTATAGTGCTTATTCCTGACTGAATAATAGTAAGTCAGGAGTTTAAAAAAATATTTCTAAATTTATCGTATGGAGAATCATTCATTATTCAAATAAAAATATTAATTTAAGATTTCAAAACTATACATGATAAACAGAATTATACTAATTGGAAATGGGTTTTTATATTTGCGTTGACTGGGAATCTACAGCAAGAAACATTATGTATGATTATTTTGAGTCTAACGGTCATTATTTCAGAGCTTAACAATGATTCTATATATTTGTTACAACTCATATCTATTTTAATATTCAAATAGATTTAATCAAATTCAAGCAGATTAAAAAAGTATATTTCTGAAATTTGGATACAAAAGAAAAAAAAGAGAATTTGTAATTAATTGTTTTTCAATATTTTACAAAATTCTCTTTTAAGATTTAGTGACCTTGACGAGCGTATCTTCAAACACTTTTATAGATGATTTGGTTCGTTTGAGCCAAATTAGACAAGAATTACAAAACTCATTTTTAACAAAAAATTTCTTTTAGTTTGTTTCTAATACAATTTAATTTAAAAAATTAATAACAATCAGTATTGGAATAGTATGTCTTAAGTTGGCAGTAATTGCCTTGTACCCATAACCGAAGAAATATCGAACTATTTGGTGGAAGATATGGAATGAATCCCGGCGATTTATCAAACTGTCTATTCCGTAACTTTTCTTTTATGATTAACTCCCCAGTCCTTAAGTGCATAAATGAGTGGCGTCAAGGTATCTGCATAAGGCTCCAGTTTGTACGAGATTTTTATTGGATATTCGTCGATAATAATTCTTTTCAGCAGTTTATGCTGCTCCAGATCCTTTAGTTCTTTTGCTAAAACTTTAGGTGTAATTCCTGGAATACTTTCCTGTATATCCGTAAAACGATCATTTCCAACGCCTACTGAAATGATGATGGGTACTTTCCACTTTCCATTAATGACGTCAAGTGTATCTCTTACTGGTTTTATAGTGTCCAGGCAGTCACAGTGTACTTTTTTTTGTGCCATTTTTTTTATTTTATCAGATTAGCTTTTAAATTTAATGATAGGTCACTTCTACACCATTAATTTCTTTCACCACTTCAGCAAAAAGTTTTGCAGACTTAACCCTGTCATTGATATCATAAATTGTCGATACCATAATCAGTTCATCAACTTGAGTTTCTTCAAGAAATGCTTTCGTTTGTTCTTTTACCTTTTCTTTGGTTCCTACAAAAGAATATTTAAGCATTTGATGTAAACTTGGATGATTTAAAATATCTTTCAGATCATCGGTCATTTCTGTAGGTGGTTGCAAAGGTTGAGAATTTCCGGTTAAAACTCCGAAAAACATTCTGATGAGTGATGTGAATATCCTTTGTGCTTCTTCATCGGTATCAGCAACAACCACATTGACGCCCGCAATTGTATAGGGTTTTGCCAACATTTCTGAAGGTTGAAATTCTTCCCGATAGATCTCTAAAGCGTGCAATAAATGGTTTGAGGCAAAGTGGCTTGCAAATGCATACGGCAATCCCTTTTGAGCCGCTAAATGTGCACTGTCAGTGCTTGACCCTAAAATGTAGATCGGCACATTGGCATCCTCAGCTATAGGTGCTCTCACTTTTCCGTTGCTATTGGCTGATGAGAAATAATTTTCAATCTTTTCAATTTCTGATGGGAAAGAGTGTGCTGCTTTCATAAAGTCCGATCGGATTGCCTGTGCTGTCAGCGTATCTGTGCCTGGAGCTCTTCCCAAGCCTAAATCAATACGGTCAGGGTAGAGGTGAGCAAGTGTGCCAAATTGTTCTGCTATGATCAGTGGAGAATGATTGGGTAGCATAATTCCGCCGGATCCTACTCTTATCTTATTGGTGTTTTCAGCAACATAACCGATCAATATAGAAGTTGCACTGCTCCCGACCGAAGCTGAATTATGGTGTTCAGCGAACCAATATCGTTTGTAGTCATTTGCTTCAGCAACTTTTGCCAATGCTAATGAATTATGTAATGTCTCTCTGAAAGTACTGCCTTCTGACACAATAGCAAGCTCTAAGATTGAATATTCGATATGTTTTTTCATTATTTTGGAATTTTGATTTTATTAATAATATTTAATCGTTTGCAATAACCTATTAACCAATAAATCAATGCAAAATTAATAGATGTAACTTCATTTATGATAGCAATTAACAAGCAGAAAGTAAAATACAAAGGATTTGTGAAATACCTATTAATCTGTTAGTTTAAAAAATACGGTCTGAACTAAGTATCAACAGTTCCCATGTTTTACCTAAATGTTTTATCCTAATATAAAGTGTTTACCGCACACTTTACACCTCACAAAATTACATAAAAAATACTAACTATAAGATAGTAGTTTCCTAAAAGAAAGTGATGTAATTCCAAAGTTTATACTTTAATATTTCTGCTACCAATGATTTAAAAAATACACTTTCCTTTAGGAAAGGACTATACAATTGATAGTAAAATCTCTCTAACTTTGCATCATCAATTACAGAGTTCTACAAAACACCGATTAAAAAATTTGATCGAAAAGTGATGTAGAGATAATACTAATTCAATTAAAATTTTTAAAATGAAAAGATTAGAAGGTAAAGTTGCAATCATCACAGGTGGCGCAAGAGGAATGGGCGAGGCTCACGCAAAATTGTTTGTTGAGCACGGAGCGAAAGTGGTCATTACTGATGTTCTGGAAGATGAAGGCTCTGCTTTGGCAGAATCTTTAGGAGAGGATGCTATTTTTATAAAACACGATGTTACCAGCGAGGATCAATGGAGAGAAGTAGTGGAAACTGCTGAAAAGCAATTTGGTAACATTACTGTTTTGGTCAATAACGCAGGTATTGCAGGCAAATTTGGTAATGTTGCGGATCTTGATTTCGCTGAATACAAAAAAGTGATGTCCGTCAATAGTGATGGTGTGTTTTTAGGAATGAAGTCAGTGATACCTTCGATGCTTAAGGCAGGTCAAGGTTCGATTGTCAACATTTCATCAGTTTCAGGATTACAGGTAGCACCTGGATCTCCAAATGCTGCTTATGTGGGAAGCAAATTTGCCGTTACAGGTCTGACAAAGATGGCCGCATTGGAATATGCTACCCGCAATATCAGAGTAAATTCGGTACATCCGGGAGGCGTTAAAACCGGCATCGTAGATCCTAAATTATTTGACGATCCCAAAATTTTAGAACCAACTCCACTGGGAAGATTAGCTACACCTCTTGAAGTGGCTTTCGTTTCATTATTTCTAGCATCAGATGAGGCATCATACCTGACCGCTGCTGAGTATAAAGTAGATGGTGGTATGACGGCAAAGTAAAATTTAATAAATATAACGTAATGAAAATAGGAGTAATAGGGGCCGGACTGATCGGCAAAACATTGGCGAAAAAATTCAGTGATTCTGGACATACGGTTTCTTTGGCTGATGCCAAAGGTGTAAATGAAATACGACAGATAGCAAATAATGCTGGCGCCAAAGCGGTTGATGTAGAGGATGTTTCTACTGATATAGATGTTTTAATTTTAGCGATCCCATTATTAAGAATTCCGGAATTAGCACAAACCTTAAAGTCTAAATTAGATGATAGCGTTGTAGTTGTAGAAACAACTAATTACTGGCCTCATCGTGATGGACGCATTGATGCTATTGAAAATGGAATGGTCAACAGTGTTTGGGTACAGCAACAATTAGGTAGAACTGTAGTAAAAGCTTTCAGTAATATCGGAGCTTACAGTCTATTGGCGGAAGGAAAACCCAAAAATAGCGATGGTAGAATTGCTGTAGCCGTTTCGGGAGACGTTCAGAAAGAAATAGATGTAGTGATGGGATTGGTAGATGATGTAGGATTTGATGCACTTGATTCTGGACCACTTGAAGATTCCTGGAGACAACAAGCTTGCGGACCAGCATATTGTACAGATCTTTCACTGAATGAACTTAAGGATGCAAGAGAATCTGCAATCAGGGAAACCCTGGTAGATAAGCAAACCCTGTCTTTTGAGACGATGAAAGATCTTGGTCAGGAATTTTTTGATATTCTGGTTTCAGGACAATACCCGGAAGGATTTGTAGATCATGCAGTAGATATCAATCGTTCAATCAACGGTTTACCGCCAAGAGTCAATGGAAATAAACTTTAATAACAATAATTTTTAATAATTTAAATATGAAAATAGGGATAATAGGTACCGGTGCTATAGGTGGTACCATTGCAAAAAAAATGGCTGAAGCTGGTCATACTGTAAAAATCAATAATTCAGATGACGCAGAAAAATTAAATGCCCGTGCTAAAGAGTTGGGTGTATCGCCTGCGAATCAGAAAGATGTTGTAAAGGATGTCGATGTTATCATTTTGTCTTTGCCAACGATTGCCATCCCAACTTTACCTAAAAATCTTTTTGCTGAAGTTCCGGAAAATGTAATTGTAGTCGATACTTCCAATTATTATCCGTTCCGTGATGCTGATATTGAAGAAATAAAAAACGGTAAAGTGGAAAGTGTATGGGTATCCGAGCAATTAGGCAGACCCGTGATCAAAGCTTTCAACAACTTATTGGCAGAAACACTTATCAGCGGTGGGAAAAATCCTGATGCAGAAAACAGAATTGCAATGGCAGTAGCCGGAGACAATGACGACGCTAAAAAAGTTATAGCAGGATTAGTTAATGATGCCGGTTATGATGTTGTTGATTCAGGTAGTCTTTCAGAATCATGGAGACATCAACCGGGGACACCAGCCTACTGCACGGAATTGGAAGCAGAAGAATTAAAACAAGCTTTGAAGGATGCAGTGAAAGAAGAAGCGCCTGTTAAAAGAGATCAAGCGATCGCTGAACTTTCAGCAATGTCTAGCTATCCTTCTCATCCTGATGTTGTAAAATTTAACAGAGCATTGTTTGAAAAAAATCCAAAGACAAAATAATAAGTGCTCAATTGAACTGAAATGTGCTAATGAGTATTGAAAAGATTTCCAGTTTGTATCTTATCAATAGATTAAAGTTTTACACTGTACTTTTCGTTAAAACGCTTCATAATTACCCACTTTTGTATCATTTTCGAAGGTGTTATTTGAAGGAACTTTGTCATGTCAAATATTTAAAATAATCTAATGGCAAAAACAATTTTTATAACAGGAGCATCCCGAGGATTCGGAAGAATTTGGACGGAAGCATTTTTACGACGTGGCGATAATGTAGTTGCTGCTGTTCGTACTCCTGAATCGTTAGCAGATTTAAAGCAGGAATTTTCATCAACGCTCTTGGTTGTTAAGCATGATGTTAGAGACAGAATAGGAAGTTTTGAAGCAGTTGAAAATGCAGTAGGTCACTTTGGAAGAATCGATGTTTTAATCAATAATGCAGGGTTCGGACATGTAGGAGCTGTCGAAGAGCTTAGCGAATCAGATGTCAGGGCTCAGTTTGAAACTAATGTATTGGGGTCATTGTGGATGGTTCAGGCAATATTACCTGTGATACGTGAGCAAAAATCGGGTCAGATCATTCAGCTTTCAAGTGCTTTGGGACTGAACACAGTTCCATTGATGGGACTTTACAGTGCTACAAAATTTGCAGTGGAAGGTCTTACCGAAACCCTGGCAAGCGAAGTGAGCGGTTTCGGCATAAAAGTGACCATTGTAGAACCGGGCGGATTCTCCACAGATTTCTTCGGAAATAATTCTCTGGCGCTGAGTTCAATAGTTTCTGATTATGATGCTATAAGAAAAGATTTTTATGAGCACGCAGAAGATCAGGATTCTGGTAATCCAATGGCTACCGCTACTGCTATCCTGAGCCTGGTAGATTCTGATAATCCACCGTTAAGACTGCTTTTGGGCAAAAATACTTTCTCTTGGGTGAAACACATCTATTCGGAACGTCTTAAAACCTGGGAATCCTGGGAAGATGTTTCTGTGGCAGCACACGGTTAATTGAAATTTAATATGAGCAGAATCTGACTTTTCAGAAATCTGTTTTTAATATCTCATAAAAAAGATGGAACATTTTACGAAAATCAGCGACCTTCATACGGCTTTTGGCATTAAGCCACCAGAAAACCCTCTTTTTAGTGTGGTTTTTGGGGAACAGGATATGTGCAAGGGGAATAATAAGCTTGAATTTTCTTCCGGATTTTATATCATTGGATTTAAAAAATTGAAATCTGGTAGTATGTCATATGGCAAAACTAAATATGATCACGACCTGGGTTCCTTGTCATTCATAAAACCACAGCAGAAAGTGGCATTCCAAAATGTGATGCTGGAGGAAAAGGGTTTTTTAATTATTATTCATGAAGATTATCTACCTGGAACAGCACTTTACAAAGAAATTAAGAAATACAGCTATTTCGATTATGAAGTGAATGAAGCTTTGCATCTTTCACCTTCTGAAGAAGATATCATCTGGAATTTATATTTCAACATCGAAAAAGAATATAATAATAATACCGACGAGCTAAGCAAATCAATTATTATAAGCCATCTGGATTCTTTACTGAAATATTCGCAACGCTTCTATAAGAGACAGTTTATCAACAGAAAGCCGCTGACGGGCTCAATGGTAACAAAGTTCAATTCATTGCTTGTTGCGAATTTTGAAGAAAGAAAAATTAAGGATATTGGATTGCCAACGGTAGCACTGATGGCGGAAAAATTGAACATATCGTCACGGTATTTGACCGATTTGCTAAAAGAAGAGACGGGTAAAACAGCCCTGGAGCTTATTCATCTTTTTTTGATTGGCGAAGCGAAAAATTTATTAACCGAAGGAGAGTTGAACATATCAGAAATCTCTCACCATCTGGGTTTTGAAAATACCACCTATTTTTCACGTCTTTTTAGAAAGGAGGTCGGAATTACGCCTAGAAAATTCAGAGGAAGTCTTCTAAATTAAAACAGAAAATTCTTCAAAACAGAGATAACCCTTAAACAATTTATTACAAGGTATTGCTTTATAGGGTAGGGTTGCTGGTACAGTAAATTCTGAAATGTATAATAAATGAAAATTAATTCAAGCACATTAAATTTTAGAAATTGGAGTTCTTCGTGCAGGTTAGAAACAATGGTGATTTAAATTATTTAAGAAGAGTGAACAAATTTTTATAATATGAAAAAAATGTTAATAGGATTACATTTAGGAAACGGATACGGCTCTTCACCGGGAGCATGGAGATTTTCTGGAGTTAATCCTCAAAGTTATACCAGTTATGATGCGAGGGTTCAGCAAGCCCAAGCGGCTGAGCGGGGAAAGTTCCAGTTTATATTTTTACCCGATGGTCCGGGCGCTATCATGGCAGATATAGAAAGCGAAGCTCCAAACTTTAACCTTGATGTCATGATGACGTTGGCTGCAGTTGCCAGAGAAACAGAATATATTGGACTTGTTGCAACCGGGTCTACTACTTTTAACGAGCCTTTTAATTTGGCAAGGCAATACAAAGCACTTGACATCATGAGTCATGGTAGAGCAGGCTGGAACGCCATTACATCAAGCGGCAATGATGTCGCAGCTAATTACGGAAAAATAATACCTACCAGTGCAGAGCGTTATGGTCGTGCACACGAGTCAATACAATTGATACAGGCACTGTGGGGCAGCTGGGGTAAGGATGCGTGGATACACGATCAGAAAACCGGATATTTTGCAGATAAAGATCAGATTGTGCCCATCAATCTTCAAGGCAAATTTGTAGGGTCAAGGGGTCCGCTGTATATTCCACCTTCCGAACAGGGACAACCGGTGATATTTCACGCCGGTGGAAGTCCTAATGCACACGAACTTGCCGGTCGATTTGCAAACGTTGTAATTGGTGCAGCTTTTACTATTGAAGATGCACGTGCACAACGTAATGCATTCAGGGAATCAGCAGAGCGTCATGGGAGAAATCCTGACGAGATAAAATATATTGCAGGGCTTATGACCTCAATAGCAGGGAACAGGCGTGAAGGTTTAGATAGGAGAATCATTTTGACACAGCACCTCTTTCCTCAAAGAGTTTCATATCTCCAGCAGATGCTTGGAATACCACTGAACGATAAAGACCTGGATTCTCCGTTGTCTCAGACTTTATTAAATGCAGCCCGTCCATCTCCTTATGATCCCAGATCATCTCATGCCCTTAAAATTGCAAAAGAGGGTTGGAGCCTGCGTGACATTATTGCTCATGGTGTGATAGATTATCATCCTGTCATTGCTGGTCCGGGCATTGAGGCAGCAGACCATATGCAGAGATGGTTCGAAGCAGGCGCTGCTGACGGATTCTGGATTTCACCAGATGTAAATTTTGACGGAATCGATGCATTTGTTAATGAGGTTGTCCCAATATTGCAACAACGGGGATTGTTTCATCAGGACTATGAAGGAAAGACCCTGAGGGAAAATCTGGGAATACCAGATCAATACGGAGTAGATCCTCGTGTTTAGGAACTCTATTACAGGATGAATGCTCCAACGATAAAAAAATATTTAACGACTCAATTCTTATGTCAGATATCAAAGAAAAGCAAACCAATTATGTAATCGTCTTCGAAGACGAAAGTCTTTTGGATAATGTTTGGTTTGCAATGGAAAGGATTGGTAGAAGTTGGAATCTTAGAATCAATACTGCAATTGCAATCGGAAATAAGAGGTTCACTCTACAAGAATAAAAAAAATAATTTTAAAACAAAAAACAAAAAACAAAAAACAAAAAAAATGGCAAATAAAATCGCATTAGTTACAGGCGCAAGCCGTGGATTAGGTAAAGATTCAGCTATACAATTAGCTAAAAAAGGCTTTGATATCATTTTAACCTATCAAACAAAAAAAGAATTTGCAGATCAGGTGGTCTTAGAAATTGAAGCTGTCGGACAAAAAGCATTTGCGTTATCCCTTGATATCTCAACAACAGATGGTTTTGATCAATTTGTAAATGAAGTAAGGAATATTTTAGATACTCAATATCCTTCTGCAAAGTTGGATGCATTAGTAAACAATGCAGGAATTGGTATCAATAAACCTTTCGACCAAACAACTGAAGATATCGTAGATTTAATGACAAATATTCATTTTAAAGGGCCTTATTTTATAACTCAAAAACTTTTACCATTATTAAATGATGGAAGCAGTATCGTTAATGTGTCGTCAGGTTTAGCAAGATTCTCATCTCCCGGCTACTCGGCATATGGTGCTATGAAAGCTGCAATAGAATCTTTATCAAGATATCAGGCTTTAGAATTGGGAAGCAGAAAAATTAGAGTCAATGCCCTTGCTCCGGGTGCAATCGAGACTGATTTTGATGGCGGTGCCGTTCGTGATATTTCAGATGTCAATAACTACTTAACTGCTGAAACAGCTTTGGGAAGAGTTGGTCTGCCGGATGATATTGGAAGTGTTATAGCATTTTTATGCTCTGATGATTCAAAATGGATTAACGCACAGCGAATAGAAGTTTCTGGAGGATATCGAATATAGTAGATTGAATTAAAATTAATCAGATTTGAAATAAAATATTCTTTATCACTAAATCTTTTGAGGAAAAAAGTGATTTATCAATGAATTTATAATCTTAAAATAAATGGCGCCACTTGTCTTAAAGTGGCGCCATTTGGATGTGTGTGACCAAGACGAGCGTATCTTCAAACACTTTTATCGATGATTTACTTCGTTTGAGCCAAATCAAAAAGGAATTAGTAACCCCGATTTTAATATTTAATCACTTGTAGTTGTAGAGTTTTTGCAAATTAATTTTTTAGTAAATGTAATAATCCAATATAAACAAAGAAGATGTTATTGATATGATTGTTGTATTTAAATATCGTACGGTACTTTTAATCAATTTATTACGTTCCGGCTGCTTGAAAATTCTTTGTAAGTATACACATTGTAAGGATAGATTTTCTTTGCCAGAATTTTAGAAATAACACTACTGATGAACAAAGGAAACAGCAATAGATATCCAGACGGTACTATACTGGAAATAATAAACATGGCAGTAAGAGGGGCGTGAATAGCTGCGGAAAGCATGGCAGCTGCTCCAAATAACGCAAAATTAATAATCACAAGATTGGTACCTAAATAATGGTTGCAGAATTGGGCAAAAAATACCCCTAAAAACGCTCCTGTAACAATACTAGGGGCAAATACACCGCCGTCACCGCCTGCACCGAGAGTGAGGGAAGCCGCCAATGGCTTTATGAAGATAAGCAAAACCAGAGGAATTAAATATGCGAGATTAACGATGTCGTACGAACTACATTCGAGGATTTTACCAAGTCCGTGATAACTATCACCATATAAAGCCGGAAGAAAAAAGATAAATACCCCAACAGTTATAGCACCTAAATTTACACGGATGAAATTGTTGTTAATCCCACCAAAAAATGTTTTTGCGTAGATGACAATTTTCGTAAAATAAAGCGCAAATATACCTCCGATTAAACTTAGTATCATAGCAAAAGGTATGGATTGCCAACGCCAGTCCTGTACCTTAAATGTAAATAGTGGATTTGAGTCATAAAAATGTACAAATAGATGAGCTACAATCATCGAACTAATTCCACTGATCAGTAAGGTTTTATTGTATTTACGTGCAATAACTTCAAATGCAAATAAAAAACCGCCCAGCGCACTTCCAAAGAGTACGGTTACACCCGCTATAATACCTGCACATATCAGTTCCGTCTTGTAGGCCCAAGCACTATGCAAATGTTTGTAGGCCTGATTACCAACTGTTGCGGTGGCAACTACTGTTGACACTTCTACTCCTGTAGATCCTCCGAAAATCACTGTTAAAAAGCCATTAACACAATGAGAAGGTATTTTAAAAAAAGGAAGATGATCTTTTCTTGTTTCCAGGGTAGTATATATTTCTTTAATTCCTTTATTTTTTCTGTTCTGAAAGAAATATTTACGTAGGAAGTAGATTGTTGTAATACCTACACTTGGTAAAAAGATTAACAATTTGTTTTCCGTGGCTATAATTTGTTCAAAGAGGTATTCTTGTACCTGTCCTGTTAAATGTTTTAAAGTATAAGATATAAGACAACAGATAATACTAACGATAATAGATATCCCGGTTAATTTGACATAGCTGGATCTGATTATTTTCTTTCTGTACGCTGTATTGCCTTGCATAACTATTTTAGTTTTAAAGAAGATGTAAAGGTAACAGTTATTTTTTGAAATAGTAAAAGTTGCTTGTTACTTTATACTACCTGTTTTTATTTAAACAATTCAAATGAAGTTTAAATAATTCATTGATTCATAAACTGAAAGTCCAACTGATAAAAGGCAACGATATACTTAATTTTTTTGTTTTACTTATAAATTCTGTCTTTTTGCAACGTTGGAATTTTAGATAACTGTTAAAAATAGATGTTTTTTAATTTTGTGACGGATGAAAAAATTGCAGATTTCGTCAGCTTCTTTAATTTTAGTATTGAATAATATACACTATTAAATAAAGAAAAACTAAATTAGTTGTGCAAAGAAATTGTTATGCCTAAAAACGATTCAATTACATTAAATAGAATGGATTACAGCAGTGGGATTGCTGTTGGTATTTGGAACGGATCTACACCAGGTATTATAAAAGCACTTTCACCCCACAGGCACGACCATTATACTTGCATGCTAATTGAAGCTGATCAGCTTGAAGTTGTATTTGATTTTAAGCATTTAACAATGCCGGTGGGGACACTTTTTATCTCTCCTCCTGGACAAGTTCATCAGATTCTAGAGACTCTTAGCGCAACCGGTTGTTATCTGTCTTTTGAAAGCCGTCATATCGGTAGAACGGCACAAACCAGTTTGGATAATTTGTTAGAGGAAACCTTGATTATCGCTCTCTCTAATAATGAGCGGGATTGGTTTAGAACAATCTTTGATTCAATGATGAAATTACAAGATCTGAACGATATCGCTTACAGGCAAGTTGAAGAACCATTGCTTTCAGCTTTTATTGAACAGGCAGTTTTGTGCTACGAACGTCAATTATTCATTAATCCCGAAAGTATCAGTCTACGTTCTATCAGTCTCACAAAGGAATTCAGGAATCTTGTAAAATCACATTTCCGGAGTATTAAGCGTCCATTTGAATATGCAGAAAAGCTTAATATTACTGTTGGACATCTAAGCGATACAGTAAAAAAAGTGACTGGATCATCAGCTTCGGAACTGATTCAAAAGGAAGTGATGAACGAAGCGTTAAGATTGCTATACTATACGGAGGTAAGTATCAAGGAAATTTCCTATCAGCTGGGATATCAAGACACAAAATATTTCATTAGACTGTTCAGTAAAAAAGCAGGTTGTTCGCCAAGTGAATATCGGAAGAAATACGCTAAAAACTCAGACCAAATCTTAGATCATTAAAATTGTTCCTTATTTTGTCCACCTTTTACCTTAATTTGTGAGTGGCGTTGCATATGCCAATTGCTCAATTTTGTAAGACAAAAAAATTACTTCTAAAGAAAATTTAAGTCTTATGATTGGACAGAATTTTGTTGAAAGCTCAGTATTCTCATTGTCAAAAACTCCCGAGGGAATAGTCGACTCTTTTCTTGCTCATATGAATTCTTTCCATTCGGAGACTATGCTTCGTTTCTATGAGGAGGATGCAATCTTTATTAATGATAACGGTGAGCCTCGGAGAGGAAGATTGGAGATTGCGCGAGAATTGGACTGCTTCTTTAAATTCGGATTGCCAATCAAAATTACAACAAGGAATGTTTATGTAGATGGCAATCTAGCATCACTAATCTTGGACTGGAGTATAGCGGGTATTGCGAATAATGGTGAAAAAATATGTATGCGAGGAACATCTAATGATTATGCTAAAAGAGGAGCCGATGGATATTGGAGATATTGGTTTGAAAATCCCTTTGGTGTTCAAGTGCGCAGTTTATTTTAAAAAACTTTACAATATTAAATAAATCAGATATGAAAATTTTAGTAGTAGGAGGTACCGGTCTAACAGGGAGGCTTGTAACTAACAAATTGGAAAAACTTGGTCATAAAGTGGTGATTGGCTCGCCATCACAAGGTGTTGATATCCTTACTGGTGAAGGGCTTCAGGAAGCCTTGACCGGAACTGAAATAGTAATAGATCTATCAAATTCATCTTCTCCCGAAGGAGAAAATGCATTTCGATTTTTTGAGACTGCGGGAAAGAATCTTGTCAAAGCAGAATTGAATGCTAGTGTTAAGCATCATATCGTTCTATCAATTGTAGGAACAGATGATGCATTGGAAATCGGTTATCTTAGAGCAAAAAAACTTCAAGAGGATACTATTAAAAACTCAGGTATACCTTACACTATAATTAGGTCAACACAATTTCACGAACATGTGGAAGCCATCATCCAAGTTCAGGGAGAAGGGGATAAAGTTTTTGTTTCGAACTTAGACTATCAACCAATTGCACTTGATGATGTTGCCGAGTTCATAGTACAATTTTCTTTGGAAGAACCTAAAAATAACACCATTGAAATTGCAGGACCAAGACGTGGCAAAATGGAGGCTTTTGTCTCTGAGTATATTCAAATTACCGGTCAGGATAAAAAAGTGATTATAGACAATGAAAATAAGTATATGCATTTTGTTGTTCCTACTTCACTTTTAGTTCCCACTGGGCAATACAATACAGGCAAAATACTTTTTGAGAACTGGGCACTTGAAACACATAAAATTTAATCTTCTAAATTTATCCTTTCGCTTAAAGCAGTTCTAAAATTTGAGTGCAGTTAAGTACTTCTTTATCACTATTTATGTTCTTTTTTTCAACTTATTAAGAAGATGGAAATTAATAATGAATTGATTTTTAATATGGAAAGGGAAAAAATTATTTATTGTGAAAAGCAGTAAAAACGTTTTAATTGAAGATGATAATTTCTTTTAATTTAATTAATTTTCTTATCAAGAATAATAATTTTTCTGTGTTCTCTTCCCCAATTAATCATTTCATTGATAATTTTGCCGAAAGTTGGGCAGCATTCTGTCGGTTCATATTCGATTAAAACAGGTGTTTCGGGACAAACGATGCATTTTACCAATTTATTCAGCTCCATATCTTTTAGTTCTTTGAAAGCATTCTAGTGGTAATTTTACTTTCCGATCTAATCCTACTGCCAAATAGATGGGTTTTGTTAATGACCTTGGAGTTTTCACGAACATCGAATACGATTCCGATTAAATACAAATCTTCTAAGGGGCGGTTTTGGCAGCTCACCATTTCGGTAGCAACGGCATTGGTAATTATGGAAATAGCAGAGGAAGATATTTCAAAGTCGTATAGTTCTTTAACCTTCTCATCGATATCGCTCACAATCATACCTTTGGCGTATAATGAGATAATAATATTCTCCAAACATTTAATGATGTTGTGCGTTTTTTGTTCCGGTATTAACATTTTTTATTTCCTCTTCCAAAAATTTCTGATCACTCATACAAGTTAATTTTCGACAATATAGGAAACCTAAAATAGGTAAATAATGAGCTATATTTTGTAATGAATTGCCACATTAAGAATTTTTAAATAGGTCAGTTACAGCTTTAAACAAATATTATTCTGGATTATTCTGAAATTAAGAACAAAAAAATGGCTCAATTTGGATTAAATTAGAGCCATTTGGGCGTTTGTGACCTCGACAGGATTCAAACCTGTAACCTTCTGAGCCGTAATCAGATGCGCTATTCAGTTGCGCCACGAGGCCGTCATTAAAGGTTTGCAAATATAACACTTTTTTCTTTTCTTTGAAAGATGAAAGCAAGAATTTTACTGTTAATCGCGTTTTTGACTCTAACCGCTTGTAAAAGAGAACCAAAAATTTCATCTTCTGAATCGACCTCGATCTCAAATCTTGTCCAGTATAAGGAACAAAACGGCATTTTGAACCTGAAATCGGGAAATTTCACTTATGATTTTAAACAAAATCAAATTCCTTTTAAGAAAATCATTCTTCTTAATGCAAGTATGGCGGGGTATATTTCGGAACTTGGAGCAGAAAATCTGGTGATCGGAGTTTCCAGTCCGGAATACATTTTTTCTGAAAAAATTCAAAGCTTATTAAAAGAAGGTAAAATTCAAAATGTAGGAAATGAACAAAAATATGATGTAGAAAAAATTCTTTCTTTAAAACCTGATGCTGTTTTTACCAATCATATTGCAAGTTTTGATAATACCTATCAATTATTAAAAAATAACGGAATTCAGGTGATTTTCCTTGATGAGTATATGGAACAGAAACCTTTGGAAAAGGCAGCTTACATCAAGCTTTTCGGGAAACTTCTCGGAAAAAATAAAGAAGCCGAAACCAAATATCAAGAAGTTGTGAAAAACTATAAAGATTTAAAACAATTAGTTTTAAAAGCAAAAGAAAAACCGACCGTTTTAGCAAACGAAATGTATGGTGATGTTTGGTACCTTCCGGGCGGGAAAACTTCTGTTGCCAATTTTATTTCTGATGCCAATGCTAATTATGTTTTAAAAAATAATTCAGAAGAAAAAGCAGTTACCATGAGCTTTGAAGAAGTTTTTACTAAATCAAACGGAGTCCAGTATTGGATAAATGCAGGAAACCATGTCTCGAAAAAAGAAATGTTGAGTATGAATCCCTTTTACAGCAAATTAAATGTTTTCAATAAAGGAAAAATCTATGTGATTACAGGTAAAGAAAGAGCACAGGCAAATGACTTTTTTGAAAGTGGTGTAGTAAGATCCGACCTTGTTTTAAAGGATTATATTAAGATTTTTCATCCTGAACTTTTGCCGGATTATAAGCTGACTTATATGAAAGAGTTGCAATAACTCGAGTATTTGCTTATTTTTGACATTCCTTTTTACAAGATTATGTGGAAAAAAATTAAACAGTTTATATTTATCGTTCTGATCCTGAATGTTGTATTTATCGTTTGGGGAAGATTTTTCAATCCGCCGATTACAATTACACAAATAGGCGGTCTTTTCGAATACGGAAGACTCCAGAGGGATTATATTTCCTACGATGAAATGGGAAATAACGTAAAAAAAGCGGTTATTGCTTCCGAAGATCAGAAATTCTTTATTCATGATGGTTTCGATTATACCGCAATCGAAAAAGCGATGAAAAATAACGGAAAAGGAAAAAAAATAAGAGGCGGCAGTACAATTTCTCAGCAGACTGCAAAAAATATTTTTCTTTGGCAGGGCAGAAGCTGGCTGAGAAAAGGGTTGGAAGCTGTTTATACTTTCATCATCGAAAAAGTCTGGAGCAAAGATATTATCCTTGAAAGATATTTGAATTCTATCGAAATGGGACAAGGAGTTTTCGGAATTGAAGCGGCTTCACAGTACTATTTCGGGAAATCTTCCAAAGATCTTCCAACTTCTGAAGCAGCTTGGATTGCGGCGGTTTTACCAAATCCAAAAAAGTATGATCCAAAAAATCCCTCGGCATATTTGAGAAAGAAACACAATTGGATCATGAGACAAATGAGGAATGTGAGTTTGAAATAGTATCTTTGTACTAATGAAACTCTTTAATTCCAGTACAAATTTTGAGTCAGTTCTTAAAAAATACTTTTCTTTTAAGAATGAAACGCTTTCTCTGGAACCGTTTGCTGAATTTTTAGAAAGTGTAAAAAGATCGATTTTTACAGACGTTCTTGTTTTTTTTAGAAATAATCCTCAGTACACTGAAAATTTTAAACATTACGTTCATAATATTTTTGGAGGAAGAACCTTTAATTTATCCTTAACGGAGGCAAATATTCTGTCGGAAAACGCTTTTGTTCCTGAGTTTAAAAAAAGAATTCTTAATAAAATTTTACCACCGGTTGTTAATGAAAAAACAATTTGGTATTTAATAGACAATGCCAGTTTAAGGCCGGAAAAAGATTTAAAATATTTTCATAATCTTCCTGAAAATGAGATTGATGAATTATTCAATATTCTTGAGATTTCAGATTTTATCATCCTCCCGAATGTGAAAAAAGAAATGCTTTTTTCAATGAATATCCTGTCGTGGCGGGTCACCGGAGCGGCTATGGAAGTGGAAGTTGTGAGAATGGCTCCCGAATACCGAAACTTCGACAACCCGTTTCTTGCTTTACAAAACGAACTTGAAGAATTAGCTGCCGAATTTGAAAAAAACTCCCAATTACAGCTGAATTCAAAAGATAGCAGATATAAGCAGATTAAAATTTATATTGAACAATGTTTAGAATTTGTTAATATTTCCTTTAAAAATTCCTCTAAATATGGTATTTCAGGGAAAATTAATCAATCTCTTCTAAAAATCCGTCAACAGGTTCAAAGAATTTATGAAATTGTACAGTTGTTGGTAATTGATGAGGAAAAGGATGTTTTAATTAATTCCAAATATTTGGTTTTTAATATTTTAAGATATAAATCTCATAAAAATAATATTTCAGATCTTATTAATGACAGTACAAGATTAATCTCACATTTAATTACCAATCACACTGCGGAAACGGGAGCGCATTACATTACTTCAACCAAAAAGGAGTATATGACAATGTTCTACAAAGCCAGTGGTGGAGGGATTATTGTAGGTGCTTTATGTATTTTGAAAATGTTGTACGGCTATGTGCCCGGAAGTGATTTTTCGCACGCATTTTTGTATTCGATGAATTATGCGATGGGATTTGTGATGATCTATTTAATGGGATTCACTTTGGCTACCAAACAGCCTGCAATGACCGCTGCAACAATGACCAAAGTTTTGGCAGAAGAAGGAAATATAAAGAGCAGTAGCATGGAATTTGCGCACCTGGTTTCGAAATTATTCAGAAGTCAGTTTATTGCATTTGTAGGAAATGTTTTGCTGTCCTTTCCTATTGCTTTGTTAATAATTTATGGTTTAGATGTCTTTTTCTCACAAAATTTAGCTGTTGAAAGATCAGATAAATTATTGAAAGATTTGGATCCTTTTAACTCAAAAGCGATTCTTCATGCGAGTATTGCAGGGTTTTATCTTTTTATTTCCGGGATTATTTCCGGGAACATTGGTAATAATTCTGTTTTTTATCAGATACCGGAAAGAATAGCAAAAAATCTTTCGATACGAAGACTTTTCGGAAAAAAATTCGCGAAAGGATTGTCTAAGTATTATGCTAAAAACTGGCCCGGAATCATATCAAATTTCTGGTTTGGAGTTTTTCTTGGGGCAACAGCTCCGGTAGGGGCTTTTTTGGGGCTGGATCTGGATATTCGGCATATTA
Organism: Chryseobacterium ginsenosidimutans; assembly: GCF_039536845.1. Lineage (GTDB taxonomy): Bacteria > Bacteroidota > Bacteroidia > Flavobacteriales > Weeksellaceae > Chryseobacterium > Chryseobacterium ginsenosidimutans_B. The sequence goes on from NZ_BAAAZJ010000003.1 coordinate 1,264,513, forward strand.
CATTTGCCGCCGGAAACTTCGCTATCGGATTGTACGGAAAAGATTTTTCTGTTGATTCTTACACCTTCTGGATTTCTTTTATCACCGTTTTTGTCATTGGATTCTTTAACTTTTTAGTGAGTTTCAGTTTGTCTATGTTTCTAGCTTTCAGATCCAGAAAACTGAATTTCGGACAGGTAAGTGAAATTTATAAAGGAATTTTTAAATATTTTTTAAAGCACCCCTTTAAATTTTTCATTCCGTTAAGATCAGGTTTAGACGAAAAAGCAGATGAATTAATGAACAGTACGATGGCTACAAAATCTGAAGATCATTAAATTTATCCTCTCCAAATTTATCCTGAAATTTTCTCAGGTAAAAACTTTTACGCATCTGAAAATCATGTTTCAACAAAGGTGAATTTATTTTTATAATAACACATTTATTCTCAATATTCACGCTTTTAATTTCCTGAAACAGGCTTTCATCAAGGTATTCTTCAAGAAAATCTTTAATTTCAAAAGCTATTAATTTATGTTCAAATCCATGAATTCTTGCAAAAGATTTTACAAGTTCTGAGGATTGAAATTCACGTTTTTTATTCTTCTTCATTTTAAATTTCAAAAATGATACTTTCCTCATTAATTTTTTTTACCACACTTTCCGTACGTTCTCTATGCGTATCGGTAATGAAAATCTGTCCGAAGTTTTCCTGATTTACCAATTCAATAAGCTGAGAAACGCGGCTGTCATCCAGCTTATCAAAAATATCATCGAGTAAAAGAATCGGAGTTTTGTTTGTTAATTCTTTAATAAGACTCATCTGCGCCAGTTTTAAAGAAATTAAGAATGATTTCTGCTGACCTTGCGAACCAATTTTTTTTATTAAAACAGAATCCATTTCAAAAAGAAGATCGTCCTTATGAATTCCTTTTGAGGTATAAGTCAACATTCTGTCTTTTTCCAGGCTTTCCTGTAATAAATTTTCAAAGGAATTTTCAAGTAAATGTGACTCATAAAGAACGGAAACAGTTTCTTTTCCGCCAGAAATTATATGATAAAAATTCGTAACAATCGGATTTAATTTTTCAACAAAATTTCTTCTTTTAATGAAAATTTTTGTCCCGAATCTGGTGATCGGATCATCGTAGATTTCTAAAGAATCTTTATCCCAAACTCTGTTTTTGGCAAAATATTTTAACAGTGCATTTCTTTGCTGAACTGTTTTCTGATACTGAATTAAATCAAAAAGATATTCGGAATCGGTCTGAGAAATCATCGAATCCAAGAATTTCCGTCTGCTTTCCCCGGAATCCGAAATCAGATTAGAATCATATGGAGAAATCATTACACTCGGCAAATATCCGATGTGATCTGCCATTCTATCGTAACTTTTATCGTTTTTCTTGATGATTTTTTTTGCTTCTTTCGGCTGAGAAATTCTGATGGTGTCTTCGCTGTCATCATTCTGAATTTCAGCATCGATGGTGAAAAAATCTTCATCAATTTTGATGTTGTTTGTATCTGTATTTCCTAAAAAACTTTTCCCGACAGACAAGTAATGAAGTGCATCCAGAATATTGGTTTTTCCCACGCCGTTATTTCCCACAAAACAATTAATTTGAGGTGAAAATTCGAATTTTTTTTCAGAATGGTTTTTGAAATTGTACAGGGAAAGTTTCTTAATATTCATTTGTCAAAAATACTCCATTATTAGTAGAAATAAAAAAGGAAGTGCAGAACATGTTTCTATCCAAAAAGAAAAATAAGAATCATCTCTTTCATTTTCAGAAAAATAAATTAAAATATAAGTGATAATGCCTGAAAGAAAAAAAGCAATTGAATAATTTAATTCCAAATAAAAAACTGAAAGAATAGTACTTACAAAGATTAATGAATAAGCGATATATTTTGTGTTTTGAACGCCAATGATCGTTGGAAATGTCTTTATGGTATCCACTTTCATATCGCGAATATCAAAAGGTAAAACCAAAGCTGTAATAAAAAAGAAACTGATAAAAAATATGGGGAAATTAAATTCCGGCAGCGTTAGCCAGCAATTCATTAAAGCCCAGACTAAACCGACGTAAAATACCTTTAATAATGGAATTTTTCGAATATACATATCGAGGAAAAAACTATTGTACAACAATCCTAAAATAACTATTATAAACCATTTTATCAATCGTATTTCGTTATGATTGTGAATAATTAAAAGTGAGCAAATGATTCCTGCCACAACATTTAGAATGAGTATTTTAAAAAAATGTTTTGTTTTTTGGTATTTTGTGTACAGATATCCGCTGAAATAGGTGATGAAAATTAAGAACACTGTCGGATAACGGAATGTGTTTTGCTCTTCCATGAAAAATACTGCGAAAAGAGTTCCCGTTAAGGATACGTAAAGTTGACTGTCTATAACGGATTTTTTCAGTATTTTTAAGAAATTCATTTATCAAAAATAACATATATGAAAAGATTTTCCAAGATTTTTGTGCTTTTGCTTCTCCTGCTGAATTTTTCAGCGGTTTTTGCTCAGAAATATTACGACGAGCAATGGAAGAAAGTAGCTGCAAATTCTCAAAAAGGTGCTTATAAATCTAATGTTCCCATAATTTTAGACATACAAAAACAAGCGATGAAAGATAATAATATTTTACAGCTTATTCAATCTTTAAAGGCAGAATTCAGTATTGTAAACCAAACATCAGATGATGAAAAAAACGATGCCGTAAGTCAGCTTTTCAAAAAACTGAAGAATGTTGAAAAACAATTAAAAGACGATGATAAAATATTGTTTGAGGTTTTATTGAATGGATTTTTTCTCGATTATTATAACGAACATTCGTGGGAAATTGGAGAACGCACCAATATAAATTCTCAGGATATTTCTCAAATAGAGACATGGAGCAAGCTTGATTTTAAAAATTATTTAAATAAAAATTATCAGGAACTTGATCAGCAAAAAGAAAAAATGAGAAAAATTTCTCTTAAAAAATATGAGAATGCTTTTTCAAATAACGATTATATTTCCTATTTCCCGACATTATGGGATTGGTATCTTACCAAGAAGATTACTTTTCTTTCTGATAATGATCTTTTTACCAAAAATGATCTTGAACAGAATCGCATCAGCATTAATATAATTTATGATGAATTAATTGCTCAGAACACTGGGAATTCCAAATTATATTTCATGCACAAAAAATTGCAGGAAAACTGTAATTCTAATCAATGCAAAGATAAATTGGTTCAGCTTCAAAATCTCCTGAAATCCGACACTGAGGGCGATTATAAAGTTTTGATCATGGATGATATTATGGAAGAGATGATTTCCAAAAAGAAGGAAAAAGAAGCTCTTGAAATTGCCAGTCAGGCAAAAACGAAATATCCGAAATCTTCTTTCATTGGCAATATTAAAAACAAAGAAGATCAGATCTTAAATCCATTTCTAAATATTAAATATGAACAGCAGACGCAAAGTAATATGCCGATTCATTTTGTTGCAGAATATAAAAATGTTTCCGCTTTTTCAATTAATATTTACGAGGTGAAAGATGATTTGACATCGTTTTTACAGTATGCTAAAAATTCTTACTCCAACACATTTGGTAAGATTAAAAAAAATCTTGTTAAAAAAGAGGTTTACAAATTAGATGATCCTAAAGATTTTCAAAATCATAAAACATCTTTAGAAATAAAATCTCTTCCATCAGGAATTTATCTTGCAGAATATTCTGTTGCTGAAATCAGCGCCAAAGATGCTGAAGCTGAAAAGGATTTTTATTTTCTGGTTTCGGATAACAGAATTATTTATCAGACAAAGACAGACAGAGATCAATTATCAAATGAGTTGAAATTAGTTAACAGCGAAAACGGGAAACCTGCTATCAATGAAAATCTTACATTTTATGAGTTTGTTTCTAATAAAACTTTAACTAAAATGGATGGGAAAACAGACGATAAAGGTGTTTTTAGATTTCCAAAGACAACAAGTAGTGATTATTACAGAACTTTCTTGATCCAACAGCCAAAAACAAATGACTTTCAGATGATGGAAGTGTATGGAAACAGAGTTTCTAATAATGATCAAAATAAAGAAGTCAAGCGTAGTAAAGCTCAAATCTTCATGGACAGAGCGATCTACAGACCGGGTCAGACAGTTTATTTTAAAGTAATTAATACGCAGCATGATAAAGAAATTGAATCTGTTGTTGCGGGATTAAAACAAAAGATAACTTTAACAGATACAAACGGTCAGGAAGTTTCTTCACAAACATTTACAACCAACGAATTTGGTTCTTATCACGGAAGTTTTATTCTTCCAAAAGGTAAATTAAACGGAACATTTTATCTGAGGACTGATGAAAATGATGGCTATGAAAATTTCAGAGTTGAGGAATATAAAAGACCAAAATTTGAAGTGACGTTTGATCCTGTGAAAGACGAATACAAATACGGACAAATTATCGAACTGAAAGGAAAAGCCATTATGTTTTCGGGTGTTGCTTTGAGTAATACGACCGTAAATTATGAAATCAAAAAACATAATATCCGCTGGAGATATTTTAGCTGGTATCCACAAAATGACGACAATGAGAATTCTATTTTAGGAGAAGTGAAAACAAATGAAAAAGGAGAATTCATAATTAAACTGGATCTGAAAAAAGACGAAAAATTAGAAGGTATTCAGATTGATAATTATGAAATAAATGCTTCTGTGACAGACATCAATGGTGAAACACAAACAGCAGATACAGAACTTAAAGTAGCTTCAGTTTCTCATTACATACAGGCTGATGAAATTAAAAATACTTTTTCTGATGAAAATGTAAAACTAAAAGTTGAAACGAAAAATTATAATGAGCAACTTCTTAAAAAATCTTATCAGGTAAAACTTTCAAAACTAGAATCGCCCGACAGGATTTTTAGAAATAATTTCAAATCGGAAGTTCAGGATTTACCGAAATTTTCAAAAGAAGAGTTCATCAGCAAATTTCCACACGATTTTTATGATAAAAATGATGAAATTAAAAATTGGAAGTCAACACTGGTTTTTGAAAAAGCACAACAACCAACAGCTGACAACCAAACATCAACAACTAATCTGGATTTAGGAAAATTAGAAACAGGAGATTATAAGCTTGAATTGTATAATATTGAAGGAAAAGACACGATAAAAACTTCTCAAAATTTCAGTGTCTGGAATAAAAATTCTTTGAAAGCTAATCAGAAAACTTTCCTTACGGTTTTAGAGCCTAAAAAAGAGTTTGTGAGAGGAGAGAAAGCTGTATTTCATGTTTATTCTGCAATTCCGGATGCTTTGCTGAATATTTTTGTTCAGGACGGATCGGGGAAAACGGTTTCTGAGGTTCGTCAATTTAAAAACGGAATTGTAGAATACACAACAGATATTTCTAAAGATAAAAATATACAGACTTTGAATGTGCAGTTTCAGGTGGTAGCGTTTAATGATGTTCAGACGGAATCTGTAAATCTTGCTATTAAAGATACTGAAGAACCATTGAGAATAGAAACGGTTACTTTCAGGGATAAAATTCAGCCGAATTCAAAAGAAAAATGGTCTGTAAAAGTGTTAGGAAATGAAAAAGAGAGAATCAGTGCAGAAGTTTTAGCGAATATGTATGATATGTCTCTGGATAAATTTGCTGTCAATAAATTTAACTGGTACAGTTTATATGCTCCGACTTCAATTGTAACCTCTTATGACATCAGACAATATCTTCTTCAGAAATATTACCAAAAAAGATTAGATTATTTTGAGGGACAACAGGTTGAGGTTCCGATTTTTGATTGGTTTGACGGAAGTATATTATGGATGAGTGGAGGTCTTCTTGAGACAAGGACAGGTCTGGTTAGTGTAGAAGGAGTAAAAGCTGCAGCATATACACCGCCACCTCCAATTGGAAGAGCAAAAGCAAGTATGGCAATGAAAGTAGCAGTTGCAGAAGATAAAATTGCGATAATTCAAAATGTTGTTCCTGAGCCAGTAAAAGCACCTAAAATAGAAACTCCACTGGCAGAAATTGATTTAAGTAAAATTCCTGTCCGCCAGAATTTAAACGAAACCGCCTTCTTCTATCCGGATTTAAAAACAGATTCCGACGGAAACGTAAGCTTCGAATTCAATTCTCCGGAAGCACTCACAAAATGGAAATTAATGTTCCTTGCTCACACAAAAGATGCAAGAGCTGCAACATTGGAAAAAGAAGTCGTTACACAAAAAGAATTTTCAGTAACTCCAAATTATCCAAGATTTTTGAGAGAAGGTGACGAATTGAATCTTCAGTCAAAATTATCGAACTTAACAAGCAAAAAATTAAACGGCTCGGCAAGTTTACAGATTTTGGATGCTTTCACAAACGAAGATATTTCGTCGAAATTTGGTTTAAATTCAAGCATCCAGAATTTTGATTTAAATGAAAACGGAAATTCAGCGTTGACATGGAAAGTGAAGGTTCCGAATAACGTTTCCTCGATTATTTTGAAAGTGGTTGCAAAAGCCGGTCAATATTCTGATGGTGAGCAAAAAGCGGTGGCAATCTTACCAAACAGAATGTTGGTGACGGATGCAGTTCCGGTTTTTGTAAAAGAAGGTGAAACAAAAACGTTTGAAATAGAAAATCTTAAAAACGCAAATTCAACAACGATTTCGAATGTTTCAAATACATTGGAACTGACAACCAATCCGATTTGGGAAATCATGTTTGCGCTTCCAAGTCTTAAAAATGATCAGAATAATTCTGCTGATGTGATCTTTAATAAATGGTTTGCAGATGTTTTGGCTTCAGAGATATTCAAAGCTAATCCTAAACTAAAAACCATTTTCGAAGAATATCAAAATAAGGGATTACTAAACTCAAATCTTGAAAAAAATCAAGAGCTGAAACAATTGTTATTAGAAGAAACGCCTTGGGTTTTAGAAAGTAAAAATGAAGGCGAACAAATGCAAAAACTGGCTTTACTGTTCGATGTTAATTCAATGAAAAATTCTATCAATCAGGATTGGGATGATTTCAAAAAACTTCAAAATCCGGATGGTGGCTTTTCTTGGTATTCCGGTTATCCGAGTTCGTATTCAACGTCGCTTTATATTCTTAAAAACTTAGGAAAAATCAATTCCTGGTTAAAAGATAATGTGAAAGATTATCAAAATTCAGAACAAAACGAATTGGTTCAAAAATTAGTTCAATATGTGGACAACGAGATCAATAAATATTCGGATATAAAGAAAGAAAATGTCTGGAATAATTGGACGCTGGATTATCTTGATACCAGAAATTATTGGGAAAAACAATATCCATTAAAAGGAAAAGGAGCAACAATAAAATCATTAGTAAAACAAAAAGCAAAAACGGCAAAAATCACAGATTTTACCTTCTTTGGATTGCATCGTGCGGCTTTGTTGATGAGCGATTATGGCTTGAAAGACACTTCAGATAAGTTGATGAATTATTTAAAGGAAACTTCTGTAGATTCAAAAACTCAGGGTGTTTACTGGAAACAGAATCTTGATGATTGGGGATGGTTCAGCTCGAAAGTGGTGAATCACGCAGGTGCTTTGGAAGCTTTCAACAAATTGAAACCAAACGACCAGAAATTCATTGAAGACATGAAAATCTGGTTGATTACCCAAAAAGAAGTGAATTCTTGGGGAAGTTCAAGAGGAACTTCGGAAGTTATTTTTACCATTTTAAATTCAGGAAAATCTTGGACGAGTGCCGAAAGCGACAAAGCAACCATCATCTGGGGCGGAAAAGAATTACAGCCACAAACTCAGGCAACGGGTTATGTGAAATCTACTGTGAAAACGGATGTTTTAGACAAAAACTTAGCAACAGTTACTGTAACAAAACCCGGAGCAGGAATCGTGCAGGGAGGATTATTCTGGCAATATTATGAAGATCTTGACAAAATAAAATCTTCTGAGAATTACATATCCATAACAAAAGAATTGTATAAAAAAATCAAAACGGTAAATGGAGAAGAACTGCAAAAGATCTCTCCGGAAACTCCGTTGAAAGTAGGTGATAAAGTTACTGTAAGAATGATTTTAAATACCGATCGCCCCATGGAATTTATCCATATTAAAGACATGAGAGCGGCAGGTTTTGAACCTTTAGATGTACTTTCGGGATATCAGTGGAAAAATAATTTGGGGTATTATCAGTCAACGAAAGATGCTTCCACCAACTTCTATATCGAAAATATGCAAAAAGGAAAATATGTGTTCGAATATGATTATGTTGCCAATGCATCCGGAAAATTCTCTAATGGGATTACAACCATTCAGAATTATTATGCACCGCAGATGAATGCCCATACAAAAGGAACGAATGTTCAGATTTTGGAATGATTTTTGGCTTTAAGGAATTTGTAAAATTTAAATACAAAAAATATGAAATTTTCAAAAACAATTATTGCAGGATTGATTATGTTTGCCGGAGCCAATGCTTTCGCTCAGAAGAAAGTTGAAAAGTTTGAGAAATTACAGATTGAAATGTTTCCAAAAGCTAAAGAAGGTTATAAACAAGTTTATGTTCAGCTTCCTATTGCAAAAAATGAAAATGATTTAAAAGTAGAGTTCTTTGCCGGGACAGAAAAAATGTTGGATTGTAATAAGCATTTTTTGATTGGAAAGGTGAATAATCAGGATCTTCAAGGTTGGGGTTATAATTATTATGAAATAGAATCAAAAGGTGAAACGGGCGGAACATTAATGGCTTGTCCGGATCAAAAACTAACTAAAAAATTTGTTTCCCTTCAGCCGGAAACGGTAAGATATAACAGTAAGTTACCACTGGTTTTCTACATTCCGAAAGACATGGAAATTCGTTACAGAATTTTGCGACCTGATGCGATGAAGAAAGCTGTTCAAAGATAATTTTGAATTAATTTTAAATATAAAACTCCTTACATTTTGTAGGGAGTTTTTGTTTTAAGTTTGCCATCTACTTCCAACTCTTACAATCCAGCCTTCCGGAACTTTTATAAAAATATAAGTCTCACCTCTTATCAAGCCATCAAAAGTTAAAATGTAAGTGTCTTTTTTATCATCACATTTGAGAATTCTACTGTAGTTTGGATTGTAACTAATACCATAATTGTATTTTAAATATTTGAGATATTCCTTAGAAGTTAGAAAAATTGTTTTTTCACCATAAGTATTCATTCGCCTTATATTTTCATCATCAGTAACAATTACTCTAAAATCTAAAAGGTCTAAGAAACTTTTTTCTCGGGGTTTAAATTCTGTTTCTCGATTTTTTATTTGTCTTTGTATATCTTCGTGAACTGTTTTTAAATCTGTAATAAACTCGTCCATTCTTACGTTAGAATTTTTTGTCAATGAATAATAATCCCCAAATCTTAGTATTTCTATAAGTCTTGTAAAATCGTTATCCAAATTTTTGTATCTTGGGTTTTCATCTTCAAAATCGTTGATACCATCATTATCTGTATCTTTTGAGAAAGGATTTGTAAAGTAGACTAATTTTTCTTCAATATCATTAATACCATCTTCATCAGAATCTTTTAAAATTTCTTTTAGACTTAATGTTATTAGAGCATTGTTTTTAATGGTTTCATATTTAGGGAATGGGCTTGAAGGAAATAATGGTTCTTCAATCATTCTCACAATATCTGCTTCAATTTGTATGTTGTCATGGTCTTTCCATAAAGGATATTGAGAATTACTTTTAAACAAATAGTTTTTATAGCCTTCTAAACCTGTGTAATAGTTTTTCCAGTTTTTCCCATTATCAGAAGAAATTCTGAGATAATATTTAGGATTGAAAGAATAGCGAGTGCGATATAATATAGCTAATATTCCGTTGAGCTTACCTGTTTTAATAATAACAGGCTTAGGAATATCTCCATATTTTTTTGAATATTCAATTCTCTCGATAGAATCTCTAATTTTATAAGAAATATAAGTCGTATCAGGAGCTATTTTGCTTACCTCGGTATTGATTTTTATTTCTACTGAATCTAGGATATCCTGAGACTTAGAAAATTTCTTTAAATATTTAATCGAAATATAGTCAAACTGAGGTTTTAATGCATTTTTTTTTAAAATAGGCTTGAACTTATATATTGAATAAAAAGTATTAAGACTGTCTTCAGATTTCTTTAGAAGATTACACTTACATATTTCCATTTCTTGAGCGGTTGAAAAAGAATATATAGAAATTAATAAAAGTAGAAGATATTTTTTCAAGGCTTTAGTATTTATTATGGTAAAAACGACTTTTTTAAAAGCTTATTATAATCAAATTAAAAAAATATTGACTTTTAATCATTAAGTTAATAAATTAAACTTAATAGAAAAAACCAATTATAAATCAAATTTTGATTCATAACATCAGAAAAGATTGATAAATGACAATTCACAATTAAGTATTGCAGATAAGTGATTGTAATCATCTGAATTGTAGTTGATTAAATTCTTTTTAATAAATGGTGAAAAAGAAATGAAAAAAACTGATATATTTGTTTTTTTACAATTAAATAAACTATGGAAAACGTTTTTGATGCAAAAGATGCTCAGAATTACATTGATAGGATAAATAATCTTACACCGGAAACGAAAAGTTTGTGGGGGAAAATGATGGTGGATCAAATGTTGGCACATTGTAATGTGTCTTATGAAATGGTTTACGAACCTGAAAAACACAAAAAACCGGGTTCGATCTCCAAGTTTATCTTAAAATCGTTTGTAAAACCTAAAGTAGTGGGTGAAAAAGCATATACGCAAAACGGACCGACTGCCCCTCAGTTTATCGTGTCAGAAAGAAAAGATTTCGAGGAAGAAAAAAAGAGACTTATCGGGTTTATTCAAAAAACTCAACAGTTAGGAACTGCAGCTTTTGATGGAAAAGAATCTTTTTCTTTCGGAAAACTGAAAGCTCAGGAATGGAACAATATGTTTGCAAAACATTTAAATCATCATTTAGCACAATTCGGAGTATAATTTTGATGAAAAAAGTTCTATTATTTCTAATTTTTGCTTACTCATTTTCTTTTGGACAGTCGAGGGAATTTCCATTGAAGAATGAAGATTTCAGTCATTTACTGATGAATGAAGAAACTCCTTTTTACGGAATGATTTCTACACAGGAGACTGTTATTAAATTAAGAATAGAAAAAGCTGCTAAAAATCCTAAAAGGCAGGAGCAGTATTTAGTTTCAGGTTATTCTGACGTAGAAGGGAACAAATCAAATTTTTCAGGAGAAATAGTTTTTACCCAAAAGTATAATGTGAAAGACCTTCCTGATGAAATGCTTGTTTTTGGTGATTTTACTTTAAAAGAACTGGACTCTGGAGAACATTCTGGAATTTTTACAGGAAAGGTTAGAATCCAGACTCTAAAATTGATGACGAAAGATACCAATGCTACATTAACTTTCAAAGGAAAATGGAAAAACTATTCGGGAAATCTGGATTTTGATGTTTGGTGGGCAAATTTTTCTCCGAATGATATTTCTAAAGTGATATTTAAATAAAAAACTAAACACGTTCAAAACAATATGAAAAAACTTTTATTCCTTTTCGTTCTCATTTCAAATTTCTTTTTCTCACAAATGCCGGATATTTCAAATGTTTGGCTAAATAACAGCAAAGCTTACACAGGAACGATCGGAGACAAAAATCAGGAAATCAAACTGAAAATCAGTATTTCAGAACAGAATAAGAAAAATGATCAGGAATATTTTGTTTCCGGTTATACTTTAGTTGATAAAAATTACTCCAAATTCGAAGGAACTTTTACCATTACCAAATACAGAGATGCCAAGAAAAAAGGGGTTGTTTTTGGCGAGTATGAATTGGCGGAAGAAAATAAAGGAAAGCATTCCGGAATTTTGAAAGGCAGATTCATTTATACTTTCAAATGGAATAAAGAAAATGAAAAAGTAGAAGCTCAATATATCGAATTGATCGGTGATTGGAAGAGTTACGACGGAACTTTGGATTTTAAAACCCGTATTAAAAATCAATGATCATGATAAAACGGATTTTAGCTGTAATAGGCGGAATACTTGTAGGATCGATCGGAGTTTGGCTGATGGAAAGACTAGGGCATTCTTTGTATCCGTTTCCGGCAGGTTTAAAACCTGATGATTTGGAAGGTTTTAAGAAATATGTTGAAAATTTACCTTTTATGGGGAAATTTATAGTAATACTTGGTTACGCTTTAGGAGCCTTAGTTTCAGGTTTTGTAGCAACTAAAATTGCTGGTAATGGCAAACCGGCTGCAGCAATTATCTGTGGAGTTATTTTTACTTTTTTCACCATTTATAACATGGTAATGCTGCCCACTCCGATTTGGTTCTGGATCTTAGGAATCTTGGTTTGGGGATTGGTCTTAGCAGGATATAAATTAGCATTAAATAAAACAAGAATATGAAATTAGGTGCATTTTCAATTAGTTTAAGTGTAAAAGATCTTCAGAAATCTAAAGATTTTTATGAAAAACTGGGTTTCAGTCACATGGCTGGAAATACAGAGCATAATTATTTGATTATGAAAAACGGCGATCATATTATCGGTCTTTTTCAGGCGATGTTTGACGGAAATATGCTCACCTTCAATCCGGGATGGGATCAGAATGCTCAAAATCTTGAGGATTTTGATGATGTTCGTGATATTCAGAAAAAGTTAAAAGAACAGGGATTAACGCTGGAAAAAGATACTGATGAAACAACTTCGGGACCTGCTCATATTTATTTAAAGGATCCGGATGGAAATATGATTCTAATCGATCAACACAGGTAGTTCTAAAAATACAATAAAAACGTATCCGAAAAGCAATAAGCTTTACATTTTAAAAACAAATTAAAACTAAATTATACTAACTAAAAAAAGAAACACATTATGGCATCAGTAAATGTTTATTTAACATTCAACGGAAATTGCAGAGAAGCATTTGATTTTTATAAATCGGTTTTCGGCGGAGAATATCCTTACATCGGAACTTTTGGGGAAATGCCTCCAATGGAAGGTCAGGAAGCGAAAGAGGAAGACAAAGACAAAATCATGCACGTTTCTCTTCCGATTTCTAAAGAGACAGTTTTGATGGGAAGTGATATGGGTTGTGACTATGCATCTCAATTTAAAACCGGAAATAACTTCTCGATCTCAATCAATGCAGAATCTAAGGAAGAGGCTGATAAATTATTTGGAGGGCTTTCTGCAGACGGAACGGTAACAATGCCAATGGCAGATACTTTCTGGGGAGCTTATTTCGGAATGTTTACAGACAAATTCGGAATCAATTGGATGGTAAATTACGATGATCCGGCGAAAATGCAGCATCCGTAAAGTTAATATTTTGAATACGAAATATATTAAAACAAGAACCGACAATAAAATCTGTCGGTTTTTTTATATGTGTGATCTAAAATAGATTAACAATTTTAAAACAAATCTTAATCAACTGCTATAAATTGATTTTTTTTGAAAAAAGAATAATCTATTTAATTGTGAAACATAAATACATCAAATCTAATAGTTTGTTATTATTGATTTAAAGTATTAACTTTGTTAAAAACGATAGATAATAGTAATAGAATAATGAGGACTATTTTTAGAAATATAGCATTGGGTATTTTTTCTTTAACAACAACATTTTCGTTTGCGCAGAAAAATGATCTGGGAGCTTGGTATATGTATTTTGGGAACAATAAAATTAGCAAAAAATTAAACTTACACAACGAAATCCAGTACAGAAACTTTGATGGGATCGGAGATCTGGAGCAGCTTTTAATTCGTACCGGAATTGGATATGATCTTACAGAAAACAACAATAATATTTTGTTAGGATATGGTTTTATTTTGAGCCGACCTTATGTAAACGGTGAAAAAACTGAAAATATAGAGCACAGAATTTTCCAGCAATACATTACAAAACAGAAGTTCGGACGCTTTAATATTCAGCATCGTTATCGATTGGAAGAACGTTTTTTACAGGATGATTTCAGGATGAGGTTCAGGTATTTATTAGGGCTTAACATTCCGATCACCAATAAAGAAATGTCACCAAAAACACTGTATGCTTCGGCTTATAATGAAATATTTCTGCATTTTGACAGTCCTGTTTTCGACAGAAACAGAGTATACGGAGCTTTGGGATATGTAATTAATAAAAATATGAGGATAGAAGCTGGTTATATGAATCAGATTCAGGAAAATAAACATCGCGGACAGATCCAGATCGGTTTTTATAACAATATTCCATTTACAAAAGATTAAAAAAACTGTTTTCCGGAAGAATTTTTAAAAATTTAAACGATACATAATTTTAAATAATAAAAATAAAAAACATAAACACATTATGCACGCAGGGAAAAAATTTAGAGCTATGGAGTTCGTTGTCTGGACAAAGAGAAGCATTCTCTGCCTGACAATATTATCTACAATTCCGACGGTACTTTATTATCTGGGCTGGAAATTTATTTCCTTTCCTTGGCAGCCGATCGCGATTATGGGAACCGCGGTTGCTTTTATTGTAGGATTCAAAAATAATGCAAGTTACAGCCGACTTTGGGAAGCGAGACAGATCTACGGAGCAATTATTAATGAAAGCCGAAGTTTTGGTTATATCTTGAGAGATTCTCTTTCACAAAAAAAATACAGATAAAGTAAAATCAATGTTCAAACGCCATTACGCATGGCTTACAGCTCTTCGTTTTCAGCTTCGTGAGCCAAGAGCCTGGGAAAATATGAGTACAGCCCAATATGAGGAATATGCAAGAAAATATGACATTTGCGAAAAGCTTCTCAAGTTAGACGACGAACTGAAAAACTACCTTTCTGATGGTGAACTGAAATATATTTTAAGCAAAAAAAACAGAGCGACACAATTGATGGCTTTCCAGAGCAAAGAATTGTCAGAAGCTTATGAAAATGGAGAAGTTAACGATTTTCAATGGACGCAGATCAATCAGCAACTGGTGAAACTTACGGAGAATCAGGGAAAAGCTGAGAGAATCAAAAACTTTCCTTATCCCAGAAATTTTTCATCAATCACGACTTATCTTTTGTTATTATTCATCGTTTTTGTACCTTTTGGATTACTGAAAGAATTTGATAAACTGGGGGAAGGAACCGTCCTTGAAAGCTGGACACTATGGTTCAATATTCCGTTTTCTATTTTGGTTACGTGGTGTTTTCATACGTTGGATAGTGTAGGAGAGGCTTCCGTGAATCCTTTTGAAGGAAGCCCGAATGATGTTCCGATCACACAGATAAGCCGTACCATTGAGATTGACATGAGAGATATGCTGGATGAAACAGATCTTCCTCCTGCAATTACTCCAAAAAATAATATTGTACTTTAGGAATTTATTGCTGTTCATTAATTTATGGAAGATATTTATTTAAATAAAGTATTAGACAACGAACAGATTATAAATACATTGTCCGAAGTTTTTTCTGAATTAAAAGTATTTTATTTTGATTTTAATAATGACATACCGGAAAAATTAGATAGTAATAATCCTGATCATATCTTCTTTAATACAGGAGAAGGCTTTGATAATGAAGAATTTAATTTCAAAATATCAATATATAGAACTCCGGACGCTGATTATGACCAAAGAGAACTTTATTTAGGTAAAGTATTTTCAGATAAATATAAAATCAGGACACTCGTCACATTCATAAAACCTGATGAACCCGATGATCCGTATTATAATATTGTTTTTGAAGGTGGTAAAATATTTTTAGCTGATGATAGTGAAATTGATCGGCCGAATAATCCCGGAAAAGTTAAAATTCTTCGGGAATATGCCTTACAAATTATTAAATTTGATCAGAAAGCAAGACTTATAAAGGCATAATAATCAAAAAGTATAAACACAAAGACGAAAAATTATTAGTTAAAATTTAAATAATTTAATATTTCAAAAAAATTAATAATGATTCACAGTTACGTTATAATATCTATTGCAGTACTGTTGTCTGTAATGATACTGGTGATGATCGGACAAAAACTGAAGGTTGCATATCCAATATTTTTGGTAATTGCGGGTCTTTTGATAAGCCTTGTTCCGGGAATGCCGCATATTGAAATAGAGCCCGATTTGGTATTTTTAATTTTTCTTCCGCCGATTTTATTTGAAGCGGCTTGGTTTACCTCGTGGCAGGATTTTCACAAATGGAGGAAACAGATTTTTTCAATGGCTTTCGGATTGGTATTTCTAACTTCGATAGTTGTTGCGTACCTTTCTTCATCGATTATTCCGGGATTAACGGTTGCAATGGGATTCCTGTTGGGTGGTGTAAATTCTCCACCGGACGCTGTCGCAGCAACCTCTGTTTTAAAGCATCTGAAAATTCCGAAAAAAATCACTACGATTTTAGAAGGAGAGAGTTTGATTAATGATGCATCGAGTTTAATTGTATTTAAATTTGCTTTGGCAGCAGTAATTTCCGGACAATTTATTTTTGGAGAAGCGGTAAAAGATTTTTTCACGATGGCAATCGGAGGACTTGCAGTTGGTATTGGTTCCGGACTTTTATTTGGGGCTTTATTAAGGATTATTCCTTCCAATTCCAATATTGACACGATTATTACATTAATCGTTCCTTACATCATGTATATTGCGGCGGAGCATTTTCACTTTTCCGGAGTGTTGGCCGTGGTTTCAGGAGGTTTATTAATGTCTTATAATTCACATTGCTACCTGAGTCATACTTCAAGAATTCAGTCGGGAAATGTTTGGAGCGTTCTTATATTTTTGATGAATACTATTATCTTTATTTTAATTGGATTAGAATTACCAATTGTCGTTGCAGCCATGAAAGAATATACCATTTCCGAAGGAATTTTCTATAGTGTGGTGATTGGCGGAGCAATTATTGGTACGAGAATTCTTTACAGTTATGCCTTAATGTATTTCCCGCGACTGTGTTCAAAAGATCTAAGATTAAAAGTTCCGAAACCCGATTGGCGAGAACCGTTTATCATTAGTTTTGCAGCGATGAGAGGAGTGGTTTCACTGGCTGCTGCATTGTCAATTCCGGCATTTTTACCAAATGGAGATGCATTTCCGCACCGAAATATCATTTTATTTGTAACTTTCGTTATCATATTAATTACTTTGGTGGGACAAGGTTTATTATTGACACCAATTTTAAAAATTTTAAAGATAAATGATGCAGGAAGTGAACTTCCGGAAGAAAAACAGGAAGTAATTTTAATGAGAAAGTTGAAAGAAACTGCTTTGCACAAATTGCAGAATGATTTCTCAGATTTGGCAGAAAAAAACAGTCTTGTTCAGCATCAGAAGCATAAATTGGAAAATGAAATGATGATGATGGCTGATAAAGCACAATGCATGGCTTCAACAGGAGATTATGTATCTGCAATGAATGAAAATAAAGATGTTATGAGACAGGTTATTCAGGCGCAGAGAAATGAACTTTACAGAATGAAACGTGAGAAAATTTTCGACGATCATGTGATGAGAACAATCGAAATGCAGCTGGATTTTGATGAAGCGAAGATTACAGGATTTGCGCACTGATAGGGTTAGATAAGAGCACTTGAGTTTCTGAAAATTTTTGATTTTCATTTTGTGAACTTTCTAAATGTTTTAAAATTAATCTTAAATTTAGCATAAATCTTTTGTGACTTTTGTGGTTTAAAATAATTATCGATAGATTTTTACGTTGAATATAAAACAGAAAATATCAGATATGAGTAATCCGATCATTGTAGAACACAAAGTAAATGCACCCATTCATGAGGTTTGGAAAGCATTAACCGACCAGACCGAAATGAGATCATGGTATTTTGATATTTATGATTTTAAATTGGAACCCGGAAAAATATTTAATTTTTACGAGCCTGGAGATGAGAAAAAATATCATCACCAGTCGGAAATTCTAGAAATTGTTCCGAATCAGAAACTGAAACATACCTGGTCTTATCCCGAGTTTTCAAAAGAAAAAACAGTGATAACCTGGGAACTTCAACCGGAAGGTGAACAGACTTTGGTGAAATTGACTCATGATGATATTGATAATTTTAAAGATCTGGGCGAAAATTTTTCTAAAAAATCTTTTACAGAAGGCTGGAATGGAATTATCGGTCAAAGTCTGAAGCCTTATTTAGAAAGTAAGTAAACTTAATATAAGATGGCAAAATTTACTTTCCTTCGTCCGGTTTTATGGACAGAAAATCTTGAAGAAACGATTGGGTTTTACACTCAATGTCTTGGCTTTACATTGCTGGGCGCAAATACAGACTGGCAATGGGCATCTCTTAAAAAAGATGATGTACAGATCATGTTGTCAAGACCCAATTCACACGAAAAATTCAATGGAATAGGTTTTACAGGTTCATTTTATTTTAATGTTGATCATGTTGATGAGCTTTGGGAAGAATTAAAAACTAAAGCAAAAATATGCTACGAAATCGAGACTTTCGACTGGGAAATGAGAGAGTTTGCGATCTATGATAACAATGGTTACATATTACAATTTGGTCAACATATCGATGAAATTAGCAAAGAGGAATAAATTTTGCTAATTTTGGGGAAATTTTAGAAATTAAATGAAAAAAAATATTATAATAGGTTTTGCAGCGGTTTTGTTGTTGGTGTCTTGTAAAAATGATAAAAAAGTTCTTGATTCATTGGCGGATTACAACAATTCAATGACGGAGAAAGGATATCATTTTGGTGATAAATTAGCATTGCCAAAAGATGTAACGGATGATGCGGAAAGTATTTCAATCAGTTTTGGAGATAAAGAAACTTCGGATTTAACGATCGATCCAAAATTCTTTACATTGGGTGACAATGCAGTTACTTTCAACATTAAAACAAAAGGTGGCGAAACTTTGACTCAGGATGCAACGATCAACGTTTTTGCAAAAAATCCCGAACAAAAATTATCTTACGAAATTGTAGCAGAATATCCTCACGATCCTAAAAATTTCGTACAGGGCTTCCAGATCGAAGGCAATACAATCTACGAAAGTGACGGGCAGAACGGTTCTTCACAGATTTTAAAATATACATTGGGAACGACAACTCCTTTGGCTTCTACAAAACAGGGACAGGAAGATTTTTCTGAGGGAAGTACAATTGCGGGTGATAAAGTATATCAACTGACCTGGCAGAGCAAAAAAGGATACATTTATGACAAAAATTCTTTGAAATTATTATCAGAATTCGCTTATCCGAATGTATTAGGAGAAGGTTGGGGATTAACTTATGACGGAAAAAACCTTATTGCGTCAGACGGAAGTAAATTGTTGTATTTCCTTGATGTAAATAATCCTTCAAAAATGGTGAAATACATTGCTGTTGCAGGAAGTTCTCAGGCTTATGATCAATTGAACGAGCTTGAATTCCACAATGGGTTTATCTATGCAAACGTATGGCAAAAACCGATTATATTAAAAATAAATCCGGCAAATGGAGAAGTTGTCGGAACATTTGATTTTACAGAAATCGCAAAACAAAATACAAAAGGAAGCGATGATGTATTAAATGGAATTGCTTTCAAAGGTGAAAATATGTTGGTGACAGGGAAAAACTGGTCAAAAATTTATGAAGTTGCGATCAAATAAGTGAAAAATTTCAATATATTTATTAAAAATAATGAATAGCGTTCTTCGGAGCGCTATTTTTCGTAAAAGGAATAAAAAATTACTATTTTTGAAAAATTATTAAAATTCAATGAAGAAAAATATATTGATTGGTTTCACTGCATTTTTATTGTTAGCTTCATGCAAAGACAATAAGGATATTCTTAATTCTTTGGCAGATTACAACAATTCGATGATGCAGAACGGATATCATTTCGGAGATAAACTCACTCTTCCGAAAGAAGTAACGGAAATTGCAGAGAATATTTCGATCAGTTTCGGAGACAGTGAAACATCAAATTTAATCATTGATCCTAAGTTTTTTACTTTGGGTGATAACGAGATTACCTTTAATATTAAAACAAAAAGCGGTGAAAATTTGAATCAGGATGCTACAATTAATGTTTTTGCAAAGAATCCTGAAAAAAATATTTCTTATGAAATCGTAGCAGAATATCCTCATGATCAGAATAATTTTCTTGAAGGTTTTCTTCTTGAAGGAAGTACGGTCTATGAAAGTGACGGTTTGGCGAATTCTTCTCAGTTAATAAAATATACATTGGGAGGAACCACTCCAATTGTTGAAGAAAAACAGGCTGCAGATATATTTTCTGAGGGTTGTGCCATCGTTGGAAATAAAATTTATCAGCTTACTTATCAAAATAGAGTAGGTTTTGTTTATGATAAAAATACATTGAAGAAAATTTCAGAATTTCCTTTGCCGAAAGAGCTTCGTGAAGGATGGGGACTGACGTATGACGGGAAAAATCTTGTGGCAACGGATGGCTCAAAGAACTTGTTCTTTCTCGATGTTAATAATCCTTCAAAAGTTGTGAGAACGGTTTCTGTCGCAGGAAATAAACAAACTTACGATCAGCTGAATGAATTGGAATATCACAACGGGTTTATCTATTCCAACATTTGGTTTAAACCTATTATTTTGAAAATTGATCCCGGAACAGGAGAGGTTGTAGGAAAGTTTGATTTTACAAAAATTACCGACGAAAATATTAAAAACGACAAAAATCACGTCTTAAACGGAATTGCCTTTAAGGGTGATAATATGTTGGTAACAGGTAAGAACTGGGCAAAAATGTATGAGGTTTCTATTAAATAATTAAAAACGGCTTTCTTAATAAAATAAAACATGTAAATTGCCGGAATTCCACCGGAATATTATCTACAAGAATTTGAGAATATTACATTTGATATTTATATTGATTTTCTGTTCGTTATCTGCGCAGAAAGCCATTCCTTTAGACACTTTGAAGCTTAAGGAAGCTAAAGATATGCTTGCCGACGATTACGGAAATTTATACATCTATAAAAGCAAAGATTTCAGTTTTACGAAGTATGATTCTTTGGGAAAACAGATCGGAAAACTAATGTTTACGGTTCCTTATAAAGTTCAGGGCGTTCAGAATCCTTTAAGTGTACCTTTATTTTCGGAAAATGCTCAGGAACTGAAATATGTTGATCAGAATATGAATGAAATTCAAAAGGTGGATTTCAAGCAGAAATTTGGTTTTATCAAAATGGCTTATGCCGAAGATTTGCAGCAATTATGGCTATTGGATGAAAGCACAAAACGTCTGATACAGTATAATTTCAGAAACGAGACGACAATTAATTCTTATCCTTTTGATGCCAGTTTTGATGATCTTACGGATCTTTTGGTTTACGAAAATAAGATATATATTTTAACGAGAAAACACATCAGAGTTTATACTTTTAAGTTTGAAAAAATCTTTGAAGCTCCCATTGAAAACGGAAAACGTTTCAGAAGGGAAAACGAATTTATTTTAGTCATAACAAATAATTCTATTCTAAAGTACATTCCGGAAAAAGAAATGGTTAAGATTTTCGAGGATCCCGATGCACAAATTGTGGATAAAAACACCCTTTCTTATTTTGAAATCAAAGCCAACAAGCTTTATCTTTACAACCTCGAAAAGAGCAAAGAAGCTAAGCTGCAAACAGAACCTGATCAACCGGATCATAAAGAAAAGGTTACAGAACAAGATGTAGAAAAATCGGCGGAAAAAACTGCAGAACCAGACAGTCCGGAAGGAAAGCTAGAGAAAAAAACACAGGAAATAGAAGATAAAAATCCTGCGGAAAGTTCTTTACAGAAGCTGATTGAGGATAGTTCGGAAGTTGAATCTGTCGGAGTTTAGTTATTATCAAAATCAACAAATACATTAAGGGAAAAATATGCATATTGCGGTTACTGGAAATATTGGAGCAGGAAAAACTACGTTGACAACGATGCTTTCCAAGCATTACGGTTGGGATGCTCAGTTTGAAGATGTAGATCATAATCCTTATCTGGAGGATTTTTATGCAGACATGAGCAAATGGAGCTTTGCTTTGCAGATTTATTTTTTGGGAAGCAGATTCCGTCAGGTAAAAGAAATCAGAGAAAGTGGGAAAAACATTATTCAGGATCGTACGATCTATGAAGATGCACATATTTTTGCGGAAAACCTGAATGACATGAATCTTCTTTCGGATCGTGATTTTAAAAATTATGATGCTGTATTCAGTTTAATGAAATCTTTCGTTTCTGCACCGGATTTATTGATTTATCTTAAATCTGATGTTCCGAATCTGGTTAAAAAGATTTACAAAAGAGGAAGAGAATATGAAGCATCCATCAGTATCGAATATCTTTCAAAACTGAATCAGAAATACGAAAAATGGATTTCCAATTATACAGAAGGAAAATTGTTGATTATTGAAGTTGATGATTTGGATTTCGTTGAAAAACCGGAAGATTTTGGACTTATTTTAGAAAAAATTGAAGCAGAACTGAACGGTTTGTTTTAACAAAGTTTTATTACAAATTAAGATTCGGATAGGTTGATTTCTTTTTAAATTTGTTAAGTACAAGTTTAATTTTTAAATATAATTAAATATGTTGGTTAAGGTTTTACATAATGGAAGCTGCTCAAAATCGAATGCGGTTTTGGAGTATCTGGATGAAAATGGAGTGCCGTTTGAGATCATTGATATTGTGGAAGATCCGCTAAGTATTCTTGAAATCAAAACAGTTCTGAAAAAATTGAATCAAAGTGTTTTTCATATCATCAGAAAAACAGAAAAGTTATATATTGAAAATTTTGCAAACAAAAATTTATCCGAAGAAGAATGGATAAAAGTCTTATCTGAAAATCCTTCTCTGATACAGAGACCAATCATAATTAAAGGTTCTGTAGCCATGTTGGGGAGACCGATCGAGAATGTAAAATATTTTATTGAAAAATAATAGATAGATAAAAATGTAAAAATAAAAAAGTCAGCGTAAAGCTGACTTTTTTATTTTTACAATAGAATTACACCTTCTATTTTTGCTACTTCTTTATAAATATGTACTACCTGATTTGCATCCAAAACAAATGCGTTTATATTACAGGCAGTATATTTTCCGTTTTTACTTTCGCGGTTTCCCAGTGTGAATTTTATACCGTCAAAAACCTTGTAAATTTCCGTAAGTTTTGCCTGATCCGTAGGAATTATAAATTTAAATAAATAATCTTCGGGAAAATCATGATGATCTTCCAGTTTTTCCTTTAAAGAACTGTAAAATTCTTCAGGATTTGCATGTTGATTTCCTTGTAATATATCCATCACCAATTTTAAATTATATATAAATATAGCGAAAAATTTTTTATTTTCCAAGAGGTCCAAGAAGTGACTTGGAGTTCTGGATTTCGTAATCTTCGATGATATTAAATATTCCGTTCACCAGCTGCTCCGAAGCCAACTGGCTGAGACCACCCGCATTCACAGTATTTTTGTTTCCGCCAAGAAGGCTGCTTAATAAATTGCTTCCTGATAAAGCCGTATTGATGCTTTTCACAATTCCGTATTGGTTCAGCTGCTCATCAACTTTCGGGGTAATTGCAGCAACTAATTGCTGAGCTGTTTTTTCTTTTAAAATCAAGGTAGCAGTTCCTTTTTCTCCCTGAATAATTCTTGTAACATCCTGGGCATTCAGGCTGTTCACTGCGCTTACCAAAATCGGTTTTGAGATATTTATGGTATAAACTGCAGCATCAGCAATATATTGTCTTTCTTTTGTAACCAAAGACGGAGCAACTTTTTCTAACATTGAGTTGATATCTCTCAGTTGTTTTGGTAATGCCTTATCAACCATATTATTTTGTAAAAAAGCATCTCTGTTGCTATAAACATTTACTCCTTTATCAATTCCGTTCAAAAGGAATTTTTTAATAATTGATAGCCCCAGATCAGATGTCGCCAAAGAAGTACAAGACTGCATTGTGGTATTGATAACAGCTCCTGTTCCTACAAGCAAGACAGCTGCGATAATGTATTTTTTCATTGATATTGATTAAACATTAATAGTTTTCAAATAATGAACCAAATTTAAACACAATAATTATTTTAACAAACTTTTACGAAGGATATTAATTGTTAGTTATTATATAATAAAATGAACACCTTTTGTGATATATTACCTCTCAAAACCTTTCATATAAGGTAATAAGAAGAAATTTTAAATTTTTTTTTAATTAAATAGAATTATTATGGAATTAAAAAATATTTAATTATTCTGATTATGTTGAATGATTTAATGAATATAAAAGAAAATTAATTGTTTTTATGTAAATTTAAGGTATTGGCAGAATGATAAAAATATTAAGTAAAATTAACATTGTTGAATATATTTTTATAATTTTGAATAATGTCTTTTTTTGAGAATAAAGGATTTTTCAATGAAAGGGGCAAAAAAGGCGAATGTCTTTTTGTTAAAATAGTGATTGTACGAATAAAATTAAACTATATGAAACAAAGTGATTTAAAGTATTCATGTCTCATTGCAGTTCTATACTTCGGTATGAATGTCAATGCACAGACAACCCCTAGAGACACTGTTCCGAAAGAACAAAAGATTGAAGAGGTTGTACTTATAGGATATGGTACACAGAAAAAAGAGAATGTAACAGGAAGTATTGGAATGGTTTCAGCAAAAGATCTGGCAGATAAGCCCAATGCGAATCCTATTAGTTCTATTCAGGGAAAACTTGCAGGGGTAAACATTACGAATTCTGGTACTCCCGGAGGCTCTCCAAGAGTAGACATCAGGGGAGTTGGTTCTCTTACAGGAAATACCGTTTTTATTGTAGATGGTATGATTACTACTGATATCTCTTATCTTAGTTCTCAGGATATAGAATCAATGAGTGTCTTGAAAGATCCATCAAGTTTGGCTATTTTTGGAGCTCAGGCTGCTAATGGGGCTATAATTATCAAAACCAAAACTGGAAAAGGAAAACCTGTTTATAATTTCAATTCTTATATGGGATTTAAAAAGGTAACTAATGTTCCTGAAATGGTTAATTCTGATCAGTACATTGAGCTTTATAATGAAAAACTTTATAATGATAATGGAAACGGAGCAGGGTCAATTAACAGAAATCAATTTCCGGCTGATACAAAATGGTTTGATGAAGTGTTTCGCACAAGCATAATCAATTCTAATGATTTTTCTGCAACAGGAAGTCTGGGGAAACTTAATTATTATGCAAGTGTAGGATATCTTCAGGATGAAGGTAACCTTGCAGCAGGTAGAGGTATCAATTCAGGAAGTGGTTTTAATCGATTTAACAGTAAATTAAACCTTAGCTATAAAATTACTGATAATATTACGATTGGAGATAACTTCAGTTTCTCCAAAATGCGTACTGATGTATCACAAAATCCATTATTGACAGCTTTTGTTGCTCCGCCTATATTTTCAGTAATGAATCCGAATACGGGAGATTATCAATACTTTAATGGGTATTCTATTGCCAACCCAAGAGCTATGCTTGATCTTTATCGTTCTCAGGTAAGACAGGAGAGATTGCTCAATAACGTATGGGGAGAATTGAAATTTTTGAAAGATTTCACATTCAGAATTAGCTATTCTAGTGATAATTATAGCCCTAGTCAATATGAATATACTCCAACACTTTCTTATGTTCCTGTTTCTGGTCAAGTAGCATCTACATTAGTTACAAGAAATTTTAGAAATAGAAATTATGTTTGGGATAATACCATTAATTGGAAAAAGAGCTTAGGAAGTCATAATTTAGAGGTACTTGCAGGTTTTTCACGAACACGAACTTCTTTATCACAAGATTATTGGTCTGCTAAAAATGTTAATTATGACGGAACAAATGGGTCTCTAAATATTGCAAACGGAACAGACATTGTTCATGTAAGTGGTATAGATAGAGATGATGCTGTTGTTTCCGGTGTTTTCCAAGATCAACAAAGAATTCAATCTTTCTTTGGAAGAATTAACTATGATTATAAAGGTAAATATCTATTAAATGCATCAATTCGTAGAGATGCCAGTTCACAAATTAGTGTTGATAGATCCAGAACCTTTCCTGCAGTTAGTGCTGGTTGGGTAATATCTAAAGAAGATTTTATGAGTGAACAGAATGTCTTCAATTTACTAAAACTAAGAGCCAGCTATGGGGAGTTGGGAAATCCTAATGTATCAAGAAAGTTTAATGCAAATACATCTATTATAGGTGGTGGTGCTTATTTTGGAAATACGGGTTATCCTGCAGCGACGATTGATCAGTTTATTGACCCAACTATTGGTTGGGAAACTACAACAGGAAAAGATGTAGGATTGGAGATGGCATTATTTAATAATAAACTTAAGATTGATGCAGCTTATTATGATAAAGATTCTAAGAATGTGGTTTACGGTGTAAACCAAGGAACTGTATCTGGTGCAGCTAACTGGAATAGTTTTTATACCAACGCATATTCTTTTAATAACAAAGGTTTTGAATTCTCTGTTAATTACAATACTAAACTTAGTGAAAACGTTACTTTTGGAATATATGGTAATTTTACAACACTTAAAAATGAAATTACGTCAGTTTACGGTGGATCCTACTTAGAAACCGGAGCAAGTTTATTTGGAAATTCTATTGTAAGATTACAGGCAGGTCAGTCAGTTGGTTCTTATTATGGTTATCAGGTTGCCGGTGTTTTCCAAACAGATGCTGAAGCTGCTGCATCAGGACAAGCTGGAGCAAAAGCAGGATGGTTTAAGTTCGCAGATCAGGATGGTAATGGCGTTATTGACTCAAGAGATAAAACATTCTTAGGAAGTCCGATTCCTAAAGGTAATTATGGTTTTGGTGTTAATTTTAACATTTATGCTTTTGATATTGCCGTTGATTTCCAAGGTGTATTTGGTAACAAAATATACAATTATAACCGTGAACAACGTTATGGAAATGAGACGTGGGATTTAGATATGTATAATAACAGATGGCAGGGAGCTGGTACTTCTAATACTAATTCAATGATTACATCTAATCAATCCATTATTTTACCAAATAGTTTTTATGTAGAGGATGGTAGCTATATCAGAATCAGAAATATTCAGGTTGGATATAATTTACCGAAAGCATTTGCAAATGCTCTTTCTATTACAAAATTAAGATTATATGTGAGTGCACAGAACCCTTGGACTAGTTTCAAGTATCATGGTTTCTCACCAGAGATTACAAATACGGATAGAGTACAAATGGGAATTGATAATAATATTTACCCAATCTCTGCGATTTATACAGTAGGTATGAACTTAACATTTTAATTAAAAGATCATGAAAAAAATATTTTTAACACTTTCTATATTTTCATTAATCGTAAGTTGTAATGATGATTTTGTAGATATTAAAGATGAAGGACAAACAGATGTGTCAAATTTCTTCACGACACAAGAGGATGCCATGCAGGCAACCACTGCTATTTATAGTTTCCTAAGAAGCTGGGAAAATTCAGGTTTCCCTGCTCAGTATGTATTTGGAGTAACAGGCGATGATGTAGAAAAAGGATCTAATCCTGGGGATGCATCATTTATTAATGCATACGATAACTTTACATTTACAGTAAGTGATGATGGAGTAAGAGGTTATTGGATTGGACAATGGCAAGCTGTTAACAGGGCAAATCAAGTTATTACAAATGTTCCTAAAATAGATATGGATGCTACACTTAAGAATAGATTGATAGCCGAAGCTAGAATGTTAAGAGCTTATTTCTATTTCAATTTGGTAAGAATTTATGGCGGAGTTCCTATATATGATGGGTTACCAGCAGATGGGAATTATCTGAAAGCAAGAAACTCTACAGCAGAAGTTTATAATTTTATAGTTTCTGATCTTACGGCTGCTGCTGCGGTTTTACCTCAGACATATCCTGCTGCGGATCGTGGAAGAGTAACGAAAGGGGGGGCTTTAGGATTACTTTCAAAGGTATATCTTTATATGAAAGATTATCAAAAAGCTTATGATACTTCAAACCAAGTTATTGGAATGGGGTATAGTCTAGACCCGGATTTCAACCATTTATTCAGACCAGCTGGAGAATTCGGTACAGAATCTGTTTTTGAAGTTAATTGTGATTGTGCTGCAGGTTTTGGAGGAAGTCAGTATGCTGAAGTTCAAGGGGTTAGAAATCAATTTGGATGGGGTTTCTTTACTCCTACACAAGCGTTGGAAAATGCATTTGAGCCTGGAGATATCAGAAAAGAATTGAGTATTTTGAGAGAAGGAGAAACAACTCTTGAAGGAGATTTGATTCACAAACAGGATCCTCAAGCAGGAAATTCTTGGAATCAGAAAGTCTATGTGCCATCATCTTTAAATAATAACGCATGTGGATATGGTTCTATTCAAAATATAAGAATATTAAGATTTGCTGATATTCTTTTAATCAATGCAGAAGCTGCCAATGAGTTAGGAAATACCGCTGCTGCTATTACAAATATAAATAAAGTAAGAACTAGAGCTCACCTTGCTAATACAACAGCTAGTACTCAGTCTACACTTAGAACCGCTATCTGGCAGGAAAGAAGAGTAGAATTAGCAATGGAAAATGATAGATTCCCAGACTTAGTAAGAACAGGACAAGCTGCTACTTATTTAGGATCTAAAGGATTTGTAACTGGAAAAAATGAACTTTTCCCAATCCCTTTAGATGCAATGAATCAGAGTAATGGGCTTTTCGTCCAAAACCCTGGTTACTAAAAATCATAAACATAAAAATAACCAAAGTTTAACTTTGGTTATTTTTTTAACCAATTTTTTATTTTTAAATTGAAAACTTATATGAAGCTAAGTATAATATCAATTTTAAGTGTTCCTATATTTTTTGTTTCCTGCAAAAATTCCCAAACAACCAAACAAGAGGTTTCAAAAGCTGAAGTGGTAAAAAGTAGTATTACCAACGAACAATTAATGGACAGAGTTCAGAAAGATGCTTTGAAATACTTCTGGGATTACGCGGAACCACATTCCATGTTGGGAAGAGAGCGCTATCATGAAGACAATATCTATCCGGATAATGATAAACACGTTGTTACAACGGGTGGATCAGGATTTGGCTTAGCAACTATTTTGGTCGGAGTTGAAAGAGGTTTTGTTCCAAGAAAAGATGCGGTGAAACGATTGACTATAATGATGGATTTCCTTGCAAAGGCAGACCGTCACAAAGGAGCTTGGTCACACTGGATCAATGGGGAAACAGGGAAGACGGTTCCTTTTGGTAAAAAAGATAATGGCGGAGATTTAGTGGAAACAGCATTTTTAACTTCAGGAATTTTAATGGTTCGTGAATATTTCAAAAACGGAAACGCTGAAGAAAAAGCTCTTGCCCAAAAATGTGACGAACTTTGGAAAGGAATTCAATGGAACTGGTACACAAAAGGAGGCGAAAAAGTTTTATATTGGCATTGGTCACCGGAGTATCAGTGGGAAATGAATTTCCCATTACAAGGCTATAATGAATGTTTGATTACTTACATTTTAGCTGCTTCATCACCTACTTATTCAATTGATGCCGAAACGTATTATAAAGGCTGGACAAGAAACGGAACTTATCTTTCAGACAAAGAAAAATATGGATTACCAATGTATGTAAAACATAATGGAGCTGAAGAATATGGCGGACCTTTATTTTGGACACAATATTCTTACATAGGTTTAGATCCAACCAATTTATCTGATAAATTAATTAAAAATTACTTTGATTTAAATAAAAATCAAGTTCTTATCGACTATAAATATTGCATTGAAAATCCAAAAAAATGGAAAGGTTACGGACCAAATTATTGGGGATTAACAGCTAGTTATTCAAGAAATAATGATGGAAGTGTTGGTTACGACGCACATTTTCCACAAAATGATCATGGTGTAATCTCTCCGACAGCGGCTTTGAGCAGTTTCCCATATTCACCCAAAGAATCAATGGACTTTTTGAGATTCATTTATACTCAAAAACCTGAATTTATAGGTTCTGCAGGACCTTACGACGCAACTTCAATCAATTATAATAATTGGACGACTCCAAGATATTTGGCGATCGATCAGGGAACAATTGCTCCAATGATTGAAAATTACAGAACAGGATTTTTATGGAAATTATTTATGAATGCTCCTGAAATCCAACAAGGATTAAAGAAATTAAGCTTTAAGTCTGAAAAGTATAACATTAAGTAATATTTTTAGGAGCTATTTCCCGCTTTCCGCACTCGCTATTTTTTTGGTTTCGGTGGGGGGAAAGCCGCCGCCGAAACCCAGAAAATGAGCTCAAACAATTGCTGCAATCGGGGCTAGTTAATATCGGTCAACCTTGACAAGGCTCATAAAATAATCAATAAGAATGGGTTTTAACCCGTTTAAATAAAAAAGAATTAATTAAATTGGCTGTAGCCAAAGCTTAAAAATTCTCATATGAAATTAAAACTAAAGCATATCCTTCTTTTACTTCTGCCATTTTCTCTAAGCCTAAACGCTCAGGAAATTAAAGGAGAATTGAACAAAGAAGTCAAAAGACAGGAAAAAATTTCCTACATATTGGATTATCCTCAAAATACAAAAGGAAATGTTCCTTTGATTGTGTTTCTTCATGGCTCGGGTGAAAGGGGAACTAATCTTGAAATTGTAAAGGCTCACAGCCCTTTTACCTATAAAAATCTAATCAAAGAACCTGTTGCTATTTTAGCGCCCCAATGTCCCGAAAATATGTGGTGGGATACGGAAACAGTTTATAATTTGATTAAAGAAATTCAGGCAAAATATAAGATTGATGCTTCCAGAATTTACCTTACCGGACTTTCAATGGGAGGTTGGGGGACGTTGAAATTGGCAATGGAACATCCTGAAATGTTCGCTGCTGTAGTTTCAGTATGTGCTCCGACGGATAGAGTAATGGAAGCAAATATCGATCAGTACAAAAATTTGAACATCAAAATATTTCATGGCGGAATGGATGATGTAGTTTTACCTGAAAATGCTCTTAATTTTTACCAAAAATTACACCCGGTCAATCCAAATGCAGAATTGACAATTTTTCCGAATGACAATCACAATTCTTGGGATTCAACCTATTCAAATCCTAAGCTATATGAGTGGATGCTGTCAAAAAGAAAAGCAAAATAATTGTTATTTAGAAAGTAAAGCATAAAACCTTTGCTGAGTGAAACGCCTTTGTGTTTAACCAGTCAAAAAATTAAAATAAAAACAGAACTATAATTTATAACGAAGATAGATTTATGAAAAAGTTAATTGTAATTGCAACTTTAGCACTTGCTCCGATGTTTTCGGCGCAGGAAATGGTAACGAAGCCCGTTCAGTCTTATCAGACGGCTCAATATCAGGCTAAAAAGAAAGCTTTTGTAGATAATCTTTTGTCGAAAATGACTTTAGATGAAAAAATCGGACAGCTGAATTTACCAAGTTCAGGCGATTTTACTACAGGTTTGGCTAAAAGTTCCGATATCGGAAAAAAAGTTGAACAAGGTTTAGTCGGTGGACTATTCAACATAAAAGGTGCTGATAAAATCAGAGCCGTTCAGAAAGTTGCTGTTGAAAACAGCCGTCTGAAAATTCCATTGATTTTTGGGATGGATGTTATTCACGGTTATGAAACAACTTTTCCGATTCCACTAGGTTTAGCAGCTTCTTGGGATATGAATCTGATTCAGCAGTCTGCAAGAGTCGCAGCTAAAGAAGCTTCTTCTGACGGGATCAACTGGACCTATTCTCCCATGGTGGATATTTCCCGCGAACCAAGATGGGGAAGGGTTTCTGAAGGTTCGGGTGAAGATCCGTATTTAGGAAGCGAGGTTGCTAAAAATATGGTTTATGGTTATCAAGGTAAAGATTTATCTCAAGGAAATACAATTTTGGCTTGTGTAAAGCACTTTGCATTGTATGGAGCAGGTGAAGCGGGTAGAGATTACAATACAGTTGATATGAGCCACGTGAGAATGTTCAATGAATATTTTCCACCTTACAAAGCGGCTGTTGATGCAGGCGTAGCTTCTGTGATGGCTTCTTTCAACGAAGTTGACGGAGTTCCTGCAACAGGAAACAGATGGCTGCAAACTGAAGTTTTAAGAAATAAATGGAACTTCAAAGGTTTTGTAGTGACCGATTACACCGGAATCAACGAAATGGTTGACCACGGAATGGGAGATCTTCAGCAGGTTTCGGCTTTAGCTTTAAAAGCAGGGATCGATATGGATATGGTGGGTGAAGGATTTTTAACGACACTTAAAAAGTCTTTATCAGAAGGAAAAGTAACTCAGGCTGAAATCGATACTGCAGCAAAACGAATTCTTGAAGCAAAATATGACTTAGGATTATTTACAGATCCTTACAAATATGGGAATGCAGCATTAGCGGCAAAAGAAGTTTACAGCATGGAAAACAGAAATATTGCAAGAAATGCTGCAGCTCAGTCAATGGTTTTAATGAAAAATGATAATCAGGTTCTTCCTTTGAAAAAATCAGGAACGGTGGCGGTGATTGGTCCATTGGTAAATAATTCTTTAAACATGGCGGGAACTTGGAGTGTTGCCGCTCAACATGCAAAATCAGTTAATTTAATGCAGGGTTTGCAGGAGAATTTCGGAAAAGAAGTGAAATTCCTTTCTGCTAAAGGTGCAAACATCGATTATGATGCAAAATTGGAAGATATTTATGCAGCTCACGGTAAAAAAACCGACAGAGATAATCGCTCAAAAGAAACTTTATTAAAAGAAGCGGTTGATGTTGCCAACAAAGCAGACGTCATTGTTTTAGCGATCGGAGAATCTGCAGAAATGAGCGGGGAATCTTCTTCAAGAACGGAGATTACTATTCCACAATCTCAGGTAGATTTGTTAAACGAATTAAAAAAGACAGGAAAGCCAATAGCAATGGTACTTTTCACAGGTCGTCCATTAGCCTTGACGAATGTAAAAGATACGCCTGATGCAATTCTTAATGTTTGGTTTGCAGGTTCAGAAGCTGGAAACGCTATTTCTGACGTTCTTTTTGGAAAAGTAAACCCTTCAGGGAAATTACCAATGACTTTCCCAAGAAGTTTAGGACAGGTTCCGATTTATTATAATGCTAAAAATACAGGTCGTCCATTAGACCAAAAATTAGTTGATAAATGTGAGTATCAGAGATTCCGTTCAAACTATATGGATGAGTGTAATACACCTCTTTATCCGTTCGGATATGGATTGAGCTATACAAAGTTCAATTATTCTGATGTGGCGGTTTCTGATGTAAATCCAAAAGGAAATCAGTCAATTCAGGCTTCAGTGACGGTAACAAACTCTGGAAACTACGATGGTGCTGAGGTTGTTCAATTATACATCAGAGATATGGTGGGAAGCATTACAAGACCTGTAAAAGAGTTAAAAGGATTCCAAAAAGTGATGTTGAAAAAAGGAGAATCTAAAAAAGTAACTTTCGATATTACTCCTGAAAGCTTGAAATTCTATAACGGAGATTTGAAGTATGATTGGGAATCTGGAGAATTTGATATCATGATTGGTACAAATTCCGAAGATGTAAAACATTCAAAAATCAACTGGACAAAATAATATTTTAAAGCCACTCATTTTGAGTGGCTTTTTCGTATCTTAGAATCAGATTATCTAATACCAAATTGAAAACATTAAAAAATTAAAATATGAAAAAAACAATTTTATTCAGCGCGATGTTCCTTGGTTCTTTGGTTTTTGCGCAAAAAGCTCCGATGGTCGGAGGTGACAAAGATGTTCATGGCTGCAAAGGTTCTGCAGGATACACTTATTCACAAATTAAAAATGATTGTGTAAGAGTTTTTGAGCAAAAAATTAAATTAAATGAAGTAGGCTCGGATAAAGGATATACCACAATGACGGCAGTTATTTTCAGTAAAGACATGAAAAAAGCTGAAATTTTCATTCCGGATGGAGCTGCAAAAAGCATTATTCTTACAAGACAGGGAAAGGGTAAGCTCTGGAAAAGTGGAAGCCATATTAAAGAAAGCTATGTTTTAGTTCCTTACAAGAAAACGCGCTATCAAATTAAAAAAGATGATGTAGTAATCTAC
The DNA here is from genome assembly GCF_039536845.1 of Chryseobacterium ginsenosidimutans. Taxonomy (GTDB): domain Bacteria; phylum Bacteroidota; class Bacteroidia; order Flavobacteriales; family Weeksellaceae; genus Chryseobacterium; species Chryseobacterium ginsenosidimutans_B. The sequence continues at coordinate 1,298,532 of NZ_BAAAZJ010000003.1, forward strand.
CAATAAAAACTCGGTTTCAAAATAAATAAAACCATTCGTAAAGAGTGGTTTTGTTGTTTTATAAATAGTTTCCCGAAAAACACATACTCCAATTATCATTTCGACGAAGGAGAAATCTTCACTCACTCATTCATTATTATTAATAATTTTAGAAGCTATTTCCCGCTATCCACTCATACTCCTCACGCCAACGCTCTCCAAGCCTAAACCCTTCAGCTTTCCAACACCAGTTGCGGGGTAACCGTTTCTATCGGGGCTAATTTAGAAACAGAATATAAACGAAAGTGAAAAATTAGACAAAGCTCTCAAATCATTTTATCAATTGTAATTATTTTATGATTCAAATTCTGTTTGAATTTTATAATTTTGGATCATGGAATCCAGAGAATCAATAAAAGGTTTTTATGAGCGAAATGCTCAAAATAAAGGTTTGCAATGCATTAAAACTCCCGGAGTTGGGCATTTTAATGTATTTTCGCGTGAAAATTGTTCATCCATTACGCCTTATAGCAGGAGAGACTACTATAAAATCTCGTTAATTATAGGAAAAGGTAAGCTTCATTATGCAGATAAATGGATTCATGTGGATAAACCGGCTTTATTATTTTCAAATCCTGTAATTCCCTATTCCTGGGAGGCAGAAGATGAAAATCAAAAGGGGTTTTTCTGTCTTTTTACAGACCATTTTTTATATGATGGAAACCGTTTGGGAACACTTCAGGATTCGCAGCTTTTTAAAGTTGGCGGAACTCCGGTTTTCTTTATTGATGAGCAACAACAGAAAACTGTAAGTGATATCTTTACTAAAATGATGACCGAAATTCAGTCGGATTATCTGCATAAATATGATATGCTTCGGGCTTATCTCCATCTTTTAATCCATGAAACGATGAAAATGCACCCTGCAGAAAATTTTGAACCTTATCAGAATGCTTCACAAAGAGTTGCCTCTTTATTCATGGAGTTGCTGGAAAGGCAATTCCCGATCGACAGTCCGGAAAGATTTTTAAGATTGAAAAGTCCGGTTGATTATGCAGAAAGTTTATCCATCCATGTAAACTCATTAAACCGCTCTGTGAAAGAGATTACAGGAAGAACAACGAGCCAGCAGATCACGTCAAGAATCATTCAGGAAGCGAATGCTTTGTTGAAACACACCGATTGGAATGTCTCAGAAATTGCCTACGGATTAGGTTTTGAAGAACCCGCTTACTTCACCAATTATTTTAAAAAGCAAACCGGAATAACTCCGAATACAGTAAGAAACGCTGTTGTTTGAATTTTATAATTCTTCGTTTGAATTCTATATTATAATCGATGGATTTCTGTTATAATTTTGTCTTATCAATTTAAAATCACAGTTATCATGAAATTTAGAAAATTAGGAAAAACAAATGAGCAGTTATCTGCTATCGGTCTGGGATGTATGGGAATGAGTTTTGCATATGGACCGGCTGACGAACAGGAAAGTATCAATACATTACACAAAGCTTTGGACTTAGGAGTGAACTTTTGGGACACAGCAGATATGTATGCAAACGGAGAAAATGAAAAACTGATATCAAAGGTTTTGGTTCCGAATCGTGATAAAATTTTTATTGCTACAAAATTCGGATTCAGGTTTAAAGATGGAAAAGCAAGTCACAGTGGAGCTCCCGGAACTTATTTTGACGGTTCACCGGAATGGATCAAGAAAGCGGTTGATTTAAGTCTTCAAAGATTAAAAATTGATGAAATCGATTTGTATTATGCTCACAGAGTTGATCCGAATATTCCTGTTGAAGAAACGGTCGGAGCAATGGCAGACTTGGTAAAAGCGGGAAAAGTAAGATATTTAGGATTGTCAGAAGCTTCTGCAGAATCCATCAGAAAAGCGAATAAAATTCATCCGATTGCAGCTTTGCAGTCAGAATATTCATTGTTGACAAAAGATGTTGAAAAAGAAATTTTACCGACAATCAGAGAGTTGGGAATTAGTTTGGTTCCATATTCTCCTTTGGCGAGAGGGCTTTTCTCGAATATTAATGATGTTCAGAATTTTGGAGATGAAGATTTCAGAAAATCTCTGCCTCGTTATCAGGAAGAGTATCTTGAAAATAACAGAAATTTAGCCAAAGAAATCAATGAATTTGCTCAATCTAAAGGTGTAAAAGGAACTCAGTTAGCTCTTGCCTGGGTATTGAATCAAGGTGAAGATATTATTCCGATTCCGGGAACAAAACGTATTAAATATTTAGAAGAAAATATTGCCGCTGTCAATATTGAGCTTTCTCAATCAGATCTGGAAACCATCGACGCTATTCTGAAAAAATATCCAAATATTGGAGAAAGATACAGCGAAGGTTCCATGAAATTAGTAAACAACTAAAAACTATTTATAAAATTCAGATTTCTGAAAAATTTTAACAGAAATCTGAGTTTTTAATGAAAAGATTTAATGAAAAGATTTAATGAAAAGATTTAATGAAAAGAATGGTAACACTCAAAGAAAAAAATAAAGCTATTGCTACAATTTTAGCATTTGCTGTAATTCCGATGTCGGGTTTGGCGACGGATATTTATCTGCCTTCAATGCCAAGTATGGCGACAGAACTGCATCAGACGGAAAGCAATATTCAGCTTACTTTATCGATATTTTTAATCAGTTACGGATTGACACAGTTTTTCGCCGGAAGTATTGTAGATTCATTCGGAAGATACAAGGTGTCAATGATTTCATTGGCGTTGTTCGTTGTTTCATTCTTAATTACAGCAACTACACAAAATATTTTTGTAATCTATGCAATGCGTGTATTACAAGGGATGTTATCAGGATTCGCCGTCGTTTCAAAACGGGCATTTTTTGTCGATGTTTATGAAGGTGAAGCAAGGAAGCATTATCTCAGTATCATGACGATCGTTTGGTCGGTTGGTCCTATCATTGCGCCTTTTATTGGTGGATATTTGCAGAAAAATTTCGGATGGCAGTCAAATTTTTATGTTTTGGCAGGGTATAGTTTGCTGCTTTTGATTTTAGAATTTATATTTTCCGGTGAAACATTAAAAAAGAGAAATCCTTTTCGTCTGGAATTCTTATTGAAGGAATATAATTCTATGTTTAAAGCAAAAGATTTCTTCTATGGAATGGTAATGTGCGGATTGAGCTATTCAATGATTATGTTTTTCAATCTGTGTGGTTCTTTTATTATTGAGCATAAAATGGGTTATTCTGAAGTTGTTGCAGGCTATGTCTCATTAATTCTCGGTTTTGCATGGATGACAGGTGGATTTTTAGGAAAAGCATTAATCAATAAAGCGTTTTTACCTAAAATTCGTTACGCCAACTTTATCCAAATATTTTTAATTATTTTGATGTTTTTGGCTTCCTATTTTTCAAATAATATTTACAGTCTGGTTGCATTTGCATTTTTGATTCATGTGACTGCGGGATTTATTTTTAACAATTATTTCTCTTACTGTATCGGAAGATTCCCGAATTCTGCAGGAATTGCAGGCGGTTTGACAGGGGGAATTGCTTTCATTATCACATCAGCGATCAGTTACGGAATTGTTGCAATCATCAGACCTCAAATTCAGTTACAGGTTGCAGAAGGTTATTTTGTACTTGGAATTTTAGGATTACTTGTTTTAATGATGGTCAAATTAAGAAAAGCTCATGCTTAAATCATTAAGAAATTTATAAAGATTTATATTTTCTACTCATAATTTTCAACAATAAATCCTCTCATTGCTGGGAGGATTTATTTTTAACATAAGTCTGAAAAGTTAATATTTGTTTTGTTAAAGACGAATGTATTTTGTTTTTACTTTAAAATTTAATTAAACTAAGCTTCTCCAAAAATTAATTCTGGAGTGTGCAGTTTTCTAAACATAAAATAAGTGATTGAAAGTACCGTGAATGCTACAATTGCATCAATCGTTGACGGAAAACCAAGCACGGCGATTTTTGAAAAGAACGCAAAAGTGATGTCGAAAAACATTCCTGCGAAAACCCATTCTTTCAATCTCAATAATCTGTTGGGAAGTAATAAAACCAGAATTCCGGCTAATTTAAATACTCCTAGAATATAGATAAAATGCGATGGATAGCCTAATTGCAAGGTGATATCCCAAACTACAGGATTTTTTGTCAGTTCAAAGAAGCCGCTTGCTCCAAACCATAATGACATAAAAATTGCTCCTGACCAATAGATGATTTTTGTTGTTTTTGTTTTCATTTTTTTAATGTTTTAAGTTGTTACTGTTTTTATTTTGAATATTTGCGAAGAATAATTTTAAAAAGAAGCCTTTGCAGAGCCTAGAATTTCACCGGATTTTACATTCTGAATCATTCCGATTATTTCCCAGTCGTTGGTATTGAAATTTTCAGGAAGTTTGAAACTCGTCGTTCCTTCTGTCGAATTTTTTAAAGAAATCTGATTTTGCTGATGAACAATCTGCCAATGGATCAAGTGACGACCTTCGTTTTCACCTTTTTGTACGTTTGTAGATGATTTTTTTTCGACAAGCGTTATAAGAAGTTTGTTTTGTGAATAATTTTCTACAGTTTTGAAGTTTACATTAATTTCTTTCTCAGAAACTTTGGCAGATAAATCAACTTTAGCATTTTTCGTATTAAATAAAGCTGTCTGAATCGCACTTTCCACTGCATTGCGGTCGGAACCTACAAACTCTTTTTCACCATTGACAACCAGTTGAGGTGTGTAAACCTGTGAGCGTAAAGTTTGACTGTATTGCTGTTGGCGTTTAGAGTTTTCGACGCTGCTGAATTTATCTTTCCAGCCAAGATTATTCCAGTAATCGACGTGATAGGCGAGGATGTAAACAGGTTGATCTTTGTATTGTTTTTCAATTTCGCCCATTAGTTGATCGGCGGGAGGACAGCTCGAACAACCTTCTGAAGTGAACAATTCCAAAACGGCAAAACCGTTGTTTTCTGAAGTTAAATTTTTAGGAGTCTCTTCAGTTTTACTGTTATAAGCAAAAGCAGAAACGATGAACATTAATGCTGCAAAAGCGGCTGTTCCTATTAAATTTTTAAGTACCATTTCTTTTAATTTTATTCAAAAGTAAATACCTTTCCGGCGCAAAAGAATACAAAAAAGGTTCAGCCGGACAAAATGAAAGGTGAACCTGTATAATATAAAGTTGAAAATTTTCAGAAGCTTAGCGGTCTTCCAGCCACGTAAAAAAACTGTGTGTTTTTTCTTTGTTAATAAGAAGTTTTTCAGCAGTTTCTATCGTTAATTTAACCAATATTTTACGCTGAAAATAATGTTCCATTTCTTTAATTGCTTTAAAATTGACCAAATATTGTCGGTTAATTCTGAAAAATTGTTTCTCGGAAACCTGTTCGGCGACCTGTCCCAAAGATTGAGTTAACTGAAACTGTTCTTTATCAAAAGTTACAAGATGTGTAATCTCGTTGTGAATGTAGAAATAGGCAATGTTTTCCGTGAGAATTGTTGTGTATTTTTGATTTTTAAAGACCAAAAAACTACTCTTGCCCGCAGATTGCGGCTGACTGATTTTTTGTAAAAGAGATTCCAGATCCGGTAATTCGTTTTTTTGGAAGAATTTCTTTAATTCATCAACTTTCCTCAACGCTTCAGCAATGTCTTCTCTTGAAAAAGGTTTCAATACATAATCGACCCCTTTGCTTTTAAAAGCATCCAGCATATATTGGTCGAAAGCGGTACAAAAAACTACCGGACAGGTAATCTCCACCTGCTTGAAAATTTCAAACGAAAGTCCGTCCGACAGATGGATGTCCATGAAAATAAGATCGGGCTTTACATCTTTTGATAAAGCTTCGACGCTCATTTCAATACTGTCGTAAACTCCAAGAATTTTGGCGTCTGGTTTTAATTCTGATATTAAATTCTGAAGAGATTTCGCAGCTCTGAATTCGTCTTCAATGATGATTATATTCATGGATGAGAGGTAGTTTTATTTGAAATATTTTTTCGTCTGAATTAATTTGAATTTCCTGTTCTAATAAGTGTTTGTAACGCAATTTTACATTGTCCAGTCCGATTCCTAATGAATCTTCTGTCGTCATTTTCTTTTGAATAGGATTTTCAATAACAATTCTATTATCTGAAGTATAAATTTTTATGTGTAAAGGCTTACTTTGTGAAACAATATTATGCTTGATGCAGTTTTCAACTAATAATTGTAAGGTAAATGGCGGAATTAAAGTTTTTAAAACTTCATTATTTAATTCGTTAGTCAATGTAATTCCTTCACCAAAACGTGCTTTTTGCAGAAAAATATACGAATCGATAATTTTCATTTCTTCCTGAACAGTAATTAAATCCAATTTTCTGCTTTCTAATGTAAAACGATAAAAATCAGACAATTTCATAATGAAATCGACGGTTTCGGAGTCATTCGTTTCAGCCATCGATTTTAAAGTATTTAAGCTGTTGAAAAGAAAATGTGGATTAATTTGTTGTTTTAATAACTCAAACTGAGCTCCCAAATTATCGCTTTTTACTTTTTCTAATTCCAGTTGAACCTGTTGTCCGGTGTAATTATTTTGAAGTAAAGTTAAAAACATATAGCATACAAGATTGATCAAAATCCCTCTGACTTCGACCATCAGCATTGCCGCACCGAAATTGATGTGTGATAAAATAAGTTGTTGAATCCATGCCAGACAAAACATGACAACCATTCCGAAAGCCAGAACAACCATTAATCTTGAATAGGATATTTGTTGCCTCTTTTTTTCTGAATTTCGATTGAGCAAATATATGTTAAGATACCACATGATGATGGAAAAAGCCGCTGTGATAGCCGAGTTTACTACGGCTTCCTTCCAGTTGAAAGCATGAGAAGCGAGTTGTGGAACCGAAGATAATGCTCCTAAAAATATGGAACTTATCCAGATGATGGTTTGTGAAATTTTTATTTTTTGCTGCTGCATGAGAACTGCGAATTTTAAAAATGTTAAGTTAATATTTTTAAGTGATAATGTGATTGCCTGGTCATTATTGATTTTAACAGACAATCCGAAGCCGATTTCCCGACTCCAGATTGAAAAATACCTCACTTTACTTTTATTATGGTCTTACGACAGGTTTGTAACTCATTATATATTTAATTCTTTCTTCTTTATTGAATTGATTATTTTCTTTTTCAGATGAATTTTGAATTTGATAGAAAATCTTTCCGTTTTTATCGGTTTTAAGAGTTTCAACACTTAGTAATTCTCCTGTAATTGTACCTCCGATATATTGCGGATTTTCGTGATATTTCCAGGTTACTAATTTTAATTCAGAATCTGGTTTTGGTTGATGAATTTCACTTTGTAATGATTGTAATGCTTCCTTATTTCCATACAAAGCGGATGATGTTTCTTTTGTAGTATTTAATGAAGTTGAAATAAATTTCAAATTTCCCGGATCAAAAACAACTCTGTGCAAATTTTTATCGGGTTCATCAATTTTACATGCCGTAAATATTGCACAAACTGATACAATGATAAATAATATTTTTTTCATTATTTCTGAAGGTTTTTAATTAATCTTTCCGTATTTATTTTCATGGGAACATCAAATAGATATCCTGTTTTTTCGGCTAATTGTCGATGGCAGGCAATGCAGGATTCTTTGGCAAATGAAGCTGTTTTTCCTGTCGGATGAAGATCTTTTCCTGAAAATTTCGCAAATCCCCAACCTTCTGTATCGGTATATTTTTTTGAATCTTTTACCATGAATTGCGCATTTACAAATTCTCCTGCTCTTACTTCTCCATCAGATAATTTTTCCTGTTTCCAAACTGATTTTACCACGATACTTCCGTTTGGCCAAGGATGAAAATCTTCCGTTTCAATGGCTTTTACGGCAATATCATTTCCATAAATTACACGAATTGAATTATCGAAAAGTGTACTCATGCTAATGACTTTCCAGTTTTTATAATCATCAGTATATTTTACACCGTTTGGCGAAACCGGAAATTTTGATGGTGTATTATTTTCTTTAATTTCAATATTTTGATGAATATTTTTCAGTTCATTTTTTACAGGAGCAACACTCGATAATGAAAGTGTATATTTTTTAATTACATCAATATCTTTTTGTGTGATTTTTGCTGACGGATGAAGAATTGTATATTCGTGAAGTGGCATTTTTCCGCTTTGCATCATGTTGAGAATAGCATATATTTTTCCCTGATGTTCGCCTGCCGAATAATTCCATTCGGAGAAATTAAGAACTTCTCTCGCTCTTTTTACATCTTTGTTCACTACCCAAGAAATCGGGGCAATTTTATCATACCAACTCAAATTTTGTTGATTCGAATGACAATTAAAACAAGAATTTTCCAGAATTGCCAAAACTTTGTGAGGTGCTTCAATCTTTTTTGCGACAGGTTTCCCTTCTAATGGCTTGTTAAAAAGCTGTAAAATGGCAAAGATTCCTAAAGCCGTCAAAAATATAATGGCTATCGGTTTTATTGCTCTTTTTTTCTTTACTGAGTCCATAATGATTTATTTTTATGGCTCAAAAGTAGTTTGTTGAAGGATGTTTCGGAATGGGAAATTAGGTGAGCCGGGCAAATCGAAAGGTGAAAATGGAATTTTAAGAGTTTAAAATTTAAATGGAGGTTAACCTTGTAACTGATTTACATATTCTTATTTATAAATTTTCATAACGGATTCCCACAATTATTTAATAAAATATGTTGATAAATTCATCTTTGAATTTAAAATATTAATTTATGTCAAAAACATCACCGTGGCACAGCATTCAGCAGAATGTTCACCACAACAACACTAAGTGTACAGAAGGAAATAACATTGAAGCAAAAAACAAAAGGTCTGGAACTGGAGGTAAGCCATTGTGCTCACATTGTTCAAGACTTAGTTAAAATGTAATTTCATTGAAAAGGCTCATCTTAAGTAAATGAGCCTTTGTTCTTAATTTATTTATCATTTCTATAAAATCATTCCGCCATCAATAATAATTTCTGTTCCCGTCATGAAGCTTGAGACGTTATCATCAGACAGATAAACAACCAGCTTGGCAACATCTTCCGCTGTTCCCATTTTTTTCAAAGGGATGGTGTCGATCAACCATTCGTTGATGCCTTTCAGTTTTTCTTCATCTAATCCCGCTTTCGACATGATTTCCGTTTTTGTTGGTCCCGGACTTACCATATTGACCCGGATTTTTTTTGGTGCCAATTCCGCAGCTGCTGTTTTTGCAATTGAATTTAATGCTGCTTTACTTGCCTGATAAACGGAATTATTTGGGTGATACATTGTTGCAACGATCGAAGACAAAAAGACAACAGAAGATCCTTCATTCAACAACGGAATGAATTTATTCAACGTAAAATATGCTCCTCTGAAATTGATGTTCATTACATTATCAAAATTCTCAACACTCATATTTTCAATAGGAATTAAACCTCCCGTCACTCCGGCATTGATAAATAATATGTCAACTTTGCCGTACTGACTTTCTACTTCATTTTTTAACGAATCAATATCATTAAGATTTGACTGATCCGCCACAAACGGAATTGCTCCCAACTCTTCAGCCGCTTTTTCAATAGCTTCTTTTCTTCTTCCTGTGATGATTACTTTTGCGCCTTCTGCGATTAATTCTTTTGCGGTTGCATACCCGATTCCACTGTTTCCTCCGGTTACGATGGCTAATTTGTTATTAAATTTATTCATTGTTTTTTAATCTTTAAAATTTTTGACAAAGTTATTTTAAATTGATATACTTTTGTAATCAGTATCATAGAGTATATCAGTATCATCAATTATATCACGTAAATTTGCAACATGGAAAGAGATCAAACCGAAGAGCTGAGAGCATTACAAGACACCCTTTATTTCATTGGCGGGAAGTGGAGAATTCCTGTTATTAATGCTATTTGTAATGGTCACAAACGTTTCCGTGAAATTGAAAGAAGCATTCCCGGAATCACCACAAGAATGCTTTCAAAGGAATTAAAAGACATGGAATTAAACAAATTGGTCAAACGAAATGTTTATCCCGAAACTCCTGTTTTAATAGAATATGAGGCAACAGATTATTGCAGAACATTTGGGAATATTATTCAGGAAATGATTATTTGGGGAAGGGAGCATCGGAAAGTGATTGTGGAGGATGGTTTTAAACACTAATGATCACGAATATTTTAACTAATTCCACAATATATAATAATGTTGTACCATCAATAGAACGGGCTTTAGCCCGTTTTCAATTTATATAATCAAAATTGGCTTTAGCTAAAACTTAAAAATATTTCGCTAATACTACGCTTAGATTCCTCCGGAATGACAAAAGAGATGGGATATTTTGTGTTTATTTGTGAAAAACATTCGTGCTATTTGTTTAAAAATAAAAAAGCCCCTTTTAAAAAGGAGCTTTTTATTTATATTAAATCAGAAAATTAAATTCCGTCAATAATTTCATTTAAAACGGTGCTTGGTCTCATTGCTGCATACGTTTTATAAGTATCAGTTTTGTAGTAGCCATCAATGTTTTGAGGTTTACCTTGAGCACCAATTAATTCGGCATTGATAACTTCTTCATTTTCTTTCATGGCTTCTGCAATCGGAGCAAATTGTTTAGCCAATTCAGTATCAGCAGTTTGATTAGCCAAAGCTTCTGCCCAATACATTGCCAAATAGAAGTGAGAGCCTCTGTTATCGATTTGTCCTACTTTTCTTGCAGGAGATTTGTCCGTAGCTAAGAATTTCGCGTTTGCCTCGTCCAATGCATCAGCTAAAACCTGAGATTTTGTATTCCCCTGAGTTTGTGCTAAATGCTCCAAAGAAGCCTGTAAAGCCAAGAATTCACCTAGAGAATCCCATCTTAAATAACCTTCTTCCAGGAACTGTTCAACATGTTTTGGAGCAGAACCTCCTGCACCTGTTTCGAATAAACCGCCACCATTCATTAATGGAACGATAGAAAGCATTTTTGCAGAAGTTCCAAGCTCAAGGATTGGGAAAAGATCCGTTAAATAATCTCTCAATACGTTTCCTGAAACAGAAATTGTATCTTTTCCTTCTCTTGCTCTTTTCAGTGTTTCCGTCATTGCGTCTTTTACATCAAGAATCTTAATGTCAAGACCGTTTGTATCGTGATCTGCAAGATATTTTTCTACTTTTTTGATGATTTCTCTGTCGTGCGCTCTTCCTTTGTCTAACCAGAAAATTGCAGGCGTATCAGATAATCTGGATCTGTTTACTGCCAATTTTACCCAATCCTGAATCGGAGCATCTTTAGTCTGACACATTCTGAAAATATCGCTTTTTTCTACTTTTTGAGAAAGAAGAACATTTCCTGCTTCATCCTGAACTTCAATTGTTCCGTCTGCCGTAGCCTGGAAAGTTTTGTCGTGAGAACCGTATTCTTCAGCTTTTTGAGCCATCAAACCAACGTTCGGAACAGAACCCATTGTTGTAGGATCCAGTTTTCCGTGAGCTTTCATATCATCGATTACAGACTGATAGAAACCAGCGTAAGAACGGTCCGGAATGATACAAACCGTATCTTCTTCTTTCCCTTCTTTGTTCCACATTTTACCGCCACCTCTTACCAAAGCAGCCATAGATGCATCAACGATGATGTCAGAAGGAACGTGGAAATTTGTAATTCCTTTATCAGAATTTACCATTGCCACTCTTGGTCCGTTTGCCAAAGCAGCTTCGATGTCAGCTTTAATGTCAGCTTCCTGAGCATTTCCTTTGATTTTTTCGAAAAGATCGGCAAGACCGTTATTTGGATTAACATCTAAAGACTTGAAAGTCTCAGCATATTTAGTGAAAACATCTTTAAAGAAAGTTTCTACGATCGCTCCGAAAATAATAGGGTCAGAGATTTTCATCATCGTAGCCTTTAAGTGAGCAGAGAGAAGTACATTTCTGTTTTTAGCTTCTTCGATAGCTTCCTGTACGAAAGCTTTCAAAGCGTTTAAATTCATAACAGAAGAATCGATAATTTCCCCAGCCTGAAGACTTGCGAAATCTTTTAATAAAGTTTCAGCACCATCATTTCCTTTGAAAACGATTTTATATTTTGTGGCATTTTCTAGCGTTATAGAAGTTTCAGTTCCGTAGAAATCTCCGTTGTTCATGTGAGCAACGTCGGTTTTGCTGTCAGAAGCCCAATCTCCCATTCTGTGAGGGTTTGCTTTTGCATAGTTTTTAACAGCTTTTGGAGCACGTCTGTCAGAATTTCCTTCTCTTAACACAGGATTTACAGCACTTCCCAATACTTTAGCATATTTAGCTTTGATTGCCTTTTCCTCATCATTTTTCGGTTCTGCAGGATAATTCGGAACTGCGAAACCTTTAGATTGTAATTCAGCGATTGCCTCGTCTAACTGAGGTGCAGAAGCTGAAATATTTGGTAATTTGATAATGTTTGCGTCAGGTTGAGTTGCCAATTGACCTAATTGAGCCAACGCATCATCGATTTTCTGATCATCTTTCAAAAATTCAGGGAAGTTTGCTAAAATCCTTCCTGCCAAAGAAATATCCGGAACTGCGATCTCAATATTTGCTGATTTTGTAAATGCTTTTACAATCGGTAAAAACGAGTGTGTCGCCAACATTGGAGCCTCATCCGTTAATGTGTAATAGATTTTTGATTTGTCTGACATTATACTATTATTTATTATTTGATTTTTTAGTTCCACAAATTTAGTTAAAATTTAATTTTTTTAGATTAAACCTAAATAAGATTTTCCACTTTAAGAATTATTTAACCTTTATTTGACAAAAAATCCTCTTCATTTTGATTAAATTTGAAAAACTTAAAAAATAAAATTATGTCAAATATCACTTTAAAAGGAAACGAAGTACATACAATAGGAACTTTGCCGGCAGTAGGAACCACTGTAAGAGATTTTGCTCTGGTAGATTCAGGTTTAAATGTAAAAACTCTTGAAAGCTTTGAAGGAAAGAAAAAAGTTTTCAATATTTTCCCAAGCATCGATACTCCGACTTGTGCGTCTTCTGCAAGAAAATTCAATGAGGAAGCTTCAAGCCTTGAAAACACTGTTGTAATCAACGTTTCTAAAGATTTACCTTTTGCTTTAACAAGATTTTGTGCAGCAGAAGGTTTAAATAATGTTGAAACACTTTCAGATTTCAGAAGCAGTTTTGGTGATGATTATGAAGTAACAATCACAGATTCTCCGATGAAAGGTCTTTTGAGCCGTGCCGTGATCGTAACTGACGAAAATAATAAAGTGGTTTACACGGAGCAGGTTTCAGAAATTGCCAACGAACCAAATTATAGTGCAGCAATTGAAGCATTAAAATAATTTAGCAATAAAATTTTTATAAAAGCCTTGTGAAAGTTTTATTTCGCAAGGCTTTTTTGGCAGTAAGAATTTCTAAATTTCAATCAAATGGTATGCAAAAGTGAAGAATTCAGAATTTGAAATTACTTACGAAATTACCGATGAAGACTGGTGAGTTCGCAGATTCTTCGTCAAAGATCCGTTTGGAAAATTAATTAATATTCTTTCACATCAATAAGTTTAATATTAAATATGAAAGCAGAACAAGTTATTCCCATTCTCAGAATTTTTGATTATCAAAAAACGATAGAATTTTATATCGATTGGCTAAGTTTTGAAATTGTTTGGGAACATCATTTTGAAGACGACACTCCCGTTTATATGGAAGTTAAAAAAGATAATATCATTCTTCATTTAAGCGAACATCACGGTGACGGAACTCCCGGAAGCAGGGTTTTTATCTGGGGTGAAGGCGTCGCAGATTATCATAAAGAATTGATCGATAAAAAGTACAAATACAATCGACCGGGTTTAGAAAAAACGTTTTACAATGCCATTGCTTTTACCGTCGATGATCCTTTTGGAAATAAAATTATTTTTAATGAAAAGTTTGATGAGGACAAACATAAAGGTTTATTTTAAACACGAATGGCACAAATATTTTTCACGAATATCACTAATTAAATAAAGGTTTATAAATTTTGGCTAAAGCCAATATGATGTTTTTAATTTCTTAAACGGGCTAAAGCCCGTTCCTATTGATTAATAATTTGTGCTTATTTGTGAAAAACATTTGTACCATTCGTGTTTAAATACTGATTCAAATCATCAAAATATCATCATATTAAAACCTAACTTTACAAAATAAATGAAACGTTCCGGAACAGCAGATTTACCCCTTCACTATGGCAAAGTACCGCTGTGGTTGTATGAGCGTATGTCTATTCTCGGGCTTTCAATTATTGAAGTAATTCTTACAGATTATGGAAAAGATGAAGTTCTGCGCCGATTGGCTGATCCGTTTTGGTTCCAGAGTTTTGGAGCGGTGATGGGAATGGATTGGCATTCTTCAGGAATTACAACTTCCGTTATGGGTGCTTTAAAGCGTTCAATTAATCCTAATTCTCAAACACTCGGACTGTATATTTGTGGAGGAAAGGGTAAATTTTCCAGAGATACACCGTCAGAATTACTGCAAATTGCTGATAAAACAGGGTTGAACGGAACCGAATTGGTGAGAGCCAGCAAACTTTCTGCAAAAGTTGATAATACGGCGATTCAGGATGGTTATCAATTGTATTTGCATAATTTTATTTTGTCAGACAACGGAAACTGGAGCGTTGTTCAACAAGGAATGCATGAGTCAGATGGAACCGCAAGACGTTATCATTGGCATTCAGAAAATATAAAATCCTTTATTGAAGAGCCTCACACAGGAATCAATGGAATTTCAAGAGGAAAAATTTTAAACTTAACAGATTCGGAAGCATCAGAAAACAGAAAAGGAATTTTAGATATTTCCCATACCGATTCTGCAGAAATTATGAGCGATTTTTCAAGATTAATTCTTCCCAATCAACATGATGTACAAGCTTCTGATATTGATTTAAGACGGCTCGGAGCGCTTTTATACGTAACGCGAGAACAACAACCTCAGAATTTCGAAGATTTATTGATGCTGGAAGGTGTCGGCCCGCGAACGATGCAGTCTTTGGCGTTGGTAAGTGAAGTGATTCACGGTGCGCCTTCAAGATTCAAAGATCCTGCAAGATTTTCTTTTGCGCATGGCGGAAAAGACGGACATCCTTTCCCGGTTCCGACCAAAGTTTATGATGAAAGCATTCAAATCCTTAAATCTGGAATTGAAAAATCAAAGCTCGGAAATTCAGATAAATTAAAGACGCTGAATAAACTTCATCAAATTGTTGAAGCCACAGAAAAAGATTTTACACCCAATTTTGATATTCAGGAAGTGATTGAAGAAGAAAGACAAAATTCCTGGCGTTTTGGCGGGAAAACAGTTTTCGGGGATGTTCAGAAACCTTCCAGTCCGAAACCGATTCAGCTTTCTTTGTTTTAAAAGTTATAAATAGACGGCTCGTTTGTTATTCCGAATGAAACGCAGTGTAATGAAGAATCTTTTTTTAAATATAATTGAATTTTAGAGATTCTTCCTTCGTTAGAATGATAGATCGAACAGAACGTTTAATAATTTATAATCAATATAAACAGCTTACAACGATTATGTGTAAAGGATTGCAATAAAATAATCTATCACAATTCGTTATTTTGTTTAATGATTTTTTCATCAAGTCCAATAAAAATTCTATTTTTAAAAAACTTAAAAAACATTGACTTGATGACAAATAAAGCCTTAGAAATCTGCTACGATTTCCCTTTTTTTCTAGATGAAGAGCTGGAAGAGATATTTTATGCTCACGAAAAAGTAGTTTTCCAGAAAGGAGATTGTATTCTTGAAGAAGGAAAAACTGCCAATGAATATTATATTTTGGAGAAAGGTTTGGCTCGTTCGTTTGTCAATGATTTTAATGGAAATGAAGTGACGACACATTTTTTTGTAGAAAACGAAATCATTATCGAAGTTTCTTCATTATTTCAACGAATTCCGACGCAGGAAAATATTGTCTGCATTACAGATTGCGAATGCTGGAAATTCAGTTTTGAAACTTTTCAGGAATTATTCCACAAAATTCCGAATCTCAGAGAATGGGGAAGAGCTTGGATGTCTCAGCAGCTTTTTGTTTATAAGCAACGCTCGGTAGAGATGTTTACGCTTTCTGCGACAAAACGTTATCTTAATCTTTTAGAACAAAAACCTCATGTTGTACAGTTTGCTCCATTGAAGCAAATCGCTTCCTATCTGGGAGTTACAGATACTTCTTTAAGCAGAATTCGTAAAGAGCTGGTGTCTCATCCGAAGAAAATTTAAATCTTGTCTTATGGCAAGTTGGTTTTCATGTTAACTAGGTAATTTTGGTTAAAAGTTTAACATTTAAAAAATTACAAAATGAAAATCAATCAAATTTATGTCAATCTTCCGGTTAAAGATATTCAGAAAACAAAAGCGTTTTGGACGAAACTTGGATTCTCTGTCAATGAACAGTTTTCAGATGAAAAAGCAGTTTGTGTAGTAATGAATGACAATATTTACGTTATGTTTTTGACGGAAGAATATTTTCAGACGTTCTCTGAGAGACCTGTTCCAAAAGGCGATACCACTCAGGTTTTAGTAGCGATCGGATTAAACAGCCGTGAAGAAGTTGATCAGGTGGTAAATGCTGCCGTCGAAAACGGGGCTCATCAACATGAAGAACCACAAGATTACGGATGGATGTATCAAAATTCTTTTTGGGACATCAATGGACATGGCTGGAATGTAACATTTGCAGATCTTTCTCAACTTCCTCAAGGATAATTAAATGGAAACAAAATCAAACGATGTTGAAATTATAAAGTATTTGATACTTAGTAATTACAAAGTAATTTCGATGAATATTAATGATATTTCAAACGAAGAAGCAATGATTTTTCCTAATGGAGAAGCCAATTGTATGAATTGGATTTTAGGACATTTAATTTACATAAGAAATGCTTTTCTAAATGTTTTAGGTGAAGAATCGATTTGGGATAACGGGAAGTTTTCATGCTACAACAGAGGTGAAATTCCTTTGAATCGGAAAGATGAATTTTTAAGTTTTGAAGAATTAAAATCTTATTTAAAAGAATCTCAGAACAAATTTGAAACAAAACTGAATAGCCTTGAAAGTATTGATCCTTCAATAATTAATGACATTTCAGGATTGTCTCTTCACGAAATTTACCATAGTGGTCAATTCGGCTATCTCAGAAGAATTTTAGGAAAACCCGGAGCTATAAAATAAACCTGCTCAATCTGCAAAATCCACAAGAAAAATAGATTTAAGGTTACACCAATAGAATCTGTGTAAATCCGTATAATCTGCGGAAACAAAAGAGAATATTAAAACTAAACAAAATGGATACACCAAAATCAAAAAAATTAGACATTATTATTCCGGCTTTTCGAGGTCACAGTCAGAATTTTCTGATGGTTCTCGACGGAATTTCTGAAGAAGATGCCCTGAAAAGAATTGAAGGCAGAACCAATCATATCGTTTGGATGGTCGGGAATTTTCTCGATATGCGTTACGCTTTGGGGTTTGTTCTCGGACTTCAGGAAGAATTTGAATTTAAAGATTTTTTCTTTCAGGGAAAAGCGTTGGATGAAAATTTAACATATCCGACTTTACAACAGCTTAAAGATGCTTTCCATACAATTTCACCTCTTGTTTATAATAAATTATTGGAAGTTTCCGACGAGGAATTGGATAAAGCTTTTCCGGTGGGAATGAACATCGATTTTTTTCCGGAAACGGTTCTGAATTTCGTAGGAATGTGCATCGGTCGTGAAGATTATCTGAGCGGACAAATCGGATTAATGCGAAGAATTCTTGGTTACGAGGGAATGAAATACGATTTTGATAAAGATCTAAAATATTAAACATGAATCCTGTTGAAAAAGGTCTTAAGCACATCAATGGAATTCAGATGTATTATGAAATCTACGGTTCAGGAAAACCTTTGGTATTAGTTCATGGAGGAGGCGGTTCTATTTTATTTGATTATAAAGAAGTGATTTCGAGGCTGGAAAACAAGTTTCAATTAATAGGGATTGATCTTCAAAACCACGGAATGACCGGACATCGCGATATTCCTGAAACCTTCGAGCAGGATGCAGATGATGTTGCTGCTCTTTTGAAAGACCTAAATATTAAAAAAGCTTCGTTTTGGGGTTTCAGCAACGGAGGAAATACAGTGATGCAAATTGCCCACCGACATCCTCAATGGGTTGAAAAACTCGTTATTGCATCCGCATTTTATAAAAGAAGCGGAATGATGGATGGTTTCTTCGAAAATATGATGGAAGCAACATTAGAATCAATGCCGGAACCGCTTAAAATTAATTTTTTAAACCTGAATCCTGACTTTTCTGCGCTTGAAAATATGTTTGATAAAGACAGCAAAAGAATGCAGACTTTTGAAGACTGGAGCGAAGATATCTTAACTTCAATAAAATCTCCAGCTTTATTTATTTCCGGTGATAAAGATGTAATGAAACCCGAACACGTCGTTGAAATGTGGCGTTTGGTGGAAGGTTCTCAATTAATGATTCTTCCTGCCACTCACGGTTCCTATATGATGGCGGATTTTGGAGGGAATGTGGATGAAAAACTGATTGATTTTACTGTGAATGAGGTTGCAAAATTTTTGAATATTTAAGATCATTAAATAGATTCTTCCTTCGTCAGAATGACAATCTATACGTTCAATATTTGCTGAATAGAATGCTTTTGCAAACGAAATATTCATAATTAAAATCCTTGTTCTCTTTGCGTTTAAAAAAGATGAGATTGCCACGTAGCAAGCTCGCAATTACAAATAAAAAACAAACTTTAAAAATAAAATATCATGGCTAAATTAAATCCGTACTTAAATTTTGATGGACAAGCAGAAGAAGCTTTCAATTTTTATAAATCTGTCTTTGGAGGTGAATTTGTTGGTGAAATTCACAAAATGGGAAATGCACCCGGAACTGAAAATTTATCAGACGAAGAAAAAAACAGAGTAATGCATATCGCGCTTCCTATCGGTGGAGATTTGTTGATGGCTTCAGATATTGTTCCAAGTTTTGGGCAAAAACTGAATGTAGGAAACAACAATTATGTTTCAATTTTCCCTGAATCGAAAGATGAAGCAGACAGACTTTTTAAAGGACTTTCAGAAGGTGGAAACGTTGAAATGCCTATTGAAGACCAATTTTGGGGCGACTATTTCGGGAGCTTTCAGGACAAATATGGTGTTCATTGGATGGTGAACTATAATGAACAATATACAAAATAATCCTATCTTTAAACTAAATTATAAAAATGGGTAGCTGAATTTTGGCTGCCCTTTATAACACCTAAAAAAATATTATTATGGAACCTATTCATATTGACATTACGATTTTGGCTCCCGTTCAAAAGGTTTGGGATTATTATAATGAGCCAAAACATATTACAAAATGGAATTTTGCCCATGAATCATGGGAGTGTCCGAGTTCCGAAAACGACTTAAGAGTTGGCGGACAATTTAAAAACAGAATGGAAGCGAAAGATAAAAGCTTCGGATTTGATTTTATAGGAACTTATGATGGGGTTATTCCTAATGAAAGAATAAAATATCATATGGAAGACGGAAGAAATGTAGATATTTTTTTTGATTCTATTGATGAAAATACGACAAATGTTAAAATAACTTTCGATCCTGAAAAACAAAATTCTACGGAAATGCAAAGAGACGGTTGGTATGCTATCCTGAATAATTTCCATAAATACGTTGAAAATCACTAAAAAACTTTTAAAGCATCATGATAAACTTAATAATAATGGCGAAATGTTTAAGCTCTATTTGTGTTGTTAATCATGTTGTGGAAGGAGATTTTCTGAGAGGAATTATTGCAATGCCGGCAAGAAGAGCTTTAGAAAAAGAGAAAATAGATTCTCTGGAAAAATTATCGGATTATTCCGAGAAAGAAATTATGCAGTTACATGGTTTCGGTAAAAATACGATGAAAAAACTGAAAGTATATATGCATGAGAATCATGTTTCTTTTAAAAATTGATATTAAACACAAATTGCACTAATGTTTGCACAAATTTTCACTTTGATACATTATTTTGGTTAGATGCTTCGACATGCTCAGCATGACAACGCATCAATTATATCGCTAAATAAACTGTTAGTATTAGAGATGTTATGCTGAGCTTGTCGAAGCATTTGTGATTATTCGTGAAATATTTCTACCTATTAGTGTTTAAGGCAAAAAAAATAAAATTTAAAATTATGAATAATGATATTTTCCCGTGTCTTTGGTACGACGGAAACGCAAAAGAATCAGCAGAATTTTACTGCAAAGTATTTGAAGGAAAAATTACTGCAGATACGCCTGTTGTGATGAACATTGATCTTTTTGGTCAAAAATTAATGTTATTAAACGGAGGTCCGCAATTCAAAAAAAATGCTTCCGTTTCTTTCATGGTAATCTGTGAAACGGAAGATGAGGTTCAAAGATATTGGGATCAGCTGATGGAAGGCGGAATGGCTTTAATGCCTTTGGACTCTTATTCCTGGAGCAAAAAATATGGCTGGCTTAAAGATAAATATGATGTCACGTGGCAGATATTTTTAGGTGAGAAGAGAACCGAGCAGAAAATTATTCCGACTTTGATGTTTATCCATGAAAATAATGGAAAGGCGATGGAAGCGATGGAATTGTACACAAAAACTTTCCCGAATTCTAAAATCGGAAGCATTTTAAAATATGGCGATGGAAGTGAAGGCCATCCAACTCCTGAACCTGCGGAAAATATTCAACATGCACATTTTGAAATCGACGGCTACAGTTTCTTCTGTATGGATAATTCTTACGATCATCAATTTGATTTCAATGAAGGAATTTCAATGGTTGTGATGACCGACGATCAGGAGCAAACAGACAAATATTGGAATGCTTTGACTTCTGATGGAGGAAGAGAAAGCATGTGCGGTTGGTTAAAGGATAAATATGGTTTCAGCTGGCAGATTGTTCCAAAAAGATTGATTCAGCTGATGAGTGATTCGGATCAGGAGAAAGCAGGAAAAGTAGTTCAGGCTATGATGAGAATGCAGAAAATTGTTATTCAGGATTTGGAAGCCGCTTACAATTCTTAAAGATATGGCTGGAAGATGGAAGCGGGAAGTTAAATTATTTAACGGAGTTAAAAACTTTCAGCTTCCATTATCTGGCTTTCTTAATTTTTCCTCTTCGGCTTATTGTTTGATGGTATTCATAAAAAGATTTGCTTATGAAAACACAGAACAAGTCAAATTCAAAATCTAAAGTTCCAAAAGATGGGCTTTATCCTGAGATTATCCGTAAAAATTATTTAGGAAGTAAAAAGCTTCTTAATAAAAAAGCTGTAATTTCCGGTGGCGACAGTGGGATCGGACAGGCTGTTGCTGTTCATTTCGCTAGGGAAGGCGCAGATGTTGCGATCATTTACAAAGAAAGTGATAAAGATGCCAAAGAGACTCAAAAACTGGTTGAAAAAGAAGGTCAGAAATGTATTTTGCTGAAAGGTGATGTTTCAAAAAAGACTTTCAGGACAAAATGTTTAGATAAGATCAAAAAAGACTGGAAAACATTGGATATTCTTGTCAATAATGCGGGAATCCAGTTTCCTAAAAATGATATCGAAAAGATTTCAGATGATCAGATTCAGAAAACTTTTGACACTAATATTATTTCAATGATTGCTTTGACGAGAGACTTTTTAGCACTAATGAAAAAAGGCGGAAAAATTATCTGTACAACTTCTGTTACAGCCTATCGCGGAAGCGATCATTTGATCGATTATTCGGCAACGAAAGGTGCAATTGCTACTTTTATACGTTCTTTAGCTGTTAATATTGCAGAAAAAGGAATTTTGGTAAATGGCGTTGCTCCCGGTCCGATCTGGACACCTCTTGTAAAGGAAACTTTTGATAATTTGTCGGCTTTCGGAAAAGATAATCCTTTGAAAAGGGCTGGACAGCCTTCTGAAGTGGCTCCGGCTTATGTTTTCCTGGCTTCGGAAGATTCAAGTTTTATCACAGGAGAAATTATTCATATTAATGGCGGAGACTTTGTAGGAGGATAAATTCAATTTTTATGAAGACTCTTTCTTCCCAGGATGACAAATTAATTACAAATTCTTTAAATAAATTTTAAGGCTTAGACTATGGAAAAATTAAATTTTGAAATACAGATAAATGCAGAACCCGAAAAGGTCTGGAGTGTGCTTTGGGACGATATTTCTTATAGGCAATGGACGACGGCTTTTACGGAAGGTTCTTTTTACACGGGAACTTTGGAAGAAGGAAGCATCGTGAAATTTTTTGATCCGAATAATAACGGAATGTATAGTCGGGTAGAGAAAAATATTCCTAATCAGGAAATGAAATTTTTACATCTCGGAGATATCTATGGTGGAATTGAAACTCCGCAAAATTGGGGTGACGCGACCGAAGCTTGGATTTTAGAAGAAAATGAAGAAGGAACGAAACTTAAAAGTGAAATTCAGACTAATGAAGAATTCAAAAAGTTTTTTGAAGAGAAATTTCCAAAGGCAATGCAAATCGTGAAGCAACTTTCTGAAAACCAATTTTAATATTCAAATTAAAAATCTAAAAATATGGAAACTTTATCTTACGAAAAAATCATTGATGCTCCGAAACAGAGAGTTTGGGATATTCTTTGGGGAGATGAAACGTATAGTGAATGGACGAAATTTTTTAATCCAGGTTCACCATCACAAATGAAGAGCGATTGGAAAGTGGATGGGAAAACCTACTTTGTGAATACAGAAGGTGAAGGAATGGTTTCAACAATTGACAGTCTGGATGAGCCCGGCCAAATTATTTTTAAGCATTTGGGAATGGTCGATAAAAATGGAGTAGAAGACACCGAAAGCATGGAAGTAAAGCAATGGAGCGGCTGTTTCGAAAAATATATTCTAATAGATTTTGGTGGAAAAACAAAGCTTCATGCAGAAGTACAGGTCGAAAAAGAATGGCAGGATACTATGAATACAGGTTTTATAAAAGGCTTGGAAATTGTAAAGAATCTTGCTGAAGAAAATAATTATGACTTAAATAGCTTATTCTAAATTAACAAACAGATTGTTGATGAGTTTAAGATAATTTTACACTTAAAATTGAATATGAAATTATTAACAATCCTTTTCGTTACCTTTATTCTGGCTTTATTGGGGACTAAAATCTTTCAGGGAAGCTGGAATTTTTTATTTTCGGGGAATTTGGGAATGGCGGTTTTTATAATTTTCACGGGATTTGCGCACTTTAAATTTCAGAAAGGAATGGCAATGATGATCCCTGATTTTATTCCTGCGAAAATGTTTTGGGTATATTTCACGGGAATCATTGAAATTGCAGCCGGAATTGGTTTGGTGGTTCCTTCAGTTCGTGAATTGACAGCTGTTTTATTAATTGTCTTTTTGGTTTTAGTTTTCCTGGCAAATATTAATTCTTCCAAGAAAAAGGTCAATATTTTCAAAGGTGATTATTCGGGTCCCGGAATGAGTTATCTTTATAAAGAGAGAATTCCGATGCAGATTATTTTAATTGCATGGACTTGGTTTTTCGGAATTTATCTAAATTAAAATTTTATTGTTTTAAAATATGAACGGAGAGTATTTGCTTTCCGTTTTTTTGTCATTGCGAGGAGCGAAACGACAAAGCAATTTCTTTTTTAATCACAAAGACAATAATTTTTTGAAATGATTTTGATTGTTTTCTATTAATGTTTAAGTTTTTGATTTAGTTTGTCATTCCGTAGGAATCTAGGCTCATTGTGTAGCGGTCTAATGGTAAGTTATCGCTTAAATTCCTTCATAATAAATTATTGATGAGTAATAAATTGAGAGTCTTAAAAATCCCATTAATAAAAGAAAAACCGAATTTCCGGAAAAATATTTTAAATTTATTAAAGTAAAACAAAAATATCAATCGTCATAGCAATATGGAGATTGTCGAAAAAATAACAATGCCGCAAAAAGAGAAGGAAAATATCATCTCACAAACCGTTTCAAAGTACGGCGGAAAGCTGATGTCTTACATTCGCCCGAAAGTGAAAAACACGGAAGATGCGGAAGATATTTTGCAGGAGGTGTGGTATCAGTTCAGTAGTCTTACCAATCTTTCTGAGATTGTGAATGTTGGCGGTTGGCTGTACAGAGTAACGGCAAATAAAATCACTGACAAATATCGTAAAAAGAAAACTGAAAATCTTGAAGATTTTGTGTACGAAGATGAAGACGGAAGTTTTTCCATAAAAGATATTCTTTTGCTTGATGAAAGTGCAGGTCCGGAAGTAAAAATGTTTCAGGATGAAATCTGGAAAAAGCTTTTTGAAGCATTGGACGAATTGCCCGAGAAACAAAGGCTTGTTTATGTAGAAAATGAGCTCAACGACAAAACTCTCCAGGAAATTGCCGATGAACAGGGCGAAAATATTAAAACAATTATCAGTCGGAAGAACTATGCCGTAAAGCATTTGAGAAACAGATTGAGAAGATTATATGAAGATTTAAATAGTTAGTAAAAAGAAAGTTATGAATTATAATAAACACAAAAAAGGCTGGATTTTTTTATTCTTATGTCCACCCTTGATTTTATTGGGAGTTACATGGATCGTCATGGCTCTTTGGAATTGCCTGCTCCCCGATATTTTAGGAGTGAAATCGATAACATATTGGCAGGCAATGGGAATTTTGATCTTAAGTAAGATCCTTTTCGGAGGTTTCCATTTTGGAAAAGGAATGAGAGATTTTAAAGAAAAGAAAATGATGAGAGACAGAATGATGAGTTTATCTCCGGAAGAAAGAGAAAAGTTCAAAGAAGTCTGGAAAGACAGATGTTCAGGAGGATTTTTCAACCGTCACAACAAAACAAACGAATAATAAAAATTTTAGAAGTAGTAAAGTAAAATTAAAATTCATTCGTCTATATAAAAAACAAAAAGTAGTAAAATTTAAAATTTTGAAAAAATGAAAAATTCAGTATTAAAAGGTGCTCTTGGAGCATTAGCAGTTGCCGGAGTTGCAATAATCGCTAAAAAAGCAATCGAAAGAAAAAGATTTGTAAAAGGTATTTTCGAAGAATACGGAATTAAAGAAAGATCTCCTTTCGGTCTTGCAGACAAGATCAGAGAAATGAATGAAGAACAATATCAGGAATTGAAAGGGAAATTCAAAAAAGAATTTGCTTCAAAATGCCACCACAGAGGATTTAAAAAAGAAGATATTGCAGAAGCGTAATAATAGAAAGTAAACTAAATTGAAATTGTTAATTCCGGTGCGGGAAGCTCTGCTTCCCGCACC
>NZ_BAAAZJ010000003.1:1323956-1479802 GCF_039536845.1 Chryseobacterium ginsenosidimutans
TTTTTTTTGAAGCTATTTCCCGCTTTCCGCTATATCTTTTTTGCCATGCTTTATCCCATACAAAAAAGGATGTCGCTGCAATCGGGGCTAGGATATTTGTCGTTCCTTTCAATTTTTCACATTACTACAACATGATGTCATTGCGAACGAAGCGAAGCAATCTCTTTCAAAATTAAATCACCACAAAGTTTGTCATTCCGCAGGAATCTCAACAAGGATTTTACAAAAACATATCTATAAAATGAGTGTAGATTCCACGCTACACTTTGTTTCGCTCTGAATGACAATCTGAATGGATATTCTAACCGTCCAATCTTTGCTGAGTGAAATGCCTTTGCGAACGAAAAAATATTCTCAATTATTTAAAGAAAAACTTAGCGACCTTTGCGTTAAAAGAGATTGCTTCGCTTTGCTCGCAATGACAAATTCCTTATTTTTGCATAGTTCAAAATGAAAGATTACTACTATTTTCTCGGGATTTCTCACGATGCTTCAGAAGAAGACATCAAGAAAGCTTATAGAAAACTGTCTTTAAAATATCATCCTGACAAAAACGAAAATGACGACTTTTTCGCAGATCGTTTTAAAGAAATTCAGGAAGCTTATGAAACGTTGAGCGATAAAAGCAGGAGGTATACTTACGATCAGAATTTAGAAAGTCATCAGAAAAGTTTCAGATATAATATTCCGCCGGCAATCAAAACGTTTACTGCGAATAAAATTCATGCGAAGAAAGGAGAGGAGATTATTGTTAATTGGCAGACTCAAAATGCCGATGTTGTGAAAGTTTTACCCTTCGGACTGGAAAAACCTTACGGAGAAAGAGTTTTTAAAATAACGGAATTCAAAGATGGAAAGTTCCAGATTTTACTTCATGCGACGAATTCACTGTTGCATAAAACTGCAGTTCAGGGAATTACCATTACGGAAGTTTTTGAAAGTGAGGGCGAAAAGTTCAGAGATAAAGCGGAAGAATTATTCAAGTCGCAATCGAAAACAGTTGCAAATCCGCATGGTCAGCCAAAAGTTGCGAGAATAATCGCAGGTATTTTGCTGTTGATTCTGGCGATTTATTTTTTAGTAAAAAACTTTAGCAATTAAGCCATTTTCTTCCTTCCCGGGCAAGATTTACATCTTTTTCCTTTTTTAAATTTCTTGCAGCAGGATTTCTTTGTGCCACAATACATTTCTTCAGTATTTATTGATAAAGCAGGAGTCAAAGCCGGTACTTTGAAAGGGACTATCATATTCATGCTGCAAATATATTAATTTAGAATAAATATAGATAATAAATTTTCATAAATTATTATGCCTTGATTGTTAATGATTTAAATATATTTTAAGGCTTTATTTTAATTTTCAGGATTTAAAATTTCCACCAAAAAATTTATCAGCCAATTAATAGAAATTTCTTACTCATTTTTACGAATTTTTAAAAATTCGGAGGGAATTTTAATTTAATTAAAAAGTGATTTTTAACTGTTTTTATATCTAAGATGGCAATAAAAACCTATTAATTTTGAATAAGATAGAATACTTATCGTTATTTGTTTGTGATTTTAAATTAGTTGTACAATTTTCGAAAAAATCGTAATTTTACCCATCTTTTTTTACAAACAAAATCTAATATAAAAAATGAATACAGAACAGTTTGTGAGCCGTCACATTTCCCTAAATGAAGCCGATAAACAGGCAATGTTGGAAAAAGTTGGCGTTTCAAGTATCGAAGAGCTCATCTCTCAAACCATCCCTTCTTCTATCCGTTTAGAAAAAGATCTTGAAATCTCAGAACCGCTTTCAGAATACGAAATGCTTATCCACTCAAAGGAATTGGCATCGAAGAATACTGATTATACAAGCTATATTGGTTTTGGATATCATAATACATTATTGCCATCGGCTATTCAGAGAAATATTTTTGAAAACCCGAGTTGGTATACAGCTTATACACCTTATCAGGCGGAAATTGCACAGGGAAGACTGGAAGCTCTTCTTAATTTCCAGACTGTTGTATGTGATCTTACAGGTTTTGCTTTGGCAAATGCTTCATTATTAGATGAATCTACAGCTGCTGCAGAAGCAATGCACATGTTCTTCAACAACAGAACTAAGGATCAGAAAAAAGCAGGAGCAAATAAATTCTTTGTTTCCGATCTTGTTTTACCTCAGACCGTTTCAGTGTTGAAAACTAAAGCTGAAGGACTGGAAATCGAAATCGTGGAAGGAGATCACAAAACGCATAAGCTTGATGGTTCTTATTACGGAGTTTTATTACAATATCCCGGTAAAAACGGAATCGTTTTAGACTACACGGAAGATATCGTAGAATATAAAAAATTAGATCTTCAGGTTGCGGTTGCTTGCGATCCAATGGCTTTGGTTAAATTAAAATCTCCTGCTTCTATGGGCGCTGACTGTGCCGTTGGAACCACTCAAAGATTTGGTATTCCATTAGGTTACGGAGGTCCTCACGCAGCATTTTTCTCTTGTAAAGAAGATTATAAAAGAGATATTCCGGGAAGAATTATCGGGGTTTCTCAGGATATGTACGGAAGACGTGCATTGAGAATGGCTTTACAAACAAGAGAGCAGCATATCAAGAGAGAAAGAGCAACCTCAAACATCTGTACAGCTCAGGTTCTTTTAGCTGTTATGGCTGGAATGTACGCTGTTTATCACGGTCCGAAAGGATTAAATTATATCGCTGATCAGATTCACTTTAAAGCAAATGCTTTGAAAAACGGTCTTAAAGCTTTAGGATATCAAACAGTTGAAGAACCAATTTTTGATACAGTAAAAATTACTTTAAGCGAGGATGAAAAAGGAAGATTGATGAGAATGATGCTTGATCATAAACTAAATCTGAACTATTTCACAGAAGGCGTTGTAAGCATCGCGATCAACGAAAGTACAACATTGGAAAAATTAAATGTTCTGATGGCTTCTTTTGCTCAGTTTAAAGATAAGCAGACTTTCAAATTAGAAATTAAAGAAGGATACAGTATTCCTGAAGAGAATTTAAGAAAAGACGAAATTCTTACAGAAAGCGTATTCAACAAATACCATACAGAAACGGAATTGATGCGTTACATCAAACGTTTGGAAAGAAAAGATTTATCATTAACTCATTCAATGATTTCTCTGGGTTCTTGTACAATGAAATTGAACGCAGCGACTCAAATGTTACCGCTTTCTTGGGAAAATTGGGGTGCAGTTCATCCATTTGTACCGGTTGATCAAGCGGGAGGTTATCAGGAAATGATCCGTGAATTAGAGAAAGATTTAGCTGAAATCACAGGTTTTGCAGGAACTTCTCTTCAGCCAAATTCTGGGGCTCAGGGAGAATATGCAGGATTGATGGTGATCAGAGAATACCACATTTCAAGAGGCGAAGGTCACAGAAATGTCGTGTTGATTCCTCAGTCTGCACACGGGACAAACCCGGCTTCTGCAGCAATGGCGGGAATGAAGATCGTTGTTGTTAAAAATCTTGAAAGCGGAGAAATTGATTTCGAAGACTTGAAAGCTAAAACAGAACAACATTCTGAGAACCTTTCTTGTGTAATGATCACTTATCCGTCAACTTACGGATTCTTTGATGCAAATATTAAGGAAATTACAAACTTGATTCACCAACATGGCGGACAAGTATATATGGATGGTGCAAACATGAACGCTCAGGTTGGATATACAAGTCCGGGAAATATCGGAGCAGACGTTTGTCATTTAAATCTTCACAAAACTTTCGCAATTCCTCATGGAGGTGGAGGTCCTGGAGTTGGTCCGATCTGTGTGGCTAAACATTTAGTTCCATTCCTGCCTTCAAATGCAAACATCAGAATCGGAGCTAAAGAAGCTATCGACGGTATTTCTGCGGCACCTTATGGTTCTGGATTGATCTTAAATATTTCTTACGCTTACATCAAAATGTTAGGAACTTCAGGATTGAAAAAAGCTACTGAGCATGCGATCTTAAATGCTAATTATTTGAAAGAAATCTTAGCTGAGCATTTCCCTATTTTATATTCAAATACAGAAGGTAGAGTAGCGCACGAATGTATCGTAGATTTCAGACAGTTCAAATCTTTAGGAATTGAAGTTGCTGATGTTGCGAAAAGATTGATGGATTACGGTTTCCACGCTCCAACAGTTTCTTTCCCGGTTGCAGGAACATTAATGATCGAACCAACAGAATCTGAAAGCAAATCTGAAATCGATCGTTTTGCAGAAGCTTTAATTGCTATCAAGCAAGAGATTGACGAGATCGCAAACGGAGAAGCTGATGCTACAAACAATGTATTGAAAAACGCTCCTCACACAGAACAATTGGTAATCTCTGATTCTTGGGATAAACCATATAGCAGAGAAAAAGCAGCATATCCGCTGGAGTGGGTGAGAGACCACAAATTCTTTGCTTCTGTTTCAAGAGTTGATGAAGCTTACGGAGACAGAAACTTAGTTTGTACATGTGAGCCGATTGAAGCTTATATGTAAATAAAAGTTTTTTAGATATACTAAATCCCTTTCAGTGATGAGAGGGATTTTTGTTTTTGTTGTGATGTCTATTTTTGAGAGGTCAAACCGTTGAAAATCTATAAGCGATTACGATTCTTGCTTAGTCGTGTATTGTATTACCTCCTCAAGTATTTCAATATTGATATCTTTCAGTGTTTTGAATTTAATGCAATATCCGCTCACGCTCGCTTTTCCTAATCTTTGTCCGTAGGTTTCAGACAAGAATTTTTTATCTTCAATACCCATAATATAGATAGAAATCCCGGTAGTATTTGCACTGAGACCTATTTTATAAAACTCTTTTGTTGTTCCATTTGCATATTTTATAATGTGAAGTCCATATCCGATATTGGGATTGGAAACGACTTTATTTTCAATGTCTTTACCATCCAGAAACCATAATTTACATTCTGGCATTATTTGCATAATGATCTGATGCAGGGTCTCCATTTCACTGCGCTTTGGTTCGGGCTGGCCGGAAATATATTGTTGGATTTGTTCTTCTATGTTCATAGACATTACAGAATTATAGGGTTTTAAATCAATCAAATATAAAATAATATTCTTATGCCTTCAAGCTTTATTGAGATAAAAAAACAGGTTTTATTTGGAGCAATTAAATTAATATGATTAAAAGTTGTATCATGATTCCAATTTTTATAATTCTAATATTTTTCCTTTTGAATCAAAATATAAATTTGAGATCTCATATCCAAAAACTTTAATGTTATTTGTACGGTTATTTTCATATAGAAAAGACAGTTCTTATGTGCAAATTCAGTTTTGTTAAAGACAGAGTTCCATCTTGGTTATTTTTGGTTGCAAATTTTGAAGCTGTTCTTCCGTTTTCGTCCTGAAAATTTGTTTCATTATTAAGAAAATATCAGCCTTTTTCTCGGAATAAATTGTAATGAATTGATATTTAGGAGGTAGACAGGATGGAGCAGGATGCTCATTTTTGGGTTTGTAGGTAGATTGGTTAACACAAAATTAACATTCATGAAAAATAAATCTTTACTATTCAAGCAAACTCTTAAATCTTTACTGTTTTGTGGATTAACATTGTCTACTCTCGATTTGGATGCTCAAACATTGGCATTTCCGGAAGCTACTGGTTTTGGCAGATACACTACAGGAGCAAGAGGCGCCGCAAATCCTCAAATTTATCTGGTTACCAATCTTAATGACAGCGGTCCGGGTTCATTCCGTGATGCAGTGAGCCAGCCTGGGCGATTTGTGATATTTAAAGTTGGAGGTATTGTTAATTTACAATCAATAGTTGCTGTGGCAGCTAATACAACAATTGCTGGACAAACCGCTCCCGGAGAAGGAATCGTTTTTTTGGGACCAAGAGTTTCATTTACAGGAGCCAATAATACAATTGCCCGATTTCTTCGTCTCCGTTATGGTGGGACGTCTCAAAATCAGGACGCATCAGGAATTGCCAATGGAGCCAATATCATTTTAGATCACATGACTTTTACCTGGGGTACAGACGAAGTATTTTCTGTTAACTGGGATAGTAACGGTACAAGTCCCGATAATATAACAATTCAGAATTCTATTATAGGACAGGGAATGCACCGTCATAACCATTCTGCGGGAGGATTAATGCAACCTCCTCCAGGTGGTAAGATCAGTTTGATTGGAAATTTATATATCTGTAATAAAACCCGTAATAACAAAATAAAAGGAATTAATGAATTTGTAAACAACGTAGTTTACAACTGGGGAAATTATGGGAATACTTATGGGCATACACAATCCGGAGAGGCTTACATTATGGGGGGAGATTCGGCAGGTGCTTCCTATGCAAATATTATCAATAATTATTTTATTGGAGGTCCAAATACAAGCAGTACAGTTACTACACCTTTTAGTGTAGGTAATGCCAATTTTAATCTATACGGTCTCGGAAATTATTTTGATAACAATAAAAACGGAGCCTTAGATGGAGCTTTAGTTCCTCAGGACTTGACAGGATATCCGGTAGGTGATGCAACAGCAATACAGTCAGCAGCATATGATTATCCAATGAAAAACCCAACATTGAGCGCTCAAGGTGCGTATGATAAAATTGTTGCAAACGCGGGAGCATCATATCCGAGACGTGATCAGGTAGATCAATTAATGATTTCAGATCTGATGTCTAAAGGAACGACAGCTACTTATGTGTATGTACAGACTGATTTAACGACTCAATTTGGTTTTACTAATGGTGGGGCAGGACACGTTTATGGTGCTCCGGCTCCTTTGGATACTGATAACGACGGGATGCCGGATGCGTGGGAAACTGCGAACGGATTAAATCCAAATGTTTTCGACGCATTGGCAGTAAGCACAACCTATGCTCCGTATTTGAATATTGAGGTTTATATTAATGGTTTACCAAATACAGCTCCTCCGGATTTTATTATTCCGCCAACCAATTTGAATTTCACCAATGCAGTTACAGCGGGAGCTACCCCTTCCAGTTCTTTAACGGTTAACTGGAGTGATAATGCTACTAATGAAACCAATTATGTATTAGAGCGTTCTCCAAATGGTACTGCTTTTTCAGTCATTGCAACATTACCAGCAAATACCACAAGTTATAATGAAGTGGGTTTAACTCCTAACACTCAATATTATTATAGAGTTAAAGCAATGAATGCTACAGAATCTTCTGTTTACACATCAAATACATCTATCACGACACCGCCGATTCCGGCAGCTCCTACACAGGCAGCGAATCCGACTCCTGCAAATGGTAATGTAAATGTAGAGCTTAGCAGTGGCAATTTGCTTTTAAAATGGACAGGCAGTACAAACACAACATCATATTCAGTTTATTTTGGAACAGATCCTTTAAACTTAAACAATGTTGCTACTGTACCTTATTCTGCGACACCATCTTATCAGCTTAGCAATTTAAATACAGCAACAAACTATTATTGGAGAATTGATGCTAATAATTCCCTTGGTCTTGCGACAGGAAATGTTTGGAGTTTCCGTGCTATCACACCAAGTCTTGTCGGGAACTGGCCATTCGCAGAAGCTCCTTTATCAGGTGAACAGATTGCAGATTTAACATCTTATGCCAATAATGGAACATTAAATGTAGCCTACGATAATGCCAATGTAAGAGTACCGGGAAAAGAAAACAATGCCCTTGATCTGGCAACTTCTTCGAGTAATATGTATATCGCAAGTATTCCAAATCAGGATCATATCTTATTTAATAATAATTCTTTTACTGTTTCTTACTGGATGAAAGCTCCGGTAACTATGATCCCAGCGTCTTCTACAACCAGTCTTTATGTATTGTGTAAAGGTTCATTCACCAAAAATACTACAACAGGAGCAACGGGTAAACGTTTTAACGTAGAGATCAAAGGTGGTCAGTTGAGATATGCTATCGATGATGACGTTACGAAAAAAGAAATCACATCACCAATTGCCAATTATTTTACAGGTAACTGGGTACATGTCGTTATCCAGAGAGATATTACTGCGCATAAAATGAGAATTTATACAAATGGTGTTTTAAGTTCTGAAGGAGACGAAACTGCGGTTACAGGTATTGGTGAAGCAAGCGATCTGATCATTGGAAACATTGGTGAACTTGAATTTTTGGCAAGTACCAATGCTCCGGCTCCTTATAAAGGTGCATTTGACGAGCTTAAAATGTATAATTATGCATTATCTCCAACAGAAATATCTGCTTTGTATAATCAGGCAGTATTGGGTAATGCGGATTTCAGTATCAGCAAAAATGTGGGATCTGTATATCCGAACCCTGTAAAAGACCAGCTATTCATTAAACTTCCGGAATATAAAAAATCAAGTTTAATGGCAACAGTAATGGATATGACAGGAAAGGTTATTATTAAAGAAAAAATTAATGCTAACGGAAACGGAATTTTTAATTTAAATATTGCCGGTAGAAAAGTATCAGGAAATTATATCCTTAATGTTTCAGGAGATAATTTGAATAGCAATTTTAAAATTATTGTTCAGTAAAAAAATTGAAGCACACTTTAATTAATTCATATTTAACAAGAAATCCTTTCAAATTTTTTGAAAGGATTTTTTGTTTAGGATTAGGGCTTATATTCTTGATATATGTAGAATAGTAATTGCTTTATTAAGACTTTTTTTAAGAATTTCGCCTTCAATTTGTTTCGTTAATTAGCAAAAGTTGCTCTTGATTTTCTTTTGAAATATCAATCTTTTCAATTTCAGTTTTATCCCGTAATTCTCAAAGACTCAATAAACCCATCACTCAACTCAAAATGATATTTCAAAACTACAGGACTTCCGGGAAAAGTTCCTGAGATTTCCGCTGACAAAATGTTCTCTTTTTCGTTGTAATCTAAAGGTTTCATAACAGTTTTATATTCTTTATTTGCAGTGTCAATCCAGTTTTGTATTTCTGTTTTTCCGTTGTGGGTTTTGCCTTCGTCAAACACGACGGCTGTTTCAGTGAAACAGTCGGCATATGCATGGCTGTCAAATTGGGTTTGTGCTTTCACTAATTCTGAGATGATGTTTGGTAAGTTCATTTTGTTTGTTTTTAAATTAATATTTATTTTTAAGACAAAGGGCTTTAAGATTTTTTCAGTAGTTTTTCGTTTTAAGGCGTTTCACATAGCAAATTGGCAGAGAATTTTAATCATTTTCAACTATCAACTATCAAACAGTAGGTATGGTTCCTCCATCAATGACGTATTCGGTTCCGGTGAGATAATTGGCTCTTGGCGATACCAGGAATCCTACCAGTTAGGCAATTTCTTCGGGTTGTGCAGGTCTTCCGAAAGGAATTCCGCCCAGTGCATTCATTACGCTTTGTGTTGCCTGTTCAATGGAGCTGTTATTGCTTTCGGCAATCCGTTCCATCATTCTTTCGGATGCAGTGGTCATGATCCAGCCGGGTGAAACAGTTAAAACACGAACTCCTTTTGGGGAAACTTCGTTAGACAAACTTTTGCTGTAATTCAGTAAACCTGCTTTTGCAGCAGCATAGGGAAGTGTGCTGTCATATAACGGTAATCTTGCCTGAATAGACGCGATGTGAATGATGACACCTGTTTTCCTTTCAATCATTTGTGGTAAAAAACCTCTGTCTAAACGAACAGGAGATAATAAATTCGTCTGCAGTGATTGCAGCCAATCCTCGTCTATCAAAACAGTAAAACCGCCGCCTTTGGTCTCTGAACCTCCGAGATTATTGACCAAAATATCCAGTCTTCCGAATTTCTGTAAAACTTCTTCAACAACTTTTTGGGTTCCCTGAATGGTGCTTAAATCAGCTGAAATAAAGTATAAATCAGGATTTTCTTCTTCGGGAGGATTTCTTGCAGTGATAATCACTGTTGCTCCTGCGTTGAGCATTCTTTCCGCGATAGCTTTTCCTGCGCCTTTTGTACCACCTGTAACTAAGGCAATTTTATCCTTAAGTTCATTATTAAAATCAAATTGATTTTCCATTTCTTAAATTCTTTGATACAAATTTCAGAAGTATCTTAGTTTCTGACAATAACGGAAAATCGAATTGCATAGGGATAAATTTTTCTCCTATTGTGCATTTTGGAACATTGAGTTAATTTTGTTATATGCATGAAAGAAAAATTCCTCTGAACTTAAATTGCGGACTTGACCTCATCGGTGAAGTGCTGTATGGTAAATGGAAAATCCGTTTGCTGTGGTTTATTAATGAAGGTCACTTACGCCCAAGCGAATTACAGCGTAAAATTCCCGACGCATCAAGGCGGGTTTTGAATATTCAACTGAAAGAAATGGAAGAACACGAATTGGTTTCAAAAATCATTTACGCACAGGTTCCGCCAAAAGTAGAGTATTATCTCACGGATTTTGGGAAGACGCTGATTCCTGTTATTTCTGTATTGGGAAATTGGGGGGATCAAAATGAGGAACAATTGCGGAAAGTTATTTTGAGGAGATCAGAAAACGGGGGCAAGGAAATCTTGTAAATTTGAGGATTTCAAGGCTGTGTAGTAGACCTTCTTTCATGATTGAGTTTTGTGTTGAGCTTCCAGTTTTTTAATCAATCTCCCTTTAACAATCGTAAAAGTATAATCTTTCGCTTCTGCAAAAGAAATCTCATATTTCCGTTCAATATTGCTCAAATCTTCAGGAAATTTTGACAACAAATTATCATAAAAAGTGTCCAAAAACTCTTTGGAAGGCATTTCATAATTAATTTTAAGCTGAAAACGTCTTATCAAAGCCGTATCAATGATTTCAGGATGATTCGTAGCACACAGGAGGAGGGCATTTTCGGGATAATAATCAATTAGCTGGATCAAAGTATTCACCAGTCTTCTCATTTCGCCCACATCTTTATCGTCGCTGCCTCTCGCTTTTCCGATTTGGTCGAGTTCATCGAGGAAAAGAACTGATCTTTCTCTGGAAGCTTTATCGAAAATCATTTTGATATTTTGAGAAGTTTCTCCAATTCGGGACGAAATGATATTGCTTAAATTAAGAATGATAATATTTTTGCCCAAAGCATTCGCAATTGCCTTTGCAGTCATAGTTTTCCCGCAGCCCGAACTTCCCTGAAGAAGTATTTTATTGTTCACGGGAAGTCCGTACTCCTGTAATTCTTTGGCGTAAGTCTGTTCCTTAATAAGCTGTACAAATTGTTCCTTATTTTTAGGTTCAAGGAAAACATCATGGAGTGTTACTTCTTCTTTATCTTGAATAATAAGGTTGTACAGATTCATTTTATAGTAAAATTATATACAAAGATAAAGTTTTAATAATTTAGAATTTTGTGTCTAAAATTGCTTTAAATTTTTCAAGAGAATTATTTTCAGACAAGTTAATAAATGACTTTTCCTGCCATTTTTTTGTTTTTTCTGCCTGTTTATTTTGAGGAATATCCCAGTCCGGATATACTCTGAAACCTCGTTTTCCTTCTTTCAACAGTGTCGTCAGGATTTTATTTTGAATCAAAACTTCTTTGCTAAAAATGAAAAAACCATTATTGATCCCGGATTCTGTCGATACAATATAGAAATTGAAATGATCTTGCTGTGTAAAAGGTTCTGTTTCCAGTGTTTCAGGATTTCTTTTCCATAGGGTGACGAACTGGCCGACTTTTTTAGGTGTAATTTTCGCTTTCCTGAATTTTATACTGAATGTGTTTAATTGAAAATTATATCCAAAATACTCATCGCATTCAAAGTCTTTTAAAAGGTTTGTAATACTGCAGTCCAGTTTTGAAAAAACAGAATTTTGTATTGCTTGAAGTTCTTTAATCATGAAAAATAAGTGTTGAGAATACAAACTTAGAAAACTTCAAGACAATATATAAAAAAAGCCGAACAAAATTGTTCGACCCTATCGGCTATTATAAAAATTAAATTTCTCCTTAGTGTAAAACTTTTGTTATGTTTTTTGTGCCCTTTTACTCGCTGTGAGTAAAAGAGCAGTCAATCTTTTTACAGATTGAAAACATAAACAATATAATTCGTCTGTGTGTTCTGCAACTGGTATTAATTTAGCAGTTCAGAACGTTCAATTAATTTCTTTCTTCTCTTTTTACTGTCATAAAGTAAGAAGCGAATACTACTAAACATGTTGCGATTCCGATGTAAGTTACCATTTTTGTTTTATTTTTAATTATTTGACTTTTTATTATCAATTTTACATTTGCAATATTACAACTTTCAAATAACGTACCAAAACAAATAATTATGATGTATATCAGTGTTTTATGGTGATTTTGTTTATGATTTGTATAAAAATAGTTTACATTAAATTAATATAAAATTAAAAATTTATAGGAGGTTTTATTGTTTTATCTGTAAAATTTTATCGATCCTTCAATGCTTTTGTGTTTTGTATTTAAAAGTTGATAATACAAAAAAGAAAAAATGCAATACATAATAACACAATTTGAGATAATATTATATCACTATTTTTTGAACTGTAATGAATTTAATGTTAACTGAATTTATTATTAATCAAATTAAAGTGAATTTTTGTGTAGCGATTTTGTCAGTATTTATGCCATAATTTTTCATGACAAAATGTATGACACAAATGTTTTTAATTACTTTGTCTTAAAAATAACGATTATGGGACGCAGTTATGTTTACTTATTATTAGCAATTGTTTTCGAAATTATAGCCACGACTTTCCTGAAAAAATCGGAGGGATTTTCTAAAATTTTACCGTCAGTAATTACTGTTGTTGGTTATTCTGCTGCGTTTTATTTTTTAAGCCTTACATTAAAGCAGATTCCTGTAGGCGTAACATATGCTATTTGGTCGGGTGTAGGAATTATTTTTATTACTGTAATCGGGATTGTTGTTTTTAAACAAATTCCGGATCTTCCGGCGGTTATGGGAATAATTTTAATCATAATTGGAGTCATGATTATTAATTTGTTTTCAAAAATGGGAACACATTAATTTTAGTATTCGCGGATAATTGCCTGTCGGATTTGCTTTTGTTTCCAGTGTTCAGCACGTTTCTCGTACAGAAAAAACTTTCCTAATTTATATTTGAATTTCAGAAAGCCGCGAAATTCAATTCCATCAAATAATCTGTAAGGAATCTCCGGATTTTCCTGCAAAGCCTGTCTGATTCCTTTGCTAAAGACTGTGGGACCGGTTGTAGAATGGATATTATTAGGATATCGATGCGTTTTTATATTGTCGAGCATCAGTTCTAAAGTTTTCTCAAGAAAAGGATGATTTTTATTGAAAATAAGTCCCCACTGTACAAAAAGATTGGGATGCCTTTCTGAGCTGATAACGGCTTCATCATTATCCTTTATAAGGTATTTCAAAGGTCTTGTGGCAGAGCTGTCTATATCCAGATAAACCCCGCCCTTTTTATATAAAATAGCATAGCGGAAAAAATCGGCTTTTGCAGCTCCAATGGTTAATTTTTTATAGTTTTCGATATATTCCGGAGGAAATTCTTCTGTAATGAACTTTTCAATATCTTCATCATCATAGAAAAAATATTTATACTCGGGATTATTTCTTTTCATGTTCCAAATGTGCAGTTTCGTAATAAAAGGGAGTTTTTTAGTTTTAAAAGTCTGGAATATCTGTTTCGGAACTGCCATAGTTTATTTTTTAAAAGTCTGTTATTCAATTGTTAATAAGCCATGATTGATTTTATTTAAATAAAATTTTCTGTAGCAAATAGAAATTTTAAATGGAAGGAAACCATGATAATCTATCTATCAATGCTGATGCAGCTTATATTTGAGTCAATCTTAAGATTATGGCTTTATCAAAAGGTTAAATCAATCGATTGATTAATTTTTAGGCTTTCCGAAAGGATTGTAAGAAATTCCGATATTGAAATAGAAAGAAGGTTTGTATTTTGCTTCGAAAATATAATCTTTAAAAGATTCCTGTTTCTCAAAAACTCTGGCATTCGGAGTTGCTCTGATTCCTGTTTTCAAAGTTCCGATGAAATATCTTCCCAAATTATGTTCATAAATTGCCCCGGAATTGATTTCCAATTGTCTGTATTCATAGGTTTTTTCTGATTGATATAGGTAAAAAGAGGTATTATCCATTTCTGTTCCGAAAGAAATTCTTCCGTTTGAAAAAACGTCTTTTCTTACCAGAATCTTTTTCGGCAAAATAATATCTGCAACCCAGCCATTATCGAATTTATGTTCATAAGTAAAGATCGGAAGAACAGGAATTTGTGAACTCGGATCAATAAATACAGCAGCTCCCAGTGTCATTTTGGTTTTCAGATTGGCTTTTAAAACTACAACTCCGGTAAGCATTCCACGGATTCTTTCAAAATGCTGCTCACTTCCATCCACAGAAACCGAAGCGGAATAAATGGCAATTTTATTAAATAATTTAGAATAATAACTTGCATTAATGGCTTCAGAATGATAATGATAGTCATTTTTTTCCTGATAACCGGAAACCGGGATTTCTGTGTTTATAGAAGTATAACGATAGTTTAAAGAAGTACTTAATAACCATTTCCTGTTTTTGACGAAATAAATATTAGCATTGGCTTTTATCTGATGAAAATCCTTTACTTTATTTTCCGGTAAATCATTTCCGTTAAGATTTGAACTGAATTTATAAGGTGTTGTTTGGGAGAATTCTAAGTTGAAATCACGCGCTTGCGGAAATTTATCAGCAACAAATGCCCTTACTTTTAATGGAATACTGTCTCTTTTCTGAGCATAAACAATATTCTTAAAAGGAAGAATAGCAAACGGTATAAAAGCTTTTCTAAATATTTTCATAGTTATTTTAATTCTTTAATAGTTGACTGGAAAAAATTGAATCGAAAAATTTTATCATAAAAAATTTCAATGCTGTTTTCTATGATGAATTCAAAATATTGCTTAGAATTGGAGATGGAATTTTCTTCTACAAAAACAAACCAGATTTCCTTTAAATGATTGTTTCTTTTAAAACTTTCAAAAAAATTCAGGTCTAAAGAAATCGGATGTTTCAAATCGTAGAATAAAACTCCTTTTTTAGTGCTGTTTTCTTCAATAATATTGATTGGATGGTTGATATAATTAATAATTTTAA
Source organism: Chryseobacterium ginsenosidimutans (assembly GCF_039536845.1). Classification (GTDB taxonomy): domain Bacteria; phylum Bacteroidota; class Bacteroidia; order Flavobacteriales; family Weeksellaceae; genus Chryseobacterium; species Chryseobacterium ginsenosidimutans_B. Next base: position 1,339,016 of record NZ_BAAAZJ010000003.1, read on the forward strand.
TCTTAGAATTATAGCAATCAATAAAATGATGCAGGTCGATAAGCTGGATTACTTTTTCTTCTTGTTGGGAATCGGTCATATAAAAACATTCTATTGCAATTTGTTCTGTGAGTTCCTGGAAAACGGTCAGTTCCATAAGTGAAAATTTTACAGGACAAAGGAATAGAAAATCATCTCCCGGAAATTATTTTTTATACGAAACTGGCAGGATTTTATACGAAATCCTGATGCTTTAAAATTTGTATAATAAAATGCGGATTTTGTATAATATTTTAATTAAAGCTTTCGTTATAACGTATTTTTGCAGTGTATAAAATAGTTTGAAAAGAATGAAATACGATTCTCAGAATTTTAAAGAAACACTTGTAATGGATTTTCTCGTTGAAGACCGTTTCAGGTTTTTGAGACATTTTTTGTTCCTTATTTTTTTCTTTTTGTTGATCTATAATGCGAGATTTTGGCATTGGTATTCGGGAGTTTATCAGTATTACATCCTGTTTTTTGTGTATGTTCTGCTAATTGCAATGGTATATATCAACATATATGTATTGGTTCCGTTTTTTTTCTTTAAAACCCGTTATTTAACGTACTTTATTCTTCTGATTATACTTGTAGTTGTTGGTCTTAACTCAATTGGTTATTGCTTTGACACTTTTTTCTCCAAATTTAGAGTGATAAATATTCGTAGGGAAGGAGAAAAAGGCGGCATGTATGAAGGTTTACTAATGTGTATTCCTATTATTCTGACTACAACAACGATGAAACTTTTACAAAAATGGATAAAAGATAGCCAGAGAATTACGGAACTCAATAGTCTTACACTGAGAATGGAACTCAATGAGCTTCGAAATCAGATTAACCCTCATTTTCTGTTTAATATGCTGAATAATGTAAAAGCATTGATAAGAACCGATCCCGAAAAAGCAACGACCGTTATTATGAAATTATCCGAATTTTTAAGGTATCAACTGTATGAAAACGGAGAAGAAAAGACTTTGCTGACTTCAGAAATCGATTTTCTTTCCAACTTTATTAACCTTGAAAAAATAAGAAGAGAAGATCTTTCTGTGGATATTTTGGTTGATATTGACAAAAAAACGATGAACAGTATTTTTATTCCGCCGAATATTTTTACAACATTTGTGGAAAATGCAGTAAAACACAGTGTTGACATCAGTGGGGAAGGACATTACATTAAAATTGATATTGAAATGGAGGATCAAAAATTACATTTTAAATGCATCAATTCTAAGAATTCTGATTTTCCTGTCTCAGATAAAAATTACGGTGGTTTGGGATTGGTGAATATCAAAAGAAGATTAGAATTATTGTATCAAAATACACACGAACTGGAGATTATTTCTACTGATAAAGAATATATTGTAAACCTAATTATTCCTGTATGAATTGTATAATTGTAGATGATGAACCGCTGGCAAGAGCGGAAATGCAGTCGTTAATTAAAGAAGTTTCGCAGATTGAAATTCTCGGAAGTTTTTCAAATGTTCCTGCTGCAATCGAATTTTTAAAAACAAAAGAAATCGATTTGATTTTTCTTGATATTGAAATGCCAGTAATTTCAGGATTGGAATTTGCAGAAACGCTGCCAAAGGATACTTTAATAATTTTCACAACAGCTTATTCGCAATATGCATTAAAAAGTTATGAACTTGATGCGGTTGATTATTTATTAAAACCCATCGAAAAACAAAGGCTTGAAAAAGCAATCAGTAAAGCTGTTCTTTACAAAGATTTGCTATCGGGCGAAACGGTAAAAAATACCGTAGAATCAAATACTTCTGATTTTTTATTCATCAAAGCAGACAGAAGGTATTATAAAATTAACTTTTCCGAGATTAAATTTATTGAAGGCTTAAAAGATTATGTCGTTATTCATACACAGACTCAAAAGCTTATTACAGCAATGAATTTGAAGACAATTCACCAGAAAATTCCTGCAAATATTTTTTTGAGAGTGAGCAAATCTTATGTTGTCAATATTCATTTTATTGATTCTTTCGACAATCATAATATCTACATTGTTGATGCGGAAATTCCCTTGGGAGAAGTGTATAAATCTGAATTTTTTAAAGCGTATTCCGGAGGTTCTCTGAATATTGATAATTAATTAAATAGCGTAAGTTGACTGTTTTGATAAAATCCATTTTCCGTTTTCGTAAACAGCTTCAACGAAACCACCACCTGCACCGCTTCCATAATTGATAAAGAATTTTTTACTGTCTTTATCCTTTTTAATTTTTCCTATATAATCGGGAAACATACCTAATTTGTAATCAGATTTTAAGTTAAATCTCTCTTTTTCAGGATAAACGAGCACTTTTACGTGAGTTGGATTAATTTTTTGGAAGTAATCGCAATCCGAAAAATATCCGGTAAAGGAGTAATTATTTTTGGAAAAATCAAAGTTATTATGATCATGATCTATAATTTGAGAATACAAATCAGAGAATTTGGATTTCTCTGATTTGTATAACGGATTGATATCTGTAAAATCCGAAATCCCATCATTATCTGTGTCTGCAAAGTTTGGATTTAATAAAATTAACTTTTCAAATAAATCGTTGAAACGGTCTTTATCACTGTCTTTTCTTACCTTATCAAGATTGATTTCAAAAACAAGCTGATCTTTTACGGCTTCAATTGGCGGAGCAAAAGGATAACCCCACTGTTCACTAATTCTTATAAAACTTCCATAAGCCAGAAGTTTGTTTCCGGAAACAAAATTTTCAGGCTGATTATTATTAAAATGAGTAAAATTGCTCAATCCTAAATAATATGCATTCGGAATACTGTTTTTAACTTCAAGTAACCAATATCCAAACTGATTTTCGCCAATTCCGTAAATATTATTATTCTCTTTCTGAATATTTTTGTAGAGAAACTGTTCGCCAAAATTTTTTCTGAGAACACCAAATTTTGTATTATATTCCTCTGTTCTTTTATTCCACGCATTTTCATCATCTTCGAACATTATTTTCCTATAATCATTAACCTCTTCCTCATAAGTTTTGAAATTTTTATTGATACTGAACTTTACATGAGAAAGATTTGCCTTTAAGATTTCTTTAGGACTGTCAAGTTTAAATTCTTCCGGTTTAGTATTTTTTTCTTTGCCGTTTTCAAAGCAGTTTTTTTCTGTTTCATATTGCTTACAGGAAAATAACGAAATTAGCAGAATAGATGAGTAAAATAATTTCATAAAAATTGTTATTTTTGATATAATTTCTGGTCTTTTTCACAGAAAAAACTTGTTCGTTTGCCAATTCCTGTGTCTTTTTTTATAATTTCTGCGCCACATTTCGGGCAGTTTTCTCTGTGATAAACCTGAAAATGTCTTTTCAAAACATTTGCTTTTTTCCATTTTTTGAAATCAAAACTGTAATTTCTGGCTTCATCAATTAATTCTTTCAATTTTTTTGGAGGTAAGTTTCCAATCAGACTTTCAGGATGAACTCCAATTCTGAACAAAACCTCATTTTTGATAATATTTCCAACTCCTGAGAAAATATCCTGATCCATCAAAGCATCACAAACCATCATTTTAGGATTCGATTTCAATTTTTCTTTGGCTTTTTCAGGATCCCAATCGTCGCTCATGACATCGGCTTTCCAGTCAATTTTTAATAAAAATTCTAAATCAACAAGCTTGACGTTACAAGTATAGAAATACATTCCGCCTTCTTTGAAAATCAATGATAATTGCAGTTGTTGATGAGGTTTTGTCTGTTTATCAATCTCATAAGATCCAAACATTAATAAATGAATTCTAACCGCAATATCGTCAAAAACCAAATAGGTCTGTTTTCCAAAGGTTTTGATCTCTTTTAAAATCTTTTTTACTAAAATATCCTTGTCAAATGGAGCATTTCCGGAAGCTTCCAAAACTTTTTTTTCTGCAAATTTTTGCAGATCTTCTTTCATTAATACTATCGTTGGACCTTCAGGCATTTTTTAAGTTTAGATTTTACACAACAATAATTTTGCCATGAAAAAATGTAAATAAGTTAAAATTTACCAATGCAAATCATTAAACATCTCAATATATTTTTCCTTAAACATTTTCTCAGCATTTTCAGGAAAAGGAAAGCCATCCGGTCCTACATAAATTTGTTTTGTATCAAAGTCTTTATTTAAAATCCGAATTTGATTGTATTTTGTTAGCCAAACATCGAAATGTTCAATCAGTTTTGTTGCTTCATCCAGTAATTCGGGTGGGAGAGAATGCCCGTTATTGATCAGTAAATCCCGAATATGCTGATTGGATTTTAAGATAATTTCATCTTCATAAAACTGATCATATTTTTGGATTTTAGAATATTTATTTTTAAAAGCAAGTTTCAGTCGATTCAAATGAATATAAACCTGTCCTAATAGTTCCACGGTATTTTTTCGCCATTCAAAATAGGAGTTATCTTTTTTTGATAAAGCTTCAAACTCTCTTTTCATCAGTGAATTGTGCCGTTCAGTTCTTTTATGGAAAAAATAAGCGATGATTGCTGTGAAAAAAGCAGTGACAATCGTACTTCCCAGTATTTGTTGCAGTAATTCTGACATGATCGTGTTTTTGGTTATTAGTAATTATAAAGTTAGGATAAAATAGAGGGAAATTTTTCAGGTATTTTTACGGAAAAATAGAAGTTGTAAATAAGAGTTTTTTAGAAAAAATCTTTCGATTAGTTCATAAAAAATAAAATTTGGAGTAATTTTGAAGAATGATGAACTTAAACCAGATTTTCACCAATCAGCGTACAGGAAACAATCCGCATACAAAGGCTTCAAGAACGGATTTTCAGAGAGATTTTGACAGAATTATTTTTTCATCTGCTTTCAGAAGGCTGCAAAATAAAACGCAGGTTTTTCCGCTTCCGGGAAGTGTTTTTGTACACAACCGTTTGACGCATTCGCTGGAAGTTTCGTCTGTTGGAAGAAGTTTGGGAAGTATTATCGGTGAGTTTATTCACGACAGTTATAAAAATGATTTAACGGAAGATTCCAGGAATTTTTACCTTCACAATTTAGGAAATGTAATTGCGGCTGCATGTTTGTGCCATGATGTTGGAAATCCTGCTTTCGGACATTCCGGTGAAGACGCGATTGCGAGTTATTTTGACAGAAATGAATCAGATTTAAAACCAAAATTCAACGAAAAAGAATGGGCAGATCTCGTTAATTTTGAAGGAAATGCTAATGCAATCAGGGTTTTAGCGCAGCAGCAGCAAGGAAAAGATGCAGGAGGAATTCAACTGACGTTTTCTACTTTGGCGAGTATTGCAAAATATCCGTGCGAAGCAATTGCCAAAAAGAAAGGTATTATTCACCGTAAAAAATTCGGTTTCTTTCAAAATGAAAAAGATATTTTCCTTGAAATTGCAAAAGGAACGAATTTAATTTTAGAAAACGAAGAACCATATATTTTCAAAAGACATCCATTTGTTTGGCTGGTAGAAGCTGCAGACGATATTTGCTACAACATTATCGACATGGAAGATGCTCACCGATTGGGTATCGTTTCGACAGCAGATTGTAAGAATTTATTTTTCGAACTGGTAAAATCTGAAACAGACGATGTCGACAGAATCGAAAGAAAACTGAGTTCAATTTCCAATGAAAATGAGCAGATTTCTTATTTAAGAGCGAAAGTGATTAATGCATTAATCAATAAATCGATTGAACTTTATAAAAGTAATTTTAATACAATCCTTGAAGGAAATTTAGATAAAGGGCTTCTTGATATTTATAAGTCTGAAAATAATGCTCTACAAGATATAGAATCTTTCTCTATCGAAAAAATCTATAATCATAAAGCGGTTGTAGAAATTGAAAATGCAGGTTACAACGTAATGTACGAATTGTTGGATCATTTTATTCCGTCGATTTTAAAATCTGAAGAAAATGTAAAATCTTACGATATAAAAGCATTAAAATTAATTCCGAAACAATTCATTTACGAAAACGGAACCGATTATCAGAAAGTTCTCGGGGTAATCGATTTCGTTTCCGGAATGACCGACAATTATGCGACCGATCTTTACAGAAAAATCAAAGGAATCGACATCGGAATGACGGTGTAATTTCTATTTATTTAATAATTCAGAAGCCTCTTCGATTAATGATTTCATTAAAATTGAGGCTTTTTTATGCTTCAAAAGCGGTGCAATCTGGCCGGACCAAAAGAAAACAAAATCATTTTTTTGTTGTTCCAGAGCGGCTTTTCTCAATGCTCCCATGAAAGTTGTCTGCAAAGGAAAAGGTAACGTTTTGTCTGTCGCAGCCAATACATCTCTCGTGATTTTAGTGGTAATTCCACGTCCTAATCTTCCGGTGTAAGCTCTGGAAAGTGTGGTAGATCTTGCGGCATCGGAGAACAAAAATTCTTTGTGAATAGGCAAAGCTCCGGATTCTTCGGTGGCTAAAAATGCAGTCCCGATTTGTACGGCTTCAGCTCCCAAAGTGAAAGCTCCGGCAATTCCGCGACCGTTGGCAATTCCTCCGGCTGCAACAACAGGGGTTTTTACTTTATCTTTAATCAACTGAATTAATACAAAAGTTCCCGTTGTAGAAAGTTCAGATTTATCCAGAAAAGAAGGTCTGTGACCGCCACTTTCGAAGCCGGAAGCAACAATTACGTCAACTCCCAATTTTTCCAAAGCAATGGCTTCATCTAAGGTTGTTGCGTTTCCGAAAACAATGGTTCCCTGTTTATGAAGGTCTTCAATGATATTCACATCTAAAAGCCCAAACATAAAGCTGAAAACTTTAGGTTTAATATCAAAAACCACCTGCAGCTGATTTTGAAATCTCGATTCAAAAGAGGATGGAGGTGCAGGAATTTCGGTATTTAAAAGATTAAAATAAGGTTTAAAAGTCTCAACCGCTTTTTCATATTGCTTTTTGGTATATTCTTCATCGATGATATCGTGATCATTTACCCAAAGGTTGAGGTTGTATGGTTTGTCTGTTTTTGACAGTATTTCTTTATGAATATCATAAATTTCCTGAGGTGATAAAGTATAGGCTCCGAATCCACCCAAACCGCCTAGATTACTCACTGTTGTCGTCAGTTCAACCGTAGATAAACCTCCGCCAAAAGGACCTTGCATAATGGGATATTCAATTCCCAGTAATTCTGTAATTCTATTTTTATTCCACATGATTTTGATGATTTTGGTTAAAAATTGAGTTAAGGTTGTACGTCGGTTAAGGTTTTATTGACAATGAGCCATTCATCATTAATTCTATTTAAAGTTATAAAATTATAGTAATTGAAATCATACATTTTTACGTTTAATTTTGCTGTGGCAATCGAGTTAATCACGTCAATTGAGATAATTTTCGCGTTGAAATCTTTTCCTGATTTTTCAGGACTTACACGACTTCCGACCCCTTCAAGATATTGTGCTGCAGTTTTAAAATAAGGAACCCCTTTTATGTCTCCGAAAAGTAACGCATCTTTATAAAAAGCTTTTTTGAGAAGTTCTGTATTTCCTTCAAAAATTCCTTTGAAATAATAGTTTTCAATCACATTTCTTATTTCAGTTTCCTGTGTTTGATCTGTTTTCATAACACTTGTTTTTTGTGCATGACTGTTCAATGGAAAACAGAACAGCCATGCGATTATTAATAAAGTTTTCATTATAAATTATGTCCGGCTCCCATACCTCCGTCAACGTTGATGATGGCTCCGGAAATAAATTTGTTTTTAGCAATAGAATGAATCATTTGTGCAACCTCTTCCGGTTCTCCGATTCTGTTGATCAGATGTATCCCTGCATTGTTGTCAATAGTTTCATCGTGCATCGGTGTTCTGATTAATCCGGGTGCAACGGTGTTTACTCTGATGTTATCCTTCCCAAATTCTGCAGCCAATTGTAATGTTAAAGCATGGATTGCTCCCTTGCTCGATATTGGTGCTGTCGATGGAGATTGAGCAATCGCGTGGTAAACCAAAGGTGTTCCGACATTGATGACCACTCCGTCTTTTTGTTTGATCATTTGAGGAATGACCGCTTGTGTCGTGAAGAATGTTCCTTTTAAATTGGTTGTTAAAAATTTATCCAAATATTCTTCTGTAACGTCCAGAAATGGCTTGTTATCGTAAATTCCGGCATTGTTGACAAGTACATCAATCGAACCGAATTTTTCAAGAGCAGTTTTTGCCAATGCTTCTCCGGTTGATTTATCTGCAACGTTTCCCGCAACCATTGCAAGATTTTCTCCTGTTTCCAATTCCTTATAAACTTCCTGCAATTTTGATTCTGTCTGTGAATTAATCACCACGTTGTCACCTCTCTCCAAAAAATAACGGGCAACTTCCAAACCGATTCCGGATGATGCACCTGTTATGATTACTGTTTGTTTTTTCATTTCTGATTTACTTTTTTGGGGCTGTTGAAAATCCTTTTTCCTTTAACACAGAAACCTGTTCTCCGGCGTATCCCCAGTTATCATCTTCGATTTCGTTGATCATAATGTGTGTTAAATGCGGATCTTTATTCAAAACGGTAGTGATAACTTCACTGATTTTTCTGATTAATTCCTGTTTTTTTTCACGATTGATATCTTCGCGTAAAACATCTATTTTAATGAATGGCATGATGTTAAATTTTTAAATATGATTAATAAATTATTGTGCGTCTGCAACTAAATGTACATTCAAATCGAAATTGTTGTAGATCAAAGTGTCGCCAAGATTGGCAAAGAAATTTGATGATCTGAATTTGATATTAAATTTTGTTCTGTCGATCACAATTTTAGCGTCTAAAACTGCAACGTTGTCTGTTTTTACAATTTGTAAAGTAGTATCAATTGAATGAGTAATTCCTTTAATTGTAAGATCTCCTTTTACGTAATAAAGGTTATTATCGCCTGGCTCTGCATGTTTGATTTCGAAAACTGCATCTGGAAACTGATCAGAATTAAAGAAATCGTCTGAGGCCAAGTGACTGGCAAATTGCGCATTTGTTTCAGCATCTTCAACATCAAGAATTGTAATTGATCTTGTGTTTATTACAAATTTTCCTGATAGAAGATTATTGTTTTCAAAAGTGAAATCTCCGTCTTTTACTTCGATTGTTCCGTTGTGGGCCCCGGTTACTTTTCTTCCGATCCATTCCACTAAACTGTTTTTACTGTTTACTTTAAAATTTTTTGTATCCATTTTGATTGGTTTTAAATGTTGATACAAAGTTCAGCCGTACGGAAGAATAAGTTACGTGATGTACATCACGAAATATAGGAAAGTTTATACTGAGTTTTTAAAGTAATTAATTATTGATGAAGTCTGCTTAAAGTCTCTCTCGTAACACCCAAATAGGCAGCAATCAGATGTTTAGGAACTAAGTTGTATAATTGAGGATACAAAGCCATAAGCTCTTCATACCTGAATTTTGCGTCGTTATTCATGAAAGAAAGCAAACGTTTTTGGGCTGCAACATAACCTTTATTTGTTCGCCACCTGAAAAAATGTTCCACTTCATGGATTTCACTGCAGATCTTTTCCCTGTCATCATTTGAAATAGATAAAATACTTGCATTGGTAACGCAATCAACGTTGATGGTTGCTCTGTTTTTGCTGTAAAGTGCATCAAAATCAGTTACCCACCAATTTTGCATAGCAAACTGGAGAATAAACATTTTCATATTGTCATTAAGATAAAATGCTTTCAGACACCCGTCTAAAACGAAATACTCATGATCTACAAAATCTCCTTCTGTGATCAGCATTTGTCCTTTTTTGAGGTTGATCATATTAAAATGCCCGAAAACATACTCAAACTGATCTTCAGTAAGAGTCGTAAATTTGGAGATATGCCCTTTTAATATTTCTTTAACATCAACCATAATGGATTATTAGTAATCAAAATTAAGTTTTTTCTTAAAATAATTTTAACTAAAAATTTAAATATTGAGATCAATTAAAATGTTTTGAATTTCAATATTTTAAAACGCATTATAGCATTATCGTCGGATCTTTTTTCTTATTTTTAACAAAACATAAATTATTGCTACTCATTAAAAAAATCAAATTATGGCATATTTAGGAATTATTATTTTCATTGGGCTTGTTACGCTTTTTGCGTCATTTTTTACAGTAAAGCAGGAAACAGCAGCAATTGTTGAGCGTTTAGGGAAGTTTCACTCAGTTCGTCACGCAGGATTGCAATTGAAAATTCCTTATTTAGATAAAATTTCTAAAAGAATGAACCTTCGAATTCAGCAGTTGGATGTAATGATCGACACCAAAACACTGGATAATGTTTTTGTGAAAATGAAGATTTCTGTTCAGTTCCAAGTGATTAGAACACAGGTTGGAGACGCTTTTTATCGACTTGAAAGTCCCCATGACCAGATCACTTCTTATGTTTTCGATGTGGTGAGAGCGGAAGTTCCAAAATTAAAACTGGATGACGTTTTTCTGAAAAAAGATGATATTGCGGTTGCGGTAAAAGCAGAACTTCAGGAAGCAATGCAAAGTTACGGTTATGATATTATCAAAGCTTTGGTGACAGATATCGATCCGGATGAACAGGTAAAACATGCGATGAACAGAATCAACGCTGCGGAAAGAGAAAAAACAGCTGCAGAATACGAATCTGAAGCACAGAGAATCAGAATTGTAGCCGTTGCAAAGGCTGAAGCTGAATCCAAAAAACTGCAGGGACAAGGTATTGCAGACCAAAGAAGAGAGATTGCAAAAGGTCTTGAAGAATCTGTAAGAATGCTGAATAATGTTGATATTAATTCTCACGAAGCTTCTGCCTTAATCGTGGTTACACAACATTATGATACACTGCATTCTGTGGGAGCGAGTAGCAGAAGCAATCTTGTTTTACTGCCCAATTCACCAACAGCGGCAAGTGGAATGCTGAATGATCTTGTTGTAGCGATGACTACTGCAAATACAGTAGGAGAGGCGACTAAAGGAAATTATCCTAAACCTCAGAAAGATCACGATCACAATACGAACAGCAATCTGTAAAAATAATAAACCTCCGAAATTTGGAGGTTTTTTTATTATTTCTTTGTTTTAGAAATCTGTTTTACCAGAGTATATTTTATTGAAGATCCGTCTGCGGGTGGGGTTGCAATTTTTTCTGTTTTTACTTTTAAAACATATTGATAACCTGGTTCGTAGGTAAATCCTTCAATATTACTGTAAAAATTTGTCCATTCTCCGGAAGCATTTTCTTTTACCTGAAGACATTTCATTGGCGCTACTCCTGTGCAGTCTGCTGTTTCTGGTCCTACGATGAATGTTTTTTCATTTTCGTTGGAAGCGGCGGCTGTTGGTGTACATTGTGCCAATACAAATATGAAAACTGCGGAAAATAATGCTTTTAGAATTGTTTTATTATTTTTCATAAGTCAAACTTTAGAACTGAGTGACAATTTTTGTGCCGAAAGTAAGTTATATTAACATTATTGGCTCTTGTTTTTTACTTTTTAAATAGTTAATTTGACCTCCCTTTTATACCAAATACACAAAATAGTAAATAATATGGATAAGCAAATTGAATTTGAAAATTACAAAATTCGTCAGCCTGAAATATGGGCAGGAAATATTGATGACAGAGAGCTCACGGAACGAATCAGGGATTCTGAGTTTGCAAGGAAGCAGAACGATACCGGAAAGGATTATTGTTATTTTTTAGATAAAAAATATTATACAAGCAATACTGAAAATGGGGAATACTCTTGTATGGCTTATACTTTAAACGAACCTGCAAATCTTGAAAGAGCATCCGTTTCTGATATTGTCGTTGAGGAAAATGAGGTTTATAATATTCATCGGATCAGTGTTTTGAGAGACGGCGTGTTGATTGATAAAATTCCAGATACCAAAATAAAAGTTCTGGACAGTGAAAACCAAAGCAGTGGAGGAATTTTGAGCAGTAATAAAAAAATTAATATTACAATTAAAGATCTCAGGCTTTATGATGTTTTGATTTTGGAAGATTCCAGATTGAAATCTTTTACAGAACGAGATTTTTTAAGAAAAGAGTTTTCGAAATATGTTTGGGTAAGTCCGGATAATTATTGGGCTTACGGAAATTATAAATTTACTTTTATCAACGACAGAGAAGAGAAAATTGCTTTTAAAAAAACTTTCTTCAGAGATGAAAACGGTGTTGTTTTACAACCTGAAATAAATTATTTAAATAAAGGTGAAAAATTTGTTTTTGAAAAACAGAATTACATTAATCCGGTAGATGCAAGCCGCGAAATTTTCCCCTATATAGATTTTGCTACGGATAATAGCTGGAAGGATCTTTCGAACTATATTTCCTCAATTTATAATGAAATTTTTAATACTGCTTCACTCAAAGATTTTGCGCCTAATTTAATTGAAAAATTGGATGAGATTTCTGATTTGGATGAGAAGATTCAGTTTGCTGTTGAATATGTTCAGAATAATATTTATTACATTTTCAATGCGGATGAAATGAACGGTCATAAACCGCAGGAACCGGCAATAACTTATGAAAATAAACAGGGCGATTGTAAGGCAAAATCTGTTTTATTAAAGGCAATTTTGGATTATATCGGCGTAGAATCTTCAATTGTTTTGGTAAATTTTCATACTGATTTTTATATTAAATATTATTTGCCGTCGTTACTTACATTTAATCATGCGATTGTAAAGATCAATTATAAAAATGAAGAGTTTTTTGTTGATGCAACGGTTCGTGATGAATTTGGGCTGCTGGGAAATCGCGGATTTACCTATTTTATGCATTATCTTGAGGTAAAACCAGATCAGGAATTAAAGATCAGGAAGCCGCACAAATATCCTTATTACTGTATTGATGAAAAAGTTGATTTTAATGTTCAAAATACAATTGGAAAGATCGTTTTAACAACAACTTATAAAGGAAATCGTGCCAATGCAATGCGACGATATTTCAAAAATACAAACAAAAGAGAGGTAATAGACAGCTGGAATAATTTCTTGTTTTACAGCTTAAATTACTCCAACGACAGAAGCGGAACGGATGTCAGAAATATCTTTAAAGATGCTTCAATAGACATTATAAGTGATGATAAAAAGCTGAATGAGTTTAAGATTCAGTATAAATCGACGGTTGAAAATCCGTATTATACTGATCCTAAAAATGATCGTTTCTTAATGTATTTTGATCGAAATGTGGTGAAAGCAAGTGCAAGAGATTTCATGCATGAAGATCTTCCTTTCTGGCATAACTTCGATAGTGAAAAGTATGAAATTAATCTTTATACCGATCAAAAAATCGATACACAGGAAAAATATACAATACAGGAAAGTAACATCAATAATCCATATTTTGATTTTATAAGCAGAAAGAAAATAACTAAAAACGGAGCAACAATAAATATTGAATTTAATCCTTTGGTTAACCTTGAAATTCCTCAAAATGATTTTGAAAAATTCAAGACAGATCATCATACGATTGCAGATAGTAATTTCGGTTTGGGAATTGATATTATCGAACCTGGATTGATGAATATGCTGAAGTTTAGTTTTAAGAAGAGGTTTAAATAATAATTTTAGGATTGTTTCAAACTTTTATCTACTTTAAAAAGTTTATTACGTGGATAATCATATTTAGTCATTAAAAAGGCGTCATTTTAAATTACTTCACTATTTGTATTTTGACTTGCTTAATTGCAAAAACAAACAACCTACTATTTTACAGTAGGTTGTTTGTTTGTTTGTTTGTTTGTTTGTTTGTTTGTATTGTGAACTTGACAGGATCATCCTCGACTCTTTTCTTGATGAGGATGGGAGCTATGTAACCGTGATAGGCGAAATCACCTTGAAGGCTACAAATGGAACCTATAACTATTATGATTATTGCGACGTCTGGCGCTTCGAAAATGGAAAGATTGCAGAATTGAAAGCTTTTGTCATAGAAAAGAAATCTTGAGAAATTGATCATTAATGAACTGAAAGTGGCAATTGAGCTTAATTTGACCATTAAAGCTTTACTACTGTAATGGCTTAAAAAGCTTTTAAAAGACGCTAAGTAAAATAAGAGTAATAAATAAACCGGAGATTTCGCAAGGCACTACTCATGTCATTAAGAAATTATGAGCCAATGTGCTTCACTTAAAACTGACCACCATAACATATTGAGTGTAAAGATAGACGAACTGCAAAGTCTAGTTTTTTTAAGCAGTCAACCCGTAATCGCTTGGTAGTGCCTTGCGAAATCTCCATATATTTACCAGGACTGTAAAATGTAAGAACTTTAGCGTAAGCGAAATAAGTCCATAAACCGATTAACAATATCTGTTTGTTATAGTTGTTGAGTTATCATCCTAAACTTTTTCATTGTTCCATGCCGATATATAGGCTAGCAATGGACAAAGGCTTTCCCCATATTCTGTGAGTGCATACTCTACCCTCGGTGGCAGTTCCTTGTATTCTTTCCTGCTGATCAAGCCATCAGTTTCAAGTTCTCTCAGTTGTTCAGTTAACACTTTTCTTGATATAGCGGGTATCCGAACATTAATTTCCCCAAAACGCCTGACACCTTTGGAAAGCACATGTAAAATAATGACTTTCCAACGTCCTCCGAGCAGTGCTATCATCTCTATAGCAGGACAATAAGCATGATTTAAGTTGTTTTCCATTTGTTACGTTAAGGTTACCACTTTTTATTGTGTTAACGATGAGATAGGGTGGTTTATAGCATCGATTTCAGTTTCTTTGCCTGGACAAAAGTAATTGATTCTTATTTATCTTAAAACAAAAATTATGATTTTAATAACAGGTGCAACTGGTAATTTAGGCAAGGCCACCATTAATTCTTTATTGAATAAAGGCATTTCCGCAAACAATATTGCGGCATTGGTCAGAGATGAATCCAAATCGGCAGATTTTAAATCAAAAGGCATCCAGGTGAGGATTGGCGACTATCAGGATTTTGACTCTTTGAAAAGTGCCTTCCAGGATGTGGACAAATTACTGTTGGTATCATCTTCATCAGAAATAGCTCGAAGGTTTGAACAGCATAAAAACGTAATTAATGCCGCAAAGGAAACTGGTGTTAACCATATTATCTATACCAGTTTTGATATGAAAGATCTGCGTCAAAGTATAATGGCAGGAGATGTTCAGTACCATGCAGACACAAGTGATTATCTAAAACAGGCAGCTGTACCCTATACTTTGATGGATAATACACTGTATGCGGACCTGATCCCCATTATTTCCGGAAATAATATATTGGATGAAGGTATTTCCATCCCTGCCGGAAACGGGAAGACACCTTTTTTACCGATAACAGAAATGGCTGAAGCTATAGCTGTGGCACTGACTACTTCTGGGCATGAAAACAAAGAATATGTCCTCGCTGCAGAGACCGCTTTCTCCTTCGCTGAAATTGCCGATCTCATATCAGAAATTACAGGGAGAACCATAGCTTATAACCAAACCGATATACCGTTATATATTGCGCAGCTTAGGCTGCAGGGAGTTTCTGGAGATGATGCAGCGTATCTGTCAAGGTTCGCTGGAGCGATAGCTAAAGAAGAGTTCGAAACCAACAAAAGTGATGTGGAACAATTACTAGGCAGAAGTCCGATTTCATTAAAAGATTTTTTAAAAAGCATATACGGTAAATAAATCAAAGCAGTTTACATTATAGAATTAACCTCCGGGCTGGGAACTCCCGGGCGGTTATTAGTGGCTTTTTAGAGAGATTAATTTAGATCGTTACCACAAAAGATGCTGAAAAAAAAGATTTCTAAGATTCTACTTTCTTCTCATTTGATTAGTAAAATCCCTGATGCTTCACGCAGGATTTGAATATGAAATTGAAAGAATTGAAGCAGCACGAACTTGTTACGAAAAAGATTTATCCAGTGGTGCCGCCAAAAGTCGAATACTGCCTTACCGAGTTTGGCCGTACTTTGATTCCTGTAATATGAGCTTTAGGTCAATGGGCAGATGCGCATGAGGACCTTTTAAGAGCGTTGATCATTAAGAGAATTCAAGGAGAGGAAGGTTAAAAAAACTGGATTAATTAAAACCCTTATGACCTAACTTTGATTTAATCTCTTCAATAGCTTTTGAAAATTCTTGTAAGCTCATAGGTTTCCAAAAAAAATGGACTTTCGAAGATCTATCTGTGGATGCGAAAACGACATGTCAGCACTAATTAAAAAAATCGTTAATTTGTATTCAATATTATGGAAGATCTTTCGCGCTTTATCGAAAATATAAATCATAAGACCCGCCTTTCACATGAAAATATGGAGCGGCTTACTCAATCGTTCAAAGTGGTGAAAGTCAAAAAAAAGCAATTGATTATCCAGCCCGGCTTTGTTGCCAAATATCGGATCTATGTTTTAAAAGGGGCTTTTCATTCTTATGTGATAGACGATAAAGGCAACGAACATACTATACAGTTCGCAGTTGACGACTGGTGGATTTCGGATTATAACAGCTACATTCATCAGATACCTGCCACGCAATTTGTAGAGGCCTTGGAAAACAGTACAATTCTACAGATCGATCACGAAACTGAACAGCATCTGAAGAATAGTGATCTGGAATTTGCAACACTATTTTCTCTAATGGCCGAGCACACCGGCGCTTATCTTGCGCGTCGCCTCGTATCCAACCTGACGCAAAGCGCCGAAGAACGGTACAATGAATTTGTTGGCAGATACCCTCAAGTATTGCAGCGCCTGCCGCAATACGCGTTGGCCTCTTATCTGAACATGACACGCGAGTTCCTATCTAAGATCCGCAACGATAAGGTGCGGAAAAAGTGAACTAGTTCACATGTTTTTCTTAAGCTAGTTCATCTTCCCGCAATGGCGATTATCCCAACTTTGTGGTCTAAAATTTATCTATATGTCACAAAGATTGAACAACAAGGTAGCCGTTATTACTGGCGGTACCAGCGGTATTGGTTTAGCCATTGCTAAACGTTTTGTACAGGAAGGCGCTAAAGTTGCCGTTATCGGCCGTAACCAGCAAGCTATAGACAAAGCTATTGCCGAGATCGGTTCTAATGGTCTAGGTATCCAGGGCGACGTATCCAGTCTTGCTGACCTTACCCGTATTTATCAAATAGTTGCGGACCATTTTGGTAAAGTAGACACCTTGGTAGTTAATGCGGGTGTTTATATCTTAGCACCATTGGCGGATTTTACTGAAGAGCAATTTGACCAGGTTAGCGATATCAATTTCAAAGGCGCATTTTTCTCGGTACAAAAAGCGCTTCCCGTATTAAATGATGGCGCGTCGGTCGTATTGGTTTCGTCGACTGTAAACAGCAAAGGAGTTCCTAACCATGCGGCTTATTCAGCGACAAAAGCAGCAGTACGTTCACTGGCACGTAGCTTTTCTGCTGAATTGCTTGACCGCAAAATACGTGTTAATGCTTTGACCCCTGGCCCAGTTGATACCCCTGTATTTGGTACCGTCGCAGGTAGCCCGGAAGAAGCCGATGCTATGAAAGAAGCTATGGGTAATTTCACGCCGGTTAAACGCTTAGCTCAGGCAGAAGAATTAGCAGCAGCAGCCCTTTACTTAGCATCGGACGACTCAAGCTTTATGCTCGGAGCCGAACTATTGCTGGATGGTGGTGTAAGGGAGTTATAAAATTCTTCTCGAATACCGATAGGTAAATCAGATGGTTGGCAGAAATGCCATCCATCTGATTTATTATTTAATTTATACCTATGCGACCCGAGCTTAGAATATTGTCCAAATTATTAACGCTTAAGATGAGTATATTAGAATGGTTACCGGAGGAAGCCTTATAGCGTGCTGGCTGCACATTCCTTGGCATAGGATTTGAAATACCCAGATCAAAATCAGCTTAACAGAAATTAAAGAATAAAGAATGTCCTATTGTTCAGCCATAGAAACAATGCAAACCGGAGAAAAGAAAGATTTACACAAAAATTATCACGACAACTATTACGGTTTTCCAATCCATAATGATGATGAGCTGTTCGGCAGGTGATTATGGAAATCAATCAGGCGGGGTTAAGCTGGGAAACAATCTTAAAGAAAGAAGCCTCATTCCGAAAAGCATATAGCAATTTTAGCATCAAAAAAGTTGCGGCTTATACGGAAGCTGACAGAGAAAGGCTTTTGTCGGATGCTGGAATTATCCGGAATAAGCTGAAAGTAAATGCGGCAATAGAAAATGCTAAAACAATTCTCACATTACAAAAGAATTTGGCTCTTTTGAGAAATGGTTGGAGCACCATCATCCAAAAACAAAAGAAGAATGGGTAAAACTGTTTAAGAAAACATTCCGCTTTACAGGTGGAGAAATTGTAAACGAATTTTTAATGAGTATTGGCTATTTACGTGGAGCACACGATGAAAGTTGCTCTGTTTACAAACAAATCCTCATTGAAAAACCAATGTGGTTAAAAAGGTAAAAATGGAAGAACCAACAGGAAACGCATTACAGCATTATTATGAAAAGCAGGAAACAGCAATAAGAGATTGTTTGTTCGCCTTGAAATCAATTACCCTGTCGGTTGATAAAAACATTATTCACAAACGGAAATACCAAATCCCTTTTTTTTGTTACAAAGAGTTCAATCTTGGATTTTTATGGGTTCATAAAAAAAAGATTTTAGTAGGATTTGTGGAAGACAAAAAAATATTATCTGAAAAGTCATACGGACGAAAGAAAGATTCGGTTGTTACTATGGAAATCGACCCACTCGCGGATATACCAATTGAGGTAATCAAACAGAATTTTGTGCAACTGATTAATAAATACAACCTCGTTTCTTAATCAGTTTAAATTTTATGTTTAATGCCAAATTGGATAATTTGATTGATAACCGGAAGTAATTCTTTTCCTTTATCTGTTAGCGTGTATTCGACTTTGGGCAGGATTTCCGGAAAAGCATTTTTTTGGACTATACCTTTATCGTAAAGAAACTTTAACTGGCCAATCAGCAATTCCCACCACACACCGTTTAAGTTGGCATAACGGATAGTTCTCTCGTTAATTTGATAAATGATAAGCATTGCCCATTTCCCACTTATGATTTCAAGTGTTTTTCTCAAAGGACAATTTTCATCGGAAATTTAATTTCATTTTTATTATGGTGATTAGTTGTTCTCAGAAAGAATTGAAGAAGAAGACGAATTTTGGAACAGTGCTTCAAAATAAGAATTAAAAGGGATTGGACCATTCAGCTTCTAATCCCTTTTTTGTGTACCATTATTTGAGTCCTCTGTTTGTTCCAGGCTTTTCATTACGCTTTTATATTTTTTGGTAAACTTTGTTGTCAGTTGTTTAATCACTTTTGCTTTGTCCTTTCTAAGCTCAATACCAAGTTCTTTTCTATATCCATTTATATTCCTTGCAGCACCCCACATCGACATCTCTATGACCACCGGAATAAGGCTGATTCCTTCCTCGGTCAGACAATAGCCAACCCTTGCTTTTCCTGGCACAGGGTATTTTACAATAAAACCTTCCGCTTCTAACATTTTCAACCTATTGGTTAATATATTGGTTGCGATTCTCTCATCCGAACTTAAAAAATCGCCAAATGTATATTTATCATTTAGTGCGATATCTCTTATAATCAGCAATGCCCATTTATCTCCAAAAAAATCCAGACAGTAACTTATAGGGCATTCCGAACGTTTTTTTACTTCTTTCATTAGTTTATGTATTGCATAATGCAAGTGCAAAGTTATGATTTTTTATTTTTAAAATCAACTAGCCAAATTGAATTAGCAGTCTTGTTTCTATCCGTTTGTAATTTTTTTTAGAGACCAAAGATGAGTAGATTTCGACTTAAAACCCTTTTATAGTGTTGTTTTAAGCATTGTTGGACAGATGTAAAAAATCTTAAAATTTATTAATCTATTAATTCAACTTGCATTTTGAAAGTTTTATTCTATATATTTGCACTTGTTGTTTGCAATTGTAAAATCACATGTTACTAAGTGTATTATCACTTTTAATAAGCTGATTATTTCCAAACAAAGCAACAGCATCCTAAAATGACATTTTATCACTTGCAGGATCAAAACTGCAAAAAATGAAAATTGAATATAAAAAACAGTGAACATTAATATACCGAATGGTATTTTTAAATAATAATAAGATTATGAAAGAAGTATTTATCGTATCTGCTAAGAGAACGCCGATAGGAAGCCTTTTAGGAAGCTTGGCAGGATACAGTGCAACCCAATTAGGCAGTATTGCTATTCAAAATGCTCTCGAAAGCATTTCCTTAAGTCCGGAATGGATT
The DNA here is from genome assembly GCF_039536845.1 of Chryseobacterium ginsenosidimutans. Taxonomy (GTDB): domain Bacteria; phylum Bacteroidota; class Bacteroidia; order Flavobacteriales; family Weeksellaceae; genus Chryseobacterium; species Chryseobacterium ginsenosidimutans_B. The sequence continues at coordinate 1,359,272 of NZ_BAAAZJ010000003.1, forward strand.
GACAGCGTTTATATGGGAAATGTATTGAGTGCAGGTGTCGGACAATCACCTGCAAGACAATCCGCAATTTTCTCAAAAATCCCATATGACAAAGATGCTACAACCATCAATAAAGTATGTGCTTCGGGAATGAAAGCAACAATGTTGGGAGCACAACAGATTCAGACAGGGTTAGAAGACATTGTAGTTACAGGTGGTATGGAAAGTATGAGTAATGTACCACATTATGCCTTTTTGAGAAACGGTACCAAGTTAGGAAATGTAACACTCACGGACGGTATGACCAAAGATGGTTTGTGGGATGTTTACAATGATTTTCATATGGGAAGTGCAGCAGAATTAGGTGTTAAAAAATACGGACATACAAGACAGGAAATAGATGAATACGCCTTACGCTCTTACAAAAAAGCACAAAATGCAACAGAACAAGGCAAATTCAAAAATGAACTGGCAACTGTAAGTGTTCAGGAAAAAAAAGGAACTGTTATCATAGATAAGGACGAAGATATTGATAAGCTTATCCCCGAAAAAGTATCACAATTAAAACCTGTTTTTGAAAAAGACGGATTACTTACTGCTGCCAATTCCAGCAGTCTAAATGACGGTGCAGCAGCATTATTACTGGCTTCAGAAGAAGCTGTACTAAAATATAATTTAAAACCCTTAGCAAAGATTGTATCATATGCTGATGCGGCCCAAGCACCTGAATGGTTTACGACTTCTCCTGCCATTGCCATTCCGAAAGTATTGAAACAGGCAAACTTGAATATTGCCGACATTGACTATTTTGAAATCAACGAAGCCTATGCTTCCGTTATTCTTTCCAACCAACAAATTTTAGACTTCGATATCAATAAAGTAAATGTCTATGGTGGAGCTGTTGCATTAGGACATCCAATAGGAGCTTCGGGGGCAAGAATTATTGTGACACTGCTAAACGTATTGCAACAGGAAAAAGGAAAATATGGTGTTGCTGCTATTTGTAATGGTGGCGGTGGAGCTTCTGCTATTGTAATCGAAAATCTGAATAACTAAAAAAATTAAATAATAAAAAACAAAAAATATGAACAATCTACTAGAATTTACTATTAAAGCTCACGGAGGGCTTACTCATTGGAATAAATTTAAAAATGTTTCCGCACATCTGAATGTAGATGGAATGACTTGGGTACGAAAACAGCAGCCGGGAATTTTAAAAGATGTAAACGTATCCGTTGAAATAGAACAACAATTAGTTTCCTTTCAGTCTAAAGATCAAAAATGGAAGACGTTTTTTGATTCGCAACGTATAGCCGCAGAAACAGACGAAGGAAAAAGTATTGAAGAATTACTTAATCCAAGGCAATCTTTTGAGGGACACACTAGAGAAACACCTTGGAGTCGCTTACAAGCTTTCTATTTTGCCAGTTATGCAATATGGATCTACTTTAACGCTCCTTTTTGCTTTGCACATCCTGATTATGAAGTAACAGAAATTGAACCTTGGGAAGAAAACGGAGAAACCTTTAGAAGATTGCAAGTAACATTTCCGGATTATTTGGTAACACACAGCCGTATCCAGACCTTTTATATTGATAAAGCAGGATTAATCCGCAGACACGATTATAACGTAGAAATCTCTGAAAATGCAGCAGGAGCACACTATCTATATGATTATGAAGAAATACAAGGAATAAAATTCCCAACCAGAAGACAGGTGTTTATTCGTAATCAGGATAACACGACCATACAACCTGAACCAGTTTTGGTCTTGATAGACCTTAGTGAAATCACTCTCAAGTAAAACAGCACGATGAATATAAAAAAGGTTGCAATAATCGGGTACAACCGCATTCCTTTTGCAAAAAACAATACAGCATACATTACCCGGACCAATCAAGATTTGCTTTTAGCAGCTTTAAACGGTTTGGTAGAAAGATATGATCTTACGGGCAAATTGATTGACGAAGTTACATTATTTCCCTTTTAAGACCGGAATGCTCTTTGTCTACTCCGGAGTTCTTTTCATATTCTCATCATTTTTATCTATCCGATTGGTAAATAAGTTCGGTAAAATTCCTATACTAATTGGAACAATATTATTGATATGTGGCTATATCCTACAAACTTACTTGTTTGACAATGAGGTATCCGCAAAGATATCCGATTAAACGCTTTGCACTTATAAAAATGTAACCACCACTAATGCAGTAGGTTACAGCATAATTGTGTAGTTAAATGAGACTATAAATGGATTGACGGTTTTAAAATTAAAATTTTTTTCCAATTCTACATTATGACTGTAATCATAAAAATTGACTTCCACCTGAAATTGCGTTTTGTTGTCGTGTCATTTTTTATCGTTATCCTTTGAATGCAAAGACGATCTTGTAAATTAGGCTTAAAAAAATTTATTAACGCTTAATTTGTGTAACATGATGATGATAGATCAGTACAGAGCTGAAGTACGGAGATTTTACAATACCGAACATCGACAACTGGTAACAGATGATCAAGAAATACAAAAGGGCCTACTGCTTCAAGAAAGCGATTGGGAACTATCCTGTCAATTTTATAAGTTCCAATATCGGCTCGCTTGCCCTGCAATATTCTTGAAATGGGTGTGATTTTTTTCATAAACAATTATTGCTGAATTACCACACAAAATTCCAATAATTTTCTGGCAGGAATCGATGATATTAGACAACAAAAACCGTTGATGTATATCAATGCTTTTTATTGTGAGGACTTATTTTACTTTTTGATAGACTGGTTGCGAATTCTGCTAAGCGTTTCTTTGGTAACTCCCAGATATGAAGCGATAATGTGCTGTGGAAACCGTTGTAAGAAGTCAGGATATTTTCGCTGCAATTCCTCGTATCGATATTCCACAGAATAATTGATGGAGGAGTGCAATCTACTTTGCATAGCCATGTGATGGGCGTCATCGAGTTTTATTCGCAATTGGCAGAATGCGGGAATGGAGTTCACCTTGTCATACCAGCCATCTGCTTTTGGTAGCATCAACACGTGGGTTTCCTCCCACGCATCGATATTATATATCGATGGCGTTAGCTTGTGATAACTTTCCCTGTCCGAGGTCCACCAATTTTCTACCGCAAGGTTCAGCACGTGCTCACTCCCTTTATCATCTACTGTATATTGCCGGACGGCTCCTTTTACAATAAAAGAAATATACTTACATACATCACCTTCCTGTAACAGAAACTGCCTTTTTCTAAACTTTCTGGGAATAAACGCCTTACGCATCAACTCAATATGCTCCTCTGAGATTGGAGTTGCCGTTTGCTGATCAAGGTAATTTAAAAGCGCCGTAAACATATTGCAAAGATAACAAAACGGAATTAATATTCTTCTTAGCGAAGAAGGCCACACTAAATCTTTTGGTGTAAAAATATGGCTATTTGTTGATGTATGTCAATGTTTTTACTTATCAAAGATCATCGTCTCACAATTTTTGGTAGGCATATCTTTACGAAATAGGAAAACGAATGGATGTTGGTAAGAACGGGTGAAATAAAATGCCCAAAAGGGACCAGGACTTTTTATAGGTTGGGATAGTGTTTAATATAAAATTGAAAGAAATGGATATAAAGCAAAGCGATAATGATAAGAAGGGGATGTTTTACATAGAAGAACACCAAACAATAGTTGCGGGATGACTTATGTTTGGTCAGGGAACAAAATAATCATTGACCATACAGGTGTCAACGAAACGTTACAGCAGTATCAATGAAGTAATTTGGAAATAAATAAAAAATTATGGAAAAAGAGTATTCTAACGGCAAATTGACGATTATTTGGAAACCTGAGGTCTGTATCCATGCAGGCAACTGTGTTAAGCTATTGCCTAAAGTATATAACCCTAAGGCAGTACCTTGGGTAAAGGCAAACAATGCTACTTCCGAGCAATTGATTTCACAAATTGATCAATGTCCGTCGGGAGCGTTGAGCTATCAACTGAAGGAAAGCGGAAAAAAATAGACCTGCGCGTTATGTAGGGGAGTGCTTCTTATCATTTATGAGAATCGCTATAACTTTTAAAGTTGAGTATGGCGGGATGTTTTCCTAATGCATACAATAAAATAGTAAACCAAATAAAATGAACACAACAAACGAAATTTTGAAAGATAAACATGTAATGATTGTCGGGGGAAGCTCGGGTATTGGGCTTGCCACGGCAAAGCAGGCAAAGGCAGAAGGAGCAACAGTTACAATCATAGGCTTTAATCCCGATCAGACTGAACGGATAGCCAACGAAAATGGATTTGAATGGAAGGTTGCCGACGTTACAAAACAGGAAACGATCGAAGCCGCCTTATCGGAGGTTCAAAAGGTCGACCACCTGGTTCTTCTGGCGGGCACATTTGTTGCCGGAACCATCTTGGAGGCAGATATAGATTATCTGTATAAAGCTTTCGATGAACGGATTTGGGGAGGATTGTATGTCATCCGTTCACTTGGTGAAAAGCTCTCACCGGAAGCATCAGTTACTTTTACCTCAGGTGTGCTGGCAGACCGTCCCGGAGCGGGAACTGCAATATTAGCAGCCGCATCTTCTGCAGTAGAGTCTTTGGTTCGCGGTCTTGCCCTAGAACTCGCTCCACGTCGTGTGAACACGGTCTCACCTGGCACTACCGATTCGCCTCTTTTGTCCAAGTCTTTGGGGTCGGGCAAGGAAGCATTTATAAATTCGATGAGAGAAAAGCTTCCCTTAAAACGTGTGGCAACGACAGAACAGGTCGCATCGGCTATTTTATTTCTTATGACCAATGAAATAATGACAGGAGAAACTCTGCATGTGGACGGAGGACAAAGGCTCATTTAAACATTCCACAGTTTAGGTCCATTCAAATTAAATTCATATTTTATGCTTAAAAATATCAATATTAACCCTTTTTTTGCAGGACTGTTTCAAATCGGCTTTGTAACACGGGATATCGATAAAGCGGCTGATTTTCTAACCACCACAATGGGGACAGGAAAGTTTATGAAACTTCCCAAAGCGGAGATTAGTGAGCAGAGCTGAAAAGGCCAGCCGATCGATATTGTGGTCGATCTAACGTTTGGGCAGTGGGGAATTTAAATATTGAGCTTATACAGCCCATCGAGGGTGAAAGTTCTTACAGCGAAACACTTCAAACTTTCGACTGGATCGGTATCCACCATATCTGTTAAGGTATATCATACTGACGAAGTGTTTGCGGAGATGGCGGCAAAAAATATCCCAATGATCCAATCCGGAAGATTCGGGGACCACAGTACTTTCCATTATTTTGACACAAGGCCTTTTCTAGGCTATTATACGGAAGTACTTATACTTTGACGAAGGCACAGAAAACCTTTTTGATAAAATTGCGAGAAACGATTTTTAAAAATATAATAAAACCATTTTTTATGAGTAACACATATCAGAAGCGCCCTTTTAAAGGAGAAAATGACCCGTTGATATTTTCTGAGATCAGGGCTTTCTAAAAGATCTTAATAGTGGCTGAGGCGTACCATTGGAAACTTTAAGTCCGGCTGATGCGCGGCAGGTGCTGATTGGCGCCCAAAATTCGGTGGAAGTCAATTACAGTGGTATAATCGAATCTGAAAAAAAGATTTCACAAAATGGATACGAGGTTAATATCCACATCACTAAGCCGGAAGGCGTAAAGGATGGGCTCCGGTTTTTATATTTATCCACGGTGGCAGCTGGGTTTTGGGCGACTATCCAACCCACAGAAGATTGGTAAGGGACCTTTTGTAGCCGGTGACGAATGCTGATTTTGAAACAGAGTCGTATAACCTTTTTACCAATGGAAGATTTCTGACTAAAGGAATGATGGAATGGTTCTGAGATAGTTACCTTCCTGATAACGCGAAACGTAGTGATATCTATGCTTCTCCGCTACAGGCAAGTCTTGAAGAATTAAAGGGACTTCCCCAGGCTTTGATCCAGACAGCAGAAAATGATGTCTTACGTGATGAAGGAGAGGCTTATGCGAGAAAATTAAACGAGGCGGGAGTAGCTGTGACGCTGACAAGATATGCAGGCACTATTCACGATTATGGTCTCCTAAATCCAATTGCGAGTGTTCCTGCAATACAAACTGCTTTATTGCAGACCGGGGCATTTCTGAAGAATACACTTAAGTAAGTGCAAGTTTCATTTGACTACCGCTCCCTGTTAACTTAAGGGCATTTTTAACATAAAAAAATAATTACAATGGAAAATTTATTTGACCAACTACAAGAAATACACGTTGCCGCGTGGAATGAAAAAAACCAGAAAAAACGCGAAGAGCTTCTTGAAAAGATTTATGCAGATGATATTAAGATGTACGATAAGGACCTTATCCTTGATGGTTTGAAGGCCGTTTCTGATTTTATAGGAAAACTTATAACTGAGGATGCTTCGTATAAATTCTCAAAAGCAAAACCCATAGAGCCGCTTCAGAACGGTGCCCGGCTTTTTGGACAGATCCAGACCGGAATGGGAATGCTCAACAGTATGGATTTTTTCCTGACCGAGAACGGAAAAGTCAAATATCTGTATGCATTTATCGAGCCTGCCGTCTGAGAGGAGTAAAAAATATATGCAGAAATAATAAAGAGGTTATCCTATGAAAATGGATAACCTCTTTCAGCTTTTGTTCGCTAGTCCTGTGATGAACGTTGATCACCTAAAATCCAAATCAAATGCATGTCGTTATTTAAAATCATAATTCCGGAATATGTTGCTCTTGGATAGTACGCTGAGCTATCGTTATGCATTATTTCCTCCGTCTATGTTATAGTTGTCCCAGTAACAAATGATGCGTCAGGGCTGGCTAAAAAAGAAACCACACTAGCTATTTCTTCAGGTTTTCCATAACGGCATAGGGCAATCGAAGTCAGAAAAACAGGCAAAACCTCCTGCCTTTTCAGCGACAGTAGAACCTGCAAATAATTCGTCCACCATGTGAAATATATTTCGTGGCTGAAGTCAAAAGCAAAAAGGCGAAAGAAATTCTTTCCGAACCCCATAATCAGAAAGAGGAGGTTCAGGCACTTCAGGATGCTATCTATGTCATCGGCGGAAAATGGAAGCTGCCAATCATCAATTCCCTTTGCAACGGCAACAGGTGGTTCAGGGAAATTGAACGCAGTATTCCCGGTATCACTACCCGCATGCTTTCCAGAGAACTCAAAGAGATGGAGGCAAACCAGATTATTGTGCGGACAGTTATCCCCTCCAACCCCGTTTTGGTAGAATATACGGTGACAGACTATTGCTACTCATTTGGCGATATTATTTTGGAAATGATCAAGTGGGGCAAGCAGCATCGATGGAAACTGAAGACTGTTACCGACTAAGATTTATGACTTCCGGACTTCGCTACCTCAATTCTTCGATTTTTGTATCTTTGCATAATGGATACCCATCATATAAGAAACGAAATCAATGAGCAGTTGCCTGCATTTAAGGCTGCTTTCTATCAGTTTTCCGACGAGCCTTCGCAGGCGGACTACAGCCGTAGGGATTTTTATAAAATATGGCTGGTCAATCATTCAGGTACGTTAACGTTTCCAGAAAGATCAGTCCGGATTAGCGGTCCATCGCTTTTGTTTCTGCATCCATTATTACCCTATGCCTTTATGCCGGACGAAAAAGAGCGGTCAGGCTACTGGGCTATTTTTACGGAAGCTTTTTTAAGAACCGATGCCCGTGCTGAGAGATTTTCGTTACATAGTTTATTCCGCATGGAATCTCCCTCTATTTTAACTTTGCAGGATGAGGGCTATGCTACAGTCAGCTTCCTGTTCCAGCATATTGTTTCCACTTATCATTCGGGCTATACCTTAAAATACGAAAGCCTGAAAAGTTTTATTGACCTGCTGATGCATGAAGGATTAAAAATGCAGCCTGCGGAAATCAATGGCACAAAGCAGAATGCGGCATCCCGCATTGCAGGGCAATTTTTAGACACCCTTGAAAGACAATATCCTATAGCAACGCCCATGGAGCCGATAGTACTCAGAAAGCCCAAGGATTTTGCAGCTGTGCTGGCCATCCATGTCAACCACCTGAACGCCGTTGTTCAGGAAGTAACTGGTAAATCCACGCGGACCCACATTGCAGAACGGATGATCGCCGAAAGCAAGGCACTGCTTCATTTCTCCAACTGGAGCATTGCCGATATTGCCTATTGCCTTGGTTTTGAATACCCCAATCATTTCAATAATTTCTTTAAAAAACATACGGGGGCAACACCACTTTCCTTACGCAGGTAAAATCCTTTGATTTTTGTACAAATTACTTTGATACGGGCTGGTTCGCCACTGTGTCGCAAACTACCTTTGCCCTAACAAAAAGATTATTTGTTATGGAAAGTATTCAAAAAACAATGAAGGCCTGGCGGCTCGAAAAAATGGGCGGCAAACTGGAGTTAAAAGAGATTCCGATTCCTGAAGTACGTGCAGGAAGCGTACTGGTAAAAGTAGCCGTTTCTGGTTTGGTATCCTATCTAAAAAGTTATACGGAAGGGCAATTAGCCGTTTATAATCCGCCTCCCCATGAGTTTACAATGGGCAGTAATGCCATTGGCTATGTCGAAGCGGTTGGACAGGATGTATGGCATTTAAAACCAGGGCAGCGAGTGGTACTTTCCTCCCACATTACAGCACGCGAAAATGTTAAGAGCCCGATGATGATCCTTTTGGGGATTACTAAAAACGGTGACACAGCACTTCTAGCCCAATTGGATTGGCCCGATGGTACGCTGGCTCCTTATGTACTCGCTCCGGCAGAAACACTTACCCCACTGGACGGACTTGAGCAATATACAGATGTACAACTCTCTGCAGTGACCCGCTTTGTAGTGCCTTATGGCGGCCTGCTCAAAGGCCAGCTGGCAGCAGGTGAAACCATTGTCATCAATGGCGCAACAGGCTCGTTTGGTTCTGCGGCTGTCTTCCTTTCCGTAGCTATGGGGTCCTCCAAAATTATTATCACTGGCCGGAATAAAACAATGTTAGCTGAAGTAGCCCAAAAAGCAGGCCCACGCGTTGTGCCTGTTGTCTTAAAAGGAAATCCACAGGAAGATGCCCTGGCCATCAAAGACGCCTGTGGAGGCGGCGCGGATATGGCTTTCGATATGGTTGGTAATGCCAAAGACCCCAATTCGACGCTGGCCGCCCTTTTCAGCCTCGTGCCGGGCGGCCGCCTGATTATTATGGGAAGTATGGCGGTAGACCTGCCGGTCCCTTATACTTATGTGATGATCAATAGCTGGTCGATCATTGGCAATTTTATGTACCCCAAAGATGCCACCAGAAAAATGCTTGAACTGGTAAAAAGCGGGCAGCTGCCCATCGATGTCATAGAACCGCAGGTGTTCCGGATGGCAGAACTGCACCAGGCTATGGATGCCGCAGCCAGCGCAGGTAATCTTCAAAATATTATGATCGATTGTCAATCTTAAAATTAAATGCGATGCAAGCCAAATTAGAAAAAGAACTGGAACTTATCAGGTATGTAAGGCATAGTATTCTCGAAACGATAGCAGACCTTAGTACGGAACAGATGAACCTGGTACCCACCAATATGAAAAACAACCTGATCTGGAACGTGGGTCATCTGGTGTTTACCCAACAAATGTTATGTTACCAACTTGGTGGAATTACACCAACAATAGACATCCCTTATTTTGCGCAATTTTCGCCCGATACACATCCCGGCGCTTTTATCAACGACGCAGAAATTGAAAAAATCAAGGACGTATTTTCCGAAGCTTTTGAAAAGCTGGCAGATGATATAGTCTCAGGCAAGCTGGATCATTACACCGCATGGGATCTACCATCAGGTATTGCCATTGAAGGCATTGAAGATGCCATAGCAACCAATGCCATACACGAAGGCAGGCACTTTGGCGTCATCATATCCTTAACCAAGCTAGTCGCTAACCCAGCGGATTAAAGAACCATAAAAATTTCGAAACATGTTAATTAAAAACGAAAGTTGGACCCTTGCCGACATGCCTGGCCTTAGCGGGAAAACTGCTATTGTTACCGGTGCCAATACCGGAATTGGCTATGAAATTGCGCGGTCACTTTATGTGGCCGGGGCTGATGTTACCATTGCCGCAAGGGATGAAACAAAGACAATGGCTGCAATAGCACACATGTCGTCCGGGCAGGGTCGTGGCTCGCTAAAATATGCCGCACTTGACCTGGCAGACCTTGATTCGGTCAAACGGTTTTCGGAAGCTTTTTGTGACCATCACCCGGCACTGGATATCCTTGTCAACAATGCGGGTGTTATGTACCCACCTGCAACACGTACGCGGGAAGGGTTTGAATTGCAATTCGGGGTTAATTTTCTCGGCCATTTTGCCCTTTCAGCCCGGCTGTCCGCAATACTTTTTAAAACACCGGGCTCACGTATTGTAACAATGTCCAGCGGTGCTTATAAACGGGTAGAAAACATAGATTTCAGTAACCTTAAAATGGAAAAGGGTTACGATGCTGCTCAAGCATATGCTACCAGTAAGCTGGCAGACCTTGTTTTTGCACTGGAATTGGACAGGCAGATAAGAACCATGGGGTACCAGACTGCTTCCATTGCAGCCCATCCAGGGGTGAGCAGGACAAGCCTCCAACGACATATTGACCCAAAGGAACTGGATGAGCGGATGTTAGCATTTGGGGAGACTATGCCTCCCGCACAGGCGGCTTTGCCGGCACTCTATGCCGCCACATCGCCTGGGGCGACCGGCGGGGCATATTATGGCCCTGATGGTGAGCACGAATACTCAGGCTATCCGGCCCCTGCCTTGATCACAGAAACAGCAAAGTCAACGCAGCTCGCTGCGCAGTTATGGGAACTGGCAGAAGAAGCTACCGGCTTATCTTTTTATAATAAACATTAAAATGGCAATGCAAAGGCCTAACGGTGCTATGCACTGCCATTTTTTATCAGGACGGAAGTGGTAGGGTCTGCAGTAAATCCATAAAGTGGATTTCTAGTTTGCGGTAACTGATGCGCCAGCCATAGGCTGTCTTCACCAGCTCATCCGTAAAGGCGCCTGCAACATACAACGAAGGCATTATTTTACCATCTGTGAGCTTACCTTTATGGGTGGCCCAAAGATCGGTACGTGCGCTCGCTTTTTTGCCTTCAATTTTTACAACAGGATTTCCGGCCAGATGCTGCCAGTTGGAAAAGCTGCTCATATTTCCCACGGTATGTTTATCACCACGCATAATAACAGCCATGTGCTCATAAGATGTGGGCGGATTACCAGCGGCACTGTAATCCAAAACTGCGTCCTTGGTAAAGACATCCTTCCATATTTCAAGGATATTAGGGTCATCGCCCTGATGGAGGTCCTGACCAAAAGAATAACGAGTGATTACATCCTGGATCTCGAAACGGTCCACGGCATACTGAACTTTTTCTTCTATGCTCATATCGATATTTAATTTCTACAAAGATGCGACATAGAAGATCACTACTGAGGTTTGATATACTTTTATATACTAATTTTGTAAGATGGAAATGAAATGTGAAAAAATATATTCTGATACGGAAATGCGTCTTTTGCAAGATGCGCTCTATGTTCTGAACGGCAAATGGAAACTTTATATTGTACGCGCCATGGCAGAGGGGAATAACCGTTTTTCCGACCTTAAAAATACACTGAAAAGCATTACACCCCGTATGCTTAGCAAGGAATTGAAGGAGCTGGAAGTAAACCATATCATTACTAAAGTTGTCCATGAGGAAGATTATCCTTCATGGACTGAATACCGGTTTACCGATTACAGCAAGGCATTGGCTCCAGTTATGGACAATTTGATCACTTGGGCCGCGTCACACCGGCAGGAACTTTTTCCGGCAAATAGCTTAACTGTGGACAGCAATCATTTCCCATAACATTAAAAATGACTCAGCAATAATTTTAGACTGTTTTTCTAAGTCAGCAGGATTTTCGGCAAGATATTGATGGATGCTGAAGGTATGTCCCCTCACCAGTGCAAAAATAAGTTGCGGGTCGATGTTTTTTAAAGTACCTTCTTTTACACCTCTTTTAAGGATGGTAAGGAAAGGTGCGATATGTAAGTCAATTTCTTTGGCTGCCACCTGATTCAGATATGGGGAATTACTGAACTGCACGGTAAAACTGAATTCAATCGGATTGTTCAGTGCCCAAAATAAAGGGGTCTTAAAATATCCCTCAATGAGCTTTTTTATAGATGTTTCACCTTCAATATCGTCCATGATAGCAGCTGTCATTTTTCCCTTAATATCAACATAGAGAGAAGTGACCAGCTCATCCTTGGTTGAAAAAAAATAAAATAGCGTGCCACTGGAGAGTCCTGCCTCCTTTGCGATTTTTGCAGTTGGCGTACCATGAAAACCAAACTCTACAAATAGTTTCAGGGCAGTATCCAACAAATGCTGTTTTTTATCCATGGGGGATGTATTATTATAATCTAGGTAAGTGTCCCGCAAAATAATTCATTGACCATTATCGTATCAAGAAATTCTTTTTGCTCTGTGATCAGACCGTTTTCAACTGTTATTAAAAAAACAATTTGGTTATCATAAATACGACCATCAATTCTTTTTGCATAATTTCGGATCTGTACTACCGCCTTATTCCCTTCTACGATAATGGAATTAATCGAAATTTTCAATCCATCAGGAAAGCGCTCCCTGATAATTTCGAAAATCTGAGCCATGCGCTGCTCATCCTGAAAACCTCCGAAAGGCCAGGATCCCTCACCGCTTATCCAACGTACATAGGATGGTGACTGGTACTTTGAAATTTCTTCAAACCGCCCATTGATGATTGCATCAAAATATTTTTCAACTAGTTCTTTTGTTGACATAAGTATAAATTTTAGTGACTGACTAAACAGTCACAAAGATAAAAAAATTATTTGAAATGCTTGTAAATATGACAGGATTAGTTGATCAGGGATGAATGTCCGCCTCACATATACGTAACATTGTAACTTACCATAAGTTTATTACTGAATTGGTATTTGGTTATATCGAATATTTCCCGACGTGGCATCCAACGAATGGAAGCAAATTTAAGTTTCTGTTTAAAGAAAGTAAAAAATCACCGGATTAAATATAATTCCATAGTATGAAGATCCAATACATAAAAAATCCGAAGATACGATCTTCGGATTTTTTATGTATTGTAAGTTAGATTTTTGTGTCAGCTCAGCTATTTGTTTTAGCTTTGTGGTATATTAATTTTGCCTTCGCCGTCTTGGTTGAGTTTATGTTGTAACTGATCCATGTCGCTTGTTACCCTTGTGTCTAAAAGTTTAGCGTAATGTTGGGTAGTCTTAATATTGCTGTGACCAAGCATTTTTGAGACCGTTTCGATTGGGACATTGTTTACAAGTGTTACCGTTGTTGCAAACGTGTGGCGTGCCTTGTGAAAAAGTTATCTCCTTATTTATTTGACAGATATCGGCAATTTCCTTCAGATAGCTGTTCATATTTTTATTACTCAGAACTGGAAGTGCCAGTCCTTTAGCCGAGGATGGCGGATAATCAGCATATTTATTAATAATTTTTAATGCATTTGGAAGCAATGGGATATTCGAATTAATTTCTGTTTTTTCCCTGCTAGTTAAGACCCATAACTTGCCATCGGTACCTTTGGTAATATCGCAGGTGTGTAATTGTTTAACATCAATGTATGATAGCCCCGTATAACAGCAAAATATGAAGATATCCCTGACGTGCTCAATCCTTTTAATTGTAAGTGGCTTATTTTCAATTTTTGCAAGTTCTTCTTTTGTAAGAAACTCCATTTCCTTTGGTTTTGCTACTATTTTGTAGAAAGCAAACGGATTATCCTTAATCCATTTGTGAGCTAGACAGTGGTTAATTATTTTTCTAAAATGTTTAATTGACTTGGCTGCTGTCACTGCTGAATTTTTTAAATCAGATCTAAGATAAAATTCGTAATTCTCAATGAAGGAGAGGTCGATTTTAGCGATATCAGTGTCTTTGAAATTCATTTTTTTAATTAAAAACCTCGTTAAATGTCCTATATCCTTTAAGAGTGTTAGGCTTGTAGCCATTTCCGATTAGTGCTTTCATTTTTTTATTATGCTCAGAAAACTCTACAAGAAGGAAGTGTTTCGTGATGTCTTTGCCTTGAAATCTTTTTTTTAAACTTTCAGCAGTAACATCCACTCCTTCCTTGAGGAATTGCAAATGAATATCTGCAATTTTGTGTTCTAATGTTTCCAAATAATTGTTGAGCAACTTACTTTCTTCTCTAGTTCCGGATACTCTGTTTGCTTTTGAGTTCCATTTCGACGGATCACAATCTCTCCCTGTTGATATTTCGCATGGGAGGCCATCGACAATGATACGCATGTAAATTGGTTTCGGACCGCTGATGTAGTTTTTTGGTTTTTTCAGATAAAATAGAATCGAATAATTTGTACACATAATAATTGTATTAGGTTAAACAAAATTAGCATGGCAGTTAAAACAGAACAAGATGTTGAAAACCTCTGAAAAGACAAAACCTGGCTAATCGTATAATTTTCAGTGTTTTAGTAATTCAATTAAGACGAAATGTAGTCCGTAGGGGAATCACACCCCTCTTCCCAAAAAGTCTAAACTATAATGAAGTAAAATAGTAGAGTAGTAGCGATCCTAAGAATGATATAAAGTGTTAGTCGGTGGTTGGTGCGCAGGCGTCAGCAGCAGGGTTACATTCTTGTGTAAAATCAGGGTAGGAAACCTTCTGATGTTTATCTTGAACTCGGTTTTGAATCCTTGTCCCACTTTTCTGTGGCGTTTAAAAAAGAGTTTGGAATAACTCTAACTTCACTTTTAACACATAAATAAAGACTAATTGGTTAACTTTGCTTAATAAGGATTATTAAGAATTATGCGCAGAAACACCTTTCCCGAAAACCTGAGCCAGAACAAAGGTCTTCCTATACGTATCGTTACACCGGAGTTTGGCCGTATATCACCGGAGTCGGCAGTTCAATACGGTTCTGCTGAGCGGCTGCCTTACTATTTCTTTCTTTTCGTGCTGCACGGGAACAGTCGTGAGGTTATTGATGGAGAAACGATCGAGGTAGGTGAAAATGAGCTATTTTTTGCCTTGCCACATCAGATCAGGCAACTGGCTTCAGGCGGTCATGACGCCGACTATTATAAATTGGGGTTTGACGATGAGTGCCTGTCCCGGTTGCCAAAAAACTTTCCCTTTTTGCTTAACCCCCTGAACCGGCAAAAAATCGGTTTATCACCCGATGTGGCATTAAGGATTTGGAATACTTTTAAAATCTTAAATGAACTGTTGCGTACTGCCGATACCGATCCGGAACTAATCCTGGCTTACCTGAACAGCCTGCTTACGGAAATAAACACCGCCTATTTTGCACTGCATAAAAAGCACGCAAGAGGAAGTTTGGATACATTTTTAGGGTTCAAGCTATTTGTAGAAGATCATCTCACTGATCAGCCTGCCATAACGGAGATTGCAGAAAAGCTGGCCGTAAGCACAGATTGCTTGTACAGGGTCGTGAAACAGCAGTCGGGCTTTTCACCTAAAGAATTCATCACCGACCGCTTGATCACCGAAGCAAGACGCAGAATATATTATAACCAAAATACTTCGGTAAAAGAACTGGCCTTTGAGCTCGGCTTTAACGACCCCGGGTATTTTTCGCGTCTATTTAAAAAAGTAACAGGCAAAACGGTAGTTGGCTTTTATCAGGATTTGTCTTTGTAAAAGCGGTTTTTGTCCGACCTTTATTATTGCATTACTCTCACCTTTGTCTAAAATAATATAATTATGGACAGACCATTTGGTAAAATATTGGTAACCGGGGCGACTGGTTTAGTGGGCTCAAGACTTTTGCCCCGCCTTGTTGAAGCAGGATATAATTGTACTGCACTGGTACGTGGTAAAGCGGTCGCTTCCGGAGTAGCAGCTCTAGAGGGCGACTTGTTTGATGCGGCATCTCTGGCAGAAGCGGTGAAAGATGCAGTAGCCATCATTCACCTGGCAGCCGTGTTCCGCTCACCGGACACAGACCTGATCTGGAAAAGTAACTTGGAGGGCACGCGCAACCTTATTGTTGCTGTAAAAAGCAATGCCCCTGATGCCCGCTTCATTTTTGCAAGTACCAGCCACGTTTATGATATGAACAATCCGCACCCCGGCCGGGAGGACGATGCGCTTAACCCGAAGCATGCCTATCCGGCCAGTAAAGTTGCCGCGGAAGAGGAGTTACGTGAAAGCGGGCTGAACTGGTCAGTTCTCCGCTTTCCATTTGTTTACGGGGATGGTGACGGCCACCTGGAAGAATTGCCTAAACATGTAGTTGCTGCCAACTTTCATCCGGCGATGCGTATGAGCACCATCCATCATCGGGATATTTATACTGCTATCACGATGGCTTTGCAGGGAATTATGGATGGCCGGGTGGTCAATATCGCTGATGAGGCTCCAACGACATTATACGAACTGTTGCAACTTGTTGGGAAGCCCATGAGCCCGTCAGCAGAACCGCTTACAAACCCATGGTACCTGCATGCCGATGCATCCCTGGCCCGCAGTTTGGGCTTTCAGGCTTCAGTGCGAACAGTCCATCAGGCGGCGCAGGAAAATCTGCTTTGACAAGAGTAGTATTTCAGCCCCTGAAATATTTCAGGGGCTTTAAATGCTTGTCGACACACCTCATTTTTTACCATATGGTAAATGTTGTTCTGTTGGTATTTTCCAGGAAACGCTATAAAAAAATTCAACAATAGTACACTATACTAAATTTATGTTATAGATGGGATGACAAAGGAGGATTTCATTGCAAAGGCATTAACGGATCACTATAAAAAAATCAGACCTCGATCTGATTTTTTATTAAGTATTGGTTAAAAAATATTTAAATCCTTTTATAAGACTATGACTTTATTTCACTTGCTAATGCAATCTCTTTTTGTGCATCAAGAGCCTCTAACCTGGAAACTAAAGAAGCTCTTATATCACGATAAGCATCACCTCCCAGGGTAAGTCTTAATGATGGCTTGTTAGTATCAATATAATGTATAATTGCTTGAACACTTATATCAACATCATTATTAATAGGGAATGTATTTGATTCAATAGCCCTTCTCACATCCCCGGCAGGCGTTTTATTGTAATCCTCTATGATCGGGGCTGTTTGCAAGTTAGACCCAAAAGAAGTAGAATGCGCACCTGGCTCCACAATTGTAACATCAATATTGAATGGTAAAAGTTCCTGTGCGATAGTTTCACAAAATCCTTCAACAGCCCATTTGGTTAAATGGTAGTAACTAAAGTTGGGATATGTAGTTTGACCTCCTGCCGAGGAAAGCTGTAAGATTTTTCCGTGGCCTTGTGCTCTTAGATGTGGTAAGGCTGCTCTGATCACTTGCACCGAGCCGATAATATTCGTTCGGATCTGATGATCGATCTGTTCATCAGTAGCCTCCTCAACCGAGCAGAACAATCCATATCCCGCATTATTGACAATAACATCAATAGTCCCCGCATCGCTAAATGCCTTATCTACAACTTTTTTTATCTGATCGACATTTGTCACATCGAGTATTGAGACCGATAAAGTATCGGGATACTTTGTTCTTAAATCTTCGAGAGCATTTTTAGTGCGTACCGTAGCAATGACTTTATCACCTTTCGCCAGAAGCTTTTCAGTTAGAACTTTACCAAGTCCGGTCGATGTGCCGGTTATAAACCAAGTTTTCATATGTATTATATTAAAATTTACAATACAAATTTAGCAGCTGATCACAAGGAATATAGACCTATTTCAAACTAAAAATGACCATTATCAATCAATGAACGGAAGAGTGTAGGCGTTTGCCCGGTAAGTGTTCGAAATGTTCTTGTAAAATGGGTAGGTTCCTCAAATCCAAGGCTAAGACTTATCTCCGAAATGCTCAAATTTGAATGTGCTAATAAAGCTCTTGCTTCCTGAATGATTCTTTCATTGATTAACTGTGTTGTAGTTTTTCCGGTGACCTCTTTCAGTGCTCTGTTAAGAGAATTGGTGTGTACGGCTAGTTTGTCGGAAAATTGTTTCGGAGTGCATAATGTCATAATGTTATTGGGATAAACAATAGGAAACTGGCTTGCCAATAATCTTTTAAAGGACTGAGCCAATTGTGAAGCCGCCGATTGACTTCGATTATGGATATTAGGCTGCAATTTTAGTGCGGCATGGATACACTCTAAGACGTAGAGGAATAGTAAATCATACTTATTAACATAGCTGGAAGACTGTTCTTCAAACATTTTTTCAAAAATGACTTTAAAGTGTGCAACCTCTTCATCATTCAATTTGAATACAGATTGGCCCTCATTCTTAAATACGATTAAATCTGCAGGACGTAGAAAAGTATGTAATGGCAGAAAGTCTTCAGTAAACATGCAGGCATAGCCATTACAGACTCCATCGTGAACTTCCCATCGGTAAGGGACTTCACAATTAGTAAATACTAAGGACCATTCATCTTTTTTATTTTTATATTCCATCCCTTGGTAAAAATACGAGGCATCACCGGTGATCAGCGATATTTTATAAAAATCCCTCCTGCTATATTTGCTAGTTGCATCAAGACTCTCTTTAGAAAATTCTCCTAAATTGGCAACTGTAAAAAATCCTCCTGAAGGATCTTTCACCTCCGCAATTTGTGGAGCATAAACATCAATGGAATGCGTATCAATCATTTAACAAAAATAATAAATATGGTACAGAAATATAGTTAAAGAATAGTATATAATGTAAATTCTTAAAAGTAATGCTGTTAAAACGAGATGGTTAATTTCTCTTTGCCGAACTTACCTATTGCGGAAGTCTTAAAAAGGAGAAAGATTACTACAAAAGTAGCTGCAATAAATTGATGCTAACAAAGAACTAATCTATTGTGCCTGATCCATTGAGAATTTCGTTAAACATTATGATCTATATATTATTCAAGTATATAATTGCCTTTGCTTTATTAGGCTAGAATATTAGATTTTCCATCAACGGTTTCCAATGTCGTTAAAAATTTCAACGAAGTGAAGAAAGTCTACGAACAAGAAAGGGAATATTACGACAAGCTGAAGGCTATCAACAATCTAGTCAAAGATGCCCGTAAGGTGCAGCAGACCATTCTGCTTGTCGGCGATGTCTCAGAGATCTACGTCACCAATTTCAGTAAGATGATCAATGATCTCAACTTCAATGCTTAAGAACTGACGGCAATCGCTAACGGCTATTCAGCACTATTGACCGAAAGTACAGAACTGTTAAAAGAGCTAAAGGAGATCATCACTGCCAATGGATTTTCGCTCAATGATAAGGAAAGAATATATTTTAAATTGCTTTCAGGTCCATTCCCGCTCAAGAAAAAATCAAAATGGTACTGACCGCACGCATAAATGCCATGATTTTGGCTAGACCATGTAGGTTGTCTTCTCCTTGCATATTGTAAATTTTCAGGTCAAAAAATTGAAAGTGGGGGAGCTTGTCAGAGATTACTGTGCAGTGGAACTAAATGGCATGAATTGGAGGTCAGTGACTTTCCTGAGTGGTGATGGACTGTCTGGTGTAATGGATGACGGCTAATGACCAATACAATAAATAGATTATATTTGTTTAAGTGTAATGAGCATTTTTCTATCCTGAATACAGAATAAAACAATGACAAATAGATTAATTACCAGTATCCAATCTTTGATAGACCTAGACCTTGTAGAGATAAATACCATAAACTTATTGTTTAAAGAGAAAAGCATAAAGAAGGGGGATTTCTTTTTAGCGGAGGGACAGGTTTGTAAGCATGTCGGTTTTATAGTAAATGGACTTATGCGGTATTATATCAATGATGACGGGGAGGATAAAACCTATGCATTTGCGAAAGAAAACGACTTTATCTGCAACAATGAGAGCTTTATACCACAACTACCTTCATCAAAAAGCATTCAGGCATTAGAGGACTGCGAAATCCTTCAAATTTCATATAATGACCTGCAGACATTCTATCAGTCAATCAGGCAAGGAGAAAGGTTTGGGAGGCTTGTCATCGAGCAGGTGTTTATTCAGACTTTACAGGATCTCAGTTCCTTTTATACGGATACGCCTGAATATAGGTATGAACAGTTTATAAAAAAGCATTCCGACCTCCAGCAGAGGATCTCACAGTATCATATCGCATCTTATCTTGGGGTGAAACCTCAGTCACTTAGTCGCATCCGTAAAAGAATTTCAAATCTGAGGTGATTTATTAACTTGGGTGCATTAATTCTGAGCCAGGTCTATGGAACTTTGTTTCATAATTTAAACAATACAATTATGGCAAAGAATATTTTTATTGCGATTGCTTTCCTAACAGGGTTGGGATTAATTTTTATTGGAGCGAGATTTATGATCTCCCCGGAAATTGCTGAAGCCGGTTACGGAATCAATTTCAACGAACAGCATGACTATTCCTTTCACTACATTAAAGGTATCCGTGACCTCTTTACAGGTTTGCTTATCTGCATTCTGATGCTAAGTAAACAAACAAAAGCATTAGGGTTGACTTTGTTGCTGGGTACTGTAATCCCACTGATAGATATGTTTATCGTTTTAAGTAAAGATTATAATGGGTTTGCTCAGGCCATTCCGCACATTTCTGCTATTATCATCTGCTTTTTCTGCGGCATATTTTTCCTTAGAAATAATAATGTAAAAAAGACTGACAACACTGGCTTTGCTAAAGTCATTCGCTCAGTAGATACCAATGAGGACAGCACTATTGAGTATAACATCATGCCAGGTGAAAAGACGCCCTGGCATTACCACAATCTTTTTTCAGAGACGTTCGAAATAGTGAGAGGCACATTGGAAGTTGGACTAAAAAATCAGGTTTATCAAAAGAAAACAGGTGATATTGTAACGATACAACCTAATGAGAAGCATTATTTCCATAACACCTCAAATGATGACTGTCTGATAAAAGTTACCATAAGCCCCGGTAATAAGAACTTTGAAAATGCACTGTTGATACTGAAAGGACTTGCGAAAGACGGTTTGGCAAGTACCTCGGGAGTTCCTAAAAAGTTATCCGACCTTGCTCTGTTTATTTACCTGAATAACTCGCGGATGGTAGGCCCGCAAAAAATCGCAGAAACTCTTTTCAATTATCTTGCAAAGAAAGCTATAAAAAGAGGACGGTTGGAAGAATTAGAATTAAAATATTGCAGGGGTAGTTTCATTGGCGATTTTAATTTTGTCTAACATCACCGGAAGAAAAATCTGAGTACGTCAAGAATGTATCCATGAATTGAATTATTATTTAAACAAAAATTAGTGTTCACTCAAAGTCATTTCACCTTGCATTTTGTCAATGCAATCTTATATGATATTTTTATTTTAACTGACTTAAACGTGTAATATACTTTTTACACATTCTTTCTTGGTAAGTATCTGAAAGTGTTTTCCTAATTCCATAATATCCGCCTCCAACAATACTTAGACCAGTCAATATTTCTTTTATATATTCTTGATTTAATGCCATAGAGTTTTGTGCCAATGTATAAAATCCTAAAGGAATAGTTGCAGTATCAACTCCTAACTTTAATATTTCTTTTGTTATTTCCGTTAAAGATTTATTGTAGCTATCAATAAATTGTTGTTCTGTTAAACCATTTCCAATCATTTGTTCAACAGAATTAATCTCACCATTAAATACTTTAATTAGCTCCCTATTTTTATTCCTAAAATCTATCAATTGCTTAAAAGGTATAGCGTTTATATCTTTGGGAACTTTTAGTTTAATAATTCCTTGAATAAATTTGTTTTTTACTTTTATATTGGAGGGACTCACTTTTGAGTAACTAGTATATCTATCATAATCCATGTTATCCGTAATTATATTACTATTTCTGTCATTAGCAATTTCTCTCGCTAAGTGTGTCATATAAAGAAATGCTAAGCTTCTTGGTAATATAATTCCGTCATCATTTTGTTCTCCTATTTTTTCATCTTCACAAAATTTAAGCCATGAGTATGGAAACTTCTCTCCATAAATTTGATAATCCCATGTTTGTTTATTTTTCCAATCTCTTAAAATATTTATCCTATTAAAAAGAAAACTTGAGTCATATGTTCTTTTCATGATGTTTGACGCTTCATTTATTGCACTAAAAGAAGCCGTTTCTCCATGATGATATTCTGGAGAAAAAAAATCAACAAGATCTGTTTTTTCATGAACTTCTTTATACTCATCACTTATTAAGTGTTGGCGATTATAAGGAATAATACTTTCAAATTTATCTAAGTATAAAAGTGAAAATTTTAGCCATTCATTATTTGGTGGTTCAAAATTTGGATAATATAGAAACTTTTTCATAAGAGAGTTTTTATAAAATGTTACATAAAGTTTAAATATACGCATTGCATTAATATTAAATATATAAGTTATATTTATTAATTATATAAAATATACAAACAACTGTAAATCAATAAATTAAATTCAATTCATTTAGATATGCACATAAAATAATATTTCTGAATCTAATTACATAGAAAAATTTATTTTTACTCACCGAGCAAGATAATGGTACATATTTTCTATATCTCATTATCTATAATAAATCATTTATATCTATACAAAATTAAGACCTTGTAAATAGCTTTAAACCTACATTGATAAGCTGTTTACAATGTTTTAATTTTTGCTTGGTAAAATGTCGATTAAGCAAGGATTGCATTTGTATTTTTCACACTATACGTTGTGTCATTTTAAGCCTTATCTCTATCAAAATGGTATGAATTATACCGGATTTAATTTTAAAGCGAGAAAATTGAGGTACGTTCGGAGACTGTCCGAGTTTATTCAGTAACTAACTACTTTAAAATTTTTTAAAAAAATAGAAGGGTTAAGGTCTATGTATAAATCCGCCCTCCTTTTGGTGAAAAGAAAATTGACTTTTTTAAGGGCATACCGGCATCACGGATTTTGATTCTGGAAAAATAATTCTCAAAAAAAATATTTTGTTCTCCGAAAAAGAATACGATATTTTCGTAGCCGTTTTACTGATTCCTGTAAGACCTGCATTGCTATTGAATTATGAGAGTGATCGAACAAAGACAAGAAAATTATTTTAGAGATTAATTTTAATTGTCGCATGGTTTCACCACATATTATTCCATTTATCACATTTGCCTTAACCAAAACCTTGACCAAATACAAAATAAAGGTTTAAAAAAAAATCAACCCACTGTAAAACAGCAGGTTGTTTATTTACCATTGTGACCGCAGAAGGACTCGAACCCTCACTGTCGGAGCCGAAATCCGAAGTTCTATCCATTAAACTATGCAGCCGGTTTGGGTTTTTAGTGTGGGAGAGTTTTAGGGTTTATGACTATTAAATACGCAAATATTCCTTTACTCTAAAACTCTCTTACTCTAAAACGTAATCTTCACCCCTCCCAAAACCTGTGCTCCAAGAACTTTATATCCTTTGTACGTTTGGTATTTTGAGCTTAGAAGATTGTTTCCGAGTGCGAAAATACTGAAATTTTTGTGAATTTTATACTCTGCGGAAAGGTTTAAGTCTGCATAACCACCAACTTTATCATTGGTGTTCTCAGTAGACTGGTACATCATCGGACTCCCAACTCCCTCAATCATAAATGAATTCGTCGTTCTGTCGCTTGCAAAAATCCCCTTGAAACCAAGCAATAATTTTTGATCAAGCATGGTATATTTTGCTCCGATACTTGCCGTAAGCAATGGAACATTGTAAATATCTTCATAGTTTTTCAAATCAAATTTGGTGAATTTCACTTCTCCATCCAATACCAGATTCGCTAAAGGAAAATACTGTAAGCTTCCTTTGATGTCTCCAACATTTCCATCATCATAGATTGCGGAGAAAGTATTTGCAAAGTTATATGCAGATCGGTTTAATGTGAAATTATTATCAAATAAATCATTTGCTTTAAAGAACATAATATCCTTCATTTTTCCGTATCCTGCGGAAACATCGTACTTGAAAGTTTCATCAATATCACCCCTCAAACCTACATAAAAATGATATTTAGTTTCTGTCGGTCTCAAATATTGATCTGAAACGATGAATGGATTTTGTTGTAATAAATCAGAATAAGTATTCAGTTTTAAACCTCCGTCAACTCCTCCATAAAATTTGAATTCCTGAGCTGCGGCAAACTGAAACTCTGCCTGTGGAAACCAATAGGTTTTATTGTTTTTCATTTGCCCAGCCATCAGATCGTTCTGATTTTTTGAATTCAGGAACGAAAATGATGAACCTAACATCAAATAAGATTCTCCTTTTCTGAAAGTGACTTTCGGAGTCAAACTCGTATTAACAAAGTTCGAAGTATTTTTATCTCTAATTGCAAATTCACTCTTTACGGCTTCTAAGCCAACACCTAAATCGGCATTCAGATTAATTCCTGATTTTCCTATTTCAACAGCATGTTTTGATAAATTCGCCAATACGGAAACCTGATTTTCCTGAGCATCAAAATGGTCTTTTAAGAATGAAGATTTTACTCTCACATCATTCAGAATTTCATTAGAATAGAAATCGTAGTAACCGTTTACTTTAAACTGGTTTACCCTCTGATCCAAATCTACATCTCCCGGTTCCAGTACATAAATACCATAATAATTATAGCTGTTTAGGCCATATTCAGCATTTAAATTAAATTTTCCTTTATCTCCGTAAGAATTAAGGAAAGCTCCCAATGTTGTGGAACTTTGCTTGGAATCCCAAGGATATTCTTTTTTCAGACCTTGAGTAGAAAGAAAATGGGCATCGGCTCCAACTTCGATTTTATTTTGTAACGTTTTCGAAATATTAGCATCACCTAAGATCTTTCCATAATTACCCATTCCGAATTGCAGATAATTATTCTGAGTTGATCCTTGGAACTTCGGAGTTACGTCCTGTCCCTGAATCGTTGAAGTTTTGAAATCCGAAACCGCAGGAACGTCCGTAATATTGTATTGCACGGGATTCTGAGATTTCTCCTCCGGCGGATAATTTTTAATGGTTTCTACCGAAGTTTTCTTTTTTTCGATCTTTTTTACTTCCGGTTCTCTTTTTTTATTAAGAATCAGTTTTTCTTCTTTGATCTGGGAAAACGCGACCGACGAAATCCCTAAGAATAATATAGATAATATTTGAATTTTCTTGTTCATATTTTCTTTATTTGAAAAATATACAGTGGAATTATTTATTTGAAGCTATATAATTGCCCAATAAAGCCTTCCCAGCCTCTTTGTTGTAAGTTTTGCCCAATCTGAAGATATTAAACAGCCAAAGGCTCTGATAAACTTCTAATTTGTATTGATGATTTTTCGTTGTATTATGTTCTGTTATATTATAGTTATAGGAAATATAATAGGGAAATCTGGCCGGTAATAATCCGAATGTAAGCATGCTCCCCGCCATTGCGTTTCCGCATGAAGGAGTGTAAATATTCATTGGAAGTAACTGAAGTTTTGCGACATTGCTGCTGTCCTCAACTATTTCATAGATTTCCGAATGTTTTAAAATATCAAATTCTTGCTTTAGATCTTTATTGATAACAAAGATTTTCTGTTTTGAAGATTCTGCTTTTGTACTTCTGTATTCTTTCGAAACATTATACGCAGGAATACAGCTACACAGAGAAACAGCTCCAAGAAAAGAATATGTTAAAACTTTAATGTCCATTATTTTAACCTATTTTTTAATCTGTTTTTTTACTTCTTTAGCCTCTGCAACAATATCAGGAAAATCTTTATAATTTTCAATGATCTGGTCACAAGTATAACTTGCCTGATAATTATCTTTCAAGCCTACATAGTTTTTCGCCATCAGAACAAGGGCTTTTGCACCCCAATATTCTTCTGAAGCATAATTATTTGCCAGTTTGAAAATCGTTTCATTAGAAGACTTAAAGGCTTTTGCTTTGTTTTGATAGAATGCTTTTGCATAGAAAGCTTCTGCCGCAACCGATGTGTTGGAAGACTTTTCAAGAGAAGTATACGCTGTTTGCGCATCTTTGTCTTTTCCTGAATTCATAAGACTTCTCGCCTTGATTACTTTTGCCGTTTCAATTACCGCCGCAGAATTTTTATTGTTCGCAATTACTGCATCCGCTAATTTTTCAGCTTGAGAGAAATTCTTTTCATCTGCATATAACTTCATCAATTCTACATTCGCATAATTTTTAACGTTAACGTCTGAAGAATTTTTGATGTTTTCTAAATATTTTCTTGCTTCTGCATTATCTCCCTGCGCAATGTATATTTGAGCCAAACGGGTTTGTGCATCATCCTGATAATCATTTTGAACACCTGCAACTTCCTGTAAAACCAACAATGCTTTTGTTGTGTTTTTTGTTTGATAATAGCTTTCACCAAGTTCATATTTAGCCTGATAAAGCCCTTCTCCTGTCGGATTTTGAGTTAAATATTTCTCGTAATAAGAAATTGCATTCTTATAATCTTTCTTCGTGAAATATTGTTTTGCTGTTGATAGATTAATCTCATCTATTTCAGCAGCATCAACATTTACACCAATATTTTTAGCAAAGCTTTCATATCCTGCGACATCACCGTTTTTCGTGAAAATTGGTTTTGCTGCCTGAACGATTTTTTCTGCATAAGCCGTATTTTTGTACTGATCTCCAAGAATTCTTAATTCAGATAACGCTTTATCGCTTTGATTTTGATCAATATAATTCTGAGCTCTGTAAATTGAAGCATTGGCTACCAAATCTTTATCGGATGAAGTTTTAATAACTTTGTTAAAGAAATCATTCGAGTTGGCAAAATCATCCTGATCTGCATATGCTGTTCCGATTTCGTACTGGGCATCGTCCAGATAATCAGAACCCGGATATTTCGATAAAAGATTTTTTAAGTTGGTAATTTTTGCCTGAGTATCGCCTTTAAATCCTAAAGCCATTGCTTTTTGGTATAAAGTATAATCCGTTGCATCTTCGTTTTTGTCATAGATCGCAATCGCTTCATTCAGATTATTATTGGCATAATTAATATCTGCCAGACGAAGCTCTGCATCATTTTTAAACTCAGGTTTCGGATTCGTAAGATATTGTTTAAAATACGTTTCAGCCTGATCGAATTTTTTAGATTTAAAATATGCATATCCTAAATCGTAAGGCAATTGCTGTTTTTCGGGGAAAGTTTCGGAAAGCAACTTTTCATAACGAACAATTGCAGACGGATAATTTCCTTTCTGATAATAAACCTGACCCAACCAATATAAGGCCCTGTTATTAAATTCCTTATTAATATTAAACCCTAAACTTCTAAGGAAATACTGTTCAGCTTCATCATAATTTCCTTTGTTGAATTCTTCAGTTCCTAATAAATAAGAAACTTCCTGATCTACTTTATCGATATCAGGAGAAGAAGTTTTGAGCCTGTCAATCGCTTTTAATGTTTCCTTGTAATTACCCGAATACAGATAAGATTTCACCAAAAGTGATCTCATTTCTGCTCCATTGGCATCATCAGGATTTTCATTAATATAATTCTGAATAACTGTTGATGCACTTTCAAAAGGGTTACCGATGTCGTAACTTAATTTTGCATATTGTTCATGAGCCAGTTTTTTAACCTTCGGATCATAATTCATCTGATAAGACGAGCGGAACGCCGAAAGAGCTTCCTGCTTTTTACCAACTGCCAAATAAGCATTTCCAAGTTGATAATAAGCATTTTGAGCTAAAGCGGAATTGCTGTTCAGCAATTGATTATAATAGGAAACCGCTTCATCATATTTTTTAAGCTGAGCTGCAACAAATCCCATTTCATATAAGTCATTTTCAGACGGATTTTGCTGAACACTCAGATAATCTTTCAAATGAGGATACGCTGAAGTATAATCATTTTTCATGAAATAACTTTCACCAATAATCTTGTGAACTTCAGCTTTATAAGAATCGGAAATATCTTCATTCAACAAAGCGGTTCCTTCCGAAATTGCCTTGTCATAATCCTTATCATTGTAGTACATCTGAACGTAATAAGGACGAACCAGCTTAGAATATTTTGGCTGGTCTTTTACAGAATCAAAATATTTGAAAGCCTTATCGTTCTGTCTGTTCGAATAATACAAATGTCCCAACATATAAGCAATATCGCCTTTCTGAGATTCATCCGCTGTTTTGTAAGCTTCTTCCAATGCATCAGTTGCGCCTTTGGAATCACCCATCATGAATTTAGCATAACCCAGTTTCAGGATATATTGTGTATTTTCTTCTTTGGAAAGCTGATACTGATTCACTTTTTTCAGAGTTTCCAATGCTTTCGGGAAATCTTTTTTAGCTAAATAATAATCAGCCAGCGGAAGATTTGCCTGAGCAAAATAGGCAGAATTCGGATATTCTTTCATGAAGGCAGTTAAACCTTCTTCAGCATGATTTTTCTGAAGAATAACCCCGATCACATTATCAAAAAACTGCGCAGCTTCTTTTCTCGACCTCGACAAATTCTGATTATAGAAATACTGTCTTGCGTATTCGTATTGAGAAGCATTGTATATTTTGGTCTGATAAAGATTTTCGGCTAGATTGAATCTGTAGTTTTCTTGTTGTGTAAAGTACTGAGACTGCTGCGCATCGGAGATTCCGAAATACATGACAGCAACCGCTAAAAGTATTTTTCTTGATTTCATTAATTTTAAATTTTAATACGTGTAAGCCTGAAAATCAGGTCTAAATATTTAAAATTACGGGAAATATTTATCCACAATTTATCAACGAAAATATTGAAAAGATATTGTATAAACAAGCCTTTTAACACATTGTTAATAACTATATTCTTTTTTAAGACTTCTTAACTTTTTGATAAGAAACCTTAAGAAAATAAAAATTATTTCATAGAAATAATTACATTTGCTTTTTTCGAAATCAAATATAGAATTGAATGAATCAACTTTTTAGGAGGAAACCATTGAATGCTACAATTTTGGAGGGAGGTGATGGCGAAAACCATTCTTTGAACAAAGTTTTAAGCGTAAAAGATTTAACTTTTTTTGGTATTGCCGCAATTATCGGGGGTGGTATTTT
Organism: Chryseobacterium ginsenosidimutans; assembly: GCF_039536845.1. Taxonomy (GTDB): domain Bacteria; phylum Bacteroidota; class Bacteroidia; order Flavobacteriales; family Weeksellaceae; genus Chryseobacterium; species Chryseobacterium ginsenosidimutans_B. The sequence goes on from NZ_BAAAZJ010000003.1 coordinate 1,388,369, forward strand.
CAGTGCGATTGGTAATGCTTGTTTTTCTGGTGGTCCCGGTGTTATTTTCTTATATGCTATTTGTGCCGTTGCATGCGGATTTACAGCAATGTGTTATGCAGAATTTGCATCACGGGTTCCGGTTTCAGGAAGTGCTTATACTTATGCTTATGTTTCTTTTGGGGAAATTTTTGCGTGGATCATTGGTTGGGCTTTAATTATGGAATATTCCATCGGAAACATTTATATTGCCTTTTCGTGGAGTGGTTATTTTACCAATTTATTAGAAACATTTGGAGTTCATTTGCCGGAGTGGCTCACTATTAATTATAAATCTGCGCATTCTATTTTTAATGATAATACGGCTTTTATTCAAAGTATAAATGATTATTTGTCGAATAAAGCAAATCTTATACACAATTCTCCTTTAGAAAGTTATTTAACTTCTAATGAAGTGAAAGGACATCTGAAAGAAGGACAAAACATTACAACGATTCTTCAAAAAAAGATAACAACACTCCAAAATGCGGAAGGCTTTTTAGCATGGAAAAATCCACCGCTTTTAGGAGGTTTAAAAGTAATATTTGATTTACCCGCTTTATTAATTAATGTATTAATTACCTATTTGGTTTACAGAGGAACAAAAGAATCTAAAAATTTCAGTAACTTAATGGTATACATAAAATTAGCTGTAATTCTTCTTGTAATTATCGTAGGGTTTGCCTATGTTGATATTGATAACTGGACGCCGTTTTTACCTAATGGTTTTGGTGGAGTAATGGCAGGAGTTTCTGCAGTTTTCTATGCTTATATTGGTTTCGATGCCGTTTCTACTTTAGCAGAAGAAGCAAAAAATCCTCAAAAAGATTTACCTCGAGGGATGATTTATTCTTTGGTAATCTGTACTGTTGTTTACATTATTCTGGCTTTGGTTCTTACCGGTATGGTTTCTTATAAAGACCTAGGTGTTTCAGATCCTTTAGCAGAAATATTTGCAATAAAAGGAGTAAAGTGGATGCTTTTCATTGTATCAATATCTGCGGTTGTAGCGATGACAAGTGTTTTATTGGTTTTCCAGATGGGGCAGCCTAGAATCTGGATGACAATGAGTAGAGATGGCTTAATGCCAAAAAAATTAGCTGAAATTCATCCTAAATATAAAACGCCTGCTTTTGCGACCATTCTTACCGGTGTTGTGGTGGGGCTTCCTATCTTTTTTACAGACGAAAATTTAATTTTAGATTTTACGAGTATCGGAACTCTGTTTGCGTTCGTTCTTGTTTGCGGAGGTGTTTTGATGCTTTCGCCACAAAGTGAGGAAGAAATGGCAGAAAGAAAAGGGAAATTTAAGATTCCTTATATTAATTCAAAATACATTTTTCCAATAGGGTTTATCCTGAGTTTGGTTTTGGTAAATTACCTTTTTCCAACTTATTTTTCAGATATGTTTAAAGATGTCGTATTGAATATTCCACTCATTACTTTTTTCTTAGTTTGTTTGGTGATTTCATTTTTGGCATTCCTGAAAAACTTATCTTTAATTCCACTTTTAGGTTTGATTTCCTGTTGTTATCTTTTAACAGGAATGAGTACAGAAAATTGGTCTTGGTTTGGGATTTGGCTGGTTTTAGGATTAATTTTCTATTTTTCTTACGGTAAAAAACACAGTAAACTTAGGAAAGCTTAATTTCAAAAGATTACAGATAAAATATAATAAAAGGCAAAATTGTGAATCACAGTTTTGCCTTTTTGCTTTTCTGCATTTTCTTAAAAATTGGCTGATTTATTGCTTTAGATTTCTTAAACTTAAATTAAAACGCCATGTCTGAAAGAATAAAAACCTTCAAAGAATTTTATCAGTTTTACCTTACAGAACACAGTAGAACAGGCACCAGAATTTTTCATTTTATAGGAACATTACTTGTATTTTTCGTGATCGGATATGTTATCAGTTCAGGAAAAGAAAGATTTTTGTGGTACATTCCCATTTTCGGCTATGGTTTTGCATGGTTTAGCCATGCTGTTATTGAAAAGAACAAACCTGCCACTTTTAAATATCCTTTATGGTCGCTAATTTCGGACTTCAGATTGTTTTTTGAATTATTAATTGGAAAACAGAAATTTATTGGAGTCGGTAAACCAAAACAACCATGGGAATAGTTTTTTAACCGGAGAGCTTTTACATTTTGATTAATTTAATTCATAGATAGATCCAAATTCTACGAATGTCTGTGATATTTAATTATTATAACTTATTATTTACATTTTACGATACAATCATATTAGCTTTACTTTTCTATTAGAGTTAATTTAAAATAAAAAGACTTTTTCATATAGTTGAAATTGGAGTGAATTAATGTCTTGAGAAATGGTAGATTTTTATTGAATTTTTTTGTAAAAAGATCTTCGAAGATATGTCTGAAAGATTAAAATAAATACATTATTGATTCTTTCCTAATACTTAGTTCTTTTCGCATTCTTATCTCTGACTCATATTTAGTAATAATCCCGTATTGTTTTCTCAGAATAATCATAAATTTTAAATAATCCTGAATGTTTTTTTGGAGAAATAAAAAAAAATAATTACATTTATCACTTTATTGAGAAATATTAATAGCATTAATTTATAAACGATGCAATACTATTAACCATTCATATGAAAAAGGAAATTTTACTATTTATAATTTTATTTTTTAGCCTAAAAACATTTGCCCAAACCTACAGATTTATATATGAATTGGAATATAAGGCAGATTCAACATCAAATTCTTTAAAAAAAGAAAATATGGTGCTTGATATTACCGATAAAAAAGTTAGATTTTATGATTATAACTTTGTAAAATATGATTCAATCAATAAAAATACCGGATCAAATATCCAAACCTCGTCATTAACTAAGCAGATGATTACTAGGGATTTAAATTCTTATAATAATAAACAGTATTTTACTTTTAATTTTGATTATTTTGTTCTGAAATCCGATGAACCAATTAATTGGAAAATATTACAGGAAACAAAAACAGTATCAGGTCTTGTAGTACAGAAAGCTACTGCTTCGTTTGGAGGAAGAAACTGGACTGCATGGTTCACTACTAGTATACCATTTAATGAAGGACCTTACAAATTTAGAGGATTACCGGGATTGATTGTCAATATACAGGATACTAAAGGTAATTATATCTATAATTTGTTAAAATCCCAAGTTATCAAAGAAAATTATGATACCTCATTTTTTCTGGAAACAAGATATGGTAAAAACCCTATTGAGATCAATCTGTCACAATACCAAAAATTATTATTAGATAATTATGGTGATCCTGTAGCAGGATATAAATCTACAATAATAAATGGAGGTACTGTTATGATTAACAATCAGAAAATTCAGAATAATGAACAGCTTGATGTCATGCGTAAAAGCATAAGAGAAAAGATTAAGAAAAACTATAATCCTGTTGAGCTGGATAAGGCAGTGTCATATAAATAACATATTAGTTATATCATATAATATTAATTAAATTTCAAGACTATGAAAAGAAAATTAGAAAAATTTGAATTCAAGGCATTAGACATCAAGTCATTGTCTATTATCAAAGGGGGAGATTCCAATTGTGGGACAGCTGAAACAAAGAGTAGCGGAGCTGATAGCGACACAGATTCAGACAGCGGCGGGAGCGATTCTGATTCTGGAGGAAGTACTTTAGATCCGGATCCATCTTTAGGTTAAAAAAAATTAATTAAATTTCAAGACTATGAAAAGAAAATTAGAAAAATTTGAGTTCAAGGCATTAGACATCAAGTCGTTGTCTATTATCAAAGGCGGAGATTCCAATTGTGGAACAGCACAAACAACCAGTAGCGGTGCAGATACTGACTCTGATACAGAAGACGGAGGCAGTGATTCTGATTCAGGAGGTCTTCAACCACCGGACACTTCTATCGGATAATTTTAAATATTATATCACTAAAATAATAAACCATGAAAAAAATAACAGAAAAGTTTGAATTTAAACTTTTAAATATCAAATCATTATCCCTTGTAAAGGGCGGAGATTCCAATTGTGGAACAGCACAAACAACCAGTAGCGGTGCAGATACTGACTCTGATACAGAAGACGGAGGCAGTGATTCTGATTCAGGAGGTCTTCAACCACCGGACACTTCTATCGGATAATTTTAAATATTATATCACTAAAATAATAAACCATGAAAAAAATAACAGAAAAGTTTGAATTTAAACTTTTAAATATCAAATCATTATCCCTTGTAAAGGGCGGAGATTCCAATTGTGGCACAGCTCAAACAACCAGTAGTGGTGCCGATAGTGATTCTGACACAGATAACGGAGGAAGTGACTCTGACTCAGGAGATAGTACTATAAAGCCGGAAACATCTTTAGGTTAAATAAAGATAATAGTAGCATAAATTGAATAACCCAATTGCAGGCTACATAAAAGTAATTATTCTATTACTGCAATATTAGAAGAGGAAGCCAGCTTCCTCTTCTATAATTTAAACCAATACCATGATAGTAATATTTAGTATGAAAGACGATTACAGTACCTTAAAGGTCTGTGAATGGATTGAAAGATTAGGATATAAATTTATTAGAATAAATAAAGAAGATAAGTGTGTTTTAAAATCCCTGCATCTTAACACTAATGAGGCTGTTGTTGAAATTAACGGTGAAACTTTAGTAAATTCGAAAGATGTGAAAGCTGTTTGGTATCGTAGAGGAGGCTTTATTCAAACTTTAAGAAATGAACTGCATTTTAACGACAACGAAATTTTGAAAGACAGCAGTTTCAGGCTTAATAAAATTATGGATAGTGAGTATTATGATCTCGCCGTTTTCCTTCAGAGAGAGTTTGAGAAAGGGAAGAATATCGGAAGTTATTTTAATTCAAAACTAAATAAATTAAATGTTTTGAACTTAGCCCAGTCACTAGGATTACATATTCCGGAAACATTTGTTTTAAATAACACAGAAGCTTTAAAATCCCTTATCAAGGAAGATAATGTTATTACAAAGGCTCTTAGTGACGGATTATACTATTTTAGTAAGAAATATGCTTATTATACTTATACAGAAAAAGTGGAGAAAAAGGATCTTTTAGATAAAAATGAATTTGCACCTTCTCTTTTTCAGCTACAGATAAAAAAGAAGTTCGAAATTCGGTCTTTCTTTTTAAACGGATCATTTTATTCAATGGCGATCCTTTCCCAAAAAAATTCTAGAACTTTGGTCGATTACAGAAAATACGATCGTGAAGTGCCGAACAGAAATATAAGATTTAAGTTACCGGATGATATAGAAAAGAAATTAATAAAATTATTTGAGGTATTGAATTTAAATACAGGTTCTGTGGATTTGATTGTTGATGAAGACGATAATTATATTTTTTTAGAGATAAATCCTGTTGGTCAGTTTTCTATGACTTCATCACCATGCAATTATAATCTTGAAAAAATTATGGCAGAAGAATTAATTAAAATACACAAAAGGAATGAACATAAAAATTAAAAAATTAAAAAATAAAAGGAGAACTAATATTCATTTTTTCTTAAATTATATAATGTACAATAAACTGACGATGAATGAGCAGTCAATATATACTTATTACAGTACAAAATATAGAGGCAGTCAGAATTATCATGCGAACGATAAATTGATTTCGACAATTGTTGATTTTTCTAAATTGGAAGAGCATGAATAACAGTGATTTTTTAATGATCTACAGTGATGTCATTATTTCTAAAGGAGCCGTTAAAATGATCCTCGTAGATACCTCAAGAAATAAAGTTTTTGAGCTTCCGAAAAGCTTTTTGTATCTTATTAAGGATTTAAAAAAATATCCGGTTGCAGAGCTTCGGTTAAAATATAATGATGAAAATTTTGAATCATTTATACAGTTTATTCTTGATCAAGACTTGGGAATGATGACATCCAGTCCCGAAATGTTTCCGGATATCGAACGAACTTTTGAAAGTCCTGAACATATCAATAATGCCATATTGGAGTTTTACTCTCCAAAATCTTATGATAAATACAGTACTCGTATCCAAAAGCTTGACGATCTGGGTTGTAAGTTTTACGAATTTCGAATTCATTTTTGTCTTGAGAAGGAAATGCTGGAAAATATTTTTTCAACAATTCAGTTCAATAGTCTTAAAAGTATCAATATACTTAGCTTAAATTCGCCGGAGATTAGAGATGAGCATTATTTAGATATTCTGAGAGAATTTCCATTTATTAAGAGTATATGTGTTTTTAACAGCCCTGCTGATGAAAATGTTAAGAATGAAGATATGATGAAGGATCAAAGACTGTATTATCTGAAAGAAAATCTTGATAATAAAAATTGTGGTAAAATATCTTTAAGTAATTTATTTATAAGGGGTACAGACCAGATTGTAGAGAATATATCTCACAATTCTTGTTTGCACAAAAAAATATCAATAGATAATGATGGCAATATAAAAAACTGCCCATCCATGCAGCAATTTTATGGAAACATTGACAAAGAAAATTTGCTTCAGGTGGTGAGTAATAAAAGTTTTAGGAAATTATGGGATCTTACTAAAGACAAGATAAGTGTTTGCAAAGATTGTGAATTCCGCTATCTATGTACAGATTGCAGAGCGTATACAGATCGAGATCAATTTAATGAAGAAGGGATAGATCTCTCAAAACCTTTAAAATGTGGTTATAATCCCTATACCGGAGAATGGGCAGATTGGAGTACAAATCCTTTAAAACACGATGCAATAAAATATTATGATATGATGATTAAATGATTTGGAAACTATTTCTACTAATAGCAGAAGTTAAAGTGTTCAAAAAACCAAACTTCAACATAACAAATCGTCCTTCAAACAGGGCGATTTTTTCTATAATCATGATCTGTCAAATTTCGATGATTTTTATTTTTTACTTTTATAACTGTCGATTTTCTTATCTTTATAACTAAATAATGTTGCACCAAACATCTATTATTAAAATATAATATGGGACAAAATACAGAAGTTCTACAACAATTTGATGCATTAATTGCAGTGCCTGAAGAGCAGTTGAACTGGTTGGAAGAACATAGCAAAATAATAGATTATGCTGATGGAGAGTTTATTACTGAAGAAGGAAATAAAATAGACGGACCTAATTTTATTCTCGAAGGTCGCATTTCTCTTTTCATTAAACAAGGTAATGAAAATCGGGAAATTTCAGTGCTTTCCAAAGGTAATATTTTTGGTTATCTTCCTTATTCGCGAGGTATAATTGCAGGAGTAAACATCAGGGCAATTGGATCTGTCAAAATAATGTCTTTTAATACAGATGAAATCAACACGATGATTCGGGATCATTTTGAGCTCACTCAGGCGTTGGTGCATATCATGAATAACAGGATTCGTGAATTTACAGCTCTTCAGCAGCAAAACGATAAAATGGCTGCTCTGGGAAAATTAGCTGCAGGTTTGGCTCATGAAATTAATAATCCGGCTGCCGCATTGGTAAGTGATTCTCTCTCTCTTCGTCAGCATTTGCGTTTAGAACCCGCCGCTTTTAAAGAACTTACGTCCCTGCATTTAGAAGCTTTTCAGGTAGATGGTATCAGCGAAGAATTGCTGAAAATTTTAGCTGTGACTGATAAACCGGTATTAAGTCTTAAAGAGAAATCTAAAAAAGAAGAAGCTATTACCGATTGGCTTGATGAACGAAATATAAATAATGCAGAAGAAATAGCTGAAATTTTTGTTGATTTTAATTTTACTTTTGATAACCTAAAAATATTTGAAAATTTGATCCCGGAACACGCCAGATCTCCGATTTTTAACTGGCTTCTCAATATTTTGGTGACCGAAAAAATGATACAGGATATACAGATGTCTTCAGGAAGGATTGCCGAACTGATAAAATCGATCAAAATCTATACACATATGGATCGGGGATCAGAAAAAATGGCATCCAATATTCATGACGGTATCAGAAATACCTTGAGTATTCTTGGGCACAAATTGCGCAAAGGAAATATAGTACTGGATGAAAGATATGATGAAACCCTTCCGTTGGTGATCGCATATACAGGTCAGCTCAACCAGGTATGGACAAATCTTATTGACAATGCTCTAGACAGTATGGAAATCAATAAAAAAGGAAAAATTATCATTACCACAGAAAGAGATCGGGAGTTTGTAAAAGTAACAATTAATGATGATGGGCCAGGAATTCCTGAAAATATAAAATCTAAGATATTCGACCCCTTTTTCACAACTAAAGAAGTCGGTAAAGGTACAGGAATGGGACTGGAAACCGTTCAGAGAATTATACTGAAACATAAAGGTTCCATAAAAGTAGAATCAATCCCGGGTAATACAACTTTTATAATATGTATTCCCATCAATAGCGCCATTACTTCCAATAATATTTAAACAAAAAACATGGAAAAACCTATTATTTTCTCAATAGATGACGATCAGCAGGTGTTAAATGCCATCGCAAGAGATCTTAAAGTAAAATATACCAGCCAATATAAAATTATCAGCACAACCTCAGCAAAGGAAGCACTTGAAAGAATTACAGAACTTAAAAATGAAGCACGTGCAATAGCAATGTTTATCTGCGACCAGCGTATGCCGGAAATGGAAGGCGTGGAGTTTTTGGAAGAAGCAATAAAAATATATCCGGAAGCAAAACGAGTTTTACTTACCGCTTACTCTGATACTGAAGCTGCAATTAATGCCATTAATAAAATTCAGTTGGATTATTACCTGATGAAGCCGTGGGATCCTGCAGAAGAAAAATTATATCCCGTAATTGATGATTTACTGGCAGACTGGCAAAGTAATTATAAGCCTGATTTTAAGGGTTTACGTGTTATAGGTTATCAATATTCACCATTTTCGCATAACATAAAAGATTATCTCGCGGCAAATCTTATCCCTTATTTATGGCTTGATGTAGAAAAAAATCCTGAAGCTCAAAACCTTCTGGATCTTAATAAACTTACAAAAGAAAATCTACCTGTTGTATTCCTTGAAGACGGTTCTATATTGAAACAACCTGATGTTGCTATGCTGGCGGAAAATATAGGAACAAACCCTGAAATTACTGCTGAAATTTACGACGTGGTTATTATCGGAGCAGGACCGGCAGGATTGGCTGCAGCTGTATATGGTGCTTCTGAAGGATTAAGAACATTGGTAGTAGAGCGAAAAGCTCCCGGCGGACAGGCAGGTACAAGTTCAAGGATTGAAAATTATCTTGGCTTTCCATCAGGGCTGACTGGTGCAGATTTGACACGACGTGCCATTAGCCAAGCCCGTCGTTTAGGGGCAGAGTTTTTATCACCGAAAGAAGTGGTCGATATTAAAGAAGTTGAAAACTATAAAATACTTAAATTAGGAGACGGACAGGAAATTAACTGCCGCTCGATTATCATTACAACCGGAGTTGATTACAGGAAACTCGATAAAAAAGGTATTGAGGATTTTACAGGTGCGGGAATCTATTATGGAGCTGCAATTACTGAAGCTTCAGCATGCAAGAATAAAAGCGTTTACATTGTAGGCGGCGGAAACTCTGCAGGGCAATCGGCTGTGTATCTTTCAAAATTTGCGGATAAAGTTTATATCGTAATACGCAAAGACAGCTTATCATATACAATGTCTTCTTATCTTATTCAGCAAATTGCCGATTTACCTAATATTGAAGTTCTGACCGATACCGAAATCCGGGAAGCCAAAGGAGATACTCATTTAGAAAACCTTATTATCGAACATGTACCAACAGGTAAAACAACCGTTGGAGATGCAGCAGCTTTATATATTTTTATTGGTGCAAAACCTTTTACAGACTGGCTTGGTGTTGCGGTACGAAGAGATGAAAAAGGCTTTATCGAAACTGGCAGAGATTTGACAGCCTATCCGGAATTTACAAAAAACTGGAAACTAAAGAGAGATCCGTTTTTACTGGAAACAAGCCTTCCGGGAATTTTTGCTGCCGGAGATGTTCGTTCCGGTGCTATGAACCGTGTCGCTTCAGCGGTAGGTGAAGGTTCTATGGCTATTTCTTTTGTACACAAATACCTTGCAGAAAATTAAATAATTATCATTTTTTTAAATAAATATGACAGAAGACAATAGAATATGCGAACATCTGGAAGCAATTAAAGAATTAAAACTTCCTTTAAAGCATGAATGTTCAGAATGTATTAAAACAGGCAGCCAATGGGTACATCTTCGTACTTGTCAAACCTGTGGGGAAACTCTTTGCTGCGATTCTTCACCTAATCAGCATATGACCAAACATGCCCATGAAAAAGAACATTTTGTTGCTATTTCAGCTGAACGTGGGGAACGCTGGCTTTGGTGTTATAAAGATGAGCAGTTTGCCGAATATTAAAAGCTGGTTTTGATTTCCTCTACTGTGTAAAAAATAATGCTCTGTCTATATTCTTGGTAATTTCAAAGCTTACAGAAGAGTAAAAATAAATAAGGTTTGAAGGTCATCTCACAGATGCCAATTCAAAATTGGCTCTTCTCGAAAGTTTGGAAGATCGAATCACAAAAGGATGTTTTATGGTTAATTCTTCTATTGAACTTGCGATGCATGATCCAGAAATTGCAAAGATTGTACAGAATAACGATCAGACTATGGAGGACGTTTTTACAAATGCAGTTCAGAAAGGTCAGGATTTGGGACAAATTTTTGGAAAAAATGGACGCCAGAGCTTTAGCAAGATTTATCTTTAATAATTATTCAGGAATCAGAATTTTGGCTCGTACCGAAAAAGATAAACAGGTTTATGAAGACATCGTTAAAGCTAGGTTGTCTGTACTATAAAATAAATATAATCAATTATAAAACCTCAATTACTGCTGATTGAGTTTTTTTATTATGTTTTTTTGTTTTGTCTGAATATTCTCCTAAGATTAAAATTTTTCAGAAATTTACTTCACATGAAAGAGCAGGATACTGCAAGCACTCAAAATGTATACTTTTATTTTTGTTAATTAGTTTAATTAAAATAATTCAGGATTTGCTAAAAATAATTATGACATTTCAAAATATATCAAAATTCCTATTATCTGTTTTTATGCTTTTTTTCTTTTCATCAGTGGTGAAAAGTCAGGATAAATTTCCGGATGGAACAGCTATTCCGCAATGGTTTAGAGATAACAAACCGACAGACGTCAACAAATTAGGGAAAAAATATATTCTGACGGATTTTGGTGTTAAAAATGACAGCACGGTTCTCCAAACAAAACAAGTTCAGGCGATCATTGATAACGCTGCTAAAAATGGAGGCGGAGTTATCATCGTACCAAAAGGAACTTTCCTGATAAGTTCTGTTTTTTTTAAGCAGGGAACGCATTTACATTTAGAAAAAGGAGCAGTTTTAAAAGGAAGCGATGATATTAATGATTTTCCGGTCGTGACAACAAGAATGGAAGGACAAACAGTAAAATACTTTCCGGCATTGGTAAACGCTGACGGATTGGATGGCTTTACGATTTCAGGAAAAGGAACATTGAACGGAAATGGTTTACGCTTCTGGAAATCATTCTGGAAAAGACGCGAATGGAATCCTAAATGTACCAATATGGATGAAATGAGACCTCGTATCATCTATATTTCAAATTCTAAAAACGTTCAGATTGAAGATATTACCGTAAAAAACTCACCTTTCTGGAGCACTCATTATTATAAAAGTCAATTCGTAAAATTATTAAATTTAACAATTTTAGCTCCAAAAGAGCCTGTAAAAGCACCAAGTACAGATGCAATTGATATTGATGCGTGTTCTAATTTCTTAGTTAAAAACTGTTATTTATCAGTAAACGACGATGCCATTGCATTGAAGGGCGGAAAAGGTCCAAAAGCCGATAAAGACCCAAATAATGGTGAAAACAGAAACATCATCATTGAAAACAACACTTTCGGATTCTGCCATTCTGCATTGACTTGCGGAAGCGAATCGATTCACAACTACAATATTATCTTCAGAAATTCGACAGTGAAAGATGCTTCGAGATTGTTGCATTTAAAAATGAGACCGGATACGCCTCAACATTACGAATACATCACGCTTGACAATATCAAAGGAAACGTAAAAACTTTCTTATTTGTAAAAGGCTGGAGCCAGTTTTTTGATTTGAAAGGAGAAGAAGCGCCAAAAAGGAGATTAGCAAATAATATTGTTTTAAAAAATATCAACATCAGTTGTGAGACGGCTTTCGATATTGAAAAATCAGACTTGTACGAGTTGAAAGATTTTACTTTAGAAAATCTGACAATCAAAGCTTTAAAGCCTGAAGAGCAGAACTTAAATGCTATTGAAAATGTAAAGAAAACGAATGTAAACGTTACCAAAGTAGCTTCTTTAGGTCAATCATACGATAAAAAAGACGATTCCGACGAAGGCAAAAAATAATGAATTATTCTTCCAAAATATTCTTTCTGTTATGTTTGTGCTTCCAATTGCTGCATTCTCAATCTAAGGAAATTCAATTCCTGAGCGGGACAGATTCTGAGCATACAAAAGAATGGGATTTTTGGATCAATGGAGGTCGGAAATCCGGAAATTGGGATAGAATTCAGGTTCCTTCTCAATGGGAACAGCAGGGATTTGGTTCGTACAATTATGGCAGAGATTATGTGACGTACGGCAAAAATTTTAAGTTTAATGATGAAATAGGAGTCTATAAATACAAATTTCAGGTTCCAAATTCATGGAAAGGAAAATCGGTCAACATCGTTTTTGAAGGCTCAATGACTGATACCGAAGTGAAAATTAATGGAAAGCCTGCCGGAGCAATTCATCAAGGTGCTTTTTATGAATTTAAATATGATATTTCAGATAAATTAAATTTCGGAAAAGAAAATATTCTCGAAGTCAAAGTTTCTAAAATGTCAGCCGACAAATCTGTAAATAATGCAGAACGTTTAGCCGATTACTGGATTTTAGGAGGAATTTTCAGACCGGTTTATCTCGAAGCAACTCCAAAAGAAAATATATCGTCGATATCAATTGATGCAAAAGCAGACGGAACTTTTCGTTGCAATATTCATTTAAAAGGAATTGAATCAGTCAATAATTTAAAAGTAGAATTATTTGACGCTAAAAATATTCTGATTGGTGAATCTCAAGTTAAAATTGAAAAAGGAGATACTTTAAAACAAATCCGGTTTTCCGTTAAAAATCCCAAACTTTGGACGGCAGAAACTCCGAATTTATACAAAGCAAAATTCAGTTTACATAAAAATAAAAACAACATCTACGAAACTGAAGAAAAATTCGGTTTCCGAACCATTGAAATCCGAAAAGGCGACGGAATTTACATCAACGGAACCAAAATCAAGATGAAAGGCATCAACCGACACGTTTGGTGGCCGGAAACTGGTCGAGCCGTCAGTAAAAACATCGATTTAATGGACGTTCGGCTCATCAAAGAAATGAATATGAATGCCGTTCGCTGTTCGCACTATCCGCCCAATAAATCATTTTTAAAAATTTGCGATTCTTTAGGATTGTATGTTTTGGATGAATTGGCGGGCTGGCAAAAAAAATACAGCACGGAAGTCGGGAAAAAACTCGTGAAAGAAATGGTTACAAGAGATGCTAATCATCCCTCGATCATTTTTTGGAGCAATGGAAACGAAGGCGGACATAACTTTGATTTGGACAATGAATTTGCAAAATATGATCTGTCAAATCGCCCAGTCATTCACGCGCATCACAAGCCGGGAAACGCTTTCAATGGGATCGATTGCAACCATTACGAAGATTATTACAGCACACAAAAAATCCTTGAAGGAGAAAATATCTATATGCCGACCGAATTTTTGCACGCGCAGGATGACGGCGGTGGCGGAACTTCTCTAGCCGATTATTGGGAACTGCACTGGAATTCCAAAAAAGGCGCCGGAGGTTTTATTTGGGCGTTTGCAGATGAAGGTTTGGTGAGAACCGATTTCAATAATCAGATTGATGTAAATGCGATCAATGCTCCGGATGGAGTGGTGGGTCCACATCGTGAAAAAGAAGGAAGTTTTTATGCGATCCGCGAAATTTACAGTCCGGTAAAAATTGATTTGAAAACAATTTCAAACGATTTTGATGGAATGATGAGTGTAGAAAATCGATATCATTTTACGAATTTAAATGAATGTCAGTTTGAATGGAAATTAATAAAATTTAAAACACCATTTTCCTCAGAATCAGGATTTGATGTTTTGCAAAAAGGAAAAGCAGAATCGTCAGATATTAAACCGACAGAAAAAGGAAATATAAAACTCAATCTTCCTTCAAATTGGAAAGAAAGTGAAGCTTTATTATTAACGGTAACCGATCCTTTCGGTAAAGAAATTTATACCTGGACTTGGAAAATTTCGTCTAATAATGAAATTTCAAAACAGTTTCAGAAAGCGTTAACCAAAACAATTCCAGTTTCTGTTGCGGAAAATGATTCATTATTTATTTTAAAATCTGATGAAAAAGAATTTTCAATCGGTAAAAAAGACGGATTATTAAAATCAGTCATTATCGATAAAAAAGGCAAAAAAATGACCTTCCGAAACGGACCGGTTTTCGTGAATGGAAAAGTAGAATTATCATCCATAAAATCTTTTGCGGAAGAAAAAAATCAAGTCATTGAAGTATCCTATAAAAACGGAAATAAAATAATCTGGAAGCTGAATCCTGACGGAATTTTAGAGTTAAATTACGAATATGTACTTTCGGGCGATTATCCGTTTGCAGGTGTAAGTTTTGATTATCCTGAAAATTATGTCATCAGCGCAAAATGGCTGGGCAAAGGCCCTTATCACGTCTGGAAAAACCGTACTCAGGGACAGACTTATAATGTTTGGCAGAATTTGAAAAATTCAACACGAACTGGTTTTTCACCTTGGATTTATCCTGAATTTAAAGGATATTTTGATGATGTTTCGTGGTTGCAACTAGATGCCGCAGAAGGGAAAATCACGATCGGAACAAAAGAAGAAAAGATGTTTGTAAGGCTCTTTGATTTTTATGGAATTTACGGAGCAGAAGGTTATCCGAAATTGCCGAGCGGAAATATTTCATTTTTAGATGCAATACCGTCTTTGGGAACTGTTTTAGCGTTTAACATTAATGATAAAACTGAATCTTTAGGACCGGAAAGTGAACTGAATCATCTCAACGGAACTTTCAAAAGAACGCTTTATTTCTATTTCGGATTGCCGGATTTGGGAGATGAAAATAAACAGTTTACAATGCCGAAAGAAAACATTTTAACGGATTAATTATGAAAAGGATAGGATTTTTAATGTTTTTTTTAAGTTCGTTGATGTTTGCTCAACAAACGACTTTCAAGTTTGATTTTGGCGGAAACAGAACGGAAAAAGGATTTATTCAAATCACTTCAACTTCAAAATTTGATAAAGAAATTGGTTACGGATTTATGGATATTTCCAACTTAAAATCCGTTGACAATGGAGGAAATGCGTTGACAGGAGATTATATCACCAGCGACAAACCTTTCTATTTTTCGGTAGCGATTCCTGAAGGAAATTATGACATAAAATTAACGTTAGGCGATAGTAAAGGAACTTCCGAAACGACAGTTCGTGTAGAAAATCGCCGTCTGATGCTGGATGATGTAAAAACAAAAGAGAACGAGATTGTCGAAAAATCAATTACCGTTCACGTTAAAGACAGCATCATTCGTAATCAAAGCGGAGCTCAGATAGGTATTGTAAAATTAAAACCGAGAGAAACAAAATATCTGCATTGGGATAATCTGTTGACCATCGAATTTAATAATAAAGCTCCAAAAGTTTGCGCAGTAATCATTCAACCCAATAAAACAGCCAAAACGATTTATATCACAGGAGATTCTACGGTTGTAGATGCGCAGTACGAGCCTTGGGCTTCCTGGGGACAGATGTTGCCGTATTTTTTTGTTCCTAAGGAAGTCGTGATTGCCAATTATGCAGAAAGCGGCGAAACGTTGAAAGCCTTTGAAGACCGCCACCGAATTGATAAAATTTGGAATACAATAAAGCCCGGAGATTATCTGTTCATCCAGTTTGGACATAACGATCAAAAATCTGGAAATAGCAACAAATCCGGTTATAGAAAAAGATTAAAAGAATGGATTAATAAAGCAAAACAATTGGGAGCAATTCCGGTTTTGGTAACTTCTATGAACCGTCATGTTTTTGATAAAAATAATAAAATTGTCAATACTTTGGATGATTTTCCTGCCGCAATGCGTGAAATTGCAAAAGAAGAAAATGTATATTTAATTGATTTAAATACCATGAGTAAAACGCTGTTCGAAGCGATGGGACCGGAAAATTCTAAAAAAGCATTTGTCTATTATCCTGCAAATTCTTATTCCAATCAACCGAATGTTTTAGCGGATGACACTCATTTTAATACATATGGCGCTTATGAATTGGCGAAATGTGTGGTAAAAAGTATTGTAGATCAAAAATTGCCTTTGAGTAAATTTGTTTCAAAAAATTATAAAGGTTTTGATCCCAAAAAACCAGATGCAGTCGAAAAATTTCATTGGCCTGAAAGTATCTTTATGGAATCTTTAAAACCTGATGGAAATTAAAGATTGGCGTTTAAACATAAAGTTTAAAGAACCACGAAGTGGTTCAATATGAATAGCATCGGGGAAAACCCGGTGAAAAATGTAAATAATCATTTGAACCCGGTGAAAAATATGAACAACATCATATGAAATACGATCTAAAACATCGATCAAAAATGAAAATTAAAAATATAGTCAGTCTCAGTCTAATCTGTTTTGCCTTCGGAAACCTTTCCGCACAAAATCCGTGGCCAAAAACTACCGAAACTGCAAAACCGTGGACGCGTTGGTGGTGGATGGGAAATGCTGTTGATGAAAAAGGATTGGATAAACAGTTGACAACACTTAATCAAGCAGGTTTTGGAGGCGTTGAAATAGTTCCAATTTACGGAGCAAAAAGATTCGAAAATCAATATATCAATTATCTCTCCCCTGAATGGATGAAAATGCTTCAGTTCACCACAAACAAAGCAAAAAGCTTAAATATGGGAGTTGATATGGCGGTCGGAACAGGTTGGCCAATCGGTGGTCCGCAGGTAAGTGAAGAAGATGCTGCTACAAAAATGATTGTTCAGACCTATACAATTTCATCAGGCGAAAAATTTTCAGATAAAATTGTTCTTAAAGATGAAAAGCAAAAGAATTTAAAAACGATAAAACTAGATATCGTAACCGCTTACAATGAAAAAAATGAAGCAGTTGTTTTAAACGATAAAATTACAAACGACGGATCTCTCAACTGGAAACCAGATTCTGGGAAATGGACGATCTATGCAGTTTTTGTTGGTAAAACTTTGCAAAAAGTAAAACGTGCAGCTCCCGGCGGTGAAGGATATACATTAGACCATTTTTCGCCTGTTGCAACGGTAAATTATCTTAAAACTTTCGATAAGGCTTTTGGAAATTCCAATTATGGGGTGCGTTCTTTTTTTAATGACAGTTACGAAGTTTACAATGCCGACTGGACGCCTGATTTTAAAAATGAATTTAAAAAAAAGAGAGGATATGATCTAAGTCCGTATATCAAATATTTGGCGAGTGATGAGGATAATGAAATTACAACAAGAATAAAATCCGATTATCGTGAAACGTTAAGTGAATTGATTTTAAACAATTTCGCAAAGGATTTCACGAACTGGGCACATTCCAAAAACTCAAAAAATACCAATCAGGCGCACGGTTCACCCGGTAATTTACTCGATTTATACGCTGCAGTCGACATTCCGGAATCTGAAACTTTCGGAAGTTCTATTTTTGAAATCCCAGGGTTGAGAAGAGACAGCGCAGATATTCAAAAAGCTGATATACCTGATTTTAATATGTTAAAATTTGCTTCGTCAGCAGCGAATGTGACAGGCAAAAAACTAACATCAAACGAGACTTTTACTTGGCTGACTGAGCACTTTAAAACCTCTTGGTCACAAGCAAAACCGGAAGTTGAACAGGTATTTTTATCGGGAATCAATCACGTTTTTTATCATGGCACGACTTATACACCTGCCGATGTTCCTTTTCCGGGATGGTTGTTTTATGCTTCGGTTAATTTTGTTCCGGAAAATAGTTTGTGGCCACATTTAAGTGGATTAAATTCTTATATTGCGCGCACTCAAAGTGTTTTGCAAAGTGGAAAATCTGATAATGAACTGTTGATGTATTGGCCGATTTACGACCAGTGGTCAACTCCAAAAGGAAAAGATATTGCCTTTAAAGTTCATAACGTTGAAAAATGGTTGCAACCAACTCCGATGTATGAGAATTTGAATAAACTAAACAAAATGGGTTATTCACTTGATATGATTTCAGACAAAATGATTAGTGAATCGAAGTCGGAAAATCAGAAAATTCAGACTGCAAAAGAAGGATCTTCCTATCAGGTTTTAATCATTCCGGGATTGACGTATTTGCCGGAAACTACATTGAGTGATATTCTGAAACTAGCCCAAAATGGTGCTTCAATTATTTTTCAAAACGAACCAAAAGATATTCCCGGAAATTTTGAAGTGGAGAAAAGAAGAAATCAATTAAAATCTTTATGGAAGCAAATTCCGTTTCAGAATCAAGGCGAAAATGTAAAAATTGCAAGCTTTGGAAAAGGAAAGATTGTTTTAAGTTCTGATGTAGAAAAAGGATTGGAATATTTAAAAATACAAAGAGAAAAATTGACGGACACAGGATTGAAATTTGTGAGAAGAGAGTTTGACGGCGGAAAATATTACTATATTGTCAATCATACTTCAAAGGAAATCAATCAATTTATTCCTATTAATTATACAGGAAAACAAACGACGATAATGAATCCTGAAAACGGAGATTTTGGAGTTGCGGAAATGCAAAATAATTCTGTCCGAATTCAGCTGAAATCCGGAGAATCTTTAATTCTAAAAAATTCTGAAACTGTTGATTCCTCCATCTCAAAATGGAAATATCTCGAAAAAACAGAATCTCCAATAATTTTAGATCAAGCTTGGCAATTAAGTTTCAAAGAAGGCGGTCCCGAGCTTCCAAAATCCAGAAATTTAAAGAAATTAGAACCTTGGACCAACTTTTATGATGATCCTGCAACGCAAAGTTTTTCAGGAACAGGCGTTTACACCACGACTTTAAATGTAAAGAAAAAAAATGCAGACGATTATCTTTTAAAATTTGATAAACTGTACGAAAGTGCAAAAGTAATTGTCAACGGTCAGGATGCAGGAATTGTCTGGAGCATTCCTTTTGAAATTAACATTGGAAAATACCTGAAAAAAGGTAAAAATACCATTCAAATAGAAGTTTGTAATTTAATGGCGAATAGAATTCGATATATGGATCAGAATAAAATTACGTGGCGAAATTATAATGAGATCAATTTTGTAAATATTGATTATAAGGCTTTTGATGCTTCCAATTGGAAAGTTCAGCCTTCAGGTTTGGATGGGCAGATTCAAATAATTCCACTATATTGGACAAAATAAATTGTATAATTATCTAAATTATTAAATTAAAAAACTTTGTTTTTTTTGTTAAGTGAAACGCCTTTGTGTAACTTAAAAGCAGTTAGTAGTCAAAAAATCTTTGCGAACTTTGCGTTTAAATAATGATTAAGAAATAAAACAGGTTTCAATTAAATATTAAAATAAAAAATATGATAAAAAATAGTATAAAATCAATCGCATTGGGAACTTGCCTGTTGACATTTGGCTTTTCCTATTCTCAAAAGAAAGTTGTGTTGGATAACTTTTTCAACAACGAAAAGCAAAAAGATAAAGAAACCGGAGAATTAAAATCAACTCATTATACCTGGGAAGACAAAACAAATGGCGGATTTTCTTTGCTGGGAGATATCTTCACAAAGCAGGGTGCAGAAATAACTACTCTAAAAACCGCTCCTTCCAAAAAAGATCTTAAAACTGCTAATATCTACATCATCGTAGATCCGGATATTGACAAAGAAGCATTCGGAGGAAAGGCAAATTTAATCGATTCCAAAAGCATTAAAAATCTGGTAAGCTGGGTGAAAAAAGGTGGTATTTTGGTTTTGTTGAGCAACGATCACGGCAATTCGGAATTTGAACATTTCAACCAATTGGCGGGAGAATTTGGAATTCATTTCAATGATGACAGTTATAACAGAGTTCAGGGAAGAGAATTTGAACAGGGAAAAGTAATGGTTCCTGCAGGAAACGAAGTTTTCTCTGAGCAAAAATTATATATGAAAGAAGTGAGTTCTATAGACGTAAAATCGCCTGCAAAAGCTATTTTGTCTGCAGAAGGTAAAAATATTGCAGCGATTGCAAAATTAGGAAAAGGAACCGTTTTCGCGTTGGGAGATCCGTGGTGCTATAATGAATATATCGACGGCAAAAAATTAACGGCAGATTTTACCAATTTCCAGGGAACCGAAGAATGGGTGAAATGGTTATTAAAACAAAGCAAATAGTATCAATAATTGAATCTGTGCAATCGATTGAATTTGTATGATAAATATTTGGGGCAGCTCTTAATCAGCCTGAATTTATCCTGAGCATGTCGAAGGACTCTCAATCTTTTTGTTATACTTCGTTCCACAAAAAGGATTTCCGTTCAAGTCGGGCTGCGAGAGATTCAACGGAAAAATCCTTGTCAAGATTTTAAACTTTAACAAGGATTACATCAATAGGAACGGGCTAAAGCCCGTTTAAGAAATGACGTTTCAAATTCGGCTTTAGCCAAAACTTATTAAAACAAGATTTATGAAAATCAAATATATCTTCATTACATCCGCTATTTTTCTTTCGCAAACAATTTTTGCCCAAAGACAAATGGAGTATTTGAAAAGAGGAATCGTAGCCATACCCGCAGAGTCTGGTGTTTTTGTGAGTTGGCGTTTGCTCGGAACAGAAGCTCAGAATACGCAGTTTGATTTGTATCGCACAGAAAATAATCAGACCAAAAAGCTTAATGAAAAACCATTACTCAATGAAACCAATTTTCTCGACAAAACGGCAGACAAAACAAAGAATTACACCTATTTTGTGAAATCTAACACTCAGGATGAAACGATAGATGATGATTCTGCGAAATATTTAGCTTCTCAAAAACCTTATTTTTCAATTCCTTTGAAAACACCTGTCGGATATACCCCAAATGATATTTCTGTTGCAGATCTTGACGGCGATGGCGAATATGAAATCATCCTTCATCAGACCGGAAGATCAAAAGATAACAGTCAGAAAGGTATTACTGACGAGCCGATTATTCAGGCTTATAAACTAAATGGAACGTTCTTATGGGAAATTAATTTAGGGAAAAACATAAGAGAGGGAGCGCATTATACACAGTTTCTGGTCTACGATCTAGATCAAGATGGTAAAGCAGAAATCGTCATGAAAACCGCAGACGGAAGCAAAGATGCTAAAGGGAAATTCATAGGAGATAAAACAAAAAATTATGTAAATGAAAACGGATTTATCCTTTCCGGACCGGAATATCTGACGGTTTTTAATGGAGAAACAGGCGAGGAAATTAATACAGTTAATTATCAGGTTCCAAGATTTGCAGGGAGTTTAAATCCGACTGATGAACAAATGACTGAAACCTGGGGTGATGCAAAAGGAAATCGTATAGACCGGTTTCTTGGTGCAGTTGCTTACTTAGACGGTAAACATCCGAGTTTTGTAATGTCGAGAGGATATTACACCAGAACGGCAATCGCAGCCTGGGATTATAAAGATAAAAAACTCAGTCTGCGATGGCTTTTTGATACGGAAAGTTCAGAAGAAAATAAAAAATTCCGCGGACAGGGAAACCACAATTTGAGCATTGCAGATGTTGACAACGACGGAAAAGATGAAATAATCTTTGGTGCCATGACTGTTGACGACAACGGAAAAGTATTGAATAGCACAGGAAATGGTCATGGCGATGCTCTGCATGTTGGAGATCTTGATCCTTCAAATCCCGGATTGGAAATTTTTGATATTCAGGAAAGGTTCGACAATGCTGGTGCACACTTCCGAGATGGAAAAACAGGAAAGATTTTATGGAAATTACCTTCTTTAGTGTACAGTGAAAAAAGTAAATTCCAGGGTCCTGGAAGAGGATTGTCTTTAAATATTGATCCTCGTCATGAAGGTTCGGAATGTTGGGCTGCCGGAGCGGGAGTTAAAGGTCTTTATGATGCAAAAGGAAATAAAATCAGTGAAAAAAATCCGTCAGTTAATATGGGAATCTATTGGGACGGAGATTTTTTAAGTGAAATTTTAGACGGAACTTCCGTGTCAAAATGGGACTGGAAAAATGAAAAATCAAACTTAATATTTGATGCTAAAGATTTTCAGTGTGAATCAAACAACGGAACGAAGAAAAATCCTTCTTTAGTGGCAGATTTGTTTGGAGATTGGAGAGAAGAAGTAATTTATAGAACATCAGATAATCAGGAACTTCGTATTTTCAGTTCAACAATTCCTACGAAGCACCGTTTGTATACTTTGATGCACAATCCGCAATATCGTTTAAGTATTGTCTGGCAAAATGTAGGCTACAATCAGCCTCCGCATACGGATTATTATTTGGATGAATCGGTTAAAGAAGTTCCAAAACCAAATATTTATACAGTAAATCCCAAAAAATAAATTTTATGAAAATCAAAATTGTTATTCCGTTTGTTGTATTGGTTGTATTTTTAGGAGTTTCATTTCAAAAATTTCAAGATAAACCGGTTCTTTATATTATTGGTGATTCCACTGTACAAAACGGTTCAGGAAAAGGTTCTGATTCACTTTGGGGTTGGGGAAGTTTTATGAATTTATATTTAAATACAGATAAAATTGAAATTCAGAATCATGCAAAAGGTGGCAGAAGCAGTCGAACATTTCTTACAGAAGGCCGTTGGGATTCGATTATGAAAACGATTAAAAAAGGGGATTATGTTTTAATGCAATTCGGGCACAATGATGGTGGTGAACTGGCAGATACTTTGAGAGCTAGAGGTACAATTAAAGGTATCGGAGAAGAGACAAAAGATATCTATAACCCAATTCGAAAAGTGAATGAAACCGTCTATACTTACGGTCATTACATGAGAAAATATGCAAATGAAGCTAAAGCAAAAGGAGCAGTTCCTATTATCGTTTCTCCAATTCCAAGAAATGAATTTGATAAAAACGGAAAAATAGGAAAAGATCAATACGGAATTTGGGCGCAAGAGGTGGCAAAACAAACAGGAGCTTACTTTATTGATTTGAATGGAATGATCATAGAAAAATATCAAAAAATGGGACAGGAAAAAGTAAAGGCTTTCTTTCCAAAAGACCATACTCATACCAACGAAGCAGGAGCGATCTTAAATGCAGAATTAGTGACAACCGGAATTAAGAATTTAAAAAATTGCGAATTGAAAAAATATATAAAATAAAAAAATAATATTATGAAAAAGATATTAATGAGAAGTGCTGTTTTTGTATTGATTTTTGGGGCTTTGTCCTCATGCTCAGTTCAAAAACAGACGATAACGAAAAATGTTAACCTTCCCAATAAAAAAGAAGTCCTGGAAATTTCAGAAAGAGCCAACCAATATTTCATGAACAAATGGCCGGATACAGGAAAAGAAATTGTTGGTAAAAAAGTTTGGCCAAGCAATCTATGGACGCGTGCAGTGTATTATGAAGGATTAATTGCCTTATATAAAGTAGATCCGAAAAAAGAATATTATGACTATGCAGTTTCCTGGTCTGAAAAGCATAATTGGGACATGATGCGTGATACTTATACGCGTAACGCAGACAATCAGGCTTGTGGACAAACATATTTGGATCTTTATGAAATCGATGGTAAAAAAAATCCGGAGAGAATTAAATTTGTGAAAGCTTCCATAGACAGTATGATGGTTACCAATAAAGTAGACGACTGGTGGTGGATCGATGCGCTTCAAATGGGAATGCCTATTTTCTCAAAGCTGGGTAAAGTTACCGGTGAGAAAAAATATTTCGATAAAAATTACGAAATGTACGCTTTCACAAAGTACAAACACGGAGGAAACGGTCTTTACAATCCAAAAGATAAGCTTTGGTGGCGAGACAAAAGCTTTGTTCCGCCTTATAAAGAGCCAAACGGTGAAGATTGCTACTGGAGCCGTGGAAACGGCTGGGTAGTTGCTGCTTTGGCGCGTACACTGGAAGATACACCTAAATCTGATCCTCATTATCAGGAATATTTACAGGATTATAAAGATTTGTTATCGGCATTGCTTCCGATTCAGAGAGAAGATGGTTTTTGGAACGCGAGTTTGCATGATCCAACCAATTTCGGAGGAAAAGAAATGACAGGAACCGCTCTTTTCGTATACGGAATGGCGTATGGAATCAACAAAGGTTTGATTGACAGAGAAACGTACTTACCTGTTGTCGTTAAAGCCTGGAATGCGATTGCAAAAGACTCCGTTCAGCCAAATGGATTTTTAGGTTGGGTTCAGGGAACAGGAAAAGAACCAAAAGACGGTCAGCCACTTGCTGTTGACAAACAACCTGATTTTGAAGACTATGGTTTAGGTTGTCTGTTGCTTGCAGGTAGTGAAGTTTATAAATTAAAATAACGTTTTTATTTCCCACAGAATACACAGATTTGCCTTTAGATTTGCAAAAGGATTTAGTACTAACTTAGCAATTAAATAAAATATAGCATAAACATCTGTGCAAATCTGAGAAATCCATGGGAAAATCAATGGAGTCGGGCTTTAGCCCGACTAATAAATAACGTCTATTCAAAGGCTTTAGCCAAAACTTAAAAATTATAGACAATCTTTAATAATTTTAATATAATTAAGAAAAACCTTAGTTTTATTACTGAAAAGAAATTATAGACAATGTGCATGACACCACAAGATGCGCAATCGATTTCATAGTATTAATTTTCAAATTCAATCCATAAGACAAAATTATGAATGCATTATTAGGAATTTTTTTCCATTTCTTAGGAGGATTTTCTTCGGGAAGTTTTTATTTGCCGTACAAAAAAGTAAAAGGATGGAACTGGGAAACGTATTGGTTGATAGGAGGAATAGTCTCTTGGATCATTGTTCCGCCACTGGCCGCATTTCTTACCATTCCTAATTTTTGGGAAATTATTCAGAATGAAAGCTCTTCCATATTGGGATTGACGTTTTTATTTGGTGCATTGTGGGGAATCGGTGGTTTTACTTATGGTTTAGGAGTTCGATATTTGGGAGTTGCGCTCGGAAGCAGCATTATTTTAGGGCTTTGCATGGTGTTTGGTTCGCTGGTTCCGTCGATATTTTATGAATTTTCTCCACACACAGGAAAAGACAGTATCGGTTTGTTGATTTCCAATAAATGGGGACAAATGGTTTTATTAGGACTTTTTGTCTGTGTCATCGGAATCGTCATCAGTGGAAAAGCAGGAATGATGAAGGAAAAAGAACTGAAAACAGATTCATTAGACCCTCACGGAACACAGGTAAAAACGGAATATAAATTCGGCTTAGGATTAATTGTTTCCATCATATCAGGTGTTTTAAGTGCTTGTTTTAATTTTGGACTGGAAGCAGGAAAACCAATGGCAGACGTAGCCAACGAATTGTGGAAAACTGCAAATCCGGGACAGGGAGAATTCCTTTTTCAAAACAATGTAACCTATGTTGTTGTCCTTTGGGGCGGAATGGCGGTCAATCTGATCGGCTGTTTATATTTAGCAATTAAAAATAAATCTTATACAGATTATACAAAAAAGAACGTACCGGTTTTAAGTAATTTAATTTTTTGTGCGCTTGCAGGAACGATGTGGTTTTTACAGTTCTTCTTTTATGGTATGGGAGAAAGTAAAATGGGCAATGGCGCAAGCTCATGGATATTACACATGGCATTTATCATTCTTATTGCTAATTTATGGGGAATTATCATAAAGGAATGGAAAGGAGTTTCCAAAAAAACGATTACTACCATTGCTATAGGAATGACGGTAATGTTTATTTCTATTTTGATTGTAGGATATGGAAATTCTTTGCGATAAATTCTTTCGGTAACATTTAAAATTGATACTTTTTATTCTATTCATATAGTTCAGAGTTAGAATCTGGCTCTTTTAAGGCACTGATAAAGATCAGTGTCTTTTTTTGGAGATTGTAAGCATTTTTGTAAGCATAATTTTCATTAAAAGATAAATCCAACTATGTGGAATTTTCATGAATTTTAAGTTTTTATCTGTTTTTTATAATTAAAATACCGTAATTTTTTATTTTTATATCAAATATTTATAAATAATTAAGATAAATTAAGAATTTTATAATGCAGGATATGACAGGATGCGAAAACTTTTCTAACAGTGTACTTTGGTGACATAATAATCAATATAAATAAAAATTAATATATGTCTTTAATAATTAAACACAAGGATATTAAGCGTATAGTCTTTCCGGCATTTATGCTTTCAACAAGTTTCCTTTGGGGACAGAAGGCTGTAAAGGATACTGTGAAAAATACAAAAGATATTGAGGAAGTTGTCGTTATCGGTTACGGAACAGTAAAAAAATCAGATCTTACAGGATCTGTATCTTCAGTATCTGCAAAAGATTTAGCCGCAACACCGGCAATGAATGCTTTACAGGCTTTACAGGGTAGGGCAGCCGGACTGAATATTGTCACGGGAGGTGGTGCTCCGGGAGCGGGAGCCAATGTAACCGTTCGTGGAGGTGCTTCTATTACTCAAGGTACAGAGCCCTTATATATTGTAGATGGTTTCCAATTAGATAATGCTTTGAATATTATCAATCCTAATGATATTGAAAGTATTGATGTATTAAAAGGGGCTTCAGCCATCGCAATCTACGGTGCGCGTGGTTCTAACGGTATCATAATAGTTAAAACTAAAAGCGGTAAAAAGGGAAAGGTTACGATTAATTATAACTCTTTTATGAGTTTTGATATGCTTTCCAAGAAACTGGATATGCTTTCCAATTCAGAAGATTATGTAAAGTATCAATATGAGTTAGCACAACTTGGAGGAAAAACAGCGCAATGGAGCAATGTTTTCGATAATAGTTTGGGGACAGATTCACCGGGATTTTATACAGGTGTATATAACAGGATCAACAGTCGTTACGCATCTGCTCCTTCATTGGATTGGCAGGATAAGGTATTTGGCGGAACAGGATTGACTCAAAACCAAAACTTCAATATTTCTGCGGGTAGCGAGAAAACTCAGGTGTTTATCAGTTATAATTATAATAAACAACAAGGTATTCTTGCCAATCATGATGAAACCCGCAACTCTTTGCGTGCTAATATCAAATCCGAACTTTATAAAGGGGTAAGAGTAGATTTTGGTTCTATGTTTACTTCCAATTCTGTGAATGGAGGAGGATCGTACGGTGGAATGAAGAAGGTGCTTCTACAGCCTATCAATGGTGGAACTAAATTTTCATTAGATCAGTTATACAATACACAAACCTATGGTGATTTTTCTGGTTTCGATTCCAGTTATGATACAGAAAACCCTTATATAGAAAATAATGCTTCTACGGCTAATAAGCGTTCACGCTCATTTGTAGCCAATGTTGGTTTGGAAATTGATTTTCTGAAAGATTTCACATTCAGAACCGCGGGACAATATACCTGGAATAGCAGTAAATCTACTGCATTTTCTGATGAAAACTCAAGATCATACCTTACAGATCCTGTGAATGTAGGAATCAATGGAAGTATAAGCAATAGTGAATCTTACAGCTATCAGATTACTAATACAGTAACTTATAATAAAACTCTTGCCGAAAAGCATAAACTTACTGTCCTTGCCGGTACGGAAGCAATATATGGAAAATCTGAAGGTAACAGTATTTCATTAAGTAAATTCCCTCCATTTGTAAACTTTGGGCTGGATCAAATCGATAATGCTACAGTAAGAGATAAAAGTGTGGACAAACCAGCTCCGATAACTATGCTTTCTTACTTTGGACGTGTAAACTATAATTACGATAACCGATATCTATTGACAGGTACAATACGTCGTGACGGATCTTCTAAGTTTTATCGTGATAACCAATATGGGACGTTTCTTTCTGGAGCTGCTGCATGGCGTGTTTCTCAGGAAGGATTTTGGAAAGACCATAAGATTAATAATATTATCAACGATTTGAAATTAAGGTTTGAATATGGTGAAACTGGAAACAACGATGTTCCAAGCAACTTGTGGAGAACCAATGTTATACTAACAGATTATCCATTGAATAATACAATAGGTAACCCGGCGTATATCACGAGCTCAACCTATGGTAATATCGATCTGCAATGGGAAGCCATGAAATCGACTAATATTGGGATAGATTTAGCATTTTTCAATAATAGAATAAAACTAACATCAGAATATTATAAAAATGATGTAACCAACATGATATTATTAACCATATTACCAGCTCATACAGGTTATTCAAACCAATATCAGAATGTTGGAACTATGACTAATAAAGGATACGAATTCACACTTAATACAGTCAATTTAAAATCGGAGAAGTTCAGATGGACGACAGATGCTAATATTGGTTTTAATAAGTCTAAAGTGACTTCTCTTGAGAATGGAAGAGACTTCAGAACATTCTCTGTAGGAAGTAACAGAGGTGGGCAGGTAACTTATTATGCCACGGTAGGGCAACAGTTGGGAGATATGTACGGATATGTTTATCAGGGAATTTACACGACTGATGATTTTACCCAAGCACCAAACGGAACATTGACGCTAAAACCTGGCGTGGTAAAACCAGCAACAGGAACTCCTAAACCTGGAGATATGAAATTTGCTGCAGATAACGAAGCAGGAGATCAGTTTACAAGAAAATTGGTGAAAATAGGAAATGGTACGCCAGATTTTATTGGGGGTATCAGTAATAATTTTTCTTACAAAGGTTTTGATTTGTCAGTATTTATGAAATTCAGCGTGGGAGGTGATATTTATAATGCAACTAAACAAAGTTTGAGTCCGTATGCACTGTATCAGAATACACCTTCAGAATTTGGAAATAATTACTATCATTTGATTGATCCTAATACAGGACAAGCAACTAATAATTTAGTAAGATTAAAAGAGCTTAATCCTAATGAAAATTCAAGTCTTTGGAGCTTAAGCAATACAAATACTGCCAACATTACTTATCCTTCTTCATATTATGTGGAAGATGGGTCTTATCTTAGAATTGCTCAGCTAACTCTTGGGTATAGTTTGAACAGAGAATTCCTAGAAAAAATTTCAGTAGCTAATGCGCGTATTTATTTTACAGTTAATAACTTAGCTACGATTACCGGTTACTCTGGCTATGACCCGGAAGTAGCAGCAGCAACCGGTGTTTCGATAACACCAGGATATGATAGCTCTGCCTATCCACGTTCAAGAAGTTATGTTCTTGGTATCAATTTAACTTTTTAATATTCAGATCATGAAAAATATAATTAAATCAACATTTATAAAAAGCTTAGTAGTAATTCCATCTTTTTTTATCGCCGCCTTAAGTATTAATTCGTGTAGTGATGATTTTCTGAATCAGCCATCGACCAACACATCTGATACAGAATCGGTGTTTCAAAATTTGGATACTGCAGACATTTATGTTCAGGGCTGTTACAGAGGTATAGTTCCTACAGAGATGTATTATCAATTAGGAGCTGGTGATACAGTGGTTCATTCTGCGGAAGATGGTACAACAAATAATTCTAAATACAATATTTGCAATTATTTTTATGATGCAAAAACACCTTATACACTTACAGGGGTCTATTCAGTAATGTACGCATCTATAGAGAGAACTAATATTGCGATCAGCGGATTAAGTAAGATGCCGGACAGTCCAAGACGTAATGCCTTATTAGCAGAAGTAAAAGCCCTTCGTGCATTTTGTTACTATAATTTGATCAGAGTTTATGGAGATGTTCCTGCAGTTTGGATCCCATTAGTAGAAGCAGATCCTAATGATCCTAATACTTTATATCCAAAACGTACTTCCCGTGATGTAATCTACGACCGTATCATCGCTGATATGCAGGGATCAATAAATGATTTGCCTACTACCGGAACAGCTGAGCGTTTGAAAAAATCGTCTGGTAATGCTTTGCTAGCAAGAATTGCTTTGTATGCAGCAGGGTATTCTCTAAGATGGGATCTTAATACCGGAGCGGCAGGAACAATGTCTCGTCGTCCTGACAATACAAGAGTTCAGCAGCTTTATCAAATTGCAGATGCAGCAGCTGCAGCTGTAATCAATGGTGGTACCAACAGTTTGGTACAGGCTCAAAGCGGTAAAAGTGGTTTTGAAGCTTTATGGTTCAATTTCTGCCAGAGAAAATTTGGAGTGAGCGATCCGGAAATGCTTTGGCACATCGCAGAATACGGACCTAATACAAACTCAGCTTTTGGTGTCTATGCTATGGAAGGGTCTCGTGGTGGTACATACGGTTCACGTAAAGCTTTACAGTTTATTTTACCAAGCTATTATCTGTCATTTAATCCTGGAGATACGCGTAGAGATGTTTCTTGTACTTCTTACAGTATTTATTTCTTAAATTCTGGTGCAGCAACAGATACCTGGGTGAATGTAGGAACTACCTACTCATGTATCTTACCGGGTAAATTCAGAATGGGATGGGGGGTTGCACCACAGGCTGCAGATGCACGTAATTTAAACATTCCGATTATTAGATATGCAGATGTTTTATTAATGTATGCAGAAACTCAAAATTACCTAAACGGAGGACCTACTGCTCTGGCAACAGCTGCTTTACAACAGGTAAGAACTCGTGCAGGTATTGGTTCATTACCAATACCAAGCGGTCAACAGGCATTTGAATCAGCAATTGTTCAGGAACGTAAATGGGAATTTGCAGGAGAATTTAATCTTCGTACAGATTTGATTCGTATGAACCGTATTGCCAGCGAAATTGAAGCCACAAAACAAGCAATGAAAAATTTATCGAATAAAACCGGTCAATATGCAAATACACCTGCTTTGCGTTTGTATAAATTTGAAAAGAATGCACAGGTTTATGGAGATCCATTCTTAGCACTTAAATATATTGAAATAACAAGCCCGGCAGAAATTGCTGTCGTTCAAAACGTTCCTACGGCTGCAGCAAATTATGCGGCATATCAGACAGCTTTGGCAAGTATAGTTACAGCACACGGACAAACGGTAGCTGCTGGCGACAAATGGTATCCTACTAAGATGTTTGAGGCTTATACAAGTACTTTTAACGGTAATGCAAGAAAAGCGGTAGGATTTACAGGTGGATTTAATGCTATTCAGGTTGGAGCTATTATTTATACAAAACCAACAGGTTCTGCTGAAAACGGAGGAACTTATCCGAACTGGATTGAAGGTGGGGGAGATGGTCTTTTCTACGGATTCGTACCAAATAAAACAGAATTGCTTCCTTTTGCATCAGCTTCTGCTGGTCATCCTTTGGTTGATAATCCGAACCTGTCTCAGCTTCCTGGATATTAATCAATAAACACTCAAATATATTTTTAACCATTAAGAAATCTTTTAACTCATAAATTTTTCTTAATGGTTAAATTTTAAACATATACACATCACAAAATATTAATTACAAATAATTCCAATAAGATTGATATAAAGTTGAACTGAACTAAATATTTTAACGTTAATTCTTCTTTAAATAAAGCATTTAGCAGTATAGTACGGGATACTAAAAAAAATATAACAATCTAATTTTGGGGTACAATTTAGAAATATAAGACAAACAATGGAAAAAGTAAAAACATTCAAATACGTAGACTATTTATGGGATGAAAATAAAGCGGCATCTTTAGGAGATGATCAGGTTGCTTTGTTTTTATACAGATCAAACATTTTAGGGGCAGATTTAAGAATTACCAATTATGGGGGAGGTAATACCAGTTGCAAAACACTTGAAAAAGATCCATTAACCAACGAAGAAGTTGAAGTAATGTGGGTGAAAGGTTCAGGTGGAGACATCGGAACTTTAACAAGAAAAGGAATCGCCGGATTATATACAGAAAGATTAAGAAACTTAAAGAATGTTTACCAAGGTTTAACAGATGAAGACAGAATGGTAGGTTTATTCAATCACTGTATTTTTGATTTGGATAGCAAAGCTCCTTCTATTGATACGCCTCTTCACGGTTTACTTCCATTCAAACATATCGATCACCTTCATCCGGATGCTTTAATTGCTGTAGCTGCTGCGAAAGACAGCGAAGCAATTACAAAAGAAATCTGGGGAGATACAATGGGGTGGGTTCCTTGGCAACGTCCTGGTTTTGATTTAGGTTTACAGTTGGAAAAATGTTTAGCTGAAAATCCCGGAATTCGCGGAATCGTCTTAGGAAGTCATGGATTGTTCACTTGGGGAGACACTTCTTACGAATGTTACATCAACAGTTTGGAAGTTATTGAAATGGCCTCTGAATATATTGCTAAAAAAATCGAAGAAAACGGACAGGTTTTTGGAGGTCATAAAGTAGAATCTCTTCCTGCTGACGAGCGTAAAAACAAAGCAGCTCAATTGATGCCGTTATTGCGTGGTTTAGCATCATCTGAAAACAGAATGGTGGGTCATTTTACAGACAGCGATGTTGTTTTGGAATACATCAACAGTAACGATCTTGAGCGTTTAGCACCACTTGGGACATCTTGTCCGGATCATTTTTTAAGAACAAAGATTCAACCATTAGTTTTAACTTTAGATAAAAATGAAGATTTAAGCGATTCTAAAGCTATTTTAGATAAATTAAATCCTCTTTTTGAACAATACAGACAAGAATACAAAGAGTATTACGAAACCTGCAAACATCCAAACAGTCCAGCAATGCGTGATCCGAACCCTGTGATCATCATTTATCCGGGAGTGGGAATGTTCAGTTTCTCAAAAGATAAGCAAACGACTCGTGTTGCTAGCGAATTTTATGTAAATGCAATCAATGTAATGCGTGGAGCAGAAGCAATTTCCGAATACACCTCATTACCAAGACAGGAAGCATTTGATATTGAATATTGGTTGTTGGAAGAAGCAAAATTGCAAAGAATGCCTAAAGAAAAGCCACTTTCAAGAAAAGTTGCGATCGTAACCGGCGCAGGAGGTGGAATCGGACAGGCAATTGCTGACAAAATGGTTCAGGAAGGCGCAGTAGTTGTTTTCACAGATTTGAATCAGGAAGCGGTAGAATCTGTTACTGCAAAATACAATAAAGATCAGGCGGTTGCCGTTACTTGTGATGTCACTAATGAAGAGGCGATTGCAAACGCTTTCAAAGAAACTGTTTTAGCATT
This sequence comes from Chryseobacterium ginsenosidimutans, assembly GCF_039536845.1. Lineage (GTDB taxonomy): Bacteria > Bacteroidota > Bacteroidia > Flavobacteriales > Weeksellaceae > Chryseobacterium > Chryseobacterium ginsenosidimutans_B. The sequence continues at coordinate 1,421,694 of NZ_BAAAZJ010000003.1, forward strand.
TGGTGGAGTAGATATTATTGTACATTCTGCTGGTTTAGCAATTTCTAAATCTTTGGAAGATACAACAACGAAAGACTGGGAACTATTAGAAAATGTCTTGGTAAAAGGACAGTTTTTAATGGCGAAAAATGGGGTAGAAATCATGAAAAAGCAAGATTTAGGAGGAGATATCGTAAATATTGCAAGTAAAAACGGATTGGTTGCCGGACCAAATAATGTGGCCTACGGAACTGCAAAAGCAGCTCAACAGCACATGACAAGGTTATTGGCGGCTGAATTGGCTTCAGATAAAATCCGTGTTAATGTAGTAAATCCTGACGGAGTTATCGTTGGAAGCAAAATCTGGGAAGGTTCTTGGGCAGAAGGCCGTGCAAAAGCAAACGGAATTTCTGTTGAAGAATTGCCTGCATTTTATGCAAAAAGAAATTTACTAAACGAAATTATCCTTCCGGAAGATATCGCCAACGGAGTTTTTGCGTGCATCGCCATTTTAGATAAAAGTACAGGAAACATCATCAATGTAGATGGAGGTATGGCAAATGCCTTTCCGAGATAAAATTTTAATGCTTAAAAAAGTATATAATTTATTAAATTGAAGGCTTATTATCAAATTAAGCCTTCAATTAATTAAAACAATTTTCTTCATAGAGAGCCATGAAGTGGCGACATATTAATAGCACAGGGTGAAACCCTGTGTACTGTGTACGAAACAACTATGAATTAAGATTTAAAAAAAATCAAATCATGATTATAGGAAAAGATATCATTGAACAATACAATAAAAATGAAGCTGAAAACTTTCAGACAGATTTTGATTTTCTACAAAATAAATTAACAAAATCAGGAGCCAATGTTGCTGAAATTGTTAACAAAATTGCCGATTTCCAGGTGGCGATCCCGAGTTGGGCTTTAGGAGCAGGAGGAACCCGTTTCGGAAGATTTTCTTACGGTGGCGAACCTTCTTCTTTGGAACAAAAATTAGATGACGTTGGATTGCTTCATGCATTAACGCATTCTGCAGGCGCTATTTCATTGCATATTCCTTGGGATATTCCGAATGATGTGAAAGCGATTAAAGAAAAAGCAGCGTCTCACGGACTTATTTTTGATGCCATGAATTCCAACACGTTTCAGGACCAGCCGGGAGCAAAAGCATCTTACAAATTTGGTTCTTTGAACGCTGTGAATGAGGATTCAAGAGCTTATGCAGTAGAACACAACAAAGAAGTAATAAGAATCGGAAAAGAATTAGGTTCAAAAAGCTTAACCGTTTGGTTGGCTGATGGAGCAAGTTTTCCGGGACAATTGAATTTCCAGACCGCTTTATCAAATACTGAAAAAAGCTTAAAAGAAATCTACGCAGGAATGCCTGAAGACTGGAAATTGTTTATCGAATACAAACCTTACGAACCTAATTTCTATTCAACAACAATCCAGGATTGGGGAACTTCATTCATGTTGGCAAATACTTGTGGAGAGAGAGCTTACACTTTAGTGGATTTAGGACATCATTTACCGAATACCAATATCGAACAAATCGTTGCAACATTGATGTATAAAGGGAAATTGGGAGGCTTCCATTTCAACGACAGCAAATATGGAGATGATGATTTGACGGTTGGTTCTATCAAACCTTATGCTTTGTTCTTGATTTTCAATGAATTGGTGTTCGGGATGGAAAATAATCCTAACAACCCTTATCCGGCTTGGATGATTGATGCAAGTCACAACATCAAAGATCCGTTGGAAGATTTATTACAGTCTTTGGAAGCTATTTTAATTGCGTATGCCCAGGCACTTTTGGTAGATCAGAAAGCATTAAAAACAGCACAATTAAACAATGATGTTGTTGGTGCACAGGATATTTTGCAGAATGCGTACAGAACAGACGTTCGTCCATTATTAAAAGCTGCAAGATTACAGACAGGAGCAGCACTGGATCCGATTGCGGCTTACAGAAACTTAAAGGTAAGAGAAAATTTAATTACCGAAAGAGGTTTAAATGTAAAAGCAACCGGGTTATAAAATCCTATTTAATTTGATAATTTAAACTTTCAAGTGCAATCGAAAGTTTTTAATTATATGTATCCTTATTTTTTTATCATTAAGGTTGAAAGTGTTTAGATAAGTAAGGTTTTAAGCATTGCTGCATAAGAAATCAGTGGATTTTTTCTTACGCATCTTATGATCTAAACACTCCTTAATGGTTTTAGTTAAATGAAATTTAATTATAAAACACGAATAAGCACAAATTCTTTACACAAATTTCACGAATCATCATTTGTGTCATTAGTGAGAAAATATTTGTGATATTTGTGTTTAAAATAAAGAGACAAAAAAATATTTCATTTCATCGTATAAAATTTAATTCATCACAAGAATGTCCAAGAAAAAGAAGGTAACCATAGTATTTGATATTGGAAAAACCAATAAAAAATTCTTTTTATTTGATAAAAATTATAAAGAAGTTGTTCGTGAATATACAGAATTACCGCTCACAACGGATGAAGATGGTTATCCCACCGAAGATCTTGCGGCACTGCAAAACTGGATAAAAGATAATTTTAATGCCATTCTTGACAATGAGAAATATGAAGTAAAAGCGATCAATTTTTCTACCTACGGAGCAAGTTTTGTGCATTTGGACCACAAAGGAAATATTCTGACTCCTTTGTACAATTATACGAAACCCATGGATCAGGAAATTCTTGATTTATTTTACGAAAAACATGGAGATAAACTGAAAATTGCGCGAGAAACAGCATCACCTCAATCGGGAATGCTGAACTCAGGACTGCAATTATTCTGGTTAAAATACAAACACCCCGAAACGTTCAAAAAGATCCGTTACAGTCTTCATTTACCTCAATATTTGTCGTATCTGTTTACAGGAATCTGCGTTTCGGAATTTACTTCAATCGGCTGTCATACCAATTTGTGGGATTACGACAAAGCAGATTATCACGACTGGGTTTATGAAGAAGGTATCGATGCTTTATTGGGACCAATCGTTCCTACTTCAGCAAGTATTAACACTTCTTACAGAAACAAAAAAATAAAAATCGGCGTTGGAATTCATGATAGTTCTTCAGCGTTATTACCCTATATTTTAAGTAAAAAGGAACCATTTTTATTACTTTCAACCGGAACATGGAGTATTTCTTTAAATCCTTTTAATGATGAAAGTCTTACTGATGAAGATATAGAAAATAATTGCCTGAATTACATGCGTATCGACGGTAAACGAGTAAAAGCATCCCGTTTTTTTATGGGAAATGAATATAAAATTCAGGTTGAAAAATTATGTGCTTATTACGGAAAAGAATATGGTTTCCACAGAGAAGTACAGTTTGATCAGGATTTGTATCTGCGGTTAATGAAAAATAAAAATATCTATTTTCGTTTTGAAGGAATTATTTTAAAGCGAAAAATGATTACTGCAACAGATTTAAATTCATTCGCAACCTTTGAAGAAGCCTATCATCAATTGATGATTGAATTGATGGATCTGCAGATTCATACCATTACAAATGCAATCGGAAATTCAGAAATTACCAACATCTACATTGATGGTGGATTTACGGATAATGACGTATTTATGAAACTGATGTCTCATCATTTCCAACATTATAATGTGATGTCTACACATTCTCCGCTGGGTTCTGCGTTGGGAGCTTCAATGGTGATTTCCAACAAAAAAATAGACGAAACTTTTTTACAGCAGCATTATCAGATGAAAGTGCTTCAACCTTTAATCCTCAATTTGTAATTAATTAGTTAATGAGTCGAAAGTTTTATTTCTAAAAACTAAATACCAATAACTAACAACAAACAACAAACAACAAACAACTATTTATGGCATTTCCATTTGATACCCGTTATGCTTCACTTGAACTTCTGATCGAAAGAGCAAAAAAAAGAATGCCCCGTTTCGCTTTCGAATATCTGGATGGCGGCTGTAATGAAAACATCAACAGAGACAGAAACACAGGCGAACTAAGAGAAGTTCTGCTTCGTCCGCGCTACCTGAACAATAATTATGCGGAAGCCAATATGGAAACTGAATTATTTGGCGTAAAATATTCTGCACCATTCGGAATTTCTCCTGTCGGTTTACAGGGATTGATGTGGCCCAATGCTCCCGAAATTTTAGCAAAAGCAGCCTTTAAACACAATATTCCTTTTATTTTAAGTACAGTTACGACCAGCAGCATTGAAAGAATTTCTGAATTAACAGAAGGAAAAGCATGGTATCAATTATATCATCCCAGAGAAGAGTGGTTGCGCGACGATATTCTCGACCGTTGCGAAGCTTCAGGCTACGATGTTTTGGTGGTTTTGGCAGATGTTCCGACTTTTGGTTACAGAGCTAAAGAAATTAGAAACGGTTTGGCAATGCCACCTCAATTAAATTTTAGAAATGTTTCCCAGGCTTTAGCAAAACCGGAGTGGTGTCTGGAAATGCTGAAACATGGTGTTCCGAGCTTTAAGACGATGGAAAAGTATATGGATAAAAACATGAATGTAAAACAGTTGGGACAGTTCATGAATTCTACTTTTTCCGGCAGATTAAATCCTGACAGGATAAAAGCAATCCGCGACAAATGGAAAGGTAAATTGGTTATCAAAGGTGTCGCTTCTGATGAAGATGCAGAAGAAGCGGTACGTTTAGGATTCGACGGAATGATCATCTCCAATCATGGCGGAAGACAGCTTGATGCCGGAGAGTCTACGATTGCGGTGGTAAAAGAAATCAGTGAAAAATACAAAGGTCAGATCAAAATTATGATGGACAGCGGTGTAAGAACCGGTCCGGATGTTGCCCGCGCTTTAAGCTGTGGCGCTGAATTTACCTTTATGGGAAGGACGTTTATGTATGCAGTTGGAGCTTTAGGTGAAAAAGGCGGTGATCATGTCATTGAAATGCTTAAAATGCAGTTCAGACAGGTGATGGAGCAGGTTTGCTGTGAAAAACCGGAAGATTTGCAAAACTTTAGAGTAAAGTAGCACAGAATATTTTTCAGATCTAAATATCCTAAATAAAAAATTCGCAAGTTTGTCTTTGCGAATTTTTTTTACCATTCAATAGAAATGGGCTTTAGCCCGTTTTCAGCAAAAGAAATTCTATATTGGCTTTAGCCAAAACTTATTAAACTTTAAATATTTTTAAACGCAAAGATTTAATATTAAAATATTTTATTGAAGGAAGCAAAATACCGCAACAGAGTTGCTAATGAAGCACGCTTCGTAAGAATCAATAAATTGATTCCATTCTTTGCTCCCTTGAAATTTTTAGAATCATAAATAAACTTTGCGTTAAAAAACTTGAACAGTTTCAAAATAAAAAATTCGCAAAGACAATCTTGCGAATTTTTATTTATAAAAATCTTGATAATTTATTTTTACTTTCCAGATTTTACGGCTTGTCTGGCCAATAATTTCCAGTTGTTTCCGGTCTTTACCCAAACCAATAAAATATCCAAAGTCACATCACCCGGACCTTTCCCAAGGTCATTGGTTTTTGCATAGAAATGATGACGCAGAATCGCAGTGTTTCCTACAATACTTATATTTTGATTGGTAATATTGATAGTTTCAAAAACTGATTTTTTTGTAACCAATGTTTCTACAAATTCTTTCGCATTTTGAATATTCCCACTTGAATGACCGTAAGTTAATTCCGGTAAGATCAAAGATTCTAACGATGGTTTGTCGCCGCTTATCATTGCTAATCTTAGCTTTTCAGCAGCATCTGTTACAGCATCTTTATCATTTTTTTTCTGTCCGAATACAGAAAGTGCCATTAAAAAAGTCATGGCAAAAATCAATTTTTTAATCATAATTGAATAATATATTTTTTAATTTAAAATAATTATGTAATCGATTGCGCTTTTAAAGGTAATTAAAAGAAATCGTTTAAAATAAATGGTAATTTATAAAGAATCTCTCTGAATAAATTTGAAAACATTATTCACAGACTCCTTTTTATTTTTTAAAATCATATAAGCTGCAGATTCTCCCATCGCTTTAAAATCTGTTGTAATAACCGTAATTCCAAGCAATTCTTTAAGAGGAGTTTCGTTGTAAGAAATAATTCCGATGTCTTCACCCAATTTCAGATTTTTTTGTCTGATTTGCTTAACCAAATTCACCAGATCACGCTCCCGAATGGTGATGAAAATATCTTTATCCTGTAATTCCATATCGGGATAAATTTCATCAAGAATTTCATAATCCAGTTTAAAATCTTTACAAAAATTCTCAAAACCGCGCACAATACGGAAAGGATAGGGATGAATAGATTTATCAGGATAGACCAGAATAATCTTCTCGTATTTCTTTATTTTATCTAAACCTTCTTCTAGGGCATTGTAAATATCATGTTCGAAATCCTGAAAAATAGAGCCGTATTCTCCTGAAATATTAGGTTTTGTATTGTCTAATAAAAGAAGTTTATTTTTAGGAATTTGTTCAATCATATCTAAAACTTCCTGTGTTGAACTGGTGTGTTTAGACTGTTCATCCCGAAAATGGGGCATGATCACATAGTAGTCAAATCCTCCCAGATTCTTTTTTAAGGAATTAATAAAAAGTGTTTCATCACAATGATAAATATACATTTCAACATTTCCCTTGGTACCGATTGCATTGACGAAATAATTATAAATCATCATTTTATAGGTACTTGGTTTGTTGATCAGAAAGAAAATATTGATGATATCATTTTTGTTGATACGTGAAATATAGTAACCTTTACCTTTTACAGATTCAATAATTTGCCTTTTCCTAAGCTCTTTATATGCTTTTTCCACAGTATCTCTTGAAAGGAAACAAGATTCGCTGAGCTCGTTGATAGATGGGATCTTTTCTCCAATTTTAATCTGTCCTCCGTCGATTCCATTTAGAATAGAATCTACAATCTGTTTGTATTTAGGGACTCTGGAGTTTTCGTTGATATTTATTTCTAATGTTTCTGACATGATTGCAGGTACGAGATATTATTTCAGTTAACGAAAATATTAATCAAAAAGTGGTGTAACGGTCGAACACAAGTTACAAAATTTCTATGAACTTGTTTTTGATGTTATTTAATTATTCGAAAATATATAAAGTATTTATTTTCAATTAATTGTATTAAATGTTTTAATTTTCTTCGGAATTAAAAAAATACCAATTTCTTAGCCTAAACCTAAAATGTTATATTTCACTTTTAAAAAGTAAAATATGACAATAAAAAAGCCTGCCGTTTCCGACAGACCTCAGTAATATGAATGTAAGTATTTTTTTTAAGGCATTTTTTTGAAACCTTCAGCTTTTATTTTCCAGGTTCCATCTTTCGGAAAACCAGGAAATTCACCTTTCGAATTGTCCCAACCTTCAAGCATCATGGCAACGGTTGTTAAAACGCCTCCGTTTCCGGGAAGATAAATACGAAGACGACCGTCCTGATAATTATGACCATTTTTAAGGTAAGTATTGGTCTGTATTTTCATGAAAAGTGCGTCCAACGCTTTGTTTGGAAGTCCTAATCGTGCTGCATTCATGGCAGTCATCGGGAAATCCCAACCCCAGGTGTGTCCCCAGTTCCATCTTTCCCAAACAATATCCAAGGTGTTTTTCATAATTTTTTTATCCAACTTCGGAGATTCTGGAACCATTCCCAACGCTCCCAAAACAGCTGGATGATCGGTCATCCATTTTGGAAATGTAAAAGAATCCTTTGCAGATTCGGTCGACAGATAAACGCCGTCCTGTACCGGAAGCGGAGCTAGTTTAGAAATAACATCATCCCATTTTTTATCTCTAGGTTGTCCTAATCTTTCTTTCCATTGTTGTGCTGTTCTTAGTGCCCAATCCCAATATGCCACTTCATAAGTCGGGTTGTAAGTGTCTTTTGCAGGGAAAACTTCCTGTGCCGGAATTATTCCTTTACCTAGGTTATAGCGGTTTTTTTCTTTGTCATAAGTGGCAAAATCTGCCATAAAATCTGCTGTTGCAAAAATAAGGTCTTTATATTTTTCTAAAACTTTTTTGTCTTGTTTATCGCGATACAAAAGTTCGGTCATATAAATAATATGCGGTTGTTCCCAGATCAAAAACGCAGCCACAGAAGATGGACTTTCATTTCCATCGTTGTCGGACATTTTGATCCATCTTACGCCTTTATAGCCTTGTCTTTCTGCTAATTTTTTTGCTTTGTCAAACGATCTGAAATAATAATCCAATTGTTTTTCCAGAATTTCAGGTCTTCCCCATAAAGCGTAGTGAACACCATGCCACCAATGCATTTCTGTGTGTGGCTTCCCGTACCAGCTGTTAAATGTTAAACCCGTTTCCTGTGGAGGATTGCTTCCTCCACATTGTACTTTTGTTAAATATTCAGATAAAACAACTCTGCGTTCCAGTTCGTTGGCTCTTGGATCTGTACTTCCTTCAAAATCGACTGCCGCGCCGCTTTCCCAGAAAGATTCCCATCCTGAAGTGCTTTCTTTTTCAGCATCAGCAAATAATGTTTTGCTGCTTTTTTGGTTTTTAGACGAAAATTCGACACTTAATTCTATTGTTTTGTTTTTAGAAGACGGTTCGTACACGAAATAATGTTTTCCTGCCTCACGTAATTTTCCTTCTGTGAAATAAAACTGAGTATAATAATCTGTACTTTGTAACTTGTGTTGAATCAATCCTTGAGTTGATTGTGAATTAATGATTTTTGTGGAATGATCATTTTCATTACCATAAAAGGCTGCGTCATCTAAGAATTGTCCGGTAGGAGAAGGGTAGTGTGCGAAAACTTTTAATCTGTTCTGAGAAATCAAATCAGACTCAATTTTTACTCCGATTTTATCGGAATTTTGAAAAGAAGCGGTCCAGACTTTCACTGGAGTTCCGTCTAAAGAAAATTCACTGGTTATAATTCCTGTCCAAAGATCAATTGTTTGGTTAATGTTTGTCAGATCAGAAATTTTGGCTTTCTGACCGTTTTTTTTATACAATTCGATACCTACATTTCCTAATTGCAGACGATGTTGGTTAACACGAAAATATTCGACAGCTTCTTTATTTCGTTCCGGCGCTTTTAGTTGAGTGCTGTACAATGCTTTACGTCCATCATTATTGAAATCATAGGCTTTCAGTGTCTCCTCAAACTTATAATTCTTAGTATTTGGAAAACTGTTCCAGCCCCATTCAGACTGCGTTCCGAGGGAAACTCCATTTTTATAAACCTCAGGAAATGACTGCATTCCGGTAATGTCAACTGTGTAAGCAAATTTTCCGTTTCCGACCGTTAAAGAAGATAATGTATCAACTTTTGTGTTGACAATATTATGACGCTGGACGACTTTTTTACGGTCGATTTTCTGGGCATTGAGAGAAGAAAATCCAATGCAAAATAGACTCAGATATATGACTAATTTCTTCATTTTTTAAATTTATTTTATTGAATCAGGCATTGTCGATCTTAAAATAAGTTTCTGCTAAAGCCTTGATTGTTTTTATTATTTATAAACGGGCTAAAGCCCGTTGCTATTTGATGTTTAATATTTATTTTAAAACAGTGGCACTCATCATTCCGATGACAACATCGTTGCTCACTGCCGTTAATTGTATTGATTTTAATTCTTTATTTGAATCAATTGGTAAATCCAGAATGGTTGCAGCACCGCCTTCTACGGCACGATCGCTGAATCCTTTAATGCCCGAATATTTCGTTAAACTTCCGCCTTTATACAATTCTCCGGTTTTTAATTTAACCCTGTACGGAATTTTATCATCCGGAATTTCGAAGGCGAAATTATCGTCAAGCAGATCCTGTTCAATAGGCCACCAGTTGATCGGATTTTTTAATTCTAAATCTGTGTGAGAACCATCAGAATAATTAATAGTAATTGTTCCATTTGTAATCTGCGACTGCATCGGATTGGTAGAACCTGCCATCAGAAAATAGATTTTTTTACCTTTTCCTGTAAGAGGAATTTCAACCGATTTCGGGAAATTATCCCATTGACTCGTAAAAACAATATTTTTCTCGTCGTTGTCGATTAAAAATGGAATTCCAAGGAAATCAACTTTGCCATTTTTTCGTTTTGCCATCAATCCGCTGTCGTCGATTTGAGCAGTGATTAATGGATAACACCAATTCCCAATTCCCTGCCACGGAAGCTGTAGAGTAGGACCGGTTGTTCGCGGAGAAAGATATTTTTGATTAAAAATATAGGTTACTTTTTCGTTATATTTTGATGTTAATGAAATCGGATTAAATTCTCCCTTATTTTCAATTTCCCAATCTGTAATTTCAATATTTTGCTTAATTCCGTTATATTCAAGTTCAATAGAATTGGTTCCTTTGCTTAAAACATTTATCGGAATTTCAATTGATGCTGATTGATTTTTTTGAATTGAAAAAGTTTTATTTAAGCTATTAACAAACAATTTTCCATTGATTGGATTGGATGATTTTGATTGAAGCTGTAGTTTTCTATTAATCCATTTAGCTTGTAAAGGATATTGAATATCGACATTCACAGGCTGCCACCACTTGGTTCCGTCTTGCTCTAACTGAACGAAAAAAGTTCCTTTTCTTTCTTCTTTAACTAAATCAAATTGATTACCGTTTCTGATTTTTACCAATTCTTGCGGATCGTAAATCTGGTGAATCTTCTTTTTTGAATCTAAATTAAGTTGAAGGTTTTCAGAGATATAACTTATATAATCTGTCTTTTCGTTTTTTAATTCTTCTCCGGAATATGTAATTTCAAGGTTAAATTCTTTTGCTTTTTCTGTTTCTAACTTAATAAAAGGTTGCAAAATGGAATTCGGTTGAATTGTCCAATCTGCTTTTTTGCCATTTACAGTTACCATTTTTATCTGAGTATGGTTTACGGGAATTAACAAATCGAGCGAAACTGAGTTTGTAAAGTTTGATTTAAACCAATAATTCGTTTTTTTAGCTGTTCTGCTGAATTTAAATTCCCAATCCGGAAGCTTCAGCTCGGCGAAATTCCAGTCTTTGGGAAATCCAGGTTTTATGTTGATTTTATTTTCTAATAATTTTGGATAAACCCCGAAAAGCCCTTCCGTTAGAGTTCGTGCCGCAACTCCGATCGGATCGGCAAAATCACGATACAATTCACCACGAAAAGCGTCATAATGCGATATTTGTTCAAAGTTTCCAGGACTGATTCCGTAATACATACTTTCAGCTAAATTGCCTTTCCAAAGTCGGTAAGCATCCTCATTTCTTCCCGACTGCCAATAAGCCAATGCCGTCTGTAAGTTTTCCGCCAATGCGACATTGTTGAGCGACCAATCGTATGGTTGCCAGTTGGTTGTCGAAAGTGTATAATAGTTTTTATTAACTTCTCCCTTTACCGTTACCGGAATTTTCGGGATGTGATTATTAATGTATTGTGTATTTTGATAATCTTCAAACTCATTTAATATATAAGCATCCGAAACGTGATAAATCGACCAAATTCCTGGCTTATCGTGAAGAATCTGATTCCCTAAAGCGTCTTTATATTCAGCAAAATAACCATTTTTTTTAATCCAAAGCTGATCTTTCATTGCCTTTAAAATGGCTTCGGCTTCTTTTTCATAAGGTTGAGGATTTTCGCCAATAATTTTTGCTAATTTCGCCATTTCAATGTTGGCTCTGTAATTATAAGCGGAAGTATGAGTCACTTTTCCACCCGAATATTGCAACGCATCACTTGCCCAAATTGCGGCATAGGCATCGTAAAGATCGCCTCTTTTGAAATTTCTTTTTTCCCAATCCATGTGGCGAACCATTGTAGGCCACATTTTCTTTAAAAATTCAACATCACCGGTATAATTGAAATGAGAAAACATCTGGTCAAAGAAAACCAGATTCATATCATAATGATGCGGTTTTGAATTGTCATTAGGATTTCTTGAAATATATCCGCTTGAAAACATAGAATTTCCCATTTCCTCGGCATTTCGAGCCAAATGTAAAAGGGTATCCATCTCCACAGGTCCGGTTTCAGGTTTCAAAACCTGAGAATTAGCATAGCTTTGAAAATGTTCTTTTGCTCGGTCATGCCAACTGAGAACATCGGCTACATAAGCGCCACGCCATGCATTTAATCGCATTCTCCACGCCACTGCACCGTGAAGAAAGGTCGGACTTTCCCAAATTCCGTCTGCGGCAACCGCTAAAGTTGCTCCGAAATTATTCAAATCCGAATCCGGAGTTTTTAACTGAACTCTGTTGGTTAAATTTAATCGGGATTGTTCCGCTTCATTAAAAATAGTTACAATCTGCTCGTCTGATGCAGGTTTGGAAGTTGATTTTCCTTTTGTAATCTGAATGTAAACAGGTTTTTTTTGTGCAGAATAGGTTGCGTAAATTATAGGTGATTGCTCGGCTTTATTTTGTGTAAGTTCAGAGAGATTTTCAAGTGTTTTAGCATCGGTCAATTGTAAAGAATTGGCATTTGAGAAACTTCCGTTAATGCTCTGTGTTTCCTTTTTTTTGTTTAAATAAGAAAGTTCAAACTGATTTTTATTAATTTTAAATTCATTTCCGATGCAATATTCGGGAAGTAAATAAAATCCTGATTCCGGATCAGCGCCAATGTCGCCATTTCTGCTGAAAGTTGTTCCGCTTGCACCGCCGTAAACAGCATAGATTTTTGTTGAGGAATCTACATTCTCAGTTTCCATTTTTAAAACCAATCCTTCTTCTTTTGATTGGGCTAAAACCGTCAGTTTTAAACTTCCAAATCCAAGAATCGGATCTTTAATATTGTAAAGCATCGATCCGGGACGATAGCGGGTTTCAATTTTTTCTGCCTGAATTAATTTTTTAATGGAATTTCCTTTCTGAATAACAAACTGAAGATTTCCTCCCATTCCCGGAAGGTATAACGTGAATTCCGGCAAATCTCCGGCTTCAACTCTTGAAGCGAGATTGTTTCCATACAAGGCACGGTTGAATCTGTATTTTCCGTTAACCAATAAAAAATCACCTTTGTCTTCTTTGTAATGCAGCTCTCTTTCGTTTCCCTGCCAGTGTTTAGACTGAGAAAAAGAATAAGATGATAAAACAATCAGTCCGGCGAAAATGATTTTTCTTCGCATTCTATTATTTTAATTCGGTTAAAGGCTGTCCATTAACAGTTACATTTTTCAATGTTACATTTTTTAAGAAATCAACTTTATAAGGAATTTCAACTCCGTTCATTTTTGCGTTAATCATGGTGAAATCTGTTACCGGCGAAGATTCGTAAGCATCAGAAAGAACAGCATATTTCCCGCCTTTTTCTACTGTCAGATTTTCTACCCAGATATTTCTGATGGTCGGAATAAAATTACCAGGTTTTTCATAATGCATATTAAAACGTACTGCTGCTTCTTTATAAGCGCCAACTTTTGTGTTGTAGAAAAATACATTTTCGATGATTCCGCCACGGCTTGAGCTGGTTTTAATTCTTAAAGCTCTGTCGAGATTTTTACTATCCATTACATTTCCTATGGCGTAGATATTTTTTGCTCCGCCTGCAATTTCGCTTCCGATCACAACGCCGCCGTGACCGTCTTTCATTTCGCAGTTTTCGATGATGTGATTTTCTGCAGGTTTTCCGATGTCTCTTCCATCTTCATCTCTTCCGGATTTTATGGCGATACAATCGTCTCCGGTATCGAAATAACAGTCTTTAATCCAGACATTTTTACAGGCTTCCGGATCGCAACCATCGTTATTGGGACCATGACTGATTACTTTTACTCTTTCAATCAAAACATTCTCGCAAAGCACAGGATTAAGATTCCACATTGGGGAATTTTTTACCTGAACATCTGCCATCCAGAAGTTTTTGCATTTATATGGCTGAACGAAATTTGGTCTTAAATAATATCCGTCACCGAAAATTCTTTCTCTTGCAGGTTTTCTCTGAGCCATATATTCGTGAAGCTTTGCACGCGCTGGGTTTTGCCTTCCCGGACGGGTTTCGTTGTAGCCGTATTGTTTAGCTCCACACCAAAACCACCAATGGTCGTTGTCAGAATTTCCGTCTAATGTTCCTTTTCCGGTTACTGCGATATTTTGTTCTTCGTAAGCGTAAATTAAAGATGAATAATTCATACATTCCATTCCTTCCCATCTTGTGAAAACAATCGGATAATCGTTGCTGTCCTGACTGAACAAAATGGTAGAACCTTCACTTACATAAAGATTTACATTACTTTTTAAATAGATAGCACCCGTCAGAAAAACTCCTTTTGGAACGACAACTCTTCCTCCGCCTTCTGCATTGCATTTTTCAATCGCTTTCTTGAATGCTTCCGTATTTTTTGTTTTTCCATCACCAATGGCACCAAAATCTGTAATCAGATAGTCTTTTTTTCTGAAGTTGGGTTTTACGATTTGTTTTTTCAGGGCATCGATTTCTTTTAAAGGCTGCTGTGCTGAAGTCCATGGTTTATATTGAGCCGAAAATGGAATCGATATTAGGAGTAAAAGAAAGAATAAAGCATATTTTTTCATAATGGTAGAGAGTTGTTTAGTTTTTAAAGCTGCTATCTTCAAATATTTTCTTTAATTATCGCAATCTAAAATAATTGAAATTAAAAATTATCCTGCACTGTCGGTATAATAAAATTCATTCATTATTTATGTAATCGATTGCATAATTCAAAGATAAAATAAAAAAGAATTAATGAAAGTAATATCAAAAAATACAACTTTAAAATAGAAGTTTCTGAAAAATTTAAAATACCATCTTTGAAAATTCCAAACAGAAACGTCAATATATATAATCTATTATAAAAAAGTGTTTTGGATTAATAAGACTTTGTTTTAAAAATATTAAATCTAAATCAATCTTAGAGATAACGGTTATCTATTTCAATATCAAAACAGGTTGATTAACATTCTGATAAATCCCTTCAGAAATACTTGTATTTGTCAAATAATATAGAAAACTGTGCTTTCCGGGTAAAGCAATAATAAGATCGGCTTTGTTTGAAGATGCAAAAGTCAGAATTCCGTTGATAATATTTTTATCATAAGAGTAGTAGATATTACTAGGAATTTCAGTTAAGTTTTGGTGAATATACTCCTCAATTTCTTTCTTTTTTTCAGCTATACTATCATTATTTTCTTTTGTATGTATATTTAGAAACATTAATTGTATCTCCTGTTGATGGATGATAGATTTATGATGAAACAGTCTGTCTAATTTTGTTATGCCGTTTACATCACATGGGATGAGGATATTTTTTATTGTACTGTAATTATAGCTATTAGGAACAATCAATATCTTAACGGGGCTTGTTCTGGCGATACTTATAATATTTTCCGAAACAAAACTGTCATTTGAAGTTTCCTTATCGTCACTGCCTAAAATAATCAGTTCCACTGACGGTTGATCGCTTAATAGATCATTGATACTCCTTGTAAGAGTCCAGTTACTTATCGCTTTTGAAACCTTTATTTCGGGTGATTTTTCAGTAATGATATTGGTTAATTCATTTAATCGCAGCTCTGTTCTTTCCAGCAGGCTGTTGATGCTTTCTTCATTTACAAATGAATGACCTTCAGCAATGTGCAGATAATCAAATTCCGATTCTTCAGAAGTTTTTAAAAGAATAATATGGGTATATTCATATTGCGTTGCCCATTTTGCAGCGACTTTTACTGCATTTTCTGTTGTTGAGGTAAAATCGACCGGTACCAGTATTGTTCTCATATTAAATTAATTTAAAACTTAGTTATTCGAGATTTGTTGTCATTTTTCTTACTAAAAGAAGGGCATTTTTTATTTCGTTTTGATTAAGATCTCCTGCAGCTTTTTTATAAAGTTCCAATGCCCAAGGATAAACAGTTTCAACTATTTTTTTTCCTTTATCAGTCAGAAATATCTGCTTATTTCTTCTGTCGTTTTCATTTTCAACGCGCTGAACCAGTTCCCGTTTCACAAGACTGTTGATGAGATAAGTGATGCTGGATTTGTCTTTGCTTACCTTATTGCCGATTTCCTGCTGATTGATACCGTCGTTACGTGATAGAAGTCCGAGAATTTCTATAAGCTCAAAAGAAAGATCGGGATCATACTCATTAATTTTTGCCTGAATTTTCTGGCGTAAACGGTTTTTCATTTCGCCCATAGCAAGACCTAATTCTAAGGCCAATTCTGATATGTTATTTTGTTTTGCAGGCATACTTTAATGAGTAATGAATATAAATGAGATTAAATAGTAGTAAAAAGGCCAGAAAAATCTTTATGTTATTAACTGACTGTAACAAATATAGTGAAAATTAGTTTTAATTAAAACTAATTCAAATGATAAATATTAGAATATTTATCATTTGAATTTCTTTATATAATTTTTTGTAAAGAAAAATTTCCAATAATTGGATTCTCATTTTGATTAATCCGCATACTTTAGAATAATTTTAACAGCAGTTCTCTATATTTTGAGCCTCTTTTTTAAGGGGTTTATTTTTTTATTTAAATTCGAAATTTGTTCTGTTGGTAATAATGGTAACCCGGTAATGTTGAACTACGTTTTCATTGTGTAAAAGAAAATGATAACCTTTTGTTCTGCATAAGCTGGAAAGTCAACAATATCTTAAGGCTCATAATGAAAGACAGCCGATTTTTTCAAAATATTGAGAAATTGCTTAATAATGAGACCGCGAATTTTATATTGTCTGTGAATAATATCAGTTAAAATTAATCATTCTAAATGTATGTGTGAAATTCAGAATTAATTACAATTTTCTAAGAATTCAAGATGCGAGGTGTGGTTTTCATTGTTCATCTTTGTGTGATAACATTAAAAAAAATCAAGAATGTCAACACACGATGTAAAAGGAAAAGTGGTATTGATTGCCGGGGGAGGTAAAAACCTTGGCGGATTATTAAGCAAAGATTTTGCAGCAAAAGGAGCAAAATTAGCAATACATTATAACAGCGAAGGGTCTAAAGCCGAAAGTGAAAAAACATTGGCGGAAGTTCAGGCTTTGGGAGCGGAAGCGTTTTTATTTCAGGGAGATTTAACTAAAGTAGAAAACGTTACCAAATTATTTGATGAAACAATTGCCAGATTTGGCGGTATTGATATCGCAATAAATACAGTAGGAATGGTGCTAAAGAAACCATTTGCAGAAACTACAGAAGCAGAATATGATTTGATGTTTGGCATTAATTCCAAATCAGCATATTTCTTTTTGCAGGAAGCAGGTAAAAAACTGAATGATAACGGTAAAATCTGTACTATTGTGACTTCATTATTAGCTGCTTATACAGGATTGTATTCCACATATGCAGGTGCTAAAGCTCCGGTAGAGCATTTTACAAGAGCAGCTTCTAAAGAATTTGGGAGCAGAGGGATTTCTGTAACTGCTGTTGCTCCGGGACCAATGGATACTCCATTTTTCTACGGACAGGAGAGTGCTGATGCAGTTGCTTATCACAAATCTGCTTCAGCATTAGGTGGCTTGACGAATATTAAAGATATTGCACCGCTGATCGAGTTTTTAGTAACTGACGGTTGGTGGATCACAGGGCAGACGATCTTTGCCAACGGAGGTTATACTACACGATAAATCATAAAAAAACAGCTGCTAAATTTAGCAGCTGTTTTTACTTTACACAACCTCTTGTTTCATTTCATCTTTTTTAAGCTGACTTATGAAATAGGAAGGAGTGACTCCGGTTTCTTTTTTGAAAATGACAGCGAAAACTTCCCGGGATGAAAATCCGGAAACATCTGCCAGATAACTTATTTTATATTCGCGGAAAACAGGAGTTTCATATAACTTGCTGGTTATATAATGTATCCGCAAGCCGTGAAGGTAATTGTTGAAATTTTTACCTCGGTGTTGCTTTATAATTTCTGAAAGATATCTTGGGTTTGTATTCAATAAACTTGATAAAGAGGAAAGATTCATGTCTTTTTTCAGGAATTTTTCAGATTTTTCAAATTTAGAGAGTTTGTTTAATAGGGAAGCGGTGGTATCTTCAGAGATATTTATGGCACTTTCGGGACCTTTATTTTCAATTTTAATTAAAACAGGTTCAGTTTCTCTTATTTTTGCTTCATCTTTAAGATTTTCAATGACTGTTTTATATTTTTCATGAATTTTATTTTGATTTCTTTTCCATAAAAACCAACCGGATACAACAAGCACCAATAGGATAATGCAGGAAATAATAATGATATGTAATTCGTTAGCTTTATGTACCTTATCTTGTTTTGAACTGATTTTTTTAATCGTTTTATCTGCGGATAATTTACTGGTATGAGCTAAACTGTCGCTAAGATTGGTATAAAGAGACATATATTTAATCGTAGAATCTTTATTTTTTATAGCTTCATAAGAGTTGGTTAAAGTCGCATAGGCAGCAACTCTTGCAGAAGGAGATTTGGCTTTTTTCTCGAGTTTTATGACTTGTCTTGCATAGCTAATTGCCTCTGTATTCTTATTTTGTTCCGAATAAAAATTACCTAAATAATTTAAAATAGGGATTTTATCTACTTTAAGTTCGGTAAACTTCCTGCTATTGATCGTATTTAATGAATTTTTCAAATATTCTTCTGCAATATCCAGCTTTTGAGGCTTATACATCATCGCATAAAACATTCCCATATTCATATAAAGATAAGAGATCATGTCATATTTCTCATCAGTTTGTAGCATATTGCTTTTATTGTCGGTGATTTGTTTGGCTTCTTGTAAACTTCTCTTGAAATAGGATAAAATGGTATCCTGATGTGATTTTTTAGGAATATAATAACCTGCAGCCAATCCTTGATATATAAGCGACATATGATAATGTTTCCTATTGGCATCTGTAAGTTTGCTGACGTAATATTTGGCATTTTGAAGTTCCTTGTAATTTTCATCAAAAAGACCAAGTGAAGAAAGATCAGTTGCCCTTTGAATAATTGCTGTAGAAATATATTCATTATCATTGATTTCTTTTGCCAGCTTTTCCAGTTCTTGAGAATATTCGATCGATTTTTCATCTTCTCCGATACTGTGATAGAGAATCATTAATTTTTTTGTGCTGGCTATAATACCTTCTTTATAATTAATACTTTTCGCATCCTTATTTATTTTTAAAAATAAAGCTAAGGTTTTGTTTTGATCAAGAGTGTTTTTTTTACTTAATACAATCTCTCTGTCAATGCTTTCTTTTGTGATTGTTCGATTGCCAACCTGGGCGTAATAAAGACCGAAAATCAAACTAAATAGTAAAGGATAAAATTTTTTTATAAACATCATTGTATTGTTTTTTTTAGATTACAATTTTAGTGCTATTTAGCTAATAACCTGTGTTTGTTTTGTAATATATTCCGAAATTATAACTTTAGAATAATGGTTTAATGTGTTGGTTTTTAGTTTCTTGTTTGTTATAGCAGCATGAATTTTAATAAATCGTCTGTTGTGTTATTTAACCGAAATATTTTTTCTTTTCCCCATTGAAATTTTCTAAGTTAAAAATACGACTTATTTTAATGCGCAATGATATAATTTATTAATAACAAAGTGATTATTGATGAATTGTTTAAGTTTTAATTTCCGAATTTACAACCCATATTGTTTTGAAGTGGTCTGTAAAAGTTTCTATCATTGCATTGTAATCCAATGAATAATTGAATTAATTCTGAGTCTTCGTTATACAGATTCTAAAAACACACACACTCAACAATGATTAAAAATTTATTGCTTTTGAAAAAAATGCGTTTTATCCAATTTACATTTAGTAACACTTAAAAAAAATTGATGATGAAAAAACACTATTTTATTTCCCTATTACTTTTTGAGAGTTTATTCTATGCTCAAATAGGTATTGCCCCCAATCCCGCCGATCATGAACCACATCAGAACTCCATTCTGGATGTGAAATCTTCAACACCTTCAAAAGCAGTATTGCTTCCCGTCGTTTCACAGATCAGTAATGCAGCAGATCCGGATAATGATAACAATTTTAAGGGAGCAGTTGCGTACAGTAAGGATAATGGTACAATTTACGAGCATGACGGAACCAATTGGTCGAGTATCTATAATTATGTTGTAGATATCAGACCACAGTATTTTGCCCATTTTTCGCGTTCATCCAACCTCAGTCTTTCCTGTAATGGTGGATTTCTTCCTCCGTATGGCTGTACAGCTTCAGGAATTGTTTCGCTTGTAAACAACGGAAGTTCTGATTTTCAGGGAAGTTCTATTAACCTTTCTTTAGCGTCTAATGTTGTAACAGTAAACGAAACGGGTTTATACAGAATTACTTACAGGTCTTATGCAACTTTCAACGGACTGAATACAGATGAAATTCAGTTGAGACTCCAAAAAGCAATGGCTGCAACTCCAACTGTATTCTCAACAATTGATTTTAAATCTTTTACAAGTGACAATGACAATTTGGGATATTCGCCCGTGTTCAACGGATCGATCGTTCTACAAGTGAATGCAGGAGAAAAATTCCGTTTGCAGGGTTTCATGCAATCAGGATTTTCACCTTTGGTTAACTCGTCTACCAGCTTCCAAAATAATAATACTTATGGAACAGGTGAGTTGATTTTCGAGAAAATTGTTTTATAAATCATTAATTCTAAAATTATGTATCCTAAAATATATTTATCGGCAGCAGCCTTACTGGCTGCAACGTTTTTCAATGCACAGGTAATGATTTCGAAAACAGCTGGTTCTGCTCATCAAAACGCTTTATTAGACATAAAAGATGCCAATAAGGGTGTAATTTTTACCCGTGCTGAGAATATTACCACTTTTCCATTATATAATAATGCCCAGGAAGATTATTTTAATGATGAAGCTGCTCTGGAAGGTGCGATTTTGTACAATAAAGAAGACAAACAATATTATAAATACGATGGAAACACCTGGATTCCTGCGCTTCAGCTCGGAGGGTGGTATAATCCCTTTTTAACAAGAAGGAAAGCAGCCAATTCAAAAACATGGAATTGTTTAGGAGTACAGGTTCCCAATCCTTTTCCGCCATTTACTCCAATAACTGTAAGTACATGCAGTGTTTTAGCACTTTTTGGAAGCAATAGCAAACAGACAATTTCGCTGTCGCCAACTACAAACAGGTCTCAATTATTAGTAAACAACCTGAATACTACAATGCCAACAAGCGGTAGCGATAATGTAATCCAAATACCACAAGCCGGATTGTATCATATTTCCGGAGTTACAGGATTTGGAGGATTTTCATTAGGTTCTTTGGGAAAAGATGCTACGTTTTGGGTAAGTATTGATGTCAGTTATGATGGAGGTACAAACTGGTCGACACTGGCGTTTGAGGAAACGAAGCTATATGGCGGAATTTTTATCGACTTAGGGCAGGGAGGAAATAAAAGTGCAAGCGTTTCTGCTTCTGTTACATTACCTGCAAACTCCCGTATCAGACTTCAGGCTGCTGTAAATACGGATTCTGTAATATCTACTTTTTCAAATTCGGTAGATCATAGAGAAACCTTTGTTAATATTCAAAAATTAAGATAATCCCATAAAATTAAACACATGAAAAAATATTTAGCATTTATAGGTATGTTGGGATTTATGACGGCAAATTCCCAGGTTGTTATAGGTGGATCAACACTTTCCAGCAGCAACACTCAGCTGGAACTTCAAAATTCCGGGCAAAAAGTACTGATTCTTCCTGTTGCTGAAAACGAAACGATATTACCGAAATACAACAGTTCTCAACCTGATAAATATGATGACGATGCCACAATGGAAGCGATGCTGATGTACAATAAAGGGGAAAGTCTTACCAAAGTTTATGACGGGACAAAGTGGGAACAAGCTTTTAACGCTAAAAATAAATCAACAACATGGACGCGGGCAAATATTAACAGTACAAATATGACCTGCTTGTCAACTTCCGATCTTTTCGGACAGCTTTTACAGCTTTGCAGTTCTAATAATCTGAAATTTTCTGTTCCCGCAAATAGTTCTCAATTTTCTGATTATCTGTCTGTTGTAAGAGATTCTGAAACCTTCAGGATAAGACAGAAAGGATTATACAGGATTAATTTTAATGTATTATTCAGTGGTTTTACAGCAGGATTTGATTTTAATGGTGCCAGAATTACAATAGTTGTTGTGGTAAATGGAGTAGAGAAGGCATATATGTCCGGTAAAGCATCACCTTTTATCAATGTAGGAAATTACCTTGTTTCTACAGATGGCGTTTTATTTTTGGATGTTAATAATGATGTTACTTTTCGTTTGGTTCTGGACGGTTCATCATGGTCAATCAGCAGTTATAATTTTGGTGGAACAGCCGAAAGCAACGTAAGTATCGAAAGGGTATTATAAATCAGGCTGGATTATTCTGAAAACACAAATGAAAATTTATTTATAAACATTATTTGGTAGAAAATGCAACAAGATAACTATGAAATACTTGTAGGAAAAACAATCTTAGAAGCTCAGTCTTTACTGAAACTAAAAGGGTATAAAATCGAAAAGATACAATCTGTTGGATATGAATGTACTCTGAAAAGATATTTTTTCGGATTAATTAAAAAAAGGCTGTTTTTATACTGTACAGATAATACGGATAACAAAATAAGAGATATTTATGTTACCACTTATTAAAAAACACAAATTTTAAATATAATATATTTTATTCATGATTCTTGATCTGAAAAATATCCACATGGGAAACCTGATAAGTCAGCGTGTGAAAGAAAGGGGATTCGATTCATTCCGTATATGTAAATTTTTAAAATGTACAGATCCGGAATGGAAATCAATGCAATCCCAAAAATCTTTGGATACTGATATTGTATTGAAACTAAGTATTTTACTTGAATATGATTTTTTCAGGATTTATTCACAATATTTGATTTTATATGCTCCTCAAGCCAACGTTCATTATAATAATGTTGCCAATAAGCAATCCTTACTACCATATTACAGAAAAAATATTTACACCAAAGAAGTGGTAGATTTTATTTTGGAGCAGATAGAAAATGGAGCTAAGACAAAAGCACAGATTATAGAAGAGTACAAAATTCCCAAAACGACTCTGTATAAATGGATAAGCAAATATCATCAGTTTAAAAAACAAGAATGAAGATATGGAAAAAACACCTGATTATAAAAAAATATACAGCGATATGATTAATTTAAAATATCCTGAAAAAAAAGAAAGATGCAGTCAATTATTATCTAAATCTAGCTTGTCAACACTAGATATTATAGAAATGAGTAAAATTCTTTTCAATAGAAACTCTAAAGAAAGCTCTGAATTCGACCAAAAGCATCGTTCTTACAATGAAGAAACAATTTTTCAAATATTAGAATATCAGAAAAAAAATAAGTTGAATAACTCCGAACTTGCCAGACATTTTAAACTAAGCAGGAATACTGTCACAAAATGGAAAAGTCAGTTTTTAGTGTAAGGATTGTAAATTCTGTTATTCCAAAAAAATATTGATAATCAGCTTTTTGTTATTACATCAAATACATTCCAATACCCAATTACAAAATATATTGACTCTTTCTTACTTAAAAAAGAGTCAATTTTTACAACCGAACTCAATAGTGATACATTTTTAAAAATAATAAGGATTTTCTGAATGTAATCTTCATTGGTTCAATTATTAAACATAATTAAATACATATAAAATGAATGAAAAATTGCCCTCGTTGGTACTTATAGTTTCATCATTAGTTTCTGCCCAAATAGGAATTAACAATGAAAATTGTAAAGAAACCACTGATCCACCAACCAGAGGTTCTTCTGTAAACTCTGAAATAATCACATTTCCATCTTTGAATGATAAGGGAAATGAGACAAATGATCTGCTTTATGAAATCATCTTCTAAACCGACACTATTATAATAATTTAAATTTCACAAAAAACAGATGAATAAAAAAATAAATAGAATAATACTGCTGTCAATATTTTCTTGTTGTATTGGTTCAGCCTATGCTCAAACCGGGATAGGCACCAGTAATCCACAAGGAGCTCTGCATATAGATGGTACTAAGGATAATGCAACAACAGGAACACCAACAGCAGCGCAGGTAGCTAATGATGTTCTGATAAACAAGACAACTGGTTTTATAGGTGTAGGTGTTCTCAACCCACAGGTAAAGCTAGATATGAGATCTGCAGGTATAGAAAATGCTTTAGGTTTAGGAACTACAACGATGAGTGCCGCTGCAGCTGCCGCAGGTGCTATTCGATATGATGCAGTATCACCTCTTGGTACCGGTCCTGCAATAGATGTATCCGATAACTTATCGTGGAAAAGAGTCTATGTTGCGCCTCAAAAAGCAGTAGTGGTTGAACGTAAAATTTCATCGCTTGCAATAGCACCTGCAGGTACTGATATTACCGGTTGGACTGAAGTTCGTGATATGAGCAGCAGTTTCGATCCGGCAACAGGTATTTTTACTGCTCCCCGTAATGGCACTTACACTTTTTTATTAACCTTTGATTTTGTTGGTACCATTATTAATGATGGTTCCAGAGTAGAGTCGCAGTTTGTGAATACTACTACAAATGTAGTGCTGG
This sequence comes from Chryseobacterium ginsenosidimutans, assembly GCF_039536845.1. GTDB lineage: Bacteria > Bacteroidota > Bacteroidia > Flavobacteriales > Weeksellaceae > Chryseobacterium > Chryseobacterium ginsenosidimutans_B. The sequence goes on from NZ_BAAAZJ010000003.1 coordinate 1,446,228, forward strand.
CAAGTGTTTATAAAACATTCGGACAGTCAATGACAGGTGATACTTCCGCCGGTGGAGACGGTTCGGGTAGTATCCGGTCTACCCAGGCCGGAGGTTCCAGTACCGTTACACTTACCTTAAATGCTGGTACAACGGTAAAGGCAAAGTTGCTTCATACTCTTACAAGCGGTTCTATTGCACTTAGAGTTACCAGTAATTCTTCAGACCCCGCAAATCCGGATGATGGGTTTAATAATTTAACCATTATAGAACATTAAAAGACAGATTATGAAAAAGAAAATTAATATCAGATATAAATTGTTGGCTTGTATTTTAATTTTTTCTGCCGGTACAATAGCTGCACAAACAGGTTTTTTTACTCCCAATCCTGTACATCCTCTGCAAATAGATGCTGCAAAAGATAATGGTACTACACCGGATGCCGCAAAGCTGTCTAATGATGTGATCATGACATCGGATGGTAAGTTAGGAGTTGGGCTTTTAAATCCTGTAACAAAAGTAGATGTTCGCTCGCCGGATAATAAAGGACTTATTGGTGTTGGAACTAATACGCAGACTCCAGTTGCGGCCGGAGCTGGTGCTATACGTTATAATAGTGGTGGTTTTTTAGATTATTCTGATGGGGAACAATGGATTGCTTTACCACTTACGGCACCAACCAAGGCACTTGTTAATGCTTATATTGATACAGGCGTAAGTGTTCCTTCAGGTACTTCTACTATTATAAAAGGCTGGAAAGAAGCTTTTGATGCAGGTAATGATTTTGATACTACCAATAGCATTTTTACTGCACCACGTGATGGTTTTTATCTGGTATCTTTCAGTATTACTTTAACCAGCAATAGTATAGCCAGAAACAGCTATATAGAAACAGCAATAGAAAGTGTTTTAGGTTCTTCAGGTACCGGTATGGCTACTACAATTCCAAAATTTATAACGGTAAATTCTTATCCTGCATACCAAGCTACCATAGTAAGTAATTTTATAAGTGGTAATTGCAACGCTATTTTCCAGCTTAAGGCAGGTAACCAGATTCAGTTTTCTGTTAAGCAGACTACGGGTAGTGCAAGAAATACTGTTTCTGATCGAACATTAAATAATTTCAGCATCAGCGAATTATAAAAAGTATAACAATGATAATATTACAAAATAAAATAAAAAGCTTAGTTGGTACTTTTATACCTGTGTTATTTTTTGTAACAAACGCCAACGCTCAAATAGGAATAGGTGTACAAAATCCTGTAAATCCTGTAGAAATTAAAACAAATGCAGGAAATGTAATTGTAGATAATACAGGTAAAATAGGAGTGTTGATCACGAGTCCGAAGGTAGCGATAGATCTACGCTCTGGTACTAATGGTTCTTTAGCGGTAGGAAATACCAACAAAACAGCCGCAGCCGCCGGTGCAGGTGCATTACGCTATGTTGCAAGTCCTGCAATTGGAGTAAAGGGTTATTTGGAATTTTCGGACGGTACAAATTGGGTTAGTTTTTATCCTAAAGGAAAACCACGTATTGTAGTAATGGCAAATAAAACTACACAGGATACTTATGTATTTGAAAGCGGAACTCCTTCAGAAATAGGTACAAAATCAGGTATTATGCAGCGTAGATCGTCTTATTTAACCAATTGGACAGAAGTATTAGATTCCGACTCAGGTGTGTCAACTTCTAATTTCAATCCGGCTACAGGTGAGTTTATAGCGCCACGAGCCGGTGTATATTTTGCCACATTTACCTATGCATTGCAAGCTGCTAATGTAAATACAGGAGCTAATAACCAAACAGAAGCCATTTGGGAAGTTAGAAATTCATCAGGTACGATTACTCAAAGGGTAAAAACCAATAATGGTTATGCTTCGGATTCGGGAGCTGGTGCCTCTAATCAAGTGCCTGTAGGTTCTGCCTGTACGGTAAGTGTATACTTAAATCAAGGGGATAAGCTAAGACCTTTTTCCTGGATTACATTGGCTTTTACAGATACTACCTTAAGCCAGTTTGATGTTTCGGGAAGCGGGGTTTATAATGCACTCACTATAGTAGAGCAATAAAGACAGCTTTTTTAATCCAGATTTTGTGCCTTACAATCACAAATACATATTAATAGCCAAAAAAACCTTGATTTTTCAAGGTTTTTTTATTTAAATGCAACTGTTGTGAGTATTTAATTCAAGTGATTAAAATTTATGTTTAGACTCTTAATATCTGCGACCTTTGCAAAAGTTTTAAAAGGTCTATCATATTGAATTTTAATACTTTCGATTATTTTATTGTCAACATTGTCGTCAAACTTTCTGGCAAAAAGATGATTTCCGGTCTGAAGGAAGTTCAAATCAGTTTCGGTGAACGTTTTCGGGCGTAATTTAATATCGCCATCGGGAATCCAGATGATGGCTCTTTTATCGTCATCGATCAGAATACCGTCAAAAGAAGTATTCATTAAAACCGTTTGGAAGAAAGCTTCATCAGCAATTAAAGTATTCAGATAATAATCTTCAAATTTCTTCACTTCCATATTATTACTGATAAATTCGCAGCAGCTTCTCGTTAAGATCATCCATTGTCCTCCGATATAAGGAACAACGTCTTTCATGAATTCTCTTTTATGCGTTTTATCCGAAATTTTATCCTCCGTTTCTTCGAAATAATTTTCAATCCTGTTCATTGTTTCAGGTCTGTTTTTTTCCTGATCGGCAAATTTTATGTAATTTTTTCCATTGTTTTGAGATAAAAAATCTTTGATTATTTTTTGTGATTTTAAAGGGTAATCCTGACCGCTCAGATTAATGAAATAATCCCATTTTGCGTCCATTTCCAGCAGATATTTCATGCCGTCCAATTCTGCCTGTACCATGCTGTAGCCTCCCCAGATTACATTTTCGCTTTTAAGAATATGTACATTCGGGTATTTATATAGAAAATCTGTTACCTCTTCCCCGATTTGTTCATTTGCTTTTTTATCAATGTGAATAAGATAAAAATTAGAAGGATCGTAGATGGCTTTAAAAAGTTTTTTGAATTGATTGGGTAAACGGTGTACTAAAATCAAGTAAGCAATATTGATAGGTTTCATCGGGATATTTCCGATGCTGTGTCCATCGCTCTCGCTTATATAAACATTTTTCAATTTTATTTAATTTAAATTTTTAATGTTTACAACTTATTTTATAAAGTATTAATAGACATTTTTATAAATATACAACAATTAAATGGTATTTTTGTTTAAAATTGTTTCTAATTAACTGAATGGATGATTTAATTTCAAATTAAAGAGGTGTTTTTTGAATTAAATTAAATGAGTTTAGAATAAAAATATAAAAAAATTAAAAGACATACATCCGGCTAAATATTTAAAATGAGTATTTATAAGAGTATAAAAGATTAATTTTGGTTAATTCTCACAAATTTTTTCTCCACAATTAGGCTGGAATTACCATAAAACCTATATTTGCACCCTAAATTTTAAAAATAATGAAAGAACTAATTGAAAAAATCAACGCGGAATTTGAAGCTTTCACAACTGAAGCAAACCAACAAGCAGAAAAAGGAAACAAAGCAGCTGGAACAAGAGCTCGTAAAGCAGCTTTGGAACTAAGCAAACTGTTCAAAGATTTCAGAAAAGTTTCTGTTGAAGAATCAAAAAAATAGTTATTCCCGAACCGGCTTTTTAAGTCGGTTTTTTTTATTTCTCTTCATTATTATTCAGCTTTAATTTTTCTTTTATTTAAGGCAATTTTCTCCTTTTATTTTATATTCCGACCGAATCTTTTTATCTTTAAACCAATCAATAAAACTATGAAGATAAACAGATTTTTTGTGATGCCCGCGATGGTTGTGGCAACACAATTTTCTTTGGCTCAGACGACTGCTATTTCTCAGGAAAAGCTTAATCCGGTTGTTCAGAGTTTCGTGAATGAAGTGAATAGTAATTCTCAGCTGGAAAACATGGCTTTTGAACTTCTTGACGGAATCGGACCGCGTTTGGTAGGCACTCCTGAAATGTTGGCGGCAAATAACTGGACGGCAAATAAGCTTCGTTCCTGGGATATTGAAGCCAATCTGCAGCAATTCGGAACATGGAAAGGATGGCAAAGGGGAATTACGCATGTTGATATGATTTATCCTCGTGTAAAAACTTTGGCTGCAACACAGTTAGCCTGGAGTCCTTCAACTAAAAAAGCAATTGAAGCTGAAGTAACTATCCTTCCGAAAGTGTCTTCAAAAGCTGAATTTGATAAATGGCTTCCTTCTGCGAAAGGAAAGATCGTTTTAATTGCTCAATATCAAAAAATCGGTCGTTCTGATGAGCAAATCAAAGAATTTGCAACTCCCGAATTATATGAAAAACTAAAAGCAGAAAAAGCAAAGGCAACAAAAGATTTTACTGATTACGTGAAAAGTATTGGCTATGATAACAATACACTTCCTGAAGCTTTAGAAAAAGCCGGAGCTGCAGGGATTTCCATTTCCAACTGGACGGGAATCATGGGAGCGAACAGAATCTTCGGTGCAAAAACTACAAAAATTCCAATGATCGATATTGATGTTGAAGATTATGGAATGCTGTGCAGAATGGCTGAAAACGGTCAGAAACCGAGAATTAAAGTTGAAACTCAGTCAAAAGTACTTCCTGAAGCGAAAACTTTCAACACAATCGGAATGATCAAAGGAAAAGAAAAACCAGATGAATATGTGATTCTCTCTGCTCATTTAGATTCTTGGGATGGTGCCCAAGGTGCGACAGACAACGGAACAGGAGTTCTTACAATGCTTGAAACGATGAGAATTCTGAAAAAATATTATCCAAATAATAAGAGAACAATTGTTGTTGGACTTTGGGGAAGCGAGGAACAGGGTTTAAACGGATCGAGAGGTTTTGTAGCCGATAATCCTGAAATTATTAAAGGAGCTCAGGCTGTTTTCAATCAGGATAACGGAACGGGTAGAGTAGTGAACATAAGCGGACAAGGTTTTGTGAATGCTTACGATTACATCGGGAAATGGCTGAATGTCGCTCCTAAAAATGTTAAAGATCAGATCAAAACAGATTTTCCGGGAATGCCTGGAGGAGGAGGTTCAGATCATGCTTCATTTGTTGCAGCGGGAGTTCCCGCATTTGGTCTGGGTTCTTTGAATTGGGGATATTTTGGCTACACTTGGCACACGACCAAAGATACTTATGATAAAATTATTTTTGATGAGGTCAAAAATAATGTGATTCTTACAGCAACTTTAGCTTACATGGCTTCAGAAGATCCTGAATTTACAAGCAGGGAAAAGAGAGCAATGCCTCTTGACGACAAAGGTCAGGTTACAAAATGGCCGGAAGTGAAAAAACCGATAAGGGATTCTAAGGATTTTAGATAATAGAAAATATAAATTTCAGAATAATTAATAAAAAGGCAATCTGATAACACTTTTTAAATAAGACAGATTTAATAATTTAGCAAAATAATTAAAATTTAAAATGAAACTAATACCTACAATTTTAACAGTTTGCACTGTAATATCAAGCAATTTTGTTTTTTCTCAAAGCACAAACGAAACTAAAGGTAAAGAAATTATTGAGAAAGCTGTTAAGGCTACAGGGGGCAAAGAGCTTCTGAACAGTATAAAAACTCTTTATTCTAAGTCTTCCACAATAACAGATGGAAGAAATGTGAATTATATCACAAAAGAAATGGCTCCAAATATGGGAAGCTTTGAGGTAGAATATCAGGGAAGAATTGTTTACAGGTCTTGGTTTGACGGTAAAACAGGCTATAATATGGTAAACGGCGAGAAAAAAATTGCAGATCAGGAAGAGTTTAAGGATAAGCTCGATAGAAAATATATTATGAATGAATTGGCTTATCTGGATCCTACAATATATAATGTTGAGTTTGTAGAAACAGATAATGACCAAAAGCTTCATAAGATAAAAGCAATAGCTAAAGATGGAAGCATAACCAATTTATATTACGATACTGAAAGTTTTTTATTAAAAAAAGAAGTCAAAGAAAACCCTTCAAAGGGTTCTTTTTCCACCATTCTTTGTAATGAATATAAAAAATTTGGAGATCTTCTTTACTGCTCAAAAAATACATTTCAGTCTGAGGATGGAGATCAGGTAGTAACCTTAATTGACTTATATTACAACAAAGGCATTAAAAGAGCTGATTTCAAATATTAACCCTAATAGATATAATAATCTTCAATAACAAAGAGCGGCTTACTCAATAAGTCGCTCTTTATTTTGGTGTTGTTCTATATCCAGCAGGCTTCTTATTTCATCTATTTTGCTTTCTTTTACAATATAAGTTTTACAGATTTCATTGTTGAGATGCATACTGAAATTCATTCGGGTTCCTGTCCGTCTTCCCATAGCAACAGTTTTTACAGTATATTCTGAAAAAACAGGATAGAAATTGGCCAGACATAAAAGATTTCTTTGTAGTGATTTTAATAATTTAGGATAATTTCCCTCATCATCAATTACTTTCATTCTGAAGATTTTCTTTCCTAAAGTTGTTCCCCAATAAAATTCAGTGATCGTTCCAAACATAATTACACAAGGAATAGAAAGTAAAATACTGACAATAAGAACTTTATTGAATATAAAATGAAAAATTAAAGTAAACACAGCCATATCGATCCACTTTGCAAATAATCTTTGGGTTTCATTTCCTTTAAAACCAGGATTATAGGCTAAATAATATTCATAAGCGTGATAGATTCTTTTCCCGTACTCGTCGAAATCCGGAGTCGGTCTGTGGATGATTTTTCTTTCTTTAATTTCTGATATTTTCAAGCCCGGCTTTTTATAAAATCATACTCAACTGAATTCTTTTTCTTGCCTCATCAATTTCCGTTACTCTTACCTGAACGTGCTGATGGAGTTTTACCACCTCATTCACATCAGAAACGAAACCGTCTTTTAATTGAGAAATATGAACGAGCCCGCTTTCCTTAATTCCCAAATCTACAAAACATCCGAAAGCTGTGATATTATTTACAATTCCTGGTAAAACCATTCCGATCTTTAGGTCTGTGATCTTTCTTATATTCGGATCAAATTCAAAAACTTTAGCTGCTTTTCTTGGATCTAATCCTGGTTTTAAAAGTTCTTTTAAAATATCATTAATACTTAAAATTCCGATATCTTCTGTGATATATTTTTCAGGTTGTACCAATGCGATTTTTTCTTTATTGGCGATCAGTTCATTGGTTTTAATTCCAAGATCTTTTGCCATTTTTTCTACAATTCCGTACGCTTCCGGATGAACTGCAGAATTGTCCAAAGGATTTTTAGCATTATTAATTCTCACAAACGCAGCTGCCTGCTGAAAGGCTTTTTCTCCTAATCTTGGAACTTTTTTCAATTGTTTTCTGTCTTTGAAAGCTCCATTTTCAGCCCTGTAATTGACAATATTTTCTGCCATCTTTTCACCGATTCCTGAAACGTAACTCAATAAAGATTTACTTGCTGTATTTAAATTAATTCCGACAGAGTTTACACATTTCATGACCGTAGAATCCAATTCATTTTTCAATTGAGTCTGATCGACATCATGTTGATATTGTCCGACTCCGATGGATTTTGGATCGATTTTAACCAACTCTGCCAAAGGATCAGCCAATCTTCTTCCGATAGAAACCGACCCACGAACCGTCACATCATAACTTGGAAATTCATCTCTCGCAATTTTACTCGCAGAATACACCGAAGCTCCGGCTTCCGAAACTACGAAAACCTGCAAAGGTTTGTCGAACGCAATTTTTTTAATAAAAAACTCTGTTTCACGGCTTGCTGTTCCGTTTCCGATGGAAATCGCTTCGATATTATAAGCATTCACCATCGAACGGATTTTTTTCATTGCCATTCCGCTTTCGTTTTGAGGAGCATGAGGATAGATGGTTTCGTTGTGCAAAAGATCTCCTTTTTCATCTAAACAAACCACTTTGCAACCGCTTCTGTAACCAGGATCGATCGCCAGAATCCTCTTTTCTCCCAAAGGTGGAGCGAATAACAGTTGTGTTAAGTTTTCAGAGAAAATTTCAATGGCTTTTTTATCGGCTTTTTCTTTTGCTTCCTGTAAAGTTTCATTGGAAATAGCAGGTTCCAATAACCTTTTATAACTGTCTTTTATGGCTAATGAAATCTGTTCTGATGTTTCGTTATTAGATTTAATAACTGCATTTTCAATAAAATCAATCGCCTCTTCTTTATCGATTCCGATATTTGTTTTTACAAAACCTTCTGTTTCGGCTCTCAACATGGCTAAAAGTCGGTGTGAAGGCATTCTGTTCAGGCTTTCTTCCCATTCGAAATACTGAGAGAATTTCTGGGCATCTTCTTCATCTTTTTTAGCTTTAACCACTTTTGAAGTGACAACGGCTTTTCTCTGGAACAGTCGGCGAAGGTTTTTTCTTACATACATATTTTCATTGATCCATTCTGCCATGATGTCTCTTGCGCCCTGCAAAGCTTCTTCTTCAGATAAAACCTGATCATTCAGATATTTTGAGGCTAAAAACTGCAAATCCTGAACTTTCTGGCTCATGATCATTTTCGCTAAAGGTTCCAGACCTTTTTCTTTGGCGGCATCGGCTTTGGTTTTCTTTCTTTTTTTGAAAGGTAAATACAGGTCTTCAAGTTCCTGGATATCGAAACTTTCTTCAATTCTTTGTTTGAATTCGGGAGTTAAGGCATTTTGTTCCTCGACAGACTTTAAAATAGTCTCTTTTCGTTTTACAATTTCTTCAAACTGTTTATTAAGCTTTGAAATCTGTTCGATCTGTATTTCATCAAGATTTCCGGTTTTATCTTTTCGGTAGCGTGAAATGAAAGGAATAGTGCAGTCTTCTGCTAATAATTGAAGGGTTGCATTGATACTTTTATCTGATATATTGAGAGTTTGCTGTATATAAGTAATTGTGTTCATCCGAAAATTTTGAATGGCTAAAGTACTGACTTTTTTATAAAATAATTTACTTTTTTCTTCTAGATTTGGTTTAGAATTCTGTAAAATATAAGACTTGTTTAAACTTTTATTTTGACTACAAATTTTAGACACTTAAGTTATTTTAAGTTTAATTAAAACCGTAAAAAGATCACTTAAGTTTTTAAAAATCGTTGATTTTTATTCTTTTGTAAAGTACTGTTTTACGTAATGATTTTCCACAAGGTTTGTCATTCCATAGGAATCTAAGATCGAATTTTTTCAAATAGATCTTTAAAAACTTTGCATAGATTCCTACGGAATGACAAACTATGTGTTTATTTCCAAATGTTGAAACAAACACAAATAGCGAGTGCGGAAAGCGGGAAAAGCTTCAAATAAAAAAATTTAAACAAGTTTATTATTTAATTATTTCATTGTAATAAATAGGAGTGTAGTCCTTTTCATCATAACCCATAATGATCACTTTATAATTTTTGGCATCGTCATTATTAAAGAATTGTACTGTAACGGGTTCTTTAGACTGTGTCTGTAAAGATGGATTCCAATAAAGAACATTCCGGAAATCATGAGAAATATTGGTAAAACCTTCATCCCCGTAAACCGGATTTACAAAAGGTGTTTCTTTATCGAAACCGTTTAAAGTAATCTGTCTTAATTTTGTAGGGGCTGTAGAATCACTTACAGAACCTGTAATTCCTCCTCTTTTGGTATAAATTGCAATAGCTCCGTTTCCTCCGCCAAAACCACCTGCAAAAAAGCCTTTGATAACTTTTACCATGGCAATATCTGAGGTTGAAATTGAATTAATCTGAGAAGCATCAACCTTCATTTCGTCCAGATAAATGCTTATTTCGCTGCCTCTTAATTTTGGAATGAATTCTCCCATACTGGATTCTATGGTCAATCCGGCAACTCTGCCCTGCAACCACTGCAAAATATTGATAGATCCCTGAGCACTGTTGTTATCATTTACAAAATCAAAAATCATATCATTAGCACTTTGAAATAAAGGACCGCTTAGTTTCTCATTAAGTTCTTTGGTTTTATCTTTTTTTATGCCTTTTAACTTTACTTCTTCGATAAGAGTAGCTTTTTCATTGATTAAGCTTTGATTGTTTTTTGTTGCAATATATCTTTCTATTTGGCTGGTCGGCTGATCTTCGCCGGAACGCTGTACCAGATTGTAATTACTTTCCGGCAGACTGTTTTTGTAAGGAACGAAAGCATAATTTGGCTGGAAAATTACCTGAACCTGTTCCTTAGGTATTTTGGGATCATTCAATTGATAAGAGAATTTAATTGAATCTTCAAAAAACAAACCGTTTAAAGAGAAAAAACCGTTCGCATCAGTTTTTTTCTGATAAAATTTTATTCCCTGATTTGGTGTCTGAAACAATAGGTTCAGATCTGTATTGGGAGCCGGTTTCCCCTGAACGGAAACTTTTCCCTTATAAGAAATATAGGGTTCGGGTTTATATCTGATAACAGGATAAACTCCTGTCATGATGGACCTCCAGTCGAATCTTTTCCATTTTCCTGAAATTAAAAGAGCATCTAAAGCCTCTGAATTGTGATTTTTAGTAAAGTATTGCGATGGTGTATATATTTTTGATGTGATGTCCCCCGTTAACCATAATGTACTTAGTAAACTGTTTTCATCTTCCGAACTGTCTGAATTTCCATCAAGCACAAGAACAGTATAAGGTCTGCCATCGGAAGTTTGAGGTAACCCGAACGAGTTTGAAGCTCTCGGAGATTCATTGAGAGATAAAGATTGTAGTGCCGGGTTTTTTATTTTTAATACATCAGGCTGAACAAAACAAAGTCTCTGGGCAACAATGTTTTCCTTGTCATCAAACGCGGTAAGCTGTAAAATTCCGTTGATGAGCTGGTTTGCGGGAATAGAGTAGGTTTGCTCTAATATTTTTGTCGATTTTACTTTGAAAACCAATTGATTACTAATCGTTGCGATCACTTTATACAGTGTTCCCGGAGCAATGTTTTTTGATTTTAAAGTAAATTTAACGGCATCATTACTGCTTACAACCTGAAGGTTTATCCCTGAATCTGATACATTGGGTAAGTCGATGGACTGTTTGTTTCCTTTTGAATCATCCACGATCAACTGATATTTCGTTCCGGCTTTTGGAGTTAATGAAAATGAACCCACATTTTGATCAAAACCTTTAAATGAAGTTATCTTTACATCAGGTTTTGCTATATCTACAACATATCCGTTCCAGTCAGATGGTGGTAATCCTTTTGATTGCAGACGAACGGCAAATTTTGTATTAATACCGTCTACAAAAGTTCCGCTTTCAGGAAAAACTGAGGCTGTCCATCTCGAATTGCTGTCGATCACAAGCTTTTGAGGAGAAGAAGGATTATAAACTGTAATGGGTCTTAAAGCCTGAAAGTCTTCATTAAAATTGGTCATCCATGTTGTGTAGGCTCTGACGTAGTAAATATCTTCTTTTAAATTATCCGGTAACGTAAAGCTTCCGCTGCCTTCTCCATTAATTAAGGGAACTAATTTTTTGCTGATCTGAGTTTTATTCCTGTCATACAATTCTACAAATAAAGAAGTAGAAATCGTTGAAGGGCTGTATCCATCAAACACAAAAGATTTGAACCAGAGATTTTCCCCTGCGATATAGCTGTTTTTATTAAAAACCAAATGTATTTTTTCCTGAGGATATTTTTCTGTAAATATTTCTAAAGCGCTTTCTGCCTTATCCTGTGCTTGAAAATTACTAAAAAAACTTACAAAGAATAATAAAGGTAACAGTTTCTTTGACATAGAAATAGAGATTATTTGCGTTAAAAATAATAAGTATTAAAAGTACATGATTTGAAATTTAATACAATGCAAACGATTACAAAATACATTAAAATTTTATTAAATTATTCATCGGATTTTTAGCTTCAGTGAAGAAAATTACAGTAATTGGAAATTTATTGAATTTATTGATGTATGATAATGAAATAAAGTATTTATGTTTCTATTTTTGAAATCTCAATATGTAAAGAATGAATTTCTTGTCGGAAATTTAATTTTGTTTATATTTAGAAAAATAAACTTTTTAAACAATTTAAATAATATGAAAAAACTTAGTGTAATTGCATTAGTAGGAGTTGGATTGCTTGCGGCGTCTTGTAACAAAGAAAAATCTGCAGAAAGTGCTGCTACAGCCACAGAACAAAAAGTAGCTGAAAGCAAAGGTGAAGTATTGACGGTAGACGCTGTAAGTTCGGTAGTAAACTGGAAAGCTTTCCACAAAGGCGGAATGGCTCCTCGTTGGGGAACTCTTAGTGTAAAATCAGGAGATTTAAGCATTGAAAACGGAAATGTTGCAGCTGGAAACTTCGTAATCGATATGAACTCTCTAAAAGTTGATCCGGCTTCAGTAACTGAAAAAGATAAAAAACCTGCAGATCTTGAAGCTCACCTAAAAACTCCTGATTTCTTCGATACTGCGAAAAACCCTACATCAGAATTCAAAATTACAAGTGTAGCAGATCTTAAAGAAGCTCCAAAAGATGCTGTTGCAGGAGCAAATAAAACAGTAAGCGGAAATCTTACTTTATCAGGAAAAACAATGAACGTAACTTTCCCTGCGAAAGTTGATGTAACAGAAGGTTCAGCTTCTATCCAGGCTAAATTCACTGTAAACAGAGCAGATTGGGGAATCAAATTCGGGACTTCCGAAGCGGATCCTGCAGAATGGATGATCAGCAAAGACATCGAAATCGCTGTTGATGTAAAAGCTAAAAAATAATATTGTTAGATTATAGAATCATGGAAGCTGCCTTTTTTTGAGGCGGCTTTTTTTGTGTTTAAAAACTTTAAAAAGAAAAAGGCGAGTTGCCCCGCCTTGAATGTTTTCACAACGGAATAATCCTTATTGTGAATTGCTTTTCAAAATTATTAATACAAATATAAATGAAAAATTCTTTAATTGATTTACGGGAAACCTCATTTTTAATAATTTTTTTCTTTCTATTTTTATACAATATCAAAAACTATTAACTATGGCTAAATATATACTCGGATTAGATCTAGGAACTAACTCAATTGGATGGGCATTAGTAGAAGTTGATGAAAATAATATTCCTATCCGTATTATTGCGATGGGTTCACGAATCATTCCTTTATCAACTAGTGATAAAGAAGAATTCCAAAGAGGTTTGTCCATCACAAAGAATCAAAGCAGAACAGTAAGCCGTACTCAGAGAAAGGGATATGATCGAAAGCAACTGAAAAAAAGTGATTTAAAGAAAATCCTGAATAAATACAATGTTTTTCCTTCAGAAGAATTGTTAAAGCTTCCAATGCTTGATTTATGGAAGCTTAGAAGCGATTCTGCAAATCCAAATGAGAATATTTCTGCTGAACAATTAGGGCGTATTTTATATATGCTTAATCAAAAAAGAGGTTATAAATCTGCAAGAAGCGAAGCAAATGCTGATAAAAAAGATACCGATTATGTTCAGGCAGTCAAAGGACGTTATGCTCAGTTGAAAGACAGAAATCAAACTATTGGTCAGTATTTTTATGAAGAATTGTATAATTCAAACATAAACAATTCTTATTTCAGAATCAAGGAAGAAGTTTATCCACGAGAAGCTTATACAGAAGAGTTTGATACCATCATTAATGCCCAAAAAGATAAACATGATTTTCTTACGGATGAAGTTGTTCATCAATTAAGGAATGAGATTATTTATTTTCAAAGAAAACTAAAATCTCAGAAAGGGTTAGTAAGTGTCTGCGAATTTGAAGGTTTTGAGAAAACTATTTTTGATAAAGAAAAAGATAAAAATAAAGTAGTTTTTGTAGGACCGAAAGTCGCTCCGAAAACTTCTCCATTGTTTCAGCTTTGTCGTATTTGGGAAGTTGTGAATACGATTAGTTTAAAAATAAAAAATCCAGAAGGAAGCAAATATAAATGGGGTGAGAAAATTCCAAATTTAAAGGAAAAAGAAATTTTAGCAGATTATTTATTTAAAAATGACAGTTTAAGTTTTACTATGCTTCTTGAAATTTTAGAATTAAATAAAAATGATGTTTATGTCAATAAGCAAATTCTAAAAGGCATTAAAGGAAATGAAACTTATTCTACACTTCATAATATTTTAGGCGATAATGAACTTTTAAACTTTGATGTTTTTATCATTCCATCAAATCATACTTCAATGTTGGTAGATAAAAAGACTGGAGAAATTCTGGAAGAAAGAGCTGGTTTGGAATTGGATGCTTCAATGGAGAAAGAACCTTTGTATCAATTGTGGCATACCATTTATTCCTTGAAAGATTTAGATGAATGTAAAAATGCTTTAATCAAAAGGTTTGGATTTGATGATGAAATTGCCGATAAATTGTCTCATATTGATTTTAACAAACATGCTTTCGGGAATAAATCAAACAAATCAATGAGGAAGATTCTACCTTTTTTGATGGAGGGTTATGATTATTCTCAATCTTGCAGTTTGGCTGGTTATAATCATTCTAATTCGTTGACGAAGGATGAAAGAGAACAACAAATTACTTTAGATAGATTGGAACTTCTTTCTAAAAATAGTTTGAGACAACCTATTGTCGAGAAAATTCTGAATCAGATGATTAATGTGGTTAATGCAATTCTTGAGCAATACGGAAAACCTTCTGAAATCAGAGTTGAACTTGCACGTGCACTGAAACAAAGTAAGGACGAGCGAAACGACGCAGATTTACAAAATTCAAAAAATAAAAAACTCAATGAGGAAATCGGAAAACGATTAGCTGAATTGGGATTACCTGTAACCAAGCGATATATTCAGAAATATAAATTCATTTTCCCGTCGCTTAGCAAAAATCTGAAAGATGCTCATGTTAATAATCAATGTATTTATTGTGGAGAAACATTTAATTTAACAGAAGCTCTAAGTGGCGATGCGTATGATGTTGACCACATTGTGCCGAAAGCTTTGTTGTTTGATGATTCTCAAACCAATAAAGTATTGGTTCACAGGAAATGTAATTCAACAAAAACCAATCAAACTGCGTACGATTACATTGCTACAAAAGGCGAGGAGCAATTGCTTCTTTATTCCGAGCGGATAGATGATTGGTTCAAGAGAGGAATTATTTCCTACAGTAAAATGCAAAGGCTGAAAGTTTCACACAAAGAATATTTGGAAAGAAAAAAACTTGGAAAAGAAACGGAAACCGATAAAAAGCTTTGGGAAAATTTTATCGACAGACAATTGAGAGACACCCAATATATCTCTCGCAAATCAAGAGAAATTTTACAGAAAGTATGCAATAATGTGACAACAACAGAAGGTGGAGTTACTGCAAAACTTCGTAATTTATGGGGTTGGGACGATGTTTTGATGAATCTGCAAATGCCTAAATACAAAAAATTAGGACAAACCGTAATCAAAGAATGGACAAGCGAACACGGAAAAAGAAAACACCAAAAAGAAGAAATCGAAAATTGGACAAAAAGAGATGACCATCGCCATCACGCCATTGATGCTTTGGTGATTGCCTGTACAAAACAAGGTTTTATTCAGCGAATAAATACTTTGAATTCGAGCGAAACAAAAGATTTGATGCAACAGGAAATTAAAGAAGCTAAAAAACTTTTAGGAGAAAAGTATAATGAAAAAGAGTTTGAAAATAATAATGAACTCGTAAAAAACCATAAAGAAAGATTATCTCAATTGGACGATTATTTGCGTTTACAGAAACCTACTAAATTTGATACAAAGTATGTGGAACAAGAGGCTGACAAGGTTTTAGTTTCTTTTAAAGCAGGTAAAAAAGTTGCAACAATAACTAAATTTAAAGCAACAGGAAAGAATAAAGATACTGGAGTAATTGTTCCAAGAGGGGCATTGCACGAACAATCTGTTTATGGTAAAATAAAAGTGATTGAGAAAGATAAGCCTTTAAAATACTTATTTGAAAATTCAGAAAAGATTGTAAACCCTAAGATTAAAGTTTTGGTACAGGAAAGGCTTTTAGGAAACGAAAATAATTCTAAATTGTCTTTATCAACCTTAAAGAAAAGCCCAATTTTTCTGAATGAAGAAAAAACAGAAATTCTGGAAAAAGCATCGTGCTATAATGATGCAACCGTTTTGAAATATAAACTACAAAGTCTAAAAGCAAATCAGGCTGATGATATTGTTGATGAAAGAGTGAAATTTTTAGTAAAAGAGCGTTTAGCTCAATTTGGAAATAAAGAAAAAGAAGCTTTCAAGGATACACTTTGGTTTAATGAAGAAAAACAAATCCCAATTATTACAGTTCGGTTATTTGCTCGTCCGGATGCTAATAATTTACAGGCAATTAAAAAAGATAAAAATGGCAAAGATATCGGGTTTGTACTAACAGGAAACAATCATCATATCGCCATTTATGAAGATAAAGATAATAAGCTTGTTCAGCACAGTTGTACATTTTGGCATGCAGTAGAAAGAAAAAAATGTAATATTCCGACTGTTATTAAAAATTCATCAGATGTTTGGAGTCAATTATTAGACAAAGAACTTCCACAATCATTTTTAAGTAAACTACCTGCAGATAATCTTAATTTAAAGTTCAGTATGCAGCAAAATGAAATGTTTATTCTGGGTTTATCACAAGAAGAATTTGATGAAGCTTTAAAAAACACTAATAAATCTTTATTGAGCAAACATTTGTATTTGGTCTGGAGCATTTCTAATAACGATTATTATTTTAGACATCATTTGGAAACAAAAAATACTGAATTGAAAAATATCCCTACTGCAAAAGACTCGAAAAGATATTTTAGATTTAAAAGTGTAGGAGCACTCGTTGGAACTAATCCAATAAAAGTAAAATTAAATCATTTAGGAGAAATCACAAAAATAGGAGAGTACTAGTTATGATCACCCGCTCCATCTATATCGGCAATCCCGCTTACCTCAAGCTCAAAGACGAGCAAATGTACATTATGGAACCTTCTTCCAATGAGATGAAAGGCAAAGTTCCGGTGGAAGATTTGGGTTTGCTGATGTTGGACCATTTTCAGATTACCATTTCCCATCAGCTCATTCAGAAAATGATGGGAAATAATGTAGTTGTGGTCAGTTGCGATTCTCATCATTTACCACACGGAATAATGCTTCCGCTTTACGGACACACCGAACATTCCGACCGGATCAAAGACCAATTAGAAGCCAGCGAACCCCTCAAAAAACAACTTTGGAAGCAAACCATCGAATGTAAAATCGAAAACCAAAAAGAAGTATTAAGGAAATTAGAAAACTATTATGAACCAATGATTGATTATCAAAATAACGTCAAAAGTGGAGATATTACCAATATGGAAGGCATTGCAGCACAACATTACTGGAAATACCTCATCAGTCTTGATTTCCTGAGACAGCGTTTTGGAGATTCGCCCAATCAGTTTTTTAATTTCGGTTACTCAGTTCTCAGAAGTATTGTAGCGAGAGCAATTGTTGAGACAGGATTGCTTCCGGTGCTCGGAATTTTCCATAAAAATAAATATAATCCATACTGTCTTGCAGATGATTTGATGGAACCTTATCGT
Source organism: Chryseobacterium ginsenosidimutans (assembly GCF_039536845.1). Lineage (GTDB taxonomy): Bacteria > Bacteroidota > Bacteroidia > Flavobacteriales > Weeksellaceae > Chryseobacterium > Chryseobacterium ginsenosidimutans_B. The sequence goes on from NZ_BAAAZJ010000003.1 coordinate 1,463,743, forward strand.
CCATTTGTTGATTTATTGGTGATGCAATGGCTTGAACTCAACCAGGAAACAGAAGAATTGACTAAAGAATTTAAAGCTTACATCTTACAGATTGCGACCAAAGATGTGAAAATAGATGATAAGACCAGGCCATTGTTGGTTGCTGTAAAAACAACGGCCACCTCACTGTATAAATGTTATACAGGAGAAAAACGTCTGATCTCTTATCCTGAACTGATATGAATGCCGAAAGGTTTAATGCATACCGTATTATGTGGGTTTTAGTATTATATGATTTACCGACAGAAACTAAAGCCAATATGAAAGATGCAAACCGCTTTCGTAAATCTTTGTTGGATGATGGTTTTACCTTATTTCAGTTTTCGATGTATGTACGACATTGTCCGAGTCGTGAAAATGCTGAGGTTCATATTAAAAGAGTGAAATTTATGCTCCCGAAAGCAGGAAAAGTAGCCATAATGTGCATCACCGATAAACAATTTGGTGACATCGAAATATTCTTTGCCAGGAATAAAGAAGAACCACCGCCAACCTTCCAACAGCTTGAATTATTCTAAATTTCAAATCCTAAAAACGAAAATAATCTACTGAAAATCAGTAGATTATTTTTTGAGGCTGTGATCAATCACGAAGATAATAATTTTTGAAAGCAATTCACAACGGCGACGAGGAGGACAAGAAGAAAAACGGCGCTGTGATCAATCACGAAGATAATAATTTTTGAAAGCAATTCACAACTACCGCTGCAGCTGAACCTTGACTTTGGTGGCTGTGATCAATCACGAAGATAATAATTTTTGAAAGCAATTCACAACAATGTTTTTAAAGAAAGGTTGAAGTTTCTTGCTGTGATCAATCACGAAGATAATAATTTTTGAAAGCAATTCACAACTTCACAACCTCATAAGCCATATTCTGAAGAGCTGTGATCAATCACGAAGATAATAATTTTTGAAAGCAATTCACAACTGAGCAACTTCCGCTTTTACACCTCCTACAGCTGTGATCAATCACGAAGATAATAATTTTTGAAAGCAATTCACAACCACAGGAACAATAAAGAAAATACAGGAAACGCTGTGATCAATCACGAAGATAATAATTTTTGAAAGCAATTCACAACCAGGAAGTTGCCTTTCCTACCGTTTCCAATGCTGTGATCAATCACGAAGATAATAATTTTTGAAAGCAATTCACAACAACCGGAGAAAATATCATTTTGGTAGGATCGCTGTGATCAATCACGAAGATAATAATTTTTGAAAGCAATTCACAACTGAAAAAGCAGCAGCTGTTAAGCGAAATGTGCTGTGATCAATCACGAAGATAATAATTTTTGAAAGCAATTCACAACTGAAAACATCCGAAGGAATCAAAAAAATTCGCTGTGATCAATCACGAAGATAATAATTTTTGAAAGCAATTCACAACGCTCCGAGTGTGGAGCTGTATTATTCAAACGCTGTGATCAATCACGAAGATAATAATTTTTGAAAGCAATTCACAACCAAGAAGTTGCGTTTCCTACTGTTAGTAATGCTGTGATCAATCACGAAGATAATAATTTTTGAAAGCAATTCACAACTGTATCCATTGTAGGGAGCAGTATATTGAAGCTGTGATCAATCACGAAGATAATAATTTTTGAAAGCAATTCACAACAATCCGATATTCTAAAAATTGAAAAGAGGCGCTGTGATCAATCACGAAGATAATAATTTTTGAAAGCAATTCACAACAGAATAGTTCTTGATCTGGCGAATATTTTAGCTGTGATCAATCACGAAGATAATAATTTTTGAAAGCAATTCACAACAATTGATACATTGACAATCCATCCTCAAAGCTGTGATCAATCACGAAGATAATAATTTTTGAAAGCAATTCACAACACCTGGAACGAAATACTGACAAACAAAAGAGCTGTGATCAATCACGAAGATAATAATTTTTGAAAGCAATTCACAACAGCCGAAGCGGTTACGTTTTGCGAAAATGCGCTGTGATCAATCACGAAGATAATAATTTTTGAAAGCAATTCACAACGTAGGAAAAGTATTTTCAAATATTTAATTAGCTGTGATCAATCACGAAGATAATAATTTTTGAAAGCAATTCACAACTGAAGGCGTTTATTTGGAAGAAGGAAACAAGCTGTGATCAATCACGAAGATAATAATTTTTGAAAGCAATTCACAACGGGCTTCAAGTCGCAACGTCCGGACAAGATGCTGTGATCAATCACGAAGATAATAATTTTTGAAAGCAATTCACAACATAATGCATTATTGGATAAGCAGAATTAAGGCTGTGATCAATCACGAAGATAATAATTTTTGAAAGCAATTCACAACAATTGGAACAGTAAGCCCGCGGGATATTATGCTGTGATCAATCACGAAGATAATAATTTTTGAAAGCAATTCACAACATGGCGGGCGTCACTAAATACGATGTTTTCGCTGTGATCAATCACGAAGATAATAATTTTTGAAAGCAATTCACAACTGAAAATTCGACGAGGATTTATTTATTTTTGCTGTGATCAATCACGAAGATAATAATTTTTGAAAGCAATTCACAACATGGGCGGGACGTTTAATCCAGTTGCAAAAGCTGTGATCAATCACGAAGATAATAATTTTTGAAAGCAATTCACAACTGTGGCGGATGTGTTCTGGCGTTCAAAGTAGCTGTGATCAATCACGAAGATAATAATTTTTGAAAGCAATTCACAACCGCTCAGTACTGCGAACAATTTAAATATCAGCTGTGATCAATCACGAAGATAATAATTTTTGAAAGCAATTCACAACGTTTTTAATGGCTGGAATTTCATCCGCTATGCTGTGATCAATCACGAAGATAATAATTTTTGAAAGCAATTCACAACTCTCTGGAAACTATATCTAATACTTCTAGCGCTGTGATCAATCACGAAGATAATAATTTTTGAAAGCAATTCACAACATGCTCGTCATCACTTTCTAAATTGGGTTCGCTGTGATCAATCACGAAGATAATAATTTTTGAAAGCAATTCACAACAACCTCTATAACGATAATTATCATGGATATTGGTGTGATTTTCCTTCCATCCGGATCGAACATATTGATCGGGTTATTTCCTACATAAGCAAACGGAGAAATAGCGTTATACATTTCTGCTAATTGATCCATCCCGTTCTATCTTCCAAGCTCGGGCATATACTGTCTCCATCCGTAATCCAGCATTCCGGATTCTGTTTGAAGCTCCTTACCGTTATATTTATACTGATAAGAAAGATTTCCTGGCAATACATTGTACCCCTGATGCTTCAATCCAAAAGGATAGTAGTTGTTTTCTTCAAGAACTTCTGCGCCACTTCCATTATTGAAATAGCTTAAACGCACATTTCCCAAATGGTCTGTATAGCTGTAAATATATTGATTTTTTTCAAAATTATAATATCCTTCAGAAGTAGGAACAAATTTTAAAGGTATCGATTGGGAAGGTTTCCCCCAAGAATCTGTGGTTTCATACTGAAAGCCATCCAAATATTCGGTAATGATATTCTGTTCATTGTTAGTGCTTACAGAACCATAGGTGTATACTTTTCTTAGTTTTGTACCGTCTGCCCTGTAAAGATATTGGGTATTAACATTAAAATCTCCCTCGAATCCCAATCTTGGAACATAGGTTTTATCAAACTTTACATAATCCGGAAGGTTCAGTAATTGTAGGTAATGCCAAGAATTCCTTTATCAGTCTGATTAGTCATATTTCCGTTATCATCATAAGAAATGGTGTTTCCTGAAGTATCGGGATAACCGCTGTAATTGGTAGAGCTGTCTGTAACCGAATTCAGTTTGTTGCTCTTGCCGTTATTTGCATAAATATACGCCAGGTTATCCATTTGTGAAGCCGTTCCGGAAATTCCTTTTGTATTTCTTTGCAATGATAGGATATTGGAGTTCATGTCATAGGTTACCGTTTCATTATAAAAATCGTTGGAAGGTACGGAAGCATCGGGTTCGGAATAGATTCCTTTTTTGAGTTTGTTCAGTGCGTCATATTGGTAATTATCTTTTTCTTATCAACACATCTGGAACACGAATAAAAAGTAGATTGCATTTGGGGGGGTAAATTTCCTTTAAAATTAAAGAGAGTAACCATTTCGGTTACTCTCTTTTGATGATTTTTATAAGTAATGTTATCTTAAATATTGATTAATAAAGGAAACCAACACATCTGGAACATTACCGGAACATTACCACATAATCTATTAATGTGATAGAAAATAATTTAAAGAGAAAATAAAATTAACAATAATGATTATTGTAATAAACCAAATAATTAATGAATATTTTTGTGTTTTAGCTTTTGGGTATTCTTGAAATTCTTGAAAATAAATTTTCCATTTTTCATTAAAAATAAATAAATATAAATTAGGGAAAATAAATACAACAAGGGTAATAATAACCAAGCTTACTTTTGAAAGCACAGTCAACGTATAATATAAATATGATAAAAGAAATGTCGATTCTAAAAATGCTATAGAAATTACAGCTTTAAAATCTGACAAAGTTTTAGGACTTGAAATATAATCCCAAAGTTTGTAAAAATGATAAAAAATATAATAATAAAATTTCATAATATTTTATTTAGGCTCATGAGCCCCTGTTAAATTAATCCTATATGGCCCTGCTTGATTTATTCCATTATCTAATTCAGCCTGTACTTCTCCTAAGTCTTTTGTGTATCCACTTAATCCACCTGGATATAAATTATCAAACCCAAAATAGACTATTGAAGGCATTGTTCCAATTCCTGTTAAGCCATAAGCACCCATAATTGTATTAGCAGTAGCTTTTTCTGGAGAAACAGCATTTGGCGAATTAGGATTCTTTTTATATTCTGGAACTCCATATCCCCAATCAAGCACACCTCCTAAAACAACAGTTCCAATCCCCACACCCTTTCCTAATTTAATTAATTTAGTACTATTAATTAAACTTTCAGACTTTAAGAATGTTTTTCCATTTCCATAGTATTTAATTCCTCTATAAATAAATGGAGAGTTCGGACTAGCCGTTCCAATATATCTTCTATATGATAAATTTGACATATAAGTTGCGTTAAAAGACAATAGTGTATTGCCTAAACTTAAAGGTGTATATATTGATATTTGTGAGTTTTCCATTTTTTCAAGCTGTTTTTCAATTGAGCTTACTAAAGCAAGATGCAGCAACATCATATTGTAACTTTTGTTACCCTTTTTTCCTGTCATTACGAGCTCAGGAATTTCAACATCAACTTCTTCTCTTGTAGAACTTGCTCCCGATCCACCTGACGATGTGGCTGAACCACCTCCACCAGACTTATAGGAAAGTTCATCCATTCTGCTAAAAAAACTACCCATCTGATCCGGGACTCCAACAAACTGCATTAGAGCAGCATTATTTTTACTACCACCCCCTGCATAAAACATCAGCATGGTAGTGGGAAGCATTGTCGCTTTTATTTCATCTTCCTGTGTTTGTGGTTTTCTACCATCCGGATCAATATAACTGATAGGATTATTATAAGCATAATTGTAAGGAGAATATCTTCTCATCATTTCAGCCAGCGGATCAATCACTCCCCAACGTCCGATGTCTGACATGTACATCCTAGCTCCGTAATCGCTCCAACCTGTTTCTTTCTGTAACTCTTTTCCGTTGTATTGGTAATTGTAAGAAGGATTTCCAGCCTGAGCATTATATCCTTCATGAGGATAGAAATTGTTTTCTTCAAGAACTTCTGCGCTGCAAGATGGGTTTTTAAAGTAACTTAAGCGTACATTTCCCAAATGGTCTGTATAGCTGTAAATATACTTATTATCTTCAAAAATCTTTATTAACATAAAAATAAACAGGTAACCATTCGATTACCTGTTTTTTATTAATTTTATTTAAAATTAATTTTATTAATATTGATGAATAAAAGAAACCAACACATCTGGAACATTACCTATTTTATACAATGATTTTGATATAAAAGCCCCGGTATAGATTTTGAATCTGTTATAGAAACTTCTTTATTTGATGGATCATCATGTTTTTCAATATTTCCGTCTCTCCAATGGATTATTAATTTTTTTAACACACTCGTTTTAGTGTCACAATTAATTTGTAAATAATATTCTGTAAATTCAGTTGATGGATCATTTTCGAAAGTTTCTTCTATCTTGTTCCATATACAAACCTTATTTCCATCTCTCCTTTCAAATTTTTCGTATATTTTATTTTTGTTAGTATCACTTGCTAAAAATTTATATTCATTAGTTTTTTGAGCATAGGCTAATAATGATGTAAAGAAGCCTATAGTAATTAATATCTTGTCTTTTTTCATTGAATAATTAATTATTTTCTAAAATTAAATCATTAATAGTTTTGCTGTCAACCGGTATTGGTAATTCATTTATATTCCAGCCATTTATAGGTGAAATTATATTTTGATTTAAAGGATATGTTTCTAATATCTCACAATTACTTGGTTTCAATGAATCATAAGCTAAAAGATATTTCTCATTTTTCTTTAAATCTAAATTTATGGTGTATTCATAGCTTCTTCCATTTACATGGTATTCATAATCTACACCAACTCCAGTATTATTTTTATGATGCCAGTCACTTGTTACTATTGCTGTTGTATATTTTGTATATTTAACAAGTCTTTTAGAGTTTATACTTGATATTATAAAACCACAAATAATAACTAGGGCAACTACACCAATTACTAGAATATGAATATTCTTTTTAATCATTTTTTATTTTTATTTTGCTCAATTACTATATCAGTTGTATTAAAATAAAGTCCCGGTAATAAGGTTGTCCCAAAATAACCTCCTAAATAGCCATTTGTTAAACCATTATAATTTGCAAACCCCATTCCAAAAATACCTGTAAAGGCTTTCATTGAATTCATAATAAAATCATGATTGAAAGTTCCATCATATATTGACGTTCCAAAATTATTAACCATATTTCCTCCATAATTTAACCAGTTCACTTGAGTTGCTCCAAAACCACTTCCACCTCCTACAAATGCATTAATACTAGTTTGTTTCCAGTCTATGCTTCCTTTTATAGTTTGTTGTAATGCCATATCTGTAACTCCTCTTACCGCAGCTCCTTGTAAATAACCAGCAGCAGTTCCTCCTCCAAGTGTTGCAATATATGACATAGCAAATGGTGCAGCTAAAGCTCCTCCAAACATAAAATAAAAATTTCTTTCTACTTTATCTGCTCCTGTCTCTATGACTCTATTATATAAAAAGTCTCTTCTTAGATCTAAGTTCCATTCTCCTAAAGCTCCAGTAATCTTACTCATCATGAGTAATCTATTGTATTCAAAGTTTGCAGAATTTTTCCAAGTTTTTTTATTACCTTTTACATTAATAGTAACTTCAGGAATCTCTACATCTATATGTTCGGAAGTACCTGATGAAGAACTGCTACTTGCCCCTCCGCCACTTTTACTGTTCACAGACTTCAGTTTGTCCATTGCGACAAAGAAATCCCCAATATCGTCCGGTTGTCCGACAAACTGCATTAAAGCACGATTATTTGTGCTTCCTCCGCTTGCATAAAACATCAGCATGGTAGTGGGAACCATTGTCGCTTTTATTTCATCTTCCTGTGTTTGTGGTTTCCTTCCATCGGGATCAATATAACTGATCGGGTTGTTATAAGCGTAATTATACGGAGAATAACGACGCATCATCTCCGCCAGCGGATCAATCACACCCCAACGTCCGATGTCTGACATGTACATCCTAGCTCCGTAATCGCTCCAACCTGTTTCTTTTTGCAGTTCCTTACCGTTGTATTGGTAGTTATATGCAGGATTTCCAGCCTGAGCATTATATCCTTCATGCTTTAATCCAAACGGATAAAAATTGTTTTCTTCAAGAACTTCTGCGCCACTTCCATTATTAAAATAGCTTAAACGCACATTTCCCAAATGGTCTGAGTAGCTGTAAATATACTTATTATTTTCAAAATTATAATATCCTTCTGCTGTAGGTACAAATTTTAAAATGGTAGTTCCTGATGCGGATGGGATTGTTTTTGTTTCATACTGAAAACCATCCAGATAATCGGTGTCTGTTGTACTAAGAGCTGTAGCGGTTTCCGAATCTTTGTACTTATGAATCTTTTTTAATTTTGATCCATCGGCACGATAAAGATAAGTTGTATTTACATAGGTCTTTAAAAGTCTTCCGACACTTTGATTGAACTTAATATATTTCGGCAGATTCAGGAAATTATAATCAATCTGAAGAATTCCTTTATCGGTATGATCGGTCATATTGCCGTTGTTGTCATAATGAATCCTGCTTCCCGATGTATCAGGATATCCTGCGTAATTCTGAGAATTGTCCGTTACCGAATTCAGCTGGTTTCCTGTGTAATCATATGTAAGATTGTCGATTTCTGCTTTTAAACCCAACGAGTTTTTCCCGTTTCTCTGCAGCGACAGGATATTGGAGTTCATGTCATAGGTTACCGATTCGTTATAAAAATCGTTGGAAGGAACGGAAGCATCGGGTTCGGAATAGATTCCTTTTTTGAGTCTGTTCAGGGCATCATACTGATAGTTGTACTGTCTCAATACATTATCTGTGGCGGTTTTCCAGGTAACTTCGGCTATGTTTCCGTTGTATTTTCCTGTAGAACTGGATGTATTTAAAGGATTGTAATATTTCAATTCGTAACCGAAAAGTTTTGTTCCCAGATTTGCCGGATCATTCACCCGGGTAACAGAACCTCTGATGTTATAGGTATAATCGATACTTTGCAGGTTGTTTCCTACTTTTTTATTGGAAAGCTGTGAAAGCTCGTTATACGAATTTTCCGACAACAATTCCTGTGGCTGGCTGTTTACCTGATGCCACTGCTTTTTCAGTCGGTTTTGGTCGTCGTATTCAAAAACCTGGGAGATCACTTTTTCGGTATCTGAGTTGAGTCTTTTATGATAGACTTTGGTTTGTTTTACGACTCCTGCAAAATCAAGCTCAGATTCTGTTTTGGTGTATCCTCCCAAATGATTGATGGAATAGGTTGCTACTGCTCTTGCTTTGTTATCGTAATACACATAGCTTTTCGTCCAGTTATTGTCTTCAATATTTTTCACCAGACTCATTGTCGGTAAGACCTTGGTACTGATTGCAGCGTTTTGAACATCTGTGATCACATTCTGTCCAAATACCGAAGCTGGAAACGCCGGATTAAAGCTGTAAGAAGGATAGGTATCGTAATAATTAACACTTAAAACTTTGATCCCTGTAGAAGGAAAAGCATTCTGGGAATAAAATACATCCATTCCGTCTGAAGTAAAAGAACCTGAAATCCTTGCTTCATTGTTTTCAGGATTTACAGAAAGGTTATTCACATAGTTCTGTACTGTAGCTCTGGTATCCGTAGAAGGGAAAAATCCCGTATAAGCCACTCTCCCGAATTTATCATATTTGGTAAACATCCATCCCTGGGTAAGGAACGTATTGGTGGCTGTTCTCAGGTTGGCATCCTGGGTCAGGATGACCCTGTCCTGTTTGTCGTAGATCACATATTCCCATCCTTTTCCGGGAACTTTTTTCTCCACCATTTTTCCCATTCCGTCGTAACGGTACTGGTAGCAGAGATTATCCAAAGTTACCTGATCCAGTGCTGTACTCACAGCCAAAGGCGGAATTACATAGGCAAGCTGAGCGTATTCGTTGTACAGATAATAGGTATCTACGTCCTGTGTTCCGTCATTTTTTCTTACCAACACGGTCTGTCCTTCACCATTCTGAAACTCAACGGTCGTATTACCGTCTTCATCGGTTGCCGAGGTTTTCATCAGCTGATTCGCAGCGTATGGTGTTGAAACACTGATCTGAGCATCTGTTCTTCCGTCCACCCAGTTTGTGGTAATGATATACTTTTTTACTTCGCCGTCGATATTGGTGTCATATCCTAAATTCACGGGTTTCTGCGCCCATGCATTTCCTACGGAAACCACCTGTTTTACCCTGTTTGTATAGATATTGTCGTAGATCTTTTCGGAATAGATTTTCTCACTTCCGTAAACAGCCGAAATATTGTCATTGGGATTGGCATAAAAAGCTCCTCCGCTTGTACTTTGCTGCGGAATCGGAAGGTAATCTTTCACCTGTTTTCCTAGTGAATTGTATTCAAACGGGGTTACTACATCTCTCCCGAGCGGCGTTGCTTTGATGGCTATGGACTGAACAGGTCTTCCGAGTCCGTCAAAATATTGCACGGCTTCGGCTTTTTTTACGCAGTCTGCATCCAGACAGCTTTTGGTGTAGATGTAGTTTTTGTCTGCATTTAAACTGCTCTGCGCGAAAATTGTTAATGAAAAAAGAAAAGTGAGGAGTGAAAAATATTTTCTCTCCACCCGTTTTTCAACTGAGAGTCTTTTTATTTTTGTTGTTTTTTTGTTCATCATGATTAGTTTTTATAGTTGTACTGGTGTTCCTGCAACGTTTTGCCTGCTGCATCCGTTACTTTGATCAGCCTGTTTGCGGAATCGTAGATATTCACTGTTCTGATTCCGTTGGATGAAATGGAATTGGTTACTCCGATCATCGGATCATAGGTTGTTGCACTCACGGTATAATTCTGCAATGCAGTATCTTTACGAAGGTTTTCCAGTGCGGTCAATAACTGAGGTTCCTGAGTGGGATCATCACGATCTGCATTGGAAGCATTTATTGCTGCCGTTACTGTTGCCAGTGAAGAAACCTGGGCATAAGAAGCTCCCGCAATTACGGCAATAGGCTGAGTCTGGTAATATCCCCAAATCGTTGTCACCGGGATTCCGTTTTTCCCTGTGGTCTGTACCAGGTTTCCTTTGCTGTCATATATATCCAGTGTAGAAGCCGTAACCGGAGTCTGGGTCTGCATATTATAAGAAATAATGGAAGTAGGATAAAGATTCGAGGCATCGTCAAACTTGGTTTCTGCTTTTCCTACCAGCTTTCCGTTCTTTTTGGTGGAGGTTTCCAGAGGAATATCCACCATGTTGGCTGTCAATAGTTTTTGTACTCCTTTGTCTTCAGGATAGAGGAATGTTTTTTCTACCACCGTTCCGTCAGAAAGAGTTTCCTTGGTAGAGGATACGTTGTTGTATTTATCCTCAATGTTGGTCTCGGAAGAAGAAACCAGTTTCTTTGAAGGTGTCACATAGCTTTCGGTTGTAGAGCTTTGTTTGGAAATATTAATTCTTTTTGCGGGATTGTTTCCATCTGAAATATTGGCAATAGGAATTTCTTTGAACTGATAATTCATCTCTGTTTTCTGTAAAAGCTGATTCGTAGGGGTAAAATCTTCTTTTTTCTCAAGAATTCCCATCGTGCGGAGATAAACATCCATTTCCTGATCAGCCCCCAGATAGGAAGGTGTAATTCCTGGTGCTACAGCATAAGGGTCCTTGAAATAATATTTTGAATAATTTCCTCCTACCATATCCGTTACTTTAATATTCGTGTAACCGATCGGTTTAACTTCCTTTCGGGAATCATCCAGGAATAAGAGATCGATACTGTCATCCAGTACCACTCCGCTTGAACGGAGAGCATTATCAAAAACATTATATTCGTATTTTGTATAACTCAAAGGAGTAGAAGATCCGGTATTAAAATTCTTAATACTTTTAATACGCAGACCGTGTCCGTAATCATTTTCATCAATACGGGTCTTTTTAAAGGCATACAGGTCTATCGTTCCCTGGCTCTTTCCCTGAAAAGTGAAAGTAAGGGTTCCTTCACTTTCAAAGCTAAACATATTTTGGCAATAGCCTGTATTGTTTACAGCATTATAAGTATAAGGTTGGGGCTCAACACCATTAATATAAATAGTATATGTCGGCAGTGTTCCATGAGGTCCTGGAGGTCCGTAAGCTAAAGCCTCAACTTTCACCGCAGCTACCTTATAATCATTGGGAACTGTAAATGGCGCAGGATATTCTCCCGGTTCTGTTCTGTAGGTAATGGTCTGAATTTTTTCAAAAAGATAATTATCGTAGTAATTGGATGGAGAAGGTGCATAATCCCCCTGATAAAGGGATTGAGATTCAAATTCATATTCCGTTCTTCCTCCCGAAGGCAGGATAATACTTTTTAAAGCTCCATAGGTACAGATATCCTTGTTTCTTCCTTCAGGGCTGTGTAATATTCCACTGTCAAAATCACAATATTGAAATGAATTGACATATCCGAAGCTGTCATACGTATTATTAAATCCTATAGGAGTATCCAGATTATATTCAAATCTGGTTTTCTGAACCTGAGCATTATTTTTATCAAGATTGATCAATCCGGTTAAATTTTCTTCGGTTCTCTCAAAAGCATACTGGTTCATCACAGTACCTCGTGTATCTTTAAGCACCAATTTATCCAGAATATACCAGTCACTATCGGTATTGTCTGTTAGTAAAGGAGCTGTACCGTTGTGTCTGTAAGTATATTCTATGCTTCCTATACCGTTAACGGTAATTTTTTTGATCTTATTCTGCTGTAAAGTTCCTGCAGGACTGGAGATCTGCTGCGTTCTTGTTTCATATTCAATGACTGCAGTTTCTTCATTTTTAACATTGAAAATCTTAGTCAGTAAAAAACCACTGTTAATTAACTTTTGAGTACTGTTTATGGTTCCAACATTCATTTTGTTGATGTTCAGTTTATCAAAGAGATAAGTATTCCCTTTTGTATCTGTGATGGTAAAAGATTTTATTTTCCCTTCAGTAGTGTCCTTAATAAATGTGATTTTATCATTGTCAGGAGAGGTGTGTACTGCTTGAAGTTCATGAGAAACAGTATTTTCAGTGATGAAAAATTTCCCGCTTCCTCCCGGATAATTATAGTAATAGACATCAGAATAGGCGGGTCTGGATGCTGTTGTCTTGATATAGTCTTCTGCGATACGGGTTTTACTTCTCACGATGCTTCCGATACTGGAGAGATTCCAGCCCCTGCCTACGTCACTGATCAGGCTTGATGCGGCAAGACTTTCGGTGGTATAGCTTATAGAAAGGTTGATGCCTGCTCCTGTTGTGGGGATATCAATACCAAAGATGGGGATTCCGATATTGGGAATTCCCTGAAATACATTGGCATCACCATTGGTGACATAATCATATTTCTGAAGTCCAATAGCATCCGATTGTGCAGAAATATGGATATTTCCCAATAAGGCTGTCAATAGAAAAGCACTTACTATTATTTTTTTCATTATTTGTAATTTTTATTTTTTTATGAGTTTAGCATTCGCCGTTTTATCATTTGTTTTCACCACGACCAGATAAGCCCCCTGAATCAGAGGTTGTGTATTGATCTTGGTCACTTTATTCTTTGTTTTCAGGCTCTGTAGCTTTCTTCCTCCCATATCATACACCGAGATCTCTGCCTCAAACGCTCCTTCTCTCAGACCCTCAAACCCAAGCTCCACATATGCGTAATCAGATACAGGATTCGGATAAATCTTAATATCCTTTTTTTCTACCAGCTGATCAATTTGTTTATCTCCCAGTTTTACAATCTTCCAGTTCTCTTTTCCGAGCTCTTCCGCACTCGTACCCGCCAACACAATTGATCCGTCTCTGTTTAACTTAATGTCTGAAAGTCTTTCTTCACGTTTACTGGATTCTCCCTTCACATGTTTTCTCCACTGTTCGTTGCCATTTTGGTCTAAGTATAACATCCAGAATTTTTCATCGTCCGTTTCAATACGACCTTCTGCCTGAGTGTAACCTCCCAGTAAAATGCCTTGGGTTGATTGTTTTTGGTTGTCTGTTGATGGATGGTGAATCACGCTCATTCCCATGAGAACATCCCTGTTCTTAAAATTGTAAGATTTCTGCCAGATTTCTTCCCCTCTTTCATCGAGTGAAATCAGCCATAAATCAGTTCCTTCTTCTATTCCGACTGATTTATTTCCTGATCTTTCCGATCTTGATTCTCCTCCGATTAAATAGCCTGTTGAAGTCAAAGCCAGTGTTCTTAAATGGTCATCGCCTTTTCCTCCGAAGTTCTTTTCCCATTCTATTTTGCCGTCTTTACTGAGCTTAATGATCCAGTAATCGCCCTCTCCAAAGTTTTCGGTTTTCTTGGATCCTCCGATGTTGCTTCTGGAATACACTCCGAGTAAAGCTCCACCGTCTTTGGTAGGAATCATTTTCTCAACTTCATCGAGTCCTTTTCCGCCTAAAACGAGTTGGGATACTTCTTTTCCGTTTTTATCCAGTCTTATAACCAGAACATCTTTTGATCCGTAGCCTTTTACTGCGCCCTGAACATTTCCGGCAACAAAAAATCCGAAGTCGGTGGTTTGGATCACCGCTCTGGCTTCTTCATCCGATGTTCCACCAATGGTTTTCTGCCACAATTCATCACCAAATTCATTAATTCTGATGAGCCAGATATCAGATCCTCCTTTGGATTCTTCTTTTTTATCCAAGCCTTTTCCACTGTAAGAAGTGCCTGCTAAAACGAAACCTCCTTCCTGAGTATTGACTGTTGCTGACAGGAAATCATGGTTTTTCCCTGAGAAATATTTTTCCCATACTTCTTCCCCCTGTTGGTTGAGTTTAACCAAATGAAGGTCGTAGCCATTGTTTTGTTTTTGGTTGTTAGGTGATTGTTGACTGTTGTTAGCCCGAATGGAGCTTCCCGTAATCAGATACTGCTGATCGATGGTGGTGGTGACCTGTGAAAGGAAATCCTGTGTCGAGGATTTGATGTCACGTTGCCAGACCACTTCTTGAGCCGAAATGCCGAAGATTGTGCACATGGTAAGTGCGCTTGCAGAAAATTTTTTCATGCTTCTTAGTGTTTGAAATTTTACGTTATTATTTGTGTCGAAAGTAAGAAGAGTTTTACTTAAGAAAATAAGGGAAACCGCATTCTTAAAGAATTATTATTATTAGTAATTGAAATTAGTGTCATCATTTGTTGTTATCATGGTTTATTGTTTTACTATTATTTAAATATTGTAAGCTGTTATTCTCAATCTGTTGTGCAAAATTAGTTCTCATACACGACAAAGGATGTCGTATTATATAGAGATGCAGTATTTTGCTCTAAGGTTGGAAATTTTAAAATAAAAAGCGCGGAGCAAAAGCCAATCCGACAAAGAGGTACTGCGAAGAACCCTGTATCCAGAAAGACCTAGCCCGCGCCATATAGGTACACGGGCGTAAGTCTATCTTTTTTGGATACAATTAAGAAGATTCGCAGTTTTCTTTGTCCAAATCGATAGCTTACGCTTGTTTTCATTAAAATTATGGAGCGAAAATAAAAAAATAAATACACAATGCAAAAAATATATTCAGATAGTACTGATAATGAGGAGGAAAAATAAATTTTTATAGTGAAAAATATTCGCAATTTTTAATCATTAGATAATTCTGATTCTTAATATTTCAGTTTTTGATAAAAAATATTCTTTTAAAATATAAAATACATTAATTTCAATTAAAGTGTAATTTATTTGTTGATATTAATTGAAATAAGTTTGAAACAATATTTTTAAGTATCATTACGTTTGAATAAATATAAATAATATAAAATAATTTATTTTGATTAAATAAAAAAACACACTATGAAAAAGAAAGCAGAACCTCCCTTATATGATGACTAGCTAATAAATACTGTTCTGGCTGTTTTTGTAAAAATTTTAGATACCCTTAGAAAAGGGCAGGGTAATGAATCGCCGTACTACGACAGTGCAGATGTCAAAAGGTTACTGAACATCAGTGACAGTACGTTATTGCGGATCAGGAAATCCCAGAATATTCCACACGTCAGGATAGGGCGCAAAATATTTTATCCCAAATCGTTTTTCAATAATGCCTTCAAGAAATGAAGGTATTTTTTTGTTTTGAGATGAAATTTCTCAAACTCTAAAGGTTTCCATCTTAAATTATTTACATTTTTATAGTTGGTCAATCGCAAAGGTGCAAATTACAGTTGAAATACTGTTATAAGGCACAAGGATTTTATCTGCGATAAAATTTCACAATGCAAACTTAC
>NZ_BAAAZJ010000004.1:0-1308 GCF_039536845.1 Chryseobacterium ginsenosidimutans
CGATCTTATCGATATATTATAAAAGTAGTTCCTTAATTTTTCCGCTTACCTAAAAGCTCTCCTGCGCTACCGAATATACTCTCGTTTTCAGTGGGGCAAAAGTACACCCTTTAACCCTTCTCTTCCAAATATATTTAACATAATGTTTACTTTTAATTCATATTTGAAGGTAAGTCGCTGACTTCGTGGGAGAATAATTTTAAACTAATGTTTGTTTTTTTGAAGTGGAGCGTAAGAGTGTGGGAGGGGCAGAGGGTTTGAGGGTGGTAAAGAGCAGAGACAAGAAGAGTTTTAAAGTGTAAAATCAAGGATTCTGTAATCGTTTTTAGTGAAAAAAGATAGGGACTGACCGTTTTTGTGAGTATAAAGTTCAAAGAAAATTAGAAAATCGAATAATTTGGATGGAAGGAGATATTTAACAATATCGATTTTTTATCCAGAATGTATATTTACCCGAATAAATTTATCATGAAAACTTTTTATTTTTAACTTAAAAGGAAAGATATCAATTCATAGTATTATGTAAACACTAAACTCAAGAATGAGGAGAAGTTAAAAATGTTAATGCCAATATAGACTTTAATAGAAGTATTTTTCTGTCGATGATTTAAGTTTAAATTAATGAAGAGATCACTTCTTAAGTATATGTATTAAGAATCCTCTGCTAAAAAAGTCCTATCTCAATAAAAATCTTCAAGGTTTTCAAAACCTTGAAGATTTGACGGGGTGGGCAATCATTATTGATACTACTCTTATAAAGAGAGTTTCTGTCCATCTAAACATTCTCTGAATTTTTGATATGTGGATTAGTTTTACTTTGACAGATCCGATACAGACTTATTGCATTATTCACTATAACAAAAACCGTTTCCTGATACTTTGCCTAGATCCTTTCAGGATGACAGACTTTGTGGATATTTTGAAAGGTTGAAAGATGGAGGCAGGAGATTAATATAATCTTGAATATTTTCTGAGACTGCTTTACATTCATCGTAATTAAAATGTTGTCATCCTTTTTATGAATCGATAATATTCTGTTTGCATTTAAAATAAAAAAGACTTCAACTGATTAATATTTAATTAGAGTCTCTTGAGATTATAAGTTTCAATTTAGAAATAAAATAGACTGATTTTCAAAAATCTCTACCTGTATTTTTATTGGGAATATTATTTAATAGCAAATCTAATAATATTTTGAGATTGCTTCGTCACTACGTTCCTCGCAATGACACAACACTATTAACATCTAGCATCTAGCATCTAGCATCTAGCATCTAGCATCTAGCATCTAGCATCTAGCATCTAGCA
>NZ_BAAAZJ010000005.1:0-138914 GCF_039536845.1 Chryseobacterium ginsenosidimutans
AGCAATCCTGATGGAGTTCCAATGGAAGTTTTTGATGGCATCAGAGATCAGACATTAAACAACAGACAACAGTTTTACATCGACCTGACTTTCCCTTTCTACGGATACAACAGAGAAGGTGCAGATGTGAAAGAGGGAATCCAAAGAAACTGGTGGAGACAGGGAATGATGGGAGGTATTGTCGCTCATTACGATGGCATCAAAGCGTTTTCTGAAACTGATTTCAGAGAAGATTTAAAAGCCGTTGATATTCCTGTTTTGGTTCTTCACGGAGAAGATGACCAGATTGTTCCTTATCAAAACGCAGGGTTAAAATCAATTAAATTATTGAAAAACGGAAAAATAATTACTTATCCGGGTTTCCCTCACGGAATGCCGACAACTCACGCAGATATTATTAATAAAGATCTTTTGGAGTTTATTGAATCTTAATTTCCCTTATATATTTAAAGATAAACTGCGGGTGAAAAAATCTCTCCCGCAGTTTATTCTTTTTTTAAATAGAAATATTTTTTCTGTACGATTTATTTTAAAGTCGAAACTATATTTTCTTTCCCCTTTCTACTCTTTAAAATTTCCTTTCGCGTCTCGTTTTTTTTTTGTAATTTTGCACACTATTATTCCTAAACATCGTTAGGAAACCAATACAGATATTGATAACAAAACAATAAAAAGCAAAACAATGCCAAAATTAAAAACGAAATCAGGTGCTAAAAAGCGTTTTGCTCTTACCGGTTCTGGTAAGATCAAAAGAAAAAATGCTTACAAAAGCCACATCTTAACTAAGAAAGAAACTAAGCAGAAGAGAAATCTTACTACTACTTCTTACGTAGCTAAAGTGGACGAAAAAAGCGTTCAACGTCAATTAGCAATTAAGTAGTTTTTATAAATCTATATTCGGTTTATAAGAATTCAAACAAATTCAAAAATTTAACCCTGAAATGGAGCACCTAAGAGTAATGAAACAATTACCGCACATTTCAAAAAAACAATTTAAATTATGCCAAGATCAGTAAACTCCGTAGCTTCAAGAGCTCGTAGAAAAAAAGTTTTAAAGCAAGCTAAAGGTTTTTTCGGTAGAAGAAAGAACGTTTGGACTGTAGCTAAAAACGCGGTAGAAAAAGCAATGCAATATGCTTACCGTGGTAGAAAAGAGAAGAAAAGAAACTTCAGATCACTTTGGATCACGCGTATCAACGCGGGAGCTAGAGTACACGGAATGTCTTACTCTCAGTTTATGGGAGCTCTTAAAAAGAACAACATCGAACTAAACAGAAAAGTTTTAGCAGATTTAGCAATGAATCACCCTGAAGCTTTCAAAGCTGTTGTTGATCAAGTAAAATAATGTAGAATTTTTTGTTATCAATATAAATCCCGGGTTTTTTTGCTCGGGATTTTTTTATTATATACATTTGCTAATTATTAAATGCTTAAAACTTTCTTTAAAAGTGAAAAAATTAACTACTTTTCTATTTCTTTCATTAACAGCATACAGCTTACAGGCGCAAAGTCTTGTTCAGGCATATAAAAACCGGGCAGATCTGGTTTCCCAAACCAATATCACGACAATACTGCAGGAATTTGGAAACCTTGGTGTAAAAACGACAGGGTCAACAGCCAATACCGATGCTTTTAACTGGCTGAAATCCAAATACCTATCTTATGGATATACGGCAAGCCAGATGAGTGAAGACCCTTTCACTTTTGGAAGTAATGTAAATGCAAAAAATTTAATAATAACTAAAACAGGAACGGTTTATCCTAACATATACGTCATTATTTGTGGGCATTATGATACAATTACCGGTCCCGGAGTAAGTGACAACGGAAGCGGAACTTCAATTATCCTGGAGGCTGCGAGAATTTTAAAGGATATCCCGACAGAATATTCTATCAAGTTCATTAACTTTTCCGGAGAGGAACAAGGTTTATTGGGAAGTAACCATTACGCAAATAATGTTGTTTTCTTAAACGGAACACGTCAACTGAATGTACGATTGGTATTTAATATTGATCAGGTTGGAGGAAAGTTAGGAAATGTAAATACGGCTATAAAATGTGAAAGTGATCAAAGCGGGCAAACAGGAAATAACGCGGCTTCTCTTTCATTTACACAGCAACTGGCAACTTGTACAACATTGTACTCACCTTTACAAACCGTAATGTCTAATGCATACTCATCGGATTACATGCCTTTTGAAGCTAATGGGGACATTATTACAGGGTTTTAT
Source organism: Chryseobacterium ginsenosidimutans (assembly GCF_039536845.1). GTDB lineage: Bacteria > Bacteroidota > Bacteroidia > Flavobacteriales > Weeksellaceae > Chryseobacterium > Chryseobacterium ginsenosidimutans_B. The sequence goes on from NZ_BAAAZJ010000005.1 coordinate 2,232, forward strand.
GAGAATGTAAGAAGCTATAATGAACATACGGTAAATGATACTTTTGCGAATGTAGATCCAACTTATGTGTTTAATGTAGGAAAAGCGGCTGTCGGAGCATTACAGCATTTTGCTGTGGCAACAAGTCTTTTAGGTACAAATGAAACAGCTGCAAATACTTTAGAATCAATAAAAATATATCCAAATCCGGCGAAAGATTTCTTGAATATTGAGCTTCCTAAAGATGTGAAAAACTTCAATTTAGAAATTACAGATTTGAATGGCCGTTTGATTTTAAACAAAGAAAACGAAACAAAAATCAATGTTTCCGGTTTGGTAAATGGTGCTTATTTGTGTACAATTAAAGCGAATGATAAAATAGCTGTAAGAAAAATTATTATTGGAAAATAATTTCAATATATTTTAAATATAGAAATCCTAAGCATTTGCTCGGGATTTTTTTATTGTTATTTTTGTTAAATTATTAAAACTATAAACCATTACTAAATTGAAAAAAATCACTACACTTCTGTTCTTTTCTTTATCAGCTTTAAGTTTGAATGCACAGAAATTTATTCAGTCTTATCAGGATCGGGTAAACATGCTAAAGAAAGAAGATATTATATCAAATTTAAAAGAATTTGAAAAGCTTGGAATTAAAACAACTGGCTCTCTAGAAAATGACAATGCTCTGAAATGGATAAAAAACAAATATTTATCCGTCGGCTATTCTGAAGATCAAATTGAAGAAGATCCTTTTTCTATAGGAAGGTTAAAATCAAAAAATCTTATCATAACAAAAAAAGGAACAGTTTATCCTGATAAATATGTGATTATTTGCGGACATTTCGACAGCATTAATGGTCCCGGAGTTAATGATAATGGCAGTGGAACTTCTATTATGCTCGAAGTAGCAAAAATTTTAAAGGATATTCCTACTGAATATTCCATCAAATTTATACATTTTTCAGGCGAAGAACAGGGACTTTACGGAAGCAAGCATTATGCAAATGATGTCGTTTTTCAAAATAAAATTCGCCAGATTGATATAAAAATGGTATTTAATCTTGATCAGGTTGGTGGGAAAAAAGGGATGTTTAATGATACCGTTTTTTGTGATGAAGACCAGGGAGGATCATCTAAAAACAATGCTGCTTCAACTCAAATCACCAAAGAATTAATGACATGTACAACGCTTTACTCTCCTCTGCAGGTAAAAATTGATCCTGCAGAACACAGCGATTATATTTCTTTTGAGAAGAAAGGTGAAGTGATTACCGGCTTTTTTGAATATCTTAGAAGTGATCTTCCACACACAACTGATGACACCTTCGCCAATACAGATGTGATGTATGTTTTTAATATCGGGAAGGCTACAATCGGTGCATTACAGCATTTTGCCGTTGCAAAATAAATAAAATATACTTTATAAACTAAAGTCTTATAAACGGAGCTTAAGAACAAAGATAAACCGATTATAAGAAAAATTTTAATTGAATTATGAGAGATTTCGGCGGGCTTTGCCCGCCGAAATCTCTATAAATATAATGTCTTACCCTCCTCTTGTACCCCCTTTAGCAGTCTCATTGGGATTTGCTTTTCCTCCGTGACCGCCGCTTTTTTCGGAAATAGTCTTCGGATCATTTATTTCTTTGCTTTTGGGCAATTCAGGATTTTCTTTTTTGTCTTTTGCCATGATTTTAGTTTTTAATTTATATAAAAGTACAGCTTATTTGTCACGCGACATCAAAGTTTCCTCAATATCTTCTAAACTGATATTTTTAGCTTTCAATAAAATTAAATAGTGGTAAAGTAAATCTGCCGCTTCATTTTTAAACAGATCATCATTGTTATCTTTTGCTTCAATCACTAATTCCACAGCCTCCTCTCCTACTTTTTGAGCCACTTTATTAATCCCTTTCTGATATAAAGAATAAGTATAAGAATCCTCAACTTTTTCATCAATTCTCTGGTTGATTTTTCCTTCCAATTCATATAAAAATCCCTTAGAATTTTTATCGCCAAAACAACTGAAACTTCCTGTATGACAAACTATATTTTCAGGAATAACTTTAATCAAAATTGTGTCCTGATCACAATCAATATCAATACTTTTTACTGTTAAAAAATTTCCGGATTCTTCACCTTTTGTCCAAAGTCTGTTTTTGGAACGGCTGAAAAACGTTACAATTCCTTCAATTTTTGTTTTTTCAAATGCTTCTTCGTTCATATAACCCAACATCAAGACTTGTAATGTTATGTCATCCTGAATAATGACCGGAACTAAACCTTTACTTTTATTAAAATTTATATTCATCGTATGGCAATTTTTTTAGATTTTAATTCACTTTTCAAATTTTGGATCTTTACTTCTTCAAAATGAAAAATACTTGCTGCTAAAGCGCCTGTCGCCGAAGTTTTATTAAATACATCTTCAAAATCTTTAATTTTTCCTGCGCCACCAGAAGCAATGACAGGAATACTTACATTTTCAGAGATTAATTTTGTTATTCTTAAATCAAAACCACTTTTCGTACCGTCGCCATCCATTGAGGTTAAAAGAATTTCTCCTGCACCAAGTTCTTCCACTTTTTTTGCCCAATCTAATGTTTTCAAATCTGTTTTTTCTCTTCCACCTTTAATGTGAACCCAGTCCGAATTATTGATGAGTTTTGTATCTATCGCAACAACAATGCATTGACTTCCAAATTCTTTCGCCAAATCAGAAATCAATTGCGGATTTTTAACTGCCGAAGAATTAATGCTGATTTTGTCTGCTCCTGCTTCCAAAAGCTTTCTGACATCTTCAATTGTAGAAATTCCGCCTCCGACCGTAAAAGGAATACTGAGTTCTTTTGCAATCTCTTTTACCAATTCAATAAAAGTTTTTCGTTCTTCAATGGTTGCTGTTATGTCCAGAAAAACCAATTCATCAGCTCCTTCAGTTTCATACTTTTTTGCCAGTTCAATAGGATTTCCGGCATTTCTCAGTCTTTTAAAATTGATTCCCTTTACTGTTGTTCCGTCTTTTATATCCAAGCATGGGATTATTCTTTTTTTTAGCATTTTTATATTTTAATTTTGATAGGACTTTACCCTATCTTTTAGTAAATCGTCCCTTCGGGACTCATTGTGTAAATTAAAGATTTCCAATGTGTTCAATGCTTTTGCATCTTTTGTGGTTTAGAAAAAATTACATAATTGTTTTAATGTGATTCTGCCTTCATAAATGGCTTTTCCGATAATCGTTCCGGAACATCCGATTTCTTTCATTTTATAGAGATCTTCAATACCCGAAATTCCACCACTCGCAACCAATTGAATGGATGTTTTAGATAAAATATCTTTATATAAATCCGTTGAAGGACCTTCCAGCATTCCGTCTTTTGAAATATCGGTGCAGATTGTATTTTTTGCCCCTTTTTGCTCGTATTGAAGAATAAAATCAATCACATCTTTATCACTTTTTTCCAGCCACCCGGAAGTCTTTATTTTTTTATTTTCGCAATCTGCTCCCAGAATAATTTTTTCTGAACCGTATTTTTCAATTAATTCAAAACAAAACTCAGGATTTTGAACCGCAATACTTCCGATTGTAATTTGTGTTGCACCAGAATTAAAGGCAATTTCAATGTCCTCCAAACTTCTCAAACCACCTCCAAAATCGATTTGTAAAGATGTTTCTCGCGCAATATTTTCCAATACCTTCTGATTGACAATATGCTTAGATTTAGCACCATCCAGATCGACCAAATGAAGAAATTTTATTCCAAAATCTTCAAATTCTTTGGCAACTTCCACTGGATTTTCGTTATAAATTTTCTTTGTATCGTAATCTCCTTTTGAAAGACGTACACATTTTCCGTCGATGATGTCAATGGCTGGAATAATTTTCATCTTTAAAGTTTTAAAAAGTTTTGTAATAACCGACTTCCAATTTCTCCCGATTTTTCAGGGTGAAACTGCATGGCATAAAAATTATCTTTCTGCAACGACGCACTGAAAGGCAAAATATAATCGCAGACAGAAGTTGTATGTTCTGATAATTCACAATAAAAACTGTGAACAAAATACACATCCGTTTTTTCTTCAATTCCAGAAAAAACAGGAGATTTAAAGCCTGAAATCGTATTCCAACCCATGTGGGGTACAATATCTTTGGCAGGAAATTTTTTCACATTGATATTAAAAATCCCCATTCCGACAGTGTTTCCTTCTTCATTGTTTTTACACATCAATTGCATTCCGAGGCAAATTCCTAAAACAGGTTGTTTTAAACTCGGAATTAACCGATCTAAACCTTTTTCCTTTAAAATTTTCATCGTAGAAGATGCTTCACCAACTCCCGGAAAAATAACTTTATCTGCCTTTTGAATCGCCTCAAAATCATCGGTTATAATCGATTTGACATTCAATCTGTTCAATGCATTTTGCACAGAACTGACATTTCCGCCGTTGTATTTTATAATCGCAATCATTTATAAACTTCCTTTGGTTGATGGTACATTAAAATTCTGATCTGATTGATTAACAGCCATTTTAATAGCTTTAGCAAATGCCTTAAAAACAGATTCTATCTTGTGGTGTTCATTTTCGCCTTCAGTTTTAATATTTACATTACATTTAGCAGAATCAGTGAAAGATTTAAAGAAGTGCTGAAACATTTCCGTCGGAACATCTCCTACTTTTTCTCTTTTAAAATCGGCATTCCAGACAAGCCAGGATCTTCCTCCAAAATCGAGAGCAACCTGCGCCAGACAATCATCCATCGGAAGTAAAAAGCCATATCTTTCAATTCCTTTTTTCTTTCCTAAAGCTTTCAGAACAGCTTCTCCTAAAACAATTCCGGTATCTTCAATCGTGTGATGCTCATCGACTTGCAAATCTCCTTTAACATTAATTTTTAAATCTAAATTTCCGTGTTTCGAAATCTGTTCAAGCATGTGATCGAAGAAATATAAACCTGTTGAAATTTCAGATTTCCCGCTGCCGTCGAGATTAACTTCAATTTCGATATCTGTTTCGTTCGTTTTTCTTGATATCTTAGATTTTCGCGGAATCTGTTTTAAATATTGATAAATTTCTCTCCAGCTTTCGGTTGTTACATCGGCTTCATCATTGGGAATTTTACTGATAAAAATAACTTTTGAACCTAAATTTTTTGCTAACTGAATGTCTGTCAGTCTGTCTCCGATCACAAAAGAATTTCCAAGATCATAATCTCCGTAAATATATTTTCCGAACATCCCTGTTTCTGGTTTTCTGGTAGGTAGATTTTCGTGTTCAAAACTTTTATCAATCAGAATGTCATTAAAAATAACATCTTCATTTTCAAAAGCTTTTAGTATTTTTTCATGAGGTTTTATAAAATCTTCGTAAGGAAAACTTTTCGTCCCTAAACCATCTTGATTGGTAACCATTACCAATTCAAAATCTAGTTCTTTGGCGATTTTTGAAAGGTTTTGAAAAACTCCGGGATAAAACTCCAATTTCTCTAAAGAATCTACCTGAAAATCTGTTTTTGGCTCAATGATCAATGTTCCGTCTCTATCTATAAATAATACTTTTTTCATGATTAGATACTTTTTAAAACCTGAATTAACTGGATATTTTCTTCTCTGTTTCCTACATTTATTCTGATACAATCCGGAATTTGAGGACTTCTTTTGCTTGTCAGAATTTCTTTTTCCAATAATCTTTCATAAATTTTTTCTACATTTTCAAACTCGATCAAAAAGAAATTCGCATCGGTTGGATATACTTTTTTAATACAATTTATCATTCGAAATTCATCTTTTAGCCAAGATTTTTCAATTAAAGTATTTTCTACATATCTATTTGTATTTTCATGTATATTAATTACTTCTATTATTTTATTTAAACTTAAAGAATTAATATTATAAGGAGCTTTTACAATATTGATTAACTTAATAATTTCTTGAGATGAATAAGCCACTCCAACTCTGATTCCTGCCATTCCCCAAGCTTTTGAAAAGGTTTGAAGAACAATAAGGTTCGGATATTTTTCAAGTAATTCAATACATGATTTTTTTCCTGAGAATTCAATATAAGCTTCATCAACGACTACAATTCCGTTGAAGTTTTTAATATAAAATTCGATATCAACAATACTGTTTCCTGTGGGATTGTTAGGCGAACACAAAAAGAATATTTTTAACTGATTATCTTTTATAATATGTAAAAAATCTTCTTTTACAATTTCAAAGTTTTCATTTAAATTTAATTTTACAAGCTTATTTTCATTAATGGAAGCGTAAAATCCATACATGGCAAATGAAGGATTCATCATTAAAATTGAATCATTTTTGGGCTCACAAAAAACTTTAATAATTAAATCAATCAATTCATCACTTCCGTTACCGATTGCAATTTGATCGGGTGAAATATATTTTATTTCTGAGAGTTTTTGCTTTAATTTTTTCTGTGTAGAATCCGGATAACGGTTGTATTCACCAAACGGACTTTCGTTGGCGTCCAATAAAATCGGATTTTCAAATTCATTATTATCTCTAAAACTGATGTAGGGTTGCAGTTCCAGAATATTTTTTCTGACTAAATTATTGATATTAAATTCTTTCATTTTTTTGTTTTAATCTGATGGATACGGCATTTTTGTGAGCATATAAACCTTCTGCTTCTGCCATGATTTCTATTGTTTTTCCTAAGTTTTGAAGCCCTTCTTTTGATAAATTCTGAAAAGTGATTTTCTTTACAAAACTGTCTAAAGAAACTCCGCTGTAATTCTTTGCAAATCCGTTCGTGGGAAGCGTATGATTGGTTCCGCTTGCATAATCTCCGGCGCTTTCACACGAATAATTTCCAAGAAAAACCGAACCTGCATTTTGAATTTTCGGAATATATTTTTCAAAATCTTTCAAAGCTAAAATCAAATGTTCCGGAGCGTACAAATTGCTGAATTCTAAGGCTTCAGTACTATTCTCAAACAAAATAAAATGACTGTTTTTCAAAGATTCTCTTGCCATTTCATTTCTCGGGAGTTCTTTTACTTGTTTTTCTGTTTCTTGAATCGTTTGGTTAAAAATTTTCTCATCTGTTGAAAGAAAAATCACCTGACTGTCACTTCCGTGTTCTGCCTGAGAAAGCAAATCAGCCGCACAGAATTCCGGGATAGCCTGTTTATCGGCTATTAGGAGTACTTCACTCGGGCCTGCAGGCATATCGATAGCAATATTAAATTTCTGACAGTATTCTTTTGCCGCAACAACATATTGATTTCCAGGTCCGAAAATTTTGTGAACATTCGGAATCGTTTCTGTCCCGAATGTCATGGCTGCAATGGCTTGAGCACCTCCTGTTTTAAAGATCTGACCAACTCCGCAAAGTTTTGCCGTATAAAGAATTGCAGGATTAATATTTCCGTTTTTATCCGGCGGACTGCATAAAATAATTTCCTTACAACCAGCCAATTGCGCAGGAATGGCAAGCATTAAAACTGTAGAAAACAAAGGTGCTGTTCCGCCCGGAATGTAAATTCCAACTTTTTCAATCGCGCGATTTTCTCTCCAGCAAATAACTCCTTTTGTTGTTTCAATCTTTTCAATTTCAGTAATTTGGGAAGCGTGAAATTTTGTAATATTTCCTTTTGCCTGCTGAATGGCTAGTTTCAGTTCTTCACCGATTAATTTTTCTGCATTTTCTATTTCTTCATCAGAAACTCTACTATTCTCAACTTCGGCATTATCGAATTTTCTATTAAAATCAATTAAAGCCTGATCTCCATTTTCCTTAACTTTTTTGAAAATATCAGCGATAATTTCAGTGAGTTCTTCTTTTCTTAAAACAGGTCTTTTTATCAATTCAGACCAAGTATTTCTATCGGGAAATTTATTAATTTTCATATCAAATCACCATTTTATCGATTGGAATTATTAAAATATCCTGCGCTCCGTTATCTTTCAGTTCGTCGATAACTTCCCAAAATCTTTCTTCATTAATTACGGAATGAATACTGCTCCAACCCTCTTCTGCCAAAGGAATTACGGTCGGACTTTTAAGAACAGGAAGTGTTTTAGAAATATCTCCAATTTTGTCATTCGGGACATTCATTAAGATATATTTTGAATTTTTTGCCATCAGAACAGCTTTGATTCTGAAAAGAAATTTCCCCAAAATGAATTGTTTTTCCTTATCTAAATGAGATGTCTTTGCTAAAACTGCTTCCGATTTTAAAAGTGTTACGGTTTCTCTCAGACCATTTTTAAATAAAGTACTTCCGGAGCTTACAATATCGCAGATTCCATCGGCCAATCCGATGTTTGGAGCAATTTCAACAGAACCTGAAATCACGTGAATATCGGCAGAGATATTATTTTTACTTAGAAAATTTTTAAGGGTATTCGGATAAGAGGTAGCAATTTTTTTACCATGAAAATACATGATATCATCAGTTTCAATTTCTTTTGGAATGGCTAATGAAACTCTGCATTTTGAGAATCCGAGAGGTTGAATAATTTCAATATTCTTTTGTTTTTCTACTAAAAGATTTTCGCCGACAATAGCAATATCAACTACTCCATCTTCCAGATATTGAGGAATATCGGAATTTCGCAGATACATAATTTCGACAGGAAAATTTTCTACAGAAACTTTCAGCTGATCTTTTCCGTTGTTGATGAAAATCCCGCAGTCTTTGAGAAGTTGAAGAGATTCTTCGTAAAGCCGTCCGCTTTTTTGTATGGCAATTTTTAATTTACTCATTTTACTTTTGTTGAGTCTGAGCAAATAAAAACTGGTTGAATTGAAAAATTTCCCGGGATAAATTTTAAAAACAAAAAAACCGTCTATTTACTCAGACGGTTTTAAATATTTTTGATTCTTAACACAAAACATATCAATCAATTCCGCCTAACAGAGATGATGATAATAATGATGTAGTGTTAAAAAAATCGGTTTCATTGTTGAAATTTTATGGTACAAATGTAGAGCTTATTTTTAATTTTATTGCAATATTTTTTTGTAAAGATTCATTAACTGATTGGCAATTGGTTCGTCATTAAACTTCTGAACAAACTCAAAACTCTTATCAGCACGGCGTTTCCTTTCCGATTCATTATCCCATAAAAATTTTATTTTCGACTGAATATCTAAATAATTATTAGGATCTACATAAACAGAATCCGGTCCGCCCGCTTCAGGAAGGCAGCTTGTATTGCTTGTAATCGTAACAGTTTTGGAAAAAAGTGCTTCTATTACAGGAATTCCAAAACCTTCAAAAAAGCTTGGATACACAAAAATCTCCGCTAATTTATAAATTACAGCCAGTTCGTCCATCGAAACACCTTCCAAAAAATAAACTTGCTTTTCAAGTTTATTTTTTTTTATGAAATCTTCAATTTTTCGGAAATATTTTGTCTTTTTTCCAACGACAACTAAAGGAATATTTGTACCGTTAATTCCTTTAACAATATTCAATAAATTTTTGCGGTCTTCAATCGTCCCGACGTTTAAAATAAATCTTTCAGGAAGGTTGAATTTTTGCTTTGTATTCAGAATTAATTCATCGGATTGTTGTTCTTTAAAAGCTTTATGGCAACCTTGGTAAATTACTTCGATTTTATCTTCCGGCACTTTTAAAAATTGAATAATATCTCTTTTTGTCTGTTCTGAAATGGCAATAATTTTATCTGCAGAATTGGCTGCTTTTTTGAATTTCCAAAGATGAATTTTTCTATCAAAAAAAGAATAATATTGAGGATATCTTACGAATATCAAATCGTGAATAGTAACAATTTTTTTGATGGGTTTCTTGTCCCATTTCAAAGGTAATTCTCCTGATAATCCGTGAAAAATATCTGCATTTTGTTTTTGTGCATCTTTTCCCATTTTGAATTGACGGGACATGCTTCCTTTGGATGTTTCAACAAAATGAACGTTGGGGTTTTCTAAAATATCAGATCCTCTTTCTGATTTATTTTTATTTAATAAAATATATTCATTTTCAGGAAAATATTTTGCTAAAATTCGTACAAGATCTCTAGAATAGTTGCCTAACCCTGAGGTATTATGAAAAAACCGTTTGGCATCGAAAGCAATTTTCATGATTCTATCTGTTTTTGAAATTCCTGAAATGTTCCGAATGAATAATTTTTACTTTTTAACCATGAAATAAATTCATCAAATCTCTCAACCATATCTTTTCCTGAATTTTTCACAGTAAATCCGGGTAATTTGAATGCTTCATCTTTAATTTCTGCAAATTCCCAAGGATGAAAATAGATATTTAAATAATTATCCTTTTTCAAAGTATCAGAAGCCAGTTTTTTATAAAAAGGCAACGGAAAATTATGAAAACTCAACCAAAATAAAGGAATTCTGAAATTCGGAGAAACTGAAGCAGGAATCTGCGTCACTTTACCTTCTTTGAAATATGTTCTGGAAACTTTCAAATTATTATATCTTCCCGGAAGATAAGTGGGATTGATTGACGAATTGTAAGAATATCCTGCATTTTCTACAGCATTTTTGCTTACAGGCATCATTCTCGGCATTCTTAAACCCGTCACTTTTGTGGAAAATAATTCTTCTAACCTGTCTTTTGACTCTTTTAGATGTCTTTCTTCAAAATCTGAATGAAACCATGTGTGAGAAGCCAATTCGTGACCTTCATTTAATAATCTTCCGATTAAATGTTTGCTGTTTTCTGCAAAAACCACGGTTGAAAAAAAAGTAGCTTTTGCGTTATACTTTTTTAGAATATCTAAAATTCTTTCGAGTCCGTTTTGTGAGATTAAGATTTGCTTTTCAAAAGGAATTTCTCCTTTGTATTCTAATGGCATATCAAATTCCTCGATGTCAAAACTTAATAAAACCATTATTGAAAATTTTTATTTTTTATGATATAATTAGGTCTTTCTTTCACCTGTTTAAAGATTTTACCTAAATAAATTCCTATAATTCCTAAAATAATCAATTGTAATCCTCCGAAGAAAACAATTGTCATGATTAATGATGCCCAACCTGAAATTTCGGTTTTTGCAATGAATGCATACAAAACATACAAACCGTAGCCAACAACTGAAATTCCGGAGAATAAAAAGCCTAAATAAGCCGCAATATAAAGTGGTTTTACACTGAAAGCTGTTATTCCCGTAAATGCAAAAGTGATCATTTTTTTGAGATTGTAACTGCTTTCTCCTGTCAATCTTTCATTGGCAGTAAATTCTATTCCGGTTTGTTTGAAGCCCATCCAGCTTGTCAGACCTCTTAAAAATAAATCATCTTCATTAAAACTTCTCATGACTTCGACCGCAGTTGCGTCCATTAATCTGAAGTCGGAACCGCCACCTTTTGTTAAATCAACGTCAGATAAGCTTGATAAAATTTTATAAAAAAAATCTGAGGTTTTTCGTTTGAAGTAAGAAATTTGTTTAGGATAAGTTCTTACTGTGTAAACGATATCGTATCCTTTTTCCCATTTTTCAATCATTTCAGGAATGAGTTCCGGCGGATGCTGCAAATCACCATCCATTGAAATAACCGCATTCCCATGGGCATTGTCCATTCCTGCTTTTACGGCAGGCTGATGTCCGAAGTTTCTTGAAAATTCAATGTATTTTACTTCGCTGTATTGTTGGGAAAGCTCTTCTAATTTTTGTTGGGTATTATCACGGCTGCCATCATTTACAAAGATAATTTCAAAATCATAATTGCTTAAACCATCAAAAATTTCTTTAATTTTCTGATGTACCAAAGCAACGTTTCCTTCTTCGTTATGGGCAGGAATGACGATGGAAATTTTCTTCATATAGTATTAATTCAGACTGTAATCTTTTTCAAAATTTTTAGTTAAAAGTTCATACGTTACTCTCAACCAAATTACAATGCAAGGTACAGCTTTTAAAGAATATTTTTTGATATAATTCTCTTTTACAAATTTTGGAAATAAATCCGAGGTCGAAAAACAAGTAAAAATAATTACGAAAATTAATAAACCAATAATCAATGGTGATCTTTCTTTTTGAAGAAAAAACCAGATCAAAACTCCCACAACTGCAATAATATACGTCGGAGATTCTGAACTTGAACTGAACAATACCAAAAACAGTAAAGTTGAAGCCAGAATCATTAATTGAAATGCGTAATTTTTATATTGTTTAATTCTGATGTAAGGCAAAGCAAAAAGTGGTAAGCCTGCCGCTAAAAATACTAAATTTGAAATCGAAGCATCTCCTAAAATCCTTCTGAAAAAGCCCATCAATGAAATATCCTGCATGTTTCCAAGAACCTGATTTTCATTATTTTTTTCTACAAGCGACTGAAACCAATCCGAATAACACTGAACAACGAATTTCGGACTTGAATATGCCATTGGTAAAGCAAAAAACAGGATAGCAATAATTAATCCTGAAAGAATAAATTTTGTTTTATTTTTTATGAAGAAAAACTGTGTAAGTCCTACAATTCCATAGATTTTTACAAATACTCCTATTAAAATTGCCGTTACAGATTTTACTTCTTTTCTTTCGTAAATATAGGTTGCGGATAGTAATAAAAGTCCTGTTAAAGCTACATTAAACTGTAAACTTAATGCTGCTGTAATATATTCCTGCAGACAAAGCAACCCGAAAATTGCCTTTTTTGAATCTGAAAACGGAAGCTTATAAATCCCATAAATGAAGATTAAAGTATTGGCAATATTCCAAAGAGAAATTCCCAGCCAATCGCGCATTAAAGCAAACGGAGCGATTAACGCACTGAAAAAAACTCCGTAATGATTTAAGTCAAAAAACAGATCCGGATAATGTATAAATAAGTTTTTCTGATTAATCGTATTAAAAAATACACTCTTGAAAATCAGATAATTATTAATCGCGTAAGCTCCTCTATTATATTTCGAAATCGCCGTAACAATTGATATAATAAGATAAACCCCAAATATATATTTAGGGTTTAATAGTATTTTAAGAAATTTTTCTTTCAAAATAGTAGTATTAGTTTAAAATAGTCATCTTAAACAGCAACATTATTATCTCTCAACGCATCATTCAAAGATGTTTTCTTATCTGTAGATTCCTTTCTCTGACCAATGATCAAAGCACATGGAACCTGATATTCTCCAGCCGGATATTGTTTTGTATAACTTCCGGGAATTACAACTGAACGGGCAGGAACTCTACCTTTGATTTCAATTGGAGTATCTCCTGTAACGTCGATAATTTTAGTTGAAGCCGTTAAAACAACATTTGCTCCCAAAACTGCTTCTTTTTCTACGTGAACACCTTCTACAACGATACATCTTGATCCGATGAAACAATCATCTTCAATAATAACCGGAGCAGCCTGAAGCGGTTCTAAAACACCACCGATTCCAACACCGCCACTCAAGTGAACGTTCTTACCGATCTGCGCACAACTTCCGACAGTTGCCCAAGTATCAACCATCGTTCCTGAATCTACATAAGCACCAATGTTTACATAAGAAGGCATCAAAATCACTCCAGAAGCTACAAAAGATCCTTCTCTGGCGATCGCATGAGGTACAACTCTCACTCCTTTTTCAGCATAGTTTCTCTTCAAAGGAATTTTATCATGAAATTCAAAAGGACCTACCTCAATGGTTTCCATTTTTTGAATTGGGAAATACATTACCACAGCTTTTTTCACCCACTCATTTACCTGCCATCCGTTTTCTGTAGGCTCTGCAACACGAAGTTCTCCGGAATCTAATAAAGAAACAACTTCTCTGATTGCTTTTTTACTATCCTCATTCTGCAAAAGATCTCTATTATCCCAAATGTTTTCAATTGTTTGTTGTAACGACATGTTTCTAGTTTAAAATTATTCGCGCCAAAGATACAAAAAAGTTCAGCAAAACCTTTTTATTGCAAGCTTTGATTAAGTATAAAATTTTTATAAAGTAAAGTTCCTTTGTCTGAATGACAAGCTGGAAAAAATGATAAAGAAAAGACTTAATTACAAAACCCTTTGAGCATGAAGATAAGCATTGTTCCAGTATTTTTCGTTTAAAGAAGAAATAATTACACCTTTTGAAGTAGAAGCATGAATAAATTTTACTTCTCCGTCATTCCCAATATCATGAACAATTCCTACATGAGAAACTCTGCTTCCTCCAGCTGTTGAAAAAAACAAAAGATCTCCTGGTTTTACATCTTTAATATCAATTTTTTCTCCGGTTTCGGCCTGATCGGAAGATCTTCTTGGAAGTTTAAAATCGTTTTCTTCAAAAACTTTTACGGTAAATCCTGAACAGTCGAAACCTGACGAAGTATTTCCCCCGAATTTGTAGGGAGTTCCGATATATTTTTCGGCGTCTTTCAGAATATCGTTGATTGATTTTGAAACTTTTCCGTCAAATTTTGAGTCAAGTTTTCTGAGATTTTCAGTTTTTACAACTGTTTTAGAACCTGTATTTTTCTTTGTGGCAACACTTTTTGAGCTTCCGCAGGAAATAGTAATTATTGATGCAACCGACAAAACAAGTAGCTTTCTTATAATTTGTTTTCTGCAAAATAATCTGTCCTTCATATTTCTCTGATTTTTACTACAATTACAAATATAGATAAAATATGATTTTAAAGTTTAAGTTTACAGAGCTTATAGTACAAAATTTTAAATAAAAAAAGCCATCCCAATAGGACAGCTTTTTTTTATAATGTAAAAATCTTATTATTTTGAAGTTTTTTCACCTTTCCAAGTTCCGGTTCTTACAGGTGTTGGAACTGCGTTTGTCCAGCTTCCCGATCCTTTTTTATCTTCTCTTGTTAAAGTTCCTTTGAATTCTCCGTCTGCAGGTGAACCGATCGTTGCGTTCAATTCTCCTGATTCACTAAGATATCCTGAAATATTGTAGTTTTCAGTAGTCTGATCAGAATGCATTGTTCCTGTTACTTTTCCATCAGTTGCTACAACGATGTTCCAGTCTCCTTTTTCGGTACCTTCATAAGTTCCGGCCCAAGTTCCGATGAAATCGTAGATCGTATCTTCATCTTTGCTACAACCGATGAACAAAAAGGCAGTCAATAAAAGTAAAAATATTTTCTTCATAGTTTTATAAGTAGTTTTATCACTTAAACAAATTTCGTGGAGAATACGGGGATCGAACCCGTCACCTTTAGACTGCCAGTCTAACGCTCTAGCCAGATGAGCTAATTCCCCTTCGTTGATCCGTATTTTCCGAAGCCGTACAAAAGTAAGTATTTAAACTACATATACAAACATTTTGTTAAATTTTCTTTAAAAACTATAGTAATTATCTATATATCTTTTATTGTTTAAGGAACTTTTCATACAAAAACAAAAAACGCATGCTAAAATAAATTAACATGCGCCCTTTCGATTAACTTTATATTGAAAATTATTTCCAACCGCCTCCGAGAGCCTGATAAAGCTCTACTGCTGCTTTCATTTTGCTGTATTGTGCATTGGCGATATTCAATTCTGCGTTTAAAGAATTTACGCTTGCATTCAATACTTCAAGATAATTTGCCATCCCATAGTTTACCAATTCCTGAGAATAATCTACAGAATTTTTATAGTTTAACAGTTCTTTCTGTTTTAATTCTATATACTGATCCTGCACCGAGAACACTCTGATTGCATCCGAAACTTCTTTTCCAGCTGTAAGAACTGTTTTTCTGAAATTCAGATAAGCCGTTTCCTGATTTGCCAAACTCACTTCATAGTTCGTTTTAATGGTTCTTCTGTTCAGAATCGGTTGAGCCAATCCTCCTACAACACTTGCAAACAATGAATTAACACTGAACAAATGATCAATATCAAGCGACTGAATTCCTCCATTTCCTGTAATTTTTAAAGTAGGGTAAAACTGTGCTTTTGCAGAATTAGTTAATTCAAAAGCATTCATTAAGCTGTATTCCGCTCTCATTACATCCGGTCTGTTTGCCAATAATTGAGCAGGATATCCTAATTTTAAATCAATAGGAACATTCTGACTTTCCAATGTTGATCTTTCAATCGAATGAGAAGGCTCTCCCATCAATAAACTCATTGTATTTTCCAATAACTGAATCTGAGTATCAATGTCAATTAATAAAGATTTTGCATTATAAACCAAAGCTTCACTCTGTTGAACGGCAACTTCCGTTAATGTTCCTGCAGTTTTTAAAGCTCTTGTTGTTTCTAAATTTTTCTCACGAACTTCAATCGTTTGTGTGATAATTTTCTTTTGCTCATCAAAAGTCAATAATTGATAATATGAGGAAGCAATTGAAGCAATAAGATCACTTTTCACAGCTTTATGAGCTGCAACGGTTCCTAAATAGGTTGCCAATTGAGCTTTTTCCTGAGCTTTTAATTTTCCCCAGATATCGGCTTCAAATCCGATGCTTGCCGTAATATCAAGCTGGTTGATATAACGTCTCTGTCCGAATAATTGTCCGGTCTGTGTATTCAAAGACTGTGTCTGGAAAGTATAACCCGGACCAACAGTTACAGTTGGCTGGTACGCTGCTTTACTTTGCTTCAAATAAGCTTCCGCAGAAGTAATGCTCTGTAAGGCAATTCTTATATCCAGATTATTTTCCAAAGCCTTCGAAATATGCCCCTGAAGTATCGGATCTGTGAAAATTTCTTTCCATGAAACGTTCGCGATATTGGTACTATCAGCAGGAAGCATATCTGTACGGTACAGCTTTTCGTCTGCAACATTATCCGGTCTGTGATATTCTTTTCTCGCCATACAAGATGATACGGCTGCAAGAACTGCGACTGAAAATGTTATTCCTTTTATGATGTTTAAAATACTCTTCATGTTATAATAGAAGTTAGAATTTAGAGGTTAGAAGTTAGTTTTAGTCTAGTTTCTAAAATCTAACTTCTAGCTTCTAATTAATTATTCTGCTAAATTGATTTCTTTTTCCTTGAGAGGTTTCACTTTCTCCTGTAAATATTCGAAAATTACATACAAAACAGGAATTACAAAAAGTCCTAAAATAGTCCCTATCAATAATCCGATTGCAGCACCTGTTGCAATTGATCTGTTACCAACCGCACCGATTCCGCTTGCCAAAACCAATGGTAATAAACCGAAGATAAATGCAAATGACGTCATCAAAATTGGTCTTAATCTCGCTTTTGCAGCATTGATAGCAGACATTACAATCGTTTCACCGTGATGTCTTCTCTGCACGGCAAATTCAACAATCAAGATTGCATTTTTTGCTAATAATCCGACCAACATAATCAGGGCAATCTGGAAATAAATATTGTTTTCCAAGCCCATAATTTTTTGTCCGAAATAAGCTCCCATTACCCCAAGAGGAAGAGAAATTACAACCACCAATGGTAAAATATAACTTTCGTACTGAGCCGAAAGAATGAAATAAACGAAAATTAAACTTAATGCAAAGATTAAAACCGTTTGTGATCCTGAATTCAATTCTTCTCTTGTTAAACCTGTAAACTCTACATCGTAGTTTTGATTTAAAGTTTCCTGAGCAACCTGCTGAACAGCTGTAATTGCATCACCGGAACTGAATCCTGCCGAGTTTGCACCTGTAATTTTTACTGAAGTAAATAGATTATAACGGCTTACAGATTGTGGTCCGTATGCTTTATTTAAAGTAACAAACTGAGAAATTGGCGACATTGCTCCTGAACCGGTTTTCACATACAATTCATTAAGATTATTAATGTTTTGTCTGTTTTCCGGAAGAGCCTGAACCATTACCCTGAACTGTTTACCGTATTTCGTAAAGTCAGCGGTGTAAATACCTCCGATATATCCCTGCATTGTAGCCAGGATATCACTCACAGAAACTCCCATTTGTTTTGCCAAAGGAACATTGATCTGCATTTCGAACTGAGGATATTTTGTATTGAAAGAAGTCTGAGCAAATTCAATCTCAGGTCTTTCCATCAATTTCCCGATGAATTCATTTGTTTTATTATCTAAATCGGCATATTCACCTCCTGATTTATCCAAAAGTACCATCTCAAAACCGGCACTGTTACCAAAACCAGGTACACTCGGCGGCTGGAAGAATACTACTTTAGCATCAGGAACTGCTCCTGAAATTCCGAATAATTTTTTAGTGATATCTTCAGAAGTCTGTCCGTCTTTTTTTCTTTCATCAAATGGCTTTAATTTAATGAAAGCAAGACCGTTATTACTACCGTTTCCGGATAAGAAACCTCTACCCGTAGAAATTGTTACGTTTTGTACTCCCGGAACTTTTAAAGCTTTTGCCTGAAGTGTTTTCAATGCATTGTATGTTCTCTCCATTGAAGCTCCCGGAGGAAGCTGAACGTCTGTAAAGATAATTCCTCTGTCTTCTGTAGGTACAAAACCTTTTTTCATGGTTGTACTTGCCCAATACAAGATACATCCTGTAACCGCAAAGATGATTAATGTAACCCATTTATGTCTCAATAAAAACACAAATCCTCTTCCGTAACGTTCTGTTGTAGTTCTAAAGGCAATATTGAACTTATAGAAAAACTTTTGAAGCAAATTAAGATTTTTATATTCTGTATGATGCGCATCGTGAGGTTTTAAGAATAATGAACATAAAACCGGGCTCAATGTCAATGCATTAACTGCAGAAATAATGATCGCCACAATCAATGTGATACCAAACTGTTGGTAGAAAACTCCCGTTGGCCCCGTAATAAATGTTACCGGAATAAATACAGACGCCATTACCAGTGTAATTGAGATAATTGCTCCAGTAATTTCATCCATCGCTTCTACTGTCGCTTTTTTGGCATCAGAAATACCATTCTCCATCTTGGCATGAACCGCCTCGACGACGACAATCGCGTCATCCACCACGATACCGATGGCAAGAACCAATGCGAACAATGTTAATAAGTTTAATGAATATCCAAATAAATTCAGGAAGAAAAATGCCCCCACAATCGAAACCGGAACCGCAATTGCCGGAATTAACGTAGATCTGAAATCCTGTAAGAAAATATATACAACGATAAATACTAAGATAAATGCTTCAATTAAGGTATGAACAACCTTTTCGATCGATGCATCCAGGAATTCGTTGGTATCAAAGTTGAATGTATATTTTACCCCTTTAGGAAAGCTTCCTTCCGCGGATTTTAGATATGCTTTAATATTTCTAATAATCTCCTGAGCATTAGAACCCGGTGTCTGGAAAAGCCCCATACTGATGGATGGATTGTTGCCATTCTCCCCGATTCCTGTGTAAGACTGACCTGCCAATTCTACTTTAGCAACATCTTTTAACATCAGATTTTGTCCGTCTGCAAGAGATTTAATGATGATATTATCGTACTGTGATTTCTCGTTGAATTTACCAACATATTTAATGATATATTCGAAAGAGCTTCCACTGTTTTGTCCGATAGAACCAGCCGCAGCTTCTCTACTCTGCTCGTTGATCGCGTTGGTAACGTCTGTTGGAGTTACTCCGTAGGCTGCCATTTTTGATGGATCAAGCCAAACTCTCATAGAATAGTTTTTACCTCCGAAAACGTTGGCATCACCAACTCCATTAATCCTTTTTAAGTTTGGAATAATATTGATATTCAAGAAGTTCTGAAGATATACATCATCAAGATCTTTATTTTCAGAATAGAAAGACATATACATCAAGGCACTTGTCTGCTGTTTCTGAGTAACAACCCCTGAACGCGTAACTTCACTCGGAAGCAACGGTGTCGCTCTGGTAACACGGTTTTGAACGTTTACCGCTGCAATATCGGGATCAATTCCTTGTTTAAAGAACACCTGAATCTGTGCAGAACCGTCATTTCCGGCAGATGAAGTAATGTAGTCCATTCCTTCCACCCCGTTGATCTGTTCTTCCAAAGGTACTACAACACTTTTCATTACAGTTTCCGCATTCGCTCCGGTATAGTTTGCTGAAACGCTTACTGTTGGAGGTGCAATGTCCGGATACTGTGTGACCGGTAGCGAGATCAATCCCAATACCCCGAGAATCACAATCAAGATTGAGATTACGGTGGATAAAACCGGTCTGTTTATAAAATTTTTAATCATTTTAGAATTTCGGTTTTATAGATTGAACAAGACTATCCATTTTTATTGGTTTCGGCTTTATGGCGGTTCCCGGTTTTAGTCCTCCGATTCCTGCAGCAACGATCATCTCACCTTTGTTTACACCAGATTTTAAAAGCGCCAAATTGTCGATTCTGTCGATTATATTTACGACAACATTTCTCGCTGTATCGCCTTTTTCTACTTTGTAAACGTAAACGATACCCTGCTGTTCGTAAGTAGCACTTTCCGGAACTACCAATACGTTATCGTAAGTTTTTGGCAATCTGATAGATCCACTGTTTCCATTACTCAATAATTTCTGAGGATTTGTGAAACCTACTCTGAACTGAATCGTCCCTGTAGTATTATCTATCTGTCCTGTAATAGCTTCAATTTTACCTTTTTCAGAATAAATACTTCCGTTTGCCAATTGTAATTCTACCAGTGGAAGATTTTTAATTTTTTCAGGTAATGATGCACCCGGAGATTTTTCAAGGAAGTCAAAATATTCTTTTTCGTTCATTGAAAAGTATGCGAACAATTGAGAAGTGTCTGAAATTGTTGTTAAAGGAGTCTGATCAGTCGGACCAACCAAACTTCCCACTTTTAAAGGAAGCTTTCCGATAACTCCGGAAATAGGCGCACGAATCACAGAATATTCGATGTTTGCTTCTACTCCTTTATAATTGGCAACTGCCTGACTTTTACCTGCTCTTGCCTGTTGTAACTGAGCCTGAGCCTGGGCTAAATTTGCCTGAGCTGTCTGCAGCTGAACATTACTGATGATATTTTTCTGAACAAGTGGTTTCAGTTTATTTACTTCCACATTAGCCGCATTTACAGCAGCCTGAGCAGCTGCAATATTAGATTCTGCTGCACCGATTCCGGCTTTGGAGGCAGCAGCATTTTCAGTTAAAATGTTTGTTTCAAGACGAAATAAAGGCTGTCCTTTTGTTACATATTGTCCTTCATCCACCAAAACCTGAGTGATATATCCCTGTATTTTAGCACGAACATCATTATTTACCCTGCCTTCGATGGTAGCAGGAAAAGTCTGATAGCCTACTATATTTTTTGACTCCACATTTACCACAGGATATGGTTTTGCACCGTCCTGCTTTGGAGCTTCTTTTTTGCAGGCAACTAAAGAAAGTCCTGCAATAGAAAGTATAACTAGCTTATTATTCATTTTATAGTTTATTAAGAGATTCCTGAATATTTATTATGTTTTTATTTAAAAGAGCTTTGTAAGCTTCAATTTTTTCGTTGTATCCATCTTCCTGATTTTTTTTAAAATTGTCTAAGTCATCCAGTAGTTTTAATTCGTCTTGCATCTTTTGAACTATTTTTTCAAATCTTATTCTCTTATATTCGTCATTGATGAAAAAATACCGTTTCCGTTCATCCATCTTGTTGTGATCTACGATAAGCTGAGCGTTTAGCAATAAAGAAATGCTTGTAGAAACCGAGCTTTTACTCGCAGAAAGCACTTCCACAAACTCATCAAAAGTTATACCTGCCTTTTCATAATCGAAAAGAAGATAAGCATAGATTTTTGAGGCTAATGGAGGTAGATTGAAAACGGTGCCATAGAATTTTACGGCATCCTGAAAAATTTTTTCATCAATTTCTATACTCTTATGCATTGTATATAAATTTGAAGCAAAAATAGAAATTAGTTCAGAACTAAACGAACAAACTTAATAGAGTTTATAAATACCTAGCGTTTTAAAATTCAATGGAAATGGATTTAACTTTTTGCCTAAATTATAATCTTCTCGAAAGCCTTTCTCATTCCTCCGGCAAGAAAGACCTCTCCACAATAAGAATATCCCTTGCTTTCTAAGATTTTCAGCATTGCTATATTATCATAATTAGTGTCTACTTTTACACTCTGAATTCCCTGCTCTCGTGTAAAGTCTTCAATATGACCGAAAAGTTTTTTTGCCAATCCCTGTCCTGCAAATTTCTCATCAATAGCCACTCGATGAACCACAACAAATTCTCCGTTACTTAGCCAGGCTCCTTCAATGGTGCTATAAGCGGGTTCGTCATTCAAGATCAAAGCTGTATAAACCGCAATTTCACCATCGACTGTAAGAACATATCCGAATCCTTTTGCAATATCACTTTCTACAGTATCCAAATTGGGATATCCCTGCTGCCATTGGGTGCTTCCGTCCTGTCTTCTTCTTTCAATTGCCTGCTGTAAAATGTTCCAGATAATATCTCTGTCTTCAATTTCTGCCTTTCTTAGTTTAATTTCTGAATTCATTGTTCTTTGATTATGAAATTAAAAAATTCAAAGATTTAGAAATTATTTTAGGTTTAATAAACTGGTTAATGATAATCAAATTTTATCTTAATTTCTAAATCTTTGAATTTTTTAATTTTTTTAAATATTTAATTAAAAAAACCGAAAACTAATTAAAATTAATTTTCGGTTCGAAGTAGTAAAATTTAAAATTATGAAATTGTTTTTTATTAATTTTCATTTTGTTGAAGATAAGCATCAATAACCTCGAAGGCTCTTTTTTCATCTTCTAACTTAACCATTAACTTTAACGATGTAGCCGTAGGCGTAGTCGTAAATGTAAGGTAATTATTTTCAACTGAATTTTTTATTTGTGCATCATCCAATTTAGACTTAATTAACTGAATTTCTGCTGATTTGTCGCTTTCAAAAACTGATACTCTTGTACTTCTTTCCATATTTCGATCCCGTTTGAGTATCTAAATATATGACGTTTTTTTGAAAATTACAAATTTTGAGTTTTAAATTTTATTAATATTATTTTCAATTTTGTCCAAGGCAAGTTGAATTTCTTCCTTGGTAACGTTCAAATGCGGTCTGAATCGAAGTGACTGATCTCCACATGCTAAGATGAATAAACCATCATGGAAAAGCTCCTCTCTTAACTGATTTCTTTGTTCGTGAGTTGGCAGATCAATCGCGCACATCAACCCTCTTCCTCTTGCATTTGAAAGTTTTTCAGGATGTTTTTGTTCTAATATTTTTAAGCCTTCCAATAAATAGTTACCTACCACTCTTGCATTTTCTACAAGATTTTCTTTTTCAATGACTTCCATTACCAATTGAAAACGAAGCATATCGATAAAATTCCCTCCGAAAGTAGAATTGATTCTTGAGCTCTCTCTGAAAACATTATTCGGAACTTCATCAAACTTTTCTTTATTCGCTAGAACTCCGCAAACCTGTGCTTTTTTACCAAAAGAAATGATGTCCGGTTTTGCAGTAAAATGTTCAAAAGCCCACATTTTTCCTGTGATTCCGATACCTGTCTGTACTTCATCAAAAATTAAAAGGATTTCATTCTGATCACAGATTTTTCTTAAACCTAATAAAAATTCGTCCCTGAAATGATTATCACCACCTTCAGCCTGAATCGGCTCAATAATGATACAAGCTACTTTATCAGGGTTCATTAAGATTGCTTCTTCGATATTCAATAAGGCCAATCTTTCGTTTTTAATAGTTTCTTCTAAATTTTCTTCCGTGATTGGAAAATGCAATTTAGGATTTAGAATTCTAGGCCAGTCGAACATCGGGAAATACTGGTATTTTCTTGGATCAGAAGTATTTGTTAAACTTAAAGTATACCCACTCCTTCCGTGGAATGCCTGTCTGAAGTGAATACAGATTCCTGCTTCAATATCGAGACCTTTTTCGAAATTTTTACGTGTTTTCCAGTCGAAACATGCTTTCATGGCATTTTCAACACCTAAAGTTCCACCTTCAATAAAAAAAGCGTACTGTAATTCTTCGGGAATAACTACTCTTTCGAAAACTTCTAAAAAGTGTGCATATTCCTCAGAATAAATATCTGCCAATGTCGGTTTGTTGACAGCCATTTTCCCTAGCCAAGCCGATTTTTCGACTAAATAAGGATGATTGTAGCCAATAGACGCCGAAGCGAACATCGAAAACATATCTAAATATTCTCTATTTGTAAGCTTGTCATAAAGCCAAGATCCGTGAGATTTTTCAATATCCATCACGAAATCGAAACCGTCCGCAAGAACATGTCTACCTATTGTATCTTTAACTTTATTTGCTTGTATATCAATTGTTTGTTCCATATTAAATAAAAATCTTAGGGTTGATTGTATTTAAATTGTAAAGATTTAGAATTTTATAATTGACCATATCTAAATCTTTTGGTGTTTTAAATTAAGTTAAAACTTTTAAAGGTCAAATTTAATTCCTTGTGCTAAAGGAAGGTTTGCTGTATAGTTAATCGTATTTGTTTGTCTTCTCATATAGTATTTCCAAACATCTGAACCGGATTCTCTGCCGCCTCCTGTTTCTTTTTCACCACCGAAAGCTCCACCGATTTCCGCACCGGAAGTTCCGATATTTACGTTGGCAATCCCACAGTCTGAACCTGCATGAGAAAGGAACAATTCTGCTTCTCTTAAATTCTGCGTCATAATCGCAGACGATAATCCTTGGGGAACATCATTCTGGATGGCGATTGCTTCTTCTAAAGTTTCGTATTTAATTAAATATAAAATGGGCGCGAAAGTCTCATGCTGAACGATTTCGTAAGAATTTTTAACTTCTGCAATACATGGTTTTACATAACAACCAGATTCGTATCCTTTTCCTTTTAAAACTTCACCTTCAACGATGAATTTTGCGCCTTCTTTTTTACCTTTTTTAATCGCTTCCTCATACATATTTACTGCATCTGTATCGATAAGCGGTCCAACATGCATGTTTTCATCCAAAGGATTTCCAATCTTTAATTGACCGTAAGCTTTTACCAATCTGCTTTTCACTTCATCATAAACGCTTTCGTGAATGATCAATCTTCTTGTTGAAGTACATCTTTGTCCTGCAGTTCCGACAGCTCCGAAAACAGCTCCGATAATCGACATGTCGATGTCTGCATCTTTAGAAATAATGATTGCGTTGTTTCCTCCTAATTCAAGGATAGACTTCCCGAATCTCTCAGCAACTTTAGAAGAAACCATTCTTCCGACTCTTGTTGAACCTGTGAAAGAAATCAAAGAAACTCTTTTATCGTCCACTAATCTTTGTCCGATTTCATGATCAGAAACCAATACACTTGAAATTCCTTCAGAAAGATTGTTTTCCTTGATCACTTCATTCATGATATTTTGGCAGGCAATGGCACAAAGCGGTGTTTTTTCTGATGGTTTCCAGATGGTAACGTTACCACAAATCCATGCTAAAGCTGTATTCCAGGCCCAAACTGCTACCGGAAAGTTGAATGCCGTGATAATTCCAACTACTCCAAGCGGATGATATTGCTCGTACATTCTGTGACCAGGTCTTTCCGAGTGCATTGTATACCCGTGAAGTTGTCTTGAAACTCCAACTGCAAAGTCGCAGATATCGATCATTTCCTGAACTTCACCAAGACCTTCCTGTAAAGATTTACCCATTTCATAAGAAACAAGCTTGCCTAAATCATCCTTATATTGCCTTAATTTCTGACCTAACTGTCTTACGATTTCCCCTCTTTTAGGCGCCGGAATGGCTCTGAACTCCTGAAATGCTTTTTGAGCTGTTTCGATTACCTTATCATAATCAGATTCGCCGGAAGTCTTTATTTTGGCAATCAGGTTTCCATCCACGGGAGAATAACTTTCTATAACTTTTCCTGATGCAAAGTATTTTCCGCCTACAGAAGTACCTTTATTTTCATCTTTAATTCCTAGATTTTTGAGCGTTTTTTCAATCCCAAAATCCTTTACTTTTTTAGACATAAAAATTCTACTTTTCGTTTCCTCTAAAGATAAAAATATTATGTGAACTGCAAAATTTTAATTTTTTTAACGTGTTTTTTATTTGGACTAATTATAAACATGCTTATCTTTGTATGGTAATCATTTGAATTTCAGAAATGGAAAATAATAAGACGATAAACGAACCTGCTGCTGAGGAAAAGAAAAGCCCAAGATGGAAAAGGCTGGTAAAGAAATTCGGGATCGGTGGAATTATATTCTTTACCGTGAAAGGCATCATTTCTTCTACACTTATTTATTTCTTAGGAAAAAATGCATGGAATATAATTGCAGGCTACTTTACAGGAATATTTGAATAATTAATTGATATATAAAAACAAAAGCAGAGAAATTTCTCTGCTTTTGTTTTTAGTAAAACCTGTTTTGTCATTCAGAATGAAACGAAGTGAAAAATCTATACTTTCAAATAGATTTCTCCTTTGTCGGAATGACAACAATAATGAATAAAATTTATTCTTTTTTCTTTCTTCCCGATTCCATCAGTTTTTGATGTAGCAAATACTCAATTTGTCCATTTACACTTCGGAATTCGTCATTTGCCCATTTTTCCAGAAGCTTGTAAGTGGACTCATCAATCCTTAGGACAAAAGATTTTTTGCCTTTGTTTTCGGAAGGATTTTGAGTTTTTTCTGATTTCATTTTTTTCTATTTCTTGACTTATTTTTGTTTTAACATAAAGTTTATTAAGTTTTTGATGACTTTATGCAAAGTTGTTTTAGTTAATCTTAATTATACAAAGTCCCTGCATTTAAGATTGGCTGTGCTGCTTTTTCGCCACAAAGAACAACCATTAAATTGCTTACCATTGCTGCTTTTCTTTCATCATCCAGTTCAACAATATTCTCTGCTGAAAGCTTTTTCAAGGCTAAATCTACCATTCCGACAGCACCTTCCACAATTTTGGTTCTTGCTGCTACAATTGCTGTTGCCTGTTGTCTCTGAAGCATTGCCCCTGCGATTTCGGATGCATAAGCCAAGTGTGAAATTCTTGCTTCCTGAATGACAATTCCTGCCTTTGAAAGTCGATCTGTCAATTCCTGTTCTAAAATCGAATTGATTTTATCGCCGCCTTCTCTTAAAGTAATCGGAGCATGATCATCTTCCAGATTGTCATAAGGAAAACTCATTGCCAGATGACGTACTGCTGCCTCACTCTGCATTTTTACAAAATCTGAATAACGTTCCACATCAAAAGCTGCTTTGTAAGTATCTCCCACTTTCCAAACCATTACGACTGCAATTTCTATAGGATTCCCCATTTTATCGTTCACTTTTAAAGTCTGCCCCTGAAGGTTTTCGGAACGGAGCGATATTTTCTGTGAAGAATATAAAGGATTAATAAAGAACAACCCGTTGTCTTTTACAGTTCCGACATATCTCCCAAAGAAATTCAGAACTCTTGAGTGGTTCGGCTGAATAATCATTAAGCCTTTAATAAAAAAGAAAAATGCAATAAAGCATACTGCTGCCAAGACAATATTTGTAATATTCTCTGTACCTGCGCCTGTAATAAATAAGTAGACAGATGCAATAAACAATACTAAACAAATAACTAAAGCCAGATAACCTGACATTGGTTTTAAAACTTTTTCCATGATATGATTTTTATTTTGATATTAATTTGATATCATAAAGATATGAGTAAGTTTTGAATTATGAATTATAAATGATGAGTTTTTTTATCCTTATTAAATATCTCTATTTTTTTAATGGTTATAATTTTAATAAAAAATCCCCGAAAAATTAATTTCAGGGATTGTATTTATGTATAAAATTTAAATTTATTTTTTATTCAAAGCTTTAAATTTAAAATAAGAAGCTGCTGATAAAAGTGCCATCGTTCCAAGTCCGATATATACCCAGGCCGGAACCGGAACCGGATCTCCTGCTGCATAAGAATGAAGTCCGCTTAAGTAATAATTTACTCCAAAATACGTCATTACCATTGAGCAGAATGCAAACATTGTCGCAACGTGGAATGCCCACTTACTTCTTAATCCCGGAACCAATCTCATGTGTAATACGAATGCGTAAACCATGATTGAGATGAATGCCCAGGTTTCTTTTGGATCCCAGCTCCAGTATCTTCCCCAAGACTCGTTTGCCCAGATTCCTCCTAAGAAGTTTCCTACCGTCAATGCAAATAACCCAATTGTTAAAGACATTTCAGAAACTATTACCAATTCCTTTAATGTCGTGTCGTGATGAATTTTATAATTTTCTTTATTTGAAATAATATAGAATACCAGACTGATCACCGCAATAATCATCGACAGGGCAAAGAACCCATAACTCGACGTAATAATTGCCACGTGAACGATCAGCCAATATGATTTCAATACAGGAACAAGCGGCGTAATCTGTGGATCAAGCGCTGAACCTCCATGTGCAAATCCCATCATAATTACAGCAACCATAAATCCTGCTGCAGGAATCAAGGCGTTTGAATTTCTATATAAAATCAATCCGGCCGTAATACCAACCCAAGAGATAAAGATAATAGCTTCATAACCGTTACTCCACGGTGCGTGGCCGGAAATATACCATCTTGCCACCAAGCCAAGGAAATGGAATAAATATGCGAAAACGCCAAGAGCAACAATAACTTTAATTATCTTATTTAAAATTTTCTTAGGCTTAAATAATTCAACAAAGCCTAAAATCAATAATAATCCTCCGATTAATGTATAGAAAATTAATAATTTGAAGTTAAGATTTACCTTATTCATGAAAACTTCAAGATCAACTTTAGATTTTGAAGGAACAACTGCTTTCCCCCATTTTTGCTGATAGTCTGAAAGTTTTACTAATTCAGAATCTGCTTTGCTCCAGTCACCTGATTTTTGAGCCTGTAAAGCTTCCGCAAAATAAGGTCCCATTACCTGTTGAGATTCCATATCCGGCTCCATTTTTTGATCAAGCCAAGAATGCCAAGTGTGATTCGCATCATTTTTCACAGGAACAATTCTCATAAACTGACCACTGAAAAATTCATTAAAAATCTGAACTCTTTCGTTAACAGAAATTACTTCCTTATCATAATTTGTCTGCTCAGACGGTTTTTTACGGAATGCCGTATTGTAATCGTGTTCTAATATATAGGTAAGATTTCCGTTGGCATCAGCAGGGAAAAGATTCATTAAAGAAGTGTACCCTTCGTCGTCTGCTTTTGTTTTATTCTTCAGCTCATCACCTCCTTTCGTTCCTACTTTAATCATCGGAACCATCGTCCAGCTCGGAGTATCTGTATTAATTGAAAGAAACCATTGGTTTGCCGTTAAAGACTTTCCGTCTGTTCCTTTAAACTCATCTTTTTTATATAATTTTCTTAAAACATCTAAAGCTTCAGTGTTAATCGGAACAATTCTTCCTTCGAAATTCTGAACCAAAAGATATCCGAATTTGTCCGCATGCTCTTTGCTGATCTTATTTCTAGCAATAATTTCATCAGGAGAAATGCTCTTCATTTTTGTCAACGGAGCAGCCAAAGAATTTTGTTGCGGTTGTTGAGCCTGAGTCGCTTCCGGAGTATGATTGTGAACTTCACCTTCTACATGAATGTGTTCTCTGCTTCCGTCCGTCGTCCCGTGAGTTTCAATTTTCTGAGCATTTAAGCCTAAACTTAAAAGCAATAAAATAATACTTGCCGCTCTTTTCTTATTAACGTCTTTCAGCATTTTATTTAATTTCCAGAAGTGAGTTCCTTTCCAGAAGAAGATAAAGAACAATCCTCCAAACAATAAAGTGTATCCGATATAAGAAATTAAAGTTCCCCAGTAATCGTGGTTTACAGAAAGTACTGTTCCCATTCTGTCCGGATCAAAACTTGACTGGAAGAAACGGTAACCTCCGTGATTAAGAACGTGATTCATATAGATTTTAAAAGGAGTCTGTTTTCCTCCGTCAATGATTTTAATATGACTTTCATAAGCACTCGGAGAGGTACTTCCCGGATAGGTTTCCATTACGAAATCATCCAATTTTAGTGCGAAAGGTGTATTGTAAATTTTAGGACCGAAACCAACCATAATGTTCAAGCCATCCATAGTTACCTGTTTGTAAGCATTAGGATTTCCTTTTTCAACTGAAAGATCAACCAATTGCTTGGTTTTTGGACCCTGAAGTTCAACTGTCAATACGTCAGGAACAGCCTGATCTTTCTTTCTGTCGCCTTCGATTGCTATTAATCTTCCTTTTTTAAGACCTTCAGGAACAACCAATTTTAATTCATTAATTGAATATAAACTTCTTAAAGCCAAAGGTTGAAATTCGTCTTTTACGGTATTTCCCGTTGCCTGAGTTGCCATTGTCATGTAGCTTGCATCAACAGGAGTTTTAATCATTAATTTTCCGCCTTCATTTCTGAATTCTACCGCGCCTTCAATCGCCCTGTTGAATGTCACCAAAGTTCCGTTAATAGACTTCGTTTCACCCGGCTTGATATAGATATTCTGCCTTCCTGTGTTTCCTGTAGAAACCAAATGAAGATATTCGGTACCGTTGGGCTCAGCAACCAAGCTGTCTTTTTTTCTCTGAATATATTCTTTAGCGACAACTTTCACCTGTTTTCCGTGGAAGTCGTAAGTTGCCTCCAAATCTTTATGCAAAGGAGACATTAAGTAAGGAATATCTTGATAATTAAGAACATCGCCTTTCTCTTCAATCTGAATTTTAAGGAAATTTTTGTCGGTCACGATTTCGTTAGACGTTTCCCCTTCTCTAATGTGCATTGTTCCTTCAAAACTGATGTATCGTGTGATCGCACCACCAATGAAAATTAATACAAATGCAAGGTGAAAAACTAAAACCGGCCATTTTTCTCTTTTCCAAAGTCTGTATCTTCCGATATTTCCTATGAAATTCAAAATAAGCAGAACCATAATCAGTTCAAACCACCATGCTTCATAAATTAAAGCTTTTGCTGTAGGTGTTCCGTAATCATTTTCTAAGAACGTGGCATATGCCATCGAAAATGCGAATACCAGTAACAATACAGCCATTGTCCTGGTTGAGATAATAATATCCTGGAGCTTCTTCATGATTTATTTACTTGACATGCAAAAATAAGGATGATAAACTATAACAGAGCTAAAAAAAGCTGTTTTTTATCACTTTGGAGACGAGAAATGCTATTTTGAAACATTCTTAATAAGCTTATTTTTATTGAGGAAAATTTAAAATCAAATATATCCGCAATTTAAATCAATAAAAGCTATATTGCTGATTGAGAAGATCTATTTTACCGAGAATATCTCTTAAAAATACAGACTTTTTATTTTGATAATGTATTTGAGAAAAATCAGGACAAAAGAAATAGAATATTTTTAATTGAAATTTGTTTTATTTTAAATATTTTTAATCATTCAAAATTAAATCACAGAAACTGATTTTCTTTAAAATTAGGGAAAAATTAACACTTCTTTTCAACAAAAAAGCATTTATTTAATGTTGAAAAAATATTAAATTTGCCCACATTGATATTATGGATAAAAACACACAAAACAAACAACAGGAAGCGTCTGAAAAAGGCAAATTTTTATCTAAGCAGCGAGTATTTTTCGGGCTTACTTTTATACTTTTCTCTGTGGTTCTTACTTTTTCATTTGTCTCATATCTAATGAATTGGAAGGCAGATCAAAGTCAGGCAGGAACACTGCTCGATAAAAGTATAAAATCTTCTAATCTTTTTGGTAAACTTGGCGATTGGCTTGGGAATATCTTTATTTTCGAAAGCATTGGTGTTGCTTCATTTATAATTGCATTTTTATTTTTGGTTTTCGGGACGATCATCCTGAAAAAGAAAACCTTCAAGCCCTGGAAAACAGTCGGTCACTCTCTATTCTTCATTTGCTGGCTTCCTATTTTCTTCGGAGCAGCCTTTACAAAAGGAGAAGGTGGTGTTTTGAGTGGTGTTTACGGCTATCAGATTATGGATTCTTTAAATGCTTTGATCGGAACAGTTGGTCTTTGGCTGGTTTTGGCAGCAAGTATTCTTTTATATTTTATTTTAGAATTCAATCTTCGTCCGAGCTCAATTAAATCTAAACTTAATGATATCAACGAAAGTACTATTGGGAAGGTAAAATCTATGATGCCAAGTTCTGATGAAAATTTTGAAGCAGATGAAGAATTAATCGAAGAAATAGAACAAACTGAAGAAACTCCATCAAAAATTACAGTAACCGAAGTTGTAGAAAAACCAACCGTAAAAGTTATGGAACCAGAACCAATAAGCGTACCGAAAGGATTTCCGGAAGTTCCTGTTTCTACAGACCTAAATACAATTATTACTCCGAATCAGACTTCTTTTGAGGAAGAAAAAAATGATTTTTCAAATTCAGTTAATTTAAACCTTAAAACAAAACCAAGCATTCCGACTTCAAGTCCGGAACAGGCTTTTGATATTAAACCTATAGCTTCAGCAACTACTTCGGCTCAGGAAGATATCAAATTTAATATTGAAGTTGCTCCTGTTATTGATGTTTTGGATGATGCAGACAAAAAATCTCAGGACTTAATTGAAAAACATGGTCTGTATGATCACAGATTAGATCTGGCAAAATTCCAGATGCCCCCGGTTGAGCTTTTGAAAGATTACGGAAATGAGGAAATTTCTATTAATAAAGAAGAATTAGAGGAAAATAAAAATAAAATTGTAGGATTACTGAAAAACTTTAATGTAGGAATTGCCGAAATTAAAGCCACGATCGGGCCAACAGTTACGTTATACGAAATTGTTCCTGAAGCGGGAATCAGAGTATCGGCAATTAAAAAACTGCAGGATGATATTGCTTTGAACCTTTCGGCTTTAGGAATCAGAATTATTGCACCAATGCCCGGAAAAGGAACGATCGGTATTGAGGTTCCGAGAAAAAATCCGACAATGGTTTCTATGCGTTCCGTGATTGCTTCTCATAAATTCCAGAATACTGATATGGATTTGCCGGTGGTTTTCGGTAAAACGATTTCCAATGAAGTGTTCATGGCGGATTTATCAAAAATGCCTCACTTATTGATGGCAGGAGCAACAGGTCAGGGTAAATCGGTTGGTATTAACGCCATTCTTACGTCTCTTCTTTACAAAAAACATCCGAGTGAATTGAAGTTTGTAATGGTGGATCCTAAAAAAGTGGAACTTTCATTATATTCAAAAATTGAAAGACATTATCTGGCTAAACTTCCGGATTCGGATGATGCCATTATCACAGATACCAATAAAGTAATCAACACACTGAATTCTCTTTGCGTGGAAATGGATCAGAGATATGATTTACTTAAAAATGCGTTCTGTAAAAACCTGAAAGAATACAACAGCAAATTCAAGGAAAGAAAATTAAATCCTGAAAACGGACACCGTTATTTACCTTATATCGTTTTAGTCGTTGATGAGTTTGCAGATTTGATTATGACAGCCGGAAAAGAAGTTGAATTACCAATTGCAAGATTAGCACAGCTAGCCAGAGCGGTAGGAATTCACTTAATTGTTGCAACACAAAGACCTTCCGTAAACGTAATTACTGGTATGATTAAAGCCAACTTCCCTGCAAGAGCAGCTTTCAGAGTAATTTCGAGTGTGGATTCAAGAACGATTTTAGATTCTACGGGTGCAGATCAGCTTATTGGTAAAGGTGATATGCTTTATTTTAACGGAAATGAAATTTTAAGGCTTCAATGTGCTTTTGTTGATACTCCGGAAGTGGAAAGATTAGCAGAATTTATCGGTGAACAGAAAGGTTATGCTTCGGCATTCCTTCTTCCTGAATATGTTTCTGAGGAAGCTACAAGTACGGTCGGAACTTTTGATCCTAATGAAAAAGATGCATTATTTGAAGAAGCTGCAAGAATTATCGTTTCAACTCAGCAAGGTTCGACTTCTATGCTTCAAAGACAGTTGAAATTAGGATACAACAGAGCGGGAAGAATTATGGATCAGTTGGAAGCAAGCGGAATTGTTGGAGGATTCAATGGAGCAAAAGCAAGAGAAGTTCTTATTAGCGATCTTCATTCTTTGGAACAGTTTTTGGAAGATCTGCGCAGTTAAGGGATAAACAAACAATTTAGTTTAACTTTTAGCGTTTGAGGAAGTCTAAAGATTAAAGATTTAAATGAAAAAAATGAAAAATATTATTTCAAAAATTATAGTAAGTAGTTTGGTTGTTGGAGCGGTAGGTTTTACAAATGCTCAGAAAATTGATGCAAAAGCAAAAAAAATATTAGACGATATTACAGCAAATTACAATTCTAAAAAGAATTCTTACTTCAAATTTTCTTTCGGGAACGGAACAAACGGAAAAGTTACCAAAACCGAACCCGGAATTTATTATTCAGCGGGAGATAAATATAAATTGAAGATCATGGAAACAGAACAGATCTTCGACGGAAGCAAAATCTATAATATCAATACAGAAGATATGGAGGTAACGGTTGCAAAACCAAACGGTAGCAGCTCTATGTTCTCCCCTATCAATTATCTTTCGAGTTATAGAAATGATTACAATGTAACTTATGAAGGTAAGAAAAATGTAAACGGAGTAAATGCAGATTTCATTAAATTAACTCCTGTAAAATCAAACGGAATTAAATATGTTTATCTTTTCGTAGACTCAGTAAAAAAACAAATGGTAAAATTAGAACAGCACGGAAACAATAAAGATGTTGCTGTAATTGCCATTAAAGATTACAAAGAAAATCAGACTTTGGATTCGGGAATGTTTGTTTTTGATAAGACTAAATACAAAAATTACCTGATTACAGAATTGTAAACAAAATATAAAAAGGAAAAATCGCAGTTTTGCGCTTTCATCTTTTAGTTGAATTATAAAAATTTCATAAAATATAAGAGCTACAAAGAAAACTTTGTAGCTTTTTGATTAATTTTGGCGAATGTTAAAAATACTAGACCGATATATCATAAAAACCTTCTTTGGACCGTTTTTCTTTATATTCAGCGTATTGTTTTTCATCTTTATTGTAAACATTATCTGGGTTCAGCTGGGACAGTTTATGGGAAAGGGATTAAGCACATGGCAAATCGTTAAACTGCTTTTCTACCTCGGAGTAAGCGTTATCAGTATGGTTTTACCGCTTACCATTCTTTTGGCAAGCATCATGTCTTTCGGAGAATTTGGAGAACGGTACGAACTTGCAGCTATGAAAGCCGCCGGAATTTCGTTGACAAGAGTAATGGTTCCGCTGTTGGGTGTAAGTGTGATTATGGCAGTCATGCTCTACTTTTTCTCCAATAATATTATTCCGGATTTTCAGAGGAAGGCGAAAAATATGCTTTTCAATATTGCCCAGACAAAACCAGCCCTGAATTTCACACCGGGACAATTTATCGATCAGATTCCGGGAAACATGGTAAAGTTTGATAAAATTTACGGTGAAAATGCCGAAAATATTGAAGGAGTTTTTGTTCATAAAAAAGCAACTACTTATGAAAACCAACAGACGATTTTAGCAGAAAAAGGAAGATTTGTACCTGCAGCTAATTCAAATTACTTAAAACTGGTTCTTTATAATGGGTATGTTTATGACGATAATTTTGCCGGAAGAGGTGAAAATGTACGTTTGAAACAACCTGATCAGGTCATTAAATTTGATTCTCTGGTTTCTCATTTTGATGTAAGCGAAATCATTAATAAAGCGATTGAAGAAGAAAAAATCACCGATGATTACCGTTTTCAGACTTTCAATGAGCTGGATAAAACCATTGATAAAACCAAAAAGGATAACGATAAATTTTTTACGAATGTAAATAATGATGTTTTAAATCAGACCAATTCTGTGATAACTTATATGGATATGAAACAGAACAGGGCTAAAACAAAACCAAAACAACTTTTAAAGCTGGACACTGTAAAAAGTGAGAAAAGATTAGAAATACTTAACAATGCATATCAAAGATTAGACAACCTGAAAAGTACAGTTGATGGTAAAGCTAATGAGATTGATCCGGGAATAAAATACTACAGCAAAGTAGTTATTTATCAGCAAAGAATTGTGACCTATTCTTTTACCTGCATCATTTTCTTCCTCATTGGTTCAAGTTTGGGATCAATCATCAGAAAAGGAGGAATGGGACTTCCGGTAATTATAGCAATCGTAATTTTCATCATTTTCTATGTCATCAACGTAAGTACCGAAAACATGGCTTGGTCAGGGAAATTAAATCCTTATTTGGCAGCGTGGATTCCGAATATTGTCTTATTCCCTTTTGGAATCTGGATGACCTATAAAGCACTTACAGATTCTCAGCTATTTGATGCTGAAAAATATAAAGCTTTATTCAAACCTATTATAAACTTGTTTGTTAAAAATAAAGAACACAAGAGATATCAGTAGTTTTAAATTAAAAGATACTAAGAAAGCAGTTTCAATTTTGGAACTGCTTTTTTTGATCTGAAAATATTTTTGTATCATTGATCCAACCAAATTCAAAATATGAAAATTATACTTACTACACTGTGCTTTGCGTTGTTTATTTCGTGCAAAAAAGAAAAGCCTGCCAATCTTCAAAACACAACATCAAGCATGACTGTTAAAAATGATTCTGTTCAGTCGAGCGAAACTCCTCAAAATATCGATCAAATAAAGAAAGAATTTGCCGTTTTAAATGATAAATTATTATCCAAAAAGCTCGATTCAACGGGTTTCGATTACAACTGTGAAGAAATGGAAGGAGAAGTACATTTTTATTATGAAAATAAAAAACTTAAAATGGTAAAACATTTTTTTGCAGATAGTCATTTTTCTTCGGTAACGAAATATTATGTGAAAAATGACAATGTATTTTTCATCTTTAAGGATGATACCGTATGGCAATTTGACGGTGGAACTGCTGAAAAACCTGTTACAAAAGACAGCATTACTCAACAAAGAATTTATCTTCAAAATGAAAATCCGATCCTGTGTCTGGAGAAAAATTTCACAATACGATCGGTTGGAAAAAATACAGATCCTGAAAAAGTTCCCAACAAAGAAAAAAAATGTGATGTGAAAGACCTGATGAAAAATTATCAATCCATCATCAAAAATAAAGATAAAAAAGGCAAAATCCGATGTCTCTAAAAAGCAAAAGCGATCTCAAAAATGAAACCGCTTTTTTATTTTCAAAAACTGAAAATTATACTTTCATAATTTCAGCTTCTTTTACTTTAAGATGATCATCACAAGCTTTCACATGTTTGTCTGTAAGCTCCTGAATAGTTGTTTCTATTCCTTTGATAAGGTCTTCAGAAACACCTTCAAGTCTTTTAAGTTCTTTCAAACCATTTTGTCTTGCGTTTCTCACAACGATTTTTGTATCTTCAGTTTCTCCTTTAGCCTGTTTTGCAAGTTCTTTTCTTCTTTCCTCCGTTAAAGGCGGAACGTTAAGGATGATATTTTCCCCGTTGTTTGAAGGCGCAAAACCTAAATTAGAATTAATAATAGCCTTTTCAATAGCGTTGATCGCTGTTCTGTCCCAAGGTTGAATAGAGATTGTCATCGCATCCGGTACAGAAACATTGGCAACCTGATTAAGGGGAGTCGGAGCTCCGTAATACTCTACCATTACATCCTGAACCATGCTCGTAGACGCACGTCCCGCTCTGATTCTTTGAAATGCATGATCCAAGTGCTTAATAGCTGCTTCCATGTCCTGCTTTACAGATTCTACTATAAGATCTAATTCTTCCATTATATAATAAAAATTTGATAAGTTACACATTTATAAATAATTAGCAATAAGTAATGGTAATTAAGTAATTTCTGAATCTATGAATTTTTTAATCTTTTAATTAAAACTATTCCTAAATCTTATTACCTAATCCCTATAATTACAAATCTACTAAAGTACCAACATTTTCTCCGTCTACTATTTTCTCTAAATTACCATCTTTGTTCATATCAAAAACAATGATCGGCAATTTGTTCTCATGACTTAGTGTAAATGCTGTCATATCCATTACTTTAAGATTTTTAGCATAAACTTCGTCGAAAGATAATGAATTATATTTTACTGCATTTTCGTTTTTCTCAGGATCGCTGTCGTAGATTCCGTCTACTCTTGTTCCTTTTAAAATTACGTCGGCATCGATTTCAATGGCTCTTAGTGTTGCAGCAGTATCCGTTGTGAAATATGGGTTTCCTGTTCCCGCTCCGAAGATTACTACTCTTCCTTTTTCAAGGTGTCTTACGGCTCTTCTTTTGATGAATGGTTCGGCAACTTTATCCATTTCGATAGCAGATTGTAATCTTGTTTTCACTCCTGCATCTTCCAAAGCACCTTGTAAAGCCATTCCGTTGATTACGGTTGCAAGCATTCCCATATAATCTCCCTGTACTCTGTCCATCCCCTTTGCTGCACCTGCCACACCACGGAAAATATTTCCTCCTCCAATTACAATGGCAACCTCACAGCCTTTTTCTACCACTTTTTTAATCTCAGCCGCATATTCTTCAAGCCTTTCGGTATCAATACCATATTGTCTGTTCCCCATTAAGGCCTCACCACTAAGTTTCAGAAGGATTCTTTTATATTTCATTTTTAATTTTTAATAACTTTACTAGCTCTATCAATTTCTCCGGAATTTGATTTTGCAAATATAATCATTAATAATATTGATTTTATATTATAGATTATAAATTTTGAATATGCTCTTTTATACCGCTAATAAAGGCTTTCTTTATTTTTTTCTATGAACTTTTCGACTTTTCTGAAGCTGATACCTCTGATATTATGCTTAGTTAGCTTTATCGGCCTGAAGCTCCTGAAACCTTTCATTTTTTTGTCAAACTTAAATTAATTGATAAAATAGGCTTTCTAATTCTTCTTATTATTCAAAATAAACCTAGAGATGTTAATAATAAACACACATTTTTACAAAACTTAAAATTTAAATATAAATAATGTGAGAAATATTTTGAAAAGTACGAAAAAGGGTTATTTTTGCATTAATAATAAACTGAATTGAAGAAAATTGTCATTTTTTCATTATTTCTATCAGGAATTGTTTCTTATGCACAAACAGGAACAAATGTTTTCCCGTTTTTAAACCTTCCTGTTTCTGCGAGACAGGCTGCTTTGGGCGGTGATGCAATTTCCATAAGAGATCATGATGTTTCCTTTGCTATTGCAAACCCATCTTTGTTGAATAAAGATTCTGATAACCAACTCTCTGTAAATGCAACGGCTTACCTTGCAGACTCTAAATACGGAACTATTGCCTATGCGAAAGACTTTGATAATGGCCATATGGCTACGATCAATGCAAGATACATGAGCTATGGAGATATTCCGAGAACAGATGACAGTGGTTTCGAAAATGGTACATTTAACGCTTCTGATGTTGCTGTTGGAGCGGGATATGCCTACCAATTCGAAGAAGACTGGACAATTGGTGGTGGAATAAACTTTATCACTTCAAAAATTGACACTTATACTTCTTCTGCTATTTCAGGAAATCTTGGAGTAACCTACTATAATAAAAAGAATAAAGAAACTGCTTCTGTCATCATAAGAAATTTCGGATATCAGTTTAAAACTTTTAATGGTACGAGAGAAAATCTTCCCTTTAGAATAGATTTAGGATATACGAAAATTTTAAAAGCTATTCCTTTAGCCATTACGATTACAGCACACGACTTGCAGGAATTCGATATCTCTTCTCCATATAATGTGAACGGGCAGGAAGTAAATGTTGGCAGAAAAATTGCCGATCACTTCTCTGTTGGCGCAGAATTGTTCCCGGAAAAAGGCTTCAATATCAGATTGGGGTATAACGTAAAAAGAGGAAATGAACTGGCTGTAGCGGATCAAAGAAATTTCTCAGGACTTTCTGCAGGATTCGGAATTAAAATTTCAAGATTCCGTATAGATTATGCTCATGTGAGGTATCATAATTCTTCTAATGTCAATCAAATAGGAGTTTCAATGGATCTTACGAGTCACGCAGGATATTAATTCAAACTAAAATTTAATACAAAATAATAAAAAACCTTAAGAAAAACTCTTGAGGTTTCTTGATTTTTAAGAAAATTTCTTGAAATTTGCGGTATGAAAAAACCTGTAATTGCTATTGATGGCTATTCGTCTACCGGAAAAAGTTCAATCTCCAAAGTTATTGCCAAAAAGCTTGGACTTATTCATCTGGATACAGGTGCACTTTACAGAGGAGTGACATGGTTTGCGCTTCAGAAATGTCTTAATGATAGCGGATCTATCAATTTGGAAGTGTTATTTGCTTCTTTTGATAATATTGAGCTTGAGTTTAAAAATAATCATGGAGAATTAGTTCTTTTTCTTAATCATATTGATATTTCAAAAGCAATCAGGACAAATGAAGTTTCCGACAATGTAAGTTTGGTCGCAAAACAAAAAGAAGTGAGAGATTTTTTACTTCAATCTCAACGCTCTTTGGCAGAAAAAGGTGGCATAATAATGGACGGACGTGACATCGGGACAGTAGTTCTGCCAAATGCGGACTATAAATTTTTCCTGACAGCAAGTATCGACGAACGTACAAAAAGACGTTATAACGAATTGATAAGTTTAGGGATCGAAGCCAACGAACAGCAGGTAAAGGAAAACCTTATAATACGTGATAAGATTGATAGTGAGCGGGAAATAGCCCCATTGAAGCAGGCTGAAGACGCTATTGTAATTGATAATACCACCCTTACAAAGCAGGAAACTATCGAGACTATTTTATCTCACATCAAAAAGATTTAACAATTTTTAATAGGACATTTACCTCCTTTGGTATATTAATTGTACATTTCAACGCAAGTAAAGACTAATATTTATTAACTATTAAAAAAAACGAAAATGTCTAAAAAAAACAATACAGCGGGTATTTTGGCAGGACTTCTTGCAGGTGCTGCAGCGGGTGTCATCTTAGGAATGCTTTATGCTCCGGAAGAAGGAAAGGAAACCAGAAAGAAGATAAAAGATAAAGCAAGTGATCTTAAGGATCAGGCTAAAAATAAATACGGAGAAGTTTCTGAAAAAGTGAAAGACCAATATGGTAATATCTCTTCTACTTTTAAGGAAACAGCAAATAGCGTAGCTCATACAGTGAAAGACGGATACGACAAATACAAAGATCAGATCGTTTCTAAAACTGCAGACGTAGTAAAAAACGTAGAATCGG
The DNA here is from genome assembly GCF_039536845.1 of Chryseobacterium ginsenosidimutans. Classification (GTDB taxonomy): domain Bacteria; phylum Bacteroidota; class Bacteroidia; order Flavobacteriales; family Weeksellaceae; genus Chryseobacterium; species Chryseobacterium ginsenosidimutans_B. The sequence continues at coordinate 43,140 of NZ_BAAAZJ010000005.1, forward strand.
AACTGAATGATCTAAAATAATAAATGATTTATTTTTTAGGTAAATTATGAGAAGGAACTTTATAAATGAAAGTTCCTTTTTTTGTAACTTTAAAAAAAAACAATGATTGAAACTATTAAAGAATACGCGACGAAAAGGATAGATCTCCTCAAAATTGAAGCCACAGAAAAGTCTTCTCTTTCAGCCGGAGTTATCGCCTATCTTGTTGTATTGCTTGTTGCCTTTGGTTTTTTCATTATTCTGTTCAACTTTGGGATCGCATTTCTTCTCGGAAGAGCCATGGGCGATCAATCCTATGGATTTTTGATTGTTGCAGGTTTTTATCTTTTGGTAATGATCATTATTATGATATTTAAAAAGAAAATCGTAAATTATGTGGCAGATCAGGTTATTAAATTTTTAAATCATTAAACTATGGGCAGAAACTATGAGAGCTTAGAAGAATTAAGAAGAAAGAAAAAACTGTTGAAAGAAGAAATCGACGGTTTGGAAGATCTTCTGACATTCAAAAATACGAAAGAAAGTTTGAGTGCATTTACCAATGGTTTAACAGATCAGTATCTGCAGGAAAAAGTAGATGATGACGGTGACGAAAAAGTTGTTCTCAGAAAAGATGTTATTGCAAAACAAATAACATCTGAAATCAAAGATGCTCTGATTAGTAAGAATACAGCAATAGGTATTGCGAGTTCTGCCTTTAAAGGAGATGCAGTCGATATCATGATTAATCTCGCAGTAACAACTTTGGTTGGAAATTATGCCAAAAAAAATATGAAAAGCCCAAACTGGAAGAAGAAATTAATTGGTGCAGCAATGATCTACCTCGCTCCTATGGCACTGAGGCTTGTAAGAAAAAAACTGGAAACTTATCAAAAAAACAAAAGTGTTTCAAGTATGGAGCAACTTATCTAATTGTTTTAGAGTTTTAGAGTCGGAGATTTTAGGGTTAAAAAAAACCAAACACTCCCACTCTAAAACCCTATTACACTCAAACTCGGAAGAGTTGCCCTAAAATAATCCCTGCCGCCATAGAAACATTCAGGCTTTCTGTAGACTGCGATTTTCCGAATCTTGGAATCATGATACTTTTTTGAATTAATTTTTCTGTTTCCGGACGCATTCCGTTTCCTTCGTTTCCTAAAATTAAATTGATTTTTTCAGGCTTTTTAAAATCATAAATATTTTCCCCGTCCATATCGGTTCCGACATTTATATTTTCTGTTTGTGAAAGATATTCAATCAGGTTTGTGTATGCGATATTTACTCTTGTAAAAGATCCCATACTTGCCATAATTACCTTTGGATTATAAAAATCAACGGTATCTTCACTGCAAATAATCTGTTCAATTCCGAACCAGTCTGCAAGCCGAATAATTGTCCCCAGATTTCCCGGATCCTGAATACCATCCAAAACCAACTGAATATTTTTATCTTCTAATTTTTCTTCCGGATTTATATAACAGACAGCTACAGAATCTTTAGGATTTTGCAGAAAGCTAATTTTTTTCAACTCATTTTCAGAGATATGAGTTATAGGTACATCGGTACGGTCCAATTTTTGCGGATCGGTAGAAAATATTTCTTTAATTTTAAACTTAGAATCGGGAAGTTCACAAATGATTTTATTACCTTCAACCAAAAACAAATTGTATTTTTGTCTGAACTTCTTTTTATCTAAAGATTGTAAAACTTTTATTGTATGAGCTGTAAGCATTATAAGAATTCTCCTCAAAAATATTATAAAATTATATCATTTGCAACATTTGTGGGTCTCCTTTATGCTTGTAGTACCACAAAAAAAGTTCCGGATGGCGAATATCTGCTTGTAAAAAACAATTTTGAGTTTGAAGATAAAAAAACTTCTTTCGACAGCGAACTGAAAGGTTATGTACAGCAAAAGCCTAATAAAAGGCAGTTTCTTTTCATGCCTTTGAGTTTATGGTTATACAATGCAGCTAATCCAAAGTATGATACTCTTCTTAATGAATACATGACGTATCCTAATGAATTAAGGGATCAAAAATTAAGAGATTCTCTTTTCGTAAAGTACAATATGAAAAGTAGCGTAGGGAAAAGTCTCTTTTTTGACAGATTATATCACAGTTGGGGTTCCGCTCCGGTTATTTTGGATCAGACAAAAACAGAAAAAGGCGCAGAATCCGTTGAAAAAAGATTGACATATCGCGGTTATTGGGATGCAGAAGTAAAATTTAAACAAGATCTTGATTCTGCTGCAAAAAAAGCAACGGTTAGCTATTTTGTTACGCACAAAGATCCTACTTATATTAAAGAATATTATTACAATATTACAGATCCGACTGTTAAAAATATTTATCAGCAAAAGCTGCATCAAAGTTTGGTAAGACAAGGGCAAATTCTTGATCAGACGGTTCTTGAAAAAGAATTAACAAGGATTAATGACCTTATGAGAGATTATGGTTATTATAAGTTTAATAATTTCGGAGATGAAATATATTTTGTTGCCGATTCTATTAAAAGCAGAAAACAGGTCCCTCTAACGCTCGAAATTCACAAGGATTCTCTGGACAGACCTTACAAAGTTTCTACAATAGGAAATATTGATGTCGCCATTGTTGATGAAATGAGTGATTATCCTAAAAATACAATAAAAGACAGTCTAAGAGGCATCCGATTCCATAAAGTGGATAATAAATATAGTTCCCGCGCAATCTGGAGAGCAATTGCATCCGGACACAAGCAGGTGTATGATCAAAAGAAATTCGATCTTACGAAGAGAAATCTTTTGGCTATGAATAATTTCAGTATCCTTAAATCAAGAGATTCCTTAAGACATGGTGGCGGAGTAAGTCCAAACGACAGTATCGTAGATGTAATGTATATCCTTAAACCTCTTCCAAAATACGAATTAAAAGTAGGAACAGATGTAAATTATTCCCAGCTTTTGAATTTGGGAATTTCCCCTTCTGTTGATCTAACGACTAGAAATATTTTTGGTGGCGCAGAAAACCTTTCTACGAGCGTTGCCGGAACATTTGGTTCTATCAGAAGTACAAAAGATATCAGCAAGAGAATTTTGGCTTATGAATTATCTGCTCAGGCTTCTCTTAATTTCCCAAGATTATTGTTGCCTTTTGATTATTATAAATTACTTCCCAAAAGATACAGCCCTACTTCATCGATTGTTTTAGGAGCTTCGGTTCAGAACAATATTGGTTTAGGAAGGCTAAATTTCAATACAGGTCTGAATTATTTAGCAAATGTAAATGACAAAGTTTCTCATAGACTTACTTTGTTTAATACACAGCTGAGTTTAACAAAAAATAAGTCTGCCTATTACGATTATTTCGTAAATGATGATGCCATCAGACGAGAAATTTTTACAGATTATTTTACTTCCCATCCGGCGATTGCTCAACAGTTTAGTTCAGGACAATTGACTATTGATGAGGTTTCACAGAAGATTACAGAAGATACAGCTTACCTGCAAGGTTTAGATCAGCAAGGTGTCGATCGTTTCACAGCATTTGTCGGAACTTTGGTAAATAAGGACCGACAAACTCAGGATGTGTTGATTTCTTCCATGATTTATAATTTTGTTTATAATGAAATTGGAAAAAAAGAATATCCGAATGCCTTCTATTTCAATGGAAAAGTAGAATTGGCAGGAAATATTTTCAGTATTTTTAACCAGAAAAGAAATGACGGAGGAATTGTAACAAGTCCGGAAAGAACAATTTTCGGAATTCCTTATGCTCAGTTTGTAAAGTTTGATTTTGATATCAGAAAATATTTTAAATTTAATAACAATACCCTGGTTCTTCGTCAGTTTGTCGGTGTCGGAATTCCTTATGGAAATTCTTCAAATATGCCTGTAATCAGATCATATTTTAATGGTGGTTCTAATGATATCAGAGCGTGGGTTGCTTTTGGAGGTCTTGGTCCTGCAGATTCTCAGGTTGATGAAAGAGTTCGTACTTACATGACAGATAATTTAAAATTAACGACCAATATAGAATTCAGAGTTCCTTTCAGCGATATGTATGAAGGAGCACTTTTTACCGATATCGGTAATACCTGGAGTCTTAAAAATTATAATGACGGATATGGAGATGAATTTAAATTTAATAAATTTTTAGGACAAGTGGGAATCGGAAGCGGATTCGGATTAAGAGTAAACGTAGCCTATATCACATTAAGACTAGATTTAGCCTATAAAATGTACGATCCTAACAAACCTGAAGGCGACAGATGGAGAATAAAAGACTTCCAGCCTTTCAAACCTACATTGAATATTGCGTTTGGTTATCCTTTCTAAAACAATAATTAAAAAAACTAAGTAACATGAGTGATCAGTGGGGAAAATTTTGGGAAAACTACGCAGGTGGTGAAGCTACAAATGAAGATGATCTCTATATTCAGGTTGGGAAAACAGCAAACAGAGCCCCTATTTCTAAAGAAGTTTTTGAAAATATTGTAATGGATATTACTGAAAAGCTGGAGCTCAAAAAAACAGATATCCTTTTAGAAATGTGCTGTGGGAATGGATTATTTACTTTTCCATTATCTCATATGGTAGAGTATATTTATGCTTTTGATTTCACTAAATCACTTATTGATAATGCTTTAAAATTCAAATCTAACCGCAATATTGAATATGCTGTTGGAAATGGTAAAGAAGATTTCACTAGGATATTTAAAAATGAACTACCCACTATTCAGAAGTTTTTAATAAATGATGCGATTGCCTATTTTTCACCAAAAGATGTTGAATTAATCATTGAAAGAATCTCTACAATTTCTAAAGATTTCAAATTCTACCTTACAAACATTCCTAATGATGAAAATAAATGGAATTTTTACAATACACCTGAAAGAAAAGCAAATTATGAAAAAGCCATCCGGTCAGGTGATGTTTTTTTAAGTGGAATGGGTCGTTGGTGGACAAAATCCGAATTCATTACTATCGCTGAAAATTTTAATTTAAAAATTAAAATTTTTGATCAGACCAATGAATATTCCTATCGAATGAGTATTTTATTATATTCTTAATTATAATTAATTTCTATAAAGCGGGAAAAAGTTATTTACGGTTCTCCAGATATTCATATAAGCTACAAGTTTGTTATATTGCTCCTTATTTGCAATATGCTTCCAAACTGAAAACTGCAGTCTGTTTTTAGAAAATCCCGATTTAAAAAGATAAAGATTATCATCATCTCTTCCGGCAAAACCACCTCCGAGATGTAGAAAATGGAGATTTTTTTTCATTGCAATTATCCGTGCTTCATCCAAAATAAGCTTCATTGGAGCATCTTTTATGCTATTTTCTGCTGTTGTTGCCAAATGATACTGCATTACATTTCCTACGACCGTAAATATTGCCCCAGCAGCAAATTTGCCATTTTGTTCAGCCATTAAAAGGATAATTTCATAATCTTCATTATTTAAAAATCCATGAAAATAATCTCGGTCATAATAATACCTGTCAAATGCACGGACTTTTTCCATCGTCTTGTAATACATTTCAATAAAATTATCAATATCAGCAGGATTTTTAGTTTCAATAATCGTGAAATTTCTCTCTCTGAGATATCTTATCTCATATTTGGTAGATTTTCGGTATTGCTTTATCTGGGATTCTGAAGATTGAACCAAATCTATCACAACCGTCTTATTAATACCCGCTACTTCTCCGAAATCGGTAAAAAAAGTACTGTAATCACATAAAGGGTGTAATCTTGAAAAGATTGAAACGATATAATTTTTATCGCAAAATCTCGAAAATTCTTCATGAAAAAAAGCAAAATGTTCCTTAGATAATTCTTTAAAATTTCTATTGGCAATAGGTCCGCAATATCCATATACCGAAGTAAGATCAAAATAACCCGTATCTTCTATATTGCGCACTTTAAAAGGAAATGCAATCATCTCATTATCAAACTCCGAAACAAATAAAACTGAAGGAAAAGAACTTTCAAGAGAATGATAAAAATAGGTATGGTAAATATCATAAAAAACGCAGGATTTTACAATTTTTTCCCACTTTTCTTTATCAGCGATTTCAATGGTATAAAATTTTTTAACATCCATATAGCGTTGTAAGTGTGTGTATCAAATATAATGAAAGATATATGCCATTTTAATCAGGCGAAATACCCAGAGCAAAATACACAACAGCGACCGTTCTCGCAAGTATTTCTCTGAATTGATTCCTATAATAACTTTCCGGCTTTGTAACATCCTGAGCATCAAAGCCCAATGCATTCATGCTGTTATTTCTTGCAAAAAGTAACGCCCGAAGATTATGAAACCCTTGTGATACAATGATAACATTATCTTTTTTGTAAACATCTTTGCAGCGCAAAATGCTTTTATAGGTATTAAAACCTTTAGGATCTTCAATAATGATGTCTTCAGGAACACCTTCCTGATAGATGAGGTAATTTTTCATGGCTGCCGGTTCATCATAACCTTTACTCTTCTCGCCACTTACAAGGATTTTTCTTATTTTACCATGATGATAAAGCAGAGCTGCAGCATCCATTCTTTTCGTAAAGTAAGGGTTGGATAAACCTGATCTCATCTTTGGTGAAGTTCCTAAAACAAGTGCAATTTCCCGTGGAGGGATCTTCGATATCTTGGTATAAGTTCTTCCGTCTGTCAATGCAAAAACCCATGCATTGGCAAGACATATCAACAGAACGGTTATTTCTATTGATATGAATATCAGGTTAAATATGTTTTTTATAATTCTCAACTAAGATCAAAATTAAGCTTTATTTTTTTGCTTTTTGCAATAGACATACAAGCTAGAATATGTCCTTTTTCTTCTTCCTTTTCCGTTAAATACTCATTTTCGAGCAATTCAACTTCGCCTTCTTCCAAAATACATTCACAACTTCCGCAAATCCCGGATTTACACGAATAAGGTACGGGAAGTTTTTGAATTAATAACTGTTGCAAAATTTTCTCTTCATTCGTAGGAAGTTCTGCAAAATATTCTTTTCCAAAAACCCGAAGCTCTACAGCAATATTTTTTACTAAAGGAAATTCTTTTTCAATAGGATAAATATCGTCATTAAATTCTTCAAAAAGCTCAAAATGTATATTTTTCTTTGGAATTCCGTGATCATAACATGCATTGGCTAGAGTTTTAATCATTTCACCTTTCCCACAAATTAAAACATCATCAACAGCATCCCAAATAGTAGATTCTTCATCAGTATCATCCAAATGAAGAATTTGATTGATAATTAAATTTAATTTTTTCGCATCCAATCTTCCGTGAAAAAAATTGTTCGTGGTTTTTTCCTGAGAAAAGAAATAGAAAATCTGTAATCTCTCACCATAAGTTTTCGCAAGATTGTCCAAAGTTTCCTTGTAAATTAAATCCTCTGAACTTTTATTTCCAAAAAATAGAAATAGTCTTGTTCGGGGCTCGTTATGAAGAATATTTTTAAAATGACTTAAAATCGGAGTAATTCCTATTCCTGCAGCAAAACCTACAATCGTTCTGAACTCGCTAGGTTTTGAAATTAAAGTAAACCTTCCGCTTGGTTCACTTATCAATAATTCATCTCCGACATTATAATTTTTAAATAACTGTGAAGCTGCACCATCAGCGGAATTTATTTTAATTCCTAATGCTATTTTTTTCTCATAAGGAGCCGACGTCATTGAATAATCATTAATCACGTCTTCATTATGCGATTGAAATTTCACACTTACAAACTGTCCCGCCTCAAATTTAAAATTTTCGTGTAAATTCTCCGGAATTTCAAACTCCAGAGAAAAAGTATTTTTGGTCAGTTCTTCCTTTTTCGTTATTTTTAGCCAGTGAAACTGTGTCAGTTTCCCCTTATAGATTTGTTGTTCCATACTTCAATTCAAAAATAGATAAAAAATAATTATGAAAAAGATAATTTTATCCACGTTGGTCTTACTTGCGGTTTCTGCCTGCAAAAAGGAAAATCAAAAAATTGAAAAAGAGAATGGTTCTTCCGACACTATTTCTACAGTGGAAACAAAACAGCCTGAAGCTTCTAAAATTAATTTAAAGCAGACTTCACCACAAGAATTATCTAAAGATTTAGCAAAAAGCAACGATACCTTATATGTTACCAATTTTTTTGCAACATGGTGTGGACCTTGTATGCAGGAAATTCCTCATTTTAAGAAAAAAATTCAGGAATTGGACGGAAAAGCAGTAAAATTTACATTCGTGAATATTTACAACAAACCCGCTTGGGAAACTGAAGTTCCTGTTTTTGCAAAAGAAAGTGGTTTGGCAGATAAAATTGTTTTACTTGATGATTCTAAAATTGATCAGAATTTTTTCAGCAATTTTAGTAGTTGGAAAGGAAACGGAATTCCTTTTACGTTCTTTAGAAAAGGTAATAAAACAGACGAAATTGAAGGATCAATGTCTGAAGAAATATTGAATGAAAAGATTAATTCATTCTTAAAATAAATTTTACAGAATTATTTCTGAATAATGCCAAATAAATTTAAAATCCTGTGTTTTCTGTTCATAATCGCCATTATTTTTACTGCGATCACTAACCTGAATACAGGATTTTTAAGTTTAAATATAGATGATTTTTTCAGTGAATCAATAAACAGTCAGATTGCTGAAATCCGTGTTAATCGGGTTTTGGTAATGCTTTTGGCAGGAATTTCAATTCCGACTTCCGGTTTTTTGATGCAGGAATATTTTCAAAATCCTTTAGCCGGACCGGATATTTTGGGAATAACTTCTGTGGCAAGCTTATCGGTGGCTTTTTATATATTTTTTTCTTCTGATATTCTCCTTCCCGATTTTCTGCAAAACAGCTTTCTGAGCTTGTCTGCCATCATTGGAAGTCTACTGCTGATGTTCATTTTATTATCATTTTCAAATAAATTTCAGGATAAATCATATTTAATTATTTTTGGATTTTTGGTTTCTGCATTTGCCGGAGCTCTTGTTTCTATGTTACAGCTTTACGCTGAAAATCAAAGTTTAAAGAATTATATTTTATGGTCTTTCGGAGCCAATAATATGGTGACGAGAAATCAGATTATTGTTTTATCAATTTTAGTTTTAATAGGATCATTTATTTGTTTTAAAAGTATAAAACCTTTGATCGGAAATTCATTGGGGAGTTCTTATGCACAAGGTTTTGGGGTAAATTTGAATCATTTAAAACTCCTGATAATCGTTGCTTCTTCTCTGCTTTCAGCTTCAATCACAGCATTTTTGGGACCTATTTTATTTATAGGAATTATTGTTCCGCATTTTTGCAGATTGATCTATAATCCCGCAAAACTCTGGCAACAATGGATTTTAAATATGTTTTTGGGAATGTTGATCATGTTATTATTTTCAATCATTGCAGAAAAAACTCAGATTCCTTTGAATGTGATAAGCTCTATATTTGGAATTCCTGTGATATTGATGATGCTTTTGAAACAGAATAAGGTTTAGCTGTTGGTTTTTCGCAAAGGCGCAAAGTTAATTTACAAAAATAATGTTTTAAGGCGCAAGGATTTTATCTTCGATAAAATTTAGGATTGCGAAATTATTACAGAGTTAATGTGGCACAACACTTGCTGAGAATCTTTGATTTTCTTGCGCCTTAAAAACAGCTTGGAGATTGCAATCTTTGCGCCTTTGCGAAAAACCAACAAAGTATAAAATAAAAACCACAATACAAATGACAGAAAACGAATTATCAAAGATTGTCTTTGAGACAGGATTAAAAATTCATAAAAAGCTCGGAGCCGGAATGTTTGAGAACGTTTATGAAGAATGTATGTTTTATGAACTGACCAAAGCTGGATTATTTGTAGAAAAACAAAAACTACTTCCAATTGTCTATGAAGAATTGAGAATAGAAAATGCTTTCAGATTAGATATGATCGTAGAAAATAAATTGATTTTGGAAATAAAAACTGTTGACTATATTAATCCAACTCATAAAGCTCAACTCTTGACTTATTTAAAAATGACAGATTGTAAGTTAGGATTATTATTAAACTTTCAATCGGATGTTTTTAAAAATGGAGTAACTAGAATCGTAAACTTTTTATAAATTAATCAGTATGAAAATTTGACAAAGTCAAATTCCTTGCGCCTTAAAATACTATTTTTGTAAATTAACTTTGCGCCTTTGCGAAAAACCAACAAAGAGAAATGCACCTACAAATCAAACAAGCAAACATTGGCTACAACCAAACCTTAATTTCAAATGCAAATGCGAATTTGAATTTAGGAGATGTATGTCTATTGATTGGTAACAATGGTGTCGGGAAAACCACTTTAATCAAATCTATTCTCCATCAGATTCCCTTATTAAGCGGAGAAATTTCTATTAATCATAAAAATACAAAAAATCTTTCCGTTAAAGAGATTGCAGAGAATATCGCAGTTGTTTTTTCAAAATCAATTATTCCGCAGAATTATACGGTTGAAGACCTTATTTCATTGGGGAAATATATTTACTATCCTTTCTATTTTGAGCTTAAAAAAGAAGACAGAGAAGAAGTTTCGGAGATTATTACAGAATTAGATTTAGATCAGTACAAACATACTTTATTAAGAAATCTTTCAGACGGAAATCTTCAAAAAGCTTTTATCGGTCGAGCTTTGACACAGAACTCTCCTATCATTATTCTTGATGAACCGACAACACATTTAGATGAAAAAAATAAAGTTATTATTCTAAAAACACTCCGAAAATTAGCCAAAGAACAAAATAAACTAATTCTTTTTTCTTCTCACGACTGGCGACTGGCAAAAGAGTTTGCAGACAAAATCTGGTATGTAAAAGACAATAATTTATATTCCGGAATTGTGGAAGATGTTTTGCTTCAACATGACGAACTTACGAATGCTTCTTTATTTCAAGTCAATGAAAATTTTGTTGCTCCAAAAATCATTGCACCTGATTTTTATAAAGAAATGTTGTATTCTTTGCTTCAAAAAAACTTCCAAAAAGACCTTTCTTCATTAAATTTTGAGTTCCAAAACAACTTTTGGGTTATTTCTAATGATTCTTTCAAACAACAATATGAATCTTTCGAAGAAATAGTTAATTTTGTGAAAACCATCTACTAATACTCGTCTTTCTTTATTAAATTCACATACTATGCATGCATAGTATTATGCTAATCATACAATTTAATCAATTAACTGTCAGGTTATTAACAAAATTTAACGTTAATAAATACTATGCATGCATAATATTTACTAAATTTGATAAAAACCATTACAGCAAAAAATGATGGACAACAATAAAGATAAAATAGAAAATGTAGATTTAATTTTAAAACAGACCTGGTTGGCTGTTTCTAAAATGTACACAGATCTTGCTCAGGAACATGATTCCACGGCCGTTCAGGCACTTACCCTTCTTAAAATTGATCCTAAAGAAGGTACAAGAAGTACTAATTTAGGTCCTAAAATGGCTATCGAACCGACTTCATTAACAAGAATAATCAAACTTCTTGAAGATAACGGATATATCTACAAGGAGAAAACGACCACAGACAAACGTGAAGTGATTATTAAACTTACAGATAAAGGACTGAATTCCAGAAACATGTCTAAAGAAGTCGTTGTTAATTTCAACAAACGGGTGATGGAAAAAATCTCTCCAGAAAAGTTGGATACTTTCAAGGAAGTAATGGTTGAAATCATGAAAATTGCAGTCGATTTAAATAATAAAAAATAATATAATAAATCAAATGAAAAGAAGAATCAAACACGTAACGGTTCTTGGTTCAGGAATTATGGGAAGCGGTATTGCGGCTCACTTCGCTAATATTGGCGTAGAAGTTTCGCTTTTAGATATCGTACCTTTTGAATTAACTGAAGCAGAACAGAAAAAAGGTTTGACCAAAGATGATAAAGCGGTAAGAAACAGAATCGCTTCTGAAAACTTTGAAAAACTGAAAAAAGCAAGTCCGGCTCTACTCTATTCTCCAAAATTTGCAGATAGAATCAAGGTTGGAAATTTTGATGATGATTTACCAAAAATAAAAAATACAGACTGGATTATTGAGGTTGTAGTTGAAAGACTTGACATCAAAAAATCAGTTTACGAAAAAATCGAACAGTTCAGAAAGCCAGGAACTTTAGTTTCTTCAAACACTTCCGGAATTCCAATTAATATGTTGGTGGAAGGAAGAAGCGATGATTTCAAGCATTATTTTGCTGGAACGCATTTCTTTAACCCTGTGAGATATCTTCCTCTTTTAGAGATTATTCCTACCAACGATACAAATTCGGAAATTATTGACTTCTACATGAATTATGGAGCAAAATTTTTAGGTAAAACAACTGTTTTAGCAAAAGATACTCCTGCGTTTATTGCGAACAGAATCGGAGTTTTCTCAATGATGGATTTGCTTCACAATGTTCAAAAACTTGGATTAACAGTTTCTGAAGTTGATAAATTGACAGGTCCTGTTATCGGTCGCCCAAAATCTGCAACGTTCAGAACAGCTGATGTTGTTGGATTAGATACGTTGGTGATGGTAGCAAACGGCGTTCGTAACAGCGGTGCTGAAGCTAATAATTTCAATGATGTTTTTGCTCTTCCTGATTACATCCAGAAAATGGTTGATAATAAATGGTTAGGTTCGAAAACTGAGCAAGGTTTCTACAAAAAAGTGAAAAATGCAGAAGGAAAATCTGAAATTCACGGATTAAATCTTGATACATTAGAATACGAACTTCAAGGTAAATCTTCTTTCCCGACTTTAGAATTAACTAAAAATATTGACAAGCCAATTGACAGATTTAAAGTTTTAATTGGTGGAAAAGACAAAGCCGGAGAGCTTTACAGAAAATCTTTAGGTGCATTGTTCGCTTATGTTTCGCATAAAGTTCCTGAAATTTCTGATGAAGTTTACAAGATCGACGATGCGATGAGAGCTGGTTTCGGTTGGGAAAACGGTCCATTTGAAATCTGGGATGCCGTTGGTGTTCAAAAAGGTATTGAGTTGGCTAAAGATGCCGGTTATGAAGTTTCAGACTGGGTAAAAAATGTAGAAACTTTCTATAAAGTTAATGACGAAGGACAAAGCATTTACGTTGATAAAAACTCAGGAGAATACAATAAAATTCCGGGGCAGGATGCTTTCATTATTTTAGATAATATCAGAAAAAACAAAACGCTTTGGAGTAATTCGGGAGCTTCGATTGAAGATCTTGGAGATGGAATTATCAACTTTGAAATCCGTTCTAAAATGAACTCTCTTGGAGGCGAAGTTTTAGATGGATTAAACAGAGCGATCGATTTAGCTGAAAAAGAATATGACGGATTAGTAATCGGAAATCAAGGTACGAATTTCTCTGTTGGAGCGAATTTAGCGATGATTTTAATGATGGCTATCGAGCAGGATTGGGACGATTTGAATATGGCGATTGCTTATTTTCAAAAATCGATGATGAGAGTTCGTTATTCTTCTATTCCTGTTGTTGTTGCGCCTCACGGAATGACGCTTGGCGGTGGTTGCGAAATGACAATGCACGCCGACAGAGTGGTTGCAGCAGCAGAAACTTACATCGGATTGGTTGAAACCGGAGTTGGTGTAATTCCTGGCGGTGGCGGAACGAAAGAGCTGACCTTGAGAACTTCAAGAGAATTCCACAGTGATGATGTTAAAAATAACAGACTTCGTGAAGCTTTCATGAATATCGCAATGGGTAAAGTCGCAACTTCTGCTTACGAAGCCTACGACATGGGAATTCTTGAAAAAGGAAAAGATATCGTTTCCGTAAGCAAAAACAGACAGATTGCAGAAGCTAAAAAAATTGCAAAATTATTGGCTGAACAAGGTTACACTCAACCGATTGAACAAAAGGTGAAAGTTTTGGGTAAAGATGCTTTGGGAATGTTCTATGTTGGAACTGATCAGATGTTAACCGGAAACTTCATCTCTGCACACGACAAAAAAATTGCAGATAAGTTAGCCAACGTAATGGTCGGAGGAAATCTTTCTGAACCCACAATCGTAACTGAACAATATTTATTGAATCTTGAAAGAGAAACGTTCTTACAGCTTTGTGGGGAAAGAAAAACGTTGGAGAGAATTCAGTACATGTTGCAAAACGGAAAACCTTTGAGAAATTAACCGTCAAGTTTTGAGCCACGAAGTGGCGAAATAACAATAGCATCGGGTGAAACCCGGTGTAAAAAATAAAAAAAACAGAATAAAATGTCAAAGACAGCATATATAGTAAAGGGTTTCAGAACTGCCGTTGGAAAAGCTCCAAAAGGAAGTTTAAGATTCACAAGACCCGATGTAATGGCGGCAACCGTAATTGAAAAATTAATGGCTGAACTTCCGCAATTAGACAAAAACAGAATCGATGACCTTATCGTAGGAAACGCAATGCCGGAAGCTGAGCAAGGCTTAAATGTGGCGCGTTTGATCTCCTTAATGGGATTAAACACAGATAAAGTTCCCGGAGTTACCGTAAACAGATATTGTGCATCAGGAAGCGAGGCGATTGCTATTGCTTCTGCAAAAATTCAGGCAGGAATGGCTGATTGTATTATTGCGGGAGGTACAGAATCAATGTCTTACATTCCGATGGGTGGTTACAAACCGGTTCCTGAAACGGAAATTGCAAAAACAAATCCTGATTATTATTGGGGAATGGGCTACACTGCCGAAGAAGTTGCAAAACAATATAATATTACAAGAGAAGAACAAGATCAGTTCGCTTTTGAATCTCATATGAAGGCTTTAAAAGCTAATGCAGAAGGTAAATTTGCCAATCAGATTGTACCGATTCCTGTCGAGTATAATTTTTTGGATGAAAACCAGAAAATGCAGACTAAAAAGTTTGATTTTTCAGTGGATGAAGGTCCAAGAGCAGATACTTCTTTAGCAGGTTTGGCTAAATTAAGGCCAGTTTTCGCCAACGGAGGAAGTGTAACTGCCGGAAACTCTTCTCAAATGAGTGACGGAGCAGCTTTCGTAATGGTAATGAGCGAGGAAATGGTAAAAGAATTAGGACTGGAACCAGAAGCAAGATTAGTGGCTTATGCAGCAGCAGGTCTTGAACCTAGAATTATGGGAATGGGACCAATTTACGCAATTCCAAAAGCTTTGAAACAAGCAGGTTTAGAATTAAAAGATATTGAATTAATTGAATTAAACGAAGCATTTGCATCACAGTCTGTTGCCATCAAAAAAGAATTAGGTTTAAATCCTGATATTTTGAATGTAAACGGAGGTGCAATCGCTCTTGGTCACCCACTTGGATGTACAGGAACGAAATTAACGGTTCAACTTCTCGACGAAATGAGAAAACGCGGAAACAAATACGGAATGGTTTCTATGTGTGTAGGAACTGGACAAGGAGCAGCTTCAATTTTTGAGCTTTTATAATAGAATAAAACTAAACCTTCAAGGTTTTTAAAACCTTGAAGGTTTCCTTAATAAGAAAAAAATTAAATATTAAATGGGAAATATAGTAAAAGGAGGAGAATTCCTGATCAAGGAAATTCCTGCAAACGAAATTTTCAGTCTTGAAGAACTTTCTGAAGAGCAAAAAATGCTTCGTGATTCAGCAAAAGAATTTATTGATAGAGAAGTTGTTCCGCAACACGATCGTTTTGAGAAAAAAGATTATGCACTGACTGAAGAAACAATGCGTAAATTAGGAGAAATGGGACTTCTTGGAATCACCGTTCCTGAAGAATACGGCGGTCTTGGAATGGGATTCGTGAGCACAATGTTGGCTTGTGATTACGTTTCAGGAGGAAACGGTTCATTAGCCACTGCTTACGGAGCTCATACCGGAATCGGGACTCTTCCTACTCTTCTTTACGGAAGTGAAGAATTGAAAAAGAAATATCTTCCGGATTTGGCGACAGGAACAAAATTCGGAGCGTATTGTTTGACAGAGCCGGATGCTGGTTCTGATGCAAACTCAGGAAAAACAAGAGCAAGATTATCTGAAGATGGGAAACATTACATCATCAACGGACAAAAAATGTGGATTTCAAATGCAGGTTTTGCAGATACTTTCACTTTATTTGCAAAAATTGATGATGATAAAAATATTACTGGTTTTGTAATCAACCGTTCAGAATTAGAAGATCCAAACAGTTTGACTTTTGGTGAGGAAGAGCATAAATTAGGAATTCGTTCCTCTTCTACGCGTCAGGTTTTCTTCAATGATATGAAGGTTCCTGTAGAGAATATGTTGGGTGAAAGAAATAACGGTTTCAAAATCGCTTTAAACGCTTTAAATGTCGGTAGAATTAAATTAGCTGCGGCAAACCTTGACGGACAGAGAAGAATTTTAAACCACTCTATTCAGTATTCAAATGAAAGAAAACAGTTTGGTGTTTCTATTTCAACTTTCGGAGCGATCAGAAAGAAAATTGCTGAAATGTCAACAGGAGTTTTTGTAAGTGAAGCAGGATCTTACCGTTTAGCAAAAAATGTTGAAGATAAAATTGCAGAATTGGTTGCCGGAGGAATGGATCATCAACAAGCTGAATTAAAAGGTGTTGAAGAATTTGCAGTAGAAGCTTCTATTCTTAAAGTTTTTGTTTCAGACTTAACTCAAAATACAGCAGATGAAGGAATTCAGATCTATGGTGGAATGGGATTCTCTGAAGATACCCCAATGGAATCTGCGTGGAGAGATGCCAGAATCGGAAGAATTTACGAAGGAACCAACGAAATCAACAGACTTCTAGCAGTTGGAATGTTAATCAAGAGAGCAATGAAAGGAGAATTAGACCTTCTATCTCCAGCAATGGCGATTAGCAAAGAATTGATGGGAATTCCGTCATTCGAAGTTCCTGATTATTCAGCATTTATGAGCGAAGAAAAAGCAATTATTGCTAATCTTAAGAAAGTTTTCTTAATGGTTTCCGGTGCTGCTCTTCAAAAATATATGATGGATATTGAAAAACAGCAACATTTATTATTGAATGCATCTGAAATTCTTAACCAGATCTACATGGCAGAATCTGCAATTTTAAGAGCAGAAAAACATTTCTCTGCTGATTCTGTGGAAGCTGCAATGGCTCAACTAAACCTTTACAAAGCCATTGATAAAATTATTGCTGCTGCAAAAGAAGGAATTGTTTCTTTTGCGGAAGGAGACGAACAAAGAATGATGCTTTCAGGATTAAGAAGATTTACGAAATATACAAATAGTCCGAATGTAGTGGCGTTAACTGAAAAAGTTGCTGCACATTATATTGAAAAAGGACATTACTAAAATAATTTAATGAAAGCGTTTCATTTATACTGAAACAGATTTCTGAAACAAAAAATCCCGAAATTTACTTTCGGGATTTTTTTTGAAATTACAATTGCTTTTCTCCAATTTCATTTATTTCGTTATAATTTTCTTTAGGATTTACTCCATATTGATTTCTTCCCGGTGTTCCTTCAGTAGCACAAAGTACCAATAGCCAAATTCCACCAATAATCGGAATAAGACCTATGAAAAACCACCATCCACTTTTATCAATATCGTGCATTCTTCTAACGAATACCGCTAAACCAGGGATAAAAGTAGCCAATGCATAAAGCAAATAAATAAATCCGTAAGGGACTTCCGGTGTAAACTTCAATCCTAAAACATTATCCAGTATTGCTGCTATAATTGCAAAAATCATATTGAATAACAAAAACATCCAGTATTCTGTTCTTCTTGCTCTTCCATCAAAATCAGCGTACTGCTTTAATACTTTTAAATACCATTTCATAGTTATTTTGTTTTATTGTTAAAGTCAAAAATAAAGATTTTTTTTAATACCAATACTTTTTACGAATAAAAATCTCATTTTATTGAAATATAAAATTTTTCACTTGCTGAAATTTATTTAAAGAAAAACATCATAACAGAAAATTTTTAGGAAAAAGAATGGAAGATATTTTTTACTTTTGTGATCTACTTTTACATGAAATGACAAAAGACGAAATGCTCCACAGAGCAATAAAAATAGCCGATAAGGCACACAAAGGTCAAACCGACAAATATCACGTTCCATACATCGCCCACGTAATGCGGGTCATGGAATATGGTAAAACATTGGATGAAAAAATCGTAGGCGTTTTACACGATGTTGTGGAAGATCATCCTGTAGAATTCAGTCTGGATTATTTAAGGGGTGAAGGTTTTCCTGAGTATATCATTTTCGCAATAAGCTGTCTTACAAAATTCGATCCCGATGAAGAATATGATGATTTTGTAAAAAGAACAGAACGTTCTCCTCTTGCTGTTGCCGTAAAATTAAATGATCTTCGTGATAATATGGACTTGAGAAGAGTGAACCGGGAATTAACGCCAAAAGACATCAAAAGATTCAATAAATATTTAAAAGCTTATCATTATCTGATTGATAAGTATTAAAAAAAATAAACCTTCTTTCAATCAGATTGATTTTAGGAAGGTTTATTTTTATTTTTAGAAATGATTATAAGAGAATTGTTTCTTAATCTGCACCTGGATAATCATACGTTTTCACAGGGTGATTTGTACCATCGATATTGATGTTTAAAGCAACATATAGGAAATGAAAATTTTGGTTTGAGGATGCATTAAATTCTCTTTGCCAAAGATATCCTGCTGCAACTCCAACACTATTATCGATCTGATAACCTCCTCCCGCATAAACTCTGTTTCTCGCGAAAGTAGGCTTCATCGGACTTACAAGGAAAATCTCATCATATACGTTCGCGAAAATAGTTCCCTTTTTCACTTCTTTTGCGTTTAAAGGTACACTTACATTCAAACGGTAACGGTAACGCATTCTTTGTGAACTTTTATCCGTCTGAGGCTCGTAGAACCAACTTTTCTCTGCACGAAGACGGTTTTCAAATTTTACAATACCTTTTTTAATATCGATTACATCCTGAAGCCAAACTCTGAATTCTTCTTTGTTGATTGCATGCTCTTTATAAGTTGCATATCTTCCCAAACCGATAAAAGGTTTATGATTTTTGGTAAGATAATATCCTAATCCACCTTTTATTTCATAATAATCAGGATAAGTAAATTCTTCAATACTTCTCATTTGACCTTCAGCATAAAGGAAAAATTTCGGATGAAACTTATAAGTTAAAGTTACCGCACCAAATCCGGAAATATGTTCCTGTGCCTTGAAAAATGTAATACTCAAAAGTAAGCTTAAGCTTAAAAACAGTTTCATCTAAAAAAATTTTTGCAAATGTAAATGAATTAACAATTTCGTAATATTAACTTTAATTCATTATTCATTAACATTTACTTAATATTAATATTGTAAGAAAACCCAATATGGAACCATCTTTGCGGCATTGCAACTCCAAAAGTTTCTGTATATGAAGTATTTGTTACATTATTAATTAAAACATATACTGAAATTTCTTTTTTAACAAAACTTAATTTTTCGTCCAACAGATTATAACTTCCGTTATTCATCCTCTGATTATATCGGTAAACAAGTTCGTTGGTAAAGTTTTTGAGGAATTTTGTTTCTAATTTTGCAATAAACTGATGCTTCAGGTTATCCAAGAGATATCTTGCAGCAAATTCGCCGACAGAATTTAATTTATTATCCAAATAAGTATATCCGATCGAATATTTTAACCAATTATTGAGTCGGTGATTAAGTTCAAATTCAACTCCTTTACTGCTTGTATCGCCAATATTCTGAGCATACCAAACAGGATCATTCAACGATATTTTTGTCCAGTCTATAGAATTATGAGAGTCCCTCAGAAAACCACTTACTTTAGCTAAAATATTTTTACTCTGATATTGATATCCAATTTCTGCAGAAACTGCATTTTCAGGCAATAAATTTGGGTTTCCAACCTCAGTATTACTTTTATAATAAAGATCGGTAAAAGTAGGAACTCTGGAAACTCTGGAAATATTTCCGTAAATTTTATTGTTTTGGTTAAAGTTATAGCCAACATCTAAACCTGGATAAAAAAAGTTTCCTACAGTAGAATAATTTGCCCATGAAATTCCTGGACTGATGTTTAATTTTTTGTCGAATAAAGAAAAATGATGTTCAAAGAAAACCTGCGAAACAAAACGATTTCTGTCTCCTAAATTATTACTTGCCAGAAATTCTTTTCTCAGTTCCACACCAACTCCTGTCGTTCCCAATCCCCATTGATAACTGGAATTCACTTCTCCGCCTACATTATTTCCAATGTGCATATTTCTGTAGATTTCAGGTTTTTCTCTGTTGTACAAATACATATCCTGCCCTCTTCTCCAATATACATTAGAGTGAATTTTCAGGTTTCCGAACGTCTGCTGATGCGCCAGACTCACCACAGAAGCCTGTGTTTCCTCATATTGATCCACAGCTTTCGGAGAGGAATAAAATCCGTTTGCACCAAATCTTTTCTCTGAGAAACCAGCCTGCAATCTGATGTCTCCGTCTTTTATATTTAATTTACTCTGATAAAAAATATTTCTGATCTCATAATCCGTATTGTACATATACCCCTGAGACGAATTGGAATTTGCCTGAAGAGAATTTGAAAATTTTTCATTTCCTAATTGAGCATTCAATCCAAAACCATAGGTTTCATAATCTCCGCCTTCTGCGCTTATTTTTATTCTTTTTCCGATATGAGTTTTTGTAATGACATTAATTACTCCGGCATAAGCATTCTGTCCGAAACGTCTTGCTCCAGGACCTTTTATTACTTCTATTCTTTCAACATCTTCAAGATCGATCGGCAAATTCATAGAATTGTGACCTGTTTGAGAATCACTCATTCTGATTCCGTTTAAAAGTAAAAGAACCTGCTCAGAAGAACTTCCGCGAAAAGCAATATCACTTTGAACACCGTTTGCTCCTCTCCTTCTGATATCCATTCCCGGAACTTGCTGAAGGATCTCGTCAATACTTTTTGCAGGAGAATTTTCGATTTCTTCTCTTGTAATAACGGTAATGTTTTGGTTGGCAATTTTATAAGGAATAGAAATTAATTTTCCCTGGATCTCAATACTGTCAATATCAGTTGATTTTTCCTGTGCGTGTGCAAAAAACAATGTTCCAAGGAAAAAGATGCTTCCTACTTTTTTAATCATATTTATCAGAATTATTCTCAGTTAGTTTCGTGAACCCAAAAGTAGTGGAGTTCGGGAAGACATACAAATGATAGTTGTCATAAAAAAAGATGCAGTTTTCGGCTGCATCTTCCTGGGAGTAATTTCGTTATCTTTTTCTCATTAAATGTGTAACAAGATCTCTGAATAATTTTCTCATTTCTTTATTACATATTTATGAATACAATTTTAACAAATTTTAAAATACAAAACAATACTTCGAACTTAAAAAAACATAAAAATCATAAAATTTAACATTGAGAATCAGTCATATGCGATGAATAATATTTTCAAATTAATAACTGTTTAAATTTTCACAGTATTAAATTATCATTAATACGAGTTTTTCATTTTCAAACCAAAATATTGTTTAATTTTTTGTCTATAAAAGACCGATTGCAAGTCTTTAAAAACATTTTAAATTTTAACAATTTTGTATTAATTATAAAGCATATTTGTAATGTTTATATTGAAAAATAAACCTTTCGATAAAATAAACCTTTAAGAGTATGTTTAAATTTGATTCAAACATTTTAAAATTTACTGCTGATTTTTTAACGCAAAGATTTATTCAACAGCACTTAGTATAAAGTGAGCAAAGATGAATCAACAAGTTGGTTTGATGAAGTACTGTTTTCATGTTTCGCGAAGCAAATTTTATTTGCCTTTGCCTTCTAAAAATGATGCGGAATGTAAATATAATCTTTGCGTTAAAAAGAATAGCGGATTACGCTTGAAAGAGGTCTTAAGTCTTTCAATACAAAAGCCTTCATTTTCAAGAAATATAAAAAGCAGATTTAAAATAAGATTACAAAAATTTGTAATATAAAATTTAAACAGGCTCTAAGTATAATTAATAAAATCATATTTATTCAACCCAAAAAGCAAAGCCAAATCTTAATATTTTTAAGTCCAAAATGAAAATATTAATCACTCAAATTTCATCTAACTTAAATCATAAAAAATCCACTAAAAATTCGTAATTTTGTTAGTCTTAATTTTACTATGGCTAATACAACAGATATAGATATTAAAAAGCAGATTTTCGTTAAGAATGCACATCTTAACAATCTGAAACACATAGATGTTCTTATCCCGAAAAATAAACTCATCGTCATTACAGGAGTTTCCGGAAGCGGAAAATCTTCATTGGCTTTTGATACCATTTATGCAGAGGGACAGAGAAGATATGTTGAGAGTTTAAGCTCTTACGCCCGTCAGTTTTTGGGAAAATTAGAAAAACCGAAAATTGATGATATTAAAGGTTTGGCACCTTCCATCGCTATCCAGCAGAAAGTAATTTCTTCGAATCCACGATCAACTGTGGGAACTTCGACGGAAATTTATGACTATATGAAGCTTCTTTTTGCGAGAATCGGGAAAACATTTTCTCCTGTTTCGGGTGAAGAAGTGAAAAAAGATTCGGTGACTGATGTGGTAGATTTCATTAAAGCGTCTAAAAAAGATACTTCATTTTTATTGACAGCGCCGTTGGAATATGATGCTGCCAATTTTGGGGAAAATCTAAATATTTTAAAGCTTGCCGGTTTCACACGATTGGAAATCAATGGAAATGTTGCCGGAATCGAAGATTTAGAGAGTTTTGGTTTCACACCGGAAAAGGGAATGGAAATCAATCTGGTAATCGACCGTTTTTCTTATGAAGAAGATGAGAGTTTCCTTCAACGTCTGGCAGATTCTATTCAGATGGCTTTCTATGAAGGTCGTGGATATTGCTCATTAAAAGATGCTGAGACAGGAAAAACCAAAGAATTTTCCAATAAATTTGAGCTTGACGGAATAGAATTTCTGGAACCTAATGTTCATTTTTTCAGTTTTAATAATCCTTACGGAGCTTGTCCGACTTGTGAAGGTTACGGAAAAGTGATCGGAATTGATGAAGATTTGGTAATTCCGAATAAAACATTGTCTATTTTCGAAGATGCCGTTGCATCATGGAAAGGTGAAAGCATGAGCGAATGGAAGAAAGATTTCATTAAAAAAGCGAAAGACTTCCCTATTCATAAGCCTTATCATCAATTAACCAAAGAACAGAAAAAATACCTTTGGAAAGGAGACGGAAAAAGCACATTCCCGTCAATTGATAATTTCTTCAAAATGCTTGAGGAAAATTTATACAAAATACAGTATCGTGTCATGTTTTCACGCTATCGCGGAAAAACGCTCTGTCCGACTTGCGAAGGTTTAAGACTGCGTGAAGAAACGACTTGGGTGAAAATTGACGGATACAATATCCAGTCGATGATCGAGCTTCCTTTGGATGAGCTTTTCCCTCTAATCAACAGCTTAAAACTATCTGTTCACGATCAGGAAATTGCCAAAAGATTATTATATGAAATCACAACCCGCCTTGAGTTTTTATTAAAGGTAGGTTTAGGATATTTAACATTGAACAGAACCTCAAATACCCTTTCAGGTGGTGAAAGTCAGAGAATTAACTTAGCAACGAGTCTTGGAAGTTCTTTGGTGGGTTCTATTTATATTTTGGACGAACCCTCAATCGGTCTTCACTCAAGAGACACGGAAAACTTAATTGGTGTGCTAAAAAACCTTCGCGATCTTGGAAATACGGTAATCGTTGTAGAACACGATGAAGACGTGATGAAAGCCGCAGATTATATCATTGATATCGGTCCGGAAGCGGGTTATCTAGGTGGTGAATTGGTTTTTTCAGGTGATTATAAAGAACTGAAAAATGCAGATACTTTAACTTCAAAATATCTTACAGGCAGATTGGAAATCGAAGTTCCGGCAAAGCGTAGGAAGGCAAAAGAATGGATCAACATAAGAGGAGCCCGTCAAAATAATCTTAAAAATATTGATGTAGATGTTCCTTTGGAAAATCTTGTGGTAATTTCAGGAGTTTCCGGAAGTGGGAAATCTACTTTAATGAAAGAAATTCTTACGAATGACATCCAGATTCAATTGGGAATGGGCGGAAAAAAAGGTGATTATGATTCTGTGGAATTTCCTAAAAAGCTCATCAAACATATTGAATTGATAGACCAAAATCCGATCGGAAAATCTTCCCGTTCGAATCCTGTAACGTATTTAAAAGCTTACGACGACATCAGAGATCTTTTTGCAAAACAGAAAGTATCAAAAATGATGGGATATAAGCCAAAACATTTCTCTTTCAATGTTGATGGCGGAAGATGTGATGAGTGTAAAGGTGAAGGTGTGATCAATGTTTCGATGCAGTTCATGGCAGATATCGAGCTTGAATGCGAGGTTTGTAAAGGAACCCGGTTCAAAAATGAAATTCTGGAGGTGAGATTTGATGAGAAGAACATTTCGGACATTCTTCACATGACTGTTGATGAAGCTTTAGAGTTTTTTAAAGATAATAAGGAAGATAAAATTGTGACCAAATTAAGACCTTTACAGGATGTTGGTTTGGGATATTTACAGCTGGGACAGAGTTCTTCTACCCTTTCCGGCGGTGAAGCACAGCGTGTAAAACTGGCTTCATTCCTTGTAAAAGGTGTTACGACGGATAAAACTTTATTTATTTTTGATGAACCTTCAACCGGACTGCATTTTCATGATATTCAGAAATTATTGAAATCTTTGCAGGCATTGATAGATTTAGGACATTCTGTGATTGTTATTGAACATCAGCCGGATATTATAAAATCCGCCGATTACGTTATCGATATCGGTCCTGAAGCCGGAAAATATGGTGGAGAAGTTGTTTTTACAGGAACTCCTGAAGATTTAGCAAAAAATAAAAAATCTCATACAGCGAAGTATATTAAAGAAAAGCTGGTGAATTAAAATAAGAAGAGAGTCAAAATTGACTCTCTTTTTTGTTTTGTTTAAAGACAAATTATATTAATTTTTACACGAATAGCACGATCTTAAATTTGTAAAAAGTATTTGTGACATTAGTGTTTAAAAAATAGTATACAAAAACGGACTTTTTTGAATAAAAGTTTCATCATCAATTTGGGAAACCAAAAATTCCGCAAGATCTGTTGCACTGATATTTTCTCCTTTACAATCTTCCAGGTTTGTTTCTGTCAGAAAACTTTCCGGGGTTAAATTAATCATTGGAAGCCTTACCAAAGTCCAGTCTAAGTCACTTTCTGTGAGAATTTCATATTCTTTTTGTTTGTCTGCTGTTGTTTTCGGATAGTTTTGATACATCCAGTCTGTTGCCATTTTTACTTTTTCATTTTTGTGGTCAAATGGTGTATCTACATTCAAACCTGTTGTAACAATATATCTTTTAATCCCATAAAAATCCATTGCTTTAATAATGTTTTTTGAAGCATCACCAAAGATAGATTCCTCCCCTTTTGGCTGTCCCAAAGTACTTATGACAACAGTGCAGTCTTTAATTAAATTATCGATTGATTCATAATCTCTTGCATCTCCTTTAACTATTTGTATCAAGGGATTTTTAAGTATAAAATTCTCGGGATTTCTTAATAATAATTTGATTGGGTAATTTTTATCTAAAAGATTTTGAACAAGATATTTTCCCGATTTCCCTGTTCCGCCTATTACGGCAATTCTATTTGTTTTCATAATATTCTCTTTATAATTGATTGAAAAATCTCAAAACGACAATTTTGCCTTTTTGATTTTTTAATTTAAAATAGTAGATTGTTCAGGCTCATGAATTTGAACCTTAAGTTTCAAGCAATAGAATTATGCCTGAATTATTGGATAATATTTATAAAGAGATTTTAATGACTTAAAGATAAGAATTTTCCTTTATATAACTAATTATTTTGCAGGAACTTAATTATTAATATTTTACAAGTAATTTATTCGGTAAATATTCAAATAAAAGTTATCCACAAAAAATTGTTAATAACTTGTGAATTTTAACATTTAATTCATTGTTGGTAAGAAATTTATTCCTACATTTACTATGTAATAAATCTGAAATGAAATCAATTTTTGCTTTTTTCAGCTTTGAAATTGCAATTAAATTTATAAAAATTTAAGCACAGCATTGTCGGCTGTGCTTTTTTATTGTTGTCTAATTAAAAAAATGAGATGTATTTATCTACTGAATCTGCTCCTAAAGAGCAGATTCTTTCATCTCTCATTATTTCTAATATTTTCACAACTAAATTAATAACTTTGGATGACTATGGTCTTATAGTTCAATGGATAGAATAGAAGTTTCCTAAACTTTAGATCCAAGTTCGATTCTTGGTGGGACCACAAACAGCAAAATGGCTCAATTTTAGATTAAAATGGAGCCATTTTTATTTACTGTTACTGATATCAGAACTTGAAAACCATTCACCAACAACTGTGATGCTACTGCCCTGCCAATATTAACCGCTCCAAGAATTCCTATTGTATCCATAGTTAAATATTTAAGAATCGATTAGTGGCTAGTGTTATGCTATAACATACCAATAGCTTCAGTTTTTCAATGTTTTTTAAAAACCAAACATACCGCCAGAGACGCTAATTTGTTCTCCTGTAATCCAGGCTGCATCATCAGAAGCCAAAAATACCGCAGCTTTCGCAATATCTTCGGGCTGACCTCTACGGCCAAGTGGTGTATTGGCAACAAACATTTTTTCATAATCACTTCCCTTGGTAACGCCTGCACTTGTCGCACCCTCTGTTTCTGTAGCACCCGGCAAAATAGAATTGATACGAACATTCTTTGAACCTAATTCTTTCGATAATGCAATGGTGAAGGCATCCAATGCCGCCTTAGTTGAAGAATACAAAGAGGCATTCGGAAGAGGATATTTGCTTGCGCCTGAACTGATATTAATGATATTGCCACCCTTATCGCCAAACAATTTCAAAGCCGCCTGGATTGTCAATATAGGCCCTAACACATTAACATTGAAACTCTGATGAAAAGCTTCTATCGATATTTGCTCAATAGGTGCATATCCTTGGGCAACTGCATTATTTACCAAAATATCTAAGGTTCCGAAAGCCTTGTTTGTTTCTTCAAACAGTCTTATTACATCGGCTTCTTTTGATACATCAGCCTGTACAGCTATGGCCATGCCACCATTATCTGTTATAGATTTCACTACATTATCAGCATTCTCTTTGCTTGAAGCATAATTTACAACAACCTTTGCACCTTCTGCTGCAAAGTGTTTGGCAATAGATGCACCTATTCCTTGTGATGAACCTGTAACTACTGCTACTTTGTTTTTTAATTTACTCATTTTTTTATGACTATTTTTGTCCGTTAATATTCTTCAGATTTTTGTTCTGAAACTTGTACAAAGATGCAACCCTGTGATGAAATATTATTTGACATACATCATTAAGTAGGCTTGATATGGATCAAGTCAGGTTGGTGACGTAAATCAAATTGATCTGATAACTAATTGTAATATTGTAAATTAAGATAGTATTGGAAAACTAAGGAAACAGAAACTGTCAATATCAAAACTGCATAAAATTACTTATAGACCAAATATTCTATTCGAGCAAAACGTTTTTTAGGTAGGAAATTGGCAGAGAAAGCAAATTGAAAAACCAATAGGTTTAATATGAAAACCCATGAATATGATTGATAAAGATTGATGAATTTAGAATTGCTATGTTTTACGTGGTTTCCTGGCTGATTATTATAAAAAGTTCTCATTCAGGGAAAAAGCTGATATATAACCTTTAATTTTATTAGTCGCCATTCATTATGAGTTATACGTTTATAAAAAGAAATTATTTTAAAAAGTTTTTCTTTATCCTGCTCAAAGTTTCCGGTGATAAACCCAGATATGAAGCGATCATATTCTGTGGAAACCGTTGTAGGAAATGAGGATAACTTCTGACAAGTTCCTCGTACCGCTCTTCAGCCGTATAACTATTTGAGGCCAGCATTCTTTTTTGAGCTGCAATAGTGTAATTTTGATTGATAACATTCGCCATCGCTGAAAAGGCGGGAATATGCTTTAGAAACTGCTCAATTTCAGCATTACTTGACTGTAATATCTCAAGTTGCTCCAGTGCTTCAATATTAAAACGACTGGGAGTTAACAGGTAAAAGCTTTCAAAATCGGCCAGCCACCAATTTTCCACAGATAGTTTCAGTATGTGTTCATGTCCCTTATCATCTACCGCAAATGTTCTGGCAGATCCTCTTACAATAAACCCAATGTATTTACATACATCCCCTTCCTGTAAAAAATATTGTCGTTTTCGAAGCTTTTTAGGTTTGAAATGTGCCATCAACAAACGCTTATCGTCTTCTGAAAGCAGTTTGCCTGATGTTTTTTCTATGTAATCGAAAAACACTGGAAAATCAGACATCGTTTAAGTAATTTATCGCAATTTACTTAAACTATCCGATAAACTAAAAAATAAATATTCTAAAATTTGAGATACACTACCATAAATTTACAGCTAATAAATGCCATTATAATTTTCTTTATTAAAAAAATATAGAAGTATCAACTTTTCCTAAAAAATAGTAATTCCACAAATTAAAACGCTTTGGGTTTCAATACAATTCTACGCCAAATGAATATTATACTTTTATGTAATATTTGAATAACCGGCACTCTAAATATTTACAATCATCCCTTTGTAACCATGTTTTTTTTATTCTCATCATTAAAAAAACTGGAGATATGTAATAAGTCTCAATAAATCATCTTTCGTAAAAATGTGCTATTACCTACTACTTTTGTATCCGTATATTATCGTTTTAAAATCAGAAATTTGTCAAATAAATTATTAATCAATTAATTGTCAGCAATGAAACATTATAATGATATCAGCAGTTTCAGCAGAGACGTTGGAGTTGAAATCCCTGAACATCCTTTGTTCGGAATCACTTTTGGGCACAAAAGCGACGGCAGTATTGATGATATGATTTTTACAGCGGATTTTTATATCATTTCTTTTCAGAAATTTATATCAGGTAGTATTACTTACGGTAAAAAAGAATTCGACCACGAACGTGGCAAAATGATTTTCTTCAAACCACATCAGACCGTTACCTTCAAAAATGTAAAATCAGAGGATGGATGCTTTCTGATTACAATAAAGGAAGATTTTTTAACTGGTACAGCCTTATTCAAGGACATTAAAAGTTATGGTTACTTCGATTATGAGACCAACGAAGCTTTGTATCTGGCACCAAGCGAAGAAGAAACAATCTGGAATCTTGTACGTACCATGCATAAGGAATCATACAATAATACAGATGATTACAGCAAACCGATTCTCTTAGCTCATCTTGGAACTCTGCTTACATACTCACAACGTTTTTACAAGAGGCAGTTTATCAACCGCATTGAAACCATCAGCGCTTATGCCAGCAGATTTCAGCAATTGCTTAATGATTATTACAATGAAAAGAAAGTACATGAATACAGGCTTCCAACGGTTTCTTACATGGCAGAAAAATTTAATGTATCTCCCCGTTATCTGAGTGACCTTTTAAAACAGGAAACCGGAAAAACAGCTCTTGAGCTGATACATATACATTTAATTAAAGAAGCTAAAAATCTTTTAACAGAAGGCAAGATGAATATATCGGAAATCTCTTATTCTTTGGGATTTGAGAATCCAAATTATTTTGCGAGATTATTTAAAAAAGAGGTAGGAATTCCGCCTAATGTTTTCAAAGACAACCGTTCAAATTAAATTCATTTTTTAAGCATTTTTAACCTTCGGGAAACTGGGGTTAGCTATGCATTTGCCTTAATCTAGGACAATCAACAATATTGAACTCTAAAAATAAATTATAATGAATACAGAAACACAACAATTATTCGAGACCTTTCGCTTTAAAAACGGAATAGAAACCAAAAATAGGATTGCTATGGCACCAATGACAACCTGGGCAAGTAACGATGATTATACCGTGGCGGATGATGAAATCAGACATTACGCGGTCCGCAGTGCAGACGTGGGAATGGTGATTACAGGTTGTACCCGGGTAATGGCAAACGGAATTGGGTTTCCTAATGAATATGCTTCTTATGATGACTCTTTTCTACCCGGTCTTAAAAAATTGGCTATTGCTACAAAGAAAAACGGCGCTCCGGCGATACTTCAGATTTATCATGCAGGAAACAAGGCCGTGTTGGAACTTATTCCGGATAATGTTCCTGTCAGTGCAAGCGCCGTGGCATTGGTACCATCAGCATTTTACGAAGGTGGTGTGGTGTCACATGAGCTTTCGCACGATGAAATCCTCGAAATGATAAAAGCTTTCGGAGAAACTACAAGAAGAGCTATAGAAGCGGGTTTTGACGGAATAGAACTGCATGGGGCGCACGGGTTTCTGTTACAGAATTTCTTCTCGCCATACTATAACCAACGAACTGACTATTGGGGCGGATCTGCAGAAAAACGTATGAACTTTACTTTAGCCGTGATTAAAGAAATTCAGGACGTTATCAAAAAGTATGCAGACAGACCATTTCTGATAGGATTTAGAATATCTCCTGAAGAGCCGGAAAGTTACAGGGTAAGAGATACATTTCCCTTTATTGACAAATTAATTGAATCAGGTATAGACTATCTGCACGTTTCATTGTTCAGCCTGCTGTATCAAAAACCAATTGATGAAGAAAACGGAGATACCACTATACTCAAATTGATACTCGATCATGTAGGTGAAAGAATTCCTGTAATTTCTGCCGGGGGCATCTACCAGGCTCCTGATGCTATTGAAGCAATAAACTTAGGATTATCTATGGTCGCCATCGGACATGCACTAATCATCAATCCAAATTGGGTAAATCTTTTATCTAAGGGAGAGAAAGCTGATGAAATT
Source organism: Chryseobacterium ginsenosidimutans (assembly GCF_039536845.1). GTDB lineage: Bacteria > Bacteroidota > Bacteroidia > Flavobacteriales > Weeksellaceae > Chryseobacterium > Chryseobacterium ginsenosidimutans_B. Next base: position 73,958 of record NZ_BAAAZJ010000005.1, read on the forward strand.
CTTAGTATGTCGAAAGCCGATGAACTTGCTGTACCTAAAAAACTACAAGCTTTCATTAATGTAGCTACAGGATTTTTTCAAGTAACAGAATAATCAAAGACTGTTTTAATAAATAAAAAATATTGAAGTAAAATTGTCATAAAACTTAATTTTAATGGTTTCAATTTAAGACAAGGTTCGATCAATATACCCGGATTTCATCTCATTTGAGTGGAAAATAGCATAGAAAAAAATTCACTTTAAGTAGAAAAATAAGTAGAAGTCTTTTGATTTTCATCAGAAGACTTCTACTTAAAACTAAACATTTAAGACTTCGATTTTATTCTTAAACACTCTAACCGGTTTTAAAAGACACAATTCATTGACAGAACTTTGAACGTTTCAGGAACAATGGTAAAAAAATTCCAAAAATAGAGGATAGCTATTTTGAAAAAGATCAGGAAGTATAAGTTCTTTTTTCGCAAAACTTTTCCTGTGAATTGCTTTTGTCAAACTATCAGATGCTATTTGAGAAAGTGAAATCTGTTGTTTTATGTGTTCTATAAAATCCATAAGCAATCATGGTGCTAAAGTATTTAAATAGAGTGCTTGCCTTGGCATATAAAATCAAAGATTAGAAAAAAGCTTAGTAATGCCTGTTTTGTTTTGCTTAACGAACGAAATCATCTATGAACGTGTCCATAGATATACTCGTTTTAGTTCTTTTGGTTAAAATATTTTTTTTTAAAGCGCAATGTAATATACTTTTTAGTATATTTGCAATGCAATTTAACAAGCTATGTTAACAAAAGCAGAAAAGACCAAACAATTTATTCTCGAAACAGCTATACCTTTATATAACAAGAAAGGTATTTCAGGTGTCAATATTGATGATGTTCTAGCTGAAACTAAAGTGACAAAGGGCTGTCTCTATGGTCATTTTGAAAACAAGGACGATCTAACAAATCAAGTAGTAGACCTTATGCTGAAAAAAGTTTCAGACCGGATGAGTCTGGCAGTATTCAATGCCAAGACCACCAAAGCGAAAATTTCAGCCTTTCTGGATTTTTATAAAGACCCGATAAATACATATATTTCAGGAGGATGTCCTATATTCAACACTGCTGTTGAAGCGGATGACAATTTTCCGGTAATTAAGCAAAAAGTGGCAGGATTGATCCGTTTTGGTCAGGAGAGACTTACTACCATTCTGAAGGATGGTATTGAAAAAGGAGAATATTCCTCTAAGCTCGACCCAGTTGTTTTTGCATTCAAGCTGGTAGCATCTGTAGAAGGTGGTATTGTGATGTGCCGGACAATGGATACTATGAAGCCCATGCATTCATTAATAAAAAGTCTTAAAGCAGAATTAGAGCAATACAGAGTTTAATTTTTTTATTTAAAAATATACTTTTTAGTATATTTTTAAATAAACATTACTATAAAAAACAAATTAATTTCCGGTTGGAGACAGCAAACAAATACACAGTTTGGTCAATCCAATCATAGAACAATTGACTTATTAATTTTTTTAACATAAATCAAAATATTATGAAATTAAAAGGAAAAACCATCCTGATAACAGGAGGCGCATCAGGCATCGGACTTGAAGCTGCCAAACAGTTCTTAGCCATTGGTGCTAAAGTGATCGTTACGGGGAGAAATCAAGTAAAACTGGATGCGGTCAGAAAGTCATTTCCATCCATCACTGCCATACAAAGCGATGCCGGGAAAGAAGCTGATGCCCAATCCCTTTTTAACAGAGTGAAAGAATTAGGAGGAATTGATATCCTGTATAATAATGCAGGTGTCCTCGTTTCACCATCAAATCTGGGCATTCCAAATGATAAGCACCTTGAAGGTGCAGCCTATGAGATGGAAGTCAATTATCTGGGCGTGATAAGGCTAAACAACCTCTTCCTGGATATGCTTAAATCCAGAAATGAATCGGCTATCATCAACACCACCTCAATATTGAGTATGGCTCCCTCATTAATTGAAGCAACTTATTCTTCTTCTAAAACTGCGCTTGCATTTTATACGACATCACTTCGTGAGCATTTAAAGATCATTGGAAGTAAAGTGAAAATATTTGAACTGATCCCGCCACTTGTGGCTACTGAAATGACCGCGGAAAGAAAGGATAAGAAGATCACCTCCGAAAAGATGGTCGAAGGGCTTATCAATGGTTTGTTAAAAGATCATTACACCATTCGTGTGGGTGATTCAAAAATCTTTAATTTTATCAATAGATTCTTTCCAGGAATTGCATTTAATATCATTAATCCAAAACAGAGTCATCAACTTTTAAAAAATTAAAAATGAAAGCATACATCATAAACAAATACACCAAAGATGGTCTCCAGCTTGCAGATGCCCCGACACCAAAAGTCGGTGACAATGACGTTTTGGTAGAGGTTCATTCAGCGAGTTTAAATCTTCTGGATTCTAAAATCAAAAAGGGAGAGTTCAAATTGTTGTTGCCTTACAAATTTCCATTGATCTTGGGTCACGATGTTGCAGGAATAGTTATACAAGCTGGAAAACATGTGAAGAAATTTAAAGTTGGTGACGAGATCTACTCAAGAGTACCGGATTTTCGCATCGGAACTTTTGCAGAATATATTGCCATTAATGAAAGTGATGTGGCACTCAAACCAAGAAACCTAACGATGGAAGAAGCTGCCTCTATCCCACTGGTGGCATTGACTGCTTGGCAAGCATTGGTTGAAAATGTAAACTTGAAGAAAGGGCAGAAAGTATTCATCCAGGCAGGATCAGGTGGCGTGGGAACTATCGCGATTCAGCTTGCAAAACATTTGGGAGCTACTGTCGCAACTACCGCAAGTGCAAAAAGTTTCGAACTATTGAAGACTTTAGGCGCAGATCTTCTGATTGATTACAAAACGCAGGATTTTGAAACGATTCTTAAAGATTACGATGTTGTACTCAATAGTCAGGATAACAAAACTTTAGAAAAGTCAATCAACATATTAAAACCGGAAGGTCAGGTAATTTCCATTTCTGGTCCGCCAACGCCGGAGTTTGCAAACGAAATTGGACTGCCTTGGTATTTGAAGATTATATTATCATTACTTAGTTTAAGCATCAGAAGAAAAGCAAAAAAACACAATGTCGATTTCTTTTTTTTATTTATGAAGGCCAATGGAAACCAGCTAGAGAAGATCACTAAGCTTATTGAGGCTGATCTTATCAAACCTGTGATTGATAAGATCTATACTTTTGAACGGACCAATGAAGCATTGGAATATGTTGAAAGCGGACGTGCAAAAGGAAAAGTGGTGATTAAAGTAAAATGATCAACTTGCAAATATTTTGAGACAAAATTTGTATAGTCTTTATGAAACATTTTTAGATTGATTAGATATTAAATTTTTTCACCCTCTAGTTTTCCAGTTTCAGCGCTTTATTATATCATCGGATTTAATATTTTCCTTTCTTTGTACCAATGATTAAAAATGAGAGAAAAATATATTTATATAGTGCCTTATTGATTACTCTGGTGGTCAATTCAGCAAAACTGATGGCCCTTAATGGCGATGGAATCATTGCCCGTTACTGGCAGTTCAATATCTGGGAATATGGTTTTCAGTTTCTATATAATATGATTTTCTGCCTGGTACTGCTGCATGTTAATCTCTCAAGAGGCAAGCTTTTTAATGTATTCAGAGAAAACAGACAGTGGTTTAAACTATACGCATTCAACACCTTGCTGGTTGTGACAACCATTATGCTTGGAAGCGTTATCCATTCTTTACTATTTGGAACTGTCCAGCTTCCAGGAGGCAGGATAAGAGGATATTTTGCACGCTTTTTACTCAGCAGCATAATGGTTGCCGTAGTTATCCGTCTTATTCTTCTGATGCGTGAAAGCCGAAATAAAGACCTGATCAACGAACAGCTGCATACCTCCTACCTTCAGGCCCAGCTGCAATTACTTCAGGAACAGCTAAACCCACATTTCCTTTTCAATACTCTGAGTAGCCTTTCTGCCATCGTAAGGGAGGATCCCCGGCTTGCGCAAACGTATATTTTGCACCTCTCCAAAGTTTTCAGGTATACATTGGTACACTCAGGTAACGAGCTGGTATCTTTGGAAAAAGAAATTCAGCATCTGGAGTCGTATCTTCAGTTGGTGAAAATGCGGCTCGAAAATACCTTTCAGATTCAGATCAATATCAACGAAGGTGTTTTAGGCAAACATATTCTTCATTTATCACTGCAACCCCTGGTAGAAAATGCAGTTAAACATAATAGAGCTACAATTTTACATCCGTTAATGATAGATATTTATGAAGAGAATGAATGGCTCATTATCCGAAACAATCTTCAGCTTACCATCAGTGAAACAGAAGGAACCGGCCTTGGACTTGCCAACCTGAATGAAAGATACAAGTTACAAACTCATCATGAGATAGAAATACATCAGACCAAAGAATATTTTATGGTAAAACTTCCGCTGTTATGACACAAAATTTACATATTATAATCATTGAGGACGAAGCGGCAACAGCAAGAAATCTGGAATATATCCTGCAAGAAATTAATCCGGATATTAAAATTATTGTAACATTACAAAGTATAACAGAATCAGTACACTGGCTGACGAATAATAGTAGTGATTATGATCTGATATTTTCAGATATACGGCTTTCGGATGGATTATCATTTGAAATATTCAGACAAATAAACATCAAAAAGCCTGTCATTTTTGTTACGGCATATAATGATTATGCTATTGAGGCCTTTCGGAACAATGGTATTGATTATGTTTTAAAACCTTTTGATAAGGAAGAAATACAGCGGACTCTATTTAAATATAACACCCTTATTGCTGCTGATTTTAAGAGGGAACAGACCAAAACAGCAGCCCTTCTGCAACAGCTCCAGTCTGCAACGAAGCAGTATAAAAAATCCTTTCTGATCCATTATTGCGGTAGGCTTATCCCCATAGAAGCGGCTAAAATCAATTGGTTTTATACCGCTAACGAGATTGTATATGTACAGATGGCAGATGGCAGGCAATACGTAACGGAATTTACATTGGAACAACTGGAACGAGAGCTGAACCCTACCTCATTTTTCAGGGCTAACCGCCAGTTCATTATCAACAAAAATGCGATAGATACCGTTGAATATTTTTTTAATGGAAGACTGCTTGTCAAAATACATCCATTACCTCAGGAACAAGTACTTGTCAGTAAAGCAAAAGCAATGCAGTTTAGAAAATGGCTGGATCAATAATAATTTCACCCCGGAATTTAGCAGGTTCACCTTTTTTTATCTTAACGGAGATCATAGGTATTGCTACATTTGTTTCATTAAAAACTAAATTTTTCCAAGATGCTTTTAAAACAAAAAAAACAATTGCTTCTTCTTGTAACAGCTTTTTTATGTACGGCATTTACAAGCTTATCGGCACAAACAAAAAAATTAAAGGACAGCACTCCGGAACAGCGTGCAAAGATGCAGACCGAGTGGATGAAAACTAAGTTAGCCTTAAATACTACGCAAGTCCAGCAGGTCTATGCTCTTAACCTTCAATATGCTCAAAAAAACGACCCCGTTATTCAAAGTAATGAAGGCAAACTGGCTAAATTCAAAAAACTGAAAGCCTTCCAGAAAGAAAAATCTGATGCACTCAGCCAAATTCTGGATGCAGGACAATATAAAAAATATCAGGAGCTTAAAGATCAAATGGTTCAAAAATTTAAAGAGAAAAGAAAATGAAAAAAATATTATATCCATGGGTAATGATCATTTTTATTACCACTTCAGCGTGTTCCCAAAGCAGTAACGATAATGATGAAGCGGCTTTACAGGCAAGACCCGGTAACAGCCTTCAGGGACCTATACAAAAACCTACGTCAGGATATGGTGCGGATGGTAGTTATGAGGTAGAAGAAGTTACTTTTAACAATCCCCAATATGCAGGAACGCAGGTTTCAATTTTTTATCCGAAAGGGATCACTTCTCCCAGACCTACCATATTCTTCTCACACCCATTTGGTGGTGAGGATAAGGATTACAATATAGAGCTGTATAATTTTATTGCAAAGAAAGGCTATGCAGTCGTATTTGTACCCTACCGTACGATCGATATCAGTGTTGATCACCGCTACCAAACCCTATGGGAAGGATTCATAAAGGCTGCTGCAGATTATCCCAATATAATTGATACTCAAAAAGTAGGATTTATGGGACATTCTTTTGGCGGTGGAGCAAGCATCGATCTTGCCTATAAAGCATTTACAGAAAAAGGATGGGGACAGAATGGCCGTTTTCTTTTTACCATGGCACCGTGGTATTCTTTTAACTGGAACAGCCCATTGACCACCCAACAGCAATTACAGAGCTTTCCTGCCAATACTAAAATGATAACACAGGTCTATGACGAAGATGATGTAAATGATCACCGGATGGCAATTGATATTTTTAAAAACATCAATATTACCAACGCTGAAAAAGATTTTATCTATTTTAAATCGTCCACTATTAACGGATATAATTATGTAACGGATCATGCCATGCCAAGTTCCCGCAGTGCTTTTGACGCATTAGATTATTATGGAGTCTATCGTCTTTTAGATGCCATGATGGATTACAGCTTCAATGGAAATGCCAATGCCAAAAATGTAGCTTTAGGTAATGGCTCTACAGCACAAATTATAATGCCTTCTTACAACGGACAATCTATGACTCCACTTGAAGTCACCGACAACCCTACCCCGAAATATCTGCAAGGTAAATATCAGTTTCAATGCGGAAGCAGTACTAATCCGAGAGGTAGCTACTGTAATTAATGTATAGCAACATCCTACTGAAAAAATAATTTGACAAATAAAAAGTAGTATTGTTAATGCATTTCTGCTATTCATATTTAGAAAAGTCAACCGCAAATATGCATCGATTGACCTGACTTCCATTCTGTGCTCCAGCATTGGGCTCAAATTCCGTCAGGCTCCACAGATAGCCATATTGAGATTCATAGTAGAGGGATTCGGCTCCATACGGCCATCGGTAACGTACAGTATCATCGGCTCCATCGGTATAACGGGCTAATCTTGCATTTGAGCCATAAGAATTGCTTGGAGATCCTGTACATGAAAGCCATGTTCTGTTCCCTTTTCGGAATACCCCTTGTATTCCATGAGCATGATTATCTGTAAAAAGACTATTCTTTGGGATTACTGTGACAATTCCTGTATTTTGAAGTGTTCCATTCGCGTCAACAGGAAAACCAAAGACCTGAGGAACAATGGCAGCATCCGCACTGCCTGCATAGTATTGCCCCGTCCAGAACTGAGTTCCTTCCTCATTGACCTGAATAGTGGAAAAAGGATTGGCATTGTTGATTTTTTGATACCCTATCTGAGGTAATATATAACGGTAATTGAAGGCGAATAAATTACCATTGGGATCTTTACCACATTTGTCATTGGTCGTGTCACCTGTACTTACTTCAATTATTTTATTCAAATCAAATACCCGAACACCCAAATTCGTACTGCTGAGATATATTTTACCCTTAAAATAGGCAATCCCGCCGGCATGTACATTCAATGGAGCGTAAGAACCATATTGTGAATAGGTTGTTGTATTTGCCGGAATATCAGGCTGTACCAACAGAATATGACGATACGTCAGATAAGTACTTGAACTTGGGCTGATGTCAATAAGAGTAATGCGGGAGCCTTTATACTCAGCATCATCTTTTGCATACCAGCTTACCAAGAGATAACGAATACCATCTTTGGTAAATCCTGCAATTCCTTGGGGTCTCCAGATCGATGTAGTTTCATCATCGGTATTCCAACGGATTCCTCTTACTCTGTTTTCTTCAGGGATATTGAACCCATAAACCTCGGTGTAAGAATTTCCGCCTATAGCCTGACGATTTTTATCGATCTGAGATGGGTTTAGAAAGCTAAAGCCAGAATTAATGTAGGTACTTGTATCCACATACGCATTGACACTTACGTCCGTAGCCACTTTATTGACGTTGAGTTTTGAAGAAAGCTCTTCTTCCATTGAAGCCGAAGCAATTTCACTATTCTGGCATCCGATACCTGTTACTGCAAGCATAAGCATCCATCCAAGGAGTTTTTGTCTTTGAATCATGATTAATTTAATGTGTTTTAATAGTTTATTATTGCTTGCGAAACTATCAGATTCTCTTTTTATTTGGATAACGTCAGCATTAATTATGTATTAAATTTAGACTACAATATACTTGGAGGTACCAACAATAAATATTAATTGAATTTTCTATTATATTTTTCCTATTACAGCTACACTATAAGTATATTACTGCCTCTGTCTTTTTAATAAAATTTTCAAAAATTTCATTCCACTTGAATAATGGCGTTCTCCGTATTCCTTTTTACAAATATATAGTCACCACGCCTTCTTTAACAACCGTAATAATTTCAGACCGCTAAAAGAGAAAGTCTTTCTAAATCTTTTAGAAAATCGTGCGAGTTTACTCCTGTTGAGACTACAAAGTAAGTATTATGTAAGATTATATTGCCTAATTAAAAGACTGTTTATAGCTTAAAGGTGTTGTATTTGTTTTCTTTTTAAATAATTTATTAAAAGACTGAGAATGCTCAAAACCCAATTGATAAGCCACTTCCGACACAGAAAAACTTGTTGTGGTAAGATATTCTTTTGCTTTTTCAATCAACTTTTCGTGAATGTGTTGCTGCGCATTTTGTCCGGTTAAATTTCGAAGCATATCACTTAAATAATGCGTTGAAAGATTCAGTTCCGAAGCCAGAAATTCTACTGTGGGAAGTCCTTTTGTCAGTGTTTCCTGTTTATTAAAATATTCTTCCAGCAACTCTTCCATTTTTGAAAGAAAATCACTGTTGACGGCTTTTCTGGTAATAAATTGACGCTTATAAAATCTGTTACTATAATTCAATAGCACTTCGATATAAGATACAATCACATCTTGGCTCACTTCATCGATAGCATTATTCAATTCATCAAGAATATTGTTCAACAAACCGACAACTGTATTCTTCTCTTTATCAGATAAATGCAACGCTTCATTGGTATCATAAGAAAAGAAGCCATATTTTTTTACGTTTTTAGCTAAAGGATAATTTCTTATAAAATCTGGATGCATCAGTAATGTATAACCATGATATTCAGCATCTTCTTCTGTAAACAGAATCTGATTTGGCGCTGTGAACATCATTCCGCCTTCATTGAAATCGTAATACCCCTGTCCGTATCCAATTTTCCCATTTTCAGAGAATTTATAGGATATTTTATAAAAATCTAGGACAAAACTCCGGTTGAGCATTTCTTTATTCACGCTCATACTCGTATTATCAACCAAACTGATTAACGGATGAAGAGGTTTTGGGAGATTCAAAATTTGATGAAGTTCTGAAATAGACGAAATTTTCATCGGAGAATTATCTTTCTTTTCCATGATCTAAAGTTACAAAATTATGTTTTAGGGTAATCGTGTTTGAGTGTGTAAAATACTTAGAAATAAACTCTAAAATTTACATGCACTCAAACTCTCAAACCCAAATTAAATTTAAATAAACTGTTTTCCGAATTGCTCTCTGAACGCTTCAGCACCCATTTCGATACGTTGCGCATACAAAGCTTTTGCATCTTCACCAGCAACATATCTCAATTGTTTTTTACCGTCTGTTGCAGCTTCATAAACTACATCTGCAATCAGTTCCGGTGCAGAAGCATGTTCCATCATACTTTCTGTGTTAGAAAACATGGTATTCACCAAATCAGCATATTCCGGTTGATTTCCTGTGTCTAACGAACGGCTGATAAAATCTGTTTTAATTCCACCCGGAGAAATTGTTTTAATATCGATTCCCAACGTATTTAATTCAAAAGCTAGACTTTCGCTCCATCCTTCCAAAGCCCATTTCGTAGCGTGATAAATTGAGCTGATCGGGAAGGTTAATAATCCACCAATTGAAGTCGTAGAAATAAACATTCCCTGTCTTTTTTCTCTGAAATAAGGAATAAATGCCTGTGTAACGCGGATAACTCCTAATAAATTGGTCGTAATTTGTTTCACGATCTGATCATCCGTTAAAGATTCTAAAGGGCCGATTAATCCGTAACCGGCATTATTGAAAACCAAATCAATATCGCTGATTTCTAACGCTTTTTTTGTTGTTGATTTAATCTGTTCTAAGTTCGTAACATCTAATGGAAGCACTGTAACGTTTTCCAATTGAGTAAGTTCTGTTTCAGCTTCCGGATTTCTCATCGTTGCGATGACATTCCATCCTTTGTTTTGAAATAATTTTGCGGTTGCTTTTCCTAGTCCTGTAGAGGCGCCTGTGATGAAAATTGTTTTCATTTTTTTACTTGTTTAATTTTTACAGGACAAAGTTGCGGATTAGCAAAAAGGATAAAGTTGCCAAAACGGGTAAAGATGTAGCCAAAATGAAAATGGTCTGAAAATTTCATTCCAAAATAATCCATTATTATAATTACAAACAAAATATAAGAATATGAAAACAAAGCAGATATGGGCGAATCTCGCAGTAGCAGATCTCAATCGCACAACAAAATTCTACACAGAATTAGGTTTTACATCAAACAATTCTATGAATTCTGATGAGCTGACAAGCTTTTCTTTCGGTGAAAATAATTTTATCATTAATTTTTTTCTGAAAGATGTTTTCCAGAAGAATACTAAAGTCGAAATAACAGATTTAGAAAACGGAAATGAAATTATCTTCAGTCTTTCCGCCAAAAGTAAGGAAGAAGTAGATGAATGGACTGAAATCATAAAAAAAGCGGGCGGAAAATTTTTTGCTGAACCTTATGAAATTGGCAAAGGTTATACTTTTGTTTTTTCTGATCCGGATGATCACAAATTCAACGTTTTATATTGGCCTGGAATGTGATTTTGCTCAAAATTGAAACAATAAAAGTATGTAAAAATTAAAAAGGGAACTTTTTTTGGCTCTCTTTTTTTATTTATCTGATTAAACGGTTATTTTCAATTAATTTCAATAAAAAACCGGGGATTCTTAGAATCTCCGGTAAAAAATTTACTAAATATTAATGTGAAATTAATTAAGATTTTAACGTCCAGATTGAACCGTTTTTTGTTGTGAATTTTTCAAGATTTCCTTTAGAAGAAAGCTCGTTTAATAACTGTTCGCTTTCTTTTCTCGGAGTTCCTGATAATTCTGAAAATTCTTTTGCTGTAAGTGAATTATACTTAGCAAAAAGACTTTCCCAGTTTTTAGAATATTCAGATTTCTTTGTTTCTGAATTTACTTTTAAAATAGCTGTTTCATAGAATGCATAAGGCTTTGAACCATAAACCGTTTCTCTGTTTCCGTCACCGTTTGTAAAAAACATGGTAGGAAAACCACGAACACCCATTTCTCTTGCCAATTTCAGATCTTCCTGAAAAAGTTCTTTTCCTTTTCCTTCGAAATCTGTTTTCAGCTTATCCGTATCAAGACCTACTTTTTTAGCAGCTGTGGAAATATTCTCCCATTTTGCGATATTTTTTTTCTTTAAAAAAACCAATTCACGAAGTTCTCTCATGAATTCAATCGCTTTTGTTTTATCCTGTATCTGAGCTGCTTTAAATGCAATTGAAGGCGGATAAGAAGAATCCAGAGGATCCTGCAGCCAAACATCTCCGTCGATCGGCATGTCATAATATGCACTTACTTCATCCCAGTGATGTGCAACGTCAGAAGGTTTGCTGATTCCGCCGCTATTGTAGCTCCAGTCAGGAAGAAGACCTCCCATTCTGTATTCTATATCTACATTGTTTCCGTATTCTAATTTAAGTTTTCTCAACTGAGGTTCAATTCCCCAGCAAGATGAGCAGATAGGATCTGTAAAGTAAATAACTTTTACAGGTTTTTCATTAACTTTTACATTGATATCCCCGATCTCAATTTTATCTCCGGGAACTTCGCAAATTCCTGTAACAGGATCACACAATAGTGGATTTGATGATTTATTTTCCATTTTTTTACTTTTATCACTTTGTCCGCTGCAACTTCCTAAAGCTGCAGTAAGAAAAAAGAATGTTAGTATTTTGTAATTTATCATTTTTGGTGATGATAAGGATTTATAATACTTGATTTGATGTTGAATACAAAACTAATATTTAATCATCAGACTTCGGTAATGAATTCCCTTTTGGAAACCAGTTTCCTTGATGAAACCAAGTAACTATTTTTTATTAAATTTACAGAATCATACAATACAGGTTTGAAATTATGAGAAAAGAAGCGAATTTAAATACCACTTTAATCTGCAAAAACAGGATGAACGCCATAAAAGATGCCATGGAAATCTTATCAGGAAAATGGAAGTTTCATATTTTGGGAACATTAATGCAGGGAGAGAAAATGCGTTTTATGGATTTGTTGCGCGAGATTGACGGAATTGCGGCAAAAATGCTTTCAAAAGAGCTTCAAGATATGGAAATCAATCATCTTATCAATCGTACTGTTTTAAATACAAAACCTGTGACTGTGGAATACGAAGTAACCGAATACGGCAGGACTATAGAACCTATCATCGATGAAATCGCAAAATGGGGCATCGAATATAGAAAATCTCTTTATCAAAAATAAAAAACCGACAAATATGACTTGCCGGTTGGAAAAAACAAAAATTGATATGGATATGATTAGATATGTGTTTTTTCTTTAAGTCTTCTTAAATATTTTTGTTGGCACAAATTTATATTTATTTAGAATTAATAAAAATAACAACCTAATGATATTTATCACTTTTTGGAAATTTTGCCAAACCTTTATAATTCATTATTTAGTTAATTAAGAACTAAATTCTTGTCAGTTGATCTAGCTTTTTCAAAAGTGTAGGAATTCTGAAATTACCGTGCATCCGTTCAATTTTCGGTTTTATTTCGTCTACATCAGCTCCTTTAGCCGTTAAGAATAATGGTGTTTTACTTTCTCCGCGATAGATTTCTCTCCTTTGAGAATCGGATGTGTTGAATTCGTTTTTTGCAATTCCGATAACCGGAATTTTTTCATTTAAAGCTTCATAAAGATAGCCGCCCAAACCTATTTTCCCTTCATCATCCAATGTTACATATCCGTCAACAATAATGATATCTCCTTGTTTAAGAACAATTTTATTTAATAAACTTACAATACAAGGCAATTCTCTTTTATAGAAAGCTCCACTTTCGTATTCGGAAGTAATTGGTATTTTTTCACTGAAAATTTCGCTTTCGATTTCAGAGATCCAGTCTTCAAAAGCAATACAAATTGTATTGGCATAGTCATTAAAATAATAGGTGTCAAAAGCGTAAATCATCAATTAAATTTTACCGTAAGCGACCAACTGATCGTTAATTTATTTACTAAAAAACTCTCCGAAATGCCATAAAACTCCGGAAGGATCATGTACAAAACATTCTTTTCCCCAAGGCATTGTTCTTACCGGAGTCAATCTTACATTTTCGTATTTTTCAGTAAGATTTAAGCTTAAAAGTTCTTCCCAGAAACTTTCAACACTCTCAACTTCAATAAAAAGCATGGTATTTTCAATCCAGTCTTTCACATACGCATCCTGCAGATAGAATCCTATCTCATTCCATCTGAAAAGGGATAATTTTGGCTCTAAAATTATTTCTTCAAAACCAAGATCTTTATAAAAATTACTGCTGATTTCAAAGTTTTCCGAACCGACAAACGGACGAATCGATTTAAGTTTTTGTTTCATAATTGTTTATTTTTCCAGTTATTGTAAGTCATTTCAAATTTTATTTCACCTTTTCCGTGAGTTCCGATTTCTTTCCAGCCGGATTTCCTGTAAAAGTTTTCTGCTCTTGTATTGGCCGAAGTACCAAGCCAGACAGTTTCCTGGGTTTGAGTAAAATACCAATTAAGCATAAGGTCGTGTAATTCTGTTCCTATCCCCTGTTTTTCAAAATCGGGGTGTAAAAATAACGCCCAAACATTATTTTCTTTTAAATCTACAATAGAAAAACCAACAATTTGACCATCAATTTCACAAACCCAGCCTTTTCCTCTTTCGGAAAGAAATTCTTTACAATCTTTATCTGTGACGAGATTTGGATCTGATAAAGTATTTTCTTTAACAGAGTTTCTAACAATCTGTATTTGTGGGATATCCTGTAATTGAGCTTCGCGAATGTTCATAATAGATTTTATTAAAAAAAAGGCAAATTCGCATATTTGTAAACCTGCCTTTTTATTTAGCATTTGCTTTAATTTTATTTTTTATCAACTACAATTCTTTCTGTTCTGTTTGCCAATTCCCAAGCAGTTGCAAAAACAAGCTGTGCTCTTTTTGCTAACAAATTGTAGTCAATTTTTTCAACATCATCTGTCGGTTTGTGGTAATCTTCGTGAATTCCGTCGAAGAAAAATGCAACCGGTATATTATTTTTTGCAAAATTATAATGATCTGATCTGTAATACAATCTTTCAGGATCGCTCGGATCATCGTATTTGTAATTTAATTCCAGATTATTTGTTTTTTTATTTGCTGCTTCATTGATTATTTTTAACTGAGAGCTTAACATCTCAGAACCAATCACATAAACATATTGTTTCCCTCTATTTTCAGGATCATCACGACCGATCATATCAATATTTAAATCAACAACCGTATTTGCAAGTGGAAAAACGGGATTATCTGTATAATATTCAGACCCGAACAAGCCGTGCTCTTCTCCTGTTACGTGAAGAAAAAGAATCGATCTTTTCGGACCTTTTCCAGCTTTTTTTGCACTTTGAAAAGCTTTTGCAATTTCCATTACGGCAACTGTTCCACTTCCATCGTCATCGGCCCCGTTGTAGACAACTCCGTTTCTTACGCCAACGTGATCATAATGTCCGGAAATAACCACTATTTCTTCTGGTTTTTCAGAACCTTCGATAAATGCAAGGATATTTTCAGAATCAGGAAGATTTCCGCCGCCTCTTTTCTTCATAAAATCTGCAGGAACTTTCTGATAATAAGAGCCAAGAGCTTTTGGAAAAGAAATTCCTAAATTTTTATAATAATTAACCATGTATACTCCAGCCTTTTTTTGTCCGGGGCTTCCTGTGTCTCTTCCTTCCATTTCATCAGAAGCAATAACATATAAGTTTTTCTTTAAGTCATCTGCGCTAATTTCTTTATAAGCAGAAAGAAATGCTTTATCACCTTTTACATTTGAAGACGTTTGAGATGCCGCATCGGAAGAAGTTTTTGCTGTTCCACAACTTATCAATACACCTATTGAAAATAGTGGAATAAATAGTTTTTTCATTATAAAATAATTTGCTTAAAAATAATAAAATTTATTTAATCTATAACGAATGCCTAATTTTCTTATATTTGATATAAACGCAAAATATATGCAAAAAGTTTACGGATTCACTCATTATTCATTTTTTACGGAAATGTCGGAGCTTGCTTCAAAACATAATAGTTTTGATCTTTCTTTAGGCTTGGCAGATTTTGATATTGATGTACGTTTAAAAGAGTTTTTAAAAGAATCCGTTGATCATAATACCCATAATTATGAACCACTTGCAGGAAATCCTTTATTGATTGATAGTGTTATCCGTTTTAATCAAAAAAGAAAAAACAGTATTTCTTTAAAGGTAAGTCAGGTTACGATTACTCCATGTGCAACTTTTACTTTATATACATCTCTTAAAACTATTTTAAATCAAGGAGATGAAGTTATTATTATCCAACCTTCTTATTATACTTACGGTCCATCGATTGTTTTAAATAACGGTATTCCTGTTTATTATGATCTTGATAATGATTTCAATATAAACTGGGAAAAACTGCAAAATTGCATTTCAGAAAAAACAAAAGCAATTATTGTAAATTCACCGCAAAATCCCACCGGAAAAATTTGGTCTGAAAAAGACTGGAATCAATTATATGAATTAATAAAAGATCAGGAAATTTATCTGATTTCAGAAGAAATCTACGATACCTATTGCTACGACGGAATTGAACATTACAGTTCATTTCTTCATCCTGAATTAAAGAAAAGAACATTCTGCATTTTTTCTTTTGGTAAAATGTTTCATTCCACAGGCTGGAAAGTAAGTTATTTATTGGCTCCGGAAGAATTGACTGCTAAATTCCGATGTCATCAGCAATACATTTCTTTTAGTGCTAATGCTCCCTGTCAGTATGCGATTGCAAAATATCTTGAAATATTTGATCCCTCTAAAAATCAAATTTTAATGCAGAAAAAACGAGATATTTTTAATAAATTAATCATAGAAACACCTTTAGTTGTAGAACAAAAAGCTGAAGGTGCAGTATTTCAGATTGCCAATTTCAGAAATATTTCCAAAACAATGACGGATGTAGAATTTTCAAAATGGCTGACGATTGAAAAAAAAGTGGCTTGTCTTCCGCTTTCTGCCTTTTATAATTCAAGGGAAAATTCTGATTATGTACGTTTTAGTTTTGCTAAAAAAGATGAATTAATCATTGATGCTTTGGAACATTTGAGAAAGAATCTTTGAGGTCATTGCAAGGAATGAAATGACGAAGCAATTTTGTGTTTTAAGTAATATTTTGTAGATTTTTCCTACGTTGAAAATGATAATTTTTTTAAAAAATTTTTCTCCCACGGATTTTCACAGATGTTTGTGTTTTATTTTTTTGATACTTATGCTTGTTCAATTTAAATTTAAATAAAAAAGCACCGCGTTTTGCAGTGCTTTAAATATTTTTGATTGAATTTTAAAGAGTCAAAACCCTCACATCAATTCTTCTGTTTTTTGCTTTACATTCATCGGTATCATTTGCTTCACATACAGGATGTTGAGATCCGTAACCTTCCGCTTCTATACGATCTCCCGCAACTCCTAATTCCAATAATTTAAGTTTTGCAGTCTGAGCTCTTAAATTGGAAAGTTTCTGATTACTTTCTTCATTTCCTGTGTTGTCTGTGTAACCTCCCAATTTTATTTTCAGATCAGGATACGCATTTAAAATTTCAACTAAATTTAATAACTGAACATCCGAACCTGCTTTCAGATCACTTGATCCTGTTTCAAAATACAGATTTTCAATAGTAAACCATTTATTCGGATCTAAAACTGCCTGATCTTTATTTTTAACTGAATTATACAACTGCAGCAACTGACTACCTTCCCCAATTGAGATTTTCTTTCCGCCATTCAATTCAATTTCCTGAATATTTCCGGTTTCATAAACAAAATCACCATTTTCATTCAGATGACCTTTAATTTCTGCCGGAACTAAAGTCTGTGCAGCAACAGTAGTTCCTGAAATCATATGAGTCCCTGTAACTCCCATTAACGATTCTATTTTGGCTTTTCTATTCGCTTCAATTTTATCTTTATGCAAAACAGCCAGAGTCGGCGCAATAACCAATGAAACAATTGACATTAATTTAATTAAAATATTCATTGATGGCCCTGAAGTATCTTTGAAAGGATCACCTACTGTATCACCCGTTACTGAAGCTTTATGTGGTTCTGAACCTTTATAATAAGTCTGTCCGTTGATTTCAGCCCCTTTTTCAAAAGATTTTTTAGCGTTATCCCAGGCTCCACCTGCATTATTTTGGAACATTCCCATTAAAACTCCACAAACCGTTGCTCCGGCTAAAAACCCACCCAATACTTCAGGTCCAAAAATAAACCCTATTAATAAAGGTGAAATAATAGCAATAGCTCCCGGAAGCATCATTTTTCTAATGGAAGCATCCGTAGAAATAGCCACACATTTTTCGTATTCAGGTTGTGCTTTTCCTTCCAGAATCCCCGGAATTTCGCGAAACTGTCTTCTCACTTCTTCCACCATTGCCATTGCAGCCTGTCCAACCGCAGTGATTGCCAATGAAGAAAAGATAAACGGAATCATTCCTCCTACGAATAATCCTGCCAAAACATCGGCTCTGTAAATATCAATTCCATCGATTCCTGCAATTCCTACGAAGGCTGCAAATAAAGCTAAAGCTGTCAACGCTGCAGAAGCAATAGCAAAGCCTTTCCCTGTCGCAGCTGTTGTATTTCCTACAGCATCTAAAATATCTGTTTTTTCACGAACTTCTTTTGGTAATTCACTCATTTCGGCGATTCCTCCGGCGTTATCTGCAATCGGTCCGAATGCATCAATTGCTAATTGCATCGCTGTTGTAGCCATCATTCCTGCTGCTGCTATGGCAACACCATAAAGTCCTGCACATAAGTAAGATCCGTAAATTCCGCCTGCCAAAACTATGATTGGCAATAAGGTAGATTCCATACCAACGGCAAGCCCGCCAATGATATTGGTTGCATGACCTGTTGAAGACTGTCTCACAATACTTTTAACAGGCCTTTTACCCATTGCTGTATAATATTCTGTGATAATACTCATTAATGTACCCACAACTAATCCTACCATAATTGCTCCGAAAACACCCATTTTTGTGAATTCGTGACCTCTTAAAACCATTTTATCAGGTAAAATATAAGTAACTAAAAAATATGACGCTATGGCTGTAATAACGATACTCCCCCAGTTTCCAAGATTCAATGCATTCTGAACGCTTGATGTAGAAGAATCTTCGTTATCATTAATTCTAACAAATAAAGTACCTATCATGGAAAAGATAATACCTGTTCCGGCAATTAACATGGGTAAAAGAATCGGTGCAAAACCTCCGAAAGAATCAACTGAAACTGTTTCTCTTCCCAAAACCATTGTTGCTAAAACCGTTGCAACGTAAGACCCAAATAAATCGGCTCCCATTCCTGCAACATCACCAACGTTATCGCCAACGTTATCTGCGATTGTCGCCGGGTTTCTAGGATCGTCTTCCGGAATTCCAGCTTCTACTTTTCCAACCAAATCTGCTCCAACATCTGCTGCTTTCGTATAAATACCGCCACCTACTCTTGCAAATAAAGCAATGGATTCTGCTCCCAGAGAAAATCCTGTAAGAATTTCGATTGTTCTTTCCATTTCATGGGAATCAACAGTTGCATCCGGCGCAAAAATTTGCTTTATGATTAAATAAAGTGATCCCAAACCTAAAACAGCTAACCCCGCAACTCCCATTCCCATTACAGAGCCTCCTGTAAACGAAACTTTAAGTGCCCTGGAAAGAGAAGTTCTTGCGGCTTCTGCTGTTCTTACGTTGGCTTTTGTAGCAATTCTCATCCCGATAAACCCAGCCAGAGCAGAAAATACAGCTCCAACAACAAAAGCAACTCCGATACTCCAGTGAGAATTGGTATTCGTCATACCCATCACAGCTAATAAAATAGCTACAATAACTACGAAATAAGTCAAAACCTTGTACTCGGCTTTTAGAAAGGCCATTGCACCGTCAGCGATATGACCGCTGATAATTTTCATTTTTTCATTTCCGGCATTTTGCTTACTTACCCAATTACTCTGAAGAAAAGTATACAGTAAAGCAATCACACCAAAAATTGGTACTAACACAAATAGATCCATAGTTTAATATTTTTTTGGTAATAGAAAATTAAATATAATAAATAATTCTCATGAAATCGTTTTAAAATATTATAACCATTTAAAAATTAAAAGTTAAACGCTTAACCAATGAATAACTTTCATTTTAATATTTTACTTGTTTTTGATAATCTTTAATTGTTCTTCACGAATTTATGCAGATGATTGTAAATACTTTTATTTAAAATCTTGCCAATAAAAAAGGATAAACGAAAAACTCATTTATCCTTATAATATTATTAAATCAGAGAATATTATCCTCCGTATTTGTTTGCATAATCTTCCTGAGATGCGATGATCACTTTTTTAGCGTGTTCAGCACCGTAAACCTCCTGAATTCTGCATTTTGCAGGCTCATCCGGTAAGTTTTTGTAAGTTAAAAAATAATGCATTAATCGTTTCACTTCAGCTTCAGGCAATTCTGCAATATCTCTGAAATGTCCGAAAGCGTGGTCACCAATCATTACTGCAACAATTTTATCATCAGCTTCTCCTCCGTCGATCATTTTAAAACCTCCGATTGGAATAGCTTCCATAAACAACCCACCTCCGTGAATATTGTGAGAACTCAAAACACAGATATCCAATGGATCATGATCTCCCGTTGTAACGTCTGTAGCTCCTCTTTCAACAGCCAATTTCATTACTTCGTTATCGCAGTATGTTCTTGGAACAAAACCGTACAATGCCGGAATAATATTTGAGAATTTCTGAGGTCTGTCTACCTTTAAATATCCTGTTTCTTTATCTACTTCATATTTAATAGTATCTGAAGGAACGATCTCCACGAAAACGTTTACAACATTTGGCGCATCTTCTCCTGCAGAAACCCCATGCCATGGATGTGCTTTAAAATTTGGAATCATTATTTAAATTTTTATTTTTTTAGTTAAGCTATTATTAAAATTTCTCTTCTTAAATCTTCAATTGTCTTGGAAATATAATCTTCATCTTCCATATAATTCATAATAAAAATGGTTTTAAACTCATCAAGAGTCGCATTTCCATTAATTCCTTCATAGGTTTTGTGAAGTGTTTCGATAATCGCATTTTTCGAATCAACGATATTTTTCCATGAATTTTTCGTGATATAAAGCTGTTGCGAAGAATTGTAATCAAACTCTTCATTGATCGATTTTTCCGTAAGAAAAATAAATTCATGAGGAGCAAGATCTTTATCAAACTTTTGAATGAGATTTGCAGGTTTCATTCTTTCCATAAAAAGGGTCATTCTTTCATAAGACTGTGTCTTATTTTCTGAATTTGACTTCATGGAAAGCAGTTTAATTTCCTGTTCTTTAAGTTTTATGTAAGTAAATACAAATTGTCTGAGCAAAACCAGGAAAGGTATTGCGATGATTAATGCAAAAGCATAAGGTAAATATCCTGAAAAACTTGTCATAATTTGAGGTAGCAAAATTACTAATATTTTCTGAATTTATCGTTGAAAAACATAGGATTGTACAACTTCCGGATGTATTTATGGTTTTTAGGAAAGTTTCTTTAAAATTTTACTTTCGAGATAGCCATATTCATGGAGCTCTCCTCCGAAACTTTTGAAAAAAACTTCAATCCCACGAATGTTGCTTCCCATAAAATTAAATGTCTTTTTGTGAATATAATAATTCAGAATTTTATCTATTAAAAACGAGGGTCCGTTTTCATTTTTATAATTTTCATCATTAATTAAAGCTAACAAAGAAAGTTCATGATTTTCCGAAACCAGAACGGCAACATTAATTAGTTTTTCTTCTAAATAAGCACCGCAAAGTTTCAGTGAATTATTCTTATAAAGAAAGCTCAAATATTGTTTAAACTTTTCAATATCAGATTGTTTTGTAAGACCTTTAAAATTATTCTCTATAAAATAAATATGTTCAGAATTCATCTCAATTTCTTTATAAATAAGGTGTTGAGCACATTTTGTAGTTGATTTTCTCCCCTTAAAATATTTTTTTCTGTGTAAAATCACATAATCCGAAATAGGAATACTATAATTTTTTTTCTTCTCAAGATTTTCAGAAAAGGAATTTTTTTGATTGAAAGTGTACAAAAAGACTTTATAATTTTTACGCAGAAATTTTAAAAACTGATCATTGATTTCAACATTATCTTTATTTGAAAAAATGCCTAATTGCTGGCAAAAAAGCGGCATGAGTACAAAATTAATTCTAATTTTCTTTTTTAAAGGAACAGGTAAAATTGCTTCATAATTTCCATAAACCAAAAGTTCCCAATTTCCTGACAGCTCATCTAAAACTTCTTTTTTTGCGTACCAGTTTCTCTGTTCAGAATTTTCTAAACATTGTGTATATCTTTCAAAATCAATTTCTTGATATTTCAATCTTCTAATCATAATAATCCTTCGTCTGAGAAACTAAAATATGAATTCTGTGTAATAATCAAATGATCCAAAAGCTGAACACTTAAAAAATTTCCAGCTTCTTTTATTTTCTGAGTAATGTCAATATCTTCCCTACTTGGCTTCAAATTTCCCGATGGATGATTGTGAGCAATAATTATTCCCGTCGAAAAGTGATCCAAAGCGGTTTTAAATAAAACTCTTACATCAACAATAGACTGATTAATTCCACCCTGTGTTAATTGTGCAATATGAATAACCTTGTTACTTTGATTTAAAAAAAGTGCCCAAAACTCTTCTGTTCGCAGATCTGATAAATGATTTTTTAAAATTAAGTAAGCATCATTACTTTTTGAAATTGCCGGTTTCTCCGGAACTTCCTGGCTGGCTCTTCTTCTTCCGATTTCCAAAGCTGTTGTAATCGAAATTGCTTTTACTTCACCAATTCCCTTGAATTTCATTAAATCTTTAACAGAAAGTAAGCTTAATTGGTTCCAATTATTATTTACAGAAGCTAAAACTTTTCTTGCTAATTCTACCGCCGTTTCATCTCTGTTTCCACTTCCCATTATAATTGCCAACAATTCGGAATCAGAAAGCGAGTTTTTACCTTTTGATAAAAACTTTTCTCTGGGTCTGTCGTCTTCAGCAAGAAATTTAATGGACATATTTTTAGGTAGCAGAAATTAGGTTTTAGGTGATAGTTTAATAAAATGCGTATAAGATTATCGGCTGTTTTGATTGATCAATGTATTTCGCTGTTTCGTTGAATGCGTTTTTTGAAAGCATCGGACAACCAAAACTTAAACATGCGGGGTTTGTCGATTCATTATCTTCAATGCAATAATATGAATGAAGGACAATTGCTCTCGATCTTGCATTACTATTGGTTTCATCCAAACCATCCAATCGATAAGCTTTACCGAATTTTCCGTTATAACTTTCGCGAATCTCATATTTTCCTAAAGATGACTGATGTGAACCGTCGACATTGCTGAACCGCAAAACTCCTGAATTTTTAACAACACAACCTTCACCATGCGCAACAATGGCTTTTTGTACTATTTTATCGTTCTTCAAATCGTAAACGAAATATCTGTACTTTCCGGAATGTATTTTAAAGTTGATAAAAACAGCCAAATTCTGATTATAATTTTTGCATTTAATATAGTTCTTTATCTCCAAAATTTTTGATTTTGGTAAATAATCAACAGCATTTGCGTCCTGAGATTCAAATTTTGAACAGGAAATTAAAAAAAGAAATAAAAAAATAAGGTATTTCATCATTTGGCGGAATTTTATTCGATAATCATTCCGTCTTTCATGACTAATTTTCTGTCGGTTATCTCAGCAAGATTCGGATTGTGGGTCACGATCACAAACGTTTGGTTGTATTTATCTCTTAAATCAAAGAATAGTCTGTGTAAATCATCTGCATTTTTTGAATCTAAATTTCCTGTCGGTTCGTCTGCAAAAATAATTTTCGGTGAATTGATTAAAGCTCTTGCAACAGCCACTCTTTGTGCTTCACCTCCGGATAATTGATTGGGTTTATGATGTACTCTTTGTTCGATTTTTAAATCTTCAAATAAAGCATAAGCCTTTTCTAAAGCTTCTTTTTCGTTGGTTCCGGCAATTTTTGTAGGTAGGAGAACATTCTCCAAAGCAGTAAATTCCGGAAGCAATTGATGAAACTGAAATACAAAACCAATATTCTGGTTTCTGAATTTAGAAAGCTGTTTATCATTCATATTGATGAAAGATTCTCCGGCAATAGAAATTTCAGTACCGAATTTATTCGAAGTGCTCGGCTGATCCAAGGTTCCTAAAATCTGTAAAAGTGTAGATTTTCCAGCTCCGGATTCTCCGACGATAGATACAACTTCACCTACTTTGATGTGAATGTCAACCCCTTTCAATACTTCTAAATTCCCATAAAACTTATGGATATTTCTTGCTTTAATCATGATTCAAAAATAGTAAATTGATTTGAAATATTGGATAATTTTAAAGTGAATTGTGAAGGGTGAATTGCTTTTAAATTTTTCATTATTGACAAGTTAAAAAAAATATTCTTAAATTCTTTTTCCAGAAGCTATTTCCAGCTATCCACTTTTACTCCTCGCTCTAAAGCTTTTGTCCTTGCTTACTGTGGGGTAACCGTTTCTATCTGGGCTAGGAACTTGCGCCAGTTATTTTCTATTCTAAAATTTAACCTTAAGGTTTGAACCCATAAGATAATTTTAAAGCAAAAACGCTTCCCAAAATCGAGAAGCGTTTTCAATATTTTAAAACTTTAGAAAATTACAGTAACAAAGTTAGAGGACTTTCTAAATATGTTTTTAATGTCTGTAAGAACTGAGCACCAGTAGCACCGTCTACAACTCTGTGGTCACAAGCTAATGAAAGCTTCATGATGTTTCCAACTACGATCTGACCGTTTTTAACAATCGGTTTCTCGATAATTGCTCCTACTGAAAGGATTGCAGAGTTTGGTTGATTGATGATACTTGTAAATGTTTCGATTCCGAACATACCCAAATTTGAGATCGAGAATGTAGAACCTTCCATTTCGTTAGCTTTAAGACCTTTAGACTTCGCTCTTCCAGCCATATCTTTCACAGCTGCAGAAATCTGAGTATAGCTCATCTGATCTGTATTCTTAAGTACAGGAACTACCAATCCGTCAGGAATCGCAACCGCTACTCCAACATTGATGTTTCCTCTGTGAATGATCTTGTCTCCTGCCCAACTTGAATTTACCTGCGGATGTTTTCTTAAAGCAATTGCAGTCGCTTTAATAATCATATCGTTGAAAGAAATTTTAGTATCCGGTAAAGAATTGATCTCTTTTCTAGCTTCAATTGCTTTATCCATATTGATCTCTACCATTAGATAGTAGTGAGGGGCAGAGAATTTACTTTCAGCAAGACGTTTCGCAATGATATTTCTTACCTGAGAGTTTGGAGTCTCTGTATCTTCACCCTGAACAAAGCTTAATGCAACCTGAGCAGCAGGACTTGCAGCCGGAGCTGAAGCAGCAGGTTTTGCAGATGGCTGATAATTTTCAATATCTTTTTTAACGATTCTTCCGTTTTCACCAGAACCTTGAACACTGTGAATGTCAACCCCTTTTTCCTGAGCTATTTTCTTTGCTAACGGAGAAATTGCAACTCTGTCAGATGATGAAGAACTTACAGCCGGAGCAGCTTTTTCTTCTGCTTTAGCTTCAGTTTTTTGTTCAGCAGGTTTTTCTGGAGACTGAGTCGCAGGTTTTGCAGCACCAACCGCAGAAACGTCTGTTCCTTCAGGTCCTATAATTGCCAACACCGAATCAACAGGAGCAGCACCACCTTCTTCAACACCTTGCTTCAATAGTACCCCGTTAAATTCAGATTCGAAATCCTGAACTGCTTTATCTGTTTCGATCTCAGCAAGAAGATCTCCTTCTTTTACTGTATCTCCTACGTTTTTGTGCCACTTTGCAACCTTACCTTCTGTCATTGTATCAGAAAGTCTTGGCATTGTAATCACTTCTACTCCGGCAGGAACTTCCGCAGAAGTTTGCTCGGGAGCAGAAGTTGTTTCAGCTTTAGGCTCTTCTTTTTTCTCTTCAGAAGCACTTGCAGCCGGAGCAGCAGCTCCACCAGTTAATCCTGAAATATCTTCTCCTTCATTACCGATAATTGCCAAAACAAAATCTACAGCAGCTGCACCACCTTCTTCTACACCAATGTATAAAAGGGTACCTTCAATTTCAGATTCGAAATCCTGAACAGCTTTATCAGTTTCAATTTCAGCTAAAATATCTCCTTCTTTTACTTTATCCCCTACTTTTTTATGCCATTTTGCCACCTTACCTTCCGTCATAGTATCGGAAAGACGCGGCATTGTAATAACTTCTGCCATAATTTAATTTTTAATTTGTTAATGTGATGAAGTGATGATAAGAAAAGTGAAAGTTAAAATAACACACCATATCATCCTATCAGCAAATTATTATTAGTTTTCTAATTTATCTAAGAATGGATAGTTTTCCTGAGAATATACATATTCATATACTTTCTCTACATCCGGATATGGAGAGTTTTCCATGAATTCAATACACTCTTCAACGAAATCTCTTGATTTGTTATCTGTAGCTTCCAATTCTTCTTCAGTAGCCCAATTGTTAGCCAAAATTCTTTGTTTGATCAATTCGATCGGGTCATCATTTTTATGGATAGCAACTTCTTCCTTAGACCTGTAAGGTTCAGCATCAGACATAGAGTGACCTCTGTAACGATAAGTTCTAGCCTCGATAAAAGTTGGACCGTCTCCTCTTCTAGCTCTTTCGATAGCTTCGTAAGCAGCCTCAGCTACTTTTTCAGGATCCATTGCATCTACTGCAAGACAAGGCATTTCGTACCCTAATCCTAATTTGTAGATATCTTCGTGGTTAGCTGTTCTCTTAACAGAAGTTCCCATTGCATATTGATTGTTTTCAACAACAAAAACCACCGGTAATTTCCAGTTCATAGCCATGTTAAACGTTTCATGTAGTGAACCCTGTCTAGCCGCTCCATCTCCGAAAAAGCAGATATTTACCGCTTTTCTGTCGAAAAATTTATCCGCGAAAGCAATACCGGCTCCCAAAGGAATCTGACCTCCAACAATACCATGACCTCCATAAAATCTATGTTCTTTGCTGAAAATGTGCATAGATCCACCCATACCTCCGGAAGTACCTGTAGCTTTACCACAAAGTTCTGCCATGATTCTTTTAGGATCTACTCCCATCGCCATTGGATGGATGTGACATCTGTAAGCAGTGATCATACTATCTTTAGTTAAATCCATTGCATGCGTGAAACCAGCAGGGATAGCCTCCTGACCGTTATACAAATGTAAAAAACCTCTGATTTTTTGTTTTAGATAAAGAGAACGGCATTTGTCTTCAAACCTTCTCCACATTGTCATATCTTCATACCACTTCAGGTATACCTCTTTAGAAAATTCTTTCATGTGTTGAGCTCTTGCTTATTTATTATGAAATAGTTGAGCAAAATTATAAAAAAAACTTTGTTTTTATTGTATACATACCAATTGTTTTTTTGGTTATAGTATTATATTTACATTATCAAACTTAAATATGGAAGAAAAACAGCCTTCAGTTATTCATAAAATTTCAAAAATTATATCAGATTTCTTTAATCCTTTGGTTTCTTTGTTCATATTTTTCGTCTATATGAGTGTAAAAAATTACACTTTACACGATTCTGTTATCTATTTTCTTCCAATATTATTAATGGTTATTATCCCAGTAATTATTTGGTTGGTCTGGAATGTAAAAACGGGACGATATACGAATATGGATGTATCCAATCGTATTCAGAGAAAGACTTTGTATATTTTTATAGCAGCTTGTGTAATCGCTTACATTGCTTATAATTATTTCAAAAACGGATATATTGATTTCGTAATGCTGTTTGTTTTAATTCTTCTTTTTGCTATGCAAATCAGTAATCTTTTCATTAAAAGTTCCATGCATACGTCCTTTAATATATTTGTAGCAGCTTTGTTTTTTGCTTTAAATCCGACAATGGGTTTAATTTGGTTGGGCATTGCAGTTTTGGTAGGTATTACCCGCATTATTTTAAAAAGGCACACTCCAAAAGAGGTGTTCATGGGCGCTGGAATTGCTTTTATGGTATCTTTTCTTTACCTTTATTGCAATATACAATTTCAACATTAAGAATTAATATGAAAATAAATCATCTTACATCTGCCGAAGAAAACTTAATGAAGCTATTCTGGAAAATGGATTCCTTTTATTTAAAAGATATTATGGAGCAGCATCCTGAACCAAAACCGCATCAGAATACAGTTTCCACTTATTTGAAAATATTGGTAGAAAAAGGATATTTATCTACTGAAAAAGAAGGAAGAATTTTTAAATATAATGTTCTTGTTCCTTTTGAAGAGTATAAAAAATTTTTATTAAAAGAACTTTCACACAATTTTTTTAATAATTCAGGGAAAGAAATTTTAGGATTTTTAATTAGTGAAAACCTGATTTCACAAAAAGATTTAAAAGACTTTAATATTAATATTGAAACAAATTCAACGAATATAAAAGAACCGGAATTTGAATATGCTAATGAGGTTTTAAATCCTAAAAAAGATAAAAAGAAAACTAAAGACAAGGAGAAGAAAAAGAAGAAGAAAAAAGATCCGGAAAAATAAAAGCATTACCACAAGGTAATGCTTTATATATTTTGATTAATGGTATATTATCTTTGAGTTTCCGAGCTCCAAACCGGAGAATTATTTCTGCTATAGATCACAAGATTTCCATCATCTTGGATTGTTAATTTTGCAGCACCTCTATTAGCTGTATTTGTTGCCCAGATCGCTCTGTTATACGAATCGTACACTACAAAATTACCATCTTTCTGAAACACTGCCTTACTGCCTCTATTATCAGTAAACGAACTCCATATTGGGTCTCCGTTATTTTTTGCAAGGACAAGGTTTCCGTCATCCTGAAGTGACAAATAATAAGAACGATTGGAAGAATAAACTTTAACACCTCTACGGAACGTATATCCCAAATTTACAGAAGAATCCCTTGATCCTGAATTACCACCGTTATTAGCATTATCTGCGTCAGAAGACCATATAGAAGCCGATCTAGTATAAATAACCAGATTACCATCATCCTGAATAGCCAGCCTGTTTGCACGTCTTCCATTCGTATTTGTACTAAATATCACAGTATTTCTTTGACCATAAACTACCAAATTACCATCATCCTGGAAAATAGCCCTAACTCCTCTTCCTGAAGTTTTCGAATTCCAAGTTAGACTTTCTGCTCTATTATAAACAACCAGATTTCCATCATCCTGAAAAATCAAATAATATTGATTATTACCCGACCAGTACTTTTTGTTTTGTTCAATATTTTGACCGTTGTAGATGTTTTGTGCATTAAAAAATAATCCGCTAAACATCATTAACAATACTAATAAATGTTTCTTCATTTTAATTAAGTTTTGATTGGTTAAAAATTTCTCTAAAATTATGCCAAAAAAATGATAAATTCACCTTTAAAATACTAATTAAATGATCTGTTGAGAATTAAAGACATAAAAAAAGCGGCTTAAAAGCCGCTTATATTTTTTACCAACGTTTTCCACCGCCGTTTCCGCCACGATCTCCACCGCCGCTGTAACCTCCGCCACCGCTTCTGTTACCTCCGCCGTAGCCACCGCCACCGCTTCTGTTACCTCCACCGTAGCCACCGCCACCGCTTCTGTTACCTCCATTACCTCCGTTACCGAAAGTTCTTCTTGGCTTTTCCTCTCTTGGCTTAGCTTCTGAAACGTTAAGTTCTTTTCCGTTGAATTCTTTTTGGTTAAGAGCTTCAATAGCCTGCTGTCCTTCAGCGTCCTCCATTTCGATAAATCCGAAACCTCTAGAACGACCAGTTTCTTTATCTGTAATGATTTTTACAGAAGAAACCTCTCCAAATTCTGAAAATAGATCCTGCAACTCATAATCTTTAGTTGCGTAGTTGATGTTTGAAACAAAAATGTTCATCTGAGTTAAAAATTAAAAATGTTAACAATGATTTGGTTTATAAAAGAAAAACAACATAAAGACTGAACAAATATTGATTCCAGATATAAGACAGGTGCAAGATACGATTATTAATTTCATATCAAAGCTTTTTTTCAAAATATTTAAGTAAAATTTTCAATTAAAATATTATTTCGTTAAAAAGTATTAATTTATCATGAAATTTTTATGAATATTTGTCAAAAATCAGTTTATTAATGAGAATTTGTAATTTTGAAACAGATTAGAAAATTGAAGTTTATAAATTATTATCAAAAAATTATTTATAATAAGCATCATATTCATTAATACACTGTATGTATCGTCGGTTAATAAATAATTTCATAGCAATTATTGAAAATTGCTTTGTTTTTAAATTGTAACCTTTTTCAAAAAGAAAATGCAAAAAACGAAAATATACAATCTAAAAACAAATAATTGAGAATATAAATAATTCTCTTTCGATAACTGAATCTGATTCGTTTGATAAAGCCAGTTTTTAGAGCTAAATTTGCAGTACAAAATTTCAAATATGAACTATCACACTAGAAAATGGGTAAAACCGGAAGATTTAAATCCTAATCAATCACTTTTTGGAGGGAGACTATTACAATGGATTGATGAAGAAGCTGCTTTATATGCTGTTATCCAGTTGGAAAATAAAAAAATTGTCACAAAATTTATCTCTGAAATCAATTTTGTAAGCTCGGCGAAACAGGGAGACATTATCGAAATTGGTATTGAAGTTTCTTCTTTTGGCTCTACTTCGCTTACGTTAAAATGCGATGTAAGAAATAAAATGACCCATCAAACAATTATCACTGTTGACAAAATTGTAATGGTAAATTTGGGTCAGGACGGAAACCCGGCTCCCCATGGAAAAACGAAAGTTGAGTTCGTAAAAGACAGGTTAAACAATCAATTATGAAGATTTTCATAAAAAATATGGTTTGTGGCAGGTGTATTTCTGCTGTTGAAAGCATTTTTAATGATACCAATATCAAAATTAAATCAATCAATCTCGGTGAAGTCGAAACAGAATCTGAAGTTTCCGACAAAGATATGGAGTCTTTGGAAAATCATTTACTGCAAACCGGATTTGAACGGATAAAAGATTCATCACGTCAAATTATTGAGAAAATTAAAAATTTAATCATCATTAAAATAAGCGAACTGGATATTGATGAAAATTTTCTTTTGTCTGAATTTTTAAGTTCAAAACTTTATAAAGACTACAGTTCTTTGTCGAAAACTTTCTCACAAAACGAAAATGTTACATTAGAACAGTTCTTTATCCTTCAAAAAATTGAAAAAGTAAAAGAATTTCTTCTATATAATGAATTTACTTTAACAGAAATCGCCGGAAAACTGGGTTATAAAAGCGTTCAGCATTTATCATCCCAATTCCGCAACAGCACAGGCTTCACTCCTACCGAATTCAAAAAACTGAAAATTCACAATAGAAAACCTCTGGATTTTGTTTGAGAGTTGTAGTGTTTGAGAGTTTTTTTGAGTTTTAATAATTGCGTCTATGACATTTAACATCAGAAAATCCGTGTAAAAATCCTCTTTTACGCAAAACTCTTATACTCTGTAACGCTCTCACTTTCAAACCCTAATACACTCCAACACTCCACCCAAAAAACTTTCAAACCAAATTCTATAAACATTATCCTTAAATTTATAACAACCTTCCACTTTCATTTTGGAAATTTGTAGTATAAATTAAAGGATCATGCAACAACAATATAAAATTCTGGGAATGACCTGCTCCGGCTGTCAGAAAAAAATCTCAGAAAAACTCAATAATATAGAAGGAATTACAGCTGAAATCAGTCTTAAAAACAACACAGCGACAATAACTTCCGATCAATCGATCGAACTCACAACATTAAATAAAGCTTTAGAAGAAATCGGAAATTACAAACTGGAAGATCCCGATAATCCCGAAAAAGCTTTTGTAAAACCACAAGATCGCGTTTCACCATCCTCAGTTTATTATTGCCCGATGGAATGTGAGGGCGATAAAGTTTACTTCCAACAAGGCAAAAGATGTCCGGTTTGCAATATGTATCTGGTTCCGATTGAGGAAAAACATGCCAAAGATCCGAATTATAAACCTACTTTTTCTTCAACAAATCTTCCCGAAAATTTTAAAGACAATGTCGGAAAATACTATTGTCCAATGTTTTGCGAAGGCGATAAAATCTATAATGAAAAAGGCGATTGCCCGGTTTGCCATATGCATTTGGAGGAAATTACAGAAGATTTGGTTAAAAATTCAACAACACATTCACACCATCATTCTAACCATCACCATCATCATGAAGCTCCGAAACTTACGGATGAAATTGCTGGAAAATATTATTGCCCGATGTATTGTGAAGGCGACAAAACTTATGACAGCAATGTTGGCTGCCCAGTTTGCGGAATGGATTTGGTGAAATATCCCGAAAAGAAAATAGCAAAATATACCTGTCCGATGCATCCTGAAATCGTTCGGAACGAGCCGGGAGATTGCCCGATCTGCGGAATGGATCTTGTCAGAATGCCCGAAAAAGATGACAGTGAAGAAGATGAAACCTACAATATTCTAAAACGAAAATTCATCATTTCACTGGCATTTACCATTCCTGTTTTTATTCTTTCGATGGGCGGAATGTTGATGAATTTTCCTTTTTCACATCAGATTCAGGGAATTATTGAGTTGATTTTGACACTTCCTGTTTTATTTTATTCAGGATGGTTTTTGATGAAAAGAGGTTGGATTTCTTTCAAAACATGGAACTTAAATATGTTCAGTTTAATAGTTTTGGGCGTTGCAGCAGCATTTATTTTCAGTATTGTTTCTTTGATTTTTCCTGATCTTATTCCACATGAAATTCGTGGTCATAATCATGAAATTCCATTATATTTTGAAGCTGTCTGTGTGATTTTAACGCTTGTCATTTTAGGACAGTTAATGGAAGCTGCCGCTCACAAAAAAACGGGGAACGCAATTAGAGAATTAATGAATCTTTCTCCTGATGAAGCCAACTTGATCATTAATGGTGAAGAAAAAAAAGTTCTCCTTTCACAAGTTAAAATCGGAGATTTATTAAGAGTAAAACCGGGTGAAAAAATTCCTGTCGACGGAAAAATTACAGAAGGAAATTCTATCGTTGACGAAAGTATGATCACGGGAGAACCCATTCCTGTCGAAAAAAATATTGATGATAAAGTGACTTCCGGCACTATAAACGGTAATCAGGTTTTCATCATGAAAGCTGAAAAAGTAGGCGACGAAACTTTGCTTTCTCAAATTATTAAAATGGTCAATGAAGCAAGTCGAAGCAAAGCTCCCATTCAAAAACTGACGGATAAAGTGGCTAAAGTTTTTGTCCCAACTGTTATTTTAATTGCTGTTCTGACCTTTGTTTTATGGCAGTTTTTTGGACCGGAAGGTAAAAAAAGTCTGTTTGCTTTTGTGAATGCCGTTGCAGTTTTGATCGTGGCTTGTCCGTGTGCGCTAGGATTGGCAACGCCGATGTCTTTGATGGTCGGAATTGGTAAAGGTGCAAAAAACGGTATCTTAATTAAAAATGCCGACGCACTTGAACAAATGAATAAAGTAAACGTTCTAATCACCGATAAAACAGGAACATTAACAGAAGGAAAACCATCAATTGAGCATATCGAAACGATTAATAATGATCAAAATTTAATTTTAAAATTTGCCTATTCTTTAAATCAAAACTCAGAACATCCGTTATCAAATGCAGTTATCAAAAAAGCAAAAAGTGAAAATATTTCGAGTGAAAAAGTAGAAAATTTTGAAAATATTTCGGGTAAAGGGGTAAAAGGAAATATCAACGGAAAAACAGTCTATCTGGGAAACGAAAATCTTCTGACATCTCATCAAATTTCAATTCCTGATAGTCTGAAACAAAAAGCTGTTGAAGTACAATCCAAAGCGCACACAATTTCTTATGTCGCTCAGGACCAAGAAGTTTTAGGCTTTATAAGTTTTACTGATAAAATTAAAGAAAGTTCTAAAAAAGCCGTTCAACAACTTCTCAATGAAGGCATTGACATCATCATGATGACCGGTGACAACGAGCATACCGCAAAAGCTGTCGCAGACGAATTGGGCATTAAACATTTTAAAGCAAACTGTCTTCCCGAAGATAAATTAAATGAAGTAAAAAGACTTCAACAACAAGGAAAAATTGTAGCCATGACCGGTGACGGAATCAATGACTCCCCTGCTTTGGCTCAGGCTAATATCGGCATTGCAATGGGCACAGGAACTGATGCAGCCATTGAAAGTGCAGAAATTACTTTATTAAAAGGCGATATTATTGGTGTTGCAAAAGCCAAATTATTAAGCGAGAAGCTTCTGAAAAATATTAAGGAAAATCTGTTTTTTGCTTTTATTTATAATGTTTTGGGAATTCCGGTTGCGGCAGGATTATTGTATCCATTTTTTGGAATCTTATTATCCCCGATGATCGCTGCTGCTGCGATGAGTTTCAGTTCTTTATCTGTGATTTTAAATTCTTTACGATTGAATTCGGTTGATTTGGATGTAAAATAAAAATATGAAAAAAGAAAATCTTTATATCGGATGCTCAGGCTTTTACAACAACGATTGGAAAGGATCTTTATATCCTGAAGACGCCAAAAGTAAAGATTTTCTCACCTTATATTCTCAGGAATTTAATTCGGTGGAGATAAATTCTACATTTTACAGAAAACCAACGGTCAAAACATTGATAAAATGGGTTGATGAAACGCCTGATGATTTTAAATTTTTCATTAAAATTCCAAAAACAATTTCTCATGAAAAGCGTTTGAAAGATTGTAAAGAAGAAATTTCAGAATTTTGCATTCATATTCAGTCTAACTTAAAAGAAAAACTTTCGGGATTTTTGTATCAATTTCCCCCATCATTTAAAAATACTCAGGAAAATATTGATTTAATTCTTAATAACATTGATTTTAATTATTTAAATGTCATTGAATTCCGTCATGAATCCTGGTGGCAAGATGAAATTTTTAATATTTTAAAAGAAAATAATTTAGTTTTTTCAGGTGTAAGCTTTCCCGGAAATCTGCCGGAAGCTGTTATTGTAAGTCATCCTGATATTTTATATTACAGACTTCATGGTAAACCTGTTCTTTATAAATCAGAATATTCTGAAGAATTCCTTGATGATTTAGCTGTTAAAATTAAAAATTCACAACATAAATCATTTATCTTTTTTAATAATACTTGGGGAACGGCAGCCACTAAAAACGCACTGCACTTAAAGAAAATTCTTGACATTATAGCTTCTTAAAATAAATTTATTAAAAATAACTTAAAAAATAAAATTTAATGAAATTCGGTATAATTTTTGTTAAGAATAATTTAGAAAAATTAACAATTTTTAACAACTAAATTCCATTAAACTTTATGACAAAAACTTTTGCCGGAAAGTCTAGAAACAAGACTTTTCGCGGGATGTTTGCATTGATGAGTGCAACTTCAATTTTATTTAACAGCTGTAGTCAAAAAGAAGACAAGAAAGAATCTGAAAAACTGATTCCCAAAGACCATCCCGTCGCAAAAATTGTCTCAAAAATTGATGATGAAAATGTTCCTTCCGATAAAAGAGTAATTTATCTCACTTTTGATGACGGTCCCAATCGAGGAACCGAAAATCTCCTGAAAATTTTACACAAAAGAAATATTTGTGCAACCGCTTTCCTTGTCGGAAAACACGCTTATGGAAGCAAAAAACAACAGGAAGATTTAGAATTATTAAGAAAAGATCAATTGGTAGAGCTTGCCAATCACAGTTTTACTCATGCCAATAATAAATACACCGATTTTTACAAAAATCCAATGGGGGTAGTTCAGGATTTTGATGCTGCAAAAGACAGTTTAAAACTCTATGACAAAATTGCAAGAACTCCAGGAAGAAATATCTGGAGACTAAATAATATTACGGCGACAGACCTTAAAAGCTCTACAGAAGCAGCAAACAGCCTGAAAAAAGCGGGCTATAAAGTAATCGGCTGGGATCTCGAGTGGAAACCTACCAATAGAATGGAGCTGAAAGGAAATCATCAGGCTATGCTTAAAAAAGTAGACAGCATTTTCTTTAATGATCTCGAAAAAACTTCAAGACATCTGGTTTTTCTTACTCACGATCAGTATTTAACGGATACGGATTCTGTGAATGAATTGGATTTATTTATTGAAAAATTACAAAAAAGTAATCGATTTGTTTTCCGGAAAATTTCGGAATATCCGGAGATTAATGAGGTTTTGAATTAATTTTAAACTTTTAAATATTAGATGCTTCGACTTCGCTCAGCATGACATCAATACAAAATTACTGTAAAACAAAACGTTATCAGAGGTATCAAGCTGAGCGAAGTCGAAGCATCTTTACAAATTTTCTATCAACAGCTTTTTAACTAAAATTCACATTTTATTCGTTTTTTGCTTTTAAAATTCAGAAATTTGCAACTATGAGTATTCAGGAAAATTATAACGATATAAAAAGTCAAATTTCTTCAAGTGTACAATTGGTTGCTGTTTCAAAAACGCATCCTGTTTCTGCGATTCAGGAGATTTATGATCTGGGGCAAAGAGTTTTTGGAGAAAATAAAGTTCAGGAAGTTATTGAAAAATACCCTCTCCTTCCTAAAGATATTCAATGGCATCTGATCGGGCATTTACAAACCAACAAAGTAAAATATATTGCCGAATTTATTGACACCATTCAAAGTGTGGATTCTGAAAAATTAATTTTGGAAATCAATAAAGAAGCAGCAAAACACAACCGTACAATTAAAATCTTACTTCAAGTGAAAATAGCCGAAGAAGAAAGCAAATTCGGATTGGAAATTGAAGAAGCAAAAGATTTATTTCACAAATACATTAATGGCAACTTTCCGAAT
Organism: Chryseobacterium ginsenosidimutans; assembly: GCF_039536845.1. Classification (GTDB taxonomy): domain Bacteria; phylum Bacteroidota; class Bacteroidia; order Flavobacteriales; family Weeksellaceae; genus Chryseobacterium; species Chryseobacterium ginsenosidimutans_B. The sequence continues at coordinate 110,340 of NZ_BAAAZJ010000005.1, forward strand.
GTAGAAATTACCGGTTTGATGGGAATGGCAACTTTTACAGACGATAAAGTTCAGGTAAAGAAGGAATTTTTATTCCTAAAAAAGCTTTTTGATGAATTAAATCAATTAGAAAAACTTGAAACATTATCAATGGGCATGAGTGATGATTTCCCTATCGCCATTGAAAGTGGAGCTAATTCTGTAAGAGTGGGATCAGCAATTTTCGGAAGAAGAGATTATTCAAAATAGTTGGTTTAGGTATAGTTTTTGCTAATAATTCAATCAAAAAATCTAAATTTGCAACTATGCAAAAAATCCTTATTGTAGAAGACGAAAAAGCAATCTCAGGGGTACTTCAAAGTATTCTTTCTGATGAACTAACTGACTATGAATTTGTTATCGCCGAAGATGGACTTGAAGGTTACAAACAGATAGAAAAAGAAGACTTCGCATTGGTGATTTCAGACATCAAAATGCCAAAACTTTCAGGAACTGAACTATTAAAACAAAGTTTAGTCTTAAAACCGGAATCCACTTTCATTATGATTTCGGGACATGCAGACATAGATTCAGCAGTATCTTGCTTAAGAGATGGCGCATATGACTTTATTTCCAAGCCTATCGATATCAACAGATTGATTACCAGCGTAAAAAATGCTTTGGCTAAAGAAACTTTGAAGAAAGAAAATAAAAATCTTCAAACCGAAAATAAAACGTTAAAGAAAAAAGTTAACAAAAAATACCAAATGATCGGTGAATCAGCAGGTTTGCAAAAGATTCAGGATATGATCGGAAAGGTTGCTGTTTCTGATGCGCGAGTTTTAATCACAGGTCCGAACGGTGCAGGAAAAGAGTTGGTAGCTCATGCCATTCACAATCAAAGTGACAGAGCAAGAGGTCCGATGATAGAAGTTAACTGTGCTGCAATCCCATCAGAACTTATTGAATCTGAATTATTTGGACACGTAAAAGGTTCTTTCACAGGAGCAATTAAGGATAAGCAAGGAAAATTCGAACAGGCAAACGGAGGTACTATTTTCCTGGATGAGATCGGAGATATGAGCTTAATCGCTCAGGCTAAGGTTTTAAGAGCTCTTCAGGAAAGCAAAGTTTCTCCTGTAGGAAGCGATAAAGAAATTAAAGTTGATGTAAGAGTTCTTGCAGCAACAAATAAAAATATGCAGGTGGAAATTGAAGCGGGTAGATTCAGAGAAGACCTTTATCACAGACTTTCTGTGATTGAAATCTATGTTCCGCCATTGGATGAAAGAAAAGAGGACATCAAATTATTGGTAGATCACTTTGCAGGAATGATTTCTGACGAACATGGTACTGCTGTTAAAAAATTTGATGACAAGGCTATTGAGGCTTTAAAAGCTCTTTCCTGGACCGGAAATATCAGAGAATTAAGAAACGTTGTCGAAAGGCTGATTATTTTAGGAGGAAACACTGTTTCTGCTGAAGACGTTGCAAGTTTTGTAAGGAAATAATTTTATTATTATTTTAAATATATAAAGATTTGCAGTACTCACTGCAAATCTTTTTTTTGAACTGTATGAATTAAACTATTATGAATTTTTTAAATAAAAACTATACCAAAGAATGCCTGACTCTGGCTCTTCCGGTCATGTTGACACAGGTGGGGCAAGTCTCGGTAAATCTGTTCGACAATATTATTGTCGGAAAATTATTGGGAGCCGACGCATTGGCTTCTGTATCGCTGGGAAATGCGGTATTTTTCTCCATGTTTGTTTTGGCATTGGGGTTTTCTTTTGCAATTCCGCCATTGGTTTCGGAAGCGCATTCTAAAAATGATCATAAAACGATCAACTCTGTTTTCAGTCATGGATTTGTAATCAATATGACAGTAGGAATTATTTTAATGGGAATTCTACTTTTAGGACTGCCTCTACTCTATCATTCAGGACAGCCTGCCAAAATTATTCCTGATACGGTAGATTTTTTAGGGATAATGGCAATAAGCATTGTTCCGTTTATGGCGTTTCAGACGTTGAGAGAAGTTTCGGAAGGATTATCTTATACAATTGGAGTGACGAAAGCAACGATCATTGCAAACATAATTAATATCATTTTAAATTACGTTTTCATTAAAGGACTTTGGATTTTCCCTGAAATGGGTGTAAAAGGTTCTGCTTTAGCAAGTTTAATAGCAAGAATTTTCATGGTTGTTTTCTTATATTTTGTTCTTTTGAATGAGAAAAAGACAAAGCAGTATATCAAAGATTTTTCATTGAAAATTCAGGTTTTTACAAAAAAAATGTTTGAAAAAATGGTAAGATTAGGGTTTCCAACCGCTTTACAGATGTTTTTTGAAGTTACAGCTTTTGCGGGTGCAGCTTTTATTTGCGGATTAATTTCGGCTCATGATATTGCTTCACACCAAATTGCGCTAAGTATGGCTTCTTTTACCTTTAATTTATGTATCGGTTTCAGTGTGGCTTCAACAGTAATGATCGGCAGAAAACTGGGCGAACAGAATTTTGTCGAATTAAGAAAAGTCGGGATCAACAATTTGAAAATAGCTTTTATATTCATGTGTATTTGTGGGATTGTCTTTATTTTAGGACGAAATATTCTCCCGACATTCTTTACTAAAAAAGAAGAAATTGAAGTGATAACTTTAGCTTCAAAATTGATGATCATTGCTGCTCTATTCCAGTTATCGGACGGAATTCAGGTAACTGCTTTGGGAACATTGAGAGGTTTACAGGACGTGAAAATTCCTTCTATTTACACATTTATTGCCTATTGGGTGATTACCGTTCCTTTAGGATATTTCCTTTGTGTAACCATGAAAATGGGAGCTTTCGGAATGTGGATCGCTTTAGGATTGGGATTAACAATTTCAGCCGTGATGCTTGTCAAGCGATTTTTGAATATGTCTGCAAAGAGAATTAAACAGAATTTATAATATGAAAGCGGTCTTTTTTGGATCGCTTTTTTTCTATTTAATTTTCAAGTATTTATTTTTAAAAAAACAGCTCAATCTGGTCATTGCGAGGAACGAAGTCACGAAGCAGTCTTTTTAATTATTACTTTGTCATTCCGTAGGAATCTAGGCTTATTTTTTAGAAATGATTGTAGAAAATCATTGTCTGGATTCCTACGGAATGACAAAATGAGTGATTATTGCATATCATTAAAAGAATGACAAATACCTTAGCCCCGATTGCAGTGGAAATCCTTTTTTGAAAAAAAAGATTGTAGCGGAAAGCGGGAAATAGCTCCTGAAAATAAATATTTGTGATAAATAATCTTTATTTGAAATTGCTTCCTCGCAACGACTAGCCAATCCTCTTCCCCAAAATCACCAAAGTCCTTTCCACACCATCTAAAACTGCAACATCAGGAAAAATTCCCCAGTCTTCAAAACCAAAATGCCTGAATAGTTTCAAGCTCGGCTCATTATGCAAAAAGATAAAACCTAATAACGTTTTTACTCCAAATTTCCCTGCACTATCAATACAATATTGCAGAACCTTCTTGCCGTAACCCTTCCCACGACAGCTTTCATCCATGTAAATGCTTAATTCTACGGTTCCGTTATAAGCCGGCCTTCCGTAAAATGATGAAAAACTCACCCAACCCAAAACATTGTTTTGATGATCTTCAATGATCCAAAGTGGTCGGGTTTCGGAATTATGTTCGTGAAACCATTGAATTCTACTTTCAACAGAAATATTTTCCGTATCGGCAGTTACCATTCTTGAAGGGATGGTTGAGTTATAAATTTCTACAATTTTTGGTACATCTTCCAGGTTTGCATTCCTGAATTTTATTTCTGACATTTCTGCAACAATATTTTTGCAAAGATACATGAAGATTTTTTTTATTTTAAGGAATTATCCTTCGTTATTTTCTTTCAGTTCAAGCTCTTTTAAAGCTCTGTTTAAGCTTCTCACCGTAATTCCCAGATAAGCCGCCATATCTTCTTTTGAGATTTCCATTTCTTTGGATTTCACCTCCAAAAGCTGGGAAAGTGTATGTTCTGTCGTATGAAGCTGTTGGTAAGATGCACGGCTTGAAGTATTAACAATACGTTCTGCAAAAACATCAAGCAATAAATTATTCAAAGTAAGATCGCTTTTAATCAAAGACTGAAAATATGGGATTGTCATCGAATAAACAGTCACTTCTGTAATAGCTTCAATGCTGCAAAGACAGGAAACATTTTTAATTACCTCAATTTCACCGATGATCTCTCCTTTTCCCAGAAATTCAACGATGTATTCTTTGTCATTTTCTTCCACGAAATAACACTTTGTAATTCCACTCTTAATAAGCATTATTTTGGTGGATATTTCATTTTGTGTCAGAATTTTATCTCCTTTTTCAAAAGATTTTAATACAATATTTTCTTTATGATCCTGATTATTATAAAGCTTTTCTAAATAATCTAAAAATGGTTGATTCGTGCGTAACATATTCGTTGGGACAAATGTCCTTTTCTGGTTTATTTTTTATACTGAATTTTGTCGGCAGAAAATTACAAAAACTAAAGTAAACATAATATGAACAATTCTATCATAACCATTGCTTTTGATGCAGACGATACACTTTGGATTAACGAACTTTATGGGAATTGGAAAATATTAATGGGATTTTGAGCTATTTATAAAGCTTTAATAATCTTTAGGCTCTTCTCTTATTCCATATCTGCAAAAATTTAGATATTTTTTAATATACTCGGAGTTATATTTTTTTTCGAAATAAGTAATTTTCTCGAAATAAGGCACTTTTATACTTTCAAATAAATAACGCCCACAAATAAATTCAACAATTTTTTCAGAAGATTCTGGATCGTCTAAAATAATCTGGTCAAATTTATAAACTAATGAGTCTAATTCTTTACAAGTCCAGTTCGTTTCTGTATTTAACACATCAACTAAATTTAAATATTCAGGAGTATTTTGCTTTTTATTAATCATCATACTATCCTTCCATTTTTTCTCCCAAACTGCCTGATTTATTGTTTGTTTCTCAGAAACTATATTCAAATATAATTCATAATCCAACCCCGAAATACCACCAATACATCCTTTCAAAATATGTACAGAATCTTTACTTTTCACATAATATTTAAATAGTTTTTCTAATGATTTAGACTTCCTCTTAAAAAGAATATTTGTTGCGTAGTATTTATTTACAGGATTTCCATGAAATGCAATATGTTCTATTTCCTGATCCGTTGCTATTTTATCCATTTTCTCATGAATTTTATACAATTCACTTTCATGTCCGTCTATACTTATATTTTTAGATTCAGCTCTTTTACTTTTGGAAATTTGCTGGTAAAATTCATTCACATTTGGTGATAATTGCCCGAAAATAAAAAAGGGTGTAAATGTTAGAAAAATTAATATTTTCATTTGAATAGAGATCATTATTTTTAAACTTTGAAAATAAAAAAACTCGTCCAAATATGAACGAGTTTACTATTAAATTATTATTTCTTCAGACATTTCTCCAAGAACTGATCCTGTTCCCAAAGTAAATGAAGAATATTTTCTTTGGCGACATATCCGTGAGCTTCTTTAGGTAAAAGAACCATTTTTACAGGAGCTCCCAAGTTTTTTAAGGCCTGAAAATATCTTTCCGTCTGCAAAGTGAATGTTCCCGGATTGTTGTCTGCATCACCATGCACCAATAACAAAGGAGTTTTCATTTTATCCGCATTCATGAATGGTGACATGGTATTGTAAATTTCCGGAACATCCCAGTAATTTCTTTGTTCACTTTGAAAACCAAACGGTGTCAAAGTTCTGTTATAAGCCCCACTTCTGGCAATTCCACACGCAAAAAGCTTGGAATGTGTCAAAAGATTTGCGGTCATGAAAGCACCATAAGAATGTCCTCCGACAGCCACTTTTTTTCTGTCAATATATCCTAACTGATCTACCGCATTAATTGCGGCTTCTGCATTGGCAACCAATTGTGGAATGAAAGTATCATTCGGTTCCGTTTTTCCTTCCCCTATAATTGGGAAAGCTGCATCATCTAAAACGGCATAACCTTTTGTTGTCCAATAGACAAAAGATCCATAATAAGGAAATGTAAAATCGTTCGGATTTTGTGTATTTTGTCCTGCCGTATTTTTGTCTTTGTATTCTGTTGGATAAGCCCAAATCAGCAATGGCAGCTTCTCTGTTTTTGATTTTCTGTCGTAGTTTGCAGGAAGATAAAGTGTTCCCGTCAACGTTACTCCATCGTTTCTTTTGTAAGTAATCACTTCTTTATAAACATCTTTAATACTTTCAAAAGGGTTGGCAAAATTAGTTACCGTTTCAGTTTTATTAGATTTAATATTCTTTTTAAAATAATTTGGATATTGACTTGATGACTGTTGAGTCGTTAAAATCTCTCCTTTTGATGGATTTAAAATATCAATAATTTCTTCTTTAGCATTCTTAAGATTGGAAGTATATAATCTTTTTTTCTTCAACGTTTTCATATCCATTTCATCGATAAAAGGATGTTGTCCATCTTTTGTGAAACCTGCTCCGATCAAGTATGATTTCCCTCCTTTCATATCAACAACATATCTTCCGTATTGATTTTTAGTGGTGTTGAAGTTTCCCGGATCGCTGTAAACATCCTGATAATTTCTGTCGTCAATTATTTTTGATTCACCATTATTCAGGTCGACCAAAAAAGCCTTTGTATTTCTTGTATCATACCAACCTTCCGAAACAATCGCGTAATGATCGTTTGTCCAGCTTACATCTTCATATCTTTGTTTTGTTTTAAAGAATGATTTCGGAGCAGTATTAAACGGAGCTTCCCAAGTGAAAATTTCATCTCTGTAATCAGCTGTTTTCGATTGATCTCCTCCGTCCAAAGCTTCTGCATATACCAACGTTGCCGGCAAATCACTTCTCCACCCCATATCTCTTTTTCCGGTTCTTACGGATGAAAAACCTTTCGGCATAATTTCATTTAACGGAATCTCGTTGACAACCTTTACAACATTTCCGCTCATATCATAAACCGTTGTTGTCATTGGAAATCTATTTAAAGGAACGATGTAGGAAAATGGTTTTTTGATAGTTGTTGCCATTAAATAATTTCCGTCCGGAGAAAAACTTAAACCTGAGTATAAATCCTGATCTTTTACTTTCTTTAAACTTCCATTAAGATCAACATTATAAATCTCAGAAGCAGTCAATATTTCAAAATTCTTTTCGTCCTGCGGATTTTTCAAAAGATCCTGATATGTTCTGTTCTGTGAAACTTTTCCGTCGGCAGTTGAAACAATCGGTCCTGTCGGAAGATCTTTGCTGGAATCTATTAAAGTCGCCCTGTTTTGAGGAAGTGTTTTAATCAATAAATTTTGAGAATCTTTATTCCAGACATAAGGACTTCCCAAGTTTGCATTTAAATTATCTGAGGTAATTTTCTTAGCTGTTGCAGTTTCCAGATCAACAATCCAAAGTTCTACACCTTTATTGGTGGTATTGGTGAAAGCTAATTTTTTTTCATCCGGTGAGAATGAAGTGTAAGTAATTTTTGGATTTGATGGTAAATTTTTAACCTGAACTTCCGTTTTATCATTAAGTTTTCTAACTTTCAGATTATTAAAATACGTTGCTGTACTGGAAATGTTAGTCACCGGATTTATTCTTAATCCCCCGAGTTTCATTTCCTGTTGGTTTAGATCTTCCAATGTTTTGTAAGTTGGACGATATGTAAAGACAATCCAGTCTTTTTTGCTGTTCATTAAAACACTTGGAGGTCTTTCATAATCAGCAAGTTTAAGGATTTCTGCTGAAGGTTTTTGGTAAGCAATACTTTCCTGAGCCTCATAGAAATTTAGAAATGCAAGAAGACATATTGTTAATTTTATTTTCATAATATTTCGATTTTTACGAATTTAATGAAAATTGAAGACATAAAAAAAGCAGCAAGAAAACTCACTACTTTTATTTTATATTTTTAAAGTTAATTACCAGTCATTCGCTCTTTTTCTCTTCTCAATCAGATGATCTACGGAGAATTTTCCGGCTCCGAAAACAATTAAAAGAAGATAAATTGATAGATAAATCAGACTCATTTCCTGTTTTGCAAAAGGATCTGCTCCATGAACTACAAATCCTGCAATAATCATCGTAAAGATCAAAAATCCTAAAGCAATTCTTGAAAAAAGACCTAAAATAAGAAGAATCGAACAAACAAATTCTGCAAAAACAGTAAGACCTAAAGTAACTTGTGTTCCCATTCCCAAAAAATCGAAGAACTCAGTCTTTCCACCTTCCAACAGCATCTGCAACTTTGGAAACCCGTGAGACAGCATGGCAAAACCAATAAACACTCTCACAACCAGTAACATAACATCTTTTAAAACCGAATTAGAATTTGTTGAGTTCAAATAGTTCATTAAGCAAAGGATTTAAAATTAAAGATAATAAAAATCTTTTAATAGAACGGTTTTACGAACATTTTAGTTTATCTGTATCCGAAATTCTTCAAATCTCTGTCGTTTTTTCTCCAGTCTTTTTTCACTTTTACGAAAAGATTTAAGTGAATTTTTTTATTGAAGAATTTTTCAAGATCAATTCTTGATTCTGTCCCTACTTTTTTGATAGCTTCTCCTTTATGACCGATAATGATTCCTTTCTGGGTATCTCTTTCAACATAAATAATCGAATCAATGAAGATAATTCCTTCTTTTTCCTTAAACTGTTCAGTAACAACTTCTACAGAATAAGGAATTTCTTTATCATAATTCAGTAAAATTTTCTCACGAATAGCTTCATTTACGAAAAATCTTTCAGGTTTGTCCGTGTACTGATCTTTGTCGTAGTAAGGCGGATTTTCCGGAAGCATTGATTTCAATTTAGGAAGAATAACATCTGTATTGAAAGCATTTAACGCAGAAATAGGTAAAATTTCAGCCTTTGGAATTCTTTCATGCCATGTTTCAACCAATTTTTCAAGACCTTCCTGATTCGTCTGATCTACTTTGTTTAATAAAAGTAAAACCGGAACCGGGATTTTATTTAGTTTATCAATTAAAAATTCTGAAGGTTCAGCCTTATCCGTAACGTCTACAATGAATAAAAAAACGTCTGCATCCTGTAAAGAGTCCTTTACAAAATCCATCATTTTTTCCTGTAAACCGTATTTCGGATCAAGCACTCCCGGAGTGTCTGAAAATACGATCTGTAAGTCTTCCTCATTATAAATTCCGAAAATTCTGTGACGCGTTGTTTGAGCTTTTTGAGTTACAATTGCCAGCTTCTCCCCCATTAATTGGTTCAATAAGGTAGATTTTCCGGCATTTGGTTTCCCAACTATATTTACAAATCCTGCTTTGTGCATAAAAATAATATTACAAAAACGCAAAGTTACTAAAAACAAATTTGGTCTTTCGGTCAATTCATAAAAAAAGCCCTTCCAAAAACTGAAAAAGCTCATAAATTATCTTTATGAAATTAAAAATTCTGATTTTTAAAATTTTCAAATTCCAAATAGTCATAATCCGGACAGGCTCCTGATTTTGAAGTAATAAATGCACCTAAAGAAATTGCCTGCTTTATGATCTCTTCCCGATTTTCATTTTTAATTCTTTTTGAAATAAATCCCGAAAGAAAAGCATCTCCGCTTCCTACGGTATCGGCAACCGTAATCGGAACGGCTTCGAAGCTGTAATTTTGATCTCCTACAAAATATTTTGCACCTTTACTTCCCTTTGTTAAAATAACTTCTTTAATACTGAAATGATTTTGAATAAATGCAACGCTTTCTTCTTCATTATTGTATTCTTTTCCGATAAACTCAAGAATTTGTTTTAATTCGGCTTTATTCATTTTAACGATATCGGCTTTTTGCAAAAGAGTTTTAATTAATTCCACATCGGTAAACGGCGGTCTGAAATTAACATCAAAAATCTTAAGTTTTGCAAATTCCAGCAGTTGAAGTAATGTTTCTCTGGACTTTTCATTTCTTGCAGAAAGACTTCCGAAAACAAAAGCCTCTGCATGTGAAATCAATTCTTTATGTTCAAGAAGAAATTCTATAAAATCCCATGCAACATTATTGATGATCTCATACGTCGCTTCATTATGTTCATCAATTTTTGCAATTACTGTACTTGTAGGATATTTTTCATCAATCTGAATATAATCAGTGACAATTCCCCAACTTTTTATCTGATCTGTTAATTTTTTCCCTAATTCATCATTTCCTATTTTACTGAGCATATTTACATCAATGCCCATTTTATGAACGTTATAAGCTACATTAAATGGCGCTCCTCCTGCTCTCGAACCCTCCGGAAAAATATCCCAGAGAACTTCTCCAAAACATACTATATAAGGATTTTTATCTGTCATTATTAAATCATTATCAATTTATTTTACGGAACTTCTTTCCATAAATTTAGCATGAAAAGTTACTCTTTTCCCGTTTGGTGTATAATTATTTATCTGGCTGTCAATAAGTTTCACAGATTCTTTCGCCATATCAAATAAAGGCTGCTGTATAAAACTTACTTCTGTAGGAAAAAGATAATAGGCTTCCGTTTCATCAAAAGCAACCAGTGAAACATCTTGCGGAACATTGATATTATTGTCTATCAGATATCTAAGACCCGCAATTCCCAATTTGTTACTGGAAAAATAGATCGCTGTTTTTTTCGAAAGATCCAGATTCTCTTTTAATTTTGAATGAACTTCTTCCGTAATATTATGAATTCCGATTAAAACGGTTTTTGAAGAAACCTTTGATTTTGTAATTCTTTTGTCAAAACCTTCCTGTCTGTCAAGCAAGTGCGGAAGTTCGGTATCATAACCAACATAGATAATTTCATCAAAATTCTTTTTAACCAAATGGTCGCAAATATATTCCGAAATCTCTGAATTATTGATCATAACGCCCGGAAGACTTACGTTTTTCAGGTAACGGTCGATCGTTACGATTGGATATTCTTCATCAATTAGTTTGTTGATGGCTTCATCAGAATCCACAACCGGAGCGATAATCATTCCGTCAACCTGCTGCTCGGAAAATAATTCCGTAAGCTTTCTGAATTTTTCGGGATTTTCGTCGCAACTTCCAATCAGAAGAGTGTATCCTAGCTTCATCGCTTCATCTTCAATGCTTCTCGCTATGTTAGAATAAAAGTCGTTTGAAATATCTGCTACGATTAATCCAATCAGCTTACTTTTGCTCATTTTTAAGCTTTTGGCTATTTTATTAGGAGTATAATTGATACTTTTTGCCACTTCCAGAATTTTCTTTTTTGTGGCTTCGCTAATGCGGCTTCCTTCTTTTTTGTTGAGAACATAGGAAACTGTGGCGACAGATACCTCTGCGATTCTTGCTATGTCTTTAATAGAAGCTCGTTTCATAGTTTTTTGACTTTGGAGCAAAAATATTTCATTAAAGCTCTAAAAACAATAGCCGCATTTTTTTGGCTATGTCAAAAATAATTGTAGTTTCGCGGTTTTTTAAATAGAAAAACAAGAACACAATAAAATACTACAAACCAATTACTTAAAAAATACATTAAATTCACTTTTAATTTAATATTAATTCTACATTAACAATAAATTCAAATTAATCTAATTTTCGGTTAAACGTTTTACTCCTTAAAATTTAATTAAAAATAAAATTAATTCAAAACACTGTTGAAATATTTTCTTTTTTTATATCATTAAAAGTGATATTTTTAAAACAAACCAGTTTGGATTTACATGGAAATTGATAAAATTCTTGATAATATATATTCACTGCCCGAATCTTCAAAAGTAAACTTAGGAAAATACATCACCGAAATTTCATATCCTAAAAATTTTTGCCTGATGCAGGCCGATAAAATTGTTCCTCACATTTATTTTATAAAAAGAGGAATTGTTCGTGCCTATGCTTCCACGGAAGACAAAGACATTACATTTTGGTTCGGAAAAGAAGGTGAACCTGTTGTTTCAATGAAAAGCTATGTGGAAGATAAACCGGGTTATGAAAACATCGAACTTCTTGAAGACTGCGAATTGTACAAACTGGAAACAGCGAGCCTGAGAAAATTATTCAATGAAGATATTCATATTGCCAATTGGGGAAGAAAGTTTGCAGAAAGAGAATTGGTGAAAACGGAAGAACTGATTATTTCAAGACAGTTCAAAACAGCTTTGGATCGGTATAAAGATCTGATGAGAGACAAACCTGATCTTTTGAAACGGGTTCAGCTTGGTCATATTGCTTCTTATTTGGGAATTACACAGGTAAGTTTGAGTAGAATTCGAGCGGAGATTAAGTGAGAGTGTTTTAGTGTTTTAGTGTTTTAGTGTTTTAGTGTTTTAGTGTTTTAGTGTTTTAGTGTTTTAGTGTTGAAAGTTAATAGAAAATATATTTATTTTTTAACAATTGTAAAATTTTAATCGTTCTTAAATCCTGAACTTTGCAGCAGAAAATAAAGAAAAATGAATTGGATTATCTTAATTATTGCAGGATTATTTGAAGTTGCCTTTGCTTCATGTTTGGGAAAAGTAAAAGAAACAAACGGAACAACTATGTATTTTTGGCTCGCAGGTTTCCTTATTTCTTTAACGGTAAGCATGCTTTTATTGATTAAAGCAACCCAAACTTTACCAATCGGGACAGCTTATGCAGTCTGGACAGGAATCGGCGCAGTCGGAACCGTTCTGATGGGAATTTTCTTCTTTAAAGATCCTGTAAGTTTCTGGAGAATTTTTTTTATTGTTACTTTAGTTGGTTCTGTAGTTGGATTGAAAGCCGTCTCTTCTCACTAAAGCAAGCAAAAATCATATTGTAATCTTGTTAAATGCTTTATAGACAAAGCCGTTTTCATATTTTGAAAGCAGTTTTGCTTTAATATCAAAAAACGTCTCCGATTTTGGAGACGTTTTTTATTTTTTATAAATAATAGGAAGAATTTCATTTTTTCTTAACCCATATTTTTTTATTTCTTCTTCTGAAAATTTTTGAGAATAAAAATTAATTTCTGTTTCAAAACCCGCTTTTTTTAATCGGTCAAAATAATCCATTCCGTACCATCGAACATGGTCGTATTGTCCGAAATGCTTCTGACGTTCCTTAGGATCTTTAATCGTGAAATCTTCATATGTTTTTTCCAGAGAATTTTTCATCGGAACCTGTAAAATTCCCCATCCTCCCGGTCTTAAAACTCTGTACAATTCGCTCATTGCTTTTGCATCGTCTTCGATATGTTCTAAAACGTGGTTGCAGAAAACGATATCAAAACTTTCATCAGCAAAAGGAAGATCCAGAATATCTGCTTTTACATCTACAATCGGAGAAAATAAATCAGCAGAAATATAATCCAGATTCCTCATTCTCTTGAACTTTCGTAAAAATTCCTGCTCAGGAGCGATGTGAAGAACCTTAGCATTTTTAATGAAAAAATCTGTTTCATTTTGTAGATACAGCCACATTTGACGGTGTCTTTCCAAGCTCAGCGTTCCCGGAGACAAAGCATTTTCACGCTGATTTCCGTATCCGTAAGGAAGAAATTTTCTGTAAGATCTGCCATCAATCGGATCAAAAAACTGATCTCCTTTGAAAAATTTATAAATAAGCGGTCGCGCCCAAACACTCATTTTGATAAGCATCGGACGTGGAATTTTATTCAATAAAAGTTTAGTGACTTTTTTCATTAAAAATCCAATTGGAAAGCTTTTTCTTCATCAGTTACAATTCCCAAAGCATCATAAATATACTGGAAAGTTGATAACAACACAGGTTTTCCGTTGATTACCGCAACATCGTGTTCGAAGTGTGCAGAAGGTTTATTATCCAAAGTTGTTACTGTCCAGCCATCATTATGAAACTTCACTTTTTCAGTTCCAAGGTTGATCATGGGCTCGATAGCGATTGTTAAACCGTCTTTTATTACTTTTCCACTTCCCTGTCTTCCATAATTCGGAACTTGCGGATCTTCATGCATCTGTCTTCCTACACCGTGTCCTACCAGTTCTTTTACAACTCCATAACCTTCTTTTTCACAATGATTCTGGATAGCATAAGAAATGTCTCCGATTCTCTTTCCTCTTACACATTGCTCGATCCCTTTATAAAGAGATTCTTTGGCAACTTTTAATAGCTTTTTCGTTTCCGGACTTACTTCACCAATTTCAAAAGTATAAGCATGATCGCCTACAAAACCATTTAAAACAGCTCCGCAATCTACAGAAAGTACATCGCCTTCTTTAATTTCTTCCTTGCTCGGAAAACCGTGAACAACCTGATCGTTCGGTGAAATACATAATGAATAAGGGAAACCTCCATATCCTAAAAACGCAGGTTCTGCTCCGTGATCTTTAATAAAATCATGAGCTAATTTATCTAAATACAAAGTGGTAATCCCCGGTTTGATTTCTTTCGCCAACATTCCTAGTGTTCTGGAAACCAACTGAGCACTTTGCTTCATAAGACGTAATTCGTCTATTGTTTTTAATTGAATCATGTAAATTAATGTAACAATTTAAAAATTTAACCGTGTAACAATTATCATTAATAAATTGCTACATTGCTATATTGTTCGATTTATTCTTACCAGAATAATCCTTTTTTCTTATCTTTTTTAAGTTTAGAATACGCCAAAACTTCTTTTCCTTCTACACGGAATTCTATTCTTTCCTGAATAATATTGTAAATCTCGCCCCAACCCGGAAATCCGCCAAGATTTCTGTCATCGATGAACCAATCCGCATCCAGTTTTCTTGATTGGTTTTCTGAATCAAAAACTTCTCCTTCAAAACTAGAATTAACAGCATAGAATTCAATACCGTTCTTTTTGCAAAACTCTACAGCTTCATCCAATGTTTTTCCGTGTCTGTATGTCCAAAGAATAAGTCTGAAACCTTCAGCCTGAAGTCTTCTTAATGTTTCAAAAGCAAAAACTTTAGTTTTACCAATTGCCGGATATGCATCATCAACAATAGTTCCGTCGAAGTCCACAGCAATTTTTTTATTATTCATCATTTTGAATATATTTTTGAAGTGCAAAGATACAAAAATAAAAGAGTGCTAAAATACTTAACACTCTTACTTTTATATTTAAATAATATATAATTTAGCCTTTAACCCAATTAAACTGAAACTGCAAATCAGGTGTTGAAATTCTGTCTGTGATTTTCTGAAGTCTTGCAGGAAGTTTCATTAGATATTCCTGAGCTTTTTCAGCTTTTTCATTAAGACCTTTTACATGCTCAATCTTCCATTCATCCAACAAGTCTTTCATAATATTGATATAATCCTGACCTGTATACACCATACATCTTTGTGCAGCATCAGAAAAATGCCCCCAAAGTTCACCCGCTTTCTGACCGGATTGTCTCATCATGTGAGCAGGCATAACGATTTTTTTACGCATCATATCTTCAAATGCGATAATCATTTCCGAAGGATCTATTTCTAAAATTCTTGCTACGAAATGTTTGTATGCTTTTGCGTGTCTTGCTTCATCTGCCGCAATTACTCCGCACATTTTTGCCAGTTTTCCGTTTCCTGACTGTTTTGCCAACGTACCTACTCTTCTGTGAGAAATATTGGTTGCCGTTTCCTGAAAACTTGTATAAATGAAATTTCTGTAAGGATCCATACTTGTTCCTAAATCGAACCCATCATTGATCAAATACTGAGTCGTAATTTCCATCTCTCTCATATTCACTCTTCCGCATAAATAGAGATATTTACCCAAAAGATCTCCGTGTCTGTTCTCTTCACCAGTCCAGGCTCTTACCCAATTTGCCCAGCCAATTTCTTTCTGTTCCTGATCTACTCCGTCTACACCCATCAGCCAAGATTCATAAGACGGCAAAGCTTCTTCTGTAATACAGTCCCCAATCAGTGTAACGAATAAATCGTAAGGCATTTCACGGGCGTAAGTCTGGATTTCTTCTAAATCGTATTTAAAATCAGAACTTGAAGGATCTGGAAGGTAATCGGAAGGTTGCCAGATTTTTTCAATCGGCGTTAAAAACTTATCCAGAAAAGAACCTACTTCCTTTTCCAAAATTCCCATTACTTCTTTCCTTACAAGTTTTTGATACATTTTATAAATTTAGGATTAATTTGCAAATTTAGAGTTTTATTTATTATTTACGACATAATATTTTGTTAATTCTTTCTGATATTAATCATAAAAAATTGCCGCTATATAAACTATAACGGCAATTTTTGTTCCATATTGTTCAATTTTAGCTAACTAAAATATCTCCTGTCATTACTTCCGGAATTTCGACTCCCATTACTTTCAGGATTGTTGGAGCCACGTCTCCTAATTTTCCGGGTTTAAGATTCCAAGTGTGGTCTTTATCCATCACGATGAAAGGAACCAGATTGGTTGAATGCTGGGTATTTGGCGTTCCGTCCGGATTGATCATTACATCAGAATTTCCGTGATCGGCAAGAATGAAAACTGCATAACCGTGTTCGTAAGCTGTTGTTGCCACTTTTTCGATACATGAATCAACAACTTCCGCTGCTTTTACGGCTGCTTCGAAAACTCCGGTATGACCGACCATATCTGTATTAGCGAAATTTAAACAGATAAAATCTGCTGTTTCATTTTCCAATTCGGGAACAATAGCGTTTGTAATGTCGTAAGCTGACATTTCTGGCTTTAAATCGTAAGTAGGAACATCTTTCGGACTTGGACAAAGCAATCTTTTTTCTCCAATAAATTCTTCTTCACGACCTCCGGAAAAGAAAAACGTAACGTGAGGATATTTCTCTGTTTCAGCAATTCTGATCTGCGTTTTATGATTTTTTTCCAACACCTCTCCCATTGTTTCCTGAAGAACATTTTCATCAAAAACTACATGCACATTTTGGAATGTTTTATCATAATTCGTTAAAGTAACATAGTAAAGATTCAGCTTTCTCATAAAATATTCAGGAAAATCCTGCTGAGAAAGCACTTCAGTGATCTCTCTACCTCTGTCTGTTCTGAAATTAAAACAGATAACCACATCATTATCAATAATTTTAGCAACAGGAACCACATTTCCGGTTTCTGTTGTATTTACTAAGATAATAGGCTTTAAAAACTCGTCCGTTACATTATTTTCATATGATTTCTGGATCGAAGCCAAAGCATCTGTCGATTGTTCACCAACTCCTTCTACTAAAGCATCATAAGCTAATTTTACACGCTCCCATCTTTTATCTCTGTCCATTGCATAATAACGACCTACCACTGTTGCCAGTTTTCCGGTAGTTATTTCCATGTGTTTCTCAAGCTCTTCGATAAAACCTTTCCCCGAGTGCGGATCACAGTCACGACCGTCTGTAAAAGCATGAACGAAAACATTTTCATTCAAACCGAATTCATGCGCAGAAGTTAAAAGACCTTTCAGGTGATTGATATGTGAATGTACTCCACCATTCGAAACCAAACCAATAAAGTGTACTTTTTTGTTTTCTTTTTTAGCATATTCAAAAGCATCCTGAATTTCTTTTTGCTGTCCAAGAGTTCCGTTTTCTACTGCCATATTCAGTTTTACCAAATTCTGATAAACGACTCTTCCCGCTCCCAGATTCATGTGACCGACTTCAGAATTTCCCATCTGACCGAAAGGAAGACCTACCGCCAAACCACTCGCTTCAAGTGTTGTATGTGGAAAATTTTTGAGACAATTATCTATAAATGGTGTATTTGCTTTATCAAGTGCTGAAACGTCCGGATTCATTCCCAATCCCCATCCGTCTAGAATGGCTAATATTGCTTTTTTCGACATTATGTATAAACTTTTGTATATACAAATTTATCTATTTTGAAATGAATTGAAGAATTTGAAAGGCTTAAATTTTGTTTAAAATGATCATCTTTCTTTTGTATTGAAATAAAGAATTAAAATCTAGATTGGGAAACTCCAGTTAAAAATTGAAAAATAATTTTAAAAAATTAGTAATTTCATATACTTAGAATTAATAATGCCTATTTTTAGCCGTATGGAAATTATTCAAAAAAAATATCAAAACCTATTTAAAGTCTATGAAATTCTTCTGAAGAAAAATGCAATTGATACAAAATTTATAATAGATTGGGCTGATAAAGTTATTGATTCTCCAGCCGAGGTTAATTACGTTATCATTGAATTAGCATCAGACTCAAGAAATATAAATGATACAATCTCAATTTTAAATAGCAATACTCAAAATTTTAATATTGAAGTCGTTTCGAGAGCTGTAATTGGTATATTATCCCATCTTTTAGAGCTAGGAAGCATAAGCATTAATATAGTTTCATTAATAATTAATGAAATTGCTTATTATAAAGGATTGACAGATTTAGAAAATACATTTCTATATGGTTATGGTGATTTTTATGATTTAGCTGTTCAAAAAATTTATGGAGATTTAGAATTAATAAGTAAAGAAATAAAAGAGTTTATATCTTTTTATGGAGACTTCAATTTTGAAAACTATGAAAGCTGGTCCCAAATCAATAAAAATGTAAAAAATAAACTTCCAGAAAATTTGAAGTTATTAAAAGTCAAATATTATTAACTACTCTATCTTTCTTTTTCTTCTATAGAATTTTATTAATTTTGCTTTATGGATTTGAGAGATCAATTAAAGAACCTTTTTCCTGATCATGAAGAGCAGGATTTTAAGATGCCAGAAGAGCAATTCAGGCAAAAAGAACCTTTGGTATGCAAGTTTGAAAAGAAAGGAAGAAACGGAAAACCTGTAACGATTGTTGAAGGTTGGGAAGGAAGTGAAGAGGATTTGAAGAAAATCTCAAAAAAAATAAAAACCACCTTAGGAATCGGTGGTTCTGAAAAGGATGGAACGATCATTATTCAAGGGGATAATCGTGATAAAATAATGGATATCCTTAAAGAAATGGGCTTTAAAACTAAAAGAGTCGGCGGATAAATTTTAGAAGTAAATTTGTGTTTCCGGCATGATTGCTTTTAATTTTTCAATGGTTGATTTTTCCATTGGATTACCCGTTAATATGAGTGTTTTAAGATTTTTCAATTGTGAAAATTCGATCGGAAGATCTTTTAAATCATTATTAGCCAAGTTCATGCTGACAATATTTTTTAAACCTTTTACTTTAGGCGAAATTTCTTTAATATTATTCTGACTTACATTTAAAAATTCCAGATTCTTCGACTTAAAAAGATCTTCAGGAAGTTTTGTGATAGAATTTTGCTGTAATTCAAGATATTTTAATTGTTTTGGAAATTCTAAGTTTCCTAAATCGTTAATTTGGTTGGAAGCCAGATTTAATGACTTCAGATTTTTAACTTTATCTAAATCTTTAGCAATAAAACTGATCTGATTTCCCTGTAAATTAATTTCTTCCAGACTCGGAATCTGCATTAATGCTTCCGGAAAAACATTCAGATTATTGGCATCGAGATGAATGACTTTTAACTTTTGAAGCTTTGCAATATTTGGATTTATACTGGTCAGTTCATTTAAATTAATAGAAAAACTTTCCAGTTTCTGAAGTTCTCCGATTTCGTCGGGAATGAATTTGATGCTGTTTTCGTTTAAATTTAAAATCGTCAATTCTTTTAAAGCAAAAATAGATTCATCCATTTTTTCAAACTTATTTTCCATTAAATTCAGAAAAAAAATTGAATGTAACTGTCGAATTTCAGCAGGAAGATTAAACATCACTTTTCCTCTGAAGCTCATACTGTAAATGGTTTTCCCACTTTTCAGAGCATCATCAACGTTGGTATACGTCGGATATTTTACAGGATCAATTTGTGCTTTTGCCTGTGAAAGAATTAAAACAGCAATAGAAAAAAATAGTTTTTTCATAACAGAAAAAAGCTACCGATAACAAAATATTACCGGCAGCAATTGTAAATATTAATAATTTATTTTTTCAAAATTTTTACCGTCTGCTGGAATCCTCCATCAGCTTCGATATTTAAAATTAAAACTCTTGATGCCTCAAGCTGGTTTGTGAAATCTAAATCTAAAGATTTGTTCGTCCCTGAGAATTTCTTCGTGAAAACAATTTTACCATCAATGCTGTAAGCCGTTACAGAAATATCTTTTAATCCTTTTGGAGAATTGATTTTTACCATTCCTGAAGTCGGGTTCGGAGCAACAGTAACTGTATTTTCTGCATGAGCATCAATAGTTCCTAAAGATCCGGTTGTTCCTAAATTATTTTTAAGAGCCACTACGATTGTAGCAGATTTTCCTCTGTAATCAATTGTATTACCAGTCGCGTCAATATCCGTAGAAATTGTAGAATCCGGATGCTGAATAGAGAAGAATCCGAATTTGTGATCCGGTGTAAATGTAAGACCAGTAGGCTCTGAACCTGCAGGCATAGAAGCAAACAGTTTCACTTTAGGATTTGCCTGAGTATGATCCGGAGCAATTACCCAGATATAGTTTTTACCACCATCCTGAAGAACCCAAAGGTTACCCAATTCGTCGAAAGTAAGGTTATCATTTCCATCTCCCCAAGCTTCAGTTTTTGTTCCCTGAGCAGTATCGAAAGAATAGTTTGTTGTAAGACCTCCAACGAAAGTTTCAACCTGAGAAGTCGTCATTCCGTTGTCCTGTAATCTGTATACTTTATTCAAACCTTTTGCTGTAAAATAAATTTTACCGTCAAGAGGACTGATATCGACATCTTCAATTCCGTTGAAAGAGGTTCCACCTAAAGATTGAGCTAAAGCAGTGGTATTATTTTGATCCGCTTTTGTTTTATTAGGAACCTGAATCCAAACACCTGTTGTAGCTACAGGATCTCCGTTGCTAAGACCTTGATCTAATTTTAATACATATAGATTTCCTGAAGAAAGATTGTTCGGAGTATCCATCACATATTTATAAACCATGTGAGTTCCACCATCTTCACCGTAATAAGCTGTTGTTCCTGCATTATTTACCACAACATTTTCGTGATTCATAATACCCATCTGCCAAAGTTTTCCTTTAGAACCGTCAGTATTCTGAGAAATAACCTGAGCTGTTGCAGGATCGATTTCTACCAACCATCCGTAATCCTTCATTCCATCAGCATTTACGTCACTTGAAGTTGTTTGCTCTTCTGCTGTAACTACAGTTCCCCAAGGTGTAATACCTCCTGAACAGTTTCTGATCGTCTGAACCAAACTTGGAGCAGAGAAACTTACCGCTCTTGATCTTGTCAATTGCCAAAGTTTTGTAGAACCGTTATAGTTGATTTCCGCCATCGTAACTCCTCCAGGATTTGTTTCGTGGTTTACAGAAAGGTATCCGTTTGTTGCACTTGCATTTTTAGGAACGTAAGCCGTGAAATCATTTTGTCCTCCAACTAATCCTCCTCCTTCTGTATAATTATCTCCTTCTTTTAAGATCAACTGATATTTATGTTCGGCAGGAATGATTAATTTATTTGTCTGAGTCGTTGGAACGATTGAAGTAAAGCAACTGATATGATTTGCATTACAAGGAACCGGAGTTGTCGTTGCTGTCGTTTTAAGATAAGCATCAATTCTTAAATCTGAACTTGTCGCTCCTCTGTTGTGCAATTCGATAGAAATTCTGTTTGCTCCGTTTACAAACTTAGATTTCGGGATAGAGAAAACGTTGTAAACACTTTCTGCAGCACCGTCTACTGTTGTACTGGATAAAGTATTGAAATCAATTACGCCAGCCGGCATATTGTCTCTTACTACTTCTTCACCGTTAAGATAAACAACAATACCGTCATCTCTCATAACTCCCAATTCTACAGTAGAAGAAAGGTCGTTTAAGTTTACTGTAAAATCTTTTGCAAAATAAGCTGTCATAAGGCCTGTAGCCGTTGTAGTAGTCACAGGATCACCGTAACCAAGAGGTCCGTCTCCCTGAGACCAAGTTGAAATGTCATAGTTTGCATCTTTCCACTGAGCAACCTGCGCTACGTTGTTGTCTTTGTATTTCCAAGAAGAATTCTTGTTAAAAATAAAAGTCTGAGCGTTCAATAAAGAACCCGAGACCATTGCAAGAGCTGCAACTGTTAGTAGTTTTCTTTTCATTATAAATTTCGATTTATTAGACCTTGCAAAGCTATCAGATTGTTATCAAGCCTTTATTAATAGGACTTTAAATAAATCTTTACAAATATTAATTAATAGAAAACCGAATGTTAATTAAATTAATTTTATGTTAAATTAAAAAAAAATTAAAAAGTGAGGGAGCGGATAATGAACTGCAATTTTTAACTTTTACATTCTTTAAACCGCTCCTCACAGTTGATTTATTTTTTTGTCTGACTTATATCTGTCAGAGTATTTAAGAAAGTAATGACCTGCTTAATTTCTGTTTGAGTTAAATTCAGTTTATCTGGAGCCAGAGTCTGATTTTTTATCTTTAAACCCAGACCTTCTCCTCCACCTTCGTTATAAAAATCCATTACTTCTTCCAATGTGCTGAAAGCTCCGTTATGGAAATACGGTTTTGTTAATGCTGCATTTCTTACCGTCACTGTTTTGAAAGAATTTTCATAAATCCATGAGTTTTCCTTTTTCACCGGACTGTTTATTCTTCCTTTATCACTGTCCAGTTCCAAAGGCTTCTGACTGATCGGTTTCGCTGTAATTCCTAATACTTCAGATTCATTTTCATTAAAAAACGGAGGAACTAAGCCTGAGAAATTTGGAGCAAAATGGCATGTCGCACAACTCGCTTTTCCCATGAATAGATTAAAGCCTTTTTTCGCATCAGAAGAAATTTCTTTCTCATTCCTCATGAATTTATCAAAATCACTTTCGTAAGAATATAAGGATGCAACATAAGAACTTAATGCTTTGGAAAAATTTTCTTTACTGATATTCCCGTTTTTAAACGCTGTTTTGAATGCCTTTTTGTATTCAGGTTTTGTCTTTAATTTTTTGATGATGCTTTCATAGCTTGTATTGAATTCATTTTCATTGTAAATCACATGTTCTGCTTGCTGTTCAAGATAAAAAGCTCTCAAATCATAGAAAAATCTTTTCGCAAAAACCACATTATATAAAGACGGAGAATTTCTCAATACTGTTTTTCCTTCTACGTTACTTGGGGATTTTGTTTTTAAATCTGTGAAGGCATTTTCCGGTAAATGACAGGTTGCACAGCTCATTTTCCCGTTGTCGCTTAAGTTTTGATCATAAAAAATCTCCTTTCCTAATTTTCTTAGATCAACATTATCTTCTTCTTTTTTCAATAAAGTATAAAAATACGGATTCAGAAAATCGCTGCTGAAAAGATTTTTATTATTAACATTCCAACCTGAAAACTCCTTCAGATCATCACTTCTTCCGTCCCAGTTTCCCAGTTCTTCATACAACGGCTGAATATATTTTTTGTAGAATTCTATCCTGTCAAAAGTTTCAAAATTGGTATTTTTTGATAGGTAATCGATTCCTTCCGTTAAAATTGCATTAGCTTTCTGAATGTTATAATTTTTAAAATAAGGATCATCATTGATGTATTTTTTCATTCCTAAAAAAGCGTGAGATGCTTCTTCAGAAACATTTAGCGAACCCGGAGTATCAAAACCTGTAACTCCCAAACTATACATTCTGATCAGTTCAATTCTTAACGGTAAAGTCTTGTTGTTTCCTTTACTTAAACCGTTTTTAACAGAACTTAAATAAAAACTTGCATAACTGTTATACAAAAAATCTGTAATCGTTTTGATTTCTTCTTTTTGTTCTGCAGCTTCATCGGAAAAAATCAATTCATCCAATACCTGCAAACCCTCGGGAGGAAGCGTGTAAGCTGTAGTTCCTGCCGCTTCAATATGAAATAAAGGTGCTGCGTTGAGATGTGTTTTTGTAAATTCGGGATAATGATAAGCAACATAAAATTCAATTTCTTTGAAAGAATTTCTTGTTTCTTTTAACGATTTTTGAAGATCTTCCAATGAGATTTTATCCTCAGAAAATTGATGAGCGTTGGATTTTAACTGGTCAAGTTTAGTTTTAAAATCAGTTAAGCCTTTATTAACAACAGAATTTTCAGTTTCAACACCTTTATACGTCGGATTGAATGACATTACTGCAAAACCAATTAAAAGAATTACAATAAGTAGCGGATAAGATCTCATTAAATTTTTGTGCAAAACTATTGATACCAAAACGATCAGACGTTACCACAACTTTAACTTTGAATTAAATAATGTTTACATTTTAGATATCATATTTTTTACTAATTTTAAAACCCGAAAATCAAAATTCATTATTCACTGAAAGTCAATCTACTTTTTTGGACTTCGTTTTAAGATAATGATGAAAGGAATTTGGGGAGGATTTTAAAACAACTTTAATTAAACTATAAAAACATATTTATGCTAGATAAGCTTGCTGCTTCAGAATTGGTTCTGAACGAAGACGGAAGTGTGTACCATTTAAATCTTTTGCCTGAAGATATTGCCGAAAAAATCATCCTTGTGGGAGATCCTGATCGTGTTGCGAAGGTTTCAAAATATTTCGATACTGTAGAAATCAAAAAAAATAAAAGAGAGTTTTATACCCATACAGGAACTTTAAGAGGCGAAAGAATTACCGTAATGTCAACCGGAATCGGTACGGAAAATATTGACATTGTAATGAATGAACTGGATGCTCTGGTAAATATCGATCTTAAAAATAAAGAATTTAAAACCGAACATTCCGCGCTTCAACTGTTCAGAATGGGAACTTGCGGGAGTGTAAATCCTGATGTTCAGGTTGATAACATGTTGGTGACTCAAAATGTTGTCGGACTGGATGGTTTGATGCATTTTTATCAGGATTATGAGTTTGAAAATGAATTTTCCAAGAACTTTTTAGAGAAATTCCCTTATGCGAAAATCAAGCCGATGCTTTATTTTTCAGAATGGTCGGAAGAATTGGGAGAATTATATAAAGACGCAAAATATCATGGAAATACAGCGACTTTCCCCGGTTTTTATGCTCCACAGGGAAGACAGCTTCGTCTGAAAGCTGTTGACGACAAGTTTTTGGAAACATTAAATGATCTTGGCGTAACGAATTTCGAAATGGAAACTTCTGCAATTTATGCGTTGTCTAAACTTTTAGGCCATAAAGCAATTACAGTAAATAATGTAATTGCCAACAGAAGACGTGGAGAATTCTCTGCAGATCATCATGCTTCTGAAAAGAACCTGATTGAGTGGGTTTTGGATAGAATTATCAAGTAAAATACTTACATTTTTTACTATTAGGAAAATCAAGTTTTACTTTCAATTATATCTCAAAAATAAAAAGGATCTCAAATTGAGATCCTTTTATATTAATTATCAAATAAACTTCTTAAAGATTTTTCAATCTATTTGAAATGTCATATTATCTATTCAATTCTATTAAAACTCATTTACCGTTACGTAGAAGTGTGAAGAATTCAGGCTTTCTGCACCTGAAGAAATATTGGTAAGATTGATTGTAATATTCGATGTTGAGGTCATTCTGGGATTCGAGATTGAAAATGTAGAATTTCCTGCAAAATCTCCTGCCGGTGTCACCACAATTGTTGCTCTTGTAGATCCCGTATTCAAAGCCGGAGGAATCGTAATATTCATCGTTGTTGATTTTCCCGGAGCCAGATTATTTATAGAAACACTTGCCCAAACTTCAAAACTGATCTGATTTTTATTTACTGTTCCTCTGTCTCCTAATTTATATTGCCCACTTACATCTAATTTTGCCGTATTATTTGGTGTACTTGTCCCAATTCCGACATTGGCGTTGCTATCCCCTAAAACAATTGCATTATATTGAGAAGTTGACGCGTTATAACCTATCGCGGTTGAATTCTGTCCCGTTGATGATGCTCCGGAACCGATTGCGGTTGAATTCTGACCGTTTGTGGTTGAATTATATCCAATAGCAGTTTCGCTGTTAGAATTTGTTTTTGCACTGTATCCTAAAGCCACAGACTGAAAACCTGCCGCTATCGAATTATTTCCTAAAGCGGAAGATTCATTGGCTGTTGTTTTTGCATTATATCCGATTGCCGTAGATTGAAAACCGTCGGCTAAAGTGTTGTTTCCTAACGCAGTTGATTCGTTTTTATTTGTTTTAGCATTATAACCAATTGCATTCGACCGAAAAGCTCCTGCTGTCGATTTATTTCCTAAAGCCAACCCATCATTTGCCGTTACAGAAGCTTCATTACCTACAGAAACTCCTTGATATGAAGAGCTTGAAATTCCTATTGCAATACCATTCTGACCCGCATTAGCACCAGAACCTAAACTTACAGAATTATCTGTTCCCAATCTTCCTGATTTTACAGAATTAACTTTGAAAACCAAATCATCAGATGTATTTGTCCCTAATGATAAATTGGTATTTGACCCTCCAAAATTTCCACTGTTTGTCGCTGAATTATTCCAATTGGTTGCAGGATTACTTCCTCCTCCATTGAGACTGCTTCCTGTACTTCCAACAGAAATCATATTCCACTTCAGGTTGTTCCAGTAATACAATCCTGTATCTGCCAATCCGCCTTGCCCGTTATTCCAAACGATCAGTCCGGTTGATGGCGAAGGAACTGTTACATTATCTGTAATCGATGTCAAGGCAATACTCGGTAATAAGACTCCTTTATTTTTAGAATTAATTTCCAGCATTGCAGAAGCATTAGGATTTGGAGTACCTATCCCTACTTGAGCTAATATAAGATTAAAATTAATTAACAATAAGGTGGTGAATAAGATTTGAAGTTTTGTTTTTTTTAGCATCTCGAGTTTATTGTATAGATAATAATTTACGACTGCAAATATAATAATTTTCAATAAAACATACATTTTTTTAATAAATTTATAATTTCACACAGAATAGTGAATAATTAAACTAAAAAGTCATATTTTATCACTATTTAATGAAAGCCAATATAGAATTAATTCTATGTTAAATCTTAACCACAATGTCATAAAACACTGTTTTTAATTCTTTATTGAGTGTATTAAAATTTTACTTTTATCAATTAAAGTCACTAAAAAATGAATAAAATACAATTTATCACTATTTGTTGAAACATTTTTTTAGTTAAATATTTGTAAATAAGGTGTTTTGACCTTCGTAAAAGATACAAATCAGCATAAAAAAATTATATTTTTATCTTAGTAATAAAGACTTAATATAATTGAAGAGTTAATTAATATATACCCTATTAATTATTATTACTTCAAAACTTTATTTATAGTAAAAGTTAAAGTGGTGTGGATAAAGTTTTATGAAAAGTTTAACAGTATGCGGAAATTTTAGGAATAGTTATTGTTTTATGGTAAACATCACTAAAATAATTAATATTATGAATAATTCAGAATACAACAAAGCGGAAAATGCAGTAAACAATACTGAAACCACTTTAAAAGATGCGGCAGCCAATGCAAAATGGAAAATCGAGGAATTGGCAGACAGAGCAAAGGATTATATCAACGAAAAAAGAGCCAATGATGAAGAAGCACAACAAGAAGACTGGCTTGACAGAGTAAAAAATAATGCTTCTGATGCCTGGGATGATATTAAAGATAAAGCCAATGATGCCTGGGAAAAAACCAAAGATGCAGCAGAAGATGTAAAAGCAGAATGGAACAAGAAAACCAATTAAAATTTCAGTCATATAAATAATTTCAAGAAAAACGGAGCCTTTTTATACAAGGCTCCGTTTTTTATTATGTTCTAAACACAAATTATTGCTACATTTGTATCTTAATAAACATTAAAAAATTATGTCATACGGTTTACTTAAAGGCAAAAAGGGAATTATTTTTGGAGCCCTTAATGAACAATCTATTGCATGGAAAGTTGCAGAAAGATGTCATGAAGAAGGTGCTGAATTTATCTTGTCTAATGCTCCTATCGCTCTTAGAATGGGAGAATTAAACGGTTTAGCAGAAAAAACAGGTTCTGATGTAATCGGTGCAGATGCCACTTCAATCGAAGATCTTGAAAAACTTTTTGATGCCGCTGTCGCAAAATTTGGTAAAATCGACTTTATCCTTCATTCTATAGGAATGTCTATCAATGTAAGAAAAGGAAAACATTATACAGAAATGAATTACGACTGGTTGGAAAAAGGCTGGGATATTTCTGCTGTTTCTTTCCACAAAGTAATGCGTGTAGCGTATGAAAAAGACTGTATGAATGAATGGGGAAGCATTTTGGCACTTACCTATATTGCAGCTCAGAGAACGTTCCCGGATTATAATGATATGTCTGATAACAAAGCTTATCTTGAAAGCATTGCAAGAACTTTCGGAAATTACTGGGGTGAGAGAAAAGTACGTGTAAATACGGTTTCTCAGTCTCCTACTCCTACCACTGCAGGAAGTGGTGTGAAAGGTTTCGGAGGTTTCTTAGGATATGCAGAAGATATGTCTCCGCTAGGAAATGCTACCGCTTTGGAATGTGCAGATTATTGCGTTACTCTTTTCTCTGATCTTACTAAAAAAGTGACGATGCAGAATCTTTTCCATGATGGAGGATTCAGCAGTTCCGGAGTTACTCAGAAAGTAATCAGTAAATATGATGTTGAATAGTAGTTTTACAATTATTCTTTAAATATAAACAAAAACCGAAGCTAATGCTTCGGTTTTTGTTTGGGGAAACTTTCACACAAAAATCAAATCGGCGGCACCAAAGGTGCCGC
>NZ_BAAAZJ010000005.1:139037-234139 GCF_039536845.1 Chryseobacterium ginsenosidimutans
GCCGACATTCCTTCAATCCAAAGATTGGCATTGATGTCTTTGTCTGAATCATTCATAATTACGGTTACCAATTGTCCGTTTTCATTCATAAATGAAGTTGATGTTAAATCTGATGTATTGGCAGAACTTCCGACTCTCTGTGCATTTGGTTTTATATATTTTGAAACCTGTCCTACATAATAATATTCATAAGTATAATGCACTTCTCCTGTTTTGGTATCGGCAATGATGGGTGCAAAGCAGAAATTTCCGACATGGTTTGGTCCGCCTGTTTCATCAAGAAGTACATTCCAGTCTGTCCATAAAGATGTACCTCTGTTGAAATCGTTGATCATATTTTTACCATACAATTCTCCTAAGCTTACATCCTCAATTCTTTCCATTTTAAAAACTTCCTTACAACCTTCCGTAAACGCTAAGAATTTGTCAGGAAAAGCTCTTTTGGTTTCCATTACATTATCAAATAACTGGGTTCTGTTATGCCAGACTTCATACCAGTGATAGGCAATTCCGGAAGCGTATTTAGAAACTTCGGGATCGCTTAATGTAGTGGTTGCTCTTTGATAAATCAGGTCTCTGTTGTGATCCCAGATCATTACTTTTTTATCTTTATAGCCGTTTTTCCATAAAGCAGGACCAAGGTTATTTTTCAGGAAATTACCTTCTTCTTCAGCGGTGTACAAACAAGACTCCCAGGTTTGCTTTGCCATCGCTTCATTCTGAATAGTTAATCCCCAAATATTGATTCCTTTTTTTTCGTATTCCTGAATAAATTTCACATAATAATTTGCCCAGGTCTGATAATATTGACTTTCCAATTTACCTCCATCCAACATATTTTTATTGGTTTTCATCCAAGCAGGTGGACTCCACGGAGAAAAATATAACTTAAAATTGTTTCCAATCAATTTTTGAGCTTCTTTAATCATCGGAATCTTAAACTTTTCATCATGAGCCACATTAAATGACTTCAATGAAGTATCATTATCCTGAACATAAGTATAAGAATCGCTTGAGAAATCGCACGAGTTCATATTGGTACGAACAACCGAATATCCCAACCCGTTTTTTCCGTAATAAGCTTCAAGGATTTCTTTTTGCTTATCCTTCGGCATTTTATAAAAAGTTTCAGCGGCAGCATCTGTGATAGCACCTCCGATTCCTATTAATTTCTGATATTTAAAATCCGGATCAACAAAAATACTGGGTTCATTTTCTTTCGGCTGATCGAATTTTTCAAATTTTACCATTCCTTTATCTGCCAGTTTTTCATTGGTTTTAGCATTGGTAAGAATAATTCTGGCGGTTTTGCCTGCATTCTTTTTCCAGTAGTTTTGTGCATTGGCATTGAAAATCATTCCGATGACAAAGCAACTTACAATTAGCTTTTTCATTTATTTCTTCTTCTTTTTTCTATTTATATTTAAACCAACCCGTAAAAAATTCTTTCGAATTTTTGCCATCCTCCAACGGAATAGAATTTTAACATTAGTTATTTTTATATACTCTCACGTAATCTATATAATACTTTTGAGGAAAGATCGTATCATCAATTCCTTCTTTTCCGCCCCAAAATCCGCCGACTGCCAGATTTAAAATTATAAAATACGGTTGGTCAAAAGGCCAGGATTCATAAGTCTTTTCTTTATTTTCATACGTGAAAAACTTCTGATCGTCAACATAAACATCAATTTTTTCAGGAGTCCAGTCCGCTTTATACACATGAAATTTTTCGCTTGCATCCTTTACAATCAAAGTGTCGGTTTTCTGAGTTCCGATGATGTGGTTGTATTTTTTCGTGTGAGCCGAAGCATGAATATAGCCCTGATTAAACCCAACATGTTCCATGATATCCAATTCTCCGTCATCCGGCCATTTCTTCATATTTTCGCTCATCATCCAGATTGCAGGCCATGTTCCGCGCCCTTTTGGAAGCTTTGCTCGGACTTCAACTGTTCCATATTGAAAGGAAAACTTTCCTTTAGTTAAAAGCCTTGCGGAAGTATACTTATTCTTTTCCCAATTTTCTTTTTTAGCCTCAATAACAAGATTTCCGTTTTCCATTCTTGCATTGTCAAGACGGCTTTTGGTATAAAACTGAGCTTCATTATTTCCGTAACCATCACCTCCGACATCGTAATTCCATTTTGTGGCATCGGGTAATCCTTTTCCGTTAAACTCATCATTCCAAATCAACTTTCTATTGGAATCGGGCTTGTTTGAAGCACAACTTTCAACAAAGAAAGCTAAAGCTCCTCCCACTAAAATAGTTATGATATTCTGAAGTTTCATGCTCTTGGTTTAAATTCAATTTAATATTGATCTTCTTTTTTAACGCAAAGTTTTATTTAAATAAATATAATTTTGAGGGAGCAAAGAGTTGCGACAAGTCGCTGAATAAGCATAACTATAAAACATACACTTCAACTAATCAACTTTGTTGATTTTCTTTGCCTCCTTAAAGTCAATAATCCTTTTAAATAAATCTTTGCGTGAAAAATTCTTCAATTAAGTTTAATTTATTTTCAAAGTTTGTCATGCTGGAAGCATCTCTACAAAGATTATTTAGATTCTTTCAGAATGACAAATTCAATATTTATGCTTTTATAAAAAATGTTCAGTCTTTTACCACCAAAAGCGGGTTTTATCCCGCTCTTAGTCGAAGTAAACTAATATTTATTTTGACCAATTAATTCTTTTTGTCTGAACATTTTGAGAATCGGTTCCGATCATAATGTCGAAGTCTCCGCCTTCCCAATCAAAGTTTAGCTGATCATCATAGAATTTTAAATTTTCCGGAGTTAATGTAAAATTGACTGTCTTACTTTCTCCTTTTTTAATAAACACTTTTTGGAAACCCTTCAATTCTTTCACAGGTCTTACGACTTTCCCTACAAGATCTCTGATATATAACTGTACTACTTCTTCTCCGTCATAATTTCCAGTGTTAGAAACATTTACACTAATATTTAAAGCCTGATTTCCTTTAAGGTTTACTGAACTTAAATTCATATCAGAATATTTAAAATTCGTGTAACTTAAACCATAACCAAACGGGAATTTCGGATCATTATCCAAATCGATATAAGCTGAAACATAATTTCTGTCTGTATTATTTTTCGCAGGTCTTCCTGTATTGTAGTGATTGTAATAAACAGGAATTTGTCCTTCTGTTCTAGGAAAAGTCATAGGAAGTTTTCCACCCGGATTTACTGTTCCGAAAAGAACATCCGCGATCGAATTTCCGGCTTCCGTTCCCAACCACCAAGTGTACATGATCGTAGGAATATTGTCTGCAGCCCAATCAAAAACCAAAGGTCTTCCGGCATTGATCATTAAAACGACCGGTTTTCCTGTTTTTGCAATTTCTTTTAAAAGATCTTCCTGAACTCCCGTGAAATGTAGATTACTTCTGCTTTTTGCTTCACCACTCATTGCTGAACCTTCGCCTAAAGTCATGATCACAACATCTGCTTTTTTTGCCGTTTCCACAGCTTCAGCAAACATCGATTTGTCCTGATCATCAACGTTGGCGCCTTTTGCGTAGAGTAAAGTTGAATTTTTGTCTAATTGATTTTTAATTCCATCAAACTGAGTTACAATTCTTTGATTATCATCTTTGAAAGCAATCGACCAAAAACCGTGATTCGCAGAAGTTTCTTTTCCAAAAGGTCCGATTAATGCAACAGTTTTAGTAGATCTTGAAAGTGGAAGAATATTTTTTTGATTTTTAAGCAAAACAATACTTTTCGAACCAAATTCTCTTCCGAATTTTCTGTTTTCCAGATTGTTGGTCTGTTCTTTCTGTCTGTTTTCGTTGCTGAATCTGTAAGGATCATCGAATAATCCCATTTCAAATTTTTTAACTAAAATTCTTCTCGCTGCATCATCAATCAACTTCGGATCAACCTTTCCTTCTTTAACTAAATTAGGAAGTTCTGCCATGTAAGCACGGCTTTCCATATCCATGTCACTTCCTGCATTAATAGCTTTTTCGGCTGCTTCTTTATTGTCTTTTGCATAACCGTGAGAAACCATTTCACCGATACTTCCCCAATCTGAAACTACAAAACCCTTATAATTCCATTTGCCTTTTAACAAATCTCTTAAAATATACTTGTTTCCCGTTGCCGGAATTCCGTTAATATCATTAAAAGAATTCATAAAAGTCGCAACACCCGCTTCTGCAGCTGCTTTGAAAGGTGGAAGATAAGTTTCGTTTAATTGTCTTAAACTCATATCGACAGAATTATAATCTCTTCCGCCAACTCCGGCTCCATACGCTGCAAAATGCTTTGCACAAGCCATAATCGCATCAAGATTACCCAAACCTTTTCCCTGAAAACCTTTGATTCTTGCCAAACCAATCTGAGTTCCCAGGTAAGTATCTTCACCAGAACCTTCCATCACTCTTCCCCATCTCGGATCTCTTGCAATATCGACCATTGGCGCAAAAGTCCAGTGAATACCATAAGCAGAAGCTTCTGTTGCAGCAATTCTTTCAGATTTTTCAATTAATTTTAAGTCCCAACTTGCAGCCTGACCTAAATTTACAGGAAACGTTGTTCTGTATCCGTGAATGACATCCTGTCCGAACAACAAAGGAATTCTCAATCTCGATTTTAAAGCTAATTCCTGAAACTTTCTTGTTTCTTCAGCTCCCGCCACATTGAGCATGGAACCGACTTTACCCTGTTTTATTTCATTTAAAACATTTGCAGAATTGGAATTCTGAGGACCTGTTGCATATTCAAAACCGCTGTATTGAACCAACTGTCCTACTTTTTCTTCTAACGTCATTTTTGACAATAGCTCAGAAACTTTCTGATCAATCGTCTTTTGTCCGAATGCATTCATCCCAAATGCTGTAAATGCCAATATGAAATAAACTCTTTTCATTTTTTAATTTTAGAAAATATATGTTGCGGTTGAAACTCCTGGAATTGTCACAGAAGCCGTTTTTTGATTATACTTAATATTGAACGCTTTTTCCGTAGAATTGCTGTTCTGAACAATCAAAACTGTTTTCCCCGCCGGAGTTTTAAAAGCTACTGTTGAAAGATTGTCTCCTTGTGTAGAAGCGATTCTCTGAGAATTTACAGGAACAAATTTTGAGGCATGAGCAATAATGTAATAGGCAACATTTTTGTCGTAACCTGCTGCTCCATTCACTGTAATTGCACCTTTACATTGGGTACAACCACCTGATGTATGCGGTCCAAACGAAGCATCATTTGCTACATTCCATTCCAAAGCTGTCTTACTCCAGTTTCTCATCGATCCAATAACAACATTTTTCACATGCCAATCCAAATCTCCGGAAAAACCTCCGGTAGAACTCGTCCATTGTTCTGTAAAATATACGTTTTTATTTGGAAATAAATTATGAACTGTACTTAAAGCTGAAATATCTCCTGCGTACAAATGAAAAGCCGATCCGTCAACATAAGGATTTGCAGCCGTATCATTTAAAACAGCTAAAGGATAAGCCGGATTATCGCAATTGTGATCGTAAGCAATAATTTTAGTATTAATATTTGCAGCCTGGAAAGCGGGACCTAAATTATTTTTGATAAAATTTGTCTGATCTGTGGAAGTCATTAACATACTCGGATTATTTCCTGGATGTAATGGTTCGTTTTGTGGTGTGATGGCATCGATTTTAATTCCCTGAGCCTGCATTGCCTGAATGTATTTTACAAAATATTGGGCATAAACTCCATAAAATTCGGATTTTAAGCTTCCTCCCACACTGTTTCCGTTATCTTTCATCCAAACCGGCGGTGACCAAGGTGTAGCTAAGATTTTAATATTCGGATTAATCATCAAAATATCTTTTAACATCTGGATAACAGCCTGATCTTTAGTTAAACTAAATTGTGCAAGCGTAGGATCTGTCTGTCCTGTTGGCATATCATCATAAGAAAAAACTTCACTGTTCAAATCTGAAGCACCGATGCTGATTCTTAAATAATTAATACCAATTCCTGAACTACTGAATAAGTCATTCAATAATTCCTGTTTCTTGGTCGCATTCAGCTGATTAATTACCTGAACACTTCCTCCTGTAAGCGTATATCCAAAACCATCAATATTTTGGAAAACCTGCGAAGCATCCACTTCGATTGTCGTCCCGGTGCCTGAAGTTCCAGAAAAATAAGCTGTACCCTGTTGTTGTAGTTTCACTGTCTGATCTCCTTTTGTCAACCACACCTGTACCGGGTCTCCGGAAGTACTTCCGCCTCCGTTGTTCCCTGAATTATCGCTATTATTAGCTAAATCCGAAGATGTACTGCTGCAGTTTAAAAAAGAAAGAAGCGCTACACCGCAAAGTGCAGCACTTCTAAGTACGAAACTATATGAATATTGTAATTTCATATTAAATTTAATATTGCAAAATTATTGCATTCTACGGAATTCTACCTTATCAATACTTAAACTGTTAACAGTTGATCCTCCACATTTTATCTCCAAATAAACAGTTCCTGTAGTTGTTGCTGTGTAAATGCCCGCATTTTTAACGGTATCACAGCCTACAGATGAAACTTTTCCTTTGAATGCAGATTTTCCACATCCTGACCATGTATTGATATTTCTATAAACTGTTCCTGATATATCCTGACCTGTGACCGGAATACTGTTTAAAACATAAACTTCAAACCATGTATCTACTAAAGCTGTATCGGATGAAGCCACCATATCAATTGAATATTTTTGTCCGGCAACAACATTTACAGCCTGAAAAATACCCTGTTGCGCACCTCCTGATGCGACAATAGTAGCTTTGCCATTTGCAAAAACCCATTGTGCTCCAGAAGCACTTATTTTGTGAGTTGTCCATTTTGCAACTTCATCAGGAGTATCAAATCTTCCGCCTAGAATCATATTTCCGGCAATAGGGTCTGAAGTAGGAACTGTAATAGTCTGAGTTCCTGTACCAGCTAAAACTCCACCCATTCCATATGCTTGATGTTCTATTACATAGGTTCCTGCGTCCGGAAGAAAAATATCCTGTATGTTTTTTCCGATATTAAAACCTTCATCATCAATATTCCATTTTGTTGTGATGTAGTTATTTGCGTTTGTCGTTAGTCTGTATCTGTTTTCTGCGGTTTTTGCTACTTTAAAAGAGCCATCTACAGCTCCTTGAGAAAGTCCGTTTCCATCACCATCTACAGTATCCGGAGAACAGCTTGCCAAGAAAAATACAGCTGATCCTAATAAAAGGCTCTTATTAATATATTTAGTTATCATATTTATTAAAATTAGTAGTTAGGATTTTGTTTAAGAATTGTTCCTGTAAGCTCTGTATAAGGAATTGGCAGAATTTCGTTTTTGCCCGCAACAAAACCTCTTGAACCTAATTTTGCAGGAGCATCACCCCATCTTACTAAATCAAACCAACGGTGACCTTCACCGGCAAGCTCTCTTCTTCTCTCATCTTTAATAGCCTGCATAGAAACAGGAACCGATGCCAAACCAACTCTTGCTCTTACAGCGTCAAGCAAAGCTTGTGCTCTTGAACCAGACCCGTTAAGTGCCTCAGCTTCCATTAAATAAGTATCTGCCAGTCTAAGATAGATATAGTTTTGACGATAGTTTAATTCTGCAGGACCAGGCAAAGTCGTTACTTCATCTTTTGTTGGCATATATTTATTTAAGAAATATCCACTATCCATGTAAGCTGGCGAATAATCAGCTTTATTTTGCTCTTTAAGGACTTTTACATTCAGGATTGTGGCATCCATTCTTGGGTCACCCTGCATAAAGTTGAATAAATCTGGTGTTATCGCATTAAATGCCCATCCTGCAACAACATCTGGTGCATCCGCAGTTTTTTTACTATATCCTCTCGGAGCGACCATAATATTAGTAGAGTTCCCTTCATCATTACCTTGTCCCCAAAAACTCCAGTCAGAATTTCCTTTGTTAGTATGCATTACTTCGATAATAGATTCTGTAGTGAACTTATTATCTGTAACCCAAAGACTTGCAAAATCGCTTACCAACTTGTATCCGTATTGACTTGTTCCGCCAGGAGTTCCATTTACGTCAGCAAACTGTGCAGCCGCTTCGGCTTTTTTATTATCAAATAAATAAACTTTTCCAAGCAATGCTTTTGCAGCTCCTTGCGTTAATCTACCTTTCTGATCTCCCGAAACGGTCATTGGTAACCCCGGAATAGCAGCAAGCAGATCTGCCTCAATCTGAGCATATACTGTAGCTTTAGGAGTTTGAGGAATATTATAGTAATCGTCTGTAGCTTTAATTTCTTTAAGAATTAAAGGTATATTTCCAAACATTCTTACGAGTTCAAAGTAATATAAAGCTCTTAAAGTTTTAGCTTCTCCCGTAAATCTGTTCTTTACAGCATCACTCATGTCTGCTGCAGGAATTTTTTCTATCAAAACATTAGCTCTGGAAATTCCCTGATAATAATCTCTCCAATAGCTTGCAGGCATTGTGTTGGGATTCAATTGATAATTCGATAATCCCTGAATCCCTGCACCGTCTGTTGAACTTCCTCCTCCTGCATAAAAATCATCAGATCCTGCATTGAAGAATGTCACCATATTCTCGAAACCACCTGCATATTTTCTTAACGGATCATAGGTTCCTACAAGAGCAAAGAAACATTCCTGCTCATTTCTGAAGAAATTATTCGTATCAAACGCTCCAAGGTTTTTTACGTCTTCAAGATTATCTGTATTACAAGCTACATTGATTAATCCGGTTCCGATAAACAATGATGCTGCTATGCTTATTTTAAATATTTTATTTTTCATTTTTTAATCTTATTTAGAATGTAACGTTAGCTCCGAAAAGGAAAGTTTTAGCTTGTGGATAATATGCTCTGTCTATACCAAAGCTATCACCAGCCGCAATTTCAGGATCGTAACCTGTATATTTTGTAAATGTGAAAAGGTTTTCACCTGTTACATAAAAACGAAGTTTACTTACTCCAAAGTTTTGTGTCATTGTTTGTGGAAGTGTATATCCTAATTGAACCAGTTTTATTCTCACATAGTCACCTTTTTGAAGGTAATAATCAGACATCCATGTGTAATTATGGTTGGTATCATTAGTTGTAAGTCTTGGAGTTGTGTTAGATGTACCTTCACCTGTCCAACGATCTAAAATAGCTGTCTGATAGTTTGCATTCAAAATATCAAGACGTCTAAGACCCTGGAAAATTTTGTTTCCGGCTTGTCCTTGAGCAAAAACCATTAAATCCCAGTTTTTGTAATTCAAATTAGCAGTCAAACCAAAATTAAATTTCGGAACTGAATTTCCTAAATTAACTTTATCAGCATCACTGATTTTCCCGTCTCCGTTTGAGTCTGCCCAAATGAAGTCTCCTGGTTTTGCATCAGGAAGGATTAGTTGACCATTTGCATTTTTATAAGCATTAATCTGGTCCTGATTTTGGAAAATACCTAAATTCTTATATCCGTAGAATGATCCGTAAGATTCTCCTACCTGAATTCTTGAAACAGGTCCCATAGACTGGAATCCAGGTCCATCAATATATTGCCTTCCTTGTTCCAGACTTGTAACAGTATTTTTAAGATATGCAAAGTTTCCATTTACAGAAACTCCCCAATCTGACCAGTTTTTCTTATAACCCAGCTCTACTTCTATCCCTTTATTTTCCATATCTCCAATATTTGCAGTTGGAGCAACTGTTACTCCTACGTATCCAGGGATTTGGATTTGTCTTAAAATATCCGAAGTTTTCTTTTTATACACATCAACGGTTAAATTGAAATTGGTTAAGAATTTAATATCTGCTGCAATATTTAATTGAGAAGTAGTTTCCCATTTCAAATCCGGATTTGCTAATGTATTTGGAATATATCCCGGCATGATTACATTACTCCCGTTTGTATAATTTGCTCCCGGTACATAGAAACTGGCAAAAAGAAAATCTCCTATCCCGTCATTTCCTAAAATCCCGTATCCTCCACGTAATTTCAAACTGTTAACAATTTTGTTTTCCGGCCAGAAGTTTTCTTTATCTACATTCCATCCTACAGAGAATGCAGGGAAAGTTCCCCAATGATGATTAGCTCCAAACTTTGAAGAACCATCACGTCTGATTGTTCCTGTAAACAAATACTTATTAGCATAATCATAAACAATTCTTCCAAAATACGATGCTTTATGAGTATTTACATAATCCCATGCATTCATATTTTTTTGATCCTGCGGAACAAAATAGTTGAAAGAAGCATCCAGGTAACTGCTGATTGGTAAGTTAGTATGAGTTACCGTCTGTCCGAAACCAATATTATATTCGTAATAACCTGTACCAGCTAAAACATTGAAATTGTGTTCTCCAAATTTCTTTTGCCAGTTAACTGTATTTTCAAAACTCCATTCTAATTTTTGTTGAGTTGTTCTGCTCAAGCTATTAAAATTTAAATTACTGTAATTTGGATTCAGATAAAAAAGCGGTGTAAAGCTTTGATTTCCCCAATATGATTTTTTACCGTTAATAGATGATTTAAATGTAAAATCTTTTGCAAATTTCACTTCAGCAAAAATATTAGCAATAAAATCATCGGACCAACCTGTATTTCCTAATTGTGTGTATCTAAAAGCAAGCGGATTAGACATTTCCTGACCTACCAAATTAGAAATACCATAAGGATTTCCATTAGGGTCTCTTACAATGTTAGGGTTTGAATATGTACTAGAATTAGCCACAGCAGGATCAGTTACAACCAAAGGTGTTGTAGGGTCCAAATTCACAGCAGAACTTAAAGGTCCCCCAAATTCACCATTAGCATTGATTCCCTGAGATTTTGTATGAGTATAAGCAAAAGTCTGCCCAACTGTTAACCAATCTGTAACCTTATGTGTTGAGTTTAAACGTCCTGTTAATCTTTTGTAATTAGAAATATCACTCATTACAATACCTGTCTGATCAAAATATCCGAATGATCCGTAGAAAGTAGATTTTTCATTTCCTCCACTGATACTGATTTCATGATTAGATCTTTCACCAGTCCCGAAAATTGCATCTTGCCAATCTGTACCTTTTCCTAAAGATTGTGGATTTTGGAAAACTGGGTTTTGTCCACCGTTCACATAAGCTTCATTTAAAATAGTTGCATACTGAGTTGCATCCAAAAGATCTAATTTTCTTGATGCTCTTGCTGTACCATAAGATCCGTTGTAAGAAAGATTTAATCTACCTCTTTTTCCTTTTTTGGTAGTCACCAAAATTACCCCTCTTGCTGCAGAAACCCCATAGATTGCAGAAGAAGCACCATCTTTTAAAACCTCAATACTTTCAATGTCTGATTGATTCAGCCAACCAATTCCATCTACTACAATCCCATCAACTACCCATAAAGGATCATTATTGGCATAATAACTGGTAATACCTCTTACCCGAATTGTTGCAGCGGAACCTGGTTGACCCGAATTTGAAATTACATTTACTCCGGCTGCTCTACCCTGTAACACTTGTTCAGGTTTACCCGCCGGAATGTTATCAATGTCCGCAGCTTTAATACTTGAAATCGCACCCGTCACATTACTCTTCTTCTGAGTACCGTAACCGATCATTACCACTTCCTCGATTTTTTGTTCTTTTGGAAGCGTGTCTTTCTTTGTGTTTTGGGCACTGAAATTGGCAGTGAAATATAGCACTGCAACCATTCCCAAACTTCTAGATATTCTTACATTCATATACAGTTAGTTTTTTAATTCTCAAATTGAGACAATAAAAATATATTTTTTTTTAAATAATTAACATTTTATTAATAATTATTTTAATATTTCGTTTATTTTTGGGGGTTTAAAGCCATAATTTTTTCTTAATAATCATTAAAAATTAGCAAAAATCCAATAAAAACAATCCCCAAAATGTCAACCAAGCTCTCTAAAATCTCACTTCCTCTAAAGTTAACTTTTCTAATTTTCTCCATGGTCTTAAACTGCATGGGCATTGTAATTCTTCAACTTTCGGAGGCAAAAATCACCTATGATAAACTCGGTTTTTTAGAGTCATTTAAAGATCTTCCGATTGCCTTTATTTCTCTTTTTGCTGTTAATTTTATCAGCAAATTCGGAACAAAAAAATCATTAATTCTGGCATTAACAATTGTTGGGATTTGTTCACTTATTTTACCATTTGTGGAAGTATTCTGGTTTTATAAACTGTGGTTTGCGATTATCGGAACATGTTTCGCGATTGGAAAAATCTGTGTTTTTGGAATTATCAGAAACAATATTTCAGACGAAAAATCTCTTGCCAAAACAATGAATAGTGTAGAGGCATCTTTTATGATCGGGATTTTTGTGGTGAATATAGGTTTTGGATGGATAATTTCAAGCCAGTTCTCAGAATTCTGGAAATTTGGCTTTTTATCAATTTCTGTTTTATCTGCAGTAACCATTTTTTTGTTTTCAAAACTTCCGATTTCAGAACCCGTTAAAATTGAGAAAGAAAATATGATCAAAGATCTTTTCTCTTTAATTAATCCATTGATTATTGTATTTTTAGCTGTAATTCTTTCCATAGTTTTTGTCGAGCAAAGTTTTAATTCCTGGCTGCCGTCTTTTTACAAAAACCATTTAAAGGTTAATTCGTTTTTTGCACTTCAGGCTTCCTCATTCTTAGCACTTTTCTCTTACATCGGAAGAACAATTACCGCAAATATTATTCAGAGATTTTCTTTATCTAAATACTATATTTTATGTCTGTTATTGATCATTTTGGTACTCATCATTATTATCGGAATACAGCTTTTTGACACAGACGATTCAAAATTATTATTGTTTTTATTTCCTGTAATCGGATTGTTTTTATCGCCGCTTTACCCTGTTATCAATTCAAAAATGATCGCTCAGATTGATAAAGCAAAAGCGAATCTTTTTACCTCATTAATTGTAATTTTTTCTTCTCTTGGCAGCTCTGTCAGTTCAATTATTATGGCAATTTTGTTTGGAAATCAAATGTTGAATTTTTATTCTGCATATATTTTATGTGCTGTACTTGTGGTATTTACAATAAGTTTAATTTATTTTAAGCTTGCTGATAAAACTTTTGGAAAATAATTTTATTTTTACTCCCATGAAAATCAAGAACGAAAAAAACAAAGAGACTCTTCAGGAACTTATTGATACAAAGGACTTTGTAGCGCATGTGTCTGTTGACTGTACCATATTTGGTTTTCATAATAATATCCTGAAAGTCTTACTTTTGAAGTATCATGACCTCAATCTGTGGTCTCTTCCCGGTGGTTTTGTCTTCAATGATGAAGATCTTCGTGAAGCAGCTGCGCGAGTTTTGCATGAAAGGACACATCTTAAAGATATTTTCCTGAAACAATTTCATACGTTTGGAAGAATTGACAGAACGGAGAATAATGTTCACCAGATTCTGTTAAACAACAAAGGTGTTGAAGTTCCTAAAGATCACTGGATCTTTCAACGATTCATCACAGTCGGATATTGCAGTCTGATCGATTTTTCAATGGCAAATACTTTTCCGGATGCTTTTAATGAAAGTTGTGAATGGTTTGAAGTTGACAAGCTTCCCAAAATGGCATTTGATCATGACAGAATTATAGAAACCGGACTGGAATATCTTAGAATGAACATCAATACAGAAGTTGCAGCAAGTAATCTCCTCCCCGAAAAATTTACGATGAAAGATCTTCAGTGTCTGTATGAAACAATTTTAGGTGAAAAATTCAGAAGAAATAATTTCCAGCGTAAAATATTGAGTTTAAATATCTTGGAAAGACTTGAGAAGTTATACGACGGCTCTGCAAATAAAGCTCCCTATTTGTACAAGTTTATAAACAGAATTTATAATCCGACAAATCAATACCCTATTTCAAACGAAGACGGGAATTAATTTTATTCTTTTTTGTTTTAAAATTTAATTTAAACCATTAAAAATCAACAGATAAAAGACATTTAAAAAAAATTTCCCTGAAATACTGAAAAGTCTTATTTTTAGGAAAATTAAAATATAATGTCATATTATTCCCTTACAAGCATTCCTGACTATTACGGGATCGATGCTTTACTTACCGAAGAACACAAACTTATCCGTCAATCTGTAAGAGATTGGGTTGAGAGTTTTGTGATGCCTCAAATTGATCACGCTGCTCAAAATCATACTGATATCCCGAATTTGATGAAAGAATTGGGTCAAATCGGAGCCTTAGGTCCATATATTCCGGTTGAATATGGTGGTTCTGGGCTTGATCAGATTTCTTATGGTTTGATTATGCAGGAGTTGGAAAGAGGTGATTCTGCGGTACGTTCTGCTGCTTCTGTACAAAGCTCTTTGGTGATGTTCCCGATTAATGAATTTGGTTCTGAAGAGCAGAAAAGAAAATATTTACCCAAATTAGCAGCCGGAGAAATGATAGGTTCTTTCGGTCTTACAGAGCCTAACCACGGTTCTGATCCGGGTTCTATGGAAACACATTTTAAAGATATGGGAGATCATTATCTTTTGAATGGAGCTAAAATGTGGATCACAAATTCTCCTCTCTGCGATATTGCAGTAATTTGGGCAAAAAATGAAGAAGGAAAAGTTCAGGGATTAATCGTTGAAAGAGGAATGGAAGGTTTCACAACTCCGGAAACTCACAATAAATGGAGCTTAAGAGCCTCAAAAACAGGCGAATTGGTTTTCAATGATGTGAAAGTTCCAAAGGAAAATCTACTTCCGGGAGTTACTGGTTTAAAAGGTCCTTTATCTTGTTTAAATTCAGCGAGATATGGA
Organism: Chryseobacterium ginsenosidimutans; assembly: GCF_039536845.1. Lineage (GTDB taxonomy): Bacteria > Bacteroidota > Bacteroidia > Flavobacteriales > Weeksellaceae > Chryseobacterium > Chryseobacterium ginsenosidimutans_B. The sequence goes on from NZ_BAAAZJ010000005.1 coordinate 153,796, forward strand.
ATTTCCTGGGGCGTAATTGGTGCTGCAATTGATTGCTATTGTACTGCGGTTCAGTATTCTAAAGAAAGAAAACAGTTCGGAAAACCAATTGGCTCTTTCCAGTTGCAACAGAAAAAATTAGCAGAATTTTTAACTGAAATAACTAAGGCTCAATTGCTTTGCTTACAGTTAGGAACACTTAAAAATGCACATAAAGCAACTCCTGCTCAGATTTCAATGGCGAAAAGAAACAATGTAAAAATGGCTATTGATATTGCAAGAGAATCCCGTCAAATCCTTGGAGGAATGGGAATTATGGGTGAGTTCCCGATGATGAGACACGCTGCAAACCTAGAATCTGTGATTACTTACGAAGGAACTCACGATGTTCATTTATTAATAACAGGTTTGGATATTACAGGAATTAACGCTTTCTAAAAATTAGAAAATTGAAATAAAAAAAGAGCTTGACGAATAATCAGGCTCTTTTTATTTTATTTAAAGTCAATGATTTAAATTAATTTGAATAGGTTTTAATTTCTTCAATAAAATTAATATCAGGATTCAGAATTTCCTCGATTAAACTTTTAATAGACCTCATTGCATCATCAATATTCCCTTTTTCGAATTGTAAAGAGACCACACCTTTTCTCGCTTCAGCAAAACTCCAGATTCCTGTCTCGATTGGCAGTCCCCAAAATTCAGGGAGATTTTGAACCACATATTGATAAATACACAATTGCAATGCCTGTTTCCTCTCGCTGTTATGAAAATATTCATCAACATTGTTTTCATCGATTTTAACGGTAAGATTTTTAATTTTTGCTGTCTTATAATCGATAATTCTTAGAGTTCCATTTAATCTGTCAATTCTGTCAATGAAACCAAAGAAAGAAATTTTATCATTTTTATCAAAATAAAAATCGACATTTTCGAAGCGTTTTTCGATGTCTAGAATTTCTAATTTATTTCCTGTTTTTACCAATTCAAGATCATAGTTCAGGATGCTTTCGATTACTTTTTTGGCTATTGCTTTATGAATAAAATTCATTCCTTTTTCATAAAACTCAGGTTGATGTTTCAGCTTTTCGATAGCTGTTTCAATATATTTATCTATTGCTTTAATTGATTCTTTTAAATCATTATCTTTTAACACTTTACCTTTCAATACTTCATAAACCTCTTGAAGTGTATAGTGAACTAAATTTCCATAATTTTTAACCGACAATTCCTCTTCAATTTCATCATTTTCTGAGGTCTTTAAAATCTTAGAAAGATAAAAATCGATCGGGTTGTAAAGGTAACTTGTAAGGTGTGAAGCAGAGACTTTTTCCTTCCATTTTTCCAATCTTTCCAGAACAATATCTGTCTTAGAAATTTCGATGGGCTGAGTAATAATTGGTTCGGAAGAATTCTCAATAATTAAATGTTCGATTTTGTGAGAACTCTCCATTTCGATTTGGGTAATAAATCTACTCTTCTCGCCTGTATTAACACCTGAACTTAAAGCATTAAACAATAAGTGAACATTTTTAGAATCCTGAATCAGTCTGTAAAAATGATACGCGTAAATACTGTCATTTTCCAGGAAAGTATGAAGATCAAAAAATCTCCTGATATCAAAAGGAATGTAAGTGTTTTGTGAATTTCCGAGTGGTAATTTTCCTTCATTTACTGAAAGCAGAATAACATTTTCAAAATTTAGCAGACGGGTTTCCAACAATCCCATGATTTGTAATCCCTGCAAAGGTTCTCCTTGAAAATCAATACTTTCCGAACTAATGTGCTGATTGATCAAAATTTCCAATGTTTCCATCTTGATCTCAAACTGATAAGGCGATAACTGGTTCTTGATTATCCTAAATGAATTTTCGAAATGAGATACATTTTCATATTGAATATCATCTATTTCCAGCCATTTTACTTTCTTACAAAACGCAATTAATGAATCTAAATAAATACTTGCAGAATCAGCTTTTTGAAGTAAATTAAAATAGGACAGTTCACCCAAAAGTTCATGAAATAACTTCCTGGAGATATAAACAATATTTCTTTCCTCTATTTTCGCTTTAAACTGAGTGATAATCAACTCATCTTCAATAGATTTCGGAAGCTCTTCAAGAATCGGAAATACATCCCTGTAATAATAGGAAGATTTATTCTTTTCTAATTGTTTCTGGAGATAAAAAAGTTGTTTTACAGCATTAGAAAATGAGAGATTCTTCAAAGGAAATCCCATCGTAATATTCAGATTCTGAACACCGTACATTACATCCAGACTGGCAGGAAGAAGATTTTCGTCCAATAAAACGACAGCGGTATTGGAATAGGTTTTATTTTCTATTTCTTTGAAAATTTCAGGTAAAATTTTCGTTTGGGCAACGTTTCCTGAAACTTCATAGACTTTTATATTTTTAGGCTGGTTAAAATCATCTTCAATCCATTGGAAAGCACGGTGATCGTCAAATTCTTTCCATGTTTTATGATTTCTTAGAAATTTTCCGGCTTCCTGTCTTTCATCATCAAAATAATAATGATCTGCCTGAAAAAAACATTGCCCTCTATCCCATTGCAAAAGGCTTCTTACGAGTTTTTCTTCAACCGGAGTAAAGGCATTAAACCCACAAAAAACGAATTTTTCTTTCGTATTTTTAGCAAAATCAACAATTTTAGCTTTTGCCGTTTCATGAATCATTCCGGAGGTTGCCCAATTTTTTTCCTGTAGTTTTTTCTTTAAAACAGGAAGAAAAACAGTCATATTTTTCCAGAAATTAAGAAACTTTTTTCTCGGGACATCGTCATCTTCTCCCAAATCCTGCGCCCATTCTTTGATCCTTTCTTCATCAAACATGTATTGCAAAACAGCTTCATCACTATCCGAAAATTTTAAAATATCGTCCCAATCTTTCTGCAAAGTGGGAAACCATTTCAAAAAATCAGCAAAATCATCATTGGGAATAAGATTCAGGCTTTTGTAAACATCGAAGGCAAAAAGCCACAAAGAAATCCCCTGAATAGCTTGCTTGTCGGCAATCCTGTCGATTAATTCTTCAATAGTAAAAAAGTTGGGCAGAAATCCCGAATAATTATTTTCCTCTAAGATTCTCCGGATAAAAACGATGGGACGTTTTCCGGGCAGAACGATATTAAACTCAGAAAGATCCGTGTTTTGGGCTAATAACTCGTTGATTATTTTATTGAGGAATTTCAAGACGCTTTATAGCTTTTAAAATTTTCTAATTCTTCAGCAATAATACGATTATATTCTGATTGTTTCTCCTCGATGATGCCATTCTTGGTTTCACCGTCGTAAGCTCTTTGAAAATCCTGGTATTCTTTAAGAATTCTGTTGTAAATCTCTTTAAAATATTTATCGAAATCCATTCCTGTTTTTACTTTTTCTGCAACTTCTTTTCTCAGTTTTCTTGAAAAAACTTCAGCTACATCAAAATGCTTTTGTTCGTGCAACAAGACATAATCATTAATTTTTTTTACGTCTTTCCACGATTTATTTTCATTAAAAACCGTTTCAATTTTAATTTTAATCGCAGATTTTGGATTTGAAGATCTAACGTAAGAATAGATCCAGCCACAGTTGGTATAAGCCACTACATTTTCACCCCGCTGATTATTTATTTTGCTTTTAAAGTTGCTCCATTTTAATTTTCCGCTTTCCGTCCAATATATTTTTTGTCCGAATAAAACATTGGTAATCAGAAAACAAGCTACAAAAATCCCTTTCATTTATTTTTACTCAACTACAATTGTTTTGGTGATCCAGTTTGTACCACCGTTCCAGAATTTAAAAGTGTATGTACCGGTTTGTTGCGGACTAAAATTGATTTGACTTGGTGCCGTATAACTTCCCTGCGTACAAGGTCCGTTTGTAATATATTTATAAGCCGTAACCGTTCTTGTGGAATTGTCTGTATGAATATAATCGTAACCATAAAAACCCTCACAATGAGACGGATATGTAGAATAAGTCTTAATACTCTGAACTGTAAAAACGTCCATCGTATCATTGATAATTTTTACGCTGTCGATTTTAATTTTATCAATAGATTCTATCGTCTGATAGTCGTCATCGTCGTTACATGAAGTAAAAAATAATCCTAAAACCACTGCAGAAAACCCAATATGGAAAAACTTTTTCATAACTACAAAATTTTGATTATTAGTAAAATTTTAGCAAAAATTATTCCTTAATTATGTTAAATTAAGAATTAAAATTACCTTTTGACAGATACACTACTTTTTTCGTATCATAAAATTCTTCATCAAAATAGTTTTTAAGGCTGAAAATTTCACATTTCAGTCCGGCGAGTTCTTCTGCAAGATCTCCGCCTTTTAAATATAAAATTCCGTTGTGTTTAGGGTTAAACTGCTCCTTTTCAAATTTACCCTTCAGCCATCTCAGGAATTCCGGCATTTGTGTTACTGCACGACTTACTACAAAATGGAATTTTTCCTTTAATTTTTCTGCTCTTCCGTGAATTCCGGTTACGTTTTTTAATCCAATTCCTTCTGCAACAGCATTTACAACCGTTATTTTTTTACCTATCGAATCAATCAATGTAAATTCTGATTCAGGAAATAAAATCGCCAAAGGAATTCCCGGAAAACCACCTCCTGTTCCGATATCCAAAACCTTTGTACCCGGCGCAAATTCCATCACTTTTGCAATTCCCAAAGAGTGTAAAATATGCTTTTCGTACAGAGATTCCATATCTTTTCTTGAAATCACATTGATTTTTTCGTTCCATTCATTGTATAAATTCTCCAATTTATTGAACTGATCAATCTGTGTTTCTGTAAGATCCGGAAAGTATTTTAATAGTAACGTTGTAGACATATGAAATATTATAAAAAGCAAAAATAAGTTTTTTATCAGCTTTATTCAAATCTGTTTTACATATCGAAAAATAAAAGACTGCCAATTAACAGTCTTCTGTATTTAATCTTTCTCAATATAGTTATTGGTTCTTTTTAATAATCTTGAAATTTTCTCATCCAGTTTTCCGGATTTCATGTCATTAGTTCCAAGTTGAGCAATATAACCATCTTTCAATTGAATATCAGCTTTTCCGATTTGTTTATTGATGCTTATGCTTTCAACATCATCATTGCTGAAAGTGAAACTATTCATCGTTTTTTTATACTCTGCAAAGGTCATTTGTTTATTTGATTTGGGTAAAAAAGAGAAAATACCGTTGATTTTTTTGATCTGAATTAAATTAAAAACATGGTCATTTTCAGAATCTTTAAGGCTTACAACAAGTCCGGGAAGTCCCGAAAATTTGTACGGACCGTCACTCACAGGATAATCTTTACTGAACCAGGCTTCCCAAATTCTGCCCTTGTAATTTGCCGTAGCTTTTTGACAATTGATATTGTTGATCTTTAAAAATTCTTTCTGAATGTTCCATTTCGGAGCTTCATTATCCGCAACTAATAAATTGACTGTCTTGAATTTATCATAAAAATTCATTGTCTTTTTTAAGTAATCTTTTTCTATAATATAGCTCAGATTCTGATCATAACTTTTAGCCGAAAGCAAATCCTTATAATTCTTACTCGCAGTGTAAGCCGAATCTCTTTCATACTTCGCCGAATTATAGAAATAAGATTTTTTTCCGTCCGTATCAAGATTCATGTAATCGGTAATAATAGAATCTTTTTTATTGACATCAGGTTTCATTTTGTACTCGTAAACAAACCGATAGTTTTGAGCGGAAACAAAAGACATTAGGAATAGGAAAAGTAATTTGTACATTGTTTTTTGTTTGGTGTTTAATATTTCTCCGAATAACTACAAACATAGTGATAAACTTCAACCTGAACAAAAAACCTATAAACTAGTTTTATTTTAATTTTCCGACAAATGGTTTTTATTATATATTTGTTAAAATAGAAATAATTTAAATGAATAAACTTTCAGATAGAGTAAATAGACTGGGTTACTCACAAACTTTTGTAATGTCGAATAAGGCTAGAGAAATGAAAGCCAACGGAATAGATGTCATCAGCCTAACTTTGGGCGAACCCGATTTCGATGTTCCGGACAATATAAAACAGGCGGCTTTCGATGCCATTAATGAAAACTATAGTCACTACTCTCCTGTTCCAGGATTCTTAGAACTTCGTGAAGCAATTGCTCACAAACTTAAAAGAGACAACAATTTAGAATACAAACCTTCACAAATCTGTGTTTCAAATGGCGCAAAACAGGCAATTATCAATGTTTTAGCGGCAATCATTAATGATGGAGATGAAGTTATCCTTCCAAATCCGTATTGGGTAAGCTATGATGAAATGGTAAAAATGATGGGTGGAAATTCTGTAATGTTACCAACTTCGTATGTTACTGATTTTAAAATCACTGCAGAACAATTAGAAGAAGCGATTACCGATAAAACAAAAGCGGTACTTTTCAGTTCGCCTTGTAATCCTTCAGGCGGATATTACACCTATGATGAATTAAAATCTATCGCAAAAGTTATTGCTAAATATCCTCACGTAACGATAATTTCAGACGAAATCTACGAATACATCAACTACGAAACGAAAACAACTTCAATCGCACAGTTTCCAGAAGTTTACGAACAAACAGCCGTAATCAACGGAATGTCAAAAGCTTTTGCAATGACAGGCTGGAGAATCGGATATTCTGCGTGTCCGGAATGGTTGGCAAAAGCATGCGAAAAAGTTCAGGGACAAATGACAAGCGGTGCAAATACTGTTGCACAAAGAGCTTCAATTGTAGCTTTAAAAGCAGATCCTTCGGAATATAAATATATGATTGATGCTTTTAAAGTAAGAAGAGATCTTGTTTATGATTTAATGAAAGAAATTCCTGGTTTTAAAGTTGTTTTACCAAAAGCTGCATTCTATTTCTTCCCGGATATCTCCCATTATATCGGAAAAACGTTGGATGGAGTTGAAATTAAAGATTCTGATGATTTCGCAATGTTTATTTTAGAAAATGCCCATGTTGGCTGCGTTGGAGGTGTCTCTTTCGGAAGTCCGGAATGTATCAGATTTTCTTATGCCGCTTCTGAAGAAGAATTAAGAGAAGCGATGAGAAGAATGAAAGATTTATTGGATAAATTCAATTAATCAAATTTTAATGTCAACTAGAAATCTGTTTAATCTTTTATTTTGATAGTTGGAAATCGCAAAGACGCAAAACAATATTTATAAAAATGTTTTAAGGCGCAAGGATTTTATCTACGATAAAATTTCTCCTGTTGCTGAAAATCTTCTGTCGCACTGAAGCCTGTCGAAGTGTTTTGCGCTTTAAAAACTGTATAATATAAAAAACTTTGCGCCTCTGCGATTTTCAACAAAAAAGAGTTATAAATTTTCAATAAAAATTTAAATAGGTTTTAAGTAAAAATAAATAATAATCAAAACACTGAACAAACATTAATTAACATGAATTTTTTAAAGAGAATCACAATTGCGACAAGCATTGCAGCAGCCAGTTTCTGCGGATATGCTTACGGACAGGATTTCCAATGGAAAGAAGCACAATCGAATGGCTACACTTATAAATATGTAACCAACGATCCTACTTCAGCGAGATATTATACATTAAAAAACGGATTGACGGTAATTTTAAGTCCGACTAAAAAAGATCCCAGAATCCAGACTTTTATCGCTACAAAAGCAGGAAGTAAAACCGATCCTGCAGATCATACAGGTTTGGCGCATTATCTTGAGCACATGCTTTTTAAAGGTACAGATCAATTCGGTTCTAAAGACTGGGCGAAAGAAAAACCGCTTTTGGACCAGATTGATGCCCTTTACGAAAAATACAATTCAACGAAAGACGAAGCAAAAAGAAAGGAAATTTATAAGGAAATCGATAAAGTTTCCGGTGAAGCTGCCAAATATGCCATTGCGAATGAATACGACAAAATGATGTCGGGAATGGGCGCAGACGGAACAAATGCCTTCACTTCTTACGAACAGACAGTTTATACGGAAGACATTCCTGCGAATGTAACGGATAAATTTCTGGCAGTTCAGGCAGAAAGATTCAGACAGCCGGTTTTAAGACTTTTCCATACAGAATTGGAAGCCGTTTATGAAGAAAAGAACAGAGGTCTTGATAATGACGGAAGAAAAGTTTTTGAAGCGATGTTTGCAGCCATGTTCCCTAATAACAATTACGGAAAACAAACAACGATCGGAACCGTAGAACATTTGAAAAACCCTTCATTAAAAGCAATCAGAGAATATTTTAACAATTATTATGTTCCGAACAATATGGGAATTATCATGTCGGGAGATTTTAATCCTGATGAAATGATTGCAAAGATCGATAAAGATTTTTCTTATATGAAAACCAAAACTGTTCCTGAATACAAACCGGGACAGGAAAGTCCGATCACAGCTCCAATTACGAGAGAAGTTTACGGTCCGAATCCTGAAAATGTAATGATCGGCTTCAGATTCCCGGGAGCAACAACGAAAGATGCAAGAATGCTGAATTTCATCGGAAGTATGCTGACCAACGGACAAGCCGGATTGATTGACCTTGATCTTGTTAAAAAACAAAAACTGCTGAGCGCCTATGCATTTCCGTATGTTTTAAAAGATTATTCGGCTCTTTTGTTACAAGGAAATCCAACCGAAGGACAGTCTTTGGATGAAGTAAAAACTTTATTACTTCAGGAAATAGACAAATTAAGAAAAGGAGAATTTTCTGATGATCTTCTTCAGTCAATCGTTAATAATGAGAAGAAAAATATCATCCAGAAGTATGAAAAATATTCTTCAAGAGCTGAATCTTTAATGGATGAATTCACTTCTGAAGTTGACCATAAAACTCAGCTTGAATACATTGAAGAAATCTCAAAACTGACGAAAAAAGATATCATGGATTTCGCTGCGAGATATCTTAAAGATAACAATTATGTAGCGGTTTATAAAAGAAAAGGAGAAGATAAAAACATCGTAAAAGTTGATAAACCAACCATTACTCCTGTTTCTGTAAACAGAGATGATCAGTCACCATTCCTTAAAAAAATCACTGAAATGCCGGAAAATCCGATCTCTCCGGTTTGGCTGAATTTTGATAAAGATATTGCTAAAAACAAGTTATCAAGTGTAGATGTACTTTCAGTAAAAAATACAGACAATGCGCTGTTCAGATTATATTACTACTTCGATTCAGGGAAATACAATAATAAAATCCTTCCTTTGGCTGCGGAATATCTTCAGTATTTAGGAACGAAAAGTAAATCTTCGGAAGCCATTAGTAAAGAGTTTTACAAATTGGCTTCAAGCTTTGATGTAAGTGCAGGAAACGAAGAAACTTATGTAACTTTAGAAGGTTTAAATGAAAATTTCGACAAAACAGCAGCTTTATTTGAAGACTTAATTAAAAATTGTCAGGCAGACCAAAAAGCTTTAGACTCATATAAAGCCAGATTGAAAAAAGCCAGAGCCAACGCAAAACAGAACAAAGGAACGATCATGAGCGGATTGAGAAGTTATGCTCAATATGGTCCTCAAAACCCGTTCAATAATGTGTTGAGTGATGCAGAATTGGAGGCTTTGAAAGCGGAAGATTTGATAAATGCTCTTCATGATCTGTTTAATTTTAAACATAAAGTTCTTTATTACGGTCCGAAATCAGGGAATGAAGTGACAGCTTCGTTAACGCCAATTCATAAGGTTTCGAATTCTTTGAAAGATATGCCTAAGTCTAAAACTTTTGTACAAATCCCGACAGATAAAAACAAAGTGCTGTTTGCACATTATGACATGGTTCAGGCAGAAGTTTTCTGGGTGAGAAACGGGGAAGCTTATAACTCAAGCATCACTCCTACCGTCAACTTATTCAACAACTATTTCGGTGGCGGAATGGGGTCTGTTGTGTTCCAGACAATCAGGGAATCGAAAGCTTTGGCTTATTCTACTTATTCCTATTTCTCGCTTCCAAGTAAAAAAGAAGATAAAGATATGATTATGGCGTATGTAGGAACTCAGGCGGATAAATTCAATGAGTCTACAACGGCAATGAACGAACTTTTAACGACGCTTCCAAAGTCTGACCAGTTATTCGAAACAGCAAAAAGCGGATTGAAAAAATCGATCGCTTCCGAAAGAATTACTCAGGACGGAATTATCTTCTCTTATCTTAGAGCACAAAAGCTTGGAAATAATACAGATATCAGAAAAAACACTTACGAGCAAGCTCCGAAACTAACGTTTGCTGATATTAATAATTTCCATGATAAGGAAATGAAAGGTAAAAACTACACCTACTGTCTTGTTGCTTCGCAAGATAAAGTGAATGAAGCCGATATGCAGAAACTCGGTGAAGTGAAGAAATTGAACCTGACTGAGATATTTGGTTATTAGAATAAATGAAAAGCAGCTATTTTTTAGCTGCTTTTTTATTTGCACACATCCTTTCTAATCACACGTTTCAATTTTACATTATTTACCTTCGTCTATAACCTTCAACATAAACTTTTTTTATATATGGGTAAAAACTTCCATATAGAGTAATTCCTTGATAAAAATTACCAATTTTGTCAAATTTCATATTAACAGTAAATGTTTGAGAAGTATTTGGCAACATTAGACTATCATATTTTGATACTTCGTTGCAAGAGCAAGGAGGTTTAACAACAAATGAAGTTAAGTTATGATGTCCCTTATTTTTAATAGTAATACTAACTAATTTACTATTACCTTCAATTGTATCCAAATCAATAAATTCGGGAATCTCTATTTTAGTTAATTGATTGTCTGGAATTTTGGATATTTTTTTATAAATTTCATCGCTATTCTTAAGATTAAAGTTGTTTGTACTTTTTACAATTTTCTCTTCCTTACAGGAAAGAAAAAAAATAAATATTACATATATATAATTTTTCATTTTTCAAAGATTCTAGAGATTATTGTAAGATTTTTAATTTATATAAATATCCATTGTTTTTTATTGACTTCCATTCCTTGTTTGTTGGATAAAACAAAAACATATCAGATTCATTATTTAATTTTAATGTTGCTGTCATTTTTTTGTTATTGGATTGATAGTAAAAAACAACAAAGAAGCCATTGTCAGGATATTTCATAATTCTTGGTAGTTCAATTTCCCATTTATTTTGATAAGTTTCAGACATATCTTTTTCAAAAGTTAAGATTGTTGAATCTTCATCAGGAAAACCTCCTAGATTAGGCATTATTTGAATTTGAATTTTCCCAGATAAATTTTTTATGGAAAATCTTTTATCAGGAAAAAAGGTAATTGATTTTACAAATGTCCTTTTTTTTGCACCTATTTTTATAAAAGTTGCTATATAATTATTTGGAAAAATATCTGCATAAACCTTTTGAGTTTCTCCACTTTTTATTATTTTCTCCTTCTTATTTCCAAGATTATCCCCAACTATATTAATCTCTTCAATTTCTTTTACTTTGTCAAAGAAAAATAGTGAGTCATTTCCTATTGCAAAATCTAGTAGTTTCTGATTAAAGAGGATTTTATCAGATATTGCAGGTTTATAATCTTTAAAAGTATTTTTATTTATTATAATATTTTTATTGTTTCTTATAATAGTAACTTCATCAAAAATTTTTCCGTCTGAGTCTCTTACGAAGGTTTGAGAATAAAAATAACAAGAAAAGAATAAAAAGGAAAGGGAAATAATTTCCCTTTTCCAAATGTAATTAAGAATTTTAAATGAGTGCATTAGCAACTTGTATATCTAATTTCTGTACTTTCACTTATACCAATCCAAAACACATAATGAGTAACGGTTACTTCACATCCACATTGTGCTGTTCCATCTGCTTGTATTAATCCAGTTGGTGAACAACCTCCATATCCAGTAATTTCACTACCCCAAAATCTGCGTGATGTTGTAGATTCAGTGTTTCCATCATCAAATGAGCTTAATGTAAATACAGACGCTAATCCTAATGCACCGATTAAAAACTTTTTTTTCATAATAATTTATTTTTTCATGTTTCCTACTTATTTTGTATAAATCTTCAACAGAGAAGAATTTAACTTTCCTTACGGAGGCAGGTTTTCGGCTTATTCCTACCTTTCATATTGCGCAATATAACTTTATATAGACCCGATAAACAGATCTATTATATTTTTTATAATGGCTGTTCTGAAAAGTAGAAAGAGCCATTTGTGTTTTTTTAGGGATTCAAATATAGAATCAATTTGTCTCTAAACGACAATCGATTTTAAATTATTGTATATATTTTAAAACTATTTTTTTATGTTAAATACTAAGTTTTCAAATACAAACTTATTTGTTATTGAACAATATAAGATTAGAAAAAGTCCTGAAAATTCAGGGCGTTTTTATTTTAAGGATATTTTATGGCTTCAGAAAGTTCTATAGGATTGTTATGATTTTTTATAAATTTTTGTTTTTCTTTTGTCATTTGATTAATATTTGGCTTATTGAGTTCTCCTGAAGAATTCTCTATTAAAACTCCATCATTACGCATTTCTTTGTACGGATCATTATAACGATCTAAACATATTTTATCAAATTCTTTTTTAGAAACATTAATCACATTCGAATCATCAAAAAAATTAATTTTATGCGAAGAGGAATTATGTAAAGATATTAATTCAAATAGGTAATTTTTTTTTGAATCTTCCATATATAGTATAGCTCCAGGTAACCCTTCAAAAACATATGGACCAAAATTTAACGGGATTTCTTTTGTAAACCACGCAATCCAGTTTCTTCCCTTGTATTTTAGTTGGGCTTTTTGACAGGTATAATTATTAATCTTCTTTATTTCTTTTAATATTTCCCAGTTAAAGTTATTTTTAATTTCATCTAATTGATAAATAGTATTGTTAGGCGGAAAATTATAAAATTTACTTATAGTTGATTTATCATTATTTTTAATAACAAAAAAATTAGAGTCAGGTATTGGTTGAAATGCTTCTTTTCCTAGTTTACTATTTATCTGATATATAGAATCGCTTTTATAAAAATCATATGAATAAAAGTTGGACAAACCTTCGTCTAATTCCAATAACATGTTCTTTGTTAATGTTTTATCCGCAGTAGAATCAGTTTTGTATATTAATTTATAAATAATCTTATAATGTTGAGAATAACTATCAATACTTATTAAAATAAATAGCAGTAAACAAAATCTAAGTAAATTTCTCATTTTTTATAAATTAAAGGAATGGTATGAAAATTTATACCATTCAAAATTATTTTTTTGTTATAACCACAATTTTTTTTCTGGATCAATTACTTTTCATAAGTTATGAATTCAATTTTTTTTATTTGTATTCAACTTTATGATTAAGTTCTATCGGATTGTTATTTTCTCTAATTATTCTTTTTAATTTGTCAGTTTCTTCTTTCATGTTTACAGAAACAGCATTTCCTGTTCCATCATCTTTTTTTACAGGAACTCCCATAGATTTCATACGTGCAAAAGGATCTGAATAATAATTTTCAGACAGTTTTTTAAATTGCTCCCAAGTTAATTCAGAGCCTTTATTTCTATAATAGACTTTACTGCTGCCATTTTTTATTTCAGTTAAACTAAAATTATAATCATTCTGATCATCTGAAATCTTAATAATCAAACCAGGCAAGCCACAAAAAATATAAGGTCCCTCCTGAATAGAAATTTCACTCGTAAACCAAGCTGTCCAATTTCTACCTCCATAATTAACCTTTGCCTTTTGAACATTGAAATTTGCGATTCTACTTTTTTCAGGTAAGAGTTCCCAATCAAGCCTCTCAGCGATTTTTATCGAATAGATATCTCTGTAAACAGTTTGAATACTTTTATATGTAACATTTTCAGTAAAATTCTTAGTAACATAAAGCTGATCTTCCAATGTCATTCCTCTTCCCAAGCCTAAACCTGTAATTGCAATAAGAGAATCAGATGTCCTATCATGTTCGGTTCTAAAAACAGAATTTTTGCCATTTTCTGAATCTAAAACCATTTTTTTTAAAGTAATACTATCCTTTTGTGGATTTGATTTATATTCTAAATCGTATTTGAACAGCTTATTTTGAGCAGAAATGTTATCAAAAAATATAATGATACAGAAGAACAGAAATTTTATAAGAAGTTTATTTTTTTTCATACTATAAATATAATCATCATATTAAATAATGAGGCATAAAATTTTTACGCCTCATATTTAAATTAATTTATTGACATCTATTTCCCCAATCATTAGGTCCAGGACCACATTGGAAAAATCCGCAAACAAGACCATATTGTCTGCATCCATCTTCTGTACCTCCACCTGTTGGTACACACATATCAGGACAATTACCTCCTAAACCTCCACCAGGTAATTTTCCTCCAATCATTGACTTCAATTCATTTCTCGAAAGTTTTTTAAAATTTTTCATAATTTAAATGTTTTAAAAATTAAAATTAATTTGTTACACTACAATTTTTTCCGGATCAATTGCTTGTCACAAAAATGAAAAATTCTTTATACCTTTACCAACCAAGAAATTAATTATTTTAATCAGAAAACTAATTAAATTGAACATGAATATTGGAACTAAGATCAAAAATTTAAGAGAAGAAAAACATCTGTCACAAAGTGAATTAGCTTTTGAATTAGGAGTTTCTCAAGGAACTTTACATAATATCGAAAGTGGAAATTCGAAAAAAGTAGATTTTTTACTAATGGATAAAGTTTGCCATTTTTTTGATAAGGATTTTGATTACTTTTTAGACGAAAAATATGTAAACAATGTTCATGAAAACAATGGACAGGTTGGTCAACATCAAAACAATGTTATAAACAATTTCCCGGAAAACTTTCTCGAAGAATTCAAAAAATTGGTTGAACAAAATCAAGCTAATGAAAAGATAATCGAAGATCTGAAAGACAAGCTCAATACGAAAGATTAAATAAACAAAAGCCCTGAATTCAGGGCTTTTTTATTAGGAATCATATCAAAAACAATTATAGATTTTATTTATTAATATTGATTTGTTCGATAGATGAAATGTTTTTATATTTGCACTAGAAAATTTAAATATAAAAACAAGGAAATTATGTCTTTAGTAGGAAAAAAATTCCCAAATGTAGCAGTAGACGCAATGTCTGAAATGGGTGACGATTTGAAAATCAACATCTTCGAAGAAGCAACAGCAAACCAACAAAAAGTTCTTTTATTCTGGTACCCGAAAGATTTTACTTTTGTTTGCCCGACTGAGCTTCACGCTTTTCAGGAAGCTTTAGGTGAATTCGAAAAAAGAAACACTAAAGTAATCGGAGCTTCTTGCGATACAAACGAAGTGCATTTTGCCTGGTTGAACGTATCGAAAGATAACGGTGGTATTGAAGGCGTAACTTACCCACTTTTGGCTGATACACACAGACAATTGGCAAATATGTTGGGAATTGTAGATCAGGATTTCGAATACAATGACGAAGGTGAAGAAGTTTTCACAGGTTCTAACGTAACTTACAGAGCAACTTATCTTATCGACGAAACAGGAAAAATTTTCCACGAGTCTGTAAACGATATGCCTTTGGGAAGAAACGTAAAAGAATATTTAAGATTAATCGACGCTTACACGCACGTTCAGAAGCACGGTGAAGTTTGCCCTGCAAACTGGGAAGAAGGAAAAGATGCTATGAAAGCTGACAGAACTTCTACTGCTGAATATTTAGCAAAAAACTAAAGTTTTAATGTAACAATGTAGCAATCTAACAGTATAACAATTTTAAGACTCGTTTTTCAATTGTTAGATTGGTAAATTATCAGATTGCTACATTGTTAAATTTTTCAAATTTAACTTATGTATACAGAATTAACAGAAGATACGCTGCAAAATATTGTAAGCGATAATGAAAAAGTTGTCGTACAATACGGAGCAACTTGGTGCGGAAACTGCAGAATCATGAAGCCGAAATTCAAAAAACTGGCATCTGAAAACGACAGCATTCCTTTCCTTTATGTAGATGCAGAAAAATTACCGGAAAGCAGAAAATTAGCAAAAGTTGACAACTTACCTACTTTCGCGATCTTCAAAAACGGAGAATTGGTGAATCAGGTTCAGTCTAACCAAGCTGAAAGTTTAATTAATTTATTTAATGAATTGTAATTATGAAATTACCCGTAATCAGACAATTTTATCAGAACCAAACTCCCGAAAACCTTGAAAAAACATTAGAAGTTTTGGAAAGTTTCTGCGAGTTCAGGGGAACAAGTGAAGAAGATCTAAACGTTGCAGGAGAGTTAATAACAAACATCTGCGGAGCTTTGGAAGTTCACGCCAACGTACAAAACGGAATGAGCGAAAAGGACGCTTTAAACTCATTTGCTCAAAAGGTTTTAGGATCGATTGATAAGTAATTACAGCATACACTTTTAATTACATAAAACTCACTGCTTTACGAATTTTACAATAAGGATACCACACATATATTAAGTGTTTCTAACGCTGTGGCAGGAGCTTATCAAGCAGATTATTTGATCAAAGTAACACCAGGTGCATTCCTGCCATCTAATATTTCTATTGCCGCGAACTCAAGGAATAGTTTTTTAATATCAAACACTACAGGTGCAACTGCACCAAGCATTTTCGGTTCACCAGCACAGCAGCAGCTAATACCTATTTTGTACAGGTATATGTAGCCCGAAACAATACACCAACTAATCCAAGTTTTTGGGGTACTGCAAACTGGTCTGTCAATATGTTCGTTACTAAATAAAAAAGCAAACACCCGATGAAATTTTCTATCGGGTGTTTTTTTTATGTTTATTAAAAATTCAATTAATTTCTCCTACTTCATCAGGATATGCTTTAAACTCTTTTATTCAATGTTATTCAATTGATAAATATTTTAGTTTATAATTGTTAAAATTTTAATACTTAACGAATTTATAATAAAAACACAGCAGTAAAGTAATTATTTTAATATTTAATTATTATTTAATGAAATTTAATAAATTAATAGTTAAATTTGATTAAATTAAATAACCAAATAATTACAATGACAAAATTAAACTTATCTGTAATATTAATCATTACATTAAGCTCTCTTTTTAGAGCTCAGGTTGGAATAGGAACATCTATCCCCGATAATTCGGCCATTTTACAACTAAATTCAACAAACAAAGGATTTCTACCTCCAAAAATACCTCTTATTAGCGCAACAGATGCAACAACAATTCCGACACCGGCAAATGGTTTAGTGGTTTATAATACCAGTACAACATTTGGCACTCAGGGACTTTATCTAAATGTTGGAACACCGGCAGCTCCCAGTTGGAGAGCTTTACAAATGCAGGCTGCGGGAGGTCCTATTATCGAATATAATAAAATAGTTACAGCACCTACTCCTACTGATTTCAATGCGCTTACAAATAACAATGTTAACTGGACCGAAATTACAGCATTAAGGAGTAGTTTCACCGCTTCCGCAGGAGCCAATATTAACGTCACTCTTAGTGGTATGGTGGATGTATCTAATGCGACACCAGTAGCCCTTCAGGCAGATTATCTGATAAAGATAACACCCGGTGCTGCACTATCATCCAGTATTCCTTATGCTTCGAACGGAAGAAATGGCTTTTTAATATCAACTACTTCAAGTACAAGCTCACCTGGTGTTTTTGGTTCCGCAGCCATTACTTATAGCAGTGGTATAACAGCACCTGCAGCTGACACGTATTTTGTACAGGCATATGTAGCCCGAAGCAATACTCCGACAAACTCAAACATATGGCTAGCCTCAAACTGGTCTGTCAATATGTTCGTTACCAAATAAAAAGCAAACACCCGATGAAATTTTCATCGGGTGTTTTTTTTATTATATATTACTAAAATTAATTAGCTTCTTCTGTTCATTAAGATACTCAAAATGTACCAGAACAAAAGCATAATGGAAGCAAATAATTGCAAAGAAGCTCCTACATATTGATTTGTTCCGTAAGAATCTTTCAGCTTACTTGTTTGATATAAAATCGTTGCAGAAGCCAAAATCACCATTCCTACAGAGAACCAAAGTCCAAGATTGAAACCGAAAAGCATTCCGCCAACGATTAATCCAAGTGAAATAAATCCTCCGATAACAATAATATTTCTAAGGAACGAAAAATCTCTTTTAGAAGTAAAAGCTACTGCAGAAATCCCGGCAAACATAGCAATCGTCAACATTGCAGCCTGATAGATTACCTGCGCTCCAGAATAAACCGTAGCAATATAAATTAATGGAAGAAAGATAACCGCTTCCAGTAAAATATAAAATCCAAGCCCAAAATACTGCGTTGATTTACTTTGAGAAAGTGACCATTTTGTAGCCAAAACCGAAGCCAGCCAAAATACTCCGATAATTAACAGCCAAGCAAATCTTTGTGCAAACATAGCAACAATCAACTGCTCAGGAACGGTTTTGATCAACACCGTTTCAACACCGATAAATGCAAGAATAGATAATGCAACGTGCAAATATGTTTTCTTGTAAAAACTAGCCTTTTCCACGTCTTTAGCGTGTGCGACTAAAACATCTGTCATCATAGTTATTTTTTAATTTAATTTTTTTAAATATAATTTTATTTAGTAATCTTATATGGTTTAATTCCTAATATTTTTCCGTCAGTTTCAAATACAGCTGTAATAATTTCTTTCGGTTCCGCAGCCTTATCATCAGAATATTTGTACTGAATCATTGGAAAACTGCTTCCGTCAATTAAAGGTTTATAGCCTGTTTTAACGATTTCAAATTTTTTACTTGTCTTAATATCTTTCGCTAATTTTTGATACACAACTTCTGTAATCATTTTTTTTGCTTTTTCAGATAATAGTGCATCCATTGCAGTGCGGTCGGAAATCTTCAGAGCGTCAATAAATTTTAGAAATTTTCCGTTATAAAGATCGATTTCTTCTTTGCTTAAATTTAAAGAAGCTTTGGTATTGGTGTTTGCATTCTTGTTGTTTTCTACTTTTACGCCTGCTTTTTGCGAAAGAAAAAACTGTACTGATAAAACAGAAAGAATTAAAAATATTTTTTTCATTATGCTCTCATTATTTTCTAATAAACAATAAACGAAATTACTAGTTACCTATTGCTTATTATTCATCAATCACTTGCTATATTCTGGTTTTACCCCAAGAATTTTTCCATCATTTTCAAAAATTACCGTGATAATATCTCTTGGTGGATTTTCTCTATCTCCGGCATATTTGTATTGAATTGCAGGATACGTTTCATTATCCAACAATTTTTGATAACCGGATTTATACACTTCCGTTTTCTTTTCAAAACTTATACCTCCTGATAATTTCTGAATCATATTATCCGAAACAATATCTTTCACCTGATCAGAGATTAAAGTATTGATGGTCTGCTTGTCGGAAGCTTTCAAAGCGGCTACGAATTTTAGAAATATCTTATTGTAAAACTCAATTTTATCTTTACTTAATTCTGAGGTTAATTCAATTTTTTTGCTTTCAATAACTTTTATTTTGCTGTTTTGAGAAAATCCTAATTGAAAAGCCAAAACGGTAAGAATAAGCAATAACTTTTTCATAATATTCTTGTGATTGGTTGATTGATGTAAGATACGAAGATTTAAATTAACGATAAAAATTTCATCGTATCCACATTATCTGCGTAAGTATCTAAACCCGGATTTTGTGCTTCTCCAAACGTAATAGAGTCAAAGCCAAGTTCGTCTTTTGCAACAACACACTGAATATCTTCTTCATTTTCAGCGATAAAGTCTTTCACTTCATCCAAAGAAGAATATCTGCTGAAATTAATGACAGAAAGCGGACTGAAAAGCTTTTCATCTTCTTTCAGCATTACAAAATTATTATCCCAAAACTGCTCTTGATTTAAAAGATAGACTGCTCTGTTATATTCATAATTATTCGCATATTTATTATGATTGATAATATCCTGAAAATCAATAAAACTTTCAAACAGCCTGTCAATAACAAAATCCTGCGGAATCAAAATCCTTGTTACATTTCTGCAACCCAAACCAAAATACTGAAAAATATCATTTGCTAAAAGTCGTAATTCTTCTTCAGTTTCGTCACCTTTCAAAACAGCAACAGAAGTTCTGTTTTTTCTGATAATATTTAAATGATTTTTAAAATAATATTCCAGATATCTCGCTGTGTTATTGCTTCCTGTTGCAATTACGGCATCGAAATTCTCTAATCTTTCTACAAATTCAAACTGTACATTTCCTTCTGAAAACTCATTCCATTTTTTTAATAAAAACGGAATGATATACCTGTCTTTTGAAGATAATTTAATAACAGGAATATGATTACTCAAAACAACGGAAATCACATCATGAAAACCCACCAAAGGAATATTTCCAGCCATGATCAGCCCTACTCTTTTTGAGATTTTTGAGATTGAATATTCTTTAAGCCAATTTTTTATATTTTCTTCAGTCAGCAAATCAGCCCACTGTTGCAAAGCAAATTTCTGATTTTCAATAGTAAACCATTGGTTCTCTGTTTTTGATTTCTCTAATAATAACTCAAAATCCGAATCATTTTCATTATAATCTTCCTGATTTTTTGCTAAAAACGCTTTTATATAATCACTTACCTTCGTAAGTCCTAAAACTTGATTTTCGATATTCATAATTACTGTAAAATTGGGGAATATTTTGTAATTTTGTGCAAATTTAAAAAAAATTAGCGATGGCTATTAAAATAACTGATGAATGCATTAATTGCGGTGCCTGCGAACCAGAGTGTCCAAACAATGCAATTTATGAAGGAGCAGTGGATTGGAAAGCTTCAGAAGGTACCGAACTGAAAGGTACTGTAACACTAACATCAGGACTTACCGTGGATGCAGATTCACCACAAGAACCTGTAAGTGACGATGTGTACTTCATCGTAACAGATAAATGTACAGAATGCAAAGGTTTCCATGAAGAACCACAGTGTGCAGCAGTTTGCCCTGTTGATTGCTGTGTTCCTGATGAAGATCATGTAGAATCTGAAGAAGCATTGCTTAATAAAAAAGCATTCTTACACGGTGAATAAAATACACCGTCTCATACAGTATGGGACGGTTTTTTTAGCCAAAAATCTCAATAAACCTTAATAAGAATCTAAAAATGAAACTGTAAGCGTCAAAAGCGTTTACTAAAACCAAAAAAATAAAAATATGAGCAAAAAGCACAACTTTAGCGCAGGACCATGTATCTTACCTCAGGAAGTTTTCGAAAAATCGGCACAGGCGATTCTGGATTTCAACGGAATAGGATTGTCTCTTCTTGAAATTTCGCACAGAAGCAAAGATTTTGTCGCTGTGATGGACGAAGCGCGTGCAATCGTAAAAAGACTGATGAACCTTGGTGATGATTACGAAGTTTTATATTTAGGAGGCGGTGCTAGTTTGCAGTTTGCGATGGTTCCTTACAATTTGATGAAAGTTGGCGGAAAAGCAGCTTATACAGATACGGGAACTTGGGCTGCAGGAGCAATCAAAGAAGCTAAAAAAGTAGGAACGGTAGATGTCGTAGGTTCTTCAAAAGAAGAAAACTACTCTTTCATTCCGAAAGATTATACAGTTGGTTCAGAATATGATTATTTTCACTGTACTTCCAACAATACGATCTATGGAACACAGATGAAGTCTTTCCCTGAAGTTGACACTTTAATGGTTTGTGATATGAGTTCTGATATTTTCTCCAGACAGCTGGATTTCTCAAAATTTGATTTAATCTACGCCGGAGCTCAGAAAAATATGGGTCCTGCAGGAGTAACTTTAGTGGTTATTAAAAAAGAAATTCTAGGTAAAACAGGAAGAGAAAATATGTTCTCAATCCTGGATTATTCTCAGCATATTGCAAAAGAATCAATGTACAATACACCGCCGGTTTTCCCTGTTTATGCGTCTTTACTTACTTTACAGCATTTAGAAAACAACGGAGGAATTGCAGCTGCTGAAGCAAGAAACGAAGCAAAAGCAAAACTTTTATACGACGAAATCGACAGCAATCCTTTATTTGAAACGTTTTGTGTGAAAGAAGACCGTTCTTTAATGAATGTTTCTTTTAAATTAATAGACGAAAGCAAAAAAGAAGAGTTCGACAATGCGTGGAAAGCTGCCGGAATCAGCGGATTAAACGGACACAGAAGTCTGGGTGGTTACAGGGCAAGCTTATACAATGCTTTACCGATTGAAAGTGTGCAAGTTTTGGTGGATGTCATGAAGTCTATTAAATAACTTAAATATTTAAATTTCAATCAATTAAATATTATTTATTGTTATTTTAAATTTTCTTAATTTGCGCAACATTTAAATTTTTAAATAATTCAATCTTTAACTATTTAAATTAAATAAAGAACCATGAAAGTTTTAGCTAACGACGGAATTTCGAAATCAGGAGAACAGGCATTGAAAGATGCAGGAATTGAAGTTTTGGACAACAAAGTTGCACAGGATCATGTCATCAATTTCATCAACGAGAATAACGTGGATGTTCTTTTGGTAAGAAGTGTTACGAAAGTAAGACAAGATCTTATCGATGCCTGTCCCGGTCTGAAAATCATCGGAAGAGGCGGCATCGGAATGGATAACATCGATGTTGAATATGCTAAAAGCAAAGGAATAAAAGTAATCAATACGCCGACTGCATCTTCAAAATCGGTTGCGGAATTGGTTTTCGGACATTTCTTTTCATTGGCGAGATTTCTTCATGAATCCAACAGATTAATGCCATTGGAAGGGGAAACTCACTTCAATGCCATGAAAAAATCGTTCAGCAAAGCCTATGAACTTTCTGGAAAAACATTAGGAGTTATTGGTTTTGGAAGTATTGGTCAGGAAGTTTTGAAAATAGGGATTTCTTTAGGAATGAAAGTTAAAGTTTTAACAAGAAAACCTAAAACGAAAGTTCTTACTTTGAATTTTTTCGACGGACAGTCGGTGAATTTTGAAATTACTTCCGTTAATGATATGGATGAATTCTTAAAAGATACAGATTTCATCAGTATCAATACACCTAAAACGAACGAATATATCATAGACACGCCTCAGTTTGAAAAAATGAAAGACGGCGTCTACATTGTAAATACTGCAAGAGGCGGCGTTATAAACGAAGTTGCCCTGATTGATTTTATCGAATCCGGAAAAGTGGCGGGAGCTGCTTTGGATGTTTTTGAAAAAGAACCCAATCCGGAAGTGCTTCTTCTGATGAATCCTGCTCTGTCACTTTCTCCGCATGTTGGAGGAAATACGGTGGATGCTCAGGAGAAAATCGGAGTCGAGCTTGCAGAACAAATTATTAAGCTACAAAAAGAAACTATACAATAAAATATGCCTGTTTTTAAACCTTTCCGTGGAATAAGACCTCATAAAGATCATGAGAGCACTTTCCCTACTCATCCTTTGGATAATTTTACGCAGGAAGAGATAGCGGAGAAAGCTCAAGTTGAAGATACTTACATCAATATGATTAAACCGTATGTTGTAAGTAAATCAAAAGATATCGATAGGAATTTAAGGAAAATCCGATCGACATTTGAAGAACTTATGGAAGAGAAAAAACTCGTCCAGGACAGTTCTTCCTATTATCTTTATGAGCAAATATATCCTAACAAACAGGTTTTCAGAGGGCTTTTGGGATTATCAAGCATTGAGGATTTCTGGAGCGGAAAAATCAAAAGACATGAGAGTACCATTCCTCAGAAGAAAGAGAAACTGGCTCATTATCTTGAAAAAGTAAACATTCAGGCTGAACCTGTGTTATTGACCTATCCTTCCAATTCTAAGATTGAATTGCTGATGAACCATGAGGAGAAAAACGTTCCGATTTTCAATCATGTCGATACAAAGGGAATCAGACACAAAATCTGGAGAATCGATAACCGTCTGAAACTGCAGCAGTTCAAAGAAGTTATTGATCAGATTGATGCTTTTTACATTGCGGACGGACACCACAGAATCGGTTCTACAGCTCTTAATGCAAAACATCAGAAAGACAAAAATAAAAGGCATAACGGTACGGAACTTTACAACTTCGTATATAGTTTTATCGTTTCCAACCAGTCTATTAAAATCCACGATTACAACAGGATCGTAAGTGATATTAACGGTTTATCAGACCAGGAATTTTTAACTGAATTAGAAAAGTTTTTCTTAATTCATGAAAAAGGGGAAACCGCATATTATCCTTCCCAAAAATTCCATATTTCCATGTATTTGGGAGGTAAATTTTATTCTCTTCACGTAAAACATGATCTTCGTTCTACGGAAATGTCTTTAGATAATCTGGATCACCATCTTTTGGATAAATTTATCTTTAAAAATATTCTGAAAATAGAAGATCCGGACAGTTCAGAAAAAATTTCTTATGTAAAAGGAACTTCAAATCTTGAAGGAATCAGTCTTTTAAAAGAAAAAGTAGATGCAGGAGAAGGAAAAGTAGGCTTCGGAATTTTCCCTGTAAGTTTTAATGATATGATTAAAATTTCAGATTTAAAGCTAAGCATGCCTCCAAAATGTACATTTATTGAGCCAAAATTGGTTACAGCATTGTTAATGTATGATATGAAACAATAAAAAATAACCAATTTTTCCTTACTTTTAGCAACGGAAAAAAGGTAAATAAAAAATGAAAAAAATCTTCATTATAATTCCACTCTTTTTGGGTGGATTTTTATTTTCTCAAAAAAAACCTCAGAAAAAGCCTTTAAAAACGGCTGCCACTGCGAAATTCAATTATCCGGATGAATTTAAAAAGATCTCTGATGAGATCATGACCAACGGAACTGCTTACGAAAATCTCGGAGAACTGACGAAAGGTGTCGGTTCCCGTTTCAGTGCGACTCCCGGTTATGCGAAAGCTGTAGAATGGGCTGAAAAAAAGTTTAAAGCCATCGGAATTGAAATGATCTGGAGACAGGAAGCAAAAGCTCCGGTGTGGATAAGAGGAAGAGAATCTCTGCAGATAAAAGCTGCAAATGGAGACTGGAAAAACATAAGAATGCTGTCTTTCGGTAATTCTGAAGGAACAGGCGGAAAAGATCTTACCGGTGAAATTGTTTTAATCAACAGTACTTCCGAGCTTAATGCGTTATCCGTAGGACAGTTAAAAGACAAAATAGTTTTCGTTAATGTTCCGATGGACCCTAGAATCATTAATACCAGTGATTCTTATTTACTTACAGCAAAATCAAAATTAATTTCTGCTTCTGTTATTGCTAAAACGGGAGCAAAAGCTTTAATTATAAGATCTTTAACCACTGCAACCGATGATACTCCCCATGCTAAAATGATTTATTATGAACCGGATGACAAAGTAAAAATTCCGGCTTTATCTATCGGTGTAAAATCTGCTGAAGAACTTGAAAAATTATTAAAAAAACAAAAAGTTACAGCAAAAATAAATATGACCGCCGAATCAAAAGGTGAAACAACCAATCCGAACATCATCGCTGAAATTCCGGGCAAAAAAGATTCTAAAGTCATTGTTTTGGGAGCTCAATTGGATTCCTGGGATTTTGGAGAAGGTGCTATTGATGACGGAACCGGAGTTGCGCAGTGTATTGAAGTTTTGAGAACATTAAAAGCATTAGGCTATGAAAATAATCACACCATCAGAGTTGTTCTCTATGCCAACAGTGAAAACGGCGGACAAGGACGGGAAATGTATGCTGCTTATGTAAAAAAGAAAGATGAGAAACATGTTTTCGCATTGGGGACAGATGCGGGAGGTTATTCTCCGAGAGGTTTTTCATTAGACATGTCTCCGCAGAGAAGAAGACAGGTTTTTGAATGGAAACATTATTTCCTTCCCTACGGTGTTTATGATTTTGACCAGACTGATGCTATTCAGGATATTTCTCCTTTAAAAAAGCTGGATATTCCTTTGGCAGAGCTTGTTGTAGATACCCAAAGATATTTCGATTATCATCACTCTGTGGAAGATACTTTCGATAAAGTGAACAAAAGAGAATTGCTTTTAGGTGCGGTTGCCATGACACAAATGGTCTTAATGATTGATAAAAATTGGTAATTATTTATTATGATGAGTAATATAGACAACTTAATTTCCCAAAGTAACAGCAATAACTTTAAGATCATAAAGTTGGACTATATTCCGGAAAGGCAACAGATTATTTTACTCAAAACCAAGCAAAATTTAGAATTATTTATTGAAGTTTTAAATTTAAAAACCAATGACATCAAAGAAATTTCATTGAATGAAAAAATATACGCCAAACCTTATGGTCGGATAGAATTCCATTCCATTGATGATGAAAATTTTTATTTGAGTGCTGATTCATTGCATTTCAAAATAAATTCTAATGGAGAAATAATTTTAAAAGATCAGCTCGATAGCAAAATCAGCTCTTTAAATCATAAACATGTTTTAAAAAATTATATTTTTCGGGAAGATTTAGAACTAATTGATCTTAAGGATTTAAAAAAATATAATTTGACTGGTTTTTTTGATGACCATTTTGATCAATATGATTTTATTTATTTTTATTTTGACGACAGATATTCTATATTTTCATCTTCGAACGAAGATATAGTAATCATTATTGTTTATTGCAAAGACGGTGACGATCCAAAATGTTTTCACTGCATTTTAAAAATAGAATCACCGGAAAATATCCGTGTTTTATTTGTTGACAAAATTGATGATTTAGGCAAATATTATGTTATTAGCAAAAACCTATCAGAACTCGCTTATCAAAAACATTTCCTTGATGATGACAATGTATATGTCAGAAAATTATCAATAGAAAAGTTTAAAGAACCCGAAAGTTTTGCCATCGATAACAACGCAGAGCTTATATTTTTTAATGCTCATCAATTTATATTACTTTACGATGAAAAAATTGAAATTTTGGAGAGATACAGCAACAATCTTTTAAAAAGCATCTCAATTGATCAAGATTCTCCGTACAAAATAAAAAAAGATATGTTGCTTTATGTAAAAGACGTAAAACTAAATTACACTGAATTTTAACTAATCATAAAGTATTGATTGTGTTATAAAAATCAAATTCTAAAAAAATGAAAAAGATATTAGGAACATCATTATTGCTTCTGAGCATGACGGTTTTCGGTCAGGCAAAAGAAGACTCCATACAATTTGCAAAAATTTCCACGGAAATATTAAATAACGGAAAAGGTTACATCGAATTAAGAGATTTAACTAAAAATATCGGTCACCGATTAAGCGGTTCAGAATCTTATGAAAAAGCCGTAAAATGGGCAGAACAGAAACTTCGTGATGCCGGAGCTGATAAAGTCTGGCTTCAGGAAGTAATGATTCCGGTTTGGGTGAGAGGAAAAGAATCTTTACAGATCAAAACCTCTAACGGACAATGGAAAAGCATGAAAATGCTTTCTCTCGGAAATTCTGAAGGAACAGGCGGAAAAGATGTTTCAGGAGAAATTATCATGGTAAAATCCATGGAAGAATATGATAAGCTTTCACCGGAACAGGTAAAAGATAAGATCGTTTTCTTTAATTATCCCTTCAGCCAGTCTTATATAGAAACTTTCAGAGGATATAGTGATGCTGCGAAATACAGAACAACGGCGGCTTCATTAACCGCTAAAAAAGGTGGAAAGTTTGCAATTATCCGTTCGCTTTCTTCGGCTTTTGATAATGTTCCGCACACAGGAGCCATGCATTATCAGGATGATAAGAAAATCCCTGCCGTTGCCATTGGAAATACTACCGCTGATGAATTGGCTGAGCTTTTAAAATCACAGAAAATCATCGCAAAATTGAACTCCAACTGCGGAATGAAAGGCGAGAAACTCTCCCACTCAGTAATTGGAGAAATCACGGGCAAGAAAGATAAAAGCGTCATCGTTGTTGGCGGACACCTGGATTCGTGGGATGTGGGTGAAGGTGCACATGATGACGGAACCGGAATTGTTCAGAGTATTGAAGTATTGAGAACATTCAAAAATCTTGGTATTAAAAATAACCATACGATCCGAGTGGTTTGTTTTGCGAATGAAGAAAACGGCGTAAAAGGCGGTGTTCAGTACGGAAAAACAGCCAAAGAAAATAATGAGAAACATCTTTTTGCCATAGAAACCGATGCCGGAGGTTTTACGCCAAGAGGAATTTCTCTGGAAATGGATAACGAAAAAAGAAAGCAGATCCAAAGTTGGGCAAATCTGTTCTTACCTTACGGAGTTTATGATTTTAAAAACACCTATTCCGGGACAGATCTTTATCCGCTTCATGATATGGGTATTCCGACTGCCGAATTGGTTCCCGATTCCCAACGATATTTCGATATTCACCACACGGAAGAAGATACTTTTGAAAAGGTGAACCGCAGAGAATTACTGCTTGGAGCGAGTACTTTGACGCAGATTATTTATATGGTTGATAAGAACTGGTAGATAAAAATTCCGCCGCCGAAAATTTCGGCGGCGGAGCTTTTTAGTCGTAATATTTTATTTCTCTGATCCATTTATATAGATCTTTTCCGTCTACATTTTTTATAACTTCCGTCCAATTTTTTTGTTTATCAAATTTGTATTTGAAAATGATAACTGTTGGTTCTACCTGCTTATCTTCACGTCCAAATTTATCTAGATAGAAAAGTTTGACTATATGGTTATTTTTATATTCGAACTTTATATCATACCAGACTTTATTATTTTTATAGACCGTTCTCCTACTCAAATTCTGATCTTTAGTATACTCATAAACTGTAGAAAAAGTAGATCCTGCATCATAAATATTTTCTTCTTTCTTTATCTTACCATTTTGATAAGTGATAATTGAAGAAATTTTTCCGTTTGTAAAACCTGTTTGTTTTATTACATTTCCTAAATTATCATAGTCATATTTAACATGATTTTTTAGAATAATTTTTTTATTTTGATAATCACTTTTATAGTCGAAAAACTTTCCTTCAATAACTTTATATTGGCTGTCATAAATTTTTATTTGGCTTAATTTTTTGTGATAAATTGAGTCTTTGCCTTCTGTATATCCTTGTCCCACTTTCTTCCAAATATCATCGGTAATTACGAAAATGCTGTCGGTTTTTGAAATGCTATCATATTTTGTAATACTCAAAGGTTTAAAGCTTTCAGTGTTATGTACATATTTTTTCATAGGTTCATCCTTCCATCTGGAATAATATTCTTTAAAATTTGGGGATTTATCATTTTTTTCATAAATATAACGCGAAGTATCTTCCGAATAATCATTTTTAGATTTTTCTGTAATTAATCTATTCAGATTATCATAAGTATAATCATAATCATCAACAATTCTTCCTGACTTATAATACCATATTTCTTTTGTGATATTACGGTTTTTATCATAATATGTTTCATTATTAATGTATCTGCAAAAATCTGATCCAAACCAAGATCCCGACATACTTTTCCTTAAATTATCAGGTCTCATTATAGTAGCATGACCATACTCATCATCCCCTTTCATAAAAGTGTAAGGACCGGAATCGTTGAGAAAAAGCACATATTCTTTCACAAACTTTGGCTTTCCTAAAACAGTATCTTTAATAACCTGAGATTGAAAAAATGAAAATGTCAGGATAAAAATAATTAAAAAAGATTTCATCATATGTTTTGTATTTAGTTGATTATAAAGAAACATTTTATTACAGTTTCCTTTAACCTTTTATTTTTTATTTTCTATAAAAATACTTATTTCAAATTGTTCTTTTACAGGAATGCCATAGATTTTAGCAGATTTCCAAGTATTAAGTTTCGGTAGCTTGAAAACATTTTCAATTGCTTTTTTTGTATATTCATCGGTAGATTTTAATACCTCTATGCTATCCAAATTATCTTTTGTGCCAATTGTAACACGGACTCGATTTTCACCTGTTTGTGCATTTTTTGGAACTTTGAAATTATTAAATAATACCATTCTAAAATTAGAAATTCCATTTAAAAATGTTGCGTCAATATTTCCTATTCCTATATCATCAATACAATTTGAATTCGGTCTTTTCTCACATTCCTCCAAAGATTTTTCAGCTAATAGTTTACTTTTATATGCTTTAATTGAATCACTTTTGTTTAAAGTGAAAATATTTACATTTTCCAATGTTGATAAATAATGAACTTTCTTCTTTTGTGTTATATAACATCCTGTAAACAAAACAAGTATCATAAAAAATAAAAATATTTTTTTCATAATTATTTTTCAGACCAATCTGTACTATTATATCCGTTTATACCAATAAATTTTATTTTTTCAATCTTCATATTAGAAAAGAATTGTACAAAAGTATTGTCCCATTCTCCATGATTTTGTAAAATCATATTTTTTATTTGATTGGGAATTTCATTTTCAAAAGTAATTGATATCCAAGGATATTGAAATGGGTTATCTGTAGCAACAGACCATAAGTCGGAATCTTCAAAAAACAATCTTAAAACATAATATTTTGAGCTAGGATCAATTTTAGTATCACAGCTAAAGTTTACAACATTTAATTGTTTATTTAATAATTCGTTATAAAAATTAGAAAAATTCTGCCCATAAAACTGTGTTTTATTAGGAACTATTGTATTCAACTTAGGCACAACATTATTATAGAAAGTAATATAATCATTGGTCGTCTGAGCTTTGCAATTATATATGAAGAGCAAGCTCATAATAAATAAAGTTTTAAATAATTTTATTTTCATTGTATAATATTTTAAGGTTAAATTTAAGGACATTTTGAAACTTTTACACCTTCTTTTACGGCGCCACTATTAGGAACTGTAATTTGTTGTACAGATGCATTAATTTTCTTTAAGTTACCATTTGTATCTACTTTTGCAATGCTGATTCCTGCATTATATTTCTCCAAAATATAAGCCATAGCAACCGCATTTGGCACATAATTTTCTCCAGCAGAATTATCTGCCCTGCCTTGGGAATAATGTTCTCTTGCCTTATAAAATTCTTTTCCTAAAGGACTTCCTTCCTTAATATTTCGGCTTGGAGGGTCATAATTTTCACTGCGAGGAAATTGGGTTAAAAAAGCACTTGCTAATGCAGGGTCGGTTACTACAAGAGCATACACTTCTGGCGTTCCAAAATCGGATTTACCATACACATAACGAAATTTTAAGCCAGGACTTGTCAGTGTATTTTCAATCATCCCATATAAATCCCCTCCTGATGGATTTCCAGGAAAGCCAGCATGAGAATGTCCATCACCAATGTAGGGATTAGTTAAAAGACTATTTGGAACATTTCCCTGTGTAGGATCTTGCTCTAATATCGGAGTCATTTCAAAAGTATTGTCAGGCTTTTGCCCTATTGCTAATGCCCATTCTTTAGGCGCATCTATTTTCCCTTTTAAAGTAGTATCCATAGTTTGTCCTACTGTGCTATGAAGTACGTCATTCGCTTTATCAATAAAAGGTTTTGTTTTCTTACAAGGATTATCAAGATCTGGAATATCCGGATTCCCGCTACCTGAACATCCGGGAGCCAATCTGTAAAATGTAGTCCCGTTAAGAGCACATGGATCATTACTGGGAATATTTCCTTCTGGTCCGGAAGGTGGCAATCCCCCACCGCCGCCGGAAGATCCGGGTGCTCCGGGAAAAGGATCATCTGCAACAGAGATCATTGTTGTACTGCAAACATTACCATAACATTCAGAACAATAATCACAAGGTCCGCCACCACCATGATGTGTACAATGCCATGTGACAGCGCAGGTTTCTATGATCAGTACTTTTCCGTTTTGCTGAGTAGTAACGACAGGTGTAGTAGTAAAATCTACCACTCTCATTCTTCCGTATTCTTCATTTCTTCTTTTAGTGCCTTTAAACAGGTCTTTGGGAACACCCGTAAAATATTCGTTCCCGAAAGTTTTATTATCCATATACATAAAGGTATAAAACATTTGTTCTCTGAAGTCTCGATCTATTTTATTATCATAGACAATCTTTTTTAAAAGATTGTTATCATAATCTTTCACACCTATTACTGTGTTTTCATTATCCAATGTGGCAAAAAGTACGGAACTCATAGTCACATTGTCATCTGAAAGTGGAATCATAAGTCCCGTTGCGTTTTCTGTATCTACTACCTGCATCTTGTCCCAGATCGGCATTCCTTTCTGATCGGGTATTATCGACAGAAAATCTTTTTCCCTGTTGTAGACTTCTAAAATACTAACATAATCTACGCCTGATTTTGCAGTAACAGAAGTTACATGTTTAAAGAAATTAGCATTGTTTCTTTGAGGTTCTGCTCCACTGTTAGCGAAATCTTCATTGTGACAGGACCATAGTAAGGTCAGAAAGACCATCATAAAAGACAGCCACGAAATCAATTTTTTCGTCATAATCATTTGTTGTTTTATAAGTTATAATATAATTCTTTTTTATATATAGATGCAATATTTTGTCTTGGGGTTGGAAAAGATGTAAAAAAAATATCGATCTATATATGAGCAGGACAAAACTATTCTTTATTTTGTCTCAACATCATAAGAATTTTTATATTTTTGATAAAAATTCTTATAAAATGAGTATAGGTACAAGGGTAAGGCAATACAGGGAAGCAAAGAACTGGTCTCAGGAAGATCTGGCAATGCGCCTGGATACAACACAGACCACGATATCGAATATAGAGTCCGATAAAAATATTCCCAATTCTTTACTGCTGAACAAAATTGCTCAGGAACTGGAAGTGGATATTAATGATTTATTAGATGATAAATCAAATGTAATTTTTTCTAACAATGAATTTAAGGATTCAAGTTCTGCAATTCATCAATATAGACCAGTTATAAATATGCAATCTCCTGAATTGATAGAAAGCATATTGAAAAATCAGGAACAATTAACAAAACTTATAGAAGTACAAAGTAAGCTGATAGAAAGTTTACTGAAAAAAGGCTAAAACTTTTGGTTTGCCCTGTCGGAAGTTTCCGAAAGTCTCCCTCTGTTCCGGTTCCCTCCGTCGGAAGTTCCGACGACCTGAAACAGTTTTGGTTTGCCCCGTCGGAGATCTCCGAAAGCTTCCCTGAGTATTGGTTTGCTCCGTCGGAAGTTACGACGATAAGAACCACTTAAAGTCTGCCGTCGGAGATCTCCGACGATAGGATAAAAAAATCATCCGTAGACTCAGCACGACACTGATGATCTGCAGGAGATGAAATATTATTACATAACACTTATGAAAAAATTAATTTCGATGGATGCAGCCAAGCTGCATCATGCAGAACTTGGGCAGCTTATTGTCCGTTTTTATGAGGATTTTGGCACCTCTGCTTTAGACGTCAATACAGACGCAGATTTCAAAAGAATGTTTGATGCCATTCAGGCACAGATCCCCGGTTACAACAGCGCACTCGACCAGATCCGCGCCAGTGAAGAATCTGCAAATATTGCAGAACTGGACAGGGTTCGTGACGCAGACATTCAGTCATTAAGAGATGCAATAAGACCGTACAGGAATGCCAAAACACAAACCGAAAAGGATGCCTACACTTTTATGAAGATCCTTCTCGACCAGTACAAAAATGTACAGAATGCTTCTTATGAAGAAGAAACCAACCGTCTCAACACCTTGCTGGAAAAGCTGCTTTCTTCGGAATACAGCACCGCCGTTTCAGCCCTCGGACTGGTAAAGTTTATCAATCATCTGTCGGATTCCAACACGGCATTCAATGAGCTGTTTTCTCACCGTTCCTTCAAGACTTCGCAAAAGCAAACCTACGATGTAAAAGCATTGAGAAAAGTACTGACAGTAGATTACAAGCAAATGTGCAACTATATCGCCACATTAGCAGACGTAAAGCCCGATCCTTTTTATCAGGATGTTCTCGCCATCATCAACAACGGAAGAAATTATTTTTCCAACATGGTTCTGGCAAGGAGACAGGGAAAAAAGAATGACATACAGAAACCTGAATAATAATAAACCGCTCTTAAAAAGGGCGGTTTTCATTTTAAACTTTTTAATTTTCTTAATGATTAAAAAATATTGTTTTATTCACCAAGCTTGTCATCCCGTAGGGATCCAGGCACGAATCTCTTTTCACATACTTTTCTAATACTATGTTTAGATCTCTACGGGATGACAAACTCAGTGGCAAAGAAAAATTTTAAAAAACTTCAGTAATCCAATTATAAAAAAATAACCCTATTTTTAGCCCTTAAATAAATAACTATGAAAAAACTATTTTTTGCATTCTGCATGATGATCTTATGCAGCAGCCAGGTAGCAATGGCACAATCGAAAACAAAAACACAAACAACGGAAACCAAAGCTTCTATATTAAGCGCATTACGCACCGACATCTCTGAAAGCATTATCAAAGAAGGTACACCTAAAGAAAAGGCTGAAAAATTTGCAGATTGCCTTACAAATGATTTAGGCGCAAAGTTAACTCTGGACGAGCTTAGAATATTTCATAAGCTGAATACTTTAAAAGCCGGAAAAGAAAAGGATGAACTTGCGAAAAAAGCTGAAAAAATGGGAATAAGAAAGAAAATGGAAACCGTAGGAGTGAACTGCGGATCTATCTTGAAGTAGCCATTTAGCCAAACAATCCAGAAGATTCTGATAAATCCAAGACAAAACAGACGGCACATTAATTTGTGCCGTCTGTTTTATAATTACTTTGGTTGTATACAGCAGCATACATATGATACGGTTTCAATTTTTATCACAGATAAAATCCTTGCGTCTTAAAACAATATTAAAAGCTGATTTGCGTCTTTGCGTTTAACAAACCCTTATTCTTCTACACAAACTCGTTTGTATCTGCTTTATATTTTTTATTAAAAATACCTGCCTGTTCTAGTTTTTTTATGTGAGCTTTTACGCCGTTGATTCTGGTTGCATAATGAGTATTTCCAATCGTACACAGGTTCTGAAATGCTTTTTCATGGCTGTCCGTATCAAGAGCATAACTGATTCTGTCAAAAGTACCTCTTCCCTGATGCAGGATATCGCAAACCATAAAACACACTTTTGCGGGATAGCCGTTCAGGTTGAGTCTTTTGCTGTATTTTTTCATATTTTCCTTGTACAGACTGATCGAGTGTTCTACCTGTACTTCTCTGTGTTTTTCATCATTTGAAGCCCAATGGATAAATCTTGCGGAACATATCAGCTCCTGCTGTTCCACCTCGTTTGTGGTCGGGTTCAGATATTCCATGAGTTTTATCGTACTCGTGTCATTTTCCAGTTGTGAAGTAGCTCCGGAATCGTTTTTATAAAAGATTCTGCCATCAATCAATCGAAGTCTCGGAAAGTAATCCGGAGCATTCGGTAATGTCAGCAGTTTCCTGAAAAATCTGACAAAATCACCATTAGGAACATGTGCAGCAAACTGCATAAATCCGAATGTGAAAAAAGCTCTGTCATAGGTATTCAGACAAAGAAAGGATCCCTGACTTTCCACTTTCGTGGTAGCTTCAATAAAATATGCCCAAAAGCCGAATTTACCCACGTAATCGGTTGCTTTGTAAACCAGATTTGTAGTGACCGAAGAATTATAAAGTCCGAATCTCTCTTCGTATTTTGTTTTGTAGGCAATAAAGAATTCGGGAGTACTAAGACCGGTTATCTTAGCATAATAAGCGGTTTTCCCATTAGCGTTCACTGCAGAACGGATTTTGAAATCGTAAGCCATAATATAAGTTTTTAAGGTGTTAGTTTAATGCTAAGTTACTATTTCCCTTTTACTTATGGTATAATTATTTTGGGTGATTTATATTAATTTGAGAAACAAAGGTTGTGACTGATAATTGATTAAAATAAATAGTTAGCAATCAATTCAGGTACTCCTTTTTATCCAGTTTAAAATTGAGAATTTTTTCCCCTCTTTTTATTTTGATGTCGATTGTTTTCTGATCTTTTTCAACTCTGTTGATGAAATAATGACACACCGAATCCTGATCCAGATTATCCAAATTCACATTATTGATACTGATAATGGAGTCCCCTATTTTTAACGGAAAATTTTCCTGCTGATAAACAAAAGCAACCATCGGTTTTGTATCTATAAAACGATAACTGAACCCGAAAGATTCCAGTTTTGGAGGATTGTTTCTGATTTGTTTCATATAGATTTTATTATTTTCCCAGTCAAAAATGAAAGCAAAATCTTTGAAGAATTCGTTCCCAAGCCGATCTGAAGTACTGGTAAAAAATATCTCATCATGAAAAACTTTATTTCCTAAAGTCATAGAATCTATGCGGCAAATGTATCCTGCAGCAGGCTTTGCAATCCCAAATGCACCTGTTGATCTCGTCCCGAATGTTTCTATCTTACGGTTCACTTTTTGGGGCTCAACCTTAGTTTCCGCCACTTCAAACCTGCCTGAAAAACCTGTATCAAAAATAAACTTAACATCTTTATCAAAAAGACGTGTTTTTATAACCGGCGTTTTTTGGGGTTGTGGTTCAAAAGGAAGAACAGTATTATAATCTTTCAGATCAAAAAGTGACAAATCGGCGGTTGTTTCCAAAGAATTTTCAGCATAATTAACTCTCCAGAAAAGTTTTGCCATTTGGTTAGCTCCGATAATTCCGTCGGCCTTCAGACAGCTTAATTCCGCAGAATTAAGATCCAAAACAATAGCTCCTACTTTTTTGAAAACCACCTGATCAACAATCATTTCCGGAAGTTCCGTAAAGATCTGCTGCTGTGTCTTCTCATCAGAATCTTTTACCGATTTCTTATACTTTTTTTTGAGTTTCAGTTCATTATAAATAGCATGAGAAATAACAGTCGGAGCACCAGAATCAAACAGAAAGTTGTAGATTTTCCCATTGATACTGACCTTCACAAAAGGCAGTTCATTCTCATACCTCAGATTGATTTTCTCAACAGGATTCTGAAGCCACACTTCCCCACTCTCAAAGAACCTTTTTTCCTGCGCGGAAATTGTAATCATGTAGAATATGAGGAGCGTGTAGAGGATTTTTTTCATTTGCTTATTTTACACGAAAATAAGGTTTTTTGCGGGGATGGGGAAGATTAAAATTATTTCTTAATATTATTTTTCTTTTGCTTATAATAATTAATGTTACATTCTAAAGTCAGTCCAGCATCTACAACTTGTCTATATAATTCATTCATTTTCATTATAAATATTAATGATCTAAATTCGGATAAATCACTAACTTTTTTAACATTGTCAACTAAAATCCAAGTATTGATTTTTGTAACTAATAATTCTTCACCATCATTTATAATTTTAAATTCATTATGTTTAAGTAATTGTAATGTATTCAATGCTTGATCAATAACATAGTTTAATTTTTGAAGAGTTCCTTTTTTTACAAAAAATAAAGTTCCTTCTTTATATAAATCCATTTTTTCAACTTTATATTTACCTGCTAGTTGTACGAATTCAGTATGAATATTTAAATAGCCATCACCAACTCTTTTATCATTGAATTTATTTTCGGTTTCGTCTTCTTCAATATCAAAACCCATATTATATTTTAAAGGAATTTTTCGAACCTTATCGTTTAATAAATCTATATATGATTGGTTAAATTTATGCCATTTTCCATCAATTAATGTTTCTCTATCATCTGTTACAAATTGTAAAATGACCTTCAAAGGTTTAGAAAAATCGCGACCTTCTTCCCTTATAAATTTGACTTGTATATTATTAATTTCTTCTACAATATCAACTTGATGAAGTTCAATAAAACTTCTTAAATAATCTATTGATAATTCATTATACAGATCACTTTCTATTTCTTTTCCTCTTATTTTAAACTTAAAGAAAGAATCGCTCGTAAAAACAAAATCAATCCCTGACAAATCAAATTCCTCATTACTTACATCTGGATCATAATCACGAATTGCAATTGCAACTAATTCATCTAAACGTTCTATTTCTGTAGAATCTTTGATTAATTCAGCTTTTGGAAAATTAATTATCTTTTTTCCTTTTAATGTATTTTCAATTCTTTCTATTAATTGGGGAAATTCATTAATTTGAATATCTATATTAAGTTGAACAGAGTGTCCAAAACTAGCAATATTCCCCCATAAATCAGATGAAATTGTTTTAGCTTTAATAAAATGCAAAGATTCTCCACTATCATAATCTAAGATTGTATTGTTTGAAAAAGATGTTATAGACTTGTTCTTTTGAGATTTATAAAATTTTGAATTCTTAAGTTTCATATTTTCAACATCAATTATTCTCTCCGCTAAATTTATTCCAAATTCTAAATCACAAAATTCTTTTAGATAAAAGTGTGTCTTTCCAAGACTAATTACATAACAATAAAAATCATTATGTATTATTAAACATCCAAAAAATATTTTATTTTGAGGAATTTCTCTACCAATAAAAAAATTAAAATAGTATTCAGTCCACCAAATATCAACCAAATCTGGATTATTAGAAAGATAAAAATCTAAATTAGTTTTCCTAATATTTTTAGAATGAATATTTTTTAGTCCAACAAATTGCAATTTTTTAATCAAAAGATTTTCGTTTGCTTTTGGAATCCTGTAAATGTTAAATTTTGGCATACTTTATAAATTTTATATTAATTCCGAAAAATATAAATATACATTTACATAAAATTACGGTTATCCGTATTTCTACGGAATTTTCACAAAAAAAGCCATCCTCTCGGACAGCTTTCAAATATTTTAAACTCAACTTCTAAATTTTATCAAGAACTTTCTTCGGCAACACTTTCACCAATTGAGACTTATATTCCTTTTCAAGAATGACAAATTTCCATGCTTTTTTGTCTTTTGAAACAGCACAGGCTTTCATAGTAGCATTGATGAGATATGAACCTTCGTTGGCTAAATATTTTACATTATTTGCACCATATTTGGCTGTTAAAGCACTGCTCATTTTCTTTTTCATATCGTCGTTCAGTGAACTGACATTGCATTTCAGTTTCAGAAAATAATTGCTGATAGAAAAATATTCCCCGCTAATCAACTCAGGTTTTTCAATATTTCCGAACTGTAAATTCTGCACTTCAATTTTCATGAACGGATTGTTGTAGGTCATATTCAAAATCTGAGTCATCTGCTCTTTTGAAACTACGGTGAAGAATTTTGGATAGATACAGCTTACCGCCTGATCGATCTGTTTAGATTTAATACTGTTTACAAAATAGGTAAGTGATTTTTTTATTGCTGCATCGTCAGGATTTGCCTTGGTCTGGGCAAAAGTCATAAACGACAACAGAACGAACAGAAACAGAAGTGATTTGGTTTTCATTATTTGATAGGTTGTTACAAATTTTAAGATTACTTTTTAATAGAAAAGTTTTTAAACCTTCCTGATATGTATTATTAAATCTGTCGCAGCATTTAGGTAAATCGTTACAGAATGAATTTGAGCTGTACAAAAAAAGCCATCCTTTCGGACGGCTTTTGAAAATATTTTTAAGATTCGATTATTTTACTTTTACAAGCTCAACATCGAAAACCAACCATGCATTTGGCGGGATCACTCCTCCTGCACCTCTTTCTCCGTAACCCATTGCCGGCGGAATCAATAAAGTAGCAGTTTCACCTTCTTTTAATAAAAGGATACCTTCGTCCCAACCTTTGATCACTCTTCCCATTCCGATTGGAATCTCGATCGGCTCATTTCTTTTGAATGAAGAATCGAACTCAGTTCCGTCAACTAACTTTCCTGCATAGTGTACAGATACATTGTCACCTGATTTTGGAGCTTTTCCGTCAGTTGTTTTAGTGATTTTATAATAAAGACCAGATTCAGTTTTTTGCATACCTGCTTTTAGGTCTTCAACCATTTTCAATTGGTTTGCAGCAAATTCTTCTTCTTTTTTCTTTCTGTCAGCTTCTTCTTTAGCGATAGCAGCTCTGTTATTTTCTGCGATTTTGGCTTTTCCTTCCGTGAAAGTTTTTGCAGGATCGTAGTCTTTGTACTCATCACCTTTACTGAATACAGAAACTTTTTCTAAAACGATATCTGTTTTAGGTTTATCCTGAGCTCCTTTTTCTACGTTTGCAATAGCATCGATCACATCTTCTCCTTTTACTACTTTTCCGAAGATCGTGTGTTTTCCGTCTAACCAAGGTGTAGCCACTTCAGTGATGAAGAACTGAGAACCATTACTGTTTGGTCCTGAATTCGCCATAGAAAGAATTCCTTTTCCTGTATGGTGAAGATCGTTTCTTTCATCTTCGAATTTATATCCGGGATCTCCCATTCCTGTTCCCTGTGGATCTCCTCCCTGGATCATGAAATCTTTGATCACTCTGTGGAAAATAGTTCCGTCATAGAAAGGAACTCCTTTTGCTTTAGCTTTGTTGTCAATTTTTCCTTCTGCAAGACCAATAAAATTAGCCACAGTTACAGGCGATTTTTTATCCTCGAATTTTACGATCAAGTTACCTTTTGTCGTTTGAAGATTCGCATAAAGTCCGTCATTAAGACCTTCGTAAGTTTCTTTGTCTACGTTCATTTTTTTATAAATTGGTGTACAACTCATCAGCGAAATACTTGCCGCCGCCAGAATTATATTCTTGTTAAACAATTTCATTGATTATAATGCTTTTAATTTTATGATTAAAGGTATATCGTTGTCTATTTTCTTCTCGTCTCCATAAGTTCCGTACGCCAGAGAAGACGGAACCAAAAGCGTAACTTCCTCACCATCATGTATAAAACGCAAAGCATCTTCTACCGCTTTTAATTCATCAAAGTGTCCGAATTTGGCATCTTTTCTTTCGATCGGCTGATCGTAGATCTTGGTTTCATCAAAATCATAAAGATCATAAGAATAGGAAATCAAAGTATTGTCCTGTCTTCTCTGCCTTTGATCGAATCCTTGCGTATTTACCCAATAATTAAGCTGAGTCGGATAATATTTTACCGGCTGATTATTGATCCATTCCTGCATATGCATTCTTTCCTGAGTATTGAGATTTTTCATTCTCTCTCTGGAAACATTAAGATCATCTTTACTGAGAACACCGCCAATAGGTGGATGAGTCTGCGCATTCTTGCTACAGCTTATTACACCCAAAATCAATATGAAGAGTATTTTTTTCATAAACTTTTGCGAAAATACACATTTCGGGAGTTAATTACAAAAACAAAGAGTTTAAATATAAATTCTATGCTAAAAAAATTTTGAGAAGGAGAATTATTAAATTAAATGCATCATTTTCTCCATTCTGTCAGGCTGAGGCTCTCGAAGCCTTTTTCATAATTAAAAAACACAATGTATAAACCCTTCGAGAACCTCAGG
Organism: Chryseobacterium ginsenosidimutans; assembly: GCF_039536845.1. GTDB lineage: Bacteria > Bacteroidota > Bacteroidia > Flavobacteriales > Weeksellaceae > Chryseobacterium > Chryseobacterium ginsenosidimutans_B. The sequence goes on from NZ_BAAAZJ010000005.1 coordinate 194,979, forward strand.
GTGACAACGCGAATACTAAATGTTTAAAAAATCAAACAAAAAAGCCGAGAAAAAATTCCCGACTTTATATTCATTTTTTAGTTTAAAATTAAACCGTTTCCAAAACATGATCAACCAATACTCTCCATCCGAAAGGATCTTCTGCAAGGTTAGTCTGTAAATCAACTAAGTCATTTTTCAAAGCAACTGCAAAGCTTTCTTCGTCCGATAATCTTGGCAATTCCAATTTTTCACCATTGTAGCCCAAAGCCTGGAAAACTGTTGTAACAACAGCTGTTCCTACTCCCCAAACTTCTTTCAAAGTTCCGTTTCTCTGAGCTTCTACAACATCTTTTACCTTAATTGGTTCTATTTTCACTTCAATTCCTCTTCTTTTAGCCAGTTGGATGAAGCTGTCTCTTGTAACACCGTCTAAGATTTTTTCTGAAGTTGGAGGTGTAAAAATCGTATCGTTAATTCTTACGAAAACGTTCATTGTTCCACTTTCTTCGAAATATTCGTGAGTAGCATCGTCTGTCCAGATAATCTGCTCATATCCTTCTTCGATAGCCAACTGAGTCGGGTAAAAAGATGCAGCATAATTTCCTGCAGCTTTAGCAGAACCTACTCCGCCACTTGCCGCTCTTGAATAATGATCTGAAATTTTCACAGAAACAGGCTCTGTATAATACATTTTTGCAGGTGTTGCAACAATTGCAAACATATATTTATTAGCCACTCTTGCTTTTAATGCTTCTTCCGTAGCAAAAATTAAAGGTCTGATATATAAAGAATTACCTTCTCCCTGAGGAATCCAGTCTCTGTCGATATCCACTAATGCTTTTAATCCTTCTAAAAACATTTCTTCAGTTACTTCGGGCATTGCAAGACGCGTCGCCGACTTGTTGATACGTTCAAAATTCTTTTCAGGCCTGAAAAGGAAAACCTGTCCGTCTTTGTCTTTATAGGCTTTCATACCTTCAAAACAAGCCTGTCCGTAGTTTACCCCCATCATTGCCGGTGTAAAAGCTAAAGGACCATAAGGAACCAGTTTCACATCCCCCCATTTTCCATCTTCATACTCACATATTACCATATGATCAATAAAAGTATTTCCGAATGAAAAATTAGTTGGGTCGAATGTAGAAATTCTGGAGTTTTCAGTTTTTTGAATTATCATTTCTAAAATTTTTTATGATGTTCTACAAATTTAACATAATTTTCTAAATATAAAAATTTTAGAGTAAATTTGTAAAAAAATAGCTTGAAAAGAGAAATTAAAACGACAAACGACGGCAGCAAAACACTGTTTATCAATGATTTAAATGAAAACTACCATTCCCATCATGGTGCTCTTCAGGAAGCAGAACATGTGTTTATCAAAAATGGATTAAATCTATTGAATGATTACGAAATTAATATTTTAGAACTCGGTTTTGGAACAGGTTTGAATGTTTTGGTAACAATTAATGAATATTTAAAAACTGACAAAAATCATATCATCAACTATTTTTCACTGGAAAAGTATCCCATAAATGAATCTGAAATTAACGATTTGGCATATTTTGAGCTTTTCGATAACCCGGAATTCAAAAATATTTATCAAAAAATTCATCACGCAGATTGGGAAAAACCAGTTGAAATTATTAATGGATTCAATTTAAAAAAGATACAATGCGATTTTTTTGATCTGAAAGACATAGACTTACCAAAAATCAACCTAGTTTATTTCGATTGTTTCGGAGCCAGAGTACAGCCCGATCTTTGGGAAAAACCACTTTTTGAATTGGTTTCAGACAAAATGGCGGTTAACGGACTTTTAACAACCTATTCCTCAAAAGGAAGCGTAAGAAGAATCTTACAGGAACTTGATTTTAAAGTAGAAAAGAAAACCGGACCTCCGGGAAAAAGAGAAATGATTAATGCTGTTAAATTGTAGAAATTAGATAGTAGAAGTGAGAAGTTAGTGAAGGTGTATAGATTATGAATGAATGGCCAAAGTTGAATTTGGTAATATAATGTATATTTTTCTAAGCTAATTTCTAGTTTATACCCTCTAACTTCTATACAAAAATTCCTAAATTAGCTACACAAATTATTATATATGATAGATAAGATCAACATTAGAGTTTACGCCTGTGCTGTAAAGGATAAAAAAGTTTTGACTTTATTTGAAGAATATGTAGGCGAACCTTTAATGAAATTTCCGGGTGGCGGATTAGAATTTGGCGAAGGAGTAATAGACTGTTTACATCGTGAGTTTGATGAGGAGCTGAATGTAAAAGTGGAAGTTGTGGAACATTTTTATACACAAGAAAATTTCCTTGTTTCGCGTTTCAGAGAGAATGAACAGTTGCTTACTATATATTATCTGGTAAATATTGTCAATGAAGAAGATTTTCTGATTCTTGATCCCTGCATCGAAAAAACAGAATGGATTGATCTGAATACTCCGGATAATCCATTTCCTCTACCGATAGATAAAATCGTTTTTGATAAATTAAAAGAAAAATTCCTGTAAAATATTTACAGGAATTTTTTATTGTTTTTTTATTTATATACTTTAAAATCTTTTGCTCCCGGATATGGCTGTAAATACCCTGAATTCCAATTGGATTGAAGTAATGACTCCAAATATTCATCGGTTCTGTTGGCATGCGGATCATATTTATCTTTCAAGTCGATATCTGCCATTTTGCCTTTTACATTCCACCAGAAAGCAACCCATCCTCCTCTTAATTCTTTAATGATTTCATAAACATTTTTCCCGGTTGCTCTATTCATCAGTTTTCCAAAAATCTGACCTTCCGTTGTTGTTAAGTCTCTCAATTGCTTTTCGTATTGATCTGCCAATATATTTTGCCTGTCTCTTATGTATTTTCTTTTTGCTTTACTGTCAAGATTAGTCATTTCTCCCTGAATATCCCTGTATTGTTGTAAAGCTGTCAGAAATAAAGGATATACTCGGTATAATTTTTTATTAAGAAAATAATAATAATTTCTGTCTAGCTGATTATTGAATTTCGGTTTATTTACTAAAATCAATTCATCCATTACAACAACTGTTTCGCCATTGATCTCGTACACCCGCATCTTTTGCCTTTCGTCATAATAGTATTTTTTTCCAAATTCATCCGTTTTCAGCAACTCCTGCGGATACTGGCTCAAAGGAATTGCGATAACAGAATCCTTCTGACCAAAAACACAGACTCCGAAAAAGAAAAGAAAAAGACAAATAATCTTGCTAAAATTCATTATTTTTACGCTTATTACAACGAAAATTAAACGCAAAAATCATTCCTTTTTATGAAATTTGAGAAGAAATCTTTAAAATTTTTAGAAAAATATTTAAACACATCATCTCCAACAGGTTACGAACATGCAGGTCAAAAAATCTGGATGGATTACATCAGACCCTATGTCGATAAAATTGAAGTAGATCATTACGGAACTTGCTATGGGATAATCAATCCGGAGGCAGAATTTAAAGTAGTGATTGAAGCTCATGCTGATGAAATCTCATGGTATGTTAATTACATTACAGACGACGGTTTGATCTATGTAATCCGAAACGGAGGTTCAGATCAAACTATTGCTCCCTCGAAAGTTGTTCATATTCATGGCGAAAACGGCATTGTAAAAGGTGTCTTCGGATGGCCTGCCATTCATACAAGAACCAACCAGAACGAGCCGGTTCCAAAAATTGAAAATATCTTCATCGATTGCGGTGCAACAACCAAAGAAGAAGTTGAAAATATGGGAATTTATGTTGGTTGCATGATTACTTATCCCGATGAATTCTTCGAAATGAACGACCGTTATTTTGTTTGTCGTGCTTTAGACAACAGAATCGGCGGATTTATGATTGCTGAAGTGGCAAGACTTTTAAAGGAAAACAAAAAAACAATTCCTTTTGGTTTATATATTACCAATTCCGTTCAGGAAGAAGTAGGTTTATATGGAGCTGATATGATTGCAGATACGATTAAACCTAATATAGCAATCGTTACCGATGTTACCCACGACACGACAACTCCAATGATCGAAAAGAAAAAAGAAGGCGACCAGAAATGCGGAGCCGGGCCGGTTGTTTTCTTCGCACCAAGTGTTCATCATACGATCAGAGAGTTGATTATTGATACTGCAAAAAACAAAGAAATTCCTTTTCAGAGGGCTGCAGCAAGCAGAGCAACAGGAACCGATACAGATGCTTTTGCCCACTCAAACGGCGGTGTACCAAGTGCATTAATTTCTCTACCTTTGCGCTACATGCATACCACAGTGGAAATGGTTTCTAAAGAAGACGTAGGAAATGTAATTAAATTAATCTACGAAACACTTCTTAATATAACCCCTGAAATGAGATTGAAATATCATTAATTTAAGAAATTAGATATTATAAGTTAGAATTTGGTTTAAACACTAATGGTTGATTTTTAATATCTAATTTCTAACTTCTAATATCTAAGTAAAGTAAAAATGAAAACGAAGCTTATTGCTCCTTCCCTTTTATCTGCAGACTTTGGGAATCTGCAAAGAGACATTGAAATGCTGAACAATTCGCAGGCAGACTGGTTTCATATCGACGTAATGGACGGAAGATTTGTTCCGAATATTTCATTTGGTTTTCCGGTGATGAAAACAGTTCAGCAGCATGCGAAGAAGTTTGTAGATGTACATTTGATGATCGTAGAACCTGAAAAATATATTGAAGAGTTTGTAAATCATGGTGCAGATCTTATTTCCGTTCATTATGAAGCCTGCACACATCTTCACAGAACAATTCATCATATCCAAAATTTAGGGGCAAAAGCAGGCGTTGTTTTAAATCCTTCCACTCCGGTTTTAATGTTGGAAGATATTATTGCTGATGTAGATTTGGTATTGTTAATGAGTGTGAACCCAGGATTTGGAGGTCAAAAATTCATTGAAAACACATACAAAAAAATTGCTGAAACAAAAGATTTGATTTTAAGCAATAATTCTACCGCATTAATCGAGATTGACGGAGGAGTAAATTTGGACAACGCAGCAAAACTTTTCGAAGCCGGAGCTGATGTTTTGGTTGCCGGAAATGCAGTATTTTCAGCAGAAAATCCGGAAAGGACAATTGAATTATTAAAGATTTAATTCTTTAAACCTATAAATACAAAGGCAACTCAATGAGTTGCCTTTCTTCTTAATGAAAATCTGAGCCTTTAATGGTTATTAGTTTTTGAAGACTTTAATGCTTAAATTTCCTTTTCTAATGCTGATGTAAAGATGATAATAAAATCAGATATAAAACATCCGTAAAAACACGGAATTTTTACTTAAGTATTTTTACTTAATTAAAATTTTGATTAAAATTTTTAACTTATTCAACCTTGTTGAAAACACAGGTACAAACTGTTAAAATTATGGTAATTACAGAAAAAACTGATCTGACATTGTTTAAAGAATTCCACCTGTTTTCAAATATATCACGCATTTCTTTAATTTTCTGTGCCGTTGAGTTTGCAATATCAAACTTGTCTAGCTGATCATTCAAAGGAACATTTCCAAACATTGTAACCCCGAAAACCCCGATCAGATAAGCCAAAGCTGCCAATAAAAGAAGAAGAAAAACAGGATTTTGACTCCGATAAAAGAAAGTTGACACAGGAAGCAGAATTGCCGTTCCCATAAAACTTATAAAAAACAAAGGATTCAGGATTTCCCGATTGATGGATTGCATAGATTTTAAATATTCGGCATCTGATAATTTCCCCAATCCCAAAACTACAGAACACGAATAAGCGTAAAAAAGTCCCGCTATTAAAGCTGTGAACGTTGCTGTGACGATAAGAAGTATTGTTGTCATTTTCATATATTGTATTTTGATAATTTCGGATTTGTGGATTTATAAAAATAATACATTAAAACAATTCTATCTGAATTTCATTAAATTAAAAGAAAGTTTTGATAATTATTCACGCTTATCACTATTAAATAATTATTTTTTATGAGCTTTCCTTATTTTAGTGACCTAAAGAAAAAAAATGAAAGGCAAGTTCATCAGCATATTATTATTGGGATTAATTTTAACAACCGGAAAAATCAACGCTCAGAATCCAACTTCTGATAACAAAAAGATGGAGTGGTTTCAGGATGCCAAACTGGGGATTTTTATTCATTGGGGAATTTATTCGGTTGACGGAATTTCAGAATCCTGGGCTTTTTTCAATAATTATATCAATCATGAAAATTATATGAAACAGTTGAACGGATTTTCCGCTTCCCATTACAAACCTGATGAATGGGTAAAACTGATCAAAGATTCGGGTGCAAAATATGCTGTCATTACCACAAAACATCACGATGGCGTTTCTCTTTGGGATTCAAAATCAGAAAAAGCGACGACAATCCCTAAAAATTCTTTAGCTCAAAAAGATGTTTTAACGCCTTTCATTTCCGAACTTAAAAATTCGGGCTTAAAAACCGGACTTTATTACTCACTTCCCGATTGGAGCCATCCTTATTACGACATTAATACAAGAACAAAAAAGCGTTATGAGATTAAGAATGATCCTCAAAAATGGCAAAATTTCATCACTTATTATCAAACTCAACTGAATGAACTTTCTACTCAATACAAGCCCGATCTTTTATGGTTTGACGGCGATTGGGAACATACTTCCGATGAATGGAAAGCTCCTAAAACGTTGGAAAATTTAAGAAAATACAATCCGAATATTATCGTTAATTCAAGATTGAACAATCATGGAGATTACGAAACTCCGGAACAGGGAATTCCTGTTGTGCAGCCACAAAACAACTATTGGGAGCTTTGCTACACAATGAATGATTCCTGGGGCTTTCAACCTTTTGACAACAATTATAAAACCCCAAATATGATTGTAAGGACTTTGGCAGACGTTATCAGCATGGGAGGAAATTTACTTTTAGACATCAGTCCGAAAGAAGACGGAACAATTCCGGAACAACAGATTGAAATTCTAAAGAATCTGGCAAGATGGACCTCAAAAAATTCCGATGCAATCTATGGAACAAGACGAGGTTTGCCTTTTGAAAATTATAAAGGAAAATCTGCATTTTCAAAAGACGGAAAAAAAGTATTCCTTTATCTTGAAGAAGCAAAAGATTTTGTAAAAGTTTATGGATTACTATCAATACCAAAATCAGTGAAAATTGTTGGTACTGATCAAAAAATAAATTTTACAAAAGAGAAAAATCAAACGATAACTTTGAATCTTTCGAATGTGAAATTCGATCAGGATGTCACCGTTGTAGAATTAGATTTGGAGCAAATTTTAATTCAAAAAGATATCAATAAAGACAAGCCTACATGTACTGAAATCTTAGAAAATAAAAATACAAAATTAGCAGCTTACGAAATTGCAGAACAAATTCATTCCGGAAACAATATTTTCAATAATTCCGGATTGACATTCGACGGATTGGACATGAAAATTCAAAAAACAGCCAAAACAAATGCTGAAATTCTGCAATGGATCAGTAAAAACTCCGAAGCTCTTTTTGAAACAGAAAAAGGGTTACCAAACGGACACTTTTCAGGAAATTCTGCACTTTCAAAAGATAAACAGACACTATATCTTTTCGTGGAAGGAACTCCGACAGGACCAATTGCTTTAAAAGGAATCAAAAACGGAATTGCAAGAATCCGAATCGTAGGTGATGGTTCGATCATTTCTCATAAAGTTTACAATAAATTATACTGGAGCCAGATTCCGGGAATCATTTACATTGATATTCCGAAAGAAAGATTAGATAAAAATTTAACAGTAATTGCCGTTTTATTGGATAAACCTATTGAACTGTACCGGGAAAAAGTAGGAGCTATTGAAAATAATTTATGATTTTAAGATCCTAAGTTGTCATATTTGAGTACAGTATCTCATAAAAAACAAAATCCGAAGAATCATATTCTCCGGATTTTTTTATTTTAAAGCAATTTTTCTTAGAAAATTTCTCTTCCAGAAAAATGGAACTGTGCTTCGATAAGAGCGTTTTCGTCAGAATCAGAACCATGAACAGCGTTTTCTCCGATGCTTCTTGCAAACATTTTTCTGATTGTACCTTCAGCAGCTTCAGCCGGGTTTGTAGCACCGATCAAAGTTCTGAAATCTTCAACAGCATTGTCTTTTTCAAGAACAGCAGCAACGATTGGTCCAGAGCTCATGAAGTCAACCAATTCTCCGTAGAAAGGTCTTTCAGCATGTACTTCATAGAATTTTTTTGCATCAGCAACAGTAAGTTGAGTTAATTTCAATGCTTTGATCTTGAATCCTCCTTCTGAAATTTTACCTAATATAGCACCGATATGTCCGTCAGCAACAGCATCAGGCTTAATCATAGTGAATGTAATGTTAGACATAAATGTATATTTTTTTAATGGCGCAAAAATACAAAAAATATTTATGATTTTAATTTTAAAATATTTTTAACAAAAAAATAACTTTTATTAAGAAATCATGAACTAAACTTTGGCACAGTAATTGTTAATTTTATTCCGATTCTCATGTTTAATTTGAGTTTTCATGGTTATTAGTTTTTACCCAGCTTCGGCTGGGTTTTTTATTGATCGGTATTCCCCGAATTTAGCACCTAACTTCCATATAATAACACAATTAAACCACTGTTTAAATTTTAAACAGAGTATATTACAATTCGTTCATATGAAAATGTAGATTATTTTTGAGACTCTTCTTCTGCCTCTTCCATTAATTTGATATAGGTAGAATATCTGGAATGTTGAATTTCTCCGGTTTCCAATCCTTCAAGTACAGCACATTTCGGTTCATTAATATGCATACAATTGTGAAATTTGCATTCTTCCCTTTTCTTGAAGATTTCCGGAAAATAATGTTGAACTTCTTCTTTTTGAATATCGATCATCGCAAACTCACGAACGCCGGGAGTATCAATTACATTTCCGCCAAAATGCCAAAAGTGCATTTGGGCAAAAGTCGTCGTATGTTTTCCTTTTAAATGGGTGTCGGAAATTTCAGAAGTTTTTAAATTTAATCCTGGCTGTAAAGCATTCACCAATGTAGATTTCCCACAACCTGAATGCCCGAAAAATACGGACGTTTTATCTTTGAGTAATTCTTCCAGCTGATTTAAATTTAATTTTGAATAAGAAGAAATTTCCAAAGAATCATAGCCAATTTCCTTGTAAAGAAATTCTATATCTTTTACGATTTCTATTTCTTCTTCATGCAAAACATCAATTTTGTTGAATAAAATTAACGGAGTAATATTGTAAGCTTCACAACATGCCAAAAACCGGTCAAGAAAACCAAGCGATGTTTCAGGATGTTTTAAAGTAAAAATAAAGCATGCCAAATCTATATTGGATGCAATAATGTGTGCTTCTTTTGAAAGGTTTACGGATTTTCTGATCAGGTAATTTCTGCGCGGTTCAATTTTCGTGATCCATGCGATATCATCCTGTTCCAACTGAAATTCCACAAAATCTCCTACAGCAAGAGGATTGGTTAACCTTGTTTTAATTAATTTAAATTTCCCACGAATTCTGGCTTCGAAAATTCTATTGGTTTCCATTTCCAAAACCTGATACCAACTTCCTGTAGATTTAATAATTTTTCCTTTCATATATTAAGATGGTACAAATATAAGCAATTAGGACTATGTTTGAGAGTTTTAGAGACTTAGAGTTTCAGAGTTTATTCGTACAATATTTAAAACGTTTATTTCCGAACCCTAAATCCCTCAAACACTCCAACTTAATTATCGGTTAATCATGATACTATTCTGAATTTCAATAGATTCTTCGTGTATCATTTTGAAAATTTTCTCGATAAATTCCTGAGACATTCCTGTTTCAGAGGCTTTTTGAGTCGCGTATTCAGTAATTACTTTCCAGCGTTCCGGCTGGAAAATGGCAATATCATTTTCTTTTTTAAGCTTTCCGATCTTTTCAGAAATTTTCATTCTTTGAGAAAGCAATTCGATCAATTGAAAATCAATATCTGAAATCAACGTTCTGTGCCTTCCCATATCTCCTTCAAATCCTGCTAAATCGGTACTTCTTACTTTTAAATTACCAATTAATTCCGCTAAAACTTCAGGTGTAATCTGCTGAGCTGCATCACTCCAGGCTTCATCAGGATTGCTGTGCGTTTCGATGATAGCACCCTGATAACCAACGTTTAATGCTTCCTGAGTAATATCTGCTAAACCTGTTCTGTTTCCGCAGATGTGTGAAGGATCGATCAACATCGGAATATTCGGAAACTGACTTTTGAAATCCAGGGCGATCTGCCAGTTTGGGTTATTCCTGTATTTGGTTTTCTGGTAGGTAGAAAAACCTCTGTGAATCACTCCTAAATTTGTAATTCCCTGTCCTAAAAGTCTTTCCAATGCACCAATCCATAAAGCCAAATCCGGATTGACGGGGTTTTTCACTAATACGGTTTTATCTGTTCCTCTCAAAGCCATTGCAATTTCCTGAACTGTAAAAGGATTTACCGTAGAACGAGCACCAATCCAAAGAATATCAACATCCGCTTCCAAAGCTGCAAAAACGTGGTGAGCATTGGCTACTTCTGTCGCTGTTTTGAAACCGTACTCTTCCTTTACTTTTTTTAACCAGTTTAAACCAATCACTCCTACTCCTTCGAATCCGTTTGGTTTTGTACGCGGTTTCCAGATTCCTGCGCGGAAAATCGGAACATTTGCGTTGGTTTCCCTGATTCTTTTTGCCGTCTCCAACATCTGAGTTTCACTTTCTGCACTACATGGTCCTGCAATCATCATGGGTTGTGAAAACTCATTGATCCATTCGTTTTTTAAATCTTTTAAATTCATTATCGTTAATTTATTTTATTCTTATTTTAATTTAGGGCAATAGCAATTTTCATCATAAATTTACTTTATAATTCTTTCAAAAAAATGCCGTTAAAAATTATTAATTAAGGGAAAAAGGAATTGAAAATCTCAATGATCCTGTTTATTTTTTGGAAAGAAATTTAGTTACAATACCAATAATAAAATCGATAATAGTTTCTTAAATTTCTAAAATAAGAGAACGAAAAACTAAAATAACCGCTAAAAAAATGATTAGCGGGTGTAAAAGTAGACACGTATGGTTTTAATAAATTTTCCAATGTTGACCGTCTATTTCTAGCTTTTCTGTTGTAATTTGTTTTTGTAGAAAAATGATTTTTCCTGCAAATACTTGACAAATATATAAAATTTATTTAAATATCAGCTTTTTTGACAATATTTAATTTCCATGAAAAATGATCGTTACATTAAGTCAGATCAAATCTCATTAAGTCGTCAAGATCTTTCAGCAAAGGATTTTTTTCGATGAATTTTTCGAATACTTTCCTTTTTGTCATTACTTCTATCTTTAGATTTTCGACATCCCGTTTATATTCAACCTCAATAGAATGGTTGTGAACTTTTGTTTTGAAATGATTGAAAAATTCTCGGCTTACTTTATCAAATTCCACCTTTGCAGAATCCGACGGAAATAAAACCGTAATCTGATTTTCACCTGATTTTGCGATCTTAAATGTCTTGATAGCATTAAAGATAAATGTATCTTTCTTTTGAAGTTGTTTTAAGAGCAAATTCCATTCCACCTGAAGATCTGTTTCTGTAAAATGGTTCTTTGGAAGACTTTCTGTTTTTACAATAACTTTTTCTTCTTCTACTTCAGATTTTTCTTCTTTACTTAAAAAAGAATTAATACTGAAACCAGAAGAAATTCCTGGTCTGGATAATGGTTTTGAGGTCTTCTTAATCTCAACTTCCTGAGGTTTATTGAGTTCAACAGGCTTATTTTGTTCTACTTTCTCTGCTTTTTTCTCCTGAGGTTTTTCAGGAAGCTTTACTTCCTGTTTTTCATTAAGAAACGGAGCTAATATTAAGAACTTTTTTTTTTAGAAACGTCTTGAGAAGTTGTAAGGGAAGATAATTGCATCAAGGCAATTTCTACTGTCAGTCGGGGATTTTTAGAATTTTTATAATTGATGTCTGCATGATTACATATCTCAATGGCATCAATTAACTGCTGTGCATTCCAGTTCTGAGCCTGCTGCACAAATTTGGTTTTTGTCTGCTCTCCTACTTCAATTAATTCTATGGTAGAAGCATTTTGAGCCATCATTAAATCCCTGAAATGATTTCCTAATCCAGCAATGAAAATATGAGGATCAAAACCTTTTTTCACGATTTCATTAAAGGCAAAAAGAACTTCCGGAATTTTGTTTTCTTTGGCTAAATCTACTACTTTCAGATATTGATCATAATCCAGAATATTCAATACTTCTGCAGCTTTTGCCAAAGTAATATTCTTCTGGGAAAACGTAGAAAGCCTGTCGAAAATAGACAAAGCATCTCGCAATGCACCATCTGCTTTCTGAGCGATTAAATATAATGCGTCATCTTCATACTGAATACTCTCTTTCTGAGCTATCGTTCTTAAATGACTCTGAATATCTTCAATTGTAATTCTTTTGAAATCGTAGATCTGGCAGCGTGATAAAATCGTCGGGATGATTTTGTGCTTTTCAGTCGTTGCCAAAATAAAAATAGCGTGAGCGGGTGGCTCTTCAAGTGTTTTAAGAAAGGCATTGAAGGCTGCAGAAGACAACATATGAACCTCGTCGATAATATATACTTTATATTTACCAACCTGAGGAGCAAAGCGCACCTGATCAATCAATTCCCTGATATCATCTACGGAATTGTTTGAGGCAGCATCCAGTTCATAGATATTGTAAGCGAAACCGTCTTCCGAAACTGAACCGTCTTTTTCATTAATCTTTCTTGCCAGAATTCTGGCACACGTAGTTTTTCCGACACCTCTCGGTCCGCAGAACAATAAAGCCTGAGCCAGCTGATTTTCTTCAATCGCATGTTCTAAAGTATCCGTAATATGAGATTGTCCAACAACAGTGTCAAATTGCTGTGGGCGATACTTTCGTGCAGATACGATAAAATTTTCCATTGGCCAAAAGTAAGAAATATAGTTCTAATCTGAAAGTTAAAAGTTTGCAAATTATCAACAAAAAATCATCTATTGGTCAATAGGAAAATTTTTTTTCATCATTATTTTTCGTCGTACGCGAAATCAATAATCTCTGTGATTGCTTTTTCGATTTCTTTTCTTCCGTCATCGCTCTTCAAATCAATACCACAAAATACACTTGCATTGTACGCAGTATAAAGATTAAGATAATATGCTCCTGAAACAAGAAGTGCTGCAATCGCACGATATCTTGTGGATTTATCTTTGAAATAAGGATCTACAATGTTGGTAAAAAGCTGTTCGCCCATTTCCTCTCTTTCATCCGCCACTTTTTTCAAAATAGGTTTGCTTTCAGAAAGTCCCCAAAGAATAATTTTCTGAAGCTCTTTATTTTTCTTAATATGCTCGAACTGGTTAAGAATGGCAACTTTAGAAAGTTCTCTACCGCCATCGGAGAAATCGATATGCAGACTGTCCTGATTCATTTTACTCCAATAATCCTGAGACCTGATATACTCATCTATGAGTTTTTCGGTACTTCCGAAATACTCATAGATAAGTTTTTTATCAAAACCTGCTACAGCGGCTATTTTACTTACTTTTAATCCAGAATAGCCTTTTGTTCTTAAAATTTTACCTACTGCGCCAAGCAGTTTTAGTTTAGTTTTTTCTTTATCCCTTATTGGGCCTTGTACAACTTTTCTAGGCATGTTGTTATTATTTTTTTGCAATATGCAACTTTTTATTGATATCCTCAAATGCATTGAGTGTTTTATCAAGATGTTCCCTTTCGTGTGTTGCCGTAACACTCATCCTGATACGCGCGTCTTTTCTCGCTACTGCCGGATATATAATTGGATTTGTATAGATCCCGTGATCCATAAGCAATCTGCCTACATCTCCTGTAATATGAGGATCTCCGATCTTTACGGGTATAACTGCAGACCGGGTAGTTCCCGTATCTAATCCCAGATCATCCAATCCTTTTTTGAAATAATTGATATTATCCCATAATTTCTCGCGCCAATGCGGCTCTTCATCTATTAATTCAATGGCTTTAATAATTCCTGTAGCAGTTGAAGGCGGAGTTGTTGCTGAGAATATCTGCTGACGAGACTGAAATCTTATGAAATTAGTCAGACTCTTATTAGCGATTACATATCCTCCTAAATTACCAAACGTTTTACTGAACGTTCCGGTAATAATATCAACTTTATCCAACAATCCCGTGTCTTCAATCGTTCCCCTTCCTGTTTTTCCTAAAATACCTACTCCATGCACATCATCGATCATCAAGTAGCCATTATATTTCTTTACTAATTTATAAATTTCTTCGATAGGTGCAGTATCTCCATCCTGAGAATATACACCGTCAATTACAACTAGTTTAGTACGGTATTGATTTTCTGAAGTTTTTAATATTTGTTCTAAAGCTTCTAAATTGTTATGAGGAAAAGTCTTTCTGTTGGTGAGAATACATCCTTCATAGACACTTGCATGTACCGCCATATCTACAATGGCAATATCTTCTTTCTGAAGCAAAATCTGCAATGTCGCACTATTGGCAGTATATCCTGTCGTAAAAATTACGGCTTCATCCTGACTACGGCCAAAAAAAGAAGCAATCTTTGCTTCCAACTCGTTGTGATAAGAATAGTATCCTCCAATAAGCGGCGTTGCTGCTGTACCCGTCCCATACTTTTCAACACCTTCAATTGCTGCCTGTTTTACTTTTGGGTGCTGTGTAAAACCCAAATAATCACTGGTAACAAAGCTTACGAATTCTTTCGTTACATTTTCTGTACCAACATTCATTACGGAGCTACATCCCGTGTTATTTTGTAATCTGTAATGGTGGCGTCCGTTTGTTTTCATATATTCCAGAAAGTCGTAGTAGACATCCGCACGTTCCATCATATCGTGATCCGGAATATTCTCAAAATCTTTAAAAGTTGCTGTTGAAAAGTTAATGTTCATCCTTAATTTTGTTAGCTGTTAATTATAACAAATATAGGACTATTTTAAAAGACAATATCTTATTTTTTAACAAAATTTATTATGTGTGAAATATCTATATTAAAAAATCATAAATACAACATATATCCTCAACATATACCTGTTATTTTGATGAAAATAAAAATATTTTTCCTACATAATCTCTTAATTATTAATCATTTAATAACTATTTTTGAGACATTAAATTACCTTTGAAAAACTATCATTAAAAGCTTTGATTGAATTCTTCACTTTCAATTTTTCAAGAATATTTTGCCGATGTCTGCTTACTGTATTAATGCTTATTGAGAGAAAATCTGCAATCTCTTTACTGGTAAAACCTTCTCCTACGAATTTCAGAACTTCAAGCTCTCTTTGAGAAAGGATATTTTTATAATTAAGCTTATCTTCCATCAATACTTCGCCTTTTACAGAATTGATGATTAGAAACTCTGAAGATAAAAGTTGCGACTGATCTACAGCAATATTATAAAGACAAAGTGCAAATCTCAATTTACTATTGTATGGTGAATAAAAATAAAACATCCGATGCAGGATAAATCTAAAAATCCCATCCTTATCTTTTACTTTCATTTTAGACACGACACTGAAACCCGAACGTTCTTCCGGTTCCATTGCTTCCAGCAACTTAAAAAATCGTAATTCATGGACGTATTTTTTTATTTTATCATCAGGATGAATTTTTTTTAAAATTTCTTCTTCCCAAATTGAATTAATTACTGTCGGATTTTCTTTAAAATTCAAACCTAATTCTAAAGCTGTTTTTGAAGTGAAAATATAACTTTTATTAAACTGCATATCACTCAGAACAGCTACAGAATTCTCTACCTGAGAATACGAAAATGCAATATTCTTATATATTTCAATATCCAGTAAACAAGCTTTGTTTTGTCCACGATTGTTTAAAAGCAAGGTTTTATTCAGCGTTTCTACGATTTCCATAAAATGGTTATTTATAAGTATTGATGAAAATCTCTTTTAATTTTATTTTTGCTAAATTAATAATTTACAGTCAGCTGTAGTCATCAAAAAAAACAATGAAGAGAATATTTTTAAGTTTTTGTGCCTTATTTATAATTAATGAAAACTTTGCGCAGACATTAGAGAAAATGACATGGTTCAACGAGCCGGAAAAATGGGAGATCAAAAATAACAGTTTATCTATGTTTGTAACACCACAAAGCGACTACTGGAGAATTTCACATTACGATTTTACTGTTGATGACGCTCCTTTTCTATATACAACCTATGGTGGAGAATTTGAAGCAAAAGTAAAAATCGAAGGAAATTATAAAGCCAGATTTGACCAGATGGGTTTGATGTTGAGAATCGACAAAGAAAATTACATTAAAGCCGGAATTGAATTTGTTGACGGAAAATACAATTTAAGTACAGTTGTTACCCATAAAACCAGTGACTGGAGCGTGATTACTTTAGACAAAACACCTGCTTCAATCTGGATAAAAGCAGTGAGAAGACTGGATGCTGTAGAACTTTTTTACTCTTTTGATGATAAAAATTATATCATGATGCGAAATGCTCATCTTCAGGATAATTCTCCCGTCATGGTCGGTTTAATGGCAGCTTGTCCTGATGGAAATGGCTTTAATGCCACTTTTGAAAATTTTAAAGTGAAACATTTACCTGACGAGCGTCGCCTGAAATGGCTTGAAAACAACAAATAGATTGAAGTAAAACTCAATATAAAGTCAATTTTTATTTGCCTCCCCTGATCCGGGAGGTTTTATTTTTACCTTAAAACTGATCTGTAGATTAATTAAAGAAAGGCTGAAATACCCAATGGGGAACAGAGTTAATCTCAGCCTTTACACATTTGTACTTTTAGAATCCATCGCCATATTCATTTGTTTTTTTCATATAAAATCATGTGAAGATTTACAATGAATTAACAAAAAACAAAAAGACAATGTTATCACCACATAAAGAAAAATAAATTATTCCTGTATAATTAAATTCACAATATGTGGAAATACCATTACAAAAGTACTGAAATATTTTAAAAGAGTTTCATAAAATTTGTTTACTTTTAAAATATTATATATTAAAAAATAAGCAATAGATACCACAAAATTGACAATTATAACCCATAATTAAAACAAAATATTACATTTTTAATGCTTTTTATTACAAATTTTCAATACATTAAAAAAAAATGAACTTTTTGGTTAGATATTTGAAGTAGAAAAATTAAATGAAAAAAAACATTTTATAGAAATCTTACACTCACCAACCACTTAAAATAAATTAATATGTCAACTTATTTTACTTCTCCAAAAGACAGCCTTATCAAGTTTTTGAGAAAGTCGTTTTCGATTCCCGTCAAATAATCTGAAATTATCATAATTAAGTGTTTTGAACCATTTTTAAACCATTAAAACCTTTACAATCATGATTTTTGAAGATGACCATTCTGTCTTACAGGATAACCACAATCTTTCGTTTACGAAAAACATTATTAATTTCCATGGAGATAAATCTTTCATTCTAAACTCTTTACAAAAGATAAAGAATAATACAATATGTAAAATGAAAAGAAAAACGATCAAAAAACTCATCAAAGAATACACGAATCATTTGAATCAATATATTGAAAATGATGATATTAATTCAAAGCCGGAAAACTATGAGCTTTCGCCTGTTTACGCGAGACAATCATACAATAAAGTGGTAAAAGAAGATGAGTATCTGCAAAAAGTTTTAACTTTTTTAATGAACCAGTAAAATCCTTTCCTCCTCCAAATCAATTTTCATGAGATGCTTTCTGATGAGATCTTCATCGAAATGCTGCTTTTCATCATGATTTTGCGCTATAAGCCAAGCTCTTTGCGTATTGAGTATATCAAGGTAAGCCATTTTGGTTTCGGAGGAAAGAATAACATCTGATTCCTTATCAATTTTCCCCTTCCATTTTTCGTGAATTTGCTGTAAAAATGAACTTTTTTCCAGCAATTCATTATAATTATCTGTTAAATGCTTTAAAGTAAGTTTTGCCATCTCGTGACGAATCATATCTTCCGCTTCATCATCAGGAAGATGATCATTAAATGAAGGCATATTTGCTTTCCTGATAAGATAAGGCAACGTAAGACCCTGTACCAACAAAGTGGTAAGAATAACAATAAAAGTAATGAACAAAATTAAATTTCTTTGAGGAAAATCCGGTCCGCCTTCATACAATTTCACAGGAATTGATAATGCTGCAGCCAGAGAAACCACCCCTCTCATTCCCGTCCAGCCCAATAAAGCAGGAATTTTAAACCCCGGATTTCTTTTATCTGCAACAGGAATATAGTTTCTTGCAATCAATGTAATAATTACTGCTCCATAAGCTGACAGAAGCCGAACAACCACTAAAACCAAAGTAATTAATAATCCGTAGCCAATCGCAGCAGTAATACTTACTCCTTCTAAATCTGCCGTGATTTCCGGGAGATCCAACCCTATTAAAATAAAGACCAATCCGTTCAAAACAAAGGCTACACTTTCCCAGACATTGATGCCTCGAAGCCGTGAAGAGGTACTTAAAAAATTATGCCTGTTATTCGACAAAAGCAAAGCACCACTTACCACCGCCAAAACTCCCGAACTGTGAAATTCTTCCGCAGCAATATACATTAAATAAGGTGCTACGATTGTCAGAATTGTATCCATATTAGCATCAGTAGGAAGAATTTTCTGCCCTTTCATAAAAAGCCAGCCAATCAATAATCCTATTCCTATCCCACCGACAAGCATCCATGAGAAACTTAAAACTGCATCGTGCCAGATAAATTGTCCGGTTGCTACAGCAATCATTGCAAAACGGAAAATAATTAATGAGGAAGCATCATTCAGAAGACTTTCCCCCTCCAGAATTGACACCATTCTTTTCGGCACCTTCACAAATTTTAAAATAGCACCTGCGCTCACCGCATCCGGCGGAGAAACGATTCCACCCAATAAAAATCCTAATGCCAAAGAAAATCCGGGAATAAAATGATTGGCAACAAATGCTACAGTAATTGCTGTAAGAAATACCACAACAAATGCAAAACTGCTTATAATACGACGCCATTTCCATAGTTCTTTCCAAGAAATTGCCCAAGCTGCCTCATATAATAAAGGCGGAAGAAAAATAATAAAAATCAGCTCCGGATCAATTTTGATGACAGGAATATTCGGTATAAAACTGATCAATAATCCTGCGACAACAAGTAAAACAGGATATGCCACTTTTATTTTATTGGCAAGCATAATCAACAAAACAATGGCAATAATGAGAGATAAATAAAATGGGAAGTTTTCTATCATTATGTAATGATTTTATTTTTGAAATTTAAATATACACATAAACAGAAAATAATTTTCATTGTTAAAAGCAATTAGCCTAAAGTTTTTAAACAAAAATCTTGAAACGATTAAAAAAATTGATCAGGACAATAAAAATGATTAAAACGGGCATTTTACGAATTAAAAAAAATTCAGGAACTTTGCGCGACCAAAAAACTCAGCAAAAAATTTCTTCAGCAGTTTCGAAAATCATTATGAATACAACGGAAAAAACAGATAAGAAAAGTAAACGATTTCGATTAATTAAAATCTGTATTTTTCTTTCCGGACTTTCTGTATTTGCACAGCTTTATCTTTTCCAACCTTTGCTACCGATGGTTGCGGAACATTTTCATACGACAGTTGGAGACAGCTCACTTCTTGTTTCTTCGGCGACAATAGGAATGGCTTTTTTATTATTTTGGTTCAAGTTTTTTGGGAAGCGGGACAGGATATTTACTTCACGCAACTTCATGGAATATTTTTATTTTGATTCTTGCCGCTGCTATTTCAATTTCTTTTCTGTTAACTATCAAAAATAAATCACAAAAAATTGATTAAATAAACCATTTAGATACCACACACATACCATATTTTTAAGTTCCTCAATTTTGTTTAAATATTGTCAATCAGCCATTTCAACGGATTATTAAGCAATTACGCCGATTTTCAGCATTATAATTAACATTAGTTTAAATATTATTCTACACATAAGGCATAGTATTTGCAAACATTCTATAACCAAACATTCACTCACACTAGAATAATAACCTTAACAAACAAAATATTATGAACGTTGCAGATCTAAAAATTAAAAATTTAGTGGAATACAGAAATGAGATTTATAATATTACTGAGATATTCCAGAATAATGAAAAAGATTATTTTGTAAAAATTGAAAATGACATTCATAGTTTTTCAGTTCCGGCAAAGGCAATAAAGCCAATCGACATTACTGAAGAATGGCTAGAAAAGTTTGGATTTTCAAGAACTTACAGTTCAGAACAGCGCATTAGATATGAAAGACCCGAAACATTCATTAAGTATGATATTGACTTAAGCTCCAGAAAAATCGTTGAAGGATTGAAGATTTATGGAAATTCTATAAAATGTAAATACATTCATGAATTTCAGAATATTTTCTCTTGCCTTTTTGGGAAAGAGCCTGCTGTAATAAATTACAGATTACTACACACCGAATCTTAGTATAATATATTCTTTCAGAAAAAGCCACAATCATGTATTGTGGCTTTTTCTTTTTCTTTTAAAATCTATCTTGTCACATCGATTTTCTGACGAAGATTTACTTCACCAAAAAGAGTGAGCTTCAAATCAAAGATTTGAAGCTCACTCTTTTTGAAATATTTATATAAAATCTTGAGTATTATTCTACTTCTTCATATTTCCAAACACCTGAGATTGTAAGCAACGTCAATCCCGGCTGTTTTTCTCCGTAACTGAATATACATATGTATTTTGAATCACAAGACTGGCAATCTGTTCCGAAATATAAAGTTGGTAAATTATTTACCGTTAATTCTCCAAAATGCAACATGCTTTTCATGGTTTCGGTAACGAGTCCATTTTTTATTAATTCATTTTTCGATAAGACTTTATCTTCATTATAAATTTGAAAAATCGGAAAGCCGGATTCGTAAGGTGTTATTTCAGCTGCATTTTCGTCGCCACAATTACAACAAGTGAATTTTATCTCTGCAGAACAACCAATTTCATCATTGCTGAAAGCACTCTTTTCAACAGAAGCCTGCTTAACAATGCTTATTTTTTTTAAGATCGAATACATTTAAATTATTTATTTCTGGATAACTGTTCCCGCCAAATTATTATATTTTCCGCTTGGACTTTTCTTGATTGTTATTTTTATATAACCTTCCTGTGCCAATTTATTCCATGTTTTTTGATAACCGGTCATGGGATCAATTGGGATTTTCCACATTGTTTGAGCTCCTCCTCCAACTTGATTAAACCAAGGAATAACATCTGCGATTTGCCCTTTGAAAGGTAATAAATTATTCAAAACATCTATTTCATAGTAAAAATCATAAGATGTTTCCGGCTGATTTAGGGCTCTTTGGCTAAAAGTATAAGTGTAACCATCAACGATCGGGCTTGTGAAACTTCCTCCTAACGTAGGAACTCCGGTTCCTGTGTAGCTTCCAATCGCTCCACTGTATCTGTCAAATTTTTGTCCGGCTGTGAATAAAACATCGTCAATGATATTATACCCGCCGTTTGCAGGAGGCCATCCTCCATTTAGGTTATTATTTTTGAATAAAGTTTCCAACTCGCTCCATCTCCCTTGCTTATACAAATTAAACGCCTGATTTCTAATTGTTTGATTTACCTTTCCGCTTGGATCATATGTTTTGGCAAGTTCATCAGCATTTTGGTAAAATAAGGTCATAACAGGAGGTATCCTATAATCTAAAACTTCGTCATCCGATTTACAGGCAACTGACAACAAAGGTATTGTCAATAATAAAATGTACTTAAACAAATTTTTCATAGTTATTTTTTTAGTTTATATTTAAATTAATGATGATATATTACAGAGAAGAAGTATTAAAAAAAGCCTTAAAATTTATTTGATTATAATCGGAAATAATTATTGGGATATAAAGTGATAAATTCATGGTTTAGTCGTTTTATTTATCCTACTCTATCGGCTTTTCGGTTTCGCCTTACTAAAATTTATTAGTTTTAAAATTTAATACTTAAAGTAATTCCTGCCTTAAAATAATAAAAAGATCATCAGGTAATCCTGTTTTTACTTTGGGTAAAAGGTACAATTACAGATGAATCTTACGCTGATAAATTTAAAATAAAAAATTCAAACATTAGTGAATATTTAGCAAATAAATCAAAAAACTATGCTTTAATGACAATTATAAATGCATAACAATTAATATTTAATATAATTAAAAACTTGTATTTTCCTAAAAATGTGGTATTTATAATAAAGAAAGATAAGTGAATTGGTCTTATTGTTGTAATACTTTCGTCAAATCACCAATTATATATATTATGGAAACTAAAACAACAACAAGCAAGACCGCCGCAAAATCAGCAGTAAAAACAACAACAAAAGTTGCCGCTAAAATTCCGGCAAAAAAAGATGCTGCAAAAAACCTGAATGATCTTTTTGAAGATGCTCTTAAAGATATTTACTGGGCTGAAAAAGCATTAACCAAAGCTCTTCCGAAAATGCAGAAAAATGCAACTGACGAAGAACTAAAAAAAGCAATCGAATCTCACCTTGCTGAAACCGAAGAACATGTATCGAGGCTGGAAGAATGTTTTGCAAAACTGGGTAAAAAAGCACAGGCTAAAAAATGTGATGCCATGCAAGGACTTTTAGATGAAGGAAAAAGCATTATGGAAGAGACAGAACCCGGAGCCGTGAGAGATGCAGGAATTATCGCAGCTTCACAAAAAGTGGAACATTACGAAATAGCAACTTACGGAACACTTGCCGCATATGCCAAAGTTCTTGAACAAAATGAATGTCTGAAACTACTTTTGCAGACTTTGGAAGAAGAGAAAAAATGTGATCAATTATTAACTAAAATTGCTGATACAACATTGAACAGCAAATCAAAATAAACCATTCGGTTAATTTCAGATTATTATTGAAAAACCCCTTAAAAATATTGCTTTTAAGGGGTTTATTATTTTCAAATCAAAAGATCTGAAGGTTTGTATTTTTTAATCTGAATATTTTTAATTCATATTTAAATAATCCTTAATAATTTTCAAGACACCAAAATTATCGTTTGAACAGGCTTCAAAGCTTGCCGCCTTTTTTACAGAAGGATGGGCATTTTTCATTGCATAAGAATATTTTGAATTTTCCAGCATTTGGATATCATTCATATAATCTCCGAAAGCCATGGTTTGTTGTGGCGTAATATTCAATGCTTTTTGTAATTTTTCTAAAGCAACACCTTTATTGATGTTTTTATTCATGATATCCAGCCAATACTGTCCTGAAACAACAACCTCCAAATCGTATTTTCCAAACTCTTTCAAAACAGGATATACGTTGAGCTCCGAACCTTCCGGGTGATAAACTGCGATTTTAAAAATACTGTCATCAACACCTTGCGTAAGGTCCTCTCTCCTTTCATTATCCGTGTAAAACTGTGAAATATAATTGATAAAATCCTGATTATCTGTTTCTACATAAGCCTTTTTCTTTCCCGATAAAACGGCAGTAGCACCAGGAATCGTTCGGATTGAGGTGATAATTTCGGCGATGTATTTTTGATCTAATTCATCTGCAAAAAGTTCTTCGTTTTTATAAATGACATATCCTCCGTTTTCGGCGATGAAAGCCATTTCGTTTTCAGTATCTCCGAAATATTTGGTAATTCCCAACATCTGCCTTCCGCTTGCGGGAACAAATAAAATATTTCTTTTTTTCAGTTCTTCATATACTTCAGGAAAATCCGGACTTACCTGATGTTCTGAGTTCAGAAAAGTACCGTCCATATCCGTTACAATCAGCTTAATATCATTCATAAAAATATTTTTCAGTGTTCTCGATTTTCAATTGCAAAGATATTGCATATTATTTTAATGATAAATCATTCTTCATTTTAGATTCAAAAAATGTCATTATTCCATAAAATAATTAAACTCTTTTCTGTACTGTGACGGGCTTTTCTGAATATATTCTTTAAAAGTTTTATTGAAATAGCTAAAATTATTAAACCCAGACTCAAAACAAACCTCAGTAATGCTTAAAGGCTGTTCTGCAAGCAGTTTCAGAGAATGGGTAATCCTATATTCATTCACAAACTGAGTAAAAGTTTTATTGGTGATTTTCTTAAAATAACGACAGAAAGAAGGTACTTTCATATTCGCGAGATCTGCAATTTCATCCAACGTAATCTGCTCTTTGAAATGATCCTTCACATAATTGAAAATAATATTAATTCTTTCATTATCTTCAACCTGAGTCTGCAGATAATATTTTCCGGCGTTTAAAATCCTGTAATCCTGTGTAGAAGCCAATGTATCCAATATTTCTATAAACCTGACAAGTCTTTCCAAAGATGAAGATTCATGCATCTCGACAATCTTTTTGCCTATGGTTTTCTTTACATTTTCAGAAAAAACAATCCCTGCTTTCGACTTCTCCAATAAACTGGCAATTCTCTGCATTTCGGGCAATTCCCAGATCGTTTCTCCCAAAAAATCAGGTTTAAACTGGATTACCATTTCGTAGTCATTCTTCGTATTTTCATTTGTCATCCCACAATGCGGAAGATTACTTCCCATCAGAACAAGATCTCCTTCTGTAAAATAGGAAATATTACTTCCGATCTGCCTTTTCCCAGAACCTCCGCAGACAAAAATCAATTCAACTTCGGGATGATAATGCCAAACATGAGATTTGATATTTTCATTCCGAAGAAATTTAAGACTTGTAAAACTGCTTCCAATATTAGGTTTTACAGCTTCGAAGGAAGGATGGGAATGTTTCATTTTAATAAGTTAAATTCATATGCAAAATTAACAATTAATTTTAAATAAAATAATTTAAAGGTTAATATAGTACATAAATATGAAAATTGTATTGTAGATTAAGATAGTATACTGTTATACATTTGCAATACAAATAACTGATAACAAAAACTTTATCATTATGAACAAATTATTAAAATCTGCTTTTCTTGTGGGATTCCTGTTTATCTCAGCAAGTTTGATGAGTAAAGACAGAGATTTTTCTCTTTCTATTGGAACGTCAACAGCAAAAACTGTAAATTTTGAAGTCCTTAACGCACAAAATATATCTTTAGTAATCTATAATGATACTTACGGAGAAGTATTTTCTGAAAAAGTAGGAACGGAAAATTCTGTAACGAAATCTTATAATCTGGAAAATCTGGCTGCAGGAACTTATTATCTGGTAGCAGAATCTGATCAGAAGATTGAGAAATATAAAATAAGCATCAGTACTAACAATACGCTGGAGATCGAAAAAACTCCTTTTGCTGAAATTAATAAACCGGAATACACCATTTCTGGGAATATGGTAAAACTTCATCTTTCGGGTGTAAAAAACAGTGCTAATATTTCCGTAACTGATTTTTCTGACACTATTTATTACAACGCGACAAAAAAAGCTACTGATGGAGAGCTTAATCTGACTTTCGACCTTAGTCTTAGATCTTCTGATAAATATATCATCAGTGTTGAGGAAGGCGGGAATGTTTTTAACAAAGTCATCACTCTTAACTAGATTAAGAAATTTATATAGTTTCCGTATTTATATCGGAGTAAAATTTTACGTACAATTAGTTTTTAAAGGCAACTTTTCTCTTTTAAATCACGGAGAATGGTTGCCTTTTTTTAATTGTGGTATTTCATCTTTTAAGATCTTCAAGCCCATGAACCGGTCTCTCAATTTCAAAAAAAATCGGCATTTTTGAATTCCTGGCTAACCTTCCGAAGACATATCATTGGCTTGTGCAAAATGATGTCCCGTCCAATATCTTTAAATTAAGGAGTTAAATAAACCGCATGATTAGAAAAACTGAATAATTTGAAATTCAACCATTTCTCATCAATCTGAACACTTTTTATTCAACAGGTCTGAATTTTCTAATCCACCGATTACTTTTTTAAAACACCGCCTAAACAAACTCAAAATCAATAATTAAAAAAATATTGATTAAAATTAAAGTCGATTTTACTATTCTGTAATGGCTTTTATAATTTAATTCAAGACTTTTATATATTTCTTTTTAAATATTCAAGTAATTACTGATAATATTGTTAATTTTACATAATAATTCATATTTAATTTCAAAGCCGTACTGTTTACAAATGATTGAAAAAGCTCTTCGATTGATGTTTTTTTTCAGCTTATTTTTTTATTCATTACTCTATTCTCAATCACAGGAAAATAGAAAAGAATTCAAAAATAAAGTT
Organism: Chryseobacterium ginsenosidimutans; assembly: GCF_039536845.1. Classification (GTDB taxonomy): domain Bacteria; phylum Bacteroidota; class Bacteroidia; order Flavobacteriales; family Weeksellaceae; genus Chryseobacterium; species Chryseobacterium ginsenosidimutans_B. The sequence goes on from NZ_BAAAZJ010000005.1 coordinate 221,269, forward strand.
TCCTCGAATTCTAAACTTTTTAATACGAATATCGATAAAGCCTACTCACAGCTCAACAATCTCATAAAAGAATCCAGAACGCTGAAAGATTCTATTTCAGAAATGAAACTGCTGGAAAAAAAATGCCGATATTTTTACAATAAAAATCTGGTCGACAGTCTCATCATTTCTTCCGAAGAGCTACAAAAAGTTTCCGGTGAATATAATAATGTGTATTATGAAGCAATGGGAAATATTTACATTGCAGAGACCTATTCTGTGAATAAATTTTATGATAAAGCTATTTTTCATTTAAATAATGCCTACGAAATCCTACAAAAAGATCAATCGAAAAGCAAGAAAATTTTCTATGCTAAAGCCAATGTTCTAAGTAGTTTTGCTAACGTTTATTTAGATAAAAACGAACCGGAAAACGCTGCAAAAAAAATTCTGGAAGAAATAAAAACAGGAATCGAACTGAAAGATCCAAAAGAATTTGCCAGTTTTCAATATCTGAACTATTCGAATATTTCCAATATTTATTCTCAGTATAATTTGGATTCAGCTTATTATTACGCCAAAAAATCAATCGATATAAAACCTGCGGATATTTCGGAAGATAAATCAATGATAGGCAATTACAGCGTTATTGGTCAGTATTATAAAAATCAGAAAGATTATAAAAACTCCGTCAAAAATTTCCATGAAGCTTTAAAGATTAGCAAGCGAATCGGAATCGAACTGAATATCAATAACATTCATAAATATCTACGCGAAATTTATCAATTAACTAACCAAAAAGACAGTGCCGATTTTTATGAAAATAAAATAAAACAGTACGATTTGCAGATGTTGCAAAGCAAATACAATTCTTTGCAGGAAGTAATCAGTAAAGATAAACAGGAACAGGACAGATCATTCAGCAAAAATCTTCTGCTTTGGGGAATTTCTTTGGTTTTAGTAATCGGAACTTTATTGTTTCTTTATTTTAAATTTAAAAAGAAAAAAACTACAGAAATTAATCAAAATCTGCATGAAACTTACAAAAATCTCATCAGTCTCATTGAAAATCATGATCCCGGTTTTATGTTTGCCTTCGAAAATGCTTTTCCTGAATTTTCTGATAAATTATTAAAGCTGAATCCGGAACTTCAACAATCGGAAATAGAATTCTGCGCGCTTTTGAAATTAAAATTAACGACAAAAGAAATCGCAAAATATACATTCATAGAAACCAGAACTGTTCAGAATAAAAAATACAGACTCAGAAAAAAGTTTGAAATTCCGCAATCGGTTGACATTTATAACTGGATCGACGGGCTTTAATTTCTACAATTTACAATCTCGTTTCAATTATTAATATCTCAAAATTTACACTAAATAAATAATAATTAAACAACAAAATCAATCAATCTAAATAGATATTACATCTCCGTTTTTTCTATCAAAAATTACAACTTCTTTTTCTCAATTTTATAAAATTCATAATTTTCAGACTCAAAACCATCAAAAAGTATGTAATGAGTATGTCATTTATTGATAATTTATGAATTAAAAGAGTGTTTATTTCATGTAACTGATAAATTTGTTGATAATTCTTCACCAAAAGAACCACACCAAAAATCACAATTTATTACAACTGAAAATTCGTAAAAAATTCAACCTTTTTTAAACATTCTTTTATTATGAAAAATAACTCTTTTTTTAATGTCAGAAAAGCTCTTGTGGTTTGTGGAGTTGGTCTGAATGTTTTTGCTAACGCTCAACAATGGGATAATGTAGGTTCTTCTTCTATCGTTTCGGCGGGAGGAACAAGCTATAATAATTTAGCAGTTGATGCTTCAGGGAATTATTATATCTCTTATTATGATGTTTCTGTGGCGAAGGGTTCTGTACAGAAGTTTGACGGAAATTCCTGGTCTTATCTTGGAGGTTCTGCCGGAATTACAACAGGAACGGCAACTTTCAATTCTTTGACTATCGATACACAGGGAAGTATCTATTACAGCAACCAGATCGGTTATCCGGGAACAGGAATGGAGGTTAGAAAATTCACTTCCGGAGCGTGGACATTATTGCCGAATGCAACCTCAAATAGTGTTAATTATCAAGCAACTGCAGTTTCACCCTCCAATACCCTTTTTGCTTACGGTTCAGACGGATCAGGAACTGTGAGAAGATTCAATAACGGAACTTGGGAACAGGTTGGAACAGCGGGTTTTGCAGGTGGCTCTACTTTTGCAGAGATGGTAATTGGTTCTGACAATAATATCTATGTCTGCCAGATTGCAAGTGGTGTAAAAGTTTACAAAATCAGCGCCAATGCATCAAGTACAGATTCCTGGACGTTACTTGGAGGTGCAGCTTTAGGAAACGGATACACTTCGGATAACTCATTCACAGATATTGCTTTGGACAGCAATAATAATCCTTACGTTGTTTATGTTTCAAGTACGGCGGAAGGACGAAAATTAAATGTAAAGAAGTTTGACGGAAATTCCTGGGTACAGATTGGTGCAGCTAATTTTTCGGATACGGTTGTAAATAATACTGCAATTACGGTTTCTCCAAACGGAACTCCGTATGTTGTTTCAAGTATTTGGGACAGCTCGAATGCAAATCATACCAGAAATACGGTGTATAAATTTGATTCAGGTGCGGGAAACTGGGCAAAAGTCGGCGGTGATTTTGTTTCTGACGGAGCGGCAACTTACACAGATCTTGCCATCGATCCTGTGAATAATTTCCTTGTCATAGCCTATACTCAAAGCGGAACGAGAGTGAAAAGAATTTCTCTGAATACACTCTCTGTAAATGATATTAAAAATAATGACAGTTTCGGAATTTATCCAAATCCTACGAGCGGAATCATTTATTTTAAAGATGAAAGAAAAATAAAATCAGCGGAAGTTACGAATGCAGTCGGACAAATTATTAATGCAAGAATGACAGATCAGCAGATTGATATTACCGATGCTCCAAAAGGCGCTTATTTCTTAAAAGTGACATTTGAGAACGGAAAAAATACAGTAAAAAAAATAATTAAAAAATAGAATGATTGATTAAGTTTTAAAGACAATTAGTAAAATTAGGGGAAACTTGGGAATTTCATTTGAAGTTCTCAGGTTTTTTTTGTTTAAAGTCTTTATTAATCGTTCATGACCCATTTTTGGAGGTTAAAAAGTCTAGCTGTTTTTTCACTGTTCATCATTTTTTCACTAAAAGTTAACACATAATATATATTGCCGTTTTATAACACTCTATTTTTTGAAAGATTATTAAAATTTCAAAACAATAAACATATTTTTTTATCATAAATTTCAGATTTAACATTTTCTTTTGAAAGATTCTAAATAAATATAATTTATTCAAACCAATGTGAAAAATATTTAATTTTATCATCAGGAATTAATCAAACAATTAAAGCATGAGAAAATAAAAAGCTAAAAACACCCCTAAAAAACTAAAAACTTTAAACCATTAAAATTCAACGAAATGATTATCAACAAAATCATCACCAACGTCAGTGATTATTACTTCGACGTGTTCATGGCTATATCAGAATCCCTCACAGGATTTTCCGTGAACGAACTGCAATCTACAGGCTTAGCCGAGATTTATTACAGACATATTCTGGATCATATAGAAGCCGCAACTTTCACAGAATTCCTGAATGTTTCTAAAAATGCTCTTGAAAATTCTTACACTCAGGATCAGCTCAACAATGCTATTTCTGCTGATATTCTTGCCAATGCCGCGACTCAGGATATTGCAAACAGCATTATCACGCTTTGGTATCTGGGAACCTGGGAAGGTGCTTATGTAAATGATCTTTCTTACAAAGAAGGATTGGTATGGAATGTTATGCACGCACATCCACCGGGAGCAAAGCAACCGGGCTTTAAATCTTGGGGCGTTAAACCTGTAAACAGCAACGCATGAGCCAGACAGACAAATTACAGCCAAAGAAAGATGTAATCATCGTAGGAACGGGAATTGCCGGATCTTTGATTGCAAAACTTCTGACAGACCATGTTTTTGATACAGAGAAAGGAAAAATGATCCACCGTACCGAAATGAATGACTCAAAAACGTATAAAGAGCTATCTATATTAATGTACGAAGCAGGATTGGAAGCCGGACTGGAGTTGGATTCTGCAACCTCTATGACGACTTATAACGAATATATCCGTAAGTTTTATATGGAAGAAGCAAAAGTTCCGAACTCACCTTATCCGGATTTGAAACAGGCACCTTCACCGAATGTTTTGGATATGGAGCCTATCATTCCGCCGTTTCCTGATAAAAAAGGATATTTGGTACAGTTTGGTCCGATGCCTTTTGCGAGTGATGCGATCAGAGTCGGAGGCGGAACTACCCTTCACTGGCTGGGAACGACACCGAGAATGCTTCCAAACGATTTCAGATTAAAGGAAAAATACGGCAGAGGAATGGACTGGCCGGTTGATTACGATACTTTGAAGCCTTATTATGAAATGGCAGAGTTTGAAATCGGCGTTTCGGGGAATGTTGCAGCGCAGGAATATCCGATTAAGGAAAGCATGGAAGATTATTACGGTAAAGATTATGTCTTTCCGATGGACGAAATTCCACAAAGTTATATGGATCAGCAAATTATCAAAGGATTAACAGGAACTTCAGTACAGTTAAATTTTGAAAACTTTCCATTAATGCTTGTTCCTTCACCGCAAGGAAGAAATTCTACCCCAAATATTGCTTATGGAAAAGCCAAATTAATCAAGGCAGAACCATCAGAATCAGGATATAAATTATCATTAAATAATATCGAAAACGAAGAATACAAAGCGTTGGGCGCAGTCTGGAATCCTTATATGGGAGAACGTTGCGAAGGAAATGCTTCCTGCGTTCCGATCTGTCCGGTTCAGGCAAAATATAATGCCCTGAAAACGCTTAAAAAAGCACTTTATAAGGTTAATAAAAACGAAAATCTGCAAAGAAATCCTCACATTCAGGTTCAGGCGCAGAGTGTTGTTTACAGATTAAGTGTAGATCAGACGGATAAACATAAGATATCAAAAGTTCATTTAAGAAGATATATTTCTAAAGAAAAAACGGATTTTGTTGAAGAAGTTATTGATACAAAAGATTCAGTAGTGATTCTTGCAGCAAACGCTTTTGAAAATCCTAAGATTCTTTTAAATTCAAAATATACCGTTATCGAAAACGGGCAAAAAGTTGAAAAAACCGTTGCCAACAGCAGCGATCAGGTAGGAAGAAACTTAATGGATCATATGGTAATGCTGACTTGGGGATTATTCCCTGATCCGATTTATTCTTACAGAGGTCCGGGTTCTACAACCAATATTTCGTCTTTCCGTGACGGGAATTTCAGAAGTGAATTTTCTGCGTGGATTTCTCCGCTTGACAATTGGGGATGGAGCTGGCCTGCTTTTTCTCCGGGATCAGACCTTTCAGAATTTTTGGGTAAAGGTCTTTTTGGTGAAGAATTGAAAGAAGCTTTGGCGTACAGACTTTCGAGACAGGTTTTATTCCATTTTGAAGTTGAGCAATTACCCAATCCGAACAACCGAGTGACAATTAATAATGAATATCTTGATATTTTGGGAATTCCGCGTCCTGTTATTAATTATGAACTGACTGAATATGAAATGAAAGCTATGGAACAAGCCAAACTGGCTTCTGATCAGATGTTTGAAAGATTAGGCATAGAAGATTTCACAAAATACAACGCAACAGACAACAACACTTTCGTTTACAACAATGTAAGATATTCCTACAATGGAGCGGGACACATCGTGGGAACTCACAGAATGGGACACGACTCCACCGATTCCGTAACGAACAGCTATTGTAAATCCTGGGATCACCCGAATTTATACATCGTCGGAGCAGGAAATATGACCACTCTGGGAACTTCAAATCCTACATTAACATTATCAGCATTCACAATCCGTTCGGTAGAATCTATTCTGCAGGATCTGGAAACAATTTTAAAATAAAAACCAATGAGACAAAGACTTATCAATAAAGCAGAACCTCAAGATAATAATTTATTAAAAAGCTCTTTTGCTAAAAATACAATCGTTGAAGACGCCATTTCATTACAGTCACTATTATTTGATTCAAAAATCAATAAAGAAGATTGGACTGAAGGGTTGAAACACCACAGCAAAACATTAACTAATTTATTGTTAAACGATCAGATTGAAGAATTTAACCAATATTTAAGTTCTCAATTCAAAGCTGAAATTTCAGAAGTACAGCCGATTTCAGAACTAACAGTAAAAAATACCTCAGATTTAAAAAACGGATTGGAAAATCTCGATTACCGTCCGATTTTGCAGGATCTTTTGCAAACTGCAATTTTGATTGAGCATTCTACTATTCCACCGTATCTTACAGCTTTATATTCCATTAAAGACGGAACAAATATTCTGGCTTCACAAATCATCAGAAGTGTTGCCGTAGAAGAAATGCTTCATATGATCATGGTTTGCAACGTGATGAATGCAGTAAGCATTCAGCCATCAGTAAACAGACCTCAGAATTACCCGACTTATCCAATGAAACTTCCAATGAACGTTGATTTTTTCGTAGGTCTGGAAACATTCTCAACAAACAGTATTGCTACTTTTATTGCCATTGAAAGCCCGAGCAGCCCATTGGTAAAAGCTCCGAAATATGACCACGAAATTACCCCTTCAGGATTACTTTCAAAAAGTGCCGTTCAGGAAAATAACTTCTGGACTTTGGAAAACATGAAGGATTTTATGATGCAGAACGTTCATACAATCGGTGAGTATTATGATGTTTTATTCTTCTATATTGTCGTTTTCCAAATCATTGCTTATTACAAAGAACACGGAAGTTTTCCGCAGAATTTCAAGGAATTAAATACTGGAGGAATTTTCACGGGAGATCCTGCAAAACAGATCCGTCCGGAACAATATTACGGAAGCGGCGGAAAATTACACGCTGTGGAATCTTTAGCCGGAGTAATTGCTGTTTTTCAGGAAATTAAAGGACAAGGTGAGGGTGCGGATGATTCTATTTTTGATGTTGATCCTTCACAGTTTGAAGAAGGAGCAGAACTCGCACATTATTTCAGATTTAAGGAAGTTTTCCACGAGCATTTTTATGTTGGCGGAAACTACGAACCATTCATGGATGAAAATGGAATGATGCCTGTCACTACTCCACCTGTCGGAAAACCATTACCAGTTGACTGGAGCGCAGCTTATCCTATGAAACCTAATCCAAAAATGGCAGATTACCAATCAAATCCACAATTATTTGCTCAGGGAAAAGCATTTAATCAAACTTATAAAAACCTGTTAGATGCCATTCAGGCAGCCGTAGAAGGGAATGCAAAAGAATTGGAAAAATCCATCATGTATATGTATGCTTTGAAAGAGCAAGCTGTTGAATTGATGAAACAACCATTAAATGCACAACAAAATGCAGGGCCAACTTTTGAATACCCTTCAAATTAATAAAAACAACCAATAAAAACTAATACCATGTTAAAAAGAAAAAAAGAGATTGTTGAAAATCTTAATGCAAGATTATTAAAAGCTTCACCGGAAGAACAGAAAGGCTACTTGGCTCAATTGATGAATGGTTATTCGAAACTATTGATCGATGATCCTGTAAGACCTTTTAGAGAAGAAAATTTACAGGAAATCGCGAATAATGTAGATTATGGTGTTCTGGCAGCACTTAATGGCACATGGGTAAGCTACAATGCCAATTACAATAAAAACATAGACAGACCATCATTAGGAAGCGGAATCCACACCACGATTATGCCTTCTCCGGGTACAAATCCGGGAACAATTCCCGGGAAATTCAGCTTTGACAGCGAAGAGTATATTGAAAAGTTAACATTCGAAATCGTTCCGGGCGGCGTTCGTAATCGTGGCGGCGCAAGTGAATTATTTTGTGGAGCCGTAAAATATGAGCAAACCATTAAAAGTGTAAATAAACAAGAAGGACAGGAGAATTTACAGTACATGGGTATTCACGAAGAAAACGGAATGTATCTTTGGTTAAGTGATGTCTACAATTATGCCGCGACTGAAGAAACCATAAAAAGAGATCGTGGAATTCACGCTTTTTCTGATGAGGATTATAAAAATTACGGATACAAAGGAGAATACAGAAACGAACCGTTGGTGGAAGTAAGAGACGAAAACGGTAATTCTTCATATATTCTTTTAAGCCAGTTAAAAGAAGGGCAACAATATTATGAAATCATTCCTGCACAAGAAATAAAGCCAATGGATGGTATCACAGGACCATATTTTATTCCTGATTATTCTATCTCAAGAAGTGGAGTTATTCCTCACGGAAGTACCATTACTTTATTGGGAGATATCGCACCAAGTGGGTCAAATTACTTGATTAGCGGCTCCCCAAAATTCCCATACGGTGATGCAACCTGGCAGCCTGATCATCTTGCTATTTCACCGACGATGGGTGGCGCAGGAGCAAGTATTACCAATCCCATCAATCTTGATGAACCGGCACCAGCTTGGGTTCATGAAACATTAACTGATCAAAATGATCCGGGTTCAAACAAAATCTATACGCAGAGAATACTTGCTGATGATCTATATCCGTATTCTGTACGTCCGGATATGCGACTAAGAGACACGTTGAGCGGACAAAATGTAGCCAACTACGTCCTTATCCAAATGTCATCAAAAATGAAAACCGGAGCACAGGGAGGAATTTTAAATGTTCCTTTTGTGAATCGTTTTGTTCCTACTGTTGAAGTAGATTTCCGTCTATGGATTGAAACCGTGATTGAAGATGGAAAAGAAATTCTTCAGCTTCAATACGAACAAATTATATTCTTCGAATTCGATTTTGGAAATGACGGCGGTACGACAAGCTGGCCTCACATTCAGGTAAATACGCTTCGTAAAATGGAGGATATTCCTGCAGACCAGAGAAAAATAATCGAAGAGCAGTTCTTCAACGCTCCTTCTGCAATGAGTATGACAACACCTGCTTCAATTACTGAAGGTGGTGTAAATCCACCTTCAGGATGTCCTTATCACAAAGAGTAAAATTATTCATTCTGTCTTATTAAATTGAGACAGATAGTATTAAACCTTATAGGTTTCAGTAATCTATAAGGTTTTTAAATTTAAAAATTAAAAACTATTTATCATGAAAAATCAACTGCCTCCAATTCCAAATGGATTTGGATTACCATTTTATTATGCGACATTGTTCAATATTGAAGTCGCATTTTTAATAGACAGAAAAAAAGTTTTAAAATATCTGGAAAATACGGGTCTTATTGCCTCAGATTTCAAAGGAAAAGCTTTGGTAAGCTTTAATTTTCAAAATTATACAGGACAGTTTCCCGACGGAGCAAGCACAACACAGGAAATTGAGCTAAATATCGTCTGTTACCCTGAATCCCAAAAAGATACCGTAGCTTTTGTAGCCGCTGAAGAATATCTTCGCGGAGAAGAACAGACAAAATTAATGGGACACAAACGCGTTTGGGTTCCTTGTGACGCTGATATGGCAATCAAAGCCGGAATTGAGCTATTCGGAGAACCGAAATTTAAAACAACTTTTACCACCAATCTCCCATCTTTGAACGTTCCGGGGCAAAACAAGTGGACGGTAACCTGTAACGATCCTAAAGACAGTAAAGAATCTATTTTCACTTGCGTTGCAGATGTTGCAGATCTTATCCCGGAAATGTCTGCCTTCTCTCCTATCACAGAATACGGACAATTTGAGAACAAACTGATCGGCTGCCGCTGGAATATTCTTCAACCGACAAAACTTCATTTTTTAACAAAAGAACAAAGTAAAAAGCGTGTAAAGATGACTTACGGAAATTCTGATCATCAAATGAAGACAGATATGGAATTTCTGATTGGTGACACTCCTGCTTTTGCAGTTCGTACAAGTATGTCGGCTCCCGCTGCGATTCAGACAAGAGCTTATTATATTTAATTTAAACTAAAAACTTTAACCATAAAAACTAAAAAACCATGAATTTAGAAAGTAAAGTGAGAGGATTAACACTTGGAGCCCAAGTTCTTCCTCTTAGCAGAGTCTCTGCATCAGACCTTGGAGCTTTGGCGCCATTAGTAGGCGTTTGGGAAAACATTCAGATTCCCGGCAGTGGAACTCCATCCGGATGGAATACTATTTCGGTTCCGGGACAGGATAAGGGATTTGTTTTCGAAGTGATTCCTTATTCAGAAACATTAACGTTCAATCCGGTTGTAGTACAGGCAGGAAATCGTGGTCCGGTTGTAAACGGACAACAGGTAGAGCAAATGATCTTTGGCTTATTATACGAACAACAGATTGTAAGCGAATGTACAACCGATTTTTGCAACGAACGCGGCTTTCCTCAAGGCTCGACCATTCACGTAGAAACAGGATTATTTTTAAATATCGGAAATCCAAACGGCGGTTATACTATCGCCCGTATGTCTACAATCCCTCACGGAAACTCGTTACTGGCTCTTGGAAGCTCTATTGAAACAGAAAATCCGGGGACAAATTTCTTTAGTCCCGCCTCTTCAATTCCTACCATGCTGAATGGAGACAGAATCAATCAATTAGGTTATTCTGATCAGATCATCGGAAATCCACAATTTGCGGCATTCAATCAGATCAATCCTAATGCTTTTCTTCAGTCTACATTAGAAAGTTTAGTCGGAACTACGGGTGGCGTAACCAATATGACTGTGATAGAGATGTCTACCAACACACCGGATGCCAACGGAGGAATTTTGAATATCCCGTTTATACAGACCAATGTAAACGCTACAAAGATGGACGCCACTTTCTGGATCGAAGACATCACAGACAGCGAAGGAAACGCAGATCAGATCTTGCAGTATTCACAGACAATCAATTTAGTTTTCCCTGCCACAGGATCGGCGCAACCTATCAATTGGCCCCATGTTACCATTAATACAATGAGAAAAAGACCGGAAACTCAGATGCAATTTAAAAGTTTAGACACTTTAGATCCAACAGAAGGATTGACAGCAAGTGATATATAATTTTTACAATATAAAAACCTCCAGATTTAATTTGGAGGTTTTATATTTAATTAGTCTATTGTTGACTTCTTCAATAAAGAATTAACCAATAGAAGAATATTTAATTACAATAAGGTTTAAAATCAGGCAATTAGAGCTTATTTTTTTTTAAATCGTTAATCCGTGTATATTTTTTACCTGCGCCATTACAAACGTACTGTGTGTACTTCCGATGGATGGTACAGAACCCAATATATTGAAAACAAAATTCTGATATTGTTTCATATCTCGTACATAAACTTTCAGAAGAAAATCAAAATCACCGGAAATGCTGTAACATTCTGCAACTTCCTCAATTTCCATAATTTCCTGTTCAAATTCTACCGCAAGATAACTGTCATTACTTTTTAGTTTTAACTGACAATATACTGTAAACCCAAGATTAAGCTTTTCAGCATCAAGAATAGCAGCATATTTTTTGACATATCCTTCCTGTTCAAGTCGTTTGACCCTTTCAAAAACAGGCGATGGTGAGAGATTAATTTCTTTAGCAAGTTCTTTTACTGTAAGTTTTGCATCCGTTTGAAGCAATCTGAGTAATTGCAAATCTTTATTATCTAGGTGTTCCATAGAATATTATTCTTTTAAGCAATAGTATTTACTCAAAGATAAAGAATTTTATTCTTTATAAACACAATTTTAAAGTTTATTTCACCTAATTATAGTCATTTTGTTATTTATTTATTCTTTATGTCTATTTTTACATCAATCGACACACACATGATGATAAATTAAATTCATTGAAATAAATAAAAAGTAATAGGGAATATTTTATAATAGGGATCACTCAATAAGTGGGTGGTCTCTTTTTCAAACTTTTAAAATATATTGATCCGATGATCTCACTTAAAAGTAAAAAAATATTTTCATTAAAATAGAATTTAAAAAAGTTTTTACTTAATTAAATAATCTTAGGGAGAGCAGCTATACAAATGTACAGCTGCTTTTTATTTTAAGATTTATACATTCAATAATATTGGTTTATAATCCTTCCGGATAGCATTTAAAGAGTTTTTATCTTCAATTTTACATTTTCTTGGATGAATTTAAGTGAGTATATGCCTAATCTGATGTTCACAAAACAGAAAATTATTCTATCAATTATTAAATTTTATTAACATTAAAGAATTATATACTTTATTACGATTATTATAAAGTATAATTTGCTTTTTTGACAACTAATTATCACAAATTTATTCTTTATATCTATATTTATGCAAAATAAATAACCATAATACAATTATGTTTTCTTAATTATTTGCGGTTAAATATATGAATGTATTTGCAGTATAATATAATTTTTACGAATTATTCATTCACAGTAATATAGATGCTTATTTAGCAACTGAAAATAGTATTCATAAAAGTTGATAGTTCAAATTTATTTTCTTGAATATAAAAATTATATCAAGAAGCAGAATAGTTGCTGTAACTGAGAACCAAGCTGAGAATTGTAAATGTGATTATTAGATCATGATTGTAATGAAATTACCTGTCATTTTTCTTAATTACCGTTTTTTACTGCAAAATAAATGTTAGACTGGATCTTTTCGAATAATAGTTATAATCAACAAGATTTAAAATAAACTTTCACCTATGAAAAAAAACTACCCCTTTCTGCTTTTCATTATTTTACTCTCTCTTTCGACCAGACTTTGCTCACAAACCTATCAGCTTACAGGAGTTCCTGTAAACACTGCCGGGTGGACTATGGTTGCTCCCACAGTGGTGGGAACAGGTGGAGATTTCATTCAGCTTACTCCGGATGTTAACGATAATTCCGGATCGATTCGTCTGAA
>NZ_BAAAZJ010000006.1:0-35405 GCF_039536845.1 Chryseobacterium ginsenosidimutans
TATAATCGGGAAAACTGAATGTCAAAAGATTTAAAACTGAATGTCAAAAAATATTAACTTTACAAAAAAAACATGCCTCGATACATTATCAAACTCAAAGAGTATTATCTTGAATGGTCATCCGTTGTTGACGCTCCTGTAACTCATGGTATGACTTTAATAGAATTTAAAAAATACTATAAGAAAAAATACGGTAGTAATAGCATGCAAAATTTAGAAGAGCGCCTAAAAAGAGTTGAAAAAAACGGCACTTCATGTCAGTTAGGTGATACTATAAAAGATTTCATTTCTACTAATAGAGCAGGAAATAGAGGCGGGAAATTGTCAGAAAAAGATTTGATAAAAAATTATTGCTTATCAAAAAACGCACCTATTTGAGTGCGTTTTTTTAAATATGGTTTAAAGTCTATTTAAACGCTTTTTAAATTATTAGAATTTATTACTGTTTACCGTAATATTATTTAAATATTTTAACGAACTTTGTCTCATGAGAAAATTTATCTGTTTTTTAGGCTTTCATAATTGGATTTATACATCAAAAGATAATAGATCGTGTCCCTGTTGTGGAAAAAAACAACAATTTATAAATGAAGGAGCTGTAAACGGAATGGGAGATTTTGCATATTGGATTGACAACTAAAATTATATACTAGGCTCACGTTTGGTAAGTCTACAAAACAGATATTAACCAACTATAAGAAATCATTTTTCTACCAATAGTTGTTTCATGAATAGCGTCTCCAGTATCAAATTCAGATTTTAAATTATCATTCCCATCATTAAGAAGCCAACCGTGAACGGTTGCAACTTTATTCACTCCAGCAATAGTAGGTAAAGCAGCATTCATCGCTTTCCATTTCTGATAGGCTACATCACCATTTACGCTACCCCACAGATTTATAAACCTTTGTTTACATGGTAACATTTCACCAGCAACAATTATAGCTGTAGGTGAATCAGTCCTAATTATTGCGAAATAATCTTTCAAAGCCTGAATAGTAATTTCCGTAGAAGGCGAACCCGTTCCAAGATCATTTAACCCAATTTGAACGAATACGAAATTCGCCGAGCTTCGAATAGATGAACTCAACGCATTCCAATGTGATACCTGTTGAGCGATCGTTTCTCCTGGTACTGCAATATTTGTTACTGTTCCTGAAAATTTTAAAATATCAGCAATTGCAGTACCACCAGCAAAAGCAGCAATTGTACTATCACCCGAAATAATTGCATTACCCGTTAAGATATTACTATTGAAATTAAACATTTTCACATCACCAATTTTTGACAATTTAGCCTGTTCACTTCCTGTTCCCGTTAAACCTCCTACGATTTGACTTGCGTCTATTTGAACATTTGGAATTTTGTATAAATCACTCCCTCCATCAGAAGAAACCACTCTAAATGAAAAACTTTGAATATTTTCGTTATGTTGATTAACTCTCGCAAATTTAGCTCCATTTGGTGCTAAAAAGTTTCGTTGTAGCGATGCATCATTTGCATCACCTGAAAAACCAATAACATTATGATTAATATCATACCAAATTACAGCAGTACCTGAACTTTTAAAAGTATAATACTTATTTGCTTCTACCGCTATATAATTTGAAGAATAATTAAAAGTTGACAAACTCCCTAAACTACCATCAGGTTTTAAATACTGACCACTTATCCATGTACATGAAGCATAATTTGCCAACTCAACATATAGAATACTAACACCGTCAATATCACTTAATTTAATAACTCCTTTTTTTACAACAAGTTCACCTGTCAATGGCTTATGCTGAAATGAAAATGAATTTTTGTTAGTCGTTAATATATTTATCCTTGCAAATTTAGCTCCGATTGGCGCAATAAATGGTCTTTCCATAACTACAGCATCCATGGGATTTCCTGAAGAACCTATTACATTTTGATTAATATCATACCAAATTATAGACGTTCCCGAATTAGCGAAAATATATGTGTCACCCGCTATCACTGTAATATAGTTTGTTATTCTAGAAAATGTATTTACAGATGATCCTATAGAACCATCCGGATTATAATATGAGGCATCAACCCATGTGCATGAATTATAAGAGGCGACGATTTCTGTTTTTGTTGTAATCAATAAATTTACTTTATCATCATACCTTTCTGCAATTTGTTTTCCTCCTTGAGCTTCCGTTTCAGTTGTTGGATCAAATACCGCTGAAACTACTGTACCTCCAACAACTTGTGTCGTATTTTTTTTAGCCACTCCATTACTAACACTAAACTGCACCAAATTTGACACTAATTCCGCCGAAGTCACTTCAATCGGATTACTCGAAGCATCAATAAAATGGATATAAGTTCCTGCTGTTTTTACATCCCATTTTTCATACAATCCGTTTGGATAAGTACCAGGATCGTAAGGCGTAGGAGATGAAGCCGGAAACGCCTCTCCTTTGATTCCTGAAACAACAGTCGACACCGCGTCCTCAAAAGCCGATAAGAGCGTGTTTTGAACGCTTAAATCTAATTTATTATCCAATGTATTCTGTAAGGTTTTAACCGCTGAAATATCTATTAAATCGTCTTTATGCCAGTATGAATCCATCCAGTTATAAAAAGCTTCCTGAGTGGGTTTTAATCCTTTAGCGAATAAAGCTCTTAAATTTATTTTTGAAATTTTCATGTATTTTATTTTTTAAAGATGATGTAATCAAGACTAAGACTTTGAATAATTGGCGATACTTCTCTGAAGGAAACATCAAAACCATTCAATGTTTTGTTTGTTATCGATGCCATAACATCGTTATTGCTGTTGTAGTCTCCAACATAATTGATTGCCGTAAATACAACATAATCGGTGGTTTCTAAAGGAACAGTAAATGTTATTTTATAAAGATCATCGCCTCCGGCTGTATTTCCGGACGTGTTCATTAATTGAATTGTGTAACCAGCTCCCGAGTAAGTCCAACCCACTGTTTTGCCGTTGATATCGCCGATAAAAATATTTCCTTTACGCATATAACCTATGGCATTGGTTAGATCATCAATTTTATTATTTAGCATGGTCGACAATGCAGATATCTGATCAGGTAAATTTATCAATACAGGTACTCTCTTGAAGTCATCCCAATTATACGCCCCTGGAGAAAACCCGAAGGTTGCATATCTGTAAGTTTCAAAAGGTTTCAAATTCCCGTCTTCAAACTGAATAGAGGTAATTTCTTCTTTAATAATTACCGTTGTCTGTTTTACAGCTCCTTTGAATTCCAGTGTCTCATTGCCAATCACTACATATCCATCGGTAACCGTAGTTCCCAAATCTTCACAACCCGATAAAATCGCTTTATCACCTGCCATTTTTGCAACACCTGTAAAAATCGAATATGCGTCCTGAAGACCGGATAATGTTTCTGTAACCAATTTCAGACCTCCTGTCTGATTAAAATCAAATGTTTTCATCAACTAATATTTTATAACGTTTTCCGGCAAGCTTGTAAAAGTTCACCATTGCTTTAATTTCTATCTGATAATTTTGCAGTTCACCGGGGATTATCACCGTAAAATCAATTCCATTTCCTTCAGTCTCCGAATTGGTATAAATTATCATTTCACCTAACCATTCCGGCTTTTGTTCCGCATCCGTATAGATATATTTAGGTTTTTTCAAAACGCCTTCTACAATCTGAATTCTACGCTGATAATCAAAGGTGTCGTTAAGTATTTTTCGAAGCTTACAAACCTGCGAATTATGTTTTACTTTGGTTAATGATACGTTCCTGTTTGTTATTAACAAATTGTTGATATCAACAATCTCTGAAGCTGCCAATGCTAAAAATGAGCTTAACCGACTTTTTCGTAAAAAAGTGGGTAAAAGTTTTAGCACTAAATTTTGAGCATTAAGATTATACCACATATTCTATCTCGCTATTTTCAAAATCAATTTCAAAATAACCACTGACAGGTATTTTTGAAATTTCAATATTTTCAAATGTTCCATAATCACCGACAACAGCGTCAATCCACGCTGTTTTTGCCACTATTAAATGAGGATTGACAACGCCGTCAATAATCTGCAATCTGTCAACAAGACTATTGAGAACCAATTCTCCGTTAAATGGTAATTCCTTCATGAATTTTAAAAGCGCGTCTTTTATTGGCTCATTACCATTTAATATTGACACTCCATTAGAATCTATCACATTGGGATCACGCTTTATTTTTAAAAATAATTGTAATTTATCCGGAAGAAAATTAATAACTGTTGTCTGAACACCCGCATCTTTAACCTCAGATAAGTAAAATTCAAAAGCGAGTTTCTGTTCATCGGTAATAGGCTGTAAAACACCGCCCGTTTCAGTCGCTATTTTTATAATTAACCGGCTTTGGTCATCACTTTCGGTAACCGCAGAATATTTGATGATTTTTGATGATTCAATCTGGTCATCAGTAAAACCATTATTATTAAACTGGTCATCATCGACAATAAGAGAAAATCCGTACTGAAATTTTAAAGCCATGTTTCTATACCATCTCGATGAATGCGGCTTTTCCTCCTCAATTAATACTGAAATTTCTTTTTTATACTGGTCAAAAATTTGCTCATGTACAAAAATTCCGAATGCGAAAATCCATAAAATAAGATTCCATATTGCCACTTTAGATGTCGAATTTAAAATATCTAAAGCGGGATAAGTTGTCTTTTTTTCTAAAAGAGAATTGTATATTTCGTCTATTGTTCTCATCCTACTGTAAATTCTGTTTCAATTTCCCAATATCCGACTCCGGACAATGGTTTTACTTCAATTATATCTGTTATCATTTCAGTTGCAGGGCTTAATATTTGCGTATTGGTAATTTTGGGAACATCTAAAATCATATCAGCGCTTAATGGTTCGGAAATACTCATATTATTTAAATATGCAATATCAAAAGCGGTCAAAGGATCTCCTGTATATTGGATGGCGATATCCAAAAAAGACTGATTATGTAAGACCTGTACTTTCATTGTGATTTTCCGCTCAATTGTTTATATTTTTTCAGTTCCTCAGTAAGATTCTCAACCTTTCGCTCAAGCTCATGGATAGTCTCTGTAGCTTCTGTAAATTTTTTAATTACTTCCTGCTTTTCAATTTCTGACTTCTGTAGTGCCGAAATAGCTTTTTCAAGCCTGACGCCTAAATCATCAACGAGTTTTTGATAATACAGTAACCCTTTGTCGAAATTTTCAATCTGAACGCCTTCCACATCAACATTTGCTCTTTTCCTTCCGAAAAACCAACCCCCGAAACCACTGGCTAATGTTGCTAAAAAAGCTCCGGCATTATCTAATAATATCTGTTTCATTATAATATTTGTAATTGTTATTTGTATTTTCCACTGATATCAATTCCTTTTTCAGTTATACTTAAATTTTCCAGTTGAAAGCCGTCAGCATCTAACTGTACTCTGATTTCGCGATCTAAAAACCTGTCTATAACTCCATTTTTTGCAGAAAGAATATCACATCCGGCTTCAGGATTTTTTTTAAATTCTCCCGGCTTTGCTAATAACAAAAGTTCAACAGACTGCTCCTGACTGTCTCCTATAACAAAATCGCCGTTTTTAATCTGAAGATCGTAATCCTCTGTTAATAATAAATCTTCCATTATGTAATTTTCCCTAATGTTAATGGACTTCCGGGATTTCCGCAAATTCCCGTTACCGTAGCATTCGCCAACAGAGCTTTAACTATTTCATAGATGGCATCTACCAAATTATCTAAAGATTCATCTGCTGATGTTGTATTGTTGCGAGCCAGTAATAATTTTGCTTTTATATTGGCTTTTACCTGAGTTTCATTTAAAGGCATTTTAAAACTATTTTAAAAATTGATTAAACCTTGTTTCAAGAGCTGCAAATTCGGGATCGGTTAATAACTGTATTGTAACCCCGGAGTTTGTCTGAAACTTCATATTTCTACACGCCTGAATAAAATCACTCATTAATTTTTTAAGCGTCTCATTTTCTTTTTTTAAGAGAAATCCGTCTTTATCTATGCTCAGTTCAACCCCTTCAATTTTCAGTTTCATTTGTACAAGTTCAGAAGCACTTACCACAACTGCAATTACTTTTGTGACAAAAACTACGCAGACAAGTGATCCTGTTTTAGGTTCCAGATACAAACATCCGTTTTCATCATCCGTAACCAAATAGGCGTCAAATATTTCAGAACTCCCATCCAATGGTTTTAAATCGGCTGTTTTATTTTCCGCATCAACTGAAGTGACTTCGCATATTTTAGCGTAAATCTCATCGCCATTGCTTGCCAGTTTTTGTATAATTTCTTTCATTTTAAACTAAGCGGCTGTCCTAATTCTATTTTTTGTCGATAGCCGGACATTCCGAAAGTGGTTTCATTTTTTTTAACTAAATAAACTCCGCTATTTGTGTCACTGGCTGTTATATCAATCATATCACATTTATAAATTTCGGGCTGACCGAAAGTTTCAAAACTTCCTTTAAAACCACTTTGTTTATATCTGTCCAAAGCCTGCTGAGCATATTTTTTCAGTTCCGCTTCTGATATCCCGTCTATTCTTATTTTGATTACATCGCCATCTTTGTCACCGATTTCGATGGCTGTTTTTTTATGTTTTGCGTTAAAGGTCTGCGCCTCAACTCTTGCGCGTATATCCGCTTTGTCTCTGTATTCAAAATCTTCTGTAATAAGATTTTTACTATACATTATTTTAACTTTTTTTCTGTTGTCTGCCGGATAAGCTAATCCGACATATAAAACACTTTGGTCATTTATCCTTCTGAAATAAGAACTTAACATCTGTTTTTCTTTAAGTTCCTGAAGCTCTTCGGCTACCGTTGGTTTTGTTATTCTCCAATTACCAACCATCAGACTTTTATCTATCAGCTCATATTTTACACCCGTTCCGTCCAGTAAATATTTTAGAATATCATTGAGCGAAGCTTTTTTAAATGCTTTTGGCTTTGCTGATTGTGTCTTCAATAAAAACATCCCGTCTTCACATTTTATCGTAATAGGTACTTTCGCGTCTACACTTCGGACATACCCTGAAAAACGAACCTGTAGGTTATTGTCATAACCGAGCTTTACGGTAATTTTATCACCTCTTTTTACGGGAGGTTTACCGTTTTCTGTGACAGCCTGTTCCCATTTTATTTTTTTAGGAAGCTTCAGTTCACACGTATCTGTCAGATTCGAAATATCTTCTACAATTTGACATTCTGAAACCGCAGTAAAACGCCAGGTCTTATCACCTTCAATTGTAATTTCACTACGCAATTTTAACATCTTAATCGAGTTTTAATTTGATTTCGTAAGGCTCATCACTGAGCATTATTATTTGAATTGCCTGCCTGTTACTGTGCGTTTCCTGTGTTAAATAAAAACTTTTCACAACGACAGACCTGACTTTAAAAATTTCTAAAAAATCAGACTGAACACTCAGCGTTTCAGGCAGGTTTAATATTTTCTGAAGTTCTTTCACTTTATCAATCGGATATTCTAAGCTCGCGCCCGTATCATCTCCTTCCTGATAATTATTAATGGCTGCATCGACGGTTATGGAATAATCACCATCGGAAATATATTCCTTTATCGTTCCGTTTCTTCCCTGTAATGCCGTAGCAACAATGTTTTTTTCCTGATTTACAGTGATAATACATTCAATAAATTCAAATTCATAAGTGGTTTTTGATTCTACATCAGTATATCTTAATACTAATGAGGTCAGCCATGATCTGCCCTCAAGATCTTTTAACTCCTGAAACTCCGGGTTTCCTTCATTTCCAATAGTATCAGACACTTTAAACGGTGTTGCGGTCTGCATTCCAAAGCGATATGCGAGGTTAACGGCTGCACCTCTTACAGTCTGCTCAGGATTCGGAAAACTAAATTTTATAAGTTCCATAATTATTCTGCTAATGTGAAATCTGCTGAAGCTGTTAATAAGGCTTCCTGTACCATTTGTTTAATAGATTCCTTACTCATTGTGGAACCGTTTTGATTATAAATATTCAGATTTTCAACCAGCTTTGTAATGTTTAGGTTTCTTACTTTATTCCCTGAATCTCCATCACCTTTTTTCTTCTTTTTTTCGGCGGCATCTGCTCCAAATGTTGTTTGTTTCATTGGAGTTCCTTTGCCAACATCAAAAATTGATTTATGATCGTCTTTCGGCGGTTGCGGTTCTGTTTCTTTAGTTTTATTTTCTTCCTGGTGATCCTTATCGAAACTTGCAGCTCCTTTTTTCTCACCCTCTTTATAAGCTACCGATATATCTTTTGTGCCTTCAGAAGAAAACAGTTTATTCCAAAGGTCTTTTATCGGTTTTAAAATACCTGACAGTTTATTCATGATTTTATCCAACAATTCTGTGATCCATTTCCATATCCCGCTAAAGGCTTCGCGAATCGGATTGATGAAAGTTTCATAAATCCAGGTGGCAAAGCTTCCGAAAGTTTGTTTTATCCAGTTCCACACTTTGGAAACTATATCCATAATCCATTGAAAAACTGATTTTACAGCATTCCAAATAGATAAAAAGGCAGATTTATAAACATTATAAATAAATCCGGCAACGGGTTTTATTACTGAATTCCAAACCCATGAAATAGCATCTCCAATTCCGCTGACGACTATTTTTAAAACCTCCCATATAGAAAGGAATATCGATTTATAGATATTAAAAATAAATCCCGCGATGGGTTTTAAAACAAGATTCCAAAGCCGGGTTACAAATACACCGATATTATAAAATACCGCTTTACCGGCTTCCCAAACGCCGAAAAGGATTTCACGAAATCTTTTTGAATGATCCCATAATAATTTGATGGCAGCAATTACAACAACGATACCCGCCAAAATCCATCCAATAAGAGGAATATTCATAATAGCAAGCGAAAAACCATCTACTGCAAACGCAGCCTTAATAAATGCACCCGTAATTGAATTAACCGTAGAAGCATAAATCCGGTTAATTATAGCACCGATACCCCTAACTGTTGTGTTTTCCACTTCTACTGCCGTGTTTACCTGAGTAGCTGCTGTCTGAGTTAATAATCTTGGCAGGAGTGCTTCTATAATAGATTTTACAGCCATATAAGAATTTGCAAGCTCACCCGCCGTTTTAAAAGCGGTCATGGTGTGCTGTATATAAGGAATATAGGCTTCGGTAGCATTAAATATTGAAATCTTCCAATCGTTAATAACTGCTTTTGCACGATTCATTTTTTCCTCATAACTTCCCATAATAATACCTGCCTGATCGACCGCAGAATTAGTATCTTTCATTTGTTTTGCCAAGCTGTCTGCATAATCAGCTCCCTGAATCATTGCGATACCCGCTGCCATGTTTTCTTTTCCGAAAACTTTAGTCATTAAAGCCGTGTCACCCTGAATTTTTCTCAAAGTTCTTAATCTGTCCGTTAAAGGAATAGAGGCGTTTGCCAAATAACTTGTACTGATCCCTGCGGCTTTTAATCCCGCCGTTGCATCTTTTGAAGCAAAACGCCCTTCTGATAGAGTGGTTAAAACATTTCTAAGTGCGACACCGCCCTCACTTCCTTTTTTTCCTGATTTGTCTAATAACTGAATTTGGGCATTTGTTTCAATAAATGAAAGTCCTGTTGTTTTCGCAACCATTCCGACCTGTTCCAAAGCGGACTGAATTTGCGGAAGTTCGGCAGAACCCGCCTGCGCACCGGCAGACATTACATTCATCATATCCGCCATAATCTTTGCCGCTGCAATAGGATCTTTTGTCGATACACCGAACTGATTCATCGAGGTTGTCAGTACATTAGTAGCAGCAACGGTATCACCTTTCATTTGTTTTGAAAGGATGTTAACGTTATCTCCCATCATTTTCATTGCTTCAGAACTTTTGGCAATTTCCGGGCTTAGCTGTGATAGGATCAGTTTATAAGATTCGACATTATCTGAAGCATCGGTTCCGAAAGTTTTAGCGGTACTCCGCGCAGCCATCTCAATATCTTTCAATCCCTTTCCTGTAACTCCGGTAATGGCAGAAAGTTCAGCCATATTTGAATTTAAAGAAACACCGGGCGCAATAAGATTATCAAGCTGGTTTTTTAGGGTGCTGATGCCTTCAGAAGCGAGGTTAACGGCTAACAAAGCCTTATAGCAATCACCAAATGCTCTTGTCGTTTTCTGTACTGAATCCTGAATGCCGCCTAATCCAACATTGATCTGGGGAAAAACCTGACCATTATTAGATGAGAAATTAATATTATATGTAGCGGTATTCGTTGACATTCAGTAACTTTGTTTAAAAGTTTTTGGTATGAGAATTTTAGGTTACAGGATCACCCGTTTAGGATGGCTGTTTTTAATCAGTTTATTGATATCACTTATCAATCCTGTATCTTTTGCAGTTTGCGCAGGAATTTGGATGTTTATTGGTATTATTAATTTGGGAAACACGATTAATAAAGAGAACCGTTAAGTCCCGAAATAAGCCTGAAAAATTTCCGCCTGATTTTCAAGACGCCATTTTTCAAGCCATTGGGCTTGTGCATGTAATTTACTCCACTCGCTTAACTGTAGGGTTTCCGGATCAACATTGAAATTTGAACGGATTAATGCGTCCGCTTTCCAACGTTCGTTTTCTGAATGCTCGCCTTCCAGCGAGCTTACAAGTTTTTTACGGATGTACTGAAGGAATTCATGTGATTAGCCACACATTCAACCGACTTTAATTTTAAAAAATCTCTTGTTTCGATTTCCGGATCTGCTTTAATAATGCAGTTATCATAAAGTGCCTTTGTGCCTCTGATCTCGTTATTTTTTGCAATAGAGCCCGTCGCTTCCAGAGTTTTAAAATCCGGTTCTTTGAATATGGCATTGTACTCCGTTTCACCTTGTTTAACGGTTCCTACAATTAGAAATCCGTGTTTTGTTTTTAGTTCCATTATTTCGGTTTCGTTTAAACCGCAGATACTTTGATTTTCCATTTTTAATTTTTAAATTGATTTATCTACAATATGCGAGATGATAAGCTCAAGCTCAATCTCTTTACTCATGTCACCTTCTTTCCAGTCAAATGCAGATTTTTTAAATTCACAGTTTTTTAGAATATGAGTAACAATAGGACCCGCTTCCGGCTGATAACTTACCGTCACAGAGAAAGGTGCAATTCTAAATAACTGACCCTTTGGCGCGCTTGATTTCAAAGCCATTACGGTTCCTAAAAGAAGTGTTACGGAAGCTGTCGATTTTACTCTTCCATATCCACGGCTTACAGGGTTTCGACCTGCTCCGTAAATATTTTCCTTTTCCATTTCTTCATCGTACTTTATCGCTCTGATTCCGGTAACCGGAACCCCGCCAATATTTACTACGATATCAGCCCAGCCGTATTCACGCCCGTTGATAAGTGGTTCTAATTCTATAGCCATTTTTAATTAATTTGTAAGGTTAAACCGATTTTAACAGTGATTTCACGAAGAGTACCCACAGGAACAATTTTTGAAACGATTTCAAGTTTTGAATTTCTCAGTACTGCCTGATTGGGATTAATGTAATTTTTGTAACCGCTGATCTCGCCGTCTCTTACCATCTGGTCTAAAACATCGTCGCATAATGCTTCCAGTGCGCTGACCGTTGAAGGATCAAGATATCCTGTATCAGGATCAACATAGGCAGGTGATGAGATTTTAGGAAGTAAAGCTTTATAAATTCCTCGAATACCTTTGTCAATAGCCCTGTTGTTTTCGATATAAGCATAATCGCTCTCTAAAGTGGTCGCCGTAAAACTGTCATTAAAATACGTCCCGGTACTACCTGTATATTTAATACCAAACAAATAACCTTTGTCTGAAATTGCCTGTAATTGCAGCGGTGTATAATCACTTATCAAAGAACCGTCGCAGAAGCCTGAAACGTCCATTTCACGAGCCATTTCCACATTATTGGTCATAGTTTTAGGATATGCAGTAGAAACAAGGTTTTGTTTTTCAACCCATCCGATTGATTCGTGTACTCTCGCTTTGGAAACCGCCCCTAATGTTGTTCCTATACAGGAAATTGAAGGGGTTGCAGTAGATAAATATTTTCCGCGTCCTCCGCCATCCTGTCCGATTACAACGCTTACACGGTCATATTCATGTGTGTGCAGGTCAGGCAGTGCAGCCATATCCGCAGATACAATTTTAATGGAAAATAAAAGGCTTAACGGAATATTCAGATTACTTAAATCAACCGCAAGTTGATTAAGAGTCGCTAATCTCGTCACCAAATTGGTAATTACCGTTGTGAAATCGCATACAGCAAGCTGACGCAGTTCACCACCTGCATAATTTTGCAGTGTTTTTACTTCTGTATAGGTTCCGTCCGAATCCTCTACACTTTGTACATATAATTTCGCACCCGGATTAATCCTGAAAAACTCTGAAACATGATAATGCAGAACAGGATTTGAAATTGCAGTAATATCGTTATTGTCCAGATCATCAATTGACAGAACTATCATTGGAGCAAGATCAGCCTCTCCATAGACAATAAGTCCGGAGATGTGATCGCTACCCGCTAAAGTACGGGACAGACCGCCGTTGCCTCTTATAAATTTTATTCCGTTCATTATTGATCGTTTTTAAGTTCTGTAACTAATTTTTCGCCTTTTTCAATGGCTTCTGATAGTTGTTGTTTTGTAAATTCTTCAGATGGAACTTCCCCGAATTTTACCTGATAATCTGCCTGTAACTGTTGTTTAGGCGTTAATTTGACGTCCTGACTTGAAGTGGTTTCAGCTTTTTTTGTAAGTCCATCTGTAAGAAACTGCTCCGTAACAACTACAATATCTTCAGCACCTTTTTCGATAACTTCCTGAACTTTCGTTCTAGCATCATCGGGAGTGGTTTTTAACATTTCAGCTTGAAGGCTGTCGGCAGAAGGTGATAATTGATTAATTTCCAATTCAACCGTTTTTCCTTCCTGATTTGTTACAGATTCTTTTTCGACAGAATCTCTGGTTACTTTTTTTACATTTTTATCCGTTAAGGTTTTAGCGTGATTAAGAGCCGAATTTTGTGAGAAAAAGGCAGTATCATCAGATGTTTTATAATAAAGATCAACCTTTGGGTTTTCTGAAAAAATATTATCCATTGTATTATTATTAAGTGTTATTTTTTGATTTTTAGAACGATCCCTATAGCGATCAGAACCAAACTAATTGCTCCAATCCACATAAGGGTTTTTTGATACCATTTAAAGGGTTTTTCAATGTAAACAGGCGGTGAAATTTCTTTCGTTTTTTCAGTTATATATTTCTCTCGCCACTGCTTAAATAATTCTTGGGCACGCGTCTCGCAATTGACTGTTAATAAGCCATTCTGTAAATTGACTTTAGGAATTCCCAAGTATTTTCCGGGTTTATTTTTAGGTAACTTTTCCTGTTTATTATTAGTCTGAAAATACCCCCGATCCTCATTAGAGACTAAAACAGGTTTTCCGTTTACGCATTCCACATAAGCATTATAAAAAGAGCTGTCAGCTTCTATTTTATAAATAGTGTCTTTTACAACTTCCGTAATGGTTTTTGTGTTTTCGATAACCATTGGCTCTGAAGGCTTCCTGCTTATACAGGAAACCAAAGCCAATGCAATAAAAAATACACAAATTATGACAACATTATTTTTCATTATTGATAGTTTAAATAGCCTTTAATTGTATTTCTCAGGCGTTTTTTTCTTAGAACTTTTATTCCTTCACGGCTACCGGCGTCATTGGTATTTCCTTCTATGGTATATATATATTGGGTGTCGAAATTCTCAACGAGACCGGTGTGACCGTTTCCCTTACCAAAGTCCATGATAAACACGGAACCAATGGAGGGAATTGAAGATTTTATTTTTTTGTCAGCTTTATTCCAGGCGGCAAGAACACCGCCTGTTTTAATTGCTGTATTTGGAACTTTTAAATTCTTTGAAGATTCAGAGAAACACCAATAAACAAATGCCATACACCACGCCGCAGGAAAAGCAATTCCAACACTAGACAGGTAAGTTTTTACCGGTTCGCCCCAATTTGAGCCGGGCGGGTTTTCTTGTTTCCCAATTTGCGTGAGAGCAACTTGCAGGGCTTTTTCTGATAATTTCATAACCTACAATATTGCTGCACAGTCTTGATTTTGGAAGCGTGTAGCCACAAAATAATGACGGTAATTCATTCTGTTTGTTTGATTTTCAGGATCGTTTTCCGCTTTGGCGAAATACTGTTTTGTTGTTCCTGTCTTTTTGGCAATATTTGTTTTCACAAACATAATAGACGCCTGTCTGTCACCTGCACCCGGAATAGATCCGTAAGCCTTTTTAACTTTTGTTGCAACGGTGTAGTAAGGATTTCCTCCGTATTTATGAAGTTCAAAACCTGCAATCATAGGATTTGGTTTTCCTTTCACATAATCGATTAACTGATTTCCGAAATTCTTACGATCTAATAACAGGTCATTCCAGTGGTTTTCACACAGAACCAACCTTCTGTCATCTTCCGCAACTCCTGCGGTATCACAAGCAGATTTTAAAGACACTAAGTCTTCATAAGTTAATCTTAAACGACCGGAAGGATCAGCCAACGCATCTGCTCCGCCAGTTGCCAGGATAACCGGCATTTTAGCATTGGTGGAGTCAGCCGGAGCAATAGAGTGAATAGCTTTTTTATACTTCCCTTTTGAAATCGAATTCGTATGTGCTTTTGTTACCGAGTCGATTTTATCGTAAGAAGAGCCTTTTACAGCATCATCAGTTACGGTTACTACTTTTGTCTGGTATTTATCCAACGTAATTTCGACAGTTCCGTCACTATAAACCTGTGCTGCGATTGGATAAGTTGTATTGTTGATTAATACATCTACATCAAAATCAGTTGTAGCAACATAGATTTTATTCATTTCGGTTGCATCCCCTTCATTAATAACAGACACGTCTGCATCCAGTTCGGGAATACCGTCTAAAAAAGTTGCTGCGGTATTTTTATCAATGTTACGGATAACACGTTTTAACCATATTTCAGGATAATTTGATGGCATTTTATATAATTTTTAGGGTTATGCAAATAATTTTTTGTACTCTTCAGGATTTTCGTTTTTCCAAGTCCATCTCTGATCTTCGGAAAGGGTTTGGAATTTTTCTTCCGTCATAGGCTCGCCGTTTCCACCCGGTGTTTTTACTCCGGCAGATAAATCCACTTTTTTAGGGAAACTTTCTAAAGTAGCTTTTGCCAATTCAAGATTTTGAGCAGCCAAATCGATGAAAGTTTGTTTTTTATCGGCTGTAATTCTGCCTTCCTGTACCGCAAGAGTTACCATAGTTTCGATTTCCTGAGTTTTTTTCAGTTTATCGGCGTCCTGATATGCTTGTAATTCTCTTTTTACTTTTTCAAGTTCCAAAGCATTTTTATCATTCTCATTTTTTAATGTTAGAATAGCTTTGTCCAGTTCCGGCTCTTCTACGGTTTGAGTAGTTTGCGCAAATCCTAAAGCAGCAAAAGCCATTAGTGATAATTGGATTTTTTTCATTGTTGAATCGTTATTATTAATTGGGTTATTGATTTCCGGTTCTTGGGATTTCCCGAATGACAGGCAAAGTGTTTTTATTTCGCCTTCTGACATACGGTTTCCGTTTTGATGATATAATGCAATAGAATTAGCATTGGATGGAACCGCTACGATAGAAACCTCCATCAGTTCACATTTTGTAAGGATCAGATCGCCGTTTTCG
Organism: Chryseobacterium ginsenosidimutans; assembly: GCF_039536845.1. Lineage (GTDB taxonomy): Bacteria > Bacteroidota > Bacteroidia > Flavobacteriales > Weeksellaceae > Chryseobacterium > Chryseobacterium ginsenosidimutans_B. The sequence continues at coordinate 15,733 of NZ_BAAAZJ010000006.1, forward strand.
TTTTTTGTGAAATCGGCTTCATCAAAAAGAATTCCCATAGAACAGCCTTTAAGCGTTCCTGATTCTACCTGCCTTACTAATTCTTCATAGCTTTTAGTGTCGAATTTGGGAGTACCTGAAAGCGTTCCGCTTCCTGCTTGTATATCTTCCCAAATCCCCAATACAGAGCCCGTCCAATTCCAGTGGTCGGCAAGGCATACAGGATTTTGTGAAAACCTTCGGATATCAATTCCCGAGGTAAGAATGTAAAAGCCGTAAGAATTTTTTACGGACTCATCATTAAAAACAAATCTTCTTTTTTCTGACATTTCGTTTAATCAGTTTTGCAATATTTTCTTAAAAAAAAACCGCCCGATCTGTGAGCGGTTTTATTCTGTTTAATCATTTTTAGGTTAAAACTTTGTTTTCATTTTTTTAAGATTTTATCGCTTGTTTAGATCACAAAATTGCGTGTGTTTTCACCGAAAAAAAACTAGTTGTCAGATGTTCAGACAGCTTTGTCAGACTGGCTTACAAAGCTGTACGACAGGTTTACAAATGCTTTTTTTTAGGCTTCATTCAGGGGAATTTTGTTCATAAAATTTTAGGCAAAACGATGGCAAGAAATACCCGAGAGGAAGAAAAAAGACTACAGGAATTAGCTGAAACAATATATCTTTCAGACGATAGCCTTACGCAAAAAGATGTAGCCGATAAAGTTGGTATTACTGAAAAAACACTTGGTAAGTGGGTGATAAAATTCGGATGGTCTGAAAAAAGAAAATCACTTTTAGTCACAAAAAAAAATCAATTGGTTATTATGTATAATCAATTGGAAAAACTTAATGAGGAGATAAGAACCCGAAAGATTGTTTATGATGTTCCTTTATGGTTACAAAAGCCGATAAAGTTAAAACAGGCTGACGGAACGGAAAAACTAGAGTTCCAAAAATACAATGAACAGGATTACCCTGTAAAAATAGGCAATACGCCCACCTCAAAAGAGGCGGATATTATTTCAAAGACCACATCTTCCATTAAAAGACTTGAAACAGAAACCAATACCGGAGAGATTATCGAAACCGGAATTGCTTTTTTGACTTTTATCAAACCTCACAACCTCGAATTTGCGAAGCAGTTTTCAGGATATTTCGACAGTTTCATTCAAACCAAAATCAAATAAATGGACAGAAAAACAGGACAATTATTAGAGGTTTGGAAACAACACTCTGACAATCTTTTCAGAGAAGACGCTTTGATATTAGACGAATCTCCTATTGATAAGAAAAAAAGGATTGCACATTTAGAAGCCAATCCGGAGGAGTGGAAGAAATTTTATTTTTCAAAATTTTATACTGCCGAGCCGGCTGAGTTCCATTTAGACGCTTCAAAAAAAATCCTTAAAAATCCGGAGTATTATATCGTTTTATCCTGGTCGAGAGAACTTGCCAAATCTACCCGGACGATGATGGATGTTATCTATTTAGTAATGACCAGGAGAAAGAAAAACATTCTTTTGGTTTCTTATTCCTCAGATAACGCGGAAATGCTTCTTAAACCGTATAAAAACGTATTTGAGCAGAACGAAAGGCTTAAAAGCGATTACGGCGATCAGTTTAATTTCGGGAACTGGAAGGAAAAGAAATTTGTTCTTAATAACGGTGCATCCTTCAGGGCAATTGGAAAAGGAGAATCTCCGAGAGGGGCAAAGAATGACGAAGCAAGACCGGACGTGATTCTGATTGATGATATTGATACGGACGAAGAATGCAGAAATCCGGACAGGATAAAAGATTCTGTCAACTGGATTGAACAGGCGCTTATTCCTACCAGATCTATTTCCGAACCATTGCTCATTATTGCCTGCGGGAACATTATCGCCGCTTACTGCTGTATTACCGAAATGGCAAAAAGAGCGGATCACCACGATATTATTAATATCCGGGATAAAAACGGGGTATCTAGCTGGCCGCAGAAAAATACGGAGGCGCATATTGACAGGGTTTTATCTCTGATTTCGTGGGCTTCGTCTCAAAAAGAATACTTCAACAACCCAATTATTGAAGGCGATACGTTTAAGGAGATCATTTGGGATTACTGCCCTAAGATTACAGACTGTGACGAGGTTTTAGTTTATTCCGATCCTGCAACATCGAACAAAGATAAGGCAGTGAGAAAAACTCAGCCGTCCTCAAAATTTGTTGGAGTAATCGGGCGGAGGAAACTCAAATATTATATTTATACGTGTTGGCTTGATGTGATGAATAATTCAAAATTCATCGATGCCGTTTTTGAAGCTGATAACTATTTAAAATCCAATGATGCAGACACATATAAAAATTATATTGAAAATAACTCGCTGCAAGATCCTTTCTACGAACAGGTTTTATTACCACTGATAAGGCAAAAAGCTGAAGACTCTGGCAACCTCCCACCGATTACACCGGACACACGGAAAAAGCCTGAAAAGTTTATCCGAGTAGAGGGAACATTAGAACCTATAAACCGACTGGGAAATTTGATTATGAATAAAAGAGAACAAAACAATCCCAATATGCGGAGACTTGAAGCGCAGTTTTTTGGAGTATCACCTAATGCAAAACAGATAGATGGTCCCGATGGTGTAGAGGGTGGAGTATGGATTCTGCAAAGACGCAGTTTTAGTTATCAAAATGATTATCGCTCAGGACAACGAGCTAACCGAAAATATTAATATTATGGCATTTTTAGAAATAGAGGACATGGGAACAGCAATTTACGATTATCAGGTCGAACAGATTGCAGACGGCAATGATGAAGCAATGCCGGACGCAATTGCCGCTGCTATCGAAGAAGTACGTTCATATCTTACCCAAAACGACAGAAAAGAGTATAGTGATGGAAGACCACATTATGACGTCGAAAAAATATTTTCCAAAACCGGAACAGAGCGGAACTCTTTATTACTGCAAAAAACAAAAACGATTGCAAAGTTTCACTTTATAGACCTGTGTAACGCTGATATTCTTTATGACAGGGCGCAAAAGAACTATGACAGGGCAATAACCTATCTCGTAAAACTTGCAAAAGGAGATGTTACAATTTCAGGGCTTGACCTGATAGAAGAGAATCCGGAAGAAACGGAGGATGATGTATTGCCATACAGAAGCGGATCACGCAAAAAATTTAATCACGAATAATTATGAGATTTCCCAATATAGGTGACTGGTTTAGCCTGAAAGATAAACCTGTTGAAAACAAAACAACAAAACCCGTTTTTAGCATCGCTCCAAAATCTATTTCAAGGGTGCGTAAAGATATTGCAGACTGGAATAAAGCACTTCAAATGGCTATGTTAGATGAAAATCCGAAAACATGGTCACTTTACAATTTACTGGATGAGATCATGCAGGATGCTCTCTTGAAATCGCAGACCGAAAATAGGCGCAACAAATCACTAAAACAACCATTTACTATTGTCGGAAAGGACGGAAAAATCAATCAGGAAATAACAGATTTACTACAAAATCAGATTTTCGTTAATGAGATTAACACCGAAATTTTAAATACAAAATATTTAAAGCATTCACTCGGGCAATGGGTGTATGCTGACGGCAGACTTAAATTTCAGTTAATCCCGCGACAGAATGTTGATCCGGTCAATGGATTGGTTTATCAGGATTACACTGAAGATAAGTTTATAAAATATCGTGAGCTTTCAGAATATAGAGTTTGGGTTTTAGAATTTGGTGACACTACATTAAGTGCTGATTTTGGATTAATCAATGCTGTAGTTCCGCATGTATTATTTAAAAGATTTGCACAGTCATGTTGGTCAGAATTATGCGAAATTTATGGCATTCCTCCGCGAGTAATGAAAACCAACACTCAGGACAAAAGAATGTTGAACCGTGCTGAAACTATGATGAAAGATATGGGTGCAGCGGCATACTTCATTATCGATGAATCTGAAAAATTTGAATGGGCTCAGGGAGTACAGACAAACGGAGATGTTTATAAAAATATGATTCAGTTATGTAATAATGAGATTTCAATGCCAATTTCCGGAGCAATTATCGGACAGGATACCAAGAACGGCTCTAACTCCAAAGAAGTAGCATCACAAAGTATGTTAGATGATTTGGTAGAGGCAGATGTATCTCTGCTAGAACAGGAGTGGAACAGTAAAGTTTTGATTTCGTTACAACTTATAGGCTTTATTCCGCAGGGAGAATATTATTACAGATACGATAAAGCGGAGGATTTAGATAAACTTTTTAGCTATACAAAAGACCTTTTAAACGCAGGAAAAGAAGTGGACGACAAATGGATCACTGATAAATTTGGCGTTCCTATCAAAGGCGACAGGCAACAAACGGCACAAAAAATGTCGGCAAATTTTTTCGATTAGGGGCTAAAAAACAAATTGCTGAAAATTATTTTTTAGCCCTGCATGAAAATTTAGAACGGCAGTACAAACCCTGCGAATGTGAATCGTGCAGAACCTTAAATTTGGCTAATGATCCGGTTCCTAAAAAGAAATTTAAAAACGTTTTAAATGTTGCTGAAAAGGCATTTAAAAAATTATTTGAAAGAAAAAGTTATAATCCGAAAGATTTAGCCGAAGTACAGGAATATAAAGACCTTATAAATGTCTCAGGTGATTTATTCAGTGACGCAATTTCTTATGAAGTTCCGGATAAAATGAAAGAGTATTTACAAAAAGACGCTTTAGTTTTTTCAGGTCTAAGAACACATGCTCAATTAGCTGAAGCCCGCAGTTTATTAACCGATGAAAAGGGAAATGTAAAGCCATACAATGAATTTGAACGGGACATTTTAAAGCTTAATGAAAAATATAATACGCATTATCTCGAAGCTGAATACCAATTCGCAGTAAGCTCTTCACAAAGTGCCGCCAATTGGGCAGACTTGCAGGATAACACCGAAAGATATTGGTTACAGTACCGAACGGCAGGAGATGAAAGGGTAAGAGCTAGCCACGCTCAGTTAAATAATACGACCTTACCGAAAGATGATCCTTTTTGGTTTTCATATTACCCACCCAACGGTTGGCGATGCAGATGTATAGCCGTCGAAGTTCTTGCCGTTGACTATAAATTATCTGACAGTAAAAAAGCAATTGCTTCAGGTGAAAAAGCAACAACACACATTAACAGTGATGATAAAAATACGCTGGAAATGTTCAGATTTAATCCAGGAATTGAAAAGAAAATATTCCCGCCAAATAATGCCTATACTAAAGTGATCGGATCAGACAAAGTAAAAGATATTGTCAGTAAAAAAGAAACAATTATCCCTGAAGGATTATTAGAATTGGAGAAAAAATTTGACTATGAATTACCAAGAGAATTACTGTCACATTTAGAACAGAATAATTTTAAAATCACAAACAATAATAGAGAAGGGGCTTATTATACCAATTATGGTGTGAAAAAAATTAATATTCCTGACGCATATCTAAGCGGAAGACAGGGCGAATATGCTAAAAGAAATACTTTAGTACATGAAATGGGACATGTGATTGATTATCAAAAGGATTTAGCTTCGAAACCCGAAGTTAAAGCCTTAATGGATAAATACCGTGAAAAATATGCTGCAGAAAAAAATAAGATGTATAGGTATCTCGATAATGTTACGAAAGCTACTACTAAAGGAGCTCTGAAAGACAGAAAAATTGATTGGGCAGATCAATCTTCTGATATGGCTGATATTTTAAAAGCTTTTAATGTTAAATACGGACGAGGACACTCAACAGAATATTATAAGGCAGCTTTAAAACCCGAGCGGGAATTTTTAGCCCACTGTTTTCAAGTAAAATATAACGGAACCGGAAATAAATTTATAAAGCGTGTTGATCCTGAATTACATGACGATATGATTAACCTTTTAGATCAAATACTAAAATGATAAATATAAACCCAATTTTAGAAATTATTGATTCTTACGAAAAAGATGACGCAGAATATTCCAACGATTTACTGGCTATGGTTACATTACTCCCTTTTGATGATTTGCCCGATTTTGAAATATTACTTAAAAAAGCACAGGAAGAAAATAAAAAACTTCTCATTGATGAAAATGAATTAAAAGATAAACTTTGGGACAGTCTATTAATTGAAAATATTAAAATTAAACAATGAATCCAAACGAGTTTTTAAAAAAGGTAATGACCGATACCAAAGTTAAACTCAGTGAAGAGTTTGACAGAAATTTCGAACGCAAAGCTTTTTTTGACAAGAAATGGGCAACTACAAAATTGAGAAACAACAGGGGTTCTCTTATGGTGCGTTCGGGGATGCTACGCCGATCAATAAGAAGTCCTAAAATGTTAACGAATTCAATTAATTGGAGCAGCTCACAGCCACAGGCAAGAATACTTAATGAGGGCGGATATGTTGTCGTAACTGAAAAAATGAAACGTTTTTTTTGGGCAATGTACTACAAAGCTTCAGGAGGATTAACCAAGATAAAAAGCGGTGAACTTTCTTCTAATAAAAGAAATCAAAAATTATTAGGTGAAGCCGCGCAGTGGAAAGCTTTGGCACTTCAAAAAGTTGGCACTAGAATGAAGATTGAACAGAGACAATTTTTAGGGCATCATCCGCAGGTTGACAGGTTCGTTAAAGAAATTGTAGACAGAAATTTCAGAGAGCTAAACAATGATTTTACACATAATTTTTTACTTTATAGATAATGGAAACACTTTTAACAAATATTCAGAATAAAATAGCAGAAATAACAGGTATAAAATATGTTGATGAAGACTGGGGGCAGTTGGATTATTATTCGCCTAATGTACCGGTTCAATTTCCCTGCTGTCTTATAGATTTAAATGACGGAGATTTCTCAAATATTGGGCAGGATTTAACAAAAAACCCAAGAAACAGACAGAACGGGAAATTAACAGTCAGGCTTACTTTAGCAAATGTAAAGCTTACCAATACAAGTTTTAAAGCCCCGCAGAGCCAAAAGGATAAAGCCTGGGTAATTATTGGATTAATGGAAGAAATTCACGCGAAAATACATGGTTTTTCTCCGGATGTAAATTGCAGTAAAATGCTTCGGGTGGGGCTTGGTAAAACTAAAAGAGATGATGGAATACAGGAGTATGTTATTTATTATACTTTTGAAGCAGGGAATGTTTAGTCGAAAAGAGAAGGTAAAGTAATTTTTTGCAATTCTTCATCGATTGCTGTATTGAAAATTTTATACAACGTATCGCGGCTGATTCCGAACTTCGGGTAAATGATATCACGGTGTATAGCAGAAATATTGGATTGTGGAGTATAATGCTTATTAAATTCCTCCATCACTATACTATAACGATGTAGAAGATTTTTTTTTCTGCCAATACTCTGTTTTGTCACTGCCATATTGGCAAAAGTAAAATAAAAAAAAATATCAAACAAGCTGACGTTTAATATAAAAAAAGGGGTAAACCCGTCGGCTCACCCCTGATTAACTTCAAAATATTTAAAAACATTAAACACCACCATGAATTAATGTCTCTTTATACTACAAAAGTAAAAATTTAATTTTTAATAAAATTACGGTTTACCGTTTGTCTGTTCTTTTTTCTCTTTGTACTAATCCTTGTGTTTCAAGTTTTTCAATAGCTGCATTTCTTTTCTTACTAAATTCTAAAAAATCAGGGTGTCGGCTTTCCATAAAATCTGTACCTAACATAATTCCAAACTCTAAAATTTCACTGAATTTTAATTCTTTACTTCCATCTTTTGGCGTTAATATAAGAGTCGAATTATATTCATTTTTCGGCTCAATTTTAACGTCATAAATAATTGAGATGCCAGCTCCCAATGTACTTTCTTTGAATGATAATCTTATTGCATCAATAATGTCATTTCCTAACAGTGCTTTATATTCCATACTTAAAATTTGTTTTTTTATTAAATTAATGAAGGTTTGTTTTTTATTCTAAATTCTTTTTCGGCTACTTTATACCATATATTCTGTTCCGATGGCTGCTCTCTATCTTTTAACGCACACTTTACAATCGATACTTCATTTGTTTTTCCGTTCGGAAAACTCTCATCCTGCCAACTGTAATTCCACCTTACTATATTATAGCCTTTTTCTTTTAGAGCCTCCAAAACTTCGTTTTCTGAATATTCAAATCCGTTTATTTTCATACTCTCTTTATTAAAATTTGGTTTATGAATAAACCTGGTTCCAAAAATTCTAATTTCATTCATTTTATTTGCTTTCATGGTTCAAATTTACTGTGTCAAAACCTGTCTTTATTACGGTTATCCACAGATTTATCTTTTTTTATTCCGGTATTGCCTGTTTGCAGGATTAGGATGATTTTGGATAAACCAATTTTGTTGAAGTTCCTTCGATTTTGCTCTTAAATTTAAAAGAGCTGCACTTTCAATCAACCTTTTAATAGAAGTTTCGGCAAAACCTGCATTCTTATAGATATCTTTAAGCGTATTATTTAAGGTTTCAACAGAAACTCCTGTATGCCTTATTCTTTCTAACACTTCTTTATATTCGTCAGATTCAAATATTTGTTGAAGATTTTTATTTTTATACCTTCCGGCTTTTATTATTATTTCATTCATTTTTAAATCGTTTTTAAATGTTATTTAAATTTTTTCAGCCTCCCAATATCTACCATTCAGGTAAGAACTTGGATAAGGCATTGCGGTTTTGTCTATCTGTTTTTGACGCCTTAATTTTGGTATATAAAGAATCGCTTCAATTTTTTGGGCGTCTGTCAAACTTTCCCATGCTCTACGCGTCATCGGGATCTTTCCTTTTTTATAATCGTAAGTTTTCCAAAAAAACTCAAAACTCAAATCTTTCGGGATTTCCAAATATTCAAAATCTAAATCTTTGCGATCCATGAACTGTAAACATTCAACTTCGGTCTTTGGAACTCTTGGAGATCGGAAAATCCAGTTCACCTGTTCAACCGCCCATTTTTCACCCTCCAAACTCAGATAATTAAGAACTCCTAAGCCGTCGAATCTCATGTAAAATTTTTTGTCCGATTGTTTGTGTAGTGCAACATATTCAGTCATTATAAGAGTTGTTTATGGAGTTCATTTTTCATTTGTAAAATCGCGTTCGCCTCGTAAGAGCCAAAATCATCCGGAAAATAAATTTCAAATCCTGTTAAATATGCCAATAAAGCTTCAGCTTTGTGATATGATAATTTTAAAACGAAAGATTTATCTTTTTCCCTTCTGTCGATCCCCTTCCTTAAAAGATCAGTTCTAAGTTCTTTACAGATAGAAACTACCCATCTTAAATTTTTAGCCTGACTTTGGAGGTCTAAAGCATCAAGAGCCTGCATACTGTTGTTTAATACCAGTAATTTGCTGTTATCAAGGGTTAGATGCTTTTTCATCTTTCAACTTTTTATAAGTTCTGCTCACCGTGTTCTGACCGACGCCATACATATCGGCAATAGCCTGATAAGTTAACTTTTCTTCATCCCGCAATCTCACAACATTAGCCGTCATTTCTGATTTGTCTTTTCCGCGTTGTGGCAATTTCGCTGTATTCGATTTTTGCCTTTTTTCCTTTTCTTTTTTTGATCGGCTTTTGCTTACCTGATCTTCATGAAACTTATAGGCGTTTTCATCTCGCTTTACCACTCTGAAAGTCCACGTTTTTAATTTTTTATCATATTCGCGAACATGCATGACTGTATTTTTATTGGCTTCTTTGAAACTCTGTACAAAGTCTGCCATTCTTTTTTGTTCTTGACTAAGCATGATTATTGATTTAAAGATCTTTCACAATATTTAAAATCAGTCCAATGGATTATTTTTCCGGAATACCAATAATTTCCAGTTTTAGAACCGTTTTCATTAATTTTCAATAAGAAATACTCGGAAAATTCATCATAAGAATCAAAACCGTCGTTAATTGCTAGCTTTTCTTTAGCATCAAACCACAAGTAAAAATCATCGTCTCCGATATAAGAACCTACATTAGCAATAGTAATTTCAAGATCGTTACCTTTTTTTGTCATAAAGACATCTTGCGTAGATATCACGGGAATGCGTGGCGCAAAACGAAAATTATCTGCATTTTCAAGAATAAAATCGATCAAAATCCCTGCGTGCCATACATCGTTTTTATCTTCTCTGATAGTATGAAGTTTACCCTTATAATCTTCTTTCAGTGGTCTTTTTAGCTGGTCAAAAGACTTTCCAAATTTAGATTTGTAACCGTGGAAATATTCTAACAAAGACCAGTAATTTATTTCTCCGCTCAAGCCTAAACCCAACCAAATTTTATCAATAAAACAAGTTGGCTTTCCGTTTAACTGTTCTGTAAATAATAAGTTCATAATTTAATCTTCTATGATTGCTTGCATTTTCAATATTTCATCCATTTTTCGCCTTAATTCAGCTTTCGATTTGAAGCCGTTAAGAAAAACCCTCCATTCGGTATTATCTTTCGTTTTACACTTAATTTTAAGATTAATATTATCAGCTCTGATAATCATAAAACCTGCTTTTAATAGTTTTAAAACGTCTCTTGAGTGTAGTGACATAATTAATCTTCTTTTTCAAAATAAACCTTGTAAAATTTCCCGTTTTCGTCCTGATCCTGTTGAATCTTACTTTTATCACCGTGGATGTAGATATGAAAGTTTGTGTCTAGCTTGATAATGCTTTTAAAGTGCTTTTGCTGCTTTTTAACTGCTGAGTCATTGATCGGGAATTCTTCAGCCACATTGATCTGCATATCCTGTTCATAATCGGTTTTAAATTCGTGAAAGCTTTTAATTAAAATCCCATCACCTAAAACCTCCTGAGTAAATTCGTCGAGTTTGAACTCTTCTTTTTCCTTAAAAAAAGCGATGGATTTATTTAAAAAGTCAGCCTGATCGGTTTTTGTTACTTCAAATTCTGCCGGAAGCTGTTTTTTGATGTAATCTTTAAAGATGTGCAAAGATTCCTGTGTGTGAAAATATTCATCGGTTCGCTGTTTTACTTTTAAAAAGTCCTCAAACCAATAATACATGTCACCGTTTTTATTGTTATCAACCACTTGCAGAACATATCCGGACTCTTTGTCCTTGTTGAAAATTAAAGCAGCTTTGTCGATTTTCGCCAAACTGATTCCTTTATCAACTTCAATCGGATCATGCTCGTTTGGAAATATTTTTAAAAACGGCTCTCTTTTCTCGGTTTTAAAAATTCCTATTTTATCGATATCGTTTTCGCTATCAGCTTTAAAAAGAACGACAAACAATTCCCCGCCCTGAACTCTCGGGTTTTCGGCTGCATCATATAAAAGCCTTCCGATATTCATGGAATTATCAATAAAAGTCTTATTGTTTTCGAAAATTGCAGAAACTACCCTAAATGCAATATTATTGCTTAAATATGACTCACTGTAAAAGTGAAATGTTTCTTCTGATTTAAACGAACCTAAAAAGTAATTCTGTAGTATTTCAGAAGTATTTTCGTCTAAATGTAATTCTTCGTCGGAAAATCCTACTCCTTCGCCTAGAATCTTGTTTCCTATTTTGTGTACTATTATTTTCATTGTTGTTATTTTAATTGTTAATCTTCATTTGCTTCATCCTCTTCTAAGGCAGTCAGTTGATCACTTATATTAAGTTCAACCTCGGTCATTACTTCCTTAAAAGTTTGATTATCTAAATCCTTTGTTTTTTCTGTAAGGAAATCGGTTATCTCTTCGATTATTTGATCCGCGTATGTCATATTATTTTTTAAATTTTTGGATTGTTTCACAAATAAGTCCTACGATAATGATGAAAGTAAGACACATGATAAATGTTGATAAATCTGTCATTTTAGTTATAATGAGTTTGTTCGAAATAGTGACCTTCTACGAGTCTTTTTGAGTATTCCAAATCCTTCTGAGCCTTCAAAAAAGCATTGTAAATACTGTCTAATCGTGACGGAGGTATTTTATTAAAATCATCCACTTTTGCAGCTCTACAGGCGTGAGCCTTTACATATTCGATACTTACCTGTTTATTCATTTTTTTATACACTCCAAAAATTGAAGCTAAAACACGTTTTCTTTTTTTATCCAGTGTATTTTGGCTGTTTTCTGTAATTGTATCACATAAAGCCTGAATTTCGAAAGGTGTGAGTTCTTTTGCCGATGAAGTGCGACCACCTGTGTATAGATTGATTACATCAGCTCTTTGTTCCAATAAACCTTCTTTAGAAAGAAGTGTCATTAATTTTTTTAGTGTTGCCATATCTGTAATTTTTGTTAGTTAGATTTTATCGGAGGAATTGAACCTCCGATAAAAGTGTTTTAGGTTAATATTCTTGAATGTTATATTTTCGCTTAATATACCTGCGAATCCATCTTCTTGACTTTCCTAAAGTTTCATAATGGGATACGGTTTTCCTTACTTCAATCATTAATTCTTTAGATACTGGAACTTTTAGTGATTTTAACTTTTCAAAATCTTCTTTTGATACAAATTTTCCAGAAGTTGGATAAGAGCTCATGCGGATATTATTAATCATTAATTTTGGGTTTACCAAATCTTGTATATTCCAAGAACCAGTTAAGACATTTAAATCGTTTGTTTGCATTGTTATTTTAATTTTTAATTTCTTTCCAAAAAATGAACATTGCCATTGCTACACCTAAAAGAAAACCGCCTATAAAGCAAAAGGAATAGGCTATAAATAGTTTTTCCATGACTGTTAATCTTTAGGTAATAAAAATTTCAAATCGATATCTTTCGGCAAGTCCACGGCAGTCATGGTAAGTGGTAAACTTTGCTCAACTCCGGTATTGTCTTTATAATAAGCTTCAATAAACCATTTTGACAATTTCGGTTTGTATTCTTCCTGAATAATTTCGACACCTTTTTGAAATTCGGTATCAGGGAAATCACGGTCAGCAATCTGTTTAAGTTCCAACACTTTTTTACTGTCCAGATCTCCTTTGCCGTTACGCTGCAAAAGTCTCATTACAGCACCGAGCAAACGTTTTGAATTATCGTCTTTACCGAGACTCTCTAAAAATTTATGAACCATCGCAATACCGTAAGAAGCGTTTTCGCCATATCCATCGGTGATGCGATATCCTAATTTGATAGATTCTTCTCCGACGGTGATGGTGTGGCTCTGCTGATTGTTTTTCACTCCCATCGTTTCAATCTTCATTTTTAAATACGCTTCAAAGTCTGTAAAAACCTTTGCTTTTGCTTTTTGCAAGTTTTCGGAAGCTTCCCGAAGAATCTCCATCGAGCCCGGAAGGGTTTCGGCTGCGATATCTTCCAAGGCTTTCAAATCTTTGATACGCTTTTGTTTTCTGTTCTGTTCGATCTCTTTAGCTTGTTTTGCCAGTTCCTGAATTTGTTCAGGAGACAGATCGTTGATGTTTATTGTTTGTGACATTATTATAGTTTAAATGGATTATATGATGAAAATCTTCCTGATACTAATGGCTTTTCAAAAATTGGCGGAAACGCAAAAGGATGAACATTAATAGGTCTAACGTGTGCCTTTCTGATACTTGGAATTTTAGAAATTTCTAAAACTAAATTATCTTTCGATGTTTTGATTGTAATATTATATTTCTTTGTAGGAAAAGCCTTTAAAATTCTTTCTAAATCAGGGTCATCCAAATGTTTTTTTAAGATATCTACCCTTATTCTGTTTTCACTTTCAATTTTAATCCCGACGGATAAACCTATTTCGTGAAATTTCCTAATTATTTTACCTGTTTTCATAGCGTATTTTCTTTTATAATTAATTCTTTTAATTGGATTTCGGTTTCTTCTAATTTTTCGGCGATTTCTTTCCATTTACTGCTGAAGGTTAAATATCAACTCTTCCAGTTCTGTTTCTGTTGGTGGGAAAAATTGTGTGTTCATATTTCTTTTTGTATTCTGTTATAAACAATTTCATATTCTTCCAGTATTTGGCTTAATTCAATATTATCAGCTCTCATTTGCCACAGTTTTTCTTTAGGAACACTCTTAATCAAGGAATGAGTAATTCTAGTTGTAGTTTCATAATCTTTAGCGACTTCTAATAATTTTCGCATTTTTTCTATTACTTCTGATTCTGTCATTTTGTATATTTTAATTGTATTAAGTCTTTTTTGTATTCAAAGTAAATTTTGAGGTAATTTTCATCTGTGAACCAGTGATCAGAATCCGGATCGTAGAAATAGAGAATACGATCCTGTCCGTATTTTGTTTGCGGTGATTCCCAATTCATTTTTTTTATCCATTCTATGGCTGTCAAAACCTTTTTCGATGTTATCACGTCACCCTCTTTGTAATGATGGATTTGCGAGCGTTCATACCAGCTTAAAAAATCGATAAGGCTGTCAAGCTGCAATAATTTTTTTTTAATTTCTTTTTCCATTATTACCCCGTTTTAGACCAATATTTCTGTGCGCCCTCTTCCCAAATCGTAAGACCTTCAGCATAAAACTTTCCGATGTATCGACCTTTTGAAAACGCCTTAAATCCTTCTACCCAAATTTTTAAATCTGCATCGAATTGAACTCTGACTGCGGTTTGTCCGATCGGCTTATTACCAAACATCTGAGAATTCCAAATAAAAAGTTTATCGGGAAACTCTTTTTTTAAGCTCAAATACTGCTCGAACGTCATTCCCGTGTATTGCCAACTGTCTGTAATGATAAATCGAGGAGATTTGCGTTTTTTAAGCCTTATTCTTAATTCTTCATACTTTTCCTTAATGAGTTGGATTTTGCGTCCGCAATCCGCTACATTGTGCCTTTTCCAAGCTTCCTGCATTGTTCTTGACATTCCCTCTTCCAAAGAATTAAAAAGAACGTTTCCGAACGGCGATAGTGCTTTTGCTAATTCCAACATAAAAGAAGTTTTTCCGTTTCCCGAATTCCCGCTAATGAACCAAGAACCTGAAGCCTCCGGCGCATCGAAATTGTCAAACCATTCGCCATCCCATGTAATCAGATCATATTTTTTTGATAAAAGGTCTGTTGATGATATGGCTTTTCTCATGCTGTCATTTTTGGTTTGTTAAGAATCGTTCTCACTAAGTTTTCCGTAAGCGGTTCGCCCATCCTGTCAGCTTCTCTCATTGCCGGAAGTAATGCGTCGTGCAATTCTCCGTAATTCTCGCATTCGTCTTGTAAAAATCTTCTGAGGTCTTTATCTGCGATGCTTGTCAGGAATTCTTTAAATCGGGTGTCGATTGGTCTCAGTTCACGGATTCCGTATTTTACTCTTCTGTAGAACTGAGGCATTCCCGGTGCATTTTTATTTTTTAGTCTTTCAATTTTTGTTAAAAGTTGGTTTGTACCGATCATTATAAGCGCACATTTGCCGTACAGATTGTCATGAAGTTCCTTTATATTGCAAAGAGTAGCCTGTTTTAAGTACTCCGACTCATCCCAAACGATCATCGGTTCCCTTCCGTCGAATTTCAGTTTTGTAATTTCCTGAGTGATCGAACGAAGTTTTTTCGAAGGCGTTCCCGCTAGAGGAATTCTCATTGAACGCCCCAATTTGTCCAATAAATCGGTAATGGTATCCAATGAGCCGACCGTAATTTTAAAAACATCCTTTGGATTCTGTTTGATGAAAATATCCGTACAGTATGTCTTTCCTGATCCGGTTTCACCGATAATAATATTTGTATAGCCGTGTTTTTTGGCGTCGGTTAAATAAGTAATCATTTGTGTAAATTGTGGAGTCTGTCGAGGTGTCCACGCCAATCTGTTTTCGGGATCGAAATCGATCACATCGCAGATCATTCTGAAGTATTTATCATCAATTTCAACATCATTTCCACTTACTTTGATGAAATACGTCTTTTTCCGCATGTACGAAATGTAACTCGATGGTATATTCGATTTTGCTGAAAAATCATTAGCTGAATAGTCGTTATCGATTAGCCATTGATTAAGGGCGTCGATTATATTGTTTTTGGTAGTGTTATTCATTTTCTAAAAATTTTGAAAAGTCCATTTTGTTGTTTAAATATTCCATTTGCTGATCTTCCCAGCTCCGTTGTTCCTGCCGTTCGATTTTCTTGTTTTGTTTTTCAAGAAGTTTCTTTCCGGTGTCGAGTCGTTTCGCGTTTCGCTGGTCTTTGTGCTGTCCGCGACTGTCTACGATTAGCATTTTTGCGAGAGTATTGTCGAGTTCCGGATTTTGGATAAACATTTGACTTACTTTTTTACTGTCTTCCGCCTGTGTATCCAGTACAAGTGTTTTTAAGTCTTTATTGAAGTTTTTAACTTTCGTTCTTTCTTCGGAATCACCTTCTTTAAGGTCATACAACGCCATTGGCTGTACATATTTATTGGTAAGCATAAAACTGATATTCTGTTTTTCATCATAGGCTAAAACCTGTTGAAGGTTATCAGAATCATACTTAATAGTCCAATCTACATGAGAATTCATTCTAAAGTTGGGATCGAAGCTCTCAAACTCCATTTTTCGACCGTTAATCGCTATATGCAAACCGTTGTGACTTACTTTGTTGGTATCTCCGGTAGTTTCGCCAAAGCACATTAAATATTCATGCTGTGACATTAATTTTCTAGCATCCTGTGGCATTTCGTTATAAGCTTTCAGGAATTGTTCCTGTAGTCTTTCACGCTCCATTTCAATCATTCTTATAAGCTGCATTTTACAGCCAACCTCGTCAGGAAAAGAATGTTTAATTTTATTCAGATATTCATCATTAGGCTGAATTTTCGCTTTTACTCCCTGTCCGCTCCAATTCGGTGCGAGCTGACAATAAGTTTTATTAAAGTGCTTAAACCACGGTTCAATTACCTTTGATTTTGCGTTTCCAACTTTCGCAGGGGTAAAGTGATCCGACATCATTGTATAAATAGGCGTCATTTCCTTTTTTGCGTAATTATCAGACTGGATTTGCAAAACTTTGTGTTTTGATCCGAAAAGCTCTTCAGTATGTCTCACTGCATTTCGTAAAGCTGCTTTGATAAGCTCTGCATTTTCCTGAGTTCCTATCGCGTATCCTATCGGGTATTTAATAGAAGGATCAAGAACCACAACCATAGTCAATCTATTATGATAAGTGGTGATTGACTGTCCTTTAAGGTTTACAGAAGTCTTTTGGTATAATAATTCTGCATCCCAACCGTCAACCGTCCAAAAAAGAAGTGGTGAAGACGGAGCCGATCTTTTAACATGCATTGCTATTTTATTATCAAAGCCTTTTTCGCCTTTAGTTCCTGCAAATACCAGTAAATTCCATTTTTTACGATAATTGCCGATTGTGGAGGCTGACAGTGCAGGGAACTGCTGAAATTTTGCAACCGAATTATAAACATTTGCTATCTGCTCGTTATCAAAACTTCTGTGATCTCTTAATAGAGTTCTTAATAATGCTTCCTGTTGAGTGTCTTTCACTTTGGACGCTTTATTATTCCCGAAATTATCGGAGATTAAAGATGAGTAACCGTCTTTTTTGAACTCTTCAAGCTTTTCCTTTAGTCTTCTTGCAGATTTTGGCAGAGTATGTCCGATTTGGTCTTTTACTTCCGCAACCGCTGACGCTGCATCATTCCAAATATCCGTTAAACCTCTTTTTCCGTTTCTCGATCTCACAAATGATAAAGTTTCCTTTACAAAAAGCTCTACAGCCTGAAGCATCTGAGCGTTTTTCACATATTCGTCCTGCTTTTCCGGATCTAATGTTCTGTATTGATCCAGTAAGTGACATGCAAAAAAATCAACCGCTTCGTAATCGTCCTTATAGTGGTTTAATACTAAATTTTGAGTATTTTTCTTCGGTGGAACGCCTAATTTTTTAACGATCTGAATTCTAAATCTTTCAGGGATGCTGTCGAATTCTACCAGTGCGTGATTATCTAAACCCTTTCCCATTCTTACACGATTCATTTTACCAGTACGACATTGTTTATCATAATTTGGTTTTGACATAATGCATAAATCTTCGTATAAAGCTTTTGCGGGTATGGTTAAAGTATTTTGATAGAATTGATACATATTTAAACAGTGTTTAAATTGACTTGAAAGATTTATTCACTATAAATTTTCCAAATAGAATCCATTCATGAACTATTACTTTATCAGCAAATAATATGTTAACTGATCTTCGATATTTGATGACCCTCTGTACTATTTTTTTTATTGGTTTCATGTTATTTAGTGTTTAAAATTTTTAATTGAGTTTGTATCGCATTTTTAGCAGCATTATCTAAAGAATTATATTCTTTTTTAATGATATCAGGCATTTCACCAGCTCTGTCTCCTCGTAAACACATTCTAATGTAGGTAAGACTATAACTGTACTTCTGTTTCAAAACATTAAGGATCTCCTCATTGTAATTTGTTCGTTTTTTTGTAGGTTTGTCCATTATTTAATTTGTTTCGTATTTGATACAAATATAAACAAAGTTTTTATTAACGCAAATAAAATATAAACTAAAATTATATTTTATATTAAAATCAAATATAAATGACTAGGATTCAAAGAGTTAAAAAAGTTATAAAATGGCTTATTTTTTCAGATTTTGGAGAAAATGAAACTGAAATCGCTAAATTATTAGGCTATACAAAGTCCTCTTTTTCTCAGATTTTAAATGAAAAAGTACCTCTGTCTGAAAGATTTGTTGATAAGCTTTGTGATTTAGACAAAGATATAAACAAAGTTTGGATAATGCATGAAGAGGGAGTAATGTTGAATAATTCGACAGACTACAAAGTAGGACAAGAGTTTTATAATACTAAGGTTATTGATTCTGTAATTGATAATAACACAGTTCCGCTTTACGATCTTGAAGCTACCGCAGGAGTTGCTGAAGTATTTGCAAATAATCCACAAAGCATCCCAATAGATCATATTACAATTCCAAACCTTCCAAAGTGCGATGGTGCATTATTTATTAGAGGTGATTCGATGTACCCTTTGTTAAAAAGTGGCGATATTGTAGCATATAAAATCATAAATGATGTACACAATATTATTTGGGGGGAAATGTATTTAATTCAGGTAATACATAATAATGACGAATATTTCTTTTGTAAATTTTTAAAAAAATCTTTGAAGCAAGGTTATGTTGAATTTATTTCACAAAATCAACATCATCAAAATGTCGAGTTCCCAATTGAGAGCATAAAAGCCTTAGCACTTGTAAAAGCCAGTATTAGATATAATACAATCTTCTAAATATCAATAGAACACTCAGATTTTAATCAATATAGATTTTAATTACTGATTATCAACTTATTACAGTTATAAATATTTGAAAAATAGGGTACTAAAAACTACTTTTTAAGTACATTTGTTATTCTTTTTGTATGAAACAATATATTATTAACGCTATTTAAATGCTGTTTATGGTATGCCTAAAGGTATGCCTAATGGTATGTTTTAGTATTTTTTATATAAAAATTGATGGTTTATATTTTTACTGATTATTTATTCAAAATCAATATCAAATAACATTCTCTATTAAAAAAAATACCATTTAATAACCCTATTTAAAGCATTATAGCCCAAATAGATTATTAAATGGTAGGAAGTATCTTTAAAGTGTATTTAAAACCGGTTTAAATGGTAATAAAATGGTAATAAAAAGTAGTTTATGACGATCAGTTTCATTCAAACATTACCTCAAAAAAAGGCAATTTTTATCGTATTTTAGGGCTTTTTAGGGCTTTTTTGGTATCCTTTTCTTTTAGACAATTAGTTTTAAGCCCCATA
>NZ_BAAAZJ010000007.1:0-1300 GCF_039536845.1 Chryseobacterium ginsenosidimutans
CCTGTGCTCCATTGGTAGGCTGTAAATCCGGGACCTGCATCTAGGGTTGTTTTATCTTCAATACAAATAATTTTATCTTCCAGAACATTAGAGAAAACCTGTGAAATGACCTGTAATGTCACTTTAGCAATATCAAAACATCCGAAAGCGTTGATTACTCTGATGTAAACGACTCCCGTCGGAGCGATGTAATTAACAGGATCTGCAATGGCATTGGTCTGATTCTGAGCATCGGTTAATGAAGGATAATACTCTTTGGTCACTCCTGATGTTCCGATTACGGAAGCTGTTGTAAGGTTGAATAATCCTGTTGAAGGCTTTGTTTCAATGGGGCAAGATCTTAAAGAAGCATCTGTGGTTGTGACTGTGGGAGCGACTTTTAAGGTGATTGTAGCATCGTTATTATCACACAATACCTGTGTCGGATCTTTGATGATCACAGAAACCGTTGTATCGGCATTGTATTGAAAGTTGGTAGGATTGGCGATTGGAGCTCCTCCTGTCAAGTAGGTAAAGTTATAATTGGTGGGAGTTGCAGTCAATTGAGAATTCAATGAAGTTAAATCTACGGTAGCCATTCCTGTAAGATCGGGGCAGATATTTTTCGTAATGGCACCTTGTAACAATGGGATTTTATCTACGAAAACTTTTACATTTTTAATAGAATGCCTGGATCTGGCGCCTCCTGTGGAAGCTGAAAACCCGAAATATCCGATCGTCATTGCCGCCGCTGCTCCTGAAGGAGCAAAAGACTGGTTACAGATCAATGCACCGTCGAGAGTTATTTTGATGATCCAGTTTGCGGGAGCTGCGGGATCTACTTCTGCCGTTACTTCAACGTGTTTGTAGGTTGTTCCCTGGAAAGGATGGGTAAGATTAAGATCCGGGGAGTGGAAGGAGCTTCCGGGAACATTGAAGAATTCTACGTTGTTGGTGTCTGTTGTGTTGGGTATTTGCCCGTAACCGACATGTACTTTGCTCATTCCTGAGCTTCCTGAGGCGTTGTTGTAAGAGTCAAAACCTACAACCAGGCCGATTGCATTCTGGGAAACACCGATTCCGGAGCCCAGTACACTTGCAATGGGTGGGTTTTGAAGGTACCAAAATGCGATTCCGTCGCCGTTATAGGTTTGGTTGGAATCCATTCTGAAGTCGAATTCTACTCTCCATTTGTCGCAATATTTAAGGTTGATGGGTTCATTCAGACGAATCGATCCGGAATTATCGTTAACATCCGGAGTAAGCTGAATGAAATCTCCACCTGTTCCCACCACTGTGGGAGCAACCATAGTCCACCCGG
>NZ_BAAAZJ010000008.1:0-221415 GCF_039536845.1 Chryseobacterium ginsenosidimutans
TTCAGACGAATCGATCCGGAATTATCGTTAACATCCGGAGTAAGCTGAATGAAATCTCCACCTGTTCCCACCACTGTGGGAGCAACCATAGTCCACCCGGTAGTGTTTACAGGAACTCCTGTAAGCTGATAGGTTTGTGAGCAAAGTCTGGTCGAAAGAGAGAGTAAAATAATGAAAAACAGAAAGGGGTAGTTTTTTTTCATAGGTGAAAGTTTATTAGTTTAAGAGTATGTAAATATAATTAATTTATGTTGTTTTATGTAATGTTATTTACGTGATTTAATTGTTGATTTACTAATTATGGTTTGGATGTTTATAAAAATGTTTAATGAAGTGGTATCCGGACAAATTGTTGATTTTAAACCATAAATTATTTCTCTTAATTAAATAAAAAAGATCACTCCAAAAACTTGAAGTGATCTTTCTTTATAAAGAATGGTTATTATTAATCTCTGTTTTTCACAAGAATCCAACCGGAATATTTAATTGGTGTGTTTTTCTTGTCATTTTCATTCCATGAAACAGAATACCAGTAACTTCCTGTAGGAACTTTTCGTCCGCCTACTGTTCCGTCCCATTTGTATCTGGCTGATTTGTCTGCCTGATGAATTTTTGCGCCATATCTGTCGAATATATTAAATACAAGATTTTGCTTGCCTGCAAGAGCTGAATAATCAATAGCATCATTAATTCCGTCACCATTTGGCGTAATTACGTTAATTAAGTTCGGAACTACTATTGTAATGTCGATCGGGTCGCAATCGTAAGCATCTTTTACGAAAATGTGGTTGTCACCTCTCGGAACATTCGTGAATACATTAGAATCCTGCCATTGGATTCCATCCATTGAATATTTATAAGGTGAAGTTCCTCCATTTACATACACTGTAACAGTTGTGCTTGAAATATCAACAGTTGTAATAACAGGCTGTTCAGAAGGGTAAACTTTTACAGTTTGTCTTACAGTACAATCTCCTGTTTTAAGATCTACCCAATAGGTTCCAACTGTTACATTACTAATTGTTTGAGTTGTTGCTCCTGTGCTCCATTTGTAAGCTGTAAATCCGGGACCTGCATCCAAAGTTGTAGTGTCTTCCATACAGATTATTTTGTCTTCCAGAATATTTGAAAATACTGGTGGAATTACAATCAAATTCACTTTAGCAATGGCGTAACATCCATTTCCATTAATCACTTTAATAAATATAACTCCATTTGGAGATGTGTAAGTAATGGGTGTCAGAATTTCATTAGTCCCATTTTGCGCATCGGCTAAAGAAGGATAATATTGTTTAGTTCCTGCCTGCGTTGTTACTGTAGCTGTCGTAAGATTGAACAGTCCTGTTGAGGGTTTTGTTTCAATCGAACAAGATCTTAAAGTAGCTTCCTGTACTTCGACAACCGGAAATAAAGACAATGTAATTTGCGCGACATCTGTACAGCCTAACGGAGTTGTGACCTGAGCAAAAATTGTTGCTGCCGGAGAAAGATAAGCAGAAGGATTTGTAATCGGATTAATATGATTATTAAGATCAAACATTGTATTATAGAATACCGATGTGCTACCTGGAACTGAAGATAATGCTGCTGCAGTAAGATCAAATATCGCTCCTCCTGCATTGTTGTTATTACAGCCGGTTAGGGTGACATCGTTTGCTGCAAAAGGAGTGGGCGTCAATACAATTTTTCCGTCTCCGTTGTCACAAAGTGTAGATGACGGGTCTTTTACAATCACTGTAACATTAGTAGTCCCGGTTGAATATTGATAATTTGTAGGGTTTGTAATCGGAGTTCCTCCAGGTCCTAAATATGTAAAAACGTAGTTCGCCGGATTTGTTACAAACTGGTTTTGGAAAGATGTTAAATCTACTGTTCCGTTTCCTGTAGCAGGATTTACGCAGACAAAAGGAGTAACTGTGTTTGTTAAAATTGGAACTTTATCAATATAAATTTTAGCATTTTTAATAGAGTGTCTTGCGCTTGCTCCACCTGTTGCGGCAGAGAATCCGAAATATCCGGTAGTCATCCCGACTGCGCCTCCGGAAGCGGTAAATGCTTGATCTACAAGTAGTACTCCGTCCAATTGAATTTTAATATGCCATATATTTGTATTAACAGGATCCATCTCACCGTTTACGATTACATGCTTGTAATTTGCTCCTACGAATGGCTGTGTTGGATTCAGATCGGCAGTGTGGAAAGTACTTCCTGCCGTAGTATTGTATTCAATATTGTTATTTCCTACAGGTAAATTGTTTGTTCCGTATAAAACATGGATTTTACTCATCTGCCCTTCAGTACTGTTGTTGAAGATATCGAAACCGACCATCAATCCATTGGCACCTGAAGGAATTCCGAGACCCCCACCGCCGGTAAATCCTGTCGGCGGATTGCTTAAATACCAGAATGTGAAACCGTCACCTCTTCCATATTGTGTAGTTCCGTTTCCGTCGATTCTGAAATCGAATTCCACTTTCCATTTGTCACAATATTTAAGATTAATCGGTGTTGCTAATTTTACAACCCCGAATTGGCTTCCGACATCTTGGGTAAGTTGTATAAAATCTCCACTTACAGAGGCATTGGAGACAAGATCCCATCCTGTGGTGTTTACAGGAGTTCCTGTAAGCTGGTAGGTTTGTCCAGAGAGTTTTCCTGTAAGAAAAATGAAAATGATAGAGAAATAAAGGAGTAATTTTTTCATTTAAACGAGCTGGTTAAGTTTATTAATATTTTGATTTTTAATTTTTGTTTATAACTGAATGCTACTTTGTCTATAAATCAAAAATTGGATGCAATAAATTTTCTTTGGGTAATCGATTGAATCCTTTTATAAAAGAAATAAAAAAAGACCACTCCTTAATAGAAGTGATCTTTTTGTGTAAATTATTCGAAATTTTTCACCAATACCCAGCCGTTGTAAGTTGTCTGAGTGTTGTTTTTGTCGTTTTCATTCCATGTGATGGTGTACCAGTAAGTTCCTGTCACTACTTTTTTGCCTCCTGCTGTTCCGTCCCATTTGTAATTTCTTAGCTTGTTGGCTTCGTACAATTTGTTTCCATATCTGTCATAGATTGTGAAAACCAGATTTTTCTTGTACGCCAAAGCTGTATAGTCGATCACATCATTCACATTATCTCCGTTTGGAGTAATTGCGTTGATAAGATTAGGAACTGTGATCTGTACATGAACTGGTGTACAGTTATAAGAATCTTTTACATACACCACAACTTCTCCTCTTGCAAGTCCCGTGAAAACATTCGAATCTTGCCAATTTACTCCATCTAAAGAGTATTGGAAAGGAGCTTTTCCTCCGGCTACGTTTACTGTAATTGTGTTATTTGTGATATCAATACTTGAAATTACAGGTTGAGGTGCAGCATTTACTTTTACAAGCTGCATTGTTGTACATCTTCCGGATTTCAATTGTACCCAGTAAAGGCCAGGAGAAATATTCTGAATCGACTGCGTTGTAGCTCCTGTGCTCCATAGATAGGTGTCAAATCCCGGTCCTGCATCAAGAGTAGTTTTGGCATCGATACAGATCGTTTTATCTTTTAAAACAGAAGAATAAATCGGCGGTAAAACTTTCAGATTTATTTTAACAATGATAAAACAAGTGGCAACATTTGTTATTCTTACATAAACAGTTGATGATGTTGTAATATAAGCAGTCGGATTTCCAATCGGATTAGTTCCTGCTAAAGCATCAGCCAGAGTTTTATAGTATATTTTGGTGATACCCGGTGCTGAGGTTACATTGGCCTGCGTCAAGTCAAATGAAGCTGTTGTAGGAGCACTTTCTATAAAGCAAGACTCTATTGTTGCGTCATTCGACACGATTGCAGGGAAGAATGTTAATGTAATCGGGGCAGAACCCTGACATCCAAGTGGAGTGGTTATTTTTACATATACCGTTGTCGGTGCTGAAATGTAAGTCGCAAAATTAACAATCTCATTAGTTCCTGCATTAAGGTCTGCTAAAGTTTTATAATACTTTTTCACAGAACCCGGCGGTTCGCCTACATTAGCAAGACTCAGGTTGAAAGTTGCTATTCCTGCATTATTATTATTGCATTCTGTAAGCGTTGCGGGAGTTGCAGTAAACGGGGAAAGATTCAATTGTATTTTTCCATCCGGGTTATCACAGAGAACACCTGCATTATCTTTAATTAAAACAGAAACTGTCGTGTTTGCACTAAACTGATAGCTGGTAGGATTCGCAATCGGAGTTCCGGCAACACTGTACGAGAATGTATAGTTTGCAGGAGTCGTTACGAATTGGTTCTGATAACTTGTTAAGTTTACTGTTCCTTGTCCTGTATTAGGATTCGGGCAGAAAGTATCTGTTACGGTAGTTTGATTTAAGGCAACTTTATCTATATAAACTTTTACATTTTTAATAGAATGTCTTGATCTGTTTCCTCCCGTAGAAGCTGAAAAGCCAAAATATCCCACAGTCATTCCGGCTGCAGCACCAGATGGTGCAAAAGCCTGATTACAGATTTGATTACCATCAATTGTAATTTTTATCATCCAGTTTTGAGTACCTGGAACGACTTGTGATGTAACTTCAACGTGTTTGTAAGTTGTTCCCTGAAAAGGAAGGGTTGTATTCATATCCGGTGAGTGGAAAGAACTCCCTGCAGTATTGAAAAACTCTACATTGTTGGTATCGGTTGTATTGGCAATTTGCCCATAACCGACATGTACTTTGCTCATTACGGCTGTAGTCGTATTGTTGTAAGTGTCAAATCCTACAACGAGACCGATTGCATTCTGAGAAACACCAAGACCTGAACCTAATACACTTGCTACCGGTGGATTTTGAAGATACCAAAAGGCAATACCGTCTCCGTTGGCAGTTTGGTTGGAATCCATTCTGAAATCGAATTCCACCTTCCATTTATCACAGTATTTTAAGTTAATCGGGTCATTTAATCTGATGGATCCGGATTGGTTGTTGGTGTCCGGAGTTAGCTGAATGAAGTCTCCACCAGCTCCTACTATGGTGGGAGAAACCATTGTCCATCCTGTGGTAGTTATTGGGGTTCCTGTAAGTTGGTAAGTTTGAGAAGTAAGATGTTGTGAAAAAAACAGCAAAATACCTACAAACCAAAAAAGGTAGTTTTTTTTATTCATTTATTGGTACACTTAAAATTAGACGTGTCAAAGATATTAAATCCCAATCAATAAATGCGTATTCAATGTTAATTTTGCTAAAATTGCTAGTTATTTTGTAATAAATGATAAGCTAAAAGATGAAATACTGAAAACTTTTAATCTGAATTTAGTTCAAATATAAATTAAAAAAGAGAATTGTTTTCAAGATTTTCGAAATAAGTATCTATTTCTAAACTGTCTGATGCAGCGGCAGTTACGGCTAGTTTGTCACAGAGCTCATTCTCAAAATGTCCTGCGTGGCCCTTGATCCAGTGCATTTTAGGTTTGTGTAAATTGTATAATACCACGAATTTTTGCCAAAGATCAGGATTCTTCACATTTTTCCAACCTCTTTTGATCCAGCCGGCAAGCCAGTTTTGGTTAATAGCATCCGCAACATATTTGCTGTCAGTATAAATATGAATGTCGTTATCGGGAGATTTCAGTTTTTCCAATGCAGTGATGACGGCCAGAAGTTCCATTCTGTTGTTGGTGGTTTTTCTGAAACCTTTGGAGAAAGTTTTCTGGTAGCTTTTTTCAGGAACACGCATGAGAATTCCGTATCCGCCTTTTCCGGGATTTCCGCTGCAAGCGCCGTCGGTGTATATTTCTATTTTCAAATTTCTATTTAAAATTAAATTTTAACCTTAAATTAAAAAGGAAAATCATCCTCATCATCAAAATCATTCATGGAAGATCCTGAAAGTTTCGAGCTGTCTGGAAGATCAAATGCTGCACCCGGTTGAATGGTAGTTTTAATTTTATCAAAACCACTTTGCTCAGGTTTTCCGAAATTGGAAGGATATCCATCCATTCCTCCGTTTAATGCAGCTTCAATATCTGCGAATTTTGCAAAATGTTTTAAGAAAGATAATCTCACATCGGCAGTTGCACCGTTTCTGTGTTTGGCAATAATTAATTCTGCTTGGTTTTCCGTTGTAGTTTCCTGTCCTTCTTCATCGTTATCCCAAACTGTAATTTTATAATATTCCGGTCTGAAGATGAAAGATACGATATCCGCATCCTGCTCAATTGCTCCGGATTCCCTCAAGTCAGAAAGCTGAGGTCTTTTTCCTGGACGGGTTTCCACACTACGCGAAAGCTGGGAAAGTGCAATTACCGGAACATTCAGTTCTTTTGCTATTGCTTTTAATGAACGGGAAATCATGGAAATTTCCTGTTCACGGTTTCCACCTCCTTTTCCGCCACCACCGGCTGTCATTAATTGGAGATAATCGACCATGATTAGTCTTACGCCATGCTGCATTACCAGTCTTCGGCATTTTGCACGGAAGTCGAAAATAGAAAGGGAAGGGGTTTCGTCAATATATAAAGGAGCATTTTCCAATTCTGATACGTTGGAGAACAGTCTTTGCCATTCATCATCATCCAAAGTTCCTTTTCTTAATTTTTCTGATGAAATTCTTGTTTCAGAAGCAATCATCCTTGTGATCAGCTGTACCGAAGCCATCTCCAGAGAGAATAAAGCCATCGGAATTTTGTGACCCACTGCAATATTTCTTGCCATTGAAAGCAAAAATGCCGTTTTTCCCATCGCCGGACGTGCTGCAATAATGATAAGGTCAGAATTTTGCCATCCTCCGGTTTCTTTATCCACATCACGGAATCCTGAAGGTACTCCGGAAAGTCCTTCTTTATCTTTCAGAGATTTAATGGTTTCAATTGCCTGCTTTACTAATGAATTTGCGGTATCGAATCCTTTTTTGATTGTTCCGTTTGTGATCTCAAAAAATGATTGTTCGGCTTTATCTAAAAGTTCGAAAACGTCTGTTGATTCTTTATAGGAAGCATCAATTACATTGGCAGAAACATTGATTAAACTTCTTAAAATATATTTTTCTAAAATAACACGAACATGATATTCAATATGAGCAGATGAACTTACTCCCATTGTTAAATCAATAATATAATGATCTCCACCTGCCTGATTAAGTTTATCTTCCTTTTTCAGAGCCTGAATAATGGTCATTAAATCGACAGGCTGGTTGCCTTCGTATAATTTTAAAATAGCAGTAAAAATTACCTGATGTCTCGGATCGTAGAAAACTTCAGGCGTTAATAAATCGATGGAATGATCGAGACCTTTTTTATCAATTAAGAATGTACCAATAACCAGTCTCTCAAAATCAAGTGCATTTGGAGGCATTTTTCCATCAGCAATAGAGAGCTCTTTCGCAAAGTTTCCGTTCGTCAAAGAAGATAATGTTTCTTTCTGCGCCATAATGATGCAAAGATAGTTTATTTGAAAAAAAAATTACTAACATTTTACTCCCAAAACTCATAAAGCTCTTTATACAGGCATAAAAAAATCACCTCAAATTTTGAGGTGATTTTAAGTATTTGATAATTAATAGTTTTTTAATTATTCTATATTTTTTACCAATATCCAACCGCTGTATTTTGTCTGGGTATTGTTTTTGTCATTTTCATTCCATGAGATGGTGTACCAGTAAGTTCCTGTTTTGATTTTCTTACCACCTGAGGTTCCGTCCCATGTGAAGTTTCTGATTTTATCAGCCTGATATAACATATTTCCGTATCTGTCGTAAACCGTAAATACAAGATTTTTCTTATAAGCCAATGCTGAATAATCAATAAAGTCATTTTTATTATCTCCGTTTGGTGTAATTGCATTCAGAAGATTTGGAACAGTTACCTGAACTTCAATAGGGTTACAGTCATAGGCATCTTTTACAAAAACTTTATTTTCTCCTCTCGGAAGACCGGTAAATACATTAGAATCTTGCCAAGTAATTCCGTCTAAAGAATATTTGTAAGGTGCTTTTCCTCCATTTACAGTTACCGTGAAAGAATCATTAGTGATTTCAATGTTAGTAATTACCGGTTGTGCAGACGCGTTAACGTGTACCTCCTGTAAAGTAAAACATTTTCCGGTTTTAAGCTTCACCCAGTAAATACCTGCTCCTACATTTGAGATAGATTGAGTTGTTGCTCCTGTGCTCCATTCGTAACCGTCAAATCCTGGTCCTGCGTCTAAAACCGTCGTGTCTTCCATACAGATGATTTTATCTTTCAGAACATTAGATTTTACCGGAGGCAAAACTTTCAAGTTAATTTTTGCAATGGCAAAACAACCATTTTCACTGGTTACTCTTGCATAAACAGTACCCGTTGCTGAAATATAGGTATTTGCAGGTGAAATCTCATTGACTGCTGCTAAAGCATCAGCCTGAGTTTTGTAATATTTTTTAGTCATTCCGCCTTGAGAATTCACTGTCGCAGTTGTAAGGTCGAATGAAGCTGTTGTTATTGCAGTTTCAATATAACAAGATTCAAGAGTAGCTTCTGTTACTACAACAACAGGGAAGAATGTTAAAGTAATTTCAGCATCATCAGAACATCCGTCTGAGGTTGTTACTCTTACATATACTTTTTTCTCACCGGATACATAAGCTGAAGGATTGGTAATCTCGTTGGTTCCAGCCAGCAAATCTGCCATTGTAGGATAATATTTTTTGGTAATATTAGTTCCTAAGTAGACGGCTGCCGATGTAAGATTGAATGTCGCAGTTCCTGCCCCATTGTTGTTACAAGCAGTAAGAGTTGCGTCCGATGCGGTGATATTTCCTGTTTTAAATTTGAATTTTCCAACCTGGAAACAGCCATTAATAGGGTTGGTTGGGTTGGCAGGATCTGTATATTTTAATCGATAATAATAAATAGTTGTTCCATTAACCATTATCGGAGTTGTAATAGGAGCATTTCCTGTAATGGCATCATTACTCGTTAAATGATATGATACTGTAAAATTTGGATTACCATTAATAATTCCGGTAGATAACGTACTGAAATCAAACATTGTTGGTAAAGAACACTTTAAAATTTCATTTGGATCGGCAGGGTTTGCTGCAGGTGATCCGGGAGGAATGAATGGATGAGGTGTCAATGTCGGGTCAGTAAATGCTGATGTTAAAGATGCGGTTCCTCCCCATGTTAAAGAAAAACCTAATGTATTATGGCTATAGTTGTCTACTAATAAAACATAAGTTTCACCGGCTGTTACATTCATAGGAGCATTATAACCTGCATTGGGAGCATTTGGCGGGTTGGCTGATAATCCTGTAGGATTTGGCCACGTCCCTGTCATCCCAGCAAAATTACATGTAACAGGTGTTCCTAAATTTCCACAAGTAGGACTCGGTCCCCAAACCGCCCAGTCATAATCTGCAGAGTTTCCTGGACTTGTTGAAGGTAAGCTAAGATTAACATTTGGAGTAATTTCAAAAGTTAATGTACCTGAAGTTGCTACAGTGAAAGTGTACCAAACGGAGTAATGTTCTCCTCCTTTAAGACAAAGCCAATCCGGAGCCGGATAAGGGATGTCTACTACTGTTCCGGGACCTGTCGGGTCATATGAAATGTTTGAGTTTCCACATACGGGGATTGCCGTAGCACAATCAGACTGTGAAAAAAACATTTGCGACAGAAATAAAACAGTCAATAGTAATAATTTCTTCATTAGAAATGATTTTAAAAATATATTAGACTTTATTATGTGAAAAAAACCGCTTTTTTCGAGCGGTTTTTCTTTAAATATTTGGTGTTTATTCTCTATTTTTTACCATTACCCATCCTGAGAATTTGAATGGTGTATTTTTCTTATCGTTTTCGTTCCATTCTACAGAATACCAGTATGTTCCGGTAGGCACTTTTTTACCACCTGTAGTTCCGTCCCATTTGAATCCGCTGAATTTGTCAGCCTGACCAACTTTTACTCCGTATCTGTCGAAAATACTTAATACCAGGTTTTGTTTGCCTGCCAATGCCGAATAGTCGATTATATCGTTCACGCCATCTCCGTTTGGAGTGATTACGTTAACCAAATTAGGAACTACTACCGTCACCGTAAGAGGATCGCAATCATAATCATCTTTTACATAGACAGTATTGTCACCTCTTGGTATGTTTGTGAAAACATTAGAATCCTGCCAGTTGATACCGTCAATTGAGAACTTATAAGGAGGAGTTCCTCCAACAACATTTACAGTAACTGTATTGTTTGCAATGTCAATGCTGGAAATAACAGGTTGCTCAGAAGGATAAACTTTTACAGTTTGTCTTGTTGTACAATTTCCTGTTTTAAGATCTACCCAATAAGTTCCAACTGTTACATTGCTAATTGTTTGGGTTGTTGCCCCTGTGCTCCACTTATAAGCTGTAAATCCGGGACCTGCATCTAATGTTGTAGTGTCTTCCATACAGATAATCTTATCTTCCAATATATTAGAGTATACTGGTGGCAGAACAATAAGATTTACTTTTGCAACTCCGTAACACCCGTTTCCATTAGTTACTTTAATGAAAACCACTCCGTTTGGAGAGATGTAAGTAGTTGGATTTAATATTTCATTAGTTCCTGCAACAGCATCAGTCATAGAAGGATAATAAGTCTTAGTTCCTGTCTGTGTCGTTACTGTAGCTAAGGTGAGATCGAATGAAGCTGTAGCCGGATTTGTCTCAATGAAACAAGATCTTAATGTAGCCTCTGTTACCACTACTACAGGAAAGAAGCTTAAAGTAATTTCTGCTACGTCTGTACATCCGTATGGCGAAGTTACCAAAACAAAAACAGAACCACCGGCAGAAACATATTGATAAGGATTCGTGATCTCATTGGTACCAGCATTAAGATCAGCCATCGTTGGATAATACTTCTTAGTTACCGTAGGATCTGCAATTACATTAGCGGTAGTCAGATTAAATATGGCAGTACCCATATTATTGTTATTACACATCGTTAGAGTTACATCACTAGCTGTAATAGCACGCTGAACAAACTTAAAATTACCCGGAATTCTACACCTGTTAATAGCACCAGCTGGAGCGCCCGGAACAGAGTAAGTAATTGCGTAATAATATGTACTTGTTGTATTGACCGTTATTGGAGATGTTATTGGGTTGTTACCTGTAATCGCATCATTTGAAGTAGTATAATAAGATACTACAAAGTTCGGGTTGTTATTTATAATTCCTGCAGATAAAGTTGTGAAATCAAAAACAGCCGGATTTGAACATACAATAACCTCTCTGGGAGAACTTGGTGTTGGTCCGGGATTTCCTGGCTCCATAAAAGGATAGGGTTGGAAAGCACTGTTAAATGGAGATACTAAAGTAGCAGTCCCTCCCCATGATAACACGAAACCACTTGCAACAGAAGTGAAATTATCAACAATAAGATAATAGGTCTGTCCGGCTACAACATCCATATAAGAACAGAATGGAGAACCTCCTGCGCCCTGTGAAGTAGCGGGTGATGTCATGTTTAGTCCTGTATTACCTGATGTAGCTGAATAATTACATCTAATGGGTGTTCCTAAAGTTGCGCAACTAACATTGGGGCCATAAACAGCCCAGTCATAGTCATTTGTAGGGTTATTAGGGCTGATATTAAAAGTTAATGTACCAGAGGTAGCGATAGAAAATGTGTACCATACAGAATAATGTTCGTTGCCAAGACAGCCTCCCAAAGCTTCCTGAGTACATCCGTATCCCTGTGGCGTAAAAGAAATTGGAGTGCTTCCGCAAACTTGAGTTACATTTAGTCCACAATCAGATGGTGATGGGCAAGTAGAAGATTGAGCGAAAATCATCTGCGAAATGAGAATCAAAAAAATATATAGAGTTTTTTTCATTTTAAATCGATTTTTAGATGTTTTAATCCTAAAATTATTTACTAGATTGAATTAATTGTCTGCCCCAATTTAGAGTAGAGCCGTTCGAAGAATTGTTATTCTCAAACCCGGATAATGCCTGCTGAAATAACTTCACAGCATTTTCTTTATTTCCGGATCTTTCCTGCATTTTAGCTTTTAAAATCGCTAATCTCGGATTGCTCGGTGAAGTTGCTTCAGCTTTTGCAATCAATTTTAAAACAAATTCCAGATCTATTTGAACATCTTTAGATTTATCTACCTCGATTTTCTGAAGATATATCAGTCCTAACAAAATATTAGTTTCAGCATTATTTTGCTGAGAATATGCTGCATTTGCGAATTTTCGTGCAACAGCATTAGATTCTGAAAGGTCCTGATGTACCGTTTTCTTTGATTGAGATTCTGTTTTTAAATACATTGAAACAGCAGCGTAATAATAAGCCTGCCATTTATCAGACGGCTTTGTTCCAGTGTACGCAGAAAACTTTTTGAAAACGTTGTCGTAATCATTATCTGTTTTAGCTGTATTTACTTGTGAGACAGACTGTTGGAAATCTTTTTCTGTAAGGTTTTGTGCATTGATGCAAAAACCTAATACGGAAAACCAAATTAGTAAAGTTTTTTTCATGTAGGGGAAATTTTATATCACAAATATAAAAAATTATTAATCTTAATTTAAAGTTTTTAAGATTAATTTAATAAAAACGTGTATATTGTTTTAATATTGCATTTTTCTTAATTTCGGATTTGTACTTCCAACAACCAGTGCAACAAGTACAGTCATCGTTCCGCCAAAGATGACGGATCGTACAACTCCGAGTAATTTTGCCGAGAGTCCGCTTTCAAATTGTCCCATTTCGTTACTCGACATAATGAAGATTGAGTTTACACTTAAAACCCGTCCTCTTATATGATCCGGAGTTTTCAGCTGAACAATCGTTCCTCTGATTACTACAGAAATCCCATCCAGCATTCCGCTTAATACAAGGAACATGAATGAAAGCCAGTACCAATTTGATAATCCGAAACCGATAATACAAAGACCAAATCCTGTGACCACGACAAGCAAAATCTTACCTTGATTCTTTTTCAACGGAATTATTGATAAAATTGTAATGATACACATCGATCCGATATCAGATGCGGCATTCAATAATCCGAAACCTTCTGCACCTACTTTCAGAATATCAGTTGCGTAAACCGGAATCATCGCAACCGCACCTCCGAAAAGGACAGCAAACATATCCAAACACAGCGCACCCAAAATTTCTTTTGTCTTAAAAATGTAGGAAATTCCTTCACGCATACTATCTATAACGTTAACATTCTCTTTTTTGTATTCAGAATATTGTTTTTTTAATTGGAAAAAGAATAAAGAGGCAACAAATATCAATGAAATAATTACAACCAAAGTCCATTTTACTCCAAAATAGCCGATCAGAAAGCCACCGATTGCATGTCCGCAAACGGATGAGATAAGAAATGTTGCCTGATTTAAAGTAACAGCATTCGGAAGATTATCTTTTTTTACGATTTTAGGGATCATTGACGGAACAATCGGTCCGATAAAAGCTCTCGCAATTCCTGTAAAGAAAATTACTCCGTAAATGAAGTAAGTAATCTGATGTCCCGTAAAATGCAATTCTACGTTAAGAAAAGCAGGGATTAGCAGTAATCCGATTAAAAAAATGTAAGCGTAATTGCAGATTAATAGTAATTTTTTCTTTTCGTTCATATCAATTACGTGACCGGCATACAAAGCACAGCTCACCGCCGGAATGACTTCCGAAAGCCCGATCAATCCGATTGAAAAAGGATCTTTTGTTAATTGATACACCCACCATCCCAATAAAGTAGCGAGCATCCTGAAAGCTAAAACGATAAAAAATCTTCCCGTAAGAAGGTTTCTGAATTCGACATTTTGCAATGTCTGTAACGGGGTAAAAGAAATCATCCGACAAAAATAGCCTCAAATATTGATTTAAGGCTATTCATATCATATTTTTTTGAATGATAAATTAAATGAAGACTAAAAGATAAAATCTATTTAGTTGTCAGCTCTTGTAGAGCTTAGAACCAATGCGGCAACACCTGCAGCACCAATTACAACAGCGCCTGCAGTAATTCTTGCTTTTCTTACATCTTTTACAGCAGCTACATTAGCTTTTGGTATTGTCACGACTGTACTGTCTTTTTTTCCGGCTGTACCGATTAGATTATCGCCATCAACATTACGGAATAACATTTTTTGTTTTTTTGAACCATCTTTCATCGTTACAGAATATATTTTTCCTGCTTCAAGATTAGAATAGTCATTTTTTGCAGTATCCTCTGTGTATTTTGTAGTTGCACAAGATGAAATTACAAATAACGACGTCAGTAAAGATGATTTTAGAAGTACAGATGCTTTCATTATTATTTTTTAGTTTTCCAAATTTATAATTTTTTTCGAATATACGTTTCCGGAATTGAAAAAATGTGTTTAAAGTTTATAAATTTCCAATAAATCTGCAACTTTTCTGTCATTACCAAGTCGTGGAGTTTTGTTTTGACCGCCTAATTTTCCCTGAGATTTGGCATATTCCTGGAAAGCGTTTTTCTTTAAATTGGCAATATGAAGTTTTTGCAGAATGTTTCCCGAAATCAGATCATCATAATAAGTATTGCGTTTTCTCAACTGATCATCAAGCTCATTTTTAAATGAATCTAAATTTTCAGGTTCTTTTTCAAATTCGATAAACCACTCATGGTAAGGAAGTCCTTCGCTCGGATTAACCTGTGGTGCTAAATGAAACTCAGTAATTTGTGCAGGATATTTTTCTAAAGTTGCTTTCATGGCTTCTTCCACTTCAAAAGCAATCACATGTTCGCCAAAAGCCGAGGTGAAATGCTTTGTTCTTCCGCTTACCATAATTCTGTGCGGGTTTTTATCAATAAACCTCACAACATCACCAATCGAATACGCCCAAAGTCCCGAATTTGTAGTTAAAATTAAAGCATAATCTTTATTAAGCTCAACCTCTTTTAAAGTTAGTCTTCTCGCTTCAGGTTTTCCATATTCTTCCAAAGGAATAAATTCATAGAAAATCCCATGATCGGTTAAAAGTAATAATCCTTCTTTTGTATAATCATCCTGAAACGCAAAAAAACCTTCCGAAGCAGGAAATGTTTGTACGATATCCACTTTTCCGCCCAATAATTCTTCCATTTTATCGCGGTAAGGTTCGTAATTCACACCGCCTGTAACAATCAATTGAAGATTTGGGAAAAGTTGCTTGATTTTTTTACCGTGTTTTTCAATTAGTTTTTCAAAATACATAATTAACCAAGGTGGAATTCCCGAAATTAAAGTCATGTTTTCCTTCTCGGTTTCCTCAACAATTTTATCAACTTTTGCTTCCCAATCTTCCATAATATTGGTTTCCCAACTCGGAAGTCTGTTTTTCTGTAAATATTTTGGAATATGGTGCGCAACAATTCCGGAAAGACGACCGGTTTTTATTCCGAAAACTTCTTCCAATTCGGGGCTTCCCTGCAAAAAGATCATTTTTCCTTTTACAAAATCGGCATTGTTTTTCTTAGCAATATAATGGAAAAGGGCACTCTGAGCTCCTTTGATCTGAAAAGGCATTCCTTCTTTAGAAATAGGAATATATTTTGAACCCGAAGTCGTTCCTGAAGTTTTTGCAAAATATTCCGGGGTTTCTGTCCAGAGAATATTCGCCTGACCTTTTTTTACTCTTTCTATATAAGGTTTCAGGTCTTCGTAATCGGCGATTTTTACTCTTTCCTGAAAATCTTTTGTAGATTTAATATTTTCAAAATCATGTTCTCTTCCAAAAAGAGTTTTTTGGGCTGTTTCAACAAGAGATAATAGCAAGTCTTCTTGATTTTTCTCTGCATTTTTCTTAAATTCTTCAGCTTTTTGAACATTTTTTTTTGCCCAAACCAACGCCGCATTTTTCTTTAGGAAGTTTAACATGCTTCAAATTTATAAATAACTAAAGAATCTGCTATCATTTTCATCAAATATGCACATAAAAAAAACCGATGAATGAGTGTACATCGGTTCTTCGAAATTTGATTATGAAAATAACAACTATATGTTGAGTTTATTTATTTGCTTTGTACCTTTTGTCTGGAGTACCGTCTTTTTTTAATTTTTTGTTTTCTTTATATCTTTTGTCAGGTGTTCCGTCCTTCTTCATTTTTGCAGCAGGAGCAGCTGTAGATGCTGGCTTTGCTGTTGTCGCAGTAGGAGCGGGTTTTGCAGCTTTTACTGTTTTTGCAGTTGGATGAGGGGCAGCTGTAGTTGCCGGAGCGGTTTGTTGAGCTGTTGCAAGTCCTAGTCCTAATACTATTGACATTGCTGATAATAATTTTTTCATAAAAAGATGATTTTGTTTGTTTTCTTGAGTCAAAGTTATACAAAAATCAGACTGAAAACCTCACTTTTAGAAACTTAACTAAAGTTTATCACAGCTTAAAAAAAGATTAAATGTATTTATAAATAATATGGAAATAAAAAATCTGCTTTCCCAAAATGAGAAAACAGATCCTAACATATGTATGAAAAGTTGGTTAACGAGTACAATTAGCTGTCCACGTTTTGCCATCTTTGATGAATAAAATTTTCAACTCATTGTTGTCAATTCTTATGTAGGATGTAGCTGTTGATCCTACCATTACCAAAGTATGATCGCCCTGCTGATTAAATTCTATTCCGTTCAGATCAGGAATTCCGTTTGAAAAGGCGAAGTTGTACTTAGTCCCACTCGCAATTTTGGTTACAAATACACTTCCATCATTCGCGTTTATGTCATTATCACTGTCGTGGTAAGAAATGCTGCCTTTGTAAGTTCCTGCGAAAAAGTCGTTATTGGTGGGATCATCATCACGGCTGCAAGATGAAAATGACGTGACCACAAAAAATACCAGCAGGAACAATCCTAAAATTTTAGTTACTTTTTTCATAATATTATTTCTTTAATGGTTTGGTGTACTGTAAAATTTTCAAACATTATGCCACTAGAGAAAATGAGAATTGTTTTAACTTTAAATTAGAATTTTTAGTAAATATTAAGATTAATAAGGTTTTTAACGATTATTTTAAGTTTTGAATACTTCGTAATGTTCCTTTAAAAGAAAAAATAATCCTTACCTTTGTGTAAATCAAACGATTTCGGGAACTCCCGAAATCGCTTTTGTCGTTTATATATTTACTATTTATGCAGTTAAAAACCATTAACGAGAAGTTCCTTCCGGATTTGCTTCAAAAAGAATTTGGAAAGGAGATTTTTACTCAATTGGAAAATAATCAACATATTTCTGTAAAAGGAAGTGCCGGATCTTCGGTCTCAATTTTTGTAGCTGAGCTTTTTCTCACGCAGAAAAAACATATCCTTTATCTGGTTGATGATAAAGAAGATGCGTTGTATGCCAATACCGAAATGGAAGATCTTTTAGGTAAAGACAAAGTTCTGTATTTTCCTGCGACACATCTGGAGCCCTATCAGATTGAAAAAACGCAGAATGCAAACTTAGTTTTAAGAACAGAGGTCATCAATAAAATTACTTCCAGCAAATCTCCGAAAGTGATTGTAGCTTATTCAGGGGCTTTGTCGGAAAAGGTGTTGAAGAAAGAAGATTTTAAGGCAATTTCACATCATATTAAAGTAGGAGATCAGCTTGATTTTGATTTTGTGGATGAATTATTAAATCATTATAATTTCCAGCAGGCAGATTTCGTTTCCGAGCCGGGAGAATTTTCTGTGAGAGGAGGAATTGTTGATGTTTTTTCATTTTCTAATGAAAAACCTTATCGGATCACATTTTTCGGTAACGAGATTGAAAGTATTAAAACTTTTGATATCGAAACTCAGCTCTCAATAGATAAAGTGACCGATTTTCAATTGGTTTCCAATATGAATTTTTCTGTCACAGGAATCAGGGTTTCGTTGCTTCAGTTGTTGCCAAAAGAAAGTTTTGTAGTTTCTAAAAACGGAATCGTCGGAATGCAGAGGCTGAAATCGTTCTATGAAAAGTCATTGGAAAAATATGAAACTTTAAGCAAAGACATTGCGCACAGATCGCCGCAGGAATTATTTATTTCTGATCAGGAATTTTTATTCGATTATAAAAAATTCAAAACAGTTGATTTTGGAAGTGTTTCCATTGAAGGACTGATCGAATTGACAGAAATGAAAATCAACCAGATTTCACAGCCTACTTTCCATAAAAACTTTGAATTATTAATTGAAGATCTTGAAGATAGGCAAAATGAAGGTTTCGATACATGGATTTCTTTTTCTACTGAAAAGCAAAAAGAAAGATTAGAATCAATTTTTGAAGAACTTGAGCATCAACTGCCTTTTAAAAGTTTTAAATCTGAGCTTCATGAAGGTTTTGTAGATAATGATCATAAAATTTTAGTCTATACCGATCATCAGATTTTTGACCGTTACCAAAGATATAAAGCAAAAAATACCTTTGCAAAATCTGAACAGTTGACGTTGAAAGATTTAATGTCTCTGAAAATAGGAGACTATATCGCTCACATCGACCACGGAATCGGAAAATTCATGGGGTTGGTGAAAGTAAATAATGACGGGAAAATTCAGGAATGTTTTAAACTGACTTATAAAAACGGAGACCTATTATATGTAAGTATTCATTCGCTTCATAAAATCTCAAAATACAACGGTCCGGATGGAAAGGAAGTTGTTCTAAGTAAATTGGGCTCACCAACCTGGAAATCTTTAAAACAGAAAACAAAAGCGAAAGTAAAGCAGATTGCATTCGATTTAATAAGATTATACGCCGAAAGGAAAACAGCGAAAGGATTTGCCTATACTCCCGATTCTTATCTGCAAAATGAATTGGAAGCGAGTTTCCTTTACGAAGATACTCCGGATCAGGAAAAAGCGACAATTGATGTTAAAAATGATATGGAAGCCGATACTGTGATGGATCGACTGATTTGCGGAGATGTAGGTTTCGGCAAAACGGAAGTTGCAATTCGTGCGGCATTCAAGGCAGCAACGGATGGAAAACAAGTTGCGATTTTAGTTCCGACTACCATTCTGGCTTTTCAGCATTACAGAAGTTTTAAAGAGAGATTGAAGGATTTTCCGGTAAATGTCGCGTACGTCAATCGTTTCAGAACAGCAAAACAAAAATCTGAAACATTAGATGCTTTAAAAAACGGA
This sequence comes from Chryseobacterium ginsenosidimutans, assembly GCF_039536845.1. Classification (GTDB taxonomy): domain Bacteria; phylum Bacteroidota; class Bacteroidia; order Flavobacteriales; family Weeksellaceae; genus Chryseobacterium; species Chryseobacterium ginsenosidimutans_B. Next base: position 19,067 of record NZ_BAAAZJ010000008.1, read on the forward strand.
AAAGTCGATATTATAATAGGAACGCATCAATTGGCAAGCAGTTCTGTTAAGTTTAAGGATTTAGGACTGTTGATTATTGATGAAGAACATAAGTTTGGTGTTTCTGTAAAAGATAAATTAAAAACACTGAAAAGTAATGTTGATACATTGACTTTGACAGCGACACCAATTCCGAGAACATTGCAGTTTTCTTTAATGGCTGCAAGAGATTTGTCGGTTATTAAAACGCCGCCACCAAACAGACAGCCTGTAGATACACAATTGATAGGCTTTAGTGAAGAAATTCTTCGTGACGCTGTTTCTTATGAACTTCAGCGTGACGGGCAGGTTTATTTTATCAATAACAGAATTGAAAACCTTAAAGATATTGCAGGATTAATCCAGAGATTGGTTCCTGATGCAAGAGTGATTACCGGTCACGGGCAGATGGAAGGAAAGCAATTGGAAAAGAACGTTCTCGATTTTATGGAAGGAAAATATGACGTTTTGGTTTCCACAACTATTGTAGAAAGTGGAGTGGATGTTCCGAATGCCAATACGATCTTTATTAATGATGCTCAAAAATTCGGAATGGCAGATCTTCACCAGATGAGAGGTCGTGTCGGACGAAGCAACAGGAAAGCATTTTGTTATCTGATTACGCCGCCTTATGATATGATGACCTCCGATGCGAGAAAACGTCTGGAAGCAATTGAACAGTTTTCCGATTTGGGAAGTGGTTTCCAGATTGCGATGAAAGATCTGGAAATTCGTGGGGCTGGAGATTTGCTGGGTGCAGAACAAAGTGGTTTTATCAATGAAATGGGCTTTGAAACCTACCAAAAATTAATGCAGGAAGCTCTCGAAGAATTGAAAGACGATGTAGAGTTTGAAAACCTGTTCGAAAATGAAGAAGACAGAAACAAGCTTTTCAAAACAACCAAAGATGTCAATATTGATACAGATTTAGAACTGATGCTTCCTGATTGGTATATTTCGAATACGGAAGAAAGGTTATTACTCTATCAAAAATTAGCTGAGATCAATAATGAAGAGAATTTGTTGAAATTTGAGTCTGAGTTAATAGACCGTTTTGGGGAATTACCGAAAGAAGCGATCAATTTATTGAAAAGTGTAAGCTTAAAATGGCTGGCTTCCGACATTGGTTTTGAAAAAATTGTCATGAAAAACGGAGTGTTTTTAGGATACTTCCCGACTAATCCTCAAGACAAATTTTATCAGACCAATAAGTTCAGAAACATTATTAATTACTTGACGAAAAACCCTGCAGAAGCTCAATTGAAGGAGAAAACAGGAAAAGACGGGAATCACCTTATGATGAGGAAAGATAAAGTGATAAATGTTGATGAGGTGAATTATCTTTTAAAATCAATCTTAAAAAGTGAGGCTTAGTACAAGTTTCCGGAAAAAATAAATATTGCCGTATTGATGTATATTCAATACGGCATTTTGTTTTGTTTCATGATAGGGTTCTTTTAAAATAAATAGGAATAAAATTTACTGAATTTTGAATGTAAGTTGATGATTTACTTAGGGTTTTGTTGGTTGTAGAAAAAAATCTACAAAAAAAATATTAAAATAAAATTAAGATTTAAGGCGGTTTACGACCATTTTTTATTCGAAAAAATTGTATTAAAAAACATAACATTTTCCAAAGGTTTTAAAATATAATTCTAATAATTTGTCACACTAAATAGATTAATCATATTGCATTATATTTGTCAATTTTGTGTATAAAACACTTTTAAAAGGAGAATTTATCAAACATAAAAATCACTTTTTAATGATTAAATATGATATAATAAGTTTCTTTTAAGTGAATTATTTGTTAATTCTAATATTGCCAAATCCAAAAACCTAACACTTGTTCGTAGTAATAATTCTAATATTCGTAAGAATTTATTGTATCGTAATTAGTTAGTTTATATTGGTTTATGGATTGTAACTCTACTTTTTGTTTGTTTTTTTAGTTACCTTTGCAGTCCCTTATTATGAAAAAAACTGTGTATTGCTGCGTAGCTGGATTGTTTATTTCAATCCAGGCTTACGCTCAAGTGGGAATTGGTACAAGTACCCCCAATTCTGTTCTCGATGTAAACGGGAAAACCACCTTAAGAAAAGAACTTAGAGTAGGCGGTACTTCAACTACAGTCGGTAATCCCGGCTTAAACGGCCAAGTGTTGGTTTCCCAAGGAGAAGGTTTGCCTCCTGTCTGGAAATCTTTGAATGTTACCTTTATAGAAGAAGGACAGTACAGATTAATTAATTCGTACTTATCTAATGACCAAGTGGGTATTAGTACACTTTCCAATGGCATTGCAGCCGATGGTGTCTACAAAAATAGTATTGGTGACGATATTACAGATACTACAAAAGGAAAATGGGTAAAAATTGCAGGTCTTGAAAACAATTTCACCGTTAAAGATGCCAGAAACAAGCTTACTTATCAGTTTCAGGCAGGAGTTGAGATGAAAGCGCCGGTTGCAACGACATCACAGAATGTAAGCTTTACATGTGGTGTTTTCAGGAATAGTAAGCTTGTAGCGATACGTCCTGATAAAATCTCTTCAAACAATAATTCTGAAAAAGCTGGAATCCAGGATTATATTTTTACATTGAATTATACGGAACAGAATGTTCCGGCAGGAGCTCAGAAAGTTGAAGTTGCTTGTAGGAAAATTAATTCATCCAATGTAAACTCTCAATTTACAATTGGACGAAACTTATCGAATACAAACAATGTATCGAATGCATTTACTCTCGAATCTATGATAAAAATTGATATCATAGAATATGTAAGCTACAACTAAATCAAAAAAACATGAAAAATATATTTTCTATCCTATTCATCGCAATAGGGTTATCTCTTTCTGCCCAAATCGGAATTAAAACTGAATCTCCAAAAGCTAAGCTAGACGTTAATGGAGACACAAATTTAAGAGGAAAGCTTGCTGTTTCTAATGCAACAAACGCTACTCTTTCTGAAGGAACGGACACTCAGATATTGGTTTCTCAAGGTTCGGGATATGCACCAATCTGGAAGACCCTCAGAATTCCTGAATATGAAGCGAATAAGTTTTATTTAATTTTTAACAATTCATTTTCAGATAATACAGGAGTTTCATTTACGGCTGCAGAAGAATCTACGATCACTTCAAGAGCTACGACTTTTGCTAAAAATAATGCCTATACAAACTTCACGAAATTTAAAAAAATTCCGGGGCTTACTCAGACAATTAATATTTACAGTACGGTAAGTAAGGCTTATTTTCAGTTTGAAACTGTAGTTCAGGCTACTTTTAATGCTGCCGGAAGTACAGATACTTCGATTGATTATGGTTGTGGAATTTTTGTTGATGATAAATTGGTAAACTTGAGACAAGGAAACTTAAAAGCAAGTAGTGCAAACAATCCTTTCCTTACTCATAATCAAATTGGTCTTATTGAAAACCTTTCAAAAGGGGCGCATACGGTAAGTGTAGCGTGTTCAAGACTTGGATCTTACAATGTAGAAAACGGAACGGTTTTAGGCATCGGAAAAGCTGTAGCGACTAATATTGATTCTTTTATTTCTGAGTCTTCTCTGAAAATAGACGTATACGAAGTTCCGCAGGTATTTAACACAATTACAAATTAATACAAATGAAAAAGATATTACTAATAACGAATTTACTTGTAGCATTTTTATATAACGCTCAAGTTGGAATCAATACAACTACTCCGGTAAACATGCTTGACATCAACGGTGACCTAAATGTAAGAAAGGAATTAAGGACAGGAGGTACAAACACCGTAAAAGGTTCTGCAGGTGCAGCAGGGACAATTTTTCATAACAGCTCCAGTCTTACTGTAAACGACTGGAAAAGTATTAAGGTTGCAGACGGATTGACAAGTATGTCTTTATATTCCATGAATACACTGGAAGATAAGACCGGAGTATCTTTTTCCGGAAATAACGGTGCTACTGTGCCATATGGTGAAGGTTCGAATATTACAAGTTCGTGGTCTGTTTTGACGGGAACTTCATCTACTTTTTCCATCACAAACGCTACGAATAAAGTAACGTTCAATTTCCAGACAACGGCTCAGAAAACAGGAAACGGAGATACATCGACAAGTTTTGCGTGCGGAATTTTTGTTGATGATAAATTGAGAGCAGTAAGAACAGATGTTATAATCGGCGCTGCAGGAACAAACAAGATTTTTAATCTTAATGCGACATTAACGGACCTTACTCCAAAAAACAATTACACAGTAAAAGCTGCATGTATTAAAAGAAATATCAATTCTAATACTTTAGGAATCGGGAGAGCAGTTGATACAACGTATCTGAATGCAGACATGTCGAAATCTGTTTTAACGTTATCAGTTTTACAACCGTACTAATTTTTTTAGGAATAAATGATAAATAAAAATCTAAAAGCGAAAGTTTTTAGATTTTTTTGTGTTATTATGAGAGTTATTTGAGAATTTTAATTTCATACTAAAAGAAAATCAATTATATTTGACGGCATTAAAAAATAATAATCATATGACAAAAAAATACTTTTTTTCAACTTTTGCTGCATTAGCACTCGGTTTCGTGGTATCTTGTGATAATACAACAGACGATCCGCCAAATCAGAATAAAACGACTCCGCCAACAGCAACGATTACAGGACCGAGAATTTTAAGCAAAATTAATAACGGAACTAAAGACCTCGAAGAATATATTACAAATGGAGGAGCACTTTCTCAGGCTTTTACAAGAGATGCAGCTTCAACGAATACCATAACTTCTACGGTGACTTATAGCGGTAGTAAGATCTCTCAGATAAAAATTCAGGATAATGTAACCCCTCACGTTACAGACAATACGTATGTGCTTACCTATACAAGCGGGAAATTATCAAGCTTTACGATGGATCAACCTGTATTTGGTACGACTAATCACAGTGATTTTACGGTATTTTATGACGCAAACGGAGAATTATATAGAATTGAAGAGAAGAAAAAACTGGGTAGCACTTCATATACTCATTATATTGAAACTAAATACACTTTCTCGGCAAGTAATGTGGTAAAAACAGATTACACAACCATGTTGATGAGCGGAGGAATTCCTGATACTTCTACAGCATCTACTACATCTTATCTGTATGAAAATTTTGACTCTAAGATAAATCCTTACACTACACTGCCGAAAGAGTATCTTATAGTTTCCCTTGTGGCAACAACTCAGGTTAATTCTTATTTGCTTTCGACAAATAACGTAGGCAAAGTAACAATCCAAAACCCTGCAGGACCTCCGATTTCTTACCCGAAATTATATTCGTATGATTCTGAAAATTATCCTATTTCGGATCAGGGTCAGCTTCATTATATATACAAACCGTTATAATTATCTTTTAATAGTTTTGTGTGAAAATGAATAAATATCTGATTTTTATGCAAAAAAAAATTATATTTGTGGAAAAATAAATAATCCCTTTTGGAATGAAACGACTTTTTTATTTTATTTTACTATTGGTAGGTGTTTCTACAATCCATTCTTGTAAAGATTTATTAGATGAAGATGGAAATCCTCTATTAGATATAAATACCAACAGCGGGCTGAATGGTCCAAGAGCTTTATACAGAGAAATAACGAATGCAGATACTTTGGCAACATATTCTTACAACGGGTTGCAGGTAAGCAAAGTAATTACTCCGGGGGTAAATACTAAATATAAATCTGTTACAGATGTAGCTTGGAGCGGAGATAAGATCAGTAGAATTGATTTTAAAGGGCATTTGGATCTTGATAATGATAATGCTTTAGACCAGGATAGTGTTATATATACTCAGTTATATACTTACAATAATTTAGGAAGACTTGAATCTATTTCAGAGAATCGTTCTATTTACAAACGTGGAACACCAGTTCCACCAGCTGTACTAGGTCCTTATGCATTGTTCAGAAAATCAAAAACTCTTTATAATCTGAAATATAGTACGACAACAGCTAAACTGGAATCTCTTACTATGCAAACCGGAGAAGATGTGTCTGGAACTCCTTTCAATTATACCAACTATTCGCAAACAACTTACCAATATGCGGGAGACAATGTTTCTAATGTGGTAAGACAGTATGGTCCTATGAATGGAAGCGTATTCGGAGCACCTGTAACCAAATATGGTTATGCGTACTCAAATTATGATGATAAAATCAATCCGTTCACGCTAATACCTTTTGCTTATAAAATTTCAAGAATTTTAGAGACAGAAATCAACGATGTAGACAGCTGGATTTTGTCACCGAACAGTCCGAAAAGATATTCGATTACAGATCTTACGCAGCCAATTCCTGCTCCGGTTGTGTTCTCTACAGATTACAATTACGATCCTCAGACTTACATGCAGAAAGGATACGGAGTAAATTATATTTACAAACCATTGTAAAAACAATTTTATAAAAATATTTAAACTCAATCTTTTCGAAGGTTGAGTTTTTTATTTTTAATGCCTTAATTTTGCAAAAAATTTCTCGATGAAATATTTAATAGTCGGTCTTGGAAACAAAGGTCCTGAATACGAAAATACCCGTCATAATATCGGTTTTAAAGTAGCGGAGAAAATTGCGGAAACTTTAGACGTCTCATTTAATACGACAAACTTTGGCTGGATGGCTGATGGAAAATACAAAGGAAGAAGAGTATTGGTTTTAAAGCCTGATACTTATATGAATCTTTCCGGTAACGCTGTAAGATTCTGGATGCAGAAAGAAAATATTCCTTTGGAAAATGTTTTGATTGTGACGGATGATTTAGCCCTGCCTTTTGGAACTTTAAGAATGAAAGGAAAAGGTTCAGACGCCGGACATAACGGACTGAAAAATATCAATGAAGTTCTTCAGACGCAAAATTACGCAAGACTTCGTTTTGGAATTTCTGCGGATTTTTCTGAAGGAAAACAAGTAGACTACGTTCTCGGAACCTGGAATGAGGAAGAAAATAAAACGCTTTCTGAAAGAATCGAAAAGTTTACAAAAGCATCTCTATCATTCGTTTTTGCCGGAATCAATAATACAATGTCTGCTTTTAACGGGAAATAATCGACCACACAAACTTAGTATAAAATAAAACCTCCTAAACAGGAGGTTTTTATTATTTATAAACTACAATATCTCTTATGACTTTCTTCTCAAAGAAGTTTTTTTCGCTTACTGTAAAACCGTAATTATGCTCTTCCTGAAAAAACTCGATCTGAGTAGTTGAAGCGTTATCAGGTTTCCATCTAATGACTAAAGTTACCTCGTTCCCTGAATTGATATCTTTATCTGAAAATCTAAATAATGTACTTGGCAACGTATTTTTCTCATCTTCTTTTATATCAGATTTTGCTTTTTTAAACTGCAATTGAGTCATATCTTTTAATAAAAGGGAAAAAGGTTTTCCGATGTATTTTTCTTTATTCGTTTCAAATTTTTTAGCATAAGCAAGCGTGTCATTGACGGGCTTTTGGGCCTTTAAGAAACCATTTAAGAAAAGTAAAATTCCTAGAAGAAGTATATTTGTATGTATTTTCATAAGTTAATCTGCAACATTTATTAGAATATCAAAAGTAAGTATTTTAAAAACAGATTTGAATTGACTTTTAGTTAAAACTTAATTAAAAAAAGAGACCACCGAAAAATCGATGGTCTTGAGATGTACTTTTAAAAAATTAATTTCCAATCTATCTAACTATAACATATTTTATCTTACAACCAAGTTACAGCACCTGTTTCAACGTCGTAGTTGGCTCCAACTATTTTTATTTTACCTTCATTTTCAAGGTTGTTAAGTGTTGAACTCAATTTACGAATGTCTTCGATAGCACTTTTCACGTTCTGTTGATTCAGTCTTTCCAACAATGAACTGTTTTTTGATGAACGTTCTTCTCCTTCTTCGATCACTTCATTAATGATCGGATCAAAATGATTAATCAGGTGGTTCAGGTTATCCATTCCCAGTCCTTTGATTTGTGCTGCATCAAGACCACCTTTTAAAGCACCGCATTTGGTGTGTCCTAAAACTACAATAAGCTTAGAGCCTGCAACGTTGCAGCCAAATTCCATTGAACCTAAAATATCCTGATTGACGAAATTACCTGCAATTCTGATGCTGAAAACATCTCCCAGTCCCTGATCAAAGATAAGTTCGGCAGAAGTACGGCTGTCTATACAGCTTAAAACCACTGCAAAGGGCCATTGTCCTTCACGGGTAGCATTTACCTGCTCCAAAAGGTCTCTGTTTGCCTTAAGGTTGTTTACAAATCTTTGGTTTCCTTCTTTTAAAAAATTTAATGCTTTTTCAGGAGTAATTGTTGACTGGGTTTCTGAAGTATGTGCTTTCATATTGTTTGTTTATTGAATTTTATTTAAAGTTAAAAAATATTGATGATGAGCTTACATGGCTCTTCGGTGAGTAACCAGAATGTGAGAATCTTCATCTCTTTCATAATCTCTGTATGAAGTTTTGAAGCCTAAAAGTTCAACGGTTATGTCTTCTTCTTTCGCTCGTATATTGGCAAAATCCTGAATCATTTCCAGAACATCGGTGGCAATGTATGAAGTTCCTCTTGCATCGATGGTTACGTTAGAATTGGGTTTAATGTTTTTCAAAGTTTTTTTGATGGCTGCTTTGTTTAAAAATGAAACTTCTTCAGCAAGCTTGATGTTGATTCCGTCTGCATCGTCCAGTTTTTCTTTGCTTAAATAATAAGCTCTCTTCATATTTCCCTGAAGAATATAGAAAACTGAAATCGCAAGACCGATTCCTACACCTTTTAATAGATCTGTCGCTACAACTGCTACAACTGTCGCAACGAACGGAATAAACTGGAATTTCCCCAAATGCCAGAAGTGTTTGAAAGTCGCAGGTTTTGCTAATTTGTATCCGACTAAAAGTAATACCGCCGCCAAAGTCGCCAATGGAATTAAATTTAAAACAACAGGGATGGAAAGTACACAGATTAATAATAAAATTCCGTGAATTATTGCTGATGATTTGGATGTTGCTCCTGCATTGGCATTAGCTGAACTTCTTACTACAACCGAAGTCATTGGAAGTCCGCCGATAAATGAGCTGATAAGATTCCCGATTCCCTGTGCTTTTAATTCTAAATTCGTATCTGTTATTCTCCTTTGCTGGTCTAATCTGTCTGATGCTTCGATACAAAGCAGTGTTTCTATAGATGCTACAATGGCAATAGTTGCACCTACAATCCATACTTTCAGATTGGTAAAACCATTAAAATCGGGTGTTGTTACCAAATTTTTGAAATCGTCCAAAGACTGCGGAACAGGAAGAGAAACCAAATGCTGAGGCTGGATTGCTAATGAGCTTCCCGTCATTCTGAAAATCTGGTTTAAAAGAATTCCTGCAACTACGGCAACCAAAGCTCCGGGAAGCATTTTTATTCTTTTTAAAGTATGAACTTTATCCCAGGTAATAAGAATCGCAATTGAAACCGCGGTAACGATAATGGCACCCGGATGAATTGCTCCCAATAACTCTGTAAAGTATCCGAAGTTTAATCCGTTGTCAAAAATAGATTCATGACCTTCATAGTCTTTATCAAACCCTAAAGCGTGTGGAATTTGCTTTAAAATAATAATAATACCGATCGCGGCAAGCATTCCTTCAATAACATTATTTGGAAAATAATTGGAAATACTTCCTGCCCTTACAAATCCAAGGATCAATTGTATAAGCCCTGCAATAATCCCTGCACAAAGGAAAAGTTCAAATGCGCCAAGATCCGTAATCGCTGTTAAAACAATTGCCGTTAAGCCTGCTGCAGGTCCGGAAACCGATATATTAGAATTACTGAGTGATCCTACTACGATACCACCTACAACTCCTGCAATAATACCGGATAATGGGGGTGCTCCTGATGCCAGAGCAATTCCTAAGCATAAGGGAAGAGCAACTAAAAATACTACGAGTCCTGAAGGGAAATTCTCCTTAATTCCTCCTATTAATGATGTTTTTTTCATGATGTTAAGCTGTGAGAGTAACCGATTTATCTGTATTTAAATAAATCAATTGTAAAAGATTGGAAATTTAATTTTTAAAGCACATGTATATTCAATATCAAAAACTTGATATAGAATTGGGATCAAAAAAAATCTGACTTTAAAATTAAGCTTCCGGGGGCGGAGAAAATATAGTTAATAACGGCGACAGATGAAAGGAATCGTCTATCAGCACAAAAGATCTGCCTTCTACAGAAGGTTCAAAAAACTTCAGATAATCGAATACATCTAAAGGTTTTGGAAGAGTCTTTTCGTAAACAATAAAAGATGTTGCGTGAGAATGCGGTTCTTCTTCATTGATTATTACATTCGTTCTCGTAAGATCCCAACCAAAAACAGCAGCAATGCTTGGCAGCGCTGTAAAGTTGAGGAAGAACAGTAATGTAATAATACTCCAAAGTTTCATTTCACTTTCTTTTCTTTATAAAAATTATTTATTTTTTTTGTTCATTACCCAATCAGAACTTGTAAGATTGTAGATCTTTTGGATGTCTTTCAAAACTTTTTCAAAGTCAATCTCCAGATCAATAATCTTTCCGGTTCTAAGGTCAAAAACCCAGCCGTGAACAACAGGATATTCATCTAAAATGTATCTTTCCTGTACACAAGCCATTTTAATTACGTTGATGCACTGTTCCTGTACATTTAATTCTACAAGTCTGTCATAACGTTTCCCTTCATCTTCAATAGCATCTAATTCGGCTTGGTGTAATCTGTAAACATCACGAATGTTTCTCAGCCAAGGATTTAATAATCCTAAATCCTGAGGTGTCATGGCTGCTTTCACACCACCACAGTTGTAATGTCCACAAACAATAATGTGTTTTACTTTTAAATGCTCTACGGCATACTGAATAACAGCTGTTGAGCTCATATCCAAAGTATTTACGACATTTGCGATGTTTCTTGTCACAAAAACTTCGCCTGGTTGTGTACCCATCAATTCTTCTGCCGTCACTCTGCTGTCAGAACATCCAATGTAAAGATACTCAGGATTTTGAGTTTTAGCTAATTCTTTGAAGAAATTCGGGTCATTTGCAATTTTAGATTCTACCCATTTTTTATTGTTTTCGAAAATAAGCTCGTACGATTGTGACATAATTTAAAAATTTAAAGTTTTACAATTATTTATTTCGTTTAAATTATTTTCAAATTCAATAGACCAAATCAATAACAATGCAAAAATATAATTTTTGATGAAAAAGCAAACATTTTTAACAAAGTTTAATATTAAAATATGCTTAAAATCATATATAAATAAAGGATTGAAAGATATATTCTTCCTTTTTAATAATTATTTTGCTGTTTTAATAATCCAAACTGTATAATAATTATTGATAAAATTACAAACAAACAATAAAACAGCAATGAATCGTTAATTAAATATTCTTAAATTTTATTATTGATATAGCCTTCCGTTGCATTTTCACTTTCATAAATTTTCCCCGGATTCCCCATAACAATAGAATTTCCCGGAACATCAAAATTTATATAAGAATTAGGAGCAATAAGAACATTGTTTCCGACAGTGATTCCACCTACAATTACAGCATTTGTACCGATCCAGACTTCATCACCAATCTTTGGAAAACCTGTGTTTTTTCCGCGATTTTGCTGCCCGATGGTTACACCCTGTGCAATATTGCAGTTTTTTCCGATTTTAGCATTCGGGTTAATGACCAGACTTCCCCAATGTCCCAAATAAAAGCCTTCTCCGATTTCTGTTTCCGGGTAAATCTGGAAACCGTATTTGATCTGATAATGTCTCAGAATAAACTTCCAGACAATTTTTAAAAACGGAGTGTGCTTATATTTTTGAGATTTTCTTAGGACATAGAGAAAATGAAGATTGGGATTGATGCATTTTGCCCAAATTTCAAAAGTGGAAAGCCATTTTCCACTTTCACGGTAAAAATCTTTTTGAAGAGTAGAATGTTGATCTGCCATAAAACAAATGTATGAAATCTAGGATTTTTTGAACGTTGATTTTACTATAATTCGTCTAAAATAGAACTGATTTTTCGGACGGAATTTTCAAGATTGAAAGGCATTTCGTAATCTTTCAGCTTCTCAGAATATTTTTCGAAAGATTCAGGTTCGGATAATGCTTTTTTCATTCCGTTATAAATTCCTTCTTCTGAATTTTCCACAATTAAGCCTAATTCGCCATTATTCAGCATTTCGGCCGAACCGGAAACTTCCGTGGAAATTATCCTCTTTTTTAAGGTAATTGCTTCAAAAAGAACGGTAGGAAAACCTTCATATCTTGAACTTAAGATGTAAAAATCTGCTTTTTTGAAATATGGATAAGGATTATCTGTAAAACCCAACATTGTTGCCGTTTTGTCAACTCCAAGATCAGATTTTAGTTTTTTAATATTTTCAAAATCATATCCATCACCAACAATCAGAATTCTGTGCTGAAAACCTTCATTCAGCAGCCTTTTGTGAACTTTTAATAATCTGTCAAACCCTTTTTGAGGAAAAACAGTTCCAACGGAAATAAAAGTAGTGACAGTTTGATCAAATTCATAGTTTAAAACAGGAAGATCTGCTTTTACAGTAAATTCTTCCGTGTCTAAAGGATTATAAATTTTTACAATTTTCTTTTTCTCAGCATCATTTTTTGCCAGACTGTGAAAAAGCTGTTCGATTTTTTCTGAGATCACCATGATTTTATCAAACCCAAAAAATTTACGGATTTCATCATTCGTATAGCCTTTCACCTGCGAAAGATCATTGTGAATCCAGACAATTTTTTTCGAATTTTTTAAAGGTGAACCCAGAATTTCATCACGCATTCCGTGGATTGCAGCAAATTCGATATCGTATTTTTTATTCTTTAATTTTCTTTTATAAAGAAGATTCGGGAATTTTTTTAATGTTTTTTCATGAAGTACCCTCGTCACTTTTCTCGGAATTTCATGGGGACGGTTGGTTGTAATCATTTCGCCTTTGTGAAGGTATAGAATATTGATCCATTTTGGAACTTCAGCTAAATATTTTCCGGAATAAAGATTTAGCAATAAATCAATTTCATATTGATCGTGAGGGAGATTTTTAAGGAAGGTAACCAATACTTTTTCCGCGCCGCCATGACGCAGAGATCCGATACGGATAAGTATTTTCTTTTTTTCAGTCATTTATTTTTTTACAGGTTTGTATTTGTAAGGGAGATGTTCTTTAATGTAAGCTTCCAGTTTCGGTCTGTCCGGCTCCAGTTCGCGGGGATACATTACGTTGTTTGCCAATAATTTATCGCCATATTCTTCTATCGTACAAATGTATTTTGCGGGAACTCCGGCGTAAACTGTTCCTTTCGGCATGGAAGTCGTTAAAATAGAACCCGCTCCCAAAACACAGTTGTCGCCCATTTCCACACCCAACATAATGATTGTATCTGCGCCGATCAAACATTGTTTTCCGATTTTTATTCTTCCGAAAGTTCTTACATCTTTATATTTATCGAAAAAATGCAGTGCATTCTGACCACCGTCATGATTCACGAATCTTACATTATTGGAAAATGTGGTTTCATCACCGATTTCTATTAAAAAACATTCTGTCCCAAACTGCGGAACTTCCACAAAACGAACATTTTTACCTACTTTCAAACCTTTTGAAAGACAGATTTTAAGATAAATTCTCTGTATCATAAATTGATACATGGTGTGGATTTTAAGGATGGCGCGGTAAAATAAAAGCATATTTATTTTTTTGATAAATTAATGATAATATTTTCAACAGCATCAAAAATCTTCTGATTGTCGAACTGTTTTTCAATATTTTTTAAATTTTCTTTGATCTGCGAAACAAATTGAGGATCTGTAATAAATTTTTTCATGGATTCATACATTTCGTCAGTTTCATAATTGATAAGGTAACCTGTTTTTTCATGCTCAATCATCTCAGGAATTCCTCCGACATTGGTTGAAATAATGGGTTTTTGAAGAATTAAACTATCTGCAATAATCAAAGGCCAGCTTTCGGATTCTGAAGGAAGAATAAAAAAGTCGGCATTTTTCACATGAGGATACGGATTCATCGAAGAACCTAATAGTTGAAAACTATTTGTAACACCCAGATTTTCTGATTGTTTCTTTAGGTTTTCCATTTCTTCACCGTCACCGATAACAATAATATGATGGTCAAAGCCATCTTTTAACAATTTGGCATGAGCATCCATTAATTTATGAAATCCTTTTCGGCTGTGAAGTCTCGCAACAGAAACAAAAACAGGTTTATTAGGCAATTCGGGTTTAAATGCCAATGATTTTTGCTTCAATTCTTCAATCGGAATTGCATTTAAAATAACCTGATTTTCAGGGATTTTAAGGTCGGGATATGTTTTAATTAAAATATCTTTAGTCTGTTGAGAACCAAAAATAAAATAATCAAATTGAGGAATCTGTTTTAAAATTTCCGGAACAAGTGGCTGAAGCTTAGGTAAAGTAATATCGGAATGAAACCATCCGATTTTTTTTGAATTTTTGTTAAGGGAATTCAAAACCGCGGAAAAAGCAGCGTAAGTCGGGGCAATTTCCACGTCGTAGTTGTCACCAAGGATTTTCTGAGCAACTGAAGGGTTTTTCAATGCTTTCTGAAGCCTGAGTTTTCTTTTTGCCAGCTGTACTTTCTGGATCAGCGAATTTTCGGAAAGATCTTCTCTGCCGTCCGTAAGATAAGTTTTCCTTACATGTTCGGGGATTTCGTTTCGAAGCTCTCCCTGATTCATATTTAAGCAGATAGTCATCTCAAATTTCTCTTTATTAAGATTATTGAGCATGCTTAAAACTACTTTTTCCACGCCTCCCATCTCCATTGAACGGTGTCTGAAAAGTACTTTTATTTTATTGTTTTTTGTCATTAACTAAAGATTTGTTGTGCAAATATGATTAGCTTCTTCTTTGCTCTGAACGAAAATGAATTCTGATACTCCAAAAGACCGTAAATATCCTTTGAATTTGTGTATTCTTCTGGAATTGGTTTGCCGTGTATTGTTTTTAATTTTCTACGTTTCATGGCATTGAAAATTACTTTTGCAAAATACTCGCGGGATGTTGGTTTGTTATCATTCTGAGAAATTCCGCCGGAATGAAGTCTGTATAAATAATTTGTTTCGTCAATAAACTCTACTTTTCCCTTTTCGTACATTTTCAGATAAAGATCCTGATCTTCTGCAATTTTCATTACAGTATTCATTTTTTCGGTCTGATTGTAAATACTTTTTCTAAAGCATACAAAATGTACAATATTCACAGGACAATTGAAAAAATAAGGATTGTTATTGATGACCTGATGTACTATTTTTGGAACTTCTATCGGTTTAAGATTTTCGTCACATTTAGCAAATTTGGTATAGGTAAGAACTACATCTTTCTTTTTTTCAAAAACCTTAATACTGGAAAAAACCGCGTTGGAAGTGATCGCGTCATCAGGATCTACAAAACCGCAGATATCGCCGTTGGCAAGTTCTATAAGTTTGCTTTTTGTTACTCCTACACCGCTGTTTTTGTCATTTTCAAAAAACCTGAAACGTTCATCATTCCCGATTATATTTTTTATGACATCTACAGAATTATCTGTGGAGGCATCGTCTAAAATTACGGCTTCCCAGTTTTTATATTCCTGTACAAGAATAGAGTTGTAGCATTCCTTAAAGAATTTTCCATTATTGTAATTGGCAATTAAAATAGAAAACTTCATCCTTTTTGTGTTAATAAATTTTTACAAATATAATTATATCTTAAAGATAAGAGAAAAATCTTTATTTTTGTGTCCTAAATTTAACACAGTGAGCGAAATATCAAGAGTTCTCAAAACATTTGTAGCATATCTTAAAAGACCTGACCTTTATCCTGAGCTGGGAAGAAAAATTGTCAAAAATACGGTAAACAGAGGAAATGCTTTTAAAGGGAAAGAAAAAACCAATTCCTGGGCAGCTTCAAGAGCCATTTCTGAGAAGGAAGCGGTTTCTAAACTTTTCGGGATTAATATTGATCCTTTTAAAGATGATTTTTCTGAAATTTTAAAAGAAGCGGAAAGAAGACAAAACGAATGTCCTATTAAAATGGGTGGGGCAGGAGCTTTAGAATTAATCTATTATTCTTGTGAATTTACTAATGCAAAAAGTGCCGTAGAAACAGGGGTTGCTTATGGATGGTCTTCATTGGCTGCACTTTTATCTTTGGAAAAAAGAGACGGAAAATTATACAGTTCTGATATGCCTTATCTGGCACAGGATGGCGATCAGTATGTAGGGTATGTTGTTCCTGAAAATCTTAAACCAAATTGGAAACTATTCCGTTTTGCAGATAAAGAATCTTTACCGAAAATTTTTGCAGATAATGCCTCTTTTGATGTGGTACATTATGATTCTGATAAGAGTTATAATGGAAGATTCTGGGCTTATGGAGAGCTTTACAATCATTTAAGAAAAGGTGGTGTTTTTATCAGTGATGATATTGGTGATAATTCTGCCTATCAGGATTTCTGCGAAAAAAATAATATTGAAACTACTGTTGTAGAGTACGAAGGGAAATACATCGGCGTGTTTGTAAAATAATGAGTTTTAAATGTATTTTTGATTCGTGAAGATAAGTCAGATTACATTTACCCGCTTTGTCGCTGCAATGGCGATTGTTATTTCTCATTTTAATAAAGAATTATTTTTATATAAAATCAATTATATCTCCGACATTTTCCTAAGGGCGAATGTCGGGGTTAGCTATTTCTTCATCCTTTCCGGGTTTATTATGATTGTGGCGTATCATAAAAAGACGCAAATTAATTATCTGGATTACTACAGAAACAGGTTTGCAAGGATTTATCCGCTGTATGTTGTAGGGGTGCTGCTGCTTTTGGTGACGAGATATTCCGATTTTAATTTTTACAAGGTATTTTTGTATCTGTTTGGGATTCAAAGCTGGATTCCGGGTGATGCACTGGTTCTGAATTTTCCGGGATGGTCTATTTCTGTAGAATTTCTTTTTTACTTAATTTTTCCCTTGCTTTACAATTATTTTTATTCAAAAGGGAACAAAAGTATTTGGATTATAGCAGTTTTGATTTGGGTTGTAACACAGTTTTTTTCAAATCTTTATGTAAATTCTTTGATGTACAAAGGTCCGCATACGATGAGTCACGAGTTCGGTCATTATTTTCCGCTTTGGCATATCAATGAATTTTTGGTGGGAAATCTTGCTGGTTTATATTTTGTTAAAAACTTCAGAGAAAGGAATTATGATGTTGTCATTACATTAATTTTTATAGCAATTTTATTGTCTTTAATTTTTATTCCTTTAAATTTTCATAATGGTTTGATGGCAGTTTTATTTATTCCTTTGATCTATTTAATTTCATCTAATAACGGTATTTTAACCAAAGTTTTTTCACTGAAACCGCTTGAATATTTAGGAGAAATCAGCTATGCGGTCTACATTATTCATATTCCTGTCTTATATATTTTGAGATCGGTTTTATGGGAGAATTTTCAGGTGTATGAGCACAATGCTGTGTTTTGGATTTATATTCCTGTTTTAATAATTATTTCGGGGCTTTTTTATCAATTTATCGAAAAACCTTTGAGAGATTATTTAAAGAAAATAAAAATTAGATAAAAATATTTACTTTTGCTAAACATAAATGAATTCACTATGATTGAAATGATGTTCCCAAAAATGTTTTTTATTTTTGAAAAAACTGTATTTAAAAATATAGATCGTAAAATTTCGTAAGAAAATTAATTTTTAAGAAAATTTTATGCTATTTAATTCAATAGGGTTTTTAATCTTTTTGCCAATAGTTTTTATACTGTATTGGTTTGTTTTCAACAAAAAATATCAGCATCAGAATTTGCTTGTGCTTGTAGCAAGTTTTTATTTCTATGCCTGTTGGGATTGGAGATTTCTTTTTTTATTAATGTTTTCCATTGGATTGGATTTCTTTTCAGGAATTCAGATTGAGAAAAGCAAAAGCAAAAAAGAAGCGCAAATCTGGCTGGCTATCAGTATTATAATAAATCTCGGATTTTTAGGTTTTTTTAAATATTATAACTTTTTTGTAGGAAGCTTCTCGGATTTACTGAGTGGTTTTGGCTTCCATGCCAATGTATGGCTGCTGAAGATTGTGCTTCCTGTGGGGATTTCGTTTTATACATTTCACGGGCTTTCTTATGTTATAGATATTTATAAGAAGAGAATTTCGGCGGAGAGAAATTTTATCGATTACGCAGTTTTTGTAAGCTATTTTCCTTTGTTAGTTGCGGGACCTATTGAAAGAGCGACACACCTTTTACCACAAATTCAAAGAAAAAGAGTCTTCAATTATGAACAGGCTGCAGACGGAATGCGACAGATTCTCTGGGGATTTTTCAAAAAAATGGTGATTGCGGATAATTGTGCCCCGTTAGTAAACGATATTTTTACCCATTATCAGACAGAAAGTGCAAGTAATTTGGTTTTAGGAGCCGTGTTATTTGCTTTCCAGATTTATGGTGATTTTTCGGGATATTCTGATATTGCTTTAGGTGTTTCACGATTATTTGGGATAGAGCTGTTGAAAAACTTTTCATTTCCATACTTTTCAAGAGATATTGCAGAATTCTGGAGGAGATGGCATATCTCATTGTCGTCGTGGTTCAGAGACTATCTATATATTCCTTTAGGAGGAAGTAAAGGCGGACTGATGATGAAAATACGGAACACATTTATCATTTTTCTTGTTTCGGGATTCTGGCACGGCGCCAACTGGACTTTCATTATTTGGGGAGGGCTGAATGCTCTTTACTTTATGCCTTTATTAATAACGGACAAAAACCGACAAAATCTTGAAGTGGTTGCTATGGGAAAATTAATTCCTTCTTTTAAAGAAATTTTCCAAATTTTAATCACATTTTCGCTTACCTGTTTTGCGTGGATTTTCTTTAGAGCAGCGTCGGTTTCTCAGGCGATTTCTTATATCGGAAAAATATGTAATAAGACCATACTTTCGATTCCGCCGCATTTACCTTATAAAATTTTGTCACTTGTCGGGATCATGCTTTTGATTGAATGGATTAACCGGAATATGTTTCACGGTTTGGAAATCAAGAGATTTAATCCGTGGCTGAGAAGAATCTTGTATTTAGTGATTATATATATCATTCTCCGTTATGCTAATTTCGGGAATAATGAATTTATTTATTTTCAATTTTAGTATGAAAAAGTTTTTACTCAAATTATCGTTTTATTTAGCGGCAGGAATATTGGTATTTGCTGTACTTGGCTCATTTGCAGACGGTAACACCGATGATAATTATATGCATTTTGCAGTAGAAAAGCCTCATAATATTATTTTAGGAGATTCGAGAGGTTCTCAGGCTGTATTACCAAGTATTCTGAAGGATAAACTTCAACAAAAATTCGACAATTTTTCGCTGAATGTTGTACAGTCACCTTACGGACCGATTTATCTGGAGGCTTTAAAAAGAAAAATAAATCCTGAAACTAAAAACGGATTGTTTATTTTAACGGTAGATCCCTGGAATTTGTCTTTAAATAAAAACGTTAAAAGTTCAAAAGATTTTCCGGAAGAACATTCTCCGCTGAAAAATATGTATTCTTATGACTGGTCTCCAAATTATGAATATCTTTTAAAAAATTATAGCAGAAGCTGGTTTAAAATTTTTACTGAAAGAGAAGATAAAGGAAGATCTAATACCTATTTGCATAAAGACGGATGGATGGAAGTAAATGTCAATATGCAGAAAGATTCGGTGGCAAAAAGGGAATTCGAAAAGATAGATATCTTTTATACAGATTTGGTTAAAACACAATCTTTATCACAAAAGAGATTAAATTCTTTAGAAGATATCATCAAATTTCTAAAACCTAAAGGAACCGTTTATCTGGTCAGAATTCCTGCATCGGAAAAGCTGATGAAGCTCGAAAGTTCTTATTCACCTGATTTTAACGAAAAAATGAAAACAATTTCTAAAAGACATGGGATTAAATTCTTCGATTTTTCTTCAAAAGCTAAAGACTATATGTACACAGACGGAAATCATATGTACAAAGAATCCGGAAAAGTTTTCACAGCACAAATCGCAGATTCTATACTTTCAAATACAAAAAAATTAAAATAAGTACTCTCTGAAATTGATATTGTAAAGTCCTGATCTGATGCTAGGATAATCGGAGATGAGGTATTTTGTGACCATTTTCCATTTTTTCAGGGTTGGAGCAAGGGCAATTTCATAGCTTCGGTGCATTCTTTTGATGTGTAGTTTTACATCTGCCGGAATTGTATTTTCATTTTGTGCCCAATCATTAATTTCCTTCCAAAGCAAAACTCTTGTCGTTGCAGGTTTCACTTTTTTTGCATCTACAGCGGTAATTCTGTTATTTTCATGAACGCCTCTTACTGCGACAGCTTTATCTAAAATCCCGGGATAAAGATCAAGGTAATAGGAGAGCCTGAACAAAAATTCCGTGTCCTGATGGAGTCTCAGATGTGTTTTGAAAAGCGGTTTTAATTTTTTTACCATTGCATCTCTTCTTATCGTTAAGCAATCGATGCTGAAAAGCCCAAAACTTCCCCGCATGCCGATTTGTCCAGGAAAAACATCTTTAGGGTCGTATCTCTTGTAAACTGTTGTTAAATCATCTCTGAAGAGCTGATAATATTGTTCTTTCGCCTTTTCTGAATAATAATGAACACCCAAAGCTCCGTAAACACCCTCTACCTTCGGATCCTTGAAAAGTTCTTTTTCTGCATCAAAGCGGTTGGGAAGATAATAATCATCAGCATCTAAAAAAGCAATGAAATCACCTGTTGCATTTTCTAAACCTAAGTTTCTAGTAGGTCCTGCACCGTGATTTCCTTTATCAGGATGTTGAAAAAGCTTCACTCTGTCATATTTTTCAGCTAATTCCTGACATACTTTTAAAGCATTATCCGGCGATTTATCTTCAATTAAGATAACTTCATAGACTTCTTCAAATTGAAGAGCAGATTCTACGGCTTGAGTTACATATTTCTCGGCATTGTAAACGGGAGTGATTACGGAAATTTTCATTTGATATTGTGTTTAAACGAATTTAAATTATAGTATTTCTGAAATTGATATTGTATAATCCTGATCTTATGCTTTTATAATCGAAAATTAGATATTTCAGGATCATTATCCATTTTTTTGGTTTAGAAGCTTTGGCAATTTCATAGCTGCGAAGCATTCTTTTGATATGGATTTTGATATTTTCGGGCATTGTTTTTTCATTTTTTGCCCATTCATGAACATCGTTCCAAAGAATTGATCTTGATAATATGGGAGTTTTTTTATCGATTCCAATTTTTGTTATCCTGTTTTCTTCATGTACGCCTCTTAAAGCTACGGGTTTATCTATAATGCCGGGATAAAGATCTAAATAGTAAGACAATCGGAAAAGAAATTCGGTATCTTCATGAAGCTTTAACGTTGATTTAAAAAGAGGATTCATTTTTTTTATTAAAGAATCTCTTTTTACCGTTAAAGTATCAATACTAAACATTCCGAAACTTCCCAGCATATATAATTGGCCTGGAAAAACTTCTTTGGGATGGTATTTTTTATTAACAGTAGTCAAAGAATTTCTAAAAACCTTATAATACTGTTCTTTTGCTTTTTCCGAATAAAAATGAACACCTAAAGCTCCGTAAACGCCTTCTGTTTTTGGATCTTTAAACAGTTTCCTTTCTGCATCAAAACGGTTGGAAAGATAATAATCATCAGCATCCAGAAAGGCAATATAATCTCCTGTAGCTTTTTTTATGCCTAAATTTCTTGAAGCTGATGCTCCGTGATTTTCTTTATCGGGATGTTGAAAAAGCTTTATTTTTTCATATTTTTCAGCCAGTTCCTGACATACTTTTAAAGCATTATCCGGCGATTTATCTTCAACTAAAATAACTTCATAAACTTCCTCAAACTGAAGAGCAGATTCTACAGCTTGTATAACATATTTTTCCGCATTATAAACGGGTATGACTACGGAAATTCTCATTTATCTGTAATAATTAAAACGATATTTTGTTTTTAATATTTCCGGGTTTTTAATTCCTTCCAACAAAATATTAATATACTTTGTCAATCCTTTTTTCTGGGAAAGATCAAAAGATTTAAAGCTTAAATATATTCTCTTTTTATATTCGTGAGGCAGGTTATTTGCACTTGCCCAATCATATAAAGATTTCCAGTAAATGTATTGTCTTTGGTTATACTGAGGTGAATACTGAACAATTTTTGTAATCCTGTTATCATCGTGAATTCCTCTGATGGCAACAGCCTGATCAATTATTCCGGACTTTAAATAACAATGATAAGAAAGTTTTATATTAAAATCAGAATCCTGATGCACACGCAGATTTTCATTAAATCTAAGCTGCGTTCTGTCTAATGCAGATTTTCTGATAGTGAGTGCATTTAAATGAAAAAATGTACCGAAAATTTTAGGCGTTAAACTTAATAATCCTCTGAAAACTTCTTCTCCTTCAGCCTGATAATTGACAGTCGTGAGTGGCGAATCCTTAAATTTTGTAAGATATTCCTGCTTTCCTTTTTCGGTTAAATATTCAACACCGATGGCACTGAAAACACCATCTATTTTTGGATCATTAAAAATTTCTTTTTCCGCGTCAAAACGGTTGGGAAGATAATAGTCATCGGCATCTAAAAAAGTAATAAAATTTCCCGTTGCTTTTTCTATTCCCAGATTTCTTGTCGCACCGGCGCCGTGATTTCCTTTGTCGGGATGTTGAAATAATTTTATTTTAAGATTTTCTGCAGCTAATTTTTGACAGATTTCTAAAGAATTATCCGTTGATTTATCTTCAATTAAAATAATTTCTTTTACTTCATCAAAATACACAGCAGATTCTACAGCTTTTTCCAAAAACTGTTCTGCATTATAAACAGGAATGATTACCGAAATATCAATCATTACAGAACATTTTGATTGTTATGGGCCCAAAGAGCCAATTGTAAGAGATTCCAGTGTTTATGGTCTTTATTCAAAAACTTCTGAGTGGCTTTAAAATCAATATATTTAAATATTTTTTGATCAGCGTCTTTTAATAAATCGTTGGAAAGATTAACAAGATTTTCTTCTTCAAACCAACTTTTTATACTCATTCCAAAGCCTTGTTTATGACGTTTTCTGATGGTTTCTGTCCAGTAAGATCCCATCGCTTCACGCAGGATGATTTTATCGTTTTCGTTATTCAATTTTAACTGCTCAGGTAATTGAATGCAAAATTCCGCAAAATCAAGATCCAAAAAAGGAGTTCTTACTTCCAAAGAGTTTGCCATTGCCATTCTGTCGGATTTTACCATCATATTTCCCGGAACATAGCCTTCTAAATCAACTCTCATAATATCATTTAGTGAATCAGGATTAGGATTGAAGCTGTAAGGCTGAGAATAGGTTGAAGTAATTCCCAAGGTATCTTTTTCTTCTTTATTAAATGAATTTCTTACATGATTTTGATGGAAATCCAGAATATTTTCATATTGTAAATTTTTTTGTGAAATGAAAGAAATAGGTTTTAATTTTTGATATAAATTAAGACCAAATTTAGCAATGATATTTTTATAGCTGAAATGTTTTCTTAGTTGATTTTCAACACGATAAAAATTGTATCCACCGAATAATTCATCACCGACATCTCCTGATAAAACGACGGTAAGATTTTTTCTGGCATTTCTGCAAATCTCAAAATGCGGAATGAAAGAAATATCAGCAAACGGCTCATCAAAAAAAGGAGAAATTTTTAAAAGTGAAGTTGCCAGATCCTGTTTCTTTTCATGAACTTCAATATGATTGGTATTATATTTTTCGGCGATTTCTTTGGCGTATTTTAACTCACTGTTTTCGTGATCATACCCAAAACTGATTGTAGTCTGTTTAGGTAAAAATTCAGCAACAAGGGCTACAATTGATGAAGAATCGAGACCACCACTTAAAAAACTTCCTACTTCCACATCTGCAATAAGCTGTTTTTGAACGGCTTTTTTTAAAAGATAAGTGAATTCTTCTTTTGCATCAGATAAGCTTAAAACCCGGTCTTTTGCAGGCAGGCTGTAATATCTTGAAACAGAAAATTTGCCGTCTTTCCAGATCAGTTGGTGAGCCGGAGGTAATGTATGTATATTTTCGTAAATGCTATGGTAAGTATTTACATAACCATACTGTAAATAATGTGAAAGTGCTTCCTGATTCACTTTTGGCTGAATCAGTCCTGAAGCCAGAATTGCCTTTATTTCAGATGCGAAAATGAATTCGTTATTTTTTCCGATGGCGTAGAAGAAAGGTTTTTCACCAAAACGGTCTCTTGCACAGAATAATTCCTGTTTTCCGTTGTCCCAGATTGCAAATGCAAACATTCCGGGAAGATCATGGATAAGATTTTCCTGTTTTCTCTGGTACATGGCAAGAATAACTTCGGTGTCAGAGCTTCCACGGTAAGGATATTCAGGATATTGTGCTTTTATATTTTGATAGCCATAAATTTCACCATTCAGAACGATACATTCATTCTTTGTGCTGGAAAGCATCGGTTGTTTTCCATTTTCAGAAAGATCTATAATGGAAAGTCTGCGGTGACCTAAAGCTGCATTTTCATAAAATTCAACATCAGAAGAATCAGGACCGCGATGCGCAATGGCATCAGTCATTTTTTTTAGTTCTTCATGATAATTTCGGGCATTATTAGCAATTATTCCGGCTATTCCACACATAAAATTTTATTTTTCATCATTAATTTTCAAATTTTGGATATGCTAATTTACGACAGATTAAGAAAAGTATTTCCTATCTGAGATACCTGATTTCTGTAATTTATTAACATTTTTTCTTCTTTCGAGATTTTCCTGTACTTTTGAGAGAGTTTTTTGTAATTCTCTATTTTACCAGTTACAAGATTTTTAATCATACTTTGCCTGAATGATTTTTTTTCTGTCTGAAGAGCATTTATTATGTTGGGGTTCATAATATTTGTTTCTACCCGGAGATCAGGATATTTATTTAAATCAATTTTTCGTAATAACTGTACCCCATCATGAACGGCTTTACTGCCGGGAACCAGCAATACTTTCTTTTTATGGAAATGAATACGGTTTACATATTCATCATCTTCGCCATAATGAAAGAAGTAAGGATTAAAACCACCTATCGTTTCAATTGTTTTTTTCGGTAAAAGCCAATGGGCGGCATTGATGAATTTTACTTCGTAATAAGGCTTCAGAGTCTGAAAATATAAGTCAGAAATCATCCTTGTTTTTTCATAATTGTTAGCAATATACTGGTCTAAAAAAATATCAAGATATTTCTCTGATCCATCAACATGCATGGGAGTGATAATTCCTATTTCTTCTTTATTGGGGTGATGATTATATATTTCCAGCATTTTTTCTATGCTATCCTGATACAGCCATGCATCCTGATTCATCAGATAAAAAAAATCGGCTCCGTCTTTATATGCTTTTTCAATTCCTATATTATTGGCTTTTCCAAAACCCAGATTAGTCTCAGATTGGGTAAAATCTATTTCAGGGAAATGATTTTTAATATATTGCTGGGTTCCATCGGAAGATCCGTTATCGATCACAAAACATTTTACGGGAATGGATGAATGTCTTAAGCTTTTAAAACATCTTTCTGCCCATTTCATGGCGTTATAAGTGATAATAATAATATGAACCTTAGCCATGTTTACCTTTTTATTGTATACTTTAGAATTTTTAAGATTTGTATCAAAAATATTTTAAAATTCCCGGATAGGAAAAATCTTTCAAATATAGCAGAGTAAAGATTAGAGTTTATTATCGGAGTGTTAAATTCTTTCCTGTAATAATATTGTAATATAAGCTGATCCAGATCTTTAATGATTTGTCTGTCTGCCCGGCTGTCATTATTCTGTCTCTTGATATTCTTAAAAATATTAATGGAAGTTCTGTGCTTTTTTTCAATTTCAAGAGAACTGAAAACACCTCCGTCATGAAGGCGGTATACTCCGATAATTTTATTAAAAGATCTGCCTTTTCCGAATTCCAGAAGATGATAAAAATAATAAAGATCTCTGTAATCAGGATAAATGTTTATCCATTTAAGATCCATAAATTTTTTTCTGATCATGTAAGTGAAAGTCTGCGTAGGGCGGCTTATGAAAAAACTGTCTTGGGTGTAGTCCAAAAATTCTTTATCAGCAAATATATGATCTTTACCATCGCTGGTCAACTTATTTTCATTTTGGATGAATAATTGATTCCTCGCGGTAACCATCACAAAATCTGTATTCCTGTCAAGAAAATCCGATTGAAACTGAAGTTTATTATTATCTGTCCAGTAATCATCACCTTCACAATAAGCCAAATATTCTCCTTTTGCCAGACCAAATGCAAATCTTTGGTTTTCTACAAATCCGATATTTTTCTTGTGCTTAAAATATTTTATAATGTCAGGGTATTTTTCAGCAAATTCAGCAATAACCGGATCGGTATTGTCCGGAGAATTATCATTGCAGATAATGAGCTCAACTGGAAAATCTGTTTTTTGGGAGAGAACGCCTTCTATAGCTTGCCTGAGATATGGAGCATGGTTATAGGTAAGCATTATAACGGATACTTTTGGATTCATTGGAGGGGTTAAAATTCTTTTTCGATCTACTGCAGTAGATTACTAAGTTACAATATTATTTATTTATGTTGAGAAAAGAAGCCCCTTTATTTTTCAGAATTGCTCTTGAGTTCATAATTTCATCACATTTTGAGCTTTGATAATTATATTCCTTCCATGTCTCGGAAGCGTCTGAAAATCTAAGAGCCAGAGTCTGTTTTATGATTTTCGGAATAAATTCTTTATTTAAAATTGTTTTATTGAAATCATAAGCCGGATTTAAGTAACGCTGCTCTCTTTGAACCCTCAAGGCATTAATATGATTGGTTTTATTA
This sequence comes from Chryseobacterium ginsenosidimutans, assembly GCF_039536845.1. Lineage (GTDB taxonomy): Bacteria > Bacteroidota > Bacteroidia > Flavobacteriales > Weeksellaceae > Chryseobacterium > Chryseobacterium ginsenosidimutans_B. The sequence goes on from NZ_BAAAZJ010000008.1 coordinate 46,069, forward strand.
AAATCCTGTCTACCGTCGTGCACGACGATACTTCCCGGACAAACTATTATCTTCTTTTTGAAAAATAAGATACGTTGTACATATTCATAATCTTCAGAATAATGGAAAAAATAAGGGTTAAAACCGCCGACTTCCTCTATCGTCTTTCTGGGTAAAAACCAATGGGCAGCATTCACAAAATCGATTTCATAGCTGTCTTTCAGGCTGTTGTTAAAAGCATCAGAGAAAATTCTGTTGATATGGGTGTTTCTGGCAAGATATCTTTCAAAAAAAATATCCATTCTTTTTTCTGTTCCGTCCAGATGCATAGGGCTTAATATTCCAATCTCGTTTTTGATATCCGAGCTGTTATATATGGCTAATAATTTTTCAAGACTATTTTCATAAATCCATGCATCCTGATTCATCAGGTAAAAGAAATCTGCGCCTTGTTTGTAAGCTTTCTCTATTCCGATATTGTTGGCTTTTCCAAAACCTAAATTCTGTTCGGATTGAATAAAATCTACTTCCGGAAAATTAGCTTTGATATATTCCTGAGTACCATCTGTAGAACAATTATCGATAACAATACACTGAACCGGAACAGAAGACCGCTTTAAACTTGTAAAGCATCTTTCTGCCCATCTCATGGCATTATAGGTAACGATAATAAAATAAATCTTTGGCATTTGTGTTTTATTTAGATATACTTTTCGGCTAAAATTTTTAAATATTCGTTGGGTTCAATCCCGGTGAAAAATTCGGTTGTAATGTCATTAAAATTGACTTTATAAAAATCTCCTTCATCCGATTCTGTATAATTTGCATTTTTTTGAATCTGATCTTGAATTGCACCTATAATTTCCTTTAAATCATAGTAAAAAGGATAAGCGAAATTAATCGTTTCATTTTTTATATTGAGACAATCTGTACTTAGAAATTTTGGAATATCGTCTATATCCAACAATAATCTCCTGGCTTTGCTATGTACTTTAAATTCGCTGCTGTTGGTAATTTGATTTTTAAGAAAGTTAAACAATGTATTTGGATTTCCACCCTTTCCTACAATATTTCCTATTCTTAAAATGAGATAATTGCGGCAATTATTTTTTATATAATCTTCAATTTCCAGTTTATGCAGAACGTAATGACTATCCTGTTTCGACTGGTCATTTACGCTTAATGTTGAAAAGTAAACTAATTTACTTTTATTATTGGTTTTAATGCTGTTTTTTAAAAGTGAAAATTCTCTTTCAAATTCTGAGCTTCTTGTTTCGAGGGAATTTGAGACTCCAGATGCAAAGAATAAATGATCTTCCGAATCTATATTTTTTAATGAGTTTGCAATAAGCCCACTTCCTATAATCATATTCTTAAGTTTATTAATAAAAATTTTTAATTTCCAAAAATTTTGTAGTAAACTCTTCTTATTAATGAAGGCTTTTTATACTCTTGTTTTTTTCTTTTTTTATTTTCATCCCAAGCAGTTGTATCTTGGTCAGAGTCTTTTCTTTGTACAAAAAGTGTATTGTGACTTTCTTTAAAAGCAATTGCTTCAGATTCTGGTCTTCCGTTTGAATAATAATATAATGCTAAAGATTTTCTGCTTCTGTCTTCAGGGCAATTCAATGGGTCAGGATGACCGTGATATGAATTTGACGTTGTTGAAAACATTGCTAGTGTGTTAAAGGTTGGAGCTATTTTAGTTTCGCATTTCGTTAAATCGTCATTCCATAATTCAAAATGGCCACCGTATTCTTCTTTCCAATCTTTATTTAAATAAACTAAAATATTAACTCTTCTGTCTAAGCCATTGATAGGATTTTTATTAAAGTCTGCATGAACTTTTAAAAGCCCTCCTTTTTTTATTTCATGAAGTCCTCCCCCTGAAAAATATGGATCGCCATAGAGTACTTCTTCAATGCCGGTAAGTTTATTTACAAAATTCAGAAAAGGTTCTGAATTTAAGAAATACATTAATTCTCTGGTTTTTGGACCAAAGGATTTTTCACCTTTACCAGCGAATTTTTTTTGAAGAGGATCATTAAAATTAATTGCATCCTGTGTAGATAGATCCGGGAATTCTTTCAGAACTTCATCTAAAAATTCAGGATTGAAAAAATTGTCAAATGAGATGCTTGGAAAGGGAGCCGCATTTTTATAGTTTGAAGAATTATCTTCAGCAAATTTTAATAAGTCTTGATTGTGGGTGTTTAGAAATTGTTTCATTATAATGTTTTTACTATTAAGATTAAAGTGTTGATTAATTATTTTATGACTCGATTTTTTTATTTATATCAAAAGAATATCTTAAATAATTAAAATATTTTTTTAAAATTACGGAATGTCCATTTATATTAAGGAATTTATAAGGATAAAATTTCAATGTAAATAAAATGTTTTTGGTGTTTATCGGGTAATATTGGAAATATCTGTTTAAAAAACTTAAAAAAGCTTTTTTTTCTGTCTCTGAATTTTTTTTGTGAAATGAGGCTCCTAATTTTTCTCGGATAATAATATTAGTATCAAACCAGATCTTATCTAGCTTTCCCATAGAAAAATGCTCAATTAATATGTCGTCAACGGTATAATTCTGTAGTGTTTTTGATACTCTTAAACTAATATCTAAGTCGTAGCCATGAAAACCTTTTAGTTCTTCATTAAATTTATAAGTTAAATAATTTTCTTTTTTTAAAGCCAAAAAAACTCCATCCACTCCATACACTTCATTCATGTTATTCTGCATTGTATTTGTATGCCTTGGATTAGGGTTTTCTTTGGTGCTTTCAAGAATATTGGTTTGTTGATATTCTTCTGATACAGTCCAACTCGAAGGAGCAGTAGGCACGTATGAAGAACCGGAAACTCCTATAATTCCAACATGTGGTTTTTCAAGATGTGAAATCAATTTTCCTCCCCAATTTTGAGTTTTAAAAATAAGATCTTCATGAATGAACAGAATATTTTCATATTCTGCTTTAGCCGCACCTAGATTATACGCCTTGGTGATACTCATAAGTGCTGGATTCCAGATTTGTATTATTTCATATTGACACGAACCGATAGTCTCATCAATGTTTTTGACAAGCTGATTGTAATAATGTTCCTGGTATGATGAAATTACTATTGAAATCATGTTATATTAATTCATCAATTAGATTAAAAATCTGTGAAGTAAGTTTGTCTTCAGAATATTCTTCTTCCAGTCTGTGCTGAATTTTTGAGCCGTAATTTTCTCTTAGATTTTTATCCTGAAGAAGTTTTACAATTTCATCTGCCATTGTATCAAGATCAAGATATGGTGCGAGAACTCCATGGCCGTTTTCTAAAAATTCTACAGCACCACCACTTTTTTCGAAGGCAACAATAGGTTTCTGAAGCTTTGCTGCGGTAAGCATTACCAATGGAAAAGGATCTTCTCTTGATAAAAGCAGGAAAATATCAAAAGTATTAATATAATCGTTAGGTGTTTTATTATGATCAACATATATTATTTTTTCTTCAACACCCAGTTTCTCGGCATCGATTTTAGAACACTTCACTGGACCGATTTTTGATGAACCCCCAAGATTGATGAACTTGAAATTTATGTCTGTTTTATCTGCAATTTTCTTTACTAGAAGAGGTACGAGATCGGTTCCCTTTCTTAATTCCTGGGAACTTGCAATACCAAGAATGATATCGGATTCAGGAATATTTAATTCCTTTTTTATTTGCTCTTTATCTTTTTGAATTTCTAATTTTTCATCCACAAAAGAGTGAATTGCTTTTACTTTTTTAGGATCTGCATTGTATCTGTTGATGAGGTTGTCTGCCACAGCATTTGAACCCGCAATAATCATAGAAACATTCGAGATGTTCTCTAAAATAAAATCTTTTGAATAAGCACTTTCAATACCAAAAGTAAGCTCATGAATGGCTACGATGGTAGGAATGTTTTTCTTATAAAACGGAATTGTCCATACCAAAGTTTCTGCTGTATTGGCATAAACAAGATCATAATTGTTTTGAAGAAGTTTTCCTGTTATTTTTTCAATCTGTTTTTCTTTGGTTTCCTCTTTTGGAAAGAAGGCATTCTGAAATTTTTTGAAATTTCTGTTTACAAAAGATAAGGACTGGTTGAAGTAATTAGCAACAAGAATTTTATTATCAGAAAGCTTTGCAAAATCTTCATACAATTGTCCGGGTCTTAATAAAAGAACATCTACGCTATAATTTTTTCTTTGCTGTCTAAGTTTTTTCAATAAACTTAAGACAAGAATCGGAGCACCTGATAAAGATGCTTCATGGGAAATTAATAATATTTTTTTTGTTTCACTCATTTTTGTAAAGATTCAGATATTAAATTTTGACTGTTTTTTATAATAGTGTTTGCAGGAACGGATTTGTGAATAACACATCCTGCTCCAATTATGCAGTTGTCACCAATTTCTACTCCTTTCAGAATGACCGTATTACTGCCAATCCAGCAATTGTTTCCGATAATGACAGGAGCTGTTTTGTAATTATTTTTATAGACGGAAAAATCGGGATCAAATCCGTATTTATGATTGTGGTCATATATTTTTACACCTTCTCCGAAAATAGAATCATCTCCAATTGTTATGTTATCGAGACAATTAATGGATGAATAATTGTTAAAAAAAACTCCTTTTCCAATGTTGAGAATAGCACCTGGAAGTACTGAAATACTGCAGTAATCTCTTACAAAAAACGTTTCACCAATAGTAATATTTCCAAATTCGCCTTCGTGTCCTTTAAATATATTAACATCTTGAGGAGCAAAAGTATGATGGATATTAATGTTTGGTTTTGAAGTGAATCGCCACCATCTTTTTTTCTTCTCCAGCTCTTCAAAATCAGTAACGATATTGAAGATTTTTTTATGAAGATAATTTTTTATTTTTTGGAACATTTGGAACAGGTTTATATTTTTTTAATTCTGCAATTTTTTTAGGAGTTTTATTTTTAGCATTTTTAAAAGATAGCTAAAAGATGTTATACTTTCAAGATAGTGATAATCTTTAATTTTTATCTCTAACGACCTTCTTTCGTCGAAAGGATTCGAAAGTGCTTTTTGAAAATTAGTATACTGCAGTTTCAGATTATCAAAAACTTCTTTATTACTTTTAAAATGTTGTAATAAAAATCTCAGAGAAAACATTGTATTTACAATCTGATCTACTGTGTTCTGCGTGCTCCACATACCACTTCCCACTCTATAAACTGCCATTTCGTCTGGGAAATATTTTATGAGACCATACGAGGCGTTTAACAAATGCAACGGATAATCTCCGATAGGAGAGTATTGTAACCAATTCGGCATTGTTTCCATGTTTTTTTTGAAAACCACTGAAACTGTTATGATAAAATTTTCTTTTGAAAGATCACTGATGGTATACGTTTTTTCTTCATCAGGATTAGTATAAGTAAACTTTTCTTCTCTGGTCGTAAGTTCTTTTATTTTGTGAAATGTAAGGCTGTAATCGGGATTTTTTTCTAAAAATTCAATCTGTTTTTTTAATTTCAAAGGATCAATCCAATAATCATCTCCTTCGCACAAAGCAATAAATTTACCTTTTGCCTGAGAAATTGCCCATACAAAATTTGGGATTGCTCCTTTGTTTTCAGTATGCTTTATATATTTTATCCAATGTCCGTTAGGATGATTTTCTATTATTCTTTTTACAACAGCTTCAGTATTGTCCGGAGAGCAGTCATCGGAAATAATAAGTTCAATTTCAGCATCAAGAACCTGAGCGAGAACTCCATTAATACTTTCTTCGATATAATCTTCATGACCATATGTGATCATTACAACACTTACTAGGGGATTCATCATTTAGTTTTGCTTTATAATTTTTGAAGGAACTCCTACAGCGGTACAATTGTCAGGCAGGTCTTTTGTAACAACAGTTCCTGCTCCTATAATTACGTTGTTTCCGATTTTTATATCGGGAAGGATAATTGTTCCCGCTCCAAGCTGACAGAAATTTCCTATTGTTGCTCTTCCCAATATTTTTACATCCGGCGATATTTCTACAAAATCCCCGATTTTCACATCATGGGTTATGATTGAATTGTAATATATGATAGGGGCATAGCCAATGGTGACATCGTTGGAGATTTTTGCTCCGTCTAAAATATTAGCGCCATCGCCTATTGTTATTCCGTAAGATCCAATATCTGCCTTAATGCTAATTGTAGAAGCAAGTTCACCTCCGATATTCGTAAATTTGTCTGCCAGTTTTTTTCTTAATTTCGGATTTCCGATTCCTAAGGTAAATTTCCGATCTACAGTTTTGAAATAATCTGCTGCTGCTGCTACATTTTGCAGAACAGGGAATTTTTCATACAGAATATTGGTATCTCCACTTATGTCGTCATAAAAAACGAGGTTTTGTAATTCGTTTTTCTGATGGCAAATTTCAAGTATCTCTTTTGCGAAGCCTTTAGCACCTACAATCAACATAATTAATTATTTTGAATTCTAAGCATAAGACGGGCAATAAGCTCAACCTCTTCAAATGTAAGATCATAATAAAACGGAAGACACAGGACTCTTTTGGCAATATCTTCAGTAATAGGCATTTCAATTTTAGGTAAATAGGGCAATGCAGATGCAAGACTTGGATAAAAATATCTTCTTGTAAAAATCTCCTGTTTATCCATTTCTTTTTTTAATTTGAGTAAAAGTTCTTCACTTTCTAAAACAACAGGATAATAAGAATGATTATTATTAGATTTAGAATGCCATAGAGGTTTTACTGCATGCAGGTTTTTAAGTTTCTGATCATAAAGTTCGGCAAGAGCTTTTCTTTTTTCGTGTATTTTAGAAATATATTTCAGATTAACAAGTCCCATTGCAGCATGAAATTCGGAATTTTTACCATTGAGCCCTAATTCCGAAAATGAATCGAACCCCGAAATGCCAAAATTTCTTATAAATGCCAATTTTTTAAGCAGTTCAGGATCTTTTGTTATCACTAAACCTCCTTCAATCGTGTGATAAAGTTTGGTTGCATGGAGAGAGCAAGTAGAAATATCACCATATTCAAAAATAGACTTTCCGTTAACTTCTACTCCAAATGCGTGAGCAGCATCATAAATTACCTTAAGGTTATGTTTTTTAGCAATAGCTTCTATTGTGACTACATCACATGGATTTCCGTAAACATGGGTCGCAAGAATTGCGCTGGTTTTTTCTGTTATTGCTTCTTCAATTTTTTTAGGATCTATACATAAAGTTTTCTCATCAATATCTACGAAAACCGGAGTACAACCTTCCCACACAATAGAACTTGTAGTTGCTATAAAAGAAAATGGTGTAGTAATTACTTCTCCTGAAATTTCTAATGCTTTTATTGCCATTTGAATGGCAACAGTTCCGTTGGTAACGAAAAGTAAATGCTGGAGTTTAAGATGGTCTTTAAGTTCCATTTCAAGCTGACTGGCTAAAGGTCCCATATTGGTAAGCCAGTTTCTTTTCCAGATGCCGTCTAAATATTTTTCATATTCTTCCTGAGGCGGAAGAAAGGGTTGTGTTACGGGAATCATAATAAATTTTAATGTAAAGTTATGATATTTTCGCTATCGAGCTCAAATGGTATCCATTGTTCTTTTTCTCCGCTTACTGTGAACTCAATCATGTTATTAATTCTAAGATATGGTGATTCTGTAGCGGGTTCATACAATCCTACATCCAGGATATATTTTCCTAATGTAAAAAGTGGATTTTTAACAGTTGTTTTGTAAATAATTTTTGTGCCCTGCTTTACATCTTCTTTATATTCTTTAACGGAAATTCCTGCAATTGGCTTCTGTTCCTTATCCTTGAATTCAAGATATAGCACAGGCAATGTATCAACAGGTTTATTGATTTTGAATTCAAAAGTGAGATTAAAATCCTGATGACGGTGTATTTCGTTATTCAAAAGATCTGTTTGTGCAGAAATCAATTCAAAAGTGCTGTTATCATATACTTTATTTTGGCTGTTGTTTGAAAATTTATTGTAATAAAGCTGTATTCCTTTTCCTATTTCTTTTCCCTGATATTCAACTTTACCATGATCCATTAAGATGATTTCATTACATATTCTTGATACCATCGGCATACTGTGAGAAACAAAGATAACAGCAGTATGGGGAAGTAATTCATCAATTTTACTAAAGCATTTCAAAACAAACCCCAAATCTCCAACAGCTAATACTTCATCAATAATCAATACATCAGGTTCGAGATGAGCTGCAACAGCGAATCCCAAACGTACCTTCATACCGGAAGAATAATTTTGGACTGGTGTATCTATAAAATCTTTTATTTCGGAAAAATCGATTATCGATTCTATTTTCTCTTCAACTTCTTTTTTTGTAAATCCCAAAATGGAAGCATTATTATAGATATTTTCCCGACCTGTAAGTATTGGATTAAAACCTGCGCCCAGTTCTATCAAGGCTCCAATTTTTCCTTTCATTACAATCTGTCCTTTATCGGGAGCATATAATCCGTTCAGAACTTTTAGAAGGGTAGATTTTCCGGCTCCATTATGACCGATCAGACCGATACATTCTCCTCTTCTCAGTTCGAAACTAACATCATTCACAGCCCAAAATTCCTGAGGGCGTAGGTCTTTATTTATTGTTAAACCCAGCGTACTGCGGACAATATCTGAAGCTCCATATTTCAGTGAGCTTTTCAGACTTTTACTGAATTTTTTAGAGACATTCTGTACCGATACTAATACTTCTTTATCTTTTTTCATTACCCTGCAATTTTTTCAATAACTATCGGCATCGATTTTCTGAAAATAACCAAACCGATTAATAAAACAATAAAACTGATCACTGTTAAAATGATTGTAAATAACAAAGAATTTGTTTCTACTCCTACCAGTGTATTTCGCATATCATTAATTATATAAGTTAAAGGATTCAGATTAAACAAAAATTTAAAAATACCTACTTTAGGAGCAGCATATACTACAGGCGTAATATACATTAAAAAAGGAATGCCTGTAATTAGTGCTTTACTTATATCGGTATAGATTAATCCTAGGGGAGTCATAATTAGACCTATAGCAAAAGCGAAAATCATTAAAGCTATAATATAAAAAGGAAAAAGTAATAAATTCCACGAAGGTGCCACCTGATAAACTATCAAAATAGCAATAACAGGTATCATTTTTATGGCTAAATTGAAAAGGACAGTGTACAATCCTTTCATTAATAATGCTTCTTTAGGAAAATTGATTTTAGAAATAATCGCTCTTCCGGAATTTACTGCTGTTATTGGACTTTGAACAGCTTCAGCGAAGATATTCCAAATTGTGGTACCTAAAATAACAAAAACGGGATAAGGTATTCCTCCCGGTATATTCACATTTACTACCCCGGATCCATTTAAAAATAACCAGATTAAGGAATTAATAATTACAGGAGCTAATATCCAAAAGAAACCTAATAAAGACTGTCTATGTTGAGACTGTATATCTCTTTTAGTCATTTGATAGGCCAAAAAATTAGAGGATTTAATATCTCGGCAAATTGATTTAAGCTCTTGGAAAAAATGTGTTTTTTTATCAGATGTGTATACTACTGTTTTCAAGGTAGATTTTTTTTTCAAATTTATAAATATTAATTGATTCCTAACTTCATGTATTGTGAAATATTATTTACATGAAATAGGAAATTAGCAACTAATGTATTAATTGTATTAATATTTGTTATTACGATCAAAAAACTATTGACCATACAGCCAATAGTTTTCGAATTTATTAATGAGGGTATTTATTTGTTGACTAGCTGCTTCAGATATTCTCCATAACCACTCTTTCCATATTTAATAGCGGTTTCCAGTAGTTTTTCTTCATTAATGAATTTATTTCGGAAGGCAATTTCTTCAATACATCCGATTTTGAAGCCCTGTCTTTTTTCAATTACTCTTACAAATTCTGAGGCGTCGTTCAGGGAATCAAATGTTCCTGTGTCCAGCCAGGCTGTACCTCTGTCGAGAACGCCTACTTCCAGTTTTCCTTTTTGAAGATAAACATTGTTGACATCAGTGATTTCCAGTTCGCCTCTCGGGGAAGGTTGAATGTTTTTTGCAATTTCCACAACTTCATTATCGTAGAAATATAATCCGGGAACAGCATAATTTGACTTGGGTGTTAAAGGTTTCTCTTCAATAGAGACAGCCTTGAAATCATCATCAAATTCTACAACTCCGTATCTTTCAGGATCTGAAACGTGATAGGCAAAAACTACACCTCCTTCTGGGTTTGTCTTGTTTTTAAGCAAAGTTCCCATTTCGGAACCATAGAAAATATTATCACCTAAAACCAATGCCGCAGAATCGTCTCCAATGAATTTATCTCCTAAAATAAATGCCTGAGCTAATCCGTCCGGACTTGGCTGTACCACATATTCAATATTACAGCCGATTTGTGAACCGTCACCTAAAAGTTTAACGAATCCTGCCTGATCATGTGGAGTCGTGATAATTAAAATATCTTTAATCCCTGCCAACAATAATGTTGATAAAGGATAATAGATCATTGGTTTGTCGTAAACAGGCATTAATTGCTTACTTACAGCAATGGTAAGAGGGTAGAGTCTTGTTCCGGAACCTCCGGCTAATATTATTCCTTTCATTTGTTTGCTTTTGTTTTTTCAATTTCTTGATTAAGATAACCTGTGAAGTTTGTAATAATTGCATTATTGTTTATAAACAATCCTCCTGATTTGTCTATCTTTCCGTTTAATGTTTTATAAAATTCTATTAGGGCTTTCAAATTGTCTTCTGAAACAAGTGAAAATGTATTATAAATACTATGTTCCTTAAAGGATTTAAAATCAAACTGATTAAGTATTTGTTCTGCTTGTTCTTTTGTTAAAACTCTGATATTCTCCCCATTTTTATATTTAAACATTTTAGAATACATGTATTCCATTCCAAACTTCTTCAAAGATTCTTCATAATTAGAAACCTTAACAAATTCTTCAATTAATGCTACTTGATTACCTTTAGGCATAGACATAGGTGGAGGATTTTGCGAAAAAGCAATAAGAGGAATTATAAATGTGAAAAAAGTCAGTAAAAGCCTCATATTAATTATATTGTGTTTCGTAATATTTTTGGTAATCTCCGCTGGTTACATTTTCCAGCCATTCTTTATTTTCAAGATACCAGTCGATAGTTTTTGCCAAACCTTCTTCGAAAGTTACAGACGGTTTCCATCCTAGATCTGAATTCAACTTAGTTGCGTCGATTGCGTAACGTTTGTCGTGACCAGGTCTGTCTTTCACATAAGTAATTAATTTTTCTGAATGTCCTGCAGGGTGTCCAAGCTTTTCATCCATTTGTTTGATTAATTCTTTTACCAAATCGATATTCTGCCATTCGTTGAAACCTCCGATATTGTAAGTTTCTCCTGTTTTAGCTTCGTTGAAAATCTGATGAATTCCTTTTGCATGGTCGATTACAAATAACCAGTCTCTTGTATATTTTCCGTCACCGTAAATTGGTAAAGGTTTTTCATTAAGAATATTTGAAATACAAAGAGGAATCAATTTCTCTGGGAAATGATTCGGACCGTAGTTATTTGAACAGTTGGAAACAATGAACGGCATTCCATACGTATTTCCATAAGCTCTCACCAAATGATCAGAAGCTGCTTTTGAAGCCGAATACGGAGATTGTGGATCGTAAGCAGTTGTTTCTAAGAAAAATCCTGTTTCACCTAAGCTTCCGTAAACTTCGTCTGTAGAAACATGGTAAAATAGGTTTGTTCTCTTTTCATCCGGGAATCTTCCGTGAGTATGATCCGGATTTAATGTCCAGAATTCTTTACAAAGATTCAGAAGATTGGCAGTTCCGTTTACATTGGTGTTGATGAACGCAATCGGGTCTGTGATACTTCTGTCAACATGACTTTCTGCAGCTAAATGAACAACTGCGTCAGGATTGTATTTTTCAAAAACCTTTCTAAGCTCTTCAGGCTTTGTGATGTCTGCTTTTTCGAAAACATAATTAGGCTCATTTTCAATGTCCTTTAAGTTTTCAAGATTTCCTGCATAGGTAAGAGCATCAAGATTGATGATTTTTGTGTCGGGATTGTTTTTTACAAATTCTCTTACAACGTGAGAGCCAATAAATCCGGCTCCTCCTGTGATGATTATATTTTTCATTTTGATGTTTTCAAAAATAAATTAAAGGTTAAAGATATTAAAAGTATTATTAATAATAGAAACGGACAGTACCAAACAAAAAAATCGATGTGTTTATGGATGTGCGCATGTTCTTTAAATAAAATAAACCAGCTGAATGGTGCTGCGATCGAAAACCATGTTATTCCAACAAGTCTTCTCTCAATATTTTTTTTATACAATATGAAGGAACATAAAATTCCTGTTACAATAATTATTAAAAACGGAATTTTCACAAAAGTTAGATTTTCATTAATAAATGAATTTCCTGCATATCTTGTAATAATATCCACATGATATTTTTTTAAATTATTTAAATATCCGAACTCTTTTTCATAAAAATAATCGCCGCTTGATCTTCTTACATAAGCATCTTTTAAATGTGCAATTCCGTCTTTAAAGTTTCCTGTTAAAAGCTTAAATTGAAATAACTGAAATAAGATAGCAACGATCAAGGGGATAATGGTGATAAGAAAATGTCTTTTAATGAATTGCAAATAGAAAGAAATTTTATTCTCAAACACATAGTATATATAAGGTATCGAAGAGCAGATTAAAAATACAGTGATGAATTCAAAACCGGTAAACCAGAATTTCACAAAGAATAATAATGAAAATACGATAATGTACCTTTTGAAATTCGTCGTTTCGTACTTTTCAAAAAAGAATAATCCGTAAACAAAAGGCAAAAAATAAACCCAGTTGCACCACCAGGTGCTTTTTCCGTAAAGAAATATCCAGTAGTTAAAAAGAAGTAAAACGAATGATATAACCGCCGTTACGATACCGAATTTTCTTTTAATCCAGACCAAAAATAATGTCAGAATAATACTTAAAGCTAAAGAATTAAACATTCTGAAGATTAAAATATTTGTCTTATTGTCTAACCCGAAAATTTTATCAAATATACTGTACAAAATCGCCTGACCGCCAATTTGAGATTTGTAAGCATCAAAATGTTGTTTTTGAGGGATTTCGTTGTTAATATATTTGGCATAAGACTTCTTTCCGCCGACACCTCTTCCCGAAATTGTTTTTTCGTAATAGTAAGTACCCGTAAAACCGCCGTCGTCAAATATTGATCCGTTCTGGGAATTTAAAAGTTTCCCTATAACCAGAGTTTCCGATTCTTCAAGTTTGCTGTATTCAAACTTTTCTTGAGGAATCAGATGGAACAAATTAAACTGTGTATTGAGGAAAAATGCCACAGCGAAAAGAAGAAAAATAAATTTTTCTTTCATGCTTATTTTGTGTTGTTATATCGTACTTTGAAGTTCTTTTTATCTATAATACTTATGTTATCTAAAATTAATCCTGTAGCAAATGAAAGTATTGAAACAATCATCAGCATAATGGAAAATATTAATGTAGGAACTTTATATACATACTTGTATTCAAAATATTCTTTGATGGGAACAATCATGAACAGTATTCCTATAATAAACAAGACAATCGAAAATCCGCCAAAGAATAATAGTGGTTTGTATAATCTTACAAGGTTGAAAAATAATTTGATTACTTTAAAACCATCTGTAAAAGTATTTAGCTTTGAGACACTTCCTTCCGGTCTGTCTCTGTAATCAATAGAATATTCTTCAATTGCCAATCCGTGATGTAAGGAATAGATCGAAAGATCGGTTTCCAGTTCAAACCCTTTAATAGAGCTTGAGTAATTCTTAACAAATTTCTTAGAAAAAATTCTGTATCCGGATAAAATATCTTTTAGCTCAGATCCGAAAAATACATTGATGAGGTTTCTTACCAGATTGTTTCCAAAATTGTGAAAAGCTCTTTTGTTTTCTTTCTTGTAACTGTTGTTGGAAAGTCTGTCGCCAACAAGCATATCGCAGTTGTTTTCGACAAACTGATTCACCATTTCCTGAACACATTCTACAGGATAAGTATCGTCACCATCGATCATGATATACATATCTGCCTCTATTTCTCTAAACATTTTAAAGACAACATTGGCCTTTCCCTGTCGTTTTTCCTGTCGTACAATCGCACCTGCTTCTTTAGCAATTTCTATCGTTCCGTCTTTTGAATTGTTATCATAGACGTAGATTTCAGCTTGAGGAAGATAAGTTTTAAAGTCTTTTACAACTTTTCCGATTGTTAGAGATTCGTTATAGCAGGGAACAAGTACAGCTATTTTAAGAGTCTCCATTTGGCGAAATTGTTTTACGTCCGATACTTTTATAATAGAATCCGTTTTGCTCGGGAATTTCCAGTGGATACATGTTTCTTCCGTCGAAAATTACTTTGTTTTTCATTTTCTGAGCCATTAATTCAAAGTTCGGATTTTTAAATTCCGACCATTCTGTTGCGATGAATAAAGCATCCGCATTTTCTAATGCTTCATACATGCTTTTCGCATATTGAATTTTATCTCCAAGAAGTTTTTTAACATTACTTTCCGCAACTGCATCGTAAGCAATGATTTTTGCTCCTTTTTCCAATAAAAGAGCAATGTTATCCAGAGAAGATGCTTCTCTGATGTCGTCAGTATTTGCTTTAAAAGCCAATCCCCATAAAGCAATTGTCTTTCCTTCAATGTTTCCTCCGAAATATTTTTCAATTTCCGAAACAAGGATTACTTTCTGAGCAATATTTACGTTTTCTGTAGCTTCTAATATCTGGAAATTAAAATCTTCCTGTTTTCCTGATTTTATCAATGCTTTCACATCTTTCGGGAAACAGCTTCCTCCATATCCGATTCCCGGGAATAAAAACCGATGTCCGATTCTGTCGTCGCTTCCCATTCCCAATCTTACTTTATCTACATCTGCACCTACTTTTTCGCAATAATTGGCAATTTCATTCATAAATGTAATTTTTACAGCTAAAAATGAATTGGCGGCATATTTTGTGAGTTCAGAAGACTTTTCGTCCATGAAAATAATAGGTATTCCGGTATTGGTAAATGGCTGATAAATTTTAGCCATAATATCTTTAGCCTTATCAGAACTTGATCCTACAACCACTCTCGCAGGATTCATAGAGTCTTCAACGGCAAAACCTTCTCTTAAAAATTCAGGATTAGAAACGACGTCAAAAGGAATATTTGTTTTCGAAGCAATTACTTCGCTTACTCTGTCGGCTGTGCCTACGGGAACTGTACTTTTGTTTACGACAACTTTATATTCTGTCATCATTTCGCCGATATCGTTTGCAACTTTCAATACATAAGAAAGATCTGCAGAACCGTCTTCTCCCGGAGGAGTTGGTAAAGCAAGATAAATAACTTCGCTTTTGTCTAATGCTTCCTTTAAATTGGTAGTGAAAAATAATCTTTCAGCCTGGATGTTTCTAAGAAACATTTCTTCAAGGTTCGGCTCATAGATGGGAACTATGCCGTTTTTCATGCCTTCTACTTTTTTCTCATCAATATCTACACAGTATACTGAATTGCCAAGCTCTGCCAAAGTTGTTCCTGTAACTAACCCAACATAGCCTGTTCCTACAATAGTAATATTCAAAATGTATGTTTTTAAAAATTAAGTGACAAAAATAGTAAAAATACTATCACCACGACCTTTAATTTAATGTAAATGAATATTAACTTATTTACTTGATAATAAGATATTTTGCATTTTTAAGAAAAATTCGTATATTTGCAATGGATTAACGGAAAAACATGGGAAGGCCTTCGGAAGAAAGCCTTTTTTCGTACTGTTAAATCAAGATTTTGAATATTTTATGGAGTTTAGAAAGAGAATTGAAGAATTATTAAATGAATTCCTTGAAACCAGAAAAGATTTATTTCTTATTGATTTAAAGTTTTCTGCGGGGGATGACATCACAGTGATTTTAGATGGTGACAACGGAGTTTCTTTGCAGGACTGCCTTGATGCAAGTCGCGCGATAGAATTCAATATGGATCGTGAGGAACATGATTTCAGCTTACAGGTAATGTCGGCGGGATTGAGTGAGCCTCTGGCAACTCCGAGACAGTTTGCTAAAAATTTAGGAAGAGAAATTGAAGTTTTATTAAATAACTCTGAAAAAATTGAAGGTGAACTGGCAAAAGTAGATGAAGAAAAGATTACGCTTATTCTGCGTTACCGCAAACCGAAAGAGGTAGGTAAAGGTAAAGTAGATGTGGAGGAGGAACAGGAAATTCCGTACTCTGAGATTAAAAAAGCATTAGTAACAATTAAATTTTAAAAGAAAAAAGAATAGATGGACAATATAGCGTTGATTGAATCCTTTGGTGATTTTAAAGACGAAAAAGGGATCAGTAAGATTGATCTTATGGCAATTATTGAAGATTCACTGAAGACACTTTTGAGAAAAAGATACGATTCGGATGATCATTTTGATGTGATTGTAAACCCTGATAAAGGAGATTTTCAGATTTTTTTAAATAAAACGATCGTAGACGACGAAATGTCGGAAGATGATGATTTGGAAATCGAGATCTCTGAAGCTAAGAAAATTGACCCTACTTTCGAAGTTGGAGAAGATTTTACAATGGAAATTCCTGTTGCTCAGTTAGGAAGAAGAAATATCCTTACTTTGAAACAGATTTTAGCGACTAAACTGCAGGAGCACAACAATGCAATGTTGTACGAGCAGTTTAAAGACAGAATCGGGGAGATTGTAGTGGGAGAAATCCACCACATCCGTCACAAACATGTGATCTTATTGGATGATGAAGGGAACGAATTCATTTTGCCTAAAGAAAATCAGATTCCATCGGATTTCTTTAAAAAGGGTGAGAATATCAGAGCTATTGTGGAAACAGTAGATTTCAAAGGTTCAAAACCACAGATTATTATTTCCAGAACTGCACCTAAATTCCTGGAGAAATTATTAGAGCTGGAGATTCCTGAAATTCAGGATGGTACTATCATGTTGAAAAAGGTAGTAAGAATTCCTGGTGAGAAGGCTAAGATTGCAGTAGATGCTTACGACGACAGAATTGATCCTGTAGGAGCTTGTGTGGGCGTGAAGGGTTCAAGAATTCACGGAGTGGTAAGAGAGTTGAAAAATGAAAACATCGATGTTATTCAGTGGTCGAAAAACCCTGAAATCTTGGTGAAGAGAGCTTTAGGAAACGTGACTGTTAATAAAATTGATATCAACGAGGAAGCAAACTATGCATTAGTTTATACTCCTGTTGAAGAGATTTCTAAAGTGATTGGTAAGCAAGGACAGAATATCAGATTGGCATCTTGGTTGTCAGGATACGAAATTGATGTATATAGAGAAGCTAGCGAGGATGACGATGTTGATTTGAGAGAATTTAATGACGATATCGAGCAGTGGATTTTGGATGAATTTAAAAAAGTAGGTCTTACTACTGCAAAATCAGTTTTAGATAAAGAGACTGAAAGCCTTTTAAATATGGTCGATCTTGAGGAGGAAACTATCGAGGACGTAAAACGTATTTTAAGAGAAGAATTTGAAGATTAAGATTTTAAATAAATTTTAATAACAGTAAAAAGAAATACTTTAATTTTAAGAATTAAAAAAATAGTAAATAATATAGATGCCAAAAATAAGATTAAATAAAGCGGTTAAGGAATTCAATATTTCGATGTCCAGATTAGTAGAATTTTTACAGGCTAAGGGTATCGAGGTTGAAAGCAATCCTAACGCTCAATTAGAAGAAGCGGCATATTCTGCATTGGAAGCTGAGTTTGCCAAAGATGGCGAGCAAAGAAAAGCTTCCCATGAGGTGGTGATTACTAAAGTTCCGGAAGAAAAACTGGAGATTGAAGAGAAGAAAACACCTGAAGTAATAAGAGCTAAAGCTAATAAACCAGAAACTAAAATTTTAGGTAAGATAGACTTAGAGCCTAAAAAACCTGAAGTGGAAGAAATTCCTGTTGCTCCTGCGGCACCTGTTGTTGAAGAAAAGAAAGAAGAAGTGAGACCAGCAACGCCGGAACCGGAAGTAAAGGCAACTCCTGAAAAGCAGGAATTTAAAGTTCTGGATAAAATAGATTTGTCTCAAATAGAATCTAGAAATAGACCAACTAAAAAAGATAAACCTAAAGTGGAGGAGAAAAAAGCAGAGGAAAAACCTATTGAGAAACCAGTAGCAGCAGAGCCTGTGAAAGAAACTCCAAAACCTGTTGTTGAGCAGCCTGTGGCTAAACCTGCTGAGGTAAAAGCTGAGCCTCAAAAACCAACGGTAGAAGAGTCACAAGAACCTCAAAAAATTGAAACTGTTTATCAAAAACTTGACGGACCTAAAATCGTCGGAGAAAAAATTGATTTAACACAATTCGCGCCTAAGCAAGGAGCCGGAGCTAAGAAGAAAAGAAAGAGAATTGAAAAACCTGGTGGTAACAACCAACAAGGTGGAAACAATAATCAGCAGGGCGGAAATAATAACAATAACCAAGGACAAGGAAACCGTCCTCCAGGTCAGGGCGGACAAGGAAACCGCCCACCGGGTCAAGGACAAGGTCAAGGCGGAAATCGTTTTGGAAACAATAACCAAGGTGGTCCTCAAGGAAACCGTCCTCCGGGTCAAGGCGGACAAAACCGTCCTGGTGGTCCTCAAGGAAACAGACCTCCGGGTCAAGGCGGTCAAAACCGTCCTGCAGGGCAAGGTGGCGGAAACCGTTTTGGAAATAACAACAGACCTGGTCAAAGAACGATGCCTGTTGAATTAACAGACGAGCAAGTTAAAAACCAGATCAAAGAAACCCTTGAAAAACTAACAAATAAAGGAGGTAAATCTAAATCTGCTAAACACAGAAAAGATAAGAGAAACTTCCGTAGAGAACAAGATGAGCGTCAGCAAGAAATTGATGCGCAAGACAGAACATTAAAAGTAACAGAATTCATCACTGTTGGTGAATTGGCAAGTTTAATGAATGTTTCGCCGACTGAAGTAATTTCTGCTTGTTTCTCATTAGGTGTAATGGTTACCATGAACCAAAGATTGGAAGCTGATACTTTATTATTGGTAGCGGATGAATTTGGGTATAAAATCGAATTCTCTGATGCAGATCTTGGAGAATCTGAAGCAGAAGAAATTATTGATTCTGAAGAAGATCTTCTTCCTAGAGCTCCGATCGTAACGGTAATGGGACACGTTGACCACGGTAAAACATCATTGTTGGATTACATCAGAAAAACTAACGTAATCGCAGGTGAATCCGGTGGTATTACACAGCACATTGGTGCTTATAACGTGAAATTGGAAAACGGCCAGAGAATTACATTCTTAGATACACCAGGTCACGAAGCCTTTACGGCGATGAGAGCCAGAGGTGCTCAGATCACGGATATTGCAATTATTGTAATTGCTGCCGATGATGATGTAATGCCTCAGACAAAAGAAGCTATTTCTCACGCACAGGCTGCAGGTGTACCAATGATTATTGCAATCAATAAAATTGATAGACCGGGTGCAAATCCTGATAATATCCGTCAACAACTTTCCGGAATGAATATTTTGGTGGAAGAATGGGGAGGAAATGTTCAGGCTCAGGAAATTTCTGCTAAGCTTGGTAACAATGTGGATATTTTATTAGAGAAAGTATTGCTCCAGGCAGAAATGCTTGAATTAAAAGCTAATCCTAATAGAAATGCACAAGGAGTTGTAATTGAAGCATCTTTAGATAAAGGAAGAGGGTATGTTGCTACTATGTTGGTACAATCGGGAACTCTTAGAGTTGGAGATTATGTATTGGCAGGTAAAAACCACGGTAAAGTGAAAGCAATGCTTGACGAAAGAGGCAGAAACCTTACGGAAGCAGGACCTTCAATTCCTGTCACAATCTTAGGATTAGACGGAGCTCCGACTGCAGGTGATAAGTTTAAAGTTTATGAAGATGAAAGTGAAGCTAAAACTATCGCTAATAAGAGAGAACAACTTCAAAGAGAACTTTCTATCAGAACTAAGAAACATACTACACTTGAAGAGCTAGGTAGAAGAATTGCTCTTGGTGATTTCAAAGAATTAAATATTATCCTTAAAGGTGACGTAGATGGTTCTGTTGAAGCATTATCTGATCAGTTGCAGAGATTGTCTACTGGTGAGATCAATGTAAATATCCTTCATAAAGGTGTTGGACAGATCACTGAATCTGACGTTAACTTAGCTGCTGCTTCGGATGCAATTATTATCGGATTTAATGTAAGAGCCGGTGCTAACGCAAAAGATCTTGCTGATAAGGAAGAAATTGAAATCAGAAATTACTCTGTCATCTACGCTGCTATTGAAGAGGTGAAAGAAGCAATGGAAGGGATGCTTTCTCCGGAAATTAAAGAACAGGTAATTGGTAGTGTTGAAATTAGAGAAGTATTTAAAATTTCTAAAGTTGGTACAATTGCCGGATGTATGGTTCTTTCAGGAAAAGTGGCCAGAAATTCAAAAGTAAGAGTATTGAGAGATGGTATCGTTAAGTTCGATGGAGAACTTGAAAGCTTGAAGCGTTTCAAAGATGATGTAAAAGAAGTAACAAAAGGTTACGAATGTGGATTGAACCTGAAAGGTTACAATGATATCGAAATTGGTGATATTCTTGAAGTTTATGAAGAAGTTGCCGTGAAGAAGAAGTTGAAATAACTTTTATTTTCTATATAAGAATTGAAGCCACTCTAAAAGAGTGGCTTTTATTTTATTAATTTATAATAAATCTAAATACATTTTTAATTTATATTAAATAAATGTTAAAAATGTATTTTTGGTTCAATTATGTTTTAATAAAATAATTGAATGTAATGTTGTAATTAAATAGGATTTAGTCTTAATTAATTGTAATTAGTATTATAAAATTTATTAAAAAATTATTGATGTTAATAAATTGTAAATGTTAATTTTTATTAACATATTTGTATTTCTTAAATATAAATTTTTTAATATGAATGTGAAATTAAAAGTTTTAACTGTCGGAGCCTTTTTCTTTTTAGGAGAGGTGCTATCAGCTCAACAAAAGAAAGATGATACAATCACTACAAAAGAAATAGAAGAAGTTGTGGTTGTTGCGTATGGTAAGCAAAAAAAGGAAACGGTTGTTGGATCTAATACTCAAATAAGTGCTAAGAAATTAGAGCAAAGGAGTATTACGAATATTGCTCAAGCTTTAGATGGCGCTGGTTCGGGAATACAGGTGAGTACTTCTACAGGACAGCCGGGCAGTGCTCCTTCAGTAAGGATTAGAGGATTCAGCTCAGTTAATCTTTCTAATGAGCCATTATACGTTGTGGATGGGGCTCCATATCCAACAGGTATTGCTTTTTTGAATTCAAATGATATTGAATCAATGACAATACTTAAAGATGCGGCGTCAACATCGTTATATGGTTCGAGTGCGGCTAATGGTGTTGTTCTAATTACTACAAAAAAAGGTAAAAAAGGTAGAGATGTAATTAATTTTACTGCTTTAACAGGTGTTACGGAGAGAGCAATACCGGAGTATGATAGAGTAAATGCATATCAGTATTATCCTTTGGTTTGGGAATCTTTAAGAAATGGTTACCAATCTTCTAACCCTACAGCAACTGTTACTGTGGCAAATGCTTATGCGAATAACAATTTAATTACTGTATTGAAGAATAATGTTTTCAATGTGCCGGATAATCAACTTGTAGTTGATGGGATTCTAAATCCAAACGCATCTTTGAAATATACAGATTTGGATTGGCAAAAAGATTTGGTTAAAAAAGGCTTCAGGCAAAGTTATGATTTAAATTATAGTGGTGGTACGGATAAAACAACATATTTTGCTTCTATTGGCTATTTAAATGAAACGGGATATATTATAAAATCTGATTATGAAAGATTAACATCACGTTTAAATATAGATTCACAGGTTAAAGATTGGTTAAAAGTTGGCGTGAATTTATCAGCAGCATCTAGTTTTGGAAATAATGCAGTAGACGGGGCAACTAATAATTCTTCTTATATTAATCCATTTAGTTGGACAAGAAGTATGGGTCCAATTTATAGTCCTTATGTTCATGATGCAAATGGAAATACTTTATACGATTCTGACGGACAAAAAGTATTTGATCTTACATCTATAAGAGGAGCAGACGCAGCTTCGGGAAGGCATATTATACAAGAAACTCTTCTTAATAAAGATTTTTCAAAAACTTTTTTAGTTAATTCTAGATCGTATGCGGAATTTAAATTAGCCAAGGGTTTAACTGCAACAATGAATGTAGCCTATGATATAAGAAATTTTAAAAATAGTACATATACTAATAAAATCATTGGAGATGCGGCTCCAGCAGGTGCAGCTTCGAGAACAGCGGTTACAAACCAAACTATAACATTTAATCAAATACTTAATTATAGAAAAAGTTTAGGTAATCATAATTTTGATTTAACAGGGGGGCATGAATCTATAAAATATATTTATGAATATTTATATGGATATAAGCAAGGGCAGGTCGCCTCTGATAACGATGAATTAGTAAATTTTATTACACCAACATCTTTAACTTCTCAAACAGATAACTACAGAAAGGAAAGTTATTTTGCACGACTAAATTATGATTTTTTAGAAAAATACTTAGTTTCTGGATCAATAAGAGCTGATGGATCTTCGCGTTTTGCGCCTGATAGACGTTGGGGGACGTTTTGGTCCGTAGGAGCAGGATGGCGTGCGAATAAAGAATCATTTTTAGAAAATGTTAAATTTATAAATGATTTTAAAATACGAGGATCATATGGTGAGGTTGGAAATGATCAAAACTTTACTAATTCAGCATTGTCGTTTTATGCTTATCAGAGTTTATATAATTTAGGATATAATAATGCAACAGAAGCAGGTGTATTGTTAGGATTAGTTTCAGATCCTAATATTACATGGGAAACAAATAAACAATTCGATGTAGGAGTTGATTTTGCTTTCTTAAACAATCGAATCTCTGGAAGTGTTGAATATTATAAGAGATCAACTTCGGATTTGATTTTTGCTGTACCTACTCCTGTATCAAGTGGAGTTCCTGGAAATTCTATTTATACCAATATTGGAGATATGTACAATAAAGGAATTGAGGCAACTTTGAATTTAGCAATAATTAAGAAAAGTAATTTTGGATGGGATTTGACTGCTAATGCATCCACAATTAAAAACGAATTGACAAGATTACCAGACGGGCAGACACAAATTATAAATGGTACAAAAAAGCTAATGGTAGGGCAGTCTATTTACGATTATTGGCTAAGGCAGTGGTATGGTGTTGATCCAAATGATGGCTCACCGTTATTTCTTGTAGATGATGCGTATGTTAATACTACGGCAGCAGATATTAGGACTGTAAATGGGGTCTTGGTTACAACAAATTATGCGAAAGCAAAATATGACTATTCAGGATCATCGATTCCAAAATTGTACGGTAGTTTTGGGACGACTTTAAGATATAAAAATTTATCTTTTAATGCTATGTTTACTTATCAAATAGGAGGCAAAACATATGATAGTAATTATGCTTCACTTATGTCTGCTTATACACAAGGCGGTGCTTTAAGTACTGATATTTTAGATAGATGGACAACTGTAGGTCAGGTAACTGACGTACCGAGAATGGATGCGACTACATATGTAAGTAGTAATGCGGCTTCTTCAAGATGGCTTGTGAAATCTGATTTTATATCATTACGTTCTGCTTCATTAGCTTATGCTTTTAATCCTGAAGATATTTCACAATATGGTATAAGAGGATTGAAATTATTTATCAGTGGAGAAAATATTTGGTCTAAAACGGCACGCAAAGGATTAGAGCCGGTACAATCTTTTAATGGAACAACAACAAACAGATATACTCCTGCGAGAGTTTATAGTTTGGGTCTTAATGTTTCCTTTTAATTCAAAAAAATAAAAAAATGAAAAAATATATTTGCAGTTTTATAATTATAGCTGGTTTATTCACATTGTCATCTTGTAAAGACGAATTCTTAGAAACTGTTCCTACAGATTCTGTAGGTGATGTATCTGCAGTTGCTACAGCTGATAATCTTATGACTATTATAAATGGTATGCATCGTGATTTGTATGTGAGACAAAATTCTAATCAGGGCCAAAACGGACAAGCTGGAATTATGATTATGATGGATGCCTTAGGGGAAGATTTAGTTTTTCCTTCTACAGGAAATGGTTGGTACGTAACTACAGCTAGGTGGCAAGATCAAGTAAACGAGAATGGGGCAAACGATTTTTATCCATATCAGTTTTATTATGCCCTTATTCGTAATGCCAATACAGTAATTAACTATGGTCAAAGCGCAACAGGTGATGTTGCTACTAAAAATAAAGCAATCGCTGAAGCATATGCATACAGAGCATTTTGTCATTATATGTTGGTCCAGCTTTATGGCATAAGATATTCAGCAGGAACTACTAACTCGCAATTGGGTGTACCAGTAAGAACATCTTTAGAAATTACTCCGAAAGCAAGAAATACTGTAGAAGAAGTTTATACTCAAATTAATTCAGATTTAGATACAGCAATTTCTTTACTCACACCATATACAAGTAGAATAGCAAAATCCCATTTTGATGTAAAAGTGGTGCGAGGTCTGAAAGCGAGAGTTGCTCTTACGCAGGGCAATTATCAAATTGCGGCAGACAATGCTAAATTAGCTAGAACAACAGCTTCCGCAGATAATATAGCACTTATGTCAAATGCAAGTTATACTGCAGGATTTAATACATTGACGAATAGTGAATGGATGTGGGGGTCATATATTGTTGCAGATCAAACTGATTATTTCGGAAATTTTGGAGCATATATGTCTAGAAACTATAACTCTACTAATATTCGTACTGCTCCAAAAGCAATAAATAAGCTGTTGTATCAAAAGTTTCCTACGACGGATGTTAGAACTAAAAACTTTGATCCAACAGGTCAGCACACTGCGCTAGGATTAGCATCTAGTTTTTCAAAATTTGCATATACCAGTCAAAAATTTTTGGCGGTAAGTACTTCAGACAGTAGATGTGACGTCCCTTTAATGAGAGTTGCAGAAATGTATCTTATAGAATCAGAGGCTTTAGCAAGAATTCCTGGTAAAGAAGCAGATTCCAGAATTGTTTTTAATCAATTTATGCTAAATAGAAATCCAAGCTATGTTGCTTCTACAAATACAGGCACAGCTTACATAAATGAAATTTTAGACAGTAGAAGAATTGAGCTTTGGGGAGAAGGTTTTAGATTTTTGGATTTGAAAAGGCTAAATCTACCATTAGATAGAGGTAGTTCTACAACGACAAATCACTCTGCAACTGTCATTAATAATGTATACGCTGTTCCAGCAGGCGATAAAAGATGGCAATATTTGATTCCTAAATCAGAAATTGATGCAAGTAATGGTTTAGTGGTACAGAATCCACTATAAAACAAAAAATAAACTTTAATATTAAGCTGCTTATTACAAAAAATAGGCAGCTTTTATTCGATAGATTAGTAATTAAAGTAGATAAACTGTATTAATAATTATATGATTTTTATTAGAAATAATATTTCGGCATGTCCTTTAATAATCACTTGTGTTCTAATTTTTGTATTTATCAATAATTAATGTTTCTATTATAGGGTGTTGATTTAATTCCAATTTTCCTATTTTTGCTTTTACAAAATTTGATAATGAAGTACATACTTTCAATAATATTTTTCCTCAGTCTCACAGTTCAGGCACAAGTTGTAAACAAAACAGACTTCAACAAACTTCCGAAAGATGACAAAGACACTTTGGTGATTGATTCAGGAAAAAAAGATTCCTTAAAAATATTTAAACCGACGATCAATGATTATCTCTATCAGACACAGTTTTCAGAAAAAAAAGTGTTTGATACGGTGATGACTTTCGATAAGACGTATATTTTTTCTCAGTACAATAACAAAGACAACTTCGGAAGAGCTCAGTTTGCAAATATTGGAGCAGGCTTCAATCCATTGTCTTACGAAGTAAATCCAGAAGAAAACTTAGCTTTATTACCAACTAACAAAGCCTATGGAATTATGGGAATTAATGATATTCATTATTATGATGTGAAAACACCGACAGCAACTTTCATTTATCATAATGCGATGAAAAACGGAGCCGCTTTGAACTCAACTTATACTCAAAATATTGGTAAAAGATTCAACTTTGCTTTGGAATATACAGGATTGCGTTCTCAGGGCATGTACAGGAACTCTCTGGCGGCTAACAACAGAACATTATTTTCAGGACATTATGTTTCCAAAAGTGGAAATTATGAGTTGTTTGCTCATTATTTGCACCAAAATGTAAATAATCAGGAAAATGGGGGAATTGCGGTTGACAGTCTTTTTCAAAATGGGGACAGCAATTCCAGAAACAGGCAGAATATGCAGGTGAATCTGGCTTCGTCAAGTTCGCAGTTTTCTTACAGAAGATATTATCTGACGCATCAGTTTACGCCATTTAATCCGGAAAAATATCCTTTCAGAATCAGGCATACAATTTCTCATCAGGGAAATAAATATTATTACACACAAAGCACGCCGGAAGCTTTTTGGTATGATTCCGATGCCGAACTTGTTACCAATGGACCTCTTACATCAAAAAAATATTCAGATAATTTCAGCAATACAGTAAGCTTGGTTTGGGACAATGAAAAATTCAAACTGGATGCCGGACTTCGCTATCAGATGATAAAATTGGGAAGTAGTGAAATCACTTTACCGCTTTTAGTAATTCCTACCGAGATCAAAGAAAGTAGAATTGGTGCTGTTGGAAATTTACAGGTTAAACTTTTTAATAAAATTCAGTTGAATTCATTCTTAGAATTTTCAAATGGAAGTCAATTCGGAACTTACATGAGAACAACGAATAATTTGAAATTTGAGCCGATTAAAGATTATTTTGTCAATGCCAAAGTGAATTTTCAAAGTGCTTATCCTTCATTTAATTATTTGTTGAATACTTCGATTTACAATAATTACAATTATTATCTTCAGAATGCTCAAAACCAAACTGTCACAGAAGTTGGAGGAAGTATTAATTTGAAGTGGTTCAAAACAGAATTATTTGCCAACTATTTTAGAATTGATAACTATACATATTTCGATATGACTGCAACGCCGAGACAAAGTGCAAGTCCGTTGAATATTTCTCAAATTGGAGGCGATGCAACATTTAGTTATAGAAATTTTCATTTAAACACAAGAGTACAATTTCAGAATGCGTTGACAAACAAAGATCTTTTACCAATGCCAAGTTTTATTGGTCGTGCAAACTTCTTTTACCAGTCTAAAGCGTTTAAAAATGCAGCGGAAATTCAGACTGGGATAAAAGTGTATTATTTCTCAAAATTTGCATCCAGAGATTATTTCCCGATTCTTAACGAATATATTTTACCAAATGCCAATTCATTTTCAATTGGCGGACAACCGATAGCTGATGTTTATTTTAATATGAAAGTTAAAAAAATGTTCTTCTTTATTGAAGGACAGCAGATCGGAACTGTCTTTTCAAGTAATCAGGCTTACGCATTTCCAAGTTATCCGGTCTACGACTTCAGGCTAAACATCGGAATTGTGTGGTATTTGTTCAACTAAAATTTAATCAAAGTTGAAAACTATAAATAAAATATCATTTCAAGATATAGAAAGCATTCCTCAATTAGTAAAGGATTTTTTGAATCATAAAATTGAGGGTTTTGAAGAAAGTACATTTTCTTTAGATAATTTTAAAAAGCAACTTCATTTAAAGCAGAATTCTTTTAGTTTAAGTCAAAGAAATATTTTGTCTGGTACTTTAGAAAGGCAGCTCTCGACATTGGAATTATCTTCGAAACAAAAAGAAAACTTAGATGATTTAAGACTTCCGAATACATTTACAATCACAACCGGTCATCAGCTGAACCTTTTTTCCGGACCTGTTTTTTTTGTGTATAAAATTTTACAGACCATCAAAACCTGTACTTATTTAAAACAAAATTTTCCTGATTTTAATTTCGTTCCTGTCTATTGGATGGCTTCCGAAGATCATGATTTTGCGGAGATCAACCATTTTAGGACGGAGAATAATTATTACGAAATCAATGAAAAATCGGGTGGAGCAGTTGGAAGAATAAAAATAAATGATACTTTTTTCATTTCTGAATTTGAAAAAGAATTTAAAGATTCTATTTTCGGAACCGAGTTGATTTTAATGATAAAAGAAGCTTATAAAGTTGGAAATACTTTAACGGAAGCTATTAAAACTTTAGTAAATCGACTCTTTTCAGAATTTGGTTTGTTGATTGTTGACGGAGATTCAAAAGAGCTGAAAAATCAAATTAAAGAAACTTTCAAAGACGAACTTTTGAATTTTAGCTTAAATAAAAATTCAAAAGAAAAAGTAGATTTCTTAACGAAAAAATACGGAAAAGTTCAGGTAAATCCCCGTGAAATCAATCTTTTCTACTTATCTGAAACGAGAGACAGAATTGATTTTGACGGCCAGAAATATAGTATTGTTGATAAAAACATCCACTTCACAGAAGAAGAGATTTTAAATGAACTGGAAAATTCTTCTGAAAAATTCAGTCCGAATGCATTAATGCGTCCTGTTTATCAGGAAACGGTTTT
This sequence comes from Chryseobacterium ginsenosidimutans, assembly GCF_039536845.1. Lineage (GTDB taxonomy): Bacteria > Bacteroidota > Bacteroidia > Flavobacteriales > Weeksellaceae > Chryseobacterium > Chryseobacterium ginsenosidimutans_B. The sequence goes on from NZ_BAAAZJ010000008.1 coordinate 74,764, forward strand.
GCCAAATTTGGCTTACATCGGAGGAAATGCCGAGATCATGTATTGGCTGGAATTGAAGGATTATTTCACGAAAATCAATATTCCGTTCCCTGTTTTGATTCCAAGAAATTCAATGTTATTTTTAAAGAAAAAGACTTTAGGGAAAATTGAGAAATTGAATCTTAAAATTGAAGATTTTTTCCAAAATTTTGCAACGATTACCAACAACAAAATCTTAGAAGATAATATCATACTTAATTTACTGGAAAAAAAAGAAAATCTTTTGGTAAATCAATTTTCTGAATTAAAATCAATTGCCGAAACCACAGAAAAATCTTTCGGGAATATGGTGAAAGCAGAAGAGATAAGACAGATGAAGTCTTTCAAAAGAATGAGAAAACGTCTTCTTCATGCAGAAAAAATAAAAAAAAGCGAATTGTTGGAAAGACTGGAAAGACTGTTTTTAGATGTACATCCTTCTAAGAATTGGCAGGAAAGGGTTTATAATTTTAGCGTATTTTTTGCAGATGATGGATATTCATGGCTTGAAACTTGTTTAGAAGAAATGCAAATTGAAGAGTCAAAACTAATAATTGTTGCCATTTAATTTTAAAGAAGTATTTTTGCAATATAATCACAGAAAATGATAAAGAGGTTTTTTATTCTATCCAGTTTATGTATGATTTTGGGCGTTTCGGCTCAGAAATCGCACACCGTTATAAAGGGTGATACTCCCTATAATATTGCAAAAAAATACGGAATAACTGTAGATGAATTGCTGAAACTGAATCCCAAAGTGAAAGACGGAAAGTTGGCACTTGGAGATATTTTGACAGTTAAAAATGATAAAACAACTGCTTCAGTACCGAAAGCCGTTGTTTCTCCAAAACCGGTAAATAGTTCTCAGGTTGGAAAGATCACTCTTCAGCCAAAACAGACAATTTACGGAATCACAAAACAATACAGAATTTCAGAAACTGATCTCAGAAAACTGAACCCCGATTTGGATTCTCACTTGAAGATTGGCGATGAAATAACTTTGCCTCTTGAAAGCATTAAAAAATTTGGTGGAACTCAGCAGCAAGCTGTAGCTGTAAATACACCTGTAGCGACAAAACCTGTTGAAACGGTAGTTGAGACGCCGGTTGCAACAGCTTCGGAAGGTGAATATATTGTTCAGCCAAAGGATAATTATTACAGAATTTCAAGACAATTCAATATTACGAAAGATGAGCTTTTTGCTTTGAATCCGGGATTGGAAGAAAAAGGTTTAAAACCTGGTGAATCTATTAAGGTTAAAAAATCAGGGAAAACAAATTCTGGAGCTGATGTTTTTGAAGAAACAACTAATCCTAAAACAAAAGTGGATTCCGGAAACGAAAGATCTTCATCAAATACAGTTGCCGCCGATGATTATGTAACATACACAGTTCAGCAAGGTGACACGGTTTTTTCTATCGTAAACAAGTTCGGGATTACCATTGATGAATTAATCGCGTTAAACCCGGATTTATCTCACGGTTTAAAGTCGGGAATGGTTTTAAAAATCAAAAAACTTGATCCTGCATATGTAAAGAAAAACGGTGATGCTTTGAGCGTTGTTTTAATGTTACCTTTTGGATACAGTACTGGGGAAACTCAATACAGAACGATGGCACTTGATTTCTTAACAGGTGCAAAACTTGCCATTGAAAGAAATGCCAGAAACGGACAAAAATTAGATATTAAAATAGTGGATTCAGGAAACGAAGCATCTTTCCGAAATTCACTGACACAAATAAATCCTGATAATACAGATTTGATTATCGGGCCATTCTTTAAGTCGAATGTCGTTGACGTTTTAGACTTTACTAAAAATCAGAAAATCCCAATTGTAGCACCTTTTGCCAATTCTCCGGAATTGTACAATTACAGCAACTTAATTATTATTGAAACAAGCGATAATACGTATGCAGATAAAATTGTAGAAGAAGTGAAAGCTGCTTTTTCGGATCAAAAAATTTATATAGTTGCAGATTCCAAAAAAGAAAATGCAAACTATATTAAGGCAGGTCTTGAAAAAACGTTGAAAAGTCCGAATATTATCATTGTAAATTCTCCGGCAGATATTCAGATTGACCAAAATATGATGACAGGGCAGTCTGCTCCGGTTATTGCAATTTTGGCGAGTGACAACGATGCAGTTGGTGAAGCTTTTGCCAATAAGGTAATTGCTTTGTCTAAAGAAGTACAGGGAGTGAAAGCATTCAGTATGCATTACGTTCCTGTTTTTGAGAAAAAAGTGGATGATCTTAGTCAGGCAAACCTTGTTTATCTGATGGACAGAAAGATAAATACTGACGGAAGCTTTGAGAAAGAAATTCTTGCTGCTTATAAAGGTAAATACTGTAAAACTCCTCCAAAATTTGCGATCGTAGGTTTTGATGTTGTAAACGATATGTTGACCAGAGAAAACAAAAAAGGAGAGATTTTCAGGCAAATGAATAAAGTACAGACTCAATTGGCTACAAAATTTGAGTTCGTAAAATCTAAAGCAAATGGAGCTTATGTAAATACAGGTTATCGTGTGATTAGATTGGTTCCATAAATGATTTGAGTCAGTTTAAAGAATATTGTTAACATTATATTTATATTTGCGTAATATTTTAAATTAATACATGAAAGCACTTGTATTTCCAGGGCAGGGTTCTCAGTTCGTAGGAATGGGAAAAGAATTGTACGATTCTAGAAAAGACATAAAGGACTTGATGGAATCTGCCAACGAAATTTTAGGGTTCGATATCCTTTCGATTATGTTTAACGGAGCGGATGAAGATCTTAAAAAAACGGAGGTTACCCAGCCTTCAATTTTTATACACTCAGTTGCTGCACTGAAAGCAGTAAACGGTCTTGGAGCTGAAATGGTTGCCGGACATTCTTTGGGAGAATTTTCAGCATTGGTTGCCAACGGAGTTTTGTCTTTTGACGACGGTCTGAAACTGGTTTCCGAAAGAGCAAAAGCTATGCAGGCAGCTTGTGATGCAAATCCGAGTTCTATGGCTGCAATTTTAGGATTGGAAGATGCTAAAGTGGAAGAAATTTGCGCACAGATCAGCGGAATTGTGGTTCCTGCAAATTATAACTGTCCCGGACAACTGGTAATTTCCGGTGAAACAGCAGCAGTTGAAGAAGCTTGCGTGAAATTGAAAGAAGCAGGAGCGAAAAGAGCTTTATTATTGCCTGTAAATGGGGCATTCCATTCTCCATTAATGCAACCGGCACAAGAGAGATTGGCAGCTGCAATTGAAAAGACAAAATTCAGAAATGCTACGATTCCTGTTTATCAGAACATCACAACGACAGCAGTTACCGATCCGAATGAGATCAAACAAAATCTTATTACTCAATTAACAGGTCCCGTAAAATGGACACAATCTGTTCAGAATATGATTAAAGATGGGGCAAATAATTTCATTGAAGTTGGTCCCGGAAAAACGTTACAGGGTTTGATCAAGAAAATTGATTCTTCTGTAGACGTTGCTTCTGCAATCTAATTTAATACAAAAATCATGGGCGAGATATTTTCACCGGGAAAGCTGATGCTTACTTCAGAATATTTCGCAATAGACGGAGCTCTTGTCCTTGCTGTACCCACAAAGCTTGGACAAGAGTTTTTTTTTGAAGAAAAAGACGATGAGAAATCTTTTATTTTTTGGGAAGCTTATCATCAAAACAAATTATGGTTAAGAGTTGTTGTTGATTATAAAAATTGGCACATCTTAGAAACCAATATTCCTTCAAGTGCTGAATTTATTGTTAAGACTTTACAAAACGTTCAGTTACTTTCTAAAATTAAATTCAAAGATAATTTTACTTATCAATTAAAAACTAATCTTCAGTTTCCGGCGGATTATGGCTTAGGCAGTAGTTCTACATTAATGAACAATCTTGCCGAATGGGCAGAGATTGATCCTTTCTATTTAAATACGATAAGTTTGGGCGGAAGTGGTTATGATATCGCCGTGGCAAAAGAGAAATCTGCCGTTCTGTATCAAAGCGTTCCTGAAATTAAATATGAAAAGGTGGATTTTAATCCTTCTTTTAAAAATGAACTCATCTTTATTCATTTAAATCAAAAGCAGGATAGTCGTGAAGGAATCAATTTTTACAGATCAAAAAATAAGTCCCAAAAACTGGTCGATGAATTTTCGAATCTTACAAGAAATATTTTAGTATGTAATGAATTGGAAAATTTTTCTCAACTAATGTTAATTCATGAGCAAAAAATATCGGATTTCCTTGAAATTCCCACAGTTAAGGCTAGGTTTTTCGCAGATTGCCCTGTTTTTGTGAAAAGTTTGGGTGCTTGGGGTGGAGATTTTGTCATGAGCTCAAAATTTGATGGGTTTAAGGACTATTTTTGGGGAAAAGATTTTAACACTATTTTTGAATGGTCTGATTTAATTAACTTGTAGTCAGTAGATTATAAAGTTGTTTTTTTATTTGCCATTTTGACTTATATCATTATATTTAAACCACTTTTAACAATTAATTAATATTAATCTTGTTGAGTCTCAAAAAAGAAATAGAAAATATAAGTAAAATGAAACACGCTAAAATCATCCAGGATTTAGAAAAATTAGGGATTAAAGGAAACTATGAAGTCATTTATAATCCTTCGTACGAAGAATTGTATCAGGCTGAAGTTTCTCCTGAAAATCAGGGCTTTGAGAAAGCTGAACTTACAGAATCTGGTGCAGTATCAGTAAAAACAGGAATTTTCACAGGTCGTTCACCTAAAGACAGATACATTGTTCAGGATGATGTTACAAAAGACACAATTTTTTGGGATGGTAAAGTAAACTTGCCTACAACTCCTGAAATTTTCCAGTCTTGTAAAGAATTAGTGCTGAACCAACTTTCTACATCAAAGAAAATGTATGTTGTAGATGCTTTTTGCGGAACAAATACAGATACAAGATTAAAAGTAAGATTCATCGTAGAAGTAGCGTGGCAGGCGCATTTCGTTACTAATATGTTTATCCGTCCTTCTCACTATGAGCTGGAAAACTTTGGAGAACCGGATTTCACAGTAATCAATGGCTCTAAAACGACAAACCCGAACTGGGAAGCTCAAGGATTGAATTCTGAAAACTTCGTAATGTTCAACCTTACTGAAAAGCTTCAGATCATAGGAGGAACTTGGTACGGTGGAGAAATGAAAAAAGGGATGTTCGCAATGATGAACTATTACCTTCCATTAAAAGGTATGGCTTCAATGCACTGTTCTGCAAATGTAGGTGAAGGCGGAGATGTCGCTCTTTTCTTCGGTCTTTCAGGAACGGGAAAAACGACTTTGTCCGCAGATCCGAAAAGATACTTGATAGGTGATGATGAACATGGTTGGGATAATAATGGTGTATTCAACTATGAAGGTGGTTGTTATGCAAAGGTAATCGACCTTTCTGCAGAAAAAGAACCGGATATTTTCAGAGCAATCAAAAGAGATGCACTTCTTGAAAATGTTGTCGTAAACAACGGGATTTCTGATTATACAGACGGATCAATCACAGAAAATACGAGAGTTTCTTATCCGATTTATCATATCAATAAAATTGTTTTGCCTTCAAAAGCAGGACATGCGAGCAAAATCGTTTATCTTTCTGCAGATGCGTTCGGGGTATTGCCTCCGGTTTCTGTTTTGGATGAAGATCAGGCACAATATCACTTCCTTTGCGGTTATACTTCAAAATTGGCAGGAACTGAAAGAGGAATCACTGAACCTGAACCTTCTTTCTCTCCGGCATTCGGTGAAGCATTCTTGACATTGCACCCAACAATGTATTCAAAAACATTGATCGGGAAAATGAAAGAGCACGGTGCAAAAGCTTACCTTGTAAATACAGGTTGGAATGGTACAGGAAAGAGAATTTCTTTAAAAGATACAAGAGCAATTATAGATGCCATCATTGACGGTTCTATCGAAGATGCTCCAAAAAGAAGAATCCCAATCATGAATTTGGAAGTTCCTACAGAATTGGCGAATGTTTCAGAGGGTATTTTAGATCCTAGAGATACATACAATGATGCTTCTGAATGGGAAGAAAAAGCAAAAGATCTTGCTGCAAAATACATCAAAAACTTTGATCAGTATTGCAATACGGAAGAAGGTAAAAAGCTTATCGCTTCAGGGCCTCAATTGCAACAGCAAACAACAAACTAAAAATAGAAATCCTCATCAATTTGATGAGGATTTTTTTATTATAAAGATTCTTGGCAAGCTCAGCATGACATCGCTATAAAATGACAGCTAATAAAACGGTTAGTATTTATAGATATGTCATGCTGAGCTTGTCGAAGCATCTTTAAACAAGATTTATTTCAAACTCAAAATTGCCAATCGATATCCTTCCATTCCAAAACCGGACAAAACCGCATCAGTATTGGCAGCCGTTACAGACTTTTGACGGAATTCTTCTCTTTTATAGATATTGCTGATATGAACTTCTACTTTTGGTTTATTGATATTTTTTAAGCAATCTGCAATGGCGTAAGAATAATGCGTGAAAGCTCCGGGATTGATGATTACCGCATCAAAATCATCTTTTTGAAGGTAATTAATAATTTCTCCTTCAATATTCGATTGGTAATAATCTAATTCAAATGCTGGAAATCCGGATCTTAAAGCATCCAAATGATCTTCCATAGAAACTGTTCCGTAAATTTCCGGCTCTCTTGTTCCCAAAAGATTTAAATTCGGACCATTGATAATTAAAACTTTCATAGTATAAAATTAAAAAGTTTTTTCAATTAAGGCTTAAGAATAATTTGAAATAACGAATTTTTATATCTAAGCTTTTTTATTTGATTAAATTTTAAATCTCTATATTTGTCAATATGAACCTTTTAAGATTTATACTGGCGTTTTATTTCATGGCACTTTCGTTGATGCCTTGTGAAGATGTGCAGAAACAATCAGGTTCAAACCATACACAACAGTCTTTTGGTATTGAAGAATCTCATTCAAAAGATAAGGGAGATATCTGTTCTCCGTTGTGTGTTTGCAATTGTTGCCAAATGACGGTTGCAGCTTTCAAGCTGGATGCTTTAATCGAAGTTCCGACACAAATTCATTCATATTTTTCAAAGAAAATTCTTTTTCAGAAAAATAATTTCGCATATCAGGTTTACGACCATATCTGGCAACCGCCTAAGATTTAATTTTCATTAATTTTTTAATACTTGAAACTTTGCAATATTCTTGCAGAGCTCTTCATGATATTTTTACATCTGTTATTTTCGAATAATAGAATTTAAATATTTCAATAAATTAATGATTGTCTGTCTTTGCATCTTTGTTAAGTAGAATGCCTTTGCAATCTTAAAAATAGTTAGTTGTAAAAAAACAATTTAAACAGAATCAGACCGACAATCACAAATTAAATCTCAATTTGTGTTAGATAAAATCATAAAATTCAGTATCAAAAACAAGATCGTCATTGGTATAATGACCTTGCTTTTGATTATTTGGGGCGTTTGGAGCGCTACCAGATTACCGATTGATGCCGTTCCTGACATCACCAATAATCAGGTTCAGATTATTACAGCGTGTCCGAGTTTAGCTGGACAGGAAGTCGAGCAATTAGTCACATTTCCGATCGAACAAAGTATTGCCAATGTTCCCGACATTGAAGAAATGAGAAGTATTTCAAGATTCGGTTTATCGGTGATTACGGTTGTTTTTAAAGAAAATGTAGACGTATATTTTGCACGTCAATTAATTAATGAAAAATTAAAAGAAGCCGCCGAAGAAATTCCAAAAGGAATCGGAATACCTGAATTGGCACCTGTAAGTACGGGTTTAGGCGAAGTGTATCAATATATTCTCCATCCCAAAAAAGGAAGTGAAAAAAAGTATGATCCTAAAGAACTTCGTACAATGCAGGATTGGATTGTACGAAGACAGCTCAACGGGACTCCTGGAGTTGCTGAGGTTAATAGTTTTGGAGGTCAGTTAAAGCAATATGAAGTTGCCGTCGATCCCAATCGTCTGAAAGCAATGGGAGTAAGTATTACGGATATTTTTACCGCTTTAGAGAAAAACAATCAGAATACGGGAGGAGCTTATATTGATAAAAAGCCGAACGCTTATTTTATCCGTGGAATTGGGGTTGTGACTTCTTTGGATGATGTGAAAAACATTGCTGTAAAAAATGAAACAGGAAATGTTCCGATTTTTGTGAAAGATGTTGCAGAAGTGCGTTTGGGAAGTGCCGTTCGTTACGGAGCAATGACTTACAATGGAAAAGTAGATGCCGTTGGTGGAGTTGTCATGATGCTGAAAGGAGCAAACAGCAATGAAGTTGTTAATAATATCAAAGCAAAAATTCCCACGATTCAAAAATCGCTTCCGGATGATATTGTGATCGAGCCATTTCTCGACAGGACGGATTTGGTTGGAAGAGCGATGAAAACCGTAGAAAAAAATTTAATTGAAGGCGCTTTAATTGTCATTTTTGTTTTAGTCATTTTTCTCGGAAATTTTCGAGCTGGATTAATTGTAGCTTCTGCAATTCCGCTGTCACTGTTATTTGCGTTGGGAATGATGAATGTTTTCGGAGTAAGTGCCAATTTAATGAGTCTCGGAGCGATTGATTTTGGGTTAATTGTCGATGGAGCCGTAATTATCGTCGAAGCCACCCTTCATCATTTAGGTTTAAAAAAATCTACCCAAATGCTTACTCAAACAGAAATGGACGAAGAAGTTTTTCTTTCTGCCTCAAAAATCAGAAGCAGCGCAGCTTTTGGAGAAATTATTATTCTTATTGTTTATATTCCGATTCTTACGTTGGTCGGGGTCGAAGGTAAAATGTTTACACCCATGGCAAAAACGGTTGGTTTCGCTATTTTAGGGGCTTTAATCTTGTCATTGACTTACATTCCGATGATAAGTGCTTTGTTTTTATCTAAAAAAATATCCCATAAAGAAACATTTTCAGATAAAATGATGAATAAGCTTCAAAGTATATATCAGCCTTTATTAGAGAAAGCGATTAGAATTAAATATATCGTTGTTTCGGCAACGTTCGCTGTTTTTATCATTACGATTTTCATTTTTAAAAGTATGGGTGGCGAATTTATTCCTCAGCTGCAGGAAGGAGACTATGCATTTCACTGTATTTTACCACAAGGAAGTTCATTAAGCCAGAGTATTGAGACATCGATGCAGGCTTCCAGAATTATTAAAAATTTTGATGAGGTGAAAATGGTTGTCGGAAAAACCGGTTCAGCAGAAGTTCCGACTGACCCGATGCCGCCTGAAGCTTCTGATTTAATTGTTGTTTTAAAACCTCAAAGAGATTGGAAAACAAAGAAATCTTATGAAGAACTTGCAGATGGAATCATAGAAAAATTAGAAATAATTCCCGGAGTGTTTTTTGAAAAAAATCAGCCGATCCAAATGCGTTTTAATGAATTAATGACGGGAATCCGTCAAGATGTTGCCGTTAAAATTTTTGGTGAAAATCTAGATTCATTATCCATTTATGCAGATAAAGTCGGGAAAATTATTAAGTCTGTTGACGGTACAACGTCTCCGCAGATCGAGCGTATTAGCGGACTTCCACAAATCAATGTCGAATACGACAGAATACGGATGGCAAATTACGGTTTGAATATCGAAGATGTAAATAATGCTGTAAGTACTGCTTTTGCAGGGAAAAGTGCAGGGCAGGTTTTTGAAAACGAAAGGCGTTTCGATCTGGTTGTCCGTCTCGACAGTCTTCACAGAACGAATATTGATGATGTTAATAATTTAATGATTTCTACTAATTCGGGAGCGCAGATTCCACTTTCTCAGGTGGCGAATATTGGTTACAAATTGGATCCTGCACAAATCAGCCGTGAGGAAGGAAAACGCAGAATTGTCATTGGCTTCAATGTGAAAAACCGTGATGTAGAAAGTGTTGTGAAAGATATTCAGACTAAATTGGATAAAGTAAAATTACCTTCAGGATATTATTTTACTTACGGAGGTCAGTTTGAAAATTTACAGGCGGCAAGCAAACGTTTGATGATTGCTGTTCCTGTTTCTTTGTTTTTGATTTTCATGTTGTTGTACTTTACTTTTCATTCGTTTAAACAGGCGGCTTTAATTTTTACAGCCATTCCAATGAGTGCAATCGGAGGCATTTTTGCCTTGCTTTTTCGGGATATGCCTTTCAGTATTAGTGCAGGAATCGGTTTTATCGCTCTTTTCGGAGTTGCCGTTTTAAATGGAATTGTCTTGATCGGAACTTTTAATCAACTGAAAAAAGAAGGTGAAAAAGATCTTTTGAAAAGAGTATTTGAAGGGACAAAAATCAGATTGAGACCTGTTTTAATGACGGCAACAGTAGCGTCTTTAGGATTTTTACCGATGGCAATTTCTACAGGAGCCGGAACGGAAGTGCAGAAACCTTTGGCAACAGTCGTTATCGGAGGTTTGATCACTGCAACTTTCCTTACTTTATTCGTTTTGCCGATGTTGTACATTATTTTTAATTCAAAAATTTCAGGAAATAGTTTTAAAGGTAAATCTGTAACAGCAGCTTTAGTATTGGGATTCCTGTTTTTAGGATCAACTTTTAAGGCTCAAGCGCAACAGTTTTCTATTGAAAATGCAATGGAAATTGCGGTCAACAATAATTTAAGTTTAAAGTCAAAAGATTTAATTATAAAATCTGCAGAAGCTTTGAAAGGAACGGCAAATGAACTTCCAAAACTGAATTTCGATGCGCAGTTGGGACAATACAACAGTCCGAAATTCGATCAGTCGTTTTCCATTTCACAAAGCATTCCTTTTCCGACATTGTTTAAGGCAAGAAAAGAATTGATTAATGAAAATATTAAAAGCAGACAAATTGATAAAGAAATTACTATAAATGAACTGATGAAGCGGGTTCGCACCTATTATTATCAGATTGAATATCTGCAGTACAATCAATTAAAATTAAAAAATCTCGACAGTCTGTATCAGGATTTTATCAGAATTGCAACAGTAAGATTTAAAGCGGGAGATATTAAAAAGATTGAAATTAATACGGCAGAAACGCAAAAAGGTGAAATTGATTTACTGTTGAAGCAAAATGAAGTGTATTTAATGAATGCTTATAAAAATTTAAAAACACTTTTAAATACTTCCGAAAGTTTTGAAATTCCATTCAATAAAAATTATGAGCCTTTAAAAGCCGAAAACATTTTAGACAGTATGGTAATTGCCAACAATCCTACGGTAAAATCTTTTTATCAGGAAATGGAAATCGCAGAAAAGAATAAGAATGTTGAAAAATCTCACGGACTTCCTGAGTTTAGCTTGGGCTACACCAATCAATCATTAATAGGATTTCACACCAGAAACGGACAGGAGCAGTTTTACAATGCAGGAAACCGATTCAATTCTGTAACGGTTGGAGTTGCAATTCCATTAACATTCGGGGCTACGAAAGCAAGAATTCAATCTTTGGAATATCAGAAACAGGTTGCCGAAACCAATGCTAAACAACAAAAAAAACAGCTTTGGGTACAATTGGAAAATGCGTTTAGTCAATATGAACAGGATATTCAGCGGTATGATTATTACGCAAATCAGGCAATTCCTAATGCTGGAAAAATTGTAAAAGCAGCACAATTAGGCTATAAAACAGGAGAAATTTCTTACATGGAATATCTTTTTGCCTTACAGACTTCGACCAATATTCAATTAAAATATTTAGAATCTATTCAGCAGGTTAACGAATCTGTCATCACGATCAATTCAATCATTAATAAATAATATGAAACTGAAAAAAAACATCATATATCTTTTATTCACTGCAATTTTTGTTTTAAGTTGTAATAAAAAAGAGACTTCTTCTGAAAATTCGGAAGAAAAAACCGAACAGGCAGAAGAAAATCATGAAGAAACTCCGCAAACAGTCGCTTTACTAACGGAAGATCAGATAAAAGCGGTCGGAATCACTTTAGGAACTATTGAAATGAAGGAATTGACTTCCACCATTAAAGCCAACGGATTATTAAGAGTTCCAAACAATAATAAAGCAACCGTCACTTCTCTGTACGGCGGAATTATCAAAACTTTAAATGTTCAGGTCGGAAGTTTTGTAAAAAAAGGACAGGTCATTGCAACAATTTCCAATCCGGAATTTATCAGGCTGCAGGAAGATTATTTAACGACAAACAGCAGAATCACTTACGCTGAACAGGAGTACAGAAGACAAAGAGAACTTTTCGACAATGATGCAGGTGCAAAGAAAAATCTTCAAAGCGCGGATGCGGAATTAAAGGCTTTACGAACAAAAAAGGCATCTCTTTTGCGACAGCTTCAAATAATGGGAATCAGTCCGGGAAAAGTAAACAACGGAAACATGAGATCGGGTTTGGTAATTACGGCTCCGATTAGCGGAACAATCAGCAGTATTTTTTCACAGATCGGAAGTTATGTAGATATTTCTTCACCCGTTGCAGAAATTATTGATAACAATTCTATTCACCTTGATTTACAGGTTTTTGAAAAAGATCTCCCTAAAATGAGAGTCGGACAGATTGTTCATTTTAAACTAACGAATAATCCTGAAACTGAATATGATGCAGAAATTTACAGCATCGGTTCTTCCTTCGAAAACGACAGCAAAACGATTTCGGTTCATGCGAATGTTACAGGAAACAAAACCGGATTGATCGACGGAATGAACATCACAGGAATTGTAAGTCTTGATAAAACAACAACTCCTGCAATTCCCAACGAAGCAATCGTAGAAGCCGACGGGAAATTTTATGTATTTGTAAAAACAGACAAAAAAACAGAAACGCAAAATGAAGAAAGTCATGAAAAGGAAGCTGAAAATCACTCTGAAACAAAATCAAAAACCATTAACTTTGAGAAAGTGGAAGTCGTAAAAGGTTCATCCGATATGGGTTTCACAGCGATAACTTCTGTGAAAGAGATTTCTCCCGAATCGAAAATTGCTGTCAAAGGCGCATTTTTTATTAATGCAAAACTGGCGAATTCAGGAGAACATGAACATTAAATTCAAGAAGATCATGAAAAAAGACATCGAAAATAAATTAATAGATAAAAATACCAAACCTACAAGTATGAGGATTTTGGTGTATGATTTTTTGAGTTCTCAGGAAGCAGCTTTATCATTGTCGGAAATAGAAAATCATTTTGAAAATGCAGATCGGACAACGATTTACCGAACTTTAAAAACCTTTGAAGAAAAAGGAATTGTTCACAGTATTCAGGAAAATGCGACAACTAAATATAAGCTATGTCATGACGGCTGTGACGAAACGACTCACAAAGATTGGCATCTTCATTTTTACTGTAAGATTTGTAAACAGACAACTTGTAAAGAAGATATTTCCATCCCTGAAAATATTCAGACCAATTTCAGAATTGATGAAATAAGACTTTTTGCGAAAGGAATCTGTGAAAACTGTCTTGAAAGTTTGCAATAGTATTGCATTGGGTTTAAACCTAATTTTGATTAAAATTATTCAGTTATGGAAGAATGCTGCAGCACAAAACCAAAAAAGGAGCACAATCACAATCATGAAGGTCACGATCACGACCATTCTCATGATACAGGGGACAAATCTGCTTTTCAGATGTTTCTTCCTGCGATCATCTCTTTCGGGTTATTATTAATAGGGATTGCTTTAGATAACTATATAAAACCCGATTGGTTTACAGGCTGGTTTCGCTTAGTCTGGTATTTAATCGCGTACATTCCGGTTGGATTGCCTGTTTTAAAAGAAGCGTATGAAAGTATTGCAAAAGGTGATGTTTTTTCTGAGTTTTTCTTAATGGGAATTGCAACGGTAGGCGCTTTTGCTATCGGGGAATATCCGGAAGGTGTTGCGGTGATGCTTTTTTATTCCGTAGGTGAAGTTTTTCAGGGAATGGCGGTTACAAGAGCAAAAAGCAACATTAAATCTTTACTCGATCAGCGTCCCGATGAGGTTACGGTTTTAAAGGACGGAAAACCTGAGACTGTAAAAGCCGAAAAAGTAAATATTGGAGAAATTATTCAGTTAAAATCAGGTGAAAAATTGGGATTAGACGGAGAATTATTGTCCGAAACAGCCTCTTTCAATACATCAGCGTTGACGGGAGAAAGTAAACCGGATACCAAAATCAAAGGTGAAGCTGTTTTAGCAGGGATGATTAATTTAAATACAGTCAGTCAGGTAAAAGTCACGACAGCTTACAAAGACAGTAAGTTGAGCAAAATTCTGGAGATGGTTCAGAATGCAACCGCTCAGAAAGCTCCGACAGAATTATTCATCAGAAAATTTGCAAAAATTTATACTCCGATTGTTGTATTTCTTGCGATTGGAATCACGTTTTTACCGTATTTTTTCATTGAAGATTATCTGTTCAGAGATTGGCTGTACAGAGCTTTGGTCTTTTTGGTGATTTCTTGTCCCTGTGCTTTGGTGATTTCTATTCCGCTGGGATATTTTGGAGGAATCGGAGCGGGAAGCCGAAACGGAATTTTGTTTAAAGGAAGTAATTTTCTTGATATTCTGGCGAATGTTCAAAATGTTGTGATGGACAAAACCGGAACAATGACAGAAGGTGTTTTTAAAGTGCAGGAAGTTAATTTCAACAGTGAATTGAACAAAGATGAGATTTTAAAATTTGTCAATGCTTTAGAAAGTAAAAGTTCCCACCCTGTTGCAACCGCAATCCAGGAATATGTCGGAGAAATCGATCATTCAATTCAATTAGAAAATGTAGAAGAAATTGCAGGATATGGTTTAAAAGCAACTGTCAATGGAAAAGAATTGTTGGTCGGAAATTTCAAATTAATGGATAAATTCAACATTAACTATGATATTAAGTCTGAAAATATTGTCTATACTTTAATTGCGGTTGCTTATGATAGAAAATTTGTTGGTTATTTAACGATTGCCGATTCCATCAAAGCTGATGCACAATTAACCATCAATAAATTAAAATCATTAAACGTAAAAACGACAATGCTGAGTGGTGATAAAACCTCTGTGGTAAAATATGTCGCCGATCAGTTGGGAATTCAAAATGCTTACGGAGATTTGCTCCCCGAGGATAAAGTAAATAAAGTTAAAGAAATTAAAGCAAAAAATCAAACCGTAGCTTTTGTGGGCGACGGTGTAAATGATGCTCCTGTCGTAGCGTTAAGCGATGTCGGGATTGCAATGGGCGGATTGGGGAGTGATGCTACTATCGAAACTGCTGATGTTGTTATTCAGGATGATATGCCGAGCAAAATTCCAATGGCTATCAATATCGGAAAGCAGACGAAAAAAATAGTCTGGCAAAATATTATTCTTGCATTTACGATAAAAGCAATCGTTCTTGCTCTCGGAGCAGGTGGTTTAGCAACGATGTGGGAAGCTGTTTTCGCTGATGTCGGAGTGGCTTTACTGGCTATTTTAAATGCTGTGAGAATCCAGAGAATGAAGTTTTAGTGAAGTTGGAAGAGGGGAGATGGATGCTGAAAGTTTAAAATATTGCGTTTATGTTGTATTAAAGTAAACTCAATTATCAATATGAACGGGCTTTAGCCCGAAACTGAATTTATTCCCACAGATCTGCACAGATGTTTATGTGATATTTTAATTAAAAATTTATGTACAATCATCAGTGTAAATCTGTGTAATCCGTAGGAAATAAAAACAAAAAAAACTTTACTATTCAACAATCAACCAAAACCCATCAACTAAAAAATGACTTTCATCATAAATGATTCACAAAAACAATTTCAGTAGTATATTTGTAGAACAGAAATATAATTGAAGTTTTTCATTTCCATATTCATCATTTTTACGATTGCATTACGTCCGGTTTTGCCATTGGTTAATTATGCGGTAAATTACGATTACATCGTCAAAAACCTTTGTGAAAACAGAAATGTTCCTCAATCTACCTGTAAAGGAAAATGCTACGTTGAAAAAGAATTGGCAAAAACAGAAAAGCAATCCAATAATAATCAAAATATTAAAATTACAGGATTAGATGTTTTCTTGTCTAATGAAATCCTTTCTTTTTCAGACAACAATCAATCTGATATTTCAATAAAAAATCCTAATTCGGATTATATAGATTTCCATACATCAGAATATTTTTCCAGAATATTCCATCCTCCTTTGGCTTAAGTTTATTTTAAACTAAAATGTTAGTTTTTATTGTAATCATTGAGTTGGGTTAAGGCTTTAAGATATGTTTTACTTTATAGGTAAAACTTAAAAATCATTTTGATTTCTTAATGGATCTTAGCAGCTTAAATATTCTTAATGTTCAATTCAATCTAATATTAAGTTTAGTTTAAAAAAATCAATCCATTTTCATTCAATACGACTATTAATTTCAATTTAAAATAAAATGAAATCAAAAATTATTATAACCGCATTATTGTCGGTTTCATTAATGGCTTGTGCTCAGGAAACGCCTAAAGTAAAGCATAAAAAGAATACTGCAGCTTCAAAATCAAATACGAAAAAAGTGAAATTTGCCAATGCAGAAGACCCGATTTGTCATATGCCGACAGAAGCTGATATGAAAGATACAGCAGTCTATAAAAATAAAACGTATGGTTTTTGCAGTGCTTATTGTAGAGACGAGTTCAAAAAAGATCCTGAGAAATATGTCCAAAAATAAAAAGACAAACAATACAAAGAGTAAAGTAATTATTCCGATTGCTATTATTGCTTTACTATTCTTGGGTATCGGAGTCGGAATGGGATATTTTAAAAAGAATCTTTACACCGTAATGAAAGTTCCGGATTTTAAACTTACCGACCAGAATAGCAAAAAGATTACCAACAAAGATATGCTTGGAAAAGTATATCTGGTTGAGTTTTTCTTCAGCAGATGTCCTACGATTTGCCCTGTTATGAATACGAATATGAGAGCCATTGAGGATGAAATCAATAATCCTGATTTTGGAATTATTTCGATAAGTATTGATCCGGAAAATGATACTCCGGAATTATTGAAAGAACATGCCAGAAAAATAGGCGCAAAATCTCCAAACTGGCATTTTTTAACAGGAAACAGAGATTACATCGGAAAGATTGCGGATCAGTTCAATATTTATGTCGGTGACAAAGAAGATGAAAGTGAGAGTCTCAATCACAGCGGGATGATCGCACTTGTCGATAAAGAAGGAAATATTCGTTGCAGATATAACAAAGAAAATATGCCGATTTTATATTATTCAGGATTGAATTATGAGGACAAGGAAGGAAAGACTCCGAAACTGACGGGAAAATATCATCCCGACAGAGAAATATTAATTGAGGATATTAAGAAATTGTTGAAATAAAATTTAACCACACAAAAAACAAAACGGTATGAAGATTTTGAAAGTAGCTGCTTTAAGTGCAGTATTTGCGGCGCAGTTTGCGTTCGGACAGTTTAAGCAGACGGCTTTGCCCTACGCTTACAATGCATTGGAAGGTAATATCGACGCACAGACCATGGAAATTCATTACACGAAACATGCTGCAGCGTATGTAGCGAATTTGAATAAAGCTATTGCAGGAACACCACAGGAAAAACAGACGTTATTTCAGATCATGTCGAATGTTTCGAAACTAAGTCCGGCTATCAGAAATAATGCGGGAGGTCACTACAATCACGAATTATTCTGGACGGTTTTAACCCCTGAAAAAAATACACAGCCATCAGCGAAATTGGCAAAAGCGATCAACGAAACTTTCGGAAGTATGGATGTTTTCAAAGAAAAAATGGCTAAAGCTGGAGCAGATCGTTTTGGCTCAGGCTGGGCTTGGTTGTCTGTGGATAAAAACGGGAAACTATTCGTTTCATCGACGCCGAACCAGGATAATCCGTTGATGGATGTTGTAGAAGAAAAAGGAACGCCGATTTTTGGAATTGATGTTTGGGAACACGCTTATTATCTGAAATATCAGAACAAAAGAGCAGATTATTTAGCTGCCATCTGGAATGTGACGAACTGGAAAGAAATCAGCAGAAGATACGAAGAAGCAATCAGCAAAAAATAATCGATGAACTTTATTTGCAGCATATTCCTCACTTTATTTGTGGTATTCAGACCTCTGATGCCATTGGTGGAATATGCTGTAAATTATGATTATATCTCCGAAGTTTTGTGTATCAACAAAGCAATCCCGAGCTTCACTGTAACGGAAAATATTATCTGAGTAAAGAAATTGCTAAAACCAATGATAACGACTCTTCTCCTTTAAATAAAATAAAAAACTCAGGACAGAAACTACTCGATATTTACATTCTTCCTGATAGTACAGAAATCCGAAATACAGAGAAAATTTCTCTTTTTAATTTCAAGTTCACCTATAAAACAGATTATTCTTTTCTGTTTTTAAAACATATTTTCAGACCACCGGTTTTTTGAGTTAATTTTTTCAAATCTTGTTTTGACTGCAAGAGTTTGCATTCGTTTAAAATTAACGTTTAGTTGTCATTCCGCAGGAATCTCAGCAAAGATTTTACGTCTTAATTTTTATAATCCCGCTTAGATTCCTACGGAATGACAAAAGGGGCGTTTGATGCTGTGCTGCGGGAAACGGATCATCCGGTTTTGAATCTTTATTAAATTCACAATATATCGGCATAAAATATTTTGCCCAACATTATAAAGCAAAAGAAAATTTATTCGTAAAAGATTTGACGCAGGATCAATATTTCAATACGATTCAGCTTTGGGGTAAAATTCCTTTGACGAAAAAACTGAGTGTATATGCGAGTTTGCCATTTCATTTTCATGAAAAGAAAACATTGCAGGAGGATATTAGAATCAATGGAATCGGAGATTTAAACCTGATGGGAATTTATCAATTATTGAATTCAAAAGATAATATTCATCAGTTAAATGGCGGTGTTGGAGTAAAAGTTCCATTGGGAAAATTTGATGAAAAAGGAATTTCGGGAGTTAATCCTAGTTTTCAGTTGGGAATAACTTTAAGGAAGCAAAGTTCTGACAGCAAGCTGTCTGATTAAGCTGACTGTAAACGTTCGCTTCTTCAAATCAATTTTAATTGATTACTTCTTTGCTTCCTAAAATATTATCAAGAGAAAATAAAACTTTGCGTTTAAAAAATGTATTTTCCTAAATCAAATTTTAAATTTATTTAATTGAAAATCATAGAATTAAATTCAATTTTGATTCTATGATTTATTTTCTATCTTTGCCGCAATCTGGTGAGCCATAAAAAGCGCTTAAAAGGGAATCCGGTGAAAATCCGGAACAGACCCGCTGCTGTAAGCTCCACAAAAAAAGTTTTTGAAGATAATATCCACTGTTTTTTTAATGGGAAGGATTTCAAAAATGGAGTAAGTCAGAAGACCTGCCAGAAGATTTAACGTTTGACGCTTTCGTGGAATAAAGCATTAGGACATCATTGATTTTGTGCAGTTTACAGCTGTGCTTAGTCGCTGTATTCTTATATCCATTAGCGTCATCATTATTCTAAATGAGCTAATGGTGACAACATTTTTTACATCTCAACTTCAGAAAGTTGCTATCACAGTTTTTGTGTTGGCAGCTCAGCTTATATTTTCACAATCTAAAGACAGTCTTAAGGAACATCCCATCATTCCGGTCAATATTCAAAAGAAAAATTTTAAAGAGATTCTTCCTGCACAGGTGTTGTCGGGGGAAGAGCTGGAAAGGCTCAACAGCCAGTCGGTTGCCGATGCACTGAGGTATTTTTCGGGAATTCAGATCAAAGATTACGGTGGAATTGGTGGTTTGAAAACAATCAATATCCGGAGTATGGGAAGTCAGCACGTTGGTGTTTTTTATGACGGAATCCAGATCGGGAATGCTCAGAATGGAGTAGTGGATCTGGGAAGATATTCTCTTGATGATTTGGAAGAAATCTCTCTCTACAACGGACAAAAAAGTGAAATCTTTCAGCCTGCAAAAGATTTCGGTTCGTCAGGATCTATTTATTTACAGCCGAAAGTTCCGGGTTTTAAAGGAAATCGTAAAACAAATTTAGTCGTAAGATTCAAAAATAGTTCTATCGATCTGTTTAATCCTTCTTTTCGATTGGAACAGAAAATCTCAAAAAATATTTCAGCAAGCTTTAGCTCAGAATTTATTCAGAGTGATGGTGTTTACAAATACCGTTACAAGAAAAAATATCCTGACGGAGAAATTGCTTACGATACAATTGCCAAAAGAATGGATTCTGATATTCATGCAAAACGTTTTGAAACAAGTTTGAACGGAACACTCAATAACGGAAGCTGGAATGTGAGAGGTTACGGTTATATGTCAAATCGTGGAATTCCTGCTGCAATTGTGAACAACCGTTTTGACGGAAGAGGGGAAAGGCAGACCGACGAAAATTTTTTCGTTCAGGGAAGTTTTAAGAAAAAAATATTTCCAAAACTGGAAACTCAGATTAAGGCCAAATTCGCGTACGATTACACGCATTATATTGATACAGTTTCATCCATAAAAATTCAGAATCAGTATATTCAACGGGAACTGTATGTGTCTAGCTCCAATTTATTTTCTATTACTTCTGATTGGGATGTCAGCGCGAGTGTAGATTTTCAGTATAATAATCTGGACGCGGATTTGGTTAATTTTTCTTACCCGACACGCTATACAACTTTGGCGGCTTTTGCAACCACTTATCAATGGAAACGTCTGAAATTCCTGGGAAGTGTTTTAGGAACTTTTGTTTCGGAAGATGTGGAAAAAAATACAAAATCACCGGACAGAACAGAATGGACGCCTTCAGCTTTTCTGAGTTATCAGCCTTTTGCGGGAAAAGATTTTACGGTAAGAGCTTTCTATAAAAGGATTTTCAGGATGCCGACTTTCAATGATCTGTATTATACGATGATCGGAAATACTTCTTTGAAACCCGAATTTACCAATCAGTATAATCTTGGTTTTGCTTATTCCAAAGGTTTTTCAGGTTCTGTTTTACAAAGAATTTCGGCTAAAGTTGATGGTTATTTTAATAAAGTTGAAGATAAAATCATTGCCGCTCCGAACGGAAGTATGTTCCGGTGGACGATGCTGAATCTTGGAGAAGTTGAAATTCTCGGAACAGATATCAATCTTCAGGCTAATCTGCTTTTTGGGAATGTTAAGATCCGTCCGTTATTAAGCTATACTTTTCAGAGGGCAAGAGATTTTTCCGATCGGGGAGAATCGTATTTCGGACACCAGATTCCTTACACGCCTTGGCACAGCGGATCTTTTTCTTTGATGTCTGATTACAAAGGCTGGAGCTTCAATTACAGTTTTATCTATGTTGGGGAACGCTACGATGTGAATCAGAATAATATCCTATACAATTACATTCAGCCTTGGTATACGCATGATTTGTCAGTTCAGAGAAAAATAAAATGGAAAGAGCATCAGTTTAAAGCCAGTTTCGAGGTTAATAATATTTTTAATCAATATTATGATGTGGTGCTGAATTATCCGATGCCGGGAAGAACTTTTAAACTCATTGTAAGCTTTACATTATGAAAAAATTAAACTTTTATCTTCTGATTTGTGTACTGTTTTCATTGATTTCGTGCAGAACGGATGAATACATTACCCGTGAAGAAACCGAAACAGGACTTGCACAGCCTGAAAATACCGCTGTCAAAGGGTTTTACCTTTTAAATGAAGGCAATATGGGAAGCAACAAAGCGACTCTCGATTTTTTTGATTATACGACTGGAACGTATCACCGAAATATTTATGCAGAGATCAATCCGAATGTGGTGAAAGAGCTGGGAGACGTTGGAAATGACATTCAGATCTATGGAAATAAATTGTATGCCGTCATTAATGTTTCCAATAAAATTGAAGTTTTGGATGCTAAAACCGCAAAAAGAATTAAAACCATTAATCTTGAAAACTGCCGTTACATCACTTTTAAAAACGGAAAAGCTTATGCTTCAAGTTATGCCGGCCCCGTTGCTTTAGATCCGAATGCGCCGCTGGGAAAAGTGGTTGAGATTGATACGGTTTCCTTAACGATTCAAAGAACGGCGGTTGTCGGTTATCAGCCGGAAGAAATGGAAATTGTTGGAAATCGGTTATTCGTTGCTAATTCCGGAGGGTATAAGTTTCCAAATTATGATAAAACAGTTTCTGTGGTTGATCTGAATTCTTTTACTGAAACTAAAAAAATAGATGTTGCGATTAATCTTCACAGAATTAAAAAAGATAATTACGGCGATCTGTATGTAAGCTCAAGAGGTGATTACTACACCGTTCCTTCAAGTTTATTTTTGGTTGATGCGGCTACAGGATTGGTGAAAAAAGATTTTCATATTTCGGTAAGTGAAATGACGATCGTAAATGACAAATTGTATTATTACGGGAATGAATTCAACTACAATACTCATGCTTACACAAAATCTTTCGGAATTATTGATGTGAAAACTGAGCAGATTATCTCTAATAAAATCATCGATCAGGAATATGTTGATGCGATCAAAACGCCTTACGGAATTGCTGTAAACCCAATTACAGAAGATATTTATATGACTGATGCGAGAAATTATGTTTCGACCGGATATGTCTACTGCTTCGATAAAAACGGACACTTCAAATGGAAAACAGAAGGCGGAAATATCCCTGCACACTTCACTTTTTTGTATAAATAAATTAAATTAAAAAATGGAAAGAAACATTTTAAAAATTATAAAAACAACACTTTTCTCAGCAATTCTGATAGGAACAATTGGCTGTAAAAGTGACAGAGACGAAGATGATTCTGCTTTTAATGGCTTGGAAGAATCTTACACAATCGATCGTTTCAAGGTCTTAAATATCGATCCGAAAGTTGGCGGGAATTTCACATGGAGCATCAATGATTCTATTATTTCCCAAGATTCTCAGCTGGATTTTATCAGTCCTGTTGTGAAAACATATCCTTTAACTTTAAAAATTGACATTAACGGAACTGTAAAAACATATAATTCAAAAATTATTGTAAAACAGGAAACCGGAACGTACAGCAAATATATTTCTAATGTTTTCGATTTCCGTCCTGCAGTGGGGCAATTCATCAATGAAATTCCTGAATACGAAAACGGAGATACTTTTACGAAAATGCTTCAGAAAGCTAAAGAATCTTTGGTCGGAGGAAATTCTTCGATGCTGACTTTAGGCGGATTTGGTGGATACGTTGTTTTCGGTTTTGATCATACGATTCCGAATATGAACGGAAGAGATTTTAAAGTTTTAGGAAATGCTTTTTGGGGAAATGATGCGAGCCAGCCACGTTCAGGATCTTGCGAACCTGGAATTATCATGGTTGCCTACGACAGAAATAAAAACGGAAAACCCGATGATAATGAATGGTATGAAATCGCAGGCAGCGAATATTTCAAAAATACAACCGTAAAAGATTATAGCATAACATATGTAAAGCCCAATGAAAATAAACCTCCCGTTCCGGGAAGTGAGTTTTGGCAGACTGATACAGAATATATAAAATGGCAGGACAATCTGGGGAATTTAGGATTTAAAACAAAAAATACCTTCCATGCGCAAAGCTACTATCCAATGTGGCTGAGCGATACTTCTTACAGCTTTACCGGAACAAAACTGATGAACAATTATTATGATCAGAGCGGAACGGGATCTTATTGGGTCGGAAAATCTTATGATTTCGGATATGCAGACAATGCTCCGAATAACGATGAGGCTTCTAATATTGATATTTCCTGGGCAGTCGATAAAAGCGGAAAATATGTAAAACTTCCGGGAATTGATTTTGTGAAAGTTTACACAGGAGTCAACCAAGAAGCGGGTTGGCTGGGCGAAGTTTCTACGGAAGTTGCCGGAGCTTATGATTTATATCTTAATTAAAAATCAATAATAAATAGTTAATAATTAAATTAAAAATGAAAAAGTTTTATCTTTTAACAATGCTTTTTCTGTTTGCATTTTTTACGAATGCACAGATAAAAGTACAGGGGTTTCCCCGAAATGATCTTCAGTTGAAATCTTCCCCGAAGAATCAGTCTGCAAAGAACATTGCTACAACGATTAATTTTTCTGATATTCAGTATTGGGTTGGAACAGGAACTAATGAAGCGGCTTTTGTAGTTCAGTGGAATGACGGGAAAAACGCTGATGCTCTGGTTTGGGGTTTCAGATGGAACGGAATGGCGACAGGTGAAGATATGCTGCATGCAATTGCTGCTGCAGATCACAGGTTTTATTCTTTGCTTTATCCGGGAACAGGACCTTACGGAACGGCAATCGGAGGATTTGGTTTTGATCTGAACGGAACAGGAACAAATGCTCTTTACAAAAACGGAAACGTAACCTATCCTTATTATCCGGTAAGCGGAATTGTAAACACAACTTCTTATGATTTTGATACTTACACCGCTGCAGATACAAACGATCACTGGTCTTCCGGATGGACAACCAACGGATATTGGTCTTACTGGGTAAAAGATCCTACTGATCCTGATTTCGGATATTCAGGAGTGGGTGCAACAAGCAGAACTTTGGTAAATGGTTCTTATGATATCTGGAATTTTGCACCGGGATTTGTAGATACTCCGATTTCTTCAACAATGACTCCGGTTTCGCCGTATGTTGCGTCATCAAACTTTACGAACGGATATTTCATGGTGAATGAAGAATGGTTTGGTCATACCAACGGTTCTGTGAATTTTATTGATAATAATGGAAACGTAAATTACAGAGTATATAGCAATGCCAACAGCAATCAGGCTTTCGGAGCTACAACTCAGTATGGAACAATTTATGGGGATAAATTTTATTTTATTTCTAAACAAGCGGCAGATGGTGGGGATACACAATATACTCCGGGAGGAAGATTAGTCGTTGCCAATGCGCAGACCATGCAGAAAATTGCAGGATTCAATAATATCGGTGGTGGAGACGGAAGATCTTTTGTCGGAGTTAATGAACACAAAGGTTACATCGGAGCTTCCAATGGAATCTATACTTTTGATATTGATAATTTACAGGTTGGAAATTTAATTCCTACAACAGGAGGAGGAAGCCAGTACGCAGGACAAATTGGTAATATGATCAGAACTTCTCAATATGTTTTTGCAGTGAAACAATCTGCGGGAGTTTTGGTGATTAATCCAAATACAGATACGGTTGTTACTACAATTGCGGGTTCTTTCCATTCTATTGTTCAG
Source organism: Chryseobacterium ginsenosidimutans (assembly GCF_039536845.1). Classification (GTDB taxonomy): domain Bacteria; phylum Bacteroidota; class Bacteroidia; order Flavobacteriales; family Weeksellaceae; genus Chryseobacterium; species Chryseobacterium ginsenosidimutans_B. The sequence continues at coordinate 99,917 of NZ_BAAAZJ010000008.1, forward strand.
GCGAAAGACGGAAGTGTTTGGGCGATTCAGGATCAGAAATTAGTTAAAATAAATCCTACCACTTTTACTACGACAGTTTATAATATTCCTACAACAAAATATATCGGAGCTTGGGGAGCGTGGAATGCAGGAAGTTTAACGGCAAGTAGCCAAAACAATACATTATACTGGATCAATTCTATCAGTAGTTTTGTTTCCGGAACTCAGATTGTGAAATTTGACGTAACTTCGGGCACTTTTAATGAAGCTTTTGCCACTATTCCGGGACAAACAGGGACTTATAAGCAAATTCCTTACGGTGCAGCTTTAAGAGTAAATCCTGTTACCGATGAATTGATTTTAAATACAACAGAAAGCGGTTACGGTGCACATTATCAAAATAACTGGATTCATACATTTAATAATACAGGAACTTTGACAAATACGATAAAATTAAACGATTATTACTGGTTTCCGGCAATTGCTGTGTTTCCGGATAATACCGTTCCTGTTATTAATAATACGCTTCCTACGCAGGTAAGTGCAAATTCTGTTACGACAATTGATCTAAAAACCGTAACTTCAGATACAGATAATCTTGCTGCGGCAATTGTAAAGTCTGTAAAATCGAACAGCAATCCATCAGTGGTTTCGGCAACGATTAATACAAATGATGAATTGGTTATTACACCAATAGGAAACGGAACTGCAAGTATTGTGGTAAGTTTCAATTCTAACGGCAAGGTTGTTGATAAAACGTTATCAATAACAAGCTCCACTTCAGTACTGGCAACAGCTGAGGTTAAAAAATTAGAATTCAGTATTTACCCTAATCCGGTGGCTGATATTCTTAACATTCGAACTCAGGAGAAAGTTTTAAACGTTTCTGTATACGATATGTCTGGTAAATTGGTTAATGTACAGTTCAGCAATGGGCAGGTAAATGTAAGTATGCTTCCGAAAGGAGTGTATATTTTAATTGCAAAAACCGAAAAGGCAGTATATCAGCAGAAATTGATTAAAAACTAAATCTTTAGTAGCATATCCAAATTTTGTTTAGTCCCCACCTTTTGCCTTTGGTGGGGATTTTTTTTTATTTTTTAAGGTTGGGTAAAAATGCTGTGATAATTCCCATTAATGGTAAAAATGCACAGATTTTAAATACATATTCAATACTCGTATCATCTGCTACTGCGCCTAAAACAGCAGATCCGATTCCGCCCATTCCAAACATAAAGCCAAAGAATAATCCTGCTACCAATCCTATTTTATTAGGTAAAAGATCCGTTGCAAATACAAGGATGGCAGAGAATGCCGAAGCAATAATTAATCCTATTAAAACAGCAAATGTAATCGTCCAAAATAACGATAGATAGGGTAAGAACAGGGTAAATGGTGCTGCTCCTAAAATTGAAATCCAGATAATCTTCTTTCTGCCATATTTATCCCCTAATTTCCCACCTAAGATCGTTCCGACGGCAACTGCTGCTAAAAACATGAATAAATAGAGTTGAGAATCTTTTACCGAAATGTGAAATTTATCAATCAAAAAGAAGGTAAAATAGTTTGTCATGGAAGCCAAATAGATATATTTAGAAAAAACCAAAGCCAATAAAATCGTAATTGAAAAAATGACTTTTCTACGGGATAATTGAATATTAATAAGATCACTTGAATGCTTTGCTGATTTTTTTAAGCTTAATCTTTCAGCGTACCAATTTCCGATTCTCCATAAAACGATAATTCCTATAAATGCTGCAATGGCAAATAAACCAACATAACCCTGACCCAATGGAAGGATGATTAAAGCAACCAGCAAAGGTCCGATTGCGCTTCCCGAATTTCCACCTACCTGAAAGATGGATTGCGCCAAACCTTTTTGTCCGCCTGATGCCAATTGTGCAACTCTTGATGCTTCCGGATGAAAAATGGACGATCCCATTCCGATTAACCCAACCGAAATCAGAATAACGTAATATTGATGGGCAGCTGCCAATAATAATAGACCTGCCATTGACAATCCCATTCCGATCGCAAGAGATCTGGGATTTGGTTTTTTATCAGTATAAATTCCTACAAACGGCTGTAAAATTGATGCTGTAAGTTGAAATACCAAAGTGATAATCCCGATTTGGGCGAAAGATAACCTAAATTCACCTTTCAAAATCGGATACAATGAAGGAATGGTAGATTGGATCAGATCATTCAGGAAGTGAGAAAAACTGATCATAAATAAAATAGGATAAACAATTTTAGTAGTGTCAATTGTTTTTGATGTTATATTTTCCATAATAATTTTTAATTCATCAGGTCATCTGATGAATTTGGTTAAATTTATTTTTTAATAAATCTGATCAACAATTTGCTGAGCGATAATTGCAGCATTTTTTGCATCTCTATTTTGGATAGCTAGGTAAAGACTATTATGAATAGCCTGAGAAATTTTAAACGATTCTGTATCATTATGCCTGCTTTCAAAAGATCTTAAGATGTGCGAACTTGCTACTTTATAGATTTCTTTTAAAAGAATATTTCCACAAGCTTCTGCGATGGCAATATGGAAATTAATATCAGCCTGATAACATTCTAAGATTTTATTTTCTTCTGCGAATGTATTTCTAAGATCTAAATAATTTTTAATATTTTTCAACTGATCTTCACTACGATTGGTAGCCGCTTTCGCTGCAATTTTTGAATCAAGCAGAGAACGTACTTCCTGTACATCTTCAATTTGTGCTTTATCCATCTGCGATTCCAAAGATTCCTGCATGTTTTTTGAAACAACGAATGTTCCCAATCCTTGATGTACATTCAGCACACCTTTGATTGAAAGTATTTTTATCGCTTCACGAATACTGGAACGTCCGACGCCATAGATCTTCATTAGTTCAGGTTCTGTTGGCAATTTTTCACCTACAGGATAATCATTATTGATGATTCCTTCAATTAATCTGTCTGCGACTTCCTGAGCTAATGTCTTTCTTTGAATCTGCATTGCATTAAAACATCATATCATCTGATGAATTACAAAGATAAGCGTTTTTAATTTAACTTGAAAAGCAAACCCTGTTTTTTTTAACAAATTTATTTTTCTTCGCTAGAAGATTTAGGATGAATGAAAATTAAATCACCATAAAGGGAAATAAAAAAGAGATTCAAAAAAATGAATCTCTTTTACGTAGCCCGTAGGGGAGTCGAACCCCTCTTACCAGAATGAAAATCTGAGGTCCTAACCGATAGACGAACGGGCCATCTACCATAACTGTAATTGCTTACAGGGTTAGTATTTTGTTTTTATAAGTTTACAACTCTTAGTTTTTATAATCACCCGGTTAGTAGTGATTATGTTTTGTAGCCCGTAGGGGAGTCGAACCCCTCTTACCAGAATGAAAATCTGAGGTCCTAACCGATAGACGAACGGGCCAACTATACTTATTAAGCTAGTTTATTAACGTGCTTAGTTAATTTGCTTTTTAAGTTAGCCGCTTTGTTTTTGTGGATAATATTTTTCTTAGCTAATTTATCCAACAAAGAGATAACTTTTGGCAATTGCTCTGCAGCAGCAGCTTTATCTTCTTCATTTCTTAACACCTTCAAAGCTGTTCTAGCAGTCTTGTGGTAGTATCTGTTACGAAGTTTTCTTACTTCGTTTTGTCTAATTCTTTTTAATGCTGATTTATGATTTGCCATATCGTTCAAATGTGAGTGCAAAAGTATAAACTTTTTTTTTATCTACCAAATTTATCTTTAAAAAAATTAATTTTCTTCTGATAAATATTTTCTTAGTTTATCTATTGCTTGTTCTATTTTAATATTCTCTTCTTCTCTTTCTAATTTTTTGATGGTGCTCGTAAGCATTACCATCGCATTGTTCCATTCTCCAGTGGTATTGGTGAAGGTAAGTTCGTCAATCGTTACTTCAAAAGTTACCCTTTCTCCCGTCCTGTCAAGTCTGAAACTTATTTTATCATCTCTGCCTGTAATCCCGTCTTCATTGATTTTTAAATCATAACTTTTTGGGTTTGAGTGGATTTTCTTAAAAAGCAATTTAGCTTCTTGTATTTTTAAATCCGGCATGATATAAATTTGGTAGCCTATAGGAGAATCGAACTCCTGTTGCAAGGATGAAAACCTTGAGTCCTAACCACTAGACGAATAGGCCAAATTTTGAGGTTGCAAAAGTAATAATTAACTTTTTAACTTCAAAATTATTTTTTATTATTTGAAAACTTTTTGAATCACCGAATTCTTAATTCCTTTAGCCTCAATATCTTTCTGAAGTTTCACTGCGTCCTCCAAACTGTACACTTTTCCGTAAGTATAGTAGAAAACTCCGTCTTCTTTGTTTCTTTCAAGGTCTTTTAGGGTTTGAAGCACAAATGAATTCCCATTCAGTTTTTCTCCTGTATGTACTTCAATGGTGTAGTAACCCGTACTCAATTTTTGATTAGGCATAAATCCTACAGCATAAGCATTTCTGAATCCTGCATCTTTAGCTGTTTTAATATTGATATCCCTTACCGATGCAAGGTTGGTTACTCCGTAATAATATTTGTATTGTCCGTTTTCTTTAAGAGGTAAAATATAATTTAACCCTTTTAAAGCAGGATCTCCGTCATTATACTTTGTGGGAGAGCTTAATAATAAAATTCTGAAATCATTCTTTAAAGCAACTTCTGACAGTCTATCCGGTTCAGGTTTCTTAACGATTACCGGACCACCTGATTTTCTGTCAATTGCTTTCTTATAATCAATAATAGCCTGATATATACTTTGTGAAATCTCATCCTGGCCTTTTTCCGAAGCCAGATAATGACTTTCTTCCGGATGATTGATAAATCCGGTTTCAATAAGTACCGAAGGCATCGCATTCATACGAAGAACATGCAGGTTTTTCTGAAATACTCCTCTTGAAGATCTTTTATCTTTATTTACAAAATTATCTTCAACCAGACCTCCCAAAAGAAGACTGGATTCCAGATATTTACTTTGCTGAAGTTTTAGGGCAATTAAAGATTCAGGAGAACCTGCATCATAAGATCCGAAGGTCTGCTTATCTTTTTCATCCAGAAAAATCACATCATTTTCTCTTTTTGCCACCTCAAGATTGGTGTCATTCTGATCAGGACCCTGTACATAAGTTTCGGTTCCGTAAGCTGTAGGTTTTTTTGAAGAATTACAGTGTATGGAAACGAAAAGATCTGCTTTGCTTCTGTTCGCCAGATTTGTTCTGTCGGAAAGAGAGGGATATTCATCAATTTTTCGGGTATAAATAACTTTAAAATCTTTGTTTTTTTCTAGCATTGCCCCAACTTTCAGGGTAATAGCAAGGGTGACATCTTTTTCCGCAATTCTCCCGATGTCTGCATAACTTCTGTTTGCTCCATGATCACTTCCTCCGTGTCCTGCGTCTAAAACAACGGTAAATTTCTTCTGAGAAAAAATAAAGTTGCTGGATAGAATGATGAGAAATGATAAAATTATTTTAAAATTTACTTTGTGCATCTTACAGTTTTAAAAATTATATTAATTTTGAGCCTTAATTGTATACAATAAATATAACAAAAAATTGGTCAAAACCGTCTCCAAAAATATATTACAAATTTTAATTATCCTAATTTTTAACAATTTTTTAGCACAAGAAACTTCTAAAGAATTGCCTAAAAATGCGGTTAATGATACTATTTCCAAAAAGGATACCATTGTATTAAAAAAAGAATCGCTGGAAGATGTACTTCAGACAAAAGCAGATTTTCAACGCAGAGATTTCCAGAAAAAAATGGTTTATCTGAACAAAAATGCCCAGGTGAAGTACCAGGATATGCAGATTGATGCAGATTATATCTCTATCGACGAACAGAAAAGTCTGATGTATGCGCGTGGAAAACAAGATTCTTTAGGAAGAATAATTGAACCTGTAATTACAACTCAGGCTGGTAAAAAATATGAAACCGACGAGTTTCAGTATAATACCAAAACGCGACAGGCAATTGCTTTTAATGCCAGAACTGAAGAAAGTGAAGGGGTTATTGTAGCTAATAAAACAAAGAAATATAACGATTCTGTCTTTGCAATGAGACGTGCGGATTATACCACAGATGATTATTATATTAAGAAAAAGGATACGGCGGCTGATTATTTTTTAAGAGCTAATTATCTTAAATTAATTAAGACAAAAAATAAATCCTCAATTGTTTCGGGTCCTATTCAGTTGTATATCGAGCAGATTCCGACTCCTTTGATTATGCCTTTTGCTATTTTACCTTTTTCAAGTAAGAGAGCAGCGGGTATTTTGATTCCGAGTTTCGGGGAAAGACAGGATGTAGGTTTCTTCCTGAATGGTTTGGGGTATTATCAGCCGATCGGGGAACATTTTGATTTGAAGATTCTTACCGATATTTATACCAAAGGAAGTTTTAATTTCAGACCTGAAATGAACTATGTGAAAAAATACCGTTATTCCGGGAATTTCTCTGCGGATATAGGAACGGCGGTTCGTGGTATCAAAGGGTTGGATGATTACGGAAAAACAAGTACATACAGAATTGCCTGGAGACATACTCAGGATACAAAAGCAAACCCTTTCCTGAATTTTTCTGCTTCAGTAGATGTTGTAAGTACAAAATTCTATAATAATACGCTGAATAACAATTATATTTTAAATCAAAATGTATTAAATACCCAGCAAAACTCAACGGTAACTATTACAAAAAGATTTTTGAAACTGCCTGCAACAATTACGGGAACGGCTTCTTATTCTCAGAATTTTGCGACGGGATTGTCTGATCTTCGTTTGCCACAGATGAATGTTGCGATCAATCAGTTTTATTTATTTAAATCAAAAACGGGTGTTAGAAGTGGGTTACTGGAAAATATTACGGTAAATACGGGAATTAATTTAACAAACTTTGTACAAACCGACGAAGGTGAACTTTTCAAAAAAGAAATGTGGGATAAAATGCAGACCGGCTTGAAAAATAATATTGCTTTAGGTACAAATACAACGGTTGCAAAATATTTTACATTCAGTTTAGGAGCTAATATTGATAATGGCTTAACAACAAAAACAGTAAATAAGTTTTACGATCCTATTCAGAATAAAGTTGTTACAGAAACTGATAAAGGTATTTCAGGATATTCTACATTCTCAAGTACGGCAAGTATTCAGACAACATTATATGGAATGCTGAAATTTAAGAAAGGTTCTGCAGTTGAAGCGATCAGACATATGATGACACCAAGTATCGGGTTTACTTATTCTCCTGATTTTGGAGGTTCTGGTTATGGATATTATAAAAATTACTATGATGCAAACGGAGCTTTAACGCCTTATTCAATTTTTGAAGGAGGTATCATCGGAAGCCCTTCAAGCGGAATGGTAGGTGCTTTAGGTTTCAATATCGGGAACAATATCGAAATGAAGGTAAAGTCTAAAAGTGACTCTACAGGAGTGAAAAAGATAAAACTTTTTGAATCATTAAACCTTTCGGGAAGTTATAATTTTGCAGCAAAAGATCACCCCTGGTCAATTGTTACGATAAACGGTCAGTCTTCTTTCTTTAATAATAAACTAAGCGTAAATACAAGTGTTTCTTTGGATCCATATAAAATTATCTATCTTCCGGGACAGGATACAGGAATCAGAACAGAAGAGTTCGGACATTTCAGTGTTCAGGGATTCAACGTTCAGATGTCTTACCCTTTGAGCAGCGAAATATTTGGAGAAAAAACAGATTATGCTAAAAAATATAAATCGAAAGGAGAAATAAGGAATGAAAATTATTATTTTGATGATGATAATTATGCTCATTTCGATCAGGCATGGACTTTGAATGTGAACGCCAATTATGCTTACACAAGAAGTACAGCTTCAAGAACTCCGACCAAACTGGCTTCAGTTGGTTTGGATGGAAGCCTTAAATTAACACCCTACTGGAATATCAACGGAAGCACACATTATGACATGGTGACAAGAGAATTGGCGTATACAAGAATTGGTTTTGCGAGAGATCAGCGAAGTTTTACGATTAATTTCAACTGGGTTCCGTTTGGTCAGTACAAAGTGTATGACTTCTTTATCGGTATCAAAGCCAATATCTTAAGTGATGCCATTAAGTATAAGGACAGAAGTTTCACACAACCAAATGCGCCTTTCTAATATCGGATTGATATTTGATTATAGAAATAGAATATAAATTTTATATTTGCACCCAAAATAAATTCTAATGAAAAAAATAATCAACACAGTTAACGCTCCTGCAGCTATCGGGCCTTATTCACAAGCCAATATGGCAAATGGTGTTTTGTACATCTCCGGTCAGATTCCTGTAGATCCTGCAACTGGTAAATTGGTGGAAGGGATTGAAAAAGAAACGCATCAGGTAATGAAAAACCTTGAAGCTATTCTTACAGAAGCAGGAATGACTTTTAAAAATGTTGTAAAAGCTACAATCTTCCTTAAAAGTATGGATGATTTTGCTGTAATGAATGATATTTATGCTTCTTATTTAGATGCAGAAAGCTTTCCGGCTCGTGAAACTGTACAGGTTTCTTGCCTGCCTAAGAATGTTGATATCGAAATTTCTATGATTGCACATCAGGATTAATGAACTTTATAAGAAATACACTTGCGGCTATTATAGGTCTTGGAATTGCCGGACTTATCATTACTCTTGGTATAAGAGCATTTCCGCAATGGGTTACTTTCGATGCTTTTGCTCCATTTGAGCATTGGCAGAGATTTCTTCAAAGTATGCAGCATAATGATGCCTTTTTTGGCTTCCTTCTGTTTATTTCCGGATTGGGGACTACAGTTGGAGGTGTGGTAACTGCCATTATCGTTAAATATGCTAAAGTGGCATATGCTATTCTTATCGGTTTTATAATGTTGTTTATAGCAATGTTGGACGTTATTGTTTTTCCTTATCATCCTACATTCTATAAAATCTCTATTTTCCTTACTTTCTTCCCTTTTGCATGGATGGGTGGTAAGATTGTAGAAATCATTTATGAACGGAAAAAGAAAAGAAGAATCGCTGAAAAAATGAATAAATCATAAATAAAAAAACGCTGCAATCTGCAGCGTTTTTTGTTGATATAAAAGTTTAGTTTAGTTCTTTGATTAAGGCATTTTAAAACCTCTTTGATAGCCTCTTCCGTAGTCGTCCATATATTTTATTTGTACTGTTCCGGAGAATTTATTCAATAAATTTTCTACGTCTTTTTGAGAATTTACAGGTTTACCATTGATTTCGGTAATAATATAACCGTCTACAATACCTGCTTTAGCCATTTCGCTTCCTTCTATAACATTTTTGGCTACAGCTCCGCTGTTCAGTCCGTAGTATGCTTTCGTTTTATCATCAATACTTTGGAATTCTGCCCCGATTTTTTCAGTGACACTAAGGTCTGCTTTCGTTCTTGTAGCAGTTCCTCCTTTTTGATCTCTTAAAGTAACAGTTGTTGTGGCATCTTTACCATTTCTGGAATAGGTTACAACAACTTTATCACCAGGACGTTTGCTTCCTACCGCCATTGAAAGATCAGCAAAATCTGTGATTGTGATTCCATCAATTTTAGTTATAATATCGCCTACTTTAATACCTGCTTCTTTGGCACCTCCCTCATCTACGGCTTCTCTTACATAAATTCCTGAACCTACCTTGATATTTGTCTTATATTGCTTATTATAAGCTGCAACCAATTGATCATCTGATAAATCTAATGAAGTTACCCCCAAGAAACCTCTCTGTACGATACCGAAATTCTTAATGTCTTCAACGATTTTTCTTGCCAGGTTCGCAGGGACTGCAAATCCGTACCCTTGATAATAACCTGTTGTTGACTGGATTGCAGAGTTAATGCCAATAAGATCTCCGTTTGTATTTACCAAAGCACCCCCTGAGTTTCCAGGGTTAATAGCAGCATCCGTCTGAATGAAGCTTTCGATCGGGTTGGCAGCTTTTCCTTGAGAACCTAGAATCCCGATTCCTCTTCCTTTTGCGGAAACAATACCTGCAGTTACCGTAGAGTTCAATCCAAGCGGATTTCCTACTGCAAGAACCCATTGCCCGACTTCAATATTATCAGAATTGGCAAAATTCAAATATGGTAATCCTTTTTCTTCAATTTTCAATAATGAAATATCTGTATTAGGGTCAGTTCCTATTAATGTTGCGATGTATGATTTTTTATTGCTTAAAACAACCTCAAGTTTATTCGCTCCTGCTACAACGTGATTATTTGAAATAATATAACCGTCCGGCGAAATAATGACACCTGATCCCATTCCTGAAGGCATATTATCCGGTGTTTGTTGCTGTTCTCTCTGTCTTTGCTGTCCTTTCCCTCCAAACGGATCTCCGAAGAAGAAATCAAACATATCTTGCTCTGAAGCTCTGCTTGCTGTTCTGGACTGGTAGTTTTTAATGGTTACTACAGCGGGAACTGTCGTTTTAGCTGCTTTCACAAAATCATCGCCTACTGCTGCGGAATTCATTCCTGCAAAAGAAACATTTGAAGCTTTTGTAAAGTATGATTGGTCTCCGCTGTTGGATTCATGATTAAAATATTGTAATGCTCCAACGGTAGTAGCTCCGGACATAACACCTACTACGGCAAATGGTAATAGTTTTTTTAAAGTACTCTTCATTGTATATCTTTCTTTGTTATTTATTATGTTTTATTTTTTTTCGTTTTACTGTAAACAAATTTAATGCTAAATAGGTATGTGTTTAGTATGAAATGTTTCAATTTTAACTAAAATTTAACAGGAATAGCAATAATTTATACATTATGTGATAATTGTTAAAATGTCAATTAACAAAACTTAAAAATTTATTAAAGACAATATGACATATAGATGGTTGAATTGTCATGAAAGTTAAATTTAATAATTGATATTAAGGATTATTATTTCATATTATTCTATATCATGTTATAAAGATTATGATTTTAAGGATAAATACACTAATTGGAAAAATGATTATCTTTGCAAAAATATTTTTCTCACTTAAAACGTTTATAGCATGCAACTGTATAACACATTAAGCGCAGAAGAAAGAGCTCAACTTATTGATGAAGCTGGTAAGGAACGTCTTACATTGTCTTTCTATGCGTATGCCAAAATTGAAGATCCCAAAAAATTTCGCGACGAATTATTTATAGCCTGGAACGCACTTGATGCACTTGGTCGTATTTATGTTGCTCATGAAGGAATTAATGCTCAGATGAGTGTTCCTGCGGATCAATTTGAAGCATTTCGCGATACGTTGGAAGCTTACGATTTCATGAAAGGAATTCGTTTAAATGTAGCGGTTGAGCAAGACGATCATTCTTTTTTAAAACTGACGATAAAAGTCAGACATAAAATTGTGGCTGACGGGTTGAATGACGAAACTTTTGACGTTACCAATAAAGGAATTCACTTAAAAGCACAGGAATTTAATAATTTATTGGAAGATCCGAATACGATTGTAGTCGATTTCAGAAATCATTACGAAAGTGAAGTTGGTCATTTTGAAGGTGCTATTACTCCTGATGTAGAAAATTTCAGAGAAAGTTTACCTATTATCAACGAACAGTTACAGGATTTTAAAGAAGATAAAAATCTTTTGATGTACTGTACGGGTGGAATTCGTTGTGAAAAAGCCAGTGCTTACTTCAAACATCAGGGTTTTAAAAATGTGTTCCAATTGGAAGGCGGAATTATTGAATATACCCGTCAGATAAAAGAAGAAGGTATAGAAAGTAAATTTATAGGTAAAAATTTCGTGTTTGACCACCGATTGGGAGAGAGAATTACAGACGATATTATCGCACAATGCCACCAATGCGGAAAACCTTGCGACAACCATACCAATTGTGCTAATGATGCCTGTCATTTATTGTTTATTCAATGTGACGAATGCAAAGCAGCGATGGAAAATACTTGTTCTACAGAATGTCTGGAAACCATACATTTACCTTTGGAAGAGCAGGTTGCCTTAAGAAAAGGGTTACAGGTCGGAAATAAAGTTTTCAGAAAAGGAAAATCTGATGCTTTGAAATTTAAAAATTCAGGAGATTTGTCAACTCAAACTTTAGCGAAAGCTACAGCCGTTGAAATCAAAGATATTCGTAAGAAAATAAAGGTCAAAAAAGTTTTGATTGGAAAGGCAGAACATTATTATACAAAATCTAAAATTGCACAGTTTTTAATTGAAAATAAAGAGCTTTCAATAGGTGATAAAGTATTAATTTCAGGTCCTACAACTGGCGAACAGGAAGTTACAATTACTCAGATTTTCGCAAATGGAGGACCTTGTGAAACGGCAAAAATCGGAGATCAAATCACTTTTGAACTTCCGTTCAGAGTTCGTTTGTCTGATAAATTATATAAAATTTTGCAAGCTGAAAACGCATAACTATCATGTTAAAAGCTGAGCTTAGAAAAAAATATATGCAAAAAAGAAAAGCCTTGTCAACTGATGAGGCTTTCTTGTTATCTGAAAAGATTTTTGAAAATTTCATTAATTATTTTAAACCTCTTTCAGATCAAAAAGTCCATATTTTTATTCCGATTGAGAAGTTTAAAGAAATTGATACTCAAATATTCATTAATTATTTTTTAAGTCGAAATATTCATGTTTTTGTTCCTAAAATTGTGGATATAAAATTAATTTCTGTAGAAATTTTTAAGGATACCAAATTTGAAATTAATAATTGGGGTATCTCTGAACCTGTTTCTAATAAAGACTCAGGAATTTTAGATTTTGATTTTGTTATTACTCCGCTTTTATATTGTGACAAAAAAGGTAATAGAGTAGGCTACGGCAAAGGTTTTTATGACGGTTTTTTCGAAAATATTTCTTCTGAAACAAAAAAAATCGGAGTTAATTACTTTAACCCCGATGAAATTATCGATGATGTCTGGGAAAATGATATTCCGCTTGACTATTTGGTAACGCCGACTGACGTGCTGTCTTTCTTTAGTAAAGGATTGGAGTAAAAATTTAAAAAGAAAAATTTAAACTCTTTTTTAAACTTCACGGGAGCAGATTGAAGAATATATTGAGCATTTTTTTCAAAAATTCCGAGAGATCTATTCTTATCATCAAAATATTCGACATTGAATTTTGCATAATCCAACGTATCATTTTTATAAACATCTTTATAAACTTCAAGACTGTTTACCTTTACGCTTTTTACTTTTAAACTATCCAGTTCACGGAATAATTTTTTGAATGTTAAAGTATCGGGTTTATGAAAATAGCTTTGCATCTGAGAGTAGATCACCGTGTCTATTTCCGTATCTCTGTTTCCTGAAAGGTAAAGCGTAGACAGGTCTAAAAGTTCCTGAACTTTTTGTTTCGTAATAGAATTTACCGCTTGCATACTGTCCATTTGTACAGCAGGATAGCTCTTTCTGTTGTTGCTGTTTCTTAATTTATCGAGATCGCTTACTGTATCCGTTTTTTTGTTGTTACAAGCTGCAAGAACAAAGGATATCATTGCAAAAATCAAGAATTTATTGAGGTTTTTCATCAGTAGTTGCAATTTTAAATTTAATGGAGATTATTTTTCCTTTATCTTTTTTCATTTCAATTACACTTAGGTTTTTCAACGAAGTGGTAGGTGTTGTCACTAAGGTAATATATTTTTGTTTATCTAATGTTTCAATTCCGTACGTGGCATTGTCGTAAACCTGATAAATAACTGCATTATTGCTGATCAGGTTTTCCAGTTGCTTACGTTTTTGCTTCAAAAGTTCAGGATTTCCGTTGGCATCTTTCACTGAAAAATAATTGACAGCCATTTTGTAATCATCAGGTTTCAGCTCGATGGTTTCTTCATCAGGAGCATTTTCAAGACTTCTGCTTACCTCCAGATATTCATAAAAAGGTGAACTGATCTGCATTTTCAGAATTTTATCTTTCGTAGAATAATAGAAACATTCTCCCGGTTTTATTTTATATAGAATAGGAGATTCATTTTCTTTAATCACTTTTATTTCCAGTGTATTGATTACTGAAGCTCCTCTGTCGGCATCAGTAAAACAATATTTATATGTTTTTGAAAAAATTACGTCTTTAAAACCTAAAAGTCCTGTTGTAATAATCAAAATTGATGTTACAAGTGCCCACACATTCTTTTTGAAGAAATTTTTCTTAGGTTTTGTAGCTTCAGAATTATTGATTTGAGATATTTCTGTATTTTTTTTAATTGTTTGATTTTCAGTATTTGATTTTTGTAAATCAATATTTTCTGGTGCTTTAAACTCTAATTTTTTGGGTTGAATGTCACTTTTTGGAAGATCAAGCGATGCAGAAACCGTTTTTTCCAATTCTTTAAGTTCAGTGTCTTCCAAATCTTCATCATCTGTCAATAATTCACCTGCAAAAAGATGTTGTTTTTTAAACTCGTACCAAGAACCATAACCGGCATAAATACTCAGCAAATTGAGCATGTCGATTCGTGGTAATTTGGTGACTGGTGAATTTTTGAAATAGGTATAAAAAGATTTTTCGCTAATGTTTCCTTTAGCCTTTTTACGAAGATCTTCCTGGAAGTATATAATATCTATGCCCTTCCATTTTGATATATCATCATGGGAAGGGGTGTGTTCTTTCAAATATTGAGCCTGTACATCCTTTTTCAGCTGCTCAAAATGTAATAGATCTAGATCTGTCAATTTATTTTAAAATGATTAAATTATTGATTATCAGTTATATTTATTTGTAAAACTATTTTACAAAGGTATTACAATTATTTTTCCTAAACAAATTTTCTATCTGCTATACCTTTGTCTTGTTCAAATAACAGAACAGAAAAAGATTTTATAAAACAATATTAACAAAATTAAATTTAATTTATTATGAAAAAGTCATTATTCGTAGCTGCTATCGCTGCAATCTCTCTAGTTGCTTGTAAAAAAACTGAAGCTAACTCTACTGAAGCTACTGCTGATTCTGCTACTACAGCTATCGATTCTACTGCTGCTGCTGTAGATTCTACTGCTGCTGCTACTGTTGATTCAGTAAAAGCTACTGCTGATTCTGCTACTGCTAAAGTTGAAGCTGTTGCTAAAGATGCTAAAGCTGAAGTTAAAGAAGCTGCTAAAACTGCTAAAGAAGAAGTTAAGAAATAATTCTAGCTTACGCTTAAAAATAAAAGAACCGTATCACCCAGTGATGCGGTTTTTTTATGCCTTATATTTTTTAATTATCCTTTTTTCTGTTTCAGTGTTTCATAACATGTAATTGCTACCGCGTTACTTAAGTTCAGAGAATCAATACTTCCGGACATGGGGATTAATGTATTTTTTCCCTTCCCAATCCAGAAATCACTTAATCCGGAATGTTCCGTTCCGAATAAAACCGCAGATTTCTGCTTAAAATCTCTTTTGTAAAGATCTTCTGCAGTTTCATCCATGATGGTTGTGTAAATATTAAAATTATTTTTCTGAAGAAATTCTAAAGTTTCCTGATTTTCTGCCTGAAAAACATCCATCCCGAAAAGACAGCCTACGCTTGATCTGATTACATTTGGGTTGTAAAAATCTGTTTTCCCGTCAGAAACGATTAAAGCATCGATACCGAAAGCCTCGCAACTTCTCAGAATTGCGCCTAAATTTCCGGGTTTTTCAACTCCTTCAACGATAATTATGGTAGAATTTTCTTTTGGTTTGAATGAAGATAAATCTGATTCTTTTATTTTGTAAACTCCTATTATACCTTCAGAACTTCCTCTGTAAGCAATTTTTTCATAGACTTTATCGCTAACCAAATGAACTTTTCCTGTTGGAAGCTGTTTCTGAAAAATATTCTCGCAAATAAAAAATTCAACAGACTCGAAACCGAATTGCTGAGCACGTTCATTTTCCTGTTGGCCTTCTACTACAAAAACATCCGATTTTTTACGAAATCTATTGTCTGTAAGAAGTTTGGTGATGTATTTTACCTTTTCGTTCTGAAAGCTTTCTATTAACATTCCGCAAAATTATGTAAAATTATTTTTAAGAGTCTTTTAATTTGAATTTTAAGCAAATAAAAACCCCGATCAATCGATCAAGGTTTGTTTTATATTTATCTTTATTCGTCTGAAAGATCAAGTGAGATTTGAGAATTATCAATCAGGCTTTGCGGAAGATCTTTTTTGTTCTTAATCCCTAAAGACTTCAGTTTTTGGGTTTGGTTTATAAGATTGTCATTTCCGGTTGAAAGCTGTTTGTAAGCATCGTTATAGACATTTTTTGCCTGATCCAGATTTTTTCCTACTTTTTCTAAATTTTCAATAAAACCAACGAATTTATCATAGAGTTTTGCTCCTCTTTCAGCAATTTCCAGAGAATTCTTGTTTTGATACTCACGTTTCCAAAGATCAGCAATCAATTTTAAGGAAGTGATTAAATTACTTGGATTTAATAATAAAATCCTTCTGTCATAAGCATAATTCCAAAGATTTTGATCTGCCTGCATCGCGGCAATATAAGCCGGTTCGCTAGGAATAAACATCATCACAAAATCCAAAGATTTTCCGTAATCATCGTAAGCTTTCTGGCTTAATTGGGTGATGTGATTTTTTATGGAAGATAAATGTTGATTCAGTTTTATGAGATAGACATCCTGATCTGTTTCGTCCACTAATTCTGTAAATGCTGTCAAAGAAACCTTAGAATCTATGATAACATTTCTTTCATCCGGATATTTTATAACTGCATCGGGACGCATTTTTTTGCCTGAAAATTCTGAAAAAAGAGCTTTGTTATCTTCATCGCGAAGTTCGTGTTCAAGGAAATATTCTCTTCCTTTTACCAAACCCGATTTCTCCAAAATACTTTCAAGAATCATTTCACCCCAATTTCCCTGGGTTTTGCTTTCACCTTTTAAAGCCCGGGTTAATTTTTTTGCATCTTCAGAAATCTGCTGATTGAGTTCTGCCAATTCTTTTACCTTTTCCGCAAGAGAAAAACGCTCTTTATTTTCCTTTTCGTAGGCTTCATTCACACGATTTTTAAGGTCGTTGATTTTTTCCTGAAAAGGTTCGAGAATTGTTTTTAAATTATTTTGATTTAAAGTGGTGAACTTTTCTGTTTTTTCTGCTAAAATTTTGTTGGCAAGATTTTCAAACTGCAATTTTGATTCCTCCTGAATTTTCGTAATTTCTTCTTTCTGAGTTTCTAAAGACTTTTGCAAGCCTTCGTTTTTCGCGAAAAGTTCAGAGTTTTTCGCGAAAATATCCTGTTTCTCTATTAAAAGATTTTCAATCTGAGAAGACAGTTTTGTATTAATTTGTTTCTGTTCAGAAAATTGAGCATTCAAAGATGAATGTACTGCAGAAACTTTAGCGAATTCATTTTTAAGATCATTCAAAAGATCTGTTTGCTGTAAATTAAACTCTTTTTCTTTATTGATAGTTTGAGTTAATTCCTGAATTTTCAGGTTGGAATTTTCTAAATCAGAATTGTTTTTAATATGTAAATTGTTCAGTTCATCATATGATTTTCTTGAAACCATCGATGATTTCAACACAAAATATAGAACAACGGCACCCAGAATTCCTCCGGCAAAAAATCCCATAATTAAATATGTCATCTCCATTTTTCAAAATTACAAAAAGATAAGTTGATTTGTTTTACGGGAAACCTTAAGATTGTTTGTTACCAGAATTTCCACCATTTTTTAGCAGGTTTATTATCAATTATTCCTACGGGATAAAGGCTTTTATTAATTTCCATTAATTTAAACATTAGCTTATCATCTATATTAAGATTAAAATTCTGGTGAGGTTGTACAATCAGTCTGGAGATGCCGATTTTGTTTTCAGAATCATAATTTTCCACTCTTGCCCAAATCAGCTCCGGTGTATTTCTGTTGTTGATGAGAAGAACCTGAATATCATAAGGAAAACCTGCAACTCTGAATTTATCGTAAGCTTTTTCTTCTCTGAATGGTTTTAAATTTTCTCTTTTATAGCTTTCAATATAATCGGGAATTGTTAAGTTCAGGTTTTGAATAATCTGCTGATCTGCAATTTCAAAGTTGGTTTCTGAAAAATGTTCGAATGGCAAAATAGCTCTTATCTTTTCTTCAACAAGATTTTTATTGGTATTTGCATCATTCTCATTTCCGGAGAATAGATTGATAATATCCAGATTTGTTCCTTTTATCGGGTCTATATAAACATATCCTGCGAGATGTTCTCCTTCAAAATCATGAAGAATGGATGCTATGACGGGATATTTTTTGAAATCTCTGATAATTATGAATTGATACCAAATCTCATTTTCCATGTTTATTAATTGGATTTTGTTAGACGTTTTTGGTTGAAGCCAAAATTTCAATATTCTTCACTACATCGCTGCTTTCGCATTTTTTTAATTCTTTTGTTAAGGCAGGAGTAAGAATTTTCGGATTTAAAATTTGTGAAGCAACTTTTGCGGCAGCATAATCAACAATTCCGATGACTGAACTTCTTAAAAAATTCGGAGTGTTGGAAGTCATTACTGCAGTTGCCCAGGAAGTTTCTCTTGCTCTTGAGATGGCAAAATCTAAAACGGCATTGTCTTTTCCGTTCGAGATCTTATCGATTAATTCTACGGGATAACAAATTTTATTTAAAGAATCCTGAACTTTTTGATTAATGGATGAAATGACGTTATTGATATTTTCAAAATCTTTTTTCAAAGGATTGATTTTTCTGTAAGGCATAATTGAAGCTGCAGAAACTCCCAAATCGAGATTAATGTGAGCATTCATTCCTAAAAAAATATGTTGTAGGATAAGAAGGTTTTTATTTTTTGTCGCTTCGAAAGCAAGATACCATGCATTAGTGCATTGTTGACCTTTTGAATAAGCGTCCCAAGCTTCCAGGTATCGGGTTGCAAAAGCAAGATCAAGCTGAGTCATTCTAGGATTATCTTCAAATTTTTTCTGCTGAATTCCTTTTAAAACCTGTGCCGTCATGATTCGGTAAGTGCAGGCAAAATATCCGACCGGACTTTGGTTTTCTTTAGCCCAGATAATGATTTCGTCTAATTTTTTTAGAACTTCTTCTATGGTTTTCATGTGGTTTTGTTTTTATAAAAATAAGAAAAAACCTCAGAAATGACTAGCTTTATAGGCTTATAGCCAAAGAATATTTTTATTTTTTTAATAAATTTTCAATTAATTTATTTTGGGATTCTATCAGCTTAGTGATTTGTTCCTGCTGAGAGGTAATTTGTTCTTGATTTTTGAAAACGCTTTCTAATAATTCAGGAGAAACCATATTATTAATAGTAGGATAATATTGTTGCTGTACAGAGCTATTATCTTGAAAAGTAGAATTATTAATAATATTCTGATCTTGTGTATCTAATAAAGAGTATAGGTCTAAATTATAAATTTCTGCAATACGCAAAAGATTTTCTGTAGTAGGTTTAGCCTGATCTGTTTCCCACAGATGATAGGCTGGTTGTGAAACCCTTAATCGATCTGCAATTTCTGTCTGTGACCAACTTTTAGTATCTCTTAATTTTCTAAGCTTCACTCCTAAACTCATTGTTTTATTTTTTTCAAAAATAGTAAACTTTTTAAAATTATAAGAAGACTTATACATTTTATAAGAGAACTTATTAAAAATTTGTGAAATCGTACTTATTTTTGAAGCTCAATATCTCAACGAGGAGATAAATGAAAAAATTAATTATATTTAACAACTTAAAAAAACAAAAATGATTATGACGAAAAAATTTATTTCGTGGCTGTGCTTCATGACGGTCATTTGCTTCATTTTACACTCATGTGTAAATGATGAGATTATCAGTTCATCCGATCCTATTTCTAAAGAATATCATTCTAAAAGTCTCTGGAAAGAAGATGAAAAGTATATTAAAAATATAATGAAGATTTATACAGAACATGAGAAGGATATAAAGAAGTCTTCAGGAATTCCCGACTGGTATTATGCGATGAGTATGGGGAAATATGATGAATCTTTTATGGTAGTTCCTATTATAGAAAACGGTAAAGTTATTAACACTTTAGCATGTGCAAGATTTGATAAAAAAGTTTATTTCCGGTATGAAAATTCAGAAAGTAACAAAGCCTTTTTTCAGAACATTATATACGGAAAATACACTCAGTACAAAACGGACCCTCAAAACAACACAAATAAAGGCACACAGAAAGGTATGGTCTGTATAACAAAAAGCATATCGATGTGGTATCCTGATAATGAATCTAATCCTAGTGGCGGTGGTTATTGGGAGACAAACTACTATACCAACTGTTATAACTTTTTAGATTATTCAGGTCCAGGATGGGAAGATAACGGAGGTGGTGGCTTCGAGTATGGAGGAGGCGGTGGAAGTGGAAGCAACGATTCTGATAATCCGGTTCTTACCATGCCACCACCTCCAAATATTCCAATTCAAAATATGACACAATTCTTAAGTTGTCTGAATATTACACAGCCTGCAAATTTAAAAGTATTTGCAGAACGTATGGGAAATGGACATGGAGTAGGACATGCTTTCATTTCTATTACTCAAGGTAATAATACAATGACTTTTGGATTTTATCCTAAATATGGTGCAGTACAATCTTTATCAGGCACTGGTATTTTTGGAGATGACAGTGGTCATGTTTATACTAATGCGTGGAACGCGGGTACAATTACACCTACCCAGTTACAGCAAATAATTGCTGTTGCTTTAGAATATTCCACTAGTGATTATGATCTTGGCTTTAATAATTGTTCAGATTTTACTCTAAATGTATTGGATTATATTGGAGTTAGTAATAGTGCTGTAGGAATAGCAACTCCCAATACTGTCGCAAATTTAATTGGTTCTCCGGCAAACGGGACGGCACCAGCAACACATCGAACATGTAATTAATATTATTATGAAAACTCTTAAAATCATTTCAGTTATTTCCTTCTTACTAATTGAAGGGATACAGTTACATGGAACACTAAATATTGGAATATTATTTATATATATATTTCAGTTAATTCAGGATGTTCTAAGCTTTTCAAATATACATACTATTTTTTGGGAGGGTATATTGGCTATCCTTATAGTTGGAACATTGATAACGTTTTTAGTATGTCGAAAATATAGTGATAAATACATATTATTATTTTGTTTTATAGCTCTTTTATTTTCAACGATGTACATATCTGGGGTTTTCAATTATGATAAGATTACAATTGGATTTATAATTCCTTTATCCCTTTTTGTAATAAGTTCTATTTGGTTAATAATATTAAACTTTAAGAAACCTGTCATAGAAAATAAAGAAGCATAATATTATAAAACGAGACTGTCTCAAAAGCGAGACAGTCTCGTTATTTTTGAACTGTATAGATTAAATCTTAAGGATTCTCTTTTGAAATCTCTTTATGACGTTCAAGATACATTGGCAGCGCAGCTGAACCGTACCAAGGGAAAATTTCATAGTTGAAAACTCCTGCCTGAACTGCGGGATCAGTTTTTACCCATTGTTCGGCTTCTTCCTTAGATTTTGTGTTGAAAATGAACATCCCACGATAATCTTCTTTATTTTTTTCAAGAAAAGGACCGGCAACAACGATTTTTCCTTCATCTGCCAATTTCCCGATATTGGCTAAATGTCCTTTCATCAATTCTCCCATTTTAGCCTTATCGCCGATTTTTGCAGAACCGGTTGTCAACATTACAATCGTATAAGCTTTCATCCCATATTGATCGGCGCCTAATTTTACAGCAAGCTCCTGATTGAATTTCGGTTTCTCTGTTGTCTTTTGAGCAAATGTAAATATTGCTGTAAAAAATAATAAAGCTAAAATGGTTTTTGTTTTCATTGTGTTATTCTTTTATTCTTAGAAATTCTTTTGCCAGTTCGATCATTTTTGGATCTCCGGTATATTTTCCGTGTTCGTCGGAAAGTTTTACCGTAGGTATCCACTCCTGATTTGGAGCCTGAACTCCGATTAATTTCATCACGATATTCATTGGTTTTAAACCTACATCATTCGTTAGATTGGTTCCGATTCCGAAAGAAATTCCGATTTTTCCTCTGCAATAGTTGGTTATTTCTTCTACTTTTTCAAGATTTAAAGCATCAGAGAAAATAATATATTTAAATAAAGGATTGATTCCGTGTCTTTCATAATGGGCAATTGTTTTATCTGCAAATTGAAGCGGATCTCCACTGTCATGACGAACACCGTCGAAAAGTTTTGCAAATTTTTTATCAAACTGCTGAAAGAAGACGTCGGTTGTATAAGTGTCTGAAAGTGCAACTCCCAAATCCCCTCTGTAAACATCTACCCAATGTTCCAAAGCTAATTCGTTTGCCATTTTAAAACCGTATTCTGCAGCATGGAACATAAACCATTCGTGAGCGTGAGTTCCGATGGGTTTTACTCCATACTTCATAGCAAAATGTACGTTTGAACTTCCTATGAAAGTAGATTCTTTTTTCTGTGTTAATGCTTCTACAACTAAATTCTGAACTTTATAGGAATGTCTTCTTCTTGTTCCAAATTCAGCGAAATTTACTCTCAGTTTGCCTAAAGCTTCAGCTTTTTCAATGGTTTTGCTTATTACAACTTCGTTGGAATCTCTTTCCATATGGTTCATTTCGTAATGAAGTTCGCTGATTAAAGCTAACAATGGAACTTCCCAAAGGATCGTTCTGTACCAAAGTCCTTCCACAATTACGGAAAGATCGCTTCCTTCCTGATGAATTTTCACTTCGGAAGGGTCAAAATGGTATCCTTCAAGAAAATCCAGATAAGGTAGATCGATGTATGGACAGGTTCTTGCCATGAATTTTTTTTCATCTTTCGTCAGCTTAAGTTCTGCCATTTTATTTACGGCTTCTCTTAAAGCTGCGTCAAAACCTTCGGGAAACTGATGTTTTCCTCTGTTGATAAATTCATATTTCACTATGGAACTTGGGAATAATTTTACCACTGCGTTCTGCATGGTAATTTTATAAAAGTCGTTATCTAGAATGGAATTCAATCGTACGTCGTGCATAATTGTGTAATTTATACGCAAATTTAATAATTAAAAATAAAATCACCTAAATGTAAGGTGATTTTTTTAATATTTTCTGATAATTTTATAGGTTTACTTTCCAAGATAGGAGTTGTACATCCAGACTTCTTTCTCCTGTTCTGTGATATAGTCGCTCATTTGAGAATTTGTGCCTTCGTCTCCGGCTTTATCTGTAATGTCTAAAAGTTCTCTCTGTAAATCGATCACAACTTTGAATGAATTTAAGATAATTTCAACACTTTTTGTTCCGTTGCTTACTTCCTGACTTTCTTTGATTGTTGAAACTTTTAAATAATCAGAATAGTTATGAGCAGGTGTTGCTCCCAATGTCAGTATTCTTTCAGCAATTTCATCGATTTTCAGAACCAGGCTGTTGTACAATTCTTCAAATTTCGGGTGAAGTGTAAAAAACTGTTCACCTTTTATGTTCCAGTGAGAACCTCTTGTATTCTGATAGAAAATGGAATAGTTTGCCAAAAGGGTATTTAATTTTTCTGCAATTTGTTTGCAATCGGTTTCTTTTAAACCAATAATGTTCGCGTTTTTCATATTAAATGGTAGTTTATTTTTTACATTGCAAAATTAAGGAAATATTGTGCCGAAAATATGGATTCGTGATTGATGATACTTATCTTTGAGATTCTTATAATATATTTAAATATGAACTCTCCTTCAAATGTTAGTGTAAAGAGTTTTGGGATAATAATTTTCCTGTTTTTAACTGTCTGTTTTGGCTATTATCTTAATACGGTTTCGAAAACGGATGGACATTATGTTTATCTTATTGATGATGCTTATATTCATTTGGCGATGGCGAAAAATTTCGCGCTGCACAATGTTTGGGGAGTAACAAAATATGAATTTTCTTCTACGTCTTCTTCGCCATTATTTACCTGTATTTTAAGTATTTTGATTAAAGTTTTCGGTAATAATGATCAGATTCCGCTTTACTTTAATACAGTTTTTGGAGTTGGAATTGTTTATATTCTGAATCGATATTATTCGAAAATTTTTAAAAATATACAAAATACTGTGATTGCAGTTTTGTTTACCTTATTCTTTGCAGTTTTACATTTACAGCTTTTATCAGGGATGGAACATATTTTTCATGTTTTTTTATTTGTATTAAATATTTTCTGTCTTTCTCATTTTAAGAATAAATATGCAGTCGCGGGATTTTATTTTTCCTTAATATTAATGGGATTAGTGCGTTTCGAAAGTATGTTTTATTTTGTAATCCTGGCTTTTGCTTTTGTTTTAATTAAAAAATGGGAGGAGGTAATTTTGACATTATTTATAGGATTCATTCCAATTGTGATTTTCTGCTATTTTAATTATCAGCATGATGGATATCTATTCCCAAATTCGGTTGTCGTGAAAGGAACAAAATTCAGTTTTGACTCGAATTTCCCCTATCAGCTAAAATCAATTTTCGTAGATAATTTTTTATTAAACGTAAGTTTCTACAAAATCGGATTCTTTCCTATCATCATGTGTCTGATCTTTATTCTGAAGGATTTTAAACAGAAAGATTTTCATAATTTAATTAAAGATAATTTTCTTCTGATTATCATTTCGTTATTAATGATTTGTCATACCATGTTTGCTGATTTAAAAGGAGCTTTTCGATATGAAGCTTATATTCTTGCAGGATTTTCAATGGCATTGATCCCGAAAGTGAAAGGTATGTTTGATGATTTTAAAAATTATATTAAAAATGAAAAAATTGTTTCCGGATTAGTAGTGGTAAATGTAATCTTGCTGATCTACAAATGTTCTTTTGCTCACATCATGCTTGATCATGGCGGGAAAAACATTTATGAACAGCAAATTCAATCTGCAAAATTTTTACATACCTATTATAATACATCCAAAGTTGTTGCAAATGATATTGGTGCAATTACTTATTTCACAGATATTCATTTATTGGATATTGTTGGTTTAGGTTCGAAAGAAATGATACCCTTCTCCGAAAATAAAAAACCAATTGATGATAATTTTGAAAATTTTCTGAGTCAATATACTTTTAATAATAAGTATGATATTGCGGTAATTTATGACGAATGGTTTCAGGGACACGTGCCAAAAACATGGAAAAAAGCTGCCGTTTTAAAAATAAAAAATCCTATTTCGGTTTCTCAGGACGAAGTATCAATCTATTCTGTTAATATTGATAATCTTCAACAGCTTAAGCGAAATATTAAAAAATTTGGTTGGAACAGAAATGTACAGGTGACAATCACTGATTAAATGTAACTGTCTGTTAATTAATTTTTAATAAAAAATATTATTTCTATCCGACTGCTTGCTAATTAAAAAAATATTATTAAATTTGCACCCTAAAATAAAAAGCAATTAAATGCCTACTATTCAACAATTAGTAAGAAAAGGAAGAGCCACGCTTGCCAAGAAGAGCAAATCGGCTGCCCTTGATTCTTGTCCACAAAGACGCGGTGTATGTACGAGAGTATATACTACCACTCCTAAGAAACCTAACTCTGCACTTAGAAAAGTTGCAAGGGTAAGACTTTCTAACGGGAAGGAAGTCAACGCCTACATCCCGGGCGAAGGACATAATCTTCAAGAGCACTCGATAGTATTGGTGAGAGGCGGAAGGGTGAAAGACCTACCGGGAGTACGTTACCACATCGTAAGAGGTGCTTTAGACACTGCAGGTGTAAATGGAAGAACACAGAGAAGATCGAAGTATGGAGCTAAGAGACCTAAACCAGGTCAGGCACCAGCTGCACCAGCAAAAGGAAAGAAAAAATAATCATTAAATAAGGTACAGAAGCAATGAGAAAGACAAAAGCGAAAAAAAGACCGTTGTTACCAGATCCGAAATTTAATGATCAATTGGTAACAAGATTTGTAAATAACTTGATGCTAGACGGTAAAAAGTCTATCGCATTCAAAATTTTCTATGATGCTTTAGAGATCGTAGAAACTAAAAAAGGAGAAACTGAGAAAACTGCCCTTGAAATCTGGAAAGATGCACTTACTAACGTAATGCCTCACGTAGAAGTACGTTCTAGAAGAGTAGGTGGGGCTAACTTCCAGATTCCTATGCCAATCAGAGCTGATAGAAAAATTTCTATGGCAATGAAATGGTTAATCAAATATTCTAAAGCTAGAAATGATAAGTCTATGGCTTTGAAATTAGCTAACGAAGTTGTAGCTGCTTCTAGAGAAGAAGGTGCTGCTTACAAAAAGAAATCTGATACTCACAAAATGGCGGAAGCTAACAAAGCTTTCTCACACTTTAAATTCTAATTAGAAATGAGTAGAGATCTTAAATTTACAAGAAATATTGGTATCGCTGCCCACATTGACGCGGGAAAAACTACCACTACAGAAAGAATTTTATTCTATACAGGTGTAAACCACAAAATTGGAGAAGTTCACGATGGTGCTTCTACAATGGACTGGATGGAGCAGGAAGCAGAAAGAGGTATTACAATTACTTCTGCTGCAACTACTTGTTCTTGGAACTTCCCAACTGATCAGGGAAAGCCTTTAGCAGAAACTAAACCTTACCACTTCAACATCATCGATACACCGGGACACGTTGACTTTACAGTAGAAGTAAACAGATCTTTGAGAGTATTGGATGGTTTGGTATTCTTATTCTCTGCAGTAGATGGAGTAGAGCCTCAGTCTGAAACAAACTGGAGACTTGCCGACAACTACAAAGTTGCTAGAATGGGATTCGTAAACAAAATGGACAGACAAGGTGCTGACTTCCTTAACGTGGTAAACCAGGTTAAGACAATGTTAGGATCAAATGCAGTTCCAATCGTTTTACCAATCGGTGCTGAAGAAGATTTCAAAGGTGTTGTTGACTTAATTAAAAACAGAGCTATCATCTGGGATGAAGCAGGACAAGGAGCTACTTTCGAAGTAGTGCCGATTCCTGAAGACATGAAGGCTGAAGTTCTTGAATATAGAGAGAAATTAGTAGAAGCTGTTGCTGACTACGATGAGACTTTGATGGAGAAATTCTTTGAAGATCCGGATTCAATCTCTGAAGACGAAATCAACGAAGCTCTTAGAAAAGCTACTATCGATTTATCTATTATCCCAATGACTTGTGGTTCTTCATTCAAAAATAAGGGAGTACAGTTTATGTTGGATGCAGTATGTAAATACTTACCTTCTCCATTGGATAAAGATGATATCAAAGGTACTGACCCAAGAACTGACGCTGAAATCACAAGAAAACCAGACGTAAACGAGCCTTTCTCGGCTTTAGCATTTAAGATTGCTACTGACCCATTCGTGGGTAGATTGGCATTCTTCAGAGCATACTCTGGAAGATTAGATGCAGGTTCTTACATCTTGAACACTCGTTCAGGAGATAAAGAAAGAATCTCAAGAATCTATCAGATGCACGCTAACAAGCAAAATCCTGTAGAATATATTGAAGCTGGAGATATTGGTGCTGCTGTAGGATTCAAATCTATCAAAACTGGTGATACTATGTGTGACGAGAAAAACCCAATCGTTCTTGAATCGATGGTTTTCCCTGATCCGGTAATTGGTATCGCTGTTGAGCCTAAAACTAAAGCTGACCAGGATAAAATGGGTAACGCATTAGCTAAATTGGCTGAAGAAGATCCTACATTTACAGTTAGAACTGACGAGGCTTCTGGACAAACGATTATCTCTGGTATGGGTGAGCTTCACTTGGATATCATTGTTGACCGTATGAAGAGAGAATTCAAAGTTGAAGTTAACCAAGGACAACCTCAGGTAGAATACAAAGAAAATCTTACAAGAGTTGCTCAGCACAGAGAAGTTTACAAAAAACAATCTGGTGGTAAGGGTAAATTTGCTGATATTGTATTTGAACTAGGACCTGCTGAGGAAGGTAAAATTGGGTTAGAATTCATCAATGAGATCAAAGGTGGTAACGTTCCTAGAGAATTTGTTCCTGCCATTGAAAAAGGCTTTAAAGCTGCAATGAAGAACGGTCCTTTGGCTGGTTTCGAAGTTGAAGGTATTAAAGTTGTTCTTAAAGACGGATCTTTCCACGCAGTGGATTCTGATGCACTTTCTTTCGAATTAGCTGCTAAATTAGGATTTAAAGAAGCGGGACGTGCTGCTAAGCCAGTAATCATGGAGCCTATTATGAAATTGGAGGTTGTAACTCCGGAAGAGTATATGGGTAACATCATTGGTGACCTTAACAAGAGAAGAGGTACAATCAGTGGTCAGGAAGAGAAAAACGGTGCCGTTGTAATCAAAGGTTCAGTTCCACTTTCTGAAATGTTTGGATATGTAACTACTCTAAGAACACTTTCATCAGGAAGAGCTACTTCTTCTATGGAATTAGAGAAATATTTACCAACGCCACAGAACGTTGCGGAAGAAATCATTGCTAAAGCAAAAGGTTAATTTTTTAAATTAAAGAAATGTCACAAAGAATCAGAATAAAACTAAAATCTTACGATTACAACTTGGTAGACAAGTCTGCTGAGAAAATCGTAAAAACGGTAAAGGCTACTGGTGCTGTTGTAAACGGACCAATTCCATTACCTACAAATAAGAGAATCTTCACTGTGTTGAGATCTCCACACGTAAACAAGAAAGCTAGAGAGCAGTTCCAATTATCAGCTCACAAGAGATTGATGGATATCTACTCTTCTTCTTCTAAAACTGTGGATGCTCTAATGAAATTAGAGTTACCAAGCGGTGTAGACGTTGAAATTAAAGTGTGATAATTGCATACTTTGCAATGATTATAATAAAATCCGTTCCTGAAAAGGAGCGGATTTTTTTTGCATTTAAGTGATCTTAAAAATTAATACTATTATGTATTGCAAGGTTCTATTTTAATTGTATATTTGTGAAAAATATTGCTATGAAAAGAATTCTGCTAATAATGATGCTTATAAATTATATGTGAATGCACAGACACAAAGATTTATTTATGAAATGCAGTTTAAGATGGATAGTACAAAAGAAGGACATGAAAAAATTAACTTCGCATTAGACATCAATCCGAAAGATGTAAAGTTCTATGAGTATGATTATCTAAAAGCTGATTCTATCAATAAAGTAAACGGAAATTATGGACATCACTACGGAGGCTGGTTCCCATCGATAAAAAGAGAGAAAAACTCTTTTAAAAATCAAAATTATGAGTTAATAGGGCATGATATGTTTTCCTTTCCGTCCGAAGATAAGATAACTTGGGACTTATCAAACGAAACTAAAAAGTTCGGTGAATATACATTACAAAAAGCAACTACGAATTTTGGCGGCAGAATTTGGACGGCATGGTTCAATAAAGAGATAAATATTTCAGAAGGTCCGTATAAATTCCGAGGACTTCCAGGCTTGATTTTTCAGCTGGAAGATTCTAAATCTAATTATATTTTTACATTAGTTAAAAACAGGAATTTAAAAGAAACTTACAATACGGTTGGTTTTATTGAAACCTTTTACGGTACAAAACCTTTGGAGATATCAGAAAAAGTAAGAATCAGAAAAAAACAGGAATTTTATAACGATCCATTGCAGGATATGCGAAACGAATATAAAGATAATATGCAGGGAGAAATGTTTGTACTGGGGACTAAGGTAACAAGCAAAGAACAATTCAATGATCTTAGTAAAAAACTTCAGGAAATGCTGAGGAAAACCAATAATCCGATCGAGCTTAATAAAGCTATGAAATACTAATCTTAATTACCAATTAATTTAGCCTCAAAACTCTGCCACTTCGGCGGAGTTTTTGATAATTAAATATTGATTAAAACTAATAAAATGGCTAATACAGATAAAAGTATTTTTGAGAAATTTTCAGATTGGGCAACAAAATTTACAGGCAGTTCTTACGCATTTCTAGGTGCGGCAGCTATTGTGGTAGCTTGGGCATTTTCAGGACCTGTTTTTAATTATTCCGAGACTTGGCAATTGGTAATTAATACAGGAACGACGATCATCACTTTTCTGATGGTTTTCCTGATTCAGAAAGCTCAGAATAAAGATTCAAAAGCGATTCAGATAAAACTGAATGAACTTATTGCTGCCAACGAAAAAGCAAGCAACAGAATTGTAGACATTGAAGACCTTACGGAAAAAGAACTGGATCAGCTACATTGCTATTATGAAAAACTGGCAGATTTTGCGGAAGAAGATGAAGATATACATACTTCACATTCTATCGATGCGGCAAAAAGAAATCAGAATTATAAACAGCAGTTTTTCGAGAAAAAGCACAATGAATGGCTTCAGAAACAGGAACAAAAAAAGGAATCAATCTGATTCCTTTTTTATTTTTACTCTTGTAAGTTATTTCATGAAATAACTAAAATAAGAACAGCTTCCCATTAAGTCTTTTGCAGTTTCCGTATCGGCATATTGCGTTTTCAGCATAGCAAAATATGTTCTGTATTTTTGATTTTTAATCTGATCCAATTGTTTTTGGTAAGCATCAGTTTTCTCACTCCATTTCGGATCTGAATAATCGATTTTTGAAGGGTTTTTGGCTTCATACTGATAATATTTGCCCTGTTCAGCACTTGCCATTTGGAAAAGGACTCTTGCTTTTTGTTCTTTATTGGTTGAAAGATCTAGTGCTTTTTTATAATAACTAATGGCAAGATCAAAATTATTAGGCTCAATATAAGTTCGATCCAGGAAGTTTTTATAATAATATTGATAAGGATTTTTTTTATCAGTACTCCAGAAATCGTATTTTCCACCATTGGTATTGTCAATATCCATTACAAACAGTTGTCTGTAATACCCTAAAATAGAAGTATTGTACAATAAGTTCCCGATGAGCTGATTGGCTGTTGCAGATTTTTCATCCTTCCCGTTTCCGATTTGTTTAAGCTGAACCAAAGCATTTGTCAGTTCTAACTTATTCATGTTCGGTTTAATAAAAGGAAATTGCGAATAATCTTCTTTTTCCATACTTTCTTCAGGAGCGCTCTGATAGCTTTCCCAAACATTGTGACCAAAAACAAGATCAGAAATATTATTAAATCCGTTATAAGCAGTTCCCGAATATTGAAGCGGTGTTGTTTTCTTCGCATCGTAGTTCCATTCTGATCTTGGAATTCCGGAGAAAGCTTGAGCTTTGGCATAATAAGATTTAGCTTTTTCAAAATCAGCCTGTCTCATCGCTCTATCACCGTAAATAACTGCAAAAAATGCATCAATATTTCCGACATCATTAATATTTTTAGCGATAATCTGTTTTTCAAATTGTGTCTTATCAGACTTTCTGTAAAAATCCTCCACACTTTTTACCAAACTTGAATTCGGATTGTATTGAAGATCTGAAAGTTTATTATTCATCAGGAAAGATTTTCCGTCTTCGCCTTGAAGGAAATATCGGTTTGCCAAGACGTCTTTTAGAAAATCTTTCGTTGAAGGAACTTCACCGTAGTAATCATAATCACTGGTTTCCGTACTGTCTTTTTTTACTTCTGGTTTATCCACAAAATATTCTGCATAATCTTTCATTAAATGATCTTCGTATTCTGCATCGATTTTGGGTTGAGAAACAATATCATTCAGAACTTTCATTCTCTTAATTTGTTCCAGATATTCGGGATTGGTAGTTTTAATATCTTCTAAAATCTCAGTACTTGCTTTGTAATCTTTTTTCAAAAATTTCAGGTAAGCATCGGCAATCTGCCAATATTCATCCTTCGATTTTTCTTTGGTTTTATCTGTGAATTTCTCCAAATCATCCAAAAAGTCTTTCGTCTTATCATCGTACCAATAATTATTTTTTGTAAAAACCGGAATTCTGTTTGGATTGTCTAATAATTCATCGTCGCTTTGATTGGTTTT
The DNA here is from genome assembly GCF_039536845.1 of Chryseobacterium ginsenosidimutans. Taxonomy (GTDB): domain Bacteria; phylum Bacteroidota; class Bacteroidia; order Flavobacteriales; family Weeksellaceae; genus Chryseobacterium; species Chryseobacterium ginsenosidimutans_B. The sequence continues at coordinate 131,721 of NZ_BAAAZJ010000008.1, forward strand.
AATTTCTTCAGGACTTTTGTCTTTTATTCCGAATAGCTTTTTGAAGAATAATACAATTTTCTGCCAGAAAGAAAGTTCTTTTTTAGGTTCTGCTTCAGTTTTTACCTGATCTGAATTTTGAGTTGATTTGGAAGCCTGAACCGTCGAATTTTCATCATTATTGTTATAGTAATAAATCGGAAGATAGCTTCTTTCCAACTCATTGATACTTCTCACCGCCATTACTTTCAGGATTTCTGAATCGGGATCAATCTCAAACATTTTTTCCATAATCGGAATAGGGTTATTGAAATCTTCATACCCCAAAAGGAAATACGCCATGTTTTTATCGTCATTGGTTCCGGCTCTTTTTAAAATATTATTAAAAGAAGCAGTGTCCGAAAGCTTCATTGAAACAAATGCAGATTCTTTACGGCTTTTACTGTCTTTGAAAACCTGAAAAAAGTTCCAATTGGCATCACTATTCATTCCTAAGCCTCGTTGCGCACCTGCAAGTTGGTCTAGAGCCATAATGTAAGGGGCACCTTTCGATCTGATGGGTTCAACATACGTTTTAAAAGCCTGAACTGCCGCATCATAATTTCTCGTGTAATGATTGAAACGGACAAGCTGATAACCATATCGTTGCTTGATTTCAGGATTTTTAGCAGCGTTGTAAAGTGATGTTAATGCTGAAATCGTTTTGTTGTAATCAAGATTCGTTGCGTTTTTATCTGTTTCGTTTTCTCTGTAATAAAAGGAATCTGCGCTTTCAACATAATTGATTTTCATGTAAGGCTCAAGATATTTTGCCTCAATCAGATAATCAATTCCTTCGTGATATTTTTGATAAAAACCTGCTCCTAATTTTATCAACAATTGATTGGCAGGATTTCCTTTTTTTAAGGCATTCAAATCATTGATGTTCATTTTATTTACCAGATAATCAGTTTCTGCGTAGCTCAACTGATTATTGAAAAACTTCTTCCATGAATAAATGTTCTCGTCAGGAATTTGCAAAGGTTTAAAATTGGTATAAAATCTTTCCGAATAAGAGTGAAGAAAAGGCAGGTAAGATTTGTCCTTAATAATACTTTGTGTAAACAGATTAAAATATTCATAATCAGGATCAGACCACGCACAAGCTTCCGATTTTGAATAAAAAAGTGACAGGACAGTGAATGAAAGAATATATTTTTTCATATAGTTTAGTTTAATTTGGCTTCGATGAAATAATTACAGATCAAAGTTTTGGTTAGTAACAAATTTACTATCTAATTGATAATAAATGATATTGAAATGCGTTATTTTTTTCTCCAGAAAATCGACAACCTCATGAAGTTGTTCATCAGAAATTTCTTCAATCTTTATTCTGAAACCTTTATTCAGATAATTTCCAAAATAAAATCCGTCTTTCTGAATTTCAATTTCTGTATTCGATATTTTCTTAAAGTTGGGATTTTCCAAATCTTTTTTGGATAAAGCATTGATCAGTTTATGTTTCCCTAAATAATTGGTAACGATTCCCCAAGAATAAATCGGAAGCGCAACTTCAATTTTTTTAATCGGATATTCATTGATTTTCGATAAATAGCTTTTTAAAATATTCACATCCAGAATTGAATTCTTATCCGAGTTTTCCAAAGGTGAAGAAGTAGAATAGCACATTAAATATGTTTTTTCAACAGGCGGAATTCCTGTTTGGGCTTTATCTTTTACCTGATGAAGTCGAAGTGTGCAGGTGATTTCTTTTCCTGAGATCTTTTTTAATTCTTTTAAAAATGTAAAATAATCATCCTTCGTTCCTACCGTCCAGTCACAGTCGATCTGGATTTCATTGTTGGTCTTTAAATGATATTCTAAAGACTTTTTTTGAATTAAATCATTAATATTTTTCGCAAGAAAAATAATTTCTTCTTTGCTGATATAAAGAAAAGTGCGGTTGGTAATGAAAACAATTGGAACGATCTGTTTATCGGTTTCAAAACTTTTGTCTTTTGTAATAGTTCCGACAGGTTGAAATTTCCCGTCAATTTTATCTATGTCAAAAAATCGGGTGTATAAATAAGGAGTTGTCGCTTTATTCAAAACTCCTTTTTCGGTTTTGTCTAAAGTGAGTTTTGTTTTCCAGTAATAAAAAGTATACGGATGATTTTCCTTTTTCGAACATGAGAAAATGAAAACGAAGAGAAATAAAAATCTTAGAACTTTCATTATTGATACAATGCGCTTCCACATTCACAATTCAGTTCAACCATTTCGGAAACCGGACAGCAATCGTCTGATTTCTTAATTTTTCCTTTTTCGTCGGTAAGGTAGATTTTTTCTTTATCGAATTTTACGTAAAAAGTTTCATTATAGGTTTTAAAATGAACTTTCATCACTTTCGGATTGTATTTTCCGGCGTTGATTTCTTCTTTCGTTTCTGTTCCGTCTGCCTGATTGATTTGTACGAAACCAAAATGAACATCGCCGTTGCTTTTTGTTTCAAGATAATAAGCCGGAGTTCCCGATCCGCTTGCTCCATCTTCGATATTGAAATCTCGTTTCCCTATAAATGGAGCTTTCGATTGTGCAAATGACAAAATACTGATGCATAAAAGAAGTAAACTAAAAACCTTTTTCATATTATAAATTTTCTCAAAATTAAAAATATCCCAGCAAAAATTAAACCGTAAAATCACGGTGTTTCTTTTGCTAATGGTTTTTCTCAATTAATAAAACAAAACCATCCCGCAATCGGAATGGTTTGTAAAATACTAACAATTTTTAATTTAAAATACAGTTGCGGCAAGTTGTATTCGCGCAAACTTATTCGCAGGATTCCACATCGCCATCATGGAAACAGGTAACGTATAATGTTCCGTAATTTTGAGCGATTTGGTTGCTTTTACTCCAACATTTACGATATCAAAACTGTTCGTTCCGTTTCCGTACAGAAAGTTTTTATCATTTAAAGCAAAACCAGCTCCTACAAAAGCATTAAGGTTGACTTTTTTGTCTTTAATTACAGGATAACTTGCCTGAACATACGTTGAATATTTATTCTTTTTATAACTTCCGTCCGGTTCAAGAACAACTTCTCCTGCGTTTGCACCTCCATAAAGCATTATATCAGTTTCAATATTTAAAGGAAATGAAGGTCCGAAAGTATAATTGGTTCTTAAATCAATAATATGCGCAGTTTTTCTGTTTGAATAATTAAAAATATCATCCGAAGCAATTGCCGTATTAATGTTTCTTGAATTAAACAAATCCCACAAACCAATATACAAACGCCCGTTGGAATACTGAACGTAATAATTGATTTCCTTATAATGCGTTCCGTCTTTATCATCAGTCATGGAAGAGGCTCCCCAAATCCCGACTTTCCATTTTTTGTCTTTATCTAATGCATAAGAAAGATTTCCCATCACAACAGGTTTATCCGTGATAATCAATCCTCTCCAAAGGTGATTATTCTGAATGTTTGCAGTGAAATCCAGTCTGCTATCTTCCTTTTCTTCAGTATTTTCCTGAGCAAAAAGGTTCCCTGTGCCTAGTAAAACCAGGCATATATAAAAGAGTTTTTTCATTGTGTAAACTGTCTGTGGTTAACTTAAAGCGAGATGCAGTAAAGCTGCGAGTGCTGCTCCGATAATTGGTCCTGCAATGGGGATCCATGCGTAACCCCAGTCACTATTTCCTTTTACCGGAAGAATAGCGTGCATAATTCTTGGTCCCAAATCCCTTGCAGGATTGATGGCATAACCTGTCGTTCCTCCTAAGGACAAACCAATTGCCCAAACCAAAAGTGTCACAGGCAAAGCGCCAATAGTTCCTAAACCGATTTTTGCAGTCGGATCATTATTCAAAGCAACACTCGGGTCTGCAAAATGGAAAATCACAAAGACAAGAACGAAAGTTCCGATAATCTCACTGATTAAATTCGAAACCGGCTTTCTGATTGCCGGACCTGTACTGAAACAAGCCAGTTTTGCGCCTTCATCTTCTGTGATCGCAAAATGATCTTTATGAAATAGCCAAACCAGAAAAGCTCCCAACATGGCCCCGATCATTTCTCCTGCAATATAGGTTGGAACCAAATCCCATGAGAATTTTCCTGCAATTGCCAGTCCTAAAGTTACCGCCGGATTCAGATGTGCTCCGCTGATGGGTCCGGCAACGGTTACTCCAACGAAAACGGCTAAAGCCCAGGCTGTTGTAATCACGATCCATCCGGAATTATTTCCTTTGGTTCCTTTCAAAACAACGTTTGCCACCACGCCGTTTCCTAAAAGTATCATCAGCATAGTGCCTATTATTTCTGCTACAAATGGAGTCATAGTTTTAATTTGTTTTTAAATGTGATTAATCTTCGATCCAGTTTTGAGAACGCTGAACGGCTTTTTTCCATGTTTTAAGCATCTTTTCAACTTTCTCTTCTTCCATTTGAGGCTGGAAATGTTTGTCAACGATCCATTGAGATTGGATTTCATCAATATTTTTCCAGTACCCAACGGCAAGACCTGCAAGATAAGCTGCTCCTAAAGCTGTTGTTTCCAATGTTTTTGGTCTTGTAATTTTAGCCCCGAAAATATCTGACTGAATCTGCATTAAAATATCACTTGCAGAAGCTCCGCCGTCTACTCTTAATTCCGGACTTTTCTTACCTGAATCGGCTTCCATCGATTTTACAATGTCGTAAACCTGAAAAGCAATTCCTTCCAACGTAGCTCTTGCGATGTGTGCATTCGTAGTTCCACGGGTTATGCCTACAAGAGTTCCACGAGCGTACTGATCCCAGTAAGGCGCGCCCAAACCTGTCAATGCAGGAACAAAATAAACACCGCCATTATCTTCAACAGATTGAGCCAGCGTATTTACTTCTTCTGCCGAGTTAATTAATTTTAAACCGTCTCTCAACCATTGGATGGCTGCTCCGCCAACGAATACACTTCCTTCCAAAGCGTAATTAACTTCGCCATTGATTTTCCAGGCAACAGTCGTTAACAAATTATTTTTAGATGAAACGGCTTCTGTTCCTGTATTCATTAAAAGGAAACAGCCGGTTCCGTATGTGTTTTTTACCATTCCCGGAGTTGTACACATTTGCCCGAATAAGGCAGCCTGTTGATCTCCTGCAATTCCTGCAATAGGAATTTTTGTTGAAAATAGAGTAGTAGCAGTTTCCCCATAAATTTCACTGCTTTGTTTTACTTCCGGTAAAATGGCTCTTGGAATATTAAATAATTCTAATAAATCATTATCCCATTCTAATGTATGAATGTTTAAAAGCATTGTTCTGCTCGCATTCGAAACATCAGTGATAAACATTTTTCCGCGAGTTAATTTCCAGACAAGGAAAGTATCAACTGTTCCGAAACATAATTTTCCGGCTTCTGCTTTTTCTCTTGCCCCTTCTACTGTGTCTAAAATCCACTTTAGCTTTGTAGCAGAAAAATAAGCATCTAAAACAAGACCTGTCTTTTCTTTAATCATTTCGGCATGACCCTGTTCTTTTAATTCGTCGCAATATTTAGACGTTCTTCTGTCTTGCCAGACAATCGCATTGTAGACGGGTTCTCCGGTTTCTCTGTCCCAGACGACGGTAGTTTCACGTTGATTGGTGATTCCGATGGCGGCAACTTCTCTTCCTGAAATTCCTGCTTTGGCAATTACTTCTGCCGCTACAGAAACTTGAGAAGACCAGATTTCGTTGGGATCATGCTCTACCCAACCCGGGGTAGGATATATCTGTTCAAAACTTTTCTGAGAAACAAATTCTATTTCTCCGCTGTGATTGAATAAAATGGCTCTTGACGATGTTGTACCTTGGTCTAGAGCGAGAATTAATTGGTCACTCATCTTTGGGATTAAATTAAAGTTAGATGTTTCTTGGTGAATAAGGAGTCAGTAAATATCCTCTCGCCAATTCGATAAACTCGTTTTCCTGTTCGTTTGCCCATTCTGCAGAATGTCCGTTTTCTTTTGCAATGAGATAAGCGATTTTATGTGCACTGTCGATCGCTGCTCTTGCATCCAAAAATAAAAGACGGACTCTTCTTGCCAAAATATCTTCAATAGTCTGAGCCATTTCACTTCGGATTGCCCAAACTGCTTCTGCTATTGTAAATGGATGATCAGGATGTATTTTTTCTGAAAATTCAGGATTGTTCTGTTGTAGTTTTTTGATTTCAGGGATGTCTGAACCGTAAACATATAAATGATTGGTTCTGTCAACCGTTTCAGGTTTCATATTTCCATGAATCGAAAGATGTTCCGTTTTGGAAGTTGTAATTCCTAATTTGTGAACTTTTAATGCTTCATCGATCGTGTCTTCTGCCATTTTACGATAAGTTGTCCATTTTCCACCAATAATTGAAATCAATCCGGTTTCGGATGTGACTACTTTATGACTTCTCGAAACTTCTTTTGTACTTTTGCTTCCGTCTTTCGGGGCTGCTAGAGGTCGAAGTCCCGCAAAAACAGATTTTACATCTTCCCGCGTTGGTTTTTTAGATAAATACTGTCTTGCTGTATTTAAAATGAAATTAATTTCTTCTTCCAAAGCTCTCGGTTCGAAACTTTCGTTTTCCAATAAAGTATCAGTTGTTCCGACCAGAGCTCTGTCATGCCAGGGAACGACAAACAGCACTCTTCCGTCTGAAGTTTTAGGAATCATGATGGCGTCATCACTTTTTAAGAAAGATTTATCCAAAACCAAATGAATTCCCTGACTTGGAACAACGAATTTTCCGTGCTTCGGGTTATTCATATTTAATATGTCGTTAGTGAAAACCCCGGTGGCGTTGATAACCACTTTCGCTTTGATTTCGAATTGCTCTTTTGTAAACTGATCTTCTGCAACAACTCCTGTTATTTTATTGGAATCATTTTTAATTAAATTAATAACTTTAACATAATTAACGGCAGTACCTCCTTTTTCAATAATGGTTTGAGTTAAATTAATTGCCAGTCTTGCATCATCAAACTGTCCGTCCTGATAAACGACTCCGCTTGCCAAACCCTTTTGTTCAATAGTCGGAAGCTTTTCAACTGTTTTTGATTTACTGATGTATTTCGTTTTACCTAAACTTAATTTTCCTGCAAGGAAATCGTAAACCGAAAGTCCTATTTTATAATAAATTCCGCCCCACCAAGTATAATTCGGGATAATAAAAGACTGGTTTTTCACAACATGAGCTGCGTTTTTTGCCAGTAACCCTCTTTCTTTTAGAGCTTCTTTTACTAAACCGATATCTCCCTGTGCTAAATATCTTACTCCTCCGTGTACCAATTTTGTACTTCTGCTGGAAGTTGCTTTCGCAAAATCGTGTGATTCCAACAGTAACGTTTTAAATCCTCTGCTTGTAGCGTCTAATGCCGAACCTAAACCACTCGCTCCTCCACCGATGATTAGGAAGTCCCATTCTTTTACGGTAGTTAATTTGCTGAGTTCTTCGTTTCGTTTCATAATATTTCGTTATGTTTCGTTTTCAAATGTATAAATTAAAAACGAAACTAAAAAGAAAATAAGTGAAATTTTTCGAATCAAAATAAAATTGGTATTTTTGATGAAACGAAACGAAATGGAAAAATTACTGCCGAGACATAATGACATATTGAAGGAACTGGATGAAAAAGATCATGTGCTTGTTCAGGATTTGTGCGAAAAATTTAATGTTTCGTCGGTTACGATTCGAAAAGACCTGAATTATCTCGAAAGTTTAGGATTGCTTTTTCGAAATCATGGCGGTGCAAGTAAACATGTAAGATATGCGTACGAAAAAAATGTAGATGAAAAGGAAAGTATCAATGTAGAGGCAAAACAAAATATTGCAAGAGCTGCATTGTCTTTGATTCAGGAGAATGACTGTATTATTCTGGCTTCAGGAACGACAATGCATTATCTGGCAAGAATGCTGGTGAATTTCGGACCATTGACGGTTTTAACTTCTTCTTTACGTGTTGCCATCGAACTTTGTAATAATCCTAATATTAATATTATACAATTGGGTGGCGAAGTAAGAAAAAGTTCTACTTCTATTGTGGGCTCTATTTCTGAGACTATTCTAAAACAATTCTCCTGTAATAAATTATTTCTTGGTGTTGACGGAATCGATATGGATTTCGGAATCAGTACTTCCAATGCTGCAGAAGCTCATCTTAATCAATTAATGATCGAGTGTTCCGACAAGGTTGTCATCCTTGCAGATTCTTCCAAACTGAATGTAAAAGGCTTCGGTAAGATCGCTTCTCTGGATAAAATTGATTATCTGATCACAGATAATGAGATTTTAGAGGAAGATAAAAATAATCTCGAAGAAATTGGAGTGAGTGTGATTATTAAATAAAAATCACACTCATTTTTAAATTTTCTGTAAATCAAAAATATTTTAGTGAAAATTTCGCCCGAATTTTTCCGAATTTACCTAAATGATTAAAAATCAAAATATTTTGTATTAAATATTTGTCAGTTATAAAATTATTCATACATTTGCACACTCATTTTAGGGGCGTAGTATGCCTATATCAAAAGTAGAAATTACTTCAGACCTCCGAAAAATGACGAAAAATAAAGGATAAATTTTATTATAATATAAACAATGTCAGGTATTATTGGTAAAAAAATCGGTATGACGTCTTTGTTTAACGAAGAAGGAAAAAACATTCCTTGTACAGTTATTCAGGCAGGTCCGTGCTCGATTTTACAGGTCAGAACCTTAGAAAAAGACGGCTATACAGCTGTGCAATTAGGTTTCGATGACAAGAGTGAAAAGAACGTAGGTAAAGCGTTAGCTGGTCATTTCAAAAAGGCTGGTTCTGCTCCTAAAGCGAAATTAGTAGAATTCCACGAAGGATTCTCTGGTGTAAACGTAGGAGAAGAAGTAAAAGTTGATTTATTTGCTGAAGGTGAATATGTTGACGTAACAGGTACTTCTAAAGGTAAAGGCTTCCAGGGTGTTGTTAAAAGACACGGATTTGGAGGTGTAATGCAGGCAACTCATGGTCAGCACAACAGACTTAGAGCTCCAGGTTCTATCGGTGCTGGTTCAGACCCTTCAAGAGTATTCAAAGGGATGAGAATGGCTGGAAGAATGGGAGGTAAGCAGGTAACTGTTCAGAACCTTCAAGTATTAAAAGTGGATCAAGAACAAAATCTTTTAGTAGTAAAAGGTGCTGTTCCGGGAGCTAAAAATTCTTATGTAATTATCAGAAAATGGAACTAGTAGTATTAAATACATCAGGAAAAGAGACCGGAAGAAAAGTAACTCTAGACGAAACAGTATTCGGAATTGAGCCAAATCAGCACGCGGTTTACTTAGAAGTTAAGCAGTACCTTGCAGCACAGAGACAAGGAACTCATAAATCAAAAGAAAGAAGCGAAATTACAGCTTCTACTAAAAAACTTAAGAAGCAAAAAGGATCTGGATCTGCTAGATATGGTGATATTAAATCTCCAACTTTCAGAGGTGGAGGTAGAGTATTCGGACCAAAACCAAGAGACTACAGATTCAAATTGAACAAAGCTCTTAAGAGATTAGCTAAAAAATCTGTTTTATCTCAGAAAATGAGAGACAACAGCATCAGAGTTTTAGAAGATGTGAGCTTAAATGCTCCTAAGACTAAAGATTTCATTACTTTATTGGATGCATTAGTATTGAACGGTAAAAAATCTTTATTCATTCTTCCTGAAGCTAACAAGAATGTGTATTTATCTTCAAGAAACTTACCTAAAACTAAAGTAATGAACTTCAACGAAGTAAGTTCTTACGACTTAGTAAATGCAGGTGAAATTGTATTCTTCGAAGGTGCAGTTGAAAAATTCCAGGAAAATTTAAAGAAATAAGTCATGTCAGTTATTATTAAACCAGTTATCTCAGAAAAGGCTAATTACCTTACAGATTTAAGAGGTTCTTATTCTTTCTTAGTAAACCCTAAGGCGAATAAAATCCAGATTAAAAAGGCTGTAGAAGCAGCTTATGGTGTAAAAGTAGCAGACGTTAATACAATGATTTATGCTCCGAAGGTTTCTTCGAAATACACTAAAAAAGGTCTTCAAGTAGGAAAGACAAACAAATTGAAAAAAGCGGTAATTAAACTTGTTGAAGGTGATGTTATCGATATTTTTGCTGTAAATTAATTATTAATTATAAATAATAGTAATGTCTGTTAGAAAATTAAAACCTATCACCCCAGGACAGAGATTCAGAGTTGTAAACAACTTTGAGGAAATTACTACCAACAAACCAGAGAAATCTCTTACAGTTGGTATTAGTAAGTCAGGTGGACGTAACCAAACTGGTAAAATGACCATGCGTTACACCGGAGGTGGACACAAAAAGAAATACAGAATTATTGACTTCAAAAGAAACAAAGCAAACGTTGAAGCAACTGTAAAATCTGTAGAATACGATCCAAACAGAACTGCATTTATCGCTTTATTAGAGTACGCAGACGGAGAGAAGAGATATATCATCGCTCCAAACGGTATCAAAGTAGATCAAAAAGTAGTTTCAGGTGAAAACGTAGAACCTAATGTAGGTAACGCAATGAAATTGAAAAATATTCCATTGGGTACTGTTATCTCTTGTGTTGAAATGAAGCCTGGTCAAGGTGCTATTTTAGCAAGAAGTGCTGGTTCTTCAGCTCAACTTACTTCAAGAGACGGAAAATACGCAATCATCAAATTGCCTTCAGGAGAATCTAGAATGATCCTTACTGAATGTATGGCAATGATCGGTTCAGTTTCTAACTCAGATCACCAATTAACTGTATCAGGTAAGGCTGGTAGAAGCAGATGGTTAGGTAGAAGACCAAGAACAAGACCAGTAGTAATGAACCCTGTAGATCACCCAATGGGAGGTGGTGAAGGACGTTCTTCTGGAGGTCACCCAAGATCTAGAAACGGTATGCCTGCTAAAGGATACAAAACTAGAAAGAAAAACAAAGTGTCTAACCGTTACATCGTATCTAAAAGAAAATAATTATGGCAAGATCACTTAAAAAAGGACCATTCATTCATCATACTTTAGATAAGAAGGTTCAGGCAAATATAGAGGCTAATAAGAAAACTGTTATCAAAACTTGGTCTAGAGCATCGATGATCTCTCCGGACTTCGTAGGACAAACTATTGCTGTACACAACGGAAAATCTTTTATTCCTGTTTACGTTACAGAAAACATGGTAGGTCACAAGTTAGGCGAATTTTCTCCAACAAGATCTTTCAGAGGTCATGGTGGTAACAAAAACAAAGGAAGCAGATAATCATGGGATCAAGAAAAAGAGAAAGTGCATTAGCACGTAAATTAACAAATCAAGATGTAGTAAAAGCATTACATAATGATTGCCCGTCTTCTCCGAGAAAAATGAGATTAGTAGCTGATATCATCAGAGGAGTAGAAGTAGACAAAGCTTTATACATTCTAAAATATTCTAAGAAAGACGCATCTAACAAGTTAGAAAAAGTCTTACTTTCAGCAATGGCCAACTGGCAGGCAAAAAACGAAGGTGCTGACATCGAAGAAGCAAACCTTATCGTTAAAGAAATTTTTGTAGACAGTGCAAGACAATTGAAGAGACTGAGACCAGCTCCACAAGGTAGAGGGTACAGAATCAGAAAAAGATCGAACCACATTACATTAATCTTAGGTAAAAAAGAAAATTAATCAAGGTATGGGACAGAAGACAAATCCAATTGGTAATAGATTAGGTATCATCAGAGGATGGGATTCTAACTGGTTTGGTGGAAACGATTATGGAGACAGAATCGCTGAAGACTACAAAATCAGAAGATACCTTGAGGCTAGATTATCTAAAGGTGGAATTTCAAGAATTTATATTGAAAGAACATTAAAATTAGTTACAGTTACAATTACTACTGCTAGACCGGGACTTATCATCGGTAAAGGAGGTCAGGAAGTTGATAAATTGAAAGAAGAATTGAAGAAACTTACTAAAAAGGATATTCAAATCAATATTTTCGAAATCAAAAGACCTGAGCTTGATGCAGTACTAGTTGCTGACAGCATTGCTAAGCAAATCGAAAATAGAATCTCTTACAGAAGAGCTGTTAAGATGGCTATCGCTGGTACAATGAGAATGGGTGCAGAAGGTATCAAAGTTCAGATCTCTGGTAGATTGAACGGTGCTGAAATGGCAAGATCAGAATCTTTCAAAGACGGAAGAATTCCTTTGTCTACTTTCAGAGCTGATATCGATTATCACATTGGTGAGGCATTAACTCAGTACGGAAAGCTAGGTGTTAAAGTTTGGATCATGAAAGGTGAAGTTTACGGTAAAAGAGAACTTTCTCCTCTAGTGGGACAACAGAAAAAAGGAGGTCCTTCTGGTGATAGAAATAACAACAGAGGAGGAGACAGAGACAACAGAAGACCTAGAAAGAACAATAACAACAATAATAACAATAATAATTAAAAATTTTAGATAGAAATTTTGAATTTTAAATTACCGTTACTTTTTTAAAATAAAAAAAATCTAAAATCTAAAATCTAAAATCTAAAATTTAGAAATTATGTTACAACCAAAAAGAACCAAGTTCCGTAGAGTTCATAAGATGAAGATGAAGGGGAGTGCCCAAAGAGGTAGTCAACTTGCTTATGGAACTTTCGGAATCAAGGCGACAGAAGGTGCTTGGATCACTGCAAGACAAATTGAAGCTGCTCGTATTGCTGCGACAAGATATATGAAGAGAGAAGGTCAACTATGGATCAAAATCTTCCCGGATAAGCCAATTACTAAAAAACCAGCAGAAGTGCGTATGGGTAAAGGTAAAGGTGCTGTGGAATATTGGGTAGCTGTAGTGAAACCTGGTAAAATTATGTTCGAAGTTGGAGGTGTACCTTACGATATCGCTAAGGAAGCTCTTAGACTTGCTGCACAAAAATTACCAATCGTTACGAAATTTATAGTTGCTAACGACTTTGTTAAACCTCTTTAATCTTTGAATACAATGAAAAAAGCTGATATTAAAAATTTAAGCGCAGAGGAAGTTCAGGCTCAATTAGCTGATGCAAAAGTTCAATTTTCAAAAATGAAATTGGCTCACAAAATCAGCCCGCTTGAAAACCCGATCCAAATCAGAGATTTGAGAAAGACAATCGCAAGACTAAATACTGAGTTAACTAACAAACAACAATAAGATTTTCATACATTATGGAAAGAAACTTAAGAAAAGAAAGAATCGGAATAGTTTCCAGCAATAAAATGGAAAAGACCATTGTTGTAAGTGAGACGACGAGAGTAAAGCACCCGATGTACGGTAAATTCGTATTAAAAACGAAAAAATATACTGCACACGACGAGAACAACGAATGCACAGAAGGAGATACAGTTCTTATCCAAGAAACTAGACCTATGAGCAAGAGCAAGAGATGGAGATTAGTAAGAATCATTGAAAAAGCTAAGTAATGTTACAAACAGAATCAAGATTAAAAGTTGCTGATAACACTGGTGCGAAAGAAGTACTAGTAATCAGAGTTCTGGGTGGTACCAGAAGAAGATATGCTTCAGTTGGTGATAAAATCGTAGTTACTATTAAAGATTCTACACCATCAGGAAACGCAAAGAAAGGTCAAGTATCTAAAGCGGTTGTAGTAAGAACAAAAAAAGCAGTGAGAAGAAAAGATGGTTCATACATCAAGTTCGAAGACAATGCTTGTGTATTGCTAAACGCTGGTGGAGAAATGAGAGGGACACGTGTTTTCGGACCTGTTGCTCGTGAGTTGAGAGACAAAGAATATATGAAAATCATTTCATTGGCTCCTGAAGTACTTTAATTTTTAAAATTTTTAAAAGAAAATGTCAAAGTTAAAAATAAAAAGAGGAGATAACGTAATCATTACTACTGGAAAGAAAGATATCAAAGGTAAAACTGGTGAAGTTATTGAAGTGATCAAAAAAGAAGGAAAAGACCCTAGAGTAATCGTTGCAGGACTTAACATCGTTAAAAAGCACGTTAAGCCTTCAGCTTCAAATCCTCAAGGAGGAATTACTGAAAAGGAAGCTTCTATTCATATCTCTAATGTAGCTTTAGTTGGTAAAGACGGAAAAGCTATCAAAATCGGTTACAAAATCGACGGAGATAAGAAAGTAAGAATCGACAAAAAAACGGGTGAAACTTTATAATTTTAAATAACAAATGGAATATATAGCAAGACCCAAAAAAGCATATAAAGAAACGATTGTTCCTGCAATGATGGAAGAATTCGGGTACAAATCAGTAATGCAAGTACCTAAATTGGAAAAAATCATCCTTTCTCAAGGGTTAGGTGATGCTACTGCAGACAAAAAAATCATTGATTATGCTGTTGAAGAATTAACGAACATCACTGGTCAGAAGGCTGTAGGTACTATCTCTAAGAAAGACGAAGCTGCTTTCAAATTAAGAAAAGGTATGCCTGTAGGTGCTAAAGTTACCCTAAGAGCTGATAAAATGTATGAGTTCCTAGATAGACTTACTGCTTCTGCTTTACCACGTATTAGAGATTTTTCTGGTATTAAAGCTGATGGTTTCGACGGTAGAGGTAATTATAACTTAGGTATTACTGAGCAAATTATCTTCCCTGAAATCGCAATCGACAAAGTGAAAAAAATCCAAGGGATGGACATCACTTTCGTAACATCTGCGAAAACAGATAAAGAAGCTAAAGCATTATTAACTCACTTCGGTTTACCTTTCAAAAAGAACTAAGAGATGGCTAAAGAATCAATGAAAGCGCGTGAGCGCAAAAGAGAAGCACTAGTTGCTAAATACGCTGACAAAAGAAAAGCTTTAAAAGAAGCAGGTGATTATGAAGGACTTCAAAAATTACCTAAAAATGCTTCTCCTGTAAGATTACACAACAGATGTAAACTAACAGGTAGACCAAGAGGATACATGAGAACGTTTGGTATTTCCAGAGTAACTTTCAGAGAAATGGCAAACAACGGTCTTATCCCGGGTGTTAAAAAAGCTAGTTGGTAATTAATTACTAATTAAAAAATCGGGACAATTAAGTTGTTCAGATACTAAAGATAAAAATATCAGACCGAAGTTTTCTGAAGTCTGATATTTTATTCTTCAAGTCTTTGCAATACTGATTGTTCTTTAACCAATAATTTATAAAAGAAAAATGGTAACAGATCCAATTTCAGATTTCCTAACAAGAGTAAGGAACGCACAAAGCGCAGGCCACAAAGTGGTGGAAATTCCTGCATCGAAAATCAAAAAGGAGATTACTAAGATCTTATTTGATCAGGGGTATATCTTAAACTACAAGTTTGAAGATAGCGCTGTTCAAGGTACGATCAAAATCGCTTTAAAGTACGACAAACAAACTAGCAAACCAGCTATCAAGTCTATTCAAAGAGCTTCTAGACCAGGTTTGAGACAGTACAAAGGTTCTACTGAACTTCCAAGAGTACTAAACGGTTTGGGTATTTCTATCATCTCTACTTCTAAAGGAGTAATGACTGACAAGAAAGCTAGAGAAGAAAAAGTAGGCGGTGAAGTAATCTGCTATGTTTATTAATTTTTAATCAAAGGAAAATGTCAAGAATTGGTAAAGCAATTATAACAGTTCCCGCTGGAATTACTATCACTGAGAAAGAAGGTGTAGTAACAGTGAAAGGTCCTAAAGGAGAACTTTCTCAGGAACTTACAGCAGGAATTACTTTAGAACAAAAAGATGGTGAACTTAATGTTAACAGACCATCTGATTCTAAGCAACACAAAGCGCTTCACGGTTTATACAGAGCGTTGATCGCCAACATGATCGTTGGTGTATCTGATGGTTTCGAAAAGAAACTGGAATTAGTAGGGGTAGGATACAGAGCTTCTCACTCAGGTCAAAAACTTGAGTTAGCTTTAGGATTCTCTCACGGTATCGTATTAGAACTTCCTGGTGAAGTAAAAGTTGATACATTGACTGAAAAAGGTAAAAATCCAATTATTACTTTAACGTCTTACGATAAGCAACTTCTTGGAATGGTAGCGGCGAAAATCCGTTCATTCAGAAAGCCTGAGCCGTACAAAGGAAAAGGTGTAAGATTCGTTGGTGAAAATGTTAGACGTAAAGCTGGTAAATCTGCTTAATAAATTATAAGAATTATGGCATTAAGTAAATTAGAAAAAAGAATAAGAATCAAAAGAAGAGTAAGAGGAAAAATCTCTGGATCTTCTGAATTGCCAAGATTATCTGTATATAAGAGTAATAAGGAAATTTACGCTCAGTTAATCGACGATAACAGTGGAAAAACTTTAGCTTCTGCTTCTTCTAGAGAGAAGGGTGTTGATGCTAACGGAACTAAAACTGAAATTTCTGCTGCGGTAGGTAAAGCTATTGCTGCTAAAGCTCAAGCTGCAGGAATCGAAAATATAGTGTTTGATAGAAACGGATTCGTATATCATGGAAGAGTGAAAGCTCTAGCTGATGGTGCGAGAGAAGGAGGACTTAAATTCTAATCATAAAAATTTCGGAACATATGTTAGGACTAGATAATATAGAAAGAGTAAAACCGGGAGGATTAGAACTTAAAGATCGTCTCGTAGCTGTTAATAGAGTAACAAAAGTAACTAAAGGAGGTAGAGCTTTCGGATTTTCTGCTATTGTTGTAGTAGGTAACGAAGATGGTGTTATCGGTTACGGTTTAGGAAAATCTAAGGAAGTTGCTTCTGCAATTGCTAAGGCAGTTGAAGACGCTAAGAAAAACCTTGTGAAAGTTCCTGTAATGAACCACACAATTCCTCACCAGACTACTGCTAGATACGGTGGTGCAGATATCTTCTTAAGACCTGCTTCTCACGGTACAGGGCTTATCGCCGGAGGTGCGGTAAGAGCGGTACTTGAATCTGCTGGTATTCACGATATCCTTTCAAAATCTAAAGGATCTTCTAACCCTCACAACGTGGTGAAAGCTACTTTCAAAGCGTTATTGGATATCAGAAGACCAGAAGAAATTGCAAGAATGAGAGGAGTTTCACTAAGTAAAGTGTTTAACGGTTAATATATAAACAATGGCAACAATTAAAGTAAAACAAGTAAGAAGCGCTATTGGTAGAACAAAAACCCAAAAGAGAACGCTTGAAGCATTAGGATTTAAGAAACTTCACCAAGTTGTAGAACACGAAGCTACTCCTTCTATCTTAGGAATGATAGCTGCAGTTAGTCATTTACTTGAAGTTCAAAAATAATTTTTAAAATAATTTTAAAATGAATTTAAACAACATAAAACCAGCTGCAGGATCTACTTTCAATTCAAAAAGAATTGGTAGAGGTCAGGGTACTGGAAAAGGAGGTACTTCTACGAAAGGTCACAAAGGACAGAAAGCCAGAGCTGGTTATTCTCAGAAGATCGGTTTTGAAGGAGGTCAGATGCCTTTACAAAGAAGATTACCTAAATTCGGATTCAAAAACGTAAACAGAAAAGAATTTAGAGCTATTAACCTGGATGATATTCAAATCTTAATTGAAAATAAATCTGTAACAGGAGATATTACAAAAGAAGTTTTGGTGCAGTACGGTTTAGCAACTAAAAACGAATTAGTGAAAATTATGGGTAGAGGAGAATTGAAATCTGCGGTTTCAATCTCTGCTGACAAATTCACTAAATCTGCTGAAGAGCTTATTGCTAAAGCAGGTGGAAAAGCAATTACCTTATAATAATTACTAATGAAAGAATTTATACAAACCCTCAAAAATATTTGGAGCCTAAAAGAATTAAGAGATAAAATTATCTTTACTTTAGGTATTATTCTTGTGTATAGATTCGCATCTTATATCTCTCTACCTGCAATTAACCTTGCACAAGTAGGAGATCTCTTAGAGCATTATAAAAATCAAGGCGGAAACAAGCAAGGAGCAGGTCTTCTTGGCTTGCTTTCGTCATTTACAGGAGGGGCTTTCAGCCATGCTTCTGTGATGGCGTTAGGTATCATGCCTTATATTTCTGCTTCTATTATTGTTCAGTTGATGGGAATGGCTATTCCTTATCTTCAGAAACTTCAGAAAGATGGAGAGTCAGGTAGAAATACATTGAATCAAATTACTAGATGGTTAACAATCGGTGTTTGTCTTGTACAGGCGCCTTCTTATTTAACATCTATTACTCAATTATTTTTACCATATGCTCAGTTCCAGTCTGCATACTATGTAGAGCCAAATTCTATCATGTTCTGGTTACCAAGTATTGTAATCTTGGTAGGTGGTTCAGTATTCGCAATGTGGTTGGGTGAGAAAATCACCGACAAAGGTATCGGAAATGGTATCTCTATCCTTATTATGGTGGGGATTCTTTCAAGATTACCTGAAGCATTCGTACAGGAAATGGCAGTGCAGAACGGAAAAGGAGGAATGGGATCTATCATGATCCTTATTGAAGTAATTTTCTGGATGTTGGTTGTTCTTTTAGCAGTGGTATTATCCGTTGCTGTCAGAAAAATCCCTATTCAGTATGTAAGCAGAGCTCAGGCAAGAGGAGGTGTAAACAGAAATCTTATGCAAGGAGCAAGACAGTGGATTCCATTGAAAGTTAATGCAGCTGGTGTAATGCCGATCATTTTTGCGCAGGCATTGATGTTCGTACCTGGTTTATTAACAAAAGTAGATGAGTCTAATACTTTTCTTGCAGGTTTCAAGAATGTTTTTAGCTGGCAATACAACGTATTGTTTGCACTATTAATTATTATCTTCTCGTTTTTCTATACTGCAATTACAATTCCGGTAAACCAAATGGCTGATGATTTGAAGAGAAATGGAGGTTTAGTACCGAAAGTAAGGCCAGGAAAAGAGACAGCTGATTATTTAGATGATATTTTATCAAAAATTACCTTGCCAGGTGCAATATTTTTATCTATCTTTGCAATCCTTCCGGCAATTGTGCATGGAAGCTTTGTTCAGACAGATGCGTTCGCCCTATTTTTCGGTGGAACGTCGTTATTGATTATGGTGGGAGTAATTTTAGATACTGTTCAACAGATTAATACCTATCTGCTGAACCATCATTATGATGGCTTAATGCAGTCTAAATTATCAAGAACGACTGGATATTAATTTATGGCAAAACAAAAACATATTGAACAAGACGGCGTTATTACGGAAGCACTTTCGAACGCCCAGTTCCGTGTAGAGCTAGAAAATGGGCATATGCTTATCGCTCATATTTCTGGTAAAATGCGAATGCATTATATTAAACTTTTACCTGGTGATAAGGTGAAATTAGAAATGTCTCCCTATGATTTAACAAAAGGGAGAATTACATTTAGATATTAAAACAAACGCCAAATGGAATAAGCATTCCATTTGGCTATTGTTAAAAAATAAATACTATCAAAATGAAAGTAAGAGCATCAATTAAAAAAAGAAGTGCTGATTGCAAAATCGTACGCAGAAAAGGTGTACTATTTGTAATCAACAAGAAAAACCCAAAATTTAAACAAAGACAAGGTTAAAATTAAATTATGGCGAGAATTTCAGGTATTGATTTACCAAAAAACAAAAGAGGAGTTATCGGTTTAACTTATATCTACGGAGTTGGAAGAAGTACTTCTTCTGAAATCCTTAAGGCTGCCGGTATCAGCGAAGACAAGAAAGTCAACGAATGGAATGACGATGAATTGGCTGCAATCAGAACTTATATCTCAGAAAACGTAAAAGTAGAAGGAGAGCTTAGATCTGAAGTGCAATTGAACATTAAGAGATTAATGGACATAGGATGCCAACGAGGAATACGTCACAGACTTGGATTACCTTTAAGAGGCCAGAGAACGAAAAACAACTCTAGAACCCGAAAAGGAAAGAGAAAAACTGTTGCTAACAAGAAAAAAGCTAGTAAATAATCGTTAGGAATTATGGCAAAACAAACTAAAGTAGTTAAAAAAAGAAAAGTAAAAGTTGAAGCTATTGGTGAAGCACATATTCAGGCTTCTTTCAATAACATCATCATTTCTTTAACAAATAAAAACGGAGAGGTTATCTCTTGGGCTTCTGCCGGTAAAATGGGTTTCAGAGGTTCTAAAAAGAATACTCCATTTGCTGCTCAAATGGCAGCTGAAAATTGCTCTGCTGTAGCTCACGAAGCTGGTTTAAGAAGAGTAAAGGTGTTTGTAAAAGGTCCGGGTGCAGGTAGAGAATCTGCAATCAGATCTATTCACAATTCAGGTATTGAAGTAAGTGAAATCGTTGATGTGACTCCTATGCCACACAATGGATGTAGACCACCAAAAAGAAGAAGAGTTTAATTTTTAGAATTTACCCATTATGGCAAGATATATTGGACCTAAAACTAAGATTGCTAGAAAGTTTGGTGCTGCAATCTACGGAGATGATAAAAACTTCGAAAAAAGAAAAAACCAACCGCCAGGACAACACGGTCCTAACAAAAGAAGAGGTGCTAAAAAATCAGAATATGCAGTTCAGTTAGCTGAAAAACAAAAAGCTAAATATACTTACGGTATTTTAGAAAGACAGTTTGCTAACCTATTTGATAAAGCACACAGAAGTAAAGGTGTAACAGGTGAAGTTCTATTGCAACTTTGCGAATCAAGATTGGATAACGTTGTATACAGATTAGGTTTTGCTAAAACTAGATCTGGTGCAAGACAATTGACTTCTCACAGACACATTACTGTGAACGGAGAAATTCTAAACATCCCTTCGTATTTGGTTAAAGCTGGTGATGTAATCGCTGTAAGAGAAAAATCTAAGTCTCTTGAAGTTGTTACAAATGCATTAGCTTCTAAAGCAAATTATGAGTGGTTACAATTCAACGATGAGAAGAAAGAAGGTACTTTCGTTTCTGCTCCTGAGAGAATCCAAATTCCGGAAGACATCAAGGAACAGCTTATTGTCGAACTTTACTCTAAATAATTTTTAATCAAATTTTTGCTCAACCCAATAATATGGCAATTTTACAATTCATAAAACCCGATAAAGTAATATTACTTAACTCTGATGAATTTAGAGGTCAGTTTGAATTCAGACCACTAGAACCAGGTTTCGGGCTTACAATCGGTAATGCTTTGAGAAGAGTGTTGCTTTCTTCTCTGGAAGGATACGCTATTTCATCTATCAAAATAGAAGGTGTAGAGCACGAATTTTCAACTATTCCAGGAGTAATCGAAGATGTTACCGAAATTATTCTTAACCTTAAGCAGGTAAGATTAAAAGCTACGGCAGAAAACCAGGCTAATGAGCAGGTTGTTGCTAAAGTTTCGGGTCAGACGATTATTACTGCTGGTGATTTAGGTAAATCGATGAACGGATTCGAGGTGCTAAACCCGGATTTGGTGATTTGTAACCTAAACAGTGATGTAACTTTCGAAATTACTTTCAACCTAGAAAAAGGTAGAGGATATGTTCCTTCAGAACAAAATAAGTCAAACAATGCACCTGTAGGTACGATTGCTATTGACTCTATTTATACACCAATTAAGAAAGTACAATACAGCATTGAAAATTATCGTGTAGAGCAAAAGACAGACTACGAAAAACTTATATTAGATATTGAGACTGATGGATCTATCAGTCCTCAAAATGCTTTAACAGAAGCTTCTAAGATATTAATTTATCATTTCATGTTATTCTCTGATGAGAGAATCACTCTTGAAACTGAAGCTGTAAAAGCATCTATCCAATATGATGAGGAAACTCTTCATACAAGACAACTACTTAAGTCTAAATTAGCAGATATGGATCTTTCAGTAAGAGCCCTTAACTGTCTGAAAGCAGCTGAAGTAGAAACTCTTGGAGAATTGGTTTCTTACAGTAAGTCTGATTTGATGAAATTCAGAAATTTTGGTAAAAAATCTTTGACAGAACTAGAAGAATTAGTGCATTCAAAAGGTCTTAACTTCGGTTTCGACGTTGCAAAATATAAGTTAGACGCTGATAAATAATTAATAATGAGACACGGTAAAAAATTCAATCACTTAGGAAGAACAGCTTCTCATAGAAGTGCTTTACTTTCTAATATGGCTTGTTCTCTAATTGAGCATAAAAGAATCAACACTACTGTAGCTAAAGCAAAAGCTTTAAGAGTATATGTTGAACCTCTATTAACAAAGGCAAAAGAAGATACTACACACAATAGAAGAATTGTTTTTTCATATCTTCAAAGTAAAGAGGCTGTTACTGAGCTTTTCAGATCAGTAGCTCCTAAAATCGCTGAAAGAAACGGTGGTTATACAAGAATCATCAAAACAGGATTCAGACCAGGTGATGCTGCTGATATGGCTCTTATCGAGCTAGTTGATTTCAACGAACTTTACAATCCTAATGCTGAAGAGAAAAAAGCTACAAGAAGAAGTAGAAGATCTACATCTGCTGCAAAGGTTGCTGTTGAAGCTCCTGTAGTAGAAGAGAAAGTTGAAGAGCCTAAGGCAGAAGCAACTGATTCTACAGAGGAAAAAACTGCAGAATAATATATTCTCAGATATAAAAAAAACCGTTCAGATTTCTGAACGGTTTTTTTATTTTCTAGATTTTTGTCTTTACAAGTTCTATGATATTGTTTCCCTGATCCAAAATCAAACTGTCTTTCTTTACGGTGGCTTTCATATCCATTTTTTCGTAAGTCGTTTCGTTGCCTTTAGATTCTACCTTATTAAGAATAAAAGTTTTATTATTACTTCTGATGGTAAGCGTACTTTCTTTAGGATCGTAGTTGAAAACAACTTTTACCAGATTTCCATCACTGGCTTTATACACATAATCTGTTTTTATCGATTTTTTCCCATTCACATCAGTATTGTAACTTATTGTGGAATCTACTTTTCCGTTATCTGCCAAAATAGTTTCCGTACCATCAGCTTTAATCACGTTTTTGTTTCCACCTTCATTTTTTTTACAACTTATTAATGATAATGCTATACAGGAAGCAGCTATTACAAATCCTTTTTTCATGTTATTTATTTTTAATATATATGAATTAATTATTTTTTCAAACGTAAGAGAAATTTCATTAAATTTAGTAAAAACAAAAACTAAACCAATAGCCACGAACTCAAAACTTTAAAATTACCCAAAGGTGTAATTGTTTCTGCTTTGTTTTCTGTAGATATTTGTCCTAACAAAAATTACAAACATGAGCATTTCCATAGCCATAGTAGAAGATGAAAAAAACTACAACAATGCGTTGAAGAAAGTCATCAATTATCAGGACGATATGAAGGTTGTAGCCCAATTTTTCGATGGAAGTGACGCTTTAGAAAATCTTTCTGATATTTCTCCGGATGTCGTGATGATGGATATTCAGCTGCAGGATATGCTCGGAATTGAAATCATCGAGAAACTGAAAAAAGAAATGCAGAATACACAATTTATCATGTGTACAAGTTTTGAAGATGATGAAAAGGTTTTCAGTTCTTTAAAAGCCGGAGCGATGGGGTATCTTGTAAAAGGGGAAAGTATGGATAAAATTTTAGCATCCATTCGTGATGTATACAACGGCGGCGCACCAATGAGTTTCTCAATTGCCCGAAAAGTTTTAAGTCATTTTGAAAGAAAATTCCCCCAAATAAAGGGGTTCGACGAACTTACCGAACGAGAAAAAGAAGTGTTGGAACTTTTATCTCAAGGCCTATTGTATAAGGAAATAGCTGATAAAAAATTCATCAGCATCGACACAGTAAAAAAACACGTCGGAAATATCTACAGAAAACTTCACGTCAATAACAAAGTGGAGGCTATTAATAAATTTAACCATTTTAAAAACTAAGAATTATGAGAACAACAATTAAATTATTTAGGTTTATTCCTGTAATAATATTTCTATTATTTTTAATAACTTGTAAGAAAGATAATAAAACCGTTAACACTGAAATTGTAAGTCCAACATTTGCAGAAGATAGTATTATAATTAAAAATCTTACTATAACTAATATAAAACATTTGTTATCAGGAATTCCAGATTCTACAGCAGATAATTATTATCAAAAATATCTGGGGGAATTTAAGCCAAGCTTGACAAACAAAGGACAATTTCCTTTTGTTTTTAGAGTACAAGATAAGGTTGTAGATGAAATAAAGGCACTTGTTATCAGTAACAAAGATACATATGTTCATTTTATCTTAACTAGTAATAATAATAAATTAGGATTGCTATTTGAGTCTGGCAAAAGGAAATATTTTGTTACAGATGTATCGAAACTTACAGAAGTTGATAGTTTAAAATTGCCCACAATGGATAGCGATTTCGGGACTGTAGTATATCCAAGGATGAATGAAATTAAATCAAAATTAATAACATCAGACCCAAAAAAAGAAGGGGATAATTCTTATGGTAACACAACTGATATAATGATTCCATATAAGACTTTTGATGAGTATCAAACAAATACTGCTGATTCCGTTTTAACTTTAATTCCAGGGATTGTGACCGAAAATAAAACTAATAGTAATAATAAAAGTAAAAAACATCATTTTACATTAATTTTAGCAATATTTCCTATGGATGCTAATAAGATATTTTTACCACCAACAGTTTATTATGATGACTTCTGTTTGAAACCACCTGGTTGCTAATGTTTTATTTATATATAATAATAGTTTTTCTTTGTCTTGCATATTCATTAATTAATAAATATGCAAGACAAAGATTTTTATATGTTTATTTTCTTATAGTTTTTATTTCAGAACTATTGGTATTTAATCAATTTTTTTCATCCGATTTGTATAAGGTTACGAAAATAATCTATATATTATTTTTTCTAGTTTACTTTAGGAAAGAAGTAGAGAATAAATTATTCTTAAATCCATTATTAATTTTTAGTTTTATTTTAATAATAATGATTCTTATTAAAGGTAGGTTTTATGGATTAGATTTGAGCTTGTTGCAAAGTTTTATTTATTTACTAATTAGTTTAAATTGGTTTGCCAGCCAAATAAGGAATCCAAATGAAATAAAAATATATAAGAAAATGAGCTTTTGGATAAGCATTGGAATTAAACTTTGGGCTGTAACATATTTATTGAGGATAATTCCAGCTAATTATTTTGTGGAAAATGACGAAGAGTTCTTTATTATGACAAATAGTATTTATCAATATTCTACAATAATAAGTTACATAATTTTTTTAAGGGGTCTTTTTTGTAAGGTATGAAACAGATTCCAGAAGATATTAAACTTACATATATTGTTATAACTTTTATAATGATAATATTTATTTGCTTTATAATTTTCGTTGTTTTAATGTACAACAGAAGGCAATTACTCTACCTTAAAGAACAACAACTCAAAGAATCCGAACACCAAAATCAGCTCCTCCAAAAAGAACTCGAAAAACAAAAATCCATAGAACAAGAACGTGAACGAATTTCCCACGATATGCACGATGATCTTGGAGCAGGAATTTCTGCATTAAAACTTCAGGCAGAATTTTTAAAACAAAAAGCTGACGATGGTGAATTAAAAAGTGATATCGACGAGCTTTTAAAAACCTCCGAAGAAATGAATCTTTCCATGAGAGAAATGCTTTGGAGCCTGAATTCTGGAAACGATACATTAGGAAGTTTTATAGATTATTCAAAAATATATGCTCATAATTTTCTCAAGAAAACAAAAATTCAACTTGTTATTGAAGATGAAAACATAAGTTTTGAAACTACAATTACGACAGAACAAAGGAGAAATCTGTTTTTATGCTTAAAAGAAGCTCTGAATAATGCTTACAAACACAGTGAATCCAACCAGCTAAAACTCTCATTTATCCAGAAAGACAAAGAATTCATGATGAAAATCTCCGACAACGGAATCGGAATCGATCACCAAAGGCCAGAAGGAAATGGACTTCGAAACATGAAGCGTAGAATGAAGGAACAAAACGGACATTGCGAAGTTACCACTGAAAACGGAACGCATTTGTTTTTCAGGATCGATTTATAACTAATTTAAAAATTAAATAAGAACAGCATCATTTTATGGTGCTGTTTTTTTTGTTGTGAAATTCACCCGTTTGGGTAATTGACAGGGCTTTTTATTAAGTTGAACTTTGAGTTATGAAACTTAAAAACTAATAGCCATGAAAACTAAAATCTTTATCATTTTATGTGTATTGCATTTAAATTTATTTTACTCTCAGAATATTGCTTCTAACAAATATGATAGTATTATGAATGCAAAGAAATGCTATGAAAGAAAATATCAAATAATTACGTATGATTTTGCTAAAGGAATTTTTGAAAACTCGATGGTAAAGCCATGTTATAAAGTCCCGACAATATTAAGAATAACTAATATCAATCCTTTATTTTATAATATAAAAATCGAAGCAGATGACAAAGTGATTGATTATGTTAATACAGAGCTTACGGAGCAGACAAAACAAAAAATAGAAAAATCAGAATTCATTAAACTCCCAGAAGAGAAAAAATATGCTCTGAATACAGATTTGGCTTCTTTGTTACCGGATTATGCAATAACTGATCAAGCACAAAAAAACAAATACGAAGAAATAAGGGATGAATATGATACACAGAATATGAAATTGAGAGAGCAACAAAAACAATACTCTCAAGAGATTGATAAAAATAAGCTTAATGTATTAGCAAAACAGATAGACAGCGTTAAAAGTATCATTCAAAAAGAAGAAACAAAGCTTCGAGATTTGGAAAAGGAAGATACATCAAATAAAGTATTGATCAATGGAATTAAACTTCGCTTTTCAAATCTCAATAAAAATTATATTGCTTTATTAGATAACGTAAAAGAAATCATAAAACTCAATGGTAATTTTAACAATTATATAGATAAAGTTATTCATCCAAATATGAACTATAATGAATATCAGAAAATCGTTGATGAGACAGAAAAGAAGAAAATTAAAAATAATATTGAAGGTGTCTTTTTGTTAAATGAAAAAAGTGTGAAATATGCTTATGGCGTAAGTAATAATTACAAAACCAACTCTTCTGATTATCTGGACAAACTGAATGATTTTATTACTCATATAAATGAGTCTGAAATTCAAATTCAAAAAATTTCTAATGGAAATTATATTTTAAAACAACTAAATAAAGAAATAGATAGAATGAAATCTCAATTAAAATCATTTGATGATTTGGTTTTAGATATAGATCTTTCCAAAAAATTTAATCATGTTGAAATGATTAACAGACTTATGCAAAATAAAGAAATGTTTGAGTATACATCAGTTCCAATTCAGGGAGTAGAAGATTATGTTGAGTTTAATGTAAATATTGAAAGTAGAAAAAATGTCTCAACGGATTATTATCCAGATAATAAAAAAAGTTTTCGATATTTTGAATATTTAAAAGGAGGTGTTCGTTTGGATTTTAGCGCAGGTGTTGTTTTAAATTTTGGAACTATTGATAAAAATTACAGTATTCAAAATGATATTATAAAACTTAATTCTAAAAATCAATTTATTCCAGATTTAGGTATATTTGTTCATTCTAGTTTTAGGAATTCTTCAACCTGGGCTCCGGGGATAGCTTTAGGTACTTCTTTGGATATCAGTAAGTTTAATATTAATTCTTTTTATTTTGGAGGAAGTTTATTAATTGGGAAAAGAAATAAAGTAATTATAACTGCTGGTCCTGCTTTTAGACTAACTCAAGAATTAAAAGAAAATTTTGAAGAAAATGATCAAGTTGTAGGAATTAAGGATGTAAATGATATTATAACCAAAAATTTTAAAATAGGAGTATTCTTTGCATTGACTTATAATCTTACAAATAAACAAAAAGGACTAATAAAAATACCCCAACAATAATCTTTCAAATTTTCGAGTTATCACATTTTTAATATTAACTAAAATTTAACTCAGAATAAACGTATAAATTAGCTCTTCGGTGCTTTCAAAAGTTAAAAATTGATTAAATTTGTCTAAACTATAAAAAAAGAACAATGAGTTACATTTCTTACATAGAAGCGAGACAAATTTTGGATTCAAGAGGAAATCCTACAGTTGAAGTTGATGTATTCACGGAAAGTGGTGCGATGGGTCGTGCTGCAGTTCCTTCTGGAGCATCTACCGGTGAGCATGAAGCAGTTGAATTACGTGATGGTGGTTCAGAATGGATGGGGAAAGGAGTTTCTAAAGCTGTAGAGAATGTAAGAGAAGTAATTTCGCCTGAATTGGTAGGTCTTCCTGTTTTTGATCAGAATCTTATCGATCAGATTATGATTGATTTAGACGGAACAAGCAACAAAGGAAGCTTAGGAGCTAATGCAATTCTTGGTGTTTCTTTGGCTGCTGCAAAAGCTGCTGCTAATGAATTAAAATTACCTTTATATAAATATGTTGGTGGTGTTAATGCTAATACACTTCCGGTTCCGATGATGAATGTAATCAACGGTGGTTCCCACTCAGATGCACCGATCGCGTTCCAGGAATTTATGGTAATGCCGGTAAAAGCAGATTCTTTCTCTCACGCGTTGAGAAAAGGAACTGAGATTTTCCACAATCTGAAAGCTATTCTTCATTCTAGAGGTCTTTCTACGGCGGTAGGTGACGAAGGTGGTTTTGCGCCAACTTTCAAAGGAACTGAGGACGCTTTGGATACTTTGCTTCAGGCAATCGAAAAAGCAGGTTACAAACCTGGTGACGATGTAATGATCGCATTAGACTGTGCAGCTTCAGAATTCTATAAAGACGGAGTTTATGATTACAGAAAATTCCAGACTCCGGATGCGGCTCAGTTTACAAGCAGCGAGCAGGTTTCTTACTTAGCTGAATTGGCAAATAAATATCCAATCATCTCTATCGAAGACGGTATGCAGGAAAATGACTGGGAAGGCTGGAAAATGTTAACGGATAAAATAGGTGACAGAGTACAGTTAGTAGGAGATGATTTATTCGTAACGAATGTTGAAAGATTATCAAGAGGGGTAAAAGAAGGAATTGCCAACTCAATCCTTGTAAAAGTAAACCAAATTGGTTCTCTTTCTGAAACAATGGCAGCTGTACAAATGGCTCAGCATAATAAGTTTACCACGGTAATGTCTCACAGATCAGGTGAAACTGAAGATTCTACAATTGCTGATTTAGCAGTGGCAATGAACTGCGGACAGATTAAAACCGGTTCAGCTTCAAGGTCAGATAGAATGGCGAAATACAACCAATTATTAAGAATTGAAGAAGCATTGGGTGAAACTGCTGTTTTTCCTGGCTTAGATGCTTTTAAAATCAAAAGATAATTGATCGAATTTATAAATAACGGCAAGCGAAATTTTTAGTTTGCCGTATTTTGTAATAAGTAGTATATTTAAAAAAAATAAATTAAATAATGTCAGACAACAAAGTAATATTGAATTACGCAGGTAATTCGTATGAATATCCTATCGTAGATAGTACTATCGGAGACAGAGGAATCGATATTTCAAAATTAAGAGACCAGACAGGTTTAATCACTTTAGATTTAGGTTACAAAAACACCGGAGCTACCCTTAGCGAAATCACTTACTTAGACGGAGACAAAGGGGAATTATTCTACAGAGGATATCCAATCGAGCAGATTGCAGAGAAATCTAACTTCACAGAAGTAATGTACCTTTTATTGCACGGTAACTTACCAACTCAAGACCAATTCAATACCTTCAACGGTAATATCAAAAAATATAATTTTGTAGCAGAGGAGATGAAAAAAATCATCGATGCTTTCCCTCGCTCTGCTCATCCAATGGGAGTTTTATCTACTTTAACTTCTGCTTTAACTGCCTTCAACCCGAAAGCTGTTAATGTAAACTCTAAAGAAGAAATGGATTTGGCTGCAGAATTGCTTATTGCTAAATTTGCTCACCTTGCGGCATGGACGTACAGAAAAACTTTAGGTCTTCCATTGAACCACGGAGATAACAACTTAAGCTATGTAGAAAACTTCTACAAAATGGCTTTCAGATTGCCAAATGAGGATTTCGAAATCAATCCTGTGGTAACTCAAGCTTTAGATAAATTATTAATTCTTCATGCTGACCACGAACAAAACTGTTCTACATCTACTGTAAGAATGGTAGGTTCTGCTCACACAGGTCTTTTTGCATCTGTTTCTGCAGGTATTTCTGCACTTTGGGGACCACTTCACGGTGGTGCAAACCAGGCAGTTATCGAAATGCTTGAATTAATCGAAAAAGATGGTGGTGATGTTAACAAGTGGGTTGAAAAAGCTAAAGATAAAAATGACAGCTTCCGTTTGATGGGATTCGGACACAGAGTTTACAAAAACTTCGACCCAAGAGCAAAAATCATCAAAAAAGCAGCAGACGATTTATTGGCAGCACTAGGAATTGAAGACAAGGCTCTTGATATTGCAATGCAGCTAGAAAAAGTAGCATTGGAAGATGAATACTTCATCGAAAGAAAGCTATATCCAAACGTAGATTTCTATTCAGGAATCATCTACAGGGCGTTAGGAATTCCTACAGAAATGTTCACCGTAATGTTTGCATTAGGAAGACTTCCGGGATGGATCGCTCAATGGAAAGAAATGAGATTGAAAGGAGACCCGATCGGAAGACCAAGACAGGTTTACCAAGGTGCTCAGCAAAGAGATTATATCGATATGATCAACAGATAATATCTGATAGATATAAAATTAAAATCCCAAGCAAAACTTGGGATTTTTTGTTTTAATTGTTTTAGTCTTAAATTAAAAATATTAACCAATAATTTTCAGACTTGAAATCTTAACATTTTCAATCTCAAAGTTATACTTTAAAACTAATTGGGCTTCCATCAAAAGTTCCTGAAATTTTGGTTGTTACCAAAGCTGTTTTGTTGCTTAATTCATTATTGAAATTAAACTGCTCGTTCATATGTTTAAAGTCTGGGACAAATTTCAGGAGTATGATCTCTGTTCTTGGTGAATGGGAAGACGAAAATGAAGAACACCTTAGAACGGTTATTCTCAGTCGATTAGAAAATATAGCTGAGAAATAATATTTTGTACTTTTATCTAAAATTCCTTCTGAGAATTCCTTAAATTTACCTTTCATAAAATGGTAACAAACAATGAGTTTCGGACAACAGATGTTATTTTTTTTTAGCGCAATAGGAGCTTTTAATGGGCTTCTGCTTGGGATTTACCTATTGTTTGTGAAAAAAATAAAACATATTCCGAATTTCTTTTTAGGATTAATTTTGTTTACATTAAGCATCCGGGTAGGAATTTCTGTATGTATTTATTTTTATCCGGATTGGCCTAGAATTATTCCACATTTGGGTTTATCGGCGCTATTTTTTACTGGTCCGGCTTTGTATTATTATATTCGTTCCTCTTTTTTACAAGAACAGTTTGATCTTAAAAATACCAGAAAATCTTTTGGTATTTTGACATTAATTCTTGGCGCAATCGGACTTTTATATCTAATTTTTCCGATTATCTGGGAAAAATATTTTGCAACATTTATTTATGGGATCTGGACGATTTTCATTTTTCTATCTGTTTATGAATATTATATTTTCTCAAAAAAAGAGGGTAGGAAATCAACTCAATTTATCCTGCCTATTTTAGTAAGCAATGTCATCATCTTTTTGGCTTATCAGTTGATTTCTACAGGTTGGACGCAGGTGTATTGTGCAGGTGGAAGTCTTGTGTTTTCATTTGTTTTATATATTAATTTTATGATCTTGGCTAATAAAAAATATAAGTCAACGGTAATAAAAGAAGAGAATAAATATTCCAATAAAAAAATATCAGATCAACAAGCAGACAGTTTTGTTTCCAAATTGGAAAAATTGATGAATACGGAAGAATTATATAAAAACCCGAATTTAAAATTAAGCGATCTTGCTTTGAAAATGAATATTTCAGCCCATCAGCTTTCACAGTTGTTAAATGATAATTTGGGTAAAAGCTTTTCAACCTACATCAATGAATACAGAATCAATGAAGCCTGTGAAAAAATTGAAAACGGATCTTATCTGAAAATTGAGGAGATCGGATATGAAGTAGGATTCAATTCTAAATCTACATTTTTTTCTACTTTCAAGAAAATCATGAGTACAACACCGCTATTGTATAAACAGTCTCAAATGCCTTCTGAGACAGAATTCCAGAGTTCAAATTTATAATTCTGTACTTCGGAATTTAAACTTCAAAACCTAATTTTCATCGATGCCCAATACTTTTGGTTTCATAAAATTTAAAGTTTATGAACGCCAAATTATGGATTTTTATCTTGATGCTATTCTTATCATTTTTTACAAAGTCTCAGGAAATTCTCAATGCTAAAGTTTCCGATTCTATAAAACAAAAAGATTCGGTTGCAACGATTTCAGAGGTTATTATTCAATCTTCTCGCAGAGATTTAAAACTCAATCAGGGAAATATTGTGGTGAATGTTTCCGGTAATAAAGATTTTAAAACATCAACAAATATTCTTGAGGTTTTAAGAAAAACTCCGGGTGTGACGGTAGATTCGGAAGATGGGATTTTTGTTGGAGGAAGAACGAGTCCTGCCATTTTTATCAATGGAAAACCTGTTGTAATGAGCAATCAGGAGCTGCAGTCTTATCTGAGATCCCTGTCGCCGGAAATGGTAGAATCTCTTGAAGTCAATACAAATCCTTCTTCAAAATATGATGCCGAATTCAAAGGAATTATTGATATTAAATTAAAGAAAAACACCAATATCGGCTGGATAGGAAACTATATTGGAAACACCAGTATCAATAAATTTAATTATAAAGAGAATAGCCTAAACCTTTCTTACAACACGGAAAAGATAAGCTATAATTTACAGTTAGGTTATAATAACGGTATCACAACATATCGTTATAATGCACTGCAGCGTTTAGCAAATACGAATGTGATGAGAACGCAAACCTACCAAAAAGATGATACAGAAATTTATACTGTTCAAATGGGAATCGATTATAGATTAAATGATAAAAATAGGTTTGGCATCAATGTAAGAGGAAACTTTAGAGACAGTGATCGGATTCGTTTGGGATCATTGTATACCGTAAATAAAGACGAAACGCAGTTGGTTTTTAATACAGAAAGTAAGAACCCGATCAACTATTTTCAAGATAATTATGGAATAACCACAGATTATTCTTTCCAGTACAAAAGCTTTAAGCTGAATTTTTTAGGCAACTATCTTTCGGTTGAAAATAAGCAAAAAGACGATTTTATAAACAGCGATAAGCCGACTTCACAGCCTTTATCCTATTGGAAATCTGATCTGCTCAACAAGATTAGTATTTATACAGGACAAGTTGATATTTCCCAGAAAATAGGAGGTGCTACTTTCGAGACGGGTGTAAAATTGAGTGATACTCAAACGAATAATATGATTAGATATGATACGTTGTCGGTAGATAAACAATTCATTTTTGATCCGACAAGAAGTAATCAATTTTCATATGAAGAAAAAATATTTGCAGGATATTTGGTGTACAGTCAGAAATTTAATAAACTTCAGATTAATGCAGGATTGAGATTTGAAAATACTCAAAGTTTTTCTAATGCGGTAACCGTAGATTCTGTGGTCTCAAGGAATTATCTGAAATGGCTGCCATCTTTCAGTGCAAGTTATGCCTTCAACAAATCCAGTGAGCTCTCATTTTCTTACAGCAGAAAAATTACAAGACCGGTTTTTTCACAGCTTAACCCATTCAGGTTTTATTACAGCCCGCTAAATTATTGGATCGGAAATCCTTATCTGCAACCCTCTTTTACCAATCAGATAAAAGCAACCTATCGATATAAAAATTGGGTGACCGCTTTTACCATTGGGAAAGAAACCGATGTGATGACACGATATCCTATTTACAATTCTGAAACAAATGTGCTGGAATTTTTAGGAACCAACCTGCCTTATCGAAATTTTGCCAGTGTAGAAACAAGTTTTCCTGTGAAAATAACGAAATGGTGGAACATAAATACTCAGATCGCAGGATATTATAATCACGAATTCAGACCGTATCTGGATGAAGTTTTTGCATTGAAAATTTATAACTACGAGATGAAGTTAAATCAGGTTTTTTCTTTATCTAAAGGCTATACAATTAATCTTTTTGCTAATTACGAATCAAAAACAGGAAATAGTTTATATATAATTAAGCCAAGATATACCATTGATGTTTCGGTTCAAAAAGCATGGTTTGATAATAAGCTGAATACGAAAATAAGCTTTAACAATATTTTTGATTCTTACGAACAGCGTATGGAATTTAGGCATAAACAAATTATGGATACCCGATTTACGCATTGGTGGGATACTCAAAAGTTGATATTGTCTTTAAGCTACAATTTTGGAAACTCGAAATATCAGGCAAAAAATATACAAAAAACGGATGAAGAAAACAGAGCCAGATAAATACAGGTCGAATATTTATCTCTTTGTATGTTAGCAATGATTAAAAAGAAGAAAAATCATGACGCAAAACTTCAGATTAATTTTTTTAATTGAACTTGTTTACACTTTTATTTTTACCACAAAGAGACAAAAGATTAACACATTAGATATCTTAAGTTCATTATTAAACCACAAATAAGAACATATTAGTTTTTAAAAATCTTTGATTTTTGCCCTTTTATAAACTTTTGTTTTCTCAATAAGTAAAATTTTAAAAGACCAATAATATCTTTTGTCTCTTTTGCGGTTAAGTTTATTTGTTTAAACAGCAGTGTTATTATTTTATGAAAGATAAAAGAGGTTCTATATTTTATTTGAACCTTAAAGGGAAAAAAGGGAGAGTAAATATTGAATAATTTTTAGATATTGTTAAAGAATAAAGAATAGATTCATAAATAAATATCTGGAAAATGATTTTAAATCAAAAGTAAATACGTGTTATTTGAGAAACGGCAAGTGTAAAAACTGGATTTTAAATAATTTTTAGTATAAAACTCGGCTTTGATTTATAAAACATTTGAAAAGTTTCCCAGATACAGACCTTTACTTATATTTGTAGCATTGCATAAATCTTTATGAAACTAAATATAAAAAACGAAACGGGGAGGCTGAAATCTGTAGTTTTAGGTCAACCCAATTCAATGGGAGGAATTCCGACACTGGAAGAAAGCTATGACGCAAAATCGTATTATTCGATTGAAAATAATATTTATCCTGTAGAAGCGGATATTATCAATGAAATGAATGCTTTTGAAGCAGTTTTAAAGAAATATGATGTTGAAGTTCTTCGTCCAAGCATTATCAAAGATTATAATCAGGTTTTTGCGAGAGATGTGGCTTTTGTGATTGATGATAAGATGATTATTTCCAATGTAATTGCAGATAGAGCTGATGAGCAGGAAGCTTACAAAAAAGTTTTCGAGAAAGTAGCCTGGAGAAAAATTATTAATCTTCCGGAAACGGCTCACATTGAAGGTGGTGACGTCATTGTCTGGAATGATTTTTTATTTATCGGAACTTGTTTCAGTGAAGATTACAGAAGCTATAAAACAGCAAGAACCAACGAATATGCCATCGAAATTCTCAAAGAATATTTTCCCAAAAAGAGAATTATCGACCTGGAATTAAAGAAAAATGATAAGATTCCATACGAAGGAATTTTACATTTGGATTGTACTTTCAATCCGATCGGGAAAGATAAATGCATTATTTACAAAGATGGTTTTGTAGACGAAAGTGATTACCGTTTAATTATTGATATTTTCGGAGAAGAAAACTGCTTCCATGTGACCGCCGAAGAAATGTTCGAAATGTGTCCGAATATTTTCTCTATTTCTCCCGAAATTGTAGTTTCTGACAAAGCTTTCACAAGAATGAATAATCACCTGAGAAATGAATGGGGAATGACCGTTGAAGAAATTCCTTACAGAGAAATCTCAAAAATGGGAGGATTGTTGAGATGTTCTACAATGCCGCTTGTTAGAGAGTGAGAGTGTCGGAGAGTAGTAGAGTTTTAGTGTTGGGGAGTTAAAGATTTTAGGAGTGAGGTATTGATATTTTTTCTATTTTAGTTAAAAATACAAATATGTCAATTATTAAATTTCATCAGGATTTGAAAGTTTATCAAAAGTCTTTTGAAACGGCAATGATGATTTTTGAACTTTCAAAATCTTTTCCAAAAGAAGAACTTTATTCTTTGACAAATCAAATCAAATCAGAAGATCATCATGATCTACCTCTGCAAACATAAGTGGAGCTTGGGGGAAAAGAAAATATGAAAAATCCTTTATAGCAAAGCTTACAGATTCGGAGGGCGAAGCAAGAGAAACGCAGACTTGGCTTCAATTTGCTTTAGCCTGTAACTATATAAATAAAGAACAGTTTAGTAATTTAAACAATCAGTATAATCAAATAATCGGGATGTTGGTTAATATGATGAGTCAATCCAAAAGTTGGTGTACATTTTCTTTAACAAATCAATAGAGAATAAATTTACACTAAAACACTAAAACACTAAAACACTAAAACACTAAAACACTAAAACACTAAAACCCAACACCCCTCAAACCCAATAAACATGCAGACAACAGATACCGTATTAATGATAGAGCCGATTGCATTCGGTTTCAACGAAGAAACAGCAAAAAATAACTATTTTCAGGTGGAGCAGAAAGGCTTTGATATTCAGTTTAAAGCTTTGACAGAATTTAAAGCTTTTGTTGAAAAATTAAGAAGCAAAGGAATTAATGTTATCACTATTAAAGATACATTAGATCCTCATACACCGGATTCTATTTTCCCGAATAACTGGGTAAGTTTCCACAATGATGGAAAAGTGGTTTTATATCCGATGTTTGCTTCCAACAGAAGAGTGGAAAGAAGAGAAGATATTATTGAAACGATCAAAGATCAGGGATTTGATGTTGCTGAGATTGATGATTGGTCACTTGCTGAAATTCAGGGGCATTTTCTGGAAGGAACAGGAAGTATGATTTTCGATCACGATAATAGAATTGCTTACGGTTCGGTTTCTTTGAGATTGGATGAAAATTTATTCAGAAAATTCTGTGAGAAGTACGATTTTACGCCTGTGGTTTTTCATTCATTTCAGACAGTAGGTTCGGAAAGACTTCCGATTTATCACACCAATGTCATGATGTGTGTTGCAGATAAATTCGTTGTGATCTGCTTAGATTGTATCGATAATGAACTGGAAAGAAGCAAAGTTATCGAAGCCATTAAAAATTCAGGAAAAGAAATCATTGAAATTTCCGAAGAACAAATGCAGCAATTTGCAGGAAATATGCTTCAGGTTCAAAATAAAGAAGGTGAAAAATTTCTGGTAATGAGCGAAACAGCTTATAAATCTTTAAACGAAAACCAGGTTTCAGCAATTGAAAAATACTGCGAGATCATTTATTCGGATTTAAATACAATTGAGGTAAATGGCGGAGGAAGTGCACGTTGTATGCTTGCCGAAGTTTTCTTGCCAAAAAAATAATATATTTGCTTAAAATATAATTAATTGGAATCATCAACCAGTAAAGGTTTACATATTCTTCTGACTTTGGAAACGGAGTCAGAAGCTTTGTTATTAGACAGTGAGGGTTTTTTGGCATTTACAAAAAGTATTCTTGAAAAAAAGGATGTGGAAATTGTAGGAATTACGAACCACGTTTTTGAAAATCAGAGTTTTACTTCAGCGGTTTGTCTTAAAGAATCTCACCTGTGCATTCACACCTGGCCGGAATTTCGACAGCTTACTTTTGATATTTTTCTGTGTAATTATTTGCAGGACAATACGGAGAAAGTTGAAAAAATTGCTGATGAGGTCGTGGAATATTTTAAAGCTAAAATCATTCAGAAACACAAAATTTACAGATAAAAATGCATTACACTTGTCCCTTGTGTAAGACTGAGAATAAGATTGATGCAGATTTTCAGATCACGGAATATATTTGCCGATCATGTTCGAATCTTATTGATATTACTAAAAATACATCTACAAAAGTTGTAAAGAAACCGATTGAAAATGTTGTTCTGGAGATAGGGCAAAAAGGAATTATTGATGAGGTAGAATATACGGTAACAGGAATTGTCATCAGAAAATACGGAACAAATATCTTTTGGAGAGAATATTACTTAAAAGATAAAAAAGGTGAAGAAGCTTTCTTAAGTGAAAGCGACGGGCACTGGGTTTTCCTGCATTCAATCAATGCGATGGATGTCAAAAAAAAGCTGAACGGAAAAGCAGCAGAACTGCATGGGAGAAATTACCGTTGGTATGAAACTTCAGAATGTTATATTCACGCTGCAGCCGGTTTTTTTGAAGATCGATTGGATTTCGGATTGGCAACTTACAGAGAGTACGTTAATGCCACTCAGATGATTTCTCAGGAACAGTCGAAAGGATCAAATGAGTATTTTTTCGGCAGACATATTTCAAAATATAAGGTAAAAAAGGCGTTCAATATTCAAAATCTCCCAAATTACTCAGGAATCGGAATTGTACAGCCATTTTATTTTAATTTCAGACAAGTTCTGAATATTATGGCTGTTGCTGCTTTAATGATTTGTCTGGTTCAGTTATATGTTGTCACGTCAAGAACTAATAAATCTGTATTTGAACAGGAAATCAACTTCGCAGATGTAAGAGACAAGGAAATGGTAAGTAAAAGTTTCGAGTTATCGGGCGGTTCTGCACCTTTGAAGGTTGAGGTTTCTTCTAATGTAGATAATTCCTGGGCAAATGTAGGATTAAGTCTGGTGAATGAAAATACAAACGAAATTGCTTACACCTCGAAAGATATTGAAGAATATCACGGTTATGAAGACGGAGAAAACTGGAGTGAAGGAAGTAAAAACTCAGAATTTAATTTTTGTGGTGTCGCTCCGGGAAAATATCACTTTTTAATTTCCGCTGAAAAGCAGGAAGCAGCACAGACTTCTGTATCATCAAACTATGCTTCTCCGGATGGAAGTTTGTCTTTATCGAGAGATACGTACGGAACAATTAGTGTGACCAATAACAGCACAATGGAAACGGCTGCTTTCGGAGATTCAAAAGTGATCAGAAAAGATTCGGTAAGCGCGCTTGCACAATTGGTTTGCCAGACTTTAGGAAAAGCTGATATCGATTCTTTACTGAATGCAAATGTTTCGCCCGGAAGTACAGCGCCTACAAGCTATGACAATAAATCTGTTAAAATTAAAGCCGAATGGCTTCCGGTTTCCTTCTGGAATTTCGCTATTGTGATGATTTTATTAATTGTATTTGTAGTAGCATGTTATTTCGGAAGAAAAATTTTTGAAACGAGTAAATGGTCAAACAGTTCAAATTCACCTTATCCGCAATCATAATATGAATATTATAAATTACATAAAAGAAAACTGGCTGTTGTGTCTCATCGGAGTTTTTTTTCTGGGCTGGTTCACTTATCTTACCTATAACGGAAACCAGTTTTGTGACTGCGAAAAAACAGAAACTTACCGCGACGGAACTACAAGGAGACATCACTCTTCTGGAGTCGGCTATTACAGATATTATCACAAATAAAAATATAAATTATGGATCAGATAAATTTTTTACCCATCATCAATTCGGTGATTTATTCTTTTTTAGGAATTGCTATTTTGTTGCTTTGTTATGTTGTTATTGAAAAAATAACACCGGAAAAAACATGGCATGAGATCGCTCAGAATAAAAACACGGCTTTAGCTATTATTTTCGGAGCTTTTATCATTGGTATTTCAATTATTATAAGCGCAGCAATTCATGGATAAGAAGAGGATTCCTCTTGAGCTGTTATTAATGTTTTCGGTGTTCGTTATTGCGACTTGCGGACTGATTTACGAATTGGTCGCTGGAGCTTTGGCAAGCTATCTTTTAGGAGATTCTGTGAAACAGTTTTCTTTCATTATTGGTGTTTACCTTTTTTCGATGGGAGTTGGTTCTTATTTCTCAAAATTCATCAAAGGAAATCTGATCGATAAGTTCGTAGAAATCGAAATTCTAGTAGGAATTATCGGAGGAATCAGTTCGGTAGTGTTGTTTATTTTGTTTAATACTTTGGCACATTTTGAGGCTGTTTTATATCTTTTTGTCTTTTTTACAGGATGTCTGGTCGGTGTGGAAATTCCTTTGTTGATGAACATTTTAAAGGACAGAGTTCAGTTTAAAGATTTGGTTTCAAATGTCTTTGCATTTGATTATATCGGAGCTTTATTAGCTTCCATTTTATTTCCACTGGTCTTAATTCCTCAGTTGGGAATCGTAAAAACACCTTTGTTTTTTGGATTGATTAATATTTCAATCGCCATATTTTTATGTTTCTATCTTAAAAAAGAACTTTCAAAACCGATTTCACTAAGAATAAAATCAATCGGTGCATTTATATTTCTGCTGACTCTTTTTATTTTTTCAGATAAAATTTTATCTTATTCTGAAGAGAAATTATACGGTGAAAATGTAGTTTATACCAAAAGTTCGCCTTATCAGAGAATCGTTTTAACAAGAAACAGCCGCGAATTCAGATTATATTTAAACAACAATTTACAGTTTTCATCTACAGACGAATATCGCTATCATGAAGCATTGGTTCATCCCGCGATGTCGATGGCAAAAAATATTGAGGATGTATTAATTCTAGGAGGTGGCGACGGTTTTGCTGTTCGTGAAGTCTTAAAATATAAAGACGTAAAAAATATTACTCTGGTAGATTTGGATGGAGAAATGACTAATTTTTTCAAAACCAATGAAACGATGCGTCAGCTTAATCAAAGTTCTTTGTCCAACCCAAAATTGAAAATCATCAACAAAGATGCTTACATCTGGGTAAAGGAAAACAAGCAAAAATTCGGTGTTATCATTATCGATTTTCCCGATCCATCCAATTACAGTTTAGGAAAATTATATTCCCTGCAGTTTTACAAAGAGTTGGAAAAATTGACAACTTTAGATACAAAAATTGTTGTTCAGACGACTTCACCCTATTTTGCGCCGAAATCTTTCTGGTGTATTGAAAAAACAATCAATCAGATATTTCCGTTTACTTCGGCATACCATACTTATGTTCCGTCTTTCGGGGAATGGGGTTTTTCGATGGCTTCTTTTGAACCGATTAATAATAAGATTTACAGAAAGATTCCCAATTTAAAGTTCTATGATTACAATTTTTCGCAACTGTCGTATTTTACTAAAGATATGAAGACGAAAGATATCGAAGTCAACCGATTGGATAACCAAATTTTAGTACGTTATTTCGATGAAGAGTGGGGGAAAGTACAATAATGGTATAAATAATTTATTATATTTGTATCATAAAATGAGACTTAAAGTATAAGATTATGATAGCTGAAATTGAAAAATATATAGAGATCCAAAATAATATAGATCAGATTCTGAAAGAGTCGCCTTTCAAAATTGCTTATATCATTGAGAAAACAGGAATCAAAAAACCTACGTTTTTTAAGAAAATGAAAGAGAAAAGATTTACTCCCGAGGAGTTATTGTCTATTGCTAAAGTTATGGAGCCTGTTTACAGAAATGAAACTCATGAAGAAATTTTAGAATCACTGAAAAAATCCGAAGAAGATTTCAAAATGGGAAGAACAATTTCTCATGAAGAAGTGATGAGGCAAGCTCGAGCAAGATTAGAACAGCGCAAGAATGAGAATAGAATATAGTAGTCTTTCCAGAAAAGATTTTGAGAATCTTCAGGATTATCTTTTCGATAATTGGGGAGTTCTTGTCTTGGAAAACTTTTTGGATAAATATGAACAAGCTATTCAAATTTTACTATTGAAAAATGTGTATTTTGAAAAATATAGAGATACAGGTTTATGAAATATTTGGTAACGAAGCATAACTATATTATTTATGATTATCAGGATGACATATTAAGAATTCACCGTGTCATCAACAACTTCCAGAATCCCGATGACAATTACGAAAGTATTTCAAAATAATAATTAAATCTTGCCAAATTCTGCAACTCAATTTTCCCGAAAAGATTTCCTGAAAACCATATTTCTAGGCAGTCTGATGCTTCCTTTTCTACAATATTGCAGTAAGAAAGGCAAATCATTATTGCTTAAAATCACGGGAACCAATCATATTCTCGGGCATAAACTCTGGGCTAAAGATTTTCCAAAACATACGGAAGAAATCCAGACAAAATATCTTATTGTCGGTGGTGGGATTTCAGGGCTTTCTGCGTGCAGATTCTTCAATCAAAATAATGAAAATAATTATCTGTTATTAGAAATGGAAAATCATTTAGGAGGAAATTCATCAAACGGACAAAATCAGTTTTCAAAATTTCCTTTGGGTGCGCATTATTTGCCGTTACCGAATAAAGAAAATATTGAAATTATTGAATTTTTAAAAGAATGCAAAATTTATCAAGGTGATGATGAAAGGGGCGATCCGATTTTAGATGAATATCAAATGACTTTCCCTCAACAGGAACGATTATTTTTCAAAAATTCGTGGCAAAACGATATTGTTCCGCAAAAAGGAATTTCCGCAGAAACTCAAAAAGAAATGGATCGGTTTTTTAAAATGATGGATCATTTCCGGGATAAAAAAGATAATCTGGGGAAATATTTCTTTGCGATTCCAGTAGATGATTCTAGTCGGGAAGATGAGGTTTTACAATTGGAGAAAATTATTTTTAAAGATTGGCTTCATCAAAAAGATTTTAAATCAGAAGAATTGTTTTGGTTACTCGATTATTCCTGTCGCGACGATTACGGCTTGGGAATTAACTATGTTTCAGCCTGGGCAGGAATTCATTATTTTGCAGGAAGAAAAAACAACTGGAGCAAAAAATATAAAGATCAGGTTTTCACCTGGCCGGAAGGAAATGCAAGACTGGCAAAGCATTTTTCAAAATATACAGAAGGAAAATCTTTACCGAATCATTTAGTTTTCGATGTTCAATTGAAGGAAAATGTTGAGGTTTTAAGTTTTGATAATATTCAGAAAAAGACAAAAAAAATCATTGCTGAAAAAGTTCTTTTTGCAACGCCACAGTTTGTCAACGAAAGAATTTTTAATCATAAAAGAGCTGAAAATTTTAATTATGTTCCGTGGCTTTTAACGACGATTACTTTGAAAAACGAATTCGGAGGTGATGAAGAACTGGCTTGGGATAATGTAATTTACGGGTCGGATGGTTTGGGTTATATTTACGATCAGCATCAAAATGTAGATCAGATTTTAGGAGAAAAAGTGATTACTTACTACAGAAGTTTTTCAACGGATGACTGTAAAAAGGCAAGAAAAAAATTATATGCTTTAAAAGAAGATCAGCTTAAAAATTTGGTGTTGGATGATTTAAAAAAAGCACATCCTTTGATCGAAGATTTTATCATTGAAATGCAGTTTCACAAGATCGGTCATGCCATGATTGCGCCTGTTCCGAATCAGATTTTTGGAGAAAAAACTCAAGAGACAAAACAAGCCATCGACGGAAAAATTTTCTTCGCTCATTCTGATTTATCAGGAATTTCAATTTTTGAAGAAGCCTTTTATCAGGGATTAAGAACGGCAAAAAAAATGCTATGAAGCAATCTTGGATACATAATGCAAAAACAGACGGCTGGTTTATTTTATCACCACCTTTTTTGATTTTACTGATCATTTTTCTTTTTCAGAAACAGATTCAGGGGCTTGAAAATCACTACTCTTTTTACACATGGCTTTTTCTGATCGTTTTTGTGGATGTTGCACATGTATATTCTACTTTATTTAAAACTTATTTTGTTAAAGAAGAAGTTCGGAAAAGAAAACTGTTGTATTATGGAATTCCGGCTTTGAGCTGGGTTTTGGGATTGTTTTTGTACCAATTCGGAAGCCTGACGTTTTGGTCAGTTCTGGCTTTGGTCGCGGTATTTCATTTTATCAGACAGCAATATGGTTTCATGAGAATTTATGCGCGTTTCGAACCCAATAACCGGAGCAAAAGAATCGATGAGATTGCGGTTTATTCTGCGACGGTTTTCCCTATGTTATACTGGTTTAAAACGCCGAGAGCTTTCACATGGTTTGTTGAAAATGAATTTAATTGGTTTAAAAACCTACCGGATTATACGAATCTCATTACAGTTCTATATGTCTTGATTTTATCAGTT
This sequence comes from Chryseobacterium ginsenosidimutans, assembly GCF_039536845.1. GTDB lineage: Bacteria > Bacteroidota > Bacteroidia > Flavobacteriales > Weeksellaceae > Chryseobacterium > Chryseobacterium ginsenosidimutans_B. Next base: position 175,639 of record NZ_BAAAZJ010000008.1, read on the forward strand.
TGGATTGTTAAAACTATTTTTGAAATTTTTAAAACCAAACAATTCAATATTCCTAAAATAGCTTTAATTACAGGAACTTACCTTTCTTGGTACTTTGGAATTGTCTACTTTAATAATGATTTGGTTTTCACTTTTCTCAATGTTATTTCTCATGGAATTCCTTACGTTGCTTTGATCTATATTCGGGAAATTAAACAGAAAGAAACAACGCAGCGTACTATATTTTCAGTTTTTCAATCTACTTTCGGAATATTTCTATTTATTGGGGTAATTGTTGGTTTTGCTTTTTTTGAGGAATTTTTATGGGAAATTCTGGTTTGGAACGAACATTTTTCATTGAATTTGAATGTTTCATTAAATTGGTTCCAATTTTTAGTTCCTTTGTTGGTGGTTCCGCAGCTTACTCATTACTTATTGGATGGTTTTATTTGGAGAAAACCGAAAAAAGTTGATTAATTTTGTTTTATAAGTTAAAAAATATGAAAATGCAGAAGTGCCTCCTTTCATTAATGATTTTGTTGGGAATATTTAGCTTAAAAGCTCAGCAAAAGACATTTTGTAATCCCATCAATATTGATTACGGGTATACTCCGTTCGAAGTTTTTTCAAAACAGGGGAAACACCGTGCTACAGCGGATCCGGTGATCGTTAATTTTAAAAATAAACTATTCCTTTTCTCCACCAATCAGGAAGGATATTGGTACAGCGATGATATGCTCGACTGGAAATTTGTACACAGAAAATTCCTTAGGGATAATAAATATACTCATGATCTGAATGCTCCCGCAGTTTGGGCCATGAAAGATACTTTATATGTTTTCGGGTCAACATGGGAACAGGATTTCCCAATCTGGAAAAGTACAAATCCTACAAAAGACGACTGGAAAATCGCAACAGATACTTTAAAGGTCGGAGCTTGGGATCCTGCTTTTCACTATGATGAAGACAAAAACAAATTGTATTTGTATTGGGGTTCAAGTAACGAATGGCCGTTATTGGGAACAGAAGTAAAGGTAAAAAACTTACAGTCAGAAGGTTTTGTAAAACCTATTTTAAGATTAAAACCAGAAGATCACGGCTGGGAAAGGTTTGGTGAATATAATGACAATGTTTTTCTGCAGCCTTTCGTTGAGGGGGCTTGGATGACAAAGCACAACGGAAAATATTATATGCAATACGGAGCTCCTGCAACGGAATTCAGTGGATATTCTGACGGAGTTTATGTAAGTAATAAGCCATTGGAGGGTTTTGAATATCAACAGCACAATCCGTTTTCCTATAAACCGGGAGGTTTTGCGAGAGGTGCGGGACACGGAGCAACTTTTGAGGATAACTACAAGAACTGGTGGCATGTTTCAACAATTTTTATTTCAACTAAAAATAATTTTGAAAGGAGACTGGGAATCTGGCCTGCAGGATTCGATAAAGATGATGTAATGTATTGTAATACAGCGTATGGCGATTATCCGACGTACCTTCCGCAATATGCACAGGGAAAAGATTTTTCAAAAGGGCTTTTTGCAGGTTGGATGTTATTGAATTATGATAAACCGGTTCAGGTATCATCTACTTTGGGTGGTTATCATTCCAATTACGCGGTGGATGAAGATATTAAGACGTACTGGAGTGCAAAAACAGGGAATTCCGGAGAGTGGTTTCAGACGGATTTAGGTGAAGTTTCTACTATTAATGCCATTCAGATTAATTATGCCGATCAGGATGTCGAGTTTATGGGAAAAACATTGGGTAAGATGCATCAGTATAAAATTTACGGATCAAATGACGGTAGAAAATGGAATGTCATTGTGGATAAAAGTAAAAATACCAAAGACGTTCCTCATGATTATGTAGAGCTGGAAAAACCTGCCAAAGCAAGATTCCTGAAAATGGAAAACCTGAAAATGCCGACAGGAAAATTTGCATTAAGTGGATTCCGAGTTTTTGGAAAAGGAGCGGGAACAGTTCCTCCAAAAGTTCAGAATTTTGTTCCTCTGAGAGCTGATGCTAAAAAATATGGGGAAAGAAGAAGTATCTGGATGAAATGGCAGCAAAATTCCGATGCAGACGGATATGTAATCTATTGGGGAAAATCTCCTGATAAATTGTACGGAAGCATTATGGTTTATGGTAAAAATGAATATTTCTTCACCGGAGCCGACAGGACTGATGCTTATTATTTCCAGATCGAAGCTTTTAATTCGAATGGAGTTTCGGAAAGAACGGAAGTTTTTAAATCGGAATAGAAAAAATATAATGATAAACGCTTTGAGAAATCAGAGCGTTTATTTTTTGTCTAAGTTTTTCAGAAATGAATCGATTTTATTAATTAGAAATGTTGAATTTGATTGTTTTTCCCAATCCAGATGATTTCCGTCAAATTCGTAAGATTCGTGGTAAACTTTATTTTTATTTAAAACAGAATCTAATATTTTCTTCTGTGATGAAGGAACAACATTGTCTTTTGTTCCATAATAAGAAAGGGTAGGTGCAGAATCTTTATTGATCCAATAGACAGGACTTCCAAAATCCATTAATGAGATACTGTTATCGACAATTTTGGGATCAATCAAATGTTTTTCAACGAAAGCATAATCATCATAATTTTTAAATCTGGGATCATTCAAATCTGCGGGACCGACGATGTTAATAACTGCTTTTACTTTTTTATCCTGATCATATTTATAAGCATACAACATTGATAAATTTCCACCGGCGCTGTTTCCGAGAAGAATATATTTTGGATGAATTTTTAAATTTTTCTCTAAATAATTCATTACGTTTTTAATGTCATCCGTCTGATCGGGAAGTGCAAAACGGGTTGAAGAAGCCAGTCGATAATCGATATTTACGAAAATATTTTCCGGGAACTTCTTCATTAGATCAAAAGTAAAGTTTGTTAATTGTGACCTTCTTCCGCCTCTCCAGCCACCGCCGTGAACAATGACGAAAATATCTTGTTCCTTTGTTTGATTTTCAGGAATATAAATGTCCATTTTCTGGTCAGCATCTTTTCCGTAAGCAATGTTTTTCTCAATTGTAAAAGAAGCATCTTTTCCAAGATCAATAGTTTTCTTACAACCTGTAAAAATTATCAGGAGTAAAATTCCGAAAATTGATGTGTATTTTTTCATCTTCAGGAGTTGTAATTTGTTCTGTGTAATTTAAATTTAAAAATAGAAAAACCCGCCGATTTCTCAACGAGTTTTACCACAAAATAATATATATGAAGAAATGATTGTTTTTTATCTGGTTCTGTTTTTTATAGCGTCTGAAGCTGCTTCGATGTCTCTTACTTTTTTCACCTTGCTGTTGCCGAAAGAGTAGGTAAGGCTTACTGTAACGCTTCTTCTGTACATGTCGTTTTTGATGTAGTTATAATTTCCACTTGCCTGATAATCTTCAATTTCTACAACATTTGTTCTTAAAACGTCATTTACATTAACTGCAAAAGTCCAGTCGTTCCAGTTTTTCTTGATGCTTAAATCTAAACTCATTAAGTTTTTCAACATTCCAAGCTCGATCTGCTGTTTGTCTACATAGAAATAATTTACTCCTAAGAACCATGTTTTCTTTTTGTCTAAACGGATCGTATTATTACTCGTAACTACAAAACTTGTTGATTTTACATGATTGGTATATACTATTGGATTTCCGTCTTTATCTACAAAAGTATCTCCCGTTGTAGGATCTGTATCCAATGTTCCGTTGTTGATATTATGTTGGATTCCGGCATTGAAATTCAATGTTAAATATTGCTTGAAGAAAGACTTCTGGATTCCAAGCATTGCAGACATTTCCTGCTTATCTCCGAAATTGGTTCTGATATAGCGTAATACATTTTGTGTTCCAATTGTCCCGTCAACAGATTTTACAAAACCCTGCAAAGGAACCTGAGTGATCTGGTCTTTAAAATAAGAATGATTTAAGATCAGGAAGTAAGAATTTTTATACATGTAGGTCAATTCCTGATTGTAAGTGGAAGAAGCCTTTACAAAAGGATTGTTTTGAGTATAATTAAATTCTGTGATGTAATTTCTTACCGGATTCAGTTCCCAGAAACTTGGTCTTCTCATTCGGCTAGAAAATGAATAGGAGATATTGTTCTTATCATTAATGGCATAATTGAAACTTAAATAAGGTAAAAAATTATTGTAATTTCTTTCGATTCTTTGATGCTGTTGTTCAGGATGTTCTGTATTTGTAGGATTATCTGCGGTACCTAGGCTATTGGTTATTTCATATCTTGCTCCCACTTTTCCTGAAAACTTATCTGAAAATTTCTTTTCAAGAGTGACATAAGCTCCGTAAATGTTTTCATCATAAATAAAATGAGTGAAATCCGGTTTAGTATCTATGCTTATCAGATTGCCATTATCCGGATCATAATTATACATATAACTAAAATTCTTAGTGTCATTATCTGTTTTTGTTTTATTGAAATTTCCGCCTACAGAAAATGTAAAATCATTTTTAAACTTCTGAATATAATCTACGGTTCCGGAAAAATTATTGATAATCTGTGGAATATCTTGGTTAATTTTTTTTCCTATTGTTGAAAAATCGTTGGATTTTCCGGGAAGCATTGTATTATTGTCAGAAAACTGGAATCTTTTATAGATAAGATAGGCTGCATTTGCATTGAATTTACTTCCAAGAGAGTCTAGTTTTATTTCATAGTTTAAATTGACAGAGTTGTTGTAATTTCTTGCATCTTCTTTATTTTTAGTTCTGGTGTGGGTTGTTTCAAGAATTCCTTTATCATTTGGCTGGATCAAAGTATTGTATAAATCGATCGTAGAATTATAACTTTTATTAGCCCAAGAATTCCAAGATAGAGCCAAGTTGCTTTTTTCGGTTAACTGATAGTCAATATTTAAATATCCACCGATATTTTTATTTGGATCATCGATATCACCTACAGATTCGTTTTGTACCTGATCTGTTCCGTTTCTTAAAATATAAGATTGAGGATTGATATTTTCACCACCATTCAGGTTTGCACTGATTCCCAGTTTATCTTTTCTGTAATTCACAGAAAAACTTGCATTACTTGCATTGTATTTATTCTGAGTATTCGACATTCTCATGTTTCCGCTTGTTCCGTCACTCATTTTTTTCTTCAGAACGATGTTGATGATTCCGTCGGAAGATTCTACCTGATATTCACTTCCGGGAACGGTAATCACCTCAATTTTCTGAATATTTTCTGCAGGAGTGTTTTTTAAGAACTGAGTTAAAGATTCTGCATCCATATTGGTTTTTCTACCGTTGATATAGATAATTGCATTGTTTTTCCCTACGATTTTCAATGTTTTATCGTCTGTTGTAGATAGAAGAGGAGTCTGTTTCAAAAGATCAAAAGTTGTGTTTCCTTTTGCAACAGGAGATGCGGCAACGTCATAAACAAAACGGTCGCTTTGTTTTTTGAAAACCTGTTTTGTAAGGGTTACACCTTCTATGCTTTTTGTTTTTACAGAGTCTTGTTTTTTTTCTTGTGCGAATGTCAGTCCGCTGAAAAATATGGCTGCGATAAGAATTGGTGTTTTCATGATATTATATTTAGAGAGTTTAATAGCTTGTATTTGTTATTATTTTACATTGCAAAGATATATAATAAATTTAGTATCATGCAATACAAAGTACTTAAAATGTTTGTAAATAATATTTAACTGTTTGAATTTCAGTGTATAAAATTTCAAGTTAAATTTTTTATTTTAATGACTTTGTTACTTAATTAGACAATTCAGGAGGAAATTTTGTTACATCTGTAAGCGAAAATTGATCAGATTTAAAAAATAAGTAATGAAAAATTTAATAAAAAGATAGAGGTGTCTATTTTATGATTAATTTAGTAGAAACTAAAAATTAATATCATATGAAAAAAATTTACCTCTTTTTTTTGTTGTTAACATTAATATTTTCATGTAAAGATGAATCTTTCTTAGAAATAGATAACAACACGTCAAATTCCCCATCCAATTATAATTTTGGGAATACTGCACAAAAAAACTTTCAGGGTGTAGTTCTTGACACCAACGGAGTTCCGGTTTCAGGAGCAACGGTAACAATCGGAACAAGTACAGTTACAACAAATCTGAAGGGTTTTTTCACTTTTAAAAATGCTACGGTAAAAGAAAATTTTGCCCATGTAAAAGTTACAAAGTCAGGTTATGTAAATGCATCACGAGTTTTGGTTCCTACCGACGGAATGAATCAGGTGAATATTATGATGATTCCTGCGACAACAACCTCTACGGTTTCTTCAGGCTCTGCATCTGCTGTTTCATTGCCAAACGGAACGAAAGTTAAATTCGACGGGAGCTTTAAAGATGCTAGCGGAAACGCATATTCAGGAAGCGTACACGTTGCTGTGTTTCATTTAGCTCCGTCTAATCAATACTTGAATGAACTAATGCCCGGATCATTTCTTGCAACCAATTCGGGAGGAAATGCAAGAGTAATGGAAACTTTCGGAATGCTTCATGTACAATTGACAGGAAGCTCCGGACAAAATCTTCAGATCGCAAACGGACACACTGCAGAAATTACAGTTCCGGTTGATGCTTCACAAGCTTCAACTTCTCCCAATACAATTCCGTTATGGTCGTACGATGAAAATACAGGTATGTGGAACGAAGATGGTTCTGCAACGAAAGTAGGGAATACTTATGTAGGAACGGTGAGTCATTTCTCCTGGTGGAATTATGATGCACAGTTTGAACAGGCAACATTGAAAGTAACGGTAAAAAATCCTGCAGGACAGGTTTTACCCAATATTAAAGTAGCTCTAAAAAGAAGCTCTCAGACTTATGAGACTTACGGTGTGACAGATAATATGGGAATGGTTTCAGGAATTGTTCCGGCAGGTGAAGTTCTTACTTTAAAGATTTATGATATTTGTAATAGTGTGATTTACCTGGCTAATGTCGGTCCTTTTGCAACGGGAACAACAACGACTTTACCGGATATTACAATTACTACTACTGCATCGACAACATATACTATCCAGGGAAATCTGAAAACCTGTGCCAATACTGATGTTACTAATGGTTATGTAGCCTTAAGACCTGCCGTGGCGACTAATTATTTTCAATATGTGAATGTTCCTGTAAACAGCACGGGAGGTTTTGTGATGACTACTTATTCTTGTACGGCAAATCCACAATTTGTATATGAAGGATTTGATGTAGCTAATCTGCAAACAACCAACGAAATCCCTTTTACAGCAACTTCAACAACAACTAATTTGGGCAATATTTCAGTTTGTAATTCTGTAATAGAGTTTATCAGCTATAAAATAGATAGTCAGCCGATAACATATGTTTTAGGATCAATTAATGCACAATGGACAGGGCTTACTTCGCCAACACCCAACTATCCTGCAAAACAGCTGAAAATAGGTTCTCTAAATCCTGCGGGACCATTTTTTTCAATGACTCAGAATAACATGTTGGGAGTTGCGGCAAGCTTTACCACAGATTACATGTTTGAAATTTCGGGTGCAGTAATTGCCCCGAGTAATGGAAATCTGGTTATTAATGTAGCTACTTTCGGAGCTGTTGGAGATTATATTGATTTTACAGTTAACGGAACGTATACCAACTCATCAGGAAATCATACATTCACGGCAACGGGACATGTAAAAAGAGATATGTAGAAAATTAAAATAAAAAAGAGAAAGGACCGAAATGGTCCTTTTTTTATGTCGTATTCTTACTCTCTGTCGAAACGGGCGAGTTTTTTGTCTATCCAAATAGTAGCAAAAGGGAAAAATGCAGAAATCAGCGCAAAAACACTGTCTTCGTCGTCCCAGGTATATATTTTTCTTATAGCAGGTAAAAATAGTAGATAGAGTGTGAAAAATAACCCATGAATACTACCAATAGTACTGATATAAACGATCGGAAGAACACCTTCCGGATCAACTCGTATCCACGTCATTGCCGTGAACAGAAAAAACCAGGAAACAGCTTCAGCCAGACAGATTCGTTTAAACCATGTAATGACTTTTTCCTGAGGGTATTTTGAGAAAAATTTTTCGATGAAATTCATTTCTTGAATGTAAAATTACTTATAAAAACTACTTCCGTCCAAATAATCAAAAATTTCAGGAGGAAGCATTGGTCTTACGTTTTTTCCTGTTTTAATCATATTCCGGATTTCTGTCGCAGAAAGTTCGATGACAGGAGCTTTGATGAAAGAAATATTTTCATGCTGAAGATATTCAGAGTCTTTTTTTTCACCATCAAAAACTCTTGGATATACGATAATATGGTGATTTTTAATTAAAGTTTCATAATTTTTCCATTTATGAAGATTATCCAGATTATCCTCGCCCATGATTAAACTAAAAGAATAGTCGGGGTATTTTTCATGAAGATAAGTCAGGGTATCAATCGTATAACTCGGCTGTGGTAACGAAAATTCTACGTTTGAAGCCCTCATTTTAGGGTAATTTTTTACAGCAAGCTGTACCATATCAAGTCGGTTATGATCTTTCAGCAAAGATTTTTTATCTTTAAAAGGATTTTGAGGACTTACTACAAACCACAATTCATCCATATCAGAATTCTCCAGAATATAATTGGCAAGAATCAGATGACCAATATGAATAGGGTTGAAGGAGCCGAAAAAAAGACCGATTTTTTTCATTATTTTAGGGCTTAGGAATTAGAGATTAGTTTGCAGTCTTGTAATTAAAGCGTTTAACATTTTTGAAATCTCTTCTGATTTTTGATTTAAATTATTAAATTCGGTAAGAGAAAATATTTCTTCTTTTGGGAAATGTTTAGTATAAGAATAGATCTCTGTAACAAGATCTACAGATTTCTGCCAAACAATTAACTCTTTGTAATTTCCCATAATTAAACTAATTCCTAAGCCCTAAATTCTAATCTCTGAATTTTACGTCTTTAATATTCAGATAATGCGTCACATTTCCTTTCCAGTGGTTTTCTTCTAAAGTAAAGGCAAGATCGAAATTTTTAGTTCTGAAATCATCCGCAAACTGACCTAATTTAAAACCGACACATTCAATATTTCTGCCTGTAGATTCCTGTTTCACATAGAATTTAATGTGATTATTATCTTTTCCCATCGTTTTAATATATCCGGAAAGTTTTTGGTTGGTCAGCGCCAGTATAGGTTTCATATTATGAGGACCAAACGGAGCCAGTTTTCTGTGGAAATTAATAAATTCCCTGTTGATTTCTTCAATATTAATTTCAGAATCTATGTTTATGGAGGGCTCTTTCTGATGCTCTTTAATTTTTTCGGAAACCACTCTTTCGAATTTTTCTTTAAAAGCCTCAAATTTATCTTTTTCCATTGAAAGTCCCGCTGCCGCATGGTGTCCTCCGAATTTTAAAAAATATTCCGAACACATATCCAAAGCTTCATGAACGTCAAAATCTGATACGGATCTCGCGGAAGCTACCATTTCTCCATTGTTTCCATCTGTGAAAACGAGTGTCGGTTTGTAATATGTTTCAATTAATCTTGAGGCTACAATTCCGATCACACCTTTGTTCCATTCGGGATGATAAACGATGGTTGAATATTTTGACTGTTGTTGAGATTCAATAATTTGGTTCAAAGCTGAAAGCGTAGAATTCATGTCCAGTTCACGTCTTTCGTCGTTGAGGTTCATGATATCGCTTACAATCTGATGAGCGTGTTTCAGATTATCAGAAACCATGAGCTCAACCGCTGCTTTTCCATGTGAAATTCTTCCTGCAGCATTGATTTTAGGGGCAATTTCAAAAACAATATTTGAAATTTCGAAATGAGAAAGCTTGTCATCAGGAATTAATAATCTTAAACCTAAATTTCTCGTTTTTCGTAATATTTTTAATCCCATTTTAGCCAAAACCCTGTTTTCGCCGGTCATTGAAACAATATCGGCAGCAATGGAAATGGCAAGAAGATCTGTTAATTCAAATAATTCAGCTTCGGGAAGTTTGTAGATTGTATTTAGTCCCTGGCAAAGTTTAAAACCAACGCCACATCCGGAAAGTTCCTTGAATGGATATCTGCAATCACTTCTTTTTGGATCAAGAACAGCAACCGCATTCGGAATTTCGTCGCCGGGTAAATGGTGATCACAAATAATAAAATCAATGTCTAAAGTCTGGGCATAATTAATCATGTCCAAAGATTTGATTCCACAATCCAAAGCAATGATCAGTGAAAAGCCGTTTTGCTTCGCAAAATCAATTCCTTCAGTTGAAATTCCATACCCTTCAGAATTTCTGTCTGGGATATAAAAATCCAGGTATTTTTTCTGAACAATTTTGCTGAGATACAGATACATTAATGCAACAGCTGTAGTTCCGTCTACATCGTAATCTCCATACACCAATATTTTTTCTCCGTTTTCAATCGCATTGGCAATTCGCTCTACAGCTTTTTGCATATCTGCCATTAAAAACGGGTTGTGAATGTCGGTAAGGTTTGGCTTGAAAAACTCTCTTGCTTTTTGATAATTGTCAATACCTCTCAAAACGAGGAGTTTAGATTCGAAAGTTCCAAAACCAAGTGACGAACTTAATCCATCCACAATTTCCTCATCGGGTTCGGGCTTGTAAATCCATTTTTGACTCATTTCACAAAAATAGGGAAAAAAAGTTTAAAAAGGTAGCTTGACGATTAGTTGGAATAATGAAATTCTTCTATAAAAATATTATCCATTAAATAAACCTTAAGAATTAAAAAGAATTAACATTTAATCTTACTTTTAAATTGTAAAAGCATCAAGGATGAAAAAAATATTAATTATCGTTTCAATAATTTTATACTCTGCGATTTTTGCTCAAAGTGAGGGTGATATGTCTGATTTAAAAGTGCGTTATTTTATGGTAATGGCACCAGATTCTACTTTGATAAAAAATGAGAAAGAAGCATCTGTTTATAGTTATTCATTGTTGTTTAACGCCAATAAATCTATTTATGCAGACGAAAGTGCAAAGACATACTAATGCAGGCAATTATGGCATTTTACTAATAAGTAGCCTTCCGAGATCTAAAAGCAGTATCTATAAAGATGGAGATAAAATAACTGCAACACTTCCCATTGCGAGAAAAGATTTATATAGATTTGAAAAACCTGCATTAAAATGGGAGCTTATTAAATATAAGAAAAAAACGATATTGTCTTATTCTTGTAATTTGGCAAAAACTACTTCAGATACAGGAAAAGTTTATTATGCTTGGTATACATTGTCAATACCTATTTCTGAAGGTTCATTTCGATTTAAAGGATTAAATGGTTTAATTTTAGAAGTTTACAACGAAGAAAAATCCATCTTTATAAATGCTGTTGAAATTGCTAAAGTTAGGGAATTGATTGAACTTCTTAAATATGTAAAAGTCTATGATTTGAAAGATAAATCTTAATTTATGAAAAAAAGGAGAGAGGTGATGGAAGATCCCAATTTAGATAATTACCAATCCAAGTATAGAGCTGAAACTATGGATAGGCAAGAAGTTAAAATGGATAGGAAATATCAAAATGAAAAAAGTAAAAGAAAATAATATTTTAGATTAATAATATTAAAAAAAATTAGAAAAAGTTTTGAATTGAGTTTTGTTAAAAATTATATATCTTCGCCATCCAAATTCAAAATTAACAATTATGAAAAAAATGACTATTTGCCTAATGCTTTTAGGAGCAGTGTATTCGGTACAGGCACAGAAAATCAACTTAGGAAAAGCGGTTGATGTAGTTTCTAAAGGCTCTAAAGCTCTTACTTTTACCAATGCAGATGCTATCACATTATCCAAAGAGTCTGTAGATTATATGGATAAGAATAATCCTGTTGCGGGCCCGAAAGATCCTTACACTATCAGATTGAATAAGCTTTTTGGAAAGCACAAATCTCAGGACGGTTTGACGCTTAATTACAAAGTTTACAAAGTGAAAGACATCAACGCTTTTGCTTGTGCGGATGGAAGTGTGCGCGTTTTTTCGTCTCTGATGGATATTATGACGGATGATGAATTGCTGGCTGTAATCGGTCACGAAATTGGTCACGTAAAAAATCAGGATACGAAAGATGCTATGAAATCGGCTTATTTAAAAGCTGCTGCACTGGATGCTGCTGCTTCTGCTTCAAGTACAGTTGCTACATTGAATGACAGTCAGATAGGTAAAATGGCAAATGCTTTTCTTGATGCTTCTCACAGTAAAAAACAGGAATCTGAAGCGGATACTTATTCTTATGACTTCATGAAAGCGAATAAATACAATGTTGTGGGAGCTTATACAGCATTCAAAAAGTTGGCTTTATTGTCTGAAGGTGGAACGGCTCAGTCAGGATTTCAGAAAATGTTTAATTCACACCCTGACAGTAACAAAAGAGCTGAAGCTGTGAAGAAACGTGCTGAAAAAGATGGTTTATGGAAGGATCCGGGAACAGTGACTTTACCAACAGCAAAACTGACGAAATAATTTAATTTTAATAATAAAAATAAAAAATTCCTCAAATCAACTTTGAGGAATTTTTTTATATGAATTTTAATGTTGTTCCAGATTAAGAATACATTTTTTCTCTTAATTCTTTGATCTTTTTATCAGCAAGATATTCGTCATAAGTCATTTCTCTGTCGATGATTCCGTTCGGAGTCAATTCGATGATTCTGTTACAGACAGTTGAAAGCATTTCGTGGTCATGAGATGCCAGTAAAAGATTCCCTTTGAAGTTAGACAATGAGTTGTTCAAGGTCGTAATACTTTCAAGGTCTAAGTGGTTGGTAGGTTCGTCTAATAAAAGTACGTTTGCTTTCTGAAGCATCATTCTGCTAAACATACATCTCATTTTTTCACCTCCTGAAAGTACTTTACAAGATTTTAAAGCTTCGTCTCCAGAGAATAACATTCTTCCTAAGAACCCTCTCATGAATTCTTCGTGACGCTCTTCATCGTTTTTAGTAAATTGTCTTAACCAATCTACTAAGCTTAGATCTTCCTGGAAGAAACTTGTGTTGTCTAAAGGCATGTGAGATTGGTTGGTTGTAACTCCCCAAGCAACAGTCCCTTTGTCTGCTTCCACGTTTCCTGCCAAAATTTCGAAAAATTCTGTAATTGCTAAAGAGTTCTTAGATAAAACAGCAACTTTATCTCCTTTTTTAAGGTTAACATCAATATTTGAGAACAATAATTCTCCGTCTTTTGTTTTTTCAAGACCTTTTACATCTAAAATCTGATCTCCTACTTCTCTTTCCATTTCGAAAATAATTGCAGGATATCTTCTTGAAGACGGTTTGATATCATCGATGTTCAATTTATCGATCATTTTCTTTCTTGCCGTTGCCTGTTTAGCTTTTGCAACGTTTGAACTAAATCTGGCAATGAAATCCTGAAGCTCCTTCTTCTTTTCTTCCGCTTTTTTGTTAGCCTGAGCTCTTTGTCTTGTCGCTAACTGAGAAGCTTGATACCAGAAAGAGTAATTACCTGTATAAAGGTTAAGTTTAGCATAATCTAAATCTCCGATGTGCGTACAAACTGTATCCAAGAAGTGACGGTCGTGAGAAACCACGATTACTGTGTTTTCATAATCAGCCAAGAAATCTTCTAACCAAGAAATTGTGTCAATATCAAGGTCATTCGTAGGTTCATCCAGAATCAATACATCAGGATTTCCGAAAAGAGCCTGAGCCAAAAGAACTTTTACTTTGTCCTTGTTCTCCAATTCACTCATCATCTGATAATGCATATCATCTTTGATTCTTACGTTTGAAAGCATGGTCTGTGCATCAGACTCAGAGTTCCATCCACCCATTTCGTCGTAGATTACACCTAATTCACCGGCTTTAATTCCGTCTTCGTCAGAGAAATCTTCTTTCGCATAAAGCGCATCCATTTCTTCCTTTATCTCGAATAATCTTTTGTTACCTCTTAAAACAGTCTCAAGAACAGTAAATTCATCATAAGCAAAGTGATCCTGCTCAAGAACTGACATTCTTTTTCCAGGTTCTAAAGATACATGTCCTGTTGTTGGGTCTTGTTTTCCTGTTAATATTTTAAGAAATGTAGACTTTCCTGCGCCATTTGCTCCGATAATCCCGTAGCAGTTTCCTTTGGCAAACATAATGTTTACCTCGTCAAAAAGAACTCTTTTCCCGAATTGTAAAGATAAGTTAGATACTGTTAACATATAGTTTTGTAAATTTGGCGCAAAATTACGAAAAGAATTTGGGTATTTCGTAATAATGTAATATTCAACTTTTTAATATGGGGTATTTTTTATATATTTCATAAAGGAAATTTAATAAATGCTAAAGTGTTCAATGGACAATTTGATTTAACATTAGGTGCAACTTTATTAAATTCACACATCATTTATACATACGAACTTAAAATGAAGATTGAAAAAACAGTCAATATATTTAATAGAAGAGCCAGATTCGAGTACGAAATCATGGAAGAATATGAAGCCGGAATGGTTTTAACGGGTACGGAAATAAAATCTTTACGTTCTTCTAAAGCATCTATTACAGAATCCTTCTGTCAGTTTATTGATGGGGAGTTATACATTATTAATATGATGATTGATGAGTATAAATTGGGGACATTTTATAATCATAAAACAAAAAGGGAACGGAAATTGCTCTTGCACAAAAAAGAATTGCAGAAACTGGAGAAAAAATTAAAGGATGCTGGGAATACTGTTATACCTTTAAAATTATATATCAATGACAGGGGAAAAGCAAAGGTCTTAATCGCCCTTGGTAGAGGGAAAAAACTCTTTGATAAAAGGGAGAGCATAAAAGATAGAGAAAATAAACGAAACCTCGACAGAATATTAAAGAAAAGTTAAAAATCATCGCAAAAACTTTGTTTATAAAGAAAAATTATATTTATTTTGCATTATCAATTATTTAATCATTTAATTCTATGAAAAATCTAAAATTAGGAATTTCAGCATTGGCACTTACTGTTGCTTCTACTGTGTTCGCTCAGACTACCAACAATCCGTGGTTAATCGGAGTTGGTGCTCATGCGGAAAACCACTTGGCACAGAGAGATAATTTCAGTAATACATTTGCTGCTAAAAATTTGACGAAGACAATGTTCAATATGAACAACTTCTCTATTACTCCTCCATTATCTAAACTTACAGTTGCTAGAAACATCGGTAAAGGTTTAGTTATTGACTGGCAGACTACTGTAGGAAACGTTGAGAATAAGAGATTTAACATGGGTAAAGAATTCATGTTGATGACTGGTCTTGGTTTCCAAGCTAAAGCTGCAGGTCTTTTATGGAATGAAGAATCTTGGTTTGACCCATATTTAAGAGTTGGAGCTAATTACCTAAGACATGATTACACATCTCTTACTTTCCCAAGAACTGATGCTAATGGTGAGTATGTAACAAACGGAAGTGATGGTAACGAAAACGGTAAAGCTAACTTCTTTACTGTTGCTACAGGTGCTGGTATTAACTTCTGGGTAACTAAAAACTTCGGTTTAGGTGTTCAGGGAGATTATGTATCAACTCCAGGAGATAAGTCTACTGTTGCTAACTTCTGGCAAGCTTCTGCTTCATTGAACTTCAGATTCGGAAACAGAGACAGAGATAAGGATGGTATCTTAGATAAAGACGATTTATGTCCTGATACACCAGGTCTACCAGAATTCCAGGGATGTCCTGATACTGACGGTGACGGAGTTCCAGATAAAGACGATCAATGTCCAGATGTGGCTGGTCCAGTTGAAAACAACGGATGTCCTTGGCCAGATACAGATGGTGACGGTGTAATCGACAAAGATGATGCTTGTCCTACAGTTGCAGGTCCTGCTGAAAACAACGGTTGTCCTTGGCCAGATACAGACGGTGACGGTATCTTAGATAAAGATGATGCTTGTCCTACTGTTCCAGGTCTTCCAGAATACAACGGATGTCCTAAGCCTAAGACTAAGACTGCTGAAGAAGTTGAAACTGAATTTAAAAATGTTTATTTCGATTTCAACAAAGCTACAATCAAAGCTGAATCTACTCCTGCATTAGATAGAGCTGCTAACTTAATCAAGAAAGACGGTGGTAACTATTTATTAGAAGGTAGAACTGATGCTAAAGGTGCTGAAGCTTACAACTTAAAATTATCTAGAGAAAGAGCTGCTTCTGTAGTTGCTGCTTTAGATGCAAGAGGTGTAGATGCTAATGCTCTTAAATCTATCGGTGTTGGTGAATCTAAAGCTACAGTTTCTGAAAAAGCAACTGATGCTGAAAGACAAGTTGACAGAAAAGTAGTTGTAAAAGCTATTGAAAGTGCTGACGAGTGGAATGCAATCGCTAAGAAAGATTACGCTGACGCTCCAGTTAAGAAAGCTGTTGCTAAGAAAAAAGTTGTTGCTAAGAAAAAAGCTCCAGCTAAAAAGAAAAAATAATTAAATTTTTCTAAATATAAATACCTCCAGTTCTCTGGGGGTATTTTTTTTTTTGTTGACTTTTAGTTAATTTTGTTGAAAATTTAAAAATAAAAATGGGAAGAGCGTTTGAATATAGAAAGGCTTCTAAAATGGCACGTTGGGATAAAATGGCCAAAACTTTCTCTAAAATAGGTAAAGATATTGCATTAGCTGTAAAAGCAGGCGGAACAGATCCAGAGGCAAATCCGGCTTTGAGAAGATGTATCCAGAATGCAAAAGGAGCAAACATGCCTAAAGATAATGTAGAAAGAGCAATTAAAAAGGCAGGTGGTGCAGACGCAGAAAACTATGAAGAAATCACTTATGAAGGATACGGACAAGGTGGTGTAGCATTTTTCGTGGAATGTACTACCAACAACCCTACAAGAACGGTTGCCAACGTAAGAGCAATCTTCAATAAGTTTGATGGAAACCTTGGTAAAAACGGTGAATTAGCATTTATCTTCGACAGAAAAGGAATTTTTACGATCGATTTGGCCCAAATTAAAATGGATTGGGATGAATTCGAAATGGAAATGATAGATGGAGGAGCAGAAGATGTAGAAAAAGATGAGGAAGAAGTAATGATCACCACAGCTTTTGAAGATTTTGGTTCTTTATCTCATAAATTGGATGAGCTTAAAATTGAAGCAAAAAGCGCAGAACTTCAAAGAATTCCAAACAATTCCAAAGAAGTGAACGCAGACCAGTTCAAAGCAAATATGAAAATGCTGGAGCGTTTCGAAGATGATGATGACGTACAAAACGTTTATCACAACATGGAAATCACAGAAGAGTTGATGGAAACTCTGTAAAAAATAACATAACATTCATATACAGTTAACTTTCAAGTACTTTCTTTGCATAAAACTATGAAAAGAAACGTTGAATTAGTTATCATATCGGATGTTCATTTGGGAACTTATGGATGTAAGGCTAAAGAATTACTGAGGTATCTTAATTCTATTCAGCCGAAAACTTTAGTTTTAAACGGGGATATCATCGATATCTGGCAATTCAAAAAGTCTTACTTCCCTAAACCTCATTTGAAGGTGATCAAAAAGATTCTTTCATTTGCTACAAAAAATACCGATGTGTTCTACATCACCGGAAATCACGATGAGATGTTCCGAAAGTTTACTGATTTCGAGTTAGGTAAATTAAAAGTCTGTAATAAAGTTTTCTTAGACATTAACGACAAAAAAACATGGATCTTTCACGGAGACGTTTTTGATGCTTCCGTTCAGCATTCCAAATGGATTGCAAAATTAGGTGGAAAAGGCTATGATTTATTAATTGTAATCAATAATGTTGTAAATTGGTTTTTGGAGAAAATGGGTAGAGAGAAATATTCATTTTCAAAAAAGATTAAAAATAACGTGAAAAAAGCGGTAAAATACATCGGTGATTTTGAATTAACGGCTTCCGAATTAGCAATCGACAATCATTATGATTATGTAATTTGCGGACATATTCATCAGCCGCAGATTCGTGAAGTTGTTAATAAAAAAGGTTCTTGTACCTATCTGAATTCCGGAGATTGGATCGAAAACCTCTCCGCCTTAGAATACAATGATAAGGAATGGAAAATTTTTTATTATGATGACCACAAAGACTCGCTGAAAGATGAAGGAACAGACGAAATTCAGGATATTGACAGTGCAGAACTTTTAAAAATAGTAACCAATTTCACAAAATGAAAATATTATACGCATTTCAGGGAACCGGAAACGGACATGTCGCAAGAGCACAGGAAATTGTTCCCATTTTAAAAAAATATGCATCGGTTGATACTTTGATAAGCGGGCATCAATCGCAATTAAGGGCTGATTTTGACGTTAATTTCCAACATAAAGGTATTTCTCTTCTTTACGATAAAACAGGTGGTTTATCCTATAAAAAAACGTTTACAGATAATAATTTTCTCCAGGCATTCAAAGCAATCAGGGAAATTGAACTTTCACAGTACGATTTAATTATTAATGATTATGAACCTTTAACGGGTTGGGCTTGCAAATTCAAAAAGCACCCGATGATAGAATTGAGCCATCAGGCTTCCATGCTGTTTAAAGAAACTCCAAAACCTGAAAAGAAAGATTTCTTAGGAGAAATGATCCTTAAATATTATGTTCCGAGTGAAAGGAAAATTGGTTTTCATTTTGAAAATTATCATCCTCAGATTAAAAAACCTGTAATTAGAAAAAAAATAAGATATCTTAATCCTGATAAAAAAGGTTTCTATTTGGTTTATCTTCCGAGTTTTTCCGACGAAAATATTATCAAAGTTTTAAAGCAAATCCCTGTTGAATGGAAAATTTTTTCCAAATATTCCAAACTTCAGTTTAAAGACGGTAATGTTGAAGTTTTTCCGATTGATGAAATTCAATATTTAAAATCTTTTGAAAACTGTGACGGAATTCTTTGTAATGCAGGTTTTGAAAGTCCGGCGGAAGCACTTTTTATGGATAAAAAATTATTTGTAATTCCGATTCATAATCAATACGAACAGGAATGTAATGCCTGTGCCTTAGACAAAATGGGAATTCCGAATTCTAAAGTTTTAAAACTGGAAGAAATACAAAATTGGGTAGCTTCCGATCAGCATCTTAAAGTCAACTACCCTGATAATATTGAAGATATTTTGGTGAATGAAGTTTTAGTTCTTTAAAAAAACATCTTCAACATCGCTCATTCTCGTCATTACAGATCTTGCGTAAGAACAGTGCGGATAAACTTTCCAGTTGTTTTCTCGTGCAAATTTGATGGCTTCTTCGACTAAAAATTTACCCATTCCGCGACCTTCAAATTCGGGATGGACCAATACGAAGGAAATAATGAATTTATTTTCTTCCGGAAAAATGGTGTAAGTAATTCTGCCGATTTCTTTTACTTCGTTATTCAAAGTAATGACGCCGCCGTTTCCTGATTTATTATTTTCAAATCTCATAATCTAAGTTTTAATTTAAAGTAAAAATACAAAAACCGAACCGTCGTTATTTTGATATAAATCAAGAAATTTTTAATATGAATTTATTTATTAAACACAAATTTCACTAATGTTTTTCACAAATAACACAAATCTAATTATAGCGGGAAATTTATATCAATAGGAACGGGCTTTAGCCCGTTTTAATAAACAAAGACAAACGGATTTGGCTTTAGCCAAAAACCTAAAAAGGAGCCTAAATGTCTTTCCCTGTGTAATAATTATAATCTTTAATAACGACTCCGATAAACTGTCTTTCTGTCATTTTGGTAGGATCGATTTCAAGCTTAAGAATACTTTTAATCTTATCGGAAAGTTTAGAAATAATCTGTCTGTCATCTGCTCTCATAGCTTTCAGATAATTATCTTTAATAATTCTCATGTCATTGTCACTCAGAGCAATAACTTGTGGAAATGTGGGGATGTAATCATCTTTGATATTTTCCAAAATCGTATGAGAAATATTAATATTATTCTTTAACGAAATCACGGCTGTTCCGGAAGCAATGTCGCCTAAACGTTGATTGTTTTTAGATACAATCATAGAAATTAAGCCGACAACTCCCAAAAATAAGGTATCAATAATTCTGAAAACCCAACGAATCAGATAATCTCCGAATCCAGCCTGATAGCCGTCGATCTTCACCACACGGATTTTCATTGCCTTTTTACCGGGAGTTTGCCCTTCCATCAAGCTTTCCAATACAACAGGATAGATCACTGTTGGGAAAAGAAGAATTGTATAAATCGCTACAATCGACCACTGATCAAGACCATCGAGCAAATATCCCAAATCCAGAATATTGAAAAAAGTATAGAGAATCGCGATCACATAAGCCACTTTAATCAAAAGATCAAGAATAAACGCAATCATCCGATCTCCAACACTGGCAATGTTGAAATTAATATTTACATTTTGTGAAGTATTAATCGCAATTTGAGACATAATTTTTATTATTTTAGCCTTACAATTATGAGAGAGGTTTATTTCATTAAGCAAAATAAAGAAAAATGGTTGGGAATCGAACAGGTTATTCAAGGGAAAATTAAAAAAAATCCTGATGACCTGTCTTCACTGTATATAAATCTTATCAATGATCTGTCTTTTGCTCAGACTTACTATCCAAAAAGCAATACAACGGTTTATCTGAACTATCTGTCTTCTCAGATTTTTCAAAAAATTTATAAAACGAAAAGAGTGGAGGAAAACCGGTTTTTATATTTTTTTAAAACGGAAGTTCCTTTGCTGGTGTATCAGTACAGAAGATATTTGGGATATGCTTTTCTGTTTTTCACGCTTTTTACTTTGATCGGATTGCTTTCTGCGATTTATGATAAAGATTTTGCGAATATTATTTTGGGTGAAGATTACGTTAATCAGACTATTGAAAATATCAAAACAGGAAATGCTGTCGGAGTTTATCAAAGCGGATCAACCTGGGGAAGTACAATAGGAATTATTTCCAATAACATCGGAGTTGGAGCGAAATTATACATCTATGGAATTTTAGGAGGAGTCGGAACTCTGTATGCGCTTCTTTCGAATAGTGTGATGTTGGGTTCTTTCCAGTATTTTTTCTATGATTACGGAGCTTTAAAAGACAGTGCAAGAGGAATCTGGCTTCACGGCGTTTTCGAAATTTTTGCAATGGTTGTAGAAGCAATGTGCGGATTGATTTTGGGAACATCAATTTTATTTCCAAGAACTTTTTCGAGATTTAATTCTTTTAAAAACGGATTTAAAGATTCATTTAAAATATTTTTAAGCACAATTCCATTTACGGTCTGTGCAGGAATTATCGAAGGATATGTAACGAGACACGCGTTGAAAATGCCGTTATTTTTAAACTTAATCATCATTTTCGGTTCGCTTATCATCATCGGATTTTATTATTTTATATATCCTTCTATTGTCAACAAAAAAATTAATAACCAGATCAATGATGCAGTTCTATAAAAAGAGAGATTTTGGAACTTTTATAAGTGATAGTTTTGCTTTTTTTAAATTATACGGAAAAAACTACTTCAAGAATTTTATTCTCCTGAACGGATTGCTGCTGATCTTAATGGTCGTAGTAATTGTCTTAGGATTCAGAGAGTTTTTCGGAATGATTCTCGGATCTAATATTAACGGGCAGAGCTATTATTTTGAACAGTTTTTTACAGATAATCTGGAACTTCTTATTATTTCAGGAATCTTACTTTTTATTATTTCAACAGCTTTAATGACCATCAATTTTCTCTTTCCTGTTTTTTACATGAAAAGAATTGCAGAAGGGAATAAAGAAGTGAAAACCGACGATATTTTAAGTGATTTTAAAACAAATTTAAAAAAAGTTTTTACTATTTATTTTGGTTTAACTTTTCTTGTGATGCCTGTTGCAACCATACTTTTCGGATTTTCTTATTTATTGATTTTCTTTATTGTCGGAATTGTATTGGTACTTTTTGTGGCACCAACTTTATTTAATGTCATAACATTTCTCTGTTATGATTATTTCAACGGAAACAGGGGTTTTTTCGAAAGCTTGAGCTATGCGATCAGATCACAGTTTTCTTATCCGAACGGAAGAGAAAGTTCTCCATATTGGAAATATTGGGGTGCAACAATTATTATGGGAATTCTTTTATATCTTGTGATAGGATTTTTTACGGGAATTCCGATGATTTTATACATCATGAAATTATCAACCACAACGCCGGATGCCAATTTTGAACAAAATCCTATGACAGGAAGTTTCGGGATATTAGTATTTTTCCTTTATGGTGTTTCAACATTAGTTTCATCTTTACTGATGAATGTTTTATACGTCAATTCAGGATTAATGTATTACGACAGCCGAACAGATTTTCATCAGAAAATGGAGTTGGAAGAAATAGAAACCATCGGAATTAATGAATAAAATTATTCTTTTTCTACTGATTTTTTTCTCTGTCGATTTTACCTATGCTCAGACAGAAAACGATCCGCCACCGCCGACCGCCGAAGTGTATGTGGATTCTTTGTATACAGGGCACTACAAAAATATGGACCGTGCAGATTCTGTTTTGTCTAAAAATCCGGTAACGGAAAATAATGTTTATCCGAAAAAATTTAAAGAAAATATACAGTCAAGATACAAAGGAAAAGAATTCGATTATACCACAGTAAAGCCAAGAATGTCTTTCTGGGAAAAGCTGATGAAAAAAATTGGTGAACTTTTAGACAGTATTTTTGGAGAAACGGTTTTCACAAAATCAGGGAATTTTGCAGGGGTTTTCATTCGGATATTTGTAATTCTTCTTGCCGGTTTTCTATTGTATTTTATTATTAAATTTTTAATAGGAAAAGAGGGAGGCTTCTTATTTGGGAAGAAAAATAAAAAAGTGGATATCAGAGACGAAGAACTGCATGAAAATATTCACGAGATCAATTTCCCTGAAAGTATTTTAAAGTTTGAAAAATCAGGAGATTATCGATCGGCAGTGCGTTATCATTTTTTATTTATCCTTAAAAAATTAAGTGATAAAAAACTAATCACCTGGAATCCCGAGAAAACAAATAAAGATTACGTGGCAGAACTGAAAGCTCCACATTTGAAGGATAGTTTTTACGATCTTTCCTATATTTTCGACTACGTTTGGTACGGAGAATTTACTATTGATGAAGAAAATTATCTGAAATTTAAAAACCAATACCAATCATTTAAACCATAATTAAATTGTTATTATGAACAAAACTTTCAAAATATATGCTGTAATTTTCATCGTTGTGATGGTTATTTTGGCGTTGTTTGAAGTGAATAAAACAGAAAGTACAGATTGGCGGAAGAATTTCAAGACCACTCAGAAATCACCTTTCGGATTGTTTGTTTTTAATAATGAAATTAAAGATCTTTTTAAAAATAAGGTTAAGAAAATCGATCAGACTCCTTACGATTATTATAGTCAGAATAAAAAGGGAAATCACAATATTTTAGTCATAGAACATGAAGTTGACGGCGAATCCTGGAATAAAATTTTAGATCAGGTTTCCAACGGCTCTGATGCAATGCTGATTGTAAGTGAAATTCCGAAAGACATTTCCGACAGTATCGGGTATTACGATTCGCAGATTTCTTTTGAGGATGAAAATGTTTTAAAATTAACCGATACAAAATATCAGAACGATTTTATTAGATTAGATAAATTTCCATCGGGAAGAGGTTTTACATTCATTAAACCGAATGTCGAAGTTCTTGGAAAAACGGTTGAAAAAAATAATTCTGATCAGGCAAATTTCATTAAAGTAAAATTTGGAAAAGGAAATATTTACGTTCATTGTGAACCACTTTTTATTACCAATTATTATCTCTTAAAGAGCGGAAATGTAAAATATGCACAGGATGTTTTTTCGTATCTTGATGATAAAGAAACGCTGTGGTTTTTGGAAAGCAATTCGAAAGCATCACAGTTTTTCCTGAGATTTATTCTTTCAAATCCGGCTTTAAAATATGCTTGGTGGGTTCTGTTGGGAGGATTGGTCTTGTTTATTTTCTTTAATGCAAAAAGAAAACAACGAATCGTTCCCATTATCGAACCGTTGAAAAATACTTCGGTAGATTTTGTAAAAAGTATCGGGAATTTATATCTTCAGGAAGGAGATTTTCATGATATGATGGCGAAAAAAGCCCAATATTTTCTGAATAAAGTAAGAATGGATCTTTTAATCGATACTAAAAATTTAGATGAAGAGTTTGCAAAAAAGCTTCATCTGAAAACCGGGAAACCAATGGAAATGATTAACGAAGCAATTGGCCTGATCCAAAAAGGACAAGATCCTTATGCCCACGTAATGAAAGAAGATCTGGCTAAAATGAATAAATTGCTGGACGGAATAATTTAAAATGCAACAATCTAAAAATATAACGATGTAACAATTCTTTCCAATTGGTGAACTGTTACATTGCTAAATTGTTAAATTAAAACAATATGGAAAACCTTGAAAACCAAAATATAGAATCACAAAATTCTATAAATTTTGATAAAAAAGAAGATCAGTTTCAGTCGAGAATTGATATGATTGAGCTTCGCGCAAGTTTAGAAAAAGTAAAAACTGAAATTGCAAAAGTAATTGTAGGCCAGGAAAGTATGGTCGAACATCTTTTGGCAGCACTTTTATCAAACGGACACGTTTTGATCGAGGGTGTTCCTGGTGTTGCAAAAACGATTACGGCGAAATTATTGGCAAAAACGATTGATGTTGGCTTTAGCAGAATTCAGTTTACACCGGATTTAATGCCTTCTGATATTTTGGGAACATCAATTTTTAATGTAAAAAATTCTGAATTTGAGTTTAAAAAAGGTCCGATCTTCTCTAATTTTATTTTAATTGATGAGATTAACAGGTCGCCTGCAAAAACTCAGGCGGCATTGTTCGAAGTAATGGAGGAAAGGCAGATCACAATGGACGGAATCCGTTACATTATGGAAGAGCCGTTTCTGGTTGTTGCTACTCAAAACCCAATTGAACACGAAGGAACATACAGACTTCCGGAAGCGCAGCTTGACCGTTTTTTATTCAAAATAAATGTAGGTTATCCAAATCTTGAGCAGGAAATTGCGATCATCAGAAATCAGCACGAAAGCAAAAAAGAAGATAAAACCGAGGTTGTCAATAAAGTGATCACAGCCCAACAACTGAAAAGTTATCAACATTTGGTAAAAGAAATCATTGTTGAAGCCCAGTTGATGGAATACATTGCGAAAATTATTGTAAATACAAGAGAAAACCAATTCTTATATTTAGGAGCTTCTCCAAGAGCGAGTCTGGCTTTATTAACGGCTTCAAAAGCATTTGCAGCGTTAAGAGGAAGAGATTTCGTAACTCCGGAAGACATCAAGGAAGCAAGTTATGCAGTGTTGAGGCACAGAGTAATCGTTTCGCCGGAAAGAGAAATGGAAGGTCTTACAGCAGACGAAATCATCAGACAAATTTTAGAAGGTATAGAAATCCCGAGATAGAAATTGGTTGTTGGCTGGAAGTCGTCAGTTGACGGTTTTTAGCTTACTGCCTATTGCTTACAGCATATAGCCAATGAAGAACTTATACATCAATACACGCTTTTTCTTCGCACTCATCGGAGTGGGGATACTGTATATTTTTGCATTTTTCTTTCCATTTTTGATGATTGTTGCGCACATTGTTTTAGTGTTGTGTTTTCTGGCTGCGATGCTGGATTATCTTTTTGTTTTCAATCAGAAGGATGGAATTTTTGCTCAGAGAATTTTACCGGAAAAATTGTCAAATGGTGATGAAAATCCTGTAAAAATTGATATTAAAAATAATTACAGTTTTAAGATTAATGTTAAAGTAATTGATGAAATTCCGTTTCAGTTTCAAAAAAGGGATTTTATGATTAAAAAACAGATCGAATCCGGAAGGAACAGTTTTTTTCAATATATTTTAGAACCGAAAGAAAGAGGAGAATACAATTTTGGAAGTTTAAATATTTATGTTTCATCGCCTTTGGGATTTGTTTCAAAGAGATTTAATTTTCAGAAAGACGCCAATTTACCAGCTTATCCATCATTTATTCATTTAAGAAAATATGAATTAATGGCTTTACAAAGCGAATTTTTATTAGGCGGAATTAAAAAAATCCGAAAGCTGGGACATACAATGGAATTTGAACAGATCAAAGAATATGTTCCTGGAGATGATATAAGAACGATCAACTGGAAAGCGACTTCAAAGACAAATCGTTTGATGGTCAATCAGTTTCAGGATGAAAAATCGCAACGAATTTTCATGTTGATCGATAAAGGCAGAACGATGAAAATGCCTTTTAAAGGATTGAGCTTGCTGGATTATTCGATCAATGCAACGATGGCTTTGTCACACATTATTTTGAAGAAAGGAGATCGTGCAGGAATGATGACCTTCTCCAAAAAAACAGAAAATAAGATTGCTGCAGAAAATAAATCAGGGCAATTAAGAAAAATTTCCGAAGCGCTTTACAATATCAAAACAGACTTTTTTGAAAGTGATTTTAACAGGTTGTACCAGGACGTCAAATATTCATTAAATCAGAGAAGTTTAATATTGTTATTCACCAATTTTGAAACACTTGATGGATTAAACCGTCAGTTAAAATACCTCCGGGGAATTGCCAAAAACCATTTATTGGTGGTAGTTTTCTTTAAAAATTCTGAACTTCAAACCTTAATTCATAAAAATCCTGAAAGTATGCAGGAAATCTATGATGAAATCATTGCCGAAAAATTTGAGTTTGAAAAAAAATTAATCATTCAGGAGCTTCGCAAATACGGAATTTATACAGTTTATACGTTACCTGAGAATTTGAATATCGATGTTATCAATAAGTATCTGGAGATAAAAGCGAGGGGGATTTTGTAATTTTGTGTAAGATTTAACACTAAAAAATAATGCTTCGAGAACCTCAGTATAACATCGCTACAAAATTACTGTTTAATAAAACGGATAGTATAGGAATGTTATGCTGAGCCTGTAAGCATCCTAAATATAAAATTTTAAAAATGAAAATAACACTTAATAGAATCAACGACGATTTTTTATTTGAGGCTACCAATTCACAAGGTAACTCAATTCTTTTAGATAATACTTCTCAACCCGGAGCAAAAGGAGTTTCGCCGATGGAAAGTGTTTTAATGGCTGTTGCAGGATGCAGCGGAATAGATGTAGTTTCTATTTTGAAAAAACAGAGACAGGAAATTACAGATTTCAAAGCTGAAGTAGAAGGGGAGAGAATTCCTGTGGATGATGCGAAACCTTTTAAATCAATTAAAGTTAGGTTTCTTCTGGAAGGAAATATTGATCCTAAAAAAGCTCAAAAGGCAGCTCAATTATCTTTTGAAAAATACTGTTCTGTTTCTAAGACATTGGAACCAAATGTAGAAATTGGGTATGAAGTGTTTGTAAACGGAGAGATCGCAGAAGCTTAGATTTAGTTAAAATAAAAAACAAAACGCGGATAAAAATTAATTTTTATCCGCGTTTTTAGTATGAATGTGTGTAAATTATTATTTTTTAATAGTTTTCATGCTTTTTACAGAGCCGTCTTTCATTGTTACTGTTAAAATATACATTCCGGATTTTACACCTCCTAAGAATAGGTCTGCAGATGGGTTTTCAACTGTTTTTATAACAACTCCCGAAAGATCTGTTACCACTGCTTTTTTCACATTTTCCGCTTTTTCGATATGTAAAGTATCGACAAATGGATTCGGATAAGCAATTCTTTCTTTCTCTTTTGCATTTACTTCGCTTGTTGCCAAGACAATTGGCTGAAGTGTTACTGTTACTGTAAATGTTCCGTTGTCAACCTTATTATATTCAACACTACAGTCAGATCCTCCATAAGTTCTCCAGGCTCTAAGCTCGAAGTTTACAGTTCCTATAAGATCATTTGCCAGTGTAAGCCCTGTTCTGTCATAAGAATAGGTACCTCCGTTTTGCCCTGCTCCTGATGTTATTGAAGATTCAGCTACACCGTTTGTAGAGCATACCAATAATGTTCTTTGCTCAGACATCCATCCGTTACTTGCTGTTGTCATTTTGTAAGAAACACCTGTAGATTTTACTTTATATCCTGTCGGAATATTCACCGTTACACTTCCTGCACAGTTGGTAGAAGTTGATGTATCCGGACTGAAATTATATTCTGTGTTAATATCTCCTAAAGTATAAGTAGAAATAACCTGTCCTGTTGCAAATTCTTTCATTTTCCAGAAACCTTGAGAACCTCCACAGTTTGATCTTACCCAGAAATAATAGGTTTGTCCGGTTGTTAAGCTACCAATTGTTGCCGTTGTTGTTCCTGCCGGAACACTTCCTGAAGGAGTAGTAGTTGCTGTAGGAGCGGTAGGCGAGGTGCTGTAATAATATTGATACCCTGAAGATGGTGCCGTTGCCGGAGCTGTCCAACTCAATGTCGCGCTATTCATCGTAGACGTATAAGTAATGTTTGTAGGAGATCCGCAAGCGCTGTATGCATCAGCTGAAAAAGCAAAAATATTAGGAATTCCTCCTGTTCCGGTTTTAGTTACCGTTACACTTTTTACATTTTTGGATTGATTGGCTGCATTAATTGCTAAGGGAATTTGATATAGTCTAGGATCTGTTCCGTATCCGGATTCTAAATTATCATTTGTAGTATTAATCCTTCCGATTCCCTGAATAGCATAATTGCTTCCATAATACCAGTCTGTAATAGCAATTCCGGTAAATGTCTGTGAAGTATTGTCGGTAAAATTTACGTCAACATCTACCGTACAGTCTCCACTTCCTCCTGTTGCCATCATGTATAAGCTAACAACCGGGATTGGTGTTGAAAACAGTAAAGTACCGTTATCATTTGTGTTCTGCAGTCTCAATGAATTGTTTGCGCTGTAAGATGCCATCTGATAAGATAGTCCTGAAGTTGAACCTACAGCAGAATTGATAATCCCGTTTATCGGGAGACCATAAGTCAGTGGGGTACTTGCAGCTGTTAACTGAAAATCTTTTGAAACAAAAGCGTAACTGACACCGTCAACGTCATTATTAGTTGAAGATGCTGAAGGACCGACTCCGTTAGCAATAACATCAGCATTGAATCCGCTTTGGATTGGCATCGGCTGATATTCCTGAGCTTTTAATTGAGTGATAAGCATGGTTGAGAGTACCATGCCTGCGAGAGGAAGTAGTTTTACTTTCATAAATTATTATTAGGTTTTATGGCACTAATATAGATATTTTGTTGTTAAAAATTCAATATAATTTGAAATTTAATACTTAATTTTTATATATTTTAGATAAAATATACTGTTTTCTTATCGATGGAATAGATTTTGACTATGATTGATTCACTTTTTATTGAAATAATAAATATTATGATGTAAATACAAATAAAAAATCCTTTTTCGGGATGAAAAAGGATTACTATTAAAATGAATTATTGTATTATTTTTTGGTTACTTTTTTAGTTATCGTTTCCCTGTCGGTAGCGATTTTAAAAATATATGTTCCTGACATCGTATTTTGAAGAGAAATTTTTGTTTTTGGAGTATTAATTCCTATTTGTTTTTGAAGAATCCTTCCCTGAATATCATATACTTCAATAGATTTTATCTTTGAATCTGCTTCGATATTCACATCGTCTTTTGTGGGGTTCGGATAAACGTTGACAGAAGAGTTTCCTTTAATGATTTCTGTCGTTGCTAAAGAAGAATTAATAATATTTGTAGTGGCTTCGTTGGTAGTAACAGGGAAATTATAATCAAAGTAAATATTTGCTTTGTTAATAACACTATCTCCTGAAACCAAATTATTTTTAGATTTAATCTTTAAAACAATATTTCCGTGAGCTGCAGCCGCAAGATTGATATCTTTCATCATAAATTCTACCTTATTTCCTGTGATTTTGGTATAAGTATTATGTGAAGTATTTTGGAGTTGTAGAGTATTAATGTCAAAATCATCAGGATTGATATCCATTTCTACTACAATGTTCGTTGCCGGAGCAGTTCCGGTATTTTCGAAATTTACGATATAATGAAGATACTTCCCAACCATTGACAATGGAATAAGATTTCCTTCAAGGCAAGTAATATCATTAGGGTCAAAAGAACCAACCACAGTTTGCTTATAAACAAATTGATTATCATCAGGATTAACATCTCCTAAAACAGGATTTACGCCTGCAGTGAAATTTAGAATATCGCCATTATTCACAGGATTGGTTGGATTTGTCGGAGTATTTATGGTAAAAGTAATCTCCGAAGATGTATTCTGATAAGGTTTCAAATTCGTGAAATTAAACGTAACAAGATTCCCTGTAACCGAAGAAGGTAGTACAGAAGAAACAAAGCTCATTTTTGAAGCGTCAAAACTAAGCGTTGCATTTCCTGAGAGAGTAGTATTTCCTTTATTTCTCCAGATGATTTTATAAATGGCGTCAAAGCCTGGTCTTGCATCTGTAACAGGAGCGAAAACTACTTCAAGATCTTTGATATTTCCGTTTTTGGTAACACAAAGATTCTGAGTGAAGGTATTATTGTTGTTATTCGCAAAATTCGTTGTAAAGGTAGAAGGTGTCACAGTAAATAATGAAGCATTTTCAGGCTCTGCGGTTATGGTAAAATCTCCTGTCTGAGTGTAGAAATCATATTTTCCGTTACTTTTTACAAAAGTTTCTCCTGTTGTGATACCATCATCTATTTTTACTTTCATATGTTCGAAAACTTCATCGTTGATATCACAGCCGTTATTGTTTTCGTCAAATCTTACGGTTCCTGTGATGGTGTTGTGATTTCCGCCTGGAGTAAAGCTACAATAGGTATTAATATTACAAGTAGTATTCCCGGAATTGGCTAATTCATTTTGGATACTAGCTACTTCACTCTCATCACAACAGATATATTGGCTGGGAGTTGCCGTCCAAAAATAAAAATCTAAAAACTGATCAACTCCATTCTTTATAAATAATTTTTCCAGTACAGAAGAATTCAAAATTAATGTTGTTAAACTAGTACAGTTATTGGCATTGAATGATTTTAAATAAGTATCAGTATTTAAAATCGCAGGATTATTAATGTAAAAGAAATCTACATTATAAGCACCTTTATAGATCGCTCCAATTTTATGATGGCCGCTAAAATCCAAATCAACAAATTTGTTACTTCCCAATGCCAATTCTTCTAAGTTTGGGAAATTGTGAATATCAAGAGTGGTGAGATTGTTGTTGAAAATATTTAAATATTTTAAAGTATTGGAAGAATTTTGAAGAGAGCTTAATAGGTTAGAACTACAATCTAATTTTTCTACGCTTGGCATTTTAGAAAAATTTATAGCTGTTATTTTATTTCCGGCTATGATCACCGTTTTTATATTAAGGCTATTATCCATTTAAGATGTTATCAGCAGTAGAAATCTGGCACTCGTATGCTCTTATCTCTGCAAGTGCAGGGCAATTTTTGACATTAAGATGAGTAAGTTTTGTTTTGCTTACATTTACAGAAGTAAGAGCCATACAGTTTTCAAGATTTACTTCTTTTAAACTCCAATATGGAGGATAACTTACATTGTTTATGAGTCCACCCATATTATAGTTGCCATCATTGTTGTGGTTAAAGCTTGTTAAAGCAGAACAGTTTTTCAGGTTGACAATTTCTAATGCATTTTGATACATTAATCCGATATTTGTTAAAGAACTACAATTTTCAGCATTTAAAGATCTTAATTTCATGCTTGCTGGTAAACCACCGCCGCCGTTTGCTCCTCCGTTTGGGATGTCAAGATTCATTTGTAAAGTATGCAAGAAGGGCAAATTGCTAACATCAATTTCGATTAAAGGCTGATCATTAAACTCTATATATTCTAAATTAGGTGAACCTTTTAAATCAACATCATATAAATGCCCCCATCCATGAAGAGAGGTATTGCCCATATTATATTGCCCTTCCCCATTATAGATAATCATTTTTAAATTAGTCATTCCAAAAGTATTGATCGATGATCCCGATTCAAAGGTAGATGGGTTGTTATCCAAATGCAGTTCTTTTATTTGTGCTAATTCAGTTGTTTGAAGAATGCCATCATTATTAGAGTCAATTTTAAAATATTGGTCACTAATGTTTTTAGCGATCATATTGGTTGCATTTGCTGATAAAAGCTTTTGGGTAAATATGGGATCAATTACCGGACTGTTACAAAAAGCCTGAGAAATACTTCCGGTAGAAGGTAAAGTATCAGAAGCATCTTTACATATATTTGAAAGTAAAGGATTGTTGGTTATATTTAAAGATTGAATATTATTAGCTATTCCGTCCTGAAAGGATAATCCGCTAAGATTGTTTCCTGATACATTAATATTAATCAAACTCGGAAGATTGGATAAATTAATATATTTTAAAAGGTTGTTACTGCAATCAATGTTTTTTAAATTTAAATCATACTGAAGAAAAATTCCATTGATAGATGAATTGTTACATTTAACTGTCTGTAAATTATCCAGACCTTGTAAATCTAGGAAATAGGTATTATTAAGAGAACAGTCTAATTTAATAATGTTTTTAAAATGAGAAATACCCTCTAATGAATAAAGGGATGAATTGGAAACATCAAGTTCAGAAACTTTTTCAGCTTCATCTTTACTTATATTCCCGTCTCCGTTTGTATCGATGGCAAAATAGTTACCACTAAGATTTTTAGCAACTGTATTGCTGGGAGAAGAAGATAATAGTTTTGTTCTAAAATTCGGATCAGAAAAACTGATGTTTTGTGCTTTTATTCCCAAGCTGAGCATTAGGAAAGCTAGCAAGCAAAATAATTTTGTTTTCATTTGTATAAGTATTTATTGGTTGTGTTTTATATTGAGCCGAAAAATCACTGATTGTAATTGCAATCAATGTATTAATAGCTGAAATTTTTGAATTTGTTACTTAGAAATAAGCTTTGATGAGATGTAATTTGTGTTCGAATTCCTAACTTAATGTATAAGAGATCAAACAAAAGTGAATTTGTTTTCATTATTTGCGTGTTTGGTCTACAAATTTAAATAATTATTTGAATATCCGAAATGTATTCAAATAAAAATGTAATCAAACCCATCTTAAAATAAAAAAAGCCTCTTAGAAAAGAGGCTTTAAATTATATTGTCAATCTAGGTTTCATCAGCTTCGCAACCGTTGCAGTCCATCCTGTCTGATGAGATGCGCCGACTCCGCGACCATTATCTCCATGAAAATATTCGAAGAATGTAATATAATCTTTAAAATTTTCATCATAATTAAACTTAGGATTTCCACCATTAAAAGGTCGTTGTCCATGTTCATCTTTTAAGAAAATCGAACACAGTCTGTTACTGATATTTTGGGCAACTTCATCAAGATTTCTTTTATCTCCGCTTCCTGTCGGTAATTCCACTTTCAGACTGTTTCCATAATAAAAATGGAACCTTTGCAGGCTCTCAACAATCAAAAAGTTGATCGGAAACCAGATAGGACCACGCCAGTTGCTGTTTCCGCCAAACATCCGGCTGTCACTTTCTGCAGGAGTATAATAAACCATATTTTCATTTCCATGAACAGAAAATACAAACGGATTCTCTTCATAAAATTTTGACATGGCACGAATTCCGTAATCACTTAAAAACTCCTTTTCATCAAGCATTCTTGTCAGAACTTTTGTTAAACGGTTTTTACGCAGAATACTCATCAGATGTTTTCTTCCGTGGCCTTCTTCTTCCCAATGAGAAACAAGTTTTGTGAGTTCAGGTTTATTTTTTAAAATCCATTCCATTCTTGCAGTAAAGTTTGGCATTTTATCAAGCAAATGATGATCTATAATTTCCACCGCAAACATAGGAATCAATCCGACAATACTTCTTAATTTCAATGAAACACTATCTCCGTTTCCAAGCTGTAAAACGTCGTAAAAAAAGCCATCTTCTTCATTCCATAAGCCTTTTGTGCCTTCACCCAGATTTTCCATGGCTTCAGCAATATAAAGATAGTGTTCGAAAAACTTGATTGCCATGTCTTCATAAACCTGGTAATATTGAGCCAATTCCATTGCAATTCGCATCATATTCAGAGCGTACATCGCCATCCAGCTTGTTCCATCGGCTTGTTCAAGATGTTGACCGTCTTTTAAAACCATATTTCGATCAAAAGCACCAATATTATCGAGTCCGAGGAAACCTCCTCCGAAAATATTTTTACCGTTTTTATCTTTTCTGTTTACCCACCAGGTGAAATTCAAGAGCAGTTTTTGGAAAACTTTTTCTAAAAATAAAAGGTCGGGTTTTCCGTTTTGTTTTTCATCAATTTTAAAAACTCTGAAGCACGACCATGCATGAACAGGCGGATTTACATCGCTCAGATTCCATTCGTAAGCCGGAAGTTGTCCGTTTGGATGCATGTACCATTCTTTCGTTAACAAAAGAAGCTGTCCTTTTGCAAATTCAGCATCAATAATTGAAAACGGAACACAATGGAAAGCCAGGTCCCAGGTCGCATACCAAGGATATTCCCATTTATCGGGCATTGAAATGATATCTTTATTGTGAAGATGATTCCATTCTGTATTTCTTACATAATTATTAAAATCTCTCGGAGCTTCAAAATTGGGATCACCTTTCAGCCATTTTCCGACATTGTAATGATAAAATTGTTTGTTCCAAAGCAACCCTGCGAAAGCCTGTCTTTGAACATTTTTTTCATCATCACTCCCTACATCATTCTGAATATCATCATAAAATTCATTAGCTTCATTAATCCTTGTCTTTAATATTTGATCAAAATCCAGAAAAGGTTCATCCGATTCATTCGGGGATAATCTGAAATCAAAAGTTTTTGATTGCCCCGCTTCGATAATTTCATCAATTAAAAAAGAAGCTTTTGTTCCTCTTTTTTCCGGATTGATTGTGTTGCTTTTGTAGATTATATAATCATTAATCCCATCTTTGAAATAAGAATTTCCGGGATAAGGTGTTCCGTGTAATTTCGGATGATTGGTTTCATTTTCACAAAAAACACTTTCTGAATTAAGGTTTCTTGAATAAAACTTTTTAATAGAAATACTATCGTGGTTGATATCAATACAGCCTTCGGCAGAAGCATTAGTTTGTCCTTTATATGTATTGTAGCCCCATTTCCAGTTGTTTCTGAACCATACTGTTGGCGCAACTACAATCGGAGCATCAATATTACTTCTGTTGCAAATGGTAATTCTTACTAAAATGTCATTATGATCGGCTTTAGCATATTCAATGAAAATATCAAAATATTCATCATTATCGAAAATTCCGGTATCAATAATTTCATATTCAGGCTCTTTTTTGCTTCGTCTTGCATTCTCGGCACGGATATCATCATAAGGAAAAGCATTGATCGGATATTTATAGACCAGTTTCATGTAGCTGTGAGTAGGTGTATTATCCAGATAGTAAAATATCTCTTTAATATCTTCTCCATGATTTCCCTGGGGATTACTCAGACCGAAAAAACGCTCTTTCACCATTTTGTCTTTCTTGTTCCAGAACGAAAGTGCAAAACAAAAAAGCTGTTTCACATCGGAGATTCCCGCAATTCCTTCTTCACCCCAACGATAAGCACTGCTTTCGGCATTATTATGATTGGCGAAATTCCATGCATCGCCGTTCGCACTGTAGTCTTCACGTACATTTCCCCATTGTCGGTTGCTCACGTAAGGTCCCCAGTTTTTCCAGTTCGTATCTTGTAATCTTTGTTTTTCAGCAATCATATTTCACCATTTTTCAATACGAAGTTAGTTTTTTTGAGAAAAAATTCCAACTTCCTAAATTTGAATTATATTTAATGTACTCTCGAAAACCTTTTATCTATGGGTGTTTGGAGTGTTAAATTAAATTTTTATAAATATTTAAAAGAAAAGTTATATCTTTGCACCATTCGATCATTCACATATTGAAAATGTTATCAAGAAAGGTTGAGGGACAGACCCTGTGAAACCTTAGCAACCCTTTGCGCAAGCGAAGAAGGTGCTACGTTCTACCAAATAATTTATTTTGGACAGATAACTTACTGAAGTTCTTTTCAGCCATTTCTTATGGCATTTTCAAATTGTATTATCAAAAGTATAATAGAATTGAAAACAGAACTTAAACATATTAATATTTCGTATCAAGCAAATTCCCAAAAGGAATACAGTATCCCATTGAGCTACCAGCTTTTCGGGAAAGACCTGTTTTCTGCACCTATCGTTTTAGTTAATCATGCCTTAACCGGAAATTCAAATGTTTCAGGAGAAAAAGGCTGGTGGAAACAACTGATCGGTGAAAATCAGGTGATCGATACAAATAAATACACGGTTTTGTGCTTCAATATTCCCGGAAACGGCTATGATGATTTTTTAATTGATGAATACGAAGATTTCACGACT
The DNA here is from genome assembly GCF_039536845.1 of Chryseobacterium ginsenosidimutans. Classification (GTDB taxonomy): domain Bacteria; phylum Bacteroidota; class Bacteroidia; order Flavobacteriales; family Weeksellaceae; genus Chryseobacterium; species Chryseobacterium ginsenosidimutans_B. The sequence goes on from NZ_BAAAZJ010000008.1 coordinate 211,936, forward strand.
GCAGATATTGCAAATATCTTTTTAAAAGGTCTTGAAATTTTAAATATTAAAAGTTTATACACCATTATTGGAGGTTCTTTAGGTGGTGGAATCGGTTGGGAAATGTTGGTAAAAAAAACAGATCTTGCCGAAATTTTCATTCCTATTGCCTGCGATTTTAAAACTCATGATTGGCTCCATGCACAATGTCTGGTTCAGAAATTTTTGTTAAACGGAAATGATAAACCGTTACAGAAAGCCAGAATTCATGCGATGTTATGTTATAGAACACCCCAATCTTTAAACGATAGATTTCAAAACAAATACAATCAGGAAAAACAGAGCTTAGAATCGGAAGACTGGCTTGTTTATCACGGAAATGCTTTAAACGAAAGATTTAGTTTAAAATCTTACAAACTAATGAATCATTTGCTGATGAATATTAATACAGAAGAAACTCAACTGGAAAAGATTAAGGCACGAATGCACATGATCTCCGTTGATACAGATTTATTCTTCCCGGCTTCTGAAATCCGAATGTGCTTTGAAAAGCTTACAAAAAAAAAGGAAAATGTTTTCTATCACGAGATCAAATCAATTCACGGGCACGACGCCTTCTTAATGGAATACAAACAATTAAATAATATCATTAAAAATATTTTGTAGAATGAAAAATGCTAACGAAATAAAATTTTTAAAAAACAGATCAATCATCAAATTTGAAGGAGAGGATTTCTTAGGTGAAATCGGGATTGACGGAAGAATTTTTAAAGCGCTTACTTTGGCGCGCATCAGTGTCGGAGTAATTTCTCAGCAGGCAATCGAAAACGGATTGTCAATTTTGGTTCAGGAAGCAGATTCCGAAAAAGCAGTAAATTGTCTGATTGATGAATTTGAAGCAGAAAGAAAATCAGGGAAAGTTTCTCAGATTTACAGTATAAATAATGTTTCAGTAATAGGTTTTGTTGCAGAGGATTTCAACAAAGTGTTGGCAGAATTAGCCAGAAATAACGTTTTCCCATTGCTTTTAAATCAAGTAGCAAGTGAAAAACGAATTAATATAGTAGTGACTTCTTCGCAAGACGAAAAAGCAAAAAATATCATCGAATCTGAGATTTCTAAAAAGCCAAAAACGGTTCATTTAGCAATCATCGGTCATGGAAACGTAGGAAAGACTTTGATCGAACAGGTTTTACAGTCATCAGAAGAAATCAGAAGACGTAAAAAAATCGACTTGAAAGTTGTGGCAGTAGCCAATTCAAGAAAAATTGCCTTCAACAAAAAAGGTTTTGGAAGTAACTGGAGCGATGAGGTTTTGACGGCAGAAAGCCCGTCCGATGTTCAGGAATTAATCAAATTCTCAAAAGAAAATCAGTTGGAAAACCTTATCGTTGTTGATAACACAGCGAGTACAGATTTTGTTCACAATTATCATGCTTTGGCAGAAAATGGTTTTGATCTGGTGTCGTCCAATAAAATTTTCAATACGCTTCCTATTGAAGAATACCGTAAACTAAGATATACGTTGAACAAAAATAACAGACGTTATCTATATGAAACCAATGTGGGAGCAGGTTTGCCGTTAATCGATACGATAAAACTTTTACACCTTTCAGGAGAAAATATTACAAGAATTAAAGGCGTGTTTTCCGGAACATTGAGCTATGTTTTCAATAATTTTTCTTTAAGAAACGATAAATTTTCGACGATTATTAATGAAGCGTTGGAAAAAGGCTATACAGAACCAGATCCAAGAGAAGACTTATCAGGAAACGATGTGGCAAGAAAATTATTGATTTTGGCGAGAGAATTAGATTTAATCAATGAATTTAATGATATCAATATTCAAAATCTTGTTCCTGAGAATTTACTTTCCATTTCAAAACCAGAATTTCTTACAAGATTAGAAGAATTAGACGAAGAATATCAGAAAATCAAGGAAAATCAAGAACCAGGTCATGTGTTGAGATATGTTGGTGATTTGCATGGTGATTTGCAAAAAGATAAAGGCGAATTGGATGTAAAATTGATCTCAGTTCCTGCAACTTCCGCTTTAGGACAACTAAAAGGTTCAGATTCAATCTTTGAAATTTACACGGAAAGTTATGGTGAAAACCCAATCGTAATCATGGGAGCCGGAGCCGGAGCTCAGGTTACGGCAAGAGGTGTTTTCGGAGATATTTTGAGAGTAAGCGAAACGAAATAATTAGCGAACCCGAAGGGTTCAACATCAATAGCCGTAGGTGAAACCTATGGAAAAATAATAAAATAATGGAAAACGAAAATTTTGAAACCTTCGCAATAAGAACGCAAACCGAAAGAACGCAGTTTGACGAGCATTCAACGCCATTATATCTCACTTCGAGTTTTGTTTTTGAAGATGCCGAAGATATGAGGGCTTCATTTGCAGAAGAAAAACCTAAAAATCTGTACAGCCGATTTTCAAACCCGAATGTAACTGAATTCACGGACAAAATCGCCAAAATGGAAGGTGCAGAAGCGGGATATGCTTTTGCAACGGGAATGGCAGCGATTTATTCAACTTTTGCGACTTTGTTAAATGCAGGTGATCATATTGTAAGCTGTCAGTCGGTTTTCGGATCGACACACACATTGTTTACAAAATATTTCCCGAAATGGAATATCGAAACAACGTATTTCAAAGCAGAAGATTCAGAAAACGTAGAAAAATATATTCAGCCAAATACTAAAATTTTATATTTGGAAACGCCGACAAATCCGGCAATCGAGATTTTAGATTTAGAATTTTTTGGACAAATTGCAAAAAAACATAATCTTATCTTTATTGTAGATAATTGTTTTGCAACACCTTACCTTCAACAGCCGATTAAATATGGAGCAGACATTGTCGTTCATTCAGCAACAAAATTAATTGACGGCCAAGGACGAGTTTTGGGTGGAGTAGCAGTAGGCAGAGAAGATTTGATTCGTGAGATTTATCTTTTCGCAAGAAATACAGGACCGGCAATGTCACCTTTCAACGCTTGGGTTCTATCAAAAAGCTTGGAAACTTTAGCAATCCGTGTTGAAAAACACTGTGAGAATGCTTTAAAAGTAGCCGGGTTTTTAGAAAGCCATCCGAATGTAGAATTGACAAAATATCCATTCCTGCCATCTCATCCAAGCTATGAAATTGCCAAAAAACAAATGAAATTAGGCGGAAATATTGTAGCATTCGAAATCAAGGGCGGAATTGAAGGCGGAAGAAAATTTTTAGATAAAATAAAAATGTGTTCTCTTTCTGCAAACCTTGGTGATACAAGAACGATTGTAACGCACCCTGCATCTACAACCCATTCAAAATTAACGGACGAAGAAAGAAACGAAGTAGGAATTACGGCAGGTCTGGTTCGTTGCTCAGTAGGTTTGGAAAATGTAGACGATATTATTGCAGATTTAAAACAGGCATTGGATTAATAATGGGAGTCCCGAAGGGACGACTTAAAAAATCCTATTGAAATGTGAAATATCATTAAAACATCAATCAATGGAATAATCCAACGATGAAAAATAAACAAAATGAAAAATTCAGAACAATTATACAAAGCATTATCTGAAAGAATTTTAATTCTTGACGGAGCAATGGGAACGATGCTTCAGCGATACAAATTCGAGGAAGAAGATTACCGTGGAGAGCGTTTCAAAGATTGGGAACATCCGGTTAAGGGAAACAATGACTTACTCTCATTGACGCAACCTCATGCGATCGAGGAAGTTCACAAAAAATATCTGGAAGCTGGAGCTGACATTATAGAAACCAATACATTCTCAGGAACGACCATCGCGATGGCAGATTACCACATGGAAGAATTGGTTTATGAGCTAAATTTCGAGTCTGCGAAAATTGCAAGAAAAGTTTGTGATGAGTTCACCGCTCAAAATCCTGATAAACCAAGATTTGTGGCGGGTTCAATCGGTCCGACAAACAGGACGGCAAGTTTAAGTCCGGATGTAAACGATCCGGGTTACAGAGCGATCACTTTTGACGAATTGAGAATTGCTTACAAACAACAATCTGAAGCTTTGTTAGACGGAGGTTCAGATATTTTATTGGTTGAAACGATTTTTGATACATTAAACGCAAAAGCAGCCCTTTTCGCTATTGATGAAATTAATGAAGAAAGAGGAATTAATATTCCGATCATGGTTTCAGGAACGATTACCGATGCTTCAGGAAGAACACTGAGCGGGCAAACTGCAGAAGCATTTTTGATCTCAGTATCACATTTGAATTTATTAAGTGTTGGTTTCAATTGTGCGTTGGGAGCGAATCAGTTAACGCCGTATTTAGAGACCTTGGCTCATAATTCTGAATTCTACGTTTCAGCTTATCCAAACGCAGGTCTCCCAAACGCGTTCGGAAAATATGATGAAACACCGGAAGATATGGCAGCACAGATTAAAGAATATGTAGAAAAAAGATTAATCAATATTATCGGAGGCTGCTGCGGAACTACACCGGACCACATCAAGGCAATTGCTGATCTGGTTGCACAGTATCCACCAAGAAAATTGAAGGAATTTGTCTGATTTAATAGATTTTTTTTATTGAATCGATAATAAAAGGAACGGTTTTTAATATTAAATTTAAATATCACACAAATTTAATATTATGGAAAAGCCGATTTACTTAAAGGATTCAGAGGATGCAAAACTGTTTAATGAACTAAGAAAAAAAGTGAACCAGCGTATAGAAGCCATTCCCGGAAACAGGGATATTTATATTCAGATCAAAGCCATTATTTTGCCTTTGGTCTATTTTGGTTTATATGTTTTTGCGCTTTTTAGTAATGAAAATCAGTGGGTTTATATTTCAAGTTTTGTGTTGATGGGAATTTCCTTGGTGTTGATTTATTTAAATTTGATCCACGAAGCTGCCCACAATAATATTTATAAAAACAAAAAATTAAACGGATTTGTGTTGCAGATTTTCGATTTCGTAGGTGCCAATTCCTACATCTGGAAAAAAAGACATATTGCAAGCCATCACGCTTATCCGAATGTGGACGGATGGGACACGGACATCGAGCAGAGTGGACTTCTTTTAATCATTCCTTGGATCAAGGCTAAAGGAATTCAGAAATATCAGCATTTCTTTTTCTTTTTGGTCTATCCTTTATATCTGTTTAATTGGATGTTTATCAGAGATTTCAGAGACTTTTTTGATAATGAAAGAGTAATTCTGAAAACCCAGGGAACGATTCCAATTATTGAAAAAGTAAAAATGGTAAGTTATAAACTGTTTTATTTTTTCTACCAGATTGCAGTTCCGGTTTTGTTTTTTAAAGTATCTCTTGGTTTGGCTTTCGGAGCTTGGTTTTTGCAGGTGATTTCGGCGAGTATTTTTGCGCTGTTTGTTTTATTGCCTCTGCATCCGCTTCCTGACAATGCTTTTCCAAAATTGGATGAGAAAAACGGACTGCCTTTCAGTTGGCTTCATCATCAGTTTGAAGTCACCAATGATTTACAGGAAAATAACTGGTTTGTAAGAAATATTTTAGGGAATTTCAACTTTCATGTTGCCCATCATTTGTTTCCGAATTACAGTTATCTATATTATAATGAAATTACGGAGGAGATTGAAAAGTTTGCTAAAGAACATAATTTGGCGTACAAAAGGTTTCCGATTTTTACCGCTTTGGGCAAACATATTGATTTGCTGAAGCAAAATGCGAATAATGCATATTTTATTTTAGAAGAATAAATTGATGAAATATTTAAGATTATCAGGGCTTGAGCCTTTGATTATTACACCGGAAAGTAACTTTATCAACGTTGGTGAAAGGACAAACGTTGCCGGATCAAAGAAATTTTTAAGATTAATAAAAGAAGAAAAATTCGGGGAGGCGCTTGATATTGCCCGTCATCAGGTAGAAGGCGGTGCGCAGATTCTTGATGTCAATTTCGACGATGGATTGATCGACGGAAAAGCTTCGATGATTAAATTTTTAAATTTAATTGCTTCAGAACCCGATATTTCCAGAATTCCGATCATGATCGACTCCTCAAAATGGGAGATTTTAGAAGCCGGATTACAAGTCGCACAAGGAAAATGTGTGGTAAACTCGATCAGTCTGAAAGGAGGTGAAGAAGAATTTATCAAACAGGCAAAAGCTATTAAAAGATACGGTGCAGCAGTCATTGTAATGGCTTTTGATGAAGACGGACAAGCCGATAATTACGATCGAAGACTTGAAATTTCGAAACGTTCTTATGATATTCTGGTGAATCAGGTTGGGTTTCCGGCAGAAGATATCATTTTTGATTTAAATATTTTCCCTGTCGCAACAGGAATGGATGAGCATAGAAGAAATGCAATCGACTTCATTGAAGCGACGAGATGGGTTCGGCAAAATCTTCCTTATGCATCTGTGAGTGGAGGTGTGAGCAATGTTTCGTTCTCCTTTCGTGGAAATGATACCGTGAGAGAAGCAATGCACTCGGTTTTCCTTTACCATGCAATTCAGGCAGGAATGAATATCGGAATTGTAAATCCTGCCATGTTGGAGGTTTATGATGAAATTAATAAAGAGCTTCTCGGGCTTGTTGAAGATGTAATTCTTGATAAAAGAGAAGACGCAACGGAAAGACTTCTTGATTATTCCGAAAAACATAAATCCGTCAAAAAAGAGGTTGTCGAAGAGCTTGAATGGCGAACAAGACCTTTGCAGGAAAGAATCACGCACGCTTTGGTAAAAGGAATCGACCGTTTTATTGAAGAAGATGTGGAAGAAGCGAGATTACAGTCTGCAAAACCTTTACACGTTATTGAAGTTAATTTAATGACCGGAATGGGTGTTGTCGGTGACCTGTTCGGAAGCGGAAAAATGTTCCTTCCACAGGTTGTAAAATCGGCAAGGGTAATGAAAAAAGCGGTGGCTTATTTACAACCTTTCATTGAAGCTGAAAAAGATGGCACAAGACCTGCGAATGGAAAAATACTGATGGCAACAGTAAAAGGTGACGTTCATGATATCGGTAAAAATATTGTAAGTGTTGTTTTGGGTTGTAATAATTATGAAATTGTAGATCTTGGAGTAATGGTTCCGGCCGAAAAGATTATTCAGGCTGCAATCGATCATAATGTTGATGTGATTGGTTTGAGCGGATTGATCACGCCAAGTTTGGACGAAATGGTGTACATCGCATCAGAATTAGAACGTCAAAATCTTAATTTTCCTTTATTAATCGGTGGTGCAACGACTTCAAAAGCACACACTGCAGTAAAAATAGATTTGAAATATAAAAATGCAGTCGTACATGTAAATGATGCTTCCAGAGCTGTAAATGTTGTAAGTTCTTTACTTGGCGATAGAAATAAAGAATATGTTGATGATTTAAAAAGCGACTATTCTGATTTCCGCGAAAAGTTTTTAAATAGACAGATTGATAAAGAATATGTTTCAATAGAAGATGCCAGAAGAGATAAATTTAAAATTGATTGGGAAAATGAAGAAATTTTCACACCAAATCAATTAGGTATACAGGTTTTTGAGAACCAAGATTTAAATGAATTAGTTCCTTTCATCGACTGGTCGCCGTTTTTCAGAAGCTGGGATCTTCATGGTAAATATCCCAATATTTTTGATGATGAGGTTGTCGGAGCTCAGGCTAAAGAATTATTTAAAGATGCTCAGGTTATTTTAAAGAAAATTTTGGATGAAAAATCATTAACTGCAAAAGCCATTTTTGGAATTTTTAAAGCTAATTCTAATGAATCAGATGATATTTTAATTTTGGATGAAAATGATAATGAGCAGGTTAAATTTTTAACACTAAGACAACAGCTTCAAAAATCAAAAGGCAAAGAATATTTGGCATTAAGTGATTTTATTGCTCCTCAAAATTCAGGGAAAACGGATTATATGGGAGCTTTCTGCGTTACAACAGGTTTTGGAACCGATGAATTGGCAGAAGAATACGAAAAAGCAAACGATGATTACAATGCCATTATGGTAAAAGCTTTGGCAGACCGTTTTGCAGAAGCTTATGCCGAATTTTTACATAAAAAAGTAAGAACCGAATATTGGGGATATGCCAATCAGGAAAACTTAAGCAACGAAGATTTGATTGCCGAAAAATATAAAGGAGTTCGTCCGGCTCCGGGATATCCCGCTTGTCCTGATCACTTGGAAAAGCACGCCATTTGGGATCTTTTAAAAGTGGAAGAGAATATTGGAGTTTATCTGACTGAAAGTTTGGCAATGTTCCCGACTGCTTCGGTTTCCGGATATTATTTCGGCAGTCCGCACGCAAAATATTTCGGATTGGGAAAAATCACGGAAGATCAATTGAAAGATTATTCCAAAAGAAAAGGAATTTCTTTGCAGGAAGCTAGAAAATGGTTGTCACCGAATTTAGCGGATTAATAAAATAGTTAATGGTTGATAGTTGTTTGCTGACAGTTATTAAACCAGCAACCAACAACTATTAATAATCAACAAAAATATAAAATGAAGATAACAGACCACATAAAAAACGCAAACGGAAAAACTTTGTTTTCCCTCGAAGTTGTTCCGCCACAAAAGGGAATCGGGATTGAAGATTTATACACAAACATTGATCCGTTGATGGAATTTAAACCTCCATTTATCGATGTTACGACTTCACGGGAAGAATATATTTACATTGACAAAGGAAATGGCTTGATGGAGCGTAGAATCACAAGAATGCGTCCCGGAACATTAGGAATTTGTGCGGCAATTCAACATAAATATAATGTTGATACTGTTCCACACTTACTTTGCGGAGGTTTTACCAAAGAGGAAACAGAATATCTTTTAGTCGACTGTATGTATTTGGGAATTGATAATATTATGGCGTTGAGAGGTGATGCGATGAAAGGTCATCAATATTTTGAAGCGACACCGGGAGGTCATGCAAGTGCGATGGATTTGGTACATCAAATCAATAATTTAGGTCGTGGAAAATATCTTCATAATGATGATAAGATTTGCGATGAGCCGAACAAATTCTGTATAGGTGTCGCAGGTTATCCGGAAAAGCACATGGAAGCACCATCTATGAATTATGACTTAAAATGGCTGAAGCAAAAAGTAGATGCTGGTGCAGATTATATTGTGACACAGATGTTTTTTGATAATAAAAAATTCATTGAGTTTGTTACGAAAGCCAGGGAAATGGGAATTACGGTCCCAATAATTCCGGGAATTAAACCGATTGCAACGAAAAAACATCTGAAAATTCTGCCTCAGATTTTTAAAATCGATTTGCCGGAAGAATTAATCAATGAAGTGGAAAAAGCAAAAAATAACGAAGCTGTAAAACAAATCGGAATCGAATGGGCCATCAACCAATGCAGAGAATTGCTGGATTTTGGAGTTCCTGTTCTGCATTTTTACTCGATGGGTAAAAGTGATAATATTAAAAAAGTAGCCGGAGAGCTATTCTAATAAAGTAAAGTGATATTTGATTTTAAAGCCTTGTTTTTGCAAGGCTTTTTCGTTTTTATGGTTTCAG
>NZ_BAAAZJ010000008.1:221553-232430 GCF_039536845.1 Chryseobacterium ginsenosidimutans
TGAAGAATTTGTATTAAAAATAAACATTCCGGTTTCAATATTAAAAAAATATTTTTTTGTATCATCTGAAATCGAAAACCATTTTAAAAGTCCGTTCACAATATTGATGTCTTCCCATTTTATAGTGCTGCTATCTAAAGAAAATACATGAGGATTCTGATGCAAAGTATCTACAAAATGAACATTTCTGCTTTCAACATAGATCATTCCGCTTCCCTGAAAAGCTTTTATTTTAAAAAATTCATTCTGAGTATTTCCAAGATTATAGCGAACAAAAGCATAATATTCGGGAGATCCGATTTGTTCGAGTAAAAGTTTCTGTTTTTTCTTTCGGCTTCTTGCTGCAAGATAAGCAATAAGAAAAATAATTGCAGGAATTGAAAACAAGAATAGTACAAAAAAAATAATTAAAATAACTATTGGATCCATAAGTTTTATTTTTTAAATTATAATTCGGGATGTCTTTCAAATTCTTTATTTCTATCAAACAAATATCGGTAAGTCGCCAATTTCCTAGTCACAGTTGTATCTAAATTCTCAGCAATTTTTATCATTTTAGGATTAAAATCACCGATCCATTGAAGCTCAGTAGTCTTAAAATCCGTGTGTTTCCTCAGGTGTTGGGTTCCTTCCCAGATCATATAACCTTCCAGCCCTTTTCTTTGCCATTCAGGAATAACACCAAAAACGAGACCAACCATTTTTTCGTTTTTCCTGAATTTTTTTACCCAGAGAAACTTTAGCTTTTCAATCAAACCAAATTTTCCATTCAGATATTTTAACCACTGATTTAAGTCCGGAATATTCATCCACATCGCAACAGGTTTCTCATTTTCATAAACAAACCATGAAATATGCTCATTGATAATGGGCTTCATTGTTTTAAACATTTTCAAAGTTTTTGCTTCATCTAAACATTTTCCTTCGCCATGTGCAGCCCAGGCTTTATTATAAATTTCTGTAAAATCTTTTGCAAATTTTTCCAGATTATTCTTTTTCATTGGTCTTGCAGAGATTTCAGGATTCTTACTGTGTTTTGCATGCATTACTGTAAAAACTCTTGAAACTTCTGCGAAAATTGGTCTTGAAAAACAAAGTTGTTCAAAATAAATATTGAAGCCGTAATTCTCAAAAAGATCTTTGTAATAAGGGAAATTATAATTCATTCCGTACAATGGTTCGATGAATCCGTCGATTAAAAGTCCCCAGAATTTATCTCGTTCTCCAAAATTGATCGGTCCGTCCATTGCCTCCATTCCTCTTTGCTGAAGCCAGTTTTTGCAATGATTGAAAATAAAATTTGCTGTTTCCTGGTCATTAATACAGTCAAAAAAACCGATTCCTCCGGTTGGTTGTTTTTGTTTATAAAGTGTATTCACAAAAACAGCAACTTTTCCTACTGTTTCATTTTTTTTATTCTTAAATAAAAATCGTGTGCATTCTCCACTTTTGAAGAATTTGTTTTTTTCAGGATCAAAAAACTCTTTGATATCTTTATCTAAAGGTCTTATGTAATTTTTATCATGCTGGTAAAGTCTCGCGGGAAACTCTAAAAATTCTTTTCTTTGATTTTCATTTTGTACTTCTTCAACAATAATCATAGCATTAAATGAGAATGGAGGTTAAAAGATAATATTTTTAGTTTAAAATCAAATAAATGAAAAAGATATTATCCGTATTTTTGCTGCAAATTAAATAAAAATGGTTGATTTTACGGATAACGACGATGATATTTTCACTGGAAAAGAACATACGCCCATAAGGAAAGATGCTTTTGATAAATCGCCACAGGAAAAAATAGAAAAAATTACAGAACTTTTTGGGGAAATCATGGAAACGTTGGGAATGGATATGACCGATGATTCTTTGAAAGATTCTCCGAAGCGTGTTGCGAAAATGTATGTGAACGAAATTTTCGGAGGACTTCTTCCGGAAAACAAACCCGGAATTTCTACATTTTCAAACAAATATAAATACCGCCAGATGTTGGTGGAAAAAGATATTACAGTATATTCGTTCTGTGAACATCATTTTTTGCCGATTATCGGGAGAGCGCATGTTGCTTATATTTCGAACGGTGAGGTGATCGGTCTTTCAAAAATCAACAGGATTGTTGATTATTATGCGAAAAGACCACAGGTTCAGGAAAGATTGACCATGCAGATTGTTGACGCTTTAAAAGAAGCGTTGGGAACAAAAGATGTCGCTTGTATCATCGATGCAAAACATCTTTGCGTAAATTGCAGAGGAATTAAAGATACTTCAAGTTCTACCATTACGGCAGAATTAAGCGGTATTTTCAGAACCAATCCTATTACCAGACAGGAATTCCTTCATTATGTGGGAAGTCATGCGAAATTGGATTATTAGTTGAATATAAATGGATTAGCAAAAAACGTGTGATATGAGGAAAACAAAGCCTCAGATTTTCACGCTTGAATTTATTATTAATGATTATATTCGTCATTTACAACATCATTTAAAAGTTATTTAGTAATGATAAAATTTAAAAAAGTTTCGGATAAGATTTTTGTAGCCACAATTATTTGTTGTTGCTGTGAATGCTGTTGTTAAAGGATTTTGGTCTTTTAATTGGAAAAACTTTAAACTAAATTTTAAAATCATTAAATCAAAATAAAAAATGCAATTAAAAATATACAACTCGCTTACAGGAGAAAAAGAAATATTTAAACCCATTTTAGAAGGAAATGTAGGAATGTACGTTTGTGGACCTACCGTTTACAGCAATGTACATTTGGGAAATGTGAGAACTTTCCTTTCCTTCGACTTTATTTACCGAAGTTTGACACATTTGGGTTACAAGGTGAGATATGTAAGAAATATCACCGACGCAGGTCACCTTACAGACGATGGAGATGTGAATAATGATCGTTTCGTTAAGCAAACCCGTCTTGAAAAACTGGAACCCATGGAAATCGTACAGAAATATACGGTTGATTTTCATAAAGTTCTGGATATGTTCAATTTATTACCTCCGAATATCGAACCGACTGCAACAGGTCATATCGTTGAGCAGATCGAATTAACTCAAAAATTAATTGAAAAAGGATTCGCTTACGAAAGCAACGGTTCTGTGTATTTCGATGTATTGGAATACAACAGAAGAGGTTTGAATTACGGCGAACTTTCAAAAAGAAATATCGAAGAACTTTTTGCCAACACCCGTGACTTAGACGGACAAGGTGAAAAGAAAAACCCACAGGATTTTGCGCTTTGGAAAAAGGCTTCTCCGGCACACATTATGAGATGGAATTCGCCTTGGGGAGAAGGTTTCCCGGGATGGCATCTTGAATGTACTGCGATGAGTACTAAATATTTAGGTGAAACATTTGATATTCACGGAGGTGGAATGGATTTGAAATTCCCTCACCATGAATGTGAAATCGCTCAGGGAAAAGCTTGCAATGATGTTTCTCCGGTAAATTACTGGATGCATGCCAATATGTTGACAATGAATGCTCAACGTATGAGTAAATCAACAGGAAATTACATTTTACCAATGCAGCTGGTAACTGGTGAAAATGATTTCTTTGAAAAACCTTTCCATCCGTCGATTGTGCGTTTCTGCTTCCTGCAGGCTCATTACAGAAGTGTTTTGGATATTTCTAATGATGCGATGTTGGCAAGTGAGAAAGGATTCATCAGATTAATGGAAGCAATTAAAGTTTTAAACTCAATTACTCCGAATGATGAAAAACAATCTGGCTTCAGTTTGGAAGAGTGGAAAAATAAAGCATATGACGCGTTAACAGACGATTTCAATTCTCCGGTTTTGATTGCGCATTTATTTGAAGCGGTAAAATATATTTTTGCTTTAAATGATGAGAAAGAAACGATCTCAACTAAAGATTTAGAGGATTTAAAATCTACTTTAAATGCTTTGGTTTTTGATGTTTTAGGTTTACAGGCTATTGAAGAAAATAACAATGAAAAGCTTGACCAGACCTTACAGGTTTTAATTGAATTGAGAAATCAGGCAAGAAAATCGAAAAACTTCGACCTGTCAGACCAAATCAGAGATAAACTCCTTGCAGAAGGCATCGAATTGAAGGACGGAAGAGATGGAACTACTTACGTTTTAAATTAACGATACTAAAAATATTTATTATAAACTCTCACAGATTTGTGGGAGTTTTTTATGCATTGAATTTGTCATTTCGACGGTTCGGATAGCCACACAATTTGTCATTTCGTAAGAATCTAAACAACGATTTTACAAAAAATATTTACAAAATAAGTCTGGATTCCTACGGAATGATAAACTGAATGGAACAATTATTATATACAGACTAAATTCTTCAGGGCATTTACATTGAGAATGCAGAATATGACAGAATTATACTTCTTATTCAAAAGTCAAATATTTTTTGTTTTTCAATCTGAAAATTATGTAACTTAGTCATACTAAAATGATTAAAACTAAAATTTATATAATATGAAAAAACATTTATTCCCTTTATTTCTGCTTTTACTAGGAGCGAATGCGAATGCACAACAAGATTTTTTTGCATTGGTCGGAAAAGACACACAGAATATTACGTTCAATGATTTTCGTGCAATTGATGTAGCAAACGGTACTTCCGGAGAGAAAATTTTTACAGCTGATTCTTCGGCTAAAGTTTTTTCACAAACGAGAAACGGTTCAGTAACTGAGGATAAAAATACATATAATAATTCTCAGGCTGTTAATATGGCGACTTTGGCTTATGATTCTTTCAATAATAATCTTGTTTATATGCCAATGTTTTCTTCTAATATCTACATTTTAAATGCAAAGACGAAAGAGATTACTTTGGTGGAAAACACTGTTGCAAGAGTAACTTCATGTGATATTAATTCTCACATTACAAGAATGGCAACAGGTTATGACGGAAATATTTATGCAATCAACAACGCTGGAACTCAGTTTTTACAAATCAGTAGAAATGGAAATCAATATGTTGTTAATGATCTTGGAATCATTAAAGATGATGCTTCCAACGGAAAGAATTCTTTTACAATTATTGAAACCGGTTTTGGTGGTGATATGATTGCTGATGCAGAAAATAATTTCTACGTTTTTTCAGCTGCAGGAAATGTTTTCAAAATTTCAACGAAAGAATTAAAGGCAAAATTTGTCGGGAAAATTTCCGGAATTCCTGAAAATTATTCTGTAAACGGTTCCGCAGTGAATTCAAAAGGAAAAGTAGTAATTGCAAGTGCAAAAGGTGCTCCTTTATACGAAGTGGATCTGAATACTTTACAGGCAAAACAGATTGCTGGCGAACAGAATTTACACATTTATGATTTGGCAAGTAAATATTTTGCCAATGATAAAGCAATTTCAAACAATACTTTTGCAAATCTGGATATTTATCCAACCCGTGTTGACGAACATTTTATCAATGTAAATGTGAATGATAAAGCTGTAAAAGGAAATATTAAAATGAATGTTTTCGACCTGTCGGGTAAAAACGTAATGAGACAAAGTTTATCTGTAAAAGATGGTTCTTTGAATCAGCAGGTTTATCTTAAAAATTTAGTCAGCGGAGCTTATTTGGTAAGCATCACTGATGAATCAGGAAAAATATTATTAAACAAGAAAATTCTGGTATCTGAATAATCTTTTAAATAAAGTTTAAAACTAAAGCCTTTTCAAGTATTTTGAGAAGGTTTTTTAATGAATATTTGATATTCAATAAGTTTTGTTTTTCGATATTATAATGTATTTTTATAAAAAAAATATAAATGAAGCTATACTTTAATGTAAGTTACAGCGTAAAAGTTGGTGAGAGATTACAGTTAATTATCAATGATGAAGGTGCTGTTTCACAGACTCATACTATGTTTTATACAGAAAACGGTTTGTGGAAATGTGAAGTTGACTATTTTTCGAAATCGATTTCTTATCAATATCAGCTTGTGGATGAAAAAGGAAATATTTTGAGAGATGAGTTTGTCCCGCATTACCTTAATTTTCCTCATAATTACAAGGAATTTGTGATTTTTGATGAGTGGAATAATAAGAATTTTCCTGAAAATTATCTAAATAATAAAATTCTTTACAACAAGCTGAATCATTTCTCGCCTGAAAAAAAATCAGTTTTAAAAAAACATACTCATTTATTCAGAATTGAAGCCCCGATTTATAACCCGAACTGGAAAATTGTAATGTTCGGAAGTACAGCTTCTCTGGGGAATTGGGATTATGAAAAAGCTGTTCATTTATCTCAGACGGATTTCGGAATCTGGGAAGCTTCAGTTGAAATTCTTGAGAATGAATTTATTCAATACAAATATTGTCTTTACGATATTAACGAAAACAAAGTAATTGATGTAGAAACAGGCGAAAACAGATTTGCTTTGCCGAATCAGGCGAAGGATGTTTTGCAGATAGTTTCGAATCATTATTTTAAATTCAAGCTGTACCAGATGTATCATGATGCGGGAGTTGCCGTGCCGATTTTCTCGTTGAGAACTGAAGACGGTTTTGGAGTAGGAGAATTTTCTGACATGAAAAAGCTTGCTGACTGGACGAAGGAGACCAATCTTGGAATTATCCAGATTCTGCCAATTAATGATACAACAGCAAATTATACATGGACAGATTCCTATCCTTATGCCGCCGTTTCCGTATACGCTCTGCATCCGCAATATATTTCTCTGGAAAACCTTGATTTTAAGTTGCCGAAAGATTTAATTGAAGAATTTCAGACTGAAAAATTAGAATTGAATTCGTTAGAATTAATCGATTACGAAAAGATGATTTCCTCAAAATGGAAATATCTGAAAGCTGTTTTTAATAATGATAAGGAAAAAATTTATAAAGACAGAAACTTTAAAAAGTTTATAAAAGATAATGAAAGCTGGTTGCTTCCGTATTCTGCATTTTGTGTTTTGAGAGATAAATACAAAACTCCGAATTTCAATGAATGGAAAACCCATAAAAAATATATTGCAGGAAAAATTGCGCCATTTTTTACAGCAAAAAGTAAGGATTATGATGCTTCAATGCTTCACGCTTGGGTTCAGTATCAACTTCATAAGCAGTTGAAAGATGCGATTGATTATACCCATAGTTTGGGAGTTTCTGTGAAAGGGGATCTGCCGATTGGAATTTACAGACATTCCGTTGAAGCCTGGACGGAACCGGAATTGTTCGGAATGGATTTTCAAGCCGGAGCACCACCTGATCAGTTTACGGAATTAGGCCAGAACTGGGAATTCCCGACCTATAATTGGGAAGCAATGAAAGCCGATGATTATAAATGGTGGAAAAACAGATTCAAAGCATTGGAACAGTATTTTGATGCGATGAGAATTGACCATATTTTAGGATTTTTCAGAATCTGGAGAATGCCGATTTCGGCTACACAAGGAATTTTGGGATATTTTTATCCTGCCGTTCCGATTACGTTGGAAGAATTCAACGCTTGGCATATTCCGTTTAATTTTGACAGATATTGCAAGCCGTTCATCAATGATCAGATTCTTTGGAAATACTTTAGCGAAAATGTTGATAAAGCTCTTGAATTTATCAGTAATAATCAGGATGGAACATATTCATTTAAAGAAGAATTTAATACGCAGAGAAAATTATCAGACTTTTTTAAGAAAAATCCGCGTGGTCCGATTGAAGAGCAGTTGATCTCACTTTGTGCCAATGTTTTATTTTTAATTGAAGAAAGAAACGGGCAGCTTGTTTATCATCCTAGATTTAATGTTTATAATACAGACTCCTACAAATATTTATCCGATTGGGAGAAAAAATCTATCTATGATTTGTACCACGATTATTTTTTCAAAAGACAGGATCACCTTTGGTACGAAAAAGCAATGGAAAAACTTCCGGTGATTTTAAATGCTACTAAAATGTTGATTTGTGGAGAAGATTTAGGGATGGTTCCGGATTGTGTGCCCATTGTGATGAATGAATTGGCAATTATTGCTTTAAAAGTGCAAAGAATGCCATCAGATAATATTCCTTTTTATAATCCTAAAAAAGCGAGTTATTTAAATGTAGTTACAGCTTCTTCTCACGACAGTTCGACATTGAGACAATGGTGGAAAGAAGACGTAGCCTTAACTCAGAAATACTTTAATCAGCAGCTGGTTCAATACGGAAAAGCACCAGAAGAGTTGGATCCTAATTTGGCGGAAATTATTATGAAACAACATCTTTATAATGATGCAATGCTGGCTATTTTTCCGATTCAAGAGTTTTTTGCCACAGATAAAGAGCTTGCAAATCTTAATATGAATAATGAAAGAATCAATAATCCTGCAGTTTTTCCACATTATTGGAGATACAGAATGCATTTGAATCTGGAAGAATTAATAATGCAGAAAAATTTCAACCAAAAAATAGCGAATTGGGTAAAAGATAGTGGAAGATTGTAAATTTAACATTTGATTATCAATTGGTTAACAATAAATTAAAAGAAGTTTTATCAAATGATTTAACTTCTTTTTTTTATTTATATCCAAAAGATAGAATAAAGATATTCTACTATATATTAACCAATTAACGACTATAGAAATGAAAAAAATATTAATCGGTTTTGCTTTGAGTATGGCGACTTTGTCATTTGCTCAGCAGTATCCAAACGACAACGGTTACGGAAACAACGGGTATAATGACGGATACGGATATGATAATAGTAATGACGGATATTACAGTGATCAGGATGATCAGAATTATTTTCCGGAAGATTATTACTACAATTATCCTCAGGATTATTATCAAAATGATTATTATCAAAGCAATTATAATGATTACAGGAATAGTATTGTAAGTATCAACTGGAATGTATTCTTTGCTCAAAACAGATTGAATCAGTGGCAAGTAGATCAGATCTTAAGATTAAATAATCTGTATGTAAGTTTCTCAACATGGAACAATTTCTACAGATACAATCCGGACAGATGGTATTATGACAGATTCTACGCATTGCAAAGAATTATGGGACCAAGAGTTTTTGTGACTTTCCAAAATAGCTATTACAGAGGTTACAGTCCGGTAGTTTATTTCCAGAATTACAGAAGAACGCATTATGCCGCAATCTGCAGACCGATGCCTCGTTACAGAAATGTAAACATCAATATCTACAGAGTTGACAGAAACAATTTCCGTAGAAATAATAATCCAACTTTCAATATTGTAAGAGGCAGTGACAGACCGAATAACGGATTCAGAGGAGATGTAAGAAATAACAATAACGGAGGGTTCCGTAATCAGGCTGAAAACAGAAGCAATAATAACAATTCCGGTTTCAGAAACGAAAATAACGGGGTAAGAAACAACGGTGGTTTCAGGGGAAACAGCGATAACAATGGAGTGAGAAATAATGGAGGTTTCAGAACTGAAAGAGCTGAAAATGGAAATGCCGGAGGCTTCCGTGGAGGAAGTGAAGTAAGAAGACAAGAAGCTCCAAGAAGAGAAAATAATGGAGGAGGTTTCAGAAATGACGGCGGTTCCAGAAGAAACGAAAATTCTGCTCCGAGACAACAGAATAATAGAGGTGGAGAAAGAGGCGGAGGTTTCCGAAACGGATTTGCAAAGAATTAATTTTCATATATTATATTTAAGTGGTGTGAGGGCAGATTTTAGGATCTGCTCTTTTTATTTTCATGATTGAATATTTAATATTAAAATTTAACGTTTTTTATGAATATTCTCTTTTAACTTTTGTTTTAACTAATAATCAAAAAGATGTATAACAATTAATTAAAGATTTAAAAAACATGAAAAAATTATTTTTTGCAATAGCAATGATCGGATTTGGAAGTTTAGCAATGGCTCAACAAACAACTACAACTCCACAAGACAAACAGGCAAGAAGAGCAGAAATGCAACAGAAGTTCCAACAGAAAGAACAGGAACATTTGGCTCAGATGCAAAAAGATTTAAATTTAAATCAGGCCCAGGTTGATAAAATCAAGGCTCTTCAAGACAAAAGAAAAGCCGAAATGAAAGCTGAGTTTGATAAAAATAAGGATCAAAGACAGGCTAAAATGGAACAGATGAAGGCGAAGAGAGCGCAGATGGATGCAGAAATGAAGCAGATTTTAACTCCTCAACAGTATGATAAATGGCAAGCAGACAGAAAAGCGAAAATGGAAGAGAGAAAAGTAGCCATGAAAGAAAGAGGAATGAAAGGTGGAAGAATGCATAAGCCAATGAATACGGCAACTCCGGATGCGAATTAATAGCTTATAATTTTGATTTTTTAATGTGTTAAAGGGCAGGATTTTTTCTGTCCTTTTTCATTTAATTTTATTAAAACTTTTGATTTCGGACATTTATTCCCTAATTTTGACTGTAAATTTATTACTTATGATTAGCGAGAAAATTGCAACATTAATTAACGAACAAATAGCTCACGAACAATACGCTGCACAATATTACCTTTCAATGTCTGCTTGGTTTTCTAGCAAAGACCTTGACGGAATTGCGAATTATTTCAGAGTTCAGAGTAAGGAAGAATTAATGCATGCTGATAAAATGTTTGATTATTTGAATGATGTAGGAGTAGAAATCATCATAGGAGAAATTGCAAAACCACCTCACCAGTTTGAAAACGCAATCGATATTTTTCAGAAAGCATTAGAGCATGAAAGAATAGTAACAAAAAGTATTTTCAATATCGTGAAAAATGCTAATGACGAAGGAGATTTCGCAACAACTTCTTTTTTACAGTGGTTCATCAACGAGCAAGTGGAAGAGGAAGCAAGCGCTTCTCAATTGGTTACTAAAATTAAAATGGTAAGCGATAATCCTTCTGCTTTATATCTTTTTGATCAGGAATTAGCACAAAGAGTATTTGTTGCTGATCCAACAGCTTAATTTGATTTAATTATCAGGAATATAAAGTTTC
>NZ_BAAAZJ010000008.1:232595-344020 GCF_039536845.1 Chryseobacterium ginsenosidimutans
AGTTTCTTCTCCGGTTTTAAAATCGACAATAATATAACCTTCATCATTTTTCAGAATTCGGTCAGGGCGATACATTCTGCTTTCTCCGTTTTCCGAAATCATAATGTCTTTTTCATTTAAGACTTCCCATTTTTCATCAAAAAATTCAGAATGGAGTTTAATAATTTCTTCTAGAGTTTCCTGGATTTCACTTTTTTCCTCAATCGTAATCTGCCCATCCAGAACATAACTTTCCAATACTTTTGCAATGTCCTTTTCCGTATTGATTTTTGAAAGCAATTCATGCACAAAAAGACCGATTCTTACCTTCTCAATTCTTACTTGATAATTTTTCGAAGGTGTAGCGATTTTTATTGAAGTATTTTTTTCGTTAACGTTTTTCAGATTTTGAATATCTTTTGTTTCAAAATGTGACATTTTATCTTTTGAATGCTTTTTCAACATTTCAGGAGTGATTTCGTACAAATCAAATCCATCAAGATTTTCAGTGTTCTTAGATTGGAGAAATTCTAGCAGCTCAAGATTATTCGATGTTTTATTTGCTTTTTGTATATAAAAAAACAATTGTTCAACTGGTCTTGTTGTTGCAACATACTGCAGACACAGTCTGTCTACAAAGTTTTTATAAGAATTTTGCTTATTGAATTTCAGAATTTCTTCGTCGTAAACTTCCAGATTTTTATTGAACTGATTGATATTTACAGACTTCAAAGCACTGTCATTTGTTGTATCAAACCAATTGGTAAACTCAGCATCACGATTTTTATTAATCATCGGAATAAAAACAATCGGAAATTCCAGTCCTTTTGCTTTGTGAATCGTCATAATCTGAATAGCATCGATATTTTCAGAAGCCTGAATCGTGTAAGTCGATGCTTCTTCATCCCAGTATTTCAAAAATTCTTTCGTACTCGCACCTGCATTTTGTGTAAAGTTAAAAAGCATTTCCAGAAAGTTGAGAAGGAAATCGGTTTCTTTATTTTCAACCG
This sequence comes from Chryseobacterium ginsenosidimutans, assembly GCF_039536845.1. GTDB lineage: Bacteria > Bacteroidota > Bacteroidia > Flavobacteriales > Weeksellaceae > Chryseobacterium > Chryseobacterium ginsenosidimutans_B. The sequence goes on from NZ_BAAAZJ010000008.1 coordinate 233,585, forward strand.
AAAATTCGTTAATATAAAATTCTACAAAGTTATATAAATTAAATCTCGGAAAATTCTCCTGTTTCAGTTTCAAAGAATATTTCTGTTGAATGAATTGCAAAATTTCCTCATGAGTTTCAATCTCCAGAATTTTCGTCATTTCCAGAGTAAAATCTGCCATGTGAATTCTTCCCAATTTATTCAGAAAAAACATCATCATGATCAGATTAGGTTTATTCTTCGGATTCGTTTCCCATTTCAGAAACTCAATGACCGCTTTTAAAGTATTGGATAATTCCAGCGTAAGACCTTTATCGGAAATGGTTTTGATATTCGTTTCCTCACCTTTATAAATGACTTTCAGATTTCCCAGTTTTTGAGAATAACTGAAAATATCAAAATTTCCACGGCAAAGAATTGTAATGTCTGAAAATTTAAAACCATTATCCAGACTTTCCTGAATGTCTTTCTGCATTCTTTCGGAAGTATCATTGTAAAAATCTTCGTTGGTTAAGTTCTCAATAAGATTTACTTTTACCCGACCTTCAATCGATGATTTTGGGTTTTGTTCGGCATCTGTTCCAAAAATATTTTTATGTTCTTCTGCTAATTCCCTTGAATGAAATTCATACAGCTCGTTATTAAACTGAACAATATTTTTTGCACTTCGCCAATTGTCTTTCAAAACCAGAAGTTCGGCTTGTTTAGGAGAAAATTCTTTTTTGTTGATAATATCCAGCATCAGTTTACTTTCCCCGCCACGAAAACGGTAAATACTCTGTTTCGGATCTCCAACCAATGTAAATGATGTGTTTTCGGTGGAAACAGAATGATCTCTCAACGGAACAAAATTCTGCCACTGAAGCTCAGAAGTGTCCTGAAATTCATCAAAGAAATAATGCTGGAACTGTGAACCTACTTTTTCATAAATAAACGCAGAAGGCTCATTTTTAAGATTTTCGTTAATTAAAATATTAAATTTTGAAAGTAAAACCAAGTCATTTTCTTCCTCGATTTTTTTCAATTCATCCTGAATATCTTTATTCACTTTCAAAGGAAGAAGTGCAGATAAGATTTTCTCTTTTTTCTGCGTTTCGATGTATAAAAGAATCAACTGCATTCTGTTTTCCAGCAACTGATCGAGGATTTCAAAAATTTCCGGTTCTTTACTTTTTGATTTTGTTGCGGCTCCTTTTCTATAATTATTCACAACCGATTCTTCCGCAGTCGTCGGGAAAGGAAATCCCGCCCTTTTTTGATTGTAAAAATCTAAAATCTTAGTGAAAAATCCTCCTATGCCGTTTTTTCCCTGTGCAAAGTCTTCAATTTCAATATTTCTTGATCTGAATAATTCAATAGATTTTGTGGCAAGTTCAACAGCTTGTTTTTTATTGAATACAATTTCTTTTCGGAGCGTATTTTTTATATTTTCATAATTTGTGTTGTCGAAATCTTTGTTGTTTTTAAGATGTTCATAATGGATATCTTTCACAAATTCTTTCGCCGAATCGTAAAGGTTTTTATTTAAATTAATTCTTTCATTATTTTCAAGGCTGTAATCCACATAATCCATGAAAGAATTAGAAATAACATCATTTTCTCCAATCTGATCAAGCATTTTATCAACCGCTTCAATCAAAAATGGCTCCGCCTCAATTTCAAGATTGAAATTTTTCGCTAAACCCAATTCATAAGAAAAACTTCTTACCAATCGCGAATTAAAACGGTCAATCGTTCCGATATTTAAGGTTGAGTAATTGTGAAGTACATAATCCAACATTTTTTTTGAACGTTGATGAAGCTCATCAATTGTGATTTTCAGACCTTCCTGTTCAAATGCTTTCTGAATGTTTTTTAAATCTCCGTTTTCAGCAAAATGATCGGCGGAAAAATTTCCCAGCCAGGTCAAAATTCTTTCCTTCATCTCATTGGCAGCTTTGTTGGTAAAAGTCAGTGCCAGAATATTCCTTATTGATTGCTGTTGATTAGGATATCGAAGACAGATCATCAAAAGCCGCTGAACGAGAGCATATGTTTTTCCCGAACCTGCTGAAGCATTGATAACTGTATAAGAATTTTGCATTTTTTGAGTAGAATTGAAAGTGCAAGTTAATTAAATTTTGAGTGAAATTTTAACAATATTCAAGTGCTATTTAACAGTTTTCTAATTAAAAGTCTAAAAGAAATGCCAAAACGCGTTAACTGTGGTTAAACTTGCCGTAATATTTAAAAATAATTTTAGTTTTGCTTAATAAAAAATAACCTGTGAAACTTAAACTATTTTTTTTCTTTTCATTTATATTTTTCATCAATATTCATGCTCAGGATTATATTTTCGGGAAGATCATTTCAGAAGATAATGCTGAAATTCCCGATGTTACTGTCATCAATATCAGAACCGATGAAAGGGTTGCAACGAATCGGGACGGACATTTCATGATTTCCGGAAGAGCGGGTGATGAACTTCGTTTTGTAAAAACCGGCTATGAACGTTCCAATAAAAAAGTTACAAAAGAAAATATCGGTTCTCCGATTAATGTGACTTTAGTAAGGGCGGCAACTTTAATTGCAGAAGTTGAAATTAAAAAGGGAATTACGGGTGATATCAAAATCGATGCAAAAAATCTGAATCCACCTAGAAAAGTTCAAAAGCTGAAAAGTGACTTAGCTCTTTATATGTCTCAAAAATCTGATCCGAGGGTTTTGGCTGCAAGACCAGGAGAATTTGTACAACCGAAAGGTCAGGGGTTTTCTATCGGGAAGGTTAAAAACAAATGGGATGATTTAGATTTTGCCAATTACCTAACGTATGCTTTGGGAGAAAAATACTTTACGGATTTGAAGATTGACAGATCATTAATTCAGCATTTCATTTATTATGTTCTCGCAGGAGGTTTTGAAAGAAAGAATATTCTGAAATACGGATTTTGCAGTGATGCCGATTTAATGAGATTTCAAAGAGCCGTTTTGATAAGAATTTCGTCTTACAGAGCTCCGCAGACTCAAAAATAAGATCGTTTGGAATGAAGCTAAGATTTTTAATTATTTTGCTTTTTCTTTTTGTGAATATATTTTCGCAACAGAAAATCACAGGAAAAATTATCGATGAAGATGGGATCAGTTTACCAGCGGTAACTGTTATGAATATTTCTACGGACAAAAAAACATATACTTCAGCTGATGGCACTTTTTCTCTTGAAGCATCACCAAGCGATGAAATCAGGTTTATAAGAAGCGGTTTTGAAAGAGCTTCAATGAAAGCCAGTTACGGACTCAATAAAGAATTAAGTATTACATTAATAAGAATTGCTCAGGAAATTGAAGAAGTAGAAGTTTCTAAAATTACCGGCGATATTACAAAAGATTCTAAAGCCGTGGCAAAAGTTGATAAAGGTAAAATTGTAGAAGATGCGGTCGGGCTTCCGCAACCTGTCGGAAAAATGAGAGAAAGACCGGCAGAGGTAAAAGAGGTTTTAATCCCGATAATTTTGGGGCAGCTCAATATTCAGGGAATGTATGATCTCATTAGCGGTGATGCCAGAAGAATGAAACGCCAATATCGATATGATGATTTGCAGGAAGATATTTTGTGGATAAGAGATCGGGTGGAAGATGAATATTTTACCAAAGAAGGGATTCCTAAAGAACGAATTTCAGAGTTTATTGAATTTTCTTTTGTCAATAAACTGCAAACAAGAACCTTTGTAAGAGCCAAAAATTTAACCGGAGCTTTGTCGAGAATGGATGAAGCAATTCCGGTTTTTGTTAAAAGAATAAAAGAAAGCAAATCTTCTCAATAAATGTTAATAAAATCTTAAAATTTGGAATGAGAATTGATATAATGATTTCACTGAATATTAATTGAAATTATTATAACAAACAAATTCACAAAGTTTTATGAACAAAAATATTATTGCGATTGCAATTGCAGCATTAGGTTTCATTATCGGTCTCGGACTTCTTGGAAACGCCATTAAAAACAGAAATAAATCTGAAAATACGATTTCTGTCACAGGTTTAGGAACCAAACAATTTGTCTCTGATCTCATTACCTGGTCGGGAAGTTTTTCTAAAAATAATTTTGATTTGAAATCGGCTTACGACGAATTGGCTTTAGATAGAAAAGCGATTAATGATTACTTACTGTCAAAAGGAGTTAAGCAAAATGAAATAGTTTTTTCTTCTGTTGACATTCAGAAACAGTTTAAAAATTATACTGACTCCAACGGAAACAACGTTCAGAACGAATTCACAGGATACAATCTTACACAAACAGTTTCTATTGAAAGCAAAGAAGTGGCAAAAATTGAAAACCTTTCCAGAAATATTACGGAAATTATCAACCGCGGAATTGAATTTACATCATCTTCTCCAAGTTATTTTTACACCAAACTGGCAACTGTAAAACAGGAAATGATTGCTTCTGCAACAAAAGATGCCAAAGAACGAGCTGAGAAAATTGCCGAAAATTCAGGAAGCAGTTTAGGAAATCTGAAAAAAGCAACAATGGGAGTTATCCAGATCACAGCTCCGAATTCCAATGAAGATTATTCTTACGGCGGAACTTTCAATACTGCTTCGAAAGATAAAGAAGCAAGTATTACAATTAAGCTGGAATATGAGGTAAACTGATATTTTTCTGAGTTTAAATTTTTTCTCCCACAGATTTCACGGATTTACACAGATGATTGCGGATAATTTAAAAATGAAATATAATATAAACATCTGTGTAAATCCGTGAAATCTGTGGGAACACAAAAAAATCCAAAGCATAATAACTTCGGATTTAAATTTTAATGATAAACAATATCATAAATTTCGTCTTTGACTTCCTCCAGATTTTCAGGAGAGTAATTTGCCAGCAACCACAAGTCTAAAGGTTTTTTCCCCTCTCCGTAACTTGGCTGCACATACATTTCATCAATCAGATTAAAACCATTTCTCTGGTAAAAAGAATATCGTCTTTTGGCATCATCTCCCAAATGTTCAGGTTCAATTTCCAAAATAAGTCGGGGGTAATTTTCAAATAAATATCCTGTAATATGGGATCCTAATTTCTGGCTTCTGAATGCCGGAAAAACTTCGAAATGTTCTACAAAAGTATAATTACTCAGTTCCCAAATGATGAGGTATCCGATATTTTTTGCTTCGTGCAAAACGGAAATTATTTTCACTTTTGGATTTGAAAAAAGCGTTGACAATTTATTCCAGTCTCTTCTTTCGTCTTCCGGAAAAGTTGAACAATAGGATTCGAAAATTTCCTGAAATCTGTAATCTTCAGGAGAAGAAATTTGTAAAAATTCCATGATTATAAATCAAAAACATTGGGTCTTCTGGTGATGAAAATATCTTTCACCCAAAGTGTAAATGCTAAGCCTAAATAGATTAAAAAGAAAAAGCCAGCCGTTGCAAAAGTAGAATAAATGAAAAATATTCTCAGTTTAGATACAGGAATTCCCAGTTTAGCACCCATTCTGGTGAGTACCCCAAACCATTCTCTCTCCATTTTGTGACGCAGATTGTCAAACATGATTATTTTTCTTTTAAAATTTTAAATCCAATGCTGCAATTTAAGCAATTTTTTTCTTCACATGAATTTTTAAAATGATAAATAAAGCTCTGACTTTCTAAAGCGGTCTTAAATTTCAAACCTAATTTTTTCCAGTCTTCAATAACTGAATTTTTTTCTGCCGAAAGATTTTTGTAAAAGTTTAAAATTTCATCAGCGATTTCTTCGTTGTGATATTTATGATAGGTATATTTTAAAGGTAAAATGGTATTTAAAATAATTAATTCAATAAAATCTTTACTCAAAATTTTCGGTTGATCAACCTTTGAAATTTTTCCGAAATTAAAACGATTATCCCAATATCCCGAAGCTTTTACATTTTTTAAAATTGTAAATAATTCTTCTGGGTTTTTTGCATGGATAATTTTTGAAAACAAACTTTGATGCTGATGATAAAGATTCGCTAATTGTGACAGACGAATTGTCGGGAAATTCGGAGGTCTTAATCTTAAAAACTTTGGACGGATTATTAAATCAGGAATATTGAATTTAGCTTTAAGAAAATCGAATTCACGTTTCCATATTTGCATTTGTTCATCTTCAGGGTTTTCCAGCCAGCCAGAAATTCCGAATAATAATGCTTCCAGCTGAGTTTCGTTTTGTCGGATTTTATTGATGATATTGAAATCGATACTTTCCGCAATTTGTCTGAACATAAAAGCATTCACTTTTAAACCAAAAGAATAGGCAAGGCTGTGAAATAAAACTGCTTCAAAATTATTTTTAAATTGTTCTAAATTTTTCTCAAATTCCAGAGATTTTTCCTCCAGTTTTTTTAACACATTTTCCTCATGAAAATTGATCGGAATTTTGTTCGGATTAAAAATGTTTTCACAAGGAATAAATTGATTTCCGCTTACCAATTTTTCGTATTTCCAAAAAATATTTTCGTCAATATAATTTCTTAATTCTAATGTTGGAATATTTTTATTTTTCAATTCATCAATTTCGCAGTCGTTTTGATAAACAACATGAAGAATAATATTCTGATAATTCGGATCCTGAGAATGATTGTGAAAAATCCAGTCAGAGGTTTTTATATGAAGTTCGATGTTTCCAATGAAAATAATGTTATTGATTTTAATTTTTGCTGTTAAGAAATCCGGACCGGAATCGGTGTTCCATTTTCCGAAATCTAATATTTCAATAGCATTTCCTTCAAGATCCTTGAAGTCGAAATGTTTGAAAACTTTGTAGTTCCAGAGGTATTGTAGTAGTTTTTCCGTCATAAGTGTTGAAACAAATATATAATAAAATTACTATATTTTGTTTCAAAGATTTAAAGATCAAATCAATACGGAAAATTACTTTCTAAAAGATGAAAATATGTTTATATTTTTAGGAAAATTAAAGATTTGAGTTTAAAATATTAACTTATAAAAAGAATTTTGAGAATAAAAATGGCTGCATCATTATGAATGCAGCCATTATATTTTAATGTAAAAGAAAATTTCTATGCTTTCGTTAACTCGCTTTTAAAATTTTCGATGGTTGTTCTGTACATTTCCTCATAAATAGGAAGAATATTTTTCAGATCGAATTTTATCGCCTGTTCTTTGGCATTTTTCTTCATTTTTTCTAAAAGTTCTTCATTGCTCAGAAGTTTGATAGTATAATTACTCATCGCTTCTACATTTCCGATTTCTGCCAAAAATCCTGTTTCTCCCTGAATATTCACTTCCGGAATTCCGCCTGCATTTGAACTGATAACAGGAGTATTTGCAGCCATTGCTTCCAACGCCGCCAAACCGAAACTTTCCTGCTCAGAAGGCAATAGAAACACATCTGAAAGCTGAAGAATTCTATATAAATCATTTACTTTTCCAAGCAGACGGATCTTAGAAATCAGTTCAGGGTTTTCTTCCAGAAACTGGTTGACTTTTTCCATATCCGGACCTTCACCGATGATGATTAATTTTGATTTTACCTTTTTCTGAACGCTTTTGAAAATCTGCAATACTTCATCAACACGTTTTACCGGACGTAAGTTGGAAACGTGGATTAATATTTTTTCATCAGGATTGGCAAATTGGGTTCTTTGGCATTCATTACATTCATCAAACTCAGAATTATCTATAAAATTGGTAATCACCTGAATTTCCTTTTTTATTTTAAAAAACTGTAGTGTATCTCTTTTTAAACTTTCAGAAACAGAAGTAATTGCATCTGATTGATTGATGGAGAATTCCACCGCATGTTTATAACTCGGATGTTGCCCGACCAATGTAATATCCGTTCCGTGAAGAGTCGTTACCAGAGGAATATCGTTGTTATCTTCCTGCAACATCTGTTTTGCCGTAAAAGCTGCATATGCATAAGGAATCGCGTAATGGGCATGAAGCAAATCGAGTTTATAAAGATTCACAACACGGTAAATCATCGAGCTCAACGCAATATCATAAGGCTGATATTGGAAAAGCGGATAGGTCTGAACATTCACTCTGTGGAAGAAAATATTCGGATTGGTGATATCTAATCTTGCGGGAAGGGCAGAACTTATAAAATGCACTTCATAGCCTTTATTGGCCAGAGACATTCCCAGCTCTGTTGCCACGATTCCGCTTCCTCCATATGTTGGATAGCAAAGTATGCCTATTTTCATTAGTTTATTGTTGTTTTGATGTTGTAAATATTTTAATTCACACTTTTATTTTACAGTTGTCGGGTTCAAATCGATTCCCATTCCTGCCTTTAATTTATCATTAACCAAGACAGGAAGCCTGCCCCAGATTTTTGTTTTTCCGTTTAAAGCATTCGCTGTTGCCGTCATGGAATCATCATTATTTTCATAGGAAACCAAGACTGTCGAAACTTTTGAAATATCAATATCTTTCAATGCATAAGCACTTCCGAAAACATTGAGAATGATATTTTGATTCTTTGCTAAATCAGCTAAAACTTTTTTCGAAGCGTCTGCAATTTTATAAGGTTTATAAGCCGTTGAATTATCTTTATGAAAACCAACAATCACCGTAGAATTTGCTGGAATTGTATTGATCTCATCAGCTTTTTTAATAATTACGTTTGATCCCAATTGATTGGCGAAAGTTTGAAAAGGGGCTTCTTCCAAAGGAACATAATAGACCTGTTTTCCTGTTAATGGAAGTAATTTTTTATTATCCTTTAATAAAGTCAAAGCATTTGAATATAAATTCTGAACCAAAACTTTATGAGAATCATTATTTAAATCTGAATTAATGTTTTCAGGATTTTTCGGTGAATATTTATCTAAACCTAAGAAATATTTTGTCAGAAGAATTTTCTTCACACTTTCTTCAACTCTGGATTGAGAAATTTCTCCGTTGTCAATTGCTTTTTGGATTAATTTTTTGCCATTGGCAACACCTTGGGAAAACAGCATGATGTCATTCCCTGCTTTGAAAGCCATTGCATCTAATTCTCCCGGGTTATATTTATTGGCTACAGCTCCCATATTTAAGGCATCTGTGATAATTAAGCCTTTGTATCCTAATTTATCTTTCAATAATCCGGTTATAATATTTTTAGAAACCGAAGCAGGAATTCCTTTTCCTGATTCTAAAGCCGGAACGTATAAATGAGCAACCATCACACCGCCAATTCCTTTATTCATTAAAGCTTTGAAAGGTGCAATTTCGATATTATTTAATCTTTCTAAATTATGTGAAACAACAGGCAAATCTAGGTGAGAATCTGTATTCGTGTCACCATGACCGGGAAAATGTTTTATCGCGGCTAAAATATTATTATCCTGAAGTCCGTTTGAATAGGAGAGTGCGGAATTAATCACGTTATTTACCTCAGAACCGAAGCTTCTGTTTCCGATAATCGGATTGTCAGGATTGGTATTTACGTCTACAACTGGCGCAAAATCCCAATTGATTCCCATTCTGTGGCAGTCTTCGGCGATTTTGGCAGACATCTGGTAAATTAAATTTTTATCCTGAATCGCTCCCAGGGTCATTGCCCAAGGAAACTTATGAGCCGTAGCAATTCTCTGAAAAACTCCCCATTCCGCATCCATTCCGATCATCAAAGGAATTTTTGATTTTTGCTGGAATTCATTAACAAGGTTAATTTCTTTAGCGGCATCATCCTGCATTAAAATCAGACCTCCGATTTTATCATTAATAACGATATTTCTTACGTTATTAATCTCATTTTCACCTTTGTTGGTGTAAAGAGCTATGATGAAAAGCTGTCCCAGTTTTTCGTCCTGTGAGAGGTTTTTATACGTTTTATCAACCCATTGATTTGCCTTTTTCAAATCTTCTTTGGAAATGTTTTTAGGCTGATATTGGGCTGTGATTTTTGAGCTTAGAAATAAGAAAATAAAGAGCGAAGTATAAACTAGTTTCTTCATAATTTTTGAATAAGAACAAAAATACAATTAAAAAAATGATGAAAACAATGTTTTTGAATTTTTTGGTATATGATTTGAATATGCTTTATAAATAATAAACAACTAAACTTTTATAAAATGAAAAAATTTCTTCCAATTTTACTATTAGCTTTTGTGAGCTTATTCATATTCAGCTGTGATGACAACAATGATAATACTCCATATACGGATAATGATACCTATTCGATCATGAAGGATGCTACAGGAACATTTTCATCTTCTAATAGTTTTACGCTTTCTATGGATATAAATATTCAGAACACAGATGTTGTTTTAGTATATAGAAAAGTGGGAAATTATTGGCAAAGTATTCCTAAAACTTACTATTTAGATAATGTAACTGTACCAACGACAGGCAGAGAATTAGATTATAATTTTAATTTTAACACGCAAGAAGTAAATATCAGTACATCAGCGAATTTTAATCAATCTACACAGATGTCAGCTGCAGAAACAACGCAATATTTAAATAACCAGACATTTAGAGTGGTATTGGTTCCGGCAAGTGCAGGAAAAACTTCAATTGATCTTACGGATTACAATGCAGTTATTAAATATTATAATATTGATGAGTCTAAAGTAAAGACTATAAAATTTAATTAAGAGAATATATCTTTTCAGTTTTTTATAATTACAAAAAAAGCTCCGGAAGAAGAAATTCCGGAGCTTTTGCTTTTTATTTAGTTGTCATTATCATCGAGTAAATGACCAAAATAATCTTTCTTTGTCTGCAGATAACCTTTACTGTTTTCGTTTGCCGGAATTTGTAAAGGAACCCGTGAGTTCAGATGAATATTACTTTCTTTTACATATTTTACCTTTTCGGGGTTGTTGGTAAGAAGGTTGATATTTTTTACTTCTAATAAATTTAAAATATCAATTGCTACTCCGAAGTTTCTGTCATCTGCAGGAAGTCCAAGCTTTAAATTGGCTTCTACAGTATCAAATCCTTTTTCCTGTAGGGAGTATGCTTTTAATTTATTAATGATCCCGATATTTCTTCCTTCCTGTCGAAGGTAAACTATAATCCCTCCATTTTCATGGATATATTTCATTGCAGCGTCTAGTTGCTGCCCACATTCACATTTTTTTGAATGGAAAACTTCTCCGGTAATACATTCTGAATGGAAACGCACATTTACAGGTTTTGCAAAGTCTGTATTTTCTGCGATAATTGCCATGTGAGGCATCCAGTCATTTTCGTTTTCGGATAAAGCAATCATTCGGAAAGTGCCGTGTTCCGTAGGAACGTTGGATTCCGCCTGAATTTTAATCATTAATAGTCCTAAATTAGTTTTTTAATTTCCTTTTATAGAATCTTCGATTGCAGAAATGTTGGTTTTTAATCTTACCAGATATCTGTTGAGAACTTCGTCATCATCTTTATTAAGATTTTGTCTCAGTTTTTGAATTTTTTTATAAGATTTTTCAAAGTCTTTTACAGCTCTGTTTTTTCCGGTCACATTATTGGCATCGATTGCATATAGATAGTTCTGCAAACTGTACTTTAATGTTGTAATTTCAGTATTTAAACCGGTATTTTTAAACTGTGGGAAGGTAGCAATCAGGTTAGAAATTTCAGAAGCATTCACATTTTCTTTTACATTAATTTCAATGCTGTTCTTTGTTCCTCTGTCTGAATCGGAACCTTTGGTCTCACTATAAAAGCTAGTTGACAGCGGCGAAAAATTTGGTTTTTCCGTTGCGCAAGAAGATGTTATAATAATTATTACTCCAAAAAAAATTAATCGTTTCATTTTTGTTGCTCCTTTTGATAAAGGATTGGGTTAAGACTTTCATCGTTGTACATTTTCATTTGTTTGTACACCTTTATCTTAACATCACCGTTCTCAATATCAGTAAGCAACTGATTAATAGAAACAGACAGGTCCTCGTGCTGTGTAAGAAGAACATCTAATTTTGCCTGACAATTGGCTCTGTGTTCCTCTGAAGCTGATTCTCTGGTTGCTTCTAACGACATATGATAAACCTTTAAAGCAAGAATTGATAACCTGTCTACCGCCCATGCGACAGTTTCAGTATTGATTTTTGCTTCCGGTTTAGGAGTTATATTTTCAAACTTATTAAGAAACCAACTGTCGATAAATTCTACCAAATCAGTTCTTTTCTGATTTGATGCATCTATGGTTCTCTTCAGATGAAGAGCTTCAGTCGGATCAATATTTTCATCTCTAATTATATCTTCCAAATGCCATTGAACGGTATCAATCCAGTTTTTAGCATACAAAATCCGTTCCAAAGTATCCTTTTCGAACGGGTTATTAATTAGAGTGTTAACGTCATCAGACACGTGATAATCTTCAATAGATTGATTGAAGACTTTCCATGCAGTTTCTGTAAAATTCATCAATTTTAAGAAGTTTTAGTTGCCAGAAGGATTATTAACGTCAGTTGAAGAAGTCTTTTTCTCAGAGCCTGGTTTGTCTTCTTCCTTTATGGCATCTTTAAATTCTTTAATACCGGAACCTACACCTCTCATTAGTTCGGGGATTTTTTTACCTCCGAAAAGTAATACAAGAAGTATTGCTACGATTAAGATATGTTGCCAAGATAATGACAATATTGTTAGTGTATTCATTTCTAAATTTTTTACAAAGTTAGTCTTTTTTAATAAGAAACCCAACCTAAAGGATCAACTGGTGTACCTCCGTTCCATACCTGAAAATCAAGGGTATATGTTCCGTCAAAATCCTGACCTACCACACCTAAAATAGTTCCGGCAGAAACTTGCTGTCCTTTGGAAACGCTTACACTGCCCAAGTTGGAATAGATCGTGAAGTAATTACCGTGCTTCAACATAACTGTTTTAGTACCGTCACTACTTGCTATAACAGAAGATACGGTTCCGGGGAATACAGATTTTGCCCGTGTTCCGGATGATACGGAAATTTTAATACCGTTGTTTTCCTCATCAATATTTTTAAAAACCGGATGAGGATGTCTTCCGAAACGGTGAGTGATTTGTCCTATTCTATCAGCAGGATATCCTAATCTTCCTTTATTGTCTGCAAAATTGCTTCCGGCTACGGTAGTAACACCATAATTGGTCATTGCTTTGGTTTCTGCAGCTTTTTTGTCGTCTTCTTTTTTCTTTTCTAATGCTGCTTCAGCTGCTTTTGCTGCGACTAATTTTACTGAAGCTTCTTTTGCTTTTGCAGTTGCTTCATCAGACGCTTTTTTTGCGGCAACCTTTCTTGCTTCGTCTCTTGCTGTAGCTTCGCTTTTTGCGGCTTCATCATTTCTTTTTCTTTCTTCTTCAGCTCTTTTTGCCGCTAGTTCTGAAGCTTTTCTTACTTCTGCTTCTGCAGCAATCCTTTCTCTTTCTAAAGCTTCAGCTCTTGCTTTATTTTCGGCTTCAATTCTTGCTTTTTCTCTTTCAGCGGCTATTTTTGCTAAACGGATTTTTTCGGCTTCTGCTTTTTTCCTTATTTCTTCTTCCGCTTTAGCTATTCTTATTTCTTCGGCGATGATGCTTCTTATCTGTCCTTCCAATGCCTTAGACTGAGTTTGTTTTTGTCTAAGTTCTGCTGATAATTTAGATTCATTTTTCTTGAAATCTGATACCAGCTGTTCTTTTTGAGCTCTTTCAGCATTGATTGTTGTTAAATCTTTCTGCTGATTTACCAATAGATTTGCTTTCTCTTTTACAGAGTTTTGCTTCTGAGTAATTGATTGCTTGATTTTGGCTGCTGCATTTGTAATTTCTGCAGCCTTTTTGTCCTGATAATCCGAGTATTGTTTTAAATATTGAACTCTTCGGATTGCTTCTCCCATATTTTTGGCAGAAAGAATGAAGGTAACTTTATTTTGTACCCCTTTGTTTTTATAGGCATTTACCAAAACTTTAGCATAATTCTCTCTGAGAACTTTTAAATCTTTGTTTTGGCGGTTGATTTCCAATTGACGAAGGTAAATATCATCCTCAATAAATCTTTTTTCCTTCTGTGTATTGTTATAGACTTTTTCTCTTAACGCTAATTTTTTATTAACGTTATCAAGATAAGCAATAGACAGCTTAGATTCATTTCTGGTCTTTGCTAAATCGTTGTTTATTTGTGCAATTTGTTTTTTAAGTTCGGCATTTTGTTTTTGCAACTGTTCCTTCTTCTGAGCCTGCCCATTGTGGAATCCGAACAATAAAATACCTATTAAAAAGCTAAATTTTTTAATCATTTAATCTCAATTTTCTTATAACTAGATGGTACAGAATAGGGTGTATCCATCCTCGAAAAGTCAAATTTCGTATTTTCCATTAAAATCTGACTGCTTTTTGAGCCTTTTATAATTATTTTAACATTTCGTGGAAGCCTGATTCCATTGATTTCTTCCCAATTTTCATACGAAACATCCATTTCATCCGGAGACAAAACATCCTTTAGATTCACACTCAGCAAATCATAGTTTTTATCATATTGTAAAACTATTTTGTATTCTCTTGTTTTTTCGTCTGTTACGATTTTTTGATTAACATTTGATGCCATTTTAAAACCCTGAGCATTTCTTGTCAGCGTAAATTGTGAATCATTAATCTTAACAAAAGTTCTTCCCAGCAGAATTTTTTCTAAGGATTTGTAATCGATAAAGTTAACGTTCAATAAATTATTAAGGTACTCAAAATCAGAATCAATATACGCTTTTGATGTTTTATCCTGTCCTTTTATTCCTTCCGGAGTGGCGATTCCACGGGCAACGGTGAACAAAAATGCCGTAAGGTTCATCCAGACTTTTTTATCTTTTTCAATATAAATGGTAGCATCAAGCGTAGGGACAAAACTTCCGGTTTCTACATTGACTTTACTGCTTATTTTTATTTGTTCAAACTGAGGTTGTGGAATTACATGTTCATAGAATGCAAGTTTATCACTTACCGGCTCATTTATATCTATCGGTTTTTTGTTGTCTTCTAAAACGTAAGCACTATCAATTTTAACAGTATTATCTTTTTTTCTGGCAGAATTCCTTGTTTTACAAGAAGTCACTACTAAAAGTAATAATAGTACTATGATCCAGTTTTTCATGTATTTACCTTTTCAATTTTAAAAATACGTTGCAATATTAACGCCAAACCACACAAACATTTTGTGTGGCTTGAATATACTTTATTTTGGTTAAATATTTTCTGTTCTGAGTTATCTGGATAAAAAATCCAAAACCGAATAATCTCCCAAAGAAATTTCTCTTGCAACCCCGAAATATTGTGCCGAATTTCCGATCATCGAGTTGGAAAGATTTCCATGATTAATTCTTGTGTTTTCCTGAACCAAAGAATTTTCAATATTTGAATTCACAACAATCGTATTGTTTCCTAACGAAACTCCGGGACCTACTTTTGAGTTCGAAATTTTCACATTTTCCCCAATAAAACAAGGCTGAATGATCAATGAATTCTCAATAACAGCGGAAGCGGGGAAGTGAGACATTTCCTCTCTTTCATATTCCAGTATTTTGCTGTTGGTTTCTACGGTTGCGTTTTTGTTTCCGCAATCCATCCAATCATTCACTTTTCCAAGTGAGAATTTTGCACCTTTTGCTCTTAAGTTTTCTAAAGCTGTTGTTAATTGATATTCACCACCATTTTTAATATCATTATCCATGATATAATTAATTTCAGCCATCAATTTTTCAGCACTGTTAAAATAATAAATACCTATAATTGCTAAATCTGAAACGAAAGTCTGAGGTTTTTCAACGAAATCTGTGATGAAACCGTAGTTATCCAATTTTACAACTCCGAAAGCTGAAGGATCTTCCACACTTTTTACCCAAATTACACCGTCCGAATTTTTATCTAAAATAAAATCTGCACGGAAAAGTGTATCTGCAAAAGCAATAACGACATCTCCGCTCATCGATTGCTCTGCACATTTGATGGCATGAGCTGTCCCAAGAGGGTCGTTCTGATAATAAATGCTTCCTTTTGCTCCTAATTTTTCGGCAATCTGAATAAGAGATTTTTCAATCTCAGGACCAAAATCTCCGATGATAAAAGCTACTTCTTCAATATTTTCCCCTGCAACTTTAGCAATATCTTCCACCAATCTTTGTACAATTGGCTTTCCTGCGATAGGAATAAGAGGTTTTGGGACAGTAAGTGTATGTGGACGTAATCTGGAACCGCGTCCAGCCATAGGAACAATAATTTTCATAAATTATATAAGTATGTTTTTTGTTTAGTTAGTTTTAATAATAAAGTTAAAGATAGGAATTAAAATCATTGATGTGGTATGATTTATATCTTTTTAAGTATTTGGTTAAATTAGAATTATTGTCAGATTTATTATGAAATTTTATTTTTTGATTTTAGACAGCAACATATTTTTTTCAGAATAAATCAAAATTCCTGCGTAGACTAAAAATAATAGATTTCCGATCCATAAGTTATAGTCAAAAAATTCAACAATTGCATAGCTGAATGCTGCTAAAAGTATAATGAAAAAAGAAATTTTCTTCATTCTGTAAGGGATCGGATAGTATTTTTGACCTAGCCAATAAGAAAGAACCATCATAATAAAATAGGCAGCCAACGTCACCCAAGCTGAAACCATGAAACCATATTCTTTTAACAGGGCAAAATTCAAAATAATAGTAACAATAGCACCTGTCCAGGAAATATAAGTTCCGACTCTGGTTCGGTCGGTCACTTTATACCAGGTTGAAAGATTGTAATAAATTCCGAAAAATAAATTAGCAATAACGATAATCGGAATAATATTAAGAGCAATCCAATAAGAATTATTCGGAACCAAAAGAAGTTTTAACCAGGACACATTAGCAATGATTCCCAAAGCAACTATTGAAGCGAAAAAAGAAAAATATTCCGTCACTTTTGCATAAGTAAGTTTAGCGTTCTCATTTTGCATTTGCTTAAAGAAAAACGGTTCGATTCCCATTCGATAGGCTGTTACAAAAAGAGTCATTAAAACTGCCATTTTGTAGCAACCGCCATAAGCTCCTGCATCAGAATCTTCAATTAAAAATCTTTGAATGAATTTATCAAAATTTTCATTCACCATAAATGCCAAACCCGCAATCATAATCGGCCATGAATATTTGATCATTTGCAGAAAAAGATCTTTTGAAAACTGAAATTTTATTTTTAAAATAATAGGTAAAACAAGCAAAACTCCTAAGAAACTTGCTGCCAAATTGCTGTAAAAAGGATAGGCTACTTTTTCTTTTAAACCTAATTTAAGAGAAAATTCCTGAGGAATATAAAGGAATAAGGCAATTGCAAAAGCACTTTGAAAAATAGCCTGTATTACTCTGATTGCCGTATATTTTATCGGTCTGTTGTGAAACCTGAACCAAGCCAAAGGGATAACAAGAAGATTGTCGAAGAAGGCGATCCATGCAAACCATCTGATGAATTCCGGGGTGTTGGAATAATCAAAAACATCGGCAATTGGTTGATTAAATAATAAAACGAGTATTAAAAAAACAGATGACAAACCTGTAAGAAACCAGAAAGATGTGTTGAAAACTTTTTGTTCATTGTCTTTATCGGATGAAAATCTGAAGTAAGCCGTTTCAAAACCAAAAGAAAGAACAATATTGATGAAGGAAATCAGGGCGTAAAGATTGGTGAAAATTGCAAAATCACTGTTATTAATGTTTTTTATAAACAAATAATTAAGCAATACGACAATTATCCTCGGCATAATCGCTCCAATTCCATATATAATTGTCTCGTTGAGAAGTTTTTTCAAGATGTGAAATTTTATGCAAATGTAAATAATTAAGAATTGATTTTTTATTCATGACATTAAAATTCATTCATAAATCTTAATTTTGCTTTTATATAGAAGCTGAAAATTAGAAGTTAGAAATTAGTGATTACTTATAACTCACAATTTATAACACAAAATTTTTTCTACTTCTAAGATCTAACATCTAATTTCTAAGTAAAAAATGAAGACCTTAATCAAAAACGTAAAAATCGTCAACGAAGGACAGATTGTTGAAAGCGATATTTTAATTGAAAATGATTTAATTTCTAAAATAGATTCCCAAATTTTTGAAGAAGCAGACCAAATTATCGATGGTTCCGGAAAATACCTTTTACCGGGAGTAATTGATGATCAGGTGCATTTCCGTGAGCCAGGTTTAACCCACAAAGGAGATATTGAAACAGAATCAAGAGCTGCAATTGCTGGAGGAACAACAAGTTTTATCGATCAGCCAAACACAGTTCCGAATGCTGTAACGCAGGAATTATTGGCGGATAAATACGAAATAGGTTCTCAAAAAGCTTACGCCAACTACGGTTTTATGATGGGCGGAACGAATGATAATCTGGAGGAAATTTTGAAAACAAATCCAAGAAATGTTCCCGGAATTAAATTATTTCTAGGCTCTTCTACAGGAAATATGCTGGTCGACAATCCCGAAACACTTGAAAATATTTTCAGTAATACAAAAATGCTGATTGCCGTTCATTGTGAAGATGAAGCAACAATTAAGGCAAATACTCAAAAATATTTAGATGAATATGGGGAAGATATTCCTGTGAAATTCCATCATTTGATAAGAAGTGAAGAGGCTTGCTACAAATCTTCTTCAAAAGCAATTGAATTGGCTCAGAAAACAGGAGCAAGACTGCACGTTTTCCATTTGTCAACAGCAAAGGAAATGGAACTTTTCAGAAATGATATTCCTTTAAAAGATAAAAAAATTACAGCGGAAGTTTGTGTTCATCATCTGACTTTCACGAATGAAGATTACGATACAAAAGGAGGATTAATTAAATGGAATCCTGCCGTAAAAACGCAAAAAGACAAAGACGGGCTTTGGGAAGCGCTGTTGGATGACAGAATTGATGTGATTGCAACAGATCATGCACCCCACACTTGGGAAGAAAAACAAAATGTTTACACAAAATGTCCTTCGGGAGCGCCTTTGGTTCAGCATTCTTTGGTTGTGATGCTTGAAAACTATAAAAACGGAAAAATTTCTTTGGAAAAAATCGTTGAAAAAATGTCTCATAATCCTGCGATTCTTTTCAGAGTTGAAAAAAGAGGTTTTGTGAGAGAAGGTTATAAAGCAGATTTGGTTTTGGTTGACTTAAATGAAAACTGGACGGTTGCCAAAGAAAATATCCTTTACAAATGCGGTTGGAGTCCGTTGGAAGGAATGAATTTCCATTCTAAAGTTACCCATACTTTTGTAAACGGAAACTTAGTTTACGATAACGGAAAAATTAATGAGCAAAAATTCGGGGAGCGATTGCTTTTTGAAGTTCAAGAATAAATTATATCAATAGGAGCGGGCTTTAGCCCGCTTTTTCTTTTTACTTAAAATTGGCTTTAGCCAAAACTTATAGAAGTTCATAAAAAAAGACTGTAATCTGCAGTCTTTTTTGTTATTTACCTTTCTCAGATTTCCCCATATGACGCAGATTTTAAAATATAATCATCGGTGAAAATTTGTGAAATCTGTTGGAAAATTAAATTATTTCTTAGGCTTAGCACTCATATAAAAACTCAACTTGCCGCCATTCATAATATCAGAATGTTTCAAAATAAAATTTTTAATTTCTTTTCCATTCAAAAGAACTTTTTCAACATACACATTCTTCGGACTTTGATTAATGGCTTCAATTTCGAAAGTTTTTCCGTTTTCTAAATTTAAAACAGCATTGTCAATCACAGGACTTCCAATCGCATAATCTTCTGAACCCGGAGCAACAGGATAAAAACCAAGAGAACTCAAAATATACCAGGCGCTCATTTGTCCTGCATCATCATTTCCGCCCAATCCATCGGGAGTCGCTTTGTATTGCATTTCCAAAATTCGTCTGATCTGCGCCTGAGTTTTCCACGGTTGTCCTGCCCAATTATAAAAATAAGCAACATGATGAGCCGGCTCATTTCCGTGAACATATCCACCGATGATTCCTTCCCTTGTAATGTCTTCTGTGTTGGCAAAAAACTCGTCTGGTAAATGCATAGTGAATAATTCATCCAGTTTGGAAGCGAATTTTTTCTTTCCACCCATTAGTTGAATTAATTCATCTGGATTTTGAGGAACAAAGAAGCTGTAATTCCAGGAATTTCCTTCGATGAAACCTTGTCCGTGAGTGCTTAATAAATCAAAATCTTTTTTGAAACTTCCGTCTGCCAAACGAGGTCGCATAAATCCGGTGGTTTTATCAAAATTATTTTTCCAGTTTTCAGAACGCTTGATGAATTGATTGTAAATTTCCGTTTCGCCCAAATGTTTCGCCAATTGAGCAATTGTCCAGTCGTCATAAGCATATTCCAGCGTGTTTGAAACTGAAGTTCCGCTTTTTTCAGCAGGAATATAACCCAAATCTATATATTGCCCGATTCCTTCGTAATCTCTTTTATTGGCAGTTTCTACACACGCTTTTAAAGCTTCTTTTGGATCTCCGTCATAATTTCCTTTAATAATTGCATCTGCGACCACACTCACGCTGTGATAACCGCTCATGCACCAATTGTCGTTCGCGTAATGAGACCAGATTGGCAACATTTTCATCGAAAATTGATTATAATGTGCCATCATCGATTTCACCATGTCATTATTTCGTTTCGGTTGAATAATATTAAGAAATGGATGAAGTGCGCGATAAGTATCCCAAATGGAGAAAGTTGTATAATTGGTGAAACCTTCCGCTTTGTGAATATTTTGGTCCAAACCTTTATATTCTCCGTTAACATCTGTGTAAGTTGTCGGATTGATAAAAGTATGATACATCGCGGTATAAAAGCTTGTTTTCTCTGTTTCAGAGCCTTTAATGACGATTTTATTTAATTCTTTATTCCAAGTTTCCTGCGTTTGTGCTTTAACTTGATCAAAAGACAAATTTCCAACTTCTTTTTCTAGGTTTTCTAAAGCATTAGCTTGACTTACTGGTGAGATAGCCAATTTAACTTCAATGGCTTCATTTTCATTCGTATCAAAATCAAAATACATTTTCAGGTTTTTTCCTGCGATTTCAGGGAAATTTTTAGTCTGGTCAAATTTTCTCCAAAAACCATTGTAAACCTGTTTTTCATCATAATTTTTCTGACCATAAGATTTAAATGATTTTGAAAACTTCAATGCAAAATAAACCGTTCTTGTTCTTGCCCAACCGTTGGTTTGTCGATAACCTGTGATTGTATTTCCGTTTTCTACACGAACATAAGTCCAGACATTTTTACCATCATAATTGTAAATTCCTGCCATTAAATCCAAAATAATATGCGCCTGATCAGATTTTGGAAAAGTATAACGATGAACCCCAACTCTTGTTGTCGCCGTTAATTCCGCTAAAATATTATCATCATCAAGTTTTACTTTATAATATCCGGCTTCTGCTTTTTCGTTTTGGTGGGAGAATCTGCTTCTATAACCATTTTCCGGGTTGGTTGCAGTTCCGGGATTCAATTGTAATTTCCCGACTGTCGGCATAATCAGAAAATCTCCTAAATCGGAATGTCCTGTTCCACTGAAATGTGTAGAACTGAAACCTACAATGGTTTTGTCTTCGTATCGATAGCCTGCGCAGTATTTATAAACATCACCATTGTATTTTCCGTTGAGTTCGTAAGAAATAGAGTCAGTTTCCGGGCTTAACTGTACTGCTCCGAAAGGTGCGGTCGCTCCGGGATAAGTATGTCCCATTTTTTCTGTCCCGATCAACGGATTGACATATTGATGTAGTTTTTCGAATTTTTGAGCTTTACAATGTAAACTGAAAAATAAAAGAAATAGAAAAAGAGTAGTTCCTGACCTTTTCATTATATGGATATTATTTCGGAGAGTAAATTTAGATAAAATCAAAGAATAATTATTTATCGTTTTTAATTGTTTAAAATGATAGTTGGAAGTTTAATGTCTGTTGGAAAATCGCAAGACGCAAAGGTTCATTAATCTTTATAAAACGCAAACACTTCGGCAGGCCCAGTGTGACAAAAGATTTCCGGCAAATTATACAATATTAAATTTTATCGTAGATAAAATCCTTGCGCCTTAAAACAGGACTCAATTCAAAAAAACTTTGTGTCTTTGCGATTTCCCAACAAGAAAATTTTATCATTTTTCAGAGAAGCGGAAACCAATTCCGTGAAGATTTTCAATGAATACATCTTGTTCATCGACAAATACTTTTCGTAATCTTGAAATAAATACATCCAGACTTCGCCCCATAAAATAGTCATCATCTCCCCAAATTGCCTTCAAGATGTCCTGTCTTTTTAGAACCGTGTTTTTATTGCGGATAAAATACAAAAGCAGTTCAGATTCTCTTTGAGTAAGGGTAATGGTATTATGAATATCCTGTAAAGTGTAATTTTTAGGATCAAAATTGTATTTTCCGACTTTGTATTTTTGTGGAAAAGATTCTGTTTTTTTCGAGCGTTTCAGGAAAACTTCAATTTTCAGGATAAGTTCTTCAATACTGAAAGGTTTTACCAGATAATCATCGGCACCAATTTTTAGTCCTTTAATCCTGTCTTCTTTTAAAGCTTTTGCGGAAATAAAAATGATTGGGATTTCAGAATTTTTGTCACGAATACATTGAGCGAGTTCAAAACCATTCATCTCAGGCATCATGATATCTAAAAGGCAAATATCGAAATTTTCTTTGTTAAATGCTTCCAACGCAGATTTCCCATCTTGATAAGAGGAAATATCATAATAACTTTCCAGACTGTCCTGAATGAGGAAGGCTATCGTTTTGTCATCTTCTGCATATAGAATTTTTGATTTTTCCATGATTTGCACATTATTATTTAAATGGTAAAAACAGAGTGGTAGTAATCCCTTTATCGCTGTTGTTTTCAACTGAAATTTTCCAGTTATGTTGCTGAACA
Organism: Chryseobacterium ginsenosidimutans; assembly: GCF_039536845.1. Taxonomy (GTDB): domain Bacteria; phylum Bacteroidota; class Bacteroidia; order Flavobacteriales; family Weeksellaceae; genus Chryseobacterium; species Chryseobacterium ginsenosidimutans_B. The sequence continues at coordinate 256,353 of NZ_BAAAZJ010000008.1, forward strand.
ATCTTTTTTACATAAAATAAACCCAATCCAAAACCGTTTACTTCGTCACTTTTTTTGGTATTAACCCTGTAAAATTTATCAAAAATATGAGGAATATTTTTAGAAGGAATACCTATTCCATTGTCTTTGAATTTTAGATATAAGCCTTTTGCATCTTTAATGGAAGAAATTATAATATGAGGCTCGCTTTCACAATATTTAATTGAATTATCTAAAATATTGTAAATGATATTGGTAAAGTGGAACTCATCCGCACTAATCGAAATATTACTGTCAATATTTACTTCAATAGAAATATTTTCATTCTTTTGTTTGATGGTATTAACAATTTCCTGAAGAAAAGGTAGTAAAACAATTCTTTGAGGTTTTAAAGACAATCCGGAAGCATCGTTTTTTGCAATGTTCAATATTTTTTCAATATGATTATTAAGTTTATTGCTTTGATCGGTGATGATGGTAGTGTAAGTCTGCAGCTTTAGGTTTTCTTTTACGATATCCTGTTTTGTTAATGCTTCGGAAGCCAAAAGTATTGAAGAAAGAGGAGTCTTAAACTCGTGCGTCATATTATTGATAAAATCCCGTTGTAGTTCGGAAAATTTCTTTTGTTGAATAATCGTGTAAATTGAATAAACATACACCAAAAGAATAATAATCAAGGCAAAAGTGAGCAAATACCAGAACCTTAATGAACTTATCAAATAGGTTGTTTTATCCGGAAAACGAATTGAAAAATAATAGACTAAATTTTTATGCTTTGGAAATTTAATAACCTTATTATTAGGACTTTCCTGATGGGTTGAAATATATTTTCCATAGATCATTTTATCACTATGACAATTGTATAATGCATAAACATAATCGGTATTTATTTGAAAACGTGTAAATTCAGTTTTCAGATAATACTCCAAAACTTCCGGATGAAATTCATTATTAATATTAACGACATAATAGTCATTGGAAATATTCTGAACGGGGCTTTCCGTAAAAGAAGTTTCGCCTCCGGACAATTTTTCTACAACTTCCAGTAAGGCAATATTTACCTTTTGGTCAAATTTTTTATTCTCAAGATTATACGCCTGTCGTGTCCATAGAAGCTGGGCTATTAAAATTCCGATAATAGCAACAAACCCGAGAGTGATAATAATATTGAGTTTCTTTATTTCCATTTACAGAAGCAATATTATCCAAAAATATCTATTATTTTTTTATCATTAACAACTTATTAACAAATGTTTGATAGCGGTTAACATGTGGAATAAATAATCCTCTTACATTTGCTATATCAAAAATAATAATTGGTTTAACCATTAATAAAATTTATATCATGAAAAATTTAAAAATTACTGCTCTTTTAGCTGTTTTGGCATTCTCTCCATTTTATGCAAATGTACTTCCAACTGACCATTCACCTGTTGTAAGAATCCTTGCAGACATTACTTGGAAATCAGAATCTATCGATGTGGGAAACATTCCTCAGGGAAAACCAAAAGTAATCAGATTTGAATTTACAAATACATCAAAAAAGCCGATCATTATCGAAAATGTTGCTCCGTCATGTGGTTGTACTACAGCAGATTATACAAAAACTCCAATCCTTCCTGGGAAAAAAGGATTTGTAGAAGCAAGCTATAATGCAGCAAATGCAGGTGCATTTATGAAAACGGTTAACGTTACAACAAGCGATAGTAAAACTCCAAAAACTCTTTCTTTCAAAGGAACAGTTGTAGCTTCATAATTAATTTAATCTTGTTCAATATAAAAACAGCCTGGTAATTTATTGTCAGGCTGTTTTTTGTTTTTATTTAAAACAATTATTTGTAGCATCATTTCTTAATTTATTTTAAAGCACCGCATCTCAATATTTATTATTTTTAAGAAAAATTAAAATATATGAATCTATATACACAACCGATGTTGCGTGAAGATGCACTGAAAGATAAAGTAGCTATCGTCACAGGCGGTGGAAGCGGCCTTGGTAAAGCGATGACCAAATATTTTCTTCAATTGGGAGCAAAAGTGGTAATCACTTCCAGAAATTTGGAAAAATTACAGGGAACTGCAAAAGAATTGGAAGAAGAAACTGGTGGAAAAGTGCTTTGCGTTGCATGTGACGTAAGAAATTGGGATGAGGTAGAAGCGATGAAAGAAGCGGCTTTAAAAGAATTCGGAAAAATTGATATACTTCTAAATAATGCAGCTGGAAACTTTATCTCTCCAACAGAAAGATTGACGCATTCCGCATTCGACTCTATTTTAGATATTGTGTTGAAAGGAACAAAAAACTGTACACTTTCCATTGGAAAACACTGGATCGATTCAAAAACTTCAGGAACAGTTTTAAATATTGTAACAACTTACGCTTGGACAGGTTCGGCTTATGTTGTTCCTTCAGCTTGTGCAAAAGCAGGAGTTTTAGCAATGACAAGATCGCTCGCTGTTGAATGGGGGAAATATAATATCAGATTTAATGCAATTGCACCGGGACCATTTCCTACAAAAGGAGCTTGGGACAGATTGCTTCCGGGAAATATGAAAGATCAATTTGATTTAGCTAAAAAAAATCCACTCAAGCGAGTAGGAGAACATCAGGAACTGGCAAATCTTGCCGCTTATCTGGTTTCAGATTTTTCATCTTTTGTAAATGGTGAAGTTGTAACAATTGACGGTGGAGAATGGTTGCAAGGTGCAGGAGAATTCAATATGCTTGAAGATATTCCTCAGGAAATGTGGGATGCTCTGGAAGCAATGATTAAAGCTAAAAAATCAAATTAATTATTAAGCACGAATGTTTTCACTGTCATTCTGAATGAATGGAGTGGAGAATCGCTAAAAATATTGCTTAGATTCTTCCTTCGTCAGAATGACAAAACGACAATATATAAGACGGTTTTTCAAAATAAAAATTACAAAAGCCTTTAAATAAACAGAAAAGTAGATTCTCAATCGGGAATCTACTTTTTTTATTTGGGTGATTTTACGGGTTTAGGTTTAGGTGAATTACTGAGATACGTCACTGCGGTGCGACATAAATTTGCAGTACAAAATTTTAATAACCAAAACAAACCAAAAAACATGGAAACATTAAAGTCGGTGTTGGAAGCAAACTACACCAAGAAAACAAAAAATGAATTAATTGACCTTTTAACAGGATTAGAAAAATCATTGACACCTGCAGTTTATGAGAAAGTTTCAGGAATCGAAATTTCCGAATTAGCTGGTCTTTCAAACAAAGAATTATTAAGCATTATCGAAGATTTCAAGAAAAACTACGATAGCAAATGGGAAAAATCTTTCGCAGCAGTTTCTTCAGAAGTATTGAAAATGATCGCTGGAAGAATGGCAGCAGATGATGAGGTTTTCAAAACTTCTGGAGCAGAAAGTGCAGATTTCGCAGCCGAATTGGGAAGCATCGATTTCGCAAAAATCATCGGCGGACCGCTTAATGCTTGTGTTACGGCTCAGTCAAACGCTTCGGTCAGTACAGTAAACTTCATCAAAGAAGTGGGTTTCGAAAAAGACGGAGAAGAAGACAAGCTTCGTATGGCAGAATTCAAGTACAAAAAGAATGTACCAAACCCGAATTACAAAAACGAAACTGATACTCCGGATGAAGAGCCAACAATGGAACAGGAAGTTGAAATTTCAGTTCCTTTCATCGCGCTATTGAACGTTCCAAGCTTCAGAATTGAAACTTGCGAGGTTGATTTTAACGTAAAATTAAATTCAACATATACAAAAGACGTAAGCGACGAATTCGGTATCAAAGCCGGAGCTTCAGGAGGTTTCGGACCAGTAAAATTCAATGTGGATGTTTCTTACAAGAGAACTTCAAGTACAGGAATTAAAGTGGAAAAAGAATATTCTCTTGGAGTAAAAGTAAAGGCTACGAATGACGAAATGCCTGCAGGATTGGAGAAAGTTCTTGGATTGCTTGCTCAATAAAACTTTTACGAGAAATGATTAAATTATCAGATTACCTGAATTATCTCAACAACGAGATAATTCAGGCTCGTAAAAAAGCAGACGAAAATGCGATCGAGATTGCAAAAGAGTATGCCCAGCACGAGTATTTAAAGTTTTTTAAAGTTCCGAGATATTCCCTCCCGAGCGTGAAAATGGATATTCCCATCAAAATCACTGATATTGATTCTGATGCGGATAAAAATTTCCCTCTGAACGAAACAAAGCTGATTCAGGATGTGAATGAGAGAATTCTTCTTGTGAATAAAGAAAGACAATTAAATATTAAACCAATTTCAATAAGAAATATTCAGACTGAAGATTTTAAATATTTATTGAATAACGTAAGAGGAAACAGCAGACTTGAAACAGGCGGGCTTTCAAAGACTGAAACAACAACGCAGACTCCGGGTATAAAAATTCCGCCTGCAAGAGCGATTGTTGCTAATCCTTCGATTCCGACAATTCCACAAAAGCCGATAGAAAGACCAATCGACGGAACTTCTACAGAAGAAGAATCACAGGTTTTAACAGAAATTTATACGAATGTTTTGAACAGATACAGTTTAATCAATTCAAAATTAAACAATATTTACATCGATCCAAATACCAATTCTGCAGAAGACAAGGATAAATTATTCATCAATCTTCATGTAGAAATGGAAGAAGAGGGCATCAGAATCGTATCTTATCAGGATAAAGACGGGAAAACAATCGAACAAATAACTTTTGAGTAATGCAGGAACTCGTTCATCATACGATACAGAAAATTCAGGAATTGCTGGAACATTTTAATAAAGTTCAGGAGCTTTATCTGTCGAAGTCTTTCGATTTTGATGGGCAGTTTGAAGCATTTCTTCATGAATTTTTAGACTATTTAAAAACCAAAGGAAATACAACTTACGAATCCGAAGTGTTGAAAGTTATGAATATGATTTCCACCGTAAAAAGAGGTTTTAATCCTGTGCAAATGGAAAAAATTGCCAGCGGAAAACGCGAACTGCTTTGGGGATTTTCATTCAACGGGATGGAAAGTATTCACGGATTTTTAATGGAAATGTATGCCAAAGAGAAAAAGAAACTGGATGAAGCCGAAGAAATTCTTTCCGGATTAGTAGTTTCTTTATATCAAAACGGAATTCTGGATGATAAGATTGTTAACGATCTGAATTCTGTTCCTAAAATAGAAGTATTCTGGAATTCGCTCGTCAATCAAAATACGCAGATTTCCGGAATTAATAAAAAGCTAAGATTAAGCATGATTTCGGAAGATATTTTCCTTGTTTTGGAAAAAGTGCTTTTGAAATTACTTTAAAAACAACCGCCATGGAAAAAGAAAGATACATTGTTGTTCTTGATGATCAACAGAAAAATTCCCTCAAAAAAGTGGAGAATGAACTGGAAGTGACCATTACCTCATCAGAATTTTTATCGTCAGAAAATCGTTCATATGATGTGATAGATAATGATAACGGGGTTTTATATAAAAATCTGGGAATCCTTGTTGTAGAAAATATGGATGAGGCACAACTGAAAAGTGCTGTAAAAAACGATTCGAATCCGATCGTTTATTTTGAAAAAGAAAGAGAATTTTTTTCGGCTGATGAATTATCAATTATTAATGAATTGAAAAAACAGTCTGCAGAAATTGCCGACAAAATCACCGAGCTGGAAAAATATATTATAAATAAACCTCTGCCACAAAAACCTTTGGTAGAAATGGAATGGGGCTTAAAAGCTTTGGGTCTTGGAAATTCCCTGTATACGGGAAAAGGTGTTGATATCTGTATTTTAGATACTGGTCTTGAATTATCACATCCTGATTTTTCAGGGAGAGAAATCGAAGGAAAATCTTTCATCAGCGGAGAAGACTGGAACCGCGATCCGAACGGTCACGGGACACACTGCGCGGGAGTTGCCACCGGAAACATAAGGCTCGACAACGGAAAACGTTACGGAATTGCAAAAGAAGCCAATTTAAAAATAGCGAAAGTCCTTTCTGATGCGGGAAGAGGGACAACAAGCAGCGTGATTGATGCGATAGATTGGGCAATTACAAAGAAATTCAGGATTTTGTCGCTTTCATTGGCTTCTGCAGTAAAATTGAACGATGCACCTTCGCCACTTTTTGAAACTGTCGGAGCAAGAGCGTTGGAAAATAATTGTGTTATTATCGCAGCGGCAGGAAACGACAGCAGTCGACCCTCTGTTCCAAAACCTGTTTCATCTCCGGCAAACGCAGTTTCGATTATGGCAGTCGGAGCCATCGACGGGCAAATGAAAGTGGCTAAATTTTCCAATGCAGGATTGAATCCTTCAACGGGTGGAAATGTGAATATTTGTGCTCCGGGAGTTGATATTATCAGTTCTTATCCTAAAAATTCAAAAAATAAAAGCAGTAATTATTATGCGATGAGCGGAACAAGCATGGCCACACCACACGTTTCCGGACTTGTTGCATTGTACATGGAACAGTTTCCTGAAAAATCTGCAAAAGAAATTTGGGAATTAGTGGAAATCAAAGCAAAACCGATCGAAGGATTGAAATACAGAGACATCGGAAGCGGATTAATACAAGCATAAAAAGATGAAAACATATTTAGCAGTTTTAAAAAAGAGTATCAATCTTAAAGATCTTGAAAAAGAACTTCAAAAGAAAAATATAAAACTGGTGACTCACTATAAAACCATCGGAGTAGTAAAACTCGAAAGTGAGTTGCCGGTTTCCGAAAAAGATTTTCCGGAGTATTTCCTCTCTGTTGAAGAAGACAAAATAATTTAACAATATAATTAGCGAGTAAGGCTTTTCTATTTGGAGAAGTCTTATTTTTGTTTACTTTGTTAATTAAAAAATTTAATATGAATTTTAAACTTCCAAATCTTATTTCAACCGTTGCAGTTGTGCTTTTTTCGCAATCTGCATTGGCCCAGGAAACACCAAAATATGACTATGTAGAAGCTTTTAAGCCATTTTTTTATACACAGACAGGTACGCCTACAAGGTCAGCAAGCGGACAGCCGGGATATGCTTACTGGCAGAATTCAGCAAGTTATAAGCTGGATGTAAATCTTAATGAAGCTAAAAATGAGTTGACAGGAACAGCAGAAATTACTTACACGAATAACAGTACAGATAAATTAGGATTTCTATGGTTACAATTGGATCAGAATTTATTTGAAAAAAATTCAAGAGGAAATTCAGTAGTTCCGGAGTCAGGAAGCAGAAATGGAGCTCATGGTGAAGAGTTTGAAGGTGGATACAAGATCAAATCTGTAAAACTTGATGGCAAAGATGTAAAATATACGATCACCGACACCAGAATGCAGATCGATCTTCCTACAGAATTAAAAGCTCAGGGAGGTGTGGCAAAAATTAAAATTGAATACTCTTTCCTTTCCCCGAAATACGGATCCGACAGAATGGGGATTCAGGATACGAAAAACGGGAAGATCTTTACGATTGCTCAATGGTATCCGAGAATGTGCGTGTATGATGATGTATTGGGATGGAATACTCTTCCTTATCTGGGAGCGTCAGAATTTTATCTGGAATATGGTGATATTACCGCAAATATTACGGTTCCTGCGAATCATTATGTAGTAGCTTCAGGAGAATTACTGAATGCAAAAGAGGTTTATTCTAAAGAAGAAAACAACAGATGGGAGCAGGCAAAAAACAGTGATAAAACCGTAACAATTCACTCAGAATCTGAAGTCGGAAAAAATACGCAGACAGGAACAAAAACATGGAAATTTAAAATCAATCAGGCAAGAGATTTTGCATGGGCGTCTTCTCCTGCATTTATTTTAGATGCTGCGAAAATTAATCTTCCAAGTGGTAAAAAATCGATGGCGATTTCAGCATATCCTTCAGAAAGTGCCGGAGAAAAAGCGTGGGGAAGATCTACGGAATATACAAAAGCTGCAATCGAGCATTATTCTGCAAAATGGTATGAATACACTTATCCGGCTGCAACCAACGTTGCCGGAAACGAAGGCGGAATGGAATATCCGGGAATCGTTTTCTGTCACATGGATTCTAAAGGCGGCGAACTTTGGGGTGTTACCGATCATGAATTCGGACACAACTGGTTCCCGATGATTGTTGGTTCTAATGAAAGATTATTCGCTTGGATGGATGAAGGTTTCAACACGTTTATCAATGAACTTTCAACGGAAGCTTTCAATAAAGGTGAATATTTCGAAAAGAAAAATATCGCTCAGATGGGAGGTTACATCATGAACGACGGTTTTGAACCAATCATGGTAGGCCCCGATAATATGAGGGAAAACAGCATCGGAGTTTTGGCGTATTTCAAACCTGGAATGGGACTTCAAATATTAAGAGAATCGATTCTCGGACCTGAAAAATTTGATAAAGCATTCAAAACCTATATTCAACGATGGGCTTTCAAACATCCGACACCTTGGGATTTTTTCCATACGATGGAAAATGTCTCTGGAGAAGAGCTTAATTGGTTCTGGAGAGGCTGGTTTATCAACAAATGGAAAATCGATCAGGCTGTGAAAAACGTGAAATATGTGAACGGAGATTTCAAAAACGGAGCTCAGATTACGGTTGAAAATATCGGTCAATTGCCGATGCCTACGACTGTTCAGGTGAAATTTAAAGACGGAACGGAACAGATCGTAAAATTACCGATTGAAGTTTGGAAAAGAAACAAAGAATGGACATTCAAAATCAATTCAACCAAAGAAATTGATCAGGTAAAACTGGATCCCAATTCTCAAATTCCTGATGTAGATTCTAAAAATAATCTTTGGACTTCGGCACAGGCAAAACCTATGGAAAAGATTAATGTTAAAGATTTCACAGGAACATATGGAAGTAAGGATATACCGTTAAAAATTACATTTACTGAAAAAAATAATCAATTGTACGGTCAGGCAACAGGTCAGCCGGAATTTGCTCTTGAATATACAGGAAATAATACCTTTACATTCGATCAGGCACAGATTTCAATGACTTTCAGCCAGGATAAAAAAGTTATTACTTTTAAACAAGGTACAAGAGAGTTTAAATTTAATAAAGAATAATTTTTTGAAATAGATAAATATTAACTCCGGAAAATTTCCGGAGTTTTTTATGAATTTAATTTAACAGGAAACTTTCGTATTCATAGCTTTTCTCTGATGCAGAAGTTTTATTTTTGTTTTAATTTTTAAATTGATAAATAATGAATTTCAGATTTTCAATCGTCTTCCTCATGCTTTTTGCGCTGGGGTTTTCACAGAATCTTAAGGTGATGAGTTTCAATATCAGGCTGAATGTAGATTCCGATAAAGAAAATTCTTGGACCAACAGAAAACAGGATGTTGCAGATTTACTGACGTATTATCATCCCGATTATTTCGGTGTTCAGGAAGCACTTCCGGATCAGATGAAAGATATTAAAAATGGGATGAAGAATTACGATTATGTAGGAGTCGGAAGAGATGATGGGAAAGAAAAAGGTGAATTTTCTGCTATTTTTTATGATACAAACAGACTTCAGGTTTTGAGTTCGGGGACGTTCTGGCTTTCTGAAACACCTGAGAAACCGTCAAAAGGTTGGGACGCTGCTTTGAACAGAATTTGTACCTACGCAGTTTTCAGGGATAAAAAATCGAAGAAGGAATTCATGGCGTTGAATCTTCACTTTGACCATATTGGAAATGTAGCGAGAGTGAAATCTTCCGAATTAATTTTAAAAAAAATCAAGGAAATCAATCCTAAAAATTTACCTGTTGCATTAAGCGGTGATTTTAATTTAACGGAAGATTCAGAACCGATAAAAATTATTTCACAAAATTTACAGGATACTTTCTATCATTCAGAAACGAAGCATTACGGTCCGAAAGGAACTTTTACGGGATTTAATGTGAATGAAGTTCCGAAAGACAGAATTGATTATATTTTTGTGAAGGGATTTAAAATAAAATCTCACAGACACATTAATGACAGAAGAGAAAATCTTTTGTATCCGTCGGACCATTTTCCGGTGTTGGTGGATTTGACATTTTAAAAAGAAAAAAAATTATAAATCCTTCGACAGCTTCGCGCTCAGGATGACATTGCGAATACCAACCGTTATTAGTTGCTCTATAATTTGCCGGTGTCATCCTGAGCGAAGTAGCCGAAGGATCTTTTTTACCAATATGAAAAATTATACAAGCGGTAATAGTTTTATTGCCGTTTTTTGTTACTTTTATGTTAAATAAGTACTTATTATAAAAAGATTTTAATGAAAAGATTGGTTTTGGGTTTATTGCTTCTGGTTTCATGGCAATTTTCCGCTCAGGAACTGTATATGCCGAGAAATATTAAGAAAGCATACGAAAACGGAACACGCGACTTGTCCGGTGCTCCGGGTAAAAATTATTGGCAGAACAAAGGGATTTATAATGTTGAGGTAAAGGTTGATGCAGGTTCAAAGATAGTTTCCGGAAAAGAAACAATTGTTTACACCAACAACAGCCCAAATGATCTGAATGAATTAGCCATAAGATTCGTTAATAATTTACATAAACCACAATCTCCAAGATCAGGAACGGTTTCCAAAGATTTTTTGTCGTCGGGTTTACATATTAAATCATTTATCGTAAATGGTGAAAAATATACGGTTGACAGTGACGATTGGGGAACGGTTGAAAAGGTAAAATTGAATTCTGCTTTAAAATCAAAGACAAAAGCAGAAATTAAAATAGAATGGGAATATCCGTTATCCGTACAAAGTGGAAGAGAAGGGCAGATCGATCCTGAGACTTTCTATATCGCATATTCTTTCCCGAGAGTTTCTGTTTATGACGATTACAACGGTTGGGATATGCTTCCTCACTCAGACAGACAGGAGTTTTACAATGATTTTAATGATTATAATTTTGCGATCACCGCTCCGAAAAATTTTGTGGTTTGGTCAACAGGAGAATTTTTAAATCCTGATGCGGTTCTTCAGCCTGAATATTTAAAAAGATATAAATCTTCATTAAAAAGTGACAAAGTGATTCACGTGGCAACAGAGCACGAAATGAAGTCAGGAAAAGTGACGAAACAAAATAAATGGAATGTCTGGAAATTTAAAGCCAGTCACATTACGGATTTCTGTTTTGCATTGAGCAATCATTATGTTTGGGATGCAGCAAGTGTTCAGCTGAAATCAAAAAGAGCGAGCGTTCAGGCCGGTTATAAAGCGGACGCAAAAGATTTTGAACATTACGTTGAATGGATGCAGTATAATCTGGACTGGTTTTCGAAAAAATGGCCGGGAGTGGAATATCCTTATAATGCAATGACGGCGATTCAGGGGTATGCAGACATGGAATATCCGATGATGATCAACGATACAAGTATTCCGGATGATTTTCAGGATGCGAGATTGACGGCAGATCATGAAATTGCACATACCTATTTCCCTTTTTACATGGGAATCAATGAAACGCGGTATGCGTTCATGGATGAAGGTTGGGCAACGACTTTGGAATATTTAATTGGAATTGATGAAAACGGTGAAGCAAAAGCTAAAGAATTTTATCAGAATTTCAGGGTGAAAAGATGGATCAATGATCCTTCATCAGAGCAGGATCAGCCGATTATCACGATGAGCACACAGGTAAGCGGGGCAGGATACGGAAACAATTCTTATGTAAAAGCTTCGTTGTCTTATCTGGCTTTAAAAGATTATTTGGGCGATGATCTGTTTAAAAAAGCATTACACCATTATATGGATAACTGGAATGGGAAACATCCGATTCCGTGGGATTATTTTAATTCTATGAGCACAGGCTCAGGGAAAAATCTGAATTGGTTCTTCAACAATTGGTTCTATACTAATAATTATATCGATCTGAAAGTAACGAATGTCTCTCAAATGAATGACCTTTTGACGGTAAATGTTGATAATATTGGTGGTTTTGCGATTCCTTTCGATACAGAAATCAGCTATGAAGATGGGACGGTGGAAAAACTGCATTTTTCACCTTCAGTTTGGGAAAAGGAGCAGAAGCAGACCATGTTGACAGTTCCGATCAAGAAAAAAGTAAAATCTGTGAATCTGGATGGTGGTATTTTTATGGATTATACGCCGAAAGATAATTTAAAGAATCTATAAATGAAAAACCGCTGTGAATTTTACAGCGGTTTTTTTGTATTATTTATCATAATAAAATAAATTTAATTCGTTTGATAGTTATGAATTGTTTTTATTTTTCACTTTGGTTGGTTTTTTAATTAAAATTCTTCTATTTTATTTTTGTTTTATTTAATTAAGAGTTTATTTGTTAAATAAATCATAATGAAATTATGTCTTAATATTGTAATTAAGAACGAGACTTTGGCTAGTCTTGAGTATTTATTTAACATTTAAAAATAATTTTGATGAAAACAAAAATGTTAGAAAAATTAGAAAATTGTAAACTGAAAAATGAAAAACTAGACACTGTTTTAGGAGGTTTTTCTGCTCCAATTATTAATTTCAGTGTGACAGGAGGTGGAGAAATGTGTGTAGATATGCCCGGTGGTGGGACTGGATGTTTAGCTTATACGTCTGATGTGGAATTTCCTGATAAACAAACAATGTATATAGGACAGACTATAGACAAGCCTTGCTAACTAAAAACTAAACTTTAATCGAGAAGCTTATTTATAAGCTTCTCTTTTCACATATGTACTATGAAACAATTGATATTTGTATTTTCCTTATTAAGCATTTTTCTAAAAGCTCAAAATTTTGAACTAAAGGATAATAATCTTATAAAATATTATGAAATTATTAACCAAGCTGAAAGGAATATAATTAATAATAATCTGGATAACGCAAATCAAAAATATAAACAGGCTTTTGTTATTTTTAGAGAACCACATGCAAATGACTTGAGCAATAGTATGAAAGTCGCATTAAAAGTAAATGATTTAGAAACAGCTTATACTAATTATCAAGCTTTAAAATGCTTAGGAAAAAACTTTGATAATGATTTTGTGACAAATAATTTTAAAAATATTGAAAAGTACAAGATAGCACCCTGCAAAAATACAATTGATTTACAATATAAAAAAACTTTAGATTCGTTGTTTACTATTGATCAATATTACAGAAAATTATCAGGTGGAAATTATCAGGCTTATAAAAAAGAGCTTACTAAAGGTGACAGTATTACCTCTACAAATTTATTAAAGCTTATTCAAGTAAAAGGTTTTCCTAATGAGTATAATATCGGATTAGAAATGAATAGCATAGCGTATTTTCATGATTTTTATTTCATTATTTGGCATCAGTTAGCAAGTAATTTATACAGTCCACAAAGAGTTAATTTTTCTAATGAAATAATAAAAGCTTTAAATGCAGGAAAAATAAGACCTGATATTGCAGGAAAATTATTGGATCTAAATAATAATACACGCGATTATTCATATTTTAGAATTTATCAATTTGGAAACGGTGATGGTACAATGGACTGTTGCTATATTTCAAAAAACTTAATGCCTGAAAATAGAGATGATAAAGTAAAGCATAATGTTGAGAACGTTAATGAGAAAAGAAAAAAAATCGGATTATCAACTACCGAAGAAGAAGTGCGTAAAAGTATTTTCTTGTTGAATAATAAAGACTATACATTTTCAGAAAATGTACTTGATGGATGGATTTTTAAAGATCCTAAAGACATAGAAAAATTTAAAATTGGTACGATAAAAATCAATGATACTTCTCATTAGTGCAGATAATGATACCATGACTGATGAAATCTGTATTTGGTTATCATATCAAAATAAAGAATTTGTTCGTCTGAATGAAAACCGCTGTGAATTTTACAGCGGTTTTTTGTATTATTTATCATAATAAAATAAATTTAATTCGTTTGATAGTTATGAATTGTTTTTATTTTTCACTTTAGTTGTTTTTTTAATTAAAATTCTTCTATTTTATTTTTGTTTTAGTTAATTAAGAGTTTATTTGTTAAATAAATCATAATAAAATTATGTCTTAATATTGTAATTAAGAACGAGACTTCGGCTAGTCTTGAGTATTTATTAACATTTAAAAATTATTTTTTATGAAAACAAAAAGTTTCGAAAAATTGGCGAACTATAAGCTAAAAAATGAAAAGTTGGAAAAAATTTTAGGAGGAATAGGAGCTCCAGTAAAAAATTTTGTAACTATTGAAGGTACTCAATCAACAGGTGCTGGAGAAATGTGTTGGAATGGACAATGCCTGTCATATTCAAGTGATGTGTTATATGATAATGGAAATTATGTCTACAGCAATCTTAATGCTATTGACAAACCGTGTTAATATATTAAGAAGAACATATTTTCAAGAGAAGTTTTAAACTTCTCTTTTTATTTCTATACTATGAAACAATTAATTTTATACATTTTTTTATTTTTAAGTTTATTATGTAAATCTCAAAATTTTGAACTAAAAGATAAAAATCTTATTAGATATTATGAATTAACCAATGAAGCAGAAAATAAGATTCTTAATAATAATTTAATTCGAGCAAATCACTTATATAAAGAGGCTTTCAGAGAGTTTAAACAACCACATGCAAAAGATTTACAAAATAGTATGACAGTTGCTTTAAAGACAAATGATTTAGAGACAGCTTATACAAACTATCAAGCTTTAAAATGCTTAGGAAAGAACTTTGACAATGATTTTGTGACAAATAATTTTAATAACACTAAAAAGTACAAAACAATACCTTGTCAAAATGCAATAGATTTAAATTATAAAAAGAGTTTAGATTCATTATTCAGAATAGATCAATATTACAGAAAATTATCAGGTGGAAATTATCAGGCTTACAAAAAAGAACTTACTAAAAATGACAGTATTGCAGCCAATAATTTGCTTAAAATTATTCAAAAGAAAGGATTTCCTAATGAATATAATATAGGATTAGAAATGAAAAGCCAAGTGTATTTTCACGACTTTTATCTTATTATTTGGCATCAATTGGCTACAAATTTATACAGCCATCAACAAGTGAATTTTTCTAATGAAATAATAAAAGCTCTCAATAAAGGGAAAATAAGACCTGATATTGCAGGTTTTCTACTCGATTTAAATAATAATACTTATAACTACTCTTTTTTCAAAATTTACCAATTTATAGCAAATGATGGAAAAAATGATTGTTGTTATATAACCGAGGCAATTTTACCTGAAAAGAGAGCAGCAGAAATAGATATTAAAATTAAGGAAATTAATAGAAAAAGAAAATTGATAGGCTTATCAACAACAGAGGAAGAAGTTCATAAAAGTATTTTTTTTCTAAATAATAAAGATTATGTTTTTACCAGCATTGCAATAGAAGGATTTAACTTTAAAAATGATAATGATGCTAATGTTATGAAAAAAAATCTCATTAAATTAGATGATACTCCTCATTAGTACCGACAACGACACCATGACTGATGAGATATGTTCATGGCTGTCATATCAAAATAAAAAATTTGTTCGTCTTAATGAGAGTCAACAAATAACAAAAGTATATTTTGATTTTGAAAATGATATATATAAAATTTCCATAAATGATGTTGAATACGAATTGAGTAATTTCAAATCTGTCTTTTATAGAAATGGTGGTATATACTACAATATTACTACAAAAGAAATAGATAATAATTTACTTGAATTCTATAATTCCGAACTCAAATCAATAACAGGATTTATTTATCATTATTTAAAGATAAACGGAACAAATATATTTGGCAACCTTTTCACCAAAGAAGTCAATAAATTAGAAGTTTTACTGTTAGCAAAATCTTTAGGTTTAAAAATACCAGATACTTATATCTTGTCACAACGAAGGGATATTTCAAAAATAGATTTTACCCAACAATATATTACTAAATCTGTTTCTGAAATAAAACCTATTTTTGTTGAAAATGAATTGTATCTAAATTATACCCATGAAATAAACATTAGTCACATCCAAGACAGGAAAGAAAATATTATTCCTTCTCTTATTCAAAAAAGAGTCAATAAAATCTATGAAATAAGAACTTTTTTCTTTGAAAAGAGAATTTGGGCTATTGGTACTTTTGATTTTTCAGATAATATTGATATTAGGAACATAAAAGACAGTGAAAAAAAATATCTTCCTTGTAAACTTCCAATTGATATACAGAGAAAAATTCATAAGATGGCAAAAATAATGGATTTAAAATGTGGTACAATAGATTTAATAAAGTCTAGTAATGAGTACTATTTTTTAGAAGTAAATCCATTAGGACAATTTCACCAAGTGAGCTATTATGGTAATTATCAGATTGAAAAATATATTGCAGACTTATTATGAAAGACAAAGAGATATTACATTTGAAAGGGATTGAATTTTCATTACAGGAATGGAAAAAAAGCAATAATATATCCAAAGTAAAATATTCAGAAAATACAGAAAAAAAGAGCAGTAAAACAAGAATATACCGTTCACCAAAACCTTATTCCCTTTTGTATTAGATATGTTTTTAAAATTATTTGATTCAGTTAAAATTACTAAGGGTGCTAAAAACTCTATTATTTTAGATACCAATTCAGGATTTTTAAAGCTCATTCCGAATGCTTTTTATGATTTACTATCAAATGAGTATCAAAACTATGCTGTGTTAAAAAAACAGTTAGATAGTAATAGCTTAGAAACTTTAGAAGAATACATTAATTTTATCATAAATAACAATTTAGGGTTTATGATAAATTCTAAAAAAGAGCTGTTAAGCTTCAGAAGTACATCTCATTTTAATGAAACCCCTTCTTTTGTTGATTATTTAATATTAGACATTAATAGTTCATATATTTTTAATGATGATTTAATAAGGCAGATTTGTAATTTAAAAATTAAATATCTGCAAATCAGATTTTTAAATATGGATTTAAATGAAGTAATGGAAACAATTTCTAATATATATAAGTTTAATGAATCTAACATCAATGAAATATCAATAGTAGTAAAATACGATACCAATCTGTTATTATTCATTAAAGAAAATCATTTTGAAATCTCGAATAAATTTCTTCACTTTATATTACATTCATCTGACAAACGAGACTTCCAAACATTACACCACGTTTATTTTACTATTATTACCAATAATATCAAAATTCCTCTAGGTTGTGGATTAATTGATTTAAAAAATATTAACCTCAATCGCAATTTCTATTTAGAATCAAAACAACACAATTCTTGTCTTCATAAGAAAATTTCAATTGACATAGAAGGTAACATTAAAAACTGCCCATCTATGCCGCAAAATTTTGGAAATATTGAAGATACGACTTTGGAAGAAGCTTTACAACATCCGGAATTTAAAAAATACTGGAATCTCACAAAAGATAGTACAGAAGTTTGCAAAGATTGCGAATTCAGATATATCTGCACAGATTGTAGAGCTTATACAGAACAAACTCACACGAATAATGAAGGATTAGATATATCGAAGCCTTTAAAATGTGGTTATAATCCTTATACGGGAGAATGGGAAGAATGGAGTACAAATCCGTTAAAGCAAAAAGCAATTAAATATTATGGTCTGTAAAAAATAAAACTCCTTTCTCAAATTAAAAAGAAAGGAGTTCATTTAAGTTAAAAATATAAGTGAATGTGTTTTGTAAATTAAGATTCTGCGAAACCGTTTTTAATGGCAAAAACAGCCAATCCGACGCGAGTTTTCAGATCTAATTTATCACAAAGCTGATCTCTGTAGCTTTCAACTGTTCTCGGGCTGCAGCACATTTTATCGGCGATTTCTTTGTAACTCAGCTCTGTTACGGTATATCTTAAAAATTCTCTTTCTCGGTCTGAAATTCTTATGCTGTTGACAGATTCTTCATTATTCATATTGGAAAAAATAATTTTCGATGCCCATTCGGGATAGAAAAAACCATCCGAATTCAGTTTTGTAAGAGCATTTTCGAGATCTTTTGGATGAGTGTTTTTCAGCAGGTAACCTTTTGCTCCGTTTTTGATCATTTTAATGACACTTTTATCGTCACCCTGCATGCTTAAAGCCATTACTTTAATGTTGGGATGATGTTCTTTAAGCCACAGCACCGTTTCAAAACCATCCATAATCGGCATACTGATATCCATTAAAATAATATCCGGAATTTTGCTGTTATTTTCAAATTTCTGGATGAGGTCTTTGCCGTTTTCTGCAACATAGATGACTTCAAATTCTTTAAAATTATCAATGATTCCTTCTAAAGCTTTTGCGATAAGTACGTGATCGTCAACGATCACTATCGTTTTTTTCATGACTGTCTTTTTAAAATAATATTGAGCGTAGTTCCCAAATTTTTCTGACTTTCAAGGCTGAAATTGGCCCCGATTATTTCGGCTCTGTTTTTCATGTTGGTGAGACCGATCCCGTTTGATTTTATGTTCGATTTATCAAATCCGATACCGTCGTCTTTAATATTCAGTTCCCAAAGAGATTCTTCAGAAGTATTCAGATTAATGAAAATATTTTTGCAATTGGCATGTTTTATACTGTTCTGAATAAATTCCTGAGTGATTCTGAGCAAAAGATTTTTGTGGGCAAATCCCAAATCCAGCTGTTTAAAATTATGTTTAAAACTTACTTTACACTTTTTAAACGAGTTGGTATTGTCGACTTCTTCCTGAATTAAAGTTACGATTTCCTTCTGACTTATATTATCGTCAGTCAAAGTTTTTGAAAGGCTCCTCAAATCATGAAGAGACTGGTTGATGATCTGTGAGACCTGTTCTATTCTTTCACTTACCTCAGGAACTTTATTTTCATATAAAAGCTGTTGGGTGTAAAGGCTTACGAGGGTTAATTTTTGTCCGATATTGTCATGAAGTTCTCGCCCTATCTGCTGCATGGTTGCCTGTTGGATTTCCAATTGGGTGGCAAGAAGCTCTTTCTGATGAATCTCGTTTTTTATTTCGATTTCATTTAAATATTCCTTTTTACGTTGCTTGTATTTCCGGATGTAAACCATCACGGCAGCCATAAACAACACAAAAAATATGTTGAAAAGAATGATCGTTATTAAGAGTTCTGTTTTCCCCATATGAATGAAATTGAGAATAATAGATACATGACAACCGCCGATACTAAGAAATAAGCAAAATAAATATTATAAATTTCTCTATATGGTTTTAGTAATTCAAAGAATGTCCAAAATGGTAAAGTTCCAATATAAAACAAAGTCACTCCAATATTGATATAAAACATCCTATTTTTATCAAAATCCAAGATGTTGGAAGAATTAATTTGCTTATAATACTCCATGACCACAAGGATCATCAAAATAAGACATCCTAAAGTATAGTTTAGAGAAAACATTACTTTATCTGTAGAAAACATTAATTCACTGGGAATAAAGGAGAGAAGATAAATAAATGATAAAGCGAAAAAAAGTTTTGGTTTATTGAATGATTTAGCAGCATATAACCAATAAAAAAATATAAACTCAATGGGGATTACAAAATAATTGTAAAACGCCTGTTTATTATATTCTATCAAAAGATCTCCCCATTTTCCAATGGCTTCAGACAAAAACACAAAAATTAGATAATAAACAAAGAATTTCCAATATTGATTTTTAATACGCTTGTAATATAAAAGAGAAATTACAGCAGCGAGACCTTCGCTCCAGAACATTAATTCTTGTACAATTCTTTGGAAATCAGTCATTTTTGTGTTTGTTTTATTTTTTAATTAATATAATTTTCTTAGAATGATTCAGTTTTTGTGCTGTCAGGAGGAACAAGATTTCCATGATTTTGGCAAATCACATCGCCCTGTAATCCAGAATCTCTTGCTGATGCCATTGCTAAAAATTCACCTTCTCCGCTCGTGCTTAAAGGATTGAAGTCATAACTTAACATCTCTCCATTCTCGTCTTCCTGTTTCATTGTAGGAACTAAAACTAAGGTATGTCTTTCAGCATATTCTGTACCGATTGGAGTATTTTCCATAATGCTCCAATTGTCAACTGTCGGATAAGCTGCATAATAAAATCTGATTCCCAAATCCTGATCTGTAACGTTCGGATTGTTTTTCAGTGTTTCGTTTTCAATATCAGATATAAACTTTTTCAGTGTCGCCAGATCAAAATGGATAGAATGTGCATCATCGATTCCTAATTTGTCTTTCACGAACACTAAATGATTTTTTCTGTAATTGTCTACCAGAGTCTGGATAAACTCGCAAGTCATCGTGTTTGGCACAGAGTTTAACTCTAATGTTTCAACGTCTAAGTTAGTTTTTGTTTTCATAAAGCTAGTTTTATAGGTAAAATGTTAGTTGGTATTGCAAATCTCGGTAAAAATTATGTTCTTACCACACGGTTTTTTCCTGTTTATTTATGGGGTTTTTACGGATTGTAAATTTTAATTAAAATTATAAAGATTTTGGATAGATTTGCAACGATTATTTAATTCATTAATCATAAACAATAAAATTATCAAATGAAAAGACAGACTATCGCATTATTTTGCATAGCAACATTTAGTATTTCATGTGCTAAGAAAGATGAGATTAAAGTAGATAGCAAATACACGGATGACCAAAAAGCTTCTTATTATATAGGTTTAAGTATTGCTCAAAATATGAAACAAGAAGGCTTCAAAGTAGATGCAGATCTTTTGGCTCGGGCTATTAAAGAAGAAATGGATGGAAAAAAAAAGTTGATGCCGGCTGAAGAAATGGATGCCTTTATGCAGGAGTTTATGCAGAAGCAACATGAAAAAAAGCAAGCTGTAGCGGGGTTACAAGCAGATGAAAATAAGAAAAAAGGTCTGGATTTTCTTACAAAAAATAAAAGTAATCCTAAAGTGAAAACTACAGCTTCAGGTCTACAATATGAAGTGTTGCAGGAAGGTGATGGTAAAACAAAACCAAAAACGTCAGATGTTGTACAGGTAAAATATACTGGAAAGCTTCTGGATGGAACTGTTTTCGACTCTACTGACAAAAATGGAGGTGCACCAATGGATATTAATCTGGGCGCGGTAATCAAAGGATGGACAGAAGGTATCCAACTCATGAGCAAAGGATCTAAATACAGATTTTACATTCCTTCAGAGCTGGCTTATGGAGATAACGGTGCCGGACCAGCGATTCCTGGAGGCTCTACCATCATTTTTGATGTAGAATTAGTGAATATAAAATAGAAATTTTGCTGATTGTAAGGTCGGCGACAATGCAATTTGCTTATTTTACGGCTGACGTGTTACAAATAAAATTTCCGCAGATTTTTTGTCTGCGGAAATTCTTCAAAAATAATATATATGAAAAAAAACTACTTATTTTTCAGAAGGTCTGAAAACCAAACCTGTTTCTTCGAAATAATCTAAAGTGATTCTGTCGCCGTCATTCACGGTTCCGGCCAAAATCTCTTTTGATAGTTTATTGAGAACTTCCTGTTGAATGACTCTCTTCAAAGGTCTTGCTCCGAAAGCAGGATCATATCCTTTATTCATCAGATAATCCAAAGCATCCTGAGTGGCAGTCATGATAATATTACGTTTTGCTAATAAATCATTGAAACCTCTCAATTGATACTGAACGATTTTTCCAATTTCTTTTTTTCTTAAAGGCTGGAACAATACTGTTTCATCAATCCTGTTTAAAAATTCCGGACGTAAAGTCTGTTTCAACAAATCAAAAACCTCAATTTTAGTTTTCTCAACAATTTCGTCCTGGTTTTCTTCGGTAATATCTTCAAAATTCTCCTGAATGATATGCGAACCTAAATTCGAAGTCATAATGATAATCGAGTTTTTGAAATTCACGACTCTGCCTTTATTATCCGTCAAACGACCGTCATCCAAAACTTGTAATAACGTATTGAAAACATCAGGATGAGCCTTTTCAATTTCATCCAAAAGTACAACTGAATAAGGTCTTCTTCTTACCGCTTCTGTCAATTGACCACCTTCATCATATCCAACATATCCCGGAGGTGCTCCCACCAATCTCGACACCGAATGACGCTCCTGATATTCACTCATATCAATTCTGGTCATATTGTTTTCATCGTCGAATAAGAATTCTGCCAATGCTTTTGCAAGCTCAGTTTTACCAACACCCGTCGTTCCTAAGAATAAGAATGATCCGATTGGTTTTTTCTCGTCGCTCAATCCCGCTCTGTTTCTTCTGATCGCATCTGCAACTGCCTGAATGGCTTCGTCTTGTCCAACAACTCTGTGATGAAGTTCAGTTTCAAGATGTAATAATTTTTCTCTTTCGGATTGAAGCAGCTTGGTAACAGGGATGCCTGTCCATTTTGCAATCACTTCAGAGATATTATCTGCGGTTACTTCTTCTTTAATCAATTCATTCTGATGGTTTTGCATCTCCAATTCGAGTTTCTGCAAAGCATCTTCTTTTTCTTTTATTTTTCCGTACTGAATTTCAGCAACTTTTGCGTAATCTCCTGCTCTTGATGCTCTTTCTGCTTCCAATTTCAGAGATTCTATATCTTTTTTAATCTGGGTTAAATCCTCAGATTTTTGTTTTTCTTTCAGCCATTTAGCATTAATTTCATTTCTTTCTTCAGAAATTTTCGAAATATCTTCTTTTAAATGGTCGATTTTTGTCTGATTGCCTTCTCTTGAAATGGCTGCCAATTCAATTTCCATCTGCATTAGTTTTCTGTCGAGAACATCCAGCTCTTCTGGTTTTGAATTGATTTCCATTCTCAACTTAGCCGAAGCCTCATCGATAAGGTCAATCGCTTTGTCCGGTAAAAAACGGTCCGAAATATATCGCTGAGACATTTCTACTGCGGCAATAATCGCTTCGTCTTTGATTCTTACTTTGTGGTGAGCTTCATATTTATCCTTGATTCCACGAAGAATTGAGATTGCAGATTCAGTATCCGGTTCTTCCACCATTACTTTCTGGAAACGTCTTTCCAACGCTTTATCTTTTTCGAAATATTTTTGATATTCATTTAAAGTTGTCGCACCAATCGCTCTTAATTCTCCTCTTGCCAAAGCAGGTTTTAGAATATTTGCAGCATCCATTGCACCTTCACCACCTCCGGCTCCTACCAAAGTGTGGATTTCGTCAATGAAAAGAATGATTTGTCCGTCTGATTTGATAACCTCATTCACGACAGATTTTAACCTTTCTTCAAATTCACCTTTATATTTTGCACCGGCGATCAAAGCTCCCATATCCAATGAATACAAAGTTTTATCTATCAAATTTTCAGGAATATCTCCGGAAATTATACGATGTGCAATTCCTTCCGCGATGGCAGTTTTACCAACACCGGGTTCACCGATCAGAATAGGATTGTTTTTAGTTCTTCTCGAAAGAATCTGTAAAACTCTCCTGATTTCTTCATCACGACCGATTACTGGATCTAATTTTCCTTCGGCTGCTAATTCATTGAAGTTTTTAGCATATTTATTTAAGGATTGATAGGTCTCTTCTGAGCTTGCAGAGGTTGCCTTGCTTCCTTTTCTTAATTCTTTAATTCCGCCTTCCAAAAGACTTTTGGTTACGCCCATATCTTTCAACATTTTAGAAACCTCTGAATTGGTCTCTAAAAGTGATAACCATAAATGTTCGATCGTTACGAATTCATCACCCATTTTTTTAGCGATGTTGGGAGCGTCAAGCAAAACTTTATTTGCTGATTGAGAAAGATAAATATTTCCACCTTGTACTTTCGGAAGTTTTTCTAAATTTTCACGGTTACGCTCTCTTACCAAAGCCGCATCTGCTTCAGATTTTTTTAATAAGAAAGGCGATATATTTTCATCTACCTGAAAAATTCCTTCAAGTATATGTTGAGGTTCAATACTTTGATTGCCAAACTCCATTGCAACTTGCTGTGCTGCCTGGATGGCTTCCTGTGATTTTACTGTATATTGGTTTAAGTTCATATTGTGTATATTTTTTGTAATGATTAAGTCTAGTTAATTCTTTTAAAAAACATCAAGAAACTAAATTTTCAGGTTTAGCTTCTTAATGCTATCAATTATTTATCATTTAATTCGATTACTTTATTGCAAAAACCGTTCAGTTATTAAATTTATAAAAAATATGGACAAAATTTCCGAATATTGTATTTTTAACGTAAAATTAACTTGACAAAATTTCCGATAATTAAAAAAATATTTAAAATGATGGAAAAGTCGTCATAGCATAGATAAATCAAGCAGAGTGAAAATTCTCCTCCTCTGGAGGGAGGACGAGAATTCAAAGAATTTTTGACGGGGTGGTTTAAAAAAGAGATTCTAAGTTTTGGCTAAAGCCTTTTGAATATCATTAAACTTGAAAACGGGCTAAAGCCCGTTCCTATTGATAACCCTCTCTTAGCTGAGTGAAATGCCTTCGCGAACGAAGATATACAAAAACTTTAAATAAAACTTTGCGTCAATTGCGTTAAAAATTATACCCTCAAAATCAAATATTAAAATCAAAATAGTTACTTTTGCCTTCATTGATGGAACTTAAAGAAAAACAAAGGAAAATATTAGACGTTGCCGTAGAACTTTTCAAAGAGAAAGGGTATATGGGCAGCTCTGTGAGGGATTTGGCAACAAAACTCAATATTAAAGCGGCTTCCTTATATGCACACATCCGTTCAAAGGAAGAAATTCTGGAATGGATCTGCTTCGGAATCGCTAATGATTTCTTTACCGAACTTCAAACTGTAAAAAGCACGGACATCAACCCAAAAGATAAACTGAATTTATTCATCGATAAACATTTATCTATAGTTCTCAGAAACCGTGATGTTACGCATATTTATTCTAATGAATGGAAACATTTGGAGGAAAGGCTTCCCGAATTTGTAGAATTAAGAAAAAAATATCAACAGGAAGTTGAAGAACTGATTTCTGAAATTTACCAAGCTGAAAACTGGGAACTGAAATCACCAACTTTTACCACAAGATTCATTCTTCATACTTTAAATAATTCTTATTTCTGGTTCAAAAGAAATGTTGAATCAACTACCGATATTACTGATGAAATAAGGGATAAAATACTTTTTGGTCTTTTAGGAAATCATAAACAGTAATTTTTATTTAATAAGCTTTTTATAAGATCATCTTTGTCATTCCGTAGGAATCTCGACTGTTATTGTAAAAACTATGTTTAGATTCGACGCTCCACTACGTTTCGCTCTGAATGACAAACTTTGTGGATATTTATAAACAGAATCTTTGTCATTTCGACGAAGGAGAAATCTAATTTAAGTTTTATATTAATAGATTATTCACTCTGCTTCACTCTTTTCAGAATGACAATCTTGATGCAAAGGTTTGCCTCAATCTAGGCCTTAACCTCAACCTCGAAATTATTTAGAATCATTCAAAATATGACGAAAATCATAAAAATTTTGTCATGTTCCAAATTCTTTTTAAATTTACACCTAACAAATGTTAGTTAGCAATGAATGTGGATTTTTCAGTTGAATACTTACAGCTCGACCAATTGAGACAGCTTCAGTCGGAAAGACTGGTGAACTTGGTGGGTTATCTTGAGGAGAAATCAGATTTTTATAAAGGAAAATTTGATGAATTAGGAATATCAACTGAGGAAATAAGGACAATTGAAGATATTTCAAAACTGCCGATTACTTACAAACAGGATTTAAGAGATAATTATCCGTTTGGTTTATTTACTGTTCCGAAGAATGAATTGCAAAGAATTCACTGTTCAAGCGGAACAACAGGGAAACCAACGGTGGTAGGATATACAAAAGAAGACGTTGATTTATTCAGTGAAGTAGTAGCAAGATCGTTGAATGCAGCCGGTGCAAAACCGGGAATGCAGTTGCACAACGCTTATGGATATGGAATTTTCACAGGCGGACTTGGACTTCATTACGGAGCTGAAAAATTAGGAATGAGCGTTCTTCCGATTTCGGGAGGAATGACAACGAGACAAGTTGATTTAATTATAGATTTCAAACCAGAAGTGATCTGTTGTTCACCTTCTTATGCTTTAACAATCGCTGATGAATTTGCCAAAAGAGGAATCTCGGCAGATGAAATCAGTTTAAAATATGCCGTTTTAGGCTCAGAACCTTGGACGGAATTGATCAGACATCATATTGAAGAAAAATTGGGCGTTCATGCGACCAATATTTATGGTTTAAGTGAAATTATCGGACCAGGAGTTTCGATGGAGGATTTTGAGGAGAAAGGCAGTTCTTACATTTGGGAAGACCATTTTTATCCTGAGATTTTAGATCCAATTACAAAAAAACCTGTTCCGTTTGGTGAAGAAGGTGTTTTGGTGATTACGACTTTAACTAAAAAAGCAATGCCGCTTTTACGTTATTGGACGAACGATATCACAAGTCTTTATTATGAGGAAAACTCAAAAAGAACAATGGTTAAAATGAAGCCGATTCTTGGAAGAGCCGATGATATGCTGATCGTAAGAGGCGTAAATGTGTATCCGAGTCAGATTGAAGAAGCGTTTTCTCATGTGGAAGGAGTGGTTCCGAATTATTATTTAACACCGATTGAGAAAGAACAAATGTGTGTTGCATTGGATATTGATCTGGAAATCGATGATGAATTTGTGAAGGCGCAACAAATTGAAATAAATACCGATGATTATGCTATTTTTGTCGGAAACTTTGGAAAAAGTATAGAAAACGAAATAAAAAAACGAGTAGGGATCACCACAAAAGTGAAAATTCATGCTCAGGACAGTTTGCCTAAATGCGAAGGTGGAAAAATTAATAGAATACTAAAAACAAAATGAATTCATTTTATAAATTAAAAACTGTAAGGGTTCAGAAAGATACCAACGATGCTGTGAATGTAGCCGTTGAAATTCCTGAGGAACTGAAAGATAAATTCAGATTCAAGCAGGGGCAGTATCTTAACTTCCGAATGATGATCGACGGAAACGAAGAGCGCCGTTCTTATTCTATCTGCAATGCTCCAAGTGAAAAAAGCAACACGCTGGAAGTATTGGTTAAGTTGTTAGAAAACGGGAAAGTTTCAGGTTATTTCAACGAGCATCTTCACATGGATGAAGTTCTTGAAGTGATGCCTCCGATGGGCGGTTTTCATACGTCTTATCACCCGACAAACGTGAAAACTTACGTTGGTTTGGCGGCGGGAAGCGGAATTTCTCCAGTGTTGTCAAATATTAAAGAAAGTCTTTACCAAGAGCCAAATTCTAATGCTTACTTGTTTTACAGTAACAGAAGCATGAATCATGTGATGAAAAAGGCTGAAATCGATAAATTGGTTGAAACTTTTAACGGAAGACTGAAAGTTGTTTATTTAGTAAGTCGTGAACAGCACGAAGATCCGATTTTTGAAGGAAGAATTTCTCCTGAAAAATTAGATCAACTGTTCGAAAGATATACAGATATTGATGTTAAAGAATCTACATTCTTCATTTGCGGACCTGCAGAAATGATTAAAGGGATCGCAGATTATTTAAAGAAAGATAAAAAAGTACCTGCCATTCAGGTTTTATTTGAATATTTTACCGCTCCTGATGACGAAAATTCTGAGGAAATGAGCGATGAATTCAAAGCAATTGCTAATATAGAAAGTATGGTAACGGTAATCATCGATGACGATGAATATTCGTTCCATCTTAATTCTAAAAAAGAGAGTATCTTAGATAAAGCATTGAAAGACAATCTTCCTGTGCCTTTTGCCTGCAAAGGAGGAGTTTGTTGTACGTGTAAAGCGGAAGTTTTGGAAGGAGAAGTTTTCATGGAGAAAAATTTCGCGCTTACCGAAGACGAGGTAGCCAGAGGTTACGTTCTGACGTGTCAATGTCACCCGACAACGAATGTGGTGATGCTTAATTATGACGTATAATTAATGTAACAATGTAATAATTTACCAGTGTAACAATCATTGGTACATTGTTAAACTGATACATTGTTATATTTTAAAATTTTTAAAAAAATTTTAATTATGGATTTAGAAAAATTTGTACAATACGTACACGACGAAAATAAAGTAGAACCAAAAGATGTAATGCCCGATGATTACAGAAAACTATTGGTTCGTCAGATTTCACAGCACGCGCATTCTGAGATTGTAGGAATGTTGCCGGAAGCCAACTGGATTTCCAGAGCACCTTCATTGAGAAGAAAAATGGCTCTTTTGGCTAAAGTTCAGGATGAAGCTGGTCACGGTTTGTACTTGTATTCTGCAACTGAAACTTTAGGAAACGGAACCATCAGAGCTGACAGAGATGCAACTTACGACGATATGTTGGAAGGAAAAGCAAAATATTCAAGTATTTTCAATTATCCGACGTTAAGTTGGGCAGATATCGGAGCGATCGGTTGGTTGGTTGATGGTGCTGCAATCATGAATCAGGTAATGTTGATGGGGAATTCTTATGGTCCTTACTCAAGAGCGATGGTGAAAATCTGTAAAGAAGAATCTTTCCACCAGAGACAGGGTTATGAGATTCTGATGGCACTTTGTCGTGGTACAAAACAACAGAAAGAAATGGCTCAGGCTTCGTTAAACCGTTTCTGGTGGCCGGCTTTAATGATGTTTGGCCCGAATGACGACAGTTCGCCAAACTCTAAAATCTCTATGAATTACAGAGTAAAAAGAGAAAGTAACGACAGTCTTCGTCAGAGATTTATCGACGTTACGGTTTCTCAGGCTGAATTCTTAGGTTTAACCATTCCGGATAAAGATCTTAAATGGAATGAGGAAAGACAACATTACGATTTCGGAGAACTTCCTTGGGATGAATTCATGGAAATCTTAAAAGGAAACGGACCTTGTAATAAGAAAAGATTACAGACAAAAGTAAAAGCGCAACAGGAAAACCTTTGGGTAAAAGAAGCGGCGATTGCTTTTGCAGAGAAACAACAAAAAGAAGTAATATAATAATGTAACAATATACCAATGTAAAAATGTAACAATCACTGTCATGCTGAGCTTGTCGAAGCATCTCATTGGTAAACTGCTACATTGCTACATTGTTAAATTAATTTGACTATGGCAAATTTAGATATGTGGGAAGTGTTTATTCAGACTAAACCGGGATTATCTCACAAACACGTTGGAATTGTACAGGCACCAACAGCAGAAATGGCTTTGCAAAACGCAAGAGACGTTTATACAAGAAGAAAAGAAGGAACTTCTGTTTGGGTAGTTCCAAGTAAATATATTGTGACTTCAGAAGGAATTGATAAAGAAGCATTCTTTGATCCGGCTGATGACAAATTGTACCGTCACCCGACGTTCTACGATATTCCTAATGATGTAAAAAATATGTAATGAGCGCACTATTCAATTATTTATTAAAACTAGCGGACGACAGTTTCATCATGGGACAGCGTTTGTCTGCGTGGTGCGGTGAAGGTCCTTATTTAGAGGAAGATATTGCATTAACGAACATTGCTTTGGATGAACTTGGACAGGC
Organism: Chryseobacterium ginsenosidimutans; assembly: GCF_039536845.1. Lineage (GTDB taxonomy): Bacteria > Bacteroidota > Bacteroidia > Flavobacteriales > Weeksellaceae > Chryseobacterium > Chryseobacterium ginsenosidimutans_B. The sequence continues at coordinate 285,683 of NZ_BAAAZJ010000008.1, forward strand.
AAACAACTTTTATGTTTACGCTTCAAGAGTGATTGACAACGGTAAAAGTGAAGATGATTTAGCATTTTTAAGATACGAACACGAATACATAAACGCGCATTGGGTTGAACTTCCGAATGAAGATTATGCTCAGACGATTCTTAAGGTCTATGTTTTCTCTGTGTATCAGAAATTGATGTACGAAGCTTTGTCGAATTCAACTGACGAAGAACTTTCTGCCATCGCTCAAAAATCTTTGAAAGAAGTAAGATATCATTACACGCATGCCGCATCTTGGATGAAAATTTTCGGACAGGGAACAGAAGAAAGTAAGATGCGTCTTGAAAGAGCCATCGAAAATATTTGGGAATATACCAAAGGTTTATTTGCAAAAACTGAAGGAGAAGATGATTTAGTAGCTTTAAATATTGCTCCGAATACAGATGCTCTTTATGAAGAATTTCTTGCAATTACACAAAAAGATTTTGCAGATTTCGGTTTAGAATATCCAACGAATCCTTTCATGCAGCCTAAATCAAGAACAGGTTATCATACAGAATATTTCGGATTTATCCTTTGCGAATTGCAGTATATGCAGAGAGCGTATCCGGGTTGTACTTGGTAGAGACACAAACCTAACAGGTTTTTAAAACCTGTTAGGTTTAAAAATAGCGTTCGTAACAATGTAGTAATTTACTTATTCTTTGTTGGCTTAGTTAAGTGAAATGCCTTTGCGAACTTAAAAACGTTTAGTAGTTAAAAAAATCTTAGCGGACTTTGCGTTAAATTAAAATTAGAAAATCAATTATTGAATAATTGTTAAATTAAAAAAATTGAACAATTTATTAAACATATTAACTCAAGTCCCCGATCCGGAAATTCCGGTAATCAATATCGTGGAATTGGGTATTGTAAGAGAAGCGAAAATTACGAGCGATAATTCTTGTGAAGTAACGATTACGCCAACTTATTCTGCCTGTCCCGCCATGTTTACCATTGAGGAAGACATCATGAAAATCATGAAAGAAAACGGTTGGGATGTGAAAGTGGTCACCAAAATGTTTCCGATTTGGACAACAGACTGGTTGACAGATGAAGCGAGAGAAAAACTTCGTGTGTACGGAATCACACCTCCCGAAAAAGGAGCCGACGAACATCACATCGGAAAACCGAAAAAATGCCCTCGTTGCGGTTCTATGAATTCAAAACAGATCAGCAGATTCGGGTCTACATTATGCAAGGCTTCTTATCAATGTTTAGACTGTTTAGAGCCTTTTGATTATTTTAAATGCCACTAATTGATGTAGCAATTTAATAATGTAACAATTTACCAATGCTAAGAATATTGTTATATTGGTAAACTGATACATTGCTACATTTTTATTATTAAATTAGTACATTATTAAATTTAAAAAATTAATACTATGTATACACAACTCGATATTGAAACGCATTTTGACGGAAAGTTAAAAATCGCTTATCTGAATCAACCGGACACAATGAACGCGCTTACAAAGCCTTCTTTATCAGATCTAAAAGATTTTATTAAAGAATGCAGCGATGACGAAGCAGTAAGATGTGTTGCCATTTCAGGAAGAGGAAGAGCTTTTTGTTCCGGTCAAAACCTGGATGATGCTTTCGTACAAGGCAACGAACATCATGACAACGATATTATCAGAAAGATTGTAGTAGACTATTACAATCCTTTGGTGACGGAAATTACACGTTGCAAAAAACCTGTAGTTGCATTGGTAAATGGTCCTGCAGTAGGAGCTGGTGCGATGTTAGCATTGATTTGTGATTTCGTTTTAGCGGTTGATAAATCATATTTTGCTCAGGCATTTTCAAATATTGGTTTAATTCCTGATACTGGCGGAACATATTTCTTACCTAAATTATTGGGAAGACAGTTAGCGAATTATTTGGCTTTCACGGGGAAAAGATTATCTGCTGAAGAAGCAAAATCTTACGGTTTGGTTGCAGAAGTTTTCAATGAAGAAGAATTTGCTCCAAAATCAATTGAAATTCTTGAGAAAATGGCAAATATGCCGACTGCAGCTATTAAATTAACTAAAAAAGCCTTCGCTCAATCTTACAACAACACATTGAGAGAACAGCTTGAATTAGAAGGTGATCTTCAACAGGAAGCTGCTGAAACAGAAGATTTTAAAGAAGGTGTACAAGCCTTTTTACAAAAAAGAAAACCTAATTATAAAGGAAAATAGGAATTAATATAACAATGTACCAATGTAGCAGTTTACCAATTGAGATGCTTCGACAGACTCAGCATGACAGGACGTAATTGTTACATTGTTACATTGATACACTGTTACATTATGAATATAGGAATTATCGGTGCCGGAACTATGGGAATTGGCATCGCACAGGTAGCCGCAACGAACGGATGCAAAGTTTGGGTCTATGACGCCAACGCAAAACAAGTAGAAACGGCAACCGTAGGTTTGGAAAAAACATTGACCAAACTGGTTGATAAACAAAAAATTTCGGCAGAAAAAATGTCAGAAATTTTAGCGAATATTTCCATTGCTACAGAATTGAAGGACTTCAAAGATTGTGAATTAATTATTGAAGCCATCATCGAAAACAAAGAAATTAAAACCAAAGTTTTCACAGAATTAGAGAAACACGTTTCAGAAAGCTGTGTTATTGGTTCCAATACATCATCCATTTCCATCACTTCTCTCGGTGCGGAATTACAAAAGCCGGAGCGTTTCATCGGAATTCATTTTTTCAATCCGGCTCCTTTGATGCCTTTAGTTGAGGTTATTCCATCTTTATTAACAGAAAAATCTTTAGCGGAAAAAATCTACAATCTCATGAAAGATTGGGGCAAAACTCCTGTTATTGCTAAAGATATCCCCGGATTTATCGTTAACAGAATCGCACGTCCTTACTATGGTGAAGGGTTGAGAATTGTTGAAGAAAACATTGCTACTCCCGAACAGGTTGATGAAGCCATGAAGACTTTAGGAAACTTCAAAATGGGACCTTTTGAATTAATGGATTTAATTGGTGTTGATGTAAATTTTTCTGTAACAACAACAGTTTACAAAGATTACTTCTACGACCCGAAATATAAACCGTCTCTTCTTCAACAAAGAATGTCCGAAGCAAAACTTCACGGCAGAAAAACAGGAAAAGGGTTTTACGATTATTCTGAAGGTACAGAAAAGCCTGTCGCTCAAAAAGACGATGCTCTGTATCAACAAATATTTTTGAGAATTATTTCAATGTTGATTAATGAAGCAGTTGAAGCAAAAAGATTAGGCGTTGCCAACGATGAGGATATTGAATTAGCAATGCAAAAAGGCGTAAATTATCCAAAAGGATTATTGGCTTGGGGAAAAGAAATCGGTTTTTCAAAAATCTCCGAAACCCTGCAGAATCTTTACGAAGAATATCAGGAAGAAAGGTACAGACAAAGCCCTTTACTTCGTAAAATGTAACAATATACCAATCTAACAATGTAGCAATTTGTTTGTCATTCTGAGCAACGCGAAGAATCTCATTGGTAAACTGTTACATTGTTAAATTATTACATTAAAAATGGATATAGACGGATTCAGAGCCGAATTAGAAACAAGGCTTCTCATTGAAAAAGAATATATAATTCGGGAACTTTCTTCGATAGAAGATTATCAGGAAAGACTTGGGCTATTGGCAAAATTTAATGAAAAGTATAAAGAGTTGGTTAAAAGATTAGCTAATGAAGACGGTATTGATTTAAATGCTTCTTATCAAACCGAAAATCCGTCAAATTCCGGAAATCTTTCAAACGAGCAAATAATTCTTGGTAAAACCATGAGTATTTATGACAAATTGGTTGATGAATTATATGAAGAAATAACAAGCATTAATTAAAAATGAATCCGAGACAGGTTGCAGAATATATGTTCGATCAGGATTATTTTTCCCAATGGATGAATATCAAGCTGATTGAAGTCAAAGAAAATTATTGTTTACTGGAAATGCCCATCAAAAAGGAGATGATTAATGGGCTTAAAACGGTTCACGGAGGGGTTACGTTTGCTTTTGCAGATTCTGCATTAGCATTTTCGTCCAACAACGCCGGAGATGCAGCAGTTGCATTAAACTGTACCATTAATTTTACCAAAGCCGGAAAAGAAGGCGATATTTTCAGAGCAGAAAGTATCTTGGTAAACGACACCAGAAAAACCGCTGTTTACGACATTAAAATTACCAATCAAAATCAAGAACTGATTGCAAAATTTGTCGGAACAGTGTATAAAATTGGAAAGAAAATTACAGAATTGTAATTTTAATGTAACAATGTATCAGTATAGCAATCTAACAATGATGAAATAAATAATCTTAACACGAATGATAAATTTTGAAAATAATCCATTGATTCAGAAAACAGTTCAGTTTTCTTTAGATATAATTGAGTTTTGTGAATTGTTAGAAGAAAAAAGAAAGTTTGTTATTGCAAAACAATTGTTACGCTCCGGAACAAGCATTGGTGCAAATGCATTTGAAGCACAAAATCCTCACAGTAAAAATGATTTTATCAATAAGATAAAAATTTCAGCTAAAGAATTGGAAGAAACCAAATATTGGCTTTATCTGTGTAAGCATTCCAAAAATTATCCATTTGATGAAAAATTAGAACATCAAATTGTAGAATTAGGAAAAATTATTTATAAAATATTAAGTACAAGTTTAAATAAAAAGCAAAGCGTTTAGCATTGGTAAACTGTTACATTGCTAAATTGTTAAATTAATTGAATATGAACAACGTATACATCATAGATTATATCAGAACTCCCATTTCAAAACTAAGTGGAGGTTTATCAGAAGTCAGAGCCGATGATTTGGCGGCAATTGTTTTAAAAGAAATTGTTGCAAGAAACCCTGAAGTTCCTGTTGAGGAAATTGAGGATGTTATTTTCGGATGTGCTAACCAAGCGGGTGAAGATAACAGAAACGTAGCAAGAATGGGACTTTTATTGGCAGGACTTCCATATAAAATCGGAGGTGAAACCGTAAACAGATTGTGCGCTTCCGGAATGTCGGCGGTAGCAAATGCTTTCCGTTCGATCGCTTCTGGTGAAGGTGAAATTTATATTGCGGGTGGAGTTGAACACATGACACGCTCTCCTTATGTAATGTCAAAGCCAAGTACAGCTTTCGGTAGAGACAGCCAGATGTTTGATACAACTTTCGGATGGAGATTTGTAAATCCAAAAATGAAAGAAATGTACGGCGTTGACACAATGGGAGATACCGCTGAAAACTTAGCTGAAATGCATAATATCAGCAGAGAAGATCAGGATAAATTTGCCCTTTGGTCACAACAAAAAGCAACTAAAGCTCAGGAAAGCGGAAGATTGGCGGAAGAAATTGTAAAAGTTGAAATTCCACAGAAGAAGAGTGAATCGAAAATTTTCGATAAAGACGAATTTATCAAGCCAACTTCTTCAATGGAAGGTCTTGGAAAACTTCGCCCGGCTTTCAGAAAAGAAGGCGGAACAGTAACCGCAGGAAACGCTTCAGGAATGAACGACGGAGCTGCAGCTTTAATTTTAGCAAGTGAAGAAGCCGTAAAAAAATACGGTTTACAACCAAAAGCTAAAATTTTAGGATCTTCAGTTGCTGGTGTTGAACCAAGAATCATGGGAATCGGACCTGTTGAAGCAACTCAGAAATTATTGAAAAGATTAAATCTTTCATTAGAAGATATGGATGTTATTGAACTGAACGAAGCGTTTGCCGCTCAATCTTTAGCAGTAACAAGAAGTCTAGGGTTGAAAGATGATGATTCAAGAGTAAATCCAAACGGAGGAGCCATCGCGATCGGGCATCCACTTGGAGTTTCCGGAGCAAGAATCGTTGGTTCTGCCGCAATGGAACTTCAAAAACAGGATAAGAAATATGCATTGTGTACCCTTTGTATCGGTGTAGGACAAGGTTATGCAATGGTGATTGAAAAAGTATAACTTTTTTTCAATGTAACAATATAAAGATGTATCAATGTAACAATTCCATTGTCATGCTGAGCTTGTCGAAGCACCTATTGGTAAACTGTTAGATTGATACATTGTTAAATTTAAAAACTATGAATATTTACTCATATCACGGAATTCGTCCTATCATTAAACCATCCGCTTACGTTCACCCACAAGCGGTAATTATCGGAAATGTGGAAATCGGCGAAGAAGTTTATATCGGTCCGAATGCTGTAATCCGCGGAGACTGGGGTAAAATTGTCATCAAAGACGGTGCAAATGTTCAGGAAAACTGTACACTTCACGTTTTTCCGGGAATTGAAACCATTTTAGAAGAATCTGCACACATAGGTCACGGCGCGATCATCCATTCCGGACATATTGGAAAAAACTGTCTGGTTGGGATGAATGCTGTAGTGATGGACAAAGCTGTAATCGGTGACGAATGTATCATCGGAGCTTTGGCTTTTGTTCCTGCAAATTTCAGATGTGAAGCGAGAAAATTAATTGTAGGAAGCCCTGCAAGAATCATCCGTGATGTTTCTGATGAGATGATCAAATGGAAAACGGAAGGAACAAAACTGTATCAGGAACTGGCGAGAGAAGGAAAAGACGCAATTTTGCCTTGTGAACCTTTTACAGAATATGTTCAGCAAATTCCTACGAAAGTTGTTGATTACAGCATTTGGGATGATGTGAAATAGTTTTTCCGGCTAAACCTCATAGGTTTTAAAAACCTATGAGGTTTGAATATTAAAACACATAAACACAAATGAAGAAAAAATATGTCAAATACAGAAAGTTTTGAATATGGTTATGTATATCATATTTATACTCATGCAAACGGCAAAGATTTAATTTTTCGGGAAGATGAAAATTATAAATATTTTTTAAGTAAGCTTTTAAAATATATTATTCCAATAGCTGAAATATATGCATATTGCTTAATGCCGAATCATTTTCATTTATTAATGAGGTTTAAAGATTCAGACCAAGTATCAAATGAAGATGAGCATAAATATTTAATGAGGCAGTTTAGTAATTTATTAAATGGTTATGCAAAAGCATATAATAAGAAATACAAGAGAAAAGGATCACTTTTTCTTGATTTTTTAAAACGCAAAAGAGTACACGATGAAAAGTATTTGATTAAATTATTGCATTATATTCACAATAACCCTGTCAATCATGGGTTTGTTGAGGATATTAATGATTGGAAATATTCATCTTATCATTCTTACATTCGTTTGGCTAAAGAAAGTAAAATTGAAAGAAAAGAGATGATGCAATATTTTGATACAATAAAAGATTTTGTAGAATATCATAAATCAAATGTTGAATATGATTTTCTAACAATTGAATAAAGTAAGGTTTAACTCAAACCTCATAGGTTTCTAAAACTTATGAGGTTTTGAAAGGACGATTAAAAAATAAATAATAATGTTAAAACAACTTCTCATTTTCTGCAGTATTCTGTTTACATTTCAATCTGTGGCTTTTGCTCAGACTACAAATGTAAAACCCTTGACTATTGGAGAAATCAGAACCATAAAGTCTAAAATTTTAAATGAAGAAAGAACATTAAACATCTATCTTCCACAAAATTTCGACAAAACAAAATCTTACCCAGTTATCTATCTTCTGGATGGAAGTATGAATGAGGATTTTATTCACGTTACAGGATTGGTTCAATTCTTTAATCAAATGTATTCCATGCCGGAAACGATTGTGGTAGGAATTGCAAATATTGATCGAAAAAGAGACTTCACTTTTCACACAGATTTAAAAGATTTACAGAAAGATTATCCTACAACAGGACATTCTGATAAGTTTATCAGTTTCCTTGAAAAAGAATTAAAACCTTATATCGAAAGTCAGTTTAAAACTACCGATACCTACATCTTCGGTCAATCTCTTGGTGGACTTTTAGCAACAGAAATTCTGCTGAAAAAACCTGAAATGTTTAATAATTATTTTATCATTAGTCCGAGTTTGTGGTGGGATGATGAAAGTCTTTTAAAACAGGCTCCTCAATTATTATCCAAAATTCCGGATACCAAGAAATTTATTTATGTTTCTGTAGGAAAAGGTGAGCATCCGGTAATGGTAAAAGATGCAGAAAATTTATATGATATTCTTAAAAAATCAAATAAAAAAAATTGGAAGGTAGAATACAAAATGATGGAAACAGATAATCATGCAACGATTCTTCACAGAAGTTTGTATGAAGGTTTGTTGAAATTATTTCCGTATCAGGAGCCGAAGTAAATAAATTTCAAATGATAAATGTATTGAAGAAGTATTGGATTTTAATTCTGATTATAGTTGTAGCAATCAATTTTTTAGGATTTAATTTAATAAAAGAATCAATCGGAATTTCAGATGCTTTGGAACATATTGAATCAGATGAAGTAATTGAAAGTCTTAAACGTAAAGATTTTTTCTACACATGGTTAATCAATTTTATTTTGATAATTGATGTATGTTTAATACTATGCTTTCTTTATCTGATTATTAAAAGCATTGTTAAAAAATTTAATGTAAGTAAAAAGTAAAAAACTATATGGAAAAGTTAAAAAATTACATTCACGGTGAATGGGTAGAAGGTACCGGAAACGGAATTCCTTTATACAATGCCGTGACAGGAGAGCAGGTTGCTGTTTCGGATACGGAAGGGCTTAATTTTGAACAGGCTCTTGACTACGGTAGAACGGTTGGTTATAAAAACCTTTCATCAATGACGTTCTACGATCGTGGAGAAATGTTGAAAAAAGTAGCGCTTTACCTTTTAGAAAGAAAGAAAAAATATTACGAATTATCATATAAAACAGGGGCAACTCACGCAGATTCTTGGGTAGACATTGAAGGAGGTTTCGGTACTTTCTTCACCTACTCAGGTTTAGCAAAGAGAATGCTTCCGAATACTCCGTTTTGGGTAGATGGGGAAACTCAGAAAATTTCTGCCAACGGAACTTTCTTAGGAACTCACATTTTAACGCCGAGTGAAGGAGTTTCTGTACAAATCAACGCTTATAACTTTCCTGTTTGGGGAATGTTGGAAAAATTGTCAACTTCATTATTGGCAGGTGTTCCTTCTATCGTAAAACCGTCTCCTTATGGTTCTTATTTAACCAATGCAGTTTTTCAGGATATGATTGAAAGCGGAGTTCTTCCGGAAGGTGCGCTTCAATTGGTTTGTGGTGAACCGGGAAATATTCTGGATTATGTTAAAGATGGCGATTCTGTATTGTTCACGGGTTCTGCAACGACGGGTAGAAAATTAAAATCTTTGCCCTCTGTTGCCGGAAATGCGGTTCGTTTCAATATGGAAGCCGATTCTTTGAACTGCTCGATTCTTGGATTGGATGCAAAACTGGGAACTCCGGAATTTGATTTATTTATTAAGGAAGTTCGTAACGAAATGACCACGAAAGCCGGGCAAAAATGTACGGCAATCAGAAGAATTATCGTTCCTGAGAATTTGGTTGGAGACGTTCAGAATGCTTTGTCTAAAGCTTTGGATCAGACTAAAATCGGGAGTCCTTTAAGCAGAGAAACCAGAATGGGATCATTGGTAGGAAAGCAACAATATGATGAAGTTGTAAGAAAAATAAATATCTTAAAAACAGAAACAGAGCTTGTTTACGACGGAAAACACGAATTGGTAGATGCAAACTATGAAAATGGGGCATTTATGAGTCCGAAACTATTCTTAAATGATTCTCCATTTACTAAAAACATCTCTCACGACGTCGAAGCTTTCGGTCCTGTTTCTACATTGATGCCCTACAAAGATGCAGAAGAAGCTGCAGCACTGGCAAAAAGAGGAAAAGGAAGTCTGGTAGGTTCAATAGTTTCTCATGATAACAATTTTGTGGCAGAAACTTCTTGGAAAATGGCTTCTCAGCACGGTAGAATTTTCGTGCTAAACAGAGATAGCGCTAAAGAAAGTACAGGTCACGGTTCGCCACTTCCTACGTTAATGCACGGAGGTCCTGGTAGAGCAGGAGGTGGCGAAGAAATGGGTGGTTTGAACGGTCTTCATTTCTTCCTTCAGAAAACGGCAATTCAAGGTTCTCCGGACGTTTTGACGGCGATTACAAAAGTATATCAGCAAGGGGCAGAGAAAAAATTTGCGGACAAACATCCTTTTCAGAAATATTTTGAAGATGTTGAGGTTGGAGATTCTTTGGAAACTGCGGGAAGAACGGTTACTGATGCAGATATCGTGAATTTCTCCAATGTTTCTTGGGATCACTTTTACGCACACACAGATGCTACAAGTTTAACAGGAACTATCTTTGATAAAACCGTTGCTCACGGATATTTCATCCTTTCTGCGGCGGCTGGATTGTTCGTTTCAGGGAAAAAAGGACCGGTTATCGCAAATTATGGATTAGAAAACTGCTCGTTCTTCAAGCCTGTTTATGCAGGAGATACGATCACGGTTTATTTAACCGCAAAAGAAAAAATCAACCGTGGAGTAAAAGGAAGAAACATTCCTTCCGGTGTTGTAAAATGGTTGGTTGAAGTGGTGAATCAGAGAGATGAGATTGTTTGTGTAGCTACAATTTTAACATTGGTTGCAAAAAAATCTCCTTTCATCGATTTAAACTTAAAAAATATTCAGAAAGCTTTAAATGGTTTAACGGAAAATACTCAGTCGAATTGGGGCAAAATGTCTCCTCAACAAATGATTGAGCATTTGGAACATGGAGTTTTGGTAAGCTTGGGTGAACCGGAAGCCGAAAAATGCTTCACACCGGAAGAACAATTGGAAAAATGGCAGGATTCTCTTTATAATCATAGAAAAATGCCTAAAGATTTCCCAGCTCCTTTCTTAGAAGAAGATGAAAAATTGCTGGACTTAAGACATAAAAATCTTGAAGTGGCAAAGCAGTCTTTCATGGATAGTTTGAAGAGATTCTCGATTTATTATAAAGAAAATCCGCAAGCAGAACATATGAATTTTGTGTTTGGAAAATTAAATAAAGAAATGTGGGAACTGATGCTCAAAAAACATTTTACCCATCATTTTGAGCAGTTCGGATTGATTTAATTCAAAATAAAATATAAATTTATTGTCCCTTTTGGCTTTAGGCTGAAAGGGATTTTTTTAATGCTTGTAAAGGTTTAGAAATTGATGATTATAAAATTGTAGAGAAATCAAAATGATATTTGAATAGTAAATTAAAAAACATATCATTGAAAATCAGTAAATTTATTGAGCGGAATCCGAAAAGCATAGAGAGTAGGAAAATCATTAAAACTAATTATTATGAAAAATCTAAAAAGACTTTCAAGAAATGAATTGAGATCTCTCAAAGGAGCCGGTCCGGTTTGGTCTTGTACTCCGAACCCTTGTCCAAAAGGAAGTTGTTGTAAGCCTGGAAGGTGGCCCGACATTCCGACAGCATGTTATATTTGTGCAGATTCTTAATGAGATTGATACAGAAAACTATTTGATGTATCTTTTGATTGATTTAATCCAAATGAATAATTTTCTACTCCCTTTTGGTTTTAAACTAAAAGGGATTTTTTATAATCTTTTGTTAAATAATTTAGGATGTTTGATTCAGAAATTTTTATTCGTTACTTTCAAGACTTAAAATCAATTCATAAAAATATTTAATAATGAACGAAAACTGGATGCAGAAGTATGAGCAAGTAAAAGACATTTTGATTTGCCCGACCGATTTGGAAACCTATTTTACTTCCGGTGAAATTGCGGGGCAGCAATTAGAAACCATGGAAATCGGAAATGTTTCTCTTCCTTCAGGAAAAGTGGTTGTAAGAGATCCGCTGGTTTCTCTGAATGCAAATCAATCTCCTTATTTTATTCAGTCTCCGAAAGGAAATTTTCCTGTGACAATTGCAGTGGTAAAATCTGAAGACTGGGGTGACAGATATGCTGTTGTAAAAGTTGAATTTACCAAAGAAAAACCTGTTATTTATAGAGAAGCTTTAGTAGGAATTGAAGAATTGGAAGGCGTAACAGAAGACGATTTTTTTGGTTTTGGAGTGGATGCAGGTTTAGGTTGTATTACTGATGCAGAAGTGCTTCCGTTTGTTGATAAATTTATAGCTGAGACTGATGTAGACAATGTTTATGATGATTATTTTGCTGAACTTTTCGAACAAAGTTATAAAGATCATCCCAACAATCAGAGAGAGGCAGGAGACTGGATCAACTGGACAATTCCAAATACAAATTATCAGATTCCGATGTTTGCAAGTGGTTTTGGTGATGGGGAGTATCCTGTGTATTTTGGATATGATAGCGATGGAAAAATTTGTGGTTTATATATTCAATTTATTGATATTGAATTAGCTTTAAGCGAAGAAGGTGATGAGGAAGATTATGATGACGACGATAATCAACCTGAAAATTTTGTTTTTCTTAAAGATTAAATATGAAGAAAACTTTTGCCGACCAAGTTGTTGAATTTAACCGGAATCTAAAATATAACGGAAATCTTCCCGATGATTTTCAGGTTTTAAATCCTTATCTCGGTAATCCTGAAACGATAGAAGTCATGCAGAAGTTTTATCATAAATATTATAATGATTCCAACCAAAGAAAATTCATTGTCGGAATTAATCCGAGTCGTCATGGAGCCGGAGTGACTGGTGTTCCGTTTACGGATACAAAAAGGCTGGAAAGCGTCTGCGGTATCAAAATGGAATCGGCTCACACGCATGAAATTTCTTCTGTTTTCATGTACGATATGATCACAGAATATGGCGGTGCAGAAGAATTTTACAGTGATATTTATATTAATTCACCTTTCCCTTTAGCGATTGTCAGAAAATCAAAAACAGGTTGGCTCAATGCCAATTATTACGATGATAAAAGGTTGTTTGAAGATGTGAAAGATTTCATGATTGATTCTTTAAACCAACATATCAGCTTAAATCTTGATACTTCCGAAGTCTTTATTTTAGGAAAGAAAAATGCGGATTTTATTTCAAAATTAAATGAAGAGGCTAATCTTTTCGAAAAAATGACGGTTTTGGAGCATCCAAGATATATTCAACAATACAAATCGAAAGAGAAGCAATTGTATATCGACAAATATATTTTAGCTTTGAAAAAATAAATCCTCCGAAAACTTCAGAGGATTTTGTTTTTGTGTCGTTAGAATCATATCTACACTGCGGGAACAGGTAATTTGAATTCATTACTATTGATAAGACTTTGGATCAGTTTTTTATTATCAGGTATTTCCGGATAATCTATCGGAATAATACCGAATCTTCCTTTCTGATGAGATTTTAAATAATCTAAAAATAATGGGTTTACTACTTTCGCAAGATCTATGGGTCGCGTCGAAGATGGTAATATTCCTCCTGAAACTCCTGTCCCGCTTGAAAAATTGAAATATAACCTGTCTTTTTCTCCATTTGCAGCAGCAATTAAAGCAGGCTTTACATGCTCTGTAAATTTATCGGCTCTTTCGCTGCCCCAACTGTAATAATTGTCTTGTACATAATATTTTATGCCATTATTTTCAAAAGGAGTTGTAGAATCATTTGGCCATTTATCAAAAAGATTAAGACCGTCTTTGCTGCTGTCAACGGTTCCTGTAGCGAACCTTTTTACGAAAACAATTCTTCCTCTTACTTCATCAAGAGCCGGAATTCTGTTTTCTCTGTAAAAAAATGAAGGATAATTGTTGGAGATGGTAATATTAAAATCATTATAAAATTTCTCCTGTTTGCTTTCATTACTTGGATCGGATTCATTTTTAACACACATAATGATTGTTTCATCCTTATGTCGCTGCAGAAAATCTACAAGCATATTGATGACCTGACCGAAATGAAGATTTAGGCCTAAAGTCCCGTGGTAAAACCATAAAACATGATCGTCATCTGCGTCATATCCTCTTTTCAGACGAAAATCAAGAAAACGGATTCCTGAATTTAGCTGATCTGTAAAATTCATTGTCTGACATTGTGCAGGCATAAAAATAGTGTCATAAGTTGCACTGTCGTGAGTTCCGGGTATAGTAAGTTCTGTAAGCCTTTTAGTACCGTCGATTTTACTCATCCAGTTTTGTGTAAATGTTGTGTCCATAATTATTAATATTTTGAGGGTTTCGTTTTTAATATAAAAATCCCCTAAATTTACTTCAGGGGATTTCATCACACTTATGCATTAGAATCTTTCGCGGTACAATCGCTTATTATTATAAATAAAGTTTTCATGGTTATTAGTTTCTTAACTTTAATAATAAGCTATTAAATTACCTTTTAATGATTTTATAGGATTCTGAAGATGATTTTACAATGTAAACTCCTTCCGGAAGTTCTGAAATATTTGTTTCATTTACACCTTTTCTGGCTTCAATTGTTTTCACCAATTGTCCGGACTGGCTGTAAACTTCGAATTTTGTATTCTCTACAGCTTCAATAGTAAGAGGACCACTTGTAGGATTAGGATATACATTAGTTTTTTTACTGCTTGAAGCTTTTACATCATCAGTTGCCAAAACAATGCCCGTGTCTTTTACCCAGGTGAAGGCATCTAAACCTCCATACGTATATAAACCACCAAGAGTAACCTGAAGCTGATCTATAATGATGTTGGAGTAGTTTTGACCATTAAGATTCGTTAAATCAATTAATGTATAACCGTTTGTAGAGCCTAAAGAAGTTGCAAAACCTGAAGTTTTGGTTTGTGTAAATTTCGTTACTCCAGATAATTTACCAGTGACAGTAAGCGTTCCTGAAACAGTTTGATTTAAGTTAGTATCAGATAAGAAGATCCAGAATCTGTTTACTTTAAATAAATTTGAAGTTGTTTTGATGCTGAATGATGCTCCTACTGCAATGTTTCCTGCTCCGGAATTGTCAATATATCTGTTGTCATTGGCAGTTCCGTTCCATCCTGTTCCCGGGTAGTTTGCTTGGATGTCGAATCCGCCTACGTGAGTTAGGATGTTGAAAATGACTCCGTTGTCAGTAAAACTTGTACTGTTTTGAGATTCTGTCTCAAATTGTTCTGTACTCGTCTGCGCAAAAGTGAAAGTAGAAATGAGCAGACTACAGATTAATAAAAAAGTAGTGCTTTTCATGATTTTAGGTTTAGGTTGTTTTGTTTTTTTATGGTCTTGAAGGATATATTCCTGCAACACAAATAATATAATTTAATCCTAAGTAAGGAGGCATATTGTTAATCGGCAAATTCTGACCTTGAAAGAATACAGATTTTGGATTAATAACCGTATCAGGATCACTATTTACATAGCTAGGAACAGCTGTAAAATCTCTGCCTACGGTAGTTCCTGTAATTGCAATTGATGAACTTGATGAAGGTGTAGCAGAATTTGCATTTGCATTTGCTACTTTTAGCTGGCTGTTGATGCTTGGTAAATTCGTAGGAAGGATTGTCGTCTGTGGAGATCCTGCCATTTCACCAAGCGTATACGAACCTGTACTTGCGTTTCCTGCTCCGATCGGGTAACGACCGTTTAAATTCGGTAATGCAAAGGTGCTGACACCATCACCACCGTAAGTGGTTCCTAAAATTGAAAAAAGAGCTGAATTTTGAGCAATGCTTAATAAAGCTCCATTGCAATACATAAAGTTTCTAGGAGGGAAATTGCCCGCGAACAATTTGATTACGCCCATCATTTCTTCCATAATAATATATTTTTCAGTTATTAATTTATTGTTTATAAAATCAAGCTATATGAGATTATTGTCTTGAAGGGTAAATTCCTTCTACACAAATAATATAGTTCATTCCTAAATATGGAGGCATATTATTGACTGGAACATTCTGACCAACGAAAGAAACAGATTTTGCGTTGATAACAGTATCAGGATCTCCGTTTAAGAAGCTGGGAACAGCTGTAAAGTCTCTACCTACGGTAGTTCCTGTAATTGCAATTGATGAATTTAATGAAGGTGAAGCAGAATTAGCATTGGTATTTGCTACTTTTAGCTGGCTGATAAAACTAGGTAAGTTTTGTGAAGTAATAGTATTTTGCGGGGTTCCCGACATTTCTCCTAATACATAATTTCTACCTGTATTTGAATTTCCGGCACCGATTGGGTAACGTCCGTTTAAATTTGGTAAAGCAAAAGTATTAATACCGTCACCTCCGTAAGTTGTTCCTAAAATTGAGAAAAGAGCTGTATTTTGAGCAATACTTAATAAAGCTCCGTTACAGAATAAAAATCCTCTTGGTGCGAAGTTTCCCGCAAACAATTTGATTATTCCAATGTATTCTTCCATGATTAATATTTTTTTCAGTTTTAAATTTTCTTACTCTCTTCTTGGCTTTTCAGAGACCGCCATTATCTTTTAAAAACTTATGCTTTATTGACAATCCAAAGTAACGACAATCATGAATTTTGAAGTAGAGTAGAAAATACCAAATTAACCATTCCGTATTTCTACGTAACCAAGTAGTTAAAGGTCTTCAAAAAACCTTCAGATTAATCTGAAGGTTTCGGTTTGTGAAAACACAAATATTATTCAAAATAATTCAATGATTGTATTCAATGATTGATTATTTCTGTTGCTCAGTTGGCTCAACGTAATCTTCAGGAGTAGCATCTTCAAGCATATTTACAATTCTTGTAACGGCAAAAGAGTTTGGTCCTGTCTGGATAATAGCAAACTGGCTGTATGATGTACCAGATGATTCGTAAGGAGTTGCCACAATATCTCCTGATGGAGTTTTAACGGTAGCTGTAATTTTTGTTAACAGACAAACTCCTCTGCTTGTTGCTTTCCATGTTGTAAGTGGAGTAACAGAATAATTGTCATTTGAACAAAAAATACTTGCATAATAAACTGTACCTGATGCGATATAGTTTGTTGAGTTTTTAATTTCTACTAATGGGTAAGCCATGATAATTAGTTTTTTAGTTTTTTTTCCTACTCTTTTATGGTTTTTCGGATTCACCAGTTCATATTTTTTTTGAAGCTTCATTAAATGAACATTACAAATGTACAGCTGAGCATAATCAAATGATAGAGTACATATTACCAAATTATATTTCCAGTATTTATACGGATTTGCA
This sequence comes from Chryseobacterium ginsenosidimutans, assembly GCF_039536845.1. Classification (GTDB taxonomy): domain Bacteria; phylum Bacteroidota; class Bacteroidia; order Flavobacteriales; family Weeksellaceae; genus Chryseobacterium; species Chryseobacterium ginsenosidimutans_B. The sequence goes on from NZ_BAAAZJ010000008.1 coordinate 302,689, forward strand.
CGACAGAAGTTTACAGAACAATTTATCTTACTTAAACCTTCTCTGAAAGCCGTACATTTAGTATTTTTGTAAGAATTCAAATAAATCTAAATAATGAACGAATTCGTAGTATCGGAACTTAAAAACAATATCGCCGAAATCACATTCGGAACTCCGAAAAGCAACTCTCTTCCGGGAGCAATTCTTGAAAAACTGGCACAGACAATTTTAGACGAAGGAGCAAAAGATGAGGTAAAAGCAATTCTTGTAAAAAGTGAAGGCGAAAAGGCTTTCTGTGCCGGAGCAAGTTTTGATGAGCTTTTGGAAATTGAAGAATTGGAAAAATCAACAAAGTTTTTCGGAGGTTTTGCAAAAGTTTTGAACGCAATGAGAAACTGTGGTAAGATCGTTGTGGTAAGAGTTCAGGGAAAAACAACAGGAGGTGGAGTAGGAATTGCCTGTGGAGCAGATTACTGTTTTGCAACAAAAGATTCTGCGTTGGCTTTAACGGAAATCAATTTAGGAATCGGGCCTTTCGTGATCGGGCCTTATGTAGAAAGAAAAATCGGAAAGTCTCAGTTTTCAGCAATGGCAATTGATGCAGATTTCAGATCGGCAGAATGGGCAGAACAACATAATGTTTATCATTCGGTTTCAGAAAATATTGCGGAAATGGATGCGAAATTGGAGATATTTCTTCAGACTTTGGCTTCAAGAAGCAGTGATGCTTTAGCTTTAATAAAAAAGGTTTCCTGGGAAGGAACAGATCATTTTAATGAATTGATGCCTGCAAGAATTCATATGAGCGCAAGTTTGATCCTGGAAGATTCTGCAAAGAAAAATATCGGAGCAATTAAAGAAAGATTAAGAGCAAAATAATAATGAAGCGTTGAAAATTTCAACGCTTTTATTTTTGAGTCATGCTTTCAATAAATTAATCGAAACCGTTGCCAATTCAGAATTGGGGAATTTCCGGAAGAGCTCTTTATCAATATTTAATCCCGCTTCCAGACATATTTTTATGAATACATCAATTTCCAAAATATATTGATCTGAAAAACCATGCGTTGCTTCATAGGCTGTGGCAGCCGTTTTTCCTAGATTTTCGCTTGTCAGTTTTGGATCAAGAGAATGCAGCTCGATAATTAAAAGTCCGTTTTTCTTAATGTAAGGAAGCCAAAGCTCAATATGTTCTTTTAAGCTTTCTTCAACCACATTATTAGAAAGTCTTTTTCCTTTAAAAGCAAATGCGCCTGTTGAGGTACTAATTCTCTTGGGATTTCTATTTTCAGGAGTTTTCCAGATTCTGTTGTGATCGAGAAAAGTCCGGATGTTCAGGAGATCGGAAAGATTAATATCATAACTTTCTTTCAGATCTTCTGCCAGTTTTTGAGGATTTCCAATGTCTCCCCAAATTACTTTTGCCCAAATATCATTATTGATGAGGTTGGCTCTGGTTACCTTCAAAGCGGCCGGATTATAATCTGCACCTACTAAAAACAAGGGATATTCTTCAAGCATTTTTCCACGGAGAGTGTGTCTTTCAATAGTTTCAAAAATATGCTGGATAAAAGCTCCGTTTCCACAACCCATATCCAAAACCCCCTTTGGCTGCAAGTGGATCGGCCGGTTAAAAATCTCAATAATAAAATCGTTGGCTACTTTAAAATAATTAGAATGCGCTCCGCCACTTCCCCAAACATTCATGGCCCGGTCTACATGTATTTCGTCTTCTCCTTCTGTGATTTCTCTCATTGTAGAGGCATTTCCGAATAAAAGCTCATCCATTTTGTTCAACAAAGGAAGATAAGAAACAGTAACTCCATAAGATGCTGCTCTTTTGGCAAAATAAAGTCCTGTTTCTGTAAATTTATAGTTGTTCTTAGACTTTTTAAACCAGTCTAAATGAGCAAGAAAATCTAAAATAATTTCAAAATTCTCATCATTTTTATGAAATTCCGCTGCCTGAAATGAAGTTTCCATGAAATATTTATGAAACATCCCTGTCATTCCCAGATAAACAATGATAGGACCGATTATGCAGCCTTCAATATGTTTTAGAATCTGCTCCTGAACCTTTTTTTCATCGGGATTTTCAGAAAGTGTAATTCCGAAATTGTGTTTTAAGGAATCGGTAAGAGTTGTAAATTCTTCAATAAATGAACTTTCAACGATCCGGTTTTTTATATCTGTATATTTTTTTTGAAAAGAAACTGCCTTAAGGTAAAGAGGAGAATATTTTTGAAGGTATTGAGTAGAATTGTTTTTTGAGATAATGATCTCGTCGTTTTCATTATTTACCGAATATCCTATAAAACCTTGAGACGACATTGCGTGCAAAGCTACGTTAAGATACCCTTCATTGGCTTTAAAAGTTTCCGTAAGTTCTGCAAGAGTCATTTTATCTTTATCGATAATATAGCAGATAACATCCTTTTTTATTAATGAAGCAACCGTTGGTGCCGTTACAATACCATCCAAATGTCTGAAAATTAACGAGCGCGAAAATTCTTTATCCATATTGTAGTGTTTGTTTTCTAAAGTTAAGGATTACTTATCATGAGAAATAAAAATAATCAGGAAAATTTGAATAATTATTTTGCAGATTAAAATTTAATTATAACTTTGTAATTCAAAGTTCTTTTTATGGATTCAAAAAACTATCACGAAGACTTATCACATATTCGTTCCATGATGGAGCGTTCTTCAAGGTTTATCTCATTAAGCGGATTATCGGGAGTTGTTGCAGGATTGGCTGCAATTATTGGTGCAGTATATGTTTATTTTGTTTTTCACAGAGAGGGAATCAGTTATTTGGATGGTGAAAGAAATATTCTTAGTCCACCTTTGGTGAGAGAACTTGTAATCATCGGGATTGTAATTCTGATCGTGGCAATTCTTAGCGGATATATTCTCACCGCAAATAAAAGTAAAAAGAAAGGATTGAAAATTTGGGATGGAACAACTAAGCGTCTTTTGGTTACGTTTGCAGTACCTTTGATAGCAGGAGGAATCTTCTGTCTGGCTCTTCTTTATCACCATCTTTTTGTGTTCATTGCTCCGGCTACACTCATTTTTTACGGTTTGGCTTTGGTAAGCGCAGAACGATATACATTGACAGATGTAAAATACTTAGGATATTTTGAAATTGTTTTAGGATTGATTTCTTTATTCTTTCTGGGATGGGGATTGCTTTTTTGGGCATTTGGATTTGGAGCTTTGCATATTGTTTACGGCTTGATTATGCATAAAAAGTATAAATAAAACTATAAATTTGCAGGCTTTTAGAAAATGAATATCTAAACCTGCAACTTACTATCTTAATTATGATAAAAATAAATCAACTCAACAAAGAATTCGAAAGCCGTGTGAGATTGGGCATTATGTCTGTTCTTATGGTCAACGACTGGGTTGATTTTTCGGAAATGAAAAATTTGCTGGAGATTACCGATGGAAATTTGGCAAGTCACAGCAATGCTTTGGAAAAAGTAGGATATATAGAAGTGAAAAAAGAATTTGTAGGTAAAAAGCCCAGAACATCTTACAGAGTTACCCAAAGCGGAAGAGAAGCTTTTACGGAACATTTGAATGCTTTGGAAAAATTATTAGGGAGGTAGCTCTAAATTTTTTTATCATTTTACTTTGAATTGCAAAGTACTTTATAAATTTAAAACTTAAAAATATGACTTTAGAAAAACAAAAATCAACAATCATTTTCGCTGTACCGGCTTTATTAATGGCTACAGCATTTTTCGGAAACCTTTTTGTAGAAGGCTGGAATTGGTCACTCTTTGATTTTATTATTGCGGGTGTTTTACTTTTCGGAACCGCTTTCTTTATTAATCTTGTTATTAGATCTAGAAAGTCGTTAGTTTCAAAATTAATAGTCTGTTTTACCATTTTGCTGGTATTGGCTTTAGTATGGATCGAACTGGCTGTCGGGATTTTCGGAAGTCCGTTTGCGGGAAGTTAGATTTTAAACTTAGATTATTAAAATATAAATGAACCGAAAAACCTTTTTAAAAAGATTCTTTCAGATCTCGGTTATTGGATCTTTCCCGGTACTGTATTCATGGCAGATCGAACCATTTTGGCTGGAATTTGTGGAAAGAAAACTCCCCGTTAAAAATTTGCCTAAAGAATTGGAAGGGAAAATTCTAATGCAGATTTCAGATCTACACGTCGGAACCCGCTTCGATTGGAATTTCATTATTGATTCTTTTCAAAAAGCAAAAAAGTACAATCCGGATTTTGTGGTTTATACAGGTGATTTTGTGAATCATGGAACAGTTCAGGAGCGGGAAGATCTTAAAAAAGTTATGCAACATTCTGTTTTAGGAAGCATGGATACTTTTGGAATTTTAGGGAATCATGATTACGGCATTGATTGGCAGGAACTTGATGTTGCTGAGAGCATTACCCAAACGCTTGAAAATTTTGGAATTACAATGTTGAAAAATGCCCAGAAAGAAAGTCATGGATTAAACTTTATCGGCTTAGAAGATCTTTGGTCACCCAATTTTGCTCCGAAAAAAGTAATGAAAAATTACGATGCCTCTAAAGCAAATCTTATTCTTTGTCACAATCCTGATGCTTGTGATAAAGATATATGGAATGGCTATCAAGGCTGGATTCTGAGTGGTCATACTCACGGCGGGCAATGCAGAATTCCGGGTGTGATTACTCCGCTTCTTCCCGTGAAAAACCGGAAATACATTTCTGGTGAGATTGATTTACAAGATGGAAGAATGCTTTATATCAACAGAGCTTTGGGACATTCTTTTCAGGTTCGCTTTATGGTTCGTCCGGAAATTACAGTTTTTACTTTAACTCAAGCTTAAATTATGGAAGATCAGAATATTTTATTGATTGGAAAACTTGCTTTTTGGATTTCATTTTTCCTCGGAAATGTTTGTCTTTTTGGATATGTAATTACAAGAAATGACGAATTCGCTGCAGGCGGAATTACCCTTTTAGGAGCAGGTTGTATGATTAATTCTCTCATTGCTTTAGGATTATTGATTTATGGAATTATTGTAAAAACTAAACTTAACATTTGTTTGAAAGCCGTAGGAATTATGTTGATAAACATTCCTATTGCTATTATTTATGCTGTGATTGGAATCAATATTATAAATGTTTAAAATATAAACTATGAAAAAAATACGCGTTCAATTTCTTCTTTTCGTTTACGACAAAACTCAAAAATTGTACAGAAAATATTTCAAAAAGAAGAAAAGACAATGGCAATTCACAGAAAAGCAATTGCTGGAATTTCAGGAAGATTCTTTGGGACGAAAACTTGGGGAATTTTATAAAAAACACGGTTTTACCATGATTCCGAAAATGGAAGATCACGACGTTCACCATCTGATTACAGGTTGCGGAACCAATTTTGAGGACGAAATCGCAATGCAGTTTCTTCTTCTAGGAAATGGAAAAATGAATGCCCATCTTTTAGCAGCAATCATTCTGGGAACGCTTATTTTACCGGAATATCTCAAAATTTATATGAAAGCCTATAAAAAAGGACAAAATATGCGGCCGTTCTATCACTGGGATTTTGAAGCCTTGCTTTGGCAGAACTTTGAAAACCTGAAAGATTTTGTTCAGCAGAAAAATACAACGGTTTTATATTAATAATCTTATGAAAATTATAAAATTCAGTCAGGAAGGAAAAATAACATTTTATTCTTCTTTCATTGTAGGTACATTACTTTTATTAGGTTTTGTCTTCTCTGGAAATAGCGGATTGATGGTCATTGGATTTTATTATGTTTTAATTGCTGCAGTAATTAATTTGCTTGTATTTTTTCACGAATTAATTGTCTTTCTGTCAAACGTTTCGGATAATAAGGCTCATGGAAATTCTGCAATACTTTTATTACTCAATGTCCCTGTCGTACTGCTTTATATTTCCTTTGTTTTCAATATGATTCCTTTCTATTCTTAAAATTTTAATTAAAAAAAACATGAAAACACATCACTATATATTTCTTACAACGATCTTGTTTGTTATCGTATTTTACAATCAGAATGTAGGTCTTAACCTCGGTATTATCGGGATTATTTACTCCATACTCACACTTTTCAGAACTCCGGCAAAAAACAGAACCAGAACATTTCTTTTTCTTTTTGTTACGAGTATTCTTTCAAGTATTGCGTTTGCCTGGTACGGAGATTTTCCTTCATTTTTGGCGATTGCAAGTTCAATTTTATTGTTAGGCTATCGATCGCGAAACCGAAGAATGAAAATTCTTTTGTTGATTCCGGTTTTTGTTATTAATTGTTTTACATCAATTTGCCGGTTTTTCAGCTTTGATGAATGGCTTCCGAAAAAAGATGTTCCCGGATTGTGGCAGAAAACGCTGGCTTTTGTATTGATTCCGTTAATTCTAATCTCTGTTTTCTTCGGGATTTATTCTGCGGGAAGTGATCATTTTGCCAATCTTTTCACGAATTTTGAATTTGATATTAATTTTTGGCAGCTATTGGCAATGATTGTTTTAGGATTTTTTATTGCCTTTAATTATTGGAATTACGCGGTTGAAAAATTCATCTACAAAAACAATCATATTTTAAATAATGATTTTCAGGAGAAAGATAAAATACAGAAATCGACGTATTCTTTTCTTGATTTGGATGCAGAAAGAATGAGCGGTGTCATTTCTTTCTTTGCTCTTAATGTTTTGCTGATATTTTTCATTATTACGTATAATTACGAGCAGTTTTATGAAGCTATAAAAACGCCGGTTCAGCTTTCTGAAGAAACACATGAAAGGGTAAATGCTGTAATTATGTCAATTGTAATGGCAATTTTGGTCATTATGTTTTATTTTAAATCCAATTTCAATTTTGATCCGAAAGCGGGCTTAATGAAAATTTTAGTTAAAATATGGATTTTTCTGAATGCTGTTCTCGTGATTTCCGCAATGGTAAAAAACTCAGAATATATTATCAATTATGGTTTTACCTATAAAAGATTAGGTGTTTTTGCTTTCCTGATTTTGTCATTAATTGGTTTGGTCATGACTTTTATTAAAATTCAGACGAAGAAAAGAAATATTTTTCTTTTTAATACAATGGTTTGGTACGTTTACGGAACAATTCTTATTTGCAGCTATGTAAATTGGGGCGGAATTATCACTTCTGAGAATATGAAACGCAAAGATTTTGCTTTAAATTATCATAAAACAGGGATCAATTTCAGTGAAAAAGCTTTATTAAAATATGCGGAAGAAAAACATGATGAGAAACTGAAAGCTGAAATTTTGAATTTGGGCAGAGTGAAATTTCAAAAAAATGAAAAATTCCTTTCCAAAGTTCTCTTTTATCAAACAATTAAATGATAAATCTTAGGTTTTTTATAAGTTGAAAATTACACTAATGGAACAATTTTGGCTTTTCAATATTACCAAAAGTCAAAAGACTTTAGATATTATTAAAAATAATTATTATGAAAAAATTCTTATTGCTAATCCCATTGATCATTATTTCCTGCAAAAAAGATCCGGGTATTCTGGAAACTCAGAATAAAGATTCCATGGCGGTTAGCGAACAGCCTGCTTCTACCGAAAGACCGGATTCTGCAGCTCTGAGGATGAAGGATTCCATTATTAATAATGCCCCGAAAACGAAAGAAGTGCTGAAAAAAGGAGTGATGAGAACCGTGAAAGACGGACAGATCATCAGAACGGTAGATGCAGAACAGTTTCCTTTAACTTTAGGTGAAGAATTTACTAAAGACGGACAGGAATTTATTTTAAAAATAACAGATTTTGAAAAGCCAACTTTAAAAGCTAACATTTCAACAAAAGAAAAAGATTTTAATATTCGTTTCAACCAGATCAAATTACCGAATGGTGATTATGATGGACCTTTCGGGAGAGAAATTACGTATGATGTGAAAGAAAAAGGTGAAGTTTGGCTGATTATCGGTAAAAGTAATATGGCTTCCGGAAATACAAAAGGAAATTTTACGGTAAGTGTAGAGTAATTTGAAACGATTTGGTACAATTTCTGCAAACTAAACTTTAAAATTTATCATTATGAAAAATATATTTTTGACAGCGGCAATAGCTTCGGTTGCTCTCGTAAATTGTGGAACGGTGCAGTCGTTGGTTCAGAATACATTTCCTTATACAGCCAATGTTTTAGTTTCCACGGGAGTTCCTGCTGATAAAGAGGTCTCTTCTACTGCCACTGCTACCAATGTTCAGACTTGGTTTGGAGGCAATAATAATGCGAAAATTAAAGATGTGAGAATTTCGGATGCAAAAGTTTCTGTAGTTTCTCCTTCAGGCGGAAATCTCAGTGCTTTAAAATCGATCAAAGTTTATATTTCTTCAAGCGGAACCAGCGAAAAACTGGTTGCTTCAAGATCGGATATTTCGACAGATGCTTCAAGTTTAAATCTTGATCTGGGAAATTCAGGTTTTCTTGATGAAGTAGTAAAGAGTACCGGAGTTACCGTAAGAACGGTTTATGAATTAAAAAATCAGACGAGTTCAGATATGAACCTTAAAGTTGCGCTTAATTTTAGCAGTATTCCTGCAAATTAATTTTTTATAAAAGTTTATTTTAAAAAACGTCTTTCAAGAATTTTGAAAGACGTTTTTGATTTTATTTAGAAAGTAATTATTTAAAATCTACCAGTTCAACATCGAAAATGAGAGCTGCTCCCGGAGGAATTACATTTCCTGCTCCATTGTCTCCATAAGCAAGATTGGATGGAATGTAAAATCTGTATTTTGCACCTTTGCTCATCAGCTGAATACCTTCTGTCCATCCAGGAATAACGCCTGAAAGGTTTAGCTCAATTGGTTTTCCGCCATTTTTATCTGTAGAATCAAAAACAGTTCCGTCCATCAGCTTTCCTGTGTAGGTTACATTAGCAGTACTTGAAGCGGTAGGTTTAGCTTTTCCGTCGCCTTCTTTCAGTACTTCATATTGTAAACCGCTTGCTGTGGTTGTTATTTTCTTGTTCAGCTTGTTTTTAGCAAAGAATTCTGCGCTTTTCTTCTTATTTTCTTCTGCCTGTAATTTTGACTGTGCCTGTTTTTTCTCGTTTTGTTTCTGCATGAAACCCTGTAAGAACGTGCCCAATTCCTCTTTCGGGAATAATTTTGGCTTATCAGAAAATTCGTCTTTTATTGCCTGAGCCAAAAGATCCGGATCTACCGGAAATGCTTGTTTTTTCATGTTTTGAGCAATGTCAAGACCGATATAATAAGATGCTTTCTGATCTTCAGTGTAAGATTTTTGGGCAAATGCAAAGTTTACTCCTGTAAGAAGAACTAAGGTAACTAAGGTTTTTTTCATTTTTGAATTAAAATATAATCTGTTGCAAATTTAAGCTTTTGTAATGGAATCCATCACGATTGTCACCGGACCGTCGTTGATTAAGGAAACTTTCATGTCTGCACCGAAAATTCCGCTTTCGGTTTTTAATCCTGATTTTGAAATTTCTTCTTTAAAATAATCAAAAAGAGGTATCGCTTTATCGGGTTTTGCGGCTTTAATGAAAGACGGTCGGTTTCCTTTTTTGTAATCTGCAATCAACGTAAACTGACTGATACAAAGTATTTCTCCTTTAATGTCCTGCACAGAAAGGTTCAGTTTATCATCTTCATCCCCGAAAATTCTTAAGTTTAAAATTTTCTGAACAAGCCATTCTGCATCGGTTTTCTCATCATTTTCATCAATTCCTACCAAAAGCATTAATCCTTTCCCAATTTCACCAACGATTTTTCCGTCGACTTTTACATGGGATTCGGAAACTCTTTGTATAACGACTTTCATTAAAAATATTTTAGCGGGTTTTTGTTTTCCAGAATTCTACCTGTTCTTTTAGCTCTTTAATACGATCTTCATATAATTCAATTACTTTTTCAGATAATTGATTAATGGTGATATGAGTATCATGATGTGTATTTGTCTGAACCGCAGAAGCATTATCCTGATTTGTATTTATATTATTATCAGAATTAATAAAAAAGTCTTCAGGTTTAATGTCTAAATTTTCACATAGTTTTTCGATGTGATTAACCCAAGAATTCGTTTCGCCACTTTCTATTCTACTATATGCTGAGCGGGAAATTTGTAGTCTTTCAGCCATTTCTTCCTGAGAAAAGCCTTTATTTTCTCTTAATCTTCTTATTTTGCTTCCTATCTGAACATTCATAACTAAATCTGATATATTAATTATGACAAAAGTAACAAAAACTCTCTTTCCAATTCATAAAAATTCTTTCTCCCGAAAAAAGGGAATGAATTCCCGAAAATAGAACAGTAAGGTATTGGAATAAATTTTATATTCGCAATATTAAAATAATACAAAATGAAAAAAACTTATTTCCTGATGCTTACGGCATTGGTCCTATCCTTATTAAGTTGTCGTCCAGAAGATGTTTCTGAGACTCTATCTAATCAAACTCACAAATCGAACTTCGACGCAAGTTTTAAGGAAGTATTAAAAGCTACAAAATCTCCCGATGAAAATTCTTTAATGGCAAAAGTGCCGGACTTTGCTGAAGGTTATGAGCCTTCTGATTTTCTTATCGACACCACAAAAATTAAGAAAACAGTAAAGAATGGCGAAATTACCGAATATGCAATATATCTTAAAAAGAAAAACGAAACGGAAGTCGGTGTATTCTACAATTTGGTTTTTACCAAAAAAATAAACCATTGGAAAAAGTATTTGGTGAAATTTACTCCTTCAATTATTCCGGAAACAAATGCTAAAGTAGGTTACAGATGCGAATTCATTTCTAAAAAAGCTCAAGCTTCAAAGTGTGGATCTTCTTTCTATATGACTGAATATTTCCAATGTTGGGCAGGACATACGGATCCAAATGACGGAGACTGCAACGGATGCTGGAGATTGGGAACTTATGGTATTACCAATACCTGCGATGAAGAAGCTCCCGATGATTTTAATGGTGCAGGAGATAATTATGGTGGTGGTGTGATCCCCAATATAGACGGAGTTATAAATGCTTATGCAGATCCTTATCATTGGGGATTGTATAACGGATTATCTGTTGAAAATAAATTTAAGTGTTATCAGGCTTTAATGTTGTCAAGTGATACTAGTTATGTAAATTTTTCTATAAGCTTCTTTTATAATAATCCGACTACATCTTGGGAGCAGTTTCAAAATTGGTTTTTGAATCAAAATAGTTTATCCTTAGTTAGCACTGTTAGCGGAAGTAATTCTATTATCTTTAATAATTTACAAGATTTTAAATCAAGTTTATTATCAAAAAATAGTAATTTAATAACTGAAAGTTTGATTTTACAAGATAATGGTTCTGAAAAAATAGTTTCAGCAAGAGTAAAACGAACAGGAGTTTGGGGAAGTGGAGAAGAAGTTAGAATTAAATTAAAAAAAGTTAATAATGTTTGGACTTTTGACAGTGTGATATCTACTGAATATGGCTTAACTTTAGGTGTTTGGAGTTTCACTCAGCTTGATTATAGCCAAAATACAAACTCAAATACTTTAACTGTTGAAGTAACTGGTCTTGAAAACTATAATGTATTTTTAGAAGGTTTAGGAACTGTATATAAAGATAGGGTTATGATAAGAGTTAAAATCAATATTAATACAGGAAATATTTTTAGTATTGAATTTATAGATTTATAAAATATGGAAACAATAAGTGAGTTCAGCTTTAGTTTATTTTTCTTACAGATTATAGCATTAATTTTTCTTGTAATAGTTTGCTATTTCGTATACAAAATTTACAAAAAGCTAAAGTAAGATTTTAAACCGCAGAAATTTTCTGCGGTTTATAAACATAACAATGATGAAAAAAATATTGTTACTCTTTTTACTAAGCTTTTTATTTACTGTTAATGCACAATCAAACGATACTGTATTTATCAAAAAAAACAAATCTCAAAGAGTTTATATTTTACAAGATAGAAATTCGAATGAATATAATTCATTAATTGACTTTTCAAATTTTAATACAAATGTGAAAACAAGTGAACTTGAAAGTTTGGGCATGAATTCAAAATGGCTTCCTGTATATAAATATAGTGGTAATTATTATTTATATATTCCTTGTGATGTAATAAATGACAGGAAATATTTAATTACTGATAATAATATCCAGATACAATCATCAGAAGTAACAAGTTATGTTATAAATTCAATTAAAAAAGAACAAAAGAATGTATTTATTAATTATACAGAACCAAATTCTAAAGAAAATTTTTCTTTAAAAATTTCACCTGTTGATAAAAATAATGGAATTTATAAATTTATTACTACTAACAAACAACTTTCGTACGAAATAATAATGCTGGATGCAAACAAATATAAAAACTACAATGTAGTTATAAATGACTGCACTAACAATAAAGTTAACGAATTTGAATTTGATAAATAAACCGCAGAAAATCTCTGCGGTTGCATTTTTTAGTAATAAATATTTAAAATTTTCCCTGCAGGATCATAATTATAAGGATAGGTTTTTGGAGGAACATTGGCAACCGCAGTTGGCTGTCCTGTCAATAAAATCCATTGTGCATTATCTTTTGGGCAAATAATTCTGATGTTATCCTGAACTTCAAGTGTTGTATTGTTATCCGGGCAAGTGTGTGGTGCATTTCTGTCATATGCTTTAAATGTAGTGTCAGAAGCTCTCACAACGATTAAGCCTCTTGTTCCGGATTGTTGCTCATTGATGTAAACCCAGCCTCCAACTTGATTCAAAGAATAGTAAGCAGGCAGATTAAGATTTAAAGTAACATTGATGGGGTTGCTTGGAAAACAACTTACAGTGTCTTCTCTGCTTCCACAAGAATTTATGCATAAATTATTGAAAATCAATAATGTAATTATAGATAAGATTGAAAAAGTTTTTTTCATTTCAATTTAAATTTTTATATATTTGTAAAAGTTAAAACGATTACAACACGAAAACATTGTCCGACAAATGTCGGATTATTTTTTTATACTAAAACTAAATTTTGAAAATTATGGCAAGCTATGTTACAAAGGAGGGATTAGAGAAAATGAAAGCTGAGCTGGAACAGTTGGAAACTGTGGAAAGACCAAAAATTACGCAGCAGATTGCAGAGGCAAGAGATAAAGGAGATTTGTCTGAAAATGCAGAATATGATGCGGCTAAAGAAGCTCAGGGTATGCTTGAAATGAGAATTTCTAAGCTAAAGGATGTTATTTCTTCTTCTAAGATTATTGACGAAAGCCAATTAGATACTTCAAAAGTTTCAATCCTTACAACGGTGAGACTTAAAAATAATGCAACGAATCAGGAACAGATATTTAAATTGGTACCTGATAATGAGAGCGACCTTAAAACAGGAAAAATTTCTGTAAATACTCCGATTGCAAAAGGTTTATTAGGGAAAGTTATTGGTGAAACTGCAGACATTACGTTGCCAAACGGAAACAAACTGTCTTTTGAAGTATTAGACATTACTCTATAAATTAATAATTAAAATTTTGAAACTGATATTTTAAGTAACGCTTCTAAAATCTAATTTCTATAAAATGAGTACAATATTCACAAAGATTATCAACGGAGAAATCCCTGCATATAAAATTGCCGAAGATGATAATTTTATTGCATTTCTGGATGCGATGCCCTTGGTAAAAGGTCATACGCTGGTTGTTCCGAAAAAAGAAGTTGATTTAATTTTTGATCTGGAAAGCGAAGAATACAAAAATCTTTGGAGTTTTGCTCAGGAAGTCGCCAGGAAAGTGAAAAATGCAATTCCGTGCATAAGAGTAGGAGTGGCAGTGGTAGGATTGGAAGTTCCTCATGCACATATTCATTTAATTCCTTTAAATAAAGTGGAGGATATGAATTTTAAAAATGAGAGACTGAAATTATCAAACGAAGAATATACAGATATTCAGAACTCAATTATTAATTCTTAAAAAATAACAGAAACTCGTAAAACTAACTTTTACGAGTTTGTTTAATCTATACCTTATATTATTATATATATAAAATGAATTCAAACCAATGTTCTTTCTGCGGAAGAAAGAGAAATGAAGTTCAAATGCTGATTTCCGGTCAAAGCGGATTTATTTGCGAAAACTGCATCGAGCAGGCTCATGTGATCGTAAAAGACAGCGGTTCAAAATCCGGTTATTCTCCTGCAGAAAATGTAGATGAATTAAAAAAACCAAAAGAGATTAAAGAATTTCTTGATCAGTATGTGATAGGGCAGGATCAGGCAAAGAAACAATTGTCGATTGCTGTTTATAATCATTACAAAAGATTGCTTTATGCTCAAAACGAAAATAGAGAAGTTGAGCTTGAGAAATCAAACATCATCATGATCGGTGAGACAGGAACGGGAAAAACTTTATTGGCGAAGACCATTGCAAGAGAATTAAATGTTCCGTTCTGTATCGTTGATGCAACTATTTTGACAGAAGCGGGTTATGTAGGAGAGGATGTTGAAAGTATCTTATCGAGACTTTTAATGGTTGCAGATTATGATGTAGAAAAAGCTGAAAAAGGAATTGTTTTTATCGATGAGATTGATAAAATTGCAAGAAAATCTGATAATCCGAGTATCACAAGAGATGTTTCGGGAGAAGGTGTTCAGCAGGGTTTATTAAAATTATTGGAAGGAAGTATTGTGAATGTGCCGCCTCAGGGAGGTAGAAAACACCCCGACCAAAAATATATTCAGGTAAATACTCAAAATATTTTGTTTATCGCCGGAGGTGCTTTTGACGGTATTAAAGAAATTATCGAAAGAAGAATGAACAAGCAGGCAATAGGTTTCAGCTCTGAAAAAATCAATAAAATGGATGAAGATGATTATGTATTAACAAATATTAATGCAATTGATCTTCGTACTTTCGGATTAATTCCCGAACTTTTGGGGAGATTTCCAATCATCACTTACCTTGATAAACTCACGAAAGAGGTAATGGTAAGGATCATGAAAGAACCTAAAAATTCTATTGTAAACCAATTTGTGGAGCTTTTTAAAATGGACGGAACCAAATTAGAGTTCACAGATGGGGCAATTGAGAAGATTGTAGAAGAGACAATCGAGAAAGGTTTAGGAGCAAGAGGATTGAGAGGAACCACTGAAAAAGTGCTTGAAGACTACATGTTCTCAATAGGAGAGGAGAAAGAAATAATATTAACTGAGGATAATATTTTTGTTAATAAATAAAATGTTTTTGTTTTTTCATAAAAAAAACATACATTTGCAGTTGAGATATTGTATTAACACACAAATAATTATATACAATGAGAAAAAGTTTATTTGCTATTGGTTTATTAGCAGCAGTTTATTCTGTTCAGGCGCAGAATGTTCTAGTACACGTAGATGATGCTGCTACTACGTATGTAAGTGAAGGCACTCTGGTTTATAGCGGAGGAGGCGTTCAAACAAGGGGAGCTGGTATCATGGATGTTCATGGTAACATTATGGTAGAAGCTTCTGCTGCTGACGCTTTCAAAACAATTACTACAGGGGGAGCTGACAAAACAGATGGTGGAAACATCGTCTTAAGACTTAATACGCCTGGTGCTGGAAGTTACGATACTTCCACTTATGGTCAGCTTTACATTAATGGTATTTCTACTGCTAATCTTACAGGTATTGTAAGCAAAGAGTATAGAACAGCCAAAAATGGTAATGGAAATTATTTCCAACAAATAGCTCTTCCATTTGCAGGAAAAGCGTACAGTTCTTTATCCACAGAACTGGCTAAAACATTTGGTACAACCAGATGGACCCAAAATGAAATCTTAAGTTGGAATAACGCAAATGTAGTATCAAACCATGTTACAAACTTGGCTAATACTACACCTGCAGCTCCTATGTATTATATGTTAGGATCTAACAACAACAATCTAGACTTAAGTACTCCACCGGCAAGTTTGCCTACAATTGCACCTACTGCTACAGGTTCTGTGTTTACACTGAACGGAGCACCAGTGCGTTCTGAGGATTTGGCTGCTGTAAGTTTGCAAAATGCAGGAGCTAGTGTTGCTTTTGGTGTTAACGGTAACAATACCAACCAATATAACGAGAAGTATAATTCTTATCTTCAGGATCAGTTTGATTATACCACAGGAGTTTTTCTAGGAACGTATGGTAAAAATATCTACCAATTTGGTAACCCATATTTTACTAACTTAGATTTATCAAGAATCGGTTATATAGAAAATGGAGGGGTAACTGATGGTAACAATATTGCAAACATATGGGGTGTAAAATATTCTACAGGTACAGTTGAAACATATCCTAATGGTACGACTTTCACTACAGGTGCTCAAGTTCAGACATTTGATCAGTTTACAGGAGTTCCTGCTGGAGATACGGGACTTATTATCAAACCAATGCAGACATTTGTTCTTAAGTTGAGAGATAACACAGCACAAACGTTAAATTTCAGTACTCTTAGAAGATTCTCAAGTACGGTAAGAGCCGCTGCAACTGATTATAATGTTACTGCCGCTAAAGGCATTGTTGGAACTTTAAAACAGCTTGGTGTCATTGCATTAGATGCAACAGGAAAAGAGGTAGGAAGAACATATTATGTGGTAACTCCTAACGCTACTACTGGTCACCAGACAACTGGTGCTACAAGTATTCAGGCGGCTGCAACAGGAGGTGATGCTATCGGTACTTTCGAAGAATTGCCAACTGGAGGTTATGATAACAATAACGTAAACTATTGGTTGTACATTAACGAAGCTAATGAGAGTAACTTTAAAGGAAAAAATGTTAAGTTAGTAACTTACAATCCTGCAATTGTAAAATCATACAAATTCGAAATTAAAGAAAATACGGTACCAATTGCTAACGGAGCACATGCTTTGTCTGCAGGAATTGGTTTCTACTATAAAGCACCAAACGGAACGGCACAGCAAGCAGTGCAAGGAGCAGTAATTCCTGTGACCGGCACTGAATATGATCTATACTATGGAGAACCAAGTAATATTGTTTTAGCAGCTAATGAAAATAAAGCTCCTTCAAGAACATTAGTGGTTTATAATCCTGGAATTGATAACTACATCGTTAGATTTGATCCAAATTGGAAAAAAGCAGATATCGAGGTTTATGATATGAGTGGTAAATTGGTTATCTCTAAAAAATCGGTAGAAACTTCTAAAGACTTTGTAATTGAATTAGATAAAAAAATCAAAAATTCTTACGTGGTAAAAGTTGTTTCGGACAAAGGAGATATTGTTAACACTAAAATCTTAAAATAGACAAATATGAAAACTATTAATAAACTAGTATATTCTCTTTTTCTTTTAGCTGTGTTTTTTGTAAATGCTCAGCCGCCTCAACCACCAAATGGAGGTACTGGAGGTTCAGGTACGGGATCACAGACATTAGCATCGCCAGTTGACATGTATGTATACGCGCTAGGCATTGTTGCAGTAATGTTCATTGCTTTCTTTACAAAAAAGTATACAAGCAAAAAAGCATAAAATTTTATTAAAATAATATTAAACTCTCTGATTAGTCAGAGAGTTTTTTTATTTTTACGATATGAAAAAGATATACACAATATCAGCTTTATTAGCTGCATTTTCATTACAGGCTCAGTTTACAGTCACCATTCAGGCTCCTGCTGATTTTAAAGATCAAGACGCGATTTTATATACTTTAAATGGTTCTAAGGATATTATTTTCTCAAAAGAACAGAGTAAAAATAATGTTTGGACTTTCAAGTATCCGAAAAATTATATGGGAATGATGAAAGTCTATTTCCCGAATTCAAATAATACTTTCAATTTTATTTCTGAAAATAAAAATGTAAATGTTAAACTTGAAACACAGACAAACAAGGTTAAAGACATCATTTATTTAGATGAAGCTAATAATATTATGAGTAAGCTTCAGGAAGGATCTCAAAAGAAAGAATTAATACTTCCTGCTTTGTCGCAGATAAAAGAATATTACAAAGAAAACACAGACTTTGGAAAGGCTTTAAAAACTGAAATAAACAGGCTTTCAGGAGGCTCTGAAGGGATTGATCAGAATCAGCACCCATTTATTTATTACTATAATACAAACTATAGTAAATACCTTTCTAATGATGCTTCTAAAAAAGTAAACCAGGATGAAGTCATTAATTTTCTTGATAAGTCTAATGACATGCTGGAAACATCATCTTTGCTAAGACCAATTTTAGTGAGCTATTTGAATTCAGGAGGAAATACAAATGTTACAGCTTCTGTGGATAAACTTTTGGACAGATTAAAGGTCGAAACTCCGCGTGGACAGACTGTTCTTTCTGAATTGATTGATATTTTTGATGTGTACGAAATGCAGGAATTTAAAGATAAATATCTAGGTCTTGCTAAGAATCTTAAATGTACAATTACAGACAGGCTGGCTTCTACATTGAAGTCTAATGCGAATGTAGAAATCGGGGCGGCTTTTCCTAATAATAAATTCCAATCTCCGGTAAACAGTACGGCGAAGTCTCTTTATGATATTAAAGCAGATAAGAAGGTTATTATATTCTGGTCGTCTACTTGCTCGCATTGTGAAGAAGAACTTCCAAAATTATTGGCAAAATACAATGATCTGAAAGCAAAAAATATCCAGGTTGTGGGTTTGTCTCTGGATGTTGATAAAGATTCTTATTCTAAGAAGATTTCTGCGTTCCCATGGGTAAATGATTCAGAATTGAGAGGATGGAATAGTAGTTATGTAGATACATATAATGTTCATGCAACTCCAACGTATTTTATTTTAGATGCTAACAATAAGATTATCAATAAACCAGAGCATGTTGGTGATGTTTTGGAATATTTTAAGCTAAAATAATTTTGGTATTGTGTAAATATTTTCTATATTTGCACCACCAAAACGGCGAGGTAGCTCAGTTGGTTAGAGCGCAGGATTCATAACCCTGAGGTCACGGGTTCAATTCCCGTCTTCGCTACAAATAGAAGGCTGTAAGATTTTTCTTACAGCTTTTTTATTTTTATTAAACTGTACCCAAAAACTCGGTTGAGACGATTTATTAAAAAATATTATCCAATAAAAAGAGAGTGCTTACTCATAGTTTTGTACATAGGTCTTTTACCATTTTATTTAAATTCGAGTGAAGTTTAACAATAAAATATTGATTTGATTTATTGTCATTCTTTTTCAATTTAAATTCTAATCAATGAAAACCACAGTTATCTGTAAATAACACATCCCCTCAAAATAATTAAGATAAGAAGCGCAAAAAAGCCGAAACATCGTTTCGGCTTTTATTATTTAATTTCGATATTAACTTTGGTAACCCAATAATTTTCTGATCTGATAGAAAAATCTTTCAATTAACCTTAGATCCTCGGTAACGATTTCAGCGCTGCCTTTAAGCTCTTTATCAAAAATAAGATTTTTATTATAACTTGTTTTTAATCCTTTCGGAAGAACGACGTCTACATAATAGTTTCCGTCTTTATCAGGAGAAAGTGAGATATTTTGAACTTTTCCCTGTACAATTCCATATTCCTGATAACGGTAATTATCCAGTTTAATTAAAACTTTTTCTCCCGGAGTGATCTTCCCGGAATTGGTTGCCGGTACAGACATTCTTCCGACCAATTTTTCCTTGTTTTTAGGAAGAATGGACAAAATAGCATCACCAGCTTTTACAAACTGATTTTCACCCAAAAATTGCTGAAAACTTGCAAGACCTTCCGTATTTGAGATTATCAGGTAGCTTTGTTCCCATTGTTTTAAAGATTTTCTGAGCTGTTCAAACAACTGTAAAGTTTGGGAAGAGTAGGTGATTTTATCTTTTTCTGTGTTGATTGCCGTTCCGCTTTTTGTTTTGTTTAAATTAGAGATGCCTTCCTCCATTTGTGAAAGAGAAATATTGATATTTTCTAAATTTTGCTGAGCCTGTAAAAACTTTATCTTTTCATTTTCAAGTTCCATTGATGCAATGACACCTTGCTTGAATAATTCCTGTGAACGTTGATAATTCTTCTTTGTAAGCTCATATTTTGCCTGCTCCAGACTCTTTTGCTGTTTTGTAGTAGCAATTCGGATTCTGTATTCAGAAAGACTTTGGTTGGCAGCTAAATTTTCAGGTGCATAAGGTTGAAGCCTCGTAAATAAAGCTTCATCCTGAAATGCTTTTGCAAAATTATTGTAATCGCCCTGCAATTCTCCAAGTTTGAAATGGGAAGCCTGACTGAGAGGGAATGATGATAACTGATCATATTCAATAGAATCGACCAATTTTTTAAGTTGTAAAACATCCAGATAATTTGCAGAAGACTGCATGACCATCAGAACTTCATTCTTTTTAACCTGCTGATGATCTTTAATAAGTATTTTTTCGATTTTTGAATTAATTCTCGCTTCTAATTTTTCAGGTGGGTTTTGAGAGGTTACAACAATCGGAGCAGGAATAAATTCCGGATATCTTATAAGGTAACTCATCACTAAGATAAGTACCAGTATTAAAAGAATAATAGTGTTTCCCCAGCGGATCATCCAGTGAGGTGGTTGTGTAAGAATATCCTGAACGCTTTCCGAGCGTAGTTCAATATTATCTAAAATGTCTTTTTCTGCCATTTTGTGTTTAATTAATTACCTAATTCCAATTGATTTTTTACCAATCTGTAGTATTCTCCTTTTAAAGATACCAATTCGGCATGATTACCTTCTTCTACGACTTTTCCTTTGTCCAAAACAATAATTTTGTCGGCATGCTTTACTGTAGAAAGTCTGTGTGCAATAACGACAGCAGTTTTCCCTTTGAAAAACTGTTCAAGATTTTCCATAATTACTTTTTCGTTATTGGCATCCAATGCAGAAGTAGCTTCATCAAATAAAATATAATCCGGAGATTTGTAAACAGCTCTTGCAATGAATAGTCTTTGCTTTTGCCCGCCACTCACTCCAAGACCTTCATTTCCGATTTTTGTATTGTAGCTTAAAGGTAATTCTTCAATAAAATCTTTAATATTTGCGATTTCTACGGCTCTTCTTAATTTTTGTTTATCAACATAATCTTCGCCGACAGCAATATTATTGGCAATTGTATCATTGAAAACATAACCTTCCTGCATCACAACTCCACAATGATCTCTCCAGAATCTTGGAGAAATATTTTTAAGTTTTGTATTTCCAAGTCTTATTTCTCCTTCGGTAGGTTCATAAAACTTCATTAACAATTTTAATAGGGTAGTTTTCCCACTTCCGCTGGCTCCGACAATAGCTGTAGTTTTTTGATAGGGGAGACTTAGATTTAAATTTTCGAAAACAGCAGCATCTGAACCGATATATCGGAAAGAAAGATTTTCTATTTCGATATCTTTTTCAGGAAGTTCATGGGCGTATTGTTCATCTTTACTTTCCTCGTCGTCTTTGTCATGAATTTCACCAAGTCTTTCAAGAGAAATTTTAGCATCCTGAAACTGTTTAATAAAATCAATAAGCTGTAATAATGGGCTGTTAAGCTGACCGATAATATATTGAACGGATAACATCATTCCTAATGTCAGATTCCCTTCAAGAACAAGTTTTGCAGAAAGAAAACTTACCAGTATATCCTTCATCTGGTTGATGAAATTACCTCCGACAGATTGCCATTGCTCTAATGAGAGTGATTTTATTCTTAATTTAAATAATTTCACCTGTAAAAACTCCCAGTCCCAACGCTTTTGTTTTTCGGCATTGTGCATTTTGATTTCCTGCATTCCGTTGATCAATTCGATCACTTTACTTTGCTCCTGAGAAACTTGTGAGAATCTTTTATAATCAAGTTCTTTTCTTCTTCCAAGGAAAAAACTGATCCATGCGATGTAAGCTGCAGCTCCGATAAGATAAACTATAAACAGCCTGTAGTCATAGAATAAAAGGACAATACTGAAAATAACCAGATTGACCAATGAAAACAGAGTGTTCAGAGATGAGCTTGTTAAAAGCTGCTCAATTCTGTGATGGTCGTTGATTCTCTGCATAATATCTCCGGTCATTCTTGTATCAAAGAAACTTATAGGAAGTTTCATGAGTTTGATAAAGAAATCTGAGATAATGGAAATATTAATTCTCGCAGAAAGATGTAATAAAATCCAGCTTCGGATTATTTCGATCCCCATTCTTCCAAAGAAAAGCATGACCTGGGCTAAAAGAACAAGATAAATAAAATTAAGATCCTGATTCTGAATACCAACATCCACAATACTTTGTGTAAGGAAAGGGAAAATAAGCGAAAGTAAACTTCCTGCCAAAAGTCCCATCGCAAGCTGAATAACAAGTGATTTGTATTTTAATAAATATTTTGATAAAAACGTGAAACTGGCTTTACTTTCACTATCATCAAATTCGGTTTGAAAAAAAGCAGGAGTTGTCTCTAAAATCAAAACTATTCCTTCTTCTGTTTTTTCTGTGGCATTTTCACCGATCCAGAGTTTGATAAATTCTTCTCTTGTGTAAGTAATCAAACCATATGCGGGATCTGAAATATATACTTTATTGGTTTTATCAATTTTATAAACAACTACAAAGTGATTTTTGTTCCAGTGAACAACACAGGGCAAAGGAACTTCTTCAGCAAGAGATTCAAAATTGATCTGAACTCCTAAAGAGCGAAAACCCAAGTCTTCGGCCGCATCACTCAAACCGAGTAAGCTGCTTCCTTCTCTGGTAGTTTCTGAAAGGTTACGAATTTGTTGTAAGGAAATGCTTTTGCCGTAATGTTTGCTTACGATACGAAGGCATGTAGGACCACAGTCTTTGGAGTCTGGCTGGCGGTAGAAAGGAAAGGATTTCAAAATATATATTAAAAATTGGAAGTCAAATTTAAAGAAAATTATCAGTGAATTATTCACTGATAATTATGTGTTTTATTGAAATTAATTATAGTCCATAAGCAGAAACACATTCTCCTCCAACTCTACAACCCAATCTGTTTCCATCCGCATCGGGGCTAGACATTAGACAAGGAGGAGCGTTAAAGTTATTATGACATAATTGAGTGTGTTCTTGTGTAAACCCTCCTTTTACTGATTTTAAGTTTGCTCTTGAAAGTTTTTTTAGATTTTTCATAGTAATGTAAATAATATTTAGTTTTTAATTAACCGAAAATTGGATCGATACATAATGTTCTTTTACATTGTGTACCGCTCATACACATTGCTGTACATCCGTTTAGACAGATCACTTCTGTAGAATTAGTGCAGTACCATCCACCCATACCATCACTTACCGGTGGACCATATCCACCCTGGATTGTTCGTAAACCTTCTCTGGAAATTTTCTTTAGATTTTTCATAGTTGATAATTTGTTTTGATTTTCCTACTCTTTTATAGCTTTTCGGATTCCGCTAAAAATTTTTCCTAATTTAGTGAATTTTGTATAACGAAAATTATTTTCATATTAAATTTCTTCATCTTCTGTTAATTCATCAATAAAATAATAAATATCGTCACGATCATATTTATCAGGGAACTGATATCCATTGATTAGAATGATAGGAGTGAAGTTAAGACCTGCATTTCTATTTTCTACAGACATTTCCACTAAAGGTGTTAAATCTTCATTGTTTGAAGTTGTACCGGATTTTTGTCTGATTTTATTTTCATCCCTTGTTTCAAACCAATATTCTACAAGATGTAAAAACTCCTGCATAGGTTTGTTTTTGTAAGTGTACATAAAGTCGGAAATCAGGTTTGTGAATTTCTCATTCTGCTGATCCGGAGAATAGTTGAATCTCATCTGAACAGAAATATCATTAGGATACTTATTCAACAGGTTTTCCATAATTTTATGAGCATCTTTACAGAATCCGCAGTATGGATTTGAAACAACTGAAAGGCGAAGTCTTGCATCTTGGTTTCCAACTGAGAATGTTTCAGTGTCGGTAAAAGTTATTTTTTCGTTTTCTAAAAGTTCTCTTTTGAAAAGATCATAATTTCTCTTAAACCTCAGATTTTTGGCATTTGATTTTTGTAGATTTTCTTTTTCTCCAAGGGTATTGTTTAAATATAAAACTAATGAAAAAGAAGCGATCCATAAAATAAGGCTCAACAAAGAAGTTTTTATATCAAAATGAATATTTTCAAAAAGGAATAACCCGATGATTAATTGAGCCACTAAAACCGAAATAATCAAAAGACAAACACGGCAGAATGTTTTTTCTACAAAGCCCTGAATGTATAATGAATAGCCAATTGCAATAACCGAAGCAAATGTAAATCCTTTAACTACGAAAGAGGTTGCCGGTAAAAACAATCCTAAAACGGTAATTCCAACGAAATAAATTAACGAGAAATCTGAAAATTTCAGTCCAAGAATGCTCGTTTTATCCTGGTTGATAATTTTGTTGCATGAATTCACAGCCTGTTTCCCTGCCGTATCACCGCAAATACTTCCGATAACGGTGGATGTGTTTCCGAATTTCTGATTAAAAATTTCCAGAGAAATATAAACTCCCGCCAATGAAAGAATATTAAACACTGCCTCATACCAAGCCTGACTCAGGAGCGAGTATATAGCAATTACAGCAAAAATAGCGTAGATAAAAGGTTTGTAACTTGTAACAGATTTTTGCTCTACTTTGTCTTTTTCGAAAAGCAAAACAAAATCGGTAGATTTTTTATGAAGATCTTCCTTGTTTAAAGTTTTTGATTTATCTGAATATATTGAATATTGAGCTCCTGTTTTCTTAACCAAAGAGAAAGAATTATCGACAATAGCGATGAATTCTTCAGGAAGTTCATCCCAGTATTCTTTGTCTAATTCATAGGCATCATTTCTTACTCCCATAAAGTTGAGAGTGTCACTAAAAGCTAATGCTGAAGGGTAATTAGGATGTGAGTTGAACTGGAAAAGAAACTCTTGTTTGTCCAGTTTAAGGTAGTTTATGAGTTTGTCCAATAGCATATTAATTTTTTATCTAAAATACGGAGATGTTTGAAAAAAACAAATATTTTTTCAATTTTATGTGATTTATGTTTTTTGTCTCTTTTATTAAGAATTTTTAAAGAGGAATGGGTTTACATTATCCATTAATTTTTAATAAAATCCTCCAAATTTTTCTCAGAAGACAGGCCGACAGTAGATTTTATAATTTTTAAATTATTATCAACCAATACAGTGTATGGAATTGCTCCGTTAAGTCTGAAATGCATCTGTATTTTTTCATAATTAGGATCTTTATCGTTAACAATAAATTGATTCCATCCCATTTGTTCTTGATTGAGAGCTTTTTTCCATGCATTTTTATCTTCATCAATTGAAACGGAAACAAACTCTAATGATTCGTTCTTTGTATTATACATTTCTTTCAAAAGAGGAATTTCCCCTCTGCATGGTCCGCACCAGCTTGCCCAGAAAACTACCAAATGTTTTTTATATTTTGGATCCAGAATTTCATATTTTTTTCCATTTACGTTTTCTAGTAATGGAAGCAAAGTGTTTTTCTCGTCATATCTTTTCTTATTATAAGCAGATAGTTTTTTATATGTTTCACTTTCTGTAATATCACCTTTGAAGAGTTTTAGATATTCATCAATTTGCATTGGAGAAAAACTATTTTTATTATCATTAATTTGATATAATAAATGATAAGAATATGGATATTTATTAATCTTTTCTTTTACAGTTTGAATCATTTTGCCATCTATCTTATCAAATAAATCACCATCTATATTGTAATATGCTTCTGTTTGTCTACCTGCCTTTATAGCAACACCAGAAACATCTTTTATATTATATGGTAACTTATAACCTTTTATTGGAGGATTTTCTTTAAATTTTCCATGGAGAGAAATAATTGTATCAGAATAAAAAACGTCTGTACTCCATCCTGGAGTACCTTTATACTTTGCATTTGTGGTAAAGGAAAAAAATCTCAATATTCCTTTTTTATCGATGTGATTTACCTTAATATATTTGGGTTCTTTTTCATTCCATTTATGGGTTATAGTAAAAATACCCTTTATAGTTTTAGCACTATCAATCCTGTCGCCCTCAGGATTAGAAAGATACATAATCCCATCAGGTAAATTTGGAATATTTCCATTTATAACGGTCTGCTTTTCATCATTCTTACACGAAATGGTGAGAATAGATATAACAACAAAAAAAATATTTTTCATTTTTATAAATTTTTCTCCAGAAAACTCTCAAGCTCTTCAGGTGATATATTTTTTTTAATAATAATTCCTTCTGAGTTTAAAAGAAATGTTGTTGGGAATGCATTAATATTATATTTTTTTGTTTCAGTTCCATTCTCATCTAAAAAATGTAACCATGAAAGATTTTTTTCTTTTATAACTTTTTTCCAGTCATCAACATTTTTGGTTTGATCTGTTGATATTCCTATAATTTCTAACCCTTTATCCTTATACTGTGTATAAACTTCTTTATACTTTGGAAAATCACCTAAGCAAGGTCCACAATGTGAAAACCAAAAATCTATGAGAGTATATTTTTTATTACTGTTTTTGAAATTATAATTTTTTATAATAGTTTCAAAAGGAAACTTTTCTCCAGTTTGTATTTTTTCGAGAGTCTGAATTTTGTTTGATAACCTTTTACCAGTAAAAGATCTTTTTGTATCATTAGGTAAAGAGTCGAATATTTTTTTATACCAACTAGAGTAGTACCAATCATTTTCAATTTTATAGATTAAATACCAGATAATCAAATAAGGGTCTTTATTTTTTTTAGTATACTCATAAATTAAACTGTCTCTTTTATCCTCATTATTTCTAATTGCCTGATCGTAATATATCTTTTTTTCAGAAGGGAAAATATTGTTGTTGGATTTTACATCATTAGAAATATTTTTATATATTTTGTCTTTTTCAATTTCAAAATTATTTAATATATTTTTTAAATCTTCATCAGCTTGTGGAAAAAGACTTTTAGTACTTTTAAGATTAATGGTATTTTCTCTTTGATGTAATATATAGATTCCATAATTTTCGTTACAGTCTTCAGAATATATTTTGAAAGCTTGTGGAAAATCAATTTTACCTTGAGAGATATATTTGTGGTTTTTATAAATAAGTTTTGGAATTTTCATATTGTAGTATAAAGAATCCCAAATAATTCTTTCGAAAATTATCTTATTGCATTCGTCTTTATTCGTAATATTTAACTTATAATCTTTTTGTTGAGAAGAAAAAAGATTAGAAAATAATAAAAACGAACAAAAAAATATTAAATATTTCATCTTAACTATTTAATTATTAATAAGGCTGAAAATAAAATTATCTTCAGCCTTTGTTAAAAAGCTTATATAGCTATGCGCTACATGCAAATGTCCATTTATTATTCCCTAAATAGCAGTTTACACATCTTTTTGGATAATAGCAAACAGCAGGATCACAATCAACAGCACATGCACCTATAGCACCATTATCATCTCCTCCAGCATACATTCCAACATTTGGTGCTAATAATCCACCAAATACATTTTTTAAATCTGTTCTCGAAATTTTTTTTAGATTTTTCATCTATTTAAATTTTTTAAATTAATAATTTGCTTTTTGTCATACAATCCCTGACATGGGTTTTTACTGATCAGTTTATCTATATCTGTACATATATAGATAAATTTTAAAAGCGCTTTATCAATATTGATTTTCAAAACTAAAAAAAAAAAATTCATATAAGTAAGATATGTTTTGCAATTTTCTTGCGATTTTCTTGCAAATTTTGCGCAAAATTTGCATACATTTGTTGTAAACACATTATAAATGATACACGAAAAATTAAAAAAAATTCGAACAGAAAAAGGCATGTCTCAGGAAAAAATGGCAAAAATATTATCAACGGATATTTCCAGTTATTCTCGTAAAGAGAATGGTAAGACAAAAATTCATGATGATGAATGGGAAAAAATGGCAAAAGCATTAAATGTTCCTGTGGAAGATTTAAAAGGGAAAGTTGCTGAAGGAATTGTACATAATAATAATTCTACTTTTAATGATAACTCTGGAAATTATAATCAGTATTACACTATTCCCAATTCTATCATAGAAAATCTACAGGATTATATAAATCTTTTGAAAGAAGAAAATCAGTCACTAAAAAAAGAAGTTGAAGATTTAAAGCAGGAAAATACCGCTCTAAAATCTCAGAAATAATTTTAATAAGTGCTTAATTTAAAAAGCATCCTTCAAGAAAGTTGAGAAACAATATATGCTTCTCAACTTTTTTAATAATAACAATTCTGTATTAAAAAGAGATACCTGAACTTCTCTTATTTTTTATAAATATTTGCCTTCTTAACTGATTTCTATATACAGGTTGTACCAAATTCATGAGTTGAATCATCTTCGTAACCTGCTTGCCACGCTTTGCAGCACATAAGTCTGGGATCCCAACCAATGCAACCTGCCGGAGCACGACCTCCTTGAACAGTTTTTAAATCTTTTCTGGGAATTTTTTTTAAATTTTTCATACTAATTCTTAAGGTGGGCATGCTTGGCCAATTGGAACACAGACATTATTAGGACATTTAGAATATCCTTTTGGGCAAGGGCAGTTTTGTGGTATTGGCGCACCTACAACATTATCTGTACAAGTTGCAGCACCACCATTCACAGATTTCAGTTCCTGTCTTGAAAATTTCTTTAGATTTTTCATAGTAATTCTGTTATTTAATTTATATGCAAATTTCGTTGTTCGGTTTGCAAATACCATTACATAATTGCTCTCCTCTTTTGCATTTACAAAGTGCTGGAGGAAAAGGACCACTGCAGTCAACCCAACCTCCATTTACTGACTTTAATTCTGGTCTGGATAATTTCTTTAGATTTTTCATAAATAGTTGTTTTAATTTTTCCTACTCTATTTAAGCTTTTCGGATTCTGCTTTTTGATGTTTATAAAATTCTCTATAATCAATAATGAACAAAAGGTACTTTCTTACAAGTACTTTTATCAGTTTATCATTTAAATCATAGGTGGATAACAAGTACCTCCAAGTCCATTTCTGCAGCCCCATTGTCTATCTTTTTGATAACAAACATTGGTTGCACTGCCACAAGTCTCTACCTGAAACTCCGTAAATCCTCCACCAATTTTTTTCTTCTCGTCTCTTGTAAGTTTCTTTAAATTTTTCATAAGTATTATTTTAAGTTTTCCTACTCTCTTAAAAACTTTTCGGATTCCGCTTTTTTGATAATTCCGGATAAGCATTTCCTTGACTAAATCAATGAAATAGTATGTATAGATATTTTTGTATTTGCTGATCGATAACTAATATTCGGGATTTTGTGATACTTGCCTTTTGTTAATTACTGTATTTTTTGTTATTGTCTAATAAGTAATGATTCAGTTATAGTTGTACTTGGTGATACTACCTCCACTTCAATCAAGTAATTTCCCGGGCTAAGATTAGATACATCAATAGAATAAGAATTTGTCGGATGAATTTGTTGCTCTTTTTTCACATTACCCGATAAATCATATATGATATATGTAGTAAATTTTCTCTGTAATGGCATCAAATAGATATTTAAATTATTTCCTGTCTGTTCCGTAGCCAAGCTTACAGCATCAGAAAGAGTTCCGCTTCCGCCGCCGCCATTATTGGAGGCTCTGGTTCCGTCACCTTCCGCAGTATTCATATTCATAGGGCAGTTGGTACATGCTTGGTCAGCTTGATTAGGTAATCCTGTAGTTGCTATGCTTTGCCCAAAATATAATGAGCATCCAAATAAAAAAAATAGTGTAGTTTTTACCATCATTCAATGATTTTATGTAACAAAAATATTCTTATTACATTTTATATGCTATACCATAAATATGGTATATTTACTTGTATGATGAAACATTTTATATTATTCTGCTTATTTACCGGCACATTTTTTATGGGCCAGAAGAAAGATCCCGAGATTGAAGGAATGCTTACAAAATACAGGAGTAACCTGATTAAAGATTTGGATTCTTCTATCTATTATATTAATAAGGTAAAAATTATCAGTGAAAAAAAAGGCGATAACTTTTACCTGTCAAAAGGATATTATGGATTGGGATATTGCTTTTATCTAAAAGGAGAGATAAAAAAAGCTCAGCGTTATATCAATACATCTATACCAATTGCCGTTAAATCAAATAATTTTCAAACTCTGGCATTAGCTTATAATCAATTGGGATTCATTAAGAATAACGAGAGTAATTATGAAGTTGCCATACAACTGTTTCTGAAATCATTAAAAATATCAGAGAAAAACGGACTTAATGAAAAAAGTATTGTTTTAAAAAATTTGGGAAACCTGTTTTTATCTCAAAACGATTCTGTTCAGGCGCTTAAATATTATAATGAAGATTATCAATTTACAAAGGAGAAGGAATTAATCGCAGAGCAATTTGGAAGCTGTAGTAATTTAGGTATAATTCTCCGAAAGAAAAACCCTGATTTGGCGTTACAATATTTCAATACCGCTCTTTCAATAGCCAAACAGCTGGATCACAAAAAATGGCAGTATGACAGTCATATTAATTTATCAATTCTTTTTATGAGTAATAATAAATATAAAGACTTTGATAAAACTATATCACACCTCAATGCCGCTAAAAAACTGATTGAAGATATTGGCGATTCCAGCTTATATTTTTTATACTATTATAATTTCGGTGGATATTATTACAAAAAAGGTCAATATCCTGAAGCGATAGATTATTACCTCAAAGCTGAGAAAATTGCCCAGAATCCTATTATTTCTCTTGATGATAAAATTTCCTTAATGGGTGATCTCAATACTGTGCTTGAAAAAAATGGGGACTATGAAAAAGCTTATCGGTATCAGAAAATCTACAATAAGCTAAATGACAGTATCTTTAGTGTAGAAAAAGCTAAAAATATCAATGAAATTATTACTAAGTATGAAGTTGATAAAAAGAATAATCAGATTCAGTTATTAAATCAACAAAAAGAGCTGCAGGAGAAAAAAAGTAAATTGGTAATAGTTACTTCTCTATTATTTATTTTTATACTCATCGGATTTTTATATTTTGGATACAAAAGATCACAGTTTCAGAAAAGACTGAGAAATCAGGAAAATATTAATCATCAGCAGGAAAAAGATAAATTATTACAGGAGCAGGAACTTAAAGAGATGAGTGCACTTATAAAAGGGCAGGA
Source organism: Chryseobacterium ginsenosidimutans (assembly GCF_039536845.1). Lineage (GTDB taxonomy): Bacteria > Bacteroidota > Bacteroidia > Flavobacteriales > Weeksellaceae > Chryseobacterium > Chryseobacterium ginsenosidimutans_B. The sequence goes on from NZ_BAAAZJ010000008.1 coordinate 333,761, forward strand.
ATTTGAGCGAAACAGGATTGCCAAAGATCTGCACGATGGAGTTGCAGGAGATTTGGCAGGGATAAAACTGTTATTGGCGAAAGAAAATGTAGATCTTAATAATAAAAATTTAGAAAAAATCCAGGAAAATCTTTCTGATGTGTTTCGGGAAATAAGAGAGATCTCTCACAATCTGAGCATTAATAACCTCAAAGAAAAGAATCTCAGGAATCTCTTATTGGATTTGGAAACCAGCTACCGGAAAAGAAATGAATTCAATTTTGATGTTCATATTTATCCTGAAAATGCTGTCGATGATATAAGTGAACCCCAAAAAATAAATATTTACAGGGTTTTGCAGGAATTACTGAATAATATTTCAAAGCATGCGAAAGCGACAGAAGTAGAATTATCGATTAACAGACATCTTGATGATCTTAATATTATTATCACGGATAATGGAGTAGGATTTTCTATGGATAAAAAAGGAATGGGACTGAAAAATATTCAGGAAAGGTTAGAAATAATATCCGGGGAAATTAACATACAGTCAAACACAAATAAAGGAACATCTGTACTTATTGAACTAAAATTATGAAAAACACAATAAAAATTGCCATCATAGATGATCACCTCATTTTTTTGAAGGGTCTCATCATGCTTTTGGAACAAGATGAAAATTTCGAGATAATACATGCTTACAATAATTATTCTGATCTGCTGAAAAATATAAAACTTCAAGAACCCGATATATTAATCACCGATATATCAATGCCGCAGATCAATGGAATCGAGCTTTCTAAAATGGTGCGCAAATACTATCCGGATATAAAAATTATGGTAATGAGCTCTTATTCTAATATGGTTTCTGCTGCCGATGTTGATGGTTATTTGCTCAAGGATACAGACTCTGAAATATTAATTGAAAGCATAAAAAGAATAGTAGGGAAGAATGAGAAAGTATTTTACAAAGACTTTCAAACCACAGAAAAATATGATTTTAATAAAAGTATTGTAAGCAAAAGAGAAAAAGAAATTATTGATTTTATTGGTAAAGGCTACACAACTGACGAAATTGCAGAAAAACTTTGTATTAGCAAACATACGGTAGAAACACACCGTAAAAATATTTTTAATAAACTTCAGGTAAATAATATTGCTGCTCTTATAAAGAAATCAATTACTTTGGGACTGATTGATGTTTAACAGAAATCCAGTTGTGAAAGAAGTGAAAATAATATCTTTACATCATAAAAAATTAAGCATCTGAATTTTAGGTGCTTTTTTTGTTGCTATATTTAAAGATGAATAAAAGCTTTCTCTTATTTTTTCTTTTCACGTTTGGTTTTGTCTCTTCTCAAAAAGGAGATCAGAAAAATTTCGTCATTCAGGACAGTGTTATCATTAAGACAAAAGATCATGGAGTGCTTTCCCTGATTTTGATTTTAAATAAGAATAAACTTCCACAAAATACGGTTTTAGTTAATACAATTTATCCCGATCCGAAAAATATCGATCTGGTAAAAAACTTTGTGAATAACGATTATGCCGCAGTAATTTTACATTCAAGAGGAAAATATGTAAGTGAAAACCCGATCGAACCTTTCGAACATGAAGCAGATGATATCAATGAAGTTATAGATTGGATTGTAAAACAACCTTGGAGCAACGGGAAAGTGGGAATGATTGGCGGCAGTTATTTGGGATTCAGTCAATGGGCAGCCGCTAAAAATCTTCATCCGGCTTTGAAAACTATTGTTCCTGAAGCTGCAACAGGTGTCGGGACGATGAATTTTCCGATGATTAATAATATTTTTTCGTGCTATTCTATGCAATGGCTGGATTATGTAACCGATAATAAAACAACAAATTCCAAAAGTTTTTACGACCAAAAAAAATGGAACACAATTTTCAAGACTTGGTATCAAAGCGGACTGCCTTTTCGTAAGCTGGATTCCATCTGTGGAAAGCCGAATGATATTTTTCAGCGTTGGCTGGATCATCCGAATTATGATGAGTACTGGAAAAAAATGATTCCTTATAAAGATGATTTTGCAAAAATCAATATTCCTATTCTTTCGACAACAGGATATTTTGATGCAGATAAATCCGGTGCTTTATATTATTTTCGACAGCATAATAAGTATAAAAAAGAGAATGAACATTATCTGATTATCGGACCTTACGATCATTGGGGAGCACAGGGTTTTATAAAAAATGAATTGAACGGATACAAAATTGATCCGGTTGCATCAATCGATTTAAATAAAATCTGGCTGGAATGGTTTGATTATATTTTTAAAAATAAACCGAAACCATCTTTCTTGAAAAATAAAATCAATTATCAGGTCATGGGTACGAACGAATGGAGAAGTGCAAAATCCATGGATGTTTTTGAAAACAATAAGGTAAAATTCTATCTTAATAATGAACAGGGCAATTTATCTCTGTCAAATCCAAAAGCTAAAAGTAATAATTTTTCGACTTTAAAAATTGACTTAAAAGACAGAACGGACGCCGATGAATTATTAGGCTTAAAATATAATATCGTAGACAATACTATTTACACAAAAAATAATTTGCTTTTTAAAACAGAACCTTTCACAAAATCCTTTGAGTTTAAAGGTAATTTTTCAGGAAACCTGGTTTTTTCTGTTAATAAAAAAGATGTTGATCTTTATCTGAGTTTATATGAAGAAACAACGAACGGACAGTATTTTCTGTTATCCAGTTATGTGACAAGAGCCAGTTATGCAAAAGACAACAAAAAAAGAATGCTTCTTGAAGTTGGAAAAGTTGAAAATATTCCTGTTGCCAATAATGATTTTATCAGCAAAAAAATAGAAAAGGGAAGCAGATTGATTTTAATGGTTGGATTGATAAAAAGTCCTTATTGGCAATTGAATTACGGAACAGGAAAAGAAGTGAGCACTGAAAAAATAACTGATGCAAAAGAACCGTTGGAAATCAAGTTTTATAATAGGAGTTATGTGGAATTTCCTCTTTTTGAAAAATCGAAGTAATATTTAATTATTAGTAACGGAAATTTAATTTAAAAAAGCACTTATCCAAGAATTCAACTTGTATTTTTGTAAACATAATTTATTTAGTTATTTTTATTTTTTTTAAACAATCATTTGATTTATTGTGATGTCTCGATATAATTAGAGCTAATTTTGCCTTTTCATCAGTTGTTGAAGGGATTGTTGACAAATAAAAGAATTTTAAGTAAACTCAAGACAACTTAAAAAGTCTTAAAGTTTTCATAAAGTTGTAAAAAAAAGATGAAATGTTTTTGTATTTCTAAAATATGTCGTACTTTTACAACGCCTTGAATGAGGGAACAAGTCAAGGTAATAAATTTTTTTTCATCATTTGTGTTTTTAGAATCGTATCGCCTGATACGATTCTTTTGTTTTTTAGACCTTTTCGTAATTAAGGAGAAGATAGATGAAATAAGAATATGTTATAGCGCCTTCCTGTTGATTGCTTTTCAGGAAAAGATTATTGGTAAATCCGAAAAACTCGTCCAGCAATCCCTGATGCTTTAGTATAAAAGCTTTTTCATAAGCTCTGTCTTTTTTCATTCCAGGTGAGTAATTTTTCAAAACAGATTTTACAAATTCCTGATCTTCATCAATGATGAAATTCAACAGACTTTTTAATGTAAAATATTCTGTACTGTATCGCAATTCTGCATTTTTAGAATCAATCCCGATTAAATAACCAACGAAATTGGCTTCCTGTTCTCTTGCGAATCCGAGCTGATGAGAGCTCTCATGAGCAGAAGTGAAAGGAATGTAGGTATTGGGTAATTGGGAGTTAAATTGAGCTTCTGCCGTAAATGGATTATAATAACCAAGAATTCCTGTAAAGTTCATTACATTTTTAAAAATACTGGGCTTGAAGGAATTAATTTCCGGAGCTTTTTTATTGGAAATGTTTTTCGGCAGCTGCGCCTGCTGAGAAAGAATCTCTTTTTGAACCTTTTCCAGATCTGTAATAATGAAAATTCCATTCTTATCTTCTTTTACGAGCGCTCTCGTTTCTTTGCATTTTTCCAGATATTTTAAGGCTAATATTTTTGCTTTTTCTACAGTAGGTTCTTCCTGACCCGGCAATTTCTTAATAATCGGAGTCTGAAAATACAGCATTCCCCAAAATATCTGGTAAGTAAAATAAAAAATATTAATGATGATAAAAACTCTTAATAAAGAAGTGCTTCTGCTTTTCTTTTTAAAACATTTAATCACAGAATAAGGAAGAAAAATCCCCAATAAAATATAAAGAAGATCTCCAATGGAAAAAGGAATCCAGAAGAAAATAATCTGGTGAACCGTTTTCTGAATTTCAAAAAAGTGCTCAAAAAATGAGATCATCATTCCTGATTTTGAGAAAACATAAAACAAAAGAAATTGGGCAAGTAATAAACCCGCCCAAAATCTTTTTTTATATATTATTTTCGTAGTATTAATGACCACTTCCTTTCGTGATTTTATCAAGGTCAATTCCCTGAGATTTTAAGATTCCGGTTACTCTTATTGCATAGAAAGCAAGATAAGCAAAACAGATTACTCCTACAATATAGCTGAAGTGAATATTGGTAAGATCTGCCACATATCCCTGAAGAAGACTTACGATTCCACCTCCCATAATCATCATAATTAACAATCCTGAACCTTGGTTAGTATGTTTTCCAAGTCCGTTGATCGCTAAAGCAAAAATACATGGCCAAAGTGTAGAACAGAATAGACCGACACTTGTAAAAGCATAAACAGAGACCATTCCTGAACTTGCCATTCCGATTAATAAAGCCGCGATACCTGCAACAGAGAAGATTAATAACATTCTTGCAGGGTTACCTTTACTCAAAATATCACAGATGATCATTGCAATAATAATAAATCCATAAATATAGAAGTGGGAAAGGTCATGTTTTGCAATGGCATTTACCAGTAAGAATACTCCAAAAGCTAAGTAAGGAGCCAAAAATCTTAAGATTTTTTTGAAGCCCGCACTTATGTCAAAAGCTTCAACAGCACCAGTCCAACGACCGATCATTAAAGAAGCCCAATATAAAGAGATGTAAGGAGCTACATCTTTAGTTTCAAAACCTAAACTTTTTTCCATGTAAGCGGGAAGATTACTTGCCGTAGAAACTTCTACACCTACATAAACGAAAATAGCAATCATTCCTAAAATCAGCTGAGGATATTGGAAAGCTGTTTTTCTGTGTTCTCCCGGAGTTGTATCGTCCGTATCTTCCAAAACTGTCGGAGTGATAGCCGGAAGTGATGAAAACTTAAGCATAATGGCTACTAAAACAAAAGCTACTCCTAAAATAAGATAAGGAACTTTTACACTTTCAACACTTACATCATTATTGGCTACAGCTGCAGAGCCAAAGATTGCAAAAGAAACAATAAGAGGACCGATAGTTGTCCCGAGATTATTGATACCTCCTGCCATTGTTAATCTCTGAGAACCTGTTTCAGAAGGTCCTACTTCAATAGCTAAAGGATTGGCAACAATCTGCTGTAATGAAAACCCTAATCCTACAATAAAAAGACCGGAAATCATTAATGGGAATGAAGCCATATTGGCTGCCGGATAAAACAATAATGTTCCTGCTGCCGAAATAAGAAGTCCTACAATTAAACCGTTTTTATAACCGATTTTATTGATTAAATCCTGTTTCAGACCTTTTGAAACCGCCATGTAAATCAAAGAGCCCACAGTATATGCTACATAGAAACATATCTGAACAAGCATACTTTCGGTTTGGGATAGATCAAAAGCCTTTTTGAAAACAGGGATCAGGATGTCGTTGCTTGCCGCCACAAAGCCCCAGAAAAAAAATACAGTAACTAACGGAATGAATTGCCCCCAATTAGTTTGTTTAGAATAATTTGACATATTTGTTGAAAATTTCTGAAAACAAATATATATTATTTCTATTAATTATAGTGTTTTAACAATGCTTTTTTTATTGTCTCAAAAGCAGACAATTTAAGCTCTTTCGGTGAGTCTGAAGGGGCTAAAATTCCGTTAAAATACACTTTTGCTTTACCGGGATAACCTTTTGAGCTGTCAAACGGAAAAATTTCCTTTAATCCGATAAAAGTAAAGATGACGATGGGCGAATTATGTTTCGAAGAAAGTGTAAATGCACCGTCTTTAAATTCGTCCAAAATAATAGAAGTATCATCAGGAACTCCGCCTTCCGGAAAAATTACAATGCTGTTCCCTTCTTCCATTTTTTCGGCACATCTCCTGTAAACATCGGCACGGCTTCTTGCGCTTTTACGATCCACCATGACACATATCCTTTTATATATAGTACCGAAAATCGGAATTTTTACCAGTTCTTTTTTTCCGACAAAACAAATAGGATGATCTGCGCACAAAATACACATCAGCATAATATCCATAATCGACGTGTGATTGGAAATGAAAACATACTGTTGATTCTTATCAAGTTTCTGGGTAGAAAGTTTTGTGAGTTCATATCGTAATCCCATTCCGAAAAATATACAGTAGCTCCAGCATCTTATGAATTTGTAGGCATATTTGTAATGTTTTTTATTGAATGATAAAATATAAACAGGGATTCCAAAAAGGATGGTAAAGACAAATGCTAACAGCAACAGCCAGAATCTCCAAAGGTAATTTAAAACTTTTGTCACAATTTATCCGTTAAAGATTACTTTTTTCTTGATAGAATAATTAAGAATGGAAACTAATAGAATTGCTGCGATCTTACTGGTTATTTCCGGACTTAAAGTATAAATGATGAGATCAATATTATCCTTAAATATATAACTGTAAAAAATCTGGAAGAAACCGAGACTTAATAAAGTTGAGATAAAAGAGACTACCATAAAATAAGCAAATTCTTTCCTCTTGGAATGTTTTCCTCTTTCGAAAACAAACCAGATGCTCAGAAAGTAATTGCTGATGATTCCGCAGCTTGTAGAGAAAATATTACTCAGCGGATAATGGATTCCGTGGAAATTGGTTTCGCGCGGGAAAAAGTGGGGAAGGGAAGTACTGAAGAACTTAAAGCTCCCGATTTCCACAATAGCACTCAGTCCACCTGCAATAATGAAGAACAGAACCTGTTTCTGGCGTAGTATTAAATCTCTCATTCGATTTTTATGATATGCAAATTTATAACTATATGTTAAACAGTGAAAAAAGATGTTAAATATTTTTTTTGAATCAAAATAATTTCTAAATTTAATTTTCAGAATGATGTAAACCTGACCTGATAATAAATTCATTTTCAACTGTTTGTGTTGATGGTTTTTTCTATCTTGTAGTGCGTGATTGAAAGCATATTATCAAAACATTTTACGACCACACTTAATAATATTTGTATGAAACGTCAAAACAAATACAGAAAATTCCAGCTTCAACAGCAAAATATTGAAGCTCTTGAAAGAGAAAATACACGCTTCAAACGGGTGTATTCCGAGTACGAAAATATGTCTAATGAACTTTGGAATCTGGAAAACTCCAATGGTGAACCCGTGCCTGATGATTTTATCAATGCCATGATCCTTCAGACTTCCTATCTGGAAGATGAGATCGAAGATTGGCTCGTACAGTTCAACGATAAAAAGGCAGAAATAAAACAATGATTATACATTTTGCACCGGATAATTAAAAAGAGAGTTAACAGTTTTTATGGTTAACTCTCTTTTTATTTTAAGTGTCATGCTGAGCCTGTCGAAGCATCTTAAAAAACTTCCAAAAAAACTTAGTACCGCAATGTCACGCTAATAAAAAAACATTTAGTATTCGCAATGTCATGCTGAGGCTCTCGAAGCATTAAAACTACTTACTTTTCAATTCCTCAATCTCCGCTTTCAGATCTTTGATCTGTTGTTCGTAAATTACAATGAGTTTTTGCGACAATTCTGAATTTTCATGATAAACTCTATTATCTACTCCTTGATATCCTGTAGATTGTTCTTTTATTTCTTGACTAAAATTTTTTGGAGAATCAGTTTCCAATAATTCATTTAATGGAGTTTCCAAGATTTTAGAAATATCAACCAGTCTTTCAACCGTCAGTTTTGTCTCTCCCGTTTCTATTTTTCGGTATGCCGAAGTACTCAGATCCAGATCATGAGCCATATTCTCATAAGAGAAACCTTTTTTACTGCGGATCTCCGCTATCTTTTTGATAATCTTTTCCATAATAGTAAAAATATTTTTCGTAAAAGTAATAATTTTTCCGTAAAAGTAAGCTGTGCACCAAGGTATTAATTTTAGTTTTGAAAAAATAAAAACCACAAAAAGAAAATTTTTTTAATCTTTTCCAACCCAAAGACAAAATAATGCATCTATAGTATTAAAAGAATTATATTTAACCCATAAAAACAAACAAATGATTATGACGAAAAAATTAATTTCGTGGCTGTCAATACTGACAGTTTTTCTGACCTTACTTGTGTCCTGCCAACAGGAACTTCTGCAAACCGAACAGGAATACGGTTCGCAATTACAAAAAGCGACCGTGGAGCGTGTGCGTCGTGAAGAGTTGGAGCAAAAATATCCTAAAGTGATCGATAGGCTCAAAAAATTAAGTCCTAAAAGCCTTTCTTCAAACAATAGAATCTATACAGATACAGAAAATGAATTTTCTATAAATACCGATGAGACCTATATTGTAAAGGATACAAAGGGTACCATAACCTATACCTTCAAAATCGAAAGAAAATCTGAAAAGGATGAAGGGTCTTTGGAAAACCTTATCCTGAAAGACCTTGGAGATGGTAATTTCTTCGCCTATTTTATTAAATATGACGCTGTCGCGCTTAGCAACAGCCGCGAAAAACCATTGTCTACGGAAGAGCTTACCCATCATATTTCCTTATATGCAGTAGGAAAAAAGACTTCTTCGGAAATCTTTGGAAAGCTGGATTCCTGCCCCATGGTTTTTTATCCTGTAGGATCTTATGTATATGTTCCGGGACAGCCTTGCGGAGGTATTGAGCATCATGCTTACGGGCAGCCCTGTCCCCATGCGGGAACTGCATTGGCAGCGACGCCTGGAGGTTATCAGGTAATATATAGTATAACGATGCAGGAAAGTGGCGGAGGCTGTGGCGTAGGAGGGTTTGAACCTTCTTCAGGCTCCGGAACGATAGGAACCACACCAACGCATGGCGGAGGTGGAGGATGGAATGGTACGTTTATAGATGTTACAGATCCGTGTAATATTCTTAAAAATGATCTGCTGCTTGCTAAACAAATTATTAACAAGACAAATATTAAAGCCCAAAATAATGCAATGACGGCAACTATCGTTAATGATGATAATGAAAAAGGTTTTTCTTTTGGCAAGGACAGCAACGGCGTATATCAGGTCAGTTCCGTTATAGAATTGGGAGTTAATGGAGGAAGTATTCCATTAACAGGGCTTGGTTTCGTAGCAGAAGGAGATTTTCATAACCATAACGGACCAACGGCGCCGCCCTGCCCGTCTCCTCCTGATATGTATGATATGTTTACTGCACATGTTGCACTTCCCTCCTATTTTATTAGATTTGTAAACGGAAGCGACGGATCTATGTATGCGTTAACCATTAACAGTGAGAGTAATATGGACCAATTTATACAGGATCATCCTAAAGATACAAGTGTAGATCTATATCACCCTACCAATAATCCGAATGGAAATAACTTTTGGAAAGATAATTCAGATATCCATGAAGATTTCATGAAAGTTGCCCAATATTTTGTTAATAAAGATGAAACCCAATCTAACGCATATGCTTATGGTATGGCGTATATTACACAGAAATATAATATGGGAATGGTCATCAGCCAAAAAGACAGCAGCGGAAACTTTAGACCATTAGGAATAAAATCGAAAAAAAATCAGCTTAATCCCGAAATAGATGAATTTGAGGTTGTTCATCCTTGTAATCTTTAAAAATATTATCATGAAAAACATAAAGTTATTTATCTTGCTCATTACTATGATTTTCAATAGTCAAATGAAAGCACAACAACCAATTGACACTTTAAATTACATAAAGCAGTTTGAAATAAATAAAGCAAATTATGTAAATAAGTCCTTTTCATATCTATTGAGCCAAATGAGCGAAATACAGCCGAAAACTGTTAATAGTTTTATTAATATATGGAAAAAAGATTTAGTTGCAAATTATGGGGCTTAAAACTAATTGTCTAAAAGAAAAGGATACCAAAAAAGCCCTAAAAAGCCCTAAAATACGATAAAAATTGCCTTTTTTTGAGGTAATGTTT
>NZ_BAAAZJ010000009.1:0-209829 GCF_039536845.1 Chryseobacterium ginsenosidimutans
CTTTGAGTTTGATAATGTATCGAGGCATGTTTTTTTTGTAAAGTTAATATTTTTTGACATTCAGTTTTAAATCTTTTGACATTCAGTTTTCCCGATTATACTTGTCACTTTAAGAACAACCAGTTTAAAAGGAAGAATTATCTACAATTTGACCTGATTTTTCAAAAATCTTCATTTCCCAAAATTAACCAATAAAAATAATTAAACTGATTTTCAATTAGTTATATTATTTATTTATATTTTTTTACTACTTTGTATTGCATATTACCATTTTAATTACATATCTTTGTAATGTAAAATCGAAATAGGTTCAACTAGCTAGGAACCAATTTCGAAAATTATATAACTAATTAACAAAACTTATTAAAGATGAATACTGAAAATACCAAAGCGCAAATGCGAAAAGGAATTCTGGAATTCTGTATTTTAAGTCTCATCAATCTTCGCGAAATGTATGTTTCCGATCTAATAGATGAACTGAAAAAAGGAAAACTGGATGTAGTGGAAGGAACACTCTACCCTCTTTTAACAAGATTAAAAAATGGTGAGTTTCTCTCTTACAGATGGGAAGAATCTACTGGAGGACCACCAAGAAAATACTACCAGATAACAGAAAAAGGTAAGCTGTTTTTAGATGAACTTCAAAATACCTGGAACGAATTAACAGATTCAGTCAACCAAATCACTCAAAAAAATTAAAAAACAAAGCTATGAACAAGACACTCTCAATAGGACTCGCAGGTTTTTCTTTTACAATAGAAGAACACGCATATATAAAGCTGAGCGATTACCTTAATGCACTGAGAAGCTCACTGGATGCTTCAGAAGCAGACGAGGTAATGCATGACATAGAAATCAGAATGGTAGAAATCTTCAGAGATACCATGGCAAAACGTGAAGTAATCAATGATTCAGACGTAGAAAGAGTAATTGCACAGATCGGTTCTCCTGAAAAAATCGAAGAACAAGAGGAAGCTTATTATTCTGAAAAAAATACGAAAAAAACATATTCTTCAGGAACTGAGTATACAGACAAGAAACAATTGTTCCGTGACCCTGAAAGACAAAAGATCGCAGGTGTTTGCGCAGGTTTAGCTCATTATGTAGGAATGGATATTACTGCAATGAGAGCAATCTGGCTGGGAATTTTCATCTTAGGAATTTTCACGGCGGCAGTTTCATCAACGTTAGTTTTCTTGCTTTACATCATCCTTTGGGCGGTGTTACCAAAAGCAGAAACTGCAGCAGATTTCCTGAAAATGAAGGGAAAGCCTATGAACTTCGACAATCTTAAGAATGAGTCTAATAAATTGGTACAATTCGCCAACGAATCTACTCAGAGGGTCGGAGAAATCTATATCGAAAACAAACCTTACATCAATAACGCAGGAAGCGGACTTTGGAATGTTTTAAAATATGTCATCGGCGGAATCTTCGCTTTAATGGCAATAAGCAGCATTGTAGGAGTGTTTGTAGTATTCGGGCTTTTCGGAATGGATTCTGATTTTCCGGGAGCAAACGAAATCAAGTTTTACTTTGATGACAATGGTTTAGATAAAATTTTAACGGCAATTATCATCATAGGATCATTAATTCCGGCTATTATCTTCAGTTTGTTGAGCATTAAAATATTCTCTCCAAAAACTAAATTGAGAAATATCGGATGGGTAATCGGAGCTTTATTCCTTACTTTAATCGCTCTTGGAGCTTATTTCGGAGTAAGTATGGCGAAAAGAGAAATGTTTCTGAAAGGTCATAAAGAAGATACGGAAGAGGTTTCTATCAATACACAATCTGACAGTATTTTTGTTGATTCAAAGCAAATTGCAATTCCTCAGAACTTTACAGGATACGACGACGATCTTTACTCTGATAAAGTATCGGTTTACAAAAAAGACTGGATTCATGTAGATGTAACAAGAAAGGCAGATATTAAAACTCCTTATCTGATCATTAAAAAAGAAGCTAAAGGATACAACCTTCCACTAAATGTGACGGTTCCGGTAGAAGTTGTAAACAACAGAATTGTTCTTCCCAACTTCATCAAATACCCTTACGAGCACAGATTCAGAGATTACAGCATTGATTATGAATTGGTACTTCCTTTAAAAACAGTGGTAATTCCTGTAAAACAAGACGGGATCAATTTCGACGGAGATTTAAATGCAGACGGAATCAACGACAACGATCAGGAAAGAGATGAAGATGGAAAAATTAAAATTGAAAAGAACAAAATCACAGTAAACGGTTCTACAATCGAATACAATGATGATGACAGCGACAGCATTATTATCAATGGTAAAAAAGTTCCGAACAACCAGGCCGATCAAGTAATTGATTCTATGAAAAACACTATCAAAAAAATGAAAGGCGGTAAAGTAGATATCAAAGTAAACGATGATAAAAACGAAATTTCCATACAAACTAAATAATTAACTGCAGAGAGTGGCAGAAGGTGTGAATGGACAACACAACCGTTTGAAATTCACACTCTTCTTCTCTCAGAAAGAATTAAAAAATATAAATATTTAGTTCGATATGTAAATAAAAAGTTTTACATTTGTATAGCAAAAAAATATAACCAAAACACTCAAAAAATATTCAATAATCATGGTACAACTAGCACTAGAAATTGTAATGAAAATCGTAGATTTAATCAGCGGTTTGTTTTAAGAGCGATAATATTTCAATATATTTGTAAAGTATAACCACTTTGGTTATACTTTTTTGTTTTTAATTCAAAGTATATGAGAAAGCTGATTGGCAAACTGATGCTAAAACTAATGGGTTGGAAAGTCGTTCTACAGGGCGATGTAAACAGCCTGAACAGGTGTATTCTGGTAGTAGCACCCCACACTCACAATATGGAATATATTCTGGGAAATCTTGCCTATTGGTCATTAAAAAAGCCCTTAAAAGTGATCATTAAAGATGCTCATACGAAATCATGGTACGGCGGACTTGTAAAAGGTTTAGGAGGAATCGGAATCGACAGAAGCCAGAAAAACGACCTTGTAAATTTTGTTGCAAAGCAGTTTGCAAAAGATGATTTCAGCTTGGTAATTACCCCGGAAGGTACAAGAAGCTGGGTCCCGAAATGGAGAAAAGGTTTTTATCATATGGCTTTAGCAGCAAAAGTTCCTATCGTTTTGGCGGCAGGAGATTTCAAAAGAAAAATCGTTTATTTAGGATATACTATTCCTTATGAAAGAATTGCTTCTGTTCCTTTTTCAGAAATCATGACGGAAATTCAGGATTATTATATTAAAAATGATATCGTACCAAAAATTCCTGAGAACTGGAACCCGAATATCATGGGAAATGATTCGGAAGTTAGAAATTAGAAGTTATCAGAATTACTTATTACCAATTATTCATCACTTATAAATATGTACGCGAAAGATAAAACGAAGGAAGAAATATTAGCATTTTTAAACAGTTGGGGCGGAGAAGTTACTTTAGCAAAAACTTTAGAAATAAAATTCATCGATATAGATCTGGAAAATGAAACCATGACCGCAACAATGCCTGTACAGCCGAAAGTTCATCAGCCTTTTGGGATTTTACATGGCGGAGCAAGCTGTGTTTTGGCAGAAACAATGGGTTCCAGCCTGTCTAATATTTTCATTGATGGTGAGAAATATTACGGAGTGGGAACGAATATTAATTCCAACCATTTAAGAAGTAAAAAAGACGGAATGGTAACAGCCGTTGCAAGATTCATCAGAAAAGGAAAAACAATGCACGTTTCAGAAATTGAAATTCGTGATGAAAAAGGTCAGTTGATCAACCATACAACAATGACGAATAATATCATTAATAAATAATTAAATTTATCCCTAAAATATAAAGCTCAAAAAAAATTTGAGCTTTTTTTGTATCATGACTGCAACCTTTTTCTTTTCTTGCATCTTATAAGAAAATAATCACCATGAAAACTTTAATTTTACCTTTCTTATTTTTATTGACATTTGTAGTTTCTTGTAAAACTGATGATTCTGAAATTTTGGAACAACAAAAAACTTCTTATGATGTATATGTGGGTGGTGTAGATGAATTCAACGCATGCTACTGGAAAAACGGACAAAAAGTATCTTTAGCCGGAGGAGAAAATTTACAGGGAACTTACCTTACTGTAGATAACGGAGATGTTTATATGATAGCAAATAATATAGAATCGCTTGGTGGTAATAATATCATTCCTGCTTGGTATTTCTGGAAAAATGGAGTAAAATATAATGTTGCACAATATTTAAATGTTGCACCAAACACTCAAAACGAACCTGATAATCTACAAATATGGAATAATTTAACCGTCCATAATGGTAATATATATTTCTCCGGAATTATAAAAAACCCTGCTCCAACATCTTCAATGGATCTATATCAACTGTGTTCTTGGAAAAATGGGGTAAAAACTGTATTAGAATCTTTTGGACTTAATAATGGGCAGTCTTCAATAGGCTGTATCGGATTTTATAATAACGATACTTATATTACAACACGTAAAAATGACACCTACACTTCTGGAACATTTAATTGGGATATAGGATACTATAAAAATAATACTTATAGTTTTCTTACAACCAATGTACTTCCGAAACGTTTTATCTCAGACAATTCAGGAATATATTTACTCTCCAGAGATCTGAATAATAAAATTTACATTAAAAATGTACTCACAGGTAACGATTTGCCTATTCCAACAAATATTGCTCAAACTGGAATAACTGAAATAAGCTGGGATAATTCAGATAAATATTATATCGGAAATACTTTTTATTTTAAAAACAATAATCAAGTATCCATATCTGATCCAAATAATTTTAATACAATTGGGCATTTTACTGCAAAAGATCAAAACATTTATATGACAAGATACAATTCAAATGTTGGAGGAACAGCGGTGAAGTTTTATATTAACGATATAGAAATAATGTCTTTATCCAATACATCAAGAGGCTGTTTCAACTCCATTTTCGTCGATCCTAATTAAAAAAACATGAAACAAAGCAATAATGACATAAACTGGCAAAAAATCTACAGCGAAAGTTCTCCAAAACTTTTGGGGATCTGCCGTAGATATATTCCGGATATTTACACTGCTGAAGATATCGTTCAGGACAGTTTTATCGCGGCTATACAAAACAATCATCAGCTTAAAGATGAAAAAGCCTTGTTTGGCTGGCTTAAGAAAATTGTCGTTAATAATGCTTTAATGTATTTGCGAAAACACAGTAAAGACGTTTTTGTAAACACCGAACCATCAGAAATTCCAGATACCCTTTCCGAGATGAATCATCCTTCCTTAGACGAAAAACATATTTTTATATATGATTTCACAAGAGATCAGCTGCTGTCTTCGATAGACAGTTTGCCGGAGCATCACAAATCTGTTTTCAATTTATTTTTTATTGAAAATCATTCGCATGCCGAAATTTCAGGTTTGTTGGGAATCACCGTTAATACCTCAAAATCACATTTGTTGAGGGCGAAAAAATCTGTCCAGAATTTTTTAATTAATAATTTTGTCAATCAGGATACTCCGAAAAACAAAAAGAAAATGGCACAACTACTTGTTATTTTCGGATTGGGAGGATTGTTGTGGGCGCAGACTTTTAACAGTAAATTTTCAGATTTCACAATTTCACCATCAAGAAAGCTTGAAATTCCTGAGAATATTACCATTAAAAGTTTAGCTTTTTCGACATCATCTGGTCAGGTTTTAACAAAGAAAATCATCATTGGTTCTACAATCTTTGTAATAATTGTGGGTTCTGTATTTTTGTTGAGACCAAAAAATACATTTTCATTACAGAATAATTCATCAATAAATTCTGGCTCAGCTAAAAAAAAGCAGGAAATTTCAAATACAGAAATTCAAAAGCAGGGAAAAACTTCTAATTTGTCTTCGGATAATATTCTCATTAATGAAAATTCCGATTCTGAAAATTCAACAAATTCTCTGAAAGATATTTCCGAAATCAAAACAAACAGAGAAGCTTCAAAAGATAAAAATATAAAGAAAATCATTCTTAAAGATTCAATAGAAGAAGCGCCTCAAAAAGTAATTATTGTAAAGAAAATTATTAAAAGAGATACTATATTTTTAGATAGATAAACTTAATAGCCCATTATGTTTTTTAGAAAACTATTACTCCTTTTTTTGATCATGACCGTCAACTTTTCATTTGCTCAAAAACAAAGAAAAAAGAAAGTTGACACGGTTTACGTTTACGAAAAAGTAGTAATCTACGATACCGTTTACCTGATAAAACCTGTAAAATTCAGACAAAATGATATCATATTTCCGGAATTAAAAGTTCAGGAAACAAAATTCGTACGAAATATTTATAAAGAAGAACTTGAAAAACAACGCGCAATAAACAGAGCCAGAAACAGAAAAATACGCACTTTCCATTATGGATTCGAGGGAGGAATCGGTTTAAAAAACAGCAGTTGGGCAAAAGAACTTTCCAACCAACCACAAGTTGGAGAAAATCTGGGAATCTGGTTTTCAAAAAACATTATTAATCCTCAATTATCGCTTCAGTTATCGGCAAATATCTATCATTGGAATTCTACTTTTGATCTTGATGCCAACAAAGAAGATACTTATCTCAACGGATTTTATTTCACTCAGGACAACCAACCGCTACTCTTTCAGAGGTTTAATAATAAACATTTTGAATATGCTTTACAGTTAAAATTATTCTACGACTGGAAAAATATCCGTCCGTTTGTCGGATTTTTAATCAACAAAAATACATACAAGATGCAGTTTTTAGTTCCCGAAAATGGTGTTTTAGATAAATTAGATGATTTTAAAAGCAATCAAACCAATATTGGTTTTTCTTTCGGGGTTCAGTACAGACTTTTCAGGAAGATTTTACTGTCTTTGGATTATCAACAGTACCAAATGAATAATATTTCGTTAAAAAACAGCTTATTTGATTTTGACATTTTTAAGACTAACAATACCTTTGCAGAAAGAAAAATCAATTTCGGAATTTCCTATATTATTTCAAATCCCTGATTTTCTAAAAAGTATTACATAATGATTTATTTCAAATTTCCATTCGACGAAAAACTGTATTCAACAGACGAAAATTCAACTGAAAATCATATTAATTTTTATTCTTTTGATGGTTTCAATAAAATTGATTTTAATGGAAATATTATCGAAACAAATCAGGAAAATTTTGATAAATCATCAATTTCAAGTCAGTCTTTAACAGAGGATAAAAACAATTTTATTGCAGAAACCCAAGATGAATATTTACAAAATCTTGAAAAAGTAATTGAAATTATCACCGAAAATCAACTTCCAAAACTTGTTTATTCACGAAGAAAAATTTTTACAGATTTTAATGAGATTAATTTAAAAGAGAGTTTTAAAAATCTTTGTAATTCATATCCGAATGCTTTCAGATATATCTTTATTGATGGCGAAAATTCGTGGATGGGAGCTTTTTCAGAGGTTTTGGGAAAATTCAGCAAAAACACTCACGACTTTGAAACCATGAGCCTTGCAGGAACGCTTCCCGTTTCAGAAAACTGGTCGGAAAAAGAGATGGAAGAGCAAAAACCTGTTTCTTCATACATCAGAAATATCTTAAACGATTATTCTGAAAACATCGAAGAATCAGAAACTTACGATCATATTTCAGGAAATATAAAACATCTGCGAACAGATTTTAAAGTAAAAATAAACCCTGGAGATCTGGATAAAATTATTCAGGAATTACACCCGACTCCTGCTGTTTGTGGCATTCCAAAAGATTTTTGTAAAGAAAACATTCAGAAAATTGAGAAATTTCCGCGCGAATTATACGCCGGTTATATTAAAATTGAAACGGAGGAAACGGTTCAATATTTCGTCAATCTTCGTTGTTCCAAATTATATAAAGATTCTGTGCATTTATTCGTCGGAGGCGGAATTACAGCTCAAAGTAATACTGAAAAAGAATGGATCGAAACCGAATTAAAGTCGGAAGCGGTTTTAAAAAATTTGGTTATTTCTTAAAAATTTTACATAATAAATGCTTCGAGAACCTCAGCATGACATCTCTAATACTAACTGCTTTCTTTAGCAATAAATTTATAGAGTATGTCATGCTGAGGCTCTCGAAGCATTTAACAAAAACGAAAAAACCTCCTTCAAAACTGAAAGAAGTTTATATAAAATGATGTAATTTTAAAATTATTTCTTTTCTAAAAGACTTTTCAATAATGCGATTTGCTCATCTTTTTCCTTAAGCCTTTCTGCAAACAATTCGTCTTTTTCTTTCAATCTTATTTCGTATTGTTCTATAAGTTTTTCCGATTGATTGTTTATTACATAACCTGCATTGTCAAAATGTTCACCACTATTATTATTAATAATTGTAATTCCCTCAGGCAACAAATCATTTAAATTCTTATCATACATTTTTGCAATCTTATCTAATGTAAAAATATCGGGGAAACTTTTATCGCTTTCAAGTCTTCTGTAAGTTGATTCTGAAATATCTAATTTTTCAGCAACTTCTATAGTTGAAAATCCTTTTTCTATTCTCATTCCTTTTAGCTTTTGACCTATTTTCATGCACTTTTGTATTTTAACAAAGGTATTTAAAGTTTCTTAAATGTACAAAATAAAAAACTTTCAAAAATGGATAAAAATTGTTCAGATTTGGTTAATCTTTGGTCATTTTTGATTGTATTAGTTAGGGATTAAAAATTTAGTTTTGTAACATGTTCTCGCGAAAACATAAATGTGTAACACAAAAAAATCAAAAAAACATTAAACAATTAAAAATTATGAGAAATTTATTTAAATTCGTCTTTTTATTATGTATTATGACTTCTAAATTTGTATTTGCGCAAGAAACTGATATTTGCAATATTAGCTTAAATAATAAATCAATGCAACTTTACGAAAATGAAAACTTTCAAAAATTAGTCTTATTAGATAATGGATTTTTTCAAAGAAAAATAGATAAAGACTTATTGGACAGAATTTCAAAAGAGAGAGAGGGTTTTGTAAATGAAAAAAACTACGAGGAAATCTCTTCAGGTTTAGGGTTCGGTAGTGTTGACGAAATGATGTCTTACTACGAGAATATGAATAATTTATTTAATGAATTGAACAAGGTAAACATTAGATCTTACAGTTCGGAAGATATACAAAATGCGGCTGTTAAAGTTTTATGTGATAATAATTCTTCAACAGATTCAAAACTAGCACCTCCAACCAAATGCCAAAGAGCATTTAGAAATTGTAATGCTATTGCAGTTGGTACAGCAGTTGGTGGACATGTTGCTTGTGCAACCGCTGATATAACTATAATTGCTGGCGTATTTTGTCATTCAGCTGTTCATATTGTTATGTCTGCTATGTTAGACGATTGTAGAATGGATCTTGACGATTGTAAATAGTATTTATTATGAATATAGGTAGTTTTATGAATAAAAAAAATAACAGTTTTCTTACGTTATTAGCTTTTATATTATTAGGTTTTGGTGCATTTGGTGATACATTACCTTTTTATATAAGAATATCACTAATTCTTTTTTCAATAATTTTATTATCATTAAAGCTAATTTTAAAATATAAGCAAGATGATTTGAAAAGAGAAAATGTAATAATTATGATTGTTTTTATTCTTTTATCTTTAGGAACTGCTATTTATTCTTTTCTAATTACATAAATAAGATATTCATTTTCAATAAATTATATTTTGAAATTAAACTATTTTCTTCTTATCTTAATATGTATTTTTCCCTTAAGTGTAAATCTCAAACTACAAAATGTAGGGCTTGGATAAAGATTTAGAAATTGATAATATCTTGAGATGAAAAAGACGATTTTTTTAAGTATAATAACAACAATTTCATTTTGGGTATATATTAGAATTTTTTTAAAAATTTATGAAATAGTAGGCATAGAAAGATATGTGAATAAGGATGTCTTTTCTATAAGTCTAAAAATAGCAGGAATTTGTTTTTTGATATTATATTTTAAGAAATTTAAAATTTTAATGAAATTTCACTTAAAATATTTTATATACCTTTTTCCACTATTGCTGTTAGATTTTTTTTGTTTCAAAGATATTGTCAATTACTTTTCATCCACTAAAAATGATTTGAAAAGTTATGATATACAAATAAAAATAATAGTTTATTTTGTGAATGCTATCGTAGAGGAGGTTTTATTCCGTGGAATTATATTGTCATTTTTTATAAAACATTTTGTAGGTAATCAAAAGAATTTTATTTTATATTCTTCCTTTGCTTCATCTGTTTTATTTGGACTTTTTCATGCCATGAATTTTTTCACGAATGAATTCGAAATGTCCAGCAAAGCTGTTATTTATCAAATTTATGCATCTTTTGCTGTTGGATTTCTACTATGCATCATATATCTGAAAACTAGAAACCTATTGTATATTATTTTATCTCATTTTATATACAATTTCTATCTCTACTTATCACAAAGCAGTTATAAACATTCTGAATTTCAGAGCTCGCAAAGCAATTTTAATTTGATTTCGATATTTATTGCTTTACTTTATTTTGGTTTACCATTATTTGTCGGACTAATTTATTTTTATCTATTCGTAAATAAAGATCAGGAATTGAGAAGCTTACTTGGGAAAATTTAATTTATGTATTTTAAAGTTTATATGTAAAACTTCCAATTAATATTTATAAAATGAAAATAAAATTTATTTAGAAATATGAATTTTAAGCATTTGCTTATTCTCTTCATCTTCATTTTTTCTTTAAGTTTAAAATCTCAAACTACAACAATGTCGGGTTTGGATAAAGGTTTAGCAATTGGTAATATTCTCGTACAAGGCTATATTGCTTTAAAAGGGAATGGCTCGAAACCTGTCGATCCTAATGCAAAAACGGTTGACAGCTTCTGTTTTAAAAATAAAATGGAAGAAAAAATTACCATAAAATTCAATGGAAAAATAGAGGACGAAGAAATAAAAAAAGAATTCGTCATACAAAAAGACGAGAAAGAGTGCACGTATAATTTGCCGAAAGGAATCTACACTTATGAAGTTTTGCTTTCAAGTAAAGATACTTTCCAAAAAGGCGAATATAAGGTTTCAGAAGAATCGTTAATGACAATAAATCGTTAACAAAAATCCTTTCAGAATATAGCTCTGAAAGGATTTATTTTTAATAAGTTTTGAGTAAGCTAGTCAACATATACAAAATGATTTTATGATAAAACTAAAGAAGCAGAAACCTATTATGTACTTTAGATTACTTACTAAAATGTAGCAACGCATAATATGAGAAACAATTTTATACAGCTTTTAATTTTTTTATGTATAGCGTGGTACGCAAATGCACAATGCTTAACTGCACAGTATAGCTATTCTAAGCATATTTTAAAAGACAGCACGAGAATAGTTTCACAAAATACTTTTTTGAATATTGAGGAAAATTATTCTACATTTTTTAGTGAATCTCCTTATTTAGCTGATTCTATTATGACATCAGATGAGAAACTGGGTAAAAAAAATGATTTTAAAGCATTACCCGCTGATTTACTCGGTTGTTATATTCGAAAAAAGCTCTCATCTAAAGAAGTTATTTATTATTCCGACGAATTTGATGAACATGAGTACAAATACATCGAAGAACCAAAATTCATATGGAAAATAAGCAAAGAAAGTAAAGAGATATTGGGATTTAAGGTTTATTTAGCAACTACACAATATGCAGGAAGAAATTATGAGGCGTATTTCACTTCAGAAATTCCTATTCAAGAGGAACCGTACAAGTTTTTTGGATTACCTGGTTTAATTCTTGAAATATATGATGAAAAAAAAGATCACCATTTTTTGGCGATTGGTATTTCAAAAGAAAAGAAAATATCTATTGATGATCGTATTTCAAAAAGGAAGTATATTGAAACCTCAAAATCAAAATTCTTAGAGATGAGGAAAAGTCATATTGAGGCGCCAATGAAAAGAATATTTAAATTGATGAATAGTACTCAAATCTATGAAAAAAGAGATGCAAACGGCAATATGGTCGATATGAGAAAACTGCTTAATGAAACGCAGAAAAAAATGATTGAAGAATATAAAAAAGGAAACAGAATTGAACTTTAAAAACAAATAATATGAAAAATAACTTTTTATTAGCATTCGCACTTTTATTATTTGCCTTTGCTACCAGTAAAGCAAACAGTAATTACACAGATAGGGACGATAAAGTATATTTTAGTTCTTTTAGAAAAAATGAAGAACCAAAGAATAAAAAATTTAATATACTTAATAAAGATTCTGAAAATACTGGTGAATCTTTTTATGTAATTTATAAAGAAAATTCACTAGGTCAAGGCTTTTATTTTAAAGTTGTATTGGATAAAAATGAGAAGCCAATCGCAACATATTATGCAAATGAAGGTCGCCAACAGCTTTCCGATTTAACCGTTAAAAACCTTAAAAAACTTTTATCTGGACCGACAGGAAAAATGTCAGCTTCTACTGATCCTATCACAACTACTCAATGCGTAACAAATTGCCACCGTACAAATGCATGTTATGATAAACCTACATCAACAGGCGTTTTACTCTGTTCACTTGAATGTGGAATTGCGTGTGCATAAATTTAAAAAAAAATCCTCTTCAAAAAACTGAAGAGGATTTTATTATATTAAAAATAATTATTTTCTTACTCCGATTTTACTCCATGTATTCATTACAAAAAGTAAAATAAGACCGATAAGCGCTGAAGCAATAGAGAAAACAAACTGCAGGTTATCTTCAGATAACATATCTGCCTGCCAATCCAGAGCATAAAGGTTAATTGCGATGAAAACGATAAACAGTACCAAAAATACTTTATAAAACTTCTGCATAACTCTCAAAAATTAATATAATTCTGCACCAATTGCGCAAAATTTGCGGTGAATAATTTAATTGAAATCGCCAACAGGATAATTCCGAAAACTTTCTGTAAAATAGCCAAGGTTGCATCACCCATTTTCTTCTCTAGCCAGGTCGCAGATTTCAGCACCAAATATACGAAAATTGTATTGAGAATAATTCCAAAAATAATATTAATATCGTGAAATTCAGCTTTTAGAGATAAGGTCGTCGTTAAGGTTCCCGCTCCCGCTACCAATGGAAAAGCGATGGGTACAATGGAAGCTGCTTTAGCTTCTGAAGTTTTATTAATTTCAATTCCTAAAATCATTTCCAAAGCAATGATAAAAATAACGACTGCTCCTGCAATTGCAAAAGAATTAACATCAACTCCGATAAATTTCAGTATTTTATCTCCTACAAAAAGGAAAACAAGCATGATTGCACCTGCTGTAATAGATGCTTTTCTCGCTTCGATCTGTCCGAATTTCTGCTGAAGACTTACCACCACCGGAATAGAACCGATAATATCAATCACGGCAAAAAGAACCATAAAACACGTTACGATCTCTTTTATAGAAAAATCATTAAAAATTTCCATTTCTTTGTAATTAAATATTTCGCAAAAATATGAAAATAAATTAACTATTTGCTAATCTGAGAATACAAATTAACGATTGCTTTTAAAAGTTCATCCATTCCCTCAGAAGATTTTATAGGAGCGTATTTTTCAATCTGTATTCTCTGAGAAAGAAGTCTGTATTCTTCGGCAATTGCAGAACCTTTATGGTTTTCCAGAAAGTTTTTGAAATCTTCTTCAGAACTCTGGAAATACTGATTTCTTACTTCAGAATCAAGCTCATCAAACGTTTGAAAGAATTTTTGATAATCTTCATTATCTTTAAGATTTTCCAAATAGCTGAAATAATCATTAACATCCGTTTTCAGGCTTTCTCTGATTTCTTTTTCTGTTTCAGCTACAGAACCTAAAGGTTTTGAAGGTGCAGTTTCCTTAATTGTTTTACGTTTTTTTTGCCAAGTCTTAAATAGCAGATAAGCTATAAATAATCCCAGTAAAATAGTAATATTAGTTAAAAGTATATTCCAGTGGAATTTACTTTTTTCTTTTACTTTAAATGATGTTGTCTTTAAAACAGGCGTATTTACAGTTTCCAGAAAAGTATTCGTGTACTCATTTACCTTTTCAACCGTTGTGCGGGCTTCCAGAATCTGATCGTGAGAAAATGCACTCACAGCCAATGTTTCCTGACCAAGATCTACATATTCTTTGCTTGAAGGATCAAAAAACGCAAACTGCTCTGTCTTGATATTAATTTCTCCCGATTTTTTAGGAATAATAAGATAATTTGCCAGGATCTCACCTTTCATTCCCGTTGTTCCTACCGTAATTTTTGAAGTAATTTTTGGAGCGAAAACTTCATAATCCGGAGATTCTGCAATTTTCGGAAGCTCCATATTTCTAAGATTTCCTTCTCCACTTACTTTTACAACAACATTCATTGGTTTTTTAACCTCAGCTTTCTCTTTTGAAGCATTAACAACACTTACATTAAAGTTTCCGACCGCATTTTTAAAATATTCAGGAGAACCTTCAGGAAGTTTTTTTACGTTGATCTTAACTTTATTAGAAACAATTTTATTTTTATTTGAATAAGAACTTACAGACGCAGAAACTCCGGGAACTTCAACATATCCTGCTTCATTTGGAAATACCATAAACACTGCCAAAATCTGTGACGCCATATTCCCGTTATCGGAAGGATCGATCTCAGATTTTGCAAAACTTACAGGATAAACATTTAAATCATCCTGCTCCGGAAG
Organism: Chryseobacterium ginsenosidimutans; assembly: GCF_039536845.1. Classification (GTDB taxonomy): domain Bacteria; phylum Bacteroidota; class Bacteroidia; order Flavobacteriales; family Weeksellaceae; genus Chryseobacterium; species Chryseobacterium ginsenosidimutans_B. Next base: position 14,721 of record NZ_BAAAZJ010000009.1, read on the forward strand.
ATGAATATTTTTCACTCTTCTGAAATTATCCATGTTTTTAGAATACACTTTCAGCACAGCAATCGTTGCCTGATCCTGATATACATCACGATCTTCGATCTCCATATTCAGATAAACATCCTTTGAAGAATTACTTGCAACGGCGGTCTTTTTATCTACATCTTTTATGAAAATATCAAAAGGCTCAGTTTTATAAATTTTATTATTGATTGTTATCAGAAACGAACCAATTTTCACTTTTCCTTTTTGTTTCGGTTCAAGAGCCAGTCTTGTTATAGATTGAGAAATTACAGTATTGGTTTCAGGATCTACATACCCATTATTCAAAGATCCGCTTCCTATGATATTAAATTTCGATAAATCCGGCGAACGCAAAGGAGTTTGCTGATTGTAGTCACCTCCTTCAATTTCAAGAACAATACTCAGATTTACAACGTCTTTACCATTGTAACTTGTTTTATCCGGAGTTACAGTAAGATTTACCTGTCCGTAAGAAATTACGGATATGAAAAGAAATAATATGTAGGTAATTCTGTCTTGCATCACCAATCTTTCTCGTTGCTTTCGGGCATCGAATAAGAATTTTTATTCAAAATTCTTCTGGCGGTTTCTTTTTCTTTATCGCTTACTTTATTGAGTATTTGATTTTCCAGATCTTTTGGTATTTTGCCTTCATTATTCTGACTCTGATTGGGATCATTTCCCTGACCTTTGCCTTGATTTTGCTGACCTTGTCCCTGATCCTGCTTTTGATCTTTAGGATTTCCTTTTTGATCATCATTTTGTTTTTGGTCTTTACCACCGCCTCCTTTACCAGAGTTATTTTGCTGTTGTTTTTTTTGTTCGTTTTCTTTTTCTTTAAGCTTGGCAATTTCATAGTTTTTTCTTGTTGCCTCGCTGTAAGGATTTTGTTTAAGGGATTGCTTATAAAAGTTGGCAGCTTTGTCCGGCTGCTTCATCTGCATATAAGTATTTCCTAAATTGTGAAGAGCTGCTGCTTTATCCGGAAGTGTCTGAGAAAGTTTTTGTGCAGTTTCAAACTCCGCCTTTGCCTCTTCATATTTCTTACTTTTATATAATGCATTTCCTAAATTGTAATGCGCTGTAAAATCTTTTCCGTTGGTTCTTATCGCTTCCAGATACTTTACAGAGGCACCATCATAATCTTTACCGTTAAATTTTTCGTTCCCTTCATACACTAAAGTTCTGTAGTTTTTCTGACCGAAAAGAACCCCAGAATGCATAAAAGCAATTATAAACGACAAAAAAATGATTTTAGTATTCATCAAGTGCAAAATTATTCCTTTAAATGTTAATAAACAGCGTCTTATTTGTTAAAGTTCGGTTAAAGTAATTGTCTTACATTGAGACAAACAACCTTCCTATTAGACATTAAAATCTCTTTTAGGATTAAAAATATAAATCAAAAAGAAGAAAAATATCGATACGGCAAGGAAATATTGATAGTAATGATTGGCATTTTGTGATTTCACCAACGTTTCCGAAGATCCCATTTTCTTATGCAAAGCATCTAGGATTCTTTCCGGAGCTTCGTTGATATTATTTCCATCAATATAAGTTCCGCCAGTTGATTCTGCCATTTTCCTTAAAGCTTCCGTTTGTCTTTTTGAAATAACGGTCTGTCCGTTCATATCATTTTTATACCCCATCAATTGTCCGAAAACATATTCAGGAACGGGAGCTCCTTCATCAGAGCCAATTCCTACCGAAGTAATCATTATTCCTTCTTTTTTGGCTAATTTTATCGCGGCATCATCATTTCCTTCATTATCTTCACCATCACTCAATAAAACAACTTTTCTGGCGTCTTTGTTTACATTTTTAAATTTTTCGGCAGCGATTTTCATTCCATTTAAAAAATCTGTACCCTGGATCTGCATTGAATTGGTTTCAATTCCGCTGATATAAGTTTCCGCCGAATTATAATCTGTCGTCAAAGGCATGATTGAAGTTGCCTGTCCTGCGAAAATGACGATCCCGACTTTATCACTTTTCATCTTCTGCATCATTTGAAGCATCAGATTTTTTGCCTCCGTTAAACGACTTGGATTGATATCTTCCGCATTCATCGAATTGGAAACATCCAACATGAAAATAACATTATTTAATTTCTGATTGGTTTTAACTTCCTCCGAACCGCTTAATAAATCAACAATCGAAAAAATTAAAAACAATGTTCCCAATAAATATAAAGCCGGAAAAAATTTAGTAAATCCAGATTTTTTTTCAAATAAATGCTCATGAAACTGGCTGTCTGCAAAAATTTCTCTTTTCTTTTTTTTCCATTTTAAATAACGGATCAAAAAGATAGCTAACAGCGGCAAAAGCAACAGCAACAATAAGTACCAATAATTCCCTAAATACCAATCCATTAACTTAAAATTTTATAAAACACCCATCTTAACAAAGCATCCAAAAACAACATTCCCAAAGCGATCCAAAGGAAAATTTTAAAATATTCCTGATAATTAAATAATTTGGAAACCTTCACGTCAGATTTCTCCAATTGATTAATTTCATCATATACCTCTTCCAAACTGCTGTTTGATGTCGCTCTGAAATATTTTCCACCTGTCATTTGGGCAACTTCTTTCAACACGGGTTCATCAATTTTCACTTCCGTTTCCGTGAAAACCAGATCTCCGAAAATATCTGTCTGAGTAGGCATTAAAGCATATCCGTTGGTTCCGATCCCAATGGAATATACCTTAATACCGTTATTTTTTGCCAATTCTGCTGCAATTGCAGGAGGCATGGCATTTTCAATTGTATTGACACCATCTGTCATTAGAATGATGATTTTACTTTTGGCTTTACTGTTTTTCAGGTGATTTACTGCAACAGAAAGTCCTTCTCCAATTGCAGTTCCGGGCTGTAATTCTAATGGATTCAGATTTTGTAATTCATCGATAACAACCTGATGATCAGAAGTCACCGGAACTTTTGTAAAAGCTTCACCGGAATAAGCTACCAAACCGATTCTGTCATTCGGTCTTTTATCAACGAATTTTATTGCGATATCTTTTAGAGCAGTTAAACGATCCGGTGTAAGATCTTTTGCCAACATACTCAAAGAAACGTCGACAGAAAGCATAATATCAATTCCTTTTGTATCGTCTCTGTCCTGGGAAACGGTGAAAGTTCTTGGTCTTGCCATTGCAATAATTAAGGCAGAAAGAATGATGTATTTTGAAATTTTCAACAAAAACATCACAATTTGGATTCCACCGCTGTCCCCCATATTTTTGACAGTAGGAACTTTAATACCTTTCCTCTTCTGTTTGCTTACATCTCTGAATAAAAGCGGAATAAACAAGAAGAAAAGCGCTAAAAACCACGGACTGAAAAACTCAAAATTAAACATCTTTTCTCAAGTTTTCAAATTCCAGATCTTTTGATGATCTTTTTACAAAATCTCTGATCTCAGCAAGATCTTTCTCCATAGTTTCCTGATCAGGGAAGGTTTTTGCGAATTTTACGAGATCACCTCGTAAAAATACATCTTCCACTACCCTTTCATTTTCCTGAGAAATCGTATTGTTTTTCTTCATTAAATCAATCAAATCATCCGTCAACAAAACATCTGCAGGCAAATGATATTGTTTCGTAATAAATTTTCGTGAAATCTCGATCAGTTCAACATAAAATGAACGATAATTTCCACTTTCCACATATTTTTTCTTTTTAAGAGAATCTAATTCTTTTAGTGTCTGATTCGTAGCGACGATAGGTGAATCTTTAGATTTTCTGCCATATTTTACAAACATTACAACTGCAATAATCAGACAAATAACAGCAATTGCAGCCAAAATATAAAACTTATACAATTCCCAATAATCCGTAACTTCAAGTTTTACGCTTTTATTGTTCATAATATCATTAAGAGGATCTGCTTTTTGAGCAGTATTAATCACATCAATTTCATAAGGAATCGTCTTTAAAAGCTTGTCTCCTACTTTAAATTCAAGTGCAGGAATGGTGAATTTTCCTTCATCAAAAACAGCAAACTCAATTCTTCTGTAATAAACATCCTGAGTTTGCGCAATACTGTCTTTTACTTCTTCGAAATGAAAAGGCAGCAATTCGTTTTCGGGAGCTGCAGAAACTTTCTCATTCTTCAGATTATTAATCGTCACAACGATATGATTCACTTCTCCCAAAGCGATGGTTTTCTTCTCAACACTGGAAGAAAGTATCTGTGAAAAAGCGTTTGCACAGATTAAAAAACAAAATATAAATAATAGTTTTTTCAATTTAAATTACTTCTTTTGAAAATAATTATACAATAATTTTGAGTAGTCCGAGCCTGTACTTACATTCATAAAACTCGCCGAACTATTGGCAAAATCTTCTTCCAGAGCTCTTAATTTCTGTTTCTGAGCTTCCGCAAAATTATATCTCCATCTTGCACTGGAAGTATTTGCCCAAACCTGCTTTCCTGTTTCCGAATCATACAATAAGGTATATCCGACATCAGGAATTTCATTATCTTTTTCATCAAAAATCCTCATTCCTAACAACTGATGTTTTTTGGAAGCTACTCTCAACATTTTGGAGTCATATTCATCTTCAAAATCGGAGAAAAGGAAAACTAAGGATTTTCTTTTAAAAATTCCCATCATATATTCCATGGCTTTATCAATTTTCGACTCTGCCGAAACATAATCTGCCGTTAGAATATTACTGATAATCGACAAAATGTGCTTTCTTCCTTTTTGTGGCGGAATTACTTTATACACTTTATCAGCAAATAAAATTAACCCTACTTTATCATTATTTCCTGCTGCAGAAAAGCCTAAACTTGCGGCAATTTCGGCAACATATTCTCTCTTCAGCTGATTTTTAGTTCCGTAATCCATCGAAGCAGAAATATCTACCAAAATCATCATCGTTAATTCCCTTTCCTCCTCCATTACCTTTACAAAAGGCTCACGGAAACGGGCAGTTTTATTCCAGTCGATCCTACGAATTTCATCTCCGAACTGATACGGACGAACTTCGGAAAAAGTCATCCCCTGTCCTTTAAAAGCACTGTGATATTGCCCCATCAGAGAAGCTTCCGTCTTCTTTCGAGTACGGATTTCTATCTGCTTGACTTTTTTTACAATATCTTTTATCTGCATGTTGTGTGTTTGAGGGTTTTAGAGTTTAAGTATTTTTTGTGTCCTTAAAAACTTCCGGCATCCAACTTCCATCTTTCTTTTTATTTAAATTCAATCGAAACATTTAACCATTCATCATCGAACTTCGGACTGTATTTTTTATAAAAATTAATTGCCGGCTCGTTCCAGTTCAATACCTGGAAAACCATTCCGCTGTATTGATTTGATTTTCCAAATTCTATTGTTGCTTCAAATAATTTCTTACCGATTTGTTTTCCTCTCAACTTCTCCGTCACCACCAAATCTTCCAGATACAATCTTCTTCCTTTCCACGTTGAATACCTGTCATAATACAACGAGATTCCAACAATTTCTCCGTTAAATTCAGCCACAAAAGCTCCCCAAACCGGAGATTTTCCGAATCCGTCTTCAATAAACTGCTCTAAAGTTAAGGCAACTTCATGCAACGCCTTTTCATAGTCTGCCAATTCTTTAATCAGCTCCAACATTGGAGCACAATCTTCCTGAACCGCTTTTCTGATTACAATTTCTTCCATTGAAAAATTATGGAGCCTGAATTTTAGCCAAAATTCTGTTGACAATTTCTTCTGACGAAATTTCTTCCGCTTCTGCTTCGAAAGTTAAACCAATTCTGTGTCTTAACACATCTTTTGCCAAAGATTTTACATCTTCAGGAATCACAAAAGCTCTTCCTTTCAAGAATGCATATGCTCTGGAAGCGATCGCCAAATTGATTGATGCTCTTGGAGAAGCTCCAAAACTGATATAATTTTTGAGGTCCGAAAGTCCGTAATTTTCGGGATAACGTGTTGCAAAAACCATATCCAGAATATATTTTTCGATCTTTTCGTCGAGATAAATTTGGTTGATTATTTCTTTTGCATCAACAATATCCTGAAGAGAAATTACAGGCTTGATTTCAGGTTGATGAGAAGTGGAAACCATTCTCATCACTGTTCTTTCATCCTCAAATTTCGGATAATCGATCGTGCATTTGAGCATGAAACGGTCACTCTGCGCTTCCGGCAAAAGATATGTTCCTTCCTGATCGATCGGGTTTTGCGTTGCCAGTACCAAAAACGGTTTCGGAAGTTTCATTGTTTCATCACCAATTGTCACCTGCTTTTCCTGCATTACCTCCAAAAGAGCCGATTGTACTTTCGCAGGAGCACGGTTGATCTCATCGGCAAGAACAAAATTTGCAAAAACCGGACCTCTTTTTATCGAAAAATCATTGTCTTTAATATTGAATATCATTGTTCCCACTACATCTGCAGGAAGCAAATCGGGTGTAAACTGAATTCTTGAAAATTCGCCATGAACAGCTTCTGCCAAAGTCTTTATTGCTAAAGTTTTTGCCAAGCCCGGAACCCCTTCCAAAAGAACGTGACCATTGCCCAAAAGCCCTACCAAAAGGCGGTCTATCATGTATTCCTGACCGATGATAACTTTGTTGATTTCCTTTCGTAGAAGATCAAATAAATAGTTTTTTTCCTTTACTTTTTCCGTCAACTGACGAATATCTTCCGCTTGATATGTATCTGACATAGTCTAATTTAAAATAATTGGTAAATTTCTAATAAATACTTGCATTAATCAACACAATTAATGCCATATTTGAGTTAAAGTTTGTTAAATATTCCAGCATTAATGCAAGATTCAGAATAGTTGAAACCTTAAAACTCAATAAGATTATTCAATTTTTTCATAAAAATATATAAATTTTGCTTTAATCTACCTTTCAAAAATTGTCATTTCCAGTTTATTAAACTATTTTTGGTGATTAAAAATTTTGCAAAATGAATTATCATTTTCAAGCTCACAGACAAGTTAGAAAGAACCTTTTGGGTATTTTACAAAACACTTCTCACGAAGACCTTTTGTTGATTCCTGATGGTTTCAACAATAATCTTTACTGGAATATTGCGCATACCGTTGCAACGCAGCAGCTTTTACATTATTATTTAAGCGGAAACCCTTTCAGAATCGATAAATATTGGATTGAAACGTACAAAAAAGGAACTTTACCCAACTTGAATGTTCAAAAATCAGAAGTGGAAGATTTAGAGTTTTTACTCACTGAAACTTCGAAGATTTTAATGAAAGATTATGACAGCGATTTCTTTTCGGATTATACGCCTTACACCACAAGTTTCGGGATGGATTTGAAGAGTATTCAGGATGCTATCATTTTCAACAACATGCATGAGAGCTTGCATTACGGATATGCAATGTCGCAAAAAAGAGCAATTTTAGGAGAAAAATATTAAAATGACAGATAAAAAAGACGATTTTATTTTCGGGCTTCGTCCGGTAATTGAAGCAATTGAGGCAGGAAAAACGATAGATAAAGTTTTCGTGCAAAATGCATTGCAGGGAGATATTTATGCAGAATTAAAGACAATTTTAGCCAAAAATAAAATACGTCCCAACTACGTTCCGGTTGAAAAACTGAACAGATTTACAAGAAAAAACCATCAAGGCGTTGTAGCATTTATATCGGATGTTCCGTTTCATAAAGTGGAAGATATTGTTCCTCAGTTATTTGAAGAAGGAAAAACTCCTTTTTTATTGATTTTGGATCGATTGACAGATGTTAGAAATTTCGGGGCAATTTGCAGAACTGCAGAATGTGTGGGTGTTCATGCTGTGATCATTCCGGAAAAAGGAGGAGCACCTATCAACTCTGATGCTATAAAAACTTCAGCAGGAGCACTTTATAATATTAAAATTTGTAAAGAACCCAACCTAGCTCACGTTGTAGATTACCTTCAACAAAGTGGAGTTTCTGTATTTGCAGCAAGCGAAAAAGCTCAGAAATTAATTTATGATGTTAATTTCACAGAACCTTGCGCAATTGTAATGGGTAATGAAGAAACGGGGATTTCTAAAGAAGTTTTGCATCATTCAGACGAGAAAATAAAACTTCCGATTGAAGGAAAAACACAATCATTAAATGTTTCTGTTGCTTGTGGTGCCATTTTATATGAAGCGGTAAGACAGAAATTTACAAAATCAAATTAATCCTATCAACACTTAAAAAATCTGAAAATGAAAAATATAGCAGCAATAGCGCTTATTTCAACTATAGCATTGGTTTCTTGCAATAAAAAAGAAACTACAAAAATCACAAAATTCGACCCTAAAACCGGGAAAACAATTACAGTAGAAGTTCCTTCTGATTCTGTGGCAAAAGTAGAAGCAAACCCTGCCATTAAAGATTCTGCAGGAATTTACACGCAGACTTTTAAATTAGAAAAAGGAAAAACTTATCCTTTGACAACCTATCAGAGAGATACAAAAACAATGACCGATCCTAAAGGACAAACCATGAACGGAACGAGTGAGTCTACAGACGAAATGTCTTTTACAGTAAATGATATTAAAGGAAATGTTTATGATATTACTTTAAATCTTATTGCAAAAAGAAGTTCTCAGACTTCACAAGGAAAAACTATCGTGGTGGATACAAAGTTACCTATTCCGAAAGAAGAAGATCTTAAAATGATCTGGAATATTAACAGAGCATTGACAGGAAATAAGCTAAACATGAAGATGGATACGAAAGGAAATGTAATTTCTATCACAGGTTTTGATGCTGTTTACACTAAAGTTTCGAATTCAATTGGTACAATTGTTAAAGATAAAAACCAGAAGGAAAGTGTGGTAGCAAGTCTTAAAGAATCTTTTAACGAAAAAATTTTGAAAGACCAATTCAATAAAAATCTAACAATTATTCCTAAAAAAGGAGCTAAAGTTGGAGAAAAATGGACGAACAGTGAAAATGCGGATGCAAGCGGAAAAATTAAAGTAACATCAAATTACATCCTAAAAAGTGTAGGAAACGGTATCGCTGAAATCTCTGTGACAGGAGGAATTCCTAAGAAAACCGAAAAACAGACTCAGGGAGAAGTTACCCATAGCTTAAGCAGTGAGTTATCACAAAACGGAACAATTAAATTTGATCAGAATACAGGATGGATCACTAATCAAAATATTTCTGTGAAAACTACACAGATCGAGACTATCTCCAACGGGAAAGAATCTCAGTCGATGACAAGTGTTTCGAATTCTTCTGTAATGGTAAATCCTACTGCGAAATAAAGAGTGGATGAGTTTTAAAGTTGAAGTGTCAGAGAGTTAAAGTAAAAACTTTGAACATTTAATTATGATGAAACATATTTTTGAGTTCGTACTTGCAACGATCATCATCTATTTTGTCTGGAATATTTTGAAGAGAATTTTCTTTAAAACTTTCCATAGCTATATGTTTGGCAATAAAAATAACAATAGTAACAGACAGAATCCGGATCTGCAAAACTCAAATAATACGAAGAAAAAAATCAACTGGGATGCAGAAACTGTTGATTATGAAGAGGTAAAAGAAACGAACGACAAAAGGTAATAATTCCGAAAAATAAAAGATAATAACCATCAACATGGCGAAAAATAAAAACTTAATTTATATTGCAATTTCATTAGTTGTATTTATAGTTTTAGCATTTTTATACTCCACTCCTGTTTTTACGGGAAAACAGCTTTTCCAGCATGATATCGTGCAATATCGAGGCGGGGCAAAAGAACTTCTCGACTATAGAGCCAGCAACGAAAAAGAAACATACTGGAGCGATTCCATGTTTGGAGGAATGCCGACTTACCAGATGGGAAGCCAGTTTAAAGGGGATATCATCAAACAAATTGACAGTAAGTTAAACTTTCTTCCAAGACCTGTCAATTATCTTTTCTTACTTTTCGCTGGATTTTTCCTGTTGGGAATGGTCGCCGTCAGAAACTGGAAATATGCACTTTTGGGAGCTACTTTCTTCGGACTTTCAACCTATTTTTATATTGCCATTGCGGCAGGACATAATGGTAAAGTAAATACTATTGAATATTTTGCCCCACTTTTAGCCGGAATTCTATTGGTTTACATAAGGAAAAGTTACATTTGGGGATTCATTGTCACTACCCTTTTTATGGGACTTCAGATCGCGGCGAATCACCCGCAAATGACCTATTACCTTTTTCTTGCACTAGGATTTTTATTCTTATCTGAATTAATCAGAACGATCCAGAAAAAAGTACCAATGAAGCATTTCCTGATTTCTTCAGGAATTATTGCTGCTTCTTGTTTAATCGGAGTCGGAATGAATTCTCAAAGAATCATGGCGAATTCTGAATACATCAAAGAAACCGTTCGTGGAAAACAAATCTTAACGAACGAAAGCAATACCGGAGGAAATTCAGGAATGGATAAAGAAAGTATGCTGATGTGGAGCTACGGAAAATTGGAAACCTTGAACCTTTTCATTCCAAGATTGATGGGTGGTGGAAGTCAGGAGCCTGAAGGAAAAGAAATGATGGCAAAAATTCAGGAATTGGTTCAGGAAAACGTAGGTTCACAAACTGAATATGACAGAATTTCTAAAGGATTTGGAAATTTAACGTATTGGGGAGATCAACCGGGAACTTCCGGACCGGCTTACCAGGGAGCAATTGTTTGTTTCTTAGCTGTTTTAGGATTCTTTTTTGCTTGGAAAAAATACCGTTACTGGATTTTGGGTGCTTCCATCTTGACTGTATTTTTAGCTTGGGGAAGCAATTTCATGGCACTTTCTGACTTCTTTATCGATTTTGTTCCGTTTTATAACAAATTCAGAGCACCGTCTTCCATCTTAGTAGTTGTAGAATTATTATTTCCACTAATTGCCATCCTCGGATTATACAGATTCTTTACAGACGAAAAATTAACGACAGAATACAAACAGAAAATCCTTCTGTATGTTGGTGGCGGAACATTAGGTTTCATCTTACTTCTGCTTATTTTCGGAAAAGCTCTATTAGGTTTCCATACAGAAAACGAAAAAACTTACCTTCCTCCTTTCTTATTAGATTACTTAGTTGAAGAGAGGTTTAAATTATTCAGAATTGATGCCATCAAAGCATTTATTTATGTTGCGATTGCAGCAGCAGCTTTGTTTATGGTTTTAAAACAAAAATTAAATCAGAATATCGCTTTAATTATCATCGGAGTTGTAAGTTTATTTGATCTTTGGAGTGTAAACAAACGTTATCTGAATGATGATAATTATGTTGATAAAATCTTTGCTGAAAATCCTTTCCAAACTGAAAGTTCCGATTTAATGGTTGAAAAAGTTCAGGGAAATCCAAATCTTGAACCAATTTTAGCCAACGTAAATGTTAATAAAACGCTTGAAATAATTTCTGAAAAAGATAAAACGCATTATAGAATTTTCAATAATATTTTAGGAACATTCAGTGAAACAAATACATCATATTTCAAATCTTCAATCGGAGGTTATCATGCCGTGAAATTGAGAAGATATGACGATGTCATCAATGAATACTTCCAAATAATGGATTCTGTAAAACTTCCGAATGTCCTGAATCTTTTAAATACAAAATACATGGTTTTAGGAGATCCTGAAAAGCCTCAAGCTATTCCTAATCCGAAAGCAAACGGAAACGCATGGTTTGTAAGTGATCTTAAATTTGTAGATTCTCCCAACCAGGAAATTAAATCGATTGGTGTAATTAACAGTAAAAAAACAGCAGTAATTGCCGCTTCAGATAAAAAATATTTCGACGGAAAACCTGTTCAGGCAGACTCAACAGCATTCATTAACTTAACAAAATATCAACCGAACGAATTAGAATTCAGATCTCAATCAAAAACTCCGCAATTAGCCGTATTTTCTGAGATCTATTATCCTCATGGATGGAAATTCTTTGTCGATGAGAAAGAAGTTCCTTATATTAAAGCTGATTATTTGCTTCGTGCAGTTCACGTTCCGGCAGGAAATCACCATGTAAGAATGGTTTTCGAGCCTGAAGTAATTGAAACAGGGAAATGGATTTCACTTCTTTCATTCGGATTGTTTATTCTGTTGAGTGGTTTCGGAATTTTCTGGATGAATAAAAACAAGAAGAAGGAAATTTTAGTTGAAAAAGCTTAAACAACTGTATGATGTCTTTCCGTAGGAATCTAGTCATTAATAAAAAAATAATTCTAAAAAATTTCGCTTAGATTCCTACGGAATGGCAAAAAGAATTCATAAGTTAATGGAACAGAAAAAAATATTGATCATCACCTATTACTGGCCTCCTGCGGGAGGTCCTGGTGTTCAAAGGTGGTTGAAATTTGCAAAATATTTACCTGAATTTGGCTGGAAACCAATCATTTTCACGCCTGAAAATCCGAGTTATCCTTTATTGGATGAAAGCCTGATGAAAGATGTTCCTCAAGATTTAGAAATCATTAAAACAAAAATTTGGGAACCTTATCAACTGGCTGAAAAGCTTAATAAAAGTAATAAAAAATTCAAAGCCGGACAGTTTGATGTTGGCAAAAATCAAAGCTGGAAATCAAAGCTTTCGATTTGGGTAAGGGGAAATTTTTTCATTCCTGATGCCCGGTTTTTTTGGGTAAAACCTTCAACAAGATTTTTAGAACAATATTTAAAAGAAAATAAAATTGATGTTGTGGTAACTTCCGGTCCGCCACATTCTTTGCATTTGATCGGTTTAAATCTAAAAAAGAAATTTCCGAATCTGAGATGGATTGCCGATTTCCGTGATCCGTGGACAGAAATCTCTTACTACAAACATTTAAGACTAACTAAAAGTTCAGACAAAAAGCATCGCCAAATGGAAAATGACGTCTTCAAAAATGCAGATATTACGTTGGCGACAAGTTATACTGATGCTGAAAATTTTCGTAAAAATGGAGCAAATGCAGTTTGTATCACAAATGGATTTGATGAGACAGATGCTTCTCAAGCTCTTCAACTCTCAGACTCTCAGACTCTCAAACAAAAATTCACTTTAAGCTACATCGGGGTTTTAGAGCAACTTCGAAATCCTGAGAATCTTTGGAAAACGCTTGAAAATTTAGTGAAGACAAATTCAGATTTTGCTGAAAATTTCACATTAAAATTTGCGGGAAGAATTGATGATAAAATTTTAAACTCAATTGAAAATTCCGGCTTACAAAATCATGTTCTTAATTTAGGATATATTTCACATGACAAAGCAATCAATGAAATGGCGAAATCTTCGCTTTTATTAATAACTAACTTTCCTAATGAATCTTCAAAAGGAATTATTCCGGGAAAAATATTCGAATATTTGGCAACCGGGAAACAAATTATTTCTTTTGGTCCCAATGAAGCTGATGTTTCTAAAATATTAAATGAAACCAATGCAGGAAAGCATTTCAGTTATGATGATTCTGAAACAATAAAGAATTTTATTTTAGAAAAATTTGAATTGTGGAAAAACGGAAATCTTCTTGAAAACACTCAAAATATAGAACAATTTTCAAGAAGAAATTTGACAAAAAAATTGGGTGAGATTTTATAGTTTTTGACGCAAAGATTTACTGTAGCACTCCTCTTTCCTTAAAATAAAGGAATAATCAATTTCATCGGTTTGATTAAGCTGACTTTATCAGCGACTTTATCGTCATTTTTACTTCCTTAAAATAAATAAAATCTAATTAAAAACTTTGCGTTAAAAATAAAATTGAGTACTAAATTGTCCACTGATTATTAATAACAGCAACCAGATAATATTTTCCCTGAAATTCTTCAAAGACTAATCGAAGACATTTCCAATCCATTTCGGCATTGGCTTGCGAACCTTTGATAAAGTTTTCCGTAAAATCTGCCTTAGGATAAATCTCTTTTAAATTATTCAATGAATTTCCTTTCCCCTGGAATTTATTCAATGAAAATTGTCCGGTTACAAAATCTTTTGAATATACCCATTTTGTAAAATAATCATCAATTGTAGCCTTATACAAATCTCCCGAACCATCCATTGTTCCCCAAGTGAAAATAGTTTTCGTGGGTTGATATTTTTCAAAATCAGCTTTGGAAAATTGTTTATCTTCTTTTGGATCTACGAAAGCATACATTGAAAACCGAACCCCTTTTTCAGGATGTATAAACTCTGCAAATCTTTTGTAATCTCTGCTTTTTATAGTTTTTAAAACCTCATCATTAGCTTCTTTGATGATCTCTTCTCTGCTTGGTGTAGTTTGGTCAGGATTTGAAGTTTGGACACTGGTTTGTGTTGTGGAATCAACTTTATAATTAGTAGATTTATTTGATTCTTTCGTACAGGCAACCAAACTTATAATGAATATTGACAGAAATAATTTCTTCATTTTTTAATTTTAATAGAATAAAAATCACCAAAACTAATGCCATCTTCTGAGTATGAGAGTTTGAGTATTTTAGAGTTGGGATAGACTTTAATTATTGTGAGTATAGTTTTTAGCTTAAAGCTTAAAGTCTTCCACTTACCGCTTTTTTGTACATTTGCTTTATGGAAATTCTGGATATTCTCATCATCGGAGCGGGTCCCATCGGACTTAATTGTGCTCTTGAAGCTAAAAAAAATAATCTCTCTTATTTAATTATAGAAAAAGGAACCATTGTCAATTCTTTGTACAATTACCCTTTATACATGCGATTTTTTTCAACGGCTGAAAAGTTAGAAATCGATGAAATTCCGTTCATCTCAACTGCTCCGAAACCCGGAAGACAGGAAGCTTTGGAATATTATCAGGGAATTGCAAGACAGAAAAATATTAACATCAATCTTTATGAAAAGGTCTTAAAAGTTTCAAAAGAAAATGATGTCTTTGAAGTTGAAACTTCGAAGGGAAAATATTTCGCTAAAAACGTAATCATATCAACCGGATTCTATGACATCCCAAATATGATGAATATTCCGGGAGAAAATCTGAAAAAAGTAAAACATTATTATACAGAACCTTATCCTTACGCCAAACAGAAAATTGTAGTAGTTGGTTCGAGTAATTCGGCAGTTGATGCAGCGTTAGAAACGTATAGAAAAGGAGCTGAAGTTACCATGATTGTCCGGCATTCTGAAATTTCAAAAAGTGTAAAATATTGGGTGAAACCTGATATTGAAAATAGAATTGCAGAAGGAAGTATAAAAGCATATTTCAATTCTGAAATTATCGAAATTAAAGAAAAAAACATCATTTTTAAAGATGAAAATGGACAAATCCAGGAAATTGAAAATGATTTTGTTTTAGCAATGACTGGTTATTTACCCGATTTTGACTTTCTAAAAAACTCAGGAATTGAGTTGCAGGGAGAATGTTTAAACCCGCTTTATCACCCTGAAACGATGGAAACAAATGTAGAAAATCTTTATTTGGCCGGAGTTGTCTGTGGCGGAAAAGATACTCATCTTTGGTTTATTGAGAACTCAAGAATTCATGCAGAAATGATTGTTAAAAATATTCTTTCTAAATAACAAATTGTAATAAACACAAGTTTGTCATTCCGTAGGAATCTCAACTATTAAATTTATAAAACAATGTCTAGATTCCTTCGGAATGACAAAGTGGGTGTAAAAAATTAAACAAATTAAAAATTCAAGTTCACTCCAAAAACAAAATTCCGTTTTGCAGCCGGATTGTAAAAACGGTTTCCAAAAGCATTAATGTCGAAGCCTAAAACATAATCTGTATTGTACAAATTCTGAATTTGAAGATATAAATTTAGTCTCGTTTTTTCAAAATCTATAGGAAATCTGAATTGAATATTTCCGACAAGGCTCGATTCCGACCAAACGGAATTTGCATCATTCAAAGGCATTTTTGAGGTATAAAAGTGTGAATAATCGATGGAAAGTTTTTTTAAGAAAGTGAAGCTTAACAAACTATTTATCGTCGTTCGCGGAACTCCGGTTAAATCGTTTCCGGAAAAATCCTTGTTGTCCTGTTTATAGTTTTCAAATTTAAACTGATAAAAACTTCCGGAAAATCTGAATTTAAAATTGCTAAAAATATCATTTTTAAGATTAAAATTTTTAGACTCCAAAAGAACTTCAACACCTTTCTGAACTGTTTCACCTGAATTTACAAAATACTCCTGCCCTGCTTCATTTTGCCTTCTGACAATCGCATCTTTCATTCTGAAATTAAAATAACTCCCTTCTATAAAAATGGAGTTTCCGAACTGTTTTCTGATTCCGATTTCTTTATTCCAGCCATATTCGGGAACGAGATTTACATTAAATTGTTGATTGGAAGAACGGATTTCCTCATTGGTCGGAGCTGAGTTTCCTTTTCCGATTTTTCCTCTGATTGAAAATCCTTTTACAAAAAGATAAGTTAATCCAAAATTGGGAAGCCATTGATTTTTAAACTTAACATTTCCGTTTTCAGAAGTCGGGAAAAGCCTTTCAAATTCATAAGAATTAGAATTTAAGCTGATAGAAATATCTGTAAATAATTTTTCGTTAAAATTTAATTTTTGTGAAAGAAAATAAAATCCTGAAGTATTTTTAATCTGGTCAAAATTTTGTGGATTTCCTTCAATTCCTTTGTTATTATCGTAGTTTTTAATCAAAATGTCATTGATTCCGCCCTCAAAACCGAATCTGTAAGCTAATGCAATTTTGTTCCAGTTTTTCTCATAATTAAAATGAGTTCTCAACGCAAAATTTTTCTCAAAACGATTCTCAAAATTGGTAATAAAAGGATTCTCAAAATCGACATATGAGCCTTGAACTAATATAAAATGTGAGAAATTAGGACTAATATAAAATTCATGTGAAAGTCCAGCCAGAATCATTTTATTTTGAATTCCGGCATTCTGTTCTTTTGCACCTGGAAGTGTGGCTGTCGATGGTCTGGCTTGCTTTCTATTGGCTTGCATTTGCTCTAACGTTAATCCACCCGGAGTTTCATAATCGAGATCAGAATACAACAACATTGCTTTTAATAAACCTTTTTTTGAATATTGAAAATTGTCTTTAATAAAAATCTGCTTTCTCTCTACTGCAGATTGTTCACGGTAAGAATCCGTCCGGTAATAATTCTGAAAAACTTCAACAAAATGTTTTCCCAATTGCTTTGAAACATCAAAACTCTGATTGAAAGTTCCATAACTTCCTATGGCAAAATTGGCAGATAAATTCTCGGAATCTTTTGTTTTAAGAAGAAGTGTTCCGCCTGTTACTGCACCATAATCTCCGCTTTCGGGACCTTTATAGATTTCAATTTTATCAATCAATTCAGGAGAAATGAGATTAAAATAAGTGTTTCCTGAAGCATCTGACAAAATAAAATCATCAAAATAAACCTTCACATTTCTAACCCCAAAAGGTGACCTCAAAGTACTTCCACGAAGAGAAATCCTGTAACTTCCGGGAGAACGTTCTTCCATTCGGGCTCCTGCGATTTGATTGACAGACTCCAACATTCTTTCCGGTGTATTTTGATTCAATAAATTTTTAGAAACCACGGAAACCGACTTTGTAGAAACCATAAAAGGTGTCGATTTTTTGTAAGCATCGATCTGAACTTCTGAAATCAATGTAGCAGAATCCTTCTTTTGTGAAAAGAAAAATGAAACGGAAAATAAGGAAAATAGAAAATATAGTTTTGCCATTGAATAGGTTAAAGCAAAAATTATACAGTTTTGAATTTTTGTTGTGACTAAATTTAACCTAAAAGAAAAGCCGCAAAATATTTGCGGCATTATTATATTTGAATGATATTTAATAGGACTTCATCCTATCCTTTATTAAATCGTCCCTTCGGGACTCTCTCAAAATTATTAGTTTTAAATTAAATTTTCTTGTCATTAATCATCCACGGAATGATAAAATAAAATGCAACAGCAATAATTGTCGCTAAAACTCCCGTTCCGATCCACAAGGCACTAAAACCAAACTTTTCAGTCAACAAAGTTCCTAAATAAGGCGTAATAATAAACGCTGCGGAAAAAGAAATCCCATTCAGTCCCATATAAGCACCTTTATTGTTTTGTCCGGAACGTTTTGCAGTTATCGTAGACATAAAAGGAAGCGTCCAGATTTCCCCGATACAAAGCAATGTCATTGAAATAACCAGTCCGATTATACTGTAATCAAAAGCCATCATCGCATACGAAAATCCGCAAATGAAAGTTCCTAAAAGCATCGTAAAAGCCAGATTAAAATATTTTTCTGCAATCTGTACGAATCCCATTTCGAGCAATACAATCAGGAAACCGCTGTACCCTAAAATATAGCCGATATTCTGCTGACTCAACTTCGCAACATCTTTGTAAAATATCGTTAACGTACTGAATAACTGAAAGAAACACATCGAAAACAGCAAGCAAAAGAAACAGTAAATCAAGAATTTACCATCCCGATAAGGCGAATTTTCTTTTTTAATCTCAATAGCTTCTTTTACTTTTGTGATTTTTACTTTTGCTAATTTATTTCGTTTGTAAAAGAAAGAAATGTATAATATCCCAGCCAGTAAAGCCGCTAAAGCATTACTGTAAAATAAAAATTCGTAAGAGATCGCCGATAAAATCCCTCCCAAAGCCGGGCCGATGGAAAAACCTAAATTAATTGCCATACGGTTTAATGAAAATGCTCTCGTAATATTTTCCGGTTTTGCGTATTTTGTAATTGCCACAGAATTGGCAGGACGAAATGTATCACTCACAATACTTTGTAACAAAATGATCGCTGCCACTCCAACTTCTGTTTTAAAAACCGGAATTAAGCAAAACAAAGGAACACTCAACAACAAGCTCATATACTGAACTTTATATTCCCCTATTTTATCCGTAATGAATCCTCCTAACCAAGATCCGATTACAGATCCGATTCCGAAAAAGCTTAAAACAACTCCTGTATTTTCTATGCTAAAATGTAAATGATTCGTCATATAAACTCCCAGAAAAGGAAGTACCATCGAACCCGCACGGTTGATGAGCATTACCAACGCGAGCATCCAACTTTCCTCGGAAAGCCCTTTGAATGAATTTGTATATATGTGTATTAGTTTCACAATTTCTTACGTTTTAATTAATAATTTGTATTTGATTTTTTTATTTAAAATTTAAAATCAAAGTTTGTCATTCCGTAGGAATCCCAACTAGTTTGATCAGAAAAGCCTTTACAAAATATGCCTAGATTCCTACGGAATGACAAACTTTGTGGCTAATAAATATGCTTAAGATTGCTTCGCTCCTCGCAATGACATAAAAAAACAGGACTTAAAAAATTAAGCCCTGTTTCATTTATAATAATATAAATAAATTTTTACTCCGGCTTATAAGAGTCTTTTAATGTTACTGTTCTATTGAATACCAATTTGGTATCCGTAGAATCCTGATCTTTCGTGAAATATCCAATTCTTTGGAATTGAAGCGGCTCTCCAACAGCAACATCCTTTAAACCAGGCTCAGCAAAACCTTGAATCGTAGAAACAGATTCCGGATTGATGAAATTCAAGAAATCTACATCTTTCTCAGCATCAGGTTGTTCAACAGTGAATAGTTTATCATAAATTCTCACATCAACAGGAAGTGCGTGCTTTGCAGACACCCAGTGTAACGTACCTTTTACTTTTCTTAAACTTTCCTCAGTTCCGCTTCCGGACTTAGATTTTTCATCATAAGTAGCGTAAATCGTAGTGATTTCTCCGTTTTCATCCTTCTCCACTCTTTCAGCTTTGATGATGTAAGCAGATTTTAAACGGACTTCGCCTCCTAATTTTAATCTAAAGAATTTATTATTAGCTTCTTCCTTAAAGTCCTCACGCTCAATATATAATTCTCTTGAGAAAGGAATTTCTCTTGTTCCTGCATTTTCCTGTTCAGGATTGTTCTCGGTTTCTAACCATTCTTCTTTACCTTCAGGATAGTTTTCGATCACCAATTTGACAGGATCTACCACTGCCATCACACGTTTAGCAACCTTATTCAGATCCTCACGGACACAGAAATCCAATAATTGAATTTCAATTAAGTTTTCCCTTTTTGCGACCCCTACTTTATCAATAAAATTCCTGATGGAAGCAGGCGTATACCCTTTTCTTCTCATTCCGGAAATCGTAGGCATTCTAGGATCATCCCATCCATTGACTACATTTTCAGCGATTAATCTTTGTAATTTCCTTTTAGAAGTGATCATATAAGAAACATTCATCCTTGCAAATTCTCTTTGCTTCGGCGCTACTTTAGATTCGTCATAAACCTGCTCCAAATACCAGTTATAAAGCGGTCTGTGGTTCTCAAATTCCAAAGAACATAATGAATGTGAAACTTGTTCTAAATAATCAGATTCACCGTGCGCCCAGTCGTACATCGGATAAATTTTCCAGTCTGTTCCTGTTCTGTGGTGAGGTCTTTTCAAAATCCTGTACATAACAGGGTCACGCATATTCATATTTGGCGAAACCATGTCGATTTTTGCACGAAGAGACATTGACCCTTCCTCAAATTCACCATTTTTCATCCTTTCGAATAAGTCTAAAGACTCTTCAACAGGACGATTTCTGAATGGAGATTCAACTCCCGGTTCTGTCGGATTCTTTCTTTGCTCAGTAATGATTTCAGACGGCTGCTCATCAACGTAAGCTTTTCCTTCCTTGATCAATTGCACTGCCCAATCATAAAGCTGCTGGAAGTAATCGGATGCATACAAAACTTTATCCCATTTGAAACCTAGCCATTCAACGTCTTTCATGATAGAATCTACGAATTCCTGTTCTTCTTTTTCAGGATTCGTATCGTCGAAACGAAGGTTTACGGGAGCATTGTATTTTTCACCCAAACCGAAGTTGATGCAGATCGCTTTTGTGTGACCTACATGCAGATAACCGTTTGGTTCAGGCGGAAAACGGAAACGGATCTGATCGTTTTTCAGACCGTTTGCCAAATCATCTTCGATAATTTGCTCAATAAAATTGAGTGATTTTTTTTCTTCTTCCATTAAAATTCGCTTTAAATGCCGTATTATACGACAATTTGCAAATTTAGGAAATTTTAAGGGTTTATGAAAATTATAATTTAAAACTATAATTGTTAATGATTCAATATTTTTATTTAACTTAGGAATGACTAAAAAACCGTTTGTTAAATCTCTCGAACATGGCTGTTTATATTTTAAGCAATCGCAAAATCGCTCGTCACAAAGATGAAAAAGTAGACTCTTTTTCTAATGACGAGTACTCCATTCCTAATTTCAGGATTGCAAAATGTGATTTCGATAATTACAAAGAGCCAACTGCAGCAGTTAAAAAAAAGAAAGATTATACCAATCGAAATATTCTTAATTACAAACTCTTTTCTGAGCCTGAAAAGCAAGGCTACCAAGATGTTCTGGATGTTCTGCTCAATGAAAAAGGAATTAAAAAATCAATTTTAACAGCCAATAATCTCGGCGGAACCAAAAAAATGTTTTATGAATTGTATAAAAACATGTCTTCTACAAAAGACAGAAGTGATGTTTTGATATTCATTCATGGATACGCCTATGATTTTGATGACGAGCTGAAAGCCATCCTTGATCTCAAAAAATTGTTTATTGATAATCCGAAATCGCCTGTTGAACAAATTTTATTTGTAAGTTGGCCAGCTTCAAGCAGTATTGTTCCGTTGACGTATTTTGATGATAAAGCTTCAAGTATCAATTCCGGGAATTCTTTGATGAGGCTATTTTACTTTTACACGCAGTTTTTAAAAGATATTTTTTCGAATCGTGATTTAATTCCCTGTAAACAAAGGATCCATATCATGGCGCATTCGATGGGAAACCGGGTGCTTCAAAGTATGTTGTACAGCTTAAAAAAGGAAAATATTTTGAGAGTCATCGATCAGGTTTTATTGCTAAATTCTGATGTGACTTATAAAGTTTTTGACGATTCGGAAGATTCGTTTAATAAGCTCCCATTGTTAGCAAATAGAGTTTCCATTTATTTAAATCGAAAAGATAACATCCTTGGAATTTCTCAGTTTACAAAAAATATTTTGACTCCAAGACTAGGAAAACACGGACCGGGCGACATTGAAAAATTCAAAGATATCGTTTCGGTTATTGATTGTACGTTTGTAGAAGACGACGTGTTAAACAGTTTTAAATATGAAGTCGGAAATCATTGGGGGTACCTTTCAAGCTCGATGGTTCAAAATGATATTTTCCAAAATTTATATGGGGTGGATAGGAATCTTATCAGCAACAGAATCAAAAATAATGAAAATATTTTCACAATTACTTCTTCATAATAGATAAAAATTAAACATATGATAAAAGCTTTGTTTCAGAGTATCAAATGATTTTTTGCTTGGCACAAAGCTTGCAAAATTATAAAACTATAGAACACTAAAAATTGTCTCATGGAAAAGTTTAAAAAAAAGTTTTCTTCACTGTTAGAGTACATTAAGAAAACAATTTTCGTAAAAGACGTTATTTAATAATTGAATAGTAATCCTTAAAAACAATAAATTATACGATCCAACAACTACTATCTTTAAATTATTTTCCGCATTTTCTATTTACTACTCAAAGTCTTAGATGAACTTTAGAGTTTGCTTTGCTTTTTATTTAAATCACACCAATGTGTGTTAATGTAAGTTAAAAATATTGCACAATACAAAAAAGAGATTCATATTTACATTACAAATCAAACTAAATGTTCATTATGAAAAATCTAAAAAAACTTAAAAAAAGCGAGTTGAAAACTATTAAAGGAGGATCTGCACCTCTTGGATGCAACAACTGGAACCCGGCTGCAAGATGCTGCAGAGTTTGGGATGCCGAACATCAGGATAATCCAACATGCCCTACTCCTTAACATTAATTTTTGAAGTACAGTAACTCTCCTTTCAAATCCAGATTTGAATCGAAATTATTGACAAATAATGATCCGGTGCCCAAACCTTGCGGCATCGGATTTTTTTTAGTAAAAGTATATTGCGCAATTGCATTCAGACCAATGTTACTTTCTAATGCAGAAGTGATCCACCAGCCGATATTTTGCTCTTCAGCAAGAGAAATCCATTCATCTGAACCTGAAATACCTCCTACTAAAGATGGTTTTAAAATAATATATTGAGGTTTTATTTTTTCTAAAAGCCTTTTCTTTTCATTAAAATCAATAATTCCTATTAATTCTTCATCCAAAGCAATCGGAGTCGGAGTTTCTGCACATAATTCCGCCATATTGCTCCAATTTCCGGCTTTGATCGGCTGTTCGATCGAATGAATATATAAATCTGCCAATTCTTGTAAAACAACTTTAGCTTCTTCTTTATTAAAACCACCATTTGCATCAACGCGAAGTTCCAACGCTTCTTTTGAAAATTTCTGTCTTAATTTTTGAAGAATTTTGTGCTCAGATTTCCAGTCGACCCCAATTTTTAATTTAATACAATGAAAACCTTTTTCCAGTTTATCCTGAATCTGTTCTTCCATATAATTAATATCACCCATCCAAATCAAACCATTGATTGTAATTGGAGTTTTAGCTTCTGTAAATTCACTCGGAAAATAAAGATTCCCGCCATGTTTTAAATTTAAAACAGCTTGTTCATACCCAAACCAAATCGATGGAAATTCCCTTAATTCTTCCTTTAAAAAATCGGAATCCTGCTGAATATTTTCACAGAGCCATTGAAGTTTATCTTCATAATCCGGTCTGTCATCAAAACTTAATCCTCTGAAAACTGCGCACTCTCCTATTCCTTTTTTTCCGTTTTTTGAAATTTCAAGAAAAAAAGTCTCTTTTTCATGCAAAACGCCGCGAGATGTTCCACTCGGGCGTTTGAATTCTAATAAATATCTTGAATATTTTGCTTTCATTTATTTTACACTGTCAATTCGCATAAATTCTTCTGCTTTTTCAACCATATTGACGCTTCCGCAGAAAAAAGGAATCCTTTGGTGAAGTTCTGTCGGTTCAACTTCCAGAATTCTTCTGAACCCGTCTGTTGCCTTTCCACCCGCTTGTTCAGCAAGAAAAGCCATCGGATTACATTCGTAAAGTAATCTTAATTTTCCGTTGGGAGCCTGTGAATAAGAAGGATAAATATAAATTCCGCCTTTCAGCATATTTCTATGAAAATCAGCAACTAATGAACCAATATATCTTGAAGTATAAGGCCTGTCACCTTCTTCCATCTGGCAATATTTAAGATAATTTTTTACACCTTGAGGGAATTTGATATAATTTCCTTCATTAATAGAATAAATTTTACCTGTTGTAGGAAACTTCATATTCGGATGAGAAAGATAATATGTTCCCAATGATGGATCCAATGTAAATCCGTTCACCCCGTTTCCCGTCGTATAAACAATCATTGTCGATGAACCGTAAATAACATATCCTGCAGCAATCTGATTGATTCCTTTTTGTAAAAAGTCTTCCAGCTGAACCGGTGTTCCCGGCTCTGTAACTCTTCTGTAAATTGAGAAAATAGTTCCTACAGAAACGTTTACATCGATATTTGAAGAACCGTCAAGCGGGTCGATCAATACAACATATTTACTTAAATGACCGTTTTCACCGCATTTAATGTCAATAAAATCATCATTTTCTTCGGAAGCAATACCACAAACCACCTCTCTTTGGGATAATGCGGTAATAAAAATTTCATTAGCAATCACATCCAGCTTTTGCTGCTCTTCACCCTGAATATTTTCATTTCCGGCTTTCCCGATAATATCTGCAATTCCGGCTTTGTTTACTTCCCTGTTTACAACTTTTGAAGCTAGTCTTATTGCACTCAGAAGGCGAGAAAATTCACCTGTAGAATATTGGAAATCATCCTGTTTATCAATAAGAAATTCTCCTAAAGTCTGTAATGGCTGATCTGACATATTTTTCTTTTTACGTTTTCTCCAAATTTCGTAAAATTTATCACATAAGGAAAGGTTTTCTTTTAAAACACTTTATCACCTATTAATCAACATCATACAAGGCTAAGTCGTCGATGCACTTAAAATTTATTTATGAAAAGACCTCCCAATTTGTTGAAGCAATCAGAATAATTTAAACTATTTACTGATTTTAATAAAATCTTAAGCCTATCTCATAATCAGCCTATTTCATATCTCGTTGTAAATTTATAATTTTGACACCCGTAAAATATTCCCACAAATTTTATCTAACAATTTTATTATTAACAATTTAATGAAAATTTTCAAGTTTGGTGGAGCATCGGTAAAAGATGCTGAAAGCGTAAAAAATGTATCCATGGTTCTAAAAAGCCAGGGATTTGCTAAATGTTTGCTGGTAATTTCAGCAATGGGCAAAACGACTAATGAGTTGGAAAAGGTTGTAGAACTTTATTTCAAGAAGGATAATTATCAAACTGAGATTGAAAAGATAAAACGAAAACACATTGAAATTGCAGATGGATTATTCCCGGAAAATCATCCGGTTTTCGCAGAAATCAATCTTTTTTTCGATGATATCGACTCTTTTTTAAGAAGAAACAAATCTCCAAACTATAGTTTTGTTTACGATCAGGTAGTGAGTTGTGGGGAAATGATTTCCACTAAAATTTTAAGTGAATATTTAAATGAAATCCAGTTTACTAATCAATGGCTAGACGCAAGAGATTATATAAAAACAGACAATTCTTATAGAGAAGGTACTGTAGACTGGGCTAAAACTGAAGAATTTATCTCTACCTTAAATAAAGAAATCTGCTACGTTACTCAAGGTTTTATCGGTTCTGATGAAAATAATTTTACCGTAACTTTAGGAAGAGAAGGTTCGGATTATTCGGCTGCGATTTTTGCTTATTGTTTAAATGCAGATGCGATGACAATCTGGAAAGACGTTCCGGGAGTGATGACTGGAGATCCGAGAAAATTTAAGGATGTTACTCTTCTTTCTAATATTTCTTACGAAGAAGCAATTGAAATGGCGTATTACGGAGCAAGTGTTATTCACCCGAAAACGTTACAGCCACTTCAGCAAAAAAACATTCCTTTTTATGTAAAATCTTTCGTAGACCCGACAAAAGAAGGGACAAAAGTGGGTGCTTCAGAAAAAAATCAAAGTGAAGAATCTTATATTTTAAAAGAAAACCAAACTTTGCTGAAAATCTCGACAAGAGACTTCTCTTTCATCGCAGAAGATCACATGAGTTTAGTTTTCGGACATTTATCTAAGTATAAAATTAAAGTTTCTTTGATGCAGAATTCAGCAATTTCACTAGCTTTATGTTTAGAAGATAAATATAACACGGTAGATGAGCTTAATGAAGATTTGCAGAAAGTATTTAAAACAGAAGTTGTAAAAAATGTATCTTTATTTACGGTAAGAAATGCAAAGATGGAGAACATCGACAAATTTTACCAAGAAAAAAGTGTATTATTGGAACAGATTTCAAAGAATACTCTTCAAATGGTAACACAATAAAAACTAATTGCGACTAAACACAATATGAGTTTAATTTCGAAGAACGATCTAATTAAAGCTTCCGGCTTAAGTAAAATAGGATTTCTTAAAAATCCTGTAGCATCTGCTGTTATGAGCATTGCTAAAATAAATGAAGTAAACAGGCTGTATGACAAGCTAAAAGACAAGGAAGGTAAAGACTTTTTCGACTCATTTGTGAGAGAGAGAAACTTAAGCTATGTAGCTTTTGAAGAAGATCTGGCAAAAATCCCTAAAACGGGACCGTTTATTTTGGTTTCGAATCATCCGCTTGGAGCGATTGACGGGATTTTAATGTGCAAGATCTTATCAGAAGTTCGTCCGGATTTCAAGGTGATGGGTAATTTCCTGCTGGAAAAGATCAAACCGATGGAACCATTCGTAATTTCTGTAAACCCTTTTGAGAACAGAAAAGGAGCTTACAGTAGTTCTTCAGGAATGCGTGAAACGCTGAAACATTTACAAAACGGAGGCTGTGTAGGTATTTTTCCTGCAGGAGAAGTTTCTAACAAAAACAATCCTTATGGAGAAATTTTAGATAAAGAATGGGAAAAACCGGCTCTTAAGCTTATAAAAATGGCAAAAGTGCCGGTAGTTCCTATGTATTTCCATGCTAAAAATAGTCGATTATTTTATCAGGTTTCAAAAATACATCCTAATTTACAGACATTGATGCTTCCTGCAGAAATGATGAATGACAGGGAAAAACCAATTCGTGTAAGAATAGGAAGACCTATTGCCGTAAAAGCAATGGACGACATGGAAACCATTGAAGAACTGGGCGAGTTCTTGAAACGTAAGGTTTATATGATGAAATCTTACTATGAAAAAAGAAAATCTTTAGCACAAAGTATTAATCTTCAAAATTTATCGGTAAAATTTCCTTTGCTTAAAGAAGAAAATATTGTTCAAAATATTATTGACGAAACTCCGAAAGAAGATATTTTAAAAGACATTAATAAGCTGAAAGGCACAGATAAAATGTTTTTCAGCAACGGAAATTATGAAGTTTACTTTACGGCTTATGAAGAAATCCCATCCGTAATGAGAGAAATCGGACGTCAAAGAGAACTTACATTCCGTGCTGTGGGTGAAGGAAGCAATCTTCCTTTCGATCTTGACGAATATGACAAGCATTATCACCATCTTTTCCTTTGGGACAATGCCGAGGAAAAACTGGTCGGAGCTTACAGAATGGCCTTAGGTAAAGAAGTCATGAAAAAGTCCGGAATTAAAGGCTTTTATACGAGTTCTTTATTTGAATTTGAACAGGACATTCATCCTTTTTTCAAAAAAGTTATTGAAATGGGAAGAGCTTATATTTGCCAGGAATATCAGCAAAAACCACTTCCGCTTTTCCTTTTATGGAGAGGAATTGTACATGTTTGTCTAAGAAATCCGGATCATAAATTTTTGATGGGAGGCGTAAGTATTTCCAACAAATTTTCTGAATTTTCAAAGTCTTTGATGATTGAGTTCATGCGTTCAAATTATTACGATTCTGCTGTTGCTCAATACATTACACCAAGAAATGAATACAAAGTTAAACTCCGTGACAGAGATAAAAATCTTTTCTTTGATGAAATGGAATCTGACCTTAACAAATTAGATAAAATTATCGACGATCTTGAACCGGAATTAAGATTACCTGTTTTAATTAAAAAATATATAAAGCAAAATGCAAAGGTCATTGCCTTTAATGTTGATCCCAACTTCAATGATGCGATCGACGGACTGATGTATATCCGAATCAGCGACCTTCCTGAAAGCACGATAAAGCCTGTATTAGAGGAAATGAGCGAACAAATAAGAAAGGAACAGGAAAATAATCCGGCTGAGAATCAATAGGTTTTTAAGTTTTGTTAAAAAAATTATTATTAATACTTGCTTCATATATCAAAACTTACTACTTTTGCATCACTTTAAAACAACGAAGTAAAAAGAATGGTTTCTTAGCTCAGTTGGTAGAGCAATGGATTGAAAATCCATGTGTCCCTGGTTCGATTCCTGGAGAAACCACACAAAACCACCTGTAAAAAGGTGGTTTTCTTTTCAAAACTGTTTTAAAATAAAATTTGCAGAATCTAATAATTATTATTACTTTTGCACCACTTCAAAAAAGAAGTAAAAATTAAATGGTTTCTTAGCTCAGTTGGTAGAGCAATGGATTGAAAATCCATGTGTCCCTGGTTCGATTCCTGGAGAAACCACTTAAAGTCATCTCAATCGGGATGACTTTTTTGTTTTCATTCATACTTTCACATTAGATGTTAAATCCTAGTTAATACAATCATAATCACACTTCATTTACGTTGAAAATAAGTATATTCGCTTTTTTAATTTTATTTGAAAAATGAAGAAGATTATCTCTGGATTATTTTTATTTTCTGCCATTACTGCATTTGCTCAGGAAGCTGTTAAATTTCAGGATCTTCCTTTTAAAGAGCTTGTTGCAAAAGCGAAGAAAGAAAACAAACTACTTTTCATCGACGCCTATACTTCATGGTGCGGTCCATGCAAAATGATGGAAAAAAATACTTTTACCCAAAAAGCTGTCGGAGATTATTATAATACCAATTTCATCAATGCAAGATTCGATATGGAAAAGGGTGAAGGAAGAGAAATTGCTTCAAAATTTGGTGTACGTTCCTATCCTACTTATCTTTTTCTAAATGGAGACGGAGAACTTGTTTCTCAGAATTTCGGATATATGGAAGGAAGTCTTTTCGTTTCAATGGCGCAGGATGTAAACTCTCCTAATAATAAAAAAGGTTCTTTAAAAGAACGTTTTGCAAATGGTGAAAAAGATCCGGAATTTCTGATCAACATTATGAAATTAAACTCTTCTTCAGATTTTGATTTTGCTAAAAAAGCTTCCGAAAGATATTTTGAAAACAAGAAAAAAACGGAAGAATTTACAAAAGATGATGTCGGACTTTTATTATTTTTCTTAAAATCCACTGAAGAGAAAAATTACAAAACTTTTACTGAAAGAAAATCTGAAATCATTAAGTTTTTACCGGAAGAAACCTACAAAGAATTCGATAATCAGATAAAATTAGGAAAGATTGTTGAACAGGCTATCGACCAGCAAAATAAAAGGATTAACGATGATTATTTCATGAAAACTGCCGAACCTTTAGTAGGAAAACACGATGCTGAAGTAAAGCTTAATCAGACAAAGCTAAGCTATTACGAACAAAATGCTAATTTTCCGGAATATGAAAAAGCAGCTTTGGCATATTATAAAAATTCAGAATCTTTTGAACTGAATGAACTATTAAAAGCAGCTTGGATATTTTCCGAACATGTAAAAAACGTTTCTTCATTGAAAAAAGCCGCTGAATGGGCAGAAAAATCCGTGATGAGAGGTGAAACATCCGAAAATACATATATTTTAGCTAAGCTTTATTTTTTGACAGGGAACAAAGAGATGGCAAAAACATACGCCGAAATGTCTAAAAATATGGCTTCCCAGGCTCAAAAAGATTCTACTTTAGCAGATGAGTTATTAAAACAAATAAAATAACAAATGTCGAAAATTAAATTTATTACAGCGCTTCTTACCCTATTCTTATTAGGGAATTTAAAAGCTCAGGAACAACAACAAAACGCAGAAACAAGTGTTTATATAAAAGGAAATGCTTTATTTATTCCTATCGGAGTTGTAAATGTAGCATTAGAGCATCAATTAAGCAAAAAAATTACCGTACAAGGTGACGTGCTTATTTCTCCCTGGAAATCTTTTGCAGGACATGAACTGCAATATTATTCTCTTTCATTAGAAGGCAGATATTATTTTAATGAGGCTTTCAAACATTGGTATATCGGAGCAAATATTGCAGGATCTCGTTTTATTGCACAAAAATGGAACTATTGGAATGATAATACTTTTAATGATGAAAACACAGGAATAACTTATAAAAATTCTGATGTTTATCAAAAAGGATATTCTTTAATATTCGGTATTACGGGAGGTTATCAGTTTAAAATTGCAGACAAATGGAATGTTGATATTTACGCAGGTATCGGAAGTTCCCAAGACTTTTATAAAGGATATATTCGTTCAACAGGAGAACGTTATGACAACCCGAAAGGATACAATAAAAGTGGAGAAATCCTTCCTTACAGAGGCGGTGTCATGATTTCTTATAAATTAAAATAATTCAATGAAACTATTCGGAAAAAACCATCTTATCATCTGTGCCATTACTTTTATCATTCTGTTTTTAATGAATTATATTGGAAATAATCAGGCTGATAAATTACAAACAGCGTTAATGATTGCTGTTGCAGGAGTTATCGGATTATCGATCGGACTTGTTATTATGAATAAAGGAAAGAATGATAAAACCCCTCCACAGAACTTTGATTAAATTTAAATTTTAAATAAAATAAAAAAGTCAATTGTAGAATTTACAATTGACTTTTTTTATCAGTTTTCGTAAACTACATATTTACTTCTGATCTTCTCAAATTTATTTAAATCCGATTTCCAGGATTTTTTTATTTCGGATATTGATTTTCCGGCAATAATCTGTTTTCTCAATTCATCAGTTCCTGCCAAAGTATCAAACCAAAGATTTTTACCCGCTGCAGCTTTCAGGAAAAAATCCAGTTCAGGGTTTTTATAATTTCTATATGCTTTCATTACCCATTCAAGATTTAATTCTCTTAAATCAGTTTTATAATCTGAAAGATTTTCACCATAGCATAATTTCCCGTTTAAGAATGGATCTTTTGCTCCGAAATTGGGTTTTGGTGTAAATTGATAAGGCAAGCCTGCCGTCCAAGGCGAACCATAAATCTGGAAAGGTAAATCCGTCCCTCTTCCCACCGAAACCTGCGTTCCTTCAAAAAAACATAAACTTGGATACAAATTAATCGATTTATCGTTCGGTAGATTCGGAGAAGGCTTGTCTAAAATCGGGTAACGCAATTTTTTATGATAATTTTTCATCGGAATTAAAGTATACTTTGCCTGAACCCCATCTTTAAGCCATTTTTCTCCATTCACCATTTTTCCATATTCTCCGATTGTTAAACCATACACAACAGGAACTTCGTGCATTCCGACAAAACTTGTCCATTTTTTTCTTAAAACCGGACCGTCCGTATAGCCGTCATGAGGATTTGGTCTGTCTAAAACCATAACCTCAACATTATTTTCGGCTCCGGCTTCCATTAAATAGGTTAAAGTTGAGATATAAGTATAAAACCTCACTCCAACATCCTGAATATCAAAAACTATGACATCAATTCCTTTTAATTGCTCAGGTTTTGGTTTTTTATTATTTCCGTATAAAGAAACAATGGGAATTCCGGTTTTTACATCTACTCCGTTTTTCACTTTTTCACCCGCGTCTGCGTCACCTCTGAAACCATGTTCTGGTGCAAAAATCGACTTAATTTTAATTCCGTTTTTAACTAAAAAATCTACAACGTGAGTTCTGTCACTCATCAAACCTGTCTGATTCGTCACAACACCGATTGTTTTTCCTTTTAATAAAGGTAAATACAGCTCGGGTTGGTCTGCTCCGGTTTTAAAATCGGCTTTATATTGAGTTTGAGAATAATATTGATTGAATACTCCTAAAAAAATTAGGCAAATAAGAAGTAAATTTTTAATTTTGAAATCTAAATTCATACGTTTGAAATTTCCTTTATATTTCTCTAGAAAAATAGCGTTTTCCAAAGATAACAAAAATAACCTTTCAAGGGTTATCATCTTCATCGGCAGACTTTCCGTGGCGTTGGGAATTATTGTTTCTTTGATTACCGTTTCCACAGGATTTGGTTCCAAAAAGGCTATTAAAGAAAGACTGGCGGATTTCAGCGGACATATTACCGTAAAATCCACAAGATCAAATTCTTCTTATAATACTTCCGTTCTTGATAATCAGGGATTAAATGTAAAAAAAATACAGGAAATTCCGGATGTTGAAACGGTTCAGAAATATGCGATGGTGACAGGAATTATGCGTAACGAACATAATTTCGCAGGAATTATTTTTAAAGGGGTTGGAAAAGATTTTGACAGCCTGAGATTTCAAAAATTTCTGATTGCAGGAACAACGCCAAAAATAACAGAAAAAGGCTACAATAACGGCGTTACTATTTCTCAAAAAATTGCCAGTGACCTGCATTTAAAGGTAAAAGACAGCATTGTTACTGTATTTTCTAAAACTGACCAACAACCGATTTACAGAAAATTTGAAGTTGTGGGAATTTATAAAACTGACATCAAAATGATTGATGATCAATTCGTTATCGGAGATATCAATCATGTAAGAAAAATTCAGGATATGAAACCTGATGAAATAGGCGGAATTGATATTTTCTTTAAAAATGTGAATGATATCGACAGTGATTTTCCAGAAATCGAAAAACTGATCGGGTACAAAAATTACGCAGAAAAAGCTACCGAAAAATTTCCTCAAATTACCGACTGGATCAGTATTTTTGATACTAATATTGCATTGATTATCATCATCATGCTCATTGTTGTTGTCATCAATATTATTATGGTTCTTCTTATTTTAATTATTGAAAGAACGAATTCTATCGGTTTGTTGAAAACTTTGGGAGCAAGTAATTCTCAGATCAGGGCAACCTTCATTAATTATACTTTGATTATTATGATTCCCGGGCTTTTGTATGGAAATGCAATTGGTCTTGGTTTGATTTTAGTTCAGAAGTTTTTTGGAATTATCAAACTAAATCCTGAAAATTATTATGTAAGCACTGTTCCTGTAGACCTGAATCCGATTGCGATTATTTCTATTTCTGTAGGAATTTTATTTATTTCCGGATTGGCTTTGATTGTTCCGAGTTATTTGATCAGTAAGATTTCTCCGGTAAAGGCGATTAAATATAATTAACGGAATAATTGATTGAAAATGGTTGATTGTTGATTGGAAATTTCTACAATTCCACATATATTTTCAACAAATTAAATATTCACCAAGTTTGTCATTCCGTAGGAATCCAGGCAACTTTTCTTGTTAATTTTAACGGCTTAGATTCCTACGGAATGACAAAAAAGCTGATGATCCTTTTTAAATTATCTTATTGCTTTACTTGTAATGACAAATGTTCTGATGACGACAAAATCCTAGCCCCGATTGCAGTGAAAATCCTTTTTTGAAAAAAAAGATTGCAACGGAAAGCGGGAAATAGCTCTTTATTAAGTTGGAATGTAAGAGCATTGGAGAGTTTGAAATTGAGAAAATATTATTAATTCTTCATTTTTAATTATTAATTATTTGAAAGCTGTATCTTTACGCCGCATATAAAAAACATTTATGAAATACGCACAAAACATCCTTGAAACCATCGGAAATACACCATTGGTAAAGCTTAATAAAGTTTTAGGTGAAGATTTTCCG
Organism: Chryseobacterium ginsenosidimutans; assembly: GCF_039536845.1. Taxonomy (GTDB): domain Bacteria; phylum Bacteroidota; class Bacteroidia; order Flavobacteriales; family Weeksellaceae; genus Chryseobacterium; species Chryseobacterium ginsenosidimutans_B. The sequence goes on from NZ_BAAAZJ010000009.1 coordinate 48,494, forward strand.
GCATTGGTTTTGGCCAAGGTTGAAACCTTCAATCCGGGAAATTCTGTGAAAGACAGAATGGCTCTTAAAATGATTGAAGACGCAGAAAAAGACGGAAGATTAAAACCCGGAGGCACGATTATCGAAGGAACTTCCGGAAATACAGGAATGGGATTGGCTCTTGCAGCGATCATCAAAGGTTACAAATGTATTTTTGTGACGAATGCTAAACAATCTAAAGAAAAATGTGACATCCTTCGTGCTGTTGGAGCTGAAGTAATCGTTTGTCCGACAGACGTAAAACCTACAGATCCGCGTTCTTACTACTCAGTTTCAAAGAGATTGGCAAAGGAAACGGAAAACGGATGGTACGTAAATCAATATGATAATTTATCAAACAGAGCGGCTCATTATGAGTCTACGGCTCCTGAAATCTGGGAACAGACAGAAGGAAAACTGACTCACTTCGTAGTTGGAGCCGGAACGGGAGGTACGATTACAGGTTGCGGAACTTTCTTTAAAGAAAAAAATCCTGATATTAAAGTAATCGGTGTTGATACTTATGGTTCTATCTTAAAAGAGATTCACGAAACGGGAGAAATCAATTTAGGAAATGCTTACACTTATATCACAGAAGGTATTGGTGAAGATATTCTTCCTGAAAATTATGATATGTCTGTGATTGATCATTTTGAAAAAGTTACGGATAAAGACGGAGCTGTTTATGCAAGAAAATTAGCTAAAGAAGAAGGAATTTTCTGCGGATATTCTGCGGGAAGTGCGATTGCTTCTTTGGTTCAGATGAAAGATCAGTTCACGAAAGATGATATTATTGTTGTGCTTCTTCACGATCACGGTTCGAGATACGTTGGGAAGATCTACAATGATGAGTGGATGAAAGAAATGGGTTGGTTGGATTAATCAGCTTTTCATTATAAAAATAAAACTCAGAGTGTTTGCTCTGAGTTTTTTTATTTTATTCTTTGATATTTTTCTTTAAGACTTGTTTCAATAAGCTGTAATCTTTCTCGTTCATCGATTTTTTTGGAAACATATAACTGTATTTTCCTTCCAGAGCCAGATATTTTTCACTACTGTCGAAATATTTAAAATCTTTCCATTCGCTGGTTTCTTTTTCGCCGTCGATATTTACCGTGAAGAAATTATTATCAAAAGTGATTTCGTAGATTTTGCAGTTTTCAAGCTTTATTAAATAACTGTTAACCTGTTTCTTCCACCGCGAAACTTTATTAATACTGACTGAAAGAAAAACAGCACAAAGCAAAAACAAAAAACTCACAAAGTAGAAAATCCCAAATTTCTCTTTGGTAAAATCATCTTTAAAGAAAAACAGAATCAATAAAATCAAACCAACAACAATTGTCGTAACGGTTTTTCCTCTCGTTGTCGGTGACAAAAACAAACTTGCCTGATTTCCACTAAAATATATTTCCTCGAAATCCTGTCTTTTCGGTTTTAAAACAATAACCTTTTCTTCACTCATAATTAGTAATTTCTGGATGCAAAGCTAAATGAAAAATTTAGATTTCACATTTATTTTTGATAGGATTGCATCTTACCCTGATCTAAGTCGTCCCTTCGGGACTCCCATTCACCAATCAACCATAAACTATTAAACATCCTCATATTTATTACTGATTGCCGAAAGTTTACCCAGCAATTCACGGTTTTTCTTTTTTAAGTCTTCCATTTTTTTAAGCATTTCATGAATAACTTCCAAACCGGGAAGATTGATTTCCAAGTCATAATGCCAGTTTGTAAACCTCTCAAATATTGGTAAATCTTCATACATCAGATAACGGATTTCATTTTCCGTCTGAATATTCAGCAACCCGGAATCTACCAATTCATCAAAAAAAGTGACTTCAATATTGTATATTTTTACGAGCTCTTCTCGCGATATTTTTTCACTCATGGCTTAGGAATTTTTAAGTTGTTCAAAAAGTTCTTTCTGCTTTTCAGTCAAATTTGTCGGTAATTTTACTTCATAAGTCACAAACAAATCTCCAAATTGTCCGTCTTTTTTGTAGACCGGAAAACCTTTTCCTTTCAATCTTACGGTTGTTCCGTTTTGAGTTTCCGGTTTTACTTTAAGATTTACACTTCCATCCAAAGTATTTACTTTTACATCTCCTCCTAAAACTGCTGTATACAAATCAATCGGAACTTTTGCTTTCAAATCATCACCTGTTCTTTCAAAATTCGGATCAACAGCAATATTAAAGGTAATGTATAAATCTCCGTTCGGACCACCATTAAAACCCGGATTTCCGTGACCTTTTAATTTGATTTGCTGTCCATCATAAACTCCTGCAGGAATTGTAATCCTTACTTTTTTACCATTAATATCAAAGGTTTGCTGGTGAGTTGTTGATGCTTCTTTTAAACTTAAATTCAATTCTGCATTAACGTCCTGTCCTTTAAATTTCCCCGAAGCACTTCCTCTCGAACTTCTGCCAAAACCTCCTCCTGCTCCACCAAACATATTCTGGAAGAAATCTGAAAAATCTTCCCCTTCCCCAAAATCAGCACCGGAAAATCCGCCTCCGAAATTTCCACCCTGATCTTGATATTGTCTTTGCTGCTGCTGAGCTTTTTCATATTCTTCGCCATGCTTCCAATGTTCACCATACTTGTCGTATTTTGCCCGATTTTCCGAATTACTGAGTACTTCATTGGCTTCATTAAGCTCTTTGAATTTTCTTTCCGCTTCTTTATCATCGGGATTAAGATCCGGATGCAATTTTCTCGCTGCTTTTCGGTAAGCCTTTTTAATATCTTCCTGTGTTGCGTTTTTGCCTACGCCTAAAATTTTATAGTAATCTATATAAGCCATAGAAACGATGTTTACTCAAATTTAAGAATTTTATGCCTGAAATTTGTATAACGGAATGTTAAAAATAAACTTATCTTTGATTAAAAAGCACGCATGAAAGAAGTGTTGAAAAACTACTCAGGAATCTTACTTTTATTGTTGGGAATCACTGTCGGAAGCATCATTGGAATTGTTGCTCCCGATATTGTTGATTATCTGAAACCATTAGGAGACATTTTCCTTAATCTTCTTTTTGTAAGTGTGGTTCCTTTGGTCTTTTTTGCTGTTTCCAATTCCATCGCCTCACTAGAACAGCAATCAAAGTTTGGAAAAATAATGGTAACGATGGCTTTTACCTTTCTGTTTTTTATTTTAACGGCAGCTATTTTTACCATTTGTGCGGTTTATCTGTTTCCGGTTTCGGGAGTTTCAGGAAGTAAGGAAATTGTTGAAGAAACAGCCAATAGTGACAGTTGGGGAAACAGAATTGTAGGATTTTTTACCGTTGGAGAATTTACACAGCTTTTCTCAAGACAAAACATGCTCGCTCTTTTAATTTTTGCTTTCATGACAGGATTTTCAGCCCGAAAAGCAGGAGAAAAAGGACAGGCTTTCAGAGCATTTATCGCTTCCGGGTATGAAGTGATGAAAGAATTGCTTTTATTAATCATGAAAGCAGCACCGATTGGTTTAGGCGCTTATTTCGCGTATCAGGTGGCGACTTTAGGACCTCAGCTTTTTGGATTTTATGCCAAACCTTTGGGATTGTATTATATTGCAGGAATTGTTTATTTCCTTGTATTCTTTTCATTGTATGCATTTATTGCTAAAGGTCAAAATGGAGTAAAAAGTTTCTGGACAAATGCCATTTATCCAACCTTAACAGCTTTAAGCACCTGCAGCAGTTTTGCAACGATGCCCGCCAATTTACAGGCTGCATCAAAAATCGGCATTCCAAGTCAGATTTCGAATATTGTGATTCCGATCGGAACGACTTTGCATAAAAATGGCTCGTCGATGTCATCCATTATTAAAATTTATGTTGCTTTTTTAATTATCGGAAGAGATTTTTTTGATCCGATGAATTTACTTTTAGCGTTAGGAATTACTGTTTTTGTGAGTATTGTTGCGGGAGGAATTCCGAATGGTGGATATATTGGGGAAATGCTGATGATTTCGGTTTACAAATTACCACAGGAAGCGATTCCGGCAGTAATGATTATCGGAACTTTGGTTGATCCCCTGGCAACGGTTCTGAATGCGGTGGGACAATTAGTGGCTTCGATGTTTGTGAATCGGTTTGTAAAAGTTTGATTCTATTTTAAACACAAATTTTCAATATTAATTCTCACAGGGCTTCACCCTATGCTATTTTATGTCGCCACTTTGTGGCTCTGATTGATTTTAATAAATGATTGACTATATTTTTATTCACTTCGTTTTACAGGTTCTAAATTTTCAAGTTCTTCAGGAGTGAAAAGCTTATAAATTACTTTAAATGTTTTTCCTAAAGGCGTTTCCAAAGAAAATCCTCCCGGACCAAAGCCGTCGACAACATCCAATGTAAAATGCGAATATTTCCAGTATTCGAACAAATCGCGGTCGATCCAAAATTCGTGCTTGTTGATTGTTCCGATCATGGCATCATTCATTCTTGGATAGAAACCGCCTTTTTCAAAACATTGTGGCTGAGTTCCTTCACAACATCCTCCTGCCTGATAAAACATCAGATCTCCATGTTTTTTTTCGAGTTCCCAAATCACTTCTAAAGCTTTTTCTGTGACGGATACTCTGGATATTTTGGTTTCCATTTTCTTTGTTTTTGTGTTGGATTATTCTAATTTTTAAGTTTATAGAATGTCTATTAATCTTTAATAGCATTTTTGTCATTCCGTAGGAATCTAAGTAAAGATTATAACGCATTTTAATAATTGCGCCTAGATTCCTACGGAATGACAAAAACGCGGAATTACTTGCTTTACTAAAGATGATTGCTTCGTCGCTTCGCTCCTCGCAATCATCTTTAGTAAAGCTACAAAAGTTCGGTGAAATTTCATTTCGCCGAACTCATAAAAACTCAATATAATTTAGCCTGCACTTCCTGCGATATCGAGAACGATTCTGCCGTCGATCTGTCCGGCTTTCATTTTGTCGAAAACCTCATTGATATCTTCTAATTTTGCAGCAGTTACGGTTGCTTTTACCAAACCTTCATTTGCGAAATCCAAAGCTTCCTGAAGGTCTTTTCGTGTTCCTACAATAGAACCTCTTACGGTGATTCTTTTCAAAACCGTTTCAAAAATCGGTAACTCGAAAGAACCTGGAGGAAGACCGTTTAAAGCAATTGTTCCTTTTCTTCTTAAGACATCAATTCCCTGTTTGAAAGCAATTGGAGAAACAGCCGTGATCAATGCGCCGTGCATTCCGCCGACTTCCTTATGCAGATATTCTCCAGGATCTGTGTTTTTTGCATTGACCACCAGATCTGCTCCTAATTTTTTGGCTAATTCCAATTTATCATCAGAAACATCAATTGCCGCAACGTGCATTCCCATTGCCTTTGCATACTGAACGGCAACGTGTCCCAATCCTCCGATACCTGAAATAGCAACCCATTCTCCCGGTTTTGTTTCGGTCTCTTTTAACCCTTTGTAAACGGTTACTCCTGCACAAAGAATCGGTGCAATTTCTAAAAAGTTGACATTAGATTTTAAATGTCCTACATATCTTGAATCTGCAATCACATATTCTGCGAAACCTCCGTCAACACTATAACCTCCGTTTTTCTGAGCTTCACAAAGCGTTTCCCAACCCGTTATACAATAATCGCAGCATCCGCAAGCCGAATACAGCCACGGAACTCCAACCGCGTCACCTTCTTTTACCTTCGCCTCAGGACCACAAGCTACCACAATACCTACTCCTTCATGTCCGGGAATTAGTGGCATTTTTGGCTTTACAGGCCAGTCTCCGTCAACAGCATGTAAGTCGGTGTGACAGACTCCGCAAGCGATCACTTTTACCAGTACTTCATATCTTCCGGGTACTTTTACGGGAACTTCTTCGATTTTTAAAGGTTGTCCATAGCCTTGAACAACTGCAGCTTTCATTGTTTTTGGAATCATAATTTGATTTTTGAGTTAGTTTAGTTTTTAATTTTATAATAAGATTTCTTCTTACCCGAAATAGTTCAGATAAGGACTAATGGTTGTACGCGTGAGGGATAGGAAGGGTCTCGTTTGAAAAACGAGAGTGCGGAGCACCGAAACGAAGTGGAGCCCTGGATAGCCCGACCGTTTTGCCCCGGCCTAAGCTGAGGCAAACGGGCACGCCCTAATATTTAAAAATTAAAAGAAACCTAGTTTGTTTTTGTTGTAAGAAATCAACATGTTTTTTGTCTGGCGGTAATGATCCAACATCATTTTATGATTTTCACGACCGATTCCCGACTGTTTGTAACCTCCGAAAGGTGCTCCTGCAGGGTAAGAGTGATATTGATTCACCCAAACTCTACCCGCCTGAATCTGACGCGGAACATTGTATAACTGATGGGCATCTCTCGTCCAAACTCCAGCTCCAAGTCCATAAATCGTATCATTTGCGATTTTGACACCTTCTTCTTCGTCTTTGAAAGTCGTGAAAGCCAGCACAGGTCCGAAAATTTCTTCCTGGAAGATTCTCATTCTGTTGTTTCCTTTGAAGATCGTTGGCTGGATGTAATATCCGTTTTCAAGACCTTCTCCAACGTTGTTTACCTCACCTCCGACAAGCACTTCTGCTCCTTCTTCTTTTCCTAACTTGATGTAGGAAAGGATTTTATCTTTTTGAATCTGAGAAGCCTGAGCTCCCATCATCACAGTTTTATCCAAAGGATTTCCTACTTTGATAGCTTTTACTCTTTCTATTACTTTTTCGATAAAAGCATCTGCAATATCTTCCTGAACCAATAATCTTGACGGACAAGTACAGATTTCACCTTGATTTAAAGCAAAAAGAACTGCACCTTCGATAGCTTTATCTAAAAACGCATCATCCGCATCCATTACCGAACTGAAGAAAACGTTTGGAGATTTTCCTCCCAATTCCAGCGTCACAGGAATAATATTTTCTGTTGCATACTGCATTACCAAACGACCAGTAGCCGTGGAACCTGTAAATGCTGCTTTATTAACTTTTGGATTGGTAACCAACGCTCTTCCTAATTCTGCGCCAAAACCATTCACGATGTTTACCACTCCGTCAGGAAGCAAATCCCCAATCAATTCCATTAAAACCATAATAGAAATCGGAGTACTTTCCGCCGGTTTTAAAACCACGCAATTTCCTGCTGCCAAAGCCGGAGCTAATTTCCAAACTGCCATTAAAATCGGGAAGTTCCAGGGAATAATCTGAGCGATAACTCCAAGTGGTTCATGAACAATTAATGAAACAGTATCTTTATCCAATTCATTGTGCGAACCTTCTTCTGCTCTTATCACTGATGCAAAATATCTGAAATGGTCGATTGCCAAAGGAATATCTGCTGCTAAAGTTTCTCTTACCGCTTTTCCATTATCAATAGTTTCAACTGTTGCAATGTATTCAAGGTTTTGTTCGATTCTGTCGGCAATTTTGTTTAGAATGATACTTCTTTCCGTAGATGAAGTGTTTTTCCAGGTCTGGAATGCTTTTTCAGCTGCGTTAACCGCCAATTCCAAATCTTCTTTTGAAGAATGTGCTGCCTGTGTGAAATTTTTCCCGTCAACCGGAGAAACTACATCAAAATACTGCCCGTTAACCGGTGCTGTAAATTTTCCGTCAATATAATTATCGTATCTTTTTTTGAATTCAGGCCACTGTAATAATGTCTCTGATTGTTGTTGTGTTGAAGTGCTCATTGTAGTATAATTTTAATTTTTATCTAAAGCCAAATTACACTTACCTGTAATATTCGTATAGCACAATCGTATAAAAAAACATCAAAATCGTGCAGACCGCTAATTTTATCATTTCATTAACAGTTATATAAGTCGATTATTTTCTATATTTGAGTATACAGGCAACAAAAAATGTTTAGAAATGAATAATAATAAATTTTTATTAAATACTCCTGAATTAAAGAAGGAAAATCAGCTTTTGAGCCTAATTGAAAATCAGACAAAATTCAATCTAAACAATTGTGAATTTAGCATATATGAAACGCACAAGGCTGCTTTCGACGTAAAACTGCATTTTGAAACGATTGCATTTACCGCAATGCTTCGCGGGAAAAAGCACATGAAACTGGATAATAAAACCAATTACTTCGATTATTATCCGGGAGAAAGTGTTTTGGTCTCGCCTGGAGAAACGATGATCATTGATTTTCCTGAAGCCGATGAAACTCCTTCACAATGCATTTCTCTAAGCCTGAATCCTGAATTTATTGAAAATTCTTTAAGTCATTTAAATTATCATCTTCCAAAAGTTGACGAAACCTCACAATGGAATATTGAATTGAATGAATTCTTTCTTTTTAATAACAAATCTTTAGCTTCTGCTACCAACAACATCATGAGAATCGCGATGGATGATAATTCTCAAAAAGATATTATGGCAGATTTTGCGTTGAAAGAGCTTTTAATCCGACTGATGCAGACCCAGGCAAGAGGTATGATGGAAAAAAATATTGCTAAAAATAAATCCAGAATTGGTTTTGCCGTAGATTATATTAAAAAAAATATTCATCAAAAATTGTCGATTGACAGTATTGCTAAGCTGGCGTATGTAAGTAAATCTAATTTCTTTAAAATGTTTAAAGATGAGTTGGGGACTTCTCCGAATGAATTTATTTTGCAGGAAAGAATTAATAAAGCAAAAGAGCTTCTGGCAAGCCAGAACAGCATTAAAGAAACGGCTTATCAGACAGGTTTTTCTGATACTAATTACTTTACGAGGGTGTTTAAGCAATTGGTTGGAGTGACTCCGAAAAGTTATCAGGATAAAGTTTTGTTTTTGGAATAAAAAAAACACCTCAAATTGAGATGTTTTAAAATTTATTACTGAATTAATCATCCTTTATGCTCATAATATCTTGCTCCTTTTAAAACAGGATTTTCCAATTCTACATACTTTAATCCAAAACCTTTATAATTTTCATTGACAGAATTTTCCAATTGTTTTCTGTGCAGTTTTTCGTAGGTATTAAAATCAATTGCCTTTCTGTTTTTTAAACCTTCAAATAGGTTCCATTTTTCCACCACATTTTTCCAGTTTTCTGAAACTTTTCCTGCAAAAACTTTTGATTTTGAACCGCTTCCGTAACCTAAAAATCCGATTTCCTGTCCAGCTAACTCTTCATTTTCATTAAAAGAAGTCTGTAATGCAGAAAGTAATGCCATAAAAATCGAAGCGGTGTACATATTTCCGATTTCGGAAGATGCTCTTTGTGATTTTTCAATTTTATCATTAATAAATTGGATGTAATCTTCAGATTTTGCCACTGATTTTTGCTCTTCAGGAGTTTCATAAGAAAGTCCGTTTTCTAAGCTATAAATTTCCGTGAAAACCCTTTTCCCATGAAAAGCATACGGAAGGTGGAAAATAAGATATTTCCAAGCTTCGTAAGGCTTGTTTTTTCCTGTAATTTCTTTATAGTGATTGTACGCTTCCTTAATTCTGTCCTGATAACATTGGTTGGAATATTGTCCGTCAAAAACCGGTTCATCCGTAAAAACTTCAATTTTTTCAGGGAAATTTTCAGGAGCATCTGTTAAATTTTCTTTTTTGAAATGACGTCTTGGTTTGAAAAAATCAAAAACACTTTCTGTAGCAATCCCCCAATTGTTTTCAATTTCAATCAAGTCGGGTTTTGAAGAAACCAAAACAGCTACTGCTCCACCGCCTTGCGTATATTCACCTGAAGAAGCCAGTTCGTATTTTGCATAATCACTTGCAATGACAACCGCTTTTTTATCAGGATTTACTCTTACAAAATCCAACGAATTGTGAAGCCCATCAACTGCTCCGATACATGCAAAAGTAAGATCTACAACATCACAGTTTTTGAAACATCTTTCACCAAATTCTGCTTCCAAAACTTTCTCAACCATCTGCATAGCATAAGAAGCCGTGGGTTTTGCTGCATCGAGCGCACTTTCCGTTCCCAGATAAATCCTTGAAATTTCTTTTGGATTGAGTTTATAATCTTTAACCAGTTTTAACAAAACTTCTGCTGCAAAAGTTGCGGCATCTTCATGTACATCAGGAAATCCCATTTTATGCAATCCCAAACCTTTTTCCAGTTTTGCAGGCTCAATACCTCTTTTTTCTGCTAAATCCTTAATTTCCAAGTATAATGAAGGTACATAAAAGCTCGCTGCTTCAATTCCAAAAGTCATATTATTTTAATTTTAATACGAATTTAAAAAATGTAAACGTTTAATCATATATGATTTTTACCAAATTTTTACAATTTTTTATATTATGTTGATGCAATCAAAAAAGGTACCTCGTAAAGAGATACCTTGGTGTAAATTATTAATTGAAAGAAAAATCTAGACAAAAGGCTTTTAGTTCTTAATCACTTTAAATGTTTCTGTTCCTTTTTCAGTTTTGCCGGAAATGATGTACATTCCGTTATTCAGGGCAGAAACATCTATTTTTCCCTGATCTGAATTCGCTTTGTGAGATTGGACTATTTTACCGGCTGCATCATAGACAGTTATTTCCTGTACTTTTTCTTTACTTGTATAATGTAATACATCTTTCACAGGATTTGGATAATATTTAACTGATGATTTTGCAGGATTTAAAACATCATTAACACTTAAAACATCATTACTGATCGTAAAATTATCAACCAATGTAGAATATCCCTGAGCATTTTCACATTCGATAGCAATCTGATAGACGTTAGGCGGAAACCCAATATTTGCAAAAAAATACCATGAAGCGAAAGGCGGCTGGAAACCCATCATCATGTTCCAGGGATCTGTTGCAGAAAAGCGGTAATAAATTCTCACCCAGTTTGCATTTCCGTTTAATTGTGGATTGATGAGATAGAAACTCAGTTTAGGGGAAGAAAGTCCGGATGTATTCAATGGGGGACTTACCAGTTTTGTTTTGTCTGCAGTAGAAGAATTTGATGGAAAATTAGCAAATTTTGTTCCTGCAACAGCCGAAATACCTACACTTCCTGTGGTTGCGCTTGACGAAAAAGTCCAGTTCATGTTATTGGTTTCAAATATTTGTGTCCAACTCGATCTTGTGGGAGAGTTATCCTCAAAAGTTTCCGTCCATGGAAAGGTTGAAACCTGGGCTTTCATTCCCATTACAGAAAAAATTGCGATAATCGAAAAAAAATAACGATTTTTCATTTTTTCAAAAAGTAAATTTGTTTTCATTAGCAGTTAATTTAAAATATTAATTTGATAACAAAATTAAAATATAAAAACAAATAAATCAAATATTTTTTAAATATAATGAATAAAATTCAACAAAAATCGTTTAAGCAATAAAAATAACCGCTATAAAAATAACGGTTATCATATTTTTCAATAAATTATTTTGAGCTACAATTATTTAAAATCTTCTATCGCTTTATTAATTGCATCGATCTGTTTATTAATACTTGCAGCACTTTGAGGGTTTTGTTTCAAAACCTCCATTTTCTTACTCAAACCATCTTTCAGCATTTGGCTTATCATCATTTTCACCTGTGGATTATCTCCCATTTGCCCTTTTGCCTGGCTCACCATTTTTGTAATACTTTCTGTTGCTTTCAGGTTGTCAGAACTCATGATCCAGTTGTATCCTTCTTCTGCCGCTTTCCCTAATTCCGGATTCTGGAATTTAATGAAAGGATAAAACGCAGCAATCTGAGCAATATTCGACATTTGAGAAGTCACTTTATTTTTAACGATAATTGGTAACAACTTACTCAATAAATTTTCCGGAGCGCCTTCCAGATCAATTTTATCAGCTAAAGTATTCGCTCTTGAAGGATCAATTTCAATAATTGCACTTACAGAACTTCCTTTTACGGCATTTGAAACTGCACTCACTCCTTTTTCAAAAATCGGAAGATATTTCTTATCCTTTGTTTTTGCTAAAGCTGAAATTGCGGCTGCCTGAACCAATGTTTTTGGATCATTTGACGCCAGCTTTTCAACATCTGAACCTAACGCTTTGAATTGTTCCGGATTTGACAAATCCATTAACTGTAAAGCCTTGATTTTCGTTCTGAAGTATGGATCTTTCAACGCTGCTGCCAATAATTTTGTTGCTGCAGGATTTTTACCCACCTGATCTTTAATTCCGTTCAAAGCATTATATCTGCTTTTGAATTCCTTAGAACCTGTAAACTGCATTAAATACTGCTCAGGAGTTTTTGTATCGGTAATATCTGCAACCAGAATTCCGTCTGCATTGATATTTACTAAGTCTGCATTTTTAGAAACATCAAAATTGAACGTATTTTTTGCTTCTGCATTTACCCAGACATTATATCTTTTCGGTTTTCCGTTGTCATAAACATCGATTGCCAAAGGAAACTGGAATGGCTGATCCTGAGATTGCTCAATTGTAACAGCAACTTGTTTTTTAACAGGTTCGAAAGTATAAGAATATTTAATTTTAGGGTTTCCGCTTCCAAAATACCATTGATTAAAGAACCAATTCAAGTCTTTTCCTGAAACTTTTTCGAATGATAATCTTAACTGATGAGCTTCTCCGTTTTGATATTCATACGTTTTCAGATAATCATTCAATCCGGCGAAGAAAGCATCGTCACCAAGATAATTTCTCAACATATGAAGAATTCCTCCTCCTTTTTGGTAAGTTACCAAATCAAAAACATCTTCGCGGGAATCATAATCGAATCTCACTAAATCTTTCTTAAAATCACCGGGATTATGAATATAATTATTCACATCTTTCATCTGATGATAATCTGCCTGATCTTTTCCGTATTTGTATTCGTTCCAAAGGTATTCGGAATAGTTGGCAAAAGATTCATTTACAGTAAGGTTACTCCAGCTTTCTGCCGTTACCAGATCTCCAAACCATTGGTGGAATAATTCGTGAGCGATGGTATCTTCCCAAGTATTTTCGTCAATTAATTGTCCCGGTTTTTGTAAAATATCACTTCCGTGAAGCGTTGCCGTCGTATTTTCCATCGCACCACTCACGTAATCTCTTCCTGAAATCTGTGCATATTTTGCCCAAGGATAGTCGTAACCTAATTTTTTGGAGAAAAACTCGATCATTTCCGGAGTATTTCCGTAGATCTGTTTTGCATATGGTTCGTATTCTTTTTCGATATAATAATCAACAGGAATATTTCTCCATTTGTCTTTTACAATGGCATACTCACCTATTCCCATGAAGAAAAGATAGGTTGAGTGCCTTTTATCCATCACCCAATGATCTGTTCTCAAACCATTAGCTTCTTTTTGAGAATCTTTTAATAAGCCGTTGGAAAGCGTCACATATTTATCAGGAACCGTCATGTAAATTTCCTGAGTCGTTTTTTGATTGGATTTATCAATTGTCGGGAACCAGGCAGAAGAAGATTCTGTTTCACCCTGCGTCCAGATCTGAGTCGGCATATCCGGATCTTTTCCCTGAGCATTAATAAAATACAGACCTTTTGCATCATTAATGGCGGCACTTCCCTGCTGTTTCACTTCGTTAGGACGAGACGTATATTTGATGTAAACCGTATAATCCTGATTTTTCTGATATGTCTTATCTAAAGTAATTTTCAATACATCATCCTTATAATCGTATTTTAAAGGAGATTTTTTACCATTGATATCTAAAGCTACTTCATGAATCAACATTCCTTTTGCATCAAGCGTCAATTCGTTCGTAGGATAGAAAAAAGGAGCAGCAGTAAGCCATTCTTCTCCGTTCATCTGTTCCTTCTGATAATCGAAATTTACTTTAAGCTTCGTATGTTTTAGTTCCGTTACTTTCGTATGAGTGGCTCTGTAAACCTTTTCTCTTCCTGAAGTTTCGGTTTGTGCTGCTACATTTGCGGAAAATAAAATCCCACCCAAAATAGCAATCGATAAAATGGCTTTGTTCATTATTTTTTTGAATTGTTTTTTGTTAAAATGTCAAAAATATCATTGACTACCGTTTCATAATCGCCTTTTTTAAACTGTTCTTTTGTTTTATTAAAAGCTTTTTTCAGTTCACTTTCAGGATTTTCGTCGTCGATAATTTCTATAGATTCCACCCCTTTCATCTGAAGAATTGCATTTTTCAACGCTTCAAGATCGGTAGTTTCTTCGGTATTGATTTTTAAGTATTTCATTGTATTATTCTTTTGTAAAGGTGTTTTTTGTTCCTCCCTGAATGATTATAAACTGATTTTTTGCTGCAAAAAACTCAACAACAATTCCTGCTGTATCAAATTTAAATCTTGTATTCGAAGTTGCTTCCAAAGGAAATGCACCTTGCCCGGTTGCCTGCGCCATCAGTTTTTTATCCTTGATAAAGATATTGATTTTTAAAGGGATATCTTTACTGGAATATGTTCCTACATACTTCTGAAGCTCATTTTCCGGAACTTCAAGTGTTTTGAAACTTGGCATTTCAAAATCTTTTCCTATTGCAGTTTCAACCATTTTAATAGAAATTTCATTGGTATCCATATCCGATTGATCCGTACTGAAAGCTACCGCAACTTTCAAATCAGGGAAATAAAACAACGCCGAACCGAATTTATCAATTCCGCCTGTATGACCAAATCCCCAATATGTATCGAATGGAACTTTCACCAATCCATACCCATAATTATCAATAAAGTTTTTCATCTTTTCCAGACTTTCTTTCTTGATTAATTTTCCCTGTTCTACTCCAAGAATAAAGCTCAAAAGATCTCTTGGCGTTGAGATAATATTTCCCGCACCAATCGGAATACTCATGTCCGTTTCAGATGAAACTTCATATTTTCCGTTGGTATATTGGTAAGATTTTGCCTGATTTTTTGAGGTGTCAATTTTGCCTCCGACTTCCGTTAAAGTTAATTTTAAAGGTTTTGCAATTTTAGCTTTAAGTAATTCAGCATAAGATTTTTTGTAGATTTTTTCAAGAATAAAACCTAGTAAAATATAGTTTGAATTACTGTATTCATGTTTTGAACCGGGCTCAAAATCGCTATTATATTTTTTAATAATATTGACTAAGCTGCTTTCTGTCTGAGGTTTCGTATTGTATTGCCAATATTCTGCCTCATTGGTTAAATTATGAATTCCAGTTCTGTGCTGCAGCAAATTTTCAATAGTGATTTTATTTGCATTGGGAATTTCAGGATAGAAATCTGAAAGTTTTTTGTCTAAAGAAATCTTTCTCTCTTCCACAGCTTTCATAATCAAAACCGCTGTAAACGTCTTACTGATTGAACCAATTCGATATTGAGTTTCTACGTTTGCTTTTTGCTTTTTCTCGACATCCGAAAATCCAACCACTTTAATGAAAGTCGGCCGATTGTCTTCTGCAATGGCAAAACTTCCCATCACTTTATGGTGTACAAACAGGGAATCAAAGTAATTTCCGAGTTTTTCTTTTACATTTTGCTGAGAAAATGCAACACTCGAAACGCTGATCGTAGAGAGAAGAAGTAACTTTTTAAACATATTCTGAGATTTAACGAATAAGTTGAAAAATTTCGGGAGATGTTACAAAAAAAGTGAAGTTTTGAGCTTCACTTTTTAATTTATTTTTTGTTAAGAATATTTTTTAATTTTTCCGGATTCTGTTTACAATGCCAAAATAATTTAATAACAATCTCGTCTGTCTTGATTTCATAAATCAATTTAATTTGCCTCTTTCCAACAAGCACATACTTTACACTTGGAAATTTTTCAATAGACGGATGTTTTACAATACCATCAATTATTGTCTGTCTGAATTTTTTAATGTCATTCTCTAAAACAGCAATTTCTTTTGTAGTCCATTTAGCTTTTAGAAAATCTATAATTTCATCCAACGATATTCTCGCGGTTTCTGAAATTGTTATTTTCATTTTTTATTAAATATTTCATTCAATAAATCATCCGTCAGTTCCTGAGTTTTCCCGTTCTTGTAATCATTCTCACTTTGCTCCATCACTTTTGCAAAATATTCTGAATTTTCAATTTCTTCCCAAGAATATGTTTTATCATTTTCAGAAACTTCAATATTTGTAATGCCTTTTATTTGCGACAAAAGTTTCTTGATGAAAGGAACATCTGCATATTCGTCTAAACTGATTTTAATTTCCATAATTTCTGTATTTAAATCAAAGTTAATGAAATTATTACAAAAAAATTAAATCGCAACAGGTGCTTTAATTCCCGGATGCGGATCATAATTTTCCAATGTAAAATCTTCAAAATCAAAACCAAAAATATCTTTAATTTCAGGGTTTAATTTCATAGTCGGAAGCGGTCTCGTTTCTCTGGACAATTGCTTATTCACCTGCTCAAAATGATTATTATAGATATGAACATCACCAAAACTGTGAACATAATCTCCAACTTCCAGATCACAAACCTGCGCAACCATCATCAATAACAATGCATAACTCGCAATATTAAAAGGAACTCCCAAGAAAACATCCGCGCTTCTCTGGTACAATTGAAGCGACAATTTTCCATCCGCCACATAAAACTGGAATAACGCATGACAAGGCGCTAAAGCCATATTCGGAATTTCCGCAACGTTCCATGCAGAGACGATCAATCTTCTGGAATCCGGATTTTTTTTGATCTGGTCGATAACTTCAGTTATCTGATCAACAACTTTTCCGTCTGCACCGTTCCAGCTTCTCCATTGAGCTCCGTAAACCGGACCTAAATCTCCGTTTTCATTCGCCCATTCGTCCCAGATTGAAACGCCGTTGTCTTTTAAATATTTAATATTCGTATCACCTTTTAAAAACCAAAGCAATTCATAAATAATAGATTTCAGATGCACCTTTTTTGTCGTTACCAAAGGAAAACCTTTCGACAGATCATACCTCAGCTGATATCCGAAAACACTTCTTGTTCCCGTTCCCGTTCTGTCGGTTTTGTCTGTTCCGTTATCTAAAATATGTTGTAAAAGGTCTAAGTAATTTTGCATCTCCTTGAAATTTTATCGTTAAAAACCGCTGTTGATTTTTTGCAAAATAAAGGATTTTTAATTGAAAAAAGTTCTTTTATAATTGGAAAATAAAAATCTGTAACGATAGAAAAAAGCAATACTTCTATAAAATCGGGCTGTTCGTCTAATAGTTTTGATTTTCTTTCATAGATGCAGGAATTTTGTCACTGTAAATCAGAAGACAATGAAAAAATACATCACCATAGCGCTCTTCATCGGAATCCTAGCTCCGGCTCAAAAAGTATGGACGCTTCAGGATTGTCTTGATTATGCAGTAGAAAATAATATTACGGTAAAAAAGACCGTTCTCGACAAAACTACTGCCCAACTGAATTATCAGCAGCAGAAAAATAATAAACTTCCAACCATTTACGGTTCATCTTCATTGGGATTAACCAACGGTTCGAGTATAGACCCGATCACAAGCAGTTTCGTGAATCAGAATATTTTGTCAAATAGTTTCGGAATAAGCGGAAACATGACCATTTATCAGGGAAATAAACTGAATCTGCAGATTGAGCAGAATAAAATGATCTTGGATCAATCTTCTTTATATCAAAAACAGGCGGAAAACAATATTGTTCTGAATGTTCTGCAAACTTATTTACAATCATTATATTATTATGAAGGCATTGAAATTGCAAATTACACTGCCAATTCATCTGCCCAGGAACTGAAACTGACGCAGACCAAATATAAAAACGGAGCTATTTCAAAACTGGAACTGGCAGATGTAGAAACACAAAATGCGCAGAACCAATATACTGTTGTAAGCAGTCAAAATCTTTACAATCAGCAGGTTTTAAAATTAAAACAATTATTGGAACTCGATCCAAGTGTAGATTTTGAAATTGAAAAAACTTCGCTTCCTGATATTGAAGAAACCATTCCCGATAAGCAGCAGGTTTTTGCTCAGGCAACGGAAAATCTTCCTGATCTTAAAATTTATGATGCTCAGAATGAAATTTTAAATAAAGCCTTACAAATTACAAAAGCAGGATATAAACCCACACTTTCCGCAACAGCAGGCTTGAATACAGGTTTTACAAGCACTCAGGATTTTACTTATTTTAATCAGATTAAAAATAATTTCAATAAATCTGTCGGGCTTTCTCTTAATGTTCCTATTTTTTCAAAAAAACAGAACAATACCAACGTAGAACTTGCCAAAATAGACATTGAACAAAATCAATTAGATAAAATAAGTGCGGGAAAAACATTGTACTCAAGTATTGAAACGGCTTGGCAAAATGCGATCGCCAATCAGGCTCAGCAAAAATCTTCAAAAGTAGCCAGAGACAATGCCAAACTTTCTTACGATTTATCAAATAAGAAATTTGAATTCGGAGGATTAACAACAACAGAACTTTCCGTTAGCAGAAATACCTATCTCACCAACGAACAGACGTATTTACAATCAAAATACATGGCTGTTCTGTATACGCAATTACTGAATTTTTATCAGGGGAAAATACTAACGACGAACTAAAATAACAGGAAAATATCAATATTATGAATCCAAAATATAAAAAAACCTTCAGAAATTCAATTTTATTTTTGGTGGCTGTCATTGTGGTGGTTTTTACTTACCGATATTTTACGCAGAGTGAAGAACCGCAGATTACTGTTCAGACTGTAAAACTGACAAAACAGGATGTGACGACTTCTGTTACAGCGACAGGAACTGTAGAACCTGTCGACACCGTTCAAGTAGGAACACAGGTTTCAGGGCTTATCCGAAATATTTATGTTGATTATAATTCACAAGTTAAAAAAGGACAACTTCTCGCTGAAATCGATAAAACCAACCTTCAGGAATCGGTGAATGATGCCCAGGCACAATACAATTCAGCTTTGAATGAACTTAATTACCAACAGCAGAATTTTCAGCGTCAGAATAATATGTTCAAATCCGGTGTTATCAGCAGAGCAGACTATGAGCAGGCTTCTTATCAGGTGAAAAATGCACAGCAATCGGTAAATCAAAAGAAAACCGTTTTGGCGCAGTCAAGAACCAATCTAAGTTATGCCAATATTTACGCTCCGATTGATGGTATTATTTTAAGTAAAGAAGTGCAGGAAGGACAAACCGTTGCCGCAAGTATGACAACTCCTACCCTTTTCACGATAGCAAAAGATATTACGAAAATGCAGGTTCAGGCGAATGTGGATGAAGCAGACATCGGAAATGTTCAGGTTGCTCAGCGTGTAACTTTCACGGTAGATGCTTATCCTGAAACTGAGTTTAACGGAACCGTAAGAGAAATACGTCTGAGTCCGAAAACATCTTCAAATGTTGTGACTTATACCGTTTTGATTGATGCAGATAATTCTGAAGAGAAATTAAAACCCGGACTTACCGCAACCATCACCATTTACACTCAGGAATTAAAAGGAGCCAATACGATTCCGGCTTCGGCAATCAGTTTTAGTCCCGAAACTGAAATGATTCAAAAATATTATCAGAAAAATAATATCAAAGCAAAAATTCCGGAAATAAAAACCGCAAAAAGTAAAGAAAAATATGTCTGGATCAAAAATAACGACGGAAGCCTTTGGCAAAAGCAAATCATAATCGGAATTAACGACGGAATAAATGTAGAAGTAAAAAAAGGGCTTACTGGAAATGAACAGATCGTGACTTCACTGGACGAGCAAACGAGAAATATCACAAAATCCGACTCGGAAGGAAGCAGCCCATTCATGCCGAAAAGGCCGAATAGTAATAGTAAAAAATCATATTCAAAACCTTCTGGAAATTAATATTTAGTCGTTGGTTGATGGTTTATAGTTGATGGAATTTTAAATCGCTAAAAACCAACAACCGTCAACCAAAAACAATCAATATTAAACTTACAACAATGAAACCTATCATCAAAATAGAAAACCTGAAACGAGAATTCCGAATGGGTGATGAGATTGTTCATGCATTGAAAGGAATCAATTTAACCATCAATGAAGGTGAATTTGTAACGATTATGGGAACCAGCGGTTCGGGAAAATCTACTTTCCTCAATACGTTGGGATGTCTTGATCAGCCAACTTCCGGAACTTATGAACTGGATGGCGTCTTGGTAAAAGATTTAAACAAAAATCAGCTTGCCGAGATCAGAAATACCAAAATTGGATTCATTTTTCAGTCGTACAACCTTTTGGCAAGAACCAGTGCTTTGGAAAATGTAGAACTGCCTTTGCTTTATAATTCAACGATTTCTTCGGAAGAAAGAAGAGAAAGAGCGGTAAAAGCCTTACAACAGGTTGGTCTGGAAAGCAGAATGGGTCACGTTCCGAGCCAGCTTTCGGGAGGTCAGCAACAGAGAGTCGCGATTGCGAGAGCGTTGGTAAATCATCCTGTTATTTTATTAGCCGATGAAGCAACCGGAAACCTTGATACAAGAACGTCTTATGAAGTGATGAATCTTTTTCAACAACTTAATGACGAAGGAATCACGATAGGATTTGTAACTCACGAAGAAGATATTGCGAGATTCAGTAAACGAACGGTGATTCTTCGTGACGGAATAATTAAAGAAGATAAAATGGTAACAAACAGACTCCACGCCAAAGCCGAGCTGGAAAAATTACCAAAACCCGAATAACGTATATCAAATTATATTAGCTGTAATGAAGAGGATTTAATGCTGTTATCTTTTGCAAATCTGACATGAAGAGGATTTCTACGGAAGTGAAGTTGTTTTAGAGTGTTAATGTTGGACAGATTTGCAAAAGATTTTTTAACCAAAAAGAGACAATTATATTAGTTAGTTCCATAAATGAAGATGATTTGAATGCTGTAATCCTTTGTAAATCTGAGATGAAGTTGAGATTTTTTGTAATCATTTTTTTTTAGAGTGTTATTAGTTTAGTATAGGACAGATTTACAAAGGTTTTTTTTAACCAAAAATTGAAATTATGAATTTCTCAAACTTATTAAAAATAGCCTGGAAAGCCATTATCCTTAATAAAACCAGAGCCATGCTTACCATGCTCGGAATTATTATCGGTGTTGCTTCCGTAATTGCGATGCTTGCGATCGGAGAAGGTTCTAAAGAAAGCATCAAGAAAAATATTTCAAGTATGGGTGCGAATCTCATCACGATTCGTCCCGGAGCCGGAATGACGGGCGGGGTGCGTTCTGATCCTTCTGCGATGCAAACTTTAACTTTGGCAGATTACAATGCTTTGAAATCCCAGGTTAAATTAATCAAAGACGTTTCACCATTAGTCAACGGGAGCGGACAAAGTATTGCAGGTTCTAAAAACTGGCCTACTTCCATCTACGGTTCTTCACCGGAATATCTGAAAATCCGTGATTGGGGCGTTGAAAAAGGTTCTATGTTTACGGATGATGATGTGGAATCTTATGCAAAAGTAGCCGTTATCGGAAAAACCGTTCAGGAAAACCTTTTCCCGAATGAAGATCCGATCGGGAAAATGATCCGCTTCAAAAATATTCCGTTTAAAGTAATCGGTGTTTTAAAAGAGAAAGGTGAAAATACTTTCGGGCAGGATCAGGACGATATTATTATTGCGCCTTACACTTCGGTTCAGAAGAGAATTTTGGCAAAAACTTATCTCCAGTCGATTGTTGCTTCCTCTCTGAGTGAAGCAGACTCGGAAGCTGCGGTGAACGAAATTAAATCCGTCATGGAAAAACAGCATAAAATAAAACCTGATCAGGACAATGATTTCAACGTGTCTTCTCAACAGGAAATCATTTCCATGTTCAGCTCAACCAGCGAAATGTTGACGCTTTTATTGGTTGCCATCGCAAGTATTTCATTAATTGTCGGCGGAATCGGAATTATGAATATTATGTATGTTTCCGTGAAAGAAAGAACCAAAGAAATCGGTCTGAGAATGGCGATCGGAGCAAAAGACAGGG
The DNA here is from genome assembly GCF_039536845.1 of Chryseobacterium ginsenosidimutans. Classification (GTDB taxonomy): domain Bacteria; phylum Bacteroidota; class Bacteroidia; order Flavobacteriales; family Weeksellaceae; genus Chryseobacterium; species Chryseobacterium ginsenosidimutans_B. Next base: position 70,288 of record NZ_BAAAZJ010000009.1, read on the forward strand.
ATATTCTGATGCAGTTTCTTATTGAATCTGTCCTGATAAGCATTACAGGAGGTGTTTTGGGCGTCATTATCGGAATTATCGCAACCTTTTGTATCAAATATTTTGCAGGATGGCCCGTTAATATTACAATGACTTCAATTGTCATTTCATTTGCAGTCTGTACGATAACAGGAGTATTTTTCGGATGGTATCCTGCGAGAAAAGCAGCTCAGGCAGACCCGATCAATGCTTTGAGATATGAGTAAAAATATTTAAAACCTTTTTTAATATTTTATCCTAAATAGTTGGGAATCGCAAAGGCGCAAGTTATATTATAAGACACTGTTTTTAAGGTGCAAGGATTTTATCTTCGATAAAATTTTATACTTTTTATTTTATAAATATTTGCTGAAAATCTTTGATTTTCTTGCGCCTTAAAAAATCGAAAACAGATAAACAACTTTGCGCCTTTGCGATTTCCAACAAAAGCTTTTTTGAAAAGAAATTACTTTATTAAAGAAAACAAAGACACTTCGTTTATATAAGTAAAACAAAGAAAATAAATTTAAGCAAGTTCAAAAAAAATGTAGGAGAAATGGTAGAAAAAATTCTAAATTCACTTCTTCAAAAGTTCCATCGATCAAGATTTTTTGAAGGGTTGAAAAAGTATAAATTTTAAAATTTAAGACTGTAAAAATGGTCAATCTAAAAAATAAAAACGTTGAAATCAGCCTGCATTTTTTGATCTGGCTGGTTTTATTCTTTCTTCCGGCGGCTTTTTCGGTCGGTTCGGATGCAGACTGGAAGGATCTTTTCCGCCATTTTTGGATTCAGCTTATCTTCCTTGCCGTTGTTTTTTATGCCAATTATACTTATCTCGTAAAATATCTTTTTGAGGATAAAAAAGTATGGTTTTTTGTGGTTAATTTATCATTGATTTTAACCTTAATATTCTTTAAAAATCAAATTTCCGACTGGCTTGAACCCAATCGGCACAGACCTTCAGACAGAAGGCCTCCTGCAGCGTTATTTTATTTTATGGATACGCTGATTTACATGATTCCTGTGGCATTTTCCATTGCTATTAATGCAGGAAAAAAAATCCAGAAAGCCGAGGAAATGAAAATTGAAGCCGATAACATCAAATTACAATCTGAGCTTCAGCATCTTAAATATCAGTTACAACCGCATTTTTTCTTTAATTCTTTAAATAATATTTATTCGTTAATCGATTTTGCGCCGGACAAAGCCAAACAAAGCATTCACAGTTTGAGCAAACTGATGCGACATTTGCTTTACAAAACTGATGTTCCGACCATAAGTCTTTCCGAGGAAGTAGAATTTTTAAATAAATATATCGAACTGATGTCACTGAGACTGACCGATAATACAAAAGTCTACACCAATTTTCCGAAAGTAATCCCTGAAATGAAAATTGCACCGCTGCTTTTTATTTCAATTGTTGAAAATGCTTTTAAACACGGAATTTCGGCAACACAACACTCTGATATTCATTTTAAAATGGAAATTATGGAAAAGGAGATTCATTTTACGGCTTCCAATTCTAATTTTCCGAAAACGGATGCCGACAAGAGCGGTTCGGGAATCGGTGTTGAAAATCTTAAAAAAAGACTTAATTTGCTGTATCCCGAAAAGCATGAATTTCATTCTCACCTCAACAACGGAATGTATATTGCGGAGATAAAAATCATAACAGATTAACATGAAAAAACTGACCTGCTTAATCGCCGACGACGAACCAATGGCGCTAAACTTAATTGAAAGCTATGTCCTGAAAACCCCTTTTCTGGAACTGAAAGCCAAATGCAGCAGTGCCATCGAAGCCATGCAAAAGCTGGAAGACGAAAAAGAAATCGATCTGTTTTTTCTTGATATTCAAATGCCGGATTTGACGGGACTGGAATTTTCTAAACTGCTTCCTCAAAAAAGTAAAGTCATTTTCACGACAGCGTTTGATCAATATGCGATTGACGGATATAAAGTGAATGCTTTGGATTATCTTTTAAAACCGTTCGATTATACAGAATTTTTGAACGCAGCAACGAAGGCAAGAAATTATTTTGAAACCCTCCAACCTGCGTCAGAAAAAACAGAAAAAAAACAGGAATTTTTCTTCGTAAAATCTGAATATAAACAAATCAAGATCAATTTTTCTGAAATTCTATTCATTGAAGGATTAAAAGATTATGTGAAAATATTTTTGAAAGATCAGCCAAAACCAATCTTAACTTTAATGAGCTTAAAGAAACTGGAAGAAGAACTTCCTTCTGAAAACTTCATGAGAATCCACCGTTCTTATATTATTGCTCTCGATAAAATTGAAGCCATTGAAAGAAATCATATCGTGATCGGAGAACAGCAAATCGCCATTGCTCCGAATTACAAAGATTCTTTAATGGAATATATTGGCGGGAAAAGTTTTTAAAAATAAAAAACGGGCTTCATAAAAACCCGTTTCTATCTTTAAATAAAATTTTCCTTGTTAAACCGCAGTATAACCTTCATCAACAAGATAATAACCTCCCGTCATGAATGAAGATTTGTCGGAACTTAAAAATAACACCAGTTCTGCAACTTCTTCCGGTCTTCCTGATCTTCTCATCGGATGTTTGCGATGAAAGCTTCTTTCTCAACCTATTGAATCAATACAGTTTATTTTTTGATAAGTTTTTTAAGCTCTTCATTTTCTTTTTTCAGATATTCGATCATACTGTCTTTTTGTTGTAGCAGTTCGGTGTAAAGATTTTTTATTTCTACTAAATTTTCAGTATTTTCAGTATATATATTTTCTACATAACCATTTCCGCTTGCATTTCCTGTCGCATTTTCTCCGTTACCAATATTAAATACATTTCCTTTATCAATTTCTAAAAGATCTATTATTTCTTTAGGCTCAATTCCTAATGCTTCCGGTAAAAGTTTCAGCTTATCTATTTCAAGATTTCTTTTTCCTGCTTCTACTCTTCCGTAGGTGGTAACATCCATTCCCAACATATCTGCAACCTCTTGCTTAGAAAGCTTTTTTGCTGTTCTTGTTGTTAATAATTTATCTGAAAGTTTCATTCTTTTTTTATTACAAATATAGTTTTTTAAATTATTCAAAAAACTTAAGCCTTTCGAAATCTGTTCAAAATTGAAGAGTATTTATTCAATTTTGATGGTTTACTTCGATCCCTTATCATATATATTTGCATTACAAACAATTTAAAAATTACACAATGAAAAAATTATTCGTTATCGGAGCTATTGCTATCGGTAGTATTGTAAGTGCTTTTCCTTTCAGGAGTTCATGTGGTACGGTTTTCCAGATCAATGACTGGACAACTTCACAGCTGACACAAGCTGAACTTAAAGACACTTTATCTGCATTAAATTTTAATGCCTGTGGAGTACATGCTAATATTATTATTTATTCTCATTAGCAAAAAATTTATTAAAATTAAGTTAGGCTATTTAAATTCTAAATAGCCATTTTTACATTATGAAAAAAAGAATTTTATTTTCAGTTTTCAGTCTTTTTACTTTATTAATACAGGCTCAGAAAAGTTTTAATTTACAGTATGAAGCTATGTATACTTTAGACTATAAAAATTTTAACCGTTCCAATGCAAAAGCACAACTTACCACATTCATCCTTATGATGAATGATAAAGAATCTTATTTTAAAAGTATGAATCTCTATGTAGAAGATTCTTTGAAATATTATAAAAAACTAAAAGAGACAGGAGATCCAATGACTGATTATGCAACTTTTTCTAAATTTGGTTGTGAATATCCCGAAAATATCGGAACAACTGCCGGAAAAATATATGTAACAGGACCTATTGCCACAGCTTATATATCTTATAATGAGCCTAATAATATCGATTGGAAGTTGGTCAACGAATTCAAAACCATTGGAAATGCAAAGTGTCAAAAAGCTACTACCACTAAATACGGGAGAAATTGGATCGCTTACTTTAACCCCAAAATTCCATTAAATTTCGGACCTTATAAGTTTAATAAATTACCCGGATTGATAGTAGAATTGTATGACGAAAAAGATGATTTTCATTATAAGCTTTACAAACTAAAAAAAAGAAATTGGGTTTGTAATTTCGCCAATATGTATAAAAATGTGAAACCTGCTAAAAAAGAGAAAGTTTATCAATGGAGAAAAGATTCTTTTCTTCAAAGAGATTACTCACAAATATTAGACGACGCAGACCCTGAATTTGTACGGAAACTCAATAGAGATTCCAGAAAAAATGGTGAACTGTATAATCCTATTGAACTTAGTCCGAATTAATTTATGTGAAGTATCATTCAAAACTCCCGCAAAATTGCAGGAGTTTTTTAGTTTTTATTCTCAACATGTAAAATTTTTATCACCAAACTTCTTCAATGGTCTGGTTTATATTATTGATAGAAAAATTTTGTCCTTTACTCAATCCTGTCATGGCTTTTACCAAAGGAGATTCTATGGAAACCGTCATTATTTTTTGATTTTCCAAGACAATTTCGCCGATTGAAGCAGAAATATAAAATAACCCTTTATTTGTTTTTACCAAAGCTCCGTTTTGCACTTTTGAAGAAAGTTCACCGGTTATTTTTTGAATTAATGCTTGTTGGTTCAAAGATTCGTTCAACTGTCTTTGTAAATTATTGATTTCCTGCTGTACCATTTCCCGGCTTGTTTCATATTTGTCACCCATCGAGCTTTTGGTTTCATTATTTGAAGCGCGGGTTTCTGCAATCAGGCTTTCAAATTTTTGAATTTTATCTATAAGTTTATTTTTAACGATTTCTACTATTTTTGATTTGTCCATTTATAAAAATCTATATTAAGTTTTCAAATGTATTAAATTAATTTTCTACACTCATAAAATTACGATATAAAGAAAAACGCAGATTAAAATCTGCGTTTTTCTTTATATCGTAAAAATGTTATTTATTATTTAAACAGAAGTAAAAAATTTGAATTCTATTTTTCAAAAACAGCATAATCACCAGGTTTGAAATTGAAATCCTTTCCCTGGCTGAAGTCTCTTTTTGTTTTATCAAAAACATTTTTGAAAGTTCCGGATAGATGCTCATCTTCGATTGTAAAATTTATCGCTTCCTTTGACATATTTAAAACAACTAAAACCTCATCATTCCCATTTTTTCTGATGTAAGACAGGATTTTATCATTGGCTGTTGTATTTAAAAGATAAGTTACAACATTCGAATCTCCTCCTCTTAAAGCCGGATTTGAAGATTTTAAATGTAATAAAGTTTTGTAAAAATCTGCCATCTGATAAGTGTTTGTCCACTTGATAACATCTTTTTCGAAGAACTCCAGACGTTTCATGTTGGGTAATTCCTGACCCGAATATAGCAGCGGAACGCCATTCCATGTTGCAGAAAATACAGCCATAGGTTTCGTAATGGCTCCATATTTTTCGTATTCTGTTCCGTTCCAGGAATTTTCGTCGTGATTTGTCGTAAACCAAGCTCTCATTGAGCTGTCACCAATTGCTGAATATTGTCTTAAAAGATCAGTCAATTCCTGAAGTGGTTCATTTTTTTTGTAATAATCTGCCGATTTATGCATCCATTTCCAGGAATAGCTTGCATCAAAAAATTTCCCATATTCCGGGCTTTCAAGCTCATCAAATTCTCCAAGCCAGAAAAGCGGTTTTATTTTTTCAACTTCCGGACGAGCCTGCTGCCAGAAATCCACTTTCACCCAGGAAGCCAAATCGCATCTGAAACCATCAATATTGGTTTCTTTTACCCAATATTTCATCGCCTCGATCATCGCCAAACGCATCTCCTGATTTTTGTAATCCAATTCAATGATGTCATCCATTCCCGAAGCGCGGTGAAAGCTTCCGTCGGGATCTTTTAAATAAAATTCAGGGTGAGTTTTTGTCCATACATGATCCCAACCCGTATGATTTGCCACCCAGTCGATAATGACTTTGAAACCCAATCTGTGGGCTTCATTTACCATATGTTTAAAATCATCCAGCGTTCCGAATTCCTGATTGATGGAAGTATAATCTGAAGCTGCATAAGGACTTCCGAGACTTCCTTTTTTATTTTCCTGAGCAATCGGAGTAATCGGCATAAACCAAAGCGTTTTCACTCCCATTGACTTCAGACGGGGCATTTCTTTTTCAAAAGCTTTGAAAGTTCCTTCCTGAGTATATTGTCTTACGTTTACTTCGTAGATATTTGTAGTGTGTTTCCAGTCTTTAGGTAAATCCGTCATGTTTTTTGTGGCGTTTTGCGTGGTACAGGAAACAATTCCCAGACCAATTACAGCAATTAAAATTAACTTTTTCATTAATTCTGTTTTAACAAATATAGGGAATGTGATTGAAAAGAGACAGTAATGAATGGCAATTTTTTGAAGGCAAAAAAGCTGAAAACTAAAATTTAATTACAAAAAAAAGCCCCGAATTTTCATTCAGGGCTGTATATTTTAAAATGTCGGTCGACTATCTTTCATCGTCGTTATCTTCTTCATCATCAAAAACATCGTCATCATAGTCTTCTTCTTCCTCATCATCAAAGTTGTCGTCATCTTCGTCTGCAAAGTTACTGCTTGCACCGAAATCATCTTCGAAACCAAAATCATCATCCATTAACGGCATTGCCGATTTCTTTTTAGATCCTCCAGCATTACCGCTTTTGCTTGGTGCTTTCAAAGGAACGTTTCCAAATCTGTAAACTGTAATCGGATAATTAACCCCTTTTGTTTCATCGATAATTTCTACCAATTCACAGAAAAATTCCCAAAGGTCAAGAAGACCGTACTGGAACTGAGCTTTATCTCCTATATTTTCGAAAGCCTCGTCAATATACACATCCGACATAATTTCGCCATCACCATCGTCGCTCATATCTTCCAACGGAACCCCTTTTACTATCGTTCCGTCTTCTTCCAGCAGATTAAAAGTAGAAAGCTCATCTCCCTGCAAGCTGAAAGCACTTTTAATGCCTAAATGTAAGTTCCATAGCGTCTGTTTTCCTTTAACTTCGATATCTCGGAAAATATCTTCTTTCGCATCTAATATTACGCGGATTTTGTAAACCATCAGTTTTTTAATTACTTTTTGCCTTTGTTATTATGATAAATCTCTATTGCAAATATAAAATAAATGAGATGTGACAAAAAAATATTTCGGGATTTTTTAAAATATTTTTTTTTCTTACATTTTGCAAAAATTATTTACTTTTTTCAAGCATAAAACTGAATTTCGTTCCTTCGAGATATACACTCTCTACGGTAATGTTTTCGTTGTGAGCTTCAAGAATATGCTTTACGATCGCCAAACCAAGCCCGGAACCTCCTTCTCTTCGGCTTCGGCTGGTTTCCACACGGTAGAATCTTTCGAAAATTCTTGGTAAACTTTCGGGTTTTATTCCCATTCCGTTGTCTATGACTTCTATTAAAACCTTATTTTTCAGAATGCTGGTCTTTACGACTACTCTTGCTTCCTGTCTATTGGCGTAATGAATAGCATTTGAAACTAAATTGATAAAAACCTGCGAAATTTTCTGTTTGTCTGCATCTACCCAAATTTGTGGCTGCAAAGTCTGAATCTGTAACGTTGTGTTGTGTTTTTCAGCTTCAAGATCAAGAAGATCAAAAATTTCCTTAATTAACAGATTGACATCAAATTTTGAAACGGTAAGGTTAATTTCTCCTGCTTCAAGCCTGTTGATCATATCCAGATCTGTGACAATCGCAATCAGTCTTTCAACCGATTTATCAATTCTGTCCAAATATTTATCACGGATTACGAGATTATCAACCCCGCCGTCCTGCAGAGTTTCAACATACCCCTGAATTGAAAACAATGGTGTTTTAAGCTCATGAGAAACATTTCCTATATATTCTTTACGATAGCTTTCCATCTCCTTCATCATATCAAGCTCGGTGACTTTCTGCTGATTAAGATCTGAAAATCGTTCCCCCAATTCTTTAATCGTAATATTTTCATCGTTATCGTGAACAATTTCCTGAGGTAATAATTGCGAAAGCCCGCGAACCTGCTTTTTACCATAATAATTAAACAGCAGTTCCAATACTACATAATTAATGATAAAAATAAAGATAAGGCAGATGAAAAGTCCTATTTTAAAGAAAGGGGTGTTGTAATAGATATCCTTTAGCGAATCGAAAATGATTACTAATAGAAACATCACCAATGTCAGAAGACAAGAGGCGACGAGGGTAAGTCTGTAAAATTTCAATTTTACAAAGATTTTATTGGTTTATATAAAGGTAAGAAATTGAAATTGAGTATTAAACAATAAGTTTATACCCAATTCCTTTTAGTGTCTGAATGGTATTAATACCAAGCTTTTCTCTCAATCTTCTGATGTGTACGTCGATGGTTCTTTCTCCTACAATTACATCATTCCCCCAAACTTTCTCCAGGATTTCTTCTCTTTTGAAAACTTTTTCTGTGTTTGAAGCTAATAAATACAACAAATCGAATTCTTTTTTCGGAAGCAAAAACTGCTGTCCTGCTTTGGAAACTCTGAAATTGTCTTTATCAATAACAAGATCACCGATTTCGATAAGTTTTGCATTATCCGAAACCTGAGATGTTAATTGCAATAAAGCATTAACTTTAGAAATAAGGATTTTCGGTTTAATAAGCTTAACGATGTAGTCGTTTGCACCAGCCTGAAAACCTGCTAATTGTGAGAACTCTTCGCTTCTTGCGGAAAGGAAAACGATTAATGTTTTCTGAAGTTCTTTAATTTTGCGAAGTTCCTGACAAGTTTCGATACCGTCTTTTTCGGGCATCATGACATCTAATAAGATAAGATCAGGGACAATTTCTTTAGCTTTATCGATACCTTCGTTACCGTTTGTGGCAGTATAAATATCGTAGCCTTCTTTTTCTAAGTTGTAAGACAGAATCTCTAAAATATCCAGTTCGTCGTCTATTAAGAGGATTTTCTTTTGGTTCATTTTCAATTTTTACGAGTCAAAGTTAATAATATTTTAATCACAGTTTAATAAAAGAGACATCGTTCACATAAAGTTAACAAAAATATCCATTTATTAATGTTTAGTTAAGAAAAAATTAAATTTCGCTAAACCATTTACCCCATCAATCTTTCATTCCTTTGCACCGAAAGAATATAGTAAGATAAAGTAAAATGAAAAAACAATTCCACAAGAGCATTATGCTACTTGCCTTGTTTTCTGCTGGTTTTGCATTTGCACAAAGTCAGGTATTAGAAGGTAGGGTATTGGATGAGAAAGACAATACTCCTATTGAAGGGGTAAAAGTAAAGGTAAATGATCAGGAAGTAACGACTGACATTTCCGGAAACTACTCTTTCAATCTTCCACCCGGAACCAACTACATTATAACGGTAACTTCCAACGGATACAATAGAAAAGAAATCAGTGAGGTTATTGTAAAAAATGATGCTAATACCCATCTTGATATCGTTTTGGATAAGCCATCCACCAAAGAAAAACAAATCGAAGGTGTTGTCATAAAATCCAATGCAAGAAAAGAAACCATTGCTTCTACCATCGGTTTACAAAGAAACTCTGGTGTAGTTTCTCAGGTTATCGGTGTTGAAGCTATTAAAAGAAGCCCGGACAGAAACACAGGAGAAGTTCTAAAAAGAGTATCGGGAGTAAGCTTGTTCGAGGGAAGATATATTGTTGTAAGAGGTTTATCAGACCGTTATAATCAGGCTATGCTGAATGGTATTCAATTATCAAGTACAGAGCCGGACAGAAAAACTTTCTCTTTCGATCTTTTTCCTGCAAACGTTATCGAAACACTTGTTATCAATAAAACTTTCATTCCTGAATACAGTGGTGAATGGGCAGGTGGATTGATCCAGGTAAATACTAAAGATATTCCAAATAAAAACTTTTTCAATGCGCAAGTGGGTGTAGGAGGAAACTCTATCACGATGGGGCATGAATTTAAAATGCAGAAAGGAGGAAAATGGGATTTCTTAGGAATTGACGATGGATCAAGAAAACTTCCTACCGGAATGCCTGCCAAAAATGCATTCAATATTCTGGACGACGCAGCTAAAACAGGATTTGGAAAACAATATGTAAAAAATTTAGGATATAATACGATCGGTTATCCTGAGAATGTCAATTTACAATTAGACGGAGGTTTCAATACAAAACTTTTCGGAAAAGATTTAGGAGTTATTGCGGTTTTAAACTATAGCAACAACAAAAGAAGAATTGAAACAGCAAACAGCTTCTTTACCATTAATGGACCTCTTGCTGATACAAACTTCGATTATTATACTGAAAAATATCAGAACGACGTTATTTTAGGAGGATTATTAAATCTTACTTTAAAACTTAATAACAACAACAAAATTTCCCTGAAAAACATCATTACCAACAATACGGTAAACCACATGTCTTTCAGAACAGGAAAAGATTTCGAATTTGATCCTGTAAACGGAACAAATATCATGGCAAGAGAGATTGGATTTAAAGAAACTACTTTCTATAATTCTACTCTAAACGGGACACACAAAATTGATGCTTTAGGAGGTCTTACTTTCAACTGGTACGGAAGTTTCGGTATTTTGGATCAGTATATTCCTTTATTACAACGTCTACAGTACAACCAATATCCTGATATCAACGGAAGCCCTTATTTAGCTTTGATTTCAAATGGTCTTTCTCAAAAATCAGGAAGTGTATTCTACTCTACTCTTAGTGATTATCTATATAACGCAGGTGGAGATTTATCCAAAACTTTTGAGATGTTTGGACAAAAGCAAACCATCAAAGGAGGATATTTATTCCAGGTGAAAGACAGGGTTTATAACTCAAGACCATTCTCTGTAAGATTGGAAGGATATAACCAAGGATTGCTTTCTCAACCTTTTGAAACGATTTTCAGTCCTGAAAACTTCGGAACGGACGGAACTAAATTTAGTTTCGACGAAATCTCAGGAGACCAGTACAGATATATCGCCAATACGATTCTTAATGCAGGATATTTGCAGATGGACAGCAACTTTACGCCTTGGTTCAGAGCTGTATATGGTTTAAGAGTTGAAAACTTCGATCAATTGGTTGGAAGCACAAAAAGAAGCGATGATCGTTTCGTAAATACGCGTGTTACAGACTTTTTACCAGCTTTAAACATGACATTCAAATTAACTAACAACATGAATTTACGTGTTGCAGGTTCGCAGACTGTTGTGAGACCGGAATTTAGAGAAGTTTCTCCGTTAGCATATTATGATTTTGATTTAGGAGCTACAGTTGTAGGTAACAAAAACATCCAAAGAACTAAAATTACCAATGCAGACGTTCGTTGGGAATGGTATCCAAGAAATGGAGAAATCCTTTCCGTAGCTGGTTTCTACAAAAACTTCAAAAATCCGATTGAATTATATTTTAATCAATCCGGTGCAGGAACAAGTAATACATTCAACTATTTAAATGTAGATAAAGCTGATGCTTACGGAGCTGAATTAGAATTCAGAAAAAAACTTGATTTCTTCAGTGCTCTTAAAAACTTCACTTTAGGCGGAAACTTCGCTTTAATCAAAAATAAAGTAACCGACGAAGCTACGAAGACCGACAGACCAATGCAGGGACAATCTCCTTACACGGTAAACGTAAGTCTTCAATACGATACTGAAAAAACAGGCTGGACTTCAACCGTCCTTTTCAACATGATCGGAAGAAGAATCCTTTATGTAGGAAACGATCAGGTTCCACCAATCTGGGAAAACCCTAGACCGCTTCTTGATTTTCAGGTTGCTAAAAAAATCTGGCAGAACAAAGGAGAAATTAAGCTAAACGTTTCAGACATCTTAAACCGTCACGCGAAATTCTACCACGACCTGAACAACAACAAAAAATATGACGGTGCAGATGCACTTGCTATAGATAGAGTAACGGGAACAAACATCAGTTTAACACTTGGCTATAGCTTTTAATTTTAATCAATATCTAATAAAAAATAATCTTTTATAACATGAAAAAATTTGTTTTATACTCTTTAATGCTTGGTACTTTAGCAACTACTGTAACAGCATGTAGAAACATAGAAGAAGACGGGCCAACTATAATTCAAAATGGAGGTTCAACAGGAGAAACTGAAAACCTAATTCTTTCAGGAAAAATCACATCAAGTCTTACGCTTAAAGCTAATAAAACTTATAAACTAAGAGGATTGGTATATGTAACCAATGGAGCTACGTTAACTATCGAGCCGGGAACAAAAATCGTTGGTGAGGCTGATAAAAACGGTTCATTAATTATTACAAGAGGAAGTAAGATCATGGCAGAAGGTACTGCTTCAAATCCTATTATCTTCACTTCAGAAAAACCAAGTCCTAAAAGAGGTGACTGGGCAGGTTTAGTAATCTTGGGAGCTGCTCCTACTAACGCTTCTTTCAACGGACAGGCTGGAATCGGAGAAATCGAAGGTGGTATCAACAACACTGAAGGTTTAGGTCTTTACGGAGGAACAAATGCTGCTGATAACAGCGGTGTATTAAAATATGTAAGAGTAGAATATGCAGGTTATGCATTCTTACCAGACAAGGAAATCAACGGAATTACATTCGGAGGTGTTGGTAACGGTACTACAGTAGATTATGTAGAAGTTGCTTATGCTAACGATGATAGTTTTGAGTGGTTCGGAGGAACGGTAAACTGTTCTCACCTTATTTCTTACAAAGGTCTTGATGACGATTTCGATACTGATAACGGTTTCTCAGGAAAAATCCAGTTCGGTATTGGGGTAAGAGATTCTCAGATTGCTGACGTTTCAGGTTCTAACGCATTTGAGTCTGATAATGATGCTAACGGTTCTTCTCTGACACCGCAAACAGGAGCAACATTCTCTAACATGACTATTATCGGGCCAATCAATTCAACAAGTACAGGTACAAACGTAAGTACAATCAATTCTTTGTTCCAGAATGCTTTACAGATCAGAAGAAACTCTTCAATCTCAGTATTTAACTCTGTTTTCACAGGATTCCCGGTTGGTTTATTTATTGATGCTACGAAAGGAGTACCTACAGATAACAACATTGTTGGTTCAAGCCTTGTTTTCCAGAATAATATTTTAGCAGGAAATGTAACTCCTTTAAAATTCGCAGGATCTACTACAACTCCTACCACTTTCACTTTGACAGATCTTACAAACTGGTTCAATACAGGAGGAAATTCTACTTTAACTTATACAGCTGATGCGAAATTCACAAACGCTTGGGCTCCTGCAGGAACAACTCCAAACTTCTCTCCTGCTGCCGGATCGGCTTTATTGACAGGTGGTGTATTCACTCACGCAAAATTAACAAGCTGGTTTACTCCGGTAACTTACAGAGGTGCTGTTAAAGATGCTACTGATACTTGGTACGCAGGTTGGACAAACTATAATTTATAATTTTACGCTAGTAATTAGTTTCTTCATATCAAATTGAAAAAAAACAGCATCGGAAAGTATTTTCCGATGCTGTTTGATTTATATCCATTCAAATCTATACAAAGTAAAATTTAACTATAAAAAAGCAACACATCATACTTTGAATTGGGAAAATAAGGAGAAAAATGGTAATTTGGTCTTCTCAAATAGAATAGCCTTAAAAAAAGTGTCTATTGTAGGTAAAATCTAAAATATTATGAAGAAAAATCACATAACGTCAATCATTTCAGCTCTCATTATAAGCTCTTCCTTTGCCCTGCATTCATGCAGTAAAGACGATGATGAGATCAATACAATTGCAGTTGTAGGAATCGCTCAGGACCCAACTAATTTTAAAGGTGATGTTACGAATGGACAAGTGGTAACTCTTGATGCAACGAAAGTGTATGTGCTTACCGGAGCTGTTAAAGTTAAAGATGGCGGAAAATTGGTAATTCCTGCAGGAACAAGAATTGTGGCAACAGCTGGAGCAGCTTCTTATGTTTTAGTAGAACAGGGCGGACAATTATATGCAAACGGAACTGTGAATTCTCCTGTTACATTCAGATCTTCTGAGGAAACTTCAGGAACTTGGGGAGGTGTTATTATTTGCGGAAAAGCTCCTATCAATACAGGAACAACAAGTTCTTCTGAAATCGGAAGCTCAACTTACGGAGGAACTTCTGCAACAGATAATTCCGGATCTTTAACCTATATGAGAATCGATAATGCAGGGATAGATTTTGTAACGGGTAAAAAATTCAACGGATTATCTTTATTCGGTGTAGGCAGCGAAACAAAAGTAGAAAATATAGCTCTAGTTAATGGTGCAGAAGACGGAATCCAGTTGTACGGCGGAACAGTAAATGTTTCCAATATTGTTTCCGTCGGTAATGAAGATGATGCTTTTGTCTGGACAGATGGCTGGATCGGAACAGGAAGTAATATTTACACCAAAAGAAAGACAAGCGGTACAGGAAATACGGGAATTAAAGGAATCAATAACGCTACAAATCCAGCTGCATCCCCAATATCAAACCCTACCATTAAAAATGTCACTCTGCTTGGCGGAACTACCGGAGAATCCAATGCAATAAGGCTTTATTCCGGAACATACGCTAATTTTGAAAATATAGTAACCTCCAATTGGGCAACAGGTTTCAATCTGGAAAGTGATGCTACGGTAACTTATATTAATGGTCAAAGTAAAATTAAAGATGCCTTCTTTGATACCAACGTTACCAATAAAATTACGGCTAAATCAACAGCCGGAACTAATGTAACTATACTGGCTAATACCTATACTGAAAAAGCCGATGCAATAGGTGCAGGAAACGGTACAGCAAGCCCGGCTTGGGCAATTGGCTGGTCTGGATTACAGTAAAATTAATTTTAAAAATAAAAACGGCATCTGATATATTTTCTGATGCCGTTTTTATTTATTTTCTTCGATAAGCCAGTGTAGTTTTTCAATATTTCTTTCTGCATATTCTATTGCTTCTTCAATAGATAAAAACGGTCGCGAACTGCTATGTGAAGAAATATTTCCATACTCATTAATAAAATATCTGCCGAAATACAGATAATACTCCAGCCCTTTTTTATTAATGTGTGGTAAAAGATTATTATATCCCTGCTCATAAAAATGATCCCAGTCCTGTTCAACCAGAAGAATCGGCAGATAAGTATTCCCGGAATACTTCCATTCTCCTCTTCTAATAATTTTTTGCATTCGGTAATTAGTTTAAATTCAATCAAATATATTTTATTTAAAAATTCCCAAATTGCTGTTTATATTAAATCTGATATTAATTTTCGTTCTTATTTCTGTTTAAATTAAAATAAAAAAGATGAAGCAAAAACCTCATCCTTAATTTTTTTTATGTTTAAAATTCTTTAAGAATACTCAAATTTTCTCACTGCTTCCAGTGTCATATCAATTTCTTTATCTTTAATTGCATCACTGATGAAATACGTTTCATAACCACTTGGCGGGAGATATACTCCATTTTGCAGCAATTGATGAAAGAAATTATTAAATAATGCATGATTGGCTTCCTGAGCTTCATCGAAATTCGAAACTCGATTAATATGGAAAAATACAGACATCATCGAACCTTTTCTGTTGATTTTATGAGCAATTCCTTTTTCATTTAAAATTTTTCCAATTTCAAAATCCAGGGTTTCTGTTGTCTTTGCTAGTCTGTTGAAAAATTCCGGATCGTTTTTAATGATCTGTAAAGTTTTTAAACCAGCTCTCATTGCCAAAGGATTTCCGCTCAAAGTTCCGGCTTGGTAAACACCGCCTTTTGGAGCTAAGTGATCCATAATTTCGTTTCTTCCTGCAAAAGCTCCGACAGGAAGTCCTCCTCCGATTACTTTTCCGTAAGTTACCAAATCTGCTTTCACATTATACAATTCCTGAGCTCCACCAAAAGCCAGTCTGAAACCCGTCATCACTTCATCAAAAATCAATAAAGCTCCGTTTTCGTCACATATTTTTCTTAATTTCTGAAGGAATTCATTTTCAGGAAGAACGCAGCCCATATTTCCGGCAACAGGTTCGATAATTACCGCAGCAATTTCACCCTGATTATGCCTGAACAGATCTTCAACCTGTTCAAAATCATTATATCTCGCCAGCAAAGTATCTTTTGCAGTTCCTGCAGTGACACCCGGAGAATTCGGATTTCCGAAAGTCGCAGCACCACTTCCCGCTTTAATCAAAAATGAATCTGAATGACCGTGATAACAACCTTCAAACTTTACAATTTTATCTCTTCCCGTAAAACCTCTTGCCAATCTTACAGCACTCATACAGGCTTCCGTTCCTGAAGAAACCATTCTGATCTGGTCAATATTCGGAACATTTTCTACGATGAATTTCGCAATTTCAGTTTCCAGTTCTGTCGGAGCTCCAAAAGAAAATCCTTTTTCCGCCTGAATTTTTAATTCTCCTAAAACTTCAGGATGAGTGTGACCTAAAATTGCAGGTCCCCAAGAATTAATGTAATCGATATAAGTATTGTCATCGGCATCCGTAAGATAAGCGCCCTTTGCAGATTTCATAAAAACCGGCACTCCCCCTACTGATTTGAATGCACGAACAGGAGAATTTACCCCTCCCGGAATGTATTTGTAAGCTTCTTCGAATAAAGCTGAACTTCTTTGGTATTTCATATGTAGTTGTTGGTTGACCGTTTATAGTTGTTTGTTGATTGTTAAATTAACAACTATAAACTGTCAGCAAAAATTAATTTCTGGGCTTTTTATCAATTAAATAAATCAATTGTCCGGCAGAAGGTTTTTGCCCTTCATCCATTCTGTTTTTTGCGTATAATTTATTTAATTTGATTCCGAATTTTTGAGCGATATCGTGCATATCTTCGCCAGATTCGGCTTTGTAAGTTGCGGTATTTCCGTCAGAATTTTTAGATTCAAGGAAGACGATCTCATTTTTTTGAAGAACGTCATTTTCCAGCTCGTTCCATTTAATCAGCTTGCTTTCACTGATTTTGAATTTTTTAGCAATGAATTGTACATTGGTGTCTTCCGGAATGATAATGTATTTTAAACCGTCATTCGGATGACTTTTAATCAAAATTGAATTTAGAATCTCTGCTTTTGTTTTAATTCTTTCTACTCTTTTCTGTTGCTGAGCATAAGAAGTGGCTTTGTAAGGAACCTCAACCGTAATAGGATCTTTCGCTTTTTTTGTATACTTTTCAGGTTCTAATTGTGCCATGAAAGATCTGTCGTCTTTCAAATTAGGATACATTTTCAGAACGGCGTACAGAACTTCTTTAGAATTGGTATCGTCAAATTCATACAGCTTATATCTTTCGATTTTACCTATTAAAATAGAAGCATAACGTGGATTTGTGGCATAACCAGCTTTTTTAAGTCCATTTGCCCAAGCTTTATAATCCTTCATATCAAGATTGAAAAGACCTGTATAATATTTTCTTGTTGATAAAAATATCGAGTGATCTTCATAAGACTGCCTCGGATCATCATACACACGGAAACACTCATTGGGAGCATCATCGGTGTGTTTCATGGTTTTCCCTGTCCAGTCTTCTTTACACTTAATTCCAAAATGGTTTTTGCCTTCCTGAGCCAATATACTTTGTCCTCCTCCGGTTTCCAAGAGTCCCTGTGCAAGAGTGATAGAAGCAGGAATCTTGTATTTTTCCATTTCCTCTACCGCATATTTTGCAAAGTTTTGGATATATTGGTCTTCAGTTGCCCAAGTCTGGGCTGAGAATTTTGATAAAACTAAAAGGCTTACGAGTAAGAAAAGTCTTTTCATGTTTTTCAATTTTACTTTATATAATTAAATTTCTATTCTGTTTTTCTAAAAGCAAATTTGCCCCTTCAATTCCTTGTAATCCACCAGTATGAAAGCACAACACTTTGCTGTTCTCAGGAAAATACTCTTTATCAATCAGTTCGAAAACTTTCTGCATCATCTTTCCTGTATAAATCGGTTCCAACGGAATCCCGTATTTCTCTTTAAAATCATTGATAAAACGAATATTTTCATCTTTTATTTTACCATAACCTCCAAAAGCTGAATCTATTAGATTAAAATTTTTCTGTAAGGTTAATTCAAAGATTTTATTTTCAAGCGAATCATCCTCAACTACCTTAAAACCGATAACTTTCTGATTTTCTTCACAATATTTCGAAATCCCAGCAATCGTTCCTCCCGTTCCGACTGCGGTGCAAAGATAATCAAAATCTTTTGTTTCGTTATTCAGCATCATTTTTATGCCCGTTATAGCATCTTCATTGGTTCCACCTTCCGGAACGATCAAAGCATTTGGAAATTCTTTCTGTAAAAATTCGGTTAATTTTCCTTTGTATTGATATTCTTTGCGTGTTACGAACTGCAAATTCATTCCGTTTCTTTTTGCAAAAAGTAACGTCGGATTATCACGCCATTTGTCTTTCAACTCCTCTCCTCTTATAATTCCCAATGTTGGAATTCCTGTAAAATTTCCGACCGCGGAAACCGCAGAAATATGATTTGAAAAAGCTCCGCCAAAGGTAATAATATAAGGAATTTGAGGATTTTTTTGTAAATAATTATTAATGTTAAAAAATAACTTCCAATATTTATTTCCTGAAATTTGAGGGTGAATTAAATCTTCCCTTTTCATGAAAAGTTTTACATTTTTATTGATTGGGATCTCCTGAATTGGGAGTTTTTCTGTCGGAAGTTGTAATAGCATGTTTTTTATTGCCTAGATCGAAAGATTTTATTTAACAAAAATAATGTTTTTTATGTTCTTAATTACACTTCAGAATTTCATTCATCGTAATATTTACTGGAAATATTTGCATCATTTTATAATAAATAGTAAGAAAAGCACCTCTCAATCGAGAAGCGCTTTTAGTAAACAATTTAAATTCAAAAAAATTATTTTGCAATCGGCAAATGTGTGCTGATTCCTATTCGGTTCCATGCATTGATTGTGATGATCGCCATAATGATTTGTGCAATAGTAGCTTCGTCAAAAACCTGTTTTGCTTTGTAATATGTCTCTTCTGTTAAACCTTTTTGACTGATCAAAGTGATCTCCTCGGTCATTTCCAAAATCACCTGTTCTTCTTCTGTGAAAAGTTCTTTTGCTTCTCTCCAGGCGTTCAAAAGGAAGATTCTTTGTGGAGTTTCACCATATTTCATCGCATCTTTCGTGTGCATATCCAAACAGAAAGCACATCCGTTGATCTGTGAAGCTCTGATTTTAATTAATTCTTTCTGAATGTGATTTAACGAAATATTCTGAAGATATCCTTCTAATCCCAATAATGCTTTGTATGCAGCTTTATCTGTCGTAGCCATGTCGAATCTTGTACTCATACTATTTTATATTTCTTAGTCAAATTATCTATCGTTAATGAATATTTTTCCTGAACCGCCAATAAAAAAGCGCCTGCACTTCCCACCCAGACCGAATAATCCAAAGGAGCTTTTGCACCTAAAGCAATCGTCATCGATAAAGCAAAAATTAATAATAAGAATCCTGCTCCGTAAGCTGCAATCTTAGTTTTAAATCCAAATAACAGCATTAATGGAAAAAGTATTTCGAAAAAAGTTGCTGAATAGGCAGAAAAAACGCTTAAACCTTCGGGAAGAAAAGAGGTAATTTGTCTCGTATATTTTTCAAAATTCTCCCAGTTTCCCCAGGTTGAATTTTTGCCCCAGAATCCGAATCTGTCGGCAACCGCAGAAAGCATCGTCACTGAAATGGCCAGTCTTAAAAATAACTGTGGAAATACACTTTTTTTGTCTGTCATGATATTGGTTTTTTATTACATGACAAAGTTGCGATTTATAGATTGTAAAAATCTTAAACTGGTTTAAGAACGTAATTTTGCTCTGATTTCGCTCAAATATTCAGGAGTGAAACCTAAAAAAGAAGCAATCAGATATTGCGGAATTCTCTGGATAAATTCGGGATATTGCGTGCTGAAATGCACATACAATTCTTCCCTGCTCATTTCGTATAAATAACGGATTCTCCTTTCAGAAGCGGCATAAGCTCTTTGATAAATCATTCTGAAATATCGCTCCATCACTGGATGTTTTTTTAATAATTCTTCCTGAGTCTGAAGATCAATCACTAAAATTGTGGAACGCTCAACCGCTTGGATACAAAAATCTGACTTTATTTGTCTTTCATAAGCAAAAGTATCAGTAATCCACCAGTTTTCTATGGCAAATTCCGTGGTGTGTTCTACACCTTTTTCATTAATGAAAAATTTTCTGAGACATCCTTTTGCAACGAAATAGATAGATTTACAAATTTCGCCATCAAACATCAGATTATGTTTTTTTTTCACATCCAATATTTGAAAAAAAGAGAGAACAGAGCTATATTCTTCTTCACTGATATTGATAAATTTATCTAAATGTTCCTTAAAAGTATCCATTTTTGAAATTGTGTAATCAAACTTAACTTTATTTTTTTAGTTTTACAATGAGAAAACAGTAAATCATGGAAATCGTTGCAAAAATTTTGATCGCATTAGTCGCCATAGAGCACATCTACATTCTTTGGATGGAAATGTTTGCGTGGGAAACAAAAGGAAAGGAGGTTTTCAAAGCAGCCTTACCCGCAGAAATGTTCAAACCCACAAAAGGTTTAGCAGCCAATCAGGGACTTTACAATGGTTTTCTGGCTGCAGGATTGATCTGGTCTTTTTTAATTGAAGATCCGAAATGGCAAACCAATGTTGCTCTATTTTTCTTGAGCTGTGTAGCCATTGCAGGAATTTATGGTGCAATTTCCGCGACGAAAAAAATATTTTTTGTTCAGGCTTTACCGGCGATTTTGGCGATTGTTGCTGTTTTGTTGAAATAATTTTTCTCATCTGTAAAAAATCTATCCTCTCTTTGTCATTCCGTAGGAATCTCAATAATGTATCAAAACTTAGTCTAGATTCTTACGGAATGACAAACTTTATGGATATTTTGCCAACTTTAAACAAAACTACAAAGCAGAAATCTCCAACAATTTCTCCTTCATTTTTTCAGGTTTAAATTGCCCTTCATGAAAATAAACTAAATTCTGATTCTTATCTAATATAATCCACAACGGATAAACAGGCTGATTTTTATTTTTAGATAAAGCTAAAGCCAGCTCATGAATTCCGGAATTTCCATTGGGTAAATAATCAAATTCCTGTCCTTGAAAATTGATTTTCTCTTTTGTTTTTTCCGCTTCAAAATTGATGAAATAAAAATCTTCATTAATCATATTAACCAATTCTTTATTCTTATTTAATTGAAAAGATTCCATCTTGCAGACCGAACACCAATCTGTGTAAAGATGAATAATAACGGGCTTTTGTTGTTCTTTTTGTAAATTTTCAAGGTCAGAAAAAGTGCCTGTTTTCATCTGTGAAAGACAAAAACAAGGCACTAACATTAAAAATAAAATTATCGTTATAAGTTTCATTTTCATTAATTTTTGTTTTTAAATATTTATTACTTTAAAAATGTTTTTTTAAACGCAAAGTTTTAATTTTCTCTATTTAATAAAAGTGAGCAAAGATGAATCAACAAGTTGATTTGATGAAGCTGTTGCCCTAGCTTCGTGAAGCAAATTTATTTGCCTTTGCTTTCTAAATAAATGTATTTTAATTATAAATCTTTGCGTCAAAAATCTTATTTTAAGGTATATTTCACACCCATAAAACCTCTGATTTTCTGCATCGGAGCAAAGCCGTAAGTCGTATCAAAAGTATAATGATTCGGATTGTTAATAGGATCATTAACGTGTTGGTCAAACGGATCAAAAGGTCGCATCAATGGATCTTTCGGAGTAAAATTGAACAGATTTTTAATTCCGCAATACACTTCAAATCCTGATTTGAAACTTTTTGAAAACTGAATATTCGCTAACGAATAAAACGGAGAATATTCTGGTCGATAATCATTCGGTAACACAGGCAATCGCATCGGTCCGTAAAACTGTCCTGTAAAATCTACCGTCAGATTTTTTGGAAATTTATAGGTCAAACTGTACGTTCCGCTCCATTTTGGGGCGTGAAGTTGTTGAACTTTTTCATTTTCACCATCAAATTTCTGATACACATCAAGATAAGTCACGCCTAAATTAATACTCAAAGGAAAACTAAAATTGTAATCCACATTCATTGAAGCTCCTCTCGAAATTCCATATCCGTGAAGATTATCGTAAATAATTTTCTCAGGATCCGTATCAAAATCTCCGACAATTTTATTGCTGAAATACGTGTAAAACGCAGAAGCATCCAAATTAATCAAACGATCTCCGACAGGGATTTTCCAGACATAATTCAAATTTCCGTTGACGGATTTTTCAGGTTTTAAATTCGATTTAATCACCACTTCTCGAGAACCCGTCAACGCTGCGTGATCTTCTGTAAATAAATTCACCACCCTGAAACCTGTCCCAAAATTAAATCGCAACGTATGATAAGGATTCGGAGAAAATTTCCATGCAAAACGCGGTGAGTGAACAGAATGATGGATTTTATCATAATCAAATCTGTAGCCCAACAACAATGTATTTTTTTCGTTAATTTCCCATTGATCCTGAATAAATGCTCCGAAAATCGGGGATTTCATCGGTTCGTTTGTGAATCCGTCTGCCGATAAAGTTCCAGGCGTATTATCATCATAAAAAGTTTTCTTGTAAGTAATTCCTGAAATCAAATCGTGTTTTCCGAGTTTTTTATCCCAGTACGTTTGTACAAAAGCCACTTTCTGTGTCGCATTAAACGGATTACTCCCATAAAATGAATTCTGATCATGAAAATTATAGGAAAATTGAGTAATAATATTTTCTTTCACCGGCCACTGATACATCCCGAAAGCCTCTACTCTATTGGTATAAATGCTTTCTCCATACACTTCATTGCTTCCACGATATGATTTATTCCACTGCATTTCGCCGCCGAAACGGTCTTCATATAAATATCTCAATGCAAAACTTGCCAATCGGTTTTCTTTTCTCTGGAAATTCCATTTATTGAAGACTGAAACTCTGTTTTGTAATGCTGCATCCGTGAAATTATCTTTATTCTCATCGAATCTTTTTTCATAATTAAAATAATTTAAGCTTAATAATGAAGCGACATTTTTTCCAAAGTTAAATTTGGTTGACAGATCCACATTATTTTCAGCCCAGGTTGTTGTCATAAGGTCAATACTTAATTTTGGGGCGGTCAAGGCGTTTTTAGTGATAATATTAATGACTCCACCCATCGCTTCAGAACCGTAAAGAGACGAAGCAGGACCTTTTACAACTTCAATTCTGTCAATCAAACTATTAGGAATTCCACTTAATCCATAAACAGTGGAAAGCGAACTTACAATCGGCATTCCGTCGATCAAAATCATGGTGTAAGGTCCTTCCAATCCGTTGATGTGAATATCTCCCGTATTACAAACCGAGCAATTTAATTGAGGTTTCACACCATTTACCATTGCAATTGCTTCAAAAATATTGGGAGTCGGGTTTTTCTGGAAAAATTTTTGACTGTAAATTTCAACCGCAACCGGACTTTTCGATCTGCTGATCGGTTTTATCGTTCCGGTAATGACAATATCATCGATAAGTTTGGTTTTCATCTCTTTTTTGCCTGAAATGTTAACCGAATCAAGTTTTTTTGATGGGTTTACATTCAAACTATCCACTTCCTGTGAGAAACAATAACCTGAAAAAAAGATGGCAGAAAATAATATTCGCTTCATGAAATTAAAATTGTTAGACAAAACTAACAATTATTTTTAGAACAGCAAAACTATATGAGAATCTTTATTAAATTCAATTCGTGAAAATTTATTAAATTTGAGAATCTAGATATAAAAGTAAAATGAGATATCATCAGTCGGGAAATATCCCACCAAAAAGACATACGATTTTCAAATCTCCGGAAGATAAATTCTATTACGAACAGCTTTTCGGGACGGAAGGTTTTCACGGAATTTCTTCCCTGTTGTACCATATTCACCGTCCGACTCAGATAAAATCTATCGGTGAAGCAAAAGATGTAACACCGAAAATTGCTGTTGATAAAAACGTTACGCCAAGAATGTTTAAAGGAATGAACGTCACTCCTGAAGACGATTTTATGGACAGCCGAAAGTTTTTGATGGTAAACAATGACCTGAAAATGGGATTGTCGAAACCTAGAAAATCAATGGATTATTTCTACAAAAATGCTGAATGTGACGAACTTTTATATGTTCACAACGGAAGCGGGATTTTAAAAACTTTCGTTGGAAATCTTGAGTTTTCCGTTGGTGATTATTTAATTATCCCGAGAGGTACGATTTATCAGGTTGAATTAAAATCTGACGACACCGTTTTCTTCGTGGTAGAAAGTCATTCTCCGATTTACACTCCGAAGAGATACAGAAACGAATTCGGGCAGCTTTTAGAGCATTCTCCGTTCTGCGAAAGAGATATCATCGCGCCGACATTTGTTGAACCAAAAGACGAAAAAGGAGAATTTTTAATTAAAGTAAAAAAAGAAAATCAAATCACAGATTTCATTTACGCAACGCACCCTTTCGATGTTGTAGGTTGGGACGGGTATTTTTATCCTTATAAATTTAATATCAAAAATTTCGAACCGATTACAGGTAGAATTCACCAACCGCCGCCGGTTCACCAGACTTTTGAAGCGCATAATTTCGTGGTTTGCTCGTTCTGTGCAAGAATGTATGACTATCATCCGATGGCAATTCCTGCGCCTTATAATCACTCAAATATTGATTCTGATGAAGTTTTATTCTACACAGAAGGTGATTTCATGAGCCGTAATCATATTGATTTGATGGATTTTACGCTTCACCCGGGAGGAATCGTTCACGGACCTCACCCGGGAGCAATGGAAAGAAGTATCGGTAAAAAATTCACTGAGGAATATGCGGTGATGGTTGATCCTTTCCGTCCATTAAAACTTACCGAAGAAGCATTAAAAGTTGAAGATCCTTCTTACAAAACTTCTTGGCTAGAAGAACAGGATAAAACAATGGAAGACCGTTCTCAGGAATAAAAAATAATTTAAAAATAACAGAAAGGGCTGAATGTACTGCATTTAGCCCTTTTTATTTATTAGATTTAACTAAAACATGACAAATATCTGAGAATATTTGGACTTCATAAAAACAATATAAACTATCTTTAAAACTAAGAAAAATTCATAAAAAATTTCAATATGCATAATTACATCAGCGCAGAAGAAGCTATTTATACCATCAAAAGCGGAAACCGTGTTTTCTTTCACGGAAGCGCGTGCACTCCGAATTATTTAATTGACGAATTAGCAAGACAGTCTCACCGATTGGATAATGTAGAAATGGTTTCTATTACCCAACAGGGAAATGTGGAAATTGCCAAACCTGAATATAAAGATAAATTTTTTGTTAACTCATTATTTGTTTCTACACCCGTTCGTGATGCGGTGAATTCTGATCGAGGCGATTTCGTGCCTGTATTTTTAAGTGAAATTCCGATTTTATTCAGAAAAAATATTTTACCGTTGGATGTGGCTTTAATCACCGTTTCACCACCTGACAAACACGGATTTTGTACATTGGGAACTTCGGTTGATGTAGCAAGATCTGCGGTGGACACTGCAAAAATTATTGTGGCAATTGTTAATCCTTTAATGCCAAGAACTCACGGTGACGGAATGATTCACATCAGCAGAATCAATAAATTGGTTTGGCATGAAGAAGAACTTCCGACGATCGATTATGGAGCAAAAGTCGGTCCTGAAGAAATGTTGGTTGGTAAAAATGTTGCAGAACTTATCGAAGACAAATCAACATTACAAATGGGAATCGGAACCATTCCCGATGCGGTTTTAAAATGTCTGAATAATCATAAAGACTTAGGCGTTCACACAGAAATGTTGAGTGACGGAGTGATTGATTTGATTCAAAATGATGTCATCAATAATAAATACAAAGGCTACAACGATAATAAAACGGTCACAAGTTTCTGTTTTGGAACGAGAAAACTTTATGATTACGTTGATGATAACACGGTTTTCTCATTTAATGATGTAGGAACGGTCAACTTTCCGATTAATATTATGAAAAACAAAAAAGTGGTCGCTATTAATTCTGCCATTGAAATTGATCTCACAGGACAGGTCTGTGCAGATTCCATCGGAACGATTCAATATAGCGGAATTGGCGGTCAGATGGACTTCATGCGAGGTGCAGCTTTGAGTGAAGACGGAAAACCCATTATTGCCATTACTTCAAGAACGAAAAAGGGAGTTTCCAGAATTGTTCCTTATCTTAAACAGGGAGCCGGAGTTGTGACAACAAGAGGTCACATTCATTGGGTTGTTACAGAATATGGAACCGCTTATTTATATGGAAAAAACCTTCGTCAGAGAGCTCAGGAGTTAATCAGCATTGCACATCCTGATGACAGAGAAATGCTGGAAAAAGCTGCCTATGAAAGATTTAAACATTAGATCCTATTTTAAATCTTTTCATGTTTATTTCTTATTTAATCTAAAAAAAACGTATCTTCAATTTAACATAATGAAATAGTAAAAAATACTCAATCATTTGGCAGTATATTTGCAAAAAAGCTTTTTAAACATAGGAAATTGAAAACTATATATAATTCAATAAGAGAAGAGGTTATAAAGCATTCTAAGGTGAAGAATTCGGTTCTGGGGAATGTAGATGAATGGAAGAGAAGCCATTATATTATTCTTTCCGAAATCATTAAAGATGAATTATCCGAAGCTGAAGAACTAAAAGGAGGAAAAAAATTTGAGATAGGAAATACTATTTCACATGTTACCTTACAACGTTTTTTCGAAAATGATTATCAGGATAAAACACATAACGATCTCAGATTTTTAAAAACCTTGGATAAAATCTGTATTTTCTTAGGATATAAAGACTTAAACGCTTACATACAATTTGTAAAGGAGAAAAAGCAGGAAAACGACGACAGTAATAATCAGAAATTCCTTCAGATCGTATACGATTACTGTTCAACTGTTTTTGAATTTTATAAACAATTTCCGAATCACAAAACTGAATTTTTCAAAGAGTTGGTTTTCGACGAATCTCCGTTTTTGGAAAGAGCTTCACAATTCAGCAAAGAATTATGTGACCGGGATTTTCAATTGGTTACCAAAAACAACCGTTCGAATTATGAAGTTTTTGATATTCATATTGTTACCGACGAACCTGATAAAAAAATCCTTGAATCTCAGGAATTCTGGAATCTCCTATTCAAAGTCGGAGAAACCGGGCAAGAACATTTTGTCAATCAGCTAAATACTCAGATTTATTTCATCCGTAAAATTAATAACGTCTGGAAAATTTGGGATAATTACAATCCCAATGCAGGAAGACTTAATAATATTAAATAAAAGAAAGCCGTAGGAAAATTCCTGCGGCTTTCGTGTTTCGAAGTTATTTTTTTTTCACTTGTCGTGACTACAAAAATACAAATCTTAACAGCAACATAATAAACTTAAGCATACTTAAATGAACTCTTCTTTAAGCATTTATTAAACTTGCCTAACGTTTGTTTGTTTATATTTTTCGTATTAGTAAGAAATTCGTAATTTGCATACCCATAAATATAAAAGTAAAAATAGAAAATATGTCAACACTTACATTTGCCGAAAAAATAGCTCAAGCAGAGAATTTTTTGCCGATTAATGGTACAGATTACATTGAGTTTTATGTAGGAAATGCTAAACAGTCTGCTCATTTTTATAAAACCGCTTTTGGTTTTCAGTCTGTAGCATACGCTGGTCCTGAAACAGGAGTAAGAGACCGTGCATCTTATGTTCTTCAACAAGGAAAAATAAGATTGATCTTAACAACCGGTCTTAAATCTGATTCACCAATCAGCGAGCACGTAAAAAAACACGGTGATGGAGTGAAAATTTTGGCACTTTGGGTAGATGATGCTTATCAGGCTTTCGAAGAAACAACAAAAAGAGGCGGAAAACCTTATTTGGAGCCGGTAACTTTGACAGACGAACACGGTGAAGTAAGAATGTCCGGAATCTATACTTACGGAGAAACTGTTCACATGTTTATTGAAAGAAAAAACTATACAGGACCTTTCATGCCTGGTTATGAAAAATGGGAAAGCTCTTATCAGCCTGAAGATGCAGGTTTATTATATGTTGACCACTGCGTAGGAAATGTAGGTTGGGACAGAATGATCCCAACGGTTGAATGGTATGAAAAAGTAATGGGATTTGTAAACATCCTTTCTTTTGACGACAAACAGATCAACACAGAATATTCTGCTTTGATGTCTAAAGTAATGTCAAACGGAAACGGATTCGCAAAATTCCCTATCAATGAGCCTGCAGAAGGTAAAAAGAAATCTCAGGTAGAAGAATATCTTGATTTCTATGAAGGTGAAGGTGTACAGCACATTGCCGTTGCTACAAAAGACATCATTCACACAGTAACCGAGCTTAAAAAACGTGGTGTAGAATTCCTTTCTGCTCCACCTGAAGCTTATTATGACATGGTTCCTGAAAGAGTTGGTCACATCGATGAAGATCTAAAGAAATTACAAGATCTTGGCATCTTAATTGATCATGATGAGGAAGGTTATTTATTACAGATCTTTACGAAGCCTGTAGAAGACCGTCCTACTCTTTTCTTTGAAATTATTGAAAGACACGGTGCTCAAAGTTTCGGTGCAGGTAACTTCAAAGCATTGTTCGAAGCATTGGAAAGAGAACAGGAAAAAAGAGGAAATCTTTAATTTTAAATACAATACAAAGTTTTGTCAGGATGAAAAGTCTTGACAAAACTTTTTTATAAAACACATTATTTATGAAGAAAATTTTCGTTGGAATTTTATTTTTTGGAGCAACATTTGGATTAAAAGCTCAATACGGTTCATTAAATGATATTCTTACCCGACTTGAAGAAAGAAAAGGAGTAAATCAACATCTGGAAACTGTAAATATTGATAACAAGAAATTTGTTTTCATTAAAGACGAAACAGACCACACGGAAAGGGATTTTATTGTTATTAAAGGAAACAAAGTTACTTATGTAGAAGTTTTCGATGACAAAACTACGGGAGAAACAAGCTCCAATGTTTTTTCGGGCGATATTGTCAGAAACAAAAAAAACATTATTTCTTTGAGAGCAGATATGCTGGAAAACCAAAAAGTTCCGATTCCGGTTACCAAAACTTTATTATTGACAAGACAGGATGATATTCTGTATCTTATCGATATTAATACAAGAGCCAGATGGATTGACGAAGAATCTTTTTCTAAAACAAAGGCTAAGGCTAAAAAATAAATATTTTGATACGTCACTACAAATAAGGTGAAAATCTGCAAAGATGATTCGGTAGCGGCAAAGCGATTTATTAATAATTTCAATTAAACATTCGAAATATTTTAAAACTAAAATTTTAACGGATTTTCATTTAATCCAAATCAAATTCAAAAATTATGAAATCATTTGTAGAGTATTCATCAAATTCAGATTTTTCAATACATAATATTCCGTTCGGAGTAGCGGTTTTCAACAAAGAATATATCGCATGTTGTACAAGAATCGGAGATCAGATTGTTGATCTTGCTGCACTGTTCGACCTTGGTTATTTTGAAGAAATAGAAGGTCTTGACGATAATTTTTTCGAAGCTTATACCTTAAATGAATTCATCGAACTGGGGAAACCAATTACGAATGCCGTTCGTTTGAAAATTCAGGAATTATTACTGGAGGGTTCAATTTTGTCTAAAGACGAAAAAACAATAGAAGATGCTTTTTATGACTTGGATCAAGTAAAAATGATGATGCCTGTTCATATTCCTAATTACACGGATTTTTACAGCAGCATCGAACACGCAACCAATGTTGGAAAAATGTTCAGAGATCCTGCAAATGCATTATTACCAAACTGGAAACATTTGCCTGTAGGCTATCATGGTAGAGCTTCATCGATCGTAGTTTCAGGAACAGATATTATTCGTCCGAAAGGTCAGACAAAACCTGCAGATGTAGAAAAACCTGTTTTCGGACCTTCAAAACAATTGGATTTTGAACTGGAAATGGCCTTTATCATTAATCAGAATACAGAAATGGGTGAAAGTATTTCTACAAAAGAAGCTGAAGGCGCAATTTTCGGAATGGTGGTTTTCAACGACTGGTCTGCAAGAGATATTCAGTCTTGGGAATATGTTCCGTTAGGACCATTTTTAGGTAAAAATTTCGGTTCATCAGTTTCTCCTTGGGTTGTTACTCTTGAGGCTTTAGAACCATTCAGAACAGCTTCTCCTGTACAAGATCCTGAAGTTTTAGATTATTTGAAATTTGAGGGAGATAAAAATTATGATATTAATTTAGAAGTTTACTTACAGCCTGAAAACGGTGAAGAAAATTTAATTTCCGAAAGCAATTACAAACATATGTACTGGAATATGACTCAGCAATTGGCTCATCACACAGTAAATGGCTGCAACGTTGAAGTTGGTGATATGTACGCAAGTGGAACGATTTCAGGAAGTGATCCAAAATCTTTCGGTTCTATGCTTGAATTAACTTGGAGAGGTCAGAATCCGATCCAATTAAGCAACGGACAGGAAAGAAAATTCATCGATGACAATGACACGGTAACTATGAAAGCCTGGGCTGAAAAAGACGGTGTAAGAGTTGGTTTCGGTGAAGTTTCCGGTAAAATTGTTCCTGCAAAATAAATCTTTAAACTTTAAATAATAATATTAGATGCTTCGACAGGCTCAGCATGACATCGCTACAAATTTACTGCTAAAATTAAGACAGTTAGTGTCAGAAATGTCATGCTGAGCCTGTCGAAGCATTTTTAATATTATAAATATTTAAATAACTTTTGTGGTTAAATAAAAAATGAAAACAGTAATCCCATCCGAAATAACCCCTGTACAACTACAACTTGTCATGCAAACTGCCGTTTCACCGCGTCCGATTGCTTTGGCTTCAACGGTTGATAAAGAAGGAAACAGCAATTTATCGCCATTCAGCTTTTTCAATATGTTCAGTACAGTTCCACCTATTTTGATTTTTTCACCATCGAGAAGAGTTCGTGACAATACAACAAAACATACGTTGGAAAACGTTTTGGAAACTTCTGAAGTCGTAATCGGAACAGTTAATTTCCCAATTGTACAGCAGATTTCTTTGGCCTCAACAGAATATGGAGATGGTGTAAACGAATTTATCAAGTCTGGATTAACAATGAAAGATGCTGATTTGGTTAAGCCTAAATTAATCGAGGAATGCCCTGTAAACTTTGAATGTAAAGTTTTAGAAGTAAAACATTTGGGAGATCAGGGCGGTGCCGGAAATCTGGTAATTTGTGAAGTTCAGAAAATTCATATCAGAGAAGAATATTTGGATGAGCAAGGTAATCTGGATCAGGCAAAATTGGATATGGTGGCTCGTTTAGGCGGAAACTGGTATTCCAGAAATAACGAAAATAACCTTTTTGAAGTGCCAAAACCTTTGGTGACAAAAGGAATTGGTTTTGATCTTCTTCCTGATGCCATAAAATACAGTAAAGTCTTCACCGGAAATGATTTAGGAATGCTTGCAAATGTTGAGGTTTTGCCCACAGGAGATTATCATGCAGATGAAAATATTCATTTGGAAGCTCAAAAATTATTATTGGAAAGTAAAATTAACGAAGCCTGGAAAATTTTAATTAAATAATATTTAAACCATTAAGATATTTGTTAAGGAGTTAAGAGTATTAAGCTTTTTCTTTAAAATTTAAGTTTCACAGTAATTGTTCTTAATAAAACTTAACAACTTAATTTTCCTTAATAGTTCAAATTAAAAATAAAAGGAGTGAAAAATTTTCACTCCTTTCTTTATTCGTTGACAATTTTTTTATTTATAAATTCAATACAATTTTCAGTTAGGATATTCAAATCTTTTGGTAATTCACTTTCTTCCCAAGGCTCTTTTGCACCAAAAGTATGATTCGCATTTTCGATTAAAAATAACTCAGAATTCGGGTTCAAAATATGAAGATGTTCTGCATTTTTCACGCTCACACTTTCATCATTTGCCCCATGAATAATCAAAACATGAGCTTTTGCCATTTCAGTCGCTCTTTCTACATCAAATCGATGTTCGTCTTTCTCAAAATCTTCATAAAACTGGTAATAATGAGGCATTTCCTGTTTCGTCCGTCCGTTTGTGACATAATAAACACCTGCTTCTTTCCATTTTTCAAAAGCATCATTTTTAGGAAAACGATCTAAAGTGTCAACACTTGCCAACGTAATCAAACCATTGATTCTTTCGTCTTCATACGTTTTAATAATAGAAATCCCTCCTCCTCTACTATGACCGATTAAAACTATCTTCTGATCATCAACTTTAGAATCCTTAACAAAATAATCAATCACAGCTCCCAAATCCGAAAGTTCTTTAGAATAATTGTTATTCCCGAAAGCTTCCAGATCAGCAAAATTGTGAGGATCTTCAATCGTCGTTCCGTTATGAGAAAAATTAAACTTAATAAAGAAAAACCCAGCTTCTGCAAACTTTTCTGCCATCACATTCCAGGCTCCCCAATCTTTATAACCTTTATACCCATGAACGAAAATGACTAATGGCAATTTTTCACCTGTCTCAGGATAAAATGCATCGGCAAGAAAATCTCTGGTTTCAGGATTTGAAATGATAATATTTTGTTTTTTGATGATATCCATATTTTGTTTTATGTATATTAAATAACCATATTTCTTTGTCATTCCGTAGGAATCTCGGCAATACCAACTTTAAAAATAATGTCTAGATTCCTACGGAATGACAAAAGGGATGTTTAAAAACCTTTATTAAATTTGATTTTTCACTTAAAAATATTAAAAATAGAATTAAACACAAAGGAAAACCTTATTTTTGCTCTATGTTGGATTTAAGAACGGTAACCGTAATGCGTTACATTCTGCCGCTTCGTGAGGGAGGTTCTCTTCCGGCTTTGGCAGAAGCTGATGATGATTTTAAATATGTTTTAAAATTCCGTGGCGCAGGACATGGAGTTAAAATGCTGATTTCCGAATTATTAGGAGGAAAAATCACCGAAGCTTTAGGATTAAAAATTCCTGAACTGGTATTGGCAAATCTTGATGTAGATTTTGGAAGAACAGAAGCTGACGAAGAAATTCAGGATCTGTTGAAGTTTTCTGAAGGCTTAAATTTAGGTCTGCATTATCTTTCCGGGTCGATCACTTATGATCCGAGTGTGAAAATTGATCCACTTTTAGCTTCAAAAATTGTCTGGCTGGATGCGTTTATTACCAATATTGACCGTACTTTCAAAAACACCAATCTTTTGATGTGGAATAAAGAATTATGGGTAATCGATAACGGTGCTTCTTTTTATTTCCATCATTCGTGGCAGAATTTTGATACGGCAGCAAAAACGCCGTTCAAATATGTGAAAGATCACGTCCTGCTTCCGCAGGCTACAAAATTGAACGAAGCCGATACATTTGCAAAAGAAATTTTGAATGAAACTCTATTCCGGGAAATTGTAAATTTAATTCCTGAAAACTGGCTTCACTGGAATGATGCAGACGAAACTCCTGAAGAAATCCGTGAAATCTATTTCAACTTCCTGAAAACCCGATTAGAAAATTCTGAAATCTTTTTAAACGAAGCCAAAAATGCAAGAGGATAAAATTTACGAATACGCTGTAATACGCTTGGTTCCGAAGGTTGAAAGAGAAGAGTTTTTCAACATAGGATTGGTGATGTTTTCTAAGAGAGAGAAATTCATTAAAGCTCAATTTTATTTATGCCCTGATAAATTCAGGTTAATGCACAGCAAACTGGATTACGATGACATTATTCAGAATCTGGAAAGTTTCAAGAAAATCGCAGAAGGGACCAAAGATGGCGGACCGATTGCCCAGCTCGAAATTCCTGAACGTTTCCGTTGGCTGACGGCAGTCCGAAGCTCTGTCGTTCAGACATCAAGACCTCATCCCGGAAAATCCAAGGATCTGGAAAAGACTTTTGGTAAACTTTTTGAGGAATTAGTAAAATAACACTCCTCAAAATAATATTTCTATGAAATCATTTAATCACAGTATAATTTACAGGTTTTCTTTAAACCTGTTTTTTATTTTACTTTTAAATTTATTCAGCCTAAGTTATTCTCAATCTCCAATTAATGAATCCCAACTTCCTCCAAGCACCACTCTTCCTGAGAAAACAACTTTTTTAAAAAATATTTCCTATAAAAACGACTATGCAGGAAATCCTGTTCTTTTAGATATTTACGAACCAAAAAATTCTATCACTGAAAAACTTCCGGTAGTTATTTATGTTCACGGCGGAGCATGGGCAAAAGGTGATAAAACTGTAAGAGCCGACAGTTATATTGAAAGTTTTATTTTAAAATTAGTAGAAAAAAATTACGCTGTTATCAGTATTGATAATACTTTGGTGAGTGAAACGGTTCATTTTCCATTGCCTGTTCAGGATACAAAAGATGCCGTAAGATGGGTAAGAAAAAATGCGGAAAAATATCATTTTGATGCCAATAATATCGGTTATTTCGGAGCTTCATCGGGTGCTCATTTATCGATGCTTGCAGCCTATTCCAATGATAATGACTATATCGGAAGTCCCGAGCTCTCATCTTATTCAGGAAAGGTAAATTATGTGGTAAGTAATTTCGGACCGACAGATTTAAATAAACTTTTACATACAAGATTAGGCAAGATTCCTGTATCTATTGTCGGACTTTTTTTTAAACCAATTGTTGAAATCAGACAAAAGTTAGTATTTGGAATTTCAGGATATGATATTAAAAAAGATAAAAGAAAAGCGGTTGAGTATTTAAAAACAGTTTCTCCTATAAATTGTGTCCAAGATGCTGTTCCAACCTTTATTCTTCACGGAGATAAAGATAAAATTGCTCCTATCAATCATTCAAAAAGGCTGGTAAAAAAACTCAAAAAGCAAAATATTGAAACTTCATTAATTGTCATAAAAGATGGAGCTCATGGTTTTGGAACAACTGATAAAGCCTATATGAATCAACTTAATGATGAAATGGTCAATTTCATCGTTTCACACAAAAAATGATTTTTAAAATGAGTTGAATTGTATTTTTTAGTAAATATTTAAAATTAAACTTGATTTAACATTTAGAATTTAACTAATTAAAGTTTTGTGTATCTAAAAATCACAATTCAAACTAATTCCGAATGAAAATAAAAAATCTACTTTCAATTTCCATATTTTGTGTTATTGCAATGTCCTGCAGTTCTGATGATTCTACGGAGCAACCAACGCCAACCGACAATACATCAACAGAAGCCATGTATTTCCCGCCATCAGACAGTGATGCCTGGGAAACAAAATCTATTTCCAATTTAGGATGGCATCAGGATAAAGTTCAGGATTTGCTGACTTATCTTGATACAAAACATTCAAAAAGCTTTATGATTCTTCAAAACGGAAGAATTGTGATGGAAAATTATTTTTCGGGACATACTTCTACAACTCCGTGGTATTGGGCAAGTGCAGGAAAAACATTAACCTCAACCATGACCGGAATTGCAGAACAGGAAGGATTTTTAAATATCAATACTAAAGTTTCAACGTACATCGGAACTGGCTGGACGAGCGAACCTCTAGCTAAAGAAAACCTTATCACCTGCAAAAATTTATTAACCATGACTTCAGGTTTAGATGACAGTTTGGGTGATGATGTAACTCCTGCAAACCTACAATATAAAGCCGATGCAGGAACAAGATGGGCATATCACAATGTGTATGTAAAACTTCAGGATGTTGTTGCAGCTGCAACAGGACAAACCTGGTCACAATATTTCAACACAAAACTGAGGGATAAAATCGGTATGACCGGAAACTGGATCCAAAGTGGAGACAACAGCGTGTATTGGAGTACGACGAGAAGTATGGCACGTTTCGGATTAATGGCTTTAAATAACGGAAACTGGAATGGAACACAAATCATTAACACCAATTATTTTCAAAGCGCTACAACGACTTCCCAAAACATCAATCTTGCTTACGGATATTTGTGGTGGCTGAACGGAAAAACAAGCTATCATATGCCACAGACACAGTTTCAGTTCAATGGAAAACTGATTCCGAGTGCGCCGGATGATATGTTCTGTGCTTTGGGGAAAAATGATCAGAAAATCTATGTTGTTCCAAGCAAAAAACTGGTTATTATCAGAATGGGAGACGCGGCAGACAATGTGAATCTTGCCCTTTCGGATTTCGATGATGTTTTATGGCAAAAAATAAATGCAGTGATTAATTAATTTGATTGTAATTAAAAAACAAATTCACCTATCAACCAGCAATTATAAACCATCAACCGACTTTAATTAATCGGCTCATCATACAACTGGCTTCCCCAAAACTGAATATCTCTTTCGGGCAAACCTGAATGATAAAAGATTTCTTTCACTTCCCCTATAATTTTAGCAACTGCAACAGGGTCGGAAGTTCTGATTCTTGTTTCATGATTATCTTTTACTCCACTTCCCGTAAAGTTAAGAGAACCGAGATAAGCAATCTCATCATCAATAATGTAAATTTTACTGTGAATAAAGGTTTTATTAGTAGAATTTCCGCTATTGGGTGAGACAAAAACTTTAAACGGAAAAAGCTGTTTATAGGTATAATGATAAACTCTCGTTCTTTTAATTTTTTTCACAATAGAATCCCTTACAAAAAACATCAAAACAACGATGATAAATCCAAAGGCAAATTTAAAATTGTTTAAAAGATACATTAACGGAAGCAAAACCACACCCAATCCGATCATTGCAAAAAGTAATGTTCCGGACAGGCTGATAAGATTATCTCTTGTCTGTTTTGCCTTCTCATCAATACGTCTATGCTGAATGATAAGCTTGTGAATATTTTTATCATATCCATAAAAATCTTCAATTTCATCCGTGGTAATCAATCTGATTTTTATTCCTCTTGAATGAAGGTAAATGAGTTCTTTAATCAAAAAAGGTGAAAGATAAGGCGAAACAATCTTCACATTTTTCTGAGCATTTCTGATGTCCTGCATCATCTTTACACCAGCACTTTTTCCTATATAAATATCGCAGACGGCATTGTTATAAAACATATTTTCGAAATCCTTTAATTCACTTTAAAATAAAAGCTTCGCAAGATAAAACCTGCAAAGCAATTATTAAATAGAATTTATAATATTTATTAAAATTATTTTCCCTTTTTCAGCTTTTCAATCCTTTTGATTTCGTTGATTAATAAAGGAAATGCAGGTTGCGCCATTCCGCCGTGATCAAAACCCTGAAGTTCATATAAAGTTGTTTCTTTGTGACCTTTCAGTTTCATCATTCGCGCCATATAAGCGTTTTCCTCATATCTTCCCAGTAATTCTTTTTCTCGATCTCCCGTTATCAGAAGCAAAGGCGGTGCATCGGCTCTGATAAAATGAAGCGGTGCAAAATCATCAATTCTTGCATCCAGCTCATCGATTCCTTTTTCTTTTCTGATAGTAAAATGTGAAATCATCTGTCCGCTGAAAGGAATAATTCCTGCAAATTTATTAGCATCAATTCCATATTTATTCAAATAAGATTTGTCTAAACCAACCATAATGGCAAGATAACCTCCTGTAGAATGGCCTGAAATAAAGATTAAATCTTCACTTCCTCCATAATTTTTAATATTTTTAAAAACCCATGCTGTTGCTGCGGCTGCATCTTCAATATATTTTGGAGCATTTACTTTCGGTGAAAGCCTGTAATTAACTCCAATAATAGCGATTCCTTTATTTTTTAATCCTTCCGGAATTTCTTTTTGTCCACCAGTTAAACCTCCACCATGAAACCAAATAACCGTCGGAAAATTTTTCACATTTTTCGGAATATAAATGTCTAATACACATCTTTCATTGATGTAGGCATCGGATTTATTGGTATTTTCATCGTAATAATGAATGTTATTTTCTGTACGATATTCTTGAGAGAAAAGGGGATTTGAAAATATCGTTAGAATTAAAAATATCAGAATCCTGTTCATTGTAAGCTTTTAATATTTAAATATACAAAATTTACATTGTCTCATTTTGATAAATAAATATTTATTTGATTTCTTAAATTAAAATTCCCACAGATTTCACGGATTAAGATTTATGAAATTTGTGGGAAATATTTGAGATTGCTTTATTTCGACAAGCTCAGTATAAACTTGCTATCACTCCTCGCAATGACTTAAATCTTCGTCAGTTTAGCATACTTCAGAATTAGATTTTTCTCGCCTTCGTGCATGAAAATTACTTTTGCTTTTATATTTTGAGGATCGGTTCCGTCAAGGAAAGAAACTTCCCCGATTCCAAAACGGTCGTGTCTTACTTTGTCACCTACTTCAATATCTTGTGAAGATGCCCCGCTTGGGTTGATAATTTTTGCAGTAGCTACAGGCTTCAGTTTTCTTGGTTCAGCAATTGGTTTTGAACCTTCTGCTCTTTCAATCGTTTTCTTTTCAACTCTTTTGAAGCCTTTCAGTTCAGAAGGATGTTCGTCGAAAATATTTGATTTTACGCCTGAATTATTAATAAAACGCTTTTCAATTGCAGGATTTACGAACTCAATGAACTCATCATCGATTTCACTTAAAAATCTTGAAGGTTCCGCATCGGTAATTTTCCCCCACTGAAAACGGGAAATTGCATATGAGAAAAATGCCTGTTTTTCGGCTCTCGTTAAAGCAACATAAAACAAACGTCTTTCTTCTTCCAGATCTTCTCTGGTTGTAGAGCTCATGAAACTTGGGAAAAGATTTTCTTCCAGACCAACCAAGTGAACAACGGGAAATTCCAGACCTTTTGACAAGTGAATGGTCATTAATGAAACCATTTCTTCCTCATCATCTTTATTTTGAGTATCTGCTGAAAGAGCAATGTTTTCAAGGAAATTCGGTAAGCTCGGATCTCCGTCTTCCAACTGCATCTGTTCTTCGATGAATCCCTGCATGGAGTTCATTAATTCCTGAACGTTTTCTACACGCGAAATGCCTTCCGGAGTCTGGTCGTCTTTTAAGAATTTGATTAATCCGCTTCGTTTTGCAACTTCCATGGCAACGCTGTACGCCGTTTCTGTTTTAAGCAATACCTGAAACGCTTTGATCATCGACCAAAAATCATTCAATTTATTTAAAACTCCATTATTGAAGCCCAATTGTGGAGCATACATCGGAAGACTGTCTAAAACTTTTGAAACTGCTACATTATGAGAATCTGCAAAAACGATCAGTTTATTCTGAGTTGTTTCACCAATTCCTCTTGTCGGATAATTAATGATTCTCATCAAGGCTTCCGAGTCGTTTTCATTCACCAAAAGTCTCAGATAAGCGATCAGATCTTTCACTTCTTTTCTTTGGTAGAAAGATAAACCTCCGTAAACTTTGTATGGAATATTTTTACGTCTCAACGCATCTTCAAAAGCACGGGTCTGAGAGTTTGTTCTATATAAAATGGCGAAATCGCTGTATTTTCTCTGTTCCCTGTTTCTGGTTTCCCAGATATTTCCGGCGACAAAATTGGCTTCATCCGCATCGGAAAGTGAACGGTAGACTTTAATTTTTTCCCCTTCTTCATTTTCACTGAAAACATTTTTCTTGAATTGCTGAAGGTTTTTTGCGATTACAGCATTGGCAGCATTTACAATGTTCTGGGTAGAACGGTAATTCTGCTCCAAAGAAACTGTAATTGCATCCGGATAATCTTTTTTGAAGTTTAAAATATTATAGATATTCGCACCACGGAAAGAGTAAATCGACTGTGCATCATCCCCTACCACGCAAATATTTTCAAATTTTGAAGCTAATGCTTTTACGATCAAATACTGTGAATGGTTTGTATCCTGGTACTCATCCACCAGAATATATCTGAATCTGTCCTGATATTTTGCTAAAACTTCCGGAAAACGGGTTAACAATTCATTGGTTTTCAACAATAAATCATCGAAATCCATCGCTCCGTTTTTGAAGCACTGCTCTACATATTTCTGATAAATCTGCCCGATGAATTTCATGTTGGCTTTTTCGTCTGCTTCCATTAATTCAGGATTGTTGAAATATGCTTTTACAGTGATCAGGTTGTTTTTATACGTCGAAATTCTTGACTGAACTTTTTTAGGCTTATAAAGATCAGCATCGATATTCATATCTTTAATCACTTTTCTGATGACATTCAATGCATCCTGCTGATCGTAAATGGTAAAATTGGACGGATAGCCCAAGTAATGCCCCTCACTTCTCAGTATCCTTGCAAAAACGGAGTGAAAAGTTCCCATCCAAAGACTTCTTGCATTGCTTTGTCCAACCACTTTTGCAATACGCTCTTTCATTTCTTTCGCCGCTTTATTGGTAAAAGTAAGAGCCAGAATATTGAAAGGATCTACTCCATTTGTGATCAAATGAGCGATACGCATTGTCAATACACGTGTCTTTCCGGAACCCGCTCCTGCAAGAACCATTAATGGTCCCTGTAATGTGGTAACGGCTTCAAATTGTGATTCATTCAGTCCTTTCAAATAATCCTCCATGCTGCAAAAAAATTAGGAATACAAAATTAGTGTATTATATGGAGAATTCAAATTTTGAAGAGACCTTCATTAAAAAGAGGCTACCTAAAAAGGCAGCCTCTATAATTAGTTATTAATAAAAAAAATAGTACTTTGATGTAATATGTTCCCTGAAAAGGATCTAACAGATTATTCATATCTTTTTTGTAATAATCATAATATGTATTATTTGGATTAGAGTACCTATTATCTCGAATATCAATAATAGTCTGTGATTCTAAGACACTAAAAATCAGCATGAATAATATTAGATAAATATCCTTCATCACTGTTTAGTCATGGTAAATTCTCCTATTGGCAAAGTAAAAGGAAGTTGAGGAGAACTGGGGTTAACTGTATCTATTGTCTTACTACTTATATTTTGTATTTTTATTTGTATTACGTCTTTTCCATTAATAATTGTTTTTCGTAATAATAAATCAGCTATCCGATCAGATAATTTATCTTCTATAATAAGACTCAATCTTTTTTCATTAGGGTTACATTGTGGGCATTTCCATTGTCTATTATTAATATTTCCAATTATACCATTTCCTACAATATTATGTTTAAAAAATTGGTCAGGATATATTATATCAATATTCGATAAAGTATTAATTTTCTCAATACCGTTTTCTATATATTGATATTCTCCGATAATTATATCTTCAAAATGCAAACCTATTTGCTGTTTTATCATTTTCTTTAATACGATTTTAAAACTGGTATTTCCACTGGTATAAATGTATGTTCCTTGAAAAGGGTTTAGTAAATTATTAAGATCTTTTTTGTAATAATCATAATAAGTATTCGATAGATAAGAATATTTAGTATCTCGAATATCAATAATAGTTTGTGATTTTGTAATAATTGAGAAAAGTATAGTTACTATTATATATATATTTTTCATTACTGTTTTATCATCGTAAATTCTCCAAATGGTAAAGAAAAAGCTTGTGGATTTGTAGTCCCATAGTCTGGCAAAATATCAGTTACTTTTACCTGTAGAACTTCTTGTCCATTTACCGTAGTTCTTCTCATAAATATAGTTGCATGTCTATCTGTACTTCTATCAATTATTTTTGCGCGTAATCTTTTTTCATTAGCATTACATTGCGGGCATTTCCATTCCCTGTTATTATTATTTATTATGGAATTTCCGGCAATTGCATGTTTGCTATATTGATTATTATAAATTATATTAATGTTTGAAATTGTATTTGTTTTTTCAATACCATTTTCTATGTATTGGTATTCTCCAATAATCAAATCTTCAAAATGTAAGCTTTGTGATTGTTTAATCATTTTTTGCAATACAATTTTAAAACTTATATTTCCATTAGTATAAATATATGTTCCTTGAAAGGGATCTAACAGATTGTTTAGATCTTTTTTATAATAATCATAATAAGTGTTATTGGGATTAGAGTAACTATTATCTCGAATATCTATAATTGTCTGTGATTTTGCCACAATGGAGAGCAGTGTGAGTAATATTAAATATTTCATAGTTTTATTTTTAATTACAATTAATAGAATCTACAATTGCTGTGTCAGAATTTTCAGTAATGTAAAGTTTTTTCCAGTTTGTTAAGTCTTCATTTGCTTTGTATAAGCCAATATTATTCCCAAATACGAATTGTAAAAATACACGTTCATAATTTGGGCTATCTTTATCGGATTCATCATCACATTTAGCTTTTAAATCTTTAAATAATTCATCTATAATATCTTTTATAGGACGTCCATTATATACGGGATTATTCCAAACTTCTTGTATGGGCTGTCCATTAATTTCAAAAGCAAGCGCATAAGTCTGCTTTACACCTGCATCGTCTTCGCATAC
Organism: Chryseobacterium ginsenosidimutans; assembly: GCF_039536845.1. Classification (GTDB taxonomy): domain Bacteria; phylum Bacteroidota; class Bacteroidia; order Flavobacteriales; family Weeksellaceae; genus Chryseobacterium; species Chryseobacterium ginsenosidimutans_B. Next base: position 112,678 of record NZ_BAAAZJ010000009.1, read on the forward strand.
CATCACTAAAGATGCTTGACCCTCATTATGTACACCAGTATTATGATCCAGTAAATATAAGCTATAGATATCTTTATAAGATAATATAGGATAGGTAGTTTTAGGATGAGTATGAACTCCGGAATAATAATTAGGTCCAGTAGGTGTTGGCAATTCATTATTTGTTGAAGTAGAAGGAGCAGATAATTCGGTACTGATATTCCCGTTAGGATCTTTTTTTATAAAAACCCCAGTTTCACCCGGGCTGTTATCATTAATATAAGAATACATATTATTGGTAATAAGCGGTTTTAAGTTTGCTTTCATGGGATTTAAAAGTTTTTTCAAATTATTACAGGGATCTGTCACATCATCCAGTTCCGGCAGATTGGGATTAAGACCGCCGCCACCGCCAATAGGAGTTGTTCCGCCACCGCTATTATTACCCGGTGTAAATCCGCCCCCACCGCCACCGCAGATATCAACAGATCCGTAAGAAATCTCATAGGTATAATATCCCGGTGTAGGAGGATACCCATTTATATTACTTCCATAATTACATTCAGAAATATGTGCAAAATCATGTTCTCCTGTATAGCACATCGTTCCGCCTACCTGCACCCAGCTGGACGCAACGGGCATCATTACCTGGCAAGGATCAGCATTATATTTTCCGAAAATTTCTATGACTGTTTTTGTTCCCAATGGAGTAAAGGTAATGTGATTTTTCAGGTCACTCTGGGCAATGTTTCCCAAATTCTCTACCGCCATCTGATCATACTTCGAAATATAAGCCATATATTCCGAATTACCGGCCTGTTTCAGGACAAGATTTTCCAGAAACCCTGAACTGCCATTATTCCTTTCTATTTTGAAGGTGTAGGTCTTGTTACCGTTAGCATCTTCTACATAGATGGCTTTTTCGGTGTCTATGGAAAAGCCGTTTTCGGTATCGGTGTAGATTTTTCCGTTGACAGAAAATCTTTTGGCAGAAATCTTATCTATTTTACTTAGAAGCTGTGGGTCTTTTTTCTCTAGTTGAACGCGCTGTATTTGCTGAATGGTAGATTGTTGAGATTTCTGGGAGTAATCCTGCTCGGTCTGCAGAAGTTCCTGTTGGCAGGACCAGAGTAAGGTCAGCGAGACTATCGATATCGACAGTCTGAGATAATTTCTCTTCATAGTTTTGTGTTGTTTTTATGGGTTAAATATACTCTTTTATACTATAGATGTATTTTTTTGTCTTTGGGTTGGAAATAGATGAACTTTTTTGATAAATAAGTTTGTGTTGTTCACCCTTGAACAAAAATATTTGGAAAAAGTAAAACCGTTGATATACTTTAGTAATAATTTTTATTACTTTAGTGATTATTTTATAAATGGATATGACAACATTAGGAACTAAGCTAAGAAAACTAAGAGATGACAAAAAGATGTCTCAATCTGAGATTGCTAATATGTTAGGAGTTTCGCAGTCTGCTTACAATAAATGGGAAGCGGATCAGGCGAAACCCAATTTAGATAATTTGTTAAAAATTAGCAGCTTTCATGAAATAGATCCTAGTGATTTGTTAGAGGAAAAACCGAGCATTAACTATTCAAATAATGAATTTAATGATTCCAATGTTTTTAATCACATATTCAATCATAATCAGACGGTCAATTTACAATCACCCGAACTTCTTAAAAGTGTTATCAATAACCAAGAACAAATTTCGAAACTTATAGAGACACAAACACGTCTTATCGAGAGCCTCCTCAAAAAATGATGAACCCATAAACATTATAAAACTTATTGAATAGTAAGAAGTAAAGAATAAGAAAAAAAAGCTGAAGGAGAATAATGTCTCTTCAGCCTTTTGGAAATTTTCCTGAATCTCTATTAAAAATTCAGGAAAATCAGGAAATATAATGAAAGATTATACTTTTATAATCCTACCGTTAAAAACACCTGCAATAGATTTCTCATATGCTTTTGCTACTTTCCATGCCTCAACAGGAATAAATCCCGGGAAAAACGGGTGATAATCTTTGGCTTCCAATAAAACCGTCGGACTGATGCAATTTATTCTGATATTACGCGGTAATTCATAGGAACTTGCCTTTACGAAACCTTCAACCGCGCCGTTCACTGTTGTTCCGATAATTCCTCCGGAAATAGGTTCGTCCGTTAAAATCCCTGAAATCAAAGTAAACGAACCGTTATCATTAATAAAAGGCAGTGCGGTACGAACGATATTGATCTGTCCCATTAATTTACTTCCTAAAGAAAATTCAAAATCCTGATCTGTAAAATTTTCCAAAGACCCGAACTTCACATCTCCGGCAGCGTTTGCCACCGCATCAAAATTTCCAACAGATCTGAAAAGCTTTTCCAGGCTGTTTTTATCCTGAATATCGGCGTTAAAATCTCCTGAACTTCTGGAAACACGAATGACTTCATGCCCGCTTTGTTCCAGACTTTTTGAAACTTCTTTTCCGATGGTTCCGCTTGAACCGATGACAATAATTTTTAATTTTTTAGAGTCCATATTGATATAAGATTTGGTTTAATTAATTTAAATTTCTGTATGATTTTGGAGACATTCCCGTCTTATTTTTAAACAGTTTTGTGAAATGAGAAGGATGTTCAAAACCCAGATCATACGCTATTCCGCTAATGGATTCATCGGTGCTCCACAGCAATGATTTTGCTTTATCTACCAGCTTTAGATGAATATATTCCTGAGAAGATTTTCCTGTATATTTTTTTAATAAATCGGATAAATAATTGGCAGACATATTCAGTTTTCCAGCAAAATAATTCACATCCGGAATTCCTGACTGCACCAACGTTTCCTGAGCAAAATAATCTTTTAATAACCTTTCAAAATTGGCTACAACATCATTACTTACCTTTGTACGGGTAAAAAACTGACGTTCATAAAACCTTTCGCAATACGATAAAAGCAGTTCCAGATTGGTGAGAATGATATTATAGGAATGCTTGTCGACATTTAAAGAAATTTCTTTCTGAATATTTTTCACACAATCTTCCAAAACCAGCCTTTCTGTTTCCGAAATATGCAATCCTTCATTGGTATCGTATCCGAAAAAGGAATATTCTGTTAATTCGCGACCTTTTCCAGCCGCATTCAAAAAGTCAGGATGAATGTAAATTCCCCATCCGCTCACTTTATTTTCCATTCCGGGCGATAAAGTCTGGTGTGGAGCCGTAAACATCATTGTTCCTTCGGAAAAATCGTAATTCGTTCTTCCGTACATGAAGCTTCCTTCTATCCTTTTACAGGCAATGGAATATAAATCCAGTCTGTAAACAGCATCAGGTTTTCTTTGGCTTCTGTCTACTTTAGCCAGATCAACAACGGTAACAAGCGGATGCAGTGGCTTTTCATACCTGAAAAAATCATGCAGTTCCGAAATTGAGTTGATGTCTACATAATCCATTGTACAACTTTTTATCTTAAAAATAATGAAATTAAATATAAATTCCGCCACTTATCTCAATACGCTGAGCATTGACAAACCGGCTGTCCTCAGAAAGCAGAGAAGCTACGAAAAGCCCTATATCATCGGCTTCTCCCAATCTTCCTAGAGCTGTCATTCCTGCAATTTGCTGACGGTGGCTTTCATCTCCTTTTCCACCTCCGAATTCGGTATCAATTGCTCCAGGAGCTACGGAATTCGCTCTGATTTTTTTGTCTGCAAATTCTTTGGCAAAATATCTTGTCAGAGAATCAATTCCGGCTTTAATTGCCCCGTAAACTGCCACTGTCGGGAAAGCAAATCTTGCCAAACCTGAAGAAATATTCACAATATGACCACCTTCTGCCATCAAAGGAACTAATTTTTGGGTGAGAAAAAATACGCCTTTAAAATTTACGTTTATTAATTCATCAAAAATAGCCTCTGTAGTATCTTTTATTAATGTTCTTTGGGCGATTCCTGCATTATTAACAAGATAATCAAAAGAATCTCTTCCCCAGTCTTTCACAATTTTTGAAACTTCTTCTGCAAAAATTGAAAATGATCCGACTTCTGCAACATTGAGTCTCAAAGCAACTGCCTTTCCTCCATTTTGATTGATTTCTTCTGCAACCGCATTTCCCTGCTCAGGATTGTTGTTGTAGGTTAAAATAACAGCAATTCCACGTTTTGCAGTGTTAATAGCAATGCTTTTTCCGATTCCGCGGCTTCCGCCTGTAATGACCGCAATTTTCTGATTGTAATTGTTTGTTTCCATAAGACTTGATTTTTATAAGACAAAGCTCCACAGTTTCAGATTATTAAAATTAAACATTTCAAGAAAATACTTATACATTTTACCGATATTAAAATATTTTCATTAATAAATTTAACCCCAGACAAAAAATATGTGAATTATTTTCCCTTATCATTCCAGAAAACATGTTTTTGGCTACTATTAGATCCTTCTTATTTTTATAAAAAACATATAAAAGATTGTAACATTTACAGTAAATTTGGCACTAATTGACAAAACAATTTCTACTTTTATGAAAAAGCGACTTCTTTCTGTTGCTGCAGCGGCTTTCTTCGGAATGGCTTTGAACGCACAACAAATTAAATTCGAAGAGTATGACTTACCAAACGGTCTTCACGTAATTCTTCATCAGGATAATTCTGCACCGGTAGTTACAACAGGGGTAATGTACCACGTTGGTGCAAAAGATGAAGTAAAGGGAAGAACAGGTTTCGCTCACTTCTTCGAGCACCTTTTATTTGAAGGAACACCAAACATCAAAAGAGGTGAATGGTTCAAGATTGTTTCTTCAAACGGAGGACAAAACAACGCTAACACAACGAACGACAGAACGTATTACTACGAAACTTTCCCATCAAACAACGAACAACTGGGTCTTTGGATGGAAGCTGAAAGAATGCGTCAGGCTGTCATCAACCAAGTTGGTGTAGATACTCAGAGAGAGGTTGTAAAAGAAGAAAAAAGATTGAGAATGGATAACCAGCCTTATGGAAATCTTTTCACAACAATTCAGAAAAACTTATTCACCAATCACCCGTACAACTGGCCAACAATCGGCTCTATGGAAGATTTGAACTCTGCGAAATTAGAAGAATTCCAGGCTTTCTATAAAAAATATTACGTTCCGAATAACGCTACTTTAGTTGTTGCAGGAGATATCAAACCTGAACAGACTAAAAAGTGGATCGAAACTTATTACGGAGGAATTCCAAAAGGGACTATTTACCCGAAAGATTTCCCGAAAGATGCTCCTATCACTCAGGAAAAAGAAGTTACGGCAACTGACCCGAACATCCAGCTTCCGGCTTATATTTTCGCGTACAGAACTCCGGGTAACAAAGAGAAAGATGCTTATGTTTTAGATATGCTTTCTTCATATTTAAGTAATGGTAAATCCTCAGTTTTATACAAAAAATTAGTTGACCAGGACAAAAAAGCGCTTCAGGTAGCAGCTTTCAACCAAGGTCTTGAAGATTACAGTATTTTCGCATTCTTCGCAATCCCGATGGGGCAGACTACAAAACAAGCGTTGCAGTCTGACATCGATGCTGAAATCAAAAAACTTCAGACTACCTTAATTTCTGAGGAGGATTATCAGAAACTTCAAAACCAGTACGAAAACCAGTTTGTAAATGCAAACTCAAGCATTCAGGGAATTGCTGCTTCATTGGCAACAAACCACGTATTGATGGGTAACACGAATTTGATTAACAAAGAAATCGACATTTACAGAGGGATCACAAGACAGGATCTTCAAAATGCGGCTAAAAAGTATCTTAATTCTAACCAAAGAATAATCATTAATTACGTACCTGAAAAAAAGTAATCGATTAAACTTTTTAGGTTTAAAATATGATTATTAAAAATTAAATTTTTACAAATGAAAAAGCAATTAACATATATAGCTGCAGCGTTTTTATTCGCGGGAACGGTTTCAGCACAAAAAATAGATATTAATGCAATGCCAAAACCAGGACCTACTCCTGCGATCAACATTGCGAAGCCAAAGACTTTCCAACTAAGCAACGGCCTTACGGTAATGGTTGTGGAAAACAACAAATTGCCTAGAGTAAGTGCAAGCCTTTCTATGGACAGAGCTCCATACAACGAAGGTACTGTAACAGGTGTAAGCGAAATCATGGCTGAACAGTTCGAAAACGGAACGACAAGCATGAGCAAAGACGATTTCAACAAAAAAGTTGATTATCTTGGAGCCAATCTTAATTTCTCTTCAAACGGTGCTTCTGCAAACTCGCTTTCAAAATATTTTCCTGAAGTTTTAGGTTTATTATCTGATGCGATTATCAATCCTAAATTTTCTGCTGAGGAAATTCAAAACTCTAAAGAAAGGGCAATCGAAGGATTAAAATCTGACGAAAAAAATGCTTCTTCTATTGCAGGAAGAGTTTCGAACGCTTTGATGTACGGAAAAAATACTTCAAGAGGTGAATTTGAAACAGTTGAATCTATCAACAAAATTCAATTAGCTGACGTACAAAATACTTATAAAAAATATTACGCTCCGGACAATGCTTATTTGGTAATCGTTGGAGACGTGAAATTTGATCAGGTAAAACCATTAATCGAAAAAGCTTTCAGTAGCTGGAAAAAAGCAAACACTCCGATCACTCCACTAGAACCGGCTGGAAATGTTGCTAAAACTGAGATCAACGTTGTTGATGTACCTTCTGCTGTACAGTCTGTTGTTTCTTTAAACAACCTGAACACGCTGAAAATGAAAGATGCAAATTACTTCCCTGCAACCATTGCAAACTACATCCTTGGAGGTGGTGGTGAAGCGAGGCTTTTCATGAACCTTCGTGAGAAAAACGGATTCACTTACGGTGCTTATTCCAGCATGAGTGCAAGCAAATATTCTCCACAGTTTTCTGCAAGTGCAAGTGTAAGAAACGAGGTTACAGACAAAGCAGTTAAGGAATTCATGAACGAACTTAACGCAATTTCTACTGTAAAACCGGAAGAATTGGAAAATGCCAAAGCTAAGCTGAAAGGTTCTTTCATCATGTCTTTAGAACAGCCTGCAACGATCGCAAGATTTGCTGTAAACCAAAAAGTTCAGGATCTTCCTGCTGATTTTTATACCAACTACTTAAAATCTATCGATAAAGTAACTGCTGCAGACGTTTCAAACGCTGTAAAAGCTACGATTTTACCAAACCAAAGCAGAATTTTCATCGCTGGTAAAGCGTCTGATATTTCTGAAGGACTGGAAAAATTAGGTTACCCTGTTAAATATTTTGATAAAGAAGCAAATCCGGTAGCAAAACCAACTGTACAAAAAGTTGATGCGAGTGTAAGTGTAGCTTCTATCGCTGATAAATACATTGCTGCAATCGGAGGAAAAGCTAATGTGGCTAAAATTTCTTCTTACACAATGAACGCTTCAATGTCTATGCAAGGACAAAATATTGATTTTAAAATCGTTAAAGCACAAGGCGGAAAAGAATTAACGACTGTAACTGCAATGGGACAAGTGGTTCAGAAGCAGGTATTTGACGGGAAAACAGGTTTTTCTGAGCAGATGGGTAAAAAGGTTGATATGAAGCCTGAGCAAATTGCAGAAAAACAAAAGAACACCGAACTTTTTGAAGAATTAGGTTTCGCAAAATCTGCTGATTACAAATTAGGAGGAATTGAAAAAATCGGAGGTGAAGATTCTTACGCAATCAAAGGAGGCGATACAACATATTACTACAGCGTTGCAACAGGTCTGAAAACCGGAGAAACTAAGAAAGTAAAAGCTCAGGGTCAGGAAATGACTATTCCTTCTACATTCTCGAACTACAAAGATGTAAACGGTGTGAAAATGCCTTACACAATCTCTGTAAACCAAATGGGAATGGATATGACAATGAATGTAAAATCTTACGAAGTGAATAAGGCAACTGATGCCGATTTCAAATAATAAAATTCTATTTTTATAGAAAAAACGGCAACAATTGTTGCCGTTTTTATTTTTATCAATATTTGGCAGCATCTTTCTTTGTTGTTCAGCAAAAAAAGATTAAATTTGCCCATTCAAAAAGATATCAAAATTAATGGATACTATATTTATACTATTGATGGTTCTTATTATGATTGCTAGTGTTTTACTGGTGATCGTTGTTATGGCTCAAAACCCAAAAGGCGGAGGTCTTTCCAGTACTTTCGGAGGTGCATCTTCTGCTCAGTTTGGAGTACAAAGAACTAATGACTTCATGGAAAAAGCAACCTGGACCTTAGGAGCAACTATCATTGTTCTTATTCTTTTAAGCGTTGTAATTACTGGTAAACCATCAGCTGCTGCGCCAGTTCAGGTTCCGGCAAAGAAAGAAGCTCCTGCTAAGCAATCTGCAACTCCTTCTTCTACAACTGTACCGGCTCAGAATCCTACTCCTGCGCCAACTAAATAAGCAAATAATATTTTACATAATGAAAGCAACTCTTTTTGAGTTGCTTTTTATTTTTTTACCTGAATTTGATTTTTAATTTTTCCTGAAAGAATTCCAATAGTCGTTCTGATCGTGATCAAAAAGACACTCTATAAAAGAATCCAAAGACATTTTATAAAGTACTTCCTTATCCAGTTCCTTAAAATCAGTTTTAAAAAAATCGGCATCTATCTGAATATTTTCTCTGTCGATGACCAGAATATTAACAGGACAGTAAAAAGGATAGTTTTTAATGTCAGAATTTGTAGTGATCAATTTTCTGCCGGAAGCCAAAACTTCGAAAGTTCTGATCGTCAAACCATTTTGAAAAGGCTTATTAATATCAAGTACAGATTTTGTTTTTTTATAAAAATCAATGATCTGATGGTGATTCAATTTATCGAAACTTACTTTTGAAATATCAAATTGCTTTAAGCTTTTATCAATAAGCTTTTTCAATCTAAATGCAATTCTTCCCATCGCATAATAATAAAAATACGATTTTAAATTAAGCTTATCAGCAACCTCCCTAATCTTTTCACCTACAATATAACGATCTGTATGTGCACTTCCAATGAATACAACGTCATAATCCGATGATTGATGATGCTGGTTTAAATTTTTGTATTCATCAAGATAAAACAATGGTCTGAAACCCATATTAAATTTGACCGAATCATTATATTCGAAAGTAAACTTTTTATTAAAATATTTAAGATTAGAAATAAGGTTCGGATATTCTGATAATGGATCAAAATTGTAGTAAATCATTTCCATCTCAGGGTTGTTTTCCCTTATTTTTTCAAGAAAAAAGGTGGGAATAGCTTCTCCTTTAATTAAAAAGAAATAATCATATTTTTTGCCCTGAATTTTCTTTAAAATCCAATTATAATACTTGTTTATTTTTAAATTATAAAAATTTTTGTTAAGACGGATAATTCCCTTCGAAAGATTGGAATTGGAAGGTCTTTCGTCATAAAAATCTACTTCAGCACCAATTTCAACAAGTCTTTTTGCTATGGCTTTTTCATATTTAAAAAAACTGACTGATAAGAAAAGAATTTTTTTGCCTTTTAAACTAATCATTTTAAAAGTCCTTTTACTTTCATTTCGTCTAAAGATTCTTTGAATTTCACGTCCTGAATATTCTGCTGTAATACCCAATTGGTAAACTTCGACATTCCTTCTTCAAAAGATATTCTCGGCTGGAAATTCAACCTTGATTTTATCTTGCTGATATCTGCAAAATTATGCCTGATGTCTCCCAAACGAAACTGCCCGGAAACATTAATTTCAAAATCAATATTATAAAATTTACGCAAATTTTCTGCAACAGTAGTCACTGAAGTTGAAACACCCGTTCCTACATTGAAAATCTCACCGTTTGCAGCATCATTTTCGATGCATTTAATCGTAGCTTCCACCGCATCATCAACATGAATAAAGTCTCTGGATTCATTTCCGTCTTCAAAAACATTGATATCATTTCCATTAAGAATCTGTGATGAAAAAATAGATAAAATTCCCGTATATGGATTTAATAAAGACTGACCTTCACCATATACATTTTGAAATCTCACCGCAACCGGTGCCACTCCCATTGAAGAACAGGCAGTCATAACCATCTGTTCCTGAGTGTATTTTGTAATTCCATAAATAGAAGTCGGATGTATTTTGGATTCTTCGTCGGTAGGTAAAGCCCGAAGTATTTGTCCGTCAGGATAAATTATTTCAAACTTTCCGTTTCGCATTTCTTCGACGTTTCTTGGTCTCGGATAGATTAATCCCAATTCAGGATGCAGGTATTTTCCTTCACCATACACCGCTCTGGAAGATGCAATAACTACCTTTTTTACAATGTGTGGTTTATTTACCAAAAGATCCAGCATTTTTGCCGTACCAGAAACATTGACATCAGTATATCTTTCAATCTGATACATGGATTGCCCGGTTCCTGTTTCTGCCGCAAAATGAACGATAACCTCCTGTTCATCGATTGCTTTTTCCCAATCTTCAAAGTTGGCAACATCACCTTTAATGAAATTAACTTTACCTAAAATACTTCTGTACAAAGGAGAATCTTCATCCGGATTTTCTCCGTGAATCTGAGAAGAAAGATTATCTAAAACCGTAACTTCATATCCCTTCTTCTTAAGTTCTAAAGACAACTTACTCCCAATAAATCCGGCTCCTCCTGTGATGAGTATCTTCATGCTAATATTTGTGAAATGTTTATTTTTTTGTTTTGTTTAAATTATAATAAAAAGTTCTGAACAGCAAAAGTAAATATTTTGTCCTGTAAAACAGCTTAAATACGGTATATTGAAGATAATTTATTTCTCCCAACGTGTACATTTCTTTTAGGTTCTTCTTAAAACCTTTCGCCATTTCGGGAAGATTTGCAGATAAACCCGAAACCCCAAAACTTCTTTTTCCTTTTCCTACAATCACCAAACTTTCGCTCAAGATATACATTTTATTTTTTAATGCAACTTTCATCCAATAATTAACGTCTTCTGCATATCTTTGATCGTCGTCAAAATATCCTGTATTTTCAAGAACTTTTTTTCTGAACATAACCGTTGAAGGCTGTGCTTCATTCCTGATCAGAAGTTTATTAAAGGTAATTTCCGCAAGTTTATTTTTTATTCGGTAAGGAAAAAGAATTTTATTATTATTTCTGGCAGTCGCCAGGAAATCAATTTTCAAACCACTATTTTCAAAATATTGTATTTGTTTTTCAGTTTTTGAAGGATGCCATTCATCATCTGCGTCCAAAAGAGCAATATAATTTCCTTTTGCTATTTTTAATCCTGTATTTCTGGCTTTTGAAACTCCACCGTTCTTCTGGTACAAAAGAATAATATTCATTTGAGGGTTTTCTTTGAGATAATTCTCTACAACTGATGAACTGCTGTCCGTGGAGCCATCATTCACAATGATAATTTCAAATTCTTCCTGAGGAAAAGTTTGATTTTTCACAGAATCTAAAGTAAAAACGATAGACTGCTCAGCATTATACATTGGAATAATTACGGAAATCATTTAATTTTGTTTACATTATTTTTAAAAATTCCCCAAACCAGCGCGATCATCGCAAAAGGCATACACATATTGAAAAAACTCAGATCAAAAAATGAATTTGTAATCATATCTGTATAACCATATTCTACAAAAAACATAAGAAAAGGAACAAAAACACAGACAAATAATAAAGTTCCTGCCCAGAAAATGATCTCGTAAAATGATTTTACTTTAAATGATATTATTAAAGCCATCACAATATATGAAAGACTTAACATCAAAGGCTGTTTTGCACCCTGAATTATAAACGGGTTATGTTTCATAAAAACTTCAAAATTGGGTGCATTATGAAAGAAAAAATAGATGACAGCCGAAATCGTCAAAACAAAAACTATTGCAAAACGCAGTTTTTCTTTTATCGAAAAATCATAAAATTTTTTAAATAATAAAATCGTCAGTGGAATAACCGAAGAAAGACGCGTCATTAAAATCAAAGCCGCCAAAAACGAAACGGCTTCAGATTTTATAACTTTTTCGTTCAAAAATTTATTCCAAATCAAAAAGGTAAATCCTGCAATAATAATGAAGTTGGAAAACAAATCGCTTTTTACATACACTTCCCACAAATAACTTGGTGAAAGAAATAGTAAAATTAACACCGCTAATCTGTGTTTATAATCATCAAAAATTTTAAAAATCAAATACGAAAAAAGCAAAAATATGAAACACTGTAAATAACCAACGCTTCCAAAAAGCAGGTAAAAAGGTATTCCTAACACAATCAGCATCGGAAGATTGGAAGATTCCTGCCCCATATGATCCGGGATGTTGTACGGGTATTGTCCGTTGCAGATAGCTTTTATTCCTACTTCCATAGCAGACCACCGATCGACGTTCAGAGAATTTCCGTCAATTTTATAATTCAGATAAATGCTAAAAAAGAAAAATAAAATGACTCCGAACCAAAATAATGATTTATAAAAAATGTCTTTAAGATTTATTTTAATATAAAAAATACTTAATCCGAAAAGTATAATTAAATATCCTATTAAAAGCAGTACATTATAATTCTCGCCATACTTTATAACAAACAAAGAATTTACAATCAGGTAAATAAAAAAAACAATGTAATTTTTAATATGATGTAGAGTTATATTTTGTGATTTTGTGATTTCCATGAAGAACTGATCGTTTTTACTTTTGCTTAAGAATTTCCTTCATTATACGGTAACCTGTTCATAATCGACCTTCCCAAAGAAATTTCATCAGCATATTCCAGCTCGTCTCCTACAGAAATTCCTCTTGCAATACTGGAAAAATTCACATTGAAACCTTTAAATTTTTTATAAATATAATACGCTGTCGTATCACCTTCCATTGTTGCACTCAAGGCAAAAATAAATTCTTTTACCCTTCCGTCATTCAACTTCTTTTCAATACTTGGAATGTTCAGTTGATTAGGTCCTACTCCTTCCATGGGCGAAATTTTCCCGCCTAAAATCAAATATTTGCCTGTATATTTTCCTGTATTTTCAATCGCAATGACGTCCCGAACATCTTCTACGATACAAATCACCTCATCATTTCTTTTTTCGTTACTGCAGATTTCACAGATTTCAAAATCAGAAAAATTATGACAATCTTTACAGTATTTTATTTCATTAACGAGATTAATCAAAGAATTTCCAAGGCTCATTGCTCTGGAGTTGGGTTGTTTTAATAAATGTAATGCTAAACGTAAAGCCGTTTTTCTCCCTATTCCGGGTAATCCGGCAATTTCATCTACTGCTTTCGCCAAAACTTTACTTGGGTAATCCATAAGACAAAAATAGCGATTATTGTTGATAATTTATTCTTAACAGTTGTTAGTTTTAAGGTGAAAATTTAATTAAAGAGTACATCCGGAATCCCATATCCTGAAACTCAAAAAGACTTCAGTATCCATATTCAGACTTCCATCTTAAATTAAAAATCTTATCTTTGAGAACCTAAATATTAACTTGAAAAAATAACTCAATGGTACTTAACAATTTAAATTATCCGCTGGATTTTAAATTTAAGATTTCAACATTCGCAAGTGATTTCAATATCACCGACAGAAACGGCAATTATGTAGCTTACGTTCGTCAGAAAATGTTTAAACTGAAGGAAGATGTAATCGTTTTTAATGACGAGAGCAAATCAAAAGAACTTTTCAGAATCAGAGCTAATAAATGGATCGATTTTAATTCTTCTTATTCTTTAAATGAAGTTGCAACAGGCAGAAGCTTCGGAAGACTTGCCAGAAAAGGAATGCGTTCTATCTGGAAAGCAAGCTACGACATTTTGGATGCGAATGATCAGCCGAAATTCAAAATTCAGGAAGACAACGCGTGGGTAAGATTTTTTGACGGAATGGTTGGTGAAATTCCTGTTATCGGAATGTTTACAGGATATTTCTTAAATCCGACATATACTGTTTCCGGTATTGACGGAAAAGCGTATTTCAAGCTTAAAAAAATGCCGTCTTTCTTCGGAAGAAGATTCCAGCTGGACAGATTAATTGATATTGATGATGAGGAAGAAAGTGCAGTAATCCTTTCGTTATTAATGATGACCTTATTAGAAAGAGCAAGAGGATAATAAATAAACCACAAGCAATGAAATATTTAATCATTTTCGCTTCAGCTATTCTGTTGGTTTCATGCAAAAAAGAACAACAGACAGTTCCAGATCAAACACCTACAGATTCCTTAAAAGTAACTAAAGATTCTGTTTTTACTAATGCCTTAGGAAAATTTTCAATTGACACATTCCCTTTCCCAAAAGAAATCAAAGAATGTTCATGTTATTTTGCTAAAAACAAAACAGATTTCGAAAACGAAAAGTATATTTATGCTGATGATGCCGGAAAAACAGCTTACATGAAACTGGACGGAAAAAGATTGGCGATGAACCTGATCTCTTCAAGCGACATGGAAGTGGATGAAGAACTGAGCAAGGAAATTGAAAGTGATAATTATAAAATATCTGTAAAAGGTAAGAAAATAAAAGGTGAAGAAGCTTTATTATTTGAAGGTACACTGACGATCGAGAAAACGGACGGAACAGTTGTCACATTGCCTATTTACGGTGAATGTGGGTGCTAAAAATCCAATTAAAACAATAAAAAAGAATGCTTCTGAATTATCGGAAGCATTTTTTATTTCGTAATTTTGAGAAAAATAAAATTTCATGGAACTATCTAATATAGAACCGCAAATCATCTGGAAAAATTTCTCCAAATTAAATGCTGTTCCAAGACCATCAAAAAAAGAAGAAAAAGTAATTGCTTTCATCAAAGAATTTGGTGAAAACTTAGGTTTGGAAACTACGGTCGATGAAGTAGGAAACGTTATCATCAAAAAACCTGCAACCGCGGGAATGGAAAACCGTAAATCGGTTGTTCTTCAATCTCATTTAGATATGGTTTGCCAGAAAAATAATGATGTAAGTTTCGATTTTGAAACTGAAGGAATTAAAATGGAAATCGACGGAGACTGGGTAAAGGCAAAAGGTACAACTTTGGGAGCTGATAATGGTTTGGGAGTTGCTACAATTATGTCAATTCTTGAAAGTTCAGATATTCCACATCCTGATCTCGAAGCTTTATTTACAATTGATGAAGAAACCGGAATGACAGGAGCTTTAGGTTTAAAACCAGGACAATTAACCGGACAGATTTTGTTAAATCTTGATACAGAAGAAGATGATGAAATCGATATCGGTTGCGCAGGAGGAATTGATGTTACCATCACTCAAAACTACGAAAAAGAAGATCCGAACGGACAAATTATAAGATTTGAAGTTAAAGGTCTTCAAGGTGGTCATTCAGGAATGGATATCCACAAAGGTCTTGGAAATGCAAATGTTATTTTAGGAAGATTGCTTTACAAAGCTTTAGAAAAAGAAAATATCCAATTAATTTCTATCGATGGCGGCGGATTGAGAAATGCAATTCCGAGAGAAGGTATTGCGATTGCTTCCGTAAGAAATGCTCAGGAATTCATCGAAGAATTAACGAATGGACTGAAAAAAGAAATTTTAGAAGAATTTGCAACTATTGAGCCTAATCTCCAAATCAATATTGAGAATGCTACTTCTTCTGACAAAGCAATTTCAGAAGCAGATTCTAAGAAAATTATTTTGACATTGAAATCTCTTCATAACGGTGTTTACAGAATGAGTCCGGATGTGAAAGATCTTGTTGAGTCATCAAATAACGTTGCAAGAGTTGAATTAAAAGAAGGCGAATTGAAAATCTTGAACCTTTCAAGATCATCAGTAGAATCGTCTAAAGATTCGGTTGCAGAGCAGTTGAAATCCGTTGCAGAATTAGCAGGAATGAATACCGTTTTCAGCGGTTCTTATCCGGGATGGAAACCAAAACCTGGTTCTGAAATCGTTCAGCTAATGGAGAAAATCTACGTTGAAAAATTCAATGAGAAACCTCATGTTGTAGCCTGTCATGCAGGTTTGGAATGTGGAATCATCGGAGCCAACTATCCTGAAATGGAAATGGTAAGTTTCGGACCGACAATCCGTGGAGCTCACTCTCCGGATGAAAAAGCAAATATTCCTTCTACGCAGAAATTCTGGAGTTTTACTAAAGATATTTTAGCGAATATTCCTCAGAAATAAGATATTTAATTAAATCTGAATATAATTTTTGTCATTCCGTAAGAATCTATTTGCGCATCTAAATGCACAGTTGAGATTCCTACGGAATGACAATTTTGTAGTTATTTGTGTTTAGAAAAATAAAAAATTATGAAAAGCATCACAGTATTTTGCGGTTCAAGTTTCGGTTCGGATAGTATTTTTGAAGAACAGGCGACTTTACTTGGGCAGACTTTAGCAAAACAAAATATTCAATTGGTTTATGGAGGTTCAAATACCGGTTTAATGAAAGCTGTTGCAGATGGAGCTTTAGATGCAGGCGGAAAAGTAACTGGCATTCTTCCTCACTTTTTGCAGTCAAAGGAAATCGCTCACAAACAATTAACCGAATTGATTCTGGTAGAAACCATGCACGAAAGAAAAACCAAAATGAGCGAACTTTGCGACGGTGTTATCGTTCTTCCCGGAGGTTACGGAACTATGGAAGAGTTTTTCGAAATGATCACATGGGCACAGCTCGGACTTCATAAAAAACCAATCGCAATTTTGAATATTGACGGATTTTATGATGATCTGATTAGGTTGGTTCAAACGATGGTTGATAAAGGATTTTTAAAACAAATCAATCGTGATATGCTTTTGATAAGTGATCATATCGACGAGTTGTTGGAAAAGATGAGAAATTACGAAGCTCCAAATGTTGGGAAGTGGATTTCTAAGGAGGAGCTTTAGTTAATAATTAATTAAATGAAGATTAAATTTACATTCATATTTTCATCATTCTTTTTAAGAGTTGAAACGGCTAAAGATTTTGGTTAAATTTATTTTTCTGATTATAGATAATTCTTTCAGCTAAAAAAAACAACTCCCGAAGAAAATCTTCAGGAGTTTTTAATTATATTTTAAATAAAATTTCTAAGGATAAGGAGCAATTTCCACTTCAAGACCTTCCATTTCCATTGCCATATGCAGTTGGCAACCCAATCGGCTGTTCTCTTTTACGTGAAATGCTTCTGCAAGCATCGCATCTTCTTCATCACCCATTGGCTCAAGCCCCGGATCATTAATTACATAAACCTGACAAGAAGCGCACATCGCCATTCCTCCACAAACTCCGATCGTTCCTTCTTCCGCCAATTCATACGAACGAATGATTTCCATTAAATTCATGGACATATCCGTTGGAGCTACCACATCGTGAGTTACACCGTCTCTATCGGTGATTTTTATATTAATATCGCTCATTTTTGTTGATTCTTGATTGTTGGTAGTTGATGGTAAAAGCTCGTTTTAACTAACAACTAATAACCGTCAACTGGCAACAAATTTAGTCAATTTTTTTCACAACAGCCTTCTCTGCTTCTTTTCTGCTTCCGTCGAAACCGTCTACACCACTTACTGTTGTATATTTCAATACGAATTTTTTGCCCGGATTTAATCTGTTATAAACACTTTGACACATTAATGTCGCCTCATGAAAACCACAAAGAATTAACTTCAGTTTTCCAGGATAGGTGTTGATATCTCCGATTGCATAAATACCTTCAATATTGGTTTGATAGTCAAGAGCGTTATTTACAACGATTGCATTTTTCTCAATATTCAATCCCCATTGAGCGATTTCACCCAGTTTTGGAGTCAATCCGAACAATGGAATAAAATAATCAGTTTCAATATCATAAGGATCTTGCCCATCAACTGCAACAGTGATCGCTTCAATTTTTCCGTCACCTTTGATCGCTGTAACTTCCGCAGGAGTAACTAGCTTAATTTTACCCTGATTTTTCAAATCCTGAACTTTCTCTACAGAATCCAAAGCTCCACGGAACTCGTTTCTTCTGTGAATCAGAGTTACTTCACTTGCCACATTCGACAAGAAAACACTCCAGTCAAGCGCAGAATCTCCACCTCCGGCAATTACCACTTTTTTATTTCTGAAATGTTCAGGTTCTTTTACAAAATATTCAAGACCTTTTTCTTCATAATCAGCAACGTTGTCCATTGTAGGTTTTCTTGGCTCAAAAGTTCCCAATCCTCCCGCAATTGCAATTGCTTTACATCTGTGAACAGTTCCTTTGTTGGTAACAACTTCGAACCATTCGTCGTCAACTTTAGTATAAGAAACAGCCGTTTCACCTAATGTAAAACCAGGTTGGAACTGCTTGATCTGTTCCATTAAATTATCTACCAATTCCCCTGCATTTACAGACGGATACCCCGGAATATCGAAAATAGGTTTTTTAGGATAAAGCTCTGCCAATTGTCCCCCCGGTTGAGGAAGTGCATCAATAATGTGACACTTCATTTTTAATAAACCTGCTTCAAATACAGCAAAAAGTCCAGTCGGGCCGGCTCCTATGATCAATATATCGGTCGTTATCATAATAATAAGATAATTTAATTATACTTGTGGCTGCAAATTTACTAATTTTAATGCGAAGCATATTTAATTCAGTCTAAATAAAAAACTGAGATTTATCAAATATTATTAAAACTTTAGCGATTTTAAATTTGGCAGTGTTTTTGTAAAATTCTAGTTATGAAGAAAATTTTAAATTTTTTAACTCTATTTATCTTCTTTTTAGGCTTCGGTCAGATAGATAATATTGCAGATGGTGAATCTATTACTTTAAGAATCCATTATGGTTTTCTGAATGCCGGAACCGCCAATCTTACAGCGCAGAAAACAACCTACAGAGGAGCTCCTCATCTTCATGTAAGAGGAACCGGACAAACAACCGGAGCTGTAAAAGCCTTTTTTAAAGTGGAAGATTTTTATGAAAGTTATATCAATATGCAGACAGAACTTCCGAGTTTCTATGTAAGAAATGTAAAAGAAGGAAGCTATCGTCAACATTTTGAAACTGTTTTCAATCATGATAACAATACTTTAGTTTTAACCGATAAAAAAACTCCGGCAAACGGGTCAAAAGTGATAAAATCAGTGAAAGGAGTTCAGGATATGCTTTCATGTTTTTATTATTTAAGAAGTAAAAGTCAGGCTGAGCTAAAAACAGGAACTGTTATTAATATGAATGTATGGATTGATGATGAAATGTTTCCTTTTCAGTTGAAAGTAATAGGAACGGAAAATCTGGATACAAAATTCGGAAAAATCAATTGTTTAAAAATTATTCCATCCGTAAAAAGCGGAAGAGTTTTTAAACAAAAAGAAGGCGTTACCATGTGGGTTTCTAATGATGCAAACCATCTTCCCATGCTATTAAAAGCTGAATTGGCAGTCGGATCTTTAAAAGCAAGCATTGATGATTATAAAAATGTGAAATACCCTTTAAAATTCACAAAATAAAGCATATAGTTAGTTTGTAATTCAAAAATGTCTGTAAAATTTACAGACATTTTTATTTTCCATGTAATATATTTCAAATCCCGGTTGTCTTTCTTTAAACAGCAAGACCTAAGATCATGAAAACTCAATTACTGACAATCTGCATTATATTGTGTTCAGTTTTTACATACGCACAGAAAAAAGAAGATGGTAATATCGTCAGAAAGAAAATATTAATCACAAAAACCTCATCATCTCCAAAAATTGATGGGATTCTAGACGATCCGCAATGGCAGAACGCCCCGATTGCAACAGGTTTTATCGAAAGAAGTCCAAACAATGGAAAGTTACAAGCCGATTCTGTAAAAACAGAGGTCAGAATTTTGTACGATGATACCGGAATCTATTTCGGTGCTCAAATGTATGATCCCACTCCCAATAAAATTGCAAAAGAATTAACGGAAAGAGACGGCGTTGGTAATGACGATTTTTTTGGAGTAGCCTTAAATGGTTATAATGATAAACAGCAAAGTCTTGAATTCATGGTAACTGCAGCCGGAGTTCAGTTTGATGCGAAATTGACGACAGATGGTGAAGATGATACCTGGAATTCAATCTGGTACAGCGGTGCAAAACTGAATGAAAAAGGTTGGTCTGTTGAAATGAAAATTCCTTATTCAGAATTGAGATTTCCAAAAAGTAATGTTCAGGAATGGGGAATGAATATGTTCCGAAGAATCCAAAGAATTAAAGCTTCTTATGACTGGAATTTTGTTGATAATGCTAAAAATTCTTACACTCTATTCGACGGCGTTTTACAGGGAATTGAAAATATCAATCCTCCTACCCGATTATCTCTTACTCCTTATTTTTCAACCTATGTCAATAGTTTTGATGGTAAGACAACCTCAAGTTTCAACGGCGGAATGGATGTTAAATATGGAATTAATGATGCTTTTACTTTTGATATGACTTTGGTTCCGGATTTCGGACAGACGAATTTTGATAATTCTATTTTAAATTTAACTCCGTTTGAACAACAGTTTTCCGAGCAACGAACATTCTTTACCGAAGGAACTGAATTATTCAGTAAAGGCGGAATGTTTTACTCCAGAAGAGTCGGCGGAGAGCCTTCAAAATATCCTGTAACCAACGAAAATGAAGAAGTCACGGAATATCCTTCAAAAGTAAAATTATTTAATGCTTTTAAAATTTCAGGAAGAACGAAGAAAGGCTTGGGAATCGGATTTTTCAACGGAGTAACTCAACAAATGGAGGCCACGATTGTTAACCGCGAGACCGGCGAAGTACGAAAAGAAGTTGTGGAACCTTGGGCAAATTATAATGTACTGGTTTTTGATCAGAGATTTAATGGAAATTCTTCCGTATCGTTAGTAAATACCAATGTTACAAGAAACGGAAATTTTCGCGACGCTAATGCGACAGGAATTCTTTGGGATATCAGCAATAAGAAAAATACTTATAAAACTTTCGGAAGTTTAAAAGGAAGCTGGGTAATGGATGAAGGAACAAAATTCGGGACAAAAGCTGAAGCGGGAGTAGAAAAAATTGCAGGAAAGCACCGTTTCAGTATCAACGGAAATGTAACCACTAAAGATTGGGATATCAACGATGTCGGATTTTCAACAAAAACCAATTTAGGCAATTATAACGCGTGGTACGGTTATAGAATTTTGCAGCCAACAAAGAATTTCAACAATATATTTCTGAATTTTAACCTGAATTATTTCCACAGATTAGAACCATTCATCTTCCAGAATCTGGTTTTTAACAACAACAACAGTTTTACGGATAAAAGCTTCAGAGTTTTCGGTGGCGGAATTGAATTTTCCCCTCTTACTCAGAACGATATTTATGAGCCAAGAACATTTGGAAGACATCTTAAAGTTCCCGGGTATTTTGATTCGTGGGTTTGGTTTGAAAGTGACAGCAGAAAAAAACTGCAGTATAATTTCACGGTAGATTATTATGCTTTCGATGAGAAAGGAAGAAATCAGGTTTTTACCAATTTCGGACTGCGTTACAGATTTTCGGATAAATTTAATGTCAATTGGAGTTTTAATCCAAGTTTCCGCAACAACGAAACAGGTTTTGCAGGAAAAAGTGACACTGATATTTTCATCGGAAGAAGGCAGAGGAACACCTACGAAAATGCTTTAACCTCAAAATATACATTCAATGAAAAAACAGCTCTGACATTAACTTTCAGACATTATTTTTCGGATGTAACTTACAAACAGTTTTACACTTTGAACCAAGACGGAAGTTTAGCAAACACTGATAGTTTCAATAAAAACCTTAACGGAACTTACAATGCCTGGAATGTTGATTTAAGATTTTCATGGTGGTTTGCTCCCGGAAGTCAGCTTACTTTACTGTATCGAAACGCGACTTCAAATTATCTTGAATTTTCAAGATTGAATGTGACAAAAAACTACGATATGCTCTTCAGTGAACCAATGGTAAATAATTTTTCTTTGAAACTGACTTACTTCTTAGATTATAATCGTGTGAAAAGCTGGATGAAGAAAAAGCAAAAAAGTTAATTGCTCGAATTTTTAAATATTAAGAATTTTTTAAACCCTTAAAAATAGCAGATTTTTCCTTTGTCGAAATGATAATCAAAAAAGCAAAAAAACCGTAGTAAATTTTTCAATAGAATTTAGTTTTTAATTACGTTTTGTTTCTTAGGTCAGTAATTAAAAACAAAAAACCTCCGAAAATTTCGGAGGTTTGATTTTCATTAAGTGTTTTTTTAGGCTGCCTGAAAGCCTTGTGTTTTTTTAAGCATCTATTACAGAACGTTTCGGCTCTACAATAATGACACTAGTTATCATTTGTGCTTAAAAGATCTTTGATTCTGGGGAATTTCATCATTTGTGTTTTCAGAATCAAAGATCATTCTAATTTGGTTAATAATCGTTTATTTTTAAATGCTTTTATTATCTGGTACAAAAATACCAACATAGTAGTATATAATCCTCTTACATTGCGTAGATATATATCGATGAAATTGTAGATATTTTTCTACAAAAATAATTACCTGTGCTTAGATAATCAAAATGGGGTTTTACTAGAAAATTTCACTACTTTTCTGCAAAAATTCTTAAGAATAATATGGTAATAAACCTAAGAATAGTTTTTAATTAATTCAATAAGTTCGACAATATTTTCTATTTTCAATTTATTGAATATTCTTTTTTTAACTGTACTTACTGTATTTTGCTTCACGTCTAGTTTACCGGCAATTTCCAGATTTCCATAACCTTCTGCATACATTCTTGCAATTTGCAGTTCTCTCTCCGTTAAGGATGACAAAGGATCAATCTGCTTACCATTGTGCAGCGAATTCATTAATAAAGCCTGTGTTACCGGAGAAATATATTCTCCATCATTCTTTATTTTAAGAATAGCCTGCTCTATTTCATCTTCTTCATTCATCTTACTCAGAAAACCATTTGCACCTGCATTGATATACTTAAGCGAATGTATATTTTCATCAATTCCTGTAAAGATCAAAATTTTAATTTCCGGTCTTATTTCTTTAATTTCAGATAAAATTGTCAGACTGTTTCCATCGGGAAAATGAGCATCTATCACAGCTATATCTATTGAGTGATTTTTTACAGCTTCCAAAGTCTGCTGCAGATTAGACGCATGAAAAACCTCATAATCAAAACCAATTTCTTCCAATACAAAAACAATCCCCTGTCGGATAAGACTGTGATCATCTGCAAGTAGAAAATTGATAGATTTCTTATCTAATTCATTCATTTATTAATATTTAAATTAATAGAAAAACTGACGGTTGTACCTTCATTCAATTCGCTTACTACGGAAATATTTCCACCATACAATTCCACGATTTCTTTGCACAGACTTAATCCCAAACCTGCACCAAGGTTTTCTACATCTTCCGATAGAACTCCCTGATAATAAGGTTCGAATATTTTTTCAAGATCAGATTTTGAAATTCCTGCACCAGTGTCACTTATTTTTGTAATTAAAGAAATTGTATTTTCATTTATATGTTCTGTTTCAGTATTAACGGTAATTTGTCCGTTTTCTGTAAACTTATTTGCATTTCCGAGAATATTCATGAAAATCTGATTGATTTTCTTGTTATCAGAAAACACAACAAGGTTCGGATCAATATTTTCATGAATGATAAACTTATTATTTCTCGTTTCGATATAAGGTTCAATTGAAGTCAATATCGAAGTAATTTCATTTTTAAGATTAAAAACAACCGGAATCAATTTATTTTCAACAGCCTGGTTTTTAGTATATTCTAAAATCTGATTTGCCTGCATCAATAAAGTATCATTCGTAAAGCTTATAGATTTCAGATATTCTTTAATTTGTTTATCCTCCGTTTTCTTATTAATTCTGTTGATAAAAAGACCGATGATTTTCAATGGCGACCTCAATTCATGGCTCAACATTCCCAAAATTCTGTTTTTAAAATTCAGATTTTCTTTGATCTGATTATTTGCTGCATTTAGTTTTCTTTCGTATATAAATGCAATTCTGGTCATGAACATAATTAATATTGAAACAATGAACATCAAAATCATCGCCCCGAAAATTAAATTCTTTCTTACTCTGTTGCTTTCAGAATTCTGTTTATTATATTCTTTTTCAAGATCAGATTTTGAATCTTTGATGGCAACATCATAAATATTCATCAAATCATTACTGTAAATCAAAAGGTTGCCGAACATTTTATAAATTTTATCTTCATTATCTTTCTTCTTCGTAACGTTGCCCGCTGTATTTATCTGTATTTTTTTAATTTCCCTATAATAATGATTATTGACTAATTTTATAATACTGTCAAAATCCGACTTTATCAATGAAGAAATTGGCTTTTTACCTTGTTTCACAGTAACTACGGTACTGTCCTTACGTACATTCTCTTTTCCCGAAATCGCATCTCCCAAACGTCCGAATAATCCTTTTTTCTTCACAGTATCTGTAAAGGTTTTGGTTTCAACATCAAACTTATCAAAATTATAATCCGGAATATATTTTTCCAATTTAGGCATATCATAATTTGGTCTAAACTGAGGCTGCGTAGAAAAATGATAAGTAGAATCAATTAAAACCTTTAATTTTTTAATTTCTGATGTATCCTTTTTTTGTGACGATAAAATGTTTTTTAATCTCGGATATTTATTTTCATAATGGCTGATACTATCTAAATTTTCACCAAGTTTATTTAAAGATTTAAAGTAAGATTCCAGATACTTATTATCCTTATCCTCATTCATTACATATTTCTGAAGGTCATTTTGTGCATTCGCAAGTTCTTTTCTTGAATTATCCGTTAATTTTTCCAAAGAATGAACTTCTTTTAACTGATTTTCAATAAAAGTTAAATTTTTCCTGTTTATAAATTCGTTATAAAAAAATCCTGCGATAAGTAATTGTATTAATAAAATACATATGATGAGTGAATAATGTACAATTTTCCTTGACTTGAAATTCAATAATTTTTTAAGCATTCTGTGTAAGTTGTATGATAAAATTAATAAAAAAAATCCTGTAAACTAATTTTTTACAGGATTTGAATATATTTAGTTTAAAATATTTACAAAGTTTTAAACTGTTCTAAAGTTCTAATATCATTTTCGAAGAACATTCTGATGTCACTCATTTGATAAAGAAGCATTACGATTCTTTCAATTCCCATTCCGAAAGCATATCCTGAATATTTCTCCGAATCGATGTTTACATTCTTTAAAACTGCGGGGTCTACCATTCCGCAACCCATAATTTCCAGCCAGCCTGTTCCTTTCGTGATTCTGTAGTCTGTTTCTGAGTTCAATCCCCAATAAACGTCAATTTCTGCACTTGGTTCCGTAAACGGGAAATAAGAAGGTCTCAGTCTGATTTTCGACTTTCCGAAAAGCTCCGTTGTAAAGAACTGAATCGTTTGTTTTAGATCTGCGAAACTTACATTTTCATCAATATACAAACCTTCAATCTGGTGGAAAATACAGTGTGAACGAGAAGAAACCGCTTCATTTCTAAACACTCTTCCCGGAGATAAAATCCTTATCGGAGGTTGGTTTTCTTCCATATAACGAATCTGCACCGAAGAAGTGTGCGTTCTCAACAAAATATCAGGATTCTGCTCTATAAAGAAAGTATCCTGCATGTCTCTCGCAGGGTGATATTCAGGAAGATTCAGGGCTGTGAAGTTGTGCCAGTCGTCCTCAATTTCCGGTCCGTCAGCAACAGCAAAACCTATTGATTTGAAAATCTCAATAATTCTGTTTTTTACTAAATTAATCGGATGTCTTGAACCCAAATCCAAAGGAAAAGCAGGTCTCGTAAGATCTTCTTTTTCTAAAATAACAGAAGATTCGGAAGAATTTTTCAAATCCTCCAATTTTACGTTAACAGCCTGTTTCAGAGTATTAATCTTTTGTCCGAAATCTTTTTTCTGATCATTGGGAATTTCTTTCAATGTTTCATAGAAATCATTCAAGACACCTTTTTTACCATTATACTTGATTCGGAAGTTTTCAATATCCTCTTTAGATGTAGCATTGAAGCCATTTACCTCAACCAGTAACTCTTCTATCTTTTCTATCATTGTTTTACCCTTTCAAAATGTTTTGCAAAAATACGGTTTTTCAATTGAATAATTTTCCTAATTGTGTTAAAAAAATCTGCCTCATTTTCAGGGAGGCAGACTTCAATCACTTATTTCACTTAAATAAAAAAAATTACTTTTTTTCTAAAGCTTTTACGTTAATCTGAAGAGTTACCTCATCTTTGATCACTCCGTTTTCAGCAGGAGCCTGAAATTTTACTCCAAACTCTTCTCTTTTAATATCTTTTGGTTCCGTTGCAATGCTTACCACTCCTTCTTTCACAGAAACATTAGCCTTGAACTGAACAGGTTTTGTAATTCCTTTAACCGTTAAATTACCATCCAAAACTGTATTGTAATCGCCTTCTGCAGATGGAGTCACTTTTGTAATTTCATAAGAAGCCGTCGGGAATTTTTCTACTTCAAAAAAATCTCCGCTTTTAAGATGTCCGTTAAGTTTTTCCAGATTTTCGGCATCACTCTTCAAGTCTTCAGAAGTTAAAGAATTCATATCGGCAACGAATTTTCCGCTTTCCAATTTTCCTTCTTTTACTGTGACATCACCACTTTCAAATTTGATAGTACCGAAATGGCTTGTATTTTCAGATTTAAAAATTTTATACCCCTTCCACTCCACTTTACTGTTCAGAGTATCCACCACAAATTGGTTTCCGTCCTTAGTTGTTGCCACTTCATTACTTTCACTGGAAAGAGGTTTGTCCTTTTTGCAGGAAATTACCATTGCCGATGCAAAAAATGCAGGAATAACCAGTAAAAACAGCTTTCTTTTCATCATTGATCAAAATTTTATTACTACTGCTAATATAATAAAAAAATTGTTCTTTCCTAAAAACATTTCATTTCATTACATTTGTATTATGCTATTAGAAATAAACAATTTATATTTTTCATACTCCAAAGAAAAACCCCTGTTTCAGAACCTTAATCTGAGGTTTGAAGAAGGTAAAACCATAGCATTAGCCGGAGAAAGCGGATGCGGAAAATCGACTTTATTAAGCTTGGTTTACGGACTTTTGGATTGGGAAAGCGGAGATATTATTTTTAACGGAGAAAGATTATCGGGACCAAAAGGAAACCTTGTTCCCGGAGAATCTGAGATGAAGTTTGTGGCTCAAAATTTTGATTTGATGCCTTACGCAACCGCTGCCGAAAATGTAGGAAAATTTATTTCTAATATTAATTTAGCCAAGAAAAAAGAAACCGTTGCCGAGCTTCTGGAAGTAGTAGGGCTGGAAGAATTTGCAAACGTTTTACCTAAATATTTAAGTGGCGGTCAACAACAGAGAGTTGCCATTGCAAGAGCACTTTCTGTGCTTCCGAAACTTTTGATTCTTGATGAGCCTTTCAGTAATCTGGATTTTCCTAGAAAAATCGAATTGCGTGAAAAATTATTCCGATACGTAAAACAGCAGAATATTTCTCTGGTCATTTCTACCCATGAACTTCAGGATATTATTCCGTGGCTTGATCAGATTATTGTGCTTCAAAACGGAAGATTAATCCAGAATGACAATCCGGAAGAGACATTCAGAAATCCTTACAATTCTTATGTTGCCAAACTTTTTGGAGAAGTCAATATCTTCAATGAAACTGAAGTTGAAAATTTTCAGCTTCCGAAATTTTCTTACTATCCCAAAGAAATAAAAATCTCCGAAAACGGTTTTGAAGCTGAAGTCTTAGAAAGCAGATTCGCAGGAAATCATTATTGGAATAAAATTAAAGTTCAGGATAAGGAATTAGTTGTCTATACAGATCTGAGAATAGAAAATTTAATTAAAATTTCTTTTGTGCGATAAGGTTTCTCTTTTCTCAGTCTGACGAAGGAAGAATCTATTTTAACACAAAGATTACAATGTCTCTTTAAATATTTTGAATGCTTGTTTTCGTTCGCAAAAGCGTTTCACTAGGCAAAGGCTGCTAAACTATTCACATTTAAAGAAACGTTTCAATTATGAAAGGCTCCTAAAAACATTTATTTTTTATCAGCTTCTTTTACTTTTTGCTAAACACCATATTTACTAACACTTATTGTGAATTTGTGGATAAAAAAATACAAACATAAGAATTGTGTGTAAAACTTTTTCTTACATTTGTATATCCACAGCATAAGGAAATTTTTGGTTAATACTCTTTCTGCCTCCTAAGACGAAAATTAGTCTCGCTCAAACGAAGCAATCTAGTCTTTTGAAAGATTACACTGTCCAATTCTTTCCTTTTTTTTATGCTTTTTTCACAAATTCCGATTTCAAAGCCATCGAACCAAAACCATCAATTTTACAGTCGATATTATGGTCACTGTCTGGTCTCAAACGAATATTTTTAACTTTTGTTCCTGCTTTTACGGGTTTTGGAGCACCTTTTACAGGTAAATCTTTGATGACAACCACAGAATCTCCATCCTGCAATTCATTTCCGTTCGAATCTAAAATTTTTCCTGAATTTGAAACTTCTGCCGCCGTTTCTTCCGGATTCCATTCGTAGAAACATTGTGAACAAACCATTACATCATCACTCGGATAAGTAAATTCAGAGCTGCATTTTGGGCAAAGTACAGTATCACTCATTTTTTTTAATTTTTGCAAAGGTAGGATTAAATTAAATATTTAAAAACTCAAAGATTAAAGCATTAAAAAATTACTAATTGTCTATTACTTATTGCTTATAAATTAAAAGTCGTATTTTTGCAGATTCAAAATAGCAGAACCCAATTTTATGGAACTTATTCACAGAAACTTAGCCATCGGAATTCACGATGCTTTACAGGAAACATTCTTCGAGAAAAATAAATATGCCGACAAAGTAATAGAAAGACTTTTAAAAGCAAACAGAAAATGGGGAAGCCAAGACAGAGCTGTTGTTTCTGAGATTTTCTACAACATCATCCGTTGGAAAAAACGTCTTGAATATTACATGGGAGAAGGCGTAAAACCGAATAATATTTACAAATTAATCATCGCTTATCTTCTTTGGAGCAAAACAAATTATAAAAAATTTGAAGAATTCGACGGAATAAAAATCGCCGATATCCTTACAAAGCTCAAAAAAAATACAGTTCCTACAAAAGCTATCGAGCATTCTATTCCTGAATGGCTTGCCGAAACTTTAGAGAAAGAATTGGGGGGAAAATGGGAGAAAGAAATGCACGCTTTGAATGAGCAGGCTCCTACAGTTTTAAGAGCCAATTCTCTGAGAACTACACCTAGAGAGCTTATTTCTGACCTTTCTGACGAAAATGTAGTTGCTTATCCTATAAAAAATTATCCTGATGCGGTTCAACTGGAAGAAAAAAAGAATGTTTTTCTTACCACAGCTTTTAAAGAAGGTTTGTTTGAAGTTCAGGATGCTTCTTCACAAAAAATCGGGTATTTCCTTGATGTAAAAGAAGGACAGAGGGTTGTAGATGCTTGTGCAGGTGCAGGTGGAAAAACGCTTCACTTAGCTGCTTTGATGGGAAACAAAGGACAGATCATCGCTTTAGACATTTTCGAATGGAAATTGGCTGAACTGAAACGTCGTGCAAAAAGAGCCGGAGCTCACAACATTGAAACACGTATGATTTCTGATAATAAAGTTATCAAAAGACTTCACGACAAAGCGGACAGATTATTGATCGATGCGCCATGTTCAGGTCTTGGAGTTTTAAAAAGAAATCCGGACAGCAAATGGAAAATCGACCAGGATTTTATCGACAGAATAAAAAAAGAACAGCAGCAGATTCTTCAGGATTATTCTAAAATGGTGAAAGTAGGTGGGAAAATGGTGTATGCAACATGTTCTATTTTACCTTCAGAAAATAATGAACAGGTAGAAGAATTCGTAAAAAACAACCCGAACTTCAAAATGGTAAAAGACGAAAAAGTAATGCCAAGTACAGGTTACGACGGATTTTATATGGCATTAATTGAAAGACTTTCTTAAATAAGAATTAACACTATTAAATTATACAAACTACTCTGTTTTCAGGGTAGTTTTTTTATTAATCTTTTTCTTGTAAGTGTAACTTTTACACAATCTTTCACACCAATATGATTAAA
This sequence comes from Chryseobacterium ginsenosidimutans, assembly GCF_039536845.1. Lineage (GTDB taxonomy): Bacteria > Bacteroidota > Bacteroidia > Flavobacteriales > Weeksellaceae > Chryseobacterium > Chryseobacterium ginsenosidimutans_B. The sequence goes on from NZ_BAAAZJ010000009.1 coordinate 142,721, forward strand.
ATTAATATAAAAATCCGCAAAGCTGATATTATGTTAACTAAAATTTATCTTTGTGAAAAACCATCTTCAATTATGCATTGTAAAATTTTATTAAGTTTCTTCACCTTTTTATCCTGTCTGTCTTTTGCGCAGACTTATGAAGTTCAGTACATCAGCTCATCCAACGGAAAAGTTTTAACCGATCAGTCTCCCACTCTGGTTTGGGCAAATGAAAAGGAAAATTTTATCCTGAATAATAAAATCAGAGAACATAAAGCCGATCTGCCTTTTGAGATAACGAAAATCGAAAAACCATCCAACACAATAATTTCATATGCTTTTTTGAAACCTGCCGAAATTATTTCAACTTCTGATGCAGAAGCTATCGGAAAGCAAACTTTCGAATTCACGAATGAAACTAAGAAAATTTTAGGCTACAATTGCAAAAAAGCGGTAACCAAGATCAATTCAAATACCATTGAAGTTTGGTATACAAATGATTTAAAAATCCAGGGTGGCCCTTCAAGTATCGGACAAAATTTAGGTTTTGTTCTGGAAATTGAAAGAAACAAAAACTCTTTAATTACCGCCAATTCTATTAAAAAAGTTAAGAAAACAGATATTGAAAATATTCTTAAAGGTTCTATTAGTTCTACCGATCAGTTAGGATACAGAGACCTTTTATGGAAAAGCCGATTCACTACTTTGAAAGTTTTTGACAATGAAACGATCAATTTTTCTGATGAGTCAAAATCCGATGAAAATGTAAAAAGATTCGCCAACGGAACGATTATTCTTAAAAAAATTAAGTTTCCTAAAATTTCTGAAGGTGAAAACATCTTCGCCGAATTAAAACAACAATCCAACGGAGACGCTTACGACAGAACAGGAACCGTATTCTTCGTTCCGCAGGACAAATCACAATCTTTCTTCGACGGTTTGGAAAAAGGAGTAAAAACATTACCTGTTTACGATAACGGAAACGGAAAGCAATACTACGGAATTACTTCTACCGAAAATTACAATCCGGCAATTGAAATGATGCGTTTTTTCACGGCTTTCGGGATTAATAAATTCAATCATATTCAATTAAAAGATAAAAACTGGCAAACGATAAGTCCATATCGACAGGATATCACCGACCTAAAACCTTCTTTAAGCGAAAAAGAATTATGGGTGGGTACATTCATTGGAAACTACGACAAAGGCGGTCACAAAGTGAGTCTGGAAATCACGATTCACAAAAGCGACCAGACAATTTATAAGAACAATACAGTGATCCCTTTATTCAATACCTTAAATATAATGGAAATGGCAGGACAGGATTATTCCACAATGTTCAATCAGGATAAAGGATTATTGGTAGAATTTACATTAAAGAAAGATCTGAAAAACGCACAATTGAAATATCTTACAACAGGTCACGGCGGTTGGGAAAACGGTGACGAATTTGTTCCTAAAACTAATTCTATTTTCCTTGATGGAAAAATGACTTATTCTTTTATTCCATGGAGATCAGACTGTGGCTCTTACCGTCTTTATAATCCCGCTTCAGGAAATTTTCCGGACGGACTTTCATCATCAGATCTAAGCAGATCAAACTGGTGCCCGGGAACAGTTACCAATCCTAATTTCATTCCTCTTGGAGACTTAAAAGCCGGAAAACATACCATTCAGGTGAAAATCCCTCAAGGTCCTACAGAAGGAACAAGTTTTAGTTCCTGGAACGTTTCAGGAGTTTTACTAGGATCTCAATAAAAACAAAACCTTCTCGCAAACTGAATTGCAAGAAGGTAAAAACACAAATGATGAAAAAAAATTATTTCGAGCCACAAAGGAAAGGCAAAAATTTGTATAATAAATTATCATAGATTAAGAAATATTAATTTTTTATTTCGTATGTAAGTAGAGAATTCGATTGCACAGCGAAAAAAATTAACTAAAATCATCCTTTTCATTAAAAATAATTAAAATTTTTCTCTTTTTTAATCAATTTAATTAAAAATTTAAACTTAATTAAAATTTTTGTTGTTTATTTTAAACTACAAACATAATTTTGTTTCAAATTAAATGATAAAAAATGTGTGGAATTGTATGTTTGTTTGATGCCAAACAAAAAACCGAAATATTAAGACCTCAGGTTCTTGAAATGTCAAAAAAAATCCGTCACAGAGGTCCGGATTGGAGCGGTGTATTTCAGGACGACAAAGTAGTTTTCTCCCATGAAAGACTTGCTATTGTAGATCCTACTTCAGGAAAACAGCCATTATTTACAAAAGACGGAAAAGTAGTTTTAGCGGTAAACGGAGAAATTTACAATCACAGAGAATTAAAAGAAGAATTTCCTGATTACGAATTCCAGACTCAATCTGATTGTGAAGTCATTTTAGCACTTTACAGAAAATACGGAAAAGATTTTGTTGAAAAATTAAACGGAATTTTCGCTTTCTCTTTATATGATACAGAAAATGATGTTTTCTTAATTGCCCGCGATCATATGGGAATCTGTCCGCTTTATCAGGGTTGGGACAAAAATGGAAACTATTATGTGGCTTCAGAATTAAAAGCCCTGGAAGGAGTTTGCAAAACTATCGAAACATTTTTACCGGGACATCTTGTATACAGCAAAGACGGAAACGAATTACAGCAATGGTACAAAAGAGATTGGGAAAGTTTTGATCATGTAAAAAATAACGAAACTGATATTGATAAAATAAGAAAAGGTCTTGAAGACGCTGTTCACAGACAATTGATGAGTGATGTTCCTTATGGAGTTCTTCTTTCAGGTGGTCTGGATTCTTCTGTAATTTCTGCAATTACTGCAAAATTTGCAAGACAGAGAGTTGAAAGTGGTGACACTCAGGAAGCGTGGTATCCGAGATTGCACAGTTTTGCGGTTGGACTGGAAGGTTCACCGGATCTGGCTGCAGCACAAAAAGCTGCGGAACATATCGGTTCGGTTCACCATGAAGTTAATTTCACGGTTCAGGAAGGCTTGGATGCGGTTCGTGATGTAATTTATCATCTGGAAACTTATGATGTAACAACAGTAAGAGCTTCAACACCGATGTATCTTTTGGCAAGAGTTATTAAATCAATGGGAATTAAAATGGTACTTTCGGGAGAAGGTTCTGATGAGTTATTCGGTGGATACCTGTATTTCCATAAAGCTCCGAACGCGAAAGAATTCCATGATGAAACGGTAAGAAAATTAGGAAAACTTCACCTTTACGATTGTTTGAGAGCCAACAAAGCATTAATGAGCTGGGGAATTGAAGGTCGCGTTCCTTTTTTAGATAAAGAATTTATGGATATTGCCATGACTATCAATCCAAAAGATAAAATGGTACAGGCCAACGAAAGAAAAATTGAAAAATGGGTATTAAGAAAAGCTTTCGAAGATATTCTTCCGGAATCTATTGTCTGGAGACAGAAAGAACAGTTTTCTGACGGAGTTGGATATTCATGGATCGACAATCTAAAAGCTGTTGCCGAAAAAGAAGTGACTGATGAAATGATGGCAAATGCAAAATTCAGATTTCCGTTAAACACTCCTCAAAACAAAGAGGAATACCGTTACAGAACAATTTTCGAAGAACATTTTCCAAGTGAAACTGCAGCCGCGACTGTTCCGTCTGTTCCTTCAGTGGCATGTTCTACCCCAATCGCTCTGGAATGGGATGAAGCCTTCAAAAATATGAATGATCCGAGCGGAAGAGCAGTAAAAGTACACGAAACGTCTTATGACAATTAATGATGAGTTATAAGTTATTAATTATGAGTTTCTTTAAACTAATTTCTAGCCTCTAATTTCTAACTTCTCAAACAAAATTTATCAATCCTGTAGCAATACGGGATTTTCTTTTGAATTAACGATAATAATATTGTGAGATTTTAACTGTTAATCAAAAATAATATCTAATAAATAATTATATTTGGAAAACGAAAATATCAATTATAAAAAAATGAGAAGAAACATTACTATCTTATTTGCTTTATTAGCCATGACTTTTGCTTTCGGACAGGGAAAATATGGTAAATATCTTAGCTCCAAGAAACTTGCTATGGTGTATAAAAATGTAAAAGATGGCGATAAAGACGACTTTTACCAACAATACTACTGGCTGGTAAAAGCTGAGCAACTGAAAACTTATCCTCACCTGAAAGATGTAAAGCCTAAAGTTTTATATGAATTTGTAAAAAAGGTAAATCCTCAGAACCCAACCAAAAAGCTGGATGCAAGAGGAAAAGAATTGAGAGCAACTGCAGAATTATCTCTAAATCAATATTTCAAAAATAAAAATTTGGATAATAATTCTGTGTTAATGTACAATATTGAAACATACGTTGACCCTTCAAAAGGTGAATATTACACAAAAGTTGACCCGGAAAAAATCAAGGAACTGGTTCCGAAAGAGCTTTTCGCTTTCAACTCTAACAACAGAAATAAAGGAGAAGAGAAAACATACTATCTTTGGATTAATAAAGAAAAAGACGATTTCAATATCGTAGACATTATTCCGGAAAAGAAAGAAAACAAAGTTTTCTATGCAAGAGTGAAGCAATATCTTCCAAGCTACAAATTCTCTAAGTATGTTCCTTCAGTGAAAAAAGGTACAAAAACGGACAGAACAGATGCAGACTATTATTACATCATGCCATTTGAACAAAACACTGATAATATCGAGTACAAAACAAAAGATTTCAAAACTTTCGAATTAAGCCAGTACAGAAAAGCCGGTGACGAATGGAAAGGAGTAGAAAAACCTAGAAAATAAATTAAAAAGTCCTGTGAAATTTCACAGGATTTTTTAATTTTATAAAGATTTCGTCATCTAAGGAATAAATATTGCTTTCAACAAATATTCTTATTCTTTGAACCAAAACAAATCTGGATTATTTAATTTCCAGTACTATCACATGTCAGAAGTAATTTCGCAGCCCAATTCAATTAAAAAAATCCTTCCACTGATTCTTGCGACGGCAATTTTCATGCAGATGCTGGATTCTACGATTCTAAACACCTCTCTGCCTTCAATCGCAAGAGATTTACATGAATCTCCGCTCAATATGCAGAATGCGATTATCAGTTATGTTCTTACTTTAGCGGTTTTCATGCCGGCAAGCGGATTTTTAGCGGATAGGTTTGGAACGAAAAAGGTTTTTATTTTCTCTTTGATGCTTTTCAGTTTAGGATCCTTGTTTTGTTCTTTGTCACAAAACCTTACACATCTTGTGATTTCGCGTGTCATTCAGGGAGTTGGAGGAAGTTTAATGACTCCTGTCGGAAAATTGGCATTAATCAAAACTTTCGATAAAAACGAATTATTAAAAGCAATGAATTTCGCCATCATTCCTGCCTTAATCGGACCTGTTCTGGGACCTTTGGTTGGAGGTTATATGGTAGACTATCTTTCCTGGCACTGGATTTTTTTAATAAACATTCCGATTGGGTTTTTGGGAATTGTTTTGGGCTTGAAATATATGCCTAATTACAAATCTACCGCCGTAGATTTTGATTTAAAAGGCTTCCTGATTTTCGCAGCAGCCTCTCTCCTGCTTTCGATTTCTTTGGAACTTTTCGGAGATATGCAGAATACAACTCCCGTTTTGGTTGTTTTCATTTTAGGATTCCTTTTTATGTACTATTATTACAGACATGCAAAAAAAGACGAAAGCCCTATTTTTCCATTAAATTTGTTTCAGGTTCGAACTTTCCGTGTCGGGATTGTCGGAAATCTTGCCACAAGATTAGGAATCAGTTCCGTTCCGTTGTTATTGCCATTAATGATACAGATCGCGTACAAACAATCAGCAGTTACTTCCGGTTGGATTATCGCTCCGATGGCACTTACTGCTATGTTTGGAAAATCTTATGTCATTAAAATTCTGGATAAATTCGGTTACAGACAGACTTTAATGCTCAATACCTTCATCATCGGAACACTGATCTGTCTTTTAGCCATTCCCAATGTTCACTCATCCTTATATTGGTTTGTACCGATTATTGCTATTTTAGGATTTTTCAACTCAATTCAGTTTACATCAATGAATACTATTTCCATTGCCGATCTCAGAAATTTTCAGACCAGCAGCGGAAACTCATTAATATCAGTTAATCAACAGCTTGCCATTGGATTCGGAATTGCTTTCGGATTAATTGTTTTAAAAATATTTGAAAATACCGACCTCATTAAGGGCGAAATTCACAACGCTTTCAGACTTACATTTTTAACGATCGGTGTTCTTACCATCGTTTCAGGACTGGTTTTTCGCAGACTTCACATTTCAGATGGGAAAAATATGAAATCGAAAGAGGATTAAAAGTGATAAATTATAAATTTTTCGGAGCTTTTTCCCGCTTTTCGTTACAATCCTTTCTCATCAACATTCCGTTTCATTCGCTTATTACCACAGATCAATGCGTCTGATTTCAAACTACCTTAAATTTGTTTCATAATACCAACAATATTATGGCAACTAAAAAAGTAGAAATCGTAGTATCTCCAAAGCCTGCTCATTTTGTGGGTGACGGATTTCGGGTTCACAATTTCATTCCGGGAGTTCAGGGATTGGATATGAAAAGAATGGATCCGTTCATTATGCTTGATTATAATTCAAAATTCCATTTCAACGGGACTGATATACCCCGTGGTGTCGGTGTGCATCCTCACAGAGGTTTTGAAACCGTAACGATAGCTTACAAAGGTAAAGTTCAGCACCATGACAGTGCAGGTGGCGGCGGAATTATCGGTGAAGGTGATGTTCAATGGATGACTGCCGCAAAAGGTGTTCTCCACAAAGAATATCATGAGGTTGAATGGGCAAAAGAAGGCGGAATTTTTCAGATGGTTCAGCTTTGGGTGAATCTTCCGTCGGTTTATAAAATGAGCTGTCCAAAATATCAGTCCATCAAAAATTCTGATATGGAAAAAGTGGATCTTGGCGAAAACGGATTTATCGAATTGATCGCAGGAAAGTATAAAGATCAGAAAGGTCCTGCTTTCACTTTCAGTCCGGTAAATATGATGAATGCAAAACTGAAAAAAGGCGGAAAATCAGAATTCGATTTCCCTGCAAATTTCAATACTGCAGCCTTGATCGTTGAAGGAAATATTATCGTAAACGGTGAGGAAAAAGTTCTTACTAATCATTTGGTTCTATTTAAAAATGAAGGCGAAACTTTTACGATTGAAGCCACCGAAGATTCAGTTATTTTAATTATCAGCGGAATGCCTTTAGACGAACCGATTTATCCTCACGGACCTTTTGTAATGAATTCCAGAAAGGAGATTATGCAGGCTTTTGAGGATTATAATTTAGGAAGATTTGGATATTTGGCGGATTAATTTTAATTAAAATCATTATTGAACTATTTCTTTTTCTTAATTTTATATGATTGTGTTTTAAATTATAAAACATCAAGATTCAACACCACCTTTGTCATTCCGTAGGAATCTAGGTTTATTTATCAGAGATTAAATTTTAAATATAATAGCTTAGATTCCCACGGAATGACAGACTAAATGGAAATTTAAAACAATCCAAAAAAACCATGAAACCAGAATTTGAAAACATCCCTTTAATAAACACAGGAAGCAGATTCGAAATAGAATTCAATGGAAGTTCTGCTTTTATAGATTACCGTCAAATGGGAAGCCAGATCGCTTTAAATCACACCGAATCTGATGTATTGATTGCCGGAACAGGTGCAGCTGCGGCGGTTGTTGAGAAAACTTTACATTATATTGAAGATCATCAGAAAAAAGCACTTCCCTTTTGCCCGTACGTTGTATCATTCATCAAAAAAAATCCACAATGGAAACGTGTTGTTGACGAAAGATTTCATGGATATGATCAACTTTAATTTTCATTAAAGCACCCATAAACATTGAAAAAATTGATTACATTAGCTTACATAAAATTTAAAAAACCACTTTACATACCATGTCAAATATCGGACTTATCATTGAAGAAAAATCAGCAGATATAGGAAACTTTTTAGTGGGAAGGTTGTTGCCTTTCCGTGAAAAAAGAGCAGTCGGACCATTCGTTTTTATCGATCATATGGGACCTTCTGAGCTTAAAGATTACCAAAATCTTGACGTTCCGCCACATCCTCACATCGGGCTTTCAACGTTAACGTATCTTCTGGAAGGTTCTATTTTCCATAGAGACAGTATTGGAAGTGCCTTTGAGATAAAACCGGGAGCCGTAAACTGGATGACAGCAGGAAAAGGTGTTGTACATTCGGAAAGAACTCCGGAATATTTGAGACATACAGATAAAAAGCTTCACGGTTTCCAGATTTGGGTGGGGCTTCCAAAACATCTGGAACAGGCTGAACCTACTTTCAGTCATATTGAAGCCGATGAAATTCCTGCTTGGGAAGAAGATGGAATTCACTATAAACTAATTGCAGGCGAAGCTTTTGGTAAAAAATCTCCGGTTCCCGTTCACAGCAAATTGTTTTTTATTGAAATTAAAACCAAAGACGCTAAAAAAATCAGCATTGGAAAAGATCTTTACGGTGAAGCTGCCATGTATGTTTTAGACGGAACAGTTACGACGGACGGAAATTCTTACGGTTCAAAGCAATTAATGATTGCAAAAGAAACCCAACTTTGCGAATTCGATATGAGCGAAAACGGAACGGTGTATCTTTTCGGTGGCGAACCTTTCGATGAAGAACGTTTTATATTCTGGAATTTTGTAAATTCAGACAAAGAATTGATCGAGAAAGCAAAAGTAGATTGGAATGATCAAAATCACGATGCTTTTCCTTTGGTTCCGGGAGATGAAGAAGAATATGTTCCACTTCCAAAAGCGATTTTAAACAGAAAACCTTAAGATATTTAAAAATAAATGATGAAAATATTGGCATTTGCGGGAAGTACTTCTTCCACTTCCATCAACAGAGAACTGGTAAAATTTGTCTTAAAAGACTTTCAGAATGAAGAAATTAATTTAATTGATTTAAATGACTTCGACATGCCTGTTTTCTCAGTTGATCGCGAAAAGAAAGGCTTTCCTGATGAAGCTCATCTCTTTTTGAAAGTCATAGAAGAATGTGATATAATTATTTGTTCACTTGCTGAACACAACAGGTCGTACAGTGCAGCTTTTAAAAATGTTTTTGACTGGGCTTCAAGAATTAACGTAAAAGTTTTCCAAAACAAACCGATGCTTCTGATGTCAACTTCTCCGGGAGGTTATGGTGGTGGAAATGTAATGAATACTGCAAAAACGTTTTTTCCAAATTTCGGAGCTGATATTAAAGACACTTTTTCTCTTCCAAAATTTTACGAAAATTTCGATCTGGAAACAGGAGTCATCAATCCGGATATGCTGAAAGATCTGAAAGATAAGATTGAAAACTTTAAAAGTCAAATTGAAAAATAATGACGAAAGGAAGATTAGAAGCTTTCAGCGATGGTGTTTTAGCCGTTATTATTACTATTATGGTACTTGAACTAAAAGTACCGGAAGGAAGTGATTGGGCTAATTTAAAACCGCTTCTCCCGAAGTTTTTAGCTTATATTTTCAGTTTTATTTATATCGGAATCTATTGGAATAATCATCATCATTTATTTCAGACTGTAAAAAAAGTGAATGGAAGCATTCTTTGGGCAAATCTTCATTTATTGTTTTGGCTTTCATTAATGCCCGCCGCAACAGAATGGATCGGAGACACACATTTCGCAAAAAACCCTGTAAGCATTTATGGTATCGGATTGATTATGAGTGCTGTTGCTTATACCATAATGGAAAATCTGATCATAAAAAATGAAGGTGAAAATTCTACATTAAAAGAGGCTATACATTCTAAATTCAAAGAATACATCTCTATTTTATTTTATGTTTTAGGGTTCTCGACTTCATTTTTTTATCCTTATATTGCCATAGGTTTTTACTACATTGTTGCTCTCATATGGCTGATTCCCGACAAAAGAATTGAAAAATCATTAAAAGAAGATTAATATGGAAACACATGAATATATCAACGGAGAGATCACCGTTATCTGGCAACCTCAAAAGTGTATTCACTCGGCAGTTTGCGTAAAAACTCTTCCAAAAGTTTATAATCCTAAAGAAAGACCTTGGATAAAAGTGGAAAATGCAACGCCTCAGGAACTTAAAAATCAAATCGACTTATGCCCTTCCAGAGCATTAAGCTACAAATTTAACACTGATAAATAATGACGATAACCGTAAAAGCAAGTCTGGGAAAACAAAAATATTACACAGAAGTTGTAGCCGGCGAAAATACTATAATCACCGACGAACCTGTAGATAAAGGTGGACAAAATAAAGGTTTTAATCCTTTTGAAATTCTGGCAACATCTTTGGCAAGCTGTACTGCGGCAACATTAAGAATGTATATCGACAGAAAAGAATGGGATGTTGAAAAAATAAATGTAGAAGTTGAACTTGAAAACTTCCCTCTCACGAAAAGAACTATTTTCATCACCAACATCAGCTTTGAAGGCACAAATCTTGATGATGAACAACTGAAAAGACTTCATACGATTGCAGACGCATGTCCTGTTCATAAAATACTAACAAACGATATCGAAATATTAACCAAATTTTCATAATATGATTGAAGTAAAACAAAACAACGGCGAAAAACACGGAAATTTTGAAGCATTCATAGAAGGAAACCGCGCAGGTTTAATGACTTACACCTGGGCCGGAGAAGAAAGATTCATTATAGACCATACTGAAGTGGAAGAAGCCTACAACGGAAAAGGCGTTGGCAAAGAAATGCTTTTGGCTGCGGTAGATTTTGCAAGAAAAAACGGAAAAACAATTATTCCTCTTTGTCCTTTTGCAAAAGCTACTTTCCAGAAACATGAAGAGCTTCAGGATGTGCTAGTTAATAAGACTCAGGCTTAATTTTAGTTTTCAGATTAAGATTAGGATTAATAAATTAATCTCAGTCTCAGCATTGAAAAAACATAAACCTTTCAGACTAATTCTCTGAAAGGTTTTTCTTTTTCAAGAAACGAAAAAAACTATATTTGTAAAATTTTAATCGAATAAAGTATGTCTCCAGTTATATTATTATCCATCATTATCGTCTATTTTGCATTGCTGCTTTGGGTAGCTTACAGAACTGGAAAAGGCAGCGATAATGAAAGTTTCTTCATCGGAAACCGTAAAAGTAATTGGATGCTTGTTGCTTTCGGAATGATCGGAACTTCGCTTTCGGGTGTGACTTTTGTGAGTGTTCCGGGTGCAGTCGGGAAAGACAGTTTCTCTTATTTACAAATTACTTTAGGCTATCTTATTGGTTATATTGTGGTTGCCTACGTTCTTCTTCCTTTATATTATCGATTAAAATTAACCTCGATCTATGGCTACCTCCAACAAAGGATGGGACAGCTTTCCTATAAATCCGGAGCTTGGATTTTCATTGTTTCAAGATTGGTTGGGGCTACAGCGAGATTATATCTTGTCGTGAATATTCTTCAGATAACGATTTTGGATAGTTTGGGAGTTCCGTTTATTGTGACAACTTTGATTATTTTAGCAATGATCATTCTTTATACATATGAAGGCGGTGTAAAAACCATCGTTTGGACGGATACTTTACAGACTTCCTGTATGCTTTTGGGACTGATTATCTGTACGGTTTATATGCTGAATCACTTAGATTTAAGTGTTGGGCAAAGCTTAACCGCAATGAGCAACAAAGGCTACACCAAAATATTTGAAATGGATTTTAATTCTCCCGGATTTTTCATTAAACAAATTCTTGCCGGAGCATTTATTACCATTACCATGACAGGAATTGATCAGGAAATGATGCAGAAAAGTCTTTCTGTAACGAAGCTGAAAGATTCTCAGAAAAACATGGTAACGCTTGGCTTTATTTTATTGGGGGTAATTTCTCTGTTCCTATATATGGGTGGACTTTTATATCTTTTTGGAGAAAGTCAGGGAGGTCATTTGACAGAAGTTATTAAAGACGGAATTCCTAAAAAAGAATTTTTAATAAACGGAAAAGATATTTTCGGGGACAAAATTTTCCCTGAAGTTGCTTTAAATCATATGCCCGGATTTATTTCCATCATCTTTATAATTGCTTTGATTTCGGCTTTATTTCCAAGTGCAGATGGCGCGATGACGGCTTTAACTTCTTCTTTATGTATCGATATTTTCGGGATGAAGGAAAAGAAAGATTGGGACGATAAGAAAAAGGAAAAATTCAGGAAAAACACCCACTTAATTGTTGCATTTTCTTTCTTGATAATGGTGGTTATCTTTAAGCTTATTAATGATAATTCCATGATCGGATTAATCTTAAAAATGGCTGGATTTACTTATGGACCGCTTTTAGGACTTTTTGCTTTTGGAATTTTCACTAAATATAAAGTTCAGGATAAACTGGTTCCTTACGTTTGTATCGCAGCACCAATTATTTCTTATTTTATTGATAAATATCAAGCTACTATTTTCGGAGATTTCAAAATCGGATTGGAATTATTGATTATTAACGGATTGCTGACATTCTTTGGACTTTGGCTTATTAGAAAGAAATAGTTTTTAATTTTTTGTTCAAGGATTTTCATCCTGTTTGTCATTCAAAGCGAAACAAAGTGAAGTGAGGAATTTTTATTTAAGACTAAAAAAAGAATTACGATATACAGATTCCTACGGAATGACAAAAATTCTATTCAATTGACTTTAACCAAAAACATTTAAACCTAAATATTAAAACCATGAAAAAAATTATTCAATTACTCTTAGTTCTATTTGCTGTAAGTCTTATTTCTGCTCAGGAATTTGAAATTTCAACGTTGAGAATTGGTCCGTACAAAATGTTCATGAAAAATGATGAAGCGGATAAATTGGGTACAAAACTAAAGCAGACTGATTACGAATTAAAAAATGTTATTAAATACAACGGAGAAACAATTTTAATCGGAACATCTGCAGATTACGATGATAAAGGAAAAGAAAACGGAAAAATAATCATTCAGGCCCTTTCTACAAAAAGCAAAAAATTTAAAACAAAAAGCGGAATCGGGGTCGGAAGCACAAAAGATGAAGTAATTAATGCTTATAAAAATTATCCAAGTTACAGCGCTTATCCGAGTTATGACGACAAGGGAAAAATTCAGAAAAATACAAGCAATTTTGTTTTAAATGATCTGGATGCCGGAACAACACTTAATTTCACCCTTGTAAATAATATCGTTACAGAAATGTTGATTTTCATCAACGAAGGCTGCTAAAACATTCAAAAATAATTATATAATTCAAAATCCGGATATAAAACCCGGATTTTTGTATTTCCATAAGCCGGTAAAAAATTGTAAATTCGCATGCATATAAATCTTAAATAATGAGCAAAAGTATCGAAGAGCTAAAATCTCTCACTACGCAAATCAGAAGAGACATTTTAAGAATGGTTCATGCTGTAAATTCTGGTCACCCAGGTGGAAGTTTAGGTTGTACTGAATTTTTCACAGCCCTTTACGGAAAGGTGATGAACTACAGTCTTCCTTTCACGATGGAAGGTAAAAATCAAGACCATTTCTACCTTTCAAACGGACATATTTCGCCTGTATTCTATTCCACTTTGGCTAGATTTGGCTTTTTCCCTGTGGAAGAATTGAGTACTTTCAGAAAATTAAATTCTAGATTGCAGGGTCACCCTACAACCCATGAAGGTCTTCCGGGAATCAGAGTAGCTTCAGGTTCTTTAGGACAAGGTCTTTCTGTAGCTTTAGGTGCGGCTCAAGGTAAAAAATTAGACGGAGACAGCTCTTTGGTATATACTTTACATGGAGATGGAGAATTGCAGGAAGGTCAAAATTGGGAGGCGTTCATGTATGCTTCTGCTAAAAAAGTGGATAATATCATTTCTACAATTGATTATAACGGACAACAAATCGACGGAAGCACCAATAATGTACTTTCATTAGGAAATCTTCATGCAAAATTGGAAGCTTTCGGATGGACTGTTCTGGAAGAGAAAAACGGAAACGATCTTGAAGCGGTAATTGCAATCCTTGAGAGAGCAAAAACTGAAACAGGAAAAGAGAAACCGGTTGTCATCATCCTTCATACAGAAATGGGCTACGGTGTAGATTATATGATGGGTTCTCACGCTTGGCACGGAAAAGCTCCTAACGATGAGCAATTGGATACTGCCTTCAAACAATTATATTTAGAAGCTCCTGCTGATTATTAATTATAAATAATTGGTAATAAGTAATCCTTAATTAATAATTAGAACAAAAATGAAATTTACATATACAGAAAAGAAAGATACACGTTCAGGATTCGGAGCCGGATTAGCTGAATTGGCAGATAAAAACCCTAATGTTGTAGCTCTTTGCGCAGACCTTATCGGTTCTTTGAAAATGGAGAAATTCATTGAAAAAGCTCCGGAAAGATTCTTCCAGGTCGGTATTGCAGAAGCAAATATGATCGGTCTTGCGGCAGGTCTTAGCATCACAGGGAAAATTCCTTTCACGGGAACTTTTGCCAACTTTTCTACTTCAAGAGTTTATGACCAAATCCGTCAGTCTGTTGCTTATTCCAACAAAAACGTTAAAATCTGTGCTTCTCACGCAGGTCTTACTTTAGGAGAAGATGGTGCAACTCACCAGGTTTTGGAAGATATCGGTATGATGAAAATGCTTCCTGGAATGACTGTAATCAATACTTGTGACTACAACCAGACTAAAGCTGCAACTCTTGCAATTGCAGACTTTGAAGGTCCTGTTTATCTTAGATTCGGAAGACCTGTAGTTCCTGTTTTCATCCCTGAAGATATGCCTTTCGAGATCGGAAAAGGAATTATGCTTCAGGAAGGTACTGATGTAACGATTGTTGCAACCGGTCACCTTGTTTGGGAATCTCTTGTAGCTGCAGATGAGCTTGAAAAAGAAGGTATTTCTTGTGAAGTGATCAACATCCATACAATTAAACCTCTGGACGAAGAAATCATCTTAAAATCAGTTGAAAAAACAGGAAAAATCGTAACTGCAGAAGAACACAACTACCTTGGAGGTTTAGGTGAATCAATTGCAGGAATGCTGGCAAGAAAAAGACCGACCAGACAGGAATTTGTTGCTGTAAATGATACTTTCGGAGAATCTGCAACACCAGCTGAATTGATGAAGAAATATAAAATTGATTCTACTGCCGTGAAAGAAGCGGTGAAGAGAATTTTAGAGAAATAATCTATTTTACATATAGATTAAAGAGTCCGTTCACTAGTTGTGAAACGGACTCTTTTTATTTTTTTAATGTCTTAGCAAAAAATGATTTAAAATTAAAAAAGATAGCAGAACTCATCTTTAATTTCTGAACAGATTCTTATTACTGATTGAACAATTGTAATAAATATTCCAGAAATACGTTTTTTTAATAAAACTAAAGTCCTATTCCAATAGCTTAATGTAGTATTTTCCAATAAATTCATCTGAAAATAACTCATAAAACTTTATAATGATTATTAATAACATTTCTACGCACTCTCTCAAGGATATAACTGACAAGAAAATTAGTATTAACATGATTATTGGCAAGGCTGATAATGACGAATTGTATGGGAAATCAGCACATCGTAGAGATGACCATTATTTATTTATTTTTCAAAAAAATGGAAGAAGCAAAATCATTGTAGATTTTAAAGAAATTGAATTGATTGGAAATGTAATCATGTGTATTTTGCCGGGGCAGATTCATCTTGCTTCTGCTATTGATAATAAAACTGAAGCGTGGCTGATAACAATAGACACAAGTATTATCAATGATGAATATAGAACAATTTTTGAAGATAATTATTTTTTTTACGAACCCATTACGCTGGAAACATCAGAAACTACTTTACTTAACCAGTGTATTCAATTAATTTTATCGACACAAGAAAACACGAAATCAAATTTAATTCCTAATGTTGCCTATTCATTAATCGATGCCTGCATAGGCATTTTTGCCTCTGCCTATAATCAAATTGAAAACAATACACCTTCTCTGGCAAGAAAACTTATTATAACTAAAGAGTTTAAACGATTACTTTTACAAAATATAAAAACACATAAAAGTTCAGCCGCTTTTGCAAAAATTCTAAATATCACACCTGCATATCTCAACGAAGCCATAAAATCTACTACCGGTTTTACCGTCAGTTTTTGGATACGACAGACTATAATCACGGAGGCAAAAAGGTATCTTTATGCCACCAATATTACGGTTAAAGAAATCGCTTACCTTTTAGGGTTTGAAGATCATGCCTATTTCAACCGCTACTTTTCTAAGATAGAAGGAAAAGCACCACTGCAGTTCAGAACAAGTTACCGCAAATAATCCAATATCTGTCGTAAGTTATCCATTTCCAAAACTAAAGGTACAGCATACTTTTGTAGAAAAAAGAAATGTTGCATCAATTTGTTTTTATTATAGGAATTTGTTTTTGCTTATGGATTTTATATCGATTATTTAATTTTATTTACCCGTACATAAAACCTTCAGGTCTTAAAAAATATTTACAGCCTGGTACTTATGCTCTTATAACAGGTTCAACAGATGGTATTGGCAAAGCCATTGCCTTAGAACTTTCTCATAGAGGTTTTAATATTATTCTGCACGGTAGAAATGTTAACAAATTAAAGTTGGTCGAAGATGAAATCAAAGCAATAAATGCCAATTGCCGGATCATTAGTCTTTTACAAGACGGAAGCAAAAATTCTCAACTTAATATTTCATCAATCAAAAATTTACCTATATCTGTTTTGATAAATAATGTAGGTGTCGGTCCAATTGATGAACTTATTAATTTTACCAATGAAGAAATTGAAGAAACCATACGGCTTAACACCATATTTCCCTCAAAACTTACCCGAGATCTATTGCCACAATTAAGCGAACAATCACTCATTTTAAATGTATCATCTTACGCGGGATTATTTCCGCCACCATATTTAGCAGTTTATGCAGGTACAAAAGCTTATAACAATGCATTTTCTGTTTCACTTGCCCGAGAAATTGACGATATAGAGATAATATCATTAATCACCGGGAGTGTAAATACCGGAACAAACAGAAAGCCTGTATCTTTT
Source organism: Chryseobacterium ginsenosidimutans (assembly GCF_039536845.1). Lineage (GTDB taxonomy): Bacteria > Bacteroidota > Bacteroidia > Flavobacteriales > Weeksellaceae > Chryseobacterium > Chryseobacterium ginsenosidimutans_B. The sequence continues at coordinate 159,784 of NZ_BAAAZJ010000009.1, forward strand.
ATGCGGCCAGATGCAACTACTTATGCAAAATCGGTTTTAAAAATTGTTGGCTGCGGACGAAAAAGTATTATGCCCTACTGGCCTCACGCCATTCAGACTTTTGTCATTTCCCTGCTTCCCGAAAGACTTATTGATAAAGCTACGAAGAATGCGATCAGAAAAGAGCTGGAATCAAATAGTCATTAAACAGGATTATAATTTTCTGTTGAAATATCGCAGCTTTCTATTACTACACAAATTAGTAAAAATACTAGATATGAACCTAAAAAATTTTAAAGAGCTGACAGAACAGATCAATCTTGAGTGTTTTTATCTGACTACATCTCAACAAGAAGAGAAGGTAATTCAGCTGATAGATTTGCATCATTTTATAGACTGCCATAATCATAGCATTGAAGTTATTAATTACCTACACCATTCGATTAATATCATTAAAGATAACGGCATAAAGAAAGGAATACTATTCTATGATTTAAGACAATCTTTACCGGTAAACTTACCAGACTCGGCAGTTTTTAAAGAGCACCATCACTTAGAGGAACTCTGGTTCGTTTTTGTAGAAGAAAATTACATCTCTGATTTTATCCGGCATACTGATTTTGTATTTGAGAATGATATTGAACTTTTGTATGATAAAATATTCATCTTTCATTTTTTCCAATCTGTTATTTACAACTTAAAATAAACTATGAAAATTTTAAAAACCATCTTTGTACCTCTGGCAATTTTACCTTTAAACAATTTAGTATCAGCACAGAAAAAAGACAGTATTCCAAAAAATGTAGTCGCTTTTATTACTGACAAATTTCCTCAAACAAGAGATCTGAATGTTGAATTTACCCAACTTATGCCTTACAAATTCTCTCCGCAATTACGCAGCGAAAACCTTCCTGAAAATAAGATCAAAAACTTCCAGCAAATCAACGCAAGTACCAATATCTATTTCATCAAAGGTCAAAAGTGGATGTTAAGTTCGAATCTAAATTATAAATTTACACACATTAATCCAGAAAATGAAATTTCAATATTTCCTGGACAGCAATACAGAGAACAGGATTTTCATTATCATTCAGAGTCTTTGAGCCTTACTCACTTTTCAAAAGTATTCAATAAACTGGCTGTGTTTTCTGCAACAGCTTCAGTTGACGGAAGTGACCAGCATTTTGAAAGGTTCCGCGGAATGCTCACAGCAAGTGTAGTTTTAAAAGCCACCGCCAATACAAAAATGTCAGTGGGCTTAGCTTTAATGATTGATCCCAGTATTCAAATTCCTGTATTACCCGTTTTTACCTATGAACATACATTTAGTAACGAATGGGTTGCCGATATCATTTTACCAAGAAAAATTCTAATGAGGAAAAATATTTTTCAATCTGGAAGATTATCTCTAGGAGCTGAATTAAATGATTCGAGTTTCTATCTTTATCCTGATGAAAACCGCTATGAATACAGACAGATAGAAATTAATTCCGGAGCAGCTTATGAACATACTCTAGGAGAAAATTTAATAGGAACTCTGAAAATAGGGCTTCGTGCAGCACCAAGATCAAGAATTTTTGAAAAGCGGGAAACTTTCAATAATTTTATTTTCGAAGCCAATACAAAACCTGCCCTTTATTTTAATATTGGGATATCATACAATCCTTTTACAAAACTGAAAAACAATTAAATATAAGTTTAAAATTTTTTATTAAGTATAAAATAAAAGGTATTATAAGCAAATTTTCAGAAAGAGATAGACTTTATTATTTTATTTAAAAAACTTCCATTTCGGAATAATCGCCAACATCCCAAAACCTGTAAAAAGGAAAAGGTTTGTCACGTCTGTATAAAGGAAGGTTGACAGATAATAATTGTGCATAAAGAAATGCAAAACCAATAATGCCGGAAAAGAAAAAATCCCAATTTTTCTGTAAAAAAACATAAGAATTAAACTCACTACCATTAATGCATCGATCGCGAAAATAGCGAAGGAATACCACTCAGGAATATTAAGATATTCATGCTGTAAATATTCATCCAGATCGATCCCGAATCCCATGATCGTAAACAATAATAATGCTGCAAAAGCCAGAATAAATCCCCATCCTTTCTTCGGATCTTCGTCAAAATAGCTGTATTCTTCCATAGGTACAAAAATAAAGAACTTATGAGAGATTTCATAAGTTCTTTTATATAATTCGTTTAAAATTTGATTATATAGAGATCGCGTTGATCAGTCTGTTTTTGTCGCTTAGGTATTCTTCCATAGAAATCATACTTTCAGTTCTCATTACATCCTGAATATCATCAATTTGATAGATTATTCTCTTAGCATCCTCTGTATTTTTAGCTCTTACTTTACAGAAAATATTGTATTTTCCTGAAATAACACTTGCTTCAATCACGTTAGGAATACTTGTCAGCTCTTTCAGAACTTCCTGAGTTCTGTTAGATTTTGTCAATAAAATCCCGATGAAGGCAGTGAAGTGATAGTCCAGCTTTCCGTAATCGATATTAAGAGATGATCCCAAAATAATACCTGCATCCTCCATCTTTTTCACTCTTACGTGAATTGTTCCAGCAGATACATCCATCTGTTTTGCAATTTCAGTAAAAGGCATTCTTGTGTTTTCTACTAAGAAATCAAGAATTTTCTTGTCTATTTCGTCCAGTTGATAGTTCATATTAGTTAAATTACAATTTTCTTAAAAAAACCATGTATTTTTTGCAAATTTATGAAAAATTATTTAACTAAAAAAATAATATCAAACATTAACAATAATTAACACAGATGATAAAAATCATTAAAAATTTACGGCTATTTAGCTTCAGATTTTGTAGAATCTGTTTTTATTGCAGTTTGCGCAGCAGGTTGTTTTTTATCTTTTTTCTTCTTTTTGAATAAAGAATTGAAACTCTTACTCCAAACAATACCACCTCCATACGCTTGATTTGCAGTTCCGTTTGATCCGGCTCCATTTACCATTCCGATGTTGGAAGGCTTTGAATATCCCCTCAAAATAAGGCTTCCGTCGTTTTTCTTCGAAATATCGTACTCTATTGTTCCTTCTCCGGAAAGATAATTGGTCTCTGTATTTTCAGTTTTAGTTAAAGGAATTCCTAATCCTGTTTTCACTTTAATTCTTGGTGAAAGGGCAAAACTTACCCCTGCATTTGCTCTGTCTCCTGTGTTGGAATATTGATCTCCTTTCACATAATTAAGGTCAATCTGGAACTCGTTACTCATTGTATTAAGAACCGAACCTAACTGTTTTAACAACATATTATAACCCGAAGATTCCGCTACGCCTGCAACATCTACATCTACTCCACCCGTATTGGAAACGTTAAAACTGCTTAACAACAATACCGAACCAAACTGAAGAACCTTTTCTCCTTCCTGACTCATTTTCGCTGCTAAAGTTTCTTTAACCTGACTGGAAACATCCAAAGCAGTAACATTAAGATCAACCTTTGGATCGATAAGAGATTGGGTAATATTTGCCTGAAGCAAAATACTAATCGGCTGAATACTTCCCATATTCAGATATTCTCCCGCGTTGGAAACCATTCTTACATAATTGGCAGTAATATCCAAAGCTGGTTTCATCGCGTCACCATCCCAACGGATACTGCTTCCTTTCTCAATCTGGAACGTTTTATTCAGGATAGCTTTAGAAATAAATGTACCATTGTCTACTCTATACGTTCCGTTCATGGCAATATTTCCTTGTCTGTTCATCTGGAAACGCAGTTTTTCCGCTGCACCTTTTACCATGATACTTCCGACATCATCACCAATTAAAACATTTACAGTAGTTGCCTTATCAACATCCAGAGAAAAATCGATATTCATATTTGCTCCGGATTTTTTCTTGTCTTCAAGAGTTACCAATCCGTCTTTTCCTTCTTTTAAGAACCTCAGCATTTTAAATTCTTCCACATTAGATGTAGAGCCGGAATTGAATGTAAAGGTACTTCCGCTTAAAGCTTTCATATTCGGAGTCGATATACTTAAACCTGAAACAGGTCCGTCGACATACAAATCACCCTGTCCGTAAACTCTTCCCCAGAAAAGATCATAGTCTTTCTGAGTGGTGTTCAGCATTAGTAAATTATCTGCTCTCATTACAAGGTTGACCCCCATCGAAGAAAGTGTTTCAAACTGAACTGCCCCGGAAATATTTCCTTTAGAATTCGTTCTACCGTCATGAACTTCAACATTGTTTAAAATTGCCAAACCTTTTGTAAGAGGGATTACTGTATCGTCGAAAGAATAATCTACTCCCGTAAATAAAAGTTTTAATCCAAAGCCCTTCAAAGCAATATCTCCGCTATAATCCAGATTGCTGAATTTTCCTGCAATTTTAAGATCTCCTGTTGCTTTTCCTCGTAAATTTCCAAAAACAGTCGTTACAAACTGCTGAGCAAAAGCGACATCAAAATCTCTCATTTCAGCCGTAAGATCAATCGTTGGCGAAGAAGTATTATTATTAACTGTTCCGGTTACATGAAGACTGTTATTTCCAAGTACGCCGGCAGAATTTACTTTTACATCGACATCATATACATTTAAAGAATACCCATTGGTTGCAGAAATTGTGATATCTCCCATATCATTTCCATTCATCATGATATCGTCGATCGTCATGTCGACCAAAGGCTGGAGCGTATTTTTATCCATCTTGATTTTCACACTTCCGTTGGCAAGACCTTTAATATTCATTGCATTTCCTCCAGCCTGCATTTCAAGCAGTTTTTCGATGGCAAAATTGTCAACTTCGGCATCAACGTAAAAATCTTTAGCCGATTTAAACTGAGCTTCCTTCACAAACAAAGCACTGTTATCAGAATAAACTCGCAGATTCCGGATATCAAAATCTCCTTCTTTTTTTCGATAAGTAATTGAATGATTAAGTTCCGGACTTGTATCGATCGCCCAGGTTACATCATTAAACTTCACTTCTGTCGGCTCAAATCTGAAAACAAAATCTCCTCCCGCATTCGTTGACTGATTGACATTGATCGCATATTCTTTCAGATTATCATCCACTTCATCTTCAGGACTTCCGTGTTTGAATTTCGTAGCTAAATGAAGGATTGTATTATTTTCGTTTCTTCCGCTTAAGGTAATGTCTTTAAGAACATTTTTGTTGTATAAAACCCTATTAATTTTAGCAAAAATCTGCTCATCAAGATTTGCGGTATTAATTCTCACCATCATACTGTCGACCATTGCGCTGTCTCTGGTGATATTATCTCTTTCATTAATTTTATACGCAGGATTTGCAGCTGCCAATGCTTTATCGGCTTCTGTGATTTCCTGTTTTTTGATCATGATATATTTTAATGACGCTGCATCGAGATTCAAAATTAAATTATTAGAATTTCCGTCGTACTGACCTTCAACTTTTGCACCCTGTGGGATTTTCAGATCCGGTAAAAAATAACTTACCAAACCTTGCTGAACATCAAAATTCATCGCAAAATTCTGACCTCTGTATAATTTTCTAGGAGCTGGGCCGACTAATATTTTATTCAATCCGTTTTCAACCATTCCGGCAAGATCTCCAAGATTGTATCTCCCTGAAATTTTTCCGTTTACAGCTCCCGGAGCGTCTACATCAATGACACGACCTCCGTTTTCAATGAAAGTTTTCACCTTAGCATTCGGAATGATATATTTTTGAGTCGCCGTTGCAAAGTTGATATTATTCGCTTCAACATCCAATGTCAGATCATTAATGGAAGACATCGACATTTTCCCATTCACCTTTCCGCTTACAATCTGGTTTCCGGGTTTATCGGTAAAATAATTCATGTTTAGATAATTAACGTCAGCATCCACATTCATAGAGATTCTTGAAGTACTGAAATCAATTAAACCCTTTATCGTAGCTTTTGCCTGCTCGTCGTTAACAGTAATTAATCCGTTATATTTTTTATGATCTAATAATCCGTCGAGATAAAGATTATTGATCTCTTTATTCATAATTTCGACACTTGTGATCTGAGATTTCGTGGTCAGTTTCATAGTATTGACATCGAAGCTCTGACCATTGATATCGAACCTTCCGGAAATTAAACCAACCGATTTATTTTTAGTAATCACTGAGGTATTTAAATCTTTAACCTCAGCAATTCCTACATATTTCGGCATTGCGGTACTATAATCTGTTAATGAAAATTTTGTGATTTTTGCCTGGCCGATTCCTGTCATTAAATTTCCACTTGCAACATACACTCGATTCGAATTCACACTTGCCGTTCCATTATATTTAAGCTTTCCGAAATCATCAGCAAAATTCTTCATCTTTTTAGAGATAAAAGAAGGCATCATTGCTTTCAGATCTTTATAAGTAAAATCTGCTGAAAGATCATTAGTTTCAATTAAAAACTTCCCACCTTTAAGCAGCTTATTCACTTTCATTGTTTTGGTGGCAATATTCACATCGGGATTTCTGATCAGGAAATTTTCAAGCTTAAAATCATTTAATGGGCCTGTCATTTTTCCCGCAATGTTAAATGGTATAAAATTATCCCAATTGGTTACAAAATAGCTGATATCATAACCACTCAACTGACTTCCCTGTTTAATATTCATTTCCCATTTCACTTTGTCTGCAAAATCAGCCCAAGATCCGTCATCATGAAGATTAAATTTAATATCACCCTGTAAAAGTGAATGATCTGTATTTAAAGTCAAATCCTTTAATGCAAGAAAATCTTTTGTCATCGATAATTCCGTAGAAAAAGTATCTACAAAATGAGATTTCCCCCATCTTTTGGTAGTGAATGACATATTATTAATTAAAGCAGAAATATTACGTCCGTTGACTTTAACATTTGGTGCTTTAAGATTAAAATTTGTTGCAGTAAGCCATTTTCCGGCTTCTCCGGGAGAATTGAGATTGATAATAGAAACCTTAGAATCGAGAATCTGTAACCTTGAATTCAACTGAAAAGGCGGCTTGCTCGGATCCTTTTTTTTCCCGCTATCGAATAATTGTGTAAAACGGATAAAATTTGAAATACTGTCACCTTTATAGGTAATGACTTTTACATCGGCGTTTTTTAAAGTAAGAGAATTAAAACTTAGAGAATTGTTCTTTCCTATATTTGTTGCCAAAGAAAACCAATCTGAGTTTGCGATAAATTCTTTAGACTGAATAAAATCAAAACCTTTGTAATCTTTTATTTTTAAGCCTTTAATTTTTACGTTTCCGAAGAAATTTACCTCAACACTTTCCGTTGACATTTGTGCTTTGAAGTCTTTATTGACAATTTGTAAAGCCTGATCTGCAGCCCATTGTTTCGTTACAGGAAGATTAATAATGATAAAAACGGCAGCAACAAGACCAACTCCCAGCCAAAAAAGAATCAATAAAAGTCTTGCCCACCAGGAATAACTTGTAACGTCTTTTACAGCCTGTTTCCCAAACTCTTCTGCCGTTTGTACGGGATGATGAATCGCATCTGATGCCAATTCAGATGCTTCTTTAACTGTTTCCTTTACAACTCCTTCCGCATTTTCAACAGCTTTCTGTACCTGATCACCTAAGTTTCCAGCTACTGATTTTTTGTTCTCATTCTCGTTATTATTCTCTAACTTTGCCATTATTATGAGCGACTCTATAATTTTAGGTATTGAATCGTCTTGCGACGACACATCAGCAGCTATCATCAAGGGAAATTCTATTTTGTCGAACATCGCTGCAAATCAGGCAATCCATAAAGAATATGGCGGTGTTGTTCCTGAGCTTGCGTCGCGTGCGCATCAGCAAAATATCATCCCCGTTGTTGAAAAATCTCTAACTAAAGCAAATATACAACAAAATGCAATTTCAGCTATAGGATTTACACGTGGACCCGGACTTTTAGGTTCGCTTCTTGTGGGAACGTCATTTGCTAAATCTTTGGCAATGAGTCTGGATGTTCCTTTAATCGAAGTAAACCACTTACAGGCGCACATTTTAGCACATTTTATTGAGGATGCAAATCCTATGCCGCCCAAATTTCCGTTTTTGTGCCTTACTGTGAGCGGCGGTCACACGATGATCGTTCTGGTAAAGGATTATTTCGATATGGAAATTATCGGAAAAACGATTGATGATGCCGCAGGAGAAGCATTTGACAAGATCGGAAAAATCTTTAATCTGGATTATCCGGCGGGCCCGATTATCGACAGATTGTCAAAAGAAGGAAATCCGGATTCATATAAATTTAATAAACCGAAACTAGAGAATTACGATTATTCCTTCAGCGGAATCAAGACTTCTGTATTATATTTTATACAAAAAGAAGTTAAAAAAGACACTTATTTTATTAAAAATAATTTAAATGATCTTTGTGCATCTGTCCAGAAAACTATCATTGAAATTCTGATGAATAAACTGGAAAAAGCGGCAAAAGATTTGGATATTAAAGAAGTCGCAATCGCAGGCGGGGTTTCTGCCAATTCAGCTTTAAGACGGGCAATGCAGGACAACCATGAAAAACTGGGCTGGAATATCTACATCCCGAAATTTGAGTACACAACCGATAATGCCGCAATGATTGCCATGGTGGCTCAATTAAAATTTGAGAGAGGAGAATTTACCGATCTCAGAACTTCTGCAACTGCAAAATACGATTTATGAAAATTCTTTTGGAAGAAAAAATACTTGGAACGCATTCTAAGAAAAACTCGAAATATTATTGGGTTTTGGAAACCATTACAGGAAAAAATGAAGTGACAGAACAATCTGAAGATGAAGATTATTTAATGATAAGTTCGGAAATTGGATATGTTCAAAATATAAAGGAAGAAATTATCGAGAAAATCAATTCAGAAAATGTTTTTAGTTTTGCTTACGAACCCAAAGAAGGAGATTATTTATCCATCAAAAATAATTTAAGAAAAAACGAATATTTGAATTTAATTTTTATGAATAATAAGTGGATTGAAGAAATTTACGTATGCTCATACAGAGATTGTGAAGGCGATATTTATACCACGATAAAAACCGGTGTGGCATTTTTAAGCGATAATGAAATTACGTTTTAATAATCACTTATAAATAAAATTCAGGCAGATTCTAAATATCAATATATGAAACTTTTTTTTGGCGAAATCAATAACGGAAAAGTAATAATTAATGACGAAGAACAACAGCATATCGTAAAAGTTCTTCGGATGAAAAATGGTGAAGAAATTTATGTGACGGATGGTAAAGGAAATCTGGCATCCGGAAATTTGTTAATTGAAGGCAAAAAAGCCGTTATTGAAGTCTCTACTATTAAAACGGACTATCCTGATTTCAATCCAAAGCTTCATATTGCGATTGCTCCGACGAAAAATATCGACCGTATCGAGTTTTTTGTAGAGAAGGCCGTAGAAATGGGAATTTCTGAAATTACAATTTTACAGACTGAAAAAACAGAACGTAAAAATATTAATATTGATAAGTTAAGAAAACAGGCAATTGCCGCTTCAAAACAAAGCTTGAGGTTTCATTTTCCCGTAATAAATGATTCAATAAAATTACAGGATTTTCTAAAAAACAGTAATCCTGAAAATACTTTTGTGGCTCATTGCCATGAGAATTTGGAGAGAATTGAGCTTAAAAAGATCCCTCAATTAGAAAATATTACATTTTTAATAGGCCCTGAAGGTGATTTTTCGGAGAAAGAAATAAAGTATTTGTCAGAAAATAACATAAAAGCTGTCTCACTGGGAAGTCAAAGGCTTAGAACCGAAACCGCAGGAATCTTCGTTGCAGCATGGAATTACTTAACTTAAAATTAATCACAAATATTTGAATATTTTAGTGTGTTTTCAATGCATTTGAAAATATAACTAAAAAATCATGAGGAATATTTATTTTTAGCTTTTTTACGTTTCAGTCTTTTTTTTCACAGCTCGATAATACGCACTACTTACAGCCAATTATTTTCGGAGCTTATGGTGCGACAGCAGCCACCATTACTGAAGAGTACGTCTATTTGTCTACCCCTTCAGCCACCGACATTACTGTTGCGATAAGAAGAGCAGACGAAACTACAATTCCAAGAATTTCTGTTACCAATATTAGCGCCGGAACTACTATACTGCCCAAGTTGACTTTGAAAAAGAATCTGTCGAAGGTAGTGGATTAGTAGATTTCCCTGCGGGAACCACAAAAGGAATCATACTTCCTCAAGTAACAGACAATGCAGCGATGACAGACGCTTCAGAAGGAACTTTTGTTTTTGACGGAGCAACTTCAAAAGTAAAATACTACGCCGGCACAGCTTGGGTAGAACTTACAGGTCAACCGGGTGTTTCAAAAACATTGTTAGCCGGAGCAGAACAAGACAGAACCGCAGGAATTGTAATCGGAGATTCGAATACTACAACTAAAGATGTTTTAGTCTTAGAATCTACCAATAAAGCACTGATTTTACCGAAAATAACAGATCCTGCCACCAATGTAAAATCTCCAAGCGCAGGTATGATGTGTTATGATCCTGTTACAAAGCTGGTTTGTTTCTACAACGGAACGGATTGGTCTTTCTGGGGAGGTATTGAATAAAAATATTGGTGAAATTAAATAAAAAAAGGAAGACTAGATATTTTTAACCTTCCTTTTTATTTATTAATTTTAAATACAACGGATAAAAAATATGGTAAGGAAACAGAGTTATTAAAACAAAATTCTTAGCATCCTGAAAATTTGCCAATACAAAAAAATCTGTGTAACAATGGAAAATATATAAGAAAATCATGATGAAAGTAAGATATTTCCTGTTAAAAGCACCTAAAAAACTTGAAGCCTGGGCTACAATTCCGGTTACTGTAATGAGTATCCAAAAGTTTTCATAAGCATAAACATTCAGCATCCAATCTGGAACTTTGATGTCTGCCATCCAATAATTATCAAGCGTATTGATTTTTGCAGCATTTTTATCAAGCCAGGTAATTTTTTCAGTTCCTTTAATTACATTTTTAGCGATCCCTAAAAACTTGGAAATTCCAGCCAAACTGTAGGTAGACAATATCCCGAGATAGAAATATTGTACCCATTTAAAATCATTTTCTTTATTAAGATTTTTTGGAAGTAAAAAGATCGCCATGAAAAATCCTATGATTACCAGATGATTATTATGACCCACACTGAAATTAAGCGAAATAGGAAAATTGACGATTGCAATTAATATAAAAATTAAAAAATTGAGAATATAATTCTGTTTAAATAGCGTGATAATTAAAAGTAAAGCACAAATCAATAAAATACTTCCGTACAACATTTCGCCCGGATATTCGGGGAAAATAAACCGCTGAATTGTAAGAAAAGGTTCATAAATTTCTTTCGGCCACCGACTGATTCTTCTGAACGCCAAATATTGCATCAACAACCAGTACAACCCAAAAATACGCATCGCATAATACGTGATTTTATAATTGAAGACAGTAAGTTCCTTGTATCTCATTACAGTTTGGTTATCAATGTTTTTTTAATTTTAAAAGACGCTTTCCCCAAATCCCGCGGATTAAAACTTTCTTTATAAAGGATAAGATTTTTATACTCCGGTCTGTAACTTTTCATGAAAATTTTCATCTTGCGAACGCTGTTTTCTCTGTCTTCGTTTTTATCTATTTTTTTGCCGTAAAAACCTGTAACCAACGCCAGATTATTTTCGTCGTAAATATCTGTTGCCTGATAAAGAACCCTTACCGTATCGTTTCCGGCAATTCTGTACAATCTGTATTGCTCTTCAAATTTATCGCTCCCACTCGGACTTGTAAACAATTTCCAACTGAAAAAAGGATAAATTTCTTTTCCACCTTTATCAATCACATACAACGACACAAAAGACAAAAACAGGGAAATGAAGAAAAGATATTGGGTGTATTTCTGCATGATTTATTGTGATTTAACATATATTAAAGTCCATCGTTTTCATCCGCCTGAGAACTTATCATAACAAGTTTATCCTTTTTCCATTGATACACTTTACTATAAAAATTGGATGGTCCTACATGATAATCTGAAAGGATCAATTTATTTCTGGTATCAACTTTAGGATTTATGATTGTATCCATCGGCTTATAATAATTAAACTTCCTGCTTTTCTTATCATACAGCCAAAAACTTGAAGTAGACCAATAATTTCCTACCTGATTAACGACTTCAAGGTCTTTATATCCATCAAAATTTACATCTTTTGTAATATCAAAATAAGCTTCAGACTCATTCAAAACAGATACTGTATCAAAAATAATTTTCTGATGAAGTTCTCTTTTATAAAAAATATTAATCGATTTAAAATTGATAACATCACTGGTTTCTTTTCTCCCCTCGAGTATAAAAAAATATCTGCCGCCCTCCAACGATTTTGAAAAAGGAACAGTTGTAGTATCTTTCGGTTCTTCCTTTGTGGGGTTTTGTGAAATAGTATCCGCAGTAATCTTTGCCTGAGGTAAATTCTCCGAATTTTTATTACAAGCTATTAAGGTAAGAACAACAAAAAACACTACATATTTCATACCTGAATATTATTATCCTTTATATATTTATCAAAAATCTGCTGTCCGCTTCTTATTGAGTTCACTGCCCAACGAATTTTCATTCTCAACAGTTTTTCTTCTGTTAATTTATAATCAATATCAGATTTCATAAGCTTTTGTTTCAGTTCATACATACAGATTGAAGCTGCAACAGAAACATTAAAACTTCTCGTAAAACCATACATGGGAATTGCTAATGTTTCATCTGCAAAATCTAAAATCTCCTGAGAAACGCCCTCCATTTCAGTTCCGAAAACCAAAGCGATCGGTTCTGTAATTTCGTATTCAGGCAGCATTTTAGCATTATTTTCTAAAGAAACGGCAACAATCTTATAACCTCTGTCTTTAATATTCTGAAAAGATTCCATATTTCGGGGAAGTTTTTCAACCTCAACCCAGGTATCGGCACCTTTTGTTACGCGGAGATTCGGTTCAAAACTGTATTCTTCCTGCAAAGCCACCACTTTATGAAAACCACAAGCTTCCACAGAACGCACAATTGCCGCTGCATTTCTAAACTGGTACACATCCTCCACTACAGGAAGTATAAAGTCTGAACTTTCGGGTGAAAAATGCTCTATTTTCTGTAATCTTTCCTCCGTTAAAAACTGTTTTAGATACTCAAAAGTTTGTGTTAAATCTTTCATTCATTTTCAAATCTTTGCAAATTAACGTAATTTTGAGGAATCATCCCGAACGGGGGTTAAAAATCTAATAAAAGTCCTGTATGAAACGAAAAGTCCTGTTGATATATACCGGTGGAACCATCGGTATGGAGAAAGATTATGAAACCGGAAGCCTTCGCGCCTTTGATTTTGGAAATATTTTTGAAAAAATGCCCGAAATGAAGCTCATGGAATGTGAAGTTTTTGTTCATCCTTTCTCAAAACCGCTCGACTCTTCGGATATGGGACCGGAAGAATGGAAGATTATCGCTCATTACATCCACAAAAATTATGATGAGTTTGACGGATTTCTGATTCTCCACGGAACGGATACGATGTCTTATACGGCTTCAGCATTGAGTTTCATGTTAAAAGGTTTAAAAAAACCCGTGATTTTAACTGGTTCGCAACTTCCGATCGGAGATTTACGAACAGATGCGAAAGAAAATCTTCTGACGAGTTTGTATTACGCAAGTTTGTATGAAAATGATGAAGCTGTAATTCAGGAAGTTGCCATTTATTTTGAGTATAAATTATTAAGAGGAAACCGAACGCTGAAATATTCAGCAGAATATTTTGATGCCTATGCAAGTCCGAACTACCCTATTCTTGGGCAATCAGGTGTTCATCTGAATATTATTAAAGACAATCTTCACCGTTGTGATTTAAAAACTGAATTTCATGTAGACGATCATATTTCCGAAGATATTATTTTCTGGAGAATTTTCCCGGGAATGAATCTTAATCATTTCAAAGAAATCCCCAAAATGAAAGTTCTGATTCTTCAGGTTTTTGGCTCAGGAACTATTTTCAGCAGTGAAAAAACAGTGGAAACTCTTCAGCAAATAAGAAATAACGGAACTGAGATCGTAGTCGTAAGCCAGTGTATTTCAGGAGGAATATCGTTTGGAAAATATGAAAACAGTAATATTTTCTCAAGAATCGGAGCTATCAGCGGAAAAGATATGACTGCAGAAAGCGCCATTACAAAAGCGATGCATTTAATTGACAATCCGAATTACGAAGGAAGCTTTGCAGACAACTTTGCCAAAAGCCTTTGTGGAGAAATTTCCGAGTAATTGCATTTTGAGTTTGCAGATTCGAGAAAATACTCTATTTTTGCAGTCTCAAATAAAGAGAGGTGTCCGAGTGGTTGAAGGAGCTACCCTGGAAAGGTAGTATACGGGTAACTGTATCGAGGGTTCGAATCCCTTCCTCTCTGCAGATCAAAGTCTTAGGTTTTATACTTAAGGCTTTTTTATTTTTGTATAAAAAATAAATTTATTTTGCAGTAACATCAGAAGCTATTTGAAAAGGTTTAAAATTTACATTTGGAAGCGTTCTTTTTGATCTATCGTTTATACTATCAATTGTTTTTTGATCTAAATCAATTTCTAAAATTTTACCATTTTTTCTGAGAGTTCCAGATACGAAAGAAGTCTCAATTTCTTTTGACAAGTTACTCAGAATATTTGCCGTAGTTACAAATTCAATTTTTGCAGCTCTATCAGTTTTGGAATTAAATTTATAGTCTTCCTTTTGTAATTTTATATTATTTGTTAAAGGAAATGTTATAGTATATTCCATTTCTGCGGTGTATTTATCGCCACAGGATACAATTATAAATAGAAATAATAGCTTTTTCATGGTTACTTTTTTTCAAATATAGTAAAAAGAGAAAGGCTAAATTTAAGGAAAACCGTAAAATAAAAATCCCAATCAAATCGACTGGGATTTCTGTTTGAAAAAAGTACCAACTAATTTTCAAACTACAATTTAGCTATATGAATGTTTGGTGGTTATGTTAATTGCACATCGTTAAAAACTGATGGCTCATCTGTACTTTAAATTTGGCTTCAGATTTCAGTTTTGAATAAATCATATACTCAAAAGCCTGAACATCTTTCAATTTCTGATCAATAAATTCTGCGATCTGAACAACCGAGAAAATAAAATCTCTGTATACAGCAATATCCACTGTTTGTCCGTAAACCGGAAGATAAGCCTTCAGGAAAGGGAGCGTGGATTGATGTTGATTGTAATTCACACAATATTCCGCTCCATCTCTCGAAGTTATTATTTCACAATTATTAATGAAATCGTGTATATTTTTACTTTCCTGATTATTATTCTTAGAAAGATATTTGTTGATTTTATCTAAAATGTGTTGGGCATATTCCATCATAGTGATTGTTTTCCATTCAAATTGATGGTTTATGCTTTTTGAATTTTTTACAGATTTTCCGTTTTCACAGCTTGTGCAAAAAGAAATCCCAATTTTTTCGTGATAAGGAAAAAAGCAATCTTTAATCTGAATAGACGCATCTGCCTGAAGCCGGTCATTCTCAAAATTATAATACAAATAAGGACTGTATAATTTTGAAAGTTGTTTGAGATAATCTATCTCGCTTGTATTCTGATATTCTTCAAACCATTTTTCAAGGTTGTCGTAATAGCGGTTTTCAAATTCATTAAAACGTAAATATAATGGCAGTTCCATAGCTTTGTATTTTTGATATGACAAAACTAATGGCGTAATACGACAAAACTTGACGTGTTATTTTTTTTGTTTTAAAATTTTTAATTAAAAAATAAATTTAACTGCACATTTGTCATTCTGGAAGAATCTAAGTTATATTATGGGAGATCCTTCGACTGCTTCGCGCTCAGGATGACATCGCTAATACTTACCATGAGCAATCCCGTGTGAACATTTAAATGTAATATTTACCATTATGGTATATCATTTATAAAAATTATTGATCATAATTTGTCATGATGTATTCAAAATAGTGGATCATTTTCATGTAGTTTTCTATGCTGAGATATTCGTTGGTGCTGTGAATGGATTGTTTTTCGGCATCATTAATTTTGATCGGCATGAAACGGTAAATATTCTTACTCACCATCTGATATTTGTATGCATCCGTACCGCCGACTGTAAGGTAAGGTGTTGCAATTGCCGCTGGATGAATTTCTTTGACTGCAGCTTCAATTAATTTAAAGGCTTTTGTATTGGTCGGAGAAACGGCAGAAGCCTCTTTTACACTGTCGATATCTTCCAGTTCTACATCAAAACCTTTTGTTGCTTTGGCAATATGTTCTTTAACATCTTTTACCGTATTTCCGGGAAGAAGCCTGAAATTAACGACAAATTCCACTTCCGGAGAAAGAATGTTCGGAGCATCGCTTCCTTTCATCATTGTTAAAGCTGTTGTCGTTCTAACCAAAGCGTTGGTGGAATTATTTTTTGTCAGCTGTGATAAAAGTACGGGCTTTAATAACCATTGATTGGAAATTCCCATTCGATTGACAAAAGACATTGATCCGCCGATATTTGTGAAAAATTCATTGATTAACGGAGTGATCATTGGCTTCATCTGATCGTGCTCCAGTCTTTGCATAATGATGGCAGCTTTTCCGATTGCGCTTTCCATCGGAGGCATAGAAGCATGTCCTCCTAAACCTTTGACTTTAATTTTAACGGAAAGGAAACCTTTTTCGGCACAGCCAATTACTGCAACATCAGAATCGATTCCGGCAACGCTTCCCTTTTCTAAAATTAATCCACCTTCATCATAAACGGCATCGAATTTCAGATTTTTAGTTTTAAAATATTCTGCAATCTTTACTGCGCCCTGTTGTCCGCCAACTTCTTCATCAAATCCGAAAGCCAGATAAATATCACGCTGAGGAATATGTTTATTTTTAATTATATTATTCATAGATTCCATCAGAGAGAAAAGCATTCCTTTCATATCGATTGCTCCTCTTCCGTAAATCCTTCCATTGGCAACAGCTCCTGAAAACGGTCCGAAATCCCAGTCGTCGGCTATTTTTGAAACCGGAGGCAAAGGTTTGTCATCGGGTCTGAAAATATTTTCGCTTTTATCTTTTACCTCCGCATCTCCGGGAGGAACCACATCTGTGTGGGAAAGAAATAAAATCGGATCAAGAGAAGGATTGCTGCCTTTTAATCTGAATACCAATCCGTATTTGTTAACTTCTGTAAACTCCGCATTTTCGTAAATCAATGGATAGGAAACTTTGAGGTATTCTTTTATTGTATCAAATGTTGAATAGTCAAATTTGCCCAATTCGCCAGAAGAAACTGTCGGGATTTTCAGTCCGCCTGAAAGTCTTTGGATGGCTGAATCGTTTTTAACAGCTTTCCAGCCTTCGGAAGTTTTTGAGTTTATCTTCTTGAAAGGATAGATGAATGTTTTGACTAAAATGATAATGATTAAGATGATAATTATGCTAAGGGCGATGAAAATAATTTTTTTCATGGGAATTTTAGATTTGGTGATTTTATATCGCGCAGACTTTGCTGATTACACAGATTTTTTGTTTGAAGTATTTCTTTTGCAGGCTTTAATTTTATGTTCTAAGTTATTAAAATACTATCCAAAGTTGCAAAAAGTATTTTTAAAGTTCTCTATATTTAAATCTAAGTTTTAAAAATATTACTAAAAGTTCAAAGAAGGATAATTAAAGTTATTTTCTTTGTATTTACAGTTATCAAAATATTTAACAAAGTTGCTAAATGCGTAATTAAGGTTACTTATTGCAATAATTGTGTCCAAAAAATATTTCTTCAAGTTTACCTAATCTATTTTGATATCATAAAAAATAAAAACTCCTGCATGAAATTTCTAATTCATTACAGGAGTTTTTTTAATCTTTTTCAAATTTTTATATCAAGATTTTATCTTACTGAATAATATCCCTGAAATTTGTTTGTATTGCGGACTTGTAGCGCCAAAAACAGATTTTACATATTGTTTTACCTCTTTTGCTACCTGACAAAGACCGGTAAGATCATTATACAAAACCTGATCTCTTGATAATCTGGCATTGGAATATTCTGTGTAGCTGTTAATATGGGCTGTGTTCTTATTTTGTAAGTCTGTTAGTTTTGTTTGTAATGAAGTTATTTTAAGATCTTCTTCATTGGGACTATAACCAAAACCTGTATAAATTGAAGAAATTATTAATCTTACTGTCGTAGCTTTGTTGTGAAGTGGAGATCGTTTTAGTTACAGGTTCTGAATTTTCATCCAAATTTGAGGCTTCTATTTTTGCTTTTGTTCTGCCCCGTAATTTTTTGTTATATGATTTTGCATTATTGAGCATCATAGGATTGTTTGCTGAAACTGCTAAGGCATTAACAATTTTTGTTGCTAACGGATTTAATTCTTTAAAAGCATCAGCTCTCTGATTGGTAGCGTTATCAAAAACGGTCTTTTTGGTCTGTGTCTCTGTAAGTTTCTGAAGCGCATTCTGATAAAGCGTTTCCAAACCTGTAATTTTCAGTTCTTCTTTTACAGGATTGTATTTTTCGCCATAGCCTCTGCAAAAAGAGATAAGATCCTGAAGGTTGGCAATATTTTTTGCATGACCTGTTTCGCTCACGGAGCTTTTTGTGTTTTTCATATTTGTCTTTTTTATTGTAAAACAAATATATAAGATTATTCTATTAATTTGCCAAAAACGAAAATTAATCATTTAATTAACAGATAGTTGCAAAATTTTTAATTGAAATTATTTTTGTTATTAATGGAATTCTTTGTTTTTTGAGATTTTATAGAATTATTTTAAGGGATAAAAAAACCACTGCTATTTTGCAGTGGTTTTTTGTTTAAGTGGCACGAGCAAGATGCTCGCGCAAGCGGGGTAAAATGCTTATCACAAATCATTACTTTATAAAGTAGTTATGCTTTATAAAATTTTTACTAGATATAAAAAGAAAAGAGCCACTGTTTTTACAGTGGCTCTTATAATATATAACATATAATATAAATATAATACTTGTATTACAAAAGTCGATTATTGATAAGCTTTACTTCTTTTCCATTTTTGAAAATTTTACCAATGTAATAGATCTCAATTTTTTCTTCGTTATAATTTGAAAAATATTTATTCAGATTATAACTGAACTTAAAACTATTATGATCACCAGAATTAAAATAGATAAGTTTAGTGATTTCATTGTTACAATTTACTTTGACTTTAATTGTATTTAAATAATTGCCATCTTTTTTTGCTTTAATATTAACGTTGCATAAAAATGAAAGTGAGCTTATCGCGATTTTGTCATTTGTTTTATTTTCCAAATTAATATTGAGATACCCTTCTTTATCTACTTCATAATGAACAATAAATGGAGACTCCATTAATTCATATTTATTACCGCTAATATTATTTGCGCATGACGAAAAAATAAATGCAAAAAATGCCAAAATAGATGTTTTCATAATTAATATTTTTTTAATACAACATTTCCTCCAAATCTTAAAGGTACTAAATTGAAGATTTTTGATAATCCCCAAGTAGTCCATAATAAAGGATTTTCCTTAGGTAATAATGCTTTTATACCGATATTAAGCCTTCCAGCATTATAAATCTCCTGAGCGTAGCCTAACGGCCCATCCTCGCTTAATGTAGAATTACTGCTGTTGAAAGAACCTTGAGGATAAGCCCAATCTGTGAAGTTTCCTGAAGTATCCAGAACTCTGTCTAAAAGAGAGTGTCCTAATTCGTGAACAGTAGTTGCTTTTAAAAAGTCTGCAGAATCAAATGCGGCAGGTCCGATTGCGATGTCTCCTGTAATTGGATCTGTCACTCCATAATCGGTTTCAGACGAATCGTAAGTGAATTTCGCACCTTTCATTCCATACTTTTTAGTAACATAATCTATTGCTTTTTGTGCAGCAGCATCATCAATAGTACCATTTACATTGGCTTTACTAACCAGATTTTTTACCACTCCGGTATTTGTCTTAAATCCATAACCGTCTTTATAGTTTTTGTACATTTCTACACCAGAAGAAACGGCAGCGAAAGCAGCACCGGTAATAGCGCCAACAATAGCACCATCTGCAAAACTACCTCCGGAAATTAAAGATCCAATTCCTCCAACAAGAGCTCCTGTTCCTGTTCCCCATGCTACATTGGAAGCAAAAGTTCCTCCGCCAATCATTCCTGCTCCTCCGCCTAAAAATCCGGTAAGAGCTCCTTGCCATATTCCATTTGCGCTTGTATGGTTTAATACTGCACTTAAAGCACCTTGTGTGGCACCTCCAGCCATTCCGCTCATTGCGCCTCCAAGTATACTTCCAGCTTGGAACAATCCGGAAACGGCTCCTCCAGCTGCTCCGGAAACAGCTCCAATTAAGAATGATTTGGCAAAACCACCCCATGACCAGTTTTTAGTGACAGCTGCTTGCAAAAGATACATTCCTGCACCTAATGCAGCACCGATAACGGCTCCGGTAATTATTGTTGCTAGGAATACATGAGACGCTGCCCAAGCTGCTCCTAAGAACCAAATAATTTCTCCACTAGGATCATTAAACATTAATGGATTATTCATTACATATCCATACTTGTTATAATTCTGAGTGTTGTAAGGATCTTGAATGTTTTCATCTGCATTTAAGAATCTTCTTAGTAATGGATCGTATAATCTTCCATTCATGTGAATGATTCCTACTTCTGCAAAATGCTCATGTCCTGTATATCCTCTATCTGTTAATAACGGAGTAGTATCGATAATATTTTTATCTGTTATAATTGCTCCGTTTCCTATTTTAAGATGAGTGAAATTACCCCAAGCATCAAAATGTCTCTGTTCTAATTTATTTCCTGCTTCATCACTTATTGCTAAAATACTACCGATGTAATCTTTGTGTAAAAATTTGTAAGAACCATTTGCTTCTGTATAATTTTTAATGAAGATTATATTGCTTTCATACGGATTTCCTCCAATGTATAGAATGTGTTTTTCCTGACCGGTAATATTATCCTTTAATATTTCAAAGCTGCCATCTTCATTGTAGAATTTAGTGAATTTACCATCTCCATCTGCTGCAAAGTTACCACCATAAGTGACTCTTTGTCTCATACCCAATAATCCGTATTGAAAGGCAACATCACCTTTCTGTCCATCAATAAACACAGGATCATTGTTTTCATTATAAACGATTGTCTGTATCAAATCGTTGTTATAATTCTGAGTTCCTGCAGCGTTCAGGGTCATTCCTGTTGATTGGTAAATCTTTGAGGAGTTTTCATACTTCATGGTTCCCACTTGATCATTCTCCATGATTCTTCCTTTTACATCATAAACGTTTCTGTTGGTCTGAGGTTTGATTCCCGTGACTGGATTTGTCCAATTAATTAAACGATTATTATCATCATAATCAAATGATTCTGTAATATTGAAGTCTCCACCTGTAATTCTGCTTTTTAATTCATTTTTTAAAGCATCAAAAGAATAAGAAAGCTGTAAAATACCAGGTTTTACTTGAGATGAATGATTTACGGTTGATAAGAAGTTATTCGCATCATAAGTATTATTGATATCGGAAGCTCCTAGTTTTTCACTTAAGATCTGTCCTTTAGCATTAATTTCGTTAAGCTGCCAAAGTACTTTTCCGGAATTTTTATCTTTTATCTGATATAGTTCTCCGTTCCAATCGCTGTAAACGTTTTCTATATCTACCTTCGTCATTATTCCTGAAGAGAATAAGCTTTTTTGATAAGAGATTATTCTTGCCTTATCATCATAAGTGATTCCTTTTTGAATAAAATATTTATCATTACTATTTTCGGATGAAGATAATATTCTTCCTTGAGGATCATATACAATGTTTGCACTGTATGGTTTTCCTTTGGAGGTTCCGGACTTCGAAACTATTCTTCCTTTGTTATCATATGTGAAAGAGATTAACTTATTTGTAGCCAGAGCAGCATCTACAGTAGATATTTCTTTCTGAGAGATAAGCTGTCCTAAATTATTATAAGTATACTCTTTTGTTCCTTTAGGACTTACGGTTTTTTTAATATTTCCAAAACCATCATATTCATACTTATATGTTCCGTTAGAAGGATCACTAAATTCTGATTTTCTTCCCCAAGTATCATATTTGGTTGTAACAATATTTTCTGCATACTTTGCTTGGGTTTGCTGACCTGCTGCATTATAAGAAAAATTAATTGTACCTCCTTTATCTGTTGTTGATATTACATTTCCTAAAGCGTCGGTACTTTTTGTATTTGTTCTTCCATAATCTTCAGGGTTGGTTTCCTTTATTGTAGTTGTCAATCCTGATACCGATGTTTCCGTTTGTTTCCCATTAAATAACATATACGTAACTTTTGCAGGATAAACATTATCATTATAAGTATAGGTATTCCATTTGATGGGATCCATTGGTTCCAAATCATCTACAAGAGGTAATAGATACGGCTCGGATTCTTGTTTTTTTCTTCCTAGCACATCATACCATGTTAATACATGAGAAAATAGTATTTGCTTGAAGCTTTTTACAGAAACTTTATATATCTGTCCCCAGCTATTTGTATAAACAACTTTTTGGTTCCCGTTTGGTGATAATTCCGAAATTTTTATATTACCACCATTAATCTTGGCATATTGATATGTTGTAGTACCAGATAAATTATTCTTTGATTTTAAAATTTTCCCCCATCCATCATAGGTTTTTTGAGTGTTATTACCTAATGGATCTATTTGTGAAAGAATTTGTCCTAGATCATTGTATATACTGTTTGTTTCCAAACCAAGATTATTTGTCGATTTAACAACGAATCTACCTTTGGTATCATATTCTGAGCTGCTTGTTTTAGCTTGAGAATCTACACTGTTGGTAATAATCTGTTTCGTTACATTTCCAAAATTATCGTAATCATACGTTTCCAAATTATATTGGGTATTATCTCTGTTCCATTTTTTAATGGTTTTAATAAGATTATTATTGTAAGTATAATCTTCTTTACTTGTTACGATGCTTCCATAAGAGGATACAAAATTACTTTCGGATTTCGATTCTAATCTTCCGATATAATAATCTTTTCCAATACCAGTTGGATTGTCTGTATATGTAAATAGCGTTCCTGCGATTGAAAATGAATTATTAGTATCAACAACCTGAACAGATGGAAGATAATAATTATTATAATCTACCGTAGTATTAGTTATAACATTTGTTAAGAAATTTTTGCTTTTTGTAGAAATAGGTACTATCGCTTTTACAATTTTAGGCTTGTCGACATCAGAAATTGTAGTTACGATTTGACCATTTAAAAGCTTATCTATCTTATAATTTATCGATTTAAAATTAAGTAATTGTGTATTGTTTTCTGAAATGTCATTAGGAAATATTTGATTTTCGTCGTTAGTTCTTATAGACCATTCCTTAGAAGGTACTCCTTCATTCAAGGGATCTATCTCTCCTCCTGACCAAATCTTCGTATTCTCTAGTCCATCGGCATACCAAGAAGATTGTGCAGTCTGGCGGAAGCCCATTGAACCTCTTCCTTGAAGATGAGATATAAATCCTCTATATCGATAATCTTTCTTTCTTCCGGCTTGTCTTAGCTGAGATATGGCATAAGTTTGAGAAAGCATTTTCATCTCAAAATATGGATACTGTAGAGTATTATTTCCGTTGTATAGTCCCGGATTATTTACTGGGTCAAGCTCTTTATAATCTATTTGAGTAGTGATACCTCCCTGTACTATAGATTTTATTCTTTTTATTTCATCAATTCCTGTAGGAGCTTTTATTCTTAGTACATTATCTTTTCTGAATAGAAAGACGTTGTAGTAATTATTGTTTGCTCTAATAACATTTGTAATAGGTTGATAAATAGATAAATCGTCTACTGGCTGTACAATAGGGAAGGTTGGAGGTGTAGGGTATGTATAAATATTTTGCAATTCAAAATCTATAGCTCCACCATAATAATTCATACCTTTTGAAGTCACACTATTTACTGTCACACCAATTGTTCTAGTAGATGCTGAAAGTAAATTTGAGAATGCAAACACCTGAACGATATCCGATTTACCATCAGCATTAAGATCTGAAATGGAATATGTTGTTCGGCTAAATCTCATCCATGCCCCGTTATTTTGAGTAGACTCATTCTTATACATTAAGAAATCTGGTTTGAAAAAAGTATTAAAACTTTTTCCTGTTCCCATATAGAATTTCCAATCATCTTTTCCTACTTTACCCTCTGTAATAGGTAATGTGAAATCTATTTTGCCGTCTCCGTTAAAATCCCCGAATAATACTGGATATTCGTTGCCTTTAACGTCTTCCAAGCTTCCTGAAAACTTAATTTTCTTTAAATACTCATTGGGAGCTGTCTTTACAAATTCAAATATTGTATAATTTGTATTGGAAACATTTATAATATCTACCTTACCGTCTCCATCAATATCCATATACTTTTGATTGGTGTATGAACTTTCGTTAATACCCGCATCAAGAATATAAGTTGCGACAGGGTTGTTTTGATTTTTTAAATCCACAATAAAATCCCCTACATGAGAATCATAGCATGTAGAACCGCCAGGAGGTAGTCCTTCATTTGGATCGGTAATAATTTCGAGATAGCAATCATTTCTGTTTAGTGAAAGTAGAATATTGCTTATTCCGTCTCCTTCAATATCACCTTCATATAATGTTGCACTATAAGAACAAGTGTGTGACGGATCGAATGTATTACAGTCTGAAGTATCATAAACCTGTTTTTCAAATATTTTTGTAAATGTATTATTTTTGAATACGTATCCAGCGATTTTACCATTTACATACTCCACAATTCCATTACCATTAAAGACTTTTCCATCTTCATCTACTATAGAATTTACGACTATGGCATTTGAATTAAAAACTTTATTGGTTTGGACAACATTAAAATATTCATTGAATGCGCCTAGCTTAATACTCCCATCATTCATTACAAAATCTAAATAAGAGTCTGCATTAAAATCGCCAGTAAATTTTACATTATTAAAAGGGGTTTGGTTATCAGTAACAATCCCATTCACTACAGGATCGCTTATTTGCGGATATTCAAAATATACAGGAGTTGCCTGCTCACCCAGAGAATTATATTCCGTTATTTTCTGTACGAACTGATAAGCTGTACCATTGCTAGTATAATCAATAGTATATTTTTTGAACTGATTTCCATTAGCTTTTACTAGAATATCTTTCAATATTTTTGTCTGAGTAAACATCGTTCCAGGCCCGTTAACATATGCTCCTTCAATTAGACTTCGATCATTATAGCTAAAAGTAATTTCGTTAAAAGAAGAAGTTCCTGCAACTTCATTTCCACCCCAAGTTATGGATTTAATGAGGCTTACATTATCTGCTTGAGCATAGCTGTAATTTATTACATTTCCTTGAGCATCTTTCCATTTTACAATATTGAAATTTAAGCGATTGGTTGCATTATTCCAACCAGGTGCAGTACCTCCATACCAAGCTTGCGAACCATCTTCAAAAGTCACCTCCCAGTATTCTGGTTGCTTCCAATTCGGTATACTTCCCAAAGATTTTATCTTTACATTAGAATACTTTTCAGTAACATATTCAGCGCCATCTTTTCCATATTCTCCGGATTTCAAGATTAATCTTTGCCCGTTAAAGCTGTAATAATCAGAATAATCTATTTGAATGCTTCTGG
The DNA here is from genome assembly GCF_039536845.1 of Chryseobacterium ginsenosidimutans. GTDB lineage: Bacteria > Bacteroidota > Bacteroidia > Flavobacteriales > Weeksellaceae > Chryseobacterium > Chryseobacterium ginsenosidimutans_B. The sequence continues at coordinate 185,470 of NZ_BAAAZJ010000009.1, forward strand.
CTTCCCCATCTTTTTCAATATTTTTACCTACTCGAGAGATAGATGTTAAGCCGGAAATGTTCCAACTATATCCAGCAACTCCATTTCCTGAGCCACTATTATAAACTAAATTTACCTGAGGTGCTACACCTTTTACTCCCGGAGGAACTGCAACAGGTAAGGTATATTGTAATTGCCCCGTTCCTGTTACTTCTATATTTCCATTAGTATCATGGAAGTATTGTCCAGATGGAGCAGTCGTTCCCGAGGGATTATTAGCTCCCGCATTCGAATCCGTCGGTCCGCCTCCCGGGTTTTCTGTAGCAGGACCAATCTTAGCAACAAAAGGATTTGATACACTTCCTGATGCATGAAATCCCTGAGCTAGTACAACCGTCTGCGGATCCTGCACCGTTCGGGTTGTGCTTTCTGCCTGATACAGTATGGTCTGCGAAAAGCCCATGACTGAACACAATGACAGTATAAATGATGAAAATAATTTCATTATTGTTAATAATTATTTAGATTAAAAGTTTTTATCGTTTTGTTACATTTCTACTGAAAACTCTTCCGTCTTTTAATGTAAAGTGTAAGACATAGACACCCCATTCATAACCGGTCATGTTGATTTTCAACTGTCTGTTTAAACTCGGGATATTTTGTTGTTGGAATTTCCAGTGAACAGTGCTGTGTTGATAAAGTGAAACAGATTCAATTAACCCGTCAACCTCTTCAGTCCAGTCAATAGTCAGATAATCATTGACTGGAACCGGATATAATCTGATCTGTTTCCAGAATGATTTTTCATCTATCACAGGGTCTTGTTTTACAGCCGCTATGTTTTTTATTTCCTCAACTTTTTTTACTTCTTTGATCTCCTCAGGAGCTTGTTTTCCCGCAGAGTTCGTTCCTCTGTAGCGTTGGTTTCCTGCTTCGTCATATTTAAAGTAAACTTCAGTTTGAGAAAATCCTAAAAACCCTATCAGTAAAGAAAACAGGGATAGTATTTTTCTTTTCATCGTGTTTATTTTTTTGTTGAAATCAATTCCTGAACTTGCTTTTTAAGCTCATTAATTTCATCAGATTGTGATTTTAAAATTTTGTTTTCCTGCTGAAGTTGCTTAATTTGTTTATTCTGCTCGATTGAATACAGTGTCAATTCTTCAATTTTTTCTAAAAGCTTAACATCCATTTCTGCAAGGTTAAGTCCATCTTTTACAATCTCATTGGCAGATGGAACATTGGGTAAATGACCTTTTTCTTCAATATGTTTTTCCACTTCTTCTAAAGTTTGAAGTTTATAATCTTTTTTGAATACATAATCAGCCCAGTTATTTGTAGAAGCTATATCAACTTTTATTTTTTCTGTTCTTATTCCGTCCTGAACGAATAATCTATATTCACTGCAATCACTGCAAGATGGCATAAAGTTTAATCTTACTCCCATAAAGACTTTACCATTTGACCGTACTGAAAATACTGGCTTTGACCAATCGGTAGCCGAAGGTGGAGAAGAAATACTGAACAAACCAGTGTCATTAGGCTGATATGCTGAACTAATCCATACAAGATCAGCACCTGCAGACATTTGTTTATTGTTAAAAATATGCATACCGTCGGAAGTTGTATCCGTATTAAATTGCAAACGACCAAATGTCTCAAAAGAAAGGTCTAAATCTGATTGTTGTTTTAACGTAATTTTTCCAACAGAATTGATATTCATTCTTTCTACATTATTTGTTTTTACAACAAAATCTGCTGCATCAGTTGTTCCTAGAAAATTGTTGGCAGGTGTTGTTCCTGAGTTTCCTGTTAAGCTCCATTGGCCAAACGCCAATGTTGATACTAATAAAGCTAATGGTAATAGTTTTGTTCTCATAAAAAGTTAAAATATGTTAAATTAAATTAAGTTGCAAAAGTATATTTTATATATCACAGTGAAAAGACTTTTAATTAGATTTAATATGAATTTTATCACATATTAGTGTCTTATACATTGTGTCACAAAGATATATTTGCAAAGCGACAGAACTTGGCGTATTATTTTTTAAATTATGATATGTAAATAGAAAAAAGCCCAATTCATAAAAATTAGGCTCACTTATTTTGCAAAAAAAAAACAAATTTTAATAGCTACAGACTACCAGTATTTTTAATCTCCTCTCTTCTCTTTTTGATAAAATCCGTCGGGCGAATTCCATTAATTTCATAGAAAAGATCCGAGAAATTTTGTCGGGAAGCGATTCCACATTCTTTGGCAAGCGTTTCAATGCTGTATTTTAGATAGTTTTTGTTTTCGAAAAGTAAATTTGTGATGTAATTGATACGAAGTTCACTTAGGTATTTATTGAAATTTACCTTTTTATATTCGTTGATAACCTGAGAAAGATAATTAGAATTTGTTCCTAATTGAGTAGCCAATTTACTGATCGTTAACCCCTTTTGGGTAAATTCTTTTTTATCTTCAAAAGTTTTCAGTTTTTGTAATAATTCTTCTACTTTACCTTCTGTAAGACTTATTTTCTTTTCTTCAATGATAGGAATAAGATTTTTCTCCGGACTATTTTGATGTGCCGTAAATTTTTCTTCCACCAAAATATATTTCTGCTGGATTTCTTTTGCTTTTTTGTGTCTTCTTGTCAATAAAGTAACCAAACCGATTGCCCAAATAATCAAAACAATGATGATAATGGTTCCCAGATAATTGATATTCTGAAGCTTGTTTTTTTCTTCCAGTAAGGTTTTTGTATCGTAATCCTTGTGGATCTTTGGAGATAGATAAATGAAATCCTTAGACATAATACTATCTGCCTTTAAAAGCTGACTTGTGTAATATAACTGTTGATCCTGATTTTTCTCTTTTTTAGAATAATCGATCAGAATTTCATAATTTTCTCTCAATTCGGGAAGAATGAACTGATTTTTCTGGAAAATCGAATCGATTTTTTTAAAATAAGTAATAGACTCTTTAGTTTTTTTTAAGCCAGAATAACTTTTTCCAATGTAAAAATAATCCACTGAAAGTCTTGCAAAATCCCGCCCGTTCTTTATCGCAGGAAGCGACTCATGGAAATGTTTCAGAGCTGATTCAAATCGATTGATCCGGTACTCGGAAATCCCTTTTGACAAAAGAAAATACCCTTTTTCCAAATTATATTCAAGGTTATTTCCTATTTCCGAAAGTCCGGTCTTTATGCCAGAATCCGCGTCCTTATATTTTCCAAGATTTCTATAACATATAATTAATTGATGAAGACTGTTCAGATATGCTCTTTTATTGTTATAAATTTCATTCGGATGAAGTTTGGTGATGTTTTTTGCTTTTTCTCTGTAATAAATAAGACATTTTGTAAATAACTCCGAAGCATCCTCATAATATCCCAAATAACTTTTGACAACGCCGATATGATAAAGATTCTGATACTTTAAAAATTCATTCTTTGTATTTCTTGAATATTTATAGGCTTCAAGATATTCATTAAGGGCAAGCTGGAATTTTTTATAGTTATAATAATAAATGACACCTTTTTCAATATGAGAAATGATCTTCAGATCTTCAATATTCGATTGATTTGCGACCCAAACCATACTGTCCGCATATCTTAATTTTTCATTGTCTGTAGAAGAGTAAAATACACCATCTTTATAACCCTGAACCAGTTTTTCATAGTTCTTTTCTTTTTTTGCTTTATTAATATAGGGTTGAATAAAAGGGAAAGCCTTTGAGTCATTTTCTTCAAAGTTCTCATATTTCTCCCTTAATTTATAATAATCGCTGTACCCTTCCTGAGACAGAAGAACTTTAAAAAATCCTATAAAAAGTATAAAGAATAGTTTTTTAATCACCTTTATGAATTATTCCGTATCTAAATTGTGGTCAAAAGTACACAAAATACATTAGTTTTTGTCAAAGAATAATGAATTAATATCAGGAATAGAATTATTTCTATTTTACAAATCAATAAGCTAATTATCAAAACATTACAATCATCCAATTCATAAATTAGGACGTCATAATTTACGAATAGAGACAACAAGTATTTTTTTATATCAATGCAAGACCATAATTTCGGACTCAGAAATCGAATATATATAAAACTAACTGAGACATTTTTTTGAAGAGAATCAGAATGCAAAATGAAGCACTAAAAGACATGTAAGATAAATTTTGAAAAAACTAATATAAAGACATGATGATTCTATTCATAAAAAAGACCACCTTCCCTGATCGGGAAATTACTTTTAGGGAAGGCAGGTTTTTTTTAGAGTTAATTTTTTAAAAACTAATAACCGCTTTTTTAAGAAATTAATAACCATTAAATATAATTTAGTTGCTATTATTTCCTGCAGGTAAATTGGAAAAGGTTCTGTAAAACGAACCTTTTTTATTAAAGTTTTCAGTTTTAATCGAAAAGAGACTGTTCCTTACGGGCAGCCTCTTTTCTTTTTAAAACATTAAGGATTTACAATTACTTCCAGCCTCCGCCTAAGCTCTTATAAATATCAACAACTGTACTCAGCTGTTTTTGTTTTGCTTCAACCAATTCCATTTTTGCATCCAAAGCATCTCTCTGGTTCAAAAGAACTTCCAGATAATCTGCTCTTGAGTTTCGGAATAGCTGATTCGCAATATCGATAGATTGTTCCAAAGCCTTTGTTTCCTCAGACTTCAGTTTGTAATACTGATCTATGTTTTTTACTTTAGACATTAAATTGGCGACGTCTAAATAAGCATTAAGAATCGTTTTGTCATATTCATACAAAGACTGAATCTGCCTTGCATCCGCCGTTTGGAAATTTGCTTTTATAGCACTTTTATTAATCAGTGGTCCTGCCAATTCTCCTACTAAACTTGTAGCAATAGATTCCGGCAGTTTTACAAGATAAGAAGGCTTAAATGCTTCTAATCCTAATGTCGCCGAAATTTCCAGTGAAGGATAAAACTCTTTTCTTGCCGCTTCTACATCTAATTTTGTTGATTTCAATTCTAATTCTGCCTGTTTGATATCAGGACGGTTCGCCAATAATTGTGACGGAATTCCCGTATAAACGGTTTGCGGAATTGTCGTCATAAAATCTTCTTTCGTTCTCACAATCGTTTGCGGATAACGACCGCAAAGAGCATTAATCTGATTCTCTTTTTCGGTGATTTCCTGACGGATTGTATATTCCGATGCTTTTGATTTTGCCAATTCAGCTTCGAATTTTTTTACTGCTAATTCAGTTGCTGCTGCAGCTTCTTTCTGAATTTTTGATATTTCTAAAGCTCTTTGCTGAAGTTTTGTATACTGCTGAATAATATCCAACTGATTATCCAACGCCAATAATTCATAATAATTATCTGCAACTTCTTCAATTAAATTAGAAAGAACGAAATTCTTCCCTTCAACTGTTGAAAGGTAATGAGCAACGGCAGATTCTTTTTCCGTTCTTAATTTTTTCCAGATATCGACTTCCCAGTTTGCCATTAATCCACCTTCAAAATTCCCAAGGATATCGGGTACTTCTTTTCCAGGTTCGATTTCCGTACTTGCGTCACCCGCTCCTTCGCTCGTGTAACGACCTGCTTTTGATACTCCTGCTCCTATTCCTGCAGAAACAGTGGGAGTTAATCTCCCTTTTTTAGCTAAAACACCACTTTTTGCAATTTCAATCTCCTGCAAAGTGATCATCAGTTCCTGATTGTTCTTTAAAGCAGTTTCAATTAAAGAAACCAGATTCGGGTCTGTAAAAAATTGTCTCCAAGGAGTTGTTCCGCTATTGTTATTTGCGTCTCCCTGTTCTTCCTGATTAAAATTCTGAGGCACATTTTCTTTCACCTCATCTTTTATGACGGTCGCCATCGGCGCCTTACAGCTTGCTAAAACAAGCGATAAGGCAATGGCTGCTATATATTTATTATAAGTCTTCATGCTTTCCATCGTGTTGATACGGTTCTGTTTGTTCTGTTAAAGGATTTTCCTCTTCATATTTTGCCAGTTTCGATTTTTCTGCAATTGTTCCGAAGATGTAATACAATCCAGGGATAATCATTAATCCGAAAATAGTTCCGATCAACATACCTCCCGCTGCAGCTGTACCAATGGTTCGGTTACCAACCGCTCCCGGTCCTGTCGCCATCACCAAAGGAATCAAACCTGCAATAAATGCAAATGATGTCATCAAAATCGGACGGAAACGGATCGCAGCTCCTTCAATCGCAGCCTGTGCCACAGGAATTCCTTCTTCCGCTTTCTTCTGTACGGCAAACTCGACAATCAATACGGCATTTTTACCTAATAAACCAATCAACATGACCATCGCCACCTGCGCATAAATGTTGTTTTCTAATCCTAATAATTTCAAGCATAAGAATGCTCCGAAAATTCCCGTTGGTAATGATAAAATTACCGGTAACGGAAGAATGAAACTTTCATACTGTGCCGCAAGAATCAGATAAACGAATCCTAAACATACCAAGAAGATGAATATTGCTTCATTTCCACGGCTTACTTCATCTTTAGAAATACCAGCCCAGTCGATACCGAAACCTCTCGGAAGCGTTTTGTCTGCAACTTCTTTAATCGCTGCAATCGCCTGTCCGGAACTGTAACCCGGTGCAGGAGTTCCACTTACCTCGGCAGAATTGTACATATTATGTCTCGTTATCTCTGATAAACCATATACTTTTTCCAAATGCATGAAATCTGAATACGGAACCATCTGATCTTTGTCATTCTTAACATATAATTTCAATAAATCCGTCGGTAATGCTCGATATTGCGGACCAGCCTGAACAATCACTTTATAAGGTCTGTCGAAACGGATGAAACTTGTTTCATAATTCGAACCAATTAACGTGGATAAATTGTCCATTGCTTTTTCGATCGTAACTCCTTTTTGTTCGGCAAGATCATTATCAATTTTCAACATATATTGTGGAAAACTCGCAGAATAGAAGGTGAACGCAGAACCTAATTCAGGACGTTTTTTTAATTCGTTCACAAAATCGTTACTTACTTTTTCCATTTTCTGGTAATCTCCACTTCCTGCCTTATCCAAAAGACGAAGTTCGAAACCACCCGCAGCACCATATCCCGGAATTGACGGCGGTTGGAAGAATTCTATATTCGCACCCGGAATATTTTTAGCCTTTTCTTCAAGCTTTTCAATAATTTCCGCAGCAGATTCTGAACGCTCTTCCCAACTTTTAAGGTTAATCAAACACGTCCCCGAGTTTGAACCTGTACCTTCGGTCAAAATTTCGTAACCAGCCAATGAAGAAACGGATTGTACTCCATCAATTCCTTCAGATTCTCTCAATAATTCCTTAGCAATCTGATTCGTTCTTTCCAAAGTAGAACCCGGAGGTGTCTGAATAATCGCATAAATCATCCCTTGATCTTCCGCCGGAATAAATCCTGAAGGCAATGAATTACTTAAAAAGAATGTACATGCACAAAACGCTAATAATAATGGAAGCGTAAATGTTTTCTTTTTAACCGTTTTATTCAGCATTTTCTCGTACTTCCCTGCTCCTTTCGTAAATAAATTATTGAATTTATCTAAGAAAATAGTGATCGGAGTTCTCTTTTTAGCTTTTCCGTGATTGTTCTTTAAAATTAAAGCACATAAAGCAGGAGTCAATGTTAAGGCTACAACCCCCGACAGAATAATCGCAGAAGCCATCGTAATCGAGAACTGACGATAAAATACCCCAACCGGACCAGACATAAATGCAATCGGAATGAATACGGATGCCATTACCAAAGTAATTGCGATAATTGCTCCACTGATCTCGTGCATTGCTTCTTCTGTCGCTTTTAACGGAGATAAATGTTTCTCCTCCATCTTAGCGTGAACAGCTTCAATTACTACAATCGCATCATCGACGACGACCCCGATTGCCATTACCAAAGCAAATAGTGAAATCATGTTTAACGTAATTCCAAAAGCGGACATGATGGCAAAAGTACCAATCAACGACACCGGAACCGCAATAGCCGGAATTAATGTTGAACGCCAATCTCCCAAGAAAAGGAATACCACAATTGCCACCAAAATAAAGGCTTCAAATAAGGTATGAATAACCTTCTCAATCGATGCATCCAGGAATCTTGAAACGTCATAACTGATATCATAGTGCATACCTTTCGGGAAGCTCGTTTTCTGCAGTTCAGCCATCAAAGTTTTTACATTTTTGATAACGTCACTTGCATTGGAACCGTAAGATTGTTTTACAGTGATCGCAGCAGAAGGCTTTCCGTTCAGTGTAGAATAAATATCATACATTGAGGAACCGAATTCGATATCTGCAACATCTTTTAATCTTACAAATTCTCCATCCGTTTTAGCTTTAAGGATAATATTTCCATAATCCTTTTCATTATTAAAACGACCCGGATATTTTAAAATATATTCAAATGACTGCGATCTTTTACCGGAACTTTCCCCGGTTTTCCCAGGAGATGCTTCCAAACTCTGCTCGTTTAACGCTTCCATTACTTCATCTGCTGAAATACTGTAAGCCGTTAATCTGTCAGGTTTAAGCCAAACACGCATTGCATATTCTCTTGTTCCCAAGATATCTGCGAAACCAACTCCGCTTACCCTTCTCAATTCGGACATCACGTTGATATCTGCATAGTTGAAAAGGAATTTCTGGTCAGCCTTCGGATCATCACTATACAAGTTAATATACATCAACATGTTAGGCTCTTCACGAGTGATTTTCACCCCTTCACGAACTACCAGCGGCGGAAGTTTATTTACTACCGAAGAAACACGGTTTTGGACGTTTACCGCTGCTACGTTTGGGTCAGTTCCCAAATCGAAAACTACCTGAATGGAAGCTTCCCCGTCGTTTCCGGCATCGGAAGTCATATATTTCATTCCCGGTACACCATTTAAACCTCTTTCCAACGGAATAACTACGGATTTAATCAACAATTCGTTGTTGGCTCCCGGATATTCTGCGGTAATGTTTACCTTTGGCGGTGAAATGGACGGGAATTGCGTAATCGGTAATTTTACCAGAGAAAGCACTCCCATAAATACAATAATCAATGAGATTACTATAGACAGAACAGGTCTGCGAATAAATTTCTTAAACATAATACTGCTTCATTTATAGAGTCCTACTCTGCTTTTAATTTCAATGATTGAAGAACTTTTTTCGGATCTTGCGCTTTCGTCTGAACTTTCTGATCGTCTTTCACTTTCTGAACACCTTCCAGCAATATCTGATCGCCTTTTGAAAGCCCTGAACTTACTACGTAAACATCCGGAAGCTCATAAGCTACTTTAATATTTTTAGATCTCGCCACACCGTCTTTTCCAACTACGAAAACATATTTCTGATCCTGGATTTCGTACGTGGCTTTTTGAGGAATAATCATTGCATTTTTAAGAGGCAAAGTCATTCTTACTTTTCCGGTTTCTCCGTTTCTTAATAATTTATTAGGATTCGGGAACTTTGCTCTGAAAGCGATATTTCCTGTTTCGTTATCAAATTCTCCTTCAATAGTCTGAACTTCACCTTTTTGTGGAAAAACATCTCCATTGGCCATTACCAACGACACCTGGTTGCTTCCTCTGTCGGCTGCATGCATTTGATAATTCAGATATTCCGGTTCTGAAACGTTGAAGTAAGTGTAAACATCATTGTTATCTGATAAAGATGTTAACAAATCCCCTTCATCTACCAAGCTTCCCAATTTCAAAGGTAGTCTGTCGATAATTCCTGAAAACGGAGCTTTAATGTTTGTAAATGACAAGTGCGTCTGGGCCAGCTTTGCTTCTGCGTTGGCTGCATCCAGTTTAGCTTTTGCCATTGATCTTTCGTTTTTAGAAACAATGTTGTTGTTTGCTAAAGTACTGGCATTTTTCAATTCGATAGTAGCTTGTGCTACTTCAGCCTGTGCTTTCAATAATTCTGCCTGATACAATTTAGGCATGATTTGAAACAATACCTGTCCCTGATGAACGTATTGCCCTTCGTCTACATAGATTTTCTCTAGGAAACCTTTCTCCTGTGCACGAACTTCAATGTTCTTTACAGACCTGATTTGAGCTACAAATTCTTTGTCAATTACTGTATCCATCACCACCGGAGTTGTTACCGGATAGACAGAAACTTCTTCTTTTTCTTCTTTTTTCTTGTTACAACTGAACAATAAAAGACTGCTTAGCGCAATGCTTGCGACAACTCTCTTGATCATAATTCTGGAGTTTATATAAATCGTTAATGTTTTAAAATGAAAATGGTAATGAGAGAATGAGCGATGTGATGATTACCAACAAACACAACGCATATTATCTCCCGCCGAACGGATCCGCAGAAAATAAATCGAAAAAAGAAATGTTAAATTCTGATAGAACGAATCAGAATGAATCTTTTTACAGATGCAAATTCTGATAAAAAGCCGTGAATAGTTGGCTTTAATCTTTTGAAACTTTTTAACCCGAAAACATAAATCAAGGTGAAAACACTTGCAAAGAAAACAATTTCCTGCAATGTATCCGAAAACTGAAAATCATCTTCCGCGAGTTCGAAAGAATAGGCAATTCCTGAATCATCCGGAGCCTGCTGAATGGTTAGTTTTTCGTAGGTTTGATTTAAGCGGTTTGCTTTTTTGGGTAAATTATGAGAAGTCTGACTGGTGTAGTCATTTTTCAAAGTTTTGACATTGATCTTGCTTTCCACTACGAAAAGCAGAAAAAGGAATGTCAAAAAATAGGTGATATACGTTCTCATTTTGTAGTTGCAAATGTAAGTCTTAGTTTGAATACATTTCAATACAATTTTATGATTAATGACATATATTAACAATATTTAACGCTCCTTTAAATAACCTGAAATCCCTAATATTTCACTATTTCAGATTGATAAAAAACAAATCATAATAATGAATATCAAACAATTATAAAAAATAAAAACATATAACTTTATTATTTAAGCTAAGTTTTATGATGAGGAAAACTTTCAAAAACCCATTTTTAATGTTAACTGATCATAAATAGCATATTTTAATTACAAATTTTTAAAAAATAAATATTTATTATCAATTATTATCAAACACAACGTATTAATCATTACTTTTACGATAATTAATGTCATTGAAAATTAAATTTTCAGTTAACAGAATAAAAACTAATCTAACAACCAAATACAAAATGAACATGAACAACAACCTTTCTCTGGCAAGAATCCTTCTTGCTTCAATTTTATCTTTTATTCAGGTAGGAATTACTGTACAAAATCCTGATGCTTCAGCAACGCCATAGATTCTAGAAACACATTTTTGATTATAAAAGACTGTTTTTTTGCAGTCTTTTTATATTATATGAAATTTAGTAAGTATACAGGTAGTTTAAATATTGAACCCATTTATTGGAAAAGTATTATACTGGAAATCTATTAAATTAATTATTCTTCTTTTTTCCTAAATTCAAGTTATTAAACAATTCTTTAATATATTTTATACAGAGTAAATTCCAGGACTACTACTTGATAATGTGAAAATATTTAATTAATTTATATAAAATTAACATATTATTTTTAATAAAAGTTGTAAATTTATAGCATATTAACACCTAAAAATCAATGAAACACCTAAAATTCACTTATTATCATGAAAAAATTATTCCAAATTTTTACCATAACCACGGTATTTGCCATTACAATAACAGCATGTAAACATCAGGTAAAAGAAGAAGAAATCGACTTGAAAAATGTCCCTGAAATTCAAAATACTGATAAAATTACAAAAGAAGTTTATACCGATGAATATGGAGATCAGCTGAAAGTGGCTATTAATGAAACTCAAAATACGGTAATTGTATATCTGGACGGGAAGTCTTATGAATTGAAAAAAAATGAAGATTTACCGGAATATACAGCTGGTGACGCTGATTATCAATATTCGGATATCAGAGGAGAGATCAATTTTCTTAAAAAAGACTATAATATGGTATTATTTCATCATAAAAAAAATAAATCCTCTTCCTCAAATACAAAAATGGCTTCTTATTAGCCAACTTTCAAATTATTACAAATTATAAACTTTAATAGAAAACTATGAAAAAATCACGGATATACTTTTGTTCATTGTTGCTGATTATTTTAACGGCATCGTGTATGAGTAAACAGACAGCTTCTAATTCATCGGGAAAACCTACCGATATCACCGGAAAAACCTGGAAATTAACAGAAATAAACGGGCAGCCGATAAAACTGAAAAATCCAACTTCCAACCCATATTTTAAGCTTAATATGTCTGATATGAGATATGAAGGACACGGAGGATGCAACGGCGTTGGCGGAACTTTTGAAATAAAACAAGAAGCAATGCGTATTAAATTTAATCAGGGGATGTCTACCATGATTGCCTGTGAAGATCTGGAAACAGAACATGCTTTTACACAGGCGCTTCTTACTGCTGACAATTATTCTGTAAACGGTAATGTTTTGACACTCAACAAAGCGAGAATGGCTCCTTTGGCAAAATTTGTTCTACAAAAATAAAATAAACACATCATCATAAATGGGAACACTTTTGTATTGCAGGAGTGTTCATTTTTTTTATGGGATAAGGCTATTTCTTTTTATAAATTATATAACAAATAAGCAAAATACTATTGACAAGTACCGCAAAAGAATTTGAAAGAATAATCGGAAGCTCATCTTTTACAAAGCCATACCAAACCCACAAAGAAAGTCCGGAGATAAGAATTAAAAGCATTATCCACGAAAGCTCATCGGCATTTTTTTCTTTTAAAACTTTTACCAATTGTGGGATCATAGATACTGAAGTAAGAACTCCGGCTATAATTCCCAAAAGATTTTCATTCATAGAGATTGTTTATTCTTTATGAAGATAAGATTTTTTCAATCAATAATTCTATTTAAATCTTTCCAAAGAAACTTCTTCATGCAAAGGAACATTTTCTTCGATAAAATCATATAAACTCTTAGAGAAATAGCATCCATTTAAAATTCCTCTTGCTCCAAGACCATTGAAAACATATAAATTTTCATGGTCAGAATGTCTGCCGATAATTGGTCTTCTGTCTTTAACAGTTGGTCTGAATCCGAAATTTACTTCACTAATTTCAAAATCATAAGGATAAAATTCCGACAATCCATTTGTTAATTGTTCTACAGCAGAATCGTCAATATGATGATGTAATTGTTCTCTATCATAAGTTCCGCCATAAAAATACAGTTCATTATTAACAGGGAATAGGAAATGTTTCTTTTTGATTGTCATATTTTCCGGGATAGGTTGGGAAAGTTTTACCCGAATGTTATGACCTTTATTTGGATTTATAGGAATATTTGAAAAATACGGATTTTCCTGTACAGCTATTCCTTCACAAAATAAGATATTTTTAAATTTGAAATCTTTGTAAATGGAATCGGCAGTATTCAACTTGGAATAATCGAACCTCTTTTTAACAAGATGACCTTTATTTTCTAAAAAACTAAATAAACCCGTGAAAAATCCATTTACATTAAGTCTGGCAGACTGATTCACCTTTCCCGACTGAAAATCGTTTTTTACCACCTCTAAATGATCAAAATTTTTATCTAAAAAATTAACAAGCTCATCGTTTTCGGATTTTTTAAGCCAAAGTTTCTGTTCATTTTTATCATGGAAAATCCTGTGAATACGAGATTCGATTAAATAATTTTCTCCTGTATATTCTTCAATTTCTTTTAACGAACTTTTCAAGAAATCAATCTGTTCCTGAGCTTTCCAGAAGGTTGTAAACTTTTTAAGTACAACAGGATTAATAATTCCTGCAGAGACCTGAGAAGCACTCTTCCTTCCTTCCGAAAATATCACGAAAGATTTGTTATTTCTGATTAATTGATGAGCAAAAAAAAGTCCTGCATATCCATCTCCAACAATTATATAATCTACATTTTCCATAATAAAAAAACCTGAGTAAAAATACTCAGGTTTTCTATAATTATCAAGTGAAATCTTAGTAATTCCACATATCATTTTCCATTTGAAGGATCTGCGCTTTAATTCTGTCGCTTTCTTCAATCTGATCTTCAGAATCTCTTGGAATATAGTCTTTGATAACACCATCTCCTAAACCTGTTGAAGATTTAAAGATTACAGAAGAAAATCTTCTAGCGTTGATCAAATCATCAAAAGATAAATCTGCAGATGTATTTTTCTTGTTATAAACGTAGTTATTCGCTAAAATATCTCTTGCGTTTGGATAATACACCCAGAAAAGATCAATCAAATCATTAGCTCCAGGTAAAGGCTGACCATCCGGAGTTGTTCTACCAATCAATTTTGGATCCGGACCCATTGCAGCAATTCCTAATGGTCTGTACTTCAATTGTCCATCTCTTTTATCGATAAACCACATACCGAAGATTTTTAAAACTTTAACTTTCTCAGTTGTAGTTTCATAAACGTCAGTAAGCTCTTTTTTCTCCTGTTCAGTCAATTGACGACCACTGTTCAAAATATTGATTGCTTCGTCATCAACTCTTACATCAACTAATCTTGTTTTGATCTGTTCAGGAGTAAGTCTTTGAACGAAATTTTCATCGTCATAAACTTCTTTAATATCTCCGTTGAACGCTCCGTCCAATAATAGTTTGTAAAGAGATTTCGTTTCTGTCGCTAATAATCCATCAGGATTGTTATAATAGAATGGCTGATTGATCTTATCATTCATATCGATAACTTCCCAAACAAACATGCTTTTAAGGATATCCTTATCATCAACAAATCCGTATTCCAAAGGCTTAACTTTTTTGTCGATAATAGTATCTCCAACTTTCATTTTGTTCTCAGCTCTCATTTTTCTGAATTCTTCAGGGGAAGAAGCATTCAGGATAGTTTGGGAAAACATGAATCCCGAAACTAATACTAAAAAACTGCTAATATATTTTTTCATAATTCTTTATTATTGAACATTAATTAATACAGGTGAAATATTCGGAACAATTGTATTTCCTAATCCAGTAGCTGTTGCTTTAATATCAAATATATAAACACCATCTCCTGCTCTCAAGTTTCTGAACATTCCTGCTGCACCTTGTAATGAATTACCCTGAACCTGCATTGATGCTCTACCAGGTACTCTTACCATGAACGATGTCACGTTAAACGATACCGGGAAGTCAAAATCAGGAATAACTGCCTGAAGTGCTTGGTTCTCAACAGATGTTGCTGGCAAGTTTAAGATATTCTTACCTCTGATCTGTCCTTGTGGAGGTGGTACATTCTTAATTCTGTACTCAAATACTTGAGATAAAGATTTACCATAAGGATCTGTACCAGATAATGTAATTTTCAATACACTTCCTGCACCAGGTCTTACATCCCACTTACCAGGTCCTGTACTCTTAACAGTTGCTCCCGGAGCAGATAATGATAATTTAGCATTATCAGCACCTAAGATTGAACCTGTAACAGGGTTATCAAGATTTCTATACATTACATTCATCTTATCAGCAGAAAGTAATAAACCTTTTTGAAGTTTAACTTCTTGCGGACCTGCGATAACATTATATGTGTGTGTGAATGGGAAGCTTTGTGCCTTACCAGTCGCATCAGTTAATGTAATATTACCACTTAAGGTACGCTCACCAATTCCACTAGTATTAAGTGATGCATAACCTTTTCCGTTCTCTTGTCTGTTTACACCAGAAATATTGATTTTGTTACTATTAGAATAGTTACCTAACATAATTACAGCTTCAGCAGGTTTACCAGAAACTACATCTACAGGCGCAGAAACAATAGCTTCATAACTTGTAAACTTAATGCTGGCATCTACTTTTTCCTGCAGCATTAAAGCCAATGCATCAGATTGTACGTTTCTTGCATCATTCTGAATAATTTCTAAGTTAGAAATTGCTGCAATTAACGGCTGATGATAGAACTTATTTTGGAACCAAGTTTTCTCATTTGGAGATTTCCCTTTAGGATATTCAGCAACAAGAGATTTATTAGCTCTTTCCACTAAGTCTTTCAACTGAGGATTATTACCAAAAGTTGTATTAATGTAATTTCTTACATCATCAATTTTTGCTTTTAGATCTAAAGCTCCTTTTGAAGGTGCATTTTCATCCCCTTCTCTAAAGAAATATTCTGTAGTCGCTTCATTGTTATTAAGCGCTGCAAAATTTTCGCTTACATCAATATCTTTTCCTTGAGCATCCTTATCATGAAATTCTGATTTCTTCTTAAGATGATCCTTAATTTCCTGTGCAGATTTTACTAAAGCATTGATTTTATCTCTAAGAATCTGATATTGAGCCCAAGGCTGCGCATAAGTATCAGGTACTTGTTGAGCTTTTGCCTCAAGAGTTTTCTCAAAAATCTTTTCGTTTTTCTTTTCCGTTAGAGTTCTTGTCTCATTAAGCGCTTTAGTAGAGTCATAATATGATCTGATGATTTCTGCATCAATATTTAGGGCCATCATCGCGATGAACACCAAATACATCAGGTTGATCATCTTCTGACGAGGTGTCTGTTTTCCTGCTGCCATTCTCTTTTCTTTGTTTTTTGATTAAGTAGTTAAATTTAGAAATGGTTTGGAAATTAAGACTTCATAGCAGTCAACATACCTCCGTAAACTCTGTTTAAATTGTTTAAGTTTGAAGTTAAACCTTGTAACTCCTGATTGAATTTTTCTGAGTGCTCAGCAGATTTCTGCATATCTGCAACATATTTATTAGCAAACTCTGATTGTTTTTTACCGTTTTCCAACTGCATATTATATAATGCATTCATGCTTTCCATATGTTGAGCAGCTTTATTTAATTGCTCGTTATATTTATGAGTAGAAGCTGATACGTCAACAGTTTGATTGATTTGATCAACTGAACTAGAGAATTTATCAATCCCTGTTCTTAATCTTTCGAATAATTGAACATCAAGTTTGGCATCTTGAAGCATTTTGTCAAGTTTAGTAGAAAGAGAGTTTTCTAATTCTGCAAACTGAGCAGCATTGCTTTTAGATACATTTGAGTGTAATGGGTTTGGGTTTGCGTGCTTATCTAATAATTCAGGATAAACATTTTCCCAAGCGTAAGACTCTTCAGATTTTGGCGGGTCGAAAGCGAAGATAATGAAGATGATAGCTTCCGTGATAAGTCCCACTGTAAGAGCAATGTTACCGTTAACTGGTCCCAAAGTAATGTGAGTAATTTTAAGCCAAGCTCCAAGAATTACAATTGCAGCACCGAATGAATAGAAGAAATTCATCCAAGCATCTTTAGTCTTAAACATATAAGTTAGTTTTTTTTAATGTTAAATAAAATTGTTATTGAAAATAATGGTTTTATAATTATCTGTTAACTTTTCTTGGCTTAACAGCAGCTTCAGGAATATCCTGTACGGTTCTAAATCCGATATAACTTCTAGCTGAATCTTTTCTTTCCCAATCTCTTGCACCAGTCATCAACATATATCCTACATCCTTCCAAGAACCACCTCTTACAGATTTTCTTGTATCTACTTGACCTTTTGTTGTAGGGTTCAAAGTAGATGAGAATTGGTAAGAAGAGTTGTTATAATCAGATACTGTCCATTCAGAAACGTTTCCAGCCATATCAAATAACCCAAATCCATTTTTCTTAAATTTCTTTACTGGAGCTGTATATGTATAAGTACCTTTCTTATCGTCTTCCATATAATTACCTCTCTTAGGTTTGAAGTTTGCAAGGTAGCAACCTCTGTCATCCATTAAATAAGGACCTCCCCAAGGATAAGTAGCGTTTTGCATTCCACCTCTTGCAGCATATTCCCATTCAACTTCTGTAGGAAGTCTGAACTGCAATGGTCTTTGTTTTTTTCTTTTTAAACTTTCGTTGTAATCAGATTTTAATTTAGATCTGAAGTTACAGTAAGCTCTTGCCTGATCCCAAGTTACCCCAACAACAGGATAATCTTTGTATGCTTTATGCCAGAAATATTGTTCAAACAATGGTTCGTTGTAAGCAAAGTGGAAATCTTTTACCCAAACAGTTGTATCAGGATAAATTGCAATACTTTCGCTTCTAAGATAGTTTATACCTCTTTCTTTTTCAGCTAAAGCAGCATCCATATCTCCCCATCTGTATGTGTACTTAAGTTTACTAACATCTAGGATTCTTTCATTACCAATTCTTGAAGAAGCAGGCAAATACATTGATTCTAAAACCTCTGCGTATTCTACGTCAGGATATTTAGATGTATTCCAATGCAATGGAACTTTCCAGTCAATTTTTTTAGTCGGATCGAAGCTAGCTTCATCTCCGCCTCCTTGTCCTTCAAGGTATTCTTGATATGGTGTTAAATTTTCTTCTTTTTGAGCAAGATATGCATAATCACCGATTCCCGTACCCTTTCCTTTACCTTCACCACCTTCTCCGGCAGCTTCAGCAAGCAAAGTTCTAGCAATAGAATCTCTTACATAATTGATAAATACCCTGTATTCTGCATTAGTAGTTTCAGCTTCATCAATGAAGAAAGAAGAAACAGTAACAGTTTTTGCTTGTGCTTTTTCAGGACTATTTGTGAAGTCCTGATCTGTAAGACCAGCCACAAAAGATCCTGCAGGAATTGCAACCATTCCGTATGGTCTTTCCGCAACAAATGATTTTGTTTTTTCTCTTGGTATCAACTCTCCTTTTGTTCCTGGTTTCCCCACAGAAGAAGTACCACCACCTGAACAAGATACCGACGCTACTGACGCAGACAATAATAAAAGAAATATCCTTTTCATGTTAATTTTTATAATTAAGCCGTAAATATATAATTTTTTTAAGAAACTTTTAAGATTTTTTTTGAAATAACGAAAGAAATCTAAATTTATTTTATTTCCAAGTAATTTTTATTCCACAGTTACAGATTTCGCCAGGTTTCTCGGCTGATCTACATTCGCACCTCTATATACAGCAATATAGTAAGCTAATAGCTGTAAAGGCACTGATGCTACGATCGGCGAGAAACATTCTGATGTCTCAGGAATTTCGATAACATAATCTGCCATCTCACTTACTTGTGTATCTCCTTTATTTACAACAGCAATAATTTTCCCTTTTCTTGCTTTAATTTCCTGAACATTACTGACAATTTTATCATAGTGTCCTTTTCTTGGAGCAATGATAACAATCGGCATGTTTTCGTCAATTAATGCAATTGGTCCGTGCTTCATTTCTGCAGCCGGATATCCTTCAGCATGAATATAAGAGATTTCTTTCAATTTCAACGCACCTTCCAGTGCTGCAGGATAATTATATCCTCTCCCTAAATATAGGAAATTTGTAGTAGTCACAAAATCTTTTGCGATATTTTGTACTAATTCATGGGTAGAACTTAAAACTTCTTCAATTCTTTTAGGAATCGCATCCAATTCGGAAATTAAGCTCATAAATTCAGCATTTCCAAGGTTACCATTATGTTTACCTAATTTAAAGGCAATTAAGGTAAGAATAGTAAGCTGAGCAGTGAAAGCTTTTGTAGAAGCAACCCCGATTTCAGGACCTGCATGAGTATATGAACCTGCATCTGTAATTCTTGCGATAGAAGAATCCACCACATTACATATACCATATATAAATGCGCCTCTTTCTTTTGCAAGTTTCAAAGCCGCCATTGTATCAGCTGTTTCTCCTGACTGAGAAATTGCAATTACTACATCTTTATCTGTAATAATTGGATTTCTATATCTAAATTCTGAAGCATATTCTACTTCAACAGGGATTCTAGCATATTCTTCAATAAGATACTCCCCGATTAGACCTGCATGCCAAGAAGTTCCACAAGCAATAATGATGATTCTGTTGGCATTTTTGAATTTTTCAATATGATCCCAAATTCCAGCCATTTTAATAACACCTTCGTCAACAATAAGTCTTCCTCTCATTGTATCATGAACAGATTTTGGCTGTTCAAAAATTTCTTTAAGCATAAAGTGTTCGTAGCCTCCTTTTTCAATTTGCTCCAAACTCAACTTAAGCTCCTGAATTTCAGGTTCAATTTTTGAATTATCATTAATTGTTCTGATGTCTACTCCATTTTCCAATGAAATAGTAGCCATATGACCTTCTTCCAAATAAATTGCCTCTTTTGTAAATTCTACAAAAGGAGAAGCGTCAGACGCGATGAAGTATTCTTTATCGCCAATACCAATTGCCAAAGGCGAGCCTAATCTTGCCACTACTAATACTCCAGGATAATCCTCATGCATTACAGTAATAGCATAAGCGCCATAAACTTCATTAAGAGCATATCTTACAGCTGTCGGAAAATCCATTTCGGTATTCAGATCCATAAAATATTGGATAAGATTTACCAGCACTTCAGTATCTGTCTCAGATTTAAAAGTAAATCCTTTTTCAGAAAGCATTTTTTTAATAGTATCATAATTCTCAATAATACCATTATGAATAATTGCTATCTTATTATTATTAGACAAATGCGGGTGAGAATTTCTATCACTAGGAACACCGTGAGTTGCCCAACGCGTGTGTCCCATACCAATTTTAGCAATTCCTTTTAATTTTCCAGAGATATTAACAAGATCGTCTACTTTACCTTTGGTTTTTTCGACTTCTAATTTATTGTTAGTATTTTCTAAAACAATTCCGGCACTATCGTATCCTCTGTATTCCAGTCTTCTAAGACCATTAATTACTATATCGTAAGCGTCCTGAAAACCTGTATATCCTACAATTCCGCACATAATTATATCAAGTGTTTTTAAGTTTTTTATTTTGTACCGTAAATTACTTTAAGCTGTACTCTGTTTACGTTACCTGCCTCTGTTCCTACAAATACAGCTCTACTCGTGTTATAAGGAGTAGATATAAATTTATATCCAGCTAATCCAGTCCCGTCAGTATTAGTTTGGAAAGAACCCATATCAATTCTGAAATATATAGAAGATCTCTTAGTAGAATTATAATCTGTTTTTTCTACAAGATCTTTTACAGATTTTGTAACAACAAAATCATAGTGCGCCGGATTCTTGTCCAAATCATAAGATTTATAAATAGTATACCCATTTGCTCCAGCTAAGTTCAATACATCATCTGTAAAATTCGTTATTGTTGAAGGCAGACCATTATTAGGATTAATTTTAGCCGGATCTTTATATTTCTGTAAGAAAGTCAATGCCGTAGGTTTAGCATAATTGGCATTATTCCATGAAGGGTCTGTATATATTCTAATTTTAGCACTAATGATTGCTGCTTTATTATCATTATATAATTTCTTAAGCTTATCTATTTCCTCTGCAGGTATTTTAATTCCAATAGAAGGACCTCCCATTCCCTGTGTAAATAATTTCTTATCTCCATTTGTTCTGTCACCAATTGTAGTAGTTCCTAATGCAGACCCCGCTCTGCCATATTGATATTGACCAATATGTGCATTTGCAGAACCTAAAGCAAATGTATAAGTGGTCTGAGGTCTTGTTGCCGGTGTAACATCTGTCTTATCATATTTATAATACATGATAAGTTCCATATCATTTGGAGAGAACTGGAACAAATATCCATCACTTTCATCAACAGAAATTCTAAGTCCTTTAAAATGTCTGATAAAGTTAGAAGCATCCTGAAGCTCAGGTTGATCTTTCTTTGCTATAATTTTATTCTGGAAAAAGGTTTTATCCAACGGAATTCTAATTCCCGGAGTAGTAGTTGTGAATAAAGCAGCTCCACCATCATCCTTTGTAATTGCCACAGAACTAATGTTACCTTTAAATTCTTTCGAACCTAAAACAGTAGCATCGTATGCAAAATTTTGATTAGACTTAACGCTGTCTGAAGGTCCTTTTAAGAAATCAGTAACTTCATTAACTGTTATATGAAACGTTCTTTTTGCTTTACCAAATTTTAAAACCGGATAAGTATTCACTACTTTCTTAGCGTTCACACTTCCATCGGCTGCTGTAGTATAAGTAAAATTGTCATCGACAGTATTGGTAGTAACTGAATCAGAAGCATAAGTTGGCTTCATAACCAAAACAACAGAGTCTACAATTGCATTGGTACCAAAATCAGGATCATATGTTGACAATCTTAATTGTGTAAGATAAGATGCCTTCTGCATCCCGAACTGCCCTTCATCAAAAGCACCAAGTACACCATAAGTTAATTTACCTGCATCACTTCGAATACTATCGTTATTATTAATATTAAAAGCAGTAACTTCAAAAGATTGTTCATTTCCTTGTGCTGCTCCGTCTAAAAATAACTGCTCACCTAACGTATCTGCATCCGGTTCACAATTATAAAGTAATGCACTTCCAAAAACCACCAAAGATAAAACGGTGATCGCTTTTTTAATAGTATGAATCATTAAAAACGTGTTTTTTTAATAAAGTTGATTTATAGAATCTACGTCAAGATATTCCGATTTCTGAGTAGAAGTTTCATTGAAAGCTTTATCCAGGTCTTCATCTAAGAACTCATCTCCTTTTACTACGGAATCTACATAGTTCATGCTTTCAATTACAAAAGTTTTAACAGTTGGATTATCTAACGCTTTTAATCCTGAAATATTATCAAACTTAAGTTTTTCGTCAATATTCTTCGCCAAAGGAGCATCTTTTTCATTATATAGAGAAAGAACAATTTTAGCGTCTTTGAAATAAGTATCAGATTCGTAATACGTTTTCAAATAAATAGGAACAAAAGAAGCCATCCACCCATTCAGATGAATTACATCAGGAACCCAGTTTAGTTTCTTGATTGTTTCGATTACCCCTCTTGCAAAAAAGATTGCTCTTTCGTCGTTATCATCGAAGGCTTTCCCTTCGTCATCAAAATAATATTGTTTTCTTTTGAAGTATTCTTCGTTGTCAATAAAGTAAACCTGAAGTCTTTCTCCAGGAAGAGATGCTACTTTAATAATAAGAGGTTGATCTAGATCATTAATAATAATATTCATTCCTGAAAGGCGGATCACCTCATGAAGCTGGAATTTTCTCTCACTAATTTGTCCAAATCTTGGCATAAAAACTCTTACATCATTGCCTTCATTGTGCATCTTAAGTGCCATTTTGTTTACCACTGCAGCCATATTGGTATCTTCCTGATATGGATACATCTCTGTAGTAATGTACAGTATTTTTTGATTCGGCATAAACTTCTATCTAATTTTTGTAAAAATGCTTTAATGTGCAAAATTACAAAAAAACATCCAACATTAATTTAATTAACATTTTTTTACGATAATTCCCTTTTTCAAATTGTCAAAACCACACCTAATTATATGATATTTTTAGTATTTTTGAAATACTATTAAAATAAACTATGGAAGTTTTAAAAAGTAAAAAAGTTCTTCAGGATTTCATTGAAAGACAGAAAGAAATGGGTAAAAAAATAGGTTTTGCACCTACGATGGGCGCTCTTCATAATGGTCATTTATCACTGTATAAGATAGCAAGAGAAGAAAATGATCTGGTAGTATCGTCAATTTTTGTTAATCCTACTCAATTTAATAATCCTGAAGATCTTGAGAAATATCCGAGAGATATAAACCGGGACGTTTTGATCCTTAAAAATTCAGGATTAGTAGATGCTGTTTATATTCCTGAAGTTACTGATATTTATCCCGAAAAAACTGAAAGCCAAAGCTATAACTTTGACGGACTGGAAAATGAGATGGAAGGAAAATCAAGACCAGGACATTTCGATGGTGTCGGAACTGTTGTTGAAGAACTTTTCAATCAGGTAAAACCAGATAACGCTTATTTTGGCGAAAAAGATTTCCAACAGCTTGCCATTATTAAAAAGATGGTTGAAAACAAGAAACTTCCGGTTAAAATAAAAGGGGTTCCTATCTACAGAGCTGAAAACGGACTAGCACTAAGTTCAAGAAATCAAAGATTACACGAAGACCGAAAAGAAGATTCAAAGGTTATTTACGAAACTTTAAAGAAAGTAAACGAATGGTTCAGAGTGCTGACAATTTCAGAAATCAAACAAAGAGTACAGGATATTTTTGATAATCAAAGAGGAATGCAGTTAGAATATTTCTTGATTGCAGATGAAAATACATTAAAAGAAACCGATTTCTTCTATAAAGACAGAAATTTCAGGGCATTTATTGTAGTTATCGTAGACGGGGTAAGATTAATCGATAATATGCATTTGGATTAATTTAAAAATATATTTAAATTATTTTGTTAAGATAAAACGAGTGTTGCTTATTATTAAGCAGCACTTTTTATTTAATGTACAAAGATTTTTTTTTGACATTTAATTAAGCAAAAATCACGATCATATATAATAAAAAAATCGAAGGCTTCTTGAGAAAGCCTTCGAAACACCAAATCACAAAATATTAATATGAAAAAAATTTACTTTTCAGTAAACTTGTGACCCGGCTGGGATTCGAACCCAGGACCCATACATTAAAAGTG